>OZ251500.1:0-3162299 GCA_965242755.1 Dehalococcoidia bacterium | reverse complement strand
GGCGTACCGATCGTTCCTGCGCCTCGCCATTGGCGAGATCAAGCGCGTGGTTCGCCCCGGCGGCTCCGTCTTCTGGCAGACGGGCTATACGCAGGGCGAGGGAGACTCCAGGGAGATCATCCCCATAGACCTGATGAGTTACGAGATATTCCGAGAGGGGCGGGACGGGTTTCCGCTGTGGGACCGCATCATTTGGCGGTACTGGGGCGGGCATGCGTTCACCAAGAAGTTCACGAACAAGCACGAGACGATTATGTGGTACGTCAAGCCGGGCGGCGAGCCGACGTTCTCGGCGGACGCGGTGCGCGAGCGTTCGAAGGAGTACGACAAGCGGAACAATTTCTGGGGAAGGAACCCCGGCAATGTGTGGGAGGTTGACAGAGTCGCGTTCGGAGCGGCGGAGCAGACCTCGCACATCGCGGTTTTCCCCGAGGAGATTACGGAGCGGATCGTCCGGGCCTGCTCGGAGCCTGGGGACTTGGTTCTCGATCCGTTCGCGGGCAGCGGCACCACGCCGAAAGTGGCGCGTTCGCTTGGCAGGCGATGGATTGGCGTGGAAATCTCGCCCGTGTACGCGGGCGAAGCGGCTATCCGCGTGGGGTATCAACAGCCTTCGGAGGAGGATTCGCTCGCGTCGGAACTGATCAAGCACATCGCGTTCAAGGGCAAGCGCGGAACGCTAGGCGCCGCCGGCGTAGGCGAGTCGCTCGCCGACTGGGCCAGGCGTTCGCCGCTCAGCGATCTGAGGGAGGCGTTCGAGGAGGACGTTGCGTCGGTTTTCGTTGACGGGAACGGACGCAACTTGGTCAAGCGAGCGGTATGGGGCAAGTACGACGCGCTGCATTCTCCTTCGGGCGAGCCCGCGGACCCGGTTGCGTTGGCGGATCGTCTGCTGCTGAATTGCTACAAACTCAGGCGGCGTTTCAACGGCGTGACGAGGCGCAAGTCGGCGCTCGCCGCGCTGGAGGGCGTAGCCTGCCGGCTTCTCGGCGACGACCCGTCCGGCTACGTCAAGGCAATTGCCGAGCAAGAGCCTTCGTCCTACACGGTCTCGGACGAGCGCGTAACGCTGCTTTCGCCGCAGCGGGCGGTTTCGTTCGAGAGCGAAGAGCAACGCCCGCAAACCGGATTGGATGAGGACGAAATCGAAGGCGCTCCCCAGTCGAGGATGATGCTATGAGCGTCTGGCTCTCGCCTGACGCCGACAGGTTACGCGAGGTCGTCACGGCGTCGAGAGGGCGCCTGCTTCTGTGCAGCCCGTTCGTGTCCACTCCCGCGCTGAACATCGTCGCGGACGCTTTGCCCAAGAAGGTGAACGCGCTGGAGGTTTGGACGAGGCTCGATGCGCGCGATTGGCTTACGGGCGCTTCCGACCCGGAGAGTCTGCTCGATTTCATCGGGCAGGTCGAAGGGCAAACCGGCCCCGTCGTCATCAGGCGCGCTAGTCATCTGCACGCGAAGATCGTTCTGTCGGACGGCGGCAAGGCGATGGCGGGATCGGCGAACCTGACGGCGGGCGGGTTTATGCGGAACATTGAGGCGGCGCGGGTGGCGACGGGGCGGGAAGTCGACCAGCTGCGCGGTCTCGTCGCCGAGATGCGTCCGAAGTTGGAGAGCGTCAGCCGCGCGCAGTTCGAGGAATTCGTCGCGCGATGCGCGGCGGCGGTGGAGACGAAAGAGTCTCTCCTAGACCTAATCAGGCGAGAAGAGGTGACGGCGCCGGCGATTGGGCCTGCCTCCGCGCCGCTTATGTCCTACCGCGAATTCTTAGCGTACCTGCGCTCCGGCAGTTGCGAACTTGCGAAAGATGTCCTCCGCATCGCCACGAATCAGGACGGCAACAACAATACGGGAAAGGTGAAGCAAGCGTTCTTCGGCGTGCAGCGATTCCTGCAAGAATACCCGCAGCATCGCTCGACCGTCGCCGCCTTATCCGTCCGCGAATGGTTCGAAGTTACGCAGTCGGGCATGGCCGCTGACTGGCTGCGATTTCTGAATGACTTCGGGCAAGAGGCGAGCCTGGAATACGGGTACTCGCTCGCGACGCTGCGGGGTTATCTGCCGGTTGCCTACGGAGGGACGCTCCGCGGCGGCGGCGGGGGCAACAACGAATTGAAGCGCGTATGGCCGCTTGCAGGGCGGGCGCTCCGCGATAGGGCGAAGTAGAGCGCCCGCCGCGACATTCGCCCCTTGCGCGGTCATTCCCGAAAGCGGGAACCTGCGATGTGGAGAAGCCGTGCAACGTCTCCACGCCAACGGCGCCTAACGCGACAGGACGGCGCCGCCCCCTGCGGCCTGGATTGCGCCGCGCATTTGGATTCCCCTCGGCATGGGGCAAGGCGGCAGGCTATGCGAATGTCTCCTAAGGTAGAATAACCCCGGGCGGAATCGCCCCGATGGGATAACGGGATAGAGGAGAAGGAACGAGCCTGCGAGGCCGGTAGGCGGCAGGCGGCGAAGATGGGCGCTTGGACGGCCATTGCGCTGGCGGGAGGCAGAGGATCGCGGATGCGCTCCTCGCGCCCCAAGGCGTTGCACGCGGTGGCGGGGCTGCCGATGGCGGCGCATGCCGCGAACGCCGCCCGCGCGGCCGGGGGCCGCGTCGTCATCGTGACGCCCCCGGGCTGCATAGAGGAGATGGCCGCGGCCGTCCCCGACGCGGAACTCGTTGAGCAGCCGGCCCCCCTCGGCTCCGGCCACGCGCTCGCGACCGCGCTCATCACGCTCCCCCAGGAAACGAAGCATGTCCTGGCGATGAACGCCGACGCGCCGCTCGTCCGCGAAGAGACGGTCCGCGCGCTTGCGATGCTCCACGAGCGGCGCAAGGCGACCGTGACGCTGCTCTCCTGCGTGATGAGCGCGACGGCGGCGCAGTCGGTCGGCCTGCTGCAGCGGGGCGCGCGAGGGAAGGCGATTGCGATCGCCGAGCCTGGCGACGCTCCCGTTCCCGAGTCGGGCGAAGTCGAGGTGAACGTCGGCGTCTACGCTTTTGAGGCGTCGTGGCTGCGGCGCGCGCTCGGCGAGTTGAAACCGCGACCGTCCGGGGAGCATTACGTCACCGACCTGGTCGCGCGGGCGGTCGCGGACGGCAAGCGCGTGGAGACGCATCCGGCGGCGGACGCGGACGAGGCGCTGGGAGTCAACACGCGCGAGGATTTGGCGCGGGCGGAGCGCGCCGCGCAGCGGCGGCTGCGAAGCGCGGCGATGGCCGGGGGCGCGACGCTGCTGGACCCGGAGACGACGCACTTCGACGCGGCGGCGAAGTTGGGGGAAGACGTCACCGTGCACCCCAACACCTGCATTCGAGGATCCACGCGGGTCGCGCGCGGCGCGGAGATCGGGCCGAACGCGCAGTTGCGCGACGCCGAGGTCGGGCCGGGCGCGCGGGTCGGGCAGGCCGTCATCGAGGAGTGCGTGCTGGGTTCCGGCGCGCAGGTCGGGCCGTTCTCGCACGTCCGGCGCGGAAGCGTGCTGGAGGACGGGGCCTACGTGGGATCGCACGCGGAGATCAAGGCGAGCCGCATCGGGGCGGGCGCAAGCGTCGGGCATTTCTGCTACGTCGGCGACGCGGTTGTCGGCCCCGGCGCGAACATCGGCGCGGGGACGGTCACGTGCAACTTCGACGGGGCGCGGAAGCATCAAACGGAGATCGGAGAGGGCGCGTTCATCGGAAGCGACACGCTGCTGATCGCGCCGGTGAGCGTCGGGGCGCGGGCCGTCACGGGAGCGGGCGCGGTGGTGAACCGCGACGTGCCTCCGGGCGGGCGGGTCGCGGGAGTTCCCGCGAGGCCGTTGGGGGCGAGGCGGGAGGCGGCGCTCGCGTCTATGGAGGGGGGAACGTCCTTTGGATAGCGGCAGTAGCGTCTTAGCGTTGGCGCTGGCGTTGTCGGCGATGAGTTTCCTCGGCTTGCACGCCGGCGTGGCGGCGATGCCGCTTCTGCGGCGCGCGATGGCGCGGGGCCTGCTGCCGGAGAGCGGGGCGCGGGCGGAGGCGGCGCGCCGCCTCCGCGCCGGAAGGCAAGATTACGAAGAACTGATCTCGCTGCTGTTGATGATGAGCGCGGCGGCGATCTCCGCGTCGGCTTTGGCGCTGCTCCTCAGGTTATTCACGCTCCACTGGCTTGCGCTGACCGCCGCGCTCACGGGTTTATGGGCGGCGCTGCTCCTGCTCACGCCGCTCGTGAAACTGCTGCCCGGCCGCCTGTCCGCGTCGCGGTTGGCGATGACGGGGGTCATTGCGCTGGCGATGCTTCGTCCGCTGCTGCCGATTCGCCGCTTCTTCCGCGCGGGGCTGCGCTTCACCGGGGGCGACCAGGACGGGGAGCAGTCCGGCGCGCCCGGCGCGGAGACGGCGGCGCCCGCGCTCGACGTCCAGGAGGAGATTAGCGAAGAGTTGCTCGAGCATCACGAGCAGGCGATGATTCACGCGATTCTCCATCTCGACAAGACGTTCGTGCGTGAGATTATGGTTCCGCGCGTCGACATCGTGAGCGTGGGGGCGGACGCGGGCGTCGAGCGGGCGGCGGAGCGGATGCTGGACGCCGGCCACAGCAGGCTGCCGGTGTACGGAGAGACGCCGGACAACATCGTCGGGGTTCTCTACAGCCGCGACCTGCTCGCCGAGGCGTCGCGGGGCGGCGCCGCCGGCAAATCGCTCGCCGACCTGATGCGCCCTCCGTTCTTCGTGCCCGAAACCAAGCGCGTGGACGAGATGCTGCAGGAGTTCCAGGAGCGCCGCGTTCACATGGCCATCGTCGTGGACGAGTACGGCAGCCTCGCGGGGCTCGTAACGATTGAAGACCTCCTCGAGGAGATCGTGGGCGAGATCGAGGACGAGTTCGACAAGGGCCAGCCCGACATTCAGCGCCGCGCCGACGGAACGGCGGTCGTCGAGGGGAAGATGTCCGTGGACGACTTCAACGAGGCGTTCGGCGCCGCCGTGGAGGGGGAGGGCTTCGATTCGGTGGGCGGATTGCTGTTCGCTCGCTTGGGGAAGGTGCCGTCGGTCGGGGACGTCGTGGAGGAGAGCGGCCTGGAGTTGCGCGTGCAGTCCACGTCCGGGCGCCGGGTGCGGCGCGTGGTGGTGCGGCGCGCGGCGCCTGCGGACGGGGAGCAGGGAACGAATGGCGCCTAACGACCGCCCTTCCTCGTCCGAAGCGCCGCACTTCACGCGCGAGTGGCTGCTGAGCGCGCTGCGCTACGTCCGCCGCGACTTTGAGGCGGCGCGCTCAGGCGAGGCGGACGACGACCGCGCCCGCTCGCGTATGGAGGCGGCGCGCCGCTTGGGGCTCGACGCCCTCGCGGACGAAACGACGGCGGCGATAGACCGCGCCGTCGGGGACGCCGAGCACCTCGAGTGGCCGGGCGGGCTGGAGGCGCGCTATACGGCGCTGCTCGGCGCGCTGCGTGCGCTCGCGGAGGCGTCAGCGGCGTTCAACGCCCACGCGCCGGACCGCCCGCATCTCGCCTATCTCGCCGACGCGATGGCGCAGGCCGAACTCGCCGCCGCATCCGGGGCGCGGCGGAGAACGGCGGAGCGCCTGCGCGGGCTGTACGTCATCATTGACCCCGCGCTCACGGGCGGGCGCGACCCCGCGTGGGTCGCGGAGCAGGCCGTCGCCGGGGGCGCGTCCGCCCTCCAATTGCGCGTGAAAGACGGGAACAAGGGGCGCTGGCTGCCGCTCGCCCGCGAACTCCGCGACCTGTGCGCGGACGCCGGCGCCGCCCTCATCGTCAACGACCACCCCGACGTCGCGGCGGCCATAGGCGCGGACGGCGTTCACCTCGGGCAAGGCGACCTCACGCTGTCCGCCGCCCGCGAGTCGCTCCGCCCCTGGCGAATCGCAGGAACGTCCAACGCATTGCGGGACGAGGCGCTCGCGTCCGCGGAGCAAGGCGCGGACTATATCGCCGTCGGGCGGATGTTCCCCACCGGATCGAAAGCGGACACGCGCCCGGCCGGGCCGGAAACGCTGCGCGCCGTGCGGAACGCTTTGCCGGAGGGCGGGCCTCCGCTGCTGGCGATAGGCGGCGTTGCGCCGGAGAACGCGGGGGAAGTCGCCCGGGCAGGCGCGGACGGCGTATGCGTCATCGCCGCCGTAACGCTCGCCGCCGACCCTCGCGCCGCCGCCGCGCGGCTCGCCGAGGCGTTCGCGTCGGCGAAGCGCGGCTGATCAAGCGCGGGTCAGCCCAACGCGACCCGGCGGCCGTCGCGGGCCGACGCGACCATCGCTTGCGTGATCTCCACGGCGCGCAGGCCATCCTCGCCGCTCGCAAGCGGCTCGCCGCCGGATTCGACCGCCGCGCCGAACGCCTCGACTTGCCGCGTGTAGAGCGCGATGGGGTCTTCCGGGTAGGCTTCGTCGAGCGTGAGCGCGTCCGTCCGGACCGCCAGCGCGCCCGCCTGATTCATATCCACGCTCCCCTGAACGCCGCCGCGCCCAAGCGTTCCGTAGACGACGACGTCGTTGCGCTCGTAGTCGGGCGTGCGCCGCCCCGTCATCACGGTTGCGATGGCGCCGCCCCGAAAGCGAAGCGTGAGCGCAAGCAGTTCCTCAAGCGGTTTGCCCGGCGTGGCGTCGCTCACGGCGGAGACTTCCGCAACCTCGTCGGACAGAACGCAGCGGAGCAGGTCGGCGCAATGGACGCCCGTCGCCATAAACGCGCCCGCCCCGATGAGCGCGGGATCGTCCCACCACGCCTGCAGGCCCGTTCGCGGAGGCGGCGACTCCTGCCCGCGAACGCCGCGCCCCCAATTCGCCTCCGCGAACGCGACCGCGCCCAGCGCGCCCTCGGCGACGAGCGACCGCAGGCGGCGGTGCCCCTCGTGAGCCCGCAGGTGAAACCCCACGCCAAGCCGGACGCCGGCGCGGGCGCAGGCTTCGATCATTCGCTTGGCGTCGTCCGCCGAAAGCGCCATCGGCTTCTCGACGAGGACGTGCTTGCCCGCCTGCGCGGCGCGGACCGTCTGCTCCGCATGCAGCGCGTTGGGCGACGCGACGTAGACGACGTCCACGTCGGAGTCGCGCAACATCGCGTCGAGGTCGTCGTAGGCGCGGGCCGCGCCGTGCTTCTCGGCGAACGCTTGGGCGCGCCCCAAGTCGCGGCTAACGACCGCGGCGAGCGACGCTCCCGACGCGGCGTTGATCGCCGGCGCCATCTTCCCGTCCGGGTGCCGCCCCGTACTGACGATTCCCCAGCCGATGGTCACGCGATTCTCCTCTCATGCAAGGGAGACCTTGCGTCATTCTCGCGTAGGCGGGAATCTATAGGCGAGCGTGCGAACTCCAGGAGACGCCCATGTCCTCCGCAGAGGAGATAAGCGTCATTGATGGCCAACTGCGTGGCGTGGTAGTCAGGGATAAAAGTGTCCGGCTTCTCGCCGAGTGCCAGGTTTTCTATGCTGTTGACGGCGGTGGCCATCGCAGACCTCCCTATGCGGGGATTATAGCAGGCGCCGCAGAGCGGCGGCGCGCGGGTTCGCGGCGTCCGAGCGCGCCCTACTCAGTCCCCGCAATCCGGAGAGCCCCCCAAGTCCCCAAGAGAGAACCCGCGCAACTTCGTCAGACGGCTGAGCCACGACGGAATCCCATAAGGCAATTCATTGTCGCCGAGAGCGAGAATCTCCAAGTTGGAGAGGTTGCCGAGCGACGACGGAATGCTCCCGCTCAACCCATTGTTGGCGAGGCTGAGGCTGGTCAACTTGGAGAGGTTGCCCAGTTCAGTCGGAATGTTCCCGCTCAACAAGTTGCAGTTGAGTTGCATGGAGGTCAAGTTGGAGAGGCTGCCGAGTTGCGACGGGATGCTTCCGTCCAACCAGTTGACGCTGACGTCAAGGTGGGTCAAGTTGGAGAGGCTGCCGAGTTGGGTCGGGATGCTCCCGTCCAACTCGTTGACGCTGACGTCAAGGTGGGTCAAGTTGGAGAGGCTGCCGAGTTGGGTCGGGATGTTCCCGCTCAACCAGTTGTTGTTGAGGTCGAAGTGGGTCAAGTTGGAGAGGTTGCCGAGTTGGGTCGGGATGCTTCCGTCCAACTCGTTGTCGTGCAGCCGGAGGTCCGTCAACTTGGAGAGGTTGCCGAGTTGGGTCGGGATGTTCCCGCTCAACTCGTTGCCATAGAGGCGAAGCCAGTGCAAGTTGGAGAGGTTGCCTAGTTGGGTCGGGATGTTCCCGCTCAACTCATTGTTGTGTAGTCTGAGAATTGTCAAGTTGGAGAGGTTGCCGAGTTGGGTCGGGATGCTCCCGCTCAACCCGTTGCCACTGAGGTTGATGGTGGATAGGCTGGAGAGGTTGCCGAGTTGGGTCGGTATGCTCCCGCTCAACCCGTTGTGATTGAGCCAGAGGCGATTCAAGTTGGAGAGGTTGCCGAGTTGCGACGGGATGTTCCCGCTCAACTCGTTGCTCCCTAGTGCGAGATAGGTCAAGTTGGAGAGATTGCCGAGTTGGGTCGGAATGCTCCCGCTCAACTCGTTGCCCCAGAGGTGGAGATGGGTCAAATTGGAGAGATTGCCGAGTTGGGTCGGGATGTTCCCGCTCAACCCGTTGCCGGCGAGGTCGAAGTGGGTCAAGTTGGAGAGGTTGCCGAGTTGGGTCGGGATGTTCCCGCTCAACCCGTTGCCGGCGAGGTCGAAGTGGGTCAAGTTGGAGAGGTTGCCGAGTTGCGACGGGATGTTCCCGCTCAACTCGTTGTCATTGAGGGAGAGCCATGTCAAGTTGGAGAGATTGCCGAGTTGGGTTGGGATACTCCCGCTCAACCCGTTGTCGTAGAGCCAGAGTTGGGTCAAGTTGGAGAGGTTGCCGAGTTGTGACGGGATGCTCCCGCTCAACTCATTGCCATTGAGCCAGAGCTGGGTCAAGTTGGAGAGGTTGCCGAGTTGGGTCGGGATGCTCCCGTCCAACTCATTGCCATTGAGCCAGAGCTGGGTCAAGTTGGAGAGGTTGCCGAGTTGTGACGGGATGCTCCCGCTCAACTCGTTGTCGCCCAGTCTGAGTCTGGTCAATCTGGAGAGATTACCAAGGGATGACGGAATGTTGCCGCTCAACTCGTTGCCGCCGAGGCCGAGCCAGTGCATTTTGGAGAGGTTGCCGAGTTGTGACGGGATGCTCCCGCTCAACCTGTTGTGGCTGAGGAAGAGATGAGTTAAGTTGGAGAGGTTGCCGAGCGACGATGGGATGTTCCCGTCCAACTCGTTGCCGTCAAGGCGGAGGTCGGTCAAGTTGGAGAGGTTGCCGAGTTGCGACGGGATGTTCCCGCTCAACCCGTTGCCGGAGAGCCAGAGTCTCTGCAAATTGGAGAGGTTGCCGATCTCAGCCGGGATACTCCCGCTCAACCCGTTGTCGCGAAGGTTGAGGCGATTCAAGTTGGAAAGGTTGCCGAGCTCGGACGGGATGCTCCCGCTCAACCCGTTGCGGGCAAGACCTAGCACTGTCAAGTTGGAGAGATTACCAAGGGAAGACGGGATGCTCTCGCTCAACTCGTTGACCCAGAGGCCGAGGATCGTCAAGTTGGAGAGGTTGCCGAGGGAGGACGGGATGCTCCCGCTCAACTTGTTGTTATTAAGCGCGAGACTCTGCAAGTTGGAGAGATTGCCGAGGGAGGACGGGATGCTCCCGCTCAACTTTCTACTCTCGACCGACTGGTTCCACGAATGGTCGAGAGCAAGGCCTGTAACCCGCTGCGGCGTTCCGCCGACGGTGATGCCTTCCCACGAAGTGATGGCCGTGTTGTAGTCCCAGTTCAGCGTTGCGGTTCCGCGCAGCGTGTCCTTCCCGTGCATCAAAGCGGCGCAGTCGCTGACCAAGCCAGCATTGCTTGATGGGTTCGGCACTGCGGTTCCGTTCGAGCAGGACGTTCGGAAGGATTCAGGTATTGCGACGAGCGCGGGCGTAGAGGGCGTGGGAGTGGAAGTTCCCGCCGGGGTAGGCGTCGGGGTGGGAGTCGGCGACGGCGTGGGAGTTGGGGTCGGCGTGGCGGTGGGAGTGGGGGTGGGCGTCGCCGTCGTCGTTGGGACTGTCGACTCCTGGGCGGTGGCGGGCAAGGCGATGATGAGCGCGAGGGCGACGGCGGCGAACGCGCCGAGCGCGACGAGGATTCGGGAAGTCATATCGTTGGAACCTTCCTATGCGTTTGGAGTTTTCGTCTGCGCCCGCGTGCGGCATCGCCGCAGATGAACGCTTGCGCGCAAGCTAAGTCCCCGCCGCGGGATTGTCAACCGGGGGATTTCTGGGCGGGAGGGCCGCCGCCTACCATGAGTCCGATAACCGGGCCCCGCCCTACCCCTCGATGTAGCGATACGCCGCGAGCGCCGCCGCCACGCCGTCGCCTACGGCGTTCGCCAACTGCCGGTCGGAGAATTGCCGCACGTCTCCCGCCGCGAACACGCCCGGAACGCTCGTCTCCATCTGCAGATTCGTCAGCACGTGCCCCGCGTTGTCCAACTCCACCGCCCCCTGCATAAAGTCGTTGACCGGATGGAAGCCGATGAAGATGAAGACCCCCTGCGCCGGGCGCTCGACCACCGCGCCCGTCTTGAGGTTGCGGAGCGTGACCGCGTCCACCTCCCCGTTGCCCTTGATCTCGTCGACCACCGTGTCCCAAACGAACTCCATCTTGGGATTGTCGAAGGCGCGTTGCTGAAGAATCTTGCTGGCGCGCAGCGCGGCGCGGCGATGGACGACGGTGACCTTGCTCGTCGTTCGCGTGAGATACAACCCCTCGTCCATCGCGGCGTCGCCCCCGCCGACGACGACGACGTCCATCCCGCGGAAGAAGTTGCCGTCGCACGTGGCGCAATAGGAGACGCCTTTGCCCCAGTACTCGACCTCGCCGGGCACGTCGAGTTTGTTGTGCTCGCCGCCGCTGGCGATGATGACCGTCTTGCTCGTGTACGCCCCGTCCTCGCAGACGACGCGCTTGACCTCGCCCGCGACGTCCAGCGCCGTGACGGTGTCGTACTCAAACTCGACGCCGAACCGCGCGGCCTGCTTCTCGTAGAGCGAGGCGAGTTCCGGGCCGTCCACCGGCTCAGGGAAGCCGGGATAGTTCTCGATCTCCCCGGTCAGGAGAATCTGCCCGCCGACGGCCTTCTTCTCGATGATGAGCGTCTTGAGCATCGCGCGGACGGCGTAGATGGACGCGGCCAGCCCTGCGGCGCCTCCGCCGATGATGATGACGTCGTACTGCGGATCGTTGGCCATAACGGACGCTCGCCTCCTGCGGGCGGCGCCCGCCGCTGCCCATTGTACACGGCGAGGGCAGGGATGGGCGTTCCTCTTCCGCGAAGGGGGCTTTTGCGTAACCTGCCGCCCTGCCCGCACGCGCAAACCCCGCCCTCTCCCGATGGCGGGAGAGGGCGGCCGCGTAGCGGCGGGTGAGGGTTCCCGCCCGCGCCACGCCCTGCGGAACGCGCGCCATCCGCCCCTTGCGCGCCCCGCCCTTCCCCTCTACGATGAGCGCATGCGCGATTCGCTTCCCAATCCCACGCCTTCCCGCCCCGACGCGGCCGCGCGCGGGGCGAGGGCGCAAAACCGCTCAAAACCGCTCATTAAGGGCTCAAACAGGGCTCATTTGGGGCTCAATTAGGGCTCAAAGTGGCACGCCCCCAAACCTTGATCTAGGAGTGAATCACGGCCAAATGACCCGAAATGACCCTTCCCCCGGGCGAAATTCCGCGCGTTTCGCCCAAGCCCCCCGCCCAACCCGCGCCGCCCCCAACCCCTAGCGAAAGGAGCCCCCGATCCCAATGCATGACGAGCCCTGGGCACACGTCCACGACCCCGACGAGGAGCGGCTGGCCAAGCTCAGCGTCCAACTCAACAACCCCGACCACGACTTCTACCACCACGAGGTCATCGAACTCAAAACCGTGGGCATCGACGTCGGATCGTCAACCTCCCACCTCATGTTCTCCAGCGTCACGCTCCAGCGCGTCCAGGAGTTGCACTCCAGCCGCTACGAGGTCGTCGAACGCCGCACGCTCCACAAATCCCCCATCCTCCTCACCCCCTACGCCGCCGGCAACCTCATCGACACCGAGCGACTCGAGGCGTTCATCTCCGAATCCTACGCCCAAGCCGGCGTAACGCCGGAAGACGTCGACAGCGGCGCCATCATCCTCACCGGCGAGGCCATCAAGCGCCGGAACGCCCACGCCATCGCCGACCTCTTCGCAAGCGAAGCCGGCAAGTTCGTCTGCGCGTCGGCGGGACACAATCTCGAGTCCGTCCTCGCCGCCAACGGCTCCGGCGCCGTCAAATGCTCCCGCAACCCCAAGCAAACCGTCCTCAACGTGGACATCGGCGGCGGCACGACCAAATTCGCCCTCGCGAAAGCCGGACGCATCGTCCAGACCGCCGCAATCAACGTCGGCGGACGCCTCATCGCAGTGGACGATAACGGGCGCGCCGCCCGCATTGAAGACGCCGGGCGCGCCGCGGCGGAAAGCGTCGGCGCAAGCCTCGCGCTCGGCCAGCACCTCGCCGACGCCGACCGCGACGCCATCGCCGACGCGCTCGCGGATTGCCTGATGGACGTGATGCTGGGGCGCCCGCGCTCCGACCTCGCCCAACGCCTCCTGCTCACCCCCGATATGCCGCAAGACCTCGCCTACGACGCGCTCGTGTTCTCCGGCGGCGTCTCCGAATACGTCTACGGCTCCGAAACGCGCGAATTCGGCGACCTCGCCCTCGCGCTCGCGTCCGCCCTCCGCCGCAAAATGACCGAATGCGCCCTGCCCGCCCCCGTCCAACCCGCGACCGAGCGCATCCGCGCCACCGTCATCGGCGCGTCCCAATTCACCGTCCAACTCAGCGGCAACACGCTCTCCATCTCCGACCCCTCCCTCCTCCCGCAGCGCAACATCCCCGTCCTCCTCTCCAAACTCCCCGAAGACCGCGAAGTCCAGGCCGAAGAGGTCGCCGCCCTCGTCGCCCAAGCGTTCGAGCGGCAAGACCTCGAGGAAGGCGGCCGGCAGGTCGCGCTCGCCTTCGAATGGGACGGCCTCCCCCGCTACGCGCAACTCCGAAAGATCGCCGACGGCGTCGTCGCCGCGTCCCCTCGCTCGCTCGCCGACGGCCTGCCCTTGATGCTCGTCTTCACCGGCGACTTCGCCAAAATCGTCGGCGACACCATCACGAAAGACATCGGCGTCCCCAACCCCGTCATCTCCATAGACAACCTGCGCCTGCAGGAGTTCGACTACATCGACGTCGGCGAGATGATCCACCCCGCGCGCGTCGTCCCCGTCGTCGTGAAATCGCTCCTCTTCCCCGAAACGGAGCGCCAAACCGCCGAGATCCTGGACTAGCCCAGGGCGCCGCGACCCGCGCAAGACGGAAGAGGAGCCCCACCGTGCTAGCATTGCCGCCGTTATGAGCGCAGATGTCGCTATGCGGGAGGCCGTCCGCTTGCGGGCGGGCGGGGGCGCCGCCGGATGAGGCGCGTTCCGCGAATCGCAGGGCGGAGCGTCGCGGGGGGAGGCGCCGCGGCGTGGGTCGCGCTGGGGCTGGCGCTGCTGACGCTCGCGCTCGCCACGGGCAACGCGCTGTACTACCGCCTAACGCTTGGGATGCTCGCCGCGCCGTTGCTGGGCTATCTGGCGAGCGCGCTGTCGGCGCGGCGAATCGAGGGCGGCGTCCGCCGGCTCACCGCGTACTTGCAAGTCGGCGAGCGATTGGAGGAGCGGGTGACGCTCCGCAATACGCATTGGTGGCCGAAACTGCTGTTGGAGGCGCAGCACGACACGGCGCCGTTCGGACGCTCGGGGCGGATCGTGACGCTTTGGCCGTTCCGGTCGGTCGAGTGGACGGACTCGCGTCGGTGCGAGCGGCGCGGCGTCTACATGTTCGGCGAGTTGGAGATCACGAGCCGCGACCCGTTCGGGCTGTTCAGCAGAACGATGCGGTTGGGGCGGAAGCGCGAGGCGCTGATCTATCCGGCCACGGTGGACTTGCCCGGCTTCCACGTGCCGTCGGGCAGGGGATGGACGGAGGGAGTGATGCGCGGGCGGGCGTTCACGCCGAGCCCCATCGCCTCCGGCGCGCGGGACTACACGTCCGCCGACGCGGTGAGCCGCGTGCACTGGCCGGCGACCGCGCATGCGGGGAGGCTCATCGTCAAGGAGTTCGACCCTGAGCCGTCCGGCCCCGTGGACGCGGTGTGGGTCGCGATCGACTTGGACGAGGGGGCGCAGGCGGGAGAGGGCGCGGAGAGCGCGGAGGAGTACGCGGTGACGACCGCGGCGTCGGTCGCCAAGCGGTTTTTGGACGGGGGGCGTTCGGTTGGGGCGGCGCTGGCCGGACGCGAGCGCGTTCTGATTCGCCCGGCGGCGGGCGTGGCGCAGTTGGGCCGGATCTTTCAGGCGCTCGCGCTAATGGAGCCGGGCCCCGAGGCGGGCCCGGATGCGGCGGCGGAGTCGCTGCGGGGCGCGCTGAGCCCCGGCGCGTGCGTCGTGCTGATCTCTGCGTCGCCGCCAGCCGCGGTCGCGCCTGCGGTCAACCGCTTGCGCGCGGCGGGCGCGGCGGTCGTCCCCGCCCTGGTGGACGCGGCGAGTTTCCGGGGCGCGGCGCCGACGGGCGGGGGCGGGCTCGACGCCTACGTCATTCGCAAGGGCGACGAGATCGGCAAGCGGCTGGACTACCGCTCCGCTCCGGCGGGGCTTGCGGCGGTCACGCCGGAGCCGCAGGCGGTTCCTCGATGACAATGTCCGCCGCGGGAGCGCGCAACCCCGGACCGGCCGGAGGAGCGCCGGGAGGCGGCGCGTCCGCTGCGGGACGGTCCCTGTCGCGCGACGCCCGCGCCGTGCTGCTGTGGGAGCGGTTCGTCGGCGGGGACGGGCTGACGCTGACGCTGCTGATCCTTGCGCTGCTGTCGGTCGCGCTGCCGCTGCAGCAGGGGAATTGGGCGCCTGGGATGCCGCCGCCGCTGATCGTCGCGGCGTTGGGGGGAGCGGCGGGCTACGCGATGAGCCGCGCCGGATGGAGCGGGCTGCGGACGTCGCTCGCGGGGGGCGCCTCCGGGCTTGCGCTGGCGGTTTTCGCCGGGGCGTCGGTCGCGGAGGGCGCGGGCGCGCCGACGCGGCTGGCCAACGCTTTCGCCGACCTCGCGGACTGGATCGCCGCCGTCCCGACGGACGAGACGCGCGCGGGGCTGGTCGAGTTCGCGATGTTCCTCACGCTCGTCCTATGGGGGTTCGCGGTCTCCGGCGTATGGCTCGCGCTGCGGCGGGCGCATGGCTGGACGACGGTTCTTCTGGGGGGCGTGATGACGGCGTTCGCGCTGTCGCACTTGGGCGGATGGGTCGTATTGCGGCTTGCGGCGTTTATGACGGCGGCGGCGGCGCTGCTGATTCATCTGAGCGCGGCGCGCCGGATGGCGGGATGGAGGGCGCGGGGCGCGGCGTTCGACTCCAGATCGACGCTCGCGCATTCCGGCGTGATTTTGGGAATTGGGCTTGCGATCACGGCGGTCGCGGCGGTTCTGCCCGCGCCGTCGGCTGCGCCGTTGGGGGCGGCGTCGCGGGCGTTGGACGGGGCGGCGCAGGCGGCGAGCGCGCATTTCGCCCGCCTGTTCAGCGCGCTCCCGGCGCGGCGCGACTACCACACGATCACGTTCGACGCGCGCACGAGATTCTCAGGCGAGCCGAACTTCTACGAGGAGTTGCTGTTCACCGCGCAGGGCCCGCCGACGTACTGGCGGGCGCGGACCTACGCCGTCTACGATGGGGACGGGTGGGCGACCGCGCCCGGCGCGGAGTACGCGCCGTTCGAGGACGCGCCCGCGCCGGAAGGGAGCAACCGGACGCGCCAAACCCACGAGTTCCGCGTGGCGGCGGCGACGGACACGCTCTTCACGGGCGGCCTCCCCGCCGCGTTCGACCGCCCCGCCGAGGGAATGACGGCGGCGGGCGCGGGCCCCGGCGTGATGCAGGCGCGGTTTTCGGAAGGGCGCGAGTACTTCCCGACGCGCGTCAATCTCAACTACGTCAGCACGGGGCTGGAGTCCACCGCGACCGCGTTTCAGTTGCGGCGCGCCGGCGCGGAGTATCCCGAGTGGACGAACGCCTACCTGCAACTGCCGGAGACGCTGCCGCGGCGCGTCCGCAGCCTCGCGGAGCGCATCGCGGCGGACGCGGAGAATCCCTACGACGCCGCGCTCGCCGTCCGCGACCACGTGATCGGCATGCCGTACCGCTTGGACATCGAGGCGCCGCCGGAAGGCGCGGACGGCGTGGACTATTTCCTGTTCGAGTCGCAAGAGGGCTATTGCGACTATCACGCATCGGCCGCCGCCGTGCTGCTGCGCGCCGCCGGAATCCCCAGCCGCTACGTGTTGGGCTACGCGACGGGCATATTCAATCCGGCGGTCGGCGCCTACGAGGTGACGGGCGTCAACTATCACGCGTGGGTCGAGGCGTATTTCCCCGGCTACGGTTGGATTCCGTTCGAGCCGACGCCGCCGGACGCGGTGGAGTTCGGCGGGCAGGAACTGGGCCCGCCGCCCGTGCTCGCGGAGCAGCCGGAGATCGAATTCGGTGAAATCCCGGAAGACGAGGACGAAGAGGGGTTCGTCATTGATTTCGCGCCGCGCCGGGAGATTCCCGCGTGGGTCATCGGCCTATTGGGGGTCGCTGGCGCGCTGGCCGCCGCCGCGCCCGTCGCCGCGTGGCGGCAGTGGTGGTGGAAGTTGGGGAGGCTGCCGCGCCCAGACGAACTGTTCGCCAAGATGGCGCGTCTGGGGGCGGCGGCGGGCGTTCAGAAGCGTCCGCATCAGACGGCGATGGAGTACGCGGACGCGCTGGCGGCGGAGGCGCCGTCGCGCGCCGGCGAGATTGGGCATATCGCCGCCGCCTACGCCTTGCGCCGCTACGCGCCGGGGCGCGTTCCGCTCGGGGCGCTGCGCGACGCGGAGCGAGCCTGGTCGTCGCTGCGCTGGGCGCTCCTGCGCCGGGCGTTCCGCCTCCGCTCGGAGTAGGCGGGGGGGGGTAGGTTCCTGGATTCGCGGGAATGAGAGGGCGCTCAACCCTCACCCCCTTCCCCTCTCCCGCCATCGGAGAGGGGGATTGGCTCTTCGCGCCGATAGCGCCCCGACAGGGAACGGATAGACTAGGCGCCGATTTGTTGGAGAGGAGGCCGCATCTGTCCGCGATCGCTTTGCGCTCAGCGTCGCCCGCCGTTAGCCCGCCGCGTCCGCGATGGGCGCCGCTCACCGCCGCCGAGCAGCGCAAGCGGGCGAACGGACGCTACTACACGGCGGGCAATCCGTTCGGCCATCCCGCCTTCCTCGCGTGGGCGGAACTGGCGGGGCTGCGCTGCGCCACCGTGCTGGAGCCGTTCGCGGGCGCCAACAGCCTCATCGCGCGGTTGCAGGAGATGGGGCTGTGCAAAGCGTTCGCGTCGTTCGACATCGCCCCCGCGCACCCGGACGTCCAGCGGCGCGACACGCTCGCGGACTTCCCCGCCAGCTACGACGTCTGCGTCACGAATCCGCCGTGGCTCGCGCGGAACAGCGCGACGTCGCGCGGCCTCGCCTTCCCGGACACGCGCCACGACGATCTCTACAAAGTCGCCCTCGAGACGGCGCTCGCCCGCTGCCCGTTCGTCGCCGCGCTCGTCCCGGAGTCGTTCATCCGCGCCGGCCTCTTCCACGACCGCCTGTTCGCGTTCATCTCGCTCACGGCGGATATGTTCGCGGACACCGGCCACCCCGTCGGCCTCGCGCTGTTCGACGACTCCATCGGCCATCCCGACCGCATTCAGGTCTGGTCGGGAGAGACCTACGTCGGCGACCTGGCGCAGTTGTCGGCGCGCCGCCCCGCGCCGCTCCCAGACGGAGCGGAGGTCGTGTTCAACGATCCGTCCGGCGACGTCGGGCTCATCGCGGTGGACAACACGACGGAGGCGTCCATCCGATTCTGCGACGGGCGCGAACTAGCGGGCTACGCCGTCAAACCGTCGGGGCGCGCCATCACGAGGATGTTCGTTGGCGGCGCCGTCCGCATTGCGGAGTGGAACGAGGCGCTGGCGGCGTTCCGCATCGAAACCCGCGACGTGCTAATGACGTGCTTCAAGGGCATCCGCAAGGACGGCATGTACCGCCGCCGATGCGATTGGGCGCTCGCCCGGGGGATTGTGCACTATGTCGGGTAACCCGCCGCCCCCGGACTACGACGCCATCGAACAGGAGATGTGGCGCGAGAATGCGCTGCAAACGCATGAGTTGCTCGCCGCCGGCGGCGCTGACTTGCAAAGGAAGATAGAGACCTTCGCCCATCGGTTCGGCTACGCCGTGGAGCAAGTCCGCGCGAAAATCGCCGCCGACCCGATGTTCGCGGCGCATTTCGCCAAGCAGCCTATGCGGCAGGGAATGCATGAGCGCATAGCGGCGGAATGGCTGAGGACGCTCGACTCCGTCCTCGACTTTAGGGTTTTGCCCAAGTCGGGAGCCAACGCGCTCTACGTGACGAGCGACGGGGAGGTGAAACGCGGGGCCGAACTGCGCGCGAGGCCGTCGAAATCCCTCGATTTTCGCTGGCGAACCGGGGACACGACCTGCTACGCGATGCACAAGTTCACACGCGACAGCGGCGGCAGCCAGGACAGCCAGTTCAAAGAGATGCGCGAACTCCTGCAGCAGTTCTTGCGCTGCCCTGACGAGACTTGCATCCTGCTCGTGATCGTGGATGGCCCCTACTACGACGAAACGCGGATGGCCAACCTCCGCCGCTATACGAGAGCCCACGCCCCACGGAGTTACGCCGTCCATATCGAGGATGTCCCCGCCGCGCTAGCGGATTACGCGACCGGGTGACTCTCACCGTCTGGATCGGCTCGCGGCGATTCCCGCATAGGCGGGAACGGTGGGCGCTTGGGGGATGATGGAGACGGGCGCAGCGCGCCCGTCTCATGGCGCTATCGCGCCGACTGGATTCCCGCCTACGCGGGAATGACGGCAAGAGAGGGCGGCCGCGCGCCGCCGAATGCGGACATGCCCCCATTGACATTGCGCCCTCGCGCGGCGCATCTTAGGCTAGGATTAGGCCAACGCCACCCTGCGGAGACGCCGTGACGGAGACCAACCTCAACGCGCCGATATTGCCCGGGATCGAGAACCGGACGATCGTCGTCAACGACAACCTTCCCGCGCTGCGGGCGCTGCCCGACGCCTGCGTCGACCTCATCTACCTCGAACCGCCGTTCAACAGCGGGCGCGCCTACCTCAACCCCATCGGGCTCGCCGAGCAGGAGGAGCGCGGCCTGCTGCAGGATATTCGCCTGCCCGCTCCGCAGGAGCGGCCCGACCCTCTCGCGGCGGTTCAGGATCGGCTCGTCGGGTTCGTGGACGTGTTCACAATGGAGCCGGGCGACCCGAACTGGAAGGCGGAGTGGATTGAGGACATTGGGCATGTCATTCCCGCGCTGCCGCCGATTTTGGAGGGGGCGGGGCGGGCGCATTCGCCCTCGATGCAAACCGAGATGCGCGCTACTCGCCGGCTCGGGCCGTATGGCGTACGAACAGGATGCGCCCATGGTTGTGGCTATCGCCATCGTGGGCGGGGCATAGCGGCGATGTGGGGCGCGTTCCGAAAACTGCAGCGGCCCGCCCGGAGTAGGGGAGAATAGGAGGGAACGGCATGACGAAACTGATGGCGACAATCGGCGCAGCGCTCATGCTTGCGCTGGCGGCATGCGTGCAGGATGCTGGAAACCCTGCGCGGGTGCGCGACGGCGTGCGTCGCGGCGGAGCAGTTGGGGCGGCGGTGGATCGGCATGGACATGGGCGTCGAGGCGTATCGCCAGGTCGTCAAACGGCTGCGCGGAACCTTCCCGGAAATGGAGGTCGAGGGCGCCACCGCCGGCCTTCCCGACGGCAAGAAGGCCCATCGGGTCGAGGAACTGCCTGGCCAGACGGACGAGCCGATTCGCCCGGTTTCGGAGGAGGAGGCCGCCATCGCCGAGCGTCGCCGCCCGCGGACGCTCGCGGAGCGGCGCGACCTCTACGGTCGGCAGGAGGGTTACTGCCTCGGCTGCGGCGTTCGCACGGACTTCCGCCATATGCGTGTTGACCATGTGGTTCCGTGGGTCAAGAGCGGCCTCGACATCACGGCGAATCTGCAACTGCTCTGCGGCGGTTGCAACGAGACGAAGGGGCACACGAGGACGATGCCGGAGTTGTGGAAGATCACGCGGACCGCTGTCCACAACCTGATAAACGTGCTGTCCAACGTCGCGGTGAGTATAACTGATCGGATGCCGAATGAGCGTAATATAACTCAGTGACACCTGCCCGCTGTCCACAACAGCGAGCGAGCGCGGGCGGCAGGGCAAAACAGTATAACTCAGTGACGCCTGCCCGCTGTCCACAACCTACGAGGCGCGGGGCGCGCCGCCGGGTGGGTCGCGGCTACGGGGGGAATGCTAGCCGCAGGCGCCGCCTACGCGCCGACGTAGCGCAAGGCGTTGCGCCAGCCGATGAGGTCGCGCTCCTCGGCGCTGAGGCCGAGCGCGGCGAATTCCTCCTCCGGCGAGGGCGTCTTGGGGCCCGTCCCCTGCCAGTCGGAGCCGACCATCACTTGCCCGGCGCCGACGTGGTCGATGAGGTAGCGCAGCGGGGCCGTTCCGAACGTGATGTCGTCGTAGTAGAGCATCGCCGCGTACTCCATCGGCGCTTTGGGCAGGAGTTTGCGGACGGGCTCGCGGGTTCGCCAATTCTCGTCGCTGCGGGCGAGCAGTTGCGTCAGCACGCCTCCGCCGTGGCTGACGCAGATCCGCAAGTCCGGCAGTTCGTCGAGCAGGCCGCTCCAGATGATGGACGCTCCCGCGAGCCCGGACTCTATGGGGAAGCCGAGCGGCGCGTCGGCGACGATTGGCGGGATGTGGGCGAGGCGGTCGGCGAACGTCGGGCGGTTGGCGTGGACGAAAACGGCGAGCCCGAGCGCGTCGGCCTCGCGGAAGAACGGGCGGAACCGCTCCTCGCCCAAACTGCGCCCCTCGATGTTGGAGCGCACCTCCACGCCGTGGAGCCCCAATTCTTTGACGGCGCGGAGTTCGGCGACGGCGAGTTCGACGTCCTGCATCGGGACGGAGCCGAATCCGTAGAAGCGCTCCGGCTCGGCGGCGACCATCGCGGCGATGGTTTCGTTCAGATGGCGCGCCAAGTCCGCCCCGTCTTGCGGGTCGAGGTTGTGCATCAGCAACTCAGGCAGCGGGGAGAGCGCCTGCTTGTCCGTGCCCTGCGCGGTCATTTCGGCGGCGCGCTTGGGGGCGTCCCAGCAGACGTCGCGGACGACTCGGTACTCCGCGCCGCCGATGATGATGGCGGCGCGTTCGTCGTCTTTCGGCGCCATTGCGGGAAAGGCGCTCCCCGACGGGCGCCCGGCGCCGGACGGGAATTCCTTTGGGACGATGTGGGTGTGCATATCTATGATCATCGTTCGCGCCGTCCTCTTGCGCTCGCCGCGCCGCGCGCTAGGCTATCATTGCGTGGGGCGCGGCTGCGGGGCGCGGGTAGGCACTCGCGCGTGCCGCTGTCCTGCGTCCTCTCCAGAGGAGACCTTTGCATAACTCCCCGACATCCCGCACAAGTGCCGCAACACGCCTCAACGCGAGGAGACAGCTATGCATCGATCAGCGCCCCGTCATTCCTGTAGATGTTAGGTAATTCGTTGACAGAATTGGCCCGGCGACCAGGCCGATCTGGAGACGAACATGCGCGACAACCGCAGCGACAGGACCATCAAGCGCAACACGCCCAGAAGCGGCGCTTCCTCATCGCCGAGTACGAACTCGTCAAGGCCAACAAGCATCCCAAGTTCCGCTTCGCCCAGGACTTCCACCCCTTCCACGGCGTCAACCGCCAGACCTTCGGCATGTGCTACAACCGCCACATCCGCTCCAGCGGCGACCCCGCCGCGCTCCTCCCCGCCAAGCGCGGCCCACGCTGGCGAACCCGCCGAACCCTCCCCTTCATCGAGCAGCTCGTCCTCGCCCACCGCAGCAAGGGCAACAACCGCTACGACATCTTCGCTATCCTCAAGCCCACGCTCGGCGACCACACGCCGAAGCCCCCGCCATCTACGCCATCTGCGAACGCCACGGGGTCAACCGGTTGACGCCGCCCATGCAGCAGTCCAAGCGCCGGATCATCAAGACGCGGGCCGGAGAGTTGGGCACATCGACTGCCGCTACCTGGGCAAGGACCAGATCGTCGGGAGCAAGCGCCGCTCCTACCTCGTCTGCGTGGTGGACGCCGCGCGCCGGCTCGCGTGGGCGGAGGTCGTGGACGACCTCAAGGCGTTGAGCGTGATGTTCGCGGCGCTGAAGCGCCTGAACATGCTCGCGGCGGAGTACGGGGTTCGGTTCGAGGCGCTGCTGACGGACAACGGGGCGGAGGTTGTGTCGCGGACGAACGCGGCGGGGCATCCGCTGGAGCGGCTGCTGGGCGAGTTGGGGATCAAGCATCGGTACACGCGGCCGTACCGGCCGCAGACGAACGGGAAGGTTGAGCGGTTCTGGCGGACGCTGAACGAGGACTTGCTGGATGGGACGACGTTTGAGACGGTGGATGAGTTGAAGGAGGAGTTGGCGCTCTACCTGCTCTACTACAACACGGAGCGCCCGCATCAGGGGTTGGGCGGCAAGACGCCCGTCCAAGCCTTGTGATTCTGTCAACGAATTACTTGACATCTACAGGAATGACGCCGGGGGCTCGCCTAGCGCAGGAGGCTCTCCGCGGCGGCGCGGGCTACGTCCAGCAGGCCGCCGGGCCAGAAGCCGAGGACGACGATGATGAGCGCCGTGACGCCCAGGGCGGTTTTGACCGCGAGCGGCGTTCCGGGCGCGGCGCCGTCGTTTGATTCCGTCGGCGGGGCGGCGCCGTTGGCGGGGGCGGGGCGGAGGCGCATCGTTCGAATGACGCCGACGTAGTAGTAGGCGGAGACGGCGGAGTTGACGGCGCCGACGACGGCGAGCCAGACGAGTCCGGCGTTGACGGCGGCGTTGAAGAGGAAGAGTTTGCCCATAAAGCCCGCCGTCGGGGGAATGCCGGTGAGGCCGATGAGGGCGACGGCGAGAACGAGCGAGGGGAAGGGGAAGCGGCGCCCGGCGCCGGCCAGGTCGTCGATGCGCTCGCCGCCGACGCGGTCCGCGAGCGTCATCGCGGCGAAGAAGGCGGCGAGCGTCATCGCGGCGTAGGCGGCCAGGTAGAAGAGCGCGCTCGATGCGCCGAGCGCGCCGCCCTGTCCGGCGGCGGCGACTCCGATGAGCAGGTAGCCCGCGTGGGCGATGGCGCTGTAGCCGAGCAGGCGCTTCACGTTGCGCTGCGCTATCGCCACGAGGTTGCCGAGCGTCATTGTGACGGCGGCGAGCGCGGCGAAGAGGCCGCTCCAGTCCGCCGACGCGCCGCCGAACGCTTCGACGAAGACGCGGAGGACGACGGCGAACGCGGCGGCCTTGCTCGCGGTCGCCAGGAACGCGCCGACGGGCGTCGGGGCGCCCTCGTAGACGTCGGGCGTCCACATATGGAACGGCACGATGGACAACTTGAATCCGAAACCCGCGACGGCGAGCACGGCGGCGGCCATCACTGCGAAGCCGCCGAACGGGGCGTCGCCGCCTTGCGCGAGCGCTTGCGCGATGGTCGGGACTCCGCCGTCCGGCGCGACGACCTGCATCGTGCCCGACGCGCCGTAGAGGAACGCGAAGCCGTAGAGGAGGAAGGCGGACGAGGCCGCTGAGAGGAGGAGGTATTTCACGCCCGCCTCGAGCGACTCGGCGCGCGTCTTGGCGAAGGCAGCCATCGCGACGACGGGGAGCGTCGCGAGTTCGAGCGCGACGTAGATGGTGATGAGGTCGGCGGCGGCGGCGAGCAGCGTGAGGCCGCTCGCGGAGAAGAGCAGGAGGCCGGCGAACTCCGCCTGGTAGGGGCGGAACCGCCGCGCGTAGTTTCCGCTGGCGAGCAGCGTCAGTCCGGCGACGGCGATGACGACGAACTTGACGTAGAGCGCGAACTTGTCGACGACGAGGGCGCCGTTGAAACCGGTCTGCGCGCCGTTGACGTGGACGTCGCTCCATAGGGCGGCGGCGAACGCGAGCGGGACGATCAGCCCGCCGATGGCCGCCGTTTGCCGCAGGCGCTCGCTCCGGCGGAAAGCCGGGGCGAGGTCGAGGAGGACGACGGCGGCGGCGAGCGCGGCGAGCGCGAGTTCCGGCGCGATGAGGAAGAGGTCGCGTCCCGTCACGCCCATGCGCTAGCCTCCCAGCCCCCGAACGATGGGGGCGATCCCCGCCTCGAAAACGTCGGTCAGCGGAGCGGGGTAGAGTCCGAAAGCGAAGATGGGGATAATGAGCGCGCCCATCGCCGCCGCGTCAACGGGAGTCGCGTCGGGGAGGGCGCTCCATCGCTCCGGGCGCGGGCCGAACAGCGCGCGCTGCGCCGTCCAGAGGATGTAGCCCGCGGCGAGCACTACGCCGAACGCGGCGAGCGCAGTCGCTAGGCCGTAGACGGGGAACGTTCCGAGGAACACCATAATCTCCGCGACGAAGCCGCTCGTCGTCGGGAGGCCGAGCGAGGCGAGGCCGGCGATCATAAAGCCGACGGCGATGAGGGGCATCCGCCCGGCGAGGCCGCCCATATCGG
Organism: Dehalococcoidia bacterium; assembly: GCA_965242755.1. GTDB lineage: Bacteria > Chloroflexota > Dehalococcoidia > Lucifugimonadales > Australimonadaceae > Bin16. The sequence continues at coordinate 3,137,670 of OZ251500.1, read as the reverse complement.
GAATGTGGCGGGTGTGGGCGCGGTCGTAGATGAGGCCGACGACGACGAAGAGGAGGCCGGTGATCGTTCCGTGGGTGAAGAGTTGGAGGGCGGCGCCGTTGAGTCCGACGCCGTTGAGTTGCGCGGCGCCCGCGCCCGCCGACGCTAGCCCAAGCACGACGAATCCCATATGGCTGACGCTGCTGTAGGCGACGAGCCGCTTGAGGTCGGTCTGTCGGAGGACGATGAACGCGCCGTAGAGAACGTTGACGACGGCGAAGGCGGCGAGGAGGGGCGCGGCGGCGGCGAGTTGGTCGGGGAACATTCCGGCGTTGATCCGCAGGAGTCCGTAGCCGCCCATTTTCAGGAGGACGCCGGCGAGCATCACGCTCACGGCGGTCGGCGCGTCGGTGTGCGCGTCGGGCAGCCACGTGTGCAGGGGGACGATGGGCAGTTTGACGGCGAACGCGATGAGGAAGCCGCCGAACACGAGCGAGGTCGGCACGATCAAGGCGCTCATATCCTTCCAGATGAGGGCGGTCATATCGAAGGTGCGCTCGCCCGCGGGGAAGGAGAAGTAGAGGGCGAGGATGGCGGCGAACATAAAGGCCGATCCGAGGAAGGTGAAGAGCAGGAACTTCATTGCGGAGTAGTCGCGCCGCCCCGTCCCCCAAACGGAGATGAGGAAGAACATCGGAATGAGTTCCAGTTCCCAGAAGATGAAGAAGAGGATGAGGTCGAGGGAGACGAAGACGCCCATCACGGCGCCCTGCAGGAGGAGGAGCCATGCGAAGTACTCGCGGACGCGGAGTTCGACGCGCCACGAGACGAGCACGGCGGCGAGCCCGAGGATCCCGTTCAGCAGAATGAGGGGCGCGCTGAGGCCGTCCGCGCCCACCAGGTACTGGATGCCCGCCGCGGGAACCCAATCGGCGCGCTGCACGAACTGATAGCCGCCCTCCGCCGCGCTGAAGAGGGCGTACATCGCGATCGTCAGGGCCAACTCCGCGACGCCGAACGTGAGCGCGATGAGGCGCGTCGTCCGCGCCGGGGCGCGAACGGCGAAGACGAGCGCGGCGCCGGTCATCGGGACGAATGCGATGGCGGTGAGCATCGTTCAGCGCTGCATCAGGTAGTAGATGAGAATGACGGCGGCGCCCATCGAGACCGCAGCGCCGTAGACCTGGACTTGGCCGGTTTGGAGTTGCGCGATGGCGCGTCCGCCGTTGCGCCCGAACCACCCCGCAAGGTCGGCGACGCCGTCCACGATGCGGCGGTCGAACCAGTCGGACGCGAGGAAGAGTCCGCGGTGGAGAACGCGGCGGACGGCGAAGTCCTCGTAGATTTCGTCGAGGTAGAAGCGCCGCTCGAGCAGCCGCCGGCCGAATCGCCAGGGCGCGCCGAGCCGCTCGAACGAAATCGTCCGCGTTCCGTAGACCAGAACGGCGAGCCCCGCGCCCGCAAGCGCGACGGCGGTGGACGCGCCCGCGATGCCGAGGTTGAACTTCGGCGCATCCTCATGCAGGAAGTGGGAGAGCCAGTGCTCGGGAATGGGTCCGAGCGCGACGAGCGAGTTGGCGATGAATCCGGAGCCGACCGCGAACACGGCGAGCAGCATCATCGGGAGCGTCATTACGAGCGGCGACTCATGCCGGTGGACGTGATGATGCGCCTCGTCGGGGATGCGCTCCGCGTAGGGGACGGCGTCTATCCCGCCTCGGAACTCGCCGTGGAAGGTCATCAGAATGAGGCGGAATACGTAGAAGGCGGTCAGGAAAGCGGCGGCGAGCGCGAGCCAGAACACGATGGGCGCGGCGGCGCCGCTTCCCGTCCACGCCGCGCCGAGGATCTCGTCTTTGCTCCAGAATCCGGAGAGCGGGAATATCCCGGCGAGGCTGAGTCCGCCGATGAGCGCGGCGAGATGGGTTGCGGGCATCCACTTGCGGACGCCGCCCATATAGCGCATATCAAAGGTATGGACGGAGTGATGGACGGAGCCGGCGCTGAGGAAGAGGAGGCACTTGAAGAAGGCGTGGTTGAACAGGTGGAACATCGCGACGCCGGGCGCGCCAACGCCGAGCGCGAGGAACATATATCCCAACTGGCTGACGGTCGAGAAGGCGAGCACGCGCTTAATGTCGTTGGCGGCGAGGCCCATCGCGGCGGCGAACACGGCGGTGAAGCCGCCGATCAGCGCGACGGCGTTCATCGCCGCCTCGCTCTGCTCGAAGAGGCCGAAGAGCCGCGCGACGAGGAACACGCCCGCCGCGACCATCGTCGCCGCGTGAATCAGCGAACTCACCGGAGTCGGGCCCTCCATCGCGTCGGGCAGCCACGTATGGAGGGGGAACTGCGCGGACTTGCCCGCGGCGCCCGCGAACAGGCCAATCGCCGCCCAGCCCGCCACGCCCGCGCCAAGCATCGGGGCGGCCTCAAGGATCGACGGAATCTCGAACGGATTCAGTCCGAGCGCCGCGAATTCGCCTCGGTGCAGGAAGAGGTAGAGGATGCCCAAGAGGAAGCCGAAGTCGCCGATTCGCGTGACGATGAACGCTTTTTTCGCGGCGGCGGCGGCGGCCGGGCGGTGATGCCAAAATCCGATGAGGAGGTAGGAGAAGAGCCCCACCAACTCCCAAAACACGAAGAGTTGGATGAGGTTGTAGGCGAGCACGAGGCCAAGCATCGCGGCGGTGAAAAGAGACATATAGGCGAAGTAGCGCGGATAGTCGCTCCACGCGCCGTTCTCCGCCTCGCTCTCCTTTTTCATATAGCCGAGCGAGAAGATTTGGACGACTGCGCTCACGCCGGAGACGACGGCGGCCATAATCGCGGAGAGCGGATCAAGGAGCAGGCCGACGGTCATTTCGAAGCCGCCGCGCCCGCCGACCGCGAACCAGCGATGGGGCTCGTAGTTCGCGTCGCCGTGCCCCATCGCGCCGTTGACCGCGGCGAGGCTCAGCGCGAACGCGCCCGCCGTCCCCGCGACGCCAACGAAGCCCGCGAGCGGCCACAGGCCGCGCCGCCACGGACGCAGCGCGCCGATGCAGACCAGCCCCGCGAGGAGGGGCAGGCCGATGATGAGCCACGCCGCGAATTCGGGGAGCATCGCCTACAACTTCCTCAGGATCTCGTCGGCGACGTGCTCGCGTCCGCGAGGCGCCATCACGTCGTAGGCCGCCGTCTCGCCGTAGTTCAGGAGTCCGCCCTCCGGCAGGAGGCGGACGGGCAGCCCCTCGCCTTCAAGGATCTCCTTCCACATCTCGGCGATCATCAGGTTGGGGGCTTTCTTGTAGGTGACCCACATCGCGCGCCTCCGCCTACCGCCGCAGGAGATTCAGATCGGATATGTTGACGCCGCCGCGCCGTCGGGCGATGGCGATGACGAGGGCGAGGCCGAGCGCGACCTCCGCCGCCGCGACGACGATGACGAACAGCGCGAGCGTCTGCCCGGCGAGCGCGAAGCGCTCCGCGCCCTCCGCGGCGCCCGGGAAGCGCAGGGCGGCGGGCGCGCCGTAGCGCGAGAACGCGACGAGCGCGACGTTGACCGCGTTGAACATAATCTCCAGCGACATCAGTATGGCGATGACGTGCCGCCGGGAGAGAACCCCGTAGAGCCCGATGCAGAAGAGGACCGCCGAGACGATCAGCAGACGCTCAAGCATCCTCGCCCTCCTGCGCCTCGCGCTCGCGGACGAGCGAAAGCGCGCCGATGACCGCCGCCAGCAAGAGCACGCCGGCGGCCTCGAACGCGAGGACGTAGTCGCTGAGGAGAAGACGCCCAAGCCGCGTCGGGGTCTCGACGAAGACGGCGGCGAGGGGCGCGGGGAGCGAGTCGGGAAGGAGCGCCCACTCCGCTTGCGCGACGCTGTAGACGAGCGCGCCGAGCAGCGCCGCGCCCAACGCCAGCGCGACGGGCTGCACCGCCGTCGCCTGGTTGCCCTGGTCGACGTCGCGGGTCATCATCACCGCGAAGATCACGAGCACGGCGATCCCTCCCCCGTAGACGAGCACCTGCACGACGGCGAGGAACTCCGCGTTGGCCATGGTGAAGAGTCCGGCGACGGCGAGGAAACTGACGACGAGCATCAGCGCGGCGCGGAAGATGCTGCGGAGGTGAACGACGAGCGCGGCGGAGCCGACGCTCCCCGCGGCGAGGAGCCAGAACACGATCTCGGAGAAGAGGTTGTCGAACGCCACGTCTACCGCTCGCTCCGGTACGAGCCGTCGGAACTGGACCGGTGGTCCATCTCCTCGGGCATTTGGCCCGGGCGCTTGGGGTGCCAGGGGAAGGGCTCGCGCCCTGCGTCGCGCCATTCGACGGGAGCGCCGCGGTGGGGGTCGGCTTTCGCGCGCTCGAGTTGGGGGCGGAACCACGCGCTGGGGCGCTTCTCCCGCGCCTTGAGGTCGTCCACGGTGATGACGAGGTCTTCGCGGCGTTCGCGCGCGGCCTCGAATCCGGAGCCCATGTGCAGCGCGTCGTAGGGGCACGCCTCGACGCAGAGGCCGCAGTACATGCAGCGCGCCTGGTCAATGTCGAACACGTCCACCTTGTAACTGCCGCCGTCCTGCTCGTTGCCGCCGTCGGGGTCGGTGACGATGCGGATGATGCCGAGCGGGCAGTATTTGGCGCAACTCGCGCAGCCGGTGCAGCGCTGCTCGTACCAGGTGAACTCTTGCCCGCGGAAGCGCGGGTGCTGGGGAACGCGCTCCTCCGGGTATTGGATCGTGAACGGGCGGCGCGCCAAGTTCCGCAGCGTAACGCCCAACCCGCGCAGAATGCCCGCCCCGTACATCAGCCCGCCTCCGTTTGGCACTCGCCCGCGCCCTCACCCCGGCCCTCTCCCGCCAAGCGGGAGAGGGGGTCGGAGGATGCTCGCGCATACGCTGGGTTGATGGGATGCGGCGCGGTGGGGGCGGCGGGGGGTTGGGGATTTTGGCGCTCCGCGCCGACTGGATTCCCGCCTACGCGGGAATGACGGTCATCGTTAGGCGCCGCGCCTACGCGGGAATGGTCCTCGTCAGACGGCGCGTATGCGCGACTCTCCTCCGCCCCCCTCTCCCGCTCGGCGTGAGACAGCCGGCGCGCGGGCGAATACGCGCCGCCCTCCTCCGACTCCCTCTCCCGTTCGGCGGGAGAGGGCCGGCGCGCGGGAAAGCGGACCGGCGGGGCGGAGCGCAGGGAAACGGCCTTCGACCAGAGGAGCGCGGCGGGGACGGAGATAGCCCAGTTGATCGCGGCCATTACGCCCAATTCGGCGGCGCCCCGCTCGGGCCAGACGATGACCTCCGCCGCGAGCAGCATCGCGTTCAGCAGGCTTAGCGGAAAGAGGTACTTCCACGCCGCCGCTAGAATCTGGTCGAGCCGGAAGCGCGGCAGCGTCGCGCGCACCCAGACGGCGACGAACACGAATCCGGCCACTTTGACGAGGAACCACACGTGCGAGGGCAGCACCGCCCACTTCCATCCCTGCAGGAACAACGCGGCGAAAATCGCGCCCGCGACGACAGTGTTCGTGAACTCGGCGAGCATGAAGACGCCGTACTTCATGCCGCTGTACTCGGTCATATAGCCGGCCACGAGTTCCGACTCGGCCTCCGTGACGTCGAACGGGGCGCGGTTCAGTTCGGCGGAGATGGCGGCGAGGAACACGAGCGCGCCAAGCGGCGTGACGATGAGGAAGGGCAGCGCCTGCGCCTCCACGACGTCCACCAGCGACATGGACTGCGCGAGAATCGCCACGCCCAGCAGCGCCATCACAAGCGGAACCTCGTAACTCACGAGCATCGCCACCGCCCGCATGCTGCCGAACAGGGAGAAACTGTTCGGCGATGCGTAGCCCGCCATCATCACGGCGATGGTCGAAATGCCGCTGACCGCCGCAATGTAGAGCACCGCGACGTTGAGGTCGGCGAGCCATGACCCCGCGCCGAACGGAATGACGGCGAGAACGAGAATCGTCGGGGCGAGCATTGCGACGGGCGCGAGCGTGAACACGACCTTGTCGGCGCCGAGCGCGATGACGTCTTCTTTGGTGATGAGTTTGACCGCGTCGGCGAGGGGCTGGAAGAGGCCGAAGGGCCCGGCGCGGTTCGGGCCGAGCCGCCCCTGAAAGCGCCCCAGCAGCCGCCGCTCGAACCAGGTGTAGCCCGCGCCGACGGCCATCACGGCGTTGGCGACGAGCAGGATGATCGCGAGCCCGCCCGCCGCGTAGGCCGCCCACGCCCAATCGGGGCCCAGCGCGCCCTCCACGAAAGCGTAGACGTTGCGGTAGATGACGTTCCCGGCCAGCGTCTCGCCCATCAGCGGTCGACCTCGCCCATATTGAAGTCGAGGCTCCCCAGCGTGACGATGGCGTCGGCGAGTTTCCAGCCGACGAGCATCTCCCGGAAGAGCGTGAGGCTCATAAACGACGGCGAGCGAACGTGGCAGCGGTACGGCGCGATGGAGCCGTCGCTGACGAGGTAGAAGCCGAGTTCGCCCTTCGGCGCCTCGATGGGAACGTACGCCTCGCCCGGCGGCGGCCGGAAGAGCATCGCCATCGTCGCGCGGACGGGCCCCGGCTCGATCTGTTCGAGGCACTGCTCAATGATGCGGAGCGATTGCCGCACCTCCTGCATCCGCACCCAGAAGCGATCGTAGTTGTCGCCCCCCTCGCAGACGGGAACGTCGAACTCCACGCGGTCGTAGGCGTCGTAGGGGGCGGCCTTGCGCCAATCCCACGCCACGCCGGACGCGCGCAGGATGGGCCCCGTGAACGATGCGGCGACGGCGTCCTCCGCCGACACGGGCGCGACCCCGATGGCGCGGGCGCGGACGATCTCGCTTTCGAACACGAGCGCCTGCATCTCGTCGGCGTAGCCGGGCATATCGTCGAGGAAGGAGCGGAGGGCGGGCCAAAACTCATCGGGCGCGTCCTGCAGAACGCCGCCGATCCGCATATAGGAGAGCGTGATGCGCGCTCCGCAGAGCATTTCGAACATATCCAAGATGCGCTCGCGCTCGCGGAAGGCGTACATCAGCGCCGTCCCGCCGAACACGCCCAACTCCTGCAGGAAGAAGCCGACGCCGATGAGATGGCTCGCGATGCGCTGCAACTCCGCAGCGATCACGCGCAGATATTTCCCGCGCTCAGGCGGCTCAATCCCGACCAGCCGCTCGCAGGAGAGGACGTAGGCCTGGTTGTTCGTCATTGAGGCGACGTAGTCGAGGCGGTCGGTGAGCGTGATGACCTGCGTGTACTGGCGCTCCTCGGCGAGTTTCTCCGTGCCGCGGTGGAGGTAGCCGATGACGGGCTCGGCGTCCAAAATGTTCTCGCCGTCGAAGGTCAACTTCATGCGGAACACGCCGTGCGTGCTCGGGTGGTGGGGGCCGACGTTGACGACGACGGGTTCGGTTCGGAGCGTCATCGCCTCATCCGCCGTGCGGCCACGAATACGGGAGGGGCGGCTCCAGGTAGTCCCGCCGCAGCGGGTGCCCCTGGAATCCCTCCCACGTGAGGATGCGCTTGAGGTTGGGGCGCCCCTCGAACGCGACGCCCATCAAGTCCCAGACCTCTCGCTCCTGCAGATCGGCGCCGCGCCACACGCCCGCGACGCTCGGGATCGACGGCTCTTCGCGTCCGTAGACGCGCGCCTTGAGCGCGGCCGTCGCGTTCCGGCTGAGCGACGTCAGCCGGTAGACGACCTCGAAATGCTCGACGTAGTCGACCGCGGTGAGCGAGCCGAGCATCTTGTAGTCATGCGCGGGGTCGTCGCGGAGGAAGCGGCATACGTCGGCGACTGCGGACGGCTCGATCCACGCGGCGTAGGCGTCGGCGCCCTGAATCGCGCCGGGGAAGCGTTCGCTGAGGGCGGCGGCGAGCGCGGCTCCGTCGGTCGCCGCGGTCATGGCCTGTCCACTCCGGCGGCGTCGCGCCCCAACTGATACTTCTTGATCTTGTCGTGCAACTGCATAATGCCGTAGAGGAGGGCGTCGGGGCGCGGCGGGCAGCCCGGCACGTAGATGTCGACGGGCACGATGTGGTTCACGCCGGGCACGACGCTGTAGCCCTGGTAGTAGGGCCCGCCGCTCGTCGCGCAGACGCCCATCGCAATCACCCACTTCGGCTCCGCCATCTGATCGTAGATCCGGCGGACGGCGGGCGCCATCTTCCAAGTGAGCGTGCCGGAGACGATCAGCAGATCCGCTTGGCGGGGAGTCGCGCGCATCGCCTCCATGCCGAACCGCGCCAGGTCGAACCGCGACATCGCGGAGGCGATCATCTCGAAAACGCAGCAGGCGAGCCCGAACGCGACCGGCCACGCCGCCGAGCGGCGCCCCCAATTCAGCAGGCCGTCCACCGACGCGACGGCCACGTTCCGCGCCACGTCGTCAGGTATCTTGATCGCAGGGTCGGGGAACGCCTCTTGCGCGCTCCACTTCAACTGCTCGACCGCCTCCCCCTCGATGCGGTCGACATCCCAGCCGGGAGCGGCCTGCCCGTAAGGCGAGCCGCGCTCCGCCTCTCCCGTCGCGAGGGATGACGCGAACGCCGATGCCTGCTCTTGCGAATTCACGATGCCCGGCGCGCCGAGCGCCTCCCTCCGGCGATGGAGTCGCGGCCCGGCGACGGAGTCGCGGCCCGACCGCGCCGCGCATCATAGCACAAACGCGGGCGTCGGCGCTGCGCCGCAATGGGCGGGGTGGGCGGGGGATTCGGACGCCTCACGGAACGCCGATTGCAGAGCCGCCGCTAACCGCGCTCCCGCTTGCGCTTGACCGATGGGCGCGCGGGCGCTACCTTACGCGCAGACGAATGCGCTGCGGACAAACGCGCAACGCGAGGAGACGCCCGCTATGCTCACCGTCAAGGCCAATCAGGAACTGACGCAGGTCGGCCCCGGAACGCCGATGGGCGAACTGATGCGCCGCTACTGGCACCCCGTCGCCGCGGCCGCCGAACTCGACGACCGCCCCACCAAAGCCGTCCGACTCCTCGGCGAAGACCTCGTCCTCTACAAGGACAAGTCCGGGACGATGGGCCTCATCGAGCGCTTTTGCCCCCACCGGCGCGTCGATCTCTCCTACGGCATCCCGGAGGAGAACGGCCTGCGCTGCATGTACCACGGCTGGATGATGGACGAGACGGGACAGTGCATCGAGCAGCCGTTCGAGGAGACGGTGCATCCCGACGGGCGGTTCAAGGAGAAGGTGAAGGTCGCGGGCTACCCCGTCCAGGCGGCGGGCGGGCTCGTGTTCGCGTATCTCGGCCCGCAGCCGGCGCCGTACCTCCCGCTGTGGGAGCCGCTCGTTTGGGAGAACGCCGTGCGCGACGTCGCGCTTGCGCCGCTTCCCTGCAACTGGCTGCAATGCCAGGAGAACTCGCTCGACCCCGTGCACGTCGAGTGGGCGCACTCCTACTGGGGGCAATACGTTCAGCAGGGGCCGGGCTTCAAAGGCGCGCTGCTCGACCTGCCGACGCACGAGAAGATCGGCTTCGACATCTTCGAGAACGGCGTCGTCAAGCGGCGCGTGTTCAAGGGCTACACCGAGGACGACGACGACTGGAAGCACGGCCACCCCGTGTTCGTCCCCAACATCCTCCTCGTCGGCTCCGAGGTCTCCGTCACGATGCAGTTCCGCGTGCCCGTTGACGACGAGAACACGCTGCACGTGTCGCTCTACACGTGGCGCGGCGCGCCCGGCCAGCCCGTCCCCAAGCAGGAGTCCGTCCCCTACCGCGAGGTGCCCCTCATCGACGAAAACGGGCGCTGGATCGTGGACGTCGTCTTCAACCAGGACTACACGATGTGGGTCACGCAAGGGCCGATCGCCAAGCGCAACCTCGAGCATCTTGGCGAGTCCGACCGCGGCATCATCCTCTACCGCAAACTGCTGCGCGAGCAGATGGCGGTCGTCGCGGACGGCGGCGACCCGATGAACGTGTTCCGGACGCCTCCGCCGGAGGGCGGCATCGTCGCGCCGCTGGAGCGCGTCAAGTTCGGCATGAAGCGCGCCAAGAAGTACATTCCTGGCGAGGCCGGCTACTCCCGCGACGGCGAACTGATCAACCGCGTGCTGCAGACGTGGGACGAGTTGCCCGACAAGGCTCCCGCCGAGTCCGAGGACGAAATCGTCGCCCGCGTCTCCGGAGAGGGCGCCGTCGCCGGCATCAAGAACAACTGGCCGCTGTAGGCGGGGAGGGAATATCCGCTCCTCCTGCGCTCCATGAATGCGGCGGCACCCCCAAGGCCCGCCGCGCGCCGCGCCCCCGCCATCAGCGCCATCAGCGCGCGCCCCCTACCCTTCCCGCCCGCGCCCCGCTTGTGCTATAGTCACCTGCGGACTCTGAATCCGACAATCCCGGCGGCAGGTGAAACGACGGCAATGGCTGACCATGACGTTCTTGTGGTGGGGGCGGGGCTCGCGGGCATGCGGGCCGCGATCGCCGCGCATCGCGTCGGCGCGAACGTGGCGATGATGAGCAAAGTCCACCCCGTGCGGAGCCACTCCAACGCCGCGCAGGGCGGCATCAACGCCGCCCTCCGAGGCGCCGAAGACTCCGTCGACTCCCACGTGTTCGACACCGTGAAGGGCTCCGACTACCTCGGCGACCAGGACGCCATCGAGTATATGTGCGCCGAGGCGCCCTCCGAGATCATCGACCTCGAGCACATGGGCGTCATCTTCAACCGCGACGAGGATGGGCGGCTCGGCACGCGGGCGTTCGGCGGCGCGAGTTACGCCCGCACCTTCTTCGTCGCCGACATCACCGGGCAGGCCATCCTCCACGTGATGTACGAGCAGATTATGAAGGCGGGGATCCGCTCCTACGAGGAGTGGTTCGTAACCGACCTCATCGTCGAGGACGGCGTCTGCAAGGGCGTGATCGCCATGGAGATGCTCACGGGCAAACTCCGGGCGGTCTCCGCCAAGGCGGTCATTCTCGCGTCCGGCGGCGTGGGCAGAGCCTTCGAGCCGAGCACGAACGCGCTGATCTGCACCGGCGACGGCATCGCGCTCGCCTACCGCGCCGGCGCGACGCTGCTGGATATGGAGATGGTGCAGTACCATCCCACCACGCTCGCGGGCAACGGCGTGCTCCTTTCGGAGGCGGCGCGCGGCGAGGGGGCGTATCTCCTCAACTCCAAGGGCGAGCGCTTTATGGAGCACTACGCTCCGAAAATGAAGGAACTCGCCTCCCGCGACGTCGTGTCCCGCTCGGAGCAGACGGAGATTGAGGAGGGGCGCGGCGTGGACGGCTGCGTGCTGCTCGACTTGCGCCACTTGGGGCGCGACCTGATCGTCACGAAGTTGAAGTACATCTACGAGGCGGCGCGCGACTACGCCGGCGTGGATATGGTCGAGGCGCCCGTGCCGATCCGCCCAGGCCAGCACTACATTATGGGCGGCGTCAAAACCGACGTGGACGCGCGGGCGTGGGACGTCACCGGCTCCGCCGGATGGGACGGCCCGCGCGGACTCTTCGCCGCCGGCGAGGTCGCCTGCGTAAGCGTCCACGGCGGCAACCGGCTCGGAGCCAACTCCCTCTTGGAGACGGTGGTCTTCGGCAAGCGCGCCGGCGAGGTCGCCGCGGACTACGCCCGGGAGACGCAGGATTTCGAGGTTCCGCCGTCGCGCCTCGCGGACGCGGAGCGCGAGATCAAAGAGACGCTCGACCGCCCCGACAACGGGGAGATGACGGCGGCGCTCCGGCTGGAGATGGGCCGCGTGATGAACGAGCATCTCGCCGTATTCCGAACGGAGGAAGGCATGCGAACGGCGCTCGAGGATACGCGCGCCCTCAAGGAGCGCTACCGAACGCTCCCCGTCAAGCACAAGGGCGGCGTCTACAACACCGACCTGATCTTCCACATCGAGTTGGGCTATATGCTCGACTCTTCCGAAGCGATCGCCGCGTCCGGCCTGCTCCGCAAGGAGAGCCGGGGCGCGCACTTCCGGCGCGACATCCCCGACCGCAACGACGCGGAATGGATGAAGCACACCACCGCGCGGCTGGGCGACGACGGCCCCGAAGTCGGGACGCTCCCCGTCACAGTGACGCGGTGGGAGCCGCAGGCGAGGGTCTACTAATGAGCGCCGGGATGCTTCGCGGGTTTCGCGCCGCCGCCGCGGCTCTGGCCGCGCTCGTCCTCGCCGCCGCTTGCGGCGGAAGCGGCGACGCCGCCCCTCCGTCAATCGCTGATCTCTACGCGCCCACGGACGCCGGAATGATCGCCTGGGTCGACGCGGAGCAGGCCGCCGCCTACGTCAACGAGTGGCTCGACGCTCTGCCGGATGACCTGTTCGAGGATTTCTCGCTCAGGGAAGCGATCGGCGAGGTGTTCGATCAGGCAGCCGAGGAGTCCGGCGTCGACTTCAGCGGCCTATCGGTGGTTATGGCGTTCGCCAACGCCGACTTGGACGGCGGCGCGGTCGTGCTCGAAGGCGCGCTGGCGGACGATTTCCTGCAGAGTTTTCGGGATGCGATCGGCGACGCGCCGTTTGAGGAGAAAACCCACCGGGGCGTCGAGATGGTTGAAACGCCCGGCGACGATCTCGGGGTCGGCCCGCTGGCCGCCGCCGTCGTTTGGGAAGGCGGGGACGACGGCGACGGCCCCGAACTCCATATCATCGGAACCCCGAACGAGGTGCGCGCCGCGATAGACCGCCGAGCCGACTTGCGGGAAGGCGTCGCCGCGGACGGCGACGGGGAGGCCGACGGCCCGGCGCATCAGGCGCTGCGCGAGGTCGGCGGCGGCTGGATGCGGTTCGCAATGGCCGTCCCCGACGGCGCGTTCGACGACCTGACGGACATGCTGCCGGACGAGTACGGCGATGTCTTCGCCGGATTCGCCGGAATAGACGCGGGCGCCGTCTCCGGCTTGACGCGGGCCGGCTTCGCAGCGAACCGCGACGACGACGGCGGGGAACGATGGACGCTGCGCCTCGAGTACGCCAATGCGGGCAACGCGGAGCGCGCGGAGAACTTGGCGGAGGGGTGGATTGCGGTGAGCAAGGCGACCGCGCCCGAGGGGGCGTCGCTGGAGGTCTGGAACGCGATGGAGGTCGCGCGCGACGGAACGGTCGTCACGGTCGTCTCCTTCGCGACGGCGGAGCAACAGGAGACGCTCCGGACGGAGTCGGTCGAGGCGCTCCTTGATCAGACGGGAATACTGGGGACGGGGCTCTGACGCGCCCGCCCCGGAAGTAAGGACGGCAATAGAGGGATGCAGGCGAAGATTCGCGTTCAGCGCTACGACCCGGAGAGTTCCGAGCAGCCCCGGATGCAGGAGTACGAGATCGACGCGCCGGAGCACTACTCCGTGCTCGACGCGCTGATCAAAGTCCGCGAGGAGATTGACCCCAGCCTCGCGCTGCGCTGCTCCTGCCGCGCCGCCATCTGCGGCTCCTGCGCGATGCGCGTCAACGACCAAGCGCGGCTCGCGTGCAACACCCGCCTCACCTCCGTCGTGGAGGAAGGCGGCGAGTTGACGGTCGAGCCGATGGGCAACCAGCGCGTCGTGAAAGACCTCGTGGTCGACCTCCAACTCTTCTGGGGCAAGGTGCGGGCCGTCCAGCCCTACCTCCAGCCCGACGCGGAGCCGGCCCCGGACGAGGAGTTCATCGCATCCAACGAATCGATGCTCAACCTCCTCACGCCGATGGGCTGCATTATGTGCGGCGCCTGCGTTTCGGACTGCACGGCGTTGGAGGTCGACGGCAACTTCCTCGGCCCGGCCGCCCTCGCCAAGTCGTACCGCTTCGTGGCCGACCCCCGCGACGACAAGAGCGGAGAGCGTCTGAGCGCGCTCAACGAGTACAGCGGCGTGTGGGACTGCGCGCGCTGCTATATGTGCGTCGAGGTCTGCCCGAAGGGCGTCGCGCCGATGGACCGCATTATGGAGTTGCGCGAGTCGGTGATGGAGTCGGGCGCGCCCGGCACGCCCGGCTCGCGCCACGTGCAATCGTTCGCCAAGTCGGTCGCCCGGTCCGGCTGGCTGGACGAGACGATGCTCGCGGTGGACTCGTGGGGCAAGAAGAACGTCCCCAAACTGCTGAGCGAGGCGCCGTTGGGCATTCGGGCGCTCCGCCGGGGCAAGTTCCCGATGCCGGCGTTCCTGCATCACAAACGCCCCGGCCACAGGAACGTCCGCCGCATATTCGAGCGGGCGGAAGCGCGCAAGGAGTAGCGATGAAGTACGCTTTCTATCCCGGCTGCGTCTCGCGCGGCGGCACGCCGGAACTCTACACGTCCACGATGGCCGTCGCCGGAAGGCTGGGCATAGAGTTGGAGGAGATTCACGGCGCGTCCTGCACCGGCGCGGGCGTGCTGCAGGAGAAAGGCCAAAAACTCGGCGACGCGCTCAACGCCCGCACATTCGCAATGGCCGAGCGCATGGGGCTCTCGACGATCCTCAACATCTGCTCCACCTGCCAAGGCGTGATGGCCCAGGCGAACCACCGCCTGCTCGCCGATCCCGACTACCTCGCCGAGGTCAACGCGGAACTGGCGCCCGAAGGCCTCGAGTACACCGGCGGAATCGTCGTCAAGCACCTCGCATGGGTCATCGTGGAGGAGACGGGGCTCGACGCTTTGCGGAATCTCGTGACCTCGCCGCTGCGGAGCCTGAAGGTCGCGCCGTTCTACGGCTGCTACATCCTCCGCCCCTCATGGGCGCTCGGGCTCGACGAAAACCCCGGACGCGAGCACTACCTCGAGCGCATCATCGAAGCCTGCGGCGCAGAGCCCGTCAACTTCCCCGGCCGCGTGAAGTGCTGCGGATTCCCCATTATGCTCATCAACGAGCGCAACTCGATGGCGATGGTCGCCAACCACACGACCAGCGCCCGCGACCACGGGGCGGACGCGATGGTCACGCCATGCCCCCTCTGCCACCTGAATTTGGACGGCCAGCAGCCGAAAGCGGCCTCCCAGCGCGGCGAGAAGATCAATATGCCGATCCTGCATCTCCCGCAGATGATCGGCATGGCGATGGGGCTCTCGCGCAAGGAACTCGGCTTGGGAAGGCACATCGTCAGCGCGAAGCCGCTTTTGGAGAAAGCGAGCGTCCGCGTCTAGACGCCGAGCCGCCGCGCAACGCGGCCGGCGAGGCGAGATTTCGCGGTAATTCGCGGTCAAGGAGAAAACGTCAATGCGACAGTGGGCGAAGACGGCGGTTCTGATGATGGCGCTCGGCTTGTTTGCCGCGGCGTGCTCGGGTCCCGACGGGGCGCAAGGCCCGGAAGGCCCTCCGGGTCCGCAAGGCCCGGCGGGCGCGGCCGGCGAGCAAGGCCCAGCCGGCCCTCCCGGCGCCGATGGAGCGCGAGGCCCGGCCGGCCCCGCGGGCCCCGCCGGGGCTGACGGAATGGACGGCGCCGCCGGCGACCGAGGCCCGGCAGGCGCCAGAGGCCCCGCCGGAGCGCAAGGCCCCGCAGGCCCTCAGGGCCCCGTCACAACCGTCGCCGCGCCCACCAAAGCGGAGCCCGGCGCCTACACCAAAGCCTTCGTGCAATCGGCGATTGACCGCTATCAGCGCGACGGCCGCCAAGCCGCTATCAACTACTACAACTCCGGCGAAGGCAACGACGGCGAGTGGTACGTCTTCATCATCGGAGAGAACAACCAACTGATCGCGCAGGGAGGCTTCCCCGCCCGCGTCGGCCTCGACATCACCACCAGAACCGACGTCACCGGCTACGCTTACGGCGAGGAACTCGCCGCCGCCACCGAGGACGGCGATTGGGTGAGTTACGTCTTCATCAACCCGGAGACGGGGCGGCAGAACGCCAAGCATTCGTGGGTCGTCCGCCACGACGGGCTCGTCTTCGGCTCCGGATGGTACGAGCGGACGTTCGAGGCCGCGCCCACCAAAGCGGAGCCCGGCGCCTACACCAAGTCCGTCGTGGAAGCCGCGATCAGCCGCTATATGACCCAAGGGCGCGCCGCCACCATCGCCTACTACAACACATCCGCAAGCGTGGACGGCGAATGGTACGTCTTCATCGCCGACGAGAGCGACCGCATCGTCTCCCACGCAACCATCCCCGACAACGTCGGAATGGAAATCGACGGCCCAGCCGGCGTAGACATCACCGGCCATGACTTCGGCGCGGAAATGGTCACGGCGACCGGCGCGGGCAAGTGGGTGGACTACCGCTACCGCAACCCCGCCCGCGACAACGCCATCGAGACGAAACACGCCTGGGTCGTCCGCCACGATGGGCTGCTGTTCGGCTCCGGCTGGTACGAGCGCTCCTTCCAAGCCGCGCCCACCAAAGCCGACCCGCCCGCCTACACCGTCGCGTTCGTCGAAGAAGCGCTCCGCCGCTACGAGCGCGACGGCCTGGAAGACGCCAAGACCTACTACAACTCCGCGGACAGCGCGGACGGCGAGTGGTACGTTTTCATCATCGACGAGGACGGCGTCAACGTCGCGCACCCCAACCCCGACGTTCGCGGCCAAAACCTCAACGGCCCGCTCGGCACGGACTCCACCGGCTACACCTTCGGCCCGGATCTCCTCTCCGCGCCCGAAGAGGGCAAGTGGATCGAGTACGTGTTCCTGAACCTGACGACCATGCAGCAGGAAATGAAACGCTCGTGGGTCGTGAAGCGCGACGGCCTCGTCTTCGGCTCCGGCTGGTACGAGCGGCTGTTCGCTCCCGCCCCCACGAAAGCCGACCCGCAAGCCTACACCGTGGCGTTCGTCGAAGAGGCGCTCCGCCGCTACGAGCGCGACGGACTGGAAGCGACGAAGACGCACTACAACTCGGACGCGAGCAGAGACGGCGAGTGGTACGTCTTCATCATCGACGGGGACGGCGTCAACGTCGCGCACCCCAACCCGGAGGTTCGCGGCCAAAACCTCAACGGCCCGCTCGGCACCGACTCCACCGGCTACACCTTCGGCCCGGATCTGCTCTCCGCGCCCGAGGAAGGCAAGTGGGTCGAATACGTCTTCCTCAACCTGGCGACGGGGCAGCAGGAAGTCAAACGCTCGTGGGTCGTGAAGCGCGACGGCCTCATCTTCGGCTCCGGCTGGTACGAGCACTACTTCGCCTCCTCCCGCGCCTCCGGCATCTAACCGCCGGCGGCGCAAGACGCGGCGGACGCAAGACGCAACGACTGCCGCGCCCCATCGGGGCGCGGCAGGGCGGCGTCCAGCAGTGGGGCGGCCATAGGCGAGGGGCGGCGCTGCGCCGCCTCGACTTCCTCCGATC
Source organism: Dehalococcoidia bacterium (assembly GCA_965242755.1). Classification (GTDB taxonomy): domain Bacteria; phylum Chloroflexota; class Dehalococcoidia; order Lucifugimonadales; family Australimonadaceae; genus Bin16. Next base: position 3,120,488 of record OZ251500.1, on the reverse strand, counting down.
AACCTTCCTCTTGCGCTATACTCGCGGAACGCCCGGCGCCGCCGGGCCGGAGCGCGCCTATGAACGCTGAAATCATCGCCGTCGGCACCGAACTCCTGATGGGCGAGACGCAAGACACCAACACCTCTTGGATCGGCCAGCGCCTCCCGGAGTTCGGCCTCGAACTGGAATACGCATCCATCGTCGGCGACGACCTCACGCGCCTCACGGAGACGCTCGACCGCGCATGGCGCCGGTCCGACGTCGTGATCGCAATGGGCGGACTCGGCCCGACGCTCGACGACCTCACCCGCGACGCCATCGCCAAAATGCTCGGCGAGCGCCTGACGACCGACCCCGAACTCAAGACTTGGCTGGAGGAGAACTTCGCCCGCCGCAACGTCCGCCCAATGCCCAAGCAGAACCTCCGGCAGGCCGGGGTCATCCCCTCCGCCATCCCCATCCGCAACGCGATGGGCACCGCCCCCAGTTGGTGGATCGAGCGCGACGGCAAACTCCTCCTCACTCTGCCCGGCCCGCCCCGCGAACTCGCCAATATGTGGACGACAGAGATCGCTCCGCGCCTCAAGCAGCGCCTGCCCGGCAAGAAAATTATGTCGCGCACGTTCAAGACGATCGGCCTCAGCGAGGCGGCGGTCGACGAAATGGCGCGCGACGTCTACGACGTTCCCGGGATGGACTTCGGCGTCTACGCCAAGCCCGACGGCATCTACCTTCGCGCGATAGCCAAAGCCGATACGGAGGCGGATGCGCTGACCACGCTGCTCCGCGCCGAGACGATGGTGCGCGGCGCGCTCGGCCCCTACATCTGGGGCACGGACGAGGAATACCCCCCGGAGCGCGCGGGCGAACTGCTCCGGCAGCAAGGCCGCACCGTCGCCGTGATGGAGTCGTGCACCGGCGGGATGGTCGGCGCCGCGCTCACGGAGACGCCGGGCTCCTCCGCCTACTTCCTCGGCGGAGCGATCACGTACTCCGACGCGATGAAAACGCAGGCCGGCGTCCCCGAGGAGACGCTGCGCGAGCATGGCGCCGTCAGCGAGGAGGCCGCCCGCGCGATGGCGGAGGCCGCCCGCCGAACGTTCGGCGCCGACTGCGGAGTCAGCGTCACCGGAGTCGCGGGGCCGGGCGATCAGGGCGGCGTGAAGGCGGGCACGGTGTTCATCGGCGTCGCGACGCCGGACGCGGCGACGGTGTCGCGTCACGAGTTCCCCTCGCGCAGACCGCTCGTCCGCAACCGCGCCGTAACCGCCGCGCTCCTGCAACTCATTCAAGCGCTGCAAGAGCCGGCGGCGGGGTAGGGTCGCGCTTTCGCTCCGGCGGCGCTTTACTAGGCCCCCAAGCAAAAGAGCCCCCCGCCATACGGCGGGGGGCTCTTCGTTGTCTACCAGATAGGGAGGCGACGCCCGGCGGACTAGAAGTCCATGTGGTCGCCGTGGGGCATCGCGGGGCCGCCCTGGGCGGGGGGCTCGGGGACGTCGGTGACGACGGACTCGGTGGTGAGGACCATCGCCGCGACGCTGGAGGAGTTCTCGACCGCGGCGCGCGTGACCTTCGCCGGGTCAACGATGCCGCGCTCGATCATCGGGCCCCAGACGCCGGCGTCGGCGTCGAAGCCCCAGTCGTTCTGCGAGGTGCGCGCCTCCGCGACGATCACGTCGCCGGAGTGGCCGGAGTTGACCGCGATGGTGCGGACCGGCTCCTCCAGCGCGCGCCGGACGATCTGCGCGCCCGTCATCTCGTCGCCCTCCAACTTCAGGCCGTCAACGGCCTCGGTGGCGCGGACGAGCACCGTGCCGCCGCCCGGGACGATGCCCTCTTCGACCGCCGCGCGGGTGGCCGAGAGCGCGTCCTCGACGCGGGCCTTCTTCTCCTTGAGTTCGATCTCCGTCGCCGCGCCGACCTTGATGATCGCCACGCCGCCGGAGAGTTTGGCGAGCCGCTCCTGCAACTTCTCGCGGTCGAAGTCGCTCGTCGTCTCCTCGATCCGGGCCTTGATCTGCGCGATGCGGTCCTGGATCGCCTGCTCCGAGCCGTGCCCCTCGACGAAGGTGGACTCGTCTTTGGTGGAGACGACGCGGCGGGCGCGCCCGCAGTCCTCGATGGTGGCGGAGTCGAGTTTGCGCCCGACCTCCTCGCTGAGGACGGTGCCGCCGGTGAGGATGGCGATGTCCTGCAGCATCTCCTTGCGGCGGTCGCCGAAGCCGGGCGCCTTGATGGCGAGGCAGCTCAGCGTGCCCCGCAGTTTGTTGACGACGAGCGTGGCGAGCGCCTCGCCCTCCACGTCCTCCGCGATGACGACGAGGTTCTTCGTGACCTGGAGGATCTTCTCCAGCGCGGGGAGCACGTCGTTGACGGCGGAGATCTTCTTGTCGGTGATGAGGATGCAGGGGTCGTCTATGGCGGACTCCATGCGCTGGGAGTCGGTGAGGAAGTAGGGGGAGATGTAGCCGCGGTCGATCTGCATGCCCTCGACGTACTCGGTTTCGTAGCCGAGGCTCTTGCCCTCTTCGACGGTGATGACGCCGTCCTTGCCGACCTTCTCCATGACCTCGGCGATGAGGTTGCCCATCTCGTTGTCGTGGGCGGAGAGGGATGCGACCTGGGCGATCTGCTCTTTGCCGCTGACCTCTTTGGCCTGCGAGGAGATGCTGTCGCGGACGGAGACGACGGCGGACTCGATGCCGCGCTTGATGGCCATGGGGTCGGCGCCGGCGGCGATGTTGCGGAAGCCCTCCGCGATCATCGCCTGGGCGAGCACGGTGGCGGTGGTGGTGCCGTCGCCCGCGACGTCGTTCGTCTTGGTCGCGGCCTCCTTGAGGAGTTGGGCGCCCATGTTCTCGTAGTGGTCGGCCAACTCGATCTCCTTGGCGATGGTGACGCCGTCGGAGCAGACGTTGGGGGGGCCGAACTTCTTGTCGAGGATGACGTTCCTGCCGCGCGGGCCGAGGGTGACTTTCACCGTGTTGGCCAGCACGTCCATGCCGGTTTTGAGCGACTTGCGCGCTTCGTCGCTGAACAGAATCTGCTTCGCCATGTGATTGGCTCCTCCTGGTGCGTGATGGGGCGCTCCGCGAGCGCCGGGTTCGGGGGCGCCTAGCCGACCTTGGCCAGGACGTCCGTCTCCTTCATGATGAGGTACTCCTCGCCGTCCTCCTCGAATTCGGAGCCGGCGAACTTGGAGTAGATGACGACGTCGCCGACGGCGACGCCCATCTCGAGGCGGGTCCCGTCGTCGTTGAGCCGGCCGGGGCCGACGGCGATCACGCTTCCCTCCTGCGGGCGCTCCTTGGCGCTGTCGGGGATGTAGATGCCGCTTTTCGTTTGGGTTTCCTGCTCCACCGCCTTCACGACGATGCGGTCACCCAGGGGCTGCAGTTTCCGAGCCACGATTACCTCCTTACGGCGATGGCGAGCGCAATCGCTGGCGCTCGCTCCGTTGGTCTGTTAGCAGTCAAAGGGGGCGACTGCTAATCCAACGCGCATAGTAAGGGGGTCGGGGGGCGGTTGTCAATAGGGGGATGGCGGGGGAGGAGGACCCCGTGCTATCCTCTCTCCCCAACCTCGCCCACGCTTGGAGTTCGCTGAATGACCGTCCAGCCCCCTGAACGCGCCGTCGGCGCGCCCACGCCCCGCGTCGACGGCGTGGACAAAACCACCGGACGCGCCGCCTACACCGCCGACGTCCAACTCGACGGCGCCCTCTTCGGCAAAACGCTCCGCTCCCCCTATCCCCACGCCCGAATCCGCTCCATCGACGCATCCGCCGCCTTGCGGCTGCCCGGCGTCCGCGCCGTCGTCACCGGCGACGACATCCGCCCCGGCGCGAGGCACGGACGCGCCGTCCTCGACATCCCCGTCCTCGCGCAAGGCGTCGCCCGATTCATCGGCGAGCAGGTCGCCGCCGTCGCCGCCGACGACGAGGAGACCGCCCAGCGCGCCCTCGAACTCATCGCCGTGGACTACGAGGAGATTCCCGCCGTCCTCTCAATGGACGAGGCGAAGGCGGAGGGCGCGCCCCTCGTCCACGAGGATATGCTGGAGATCAAGGGCTATCCGAAAGAGGTGACGGAGCCGAGCAACGTCTACACCGTCTGGGAGTGGGCGAAAGGGGACGCGGACGCGGGCATGGAGGAGGCCGATGTCGTCGTCGAGAACGTCTTCACCACGCCGCGCCAGCATCAGGCGTACCTCGAGCCCCACACCTGCCTCGTGGTCGCGCATCCCTCCGGCAAAGTGGACGTGTGGGCGGGCAACAAGTCGCCGCACCCGGGCAAGCGGATGGTCGCGGCGGCCATCGGCGCGGACGCCGCCGACGTGGTGTTCAACCCCGTCACCATCGGCGGCGACTTCGGCGGCAAGGGCTCCGCGATGGCGATTCCCGCCGCGTGGATGCTCTCGCGACGCGCGGGCAGGCCCGTCAAAATCGTCTTCGACTACGCGGAGGACCTAGCGTCCGCCAACCCGCGCCACGCATCGCGCGTCACGATGCGGACGGGCGCGAAGCGCGACGGAACGATCGTCGCCCACGAGGCGCTCGTCGAGTACGACAGCGGCGCCTACGCCGGATTCAAGCCCGGCGGGCACCTCGGCGGCGCGAGCGCGGCGGCCGGCCCCTACCGCGCCCCCAACACGCGCATCGTCGAGCACCAGGTCTACACCAACAATGTCCCCTGCGGCTATATGCGCGGCCCCGGCGAGCCGCAGGCGATGTTCGCCGTCGAGTCCCAAATGGACTGCCTCGCCGCCGAACTGGGGATGAGCCCCGTGGAACTGCGCCGCAAGAACCTCGTGATCGAAGGGGAGGCAGACTCGCTGGGCACGGTGTTCCGGCAGGTGCGCTCCGTCGAAACGCTCGACGCCGCGCTCGAGGCCGCCCGCTACGCCGACCCCCTGCCCTCCGACGGGCGCCTCGCCTACGGCAGAGGCGTCGCCATCGGCGAGCGCGTGCAGGCCGGCGGCGAGACTCACGCCGCCGTAACGCTCAACGCCGGCGGCTCCGTCATCGTCAACACGTCCGTCTTCGAGCAGGGCACCGGCTCCTACACCGTGATGCAGCAGATCGTCGCCGACGAACTCCGCCTGCCCATCGAGAAGGTCAGCGTCGCCGTCTGGGACACCGCGAGCGCGGCGTTCGACTCCGGCATTGGGGGCGCGCGCGTAACCCGCATGGCGAGCGCGGCGGTCTGGGACGCGGCGCAGGCAGCGAAAGCCGAACTCTTCAAACTCGCCGCCGACATCCTCGGATGGCCGGAGGACGGGCTGGAGGTTGACGGCGAGACGCTCCGACGGACGGACTCCGGCGAGGCCGTCGCTTGGGCGTCGCTCGCGGAGCGCGTCGGCGCGCCCATCACCGGAAAGGGCGACGTGCAGGACACCGCCAGCAATCCCTACACCGCGTTCACCGCGCAAATCGCCGAGGTCGCCGTCGACCGCGAGACCGGCCAGGTGAAACTCCTGACGATGACCACCGCTCACGACACCGGCAAAATCCTCAACCCCATCGGCCACCAGGGGCAGATCAACGGCGGCCTCGTCCAGGGGCTCGGCTTCGGCCTGCAGGAGGAACTGACCGTCGAGGACGGGCGCGTGACCACTGCATCCTTCGCCGACTACAAGATTCCGACGATGGCCGACCTGCCGGAGTTGCGGACGGCGATCCTGCCCGAGGAGGAGGGCGGCGGATGGGGCCCGTACCGGATCAAGGGCATCGGCGAGCAGTCCAACTCGCAGACGGCCCCGGCGATAGCGAACGCCGTCGCCGACGCCGTAGGCGTCCGCGTCCGCGACCTCCCGGTGACCGCCGAGAAGGTCTACCAGGCGCTCCGCGGATCGTAAGGGCTTGCAGGCAGATCCTGCGCTGCGCGTCGCCATACTCCGCATCGCTTATTCTTCGAACGGAATCGCCGCCTCCCATATCTCGCCCCTCCCGCGCTCCCACTGCCCCGTTCGAATGCTCTCGACGGGGCGCTCCGGCAGCGGAACCTGCGCGACGCACTTGCCGTCGAACACGATTCCTCGTAGACGGAAATCGAAATCATGGTTGTCGAAACCGAACTCCCGTCGGTCATCGGGGAGGTCATCCGCGCGCTGCGGCGTGACGTGCAAAAAGAACGGCGCGTCCGCGTCGGACGCCGCGCACTCATCCCGGACATAGGTCAGCGTCCGCTCATTCTCGTCGAAGTAGAGAGCGAACTTGGCGCGGACGGTTGGCTCGCGGGCGGCGACGGTCTCGTAAGCCGTCCTGATCGCGCCGGGATCGAACGGAAACGCCGCCTCCCATAGTTTGCGCTCATCCGGTATGAACTACCCTGTTCGAATGCCCGAAATCGCGTAATTGGGCAACGGAACGGAAATGACGCATTTGCCGTCAAACTCGACGCCCCATAACGGAAAGAAGAAATCAAGGGCGTCGTTACCATGCCGCGTGCGCCATTCCGGCAGGTCGTCCGCGTCTTCGGGATAGATTCTGAGAAAGAATTTATGGCCGATGTCGCCGCACGGCTCTTTAACGTAGACGAGAGCGTCCTCGCTTATGTGTATATCGTAGTCCGCGCGGGCGGACGGCTCCCCGGAAGCGCCGGAAGCAAGGGCATCGAACCTTGCGCGTTCGAGGTCCGCCGGATCGGCCTGACCGTAGAGAAACACGATCTCGTTATGAGGAGTAAGCAACGGGAATTGCTCGTCGCGGTAAGGTATGACAACGAAGTCGCGCCCTGACGCTGAATCTTTCGGGCTGTATGCGATTCGACTTCCTGCGAGGTGGAAATCCAACGGGTTTCGGTCGCCGTAGAGGGCTATCCTCGATCCATCGGTCTGCGCGACATAGACGTTCTTTCCTTGCGTGACTTTTCGGATGGCCGCCGCGTCGGAGAATATCGCTTGTCGGCGTTCGGACTCTCTTTCCAATTCCGGACCCCGCGCAACCAATTGAGAGGCGGAGAGCGCGAAAACCATCGCCGCAACGCCTGCGGCGATGGGAAGAACTCGGGAGCCGCCGAGCCTTCTTGCGCCGATCAGGAGCAGGGTGACAAGTGTGAGAGGAACTCCAACGTAGTAGATAGCCTCGAACTGATGATCCGGGATAACCACATTCCCGCGAGCCAGCAGCGCCCAGCAAGGACCCGACAAGGCTAATACAGCCAGCGGATTTCGGCGGCGGACAAACGGCAACCCTGCGAAACAAGCGCCTACGAGCAGAAGCCCCATTATTGCGAGCGGAAGAGGCGGCTCGTTTGGCGGAAATTCCGCAGCGCCCCAGTGCCTCGTCACAAGCGCGTGAGGGACCGATGCCCCTGTTATCCGATAGAACTGTTGGCGAAAGAAACCGCCCCAGGCCCGGCCGTCGACGAAACTGAGCCCGGTCCCATCCCAGGCGCGCCCGACAAAAGATTTAACGGACGGCAACTCAGCCAGCGGAACTTCTCCATTCAGCGCGTCGTATTCGCTGAGGAAATTGAAGGCCAAGACCGCAACGCCCAACAGCAGAGCCAAGGCGCCAAGTTTGATATAGGGGCTGCTCCTGATCCCGCGGAGCATCCAGGAATAGCGGTCTTTCGCGCTGCGATCCTTTGCAGTCTCATCGCCGCGCCGCGCCTTGATCGCATGAACGAGTTCGCCGCCCAAGCCCAGCGCGACAAAAGGAACGAGGAAGGCGTAGACGTGCCAACCGAGCAGCAACGCGACGCACGTTTTCACCGCCAACTGACGAAACCGCCCCTCTTGAGCGAATAGAACCATTCCATGGAACACGAGCATCACTGCGAATAAGTCGATCATAAACTCGTTGGAAACCCAGTTGCTGTAGCGGAGTATGTAATATGACGAAAAAGCGATCATGACAGCCGTCAAAGCGATCCATCTATTGGACGCGATTCGAGCGATAGCGTGGTAGGCCAAGAAAGCGGCCGCGCTGAGGAGCGCCAGCATCAGCATTCGTGTGACGAACACTTTCATCGCCAAATTGTCTCCAAAAGGAAGGATAACGACCTTGATCAGCGCGAAACCGCCGACGGGAAAGCGGTTGTAGGGAATGTAGACCGGCTCGCCGTCTTCGTCGAAGGTCAGCCGGGTGAACATGCGAAACCGATGATCCGGAGAAAGGTTCTCCGCGATGGCCAAACTTTTGGCGGTGTCGTGCTTGAGAGGAGCGTAGAAGCGCTCGCGGTCGCTGTTGAACACGAACAGCGTCGCCAGCGCCAGCGCCAGAAGGAGCAGCGGCGACCAGGCCAGAAACCTTGCCAGCGGCGCGTCCGGCGGCGGCGCGCGACGCGAATCAGAAGCGTCCTCGCTAGGCGCCGGGGGCTTGATGAGCGCGGAGAGCATCGCCTCGCGATCCATACCATGCGAGCGCGAGGCAGCCCGGGCTAGGCGCTGGCTTCGCGGGAGGGGACGCCCGTTCCGCGGCGGCGACGGCGGCGAGTGACGTCGAGCCGCGCTTGGCCTCGCCGGAGAGAGCGGAGGGCGCGCTCGAGATCGACGTCGCCGGTGTGCTCCTCGATGCGGCGGCGCGCGCGGGCGACGGCCTCCTCGGCGCGCGCGACGTCGATCTCGTCGGAGCGCTCCGCGGCGTCGGCGAGGACGGACACATGGTCGCCGCGCACGTCGATGAAGCCGCCGGTGACGGAGAATTCCTCTTCGACGTCGTTGACGCGGTAGCGGAGGTCGCCCGGCTGCAGGACGGTCATCAGCGCGGCGTGCTTGGGCAACACGCCGATTTCGCCCTCGACGCCCGGCGCGGCGAGCGCGTCGACATCGCCTTCGAAGAGCGTTCGCTCGGCGGTTACGATTTCGAGTCGGATGGTCATCGGTTCTCCTAGCCGGGAAGCCTCATGCGGACTTGCGAGGGATCTTGGCGGAAGTGCGCGAGAAGCCTCTTCGCGAGACGAACACAGGCTGCGCCATCCATGTTACCTTCCAGCACCATGCCGACGCGCTCGATCGGCACGGGGTTCCTAAATGGCTCGCCGTTAGGATGCATCCCGTTCAGGCTGAAGATCACGCGATTACTGCGCTCGCCTCTGGGGATTTGACAGTTTTGGCGAGACAGCAGTCCTTGCTCGTGCAGCCATAGGGCAATTTCCACAACCATACCCCGCCAACTCCTCACGGCTATCGCAGGGCTGCCAGGGAACTGCATCTCGCTAGGCGCAGGTCTGTGCTTCACCTCAAAATTGTCTGTCAGAGAGGTCCAACCAGGCGCGGAGGCAACCTCCATCGTCGGAGTGGGCGGCTCTATGGGTGGCGCGGGTTCTAACGGGGACTGACTAAGGGCATCCATCAGGAAAGGGTAGGAGGCTTCCACCAGCTGGCCGTCGGTCTGCAGGTTGGGCCTCCATATGCCCAAGAGGGCCAACGCCGACCTCGCCGGAGGGTCGGCGGCAATCGTGATGTCTAACCTGCACCTTTGGTCTAACGGCTGCGGCTCACCACTCCTTACGGCGGCGAAGATGTCGTAGACTTGCCATCGGTTGCCGTCCGTCAAGCAGCCATAAGGAATGCCCTGACCCAACGCGTAGGTTAGGAGTTGCATACGATGGGCATCTAACGGCTCGTCGTACTTCTTGGCTTCTATGACAAGAGTAGGCCTGTCGTCCACGCGTCTCAGCAAAGCGTAATCTGCGCGCCCACCTCCGACTTCGTACTCCACGACCACGGCGGAGGGGTCGCTGACCGGCCACCCTAATGCGGCAAGCATCGGGTCTATGAGCACTGCGCGAGTACGGATTTCGTTCCGTCGCAGTTCGGGCGCGTGCGCCGTAATGCGCTCTTTGAGCGTTTTGATGGTCTGCACGAGGTCGTTGAGCATGCGGTTCTCCCTGTGCGCTCCATTATACCGGATTTCCACTTACGCCGCTGCGCGCCGCCCCTCGCCCTCGTCCCCTCTCCCGCCATCGGGAGAGGGGGCATTGGCGCTGTCGCGCCGACTGGATTCCCGCCTAGGCGGGCAGGGCGAGTCGGATGGTCATCGGTTCTCCTAGCCTAGCGCCATCGCCATCTGTCCTGCGCTTTGCGCCGCGCCCGACGCGGCCTGCTCCAGGGCATCGCGGACATCGCTCAGCCGCTTCAGCGGCACGGCCATCTCTTGCCTGAGGAGCAGGTTGTTGCCTTCTCTTCCGAGCCCGCTTGCCGAGTATGCCACAGCCCAAAGCGGTTTGCGTTGCCGGGCGCACTCCATCGCGGCGTTGATCGTGCCCCCGCGCTCGTCCGCCTCAACGACGAAAAGCCCTTGCGAGAGGCCGACGATCAGTTTGTTGCGCTCCATCGCCCGCCAGGCTTGCCACGAGGCGGCGGGCTCGAACATGGACACGGCGAGGAAGTTGCCCTCCATATCCACGAGCGGGCGCAACTCCCGCGCGACGCGGAACCCATCGATCCCTTCGGGCAGCACGGCTATCGTGCTCCCCCCGGCCTCAAGCGCGCCCTTGTGCGCTTGCCGGTCAACCCCCTTCGCGTAGCCGCTGACGACGACGAAACCGCGCCGCGCCGCCTCGCGCCCGAAGTCGGAGGCGTAGCGCAACGCTTCCGGCGAGGCATCGCGGGAGCCGCATATTCCGATGGCGTCGCGCTCCAGCAAGTCGATGGAGCCGACGGCGTACAGAGTCAGCGGCTTCATCGCGGAGCGCACGCTCTCGGGATAGGCCGCGTCCGCAGGGTGGATTGTGACGATGTCGCTCATAGCCACCGCTCACGGGACAAGTTGAGGCCTCCGTTGGTGAACTTCGCGTCCTTAGCGACGCAGAGAGCATACACCTTATCAGCGCCCGCCGCTTTCAACGCCCTCCCCATCTCCCTGACCATGCCGCCTGATCGGATCGTATCGTCAATAACAAGGGCATTCCCCTGAATCCTGTCGTCCACTTGCACGCTGTTGTTTACTCGGTCCGCCACGTCCCGTTCGTCGTCAAGCCCTTCCAGATCTTTCTGTGGGCCTGTGGGACGGATCTTTCGCGCGCTTGCGATGCTCGCATCCAGCGATTCAGCGACAGACCGCGCCTAAGTGAGCGGGAGGTTCAGCTCTTCAGGGTCGAACTTCGGGGGCGCGGCTACGGCGGCGACCGACCTCATCCCAGGATGGCTTTTGGCGAAATTCGCCAGTTCGTGGGATAGCATCACCCTCGCGCTCTGGTCTTTGGCGTACTTTGCGCGGCGGACGGCTTCCCCGAACTCAGGGTGGTCCCAAACGCCATCGCCCGCACGGACGGAGTACGGCCCCAGCGCATAGCACTGGTCAACCTGATCCAAGCCGATGACGATCCTTCGGCGGAAGGGGGACAGAGAGTCATTGACTTGCTGCTCGTCTTGGATGCCCGTCAGATTGTAGGATGCCCCCAATCCGAACCGGGATTGGGCGGCTAACCCGGACGGCCCCAGTATGTCGGCGAGCAACGGCACATACCCTTCCGCATCCAGGACCAGCAGGAACCTGCCGGCGCCGTCGGGCGTCAACTCGAACTCGTGGAAGCAAGCGCAGATAGGCATACCGCCTAGTCTGCTAGGCGAGCACGCAAGCGGTCAATAGGCAGATGTCACACTAGCGCGCACGCGCCGCGCGCGCTACCCCCCGGCGGCGCGCTCTTTGGCGCGCTCGACGACCTCGTCTATCGTCCCGGCCATGTAGAAGTCCTGCTCGGCGACGTCGTCGTGCTTGCCCTCTAGGATTTCCTTGAAGCCGCGCACCGTCTCGGCGACGGGGACGTAGCGGCCTTCGCGCCCGGTGAACTGCTCGGCGACGTAGAACGGCTGGGAGAGGAAGCGCTGGATGCGGCGCGCGCGGCCGACGGTGGTTTTGTCCTCTTCGGAGAGTTCCTCCATGCCGAGGATGGCGATGATGTCTTGGAGGTCTTTGTAGCGCTGGAGGACGGCTTGCACGCCTCGCGCGGCGTTGTAGTGATCCTCGCCGACGATGAGGGGGTCGAGGATGCGGGAGGAGGAGGTGAGGGGGTCGACGGCGGGGAAGATGCCTTGCTCGGCGATGGAGCGCTCGAGGGCGACGACGGCGTCGAGGTGGCCGAAACTCGTGGCGACGCCGGGGTCGGTGTAGTCGTCGGCGGGGACATAGATCGCCTGGAACGAGGTGATGGAGCCTTTGCCTGTGGAGGTGATGCGCTCCTGGAGGTCGCCCATCTCGGTGCTGAGCGTGGGCTGGTAGCCAACGGCGGAGGGCATGCGTCCGAGCAGGGCGGAGACCTCCATGCCGGCGAGGATGTAGCGGTAGAGGTTGTCGACGAAGAGGAGGACGTCCTGGTTCATCGTGTCGCGGAAGTACTCGGCCATCGTGAGGCCGGTCATCGCGATGCGGAGGCGGACGCCCGGGGGCTCGTTCATCTGACCGAAGACGAGCACGGTGTTTTTGAGCACGCCGGACTCCTGCATTTCGTGCCAGAGGTCGTTGCCTTCGCGTGAGCGTTCGCCGACGCCTGCGAAGACGGAGTAGCCGCTGTGCTCCTCTGCGATGTTGCGGATGAGTTCCTGGATGATGACCGTCTTGCCGACGCCGGCGCCGCCGTAGGCGCCGACCTTGCCGCCCTTGGTGAAGGGGCAGATGAGGTCGAGGGCTTTGACGCCGGTCTCCAAGACCTGCGTCGTCATGCTCTGCTCTTCGTAGGATGGCGGGTCGCGGTGGATGGGCCAGTGCTCTTTGGCGTCGACGGCGCCGAGGTCGTCGAGGGCGTCGCCGGTGACGTTGAAGAGGCGGCCGAGGCTCGGCTCGCCGACGGGGACGGAGATGGGCCGGCCGGTGTCGCGGGCCGGGGCGCCGCGGGTGAGCCCTTCCGTCGGGCCGAGCGCGAGGCAACGGACCCAACTGTTGCCGACCTGCTGCTCGACCTCGAGGACGAGGCGCTCGCCGGCGAGTTCCAACTCGAGGGCGTTGAAGATGGACGGCAATCGCTCGGGCGGGAACTCGACGTCCACGACCGTTCCGATGACCTGCACGACCCTTCCTTCGGCTTCCGTAGGCATTTTGGGCAATTCCCCCTTTGGCGTGACGGCAGTATATCAGGCGCGGGCGGCGCCTGCGAACTGCAGGATATGGGCCAACTCCGATTGGAGTTTTCGGAACGAGCGGCAACGCTCGGCGGCGCGGCGGAGGTCGAAGCGGCTAGCGAGCCCGGCTTGGTCGACCGTGGGCCGATAAGGCTGCCCCAACGCTTCGCGCAACCGCTCTTTGGCGCCCCGAACGCTCTCCACGTCATCCGGCAAGGCGATGAAGGGCGCGCCGTCAATCCCAGCGGATAGCCCCTCCATGTCGGCGAGGAACCATGCCTCGAATTCGCGGTTGGCCAGCGCGACGCCGAAGTAGCCCCTGTCGCCGATATGGGTTTGCCCCCGAGCCTTGAGTTCCGCTCCGCAATCCTGGGGGCAGTCGTCGTCGGCGTCCAAGAGGAGCAGCACGGCGCCGACGTTCTCGCGAGCGTTGAAGATTCTGTCGATGCACCTCTCCAGTTCGTTGGGCTGAACGATCTTGTTCCTTTTCACTCGAAAGGGTTTGTCTATGGCGGCGTAGGTCTCCAAGTCCCCCATCATTCGCTCCAGCACGATGCGGACGGATTGCTCTTCCCCTTGTCCCTCGACGATAGGAACGATCATGCCGCTCTCGCCGGTCCGAACAATCTGGCCTCGCGCAATTGCTCGCGGTCTATCCCCAATTCGTTCTGTAGCAGCATTTCGCCGGGCGACGCGAGACGGGCGGCCAATACGCGCCTCGCGCCGGGCGACATCCGGCCGATCCTCGTCTTTCCCCTCTCCGAATCAACGATGCGGATCGCGTCGTCGTCCACGCTCTTGTGGTCGAGCAATTCGGGGCTATGGGTCGTCACGATCATTTGGGAGCGTTCGCTGCCTTCCAGCAGCAGGTCGAGCAATGTTTCGAGGACGGCCGGGTGGACGGCGGCGTCCGGCTCTTCTATGACCGTCAGCGTTGGCGTGTTCATTTGGAACACCGCGAGCAGCACGCCTAGCGTCCTGAGCGTTCCGTCGGACATGCTGATGGCTCCGAACTCCCACGGACTAGCCGCTCCCACGTCCTGATAGAACGCAATCGTTTCTTTCGTACCCGCTTTGGCGTAGCCGACATCCTTGACGCTCGGCGCGATCTGCGCGAGGTACTTACGCACCCGGTCGTATTTCGTCTCATCCCAACGGCGTATTTCGCGGAGAATCGCGGCGGAGTTGCCGCCGTCGGGCTGGAGCGTTTCTCCCTGATCGGGTTCCTGCGCCTGACGGATCTTGTCGGACACGGGCGCGTAGAACCTGAAGTTCGCCATCGCGTCGTAAGCGGGGCGGAACTCGGGAAATCCCGAAAGCGCGGGCAACGCAAGCCTGTCTTTCTCTATGGAGCCGCTGATGGTTTCGCTGATCAAGTCGCCGTCTTTGACTTCGAAGCGCGCCGAATTGCTGATGAACCGCTCGCGCTTGACGGAGAAGCGCCCGCGCTGCTCCGCCTTGATTTCGAACGAATAGTCCGCCGGGCCCGGCTCCAATTCCATACGGATCCTGAATCCGAAGTTCGCCGGGTGGCCGGTCGACTTCATGCGAACGAGGTCTATGCCTCCGCGGTTCCGAATCGCGTAATCCGGCGAGACCGTGAGGCTGTCCGTCACGAATCGGAGCGCGTCCACGAAGTTGCTTTTGCCCGCGCCGTTCGGGCCAACAAGCGCGGTGAATCCGCTGAGGTCAACGACTGCGGCGGCGATGCTCTTGAAGTTCTTTATGTGGACTTGCTTGAGCAAGGCTCTCTAGCCTTCCAACGCCGCCGCGCCTCCTACGAGGTCGAGCAGTTCGGCGGTGATCATGTTCTGGCGCGCCTTGTTCAACTCCAACGTCAGGCCGGCGACCATATCCTCGGCGGCTTCAGTGGCGTTCTTCATCGCCACCATTCGCGCGGACTGCTCGCTCGCGTTGTTCTCGAGGAACGCCTGGTAGACCTGCATCTCCATAAAGCGCGGCAGCAGCGCGCCCAGCACGGTCTGCGCGTCGGGCTCGTAGAGGACGTCGGGCGCGGGCGCGTCGTCCATTCCCTCCGCGGCGACGGGCAGCAAGCGCTCGACGACGGGCTGCTGTACGACGGTGTTGACGTATCGGGTATAGGCGATGTGCGCCTCGTCAACCTCGCCCTCCGTGTACAGCCGCTCCACGAGGCGGGTGACGGCGAGCGTGTCGGCCATCGTCGGCCTGTCGCCGACGTCGGTGAACGACGCGCGGAGGGGAATCCCGGCGCGGACCATAAAGTCGCGCGCTTTCTTGCCGACCGTCACCGCCGACACCGGGCGCTCCTGCGTTTGGGCGAACCGCCCCGCGGCGCGGGTGAGGTTGCCCGGCATGCCGCCTGCGAGGCCGCGGTCGGGGGACACGGCGAGGAGGAGGACGCCGCCGACGGGCCGGCGCTCCAGCAGGGGGTGCGTCCAATCGGAATCGCCGGCGCCGCGCCCGACGATGCCGCCTATCGCCTCGCGCAACTTGCGGGCGTAGGGGCGCGACGCGACGACGGCTTCCTGGGCGCGGCGCATCTTGGACGCGGCGACCATCTGCATCGCGTGAGTGACCCGCGAGGTGTTGCGGACGCTGCGTATCCGCCCGCGAATTTGCCTGACGCTCGGCACGAGGGGCTCTCTCCTATTGGAACGCGGCCTTGAAGGCGGCGATGGCTTCCTTGAGCGCGTCCTCCGCCGCCTCGTCTATGTCCTTCTTTTCCTGGATCGCGCTCAGCAACTCAGGGCGGGAGGTTTCGACGTAGCCGAGGAAGCGCTCCTCGAACTCTCGGACCCGGTCCACGGGCACGTCGTCCATATGGCCGTTGACGGCGGCGTACATCGCGCAGACCTGGTGGGGGAGGCTTTGCGGCTTGTACTGGGGCTGCTTCAGCAACTCGGTCAGGCGCTGGCCGCGCTCCAACTGCGCTCGGGTGGCGGCGTCCAGGTCGGATGCGCCGAATTGGGCGAAACTCGCGAGGGCGCGGTACTGCGCCAACTCCAGCCGCATGCGCCCCGCGACCTTCCGCATCGCGCGCGTCTGCGCCGCGCTGCCGACCCGGCTCACCGACAGCCCCGCGTTCACCGCCGGACGGATCCCGCTGTTGAAGAGGTCGGCCTCCAGGTAGATCTGGCCGTCGGTGATGGAGATCACATTGGTGGGAATGTAGGCGGAGACGTCGCCGGCCTGCGTTTCGATGATGGGGAGGGCGGTGAGCGATCCGCCGCCTTGCGCCTCGTTGAGGCGAGCGGCGCGCTCCAGCAGGCGGCTGTGGAGGTAGAACACGTCACCGGGGTACGCCTCGCGGCCCGGCGGGCGGCGCAGCAGCAGCGACATCTGGCGGTAGGCCCAGGCGTGCTTCGTGAGGTCGTCGTAGATGATGAGCGCCTCGCGGCCGCTCGCCATAAACTCCTCGCCTATGGCGCAGCCGGAGTAGGGAGCGAGATACTGCAGCGGCGCGGGGTCGGAGGCGTTGGCCGCGACGATGACGGTGTGCTCCATCGCGCCATGCTCCTCGAGCGTCGCCTGCAACTGGGCCACCTTGCTCCGCTTTTGGCCGACGGCCACGTAGATGCAGACGAGGTCTTGCCCCTTCTGATTGATGATCGTGTCCACGGCGATGGCCGTCTTGCCGGTAAAGCGGTCGCCGATGATCAACTCGCGCTGCCCGCGGCCGATGGGAATCATCCCGTCTATGGACTTGACGCCGGTCTGAACCGGAGAACTCACGGCTTGGCGGACGACGACGTTGGGCGCGACGATTTCGATGGGGCGCGAGCCCTCCGTCGCCACGGCGCCCTTGCCGTCGAGCGGCTCGCCGAGCGGATTGACGACGCGCCCAAGCAAGGCGTCGCCGACGGGCATGCGGGCGACCTCGCCGGTCGCTTTGACCAGGTCGCCCTCTTTGACGCCCGTGTCGGGGCCCATCACGGCGGCGCCGACGAGGTCTTCCTCAAGGTTGAGCGCAAGCCCCGACACGCCGCTGGGGAAATCCAGCAACTCGCCGAATCCCACCTTGCTCAGGCCGTGAATCGTCGCGATGCCGTCCCCGACCTCCACGACCGTGCCCACCTCCGTGAGCGTCGTTTCGCCGCCGAACTCCTCAATTTGCCGCTTGAGGACGGCTGCGATGTCCTGTCCGCGAGTCGTCATGCCCGCTCCTCCGTTTCGTTTGACGCCGGGGCCGGCGCTTGCCGCCCCAGACTCTGACGCAGGCCGTTCAGGCGCGCGCGCGCGCTGCCGTCAATGATTTGATCGCCGACCCGGACGACGACGCCGGCGATGATTTCAGGATCCACGCGCGCGTCGAGAACGACCTCTTTGCCGAGCATCGCCCCGAGCGAGGCGGCGAGCCTCGCGCGCTGCTCCGCCGACATCGGCGCGGCGGTCGTCGCGACGGCCTGCGCCCGGCCCAGCCGCTCGTTCAGCAGACGTCGGTACTCGCCGACGATGGCCGCCAGCAGCCCGGTCGCCTGCCGCCGGACGAGCAGCCCCAGGAAGTTGCGCGCGAGCGGATGGGCGCCCTCCGCGATTTGCGCGGCGGCCTCCTGCTTGCGCTCCGCCGGAACGCGGGGCTCGCGGAAGAAGAGCGCGACGGACGGCTCCGCCATTTGCTCCTGCATGCCCGCGAGGTCGTCGAGCCACGCCTCCCGGCCATTCTCCGCCTCAGCGAGCGCGAAGAGGGCTTGGGCGTAGCGTTTCGCCATCGGCGCTTTGGCCATCGCCCGCTCCTAGTTGCGCCGCCCCGCGGCGGCGTCGCGCTCCGCGAGCGCCTCGTCTATCAGGTCGCGGTGCGCGTCCGGATCGAGCGACCGCCTGATGATGCGCTCCGCCGCGGTCACCGCGAGCGCGCCGAATTCGGCGCGCACCTGCTCCACGGCGGCTTCGCGCTCCTGTCGAATCTCCTCGCGGGCGCGCTCGATCAGTTGGGCGGCCTCGGCGCGCGCCTGCTCCGCCTGCTGCTCGCGGTAGCGCTCCGCGGCCTCGCGGGCCTCGGCGAGCGCTTGCTGCCCGGCCTCGCGGCCTTCCTGCAGCGAGCGCTCCATCGCCTCTCGCTGCTCCTGCGACTCGCTCCGCGCGCGCTCCGCCTCCTCAAGGCTCTCCCTGATGCGGCTCGACCGCGCGTCGAGCATGCCTAGGATCCGCTTGTAGGCGAAGAAGTAGAGAACGACGCCGAGGATGGCGAAGTTCACGACGTAGACGAGCAAACTCGTCCAGTCGATGCCCAGCGCGGCGATGCCGGTCGGCGCTTCTTCCGCTAGCGAGAGGGCTGCGCGCACGTCGGACGCCTCCTCGAATTGGGTATGTCCTGCACGACCGGCGCGCCTACGCGAACGGCGACGCGACGAAGATGAGCAGGATCGCGACGACCAGCGCGTAGATGCCGATCGCCTCCGTGAACGCGAGGGCCAGGATCATATTCGGCGCGATGGCGTCGCGGGCCTCCGGGTTCCGGCCGAGCGCGTTCATCGCGCCGCTGCCCAGGATGCCCAACCCGATGCCCACCCCGGCCAAGCCCAGTCCGGCCAAGCCGATGGCGAGAAACCTTGCCGCGTCAGCGGTAATTCCTTCCATTGTCCAACCTCCTTGGTTGCGCCTTCCTCTTGTATGCGCCGCATGCGCCCGCCGCGCGGACGCGGCTACGCCGCCGCTTTCGCCTCTCCGCGCTCTTGTTCCTGCTCGTGGCCGCCGTGCGAGGCGACCGCCATCACCGCGAACACGAGCGTCAATCCCATAAAGACCAGCGCCTGCACGCCGCCCACCAGGATCTCCAGCCCGTAGAAGACGATGGGCGTGATGAAGATCGTCAGGAACGTCATCATAAACAGCACGATCTCCCCGGCCAGCATATTGCCGAAGAGACGGAACGTGAAACTGATCACCCGGATAAAGTGGCTGATCAACTCCAGCAGGCCGATGAACGTCTGAATCGGGTTGCCGAACCGGAAGAACTCGCGCAGGTAGCCCGCCTTGTGCGCCCGGAACCCCCAGACCTCGAAGAACAGGAACGAGATGACCGCCAGCGCGAGCGGCATATTGATGTCCGTCCCCGCGCTGCGGAAGATGTGCGTGGCCACGTACCTGCGCCCCTCCTCCGTCTCCCCCATAAACCCGACGTTCGGGTAGATCGGCAGCAGCGCCATCCATGCGTTGAACGCCACGAAAATGAAGATCGTGGCCAGGATGGGAAAGAACGGCTTGGCGTACCGCTCGCCCGCGATGCCGCGAATGAACCCGTAGAGCGCCTCGATGAAAAACTCCAGGAAGCCCTGCATCCGCCCCGGCACAAGCGCCATGCGCCGCGTCCCCAAGCCGAACAGCAGAACGATCACGAGCGACGTCAGCCACGCGGAGAGCAGCGTGTTCGTCACGGCGAACCCGCCGACGCTGAACACCTTCTGCGGCGCGAGATGCACCTCGGGCGTCGGCAGAATGCCCCGGCCGATGGCGCCAAGCCCCAACCCGGCGACCGCCATCGCAACGGCGGCCAGCAGTATCAAACGCTTTTTCACTTCCCGCTCAGTCGCTCCCGCTCATTTTTCGCCGTCCTCGCCGTCCTTTCTCCCGCCGGCGAGGAACTCCGCCGCCATACGGTACGCTCCGTAGAACGCGGCGGCCAACCCCAGCAGGAGACCCGTCAGCAGGAACAGCGGCGACGCGCCAAGCCTGCCGTCGAGCCACGCTCCCCCGAGCGTCGGCAGAAGGATCGCCGCCGCCGCGTACCAGCCGAGGCCAGTGAACTGCGCCGCCGAAACCCACCATGGACGGTTGCTCATACGACGTAGGGGAACTCCGTGAATCCTATCACAGCGCCCGCATCGGGCGCAAACGGCGCGTCCATCATATTAGAATCCCGCCGAAGGACATGCCAATGCTCATCGACTCAGGAGACGCAATCGCGAGGCTTGCGCTTGCCGACGGGCGGAGCGCCGGCGCGCTTGCGGACGCCCTCCGCGAACTCGACGCCGATCCGGGCGCGCGCGTCCTCTTCGTCGCCGGCGATTGGGAGGCGGCGGGGGCGGCGCTGCGGGCGGATCCGGATGCGGGGCTCGTCGAGGCTCTCGCCGCGCTCCGCGTTCCCGTCGTCGCGTGGGTCGGCGGCCCGTGCTTCGACGAGGCGCTGGAGTTGGCGCTCGCCGCCGATATTCGCTTCGCGGGGCCCGCGGCGGCGTTTCGGATGGCGCAGGCGCGCGGCGGGCGGACGCCCCGGCATGGCGGAACGCAGCGGCTTCCCCGCGCCGTCGGACGCGGCCGCGCGATGCGGATGCTGCTCGCGGGCGACGCGCCGGACGCCGCCGAAGCCGTCCGCATCGGCCTCGCGCATCCCGGCGAAAGCGAGGCTGACGCGGAGCGCGCCGCGGAGGCCGTCGCCCGCACGGGCCCCATCGCGGCGCAGTGCGTGAAAGAGGCCGTCGCCGCGTCCGCCGACATTCCGCTGCGCGACGGCCTCCGCCTCGAGGCCGACCTGAGCGTGCTGCTGCACTCGACCGCCGACCGCGCCGAGGGCGTCCGCAGTTTCCTCGAGCGGCGCGCGCCGCGATTCGAGGGGCGATGAGCGGCTTCCTCGCGCTGCGCTATGAGAAACGGGACGGCGTGGCCGCGGTCACGCTGAACCGCCCTGAGGCGGTCAACGCCTTTAACTTGCGGATGCGCGACGAGTTCTGGGAGGCGCTGACGGCGGCGCGGGACGACCCGGACGTTCGCGGGCTGCTCGTCGCAGGCGCGGGGGAGCGCGGCTTCTGCGCCGGGGCCGACCTCGCGGAGTTCGGCGCCGCGCCGTCGCAGGCCGCCGCCCGCCGCGCGAGGTGGGCGCGCGACCTCTGGGGCGCGTTGCTGGACTTGCCGAAGCCGACGATGGCGGCGGCGCATGGAGTCTGCTTCGGCTCCGGGGTCGAGATCGCGGCGCTCTGCGACTTCCGCATCGCATCGCCCGACGCGGCCTTCGCCTTGCCGGAGGCGTCGCTTGGCCTCATTCCGGCGGCGGGCGGAACGCAAACGCTCTCCCGCATCATCGGCTTGCCCCGCGCGATGGAGGCGGCGCTCACCGGCAGGCGCGTCTCCGCGCAGGAGGCGCACCGGATCGGATTCGTCGGCTGGATCGCGCCCCTCGAGCGTCTGCAGCAAGAGGCCGAGGCATGTCTCCGCGCCATCGCGTCGGCGCCGCCGGAGGCGCTCGCGCTCGTCAAGCGCGCCGTCAACGAGGGCGCGGAAATGGCGCTCGCCAATGGGCTGCGGCTTGAACGGCGGCTCGCCGCTCGGCTAGGCTAGAATTCCAGGCGAACGCCGCTCTCCGGAGGCCGCCCCTGCATACGCATGACCTGCTCGCCATCGCCGCCGCCATCGCGCCCGACCGCCCCGCCGTCGTCGCGGACGGCGCCGCGCTGACCTACGCGCAACTCGCCGACCGCGCCAACCGCCTCGCCAACGCGCTCGCAGACTGCGGCGTCGGCCCCGGCGACCGCGTGGCCGTGATGGACGTGAACGCGCCGTTGCACTTCGAGGCGTACTTCGCCGCCGCGAGGCTGGACGCCGTCTACGCGCCGCTGAACTTTCGCGGACGCGGCGAGGAGATCGGCTATCCGCTGCGGAGCGCCGCGCCGAAAGCCGTCATCGCCGGCGAGCGCTACGCGCCCATCATCGAGGGCTTGCGCGGCGACGCGGCGTCCGCCTCCGTGTTCGCCGTTGACGGCGGCGAGCCGCCCGACGGCTGGCGCGCCTACGAATCGCTGATCGCCGAGGGCGGCGCGGAGGAAGCGATCTTTCCGCAAGGAGCGCCGGAGGACGTCGCCGCGCTCCTCTTCACCGCGGGCACGACCGGGCAGCCGAAAGCCGTGATGCTCTCGCACGAGAGTTTCACCTCGTTTATGCTCGCCAACGTCGAGCCGCCCGACCCGGACGTCGAGGAGCGGACGCTGCTGACGCTGCCGCTCTACCACGTCGCGGGGCTGCAGGCCGCGCTCGCGGGCGTCTACGGCGGGCGCATCATCGTTCTGCAGCGGCAGTTCGAGCCGGGCGAATGGCTTGCGCTGGCGGAGCGCCACCGGATCGCGCGGGCGCTCCTCGTGCCTACGATGCTCAAGCAATTGCTCGATCATCCGGCGTTCCCCGGCGCCGACCTCTCGGCGTTGCGCGTGCTCACCTACGGCGGCGCCCCGATGCCGCCTCCGCTGATTGAGCGGGCTGTCGCGCGGCTGCCCGGCGTCCAGTTCATCAACGCCTTCGGGCAGACGGAAACGGGCTCCACGATCGCGATGGTTCCGCCGGAGGACCACGACCTGAGCGGCCCGCCGGAACTTTCGGCGAAGCGCCGCCGACGCTTGACGAGCATCGGCAAGCCGCTGCCCGACGTCGAGGTGCGCGTCGTCCGCGAGGACGGGAGCGAGGCGGACGTCGGCGAGCAGGGCGAGATCGCGGCGCGCGGCGCGCGGGTGATGCGCGGCTACTGGGGGCAGCCCGAGGCGACGGCGGAGGCCGCGCGCGGCGGATGGCTCTACACCGGCGACCTCGGCTATAAGGACGAGGACGGCTACATCTACCTCTCGGGGCGCGCCAAGGACTTCATCAAGCGCGGCGGCGAAATGGTCGCGCCGGAGGAGGTTGAGCAGCTGCTCCACGCTTGCCCGGGCGTCGAGGAGTGCGCCGTCATCGGCCTCCCCGACGAGACATGGGGCGAGACCGTCGCGGCGGTCGTCGTCCCGTCGCCGGACGGCGCCCCGGATGAGGAATCGCTGCTTGCGGCGTGCGAATCGCTCGCGCGATTCAAGCGCCCGGAGCGCGTCTTCTTCGTAGAGGAACTGCCGCGCAACGCGCTCGGCAAAGTTCTGAAGAGCGACCTGCGCTCGCGGTTCGGCGGGTAGGGCGCTCCCCGGCGGAGACCTTTGCATAACCTGCCGCCCTGCCCCCGTAGGCGGGAATCCATGCGGCGCGATAGCGCCGCCCCCGCCCTCTCTCCTCTGGGAGAGGGCAGCCGCGTAGCGGCGGGTGAGGGTTGCCACGCCCTGCCCGCGTAGCGCGGGAAGCCAGTCGGCGCAAAGCGGCGCCCCCGCGCGCTACTCCCCGAAGCCGATGTCGGCTTCGTAGGCGCTCACCATCTCCGCGGCGAGCTCCTGCAGCGACTCGAACGGCGGCTCATCTTCCATGTCGGACGGCGTGGATATCGAGTCCGCCTCGCGCTCATCATCGCTATCGCCGTCGCCTGACGCGGCGCGCTGCGCGTCCGCCGTCGCGCGGTTGAGCGCGTTGCGGAGCACGAGCGCGGCGGAGCGGCTGGCGTTGGCGAGCAGAAGGCCGTACTCGAAACTCATGCTGACGGCGTTCTGCGCGGTTTCCGCGTCGGCATGCTCGGACTCCTCCAGCGTCTCGAGCAGATCGTGGAGGAAGTCCTCGGGCGCGAGCGCCTCCGTCGCTTGGCGCGCCGCGGCGACCTGCCGCTCCAGCGGCTCCGCGCACTCCGCGACGATGCGCTCGACCTCGCCCGGGTGCGTCTGCTCCAGGATCGGCAGGATGCGGGCGGGGAAGTCCACGCCGACGGCGCAGCCGAGCCCGAACGCGGCGACCGCCGCCTCCGCGAGCGCATCGCTCTCAAAGAACGAGTCGCCCCCGCGCGTATGCGACGGCGCGTTTTCGAGATGCAGCAGAACGACGACGTCAGTGAACGTGGGAGGGCCGTCGCCGCCCCTTGCCTCCAACGCCGCTTTGCGGTAGAGTCGTCGTCGCAACAGGTCGGCTGCTAGCCGCTCACGCTTACGGACCGCTTATCACGGACGGAGGGCCGCGCGCCCTCCTGTCGGTCCACGTCGGGCAGAAGACCTGTTGCAAGCACCTTCGCTCCGTGTCACAGGAGGGTTCAATGGCTTGCAAGGCGCTCGCGGTTGTCGCCGCCGCTACGTTCGCAGTCGCGCTCGCCGCGGCGTGCGGGCCCGGGGCTACGCCAACTCCTGCGCCAACGGCTACGCCTACGCCAATTCCTACGCCCACGTCTACCCCGATACCAACGCCCAGCCCAACGCCGACCGCGACCCCTACGCCCACGCCGACGGCTACTCCGACCGCAGCGCCGACTGCTACCCCTACGATATTGACCCTTGATCTGCGAGCAGTGCTACTTGAGATAGCGGCGATAGACGAGGCGATGTGGGACAACCCGTTTCTTGTGATGGAATTGGCGCTACCGGAAATAAACAGGTTGGTGGCGGAGATCGGGGATCTCGCGAATTCGGACGATCCCTTTCGTCGGGAAATCGCTTGCGCCGTCCTTGCGGGCGCGGAGAGCGAGACATTCTACACCCTAATGGCCGGCCTCTTGCGGGAGATCGGCGTGCCTGAGCTGACCATACAGGTGGTCGTCGGCGCCACGCGGGACGCTTACACCGATCTTCACAGAAAACGCTGCGCAACTGCAACCGACATGCAGCAGGCGCAGCCCCGCGCCGGAACGGCGCCGCTCCGCGCCGGAACCCAACTCGCCATTCAGGACGGCGATGCGCTCGAGCCCGGCGCGACCGCCGAATACGACACAAACCCGCCGACCTCCGGCCCCAGTTGGGCGGAGGGCGCGCCGTGGGGCGTCCAAACGGAGCAGCAGCCCAACGAGGCCGTCGTCCGCAACCTCCGCAACGGCGCAATCATTTTCAATTACGCCCTCGCCGACGAGTCCGCCGTCGCCGACCTGCGCGCCTTCGTCGAGGGGCTCGACGGCTACCCCGACTGCTACCTAATGCAGCCGCACTCCGCCGTCCCCGATGGGGTCGTCACCCTCGCCGCGTGGGGCTGGACGTCGACCGCCGCCCCCGGCGACGTCGACGCCATGCGATCCTTCGTGGAAAGCCACCGCGCCAACGGCCCCGACTCTCCCGACGAGGGCTGCGGCGGCGCGTGAGGGCCGGGGCGGCGCGCTGCTACAACGACGGGGAAAGAGCGCCGGGCCTGTAGGCGAGCGGTTTGCGGTAGGGCGCGGGGATCTGAGGGGTTGACGGGGTGGGGATGGTGTGCTATAAGTGGAGGACACGGGAGTGGAGCGTATGCAAATCGGCGGACAATTGCTGGCGAGAGTCGCCGAGGGCGTTGCCAGGGGCGAGTACTCCTTGCTCCTTGGTGCAGGTGCCTCGGTCGGCGCGATGGGGGGAAATGGCGTTCCTCTGCCGTCCGGGCCCGAACTCAGGGACAGAATAGTGTCTGAGTTCGGCGTTCCTGTGGGTGTGGGCGGGGAGCGTGTGGAGGTCACCTTGCCACGTGCCTACAGCTACGTCGCTCAGCGCACCCCTGGGGATATCGCCAGTTTCATGGGGCGCTGGTTCACTGGCTGCAAACCTGCTTGGCAGGACATCGTGGCCGATTTCCAATGGCGCAGAATGTGGACGCTGAATATCGATGACGTTATTGAAACCGTGTACAATAACCGCGGAATCCATATTGACCGTTTCGACCACACTTCCAAATTCCGAGATGACAGGCGTCGCGACAATCAAATTATACACCTGCATGGCTATGCTCGAAAGGATACCATATCCGATCTGGTCTTCTCTATCCAGGAATATATGTCAAATGTTCGCGACCCTCGGGCCTGGCATGCGGTTTTCGTGGATGAATTCACAGAACAGCCGTTTATTGTCATAGGGGCAACGCTGCAAACAGAATTTGATCTCGAGCCTGCCCTGCGACAATCAGCCGCTGATAAGACCAGGGGATTTCCTTCCGTCATAGTATTGAAAAGCGTGTCTCCATTCGAGCGTGACGAGCTAACACGTTTAGGTTTAGCTGTCATAGAGGCAGACGCGGATGAGTTCATGCAAACGTTGAAAACCGAAGTCGCAAAGTTTCCTGCGTATTTCACAGGACAGTATGCGCGAGCCTTTTCTCTGTCGGGAGTGAAATTTTTGCAACAATTCGTCGACCTCAGAACATACAACCCTTCTAATTCAGACAAATTCTACTCAGGCTATGAGCCTAGTTGGGGGGATATACTCTCGGATGATGACGCTCGTATTGAAGCGACAGCTAATGCGCTAAACAGCATTAGGTCAGAAATGCATGGAACAAACGATAGCGCACAGAAAGTCCACATGCTAACGGGCTATGCTGGATCAGGGAAGTCAACTGGATTGCTTAGGATTGCTCAGTATTTTATCGCCGAAGGGCATCATGTTTTTTCATTTCGCGGGGATGAAGCACTAGACGTGGATGCCGCGATTGATTGGTTGATGCATTCGCCAATGACGGTTTTGCTATTTGACAATTGCGCAGACTTTGCGCATTCGCTAAGAGACCTGGTATCTCAGTGCGAATCCAGCAATACTAACTTGCTTGCTATCGGAGCCGAAAGGTTAAACCGTCGCCAAGTCCTTGAGCGTGAGATCAAGCCTGAAATCTTGCACATCTACGAATACAAGTACCTCTCCGATCGGGATATAGAGTCTCTTCTTGACAAATTGAGTTCACGCCGGAGGCTCGGGAAAATTACACGCGAAAGCCGTGCGCGGCAACAAGATTACTTCAGAAAGACAGCCTCGCGCCGGTTGTTTGAGGGCATGGCAAACCTCGAAGGCGGAGCAGGTTTCAGGCAAAAGATACAGGATACCTATAACCAGTTGGATGAGCGTACGAAGAGAACTTATGCAGCGGCAAGCATTGCTTATGAACTAGGCTACTCATTGCCTTTGGGAATCGCTACGACAATTGCAGGGTTGCCTGTGAATAGGCTGGTGGGTCTTGCCCAAGAGCAGAGCATATTCACTGTAGACACCAGCGGGGTTCATCCTCCACATCGGATCACGGCTTCAACTTCAGTTGAATGGGCTATCCCACGAGGAGACAAAGAAGACGCCCTCTACCGGCTCGCGCATGGCTTGGCTCCTCATATTGATGTTCCCGCGATTACGAACCAGTCTAGGCCATATCGGTTGGTCAGGAGATTAATGGACCAAGAAACAGTGCATCGTTTGATAGGGGCCGAACCAGGTAGGAATTTCTACGCCAACATACAGCCTCTTTTCGATTGGAATGGGCGTTACTGGGAACAGCGTGCGTTGTTCGAATCTAAAGTGGGAAACAATGAGCAAGCACGCTCATACGCAGAGCATTCCCTTGTGATTCACAGGCATCCTTTTGCATTCAACACCCTTGGAACTATACTGGGAAGAATTGCTATCGCTACAGGCGACAGCAACATTCTCCGCGATGCTGTGAGAAACTTGCTTTCCGCGCGAAGTTTTCCCAATTGGGAGGCTTCTGAGCATCCTTACCAGACCTTTTTCAGCACAATGAACCGCTTCGGAATCAGTTGGGGGATAGTGTCTATTCCTTCATCACTTCGGAATGACTGGACTCAATGGTTTAGGTGGGCGCAATTGACATTTTCGAATCCTAAGATTCACGCTGAGTTGCAGCGGTACCAGAGTGAATGGCTACACTTGGCCGTGAGATAACAGTCACGTACCCTTGCAATCCATGCATCATGTCGCCCGTGTTCCAAAGGATTCCCCATTTCCCCGCGTCTTGTCAATACCCTACTCCGCCGCTCAATCGATGTCTCAGCGGTGGTGGCGCCACCGCCACCGACTCCGATGGTGCAACGCCAAGCCCAGTCCTAGTTCGATGACGAGGGCGTTGCGCTATCCTACCCCCGGCCGCAGCGCTCGCGGAGCACGGCGGCGCAAGGAGACGGCGCAATGAAACGACCACGAACCGACCGGCCCGCCTAGAGCTCCGGCTCGCCTCGCCCTGCGGCGCCCCCCGCGCGCTACTCCCCAAAGCCGATGTCGGCTTCGTAAGCGCTCACCATCTCCGCGGCGAGTTCCTGCAACGACTCGAACGGCGGCTCGTCTTCCAGGTCGGACGAGGCGGACGGATCGTCCTCCGCGCCCTCCCCCTCGTCCTCGCTCGACGCGGCGCGCAGCGCGTCCGCCGTCGCGCGGTTGAGCGCGTTGCGGAGCACGAGCGCGGCGGAGCGGCTGGCGTTGGCGAGCAGAAGGCCGTACTCGAAACTCATGCTGACGGCGTTCTGCGCGGTTTCCGCGTCGGCATGCTCGGACTCATCCAACGTCTCGAGCAGGTCGTGCAGGAAGTCCTCGGGCGCGAGCGCCTCCGTCGCTTGGCGCGCGGCGGCGACTTGCCGCTCCAGCGGCTCCGCGCACTCCGCGACGATGCGCTCGACCTCGCCCGGGTGCGTCTGCTCCAGGATCGGCAGGATGCGGGCGGGGAAGTCCACGCCGACGGCGCAGCCGAGCCCGAACGCGGCGACCGCCGCTTCAGCGAGCGCCTCGCTCTCAAAGAACGAGTCCCCCTGGCGCGTATGCGACGGCGCGTTTTCGAGATGCAGCAGGACGACGACGTCGGTGAACGCGAGCGGGCCGTCGCCGCCGTTGTCCCCGCCGCCCGGAGGGACGGGCTCGAGCGGAATGACGCGGTTGGGCAACGCTCCGCCTCGCGTCAGTTCGCGGGGGCGGTCGCCATCACCTCGACGAGTTCGCGGACGGCGTCCGCCGACTTGTCGAGCGCGGCCTTCTCGTCCGCCGTGAGGTCGAGTTCGACGACGCGCTCGACGCCGCCCGCGCCGAGGATCACCGGAACGCCCATATAGACGCCGCTGATGCCGTACTCGCCCTCCAACAGCGCGGCGCAGGGCAGCAGGCGCTTCTGATCCAAGAGTATGGCGTCCACCATTTCGGCGACTGCGGCGGAGGGCGCGTAGAAGGCGCTGCCCGTCTTGAGCAGCGCGACGATCTCGCCGCCGCCGCCCTGCGTCCGCTTGACGATGCGCTCCAGCGCCTCCGCGCTCAGCAAGTCGCTGATCGGAACGCCCCCGACCGTCGTGTACTTCGCGAGGGGCACCATCTGATCGCCGTGCCCGCCAAGCACGTACGCCTGAACGTCCTTCACGGAGACGCCCAACTCCTGCGCGAGGAACGTTCGGAAGCGCGCCGTGTCGAGCACGCCCGCCATCCCCACGACGCGGCTCTTCGGCAATCCCGCGAGCGAGTAGGCGTGCTGCACCATCGCGTCAAGCGGATTGGAGACGACGATGAGCGCCGCGTCCGGAGAGCGCCCGACGACCTCGCCGACCACGGAGCCGACGATCTTCATATTGGTGAAGAGGAGGTCGTCGCGGCTCATCCCGGGCTTGCGCGCGATGCCGGCGGTGACGACCACGACGTCGGAGCCCGCCGTCTCGTCGTAGCCGTTCGATCCGACGATGGAGGCGTCGATCCCTAAGACGGGGCCGGACTCGGCGATGTCGAGGGCTTTGCCCTGCGGCATATCCTCAACGACGTCCACGAGAACGACGTCAATGTAGCCGCGCTCGTAGAGGCGCTGGGCGGTGGTTGCGCCGACGTTTCCCGCGCCGACGACGGTGGCTTTCTTGCGTCCCATAGTTGTCCGTCTTGCTCCTTATCGTGGGTCGGAAGCCAAAGGAGCTCGCGCTCCCTGCGCTTCCGCGTTCGCTTACGGCGCGCGCGCCAACGCCCGCTGATGCCGCTTCTCGTAGCCCTTGTAGTCTCGCCCGCGCGGCGGCGCGAGAGAGAGCGGCAGCGTCTCGTCCAACTGCGTCAGGAGAGCCACCAGCCGTTTGACGTCCTGCAACCCTGCGCGGATGCCGGGCACAGACCGCGTGTCCGCGTAGAAGTTCTCGTGGTACGACTCCGCCGCCGCGAAGAGCGCATTGATCTCGTTGCTCAGGTAAGAGCCCTTGTCGCTCAGGTAGCGGGCGATGTCGCGCAAGTCCTCATGAGATGTGCACGGCCACCGGCGCCGGCGCGCAACCTGCTTGACCGCATGAGCGGCGGCTCCCCATATCTTCTCCGACGCCTGCAGCCGGTCTCGCCTGCCCAGCATTTCTTCAGCGTGGAGCAGGAACCGGTCGCGGTGGACGCTATGCCCTTCCACCATCTTCGGCTGCCGCGTCGTCCTTGGGGCGGACGGACGCGGACTGGCCGTCCCTCCTGGTTTCGCCATATCGGTCGCTCCCTTGCCCCATGCGGGGCGCGCGAACATTATACGCTTTACGCCAGGAGGCAATCAGCGCGCTGGGCGGTGGTTGCGGCGACGGCGACGGATCGCGGGCTAGAAGAAGCCGAAGGGGTCGCTCTCCCTGCGCTTCTTCGCGGTCTTCGCCTTTTTGACCGCAACCTCTTTCGCCACCGCCTCGAACTTGGAAAGCGGTATCTCCCTAGCCGGGGGCGCATCCTTGTTGGCCGAGAGGACGGACTTGAACCGGCGGCGGAACTCCGCGTCGGTAAGCGCCCCCTTGCGCGTGTTGCAAGGCCCGCACAGCAGTTGCATGTTCTTCGGGTTCTCCCCTCCGTCCCGGGAGAAAGGGCGCTTGTGGTCCACGTGCCCGTCCCCTTCGCGGAGTTTCACGCCGCAGTACATGCACTTGCCCTTCTGCAGTTGGTGCAGGGGAGGCTTCAAGTCTTTCAGCGAGGCGCGCTTGCGCCCGCCCCCGAAGAAATCGTCCCAGATGTCCATCGCCCTGCCTCTTGCCCTCCCCGGCTAGGCGTAGACGTAGCCTTCCCACGTGTCCTTGAGGTTGGCGTCGCTGACCGTGTCGACGATGTAGTCGCCGAACTCGGCGGTCGTCGCGCCCGTGTCGCGTCCGGTGGTCACGGCCTTGCGCTCGTACTGGCCGCAGACGTCGAGCGCCATGTTGACCTTCTGGGCGAGGTCGGCGAAGCCGATGTGGTCGAGCAGCATGGCGCCCGCGCGCACCATCGAGGAGGGGTCGGCGTACTGGGCGCGCCCTTCGACGACCATTCGCGGCGCGCTGCCGTGGATCGCCTCGAACATGGCGTAGGCGGTTCCGATGTTCGCGGAGCCCGCGGTGCCGACGCCGCCCTGAATCTGCGCCGCCTCGTCCGTGAGGATGTCGCCGTACATATTGGGCAGCGCGAGCACCTGGAACTCGTTGCGGCGCGCCGTGTCGATCAGCTTCGCCGTCATAATGTCGATGTACCAGGCGTCCCACGAGATGCCCGGGTACTGCGCCGCGATCTCGCGGGCGACGTCGAGGAACTTGCCGTCCGTCGTCTTGACGATGTTGGCCTTCGTGACGATGGTGACGCGCTCCTTGCCCGTCTTTTGGGCGTGGGCGAAGGCGGCGTTGATGATGCGGCGGGAGCCCTGCGTCGTGATGACGCGGAAGTCGATGGCGAGGTCGTCCGTCAC
This sequence comes from Dehalococcoidia bacterium, assembly GCA_965242755.1. Classification (GTDB taxonomy): domain Bacteria; phylum Chloroflexota; class Dehalococcoidia; order Lucifugimonadales; family Australimonadaceae; genus Bin16. The sequence continues at coordinate 3,089,357 of OZ251500.1, read as the reverse complement.
GTTGATGCCGTCGGAGCCGAGCGCGTACATATCCTCCGTGTTCTCGCGGAAGAACGTCCAGTCGATGTTTTCGGCGGGGATGCGGACGGGGCGGACGTTGGCGAAGAGGTCGAGCGCCTTCCGCATGGAGACGTTGGCGCTCTCGATGTTCGGCCAGCCGTCGCCCTTCTCCGGCGTGTGCGTCGGCCCCTTGAGCGTCACGTGGCACCGCTTGATCTCGGCGAGGACGTCGTCGGGGATGGACTGGAGTTTGGCCGCGCGGTTCTCGATGGTGAGCCCTTCGATGTTGCGGAACTCGACCTTGCCCTTGGCGACCTCGTCGGCGAGCAGTTGCTCGAGGACGCGCTGGGACTCGTAGGTGATGGTGGGGCCGATGCCGTCGCCGCCGAGCATGCCGATGACGATGGGGCTGATGCCGGCGTAGTCAACGGGAGGCGGCGCGGTCTTCAGGCGCTCGACGCGCTCGAGTTGCTGCTCGACGAGGCCGCCGAAGTGGGTTTTCGCGGTTTCGATGACATTGGCTTCAGGCACGCGAGGGGCTCCTTCCGCTGGGCGCAGCGTATGACGAGGTTGGGGGGATTATACGAATCGCCGCGTCAAGCGGCAAGCGCGAGGGGGGAGGGGCTTGGGAGCGGGAGACTGGGAAACTGTTGCATAACCTGCCGTCATTCCCGCGTAGGCGGGAATCCAGTCGGCGCGCAAGCGCCCCCTCCTCTTCTGCGAAGAGGAGCCCGGCCCCGCAAGCGCCGTTGCGGATAGAGGGAACGCCAACTGCAGCCTACGCAGGTTCCTGGATTCCCGCCTACGCGGGAATGACGGTCATGGGCAACTCGGCGACCCTCACTTGCGCCGGCCATTGCCGTTGGGCGGAGCGGCTTGCCAGAAGTCGTGGAGGGCGGCCATTCTAGGGTCGGCTAGGCGCTCGTCTTCGCGCTCGTTGTAGAGATTCTCCATGCGGCGGCGGTAGACGAGTTTGCCGTCGCGCTCGTTGTCGTTCCAGAGTTCGCGCATCGGCCGGGTGCGTTTTCGGTTGTTGCAGAAGCCGCAGAGGAGTTGGAAGTTCACCATATCCTCGGGGCCTATGCCCTTCGGGACGACGTGGTCGCCCTCCATCAGTTCTATGTCGGGTTTGGTGCCGCAGCCGAGGCAGAAGCCGTCCTGCTTGCCGAGCAGTTCGCGCCGCTGGGCTTTGGTCAACTCCAACTTGGGCTCCGGCGGCTCCCGCTGGTCCATTGGGGAAACATAGGGAGCGTCGTTGTCCTGGCCGGGAAGGGCTTCCACGCGGTAGAAGCGGCGGTTTTCGATGAGGGCGGACTCGCCTTCGGTGGCCATGTCGGGGAAGGTTTTGCGGATGCGGTTGACGACTTGGCGGTAAGATTCGACGCCTCTGTCCATGCCGATCCATCGGCGCTTGAGGCTCTCGGCGGCGATGGGGGTCGTGGCGCATCCGCAGAAGGGGTCGAGCACGACGTCGCCGGGGTTGGAGGATGCGCGAATAATGCGCTCCAGCAGGGCGAGCGGCTTCTGCGTGGGGTAGCCCGTGCGCTCTTTGGAGATCGTTTGCCCTAGCGATGGGATGTCCGTCCACCACGAGGGGACGGGGCTGCCCGGAACCTCGTCTAGGTAGGTGCGCGTTCGCTTGCGGTATTCCTTGTAGCGGCGGCCATCGGCGTCTTCTTTCGTGAACTTGCTGATTTGGTAATCGGACAGCGGCTTGTGCTGGTGATGGAAGGTCGGAGCGCCGCCCTTGCTGTAGTAGAACAGCACGTCGTGCTTCTGATGGAATCCGTACTTCGGCGCTCTGCCTCCCGGCGGGTAGCCCCACACGATTTCGTTGCGGAAATTCGCCTTATGGAACACGGAGTCCATAATGCTCTTGAGGTAGTGGCTCGCCGTCGGATCGCAGTGGAGGTAGATGGAGCCGTTGGGCTTGAGGACGCGGCGCATTTCGACGAGGCGGATGGCCATAAACGTGACGTAGCCCTGCATCGAGGGGGAATGGGAGTGGCCGGCGGCGGCGATGAGGGGAGGAAGAGAGGGGATGACGCGGCTGATTTCGCGCACCCACTCGGGCTTCCAGTTGTCGTTGGGGGTGCCGTCTTTGTTGAATTCGTTCATATGGAATTGGTCGCGGAAGCCGGCCTGGTAGGGCTCGTTGACGCCTGGGACGGGCATTTTGAGGTCGTACTGCAGGCCGCGCGCCTCGGCTTCGGGGATGCCGATGGGGTTGAGGTAGTCGGCGCCGGAGTTGAACGGCGGGTCGAGGTAGATGAGGTCTACGCAGTCGTCGGGCATCGCGCGGAGCGCCGGGAGGTTGTCGCTGATGACGAGGGTGCGGTTCATCACAGGCCCAGCGTCCGTGACGTAGAGGGGGCCGTCGAAGTCGACGCCGTCGGGGACGTTGATGGTTGCGGGCATTGCTTCTCCGTCGCGGGGGCGGGGTTGGGGTTGGGGACGCGGGGGAATCGTAGGATAGCGGGGGCGCGCGGCGCAAGGGGCGGGTGTCCGATTGGTGCAACCCTCACCCGCCGCTTCGCGGCTGCCCTCTCCCAGAAGGAGAGGGCGGGGATGGCGCTGGCGCGCCCCCCCGGCGCTTACGGCGCGAATCTGTAGACCACCGGCAACTCCGCGACGTCGGTGACGGACGAGTCCAGGTGATGGACGACGTCGACGTGCCCCGAGCCGCAGTCGCCGAATTCGTCGCAAGAAAGTTCGCCGGTGATGCCCTCGTAGCCGTCCACGGCGCTCAGCGCCTCGCGGAGGGCGGCGCGGTCGACATGCATGACTCTGCCGCTCTCATCGAGTTGCTCGGCGATATGGTCGACGTAAGGCCGTCTCGCGTCGACCACGGCGACCTCCTCAATGGCGCGCAGCAGCAGCGTCGTCGCGTCGTAGGCGTGCGGCGTGTAGGCGGACGGATGCGCCCCGCCGTACCGCTCCTGGTAGTCGGCGAAAAACTGCGTCCGGCTCTCGCCGGTGGACTCGTTCGTGTAGTCAATGACGCTCGACTCCGGCGCGCCGGCGTAGATCCCCTCCGACTCCGGCGTTCCGAGAAAGTCCGCGCTCAGCAAGCCCGCGCCCCCGATCCGCGCCACTCCGGCCAGCCCCGGAATTTGCTCAAACTGCTGAACGAGCGCGATGGCCTCCGCGCCGAACAGCGGGAAATAGAGGCCGTCCGGCTCTATAGCGGCGGCCTTCGCGAGCGAGGGAGCGAGTTGCGTTCCCCCGGTCGGGATGACATCGACGACCTGCGCGCTCCCGCCGAGATCCGTGAACGAGGCGACGAACGCCTCGCCCAGCCCCGTGGTGTACGGATCGTCGTCGTGAATCACGGCTATTGAGCGCAGGTTGAGTTGGTTGTAGGCGAACTGCGCGACGGCCAGCGCCTCGTAGAGGTCGTTGTTCGGCACGCGGTAGTAGCCCGGCCGCCAATTGGCGCCCTGGTTGCCCTTCAGGTCGGAGGTGAGCGACGGCGCGGTGTTGCCCGGCGAGACCATCGCAAGCCCCGCCTCGCTGAGGATCGGCATTGCGGCGATGGCCGCGACCGAGCAGGTGGTGCCGACGACGCCGAGCACTTGCGGCTCCGCCGCGACCGACTGCGCGGCGGCGAGCCCGCCCGTTTCCGTGCAGCCCGCGTCTATCGGCTCGCCCAGCGACACATCGCGCCCGTGGATCGGGCCGTACTGCTCAATGGCGAGCCTTACGCCGCGCAGGACGGGCGTCGTCTCCGGCTCGTCGTCCCACAGCGACTGCATCGTCCGTATCTGGATCGGCTCGCGCGGAAGGATTTCGACCGCGCCGAGCGGCCCCGGCTCGAAGCCGCTGTCTCCGCAAGCGGCGGCCAGCAGCAGCGCAAGCGACAAGGCGGCGCCGGCCGCCGCCCTCGCCGGAAGCGCTAGCCTAACTTCGCCGTCCGCCATTCGATCTCCCTACGCCCGCCGACCGCTTTAGCGGGCATGGGCTTCATTATACTTGCCGCGCTGGGGCAACCCTCACCCGCCGCTACGCGGCTGCCCTCTCCCGCCATCGGGAGAGGGCAAGGTTGGCGCTATCGCGCCGGGCGGCGACCCTCACCCGCCGCTTCGCGGCTGCCCTCTCCCGGAAGAGACCTTTGCATAACTCCTCTGCCCCAGTAGGTTCCCGCTTTCGCGGGAATGACGTGGCGCTTACGTAGGAGAGGAGCGGCGCTGCGCGCCGCCTGGATTCCCGCCTACGCGGTCAGGACGGTAGGTTATGCGGAGGTCTCCTTCGGGGGCGGGTTAGCGGAAGTCGCGCATGTAGTCGGAGTAGCCGCCGAGGAGTTTGCGGGCGGGGCACTTGCAGGTTTTGCAGTCGTCGCCGCCGCGGACTTGGGCGAAGCCGTGGACGATGGCTTCGATGAGGCGGGTTTCGTCGGGGATTTCGTTTTTGCGTTCGCAGCGTCGGAGGTACTGGTCGAGGACGTTGATGGTGAGGAGGGGGATTTCCTGTTCGGCGGCGGCTTGGACGAGTTCGAGCATGTCGGGGCGGGGCTGGCCGAATTCGTTGGCGTCCATCCAGCGGTCGACGAAGTCTTCGACGAGGGGTTCGAGTTTGACTTGGGCGAGTTGGCAGGCGAGTTGGCGTTCGAGGGAGCGGATTTGGGTTTGCATTGTCGTGGGGCCTCCTGTTCTTCGGTTGCTGTGGGGCTACGCTCACCCGCCGCTACGTGGGGGGCTACGCTCACCCGCCGCTACGTGGGGGGCTACGCTCACCCGCCGCTACGTGGGGGCCAACCCCGCCCTCTCCCAGAAGGAGAGGGCGGGGTTGGCGCTGCGCGCCGGGTTGGGTTCCCGTTTGCGCGGGGAGGGCGGTAGGTTATGCATAGGTCTCCTATGGGGTTGGTTTCCAGTAGGTTCCCGCTTTCGCGGGAATGACGTGGCGGCGGGGATTGATGGGGACGGGGCGCGGGGCGCCCCGTCTTGGCGCTATCGCGCCGACTGGGTTCCCGCTTGCGCGGGGAAGGAGGGGCGCGCCAAGGTTTCCTTAGAGGAAGTCGCGCATGTAGTCGGAGTAGCCGCCGAGGAGTTTGCGGGCGGGGCACTTGCAGGTTTTGCAGTCGTCGCCGCCGCGGACTTGGGCGAAGCCGTGGACGATGGCTTCGATGAGGCTTGGACGAGTTCGAGCATGTCTGGGCGGGGTTGGCCGAGTTCGTTGGCGTCCATCCAGCGGTCGACGAAGTCTTCGACGAGGGGTTCGAGTTTGACTTGGGCGAGTTGGCAGGCGAGTTGGCGTTCGAGGGAGCGGATTTGGGTTTGCATTGTCGTGGGGCCTCCTGTTCTTCGGTTGCTGTGGGGTGTTCCCGGTAGATTCCCAGTAGGTTCCCGCTTTCGCGGGAATGACGTGGGCGTTTAGGGGTCATGGGGACGGGGCGCGGGGCGCCCCGTCTTGGCGCTATCGCGCCGACTGGATTCCCGCTTGCGCGGGAATGACGGTCCGGGGGTCCGGGGGGGCCGGGTTGGGTTCCGCCTACGCGGTGAGGCCGAGGGCGCTTGAGGGCTGGGGACGGGGCGCGGGGCGCCCCGTCTTGGCGCTATCGCGCCGACTGGATTCCCGCCTACGCGGGAATGACGGTTCATGGGGTTGGGCTCCTTGCTGGGGCTACTTTTGGTTTTTGAGGTGGTTGAAGGCGTTTTCGAGTTGGCGGAGGTTGCGGCGGATGCGGGTTTGCTCTTGGACTTTGAGGGATATGTCGAGGGCGGTTCGGATGGCTTGGGCTCTGACGCGGGGGTTGGGGTCGTCCATGAGGTTGGCGAGGGCGGAGACGCTTTTGAGGGCGAGGCCGTCGAGTTCGGCGTGGGCGAGTTTGGCGGCGTCTTCGCGGGTGCGGCGGAGTTCGTCTTTGAATCTGGGGTTGTGGCGCCAGCGGGCGAGGGTGGCGCGGCTGATCTCGGCGGCTTCGGCGGCTTCGGTTTGGGTGGAGGATGCGGCGATGAAGGGGAGGGCGAGGAGTTGGCGGTCGGTGAGTTCGCGCGCCTCGCCGCGGGCGAGGGGGGCGCGGTCGTCGTCGACCCCGGGGGATGTCTCATTTTGGGTCATTGGCTGCCTCCTTTTTCCGTGTTGGCCTTGTTTTTGGGCGTTTCGGCGCGAGACGGTTTGAGACGCTAATGAGACGTTTTGAGACAGGAATGAGACAAAATGAGACAATTTGAGACAATTTGAGACATTGGCCTTGCGTTCCTCTCCGTTCGCGTCGGTTGCGCGCCCTCGTTGGGATTTGGGGCGTGATGGGTCCATCGTAGGGGCGTGGTTGGGGGGCGCGCAAGGGGCATGTGTCGCAGTTGCGACATTGGGGCGACCCGCGCGCACCGCTACGCGGCTGCCCTCTCCTTCTGGGAGAGGGCGGGGGCGGCGCTTCGCGCCGGGTGGATTCGCGCTTGCGCGGGCAGGGCGGCAGCCCCAGTAGGTTCCCGCTTTCGCGGGAATGACGGGGCCCCGGGATGGCTTGGGGACGGGGCGCGTTGCGCCCCGTCGTGGCGCTATCGCGCCGACTGGATTCCCGCCTACGCGGGAATGACGGTCGTGGGGTAGGTTCCCGCCTACGCTGGCAGAGCGGTAGGCTGGGAATCTCGGTAGGCGCGAAGCCGCCAAGCGGTTGCGCCCACGCCCCTATCGGCGTAGGCTTGCGGCCGGACGGTCGCGGACTATCGGCGGACGGCGTCAGGGACGTTTTAGGGAAGGAGCGCGCGATGTACGACCTGCTGATCAAAAACGGACGAGTGGCCGACGGATCGGGGATGCCGTCGTTCAACGCCGACGTCGGCGTGGTGGACGGGCGCGTGGCGGACGTCGGGCGCCTCTCCGGCCCGGCGCGACGCGAGATCAACGCCGAGGAGCGCGTCGTCGCCCCGGGCTTCATCGACAACCACTGCCACTTCGACGCCCAGGCGACGTGGGACCCCCTCTGCACGTTCTCGCCGCAGCACGGTGTGACGTCCGTCATCTTCGGCAACTGCTCCCTCACGCTCGCGCCGGTGAAGCCGGACGACCACGACGCGCTGGCGATGATGCTCTCCCGCGTCGAGGCGATCCCGATGGAGAGCCTGCAGGCGGGCATTCCGTGGGGGTGGACGACGTTCGGCGAGTATCTCGACCGCCTCGACCAGCGGCTCGGCGTGAACGCGGGCGCGCTCGTCGGGCACTCCGCGGTCCGCCGCTGGGCGATGGGGGACGACGCTCATCAGCGCGCCGAGGCGACGCCCGAGGAGATGGACGAGATGAAGCGGCTCGTCCGCGACTCCGTGCGCGAGGGCGCGCTTGGGGTGTCGTTCAACCGCAACAGCGGGCACATGGACTTGCTGGGGCGCCCGATACCGGGGATCGTGCCGCCGGTTGACGAACTCTACGAATTGGCGGGGGCGCTGCGCGAGGTCGGGGCGGGTGTGGTGCAGTGCGGCGCGGCCTACCCGCTCGAAATCCGCGACGGCTTCGCCACGAAACTGGGGGAGCGCTCGCAGCGTCCGGTCGTCTACAACCAGATCGTCCACAACGCGAGCGAGCCCGACCGCTGGCGGACGCATATGGAGATCGTGGAGCGCGGCGTCGCGGAGGGGCGGCAGGTGTACCCGGTCGTCAATCCGCGCCCGTCGGCGCAGCGCTTCACGATGCGGAACGCGCAGGTGTTCGACCGCCTTCCGACGTGGCGCGAGGTGATGCTGGGCTCCGTCGAGGAGAAGGCGGCGGCGTTCCGCGACCCCGCCGTCCGCGTCCGGCTGCGCGAGGAGGCTGTCGAGGGGCGCAATCTGCCCACCGGCGCGCTGCCGATCAACTGGGAGCGCATCTTCATCACGCGCACGCTCAAGGAGCGCAACGCCGCCTACAAAGGAATGAGCGTCGCCCAGATGGCCGAGTCGCAGAGCAAGGAGACGCTCGACGGCTTCCTCGATCTCGTGCTGGACGAAGACCTCGGCACCGGCCTGCAGAACAGCCAGTCGGGAGCGGACGGCGGGGTGATGGGGCGGCTCATCGCGAGCCCGCACACCGTCATCGGGCTGTCGGACGCGGGCGCGCACGTCGTGTTCGAGGCGGGCTACGGCTACAGCACGCTCGTTTTGGGGCGCTGGGCGCGGGACGAGGGGGCTCTGTCGCTCGAGGAGGCCGTCCGCAAACTCTCCTTTATGCAGGCGTCGCTCTTTGGGCTGCATGACCGGGGGCTGCTGCGCCCCGGCTACGCCGCCGACGTCGTCGTTTTCGATCCGGCGACGGTGGGGGCGGAGGAGCCGGACGAGGTGGACGACCTCCCCGGCGGGCTGACGCGCCTGCGGCAGCGCGCGGTCGGCGTGGACTACACCATCGTCAACGGCGAGGTTCTGCTGGAGGACGGCGAGCACACGGGGGCGTACCCCGGTCGCGCGCTCCGCAGCCGCCCGGCCGTCGCCGCGGGGTGACGGCGGGGCTGGGGATCCGGGGATCCGGGGATCCATGAGGTAGGCGCGCAAGCCCCCGTTCGCCGGGAACGCGGCGGCGCCGCTAGAGGAGAGTTATGCATCGAGCGCCCCGCGGAACGGCGGACATTCTGCCGGAGCAGCAGCCATTCTGGGAGTTCGCCCGCAACGCCCTCGCCGAAGCCGCCCAATCGTTCGGCTACGCCCGCATCGACACGCCCATCTTCGAGGACGCCGCCCTCTTCGTCCGCGCCGTCGGCGAGGAAACCGACGTCGTCCAAAAGGAGATGTACTCGTTCCTCGACAGAGGCGGGCAGGAGGTCACGCTCCGCCCGGAGGGAACGGCGGCGGTCTGCCGCGCCTACCTCGAGCACGGCATGCAAAACCGCCCGCTCCCCGTCCGCCTCTACTACCTCTGCCCGATGTTCCGCTACGACCGCCCGCAGGCGGGGCGATTCCGCCAATTCCATCAGTTCGGCGTCGAGGCGATCGGCGACCCCGACGCGGCGGTCGACCTGGAGATCCTGCAACTAGCGGCGGCGAGCATGGAGCGGCTCGGACTCGGCGGAATGACGCTCGCGCTCAACAGCATCGGCGACGCGGAAGACCGTCCGAAGTACGCCGACGCCCTCCGCGAGCATTTCCGTCCCCACCTCGCGCATCTCGGCGAGGACGACCGCCGCCGCTTCGAGACGAACCCGCTGCGTCTGCTCGATTCCAAAGAACTCGCCGGCGAGGCGTTCATGGCGGACGCGCCCCGCAGCGTGGACTTCCTCGGCGACGCCGCCCGCGCCCACTGGGACGAACTGCTCGGCTCCCTCGACGCGCTCGGCGTCCCCTACCGGATCGATCCCACGCTCGCGCGCGGGCTCGACTACTACGCGCGCACCGTCTTTGAAGTCCATCCCGCGCGGGAGGGCGCGCAGAGCGCCGTCTGCGCCGGCGGGCGCTACGACGGCCTCATCGCGCAACTCGGCGGACGCCCCACGCCCGGCATCGGCTTCGCCGCCGGGATCGAGCGCCTCATTCTCAATATGCGCGAGCGGGGAGCCGACCCGCCGGACGCCGCGCCCGCGCCGCTCGTCGCCGCTTATCGGGGCGCGAAGGCGAAGATCGAGGCCGCGCGCCTGGCCGCGCGCCTCCGCGCCGCCGGCGGCGCCCCCGTCATCGTCGCGCCGGAGCGCAGCCTCAAGGGGCAACTGCGCTACGCCTCCGCCGTCGGCGCCAGGGGAGTATTCATCCTCGGCGGCGCCGAACTCGAGCGCGGAGTCGTCGCCTACCGCGATATGGCCGCCGGCGAGCAGAGGGAAATCCCCCTCGCGCAGGCGGAAGACGCGGCGCGCCTCAGTCAGGCCTGAGCGTCGCGGGTTGGCCGGCGTTCGCAGGAGAGCCGGCCATGCTGTTGGGAGCCTTGCATAACCGACCGCCCTGCGCCGTCATTCCTACCCCATGACCGTCATTCCCGCGTAGGCGGGAATCCAGTCGGCGCGATAGCGCCCTGAGCGGGCGCAGCGCGCCCGTCTCCAAACGCCGAGGGTGTGCGGGTGAGCACGGTTAGGCGGTGGGTTGGTTTGGGGACGGGGCGCGTTGTCCCGTCTTGGCGCTTGCGCGCCGCATGGATTCCCGCCTACGCGGTCAAGGCGGTAGGTTAGGCAAAGGTCTCCTCTGGGAGAGGGCCCGGGGGATGAGGGCGGTTCCGCGCGCGGGAGCGGTAGGTTCCGCTTTCGCTGTTGAGTCCGATGGAGCATCTTGCGGAGCATCGCTTGAGGATGGCCGCCTAATCCCACGCTGTCTCATAGGTATGGAACGAGTACAGCCCCTTGTATGCGGCGCGCCGCATTGATACTATGCGGAACGCGCTCGGCGCAGCCGCCGACCCAGGAACGGCAGGCTTGAGCGGAGCGCGCCGCGCCGATGGTTTTCAACTTCCTCCGCCGCAAAGACAAGACCGCCAACGCCCTAGCCCGCTCGCGCGCCGGCTGGGGGGGCGGCCTCGCCGCGCTCTTTCAGAACGCATCCCTCTCCGACGAGCGCCTCTGGGAAGGCTTGGAGGAGGCGCTCATCTCCGCCGACGTGGGCGTCGAGACGTCGCTGGCGACGGTGAACGCCGTCCGCCGCCGCGTCCGCGAGGAGGGCGCGGACTCCCCGGACGAGGTCGTCGAACTCTTCAAGGAGGAGTTGGCCTTTCTCCTCGATCCGGAAGACAAGTCCTTCTGGGATTGGTACGACCAGCCCGACTTGCCGGCCAAGCCGTTCGTTCTGATGGTGGTGGGCGTGAACGGGGCGGGGAAGACCACGAGCATCGCCAAACTCGCCGCGCACTATCGGCGAATGGGCAAGTCCGCGCTGATCGGGGCGGGCGACACCTTCCGGGCCGCCGCGATAGAGCAGATCAAGGTTTGGGGCGAGCGGATCGGCGCGGACGTCGTCGCGCATCAGCACGGCGCGGATCCCGGCGCGGTCGCGTTCGACGCCTACGAGGCCGCGTCCGCCCGCGGCGCCGACGTTCTCATTTTCGACACCGCGGGCAGGCTCCACACCAAAACGCCGCTGATGGACGAATTGCGGAAGGTGCGGCGCGTTTTCGAGAGCCGCGCTCCGGGCGCGCCGCAGCAAACCCTCCTGGTGATCGACGCCTGCACGGGGCGCAACGGGCTGGAGCAGGCGCGAGTATTCAAGGAGGCGGTCGGCGTCAACGGCGTGTTTCTCGCTAAACTGGACGGAACGGCGAAGGGCGGCGTGACCGTCGCGGTCGCGCAGGAATTGCGGACTCCCGTCGTCTTTATTGGGACGGGCGAGGGCGTGGACGACCTCGCGCTGTTCGACGCGGACGATTTCGTTGACGCGCTGTTTTCTCCTGACCCCCGAGGGGCGCCTGAGCCCCGGACGGCGCGCGAACCGCAACGGGCCGGCGGACGCTGATGCTTGACGCGCTGCTTTGGTATCTCGCGCTGCAGGTTTTCGCTTTCGCGGCGTTCCCGCTCTCTTGGCGCGCGTTCTCCCGAATGCCCGACCGGGGCTACGCCTTCGCCAAGCCGCTCGGGCTGCTGTCGGTCGGCTTTTTCGTTTGGCTGATCGGCCTCACGCAGATCATTCCCAACTCCCGATTCTCCGCGCTGCTCGCGCTGGCGGTCGTGGCCGCCGTTTCGCTGCTGGCCGTCCGCCGCCGCAGGGAGGAGATAACGCAGTTCATTCGCGGCAATCTCCGCCTGGCGCTCATCGTAGAGGCCGTGTTCGCCGGCGTGTTCGTCGGCGCTGCGCTGCTCCGCGCAACGACGCCCGATATTGTGCACACCGAACAATCTATGGACTTGATGTTTCTCAACTCCGTCATCGCAAGCCCGTCGTATCCGCCGAACGATCCATGGCTCGCGGGCGAGAGCGTTTCCTACTACTACCTCGGCTATCTCCTGATCGGCGCGCTGACGATGCTCACGGGCGTCGCGTCGTCGGTCGCCTACAACCTGGGCCTCGCCTCCTACGCGGCGGTCGCGGCAATCGCGGCGTTCGGCGTGACGTTCAATCTCGTCCGGCTGTCGCGGGGGACGGCGGCGGCGGGGGCGCTTGCGGGAATGGGCTCCGCGTTCCTTCTGCTGCTCGCGGGCAACGCGCTCGGCGTATTGGAGTTGGCGTGGGCGTCCAACGCGGGCTCGCCCGGGTTCTGGGCGTGGGTCACGCCGAACGAGGAGTGGTATGCGGAGGCGGGCGCGTCCGCTCTGTGGCGCCCCGACGACGTCTGGTGGTGGTGGCGGGCGTCCCGCGCCATTCCGAACGCCATCACGGAGTTCCCCGCCTTCAGTTTCCTGCTGGGGGATATGCACCCGCACGTGATGTCCATCGGCTTCGTCCTGCTCATCGTCGGGATCGCCGTGCAGTTGTACCTGCAGCCGCGGCTCGTTCAGCCGAACGCGGCGCGCCGGCACGCCGCGCTCATTCTCGTGACGCTCATCGCGGTCGGTGGGTCGGCGGCGGTGAATCTGTGGGACTTGCCGCTGGGGCTCGCGCTCGTCGGGGGCGCGACGCTGCTCAACGCGGCGCGGAACGAGCGGCGGATGCAGTTCGGGCGCGCGCTCGCTTTCAACGCGCGGTTCCTCATCGCGGGCGAATCCGTTGGGGAGCACACGGAGAACGAGGCGCCGGCGGCGTGGCTCTACGCGAGGGAGGATGGGAAGTGGCGGCGCGAGCGCAAGATCGAAGCCGGGGGGCTCGGCGCGGAGTCCGACTTCGGCGCGTCCATCGCGGCGCAGGGCGAGATGGCCGTCATCGGCGCGCCGCGGGCGAGCGGCTCCGGCGCGGCGCTGCTCTACGGCCCGGCGGGCGAGACGTGGGGGCTGCTCACGACGATCAGGCCGCCGGACGATCACCCCGTCTCCGGATTCGGGCACTCCGTCGCGATGAGCGGGGAGGCGGTCGCGGTCGCGTCGCTCGAGGCCGTGCACGTCTTCCGGATCGACGGAAAGGACTGGACGCGGCGCGCGACGCTCTACCCCTCGACGGACGACGGGCTCGTCACGCAGGTGGCGATAGAGGGCAACACGCTGGCGGCGGGGGTGCTGAGCGCGGACGGCTGGGCGGTGGACGTGTACCGGCGCGCCGGCGGGGAGTGGGAGCGCGCGGCCACGCTGCGTCCGCCGTCCCCGGACCCGCACGCCTACGGGCGGAGCGTCGCGCTCGACAGCGGGCGGCTGGCGATGAGCGGCGACGGCGCCGTCACGATCTTCCACGAGCGGGCGTCGGGTTGGACGCAGCGCGCGCGGCTGGAGAGCCCGAACCCGTCGGCGTTCCCCTCTTTCGGCTCGGCGTTGGACTTCGACGGGTACTACTTGGTCGCCGGGGCGCCGGGGAGCAACGGGCCGGCGCCGAACGCGGGGGCGGCGTTCGTGTTCGCGGAGACGCCGCGCGGCTGGGAGTTTCAGGCGGAACTCACGGCGGAGGACACGAGCATCGACACCGCGCTCGGCGGAGCGGTCGCCATCCAGGGGGACACGGTGGCGCTCGGCGCGCCGGGCGGGGGGCAGGGGGGCGTCTACTCCTTCAGCCGCGCGCTGGAGACGTGGACGCGGGAGGCCAAGATCACGGGTCGGCGGCGCTTGAGCCGCGCCGCCGCGACCGCCGCGCTGCTGACGGCCGGATGCGTGCTCGCCGCCGCGCCGTTCCTGCTGGGATTCGACAGCCTGGCGCAGGGCATTCAGCCGCTGCAGGAGGAGCGGACGCGCCCCGTTCACCTCGTGCTCGTTTGGGGCGTTCTGGGTTGCCTGGCGGCGCCGTTCTTCGCGGCGGCGATGCGGCAAACGCTCCGGCGCGGCAACTGGAGCCTTCTGCGATTTAGCATCGCGCTGCTCGCGGCGTTCACGCCGGTTTTGCTGTGGCTGCAGCCGGTCTACGGCGTTCCGCTCATCACGGCGGCGGCGGCGCTGTTCGCCTTTCACCAAATGGGGTTCTATCAGCCCCGCGCCGACGAGGCTCTCTTCACGTTCAATCCGCGCCTCACATTGATCGCCGGCAGCGTCTTCATCGTCGGCGGAGCCGTGTGGCACGGCATCGTGAGCGCGGAGCGTGGGGACACCGGCGAGTTGCTCGCCGTCGACCGATTGCTTCCCGTCATTCCGCTGGCGTTCGTCGTCGGGCTTGCGCTCTACGGAGCGTGGACGCTCGCGCACCGCGACAGCGAGGCGATGCGGGTCGCCGTGGATCGGGAGCGCGCGCCGCAATGGAACGGCGCGGCGCCCGCGCTGCTGCTGCTCGCCGCCGCCGCCGGGCTCGTGATGGGCGCCGAACTGTTCCACGTCGTGGACATCTTCGGCGGAGCGCTGCGCCGGATGAACACCGTCTTTAAACTCTCCTACCAGGCTTGGCTGCTGCTGGCCGTCGTGGGCGGATTCGCGCTCTGGTTCGTCACCGTCCGGTGGGACAGGAGCGCGGGGCCTGGGCGCATCGGATTGACCGCGTGGGGAGTCGCGCTGGCGGCGCTTTTCGGGGCCGCCCTCTACTATCCGGCGGCGGGGATCGCGACGCGCGTCGGGGAGCAGCCGCGCTTCACGCTCGACGGCCTCGCCTACCTTCAGGAGCAGTCGCCCGACGACTACGCCGCCGTCCGCTGGGCGCGGGAGAACACGGCGCGCGACGCGGTGATCCTCGAGGCGGCGCGCGTCCCTTGCGGGGACAGCGTTTGCAACGACTGGCGCCCCGAACTCGCGCGGATCGCCTCCGCCACCGGACGCCCGACGCTCCTGGGCTGGGAGGGGCACGAGCGGCAATGGCGGAGCGCGGGGAGCGTTGACTTCGCCGGGCTGCAGAGCGACGTGAGCCGCATCTACGAGACGCAAGACGCCGCAGACGCAGCCGCGTTGCTGGGCGCGCGGGGCGTAGACTACGTTGTCGTCGGCCCGCGCGAGCGCGCCGTGTACGGGAGCGCGGGCGAGGCCAAGTTCGCCGCGCTCGGCGGCGCCGTTTTCCAAGAGGGAGAGGTTACGATCTACCGCGTCAACGCAGAGGGGGCTTCCTAGCGTGGGGGCGCTGCGGACTGCCCTCGCCGGGGCTTGGCGGAGCGCGGCTTCGACCCTCCGGCTCGCGCCCGCCCGCATAGCCGCCGTCCGCCCGCCGCGGACGTGGGAAGGCTGGGCTGTGATCGTCCTGGTCGCGCTGGCTCTGGGCTCGCGCCTTTGGGACCTCGGCGGGCGCGTTCTGCACTACGACGAGGTCTTGCACGCCCTCTACTCGTGGACGTTCTCGACGGGCGGGGGCTATCAGCACAACCCGCTGACGCACGGGCCGTTCCTGTTTCACGCGGGCGCGGCCACCTACAAGATCATCGGGGCGAGCGATTTCGCCGCGAGGCTGCTTCCCGCCCTGTTCGGCGCAGCGCTCGTCGCGACGCCGTGGATCTTCCGGCGCGAACTGGGGCGCTTCGGCGCGCTCGCCGTCTCCGTCTTCCTGCTCATCTCCCCCACCATCCTCTACTTCTCTCGATTTATGCGAAACGACGTCTATATGGCGGTTTGGGCCGTCCTCCTCCTCGCGCTTGCGCTCCGCTATATTGAGCGGCCCCGCGGCTGGATGCTGTTCGCTTGGGCGGCGATTTGGGCGCTTGCGTTCGCAACGAAAGAGAGCGCGTTCTTCCTCGCAGGCATGTTCGGCCTGCTGCTGTTCCTGCTCGCCGCGCCCGCGATCTGGGAATGGGTTCGGAACCGCCGCCCGCTCTCGCGGACGGGCCCCGCGAGCGACCTCCTCATCGTTATGGGGACGCTCATCCTGCCGATGTGGGCGCCCGCCGCCGGGCTCTTTCAGCGGTTCACGGGAATGATCCTCGTCAACCCCGATCTGAACGACCCACGGGTGCAAAGCGGCGAACTCTTCCGCGCCGACGGCGTGACCGGGCAGCCCATCGGCGGCGCCATCTACATCGCGGGCTTCCTCGTCATCTTCCTGCTGGCCGTCTCCGTCCTGATCGGCATGGCGTGGGACCGACGTCGGTGGCCTCTCCTCTTCGCGACGTTCGCCGCGATATGGCTTTTCCTCTTCACCAGCGTCTTCACCAACTGGCAGGGCTTCCTGACGGGAATGTGGGGATCGCTCGGCTACTGGATCGCGCAGCAGGGCGTGGAGCGCGCCAACCAGCCGTGGTACTACTACGTCGTCGGCCTCTCCGTCTACGAATTCCTCATCGCCGCGCCCGCCGTCGTCGGAGGCGTTTGCCTGCTGGCGAGGCGCGGGCGCAGCCTCTTCGACGTCGTCATCGTCGCGTGGGCGGTCTTGTCGTTCGCCATCTACTCCCTGGCCGGGGAGCGGATGCCGTGGCTGCTGACGGGCGTCGCGCTTCCCATCGCGTTCGTCGCCGGACGCGCCGCGGGGCTAATGGCCGAGCGCGCGGCGGAGTCGGCGCGCCCCGTCCTCGCCTACGCCGCCGGGATCACGCTCGGCGCGCTCGTTCCCTACGCCGCGATTCGCTGGATGATCGCCGACGACCCTGCGGGCGAGCCGGGCTTTTGGGGCGCGTGCGCCCTAATCGCCGTCGTGTTGGCCGCGTTCGCGGAGATGCGGGTGCGCGCCTTCCGCGCCCGACGGAGAGCGAGTCGAGAGGCCGCGCTCCAGCCCGCCGCATCCGCCGCGACGGTTGGGGGAAGGGCGGGGCGCCGCTCCCGCCCCGCGACGGGAGAGCGGCAGCCGGCGTCGAATCGCTCGCTCCGCTCCGGCGCGCCGCTCCGCCGCGCCGGGCGAGGGCTCGCGCTCGCGGCGTCGCCGTTCCGCGCCGCCGCTCGGCGCGTTCCGCGCGCATCGCCCGCCGCCGCGCTCCTCGCGCTCGGCGTCCTCACGGCGGCGGCGGGCATGACCGTCTATTTCTCCATCCGCGCATCGTATTCGCACGCATCCTACGAGCGCCCGCGGGAACTGCTCGTCTATTCGCAGAGCGGGCAGGAGGCGCGGTACGCGCTGCAATGCATCGAGCGCGCCGGCGAGGCCGCCGGAATCGGGCGCGGAGGCGCGCACGTCCTCGTTGACGAGCACGACAACCTGCAGTGGCAGTGGCGCTGGTATCTGCGGGGCCGCCCCGGGGGCTTCTCGACGCGCAACCTCAACGGCTCGCCGTTGGAGTCGCCGGTCGCCGCCGAATTCGTCCTGATGAGCCAGTGGTCGGAAGAGGCCAACGCCCCGCAGATGGAGAACTACGTTCGGGCGGGCGAGTTGCATACGCTGTGGTGGTTCAACAACGCGACCTACGCCGGCCTCACTCCGGGCAAAATGCTCTCCGGCGCGGCCTCCCGCGAGGGCTGGCGGACGGCGATGGACTATCTGCTGAGCCGGCGCGTCGGAACGGATATGCAGTACGCCCGCAGCGCGATTTACGTTCGGAGCGACCTCGCGCCCCACGCGGAAGGCTGCACGGCGCTTCGCTACGCGCAGGAGAGCGATGCGTAGGCCGCCGCGCTCCGCCCTCGTCCGTCCGTCCGGCGCAGGCGCGCGATGACGCGGAACCCCCGATTCTGGTTCGGCCTGGCGACGACCGCCGGCTTCCTCGCGCTTCTCGCGCTCCTCTTCGTCAGATCGGACTTCGCCGCGTGGGTGGACGCGCTCGCCGGGGCCAACTACCTCTGGGCCGCGCCCGCCGCCGCCGTCTACTTCTTCTCCCTCTACGTCCGCGCCGTCCGCTGGCGATTCCTGCTGCGCCCGTTCGCGGCGACGCGCGCCGTCCGCCTCTATCCGGTGGTGCTGTTGGGCTACACGGCCAACAACCTGCTGCCGCTCCGCGCCGGGGAACTCGTCCGCAGTTACTACCTCTCGACGCGCGAGCCCGTGCGAAGCGCGACCGGGCTCGCCACAATCGTCGTCGAGCGCGTCACGGACGGCTTGGTGATGCTCTTCCTGCTTCTCTTGGGCGCGCTTTTCATTCCGCTCTCCGGCCTCCCCGACCGGGTGAGCGACGCCGTGAACATCCCGGTTTGGGCCGTCGCGCCCATCGTCGTCACGCCGTTCGTCATCGTGTTCGGCCTCATCGTCATGGCGGCGCTCCGGCCGCGCCCGTTTCTCCGGCTCGCCGCGTTCGCGGCTCGCCCGCTCCCCGGCCGCTACCGCGCCTTCGTCCGCGTGTTCGCCGCCCGATTCATCAGAGGCTTCGAGGGGCTGCACCGCCCCGGACGCCTCGCGGCGCTCTTCGCGCTCTCCTTCCCCGTGTGGATCGCCGAGGGCATCGTCTACTTCATCATCGCCGCCGCCTTCGATCTGCACGCGCAACTCGGCAGCCTGTGGCTGCTCGCGGGCGCTATAATCCTCGTCGTCGCCCTCTCCAACCTCGCGCTCTCCATCCCAACGTCGCAGGGCGGCGTCGGCCCCTTCGAACTCTTCACCGCGCTCACGCTCGCGCTCGTCGGCGTGGACAACGGCTCGGCGTCCGCCTACGCGGTGGTGCTGCACGCCGTGCAGATCCTGCCCGTCATTGTCGTCGGGCTGGCCTACCTCGCCCTTCGGGGCATCCCGTTCGGCGAACTGCTGCGCGGGCGCGCGCAAACGACAGAGGAGGAAACATCGTGAACATCGGCATCATCGGGGCGGGCGCCGCAGGGCTCCCCGCCGCCCTCGACCTCGCGGGGCAAGGCCACAAGGTCGACGTCTTCGAAAGCGCCCCCTTCCTCGGAGGCCAAGCCTCCACCTTCCCCGTCAACGGCGTCCCCCTCGAACGCGGCTACCACCACCTCTTCCGCAGCGACTACGCGATGATCGACCTCATCGGGGAACTCGGGCTCGGCCACCGCCTCAAGTGGCTCAACTCCAACGTCGGCTACTACGCGAACGGGCGCCTTTGGCCGTTCACCTCCCCCGCCGACCTCCTGCGCTTCCGCCCGCTGCCGTTCGCCGACCGCATCCGGATCGGGCTCTTCACGCTGCGCCTGCAGCGCCGCAAGGAGTGGCTGTCCCTCGAAGACTCGACCGCCGTCGAGTGGCTGCGCGAGCACGCCGGACGCAACGCCTGCGAAACGATCTTCGAGCCGATGCTCCGCGGCAAGTTCGGGCGCCACCACGACCAGATCACGATGGCCTGGATATGGAACAAGTTCGCCCTGCGAACCGCGTCGCGCGGAGACGGCATCATCGGCCAGTTCCGCGAGCGCCTCGCCTACCCCATGGGCTCCTTCGGCGAAATCTTCGACGTCCTCGCCGACAGAGTCCGCTCCCTCGGGAGCGACGTCCGCATCTCCTCACCCGTCCGCCAAATCGTCGTGGAGGACGGGCGCGTCCGCGGACTGGAGGTCGCGGTGGACGGCGGAGAGCCGGAGCGCCGCGACTACGATCAGGTTCTCGCCACCACGCCGTCCTTCGTCCTGCCGCGCCTCGTCTCCCATCTCCCCGACTCCTACCTGGCGAAACTGACCGACAAGGTCTACCTCTCCGCCGTGCTCGTCATCCTGCAACTCACGCGCCAACTCAGCCCCCACTACTGGACGTACGTCGGCGACCGCTCGCTGCCGTTCCTCGGCATCATCGAGCACACGAACTTCATCCCCGCCGAGCATTACGGCGGCGCGCATCTTGTCTACCTCACGAACTACCTGGAGCGCGGCGACCGCTTCTACGAAATGTCGGGCGAGGAACTCTACCGCGAGTACCTGCCGCACTTGCGGAAGATCAACCCGGCGTTCGACGAGTCGTGGGTCGAGAACTACCACCATCACAAAGTGGACGCCGCCCAACCCATCGTCACGCGCGGCTACTCCGCGAGCATTCCCGACCACCGCACGCCCGTCCCCGGCCTCTACCTCGCCAACACGACGCAGATCTACCCGGAAGACCGCGGCACGAACTACTCGGTCCGAATGGGCCGGCGCGTCGCCGCGATGATGCTGGAGGACGCGCGGGGATAGGGGGAGCGTCAGGGCGGGCGGCGCCGACTACTCGCCGCCGATGGGTCGGCGCGGCGACGCGCCCTCCCATGTGCTACCCTGTGACGAAGCCCCCGGCGCGCGCCGGGCGTTGCGAACCCCGTTATGCTCGACCGCATCGGCAGCGCGATCAAGCGCAATGAAGAGATAGACGCCCTCCTCGCATCCCCGGAGGTCGCCGCCGACCCGTCGCAGTTGAGCCGGCTGGGGAAGGAGCGCGCCGCCCTCGCGCCCGTCGTTAGCGTCTGGAAGCGGCTGCAAACCGCCAAGAGCGACCTCGCCGACGCCGGCGCCCTCGCCTCCGACTCCGACGCCGATATGGCGGCGCTCGCGCAGGAAGAGGCGGAGCGCGCGTCCGCCGAGGTCGAGCGGCTCGAGGCCGAGTTGCGCGCCGCCCTGCTCCCACGCGATCCCAACGACGCCAAAAACGTCGTGATGGAGATCCGCGGCGGCGCCGGCGGCGACGAGGCCGCGCTGTTCGCGGGCGACCTCTTCCGTATGTATCAGCGCTACGCCCAGCGGCGCGGCCTGCGCGTCGACGTCGTCAACGTCAGCGAGACGGAGCAGGGCGGCCTGCGCGAGATCGTCTACAGCGTCGAAGGCGACGACGCCTACCGACTCCTCAAGCACGAAAGCGGCGTCCACCGCGTGCAGCGCGTGCCGACCACCGAAGCGCAGGGCCGCATCCACACCTCGACCGCCACCGTCGCCGTCCTCCCGGAGGCCGACGAAGTGGACGTGGACGTCCGCCCCGAAGACCTGCGCGTCGACATCTTCCATTCCGGCGGACCCGGCGGACAGAACGTCAACAAAGTCGCCACCGCCGTCCGCGTCGTGCACAATCCCACCGGCATAATGGTCGTCTCGCAGGACGAGCGGTCGCAATTGCGGAACAAGACGAAGGCGATGACGGTGCTGCGCTCGCGCCTCTACGAGTTGGAGTTGCGGGAGCGGCAGGCCGCGACGTCGGCGGCGCGGCGCTCCCAAGTCGGCGCCGGCGACCGCTCCGAGAAGATCCGCACCTACAACTTCCCGCAAGACCGCCTCACCGACCACCGCATCGGAATGAGCGCGCATGGCCTGCAGGAGATCATGGACGGCCAAATAGACCGCGTCGTAGACGCTCTCCTCGCCGACGAGCAAGCGCGCCTCCTCGCGGAGTCGGGAGCGTAGCGCGGAGTCGGGAGAGCGGCCTACCGGACATCGTTCCCGCGCAAGCGGGAATCAAGCCGCCGCTTCGCGGAGCGCGCCACCGTCGCGTAGACTATCGCCTATGGCCTACACCGACGTCCTCTACGAGAAGAGCGGCGGCATCGCCGTCGTTACGATCAACCGCCCGCAAGTCCGCAACGCCTTCAGGCCGCGCACGGTGGACGAGATGATCGCCGCGTTCCGCGACGCTTGGGACGACGACGAGGTCGGCGCCGTCATCCTCACGGGCGCGGGCGACAAGGCGTTCTCGTCCGGCGGCGATCAGAAGGCGCGCGGGAAGGACGGCTACCGCGACGACCCGGACGGCCCAGGCGGCGCCAAACTCCGCATCACGGAACTCCACGCCGCCATCCGTATGATTCCCAAGCCGGTCATCGCCGCCGTCAACGGCTACGCCATCGGCGGCGGCCACGTCCTCCACGTAATCTGCGACCTCTCCATCGCGTCGGAAAACGCCGTGTTCGGGCAGACCGGCCCGCGCGTCGGCAGTTTCGACGCCGGATTCGGCGCGGTGTTCCTCGCCCGCGCCGTCGGCGAGAAGAAGGCGCGCGAGATCTGGTACCTCTGCCGGCAGTACTCCGCGCAAGAGGCGCTGGAGATGGGGCTCGTCAACAAAGTCGTTCCGCAGGAGCGGCTGATGGACGAGGCGCGGGGGTGGGCGGAGCGCATTCTGGAGATGAGCCCCACCGCGATCCGCTTCCTCAAGGCGGCGTTCAATCAGGACACCGACTACGCCTACGGCTTGCAGCAGATGGCGCACGGCGCGGTGCACCTCTTCTACAACACGGACGAGGCGGAGGAGGGCGCCCGCGCCTTCAACGAGAAGCGCCCCCCGGACTTCTCCGCCTACCGCAAGCAAGGCTGGTGAGCGGTGCTGATGGCGCATGCCCCCTCTCCCGCTTAGCGGGAGAGGGATGGGGCGATGGCGGCGGCGGGGCGCAAGCGAAACGCGAAACGGCGCGGAAATGAACTTGAAATGAAACGGCCAATCCTGGTAAATTTAGGAGTGAAATTGCGAAATGAAACCGGAAACGAGCCGGATATGACATCCCCGCGCATAAGCCATTACGCTCCCCCTGAGCAGTGGGCGAGATATGACCTCGCCGCCGTCTCCGGACCTCTGATTGAGGCCAAGACCGCCGCGGGCGTTCTCAACCGGATGCCGCGCCTCCCGCAGTGGATCGAGCAAGCCCACGAGGAGCAACTCCGCCTGGAGGCCGTCGGCACGTCCCGCATCGAAGGCGCCGAGTTCACCGAGCGCGAGCAGGAAGAGGCGCTCGCCCCCGGAGCCGAATTCCGGGTTGACTTGACGCGCTCGCAGCGGCAGTTGCGGGCAGCCAACGCCGCCTACCGCTGGCTTGGCGCGCTCCCCGCGGGCCGGCCGGTGACGTCCGACCTGATTCTCGGCATTCACCGGCGCATCGTCACCGGGTGCGACGACGACCACTGCGAGCCGGGCGCGACGCGCTTGGGCAACGTCACCTTCGGAACGCCGCGCTGCCGAGGCGTCGAAGGAGGCGGCGAATGCCGCGCCGCTTTCAACGCGCTCGTCGAGGCGGTCAACGGGGAGTTCCGTCGGCACGACCGCATCGTCCAGGCGATGGCCGCCCACTACCACATCGGAGCGATGCATCCTTTCGACGACGGCAACGGACGCGCCGCCCGCGCGCTGGAGGCGTTTATGCTGCGGTCCGCCGGCGTCAACAATATGGTGATGGTCAGCCTCTCCAACTACTACTACGAGCGCAAGGACGAGTACCTCGCCGCGCTATGGGAATCCCGTCGGAGCGGGCATGACCTCACGCCGTTCCTAACGTTCGCGCTGCCGGCGGTCGCCGACCGGTGCGACGCGCTCGCCGAGCGGATCATCGCGAACACGAAGCGGACTCTCTACCGCGAATTCGCAACGTCGCTGTTCGGACGGCTCCGCAGCCCCCGCCGCAGACTGTTGGCGGATAGGCAACTGCGGATTCTCAACCTGCTGCTGGACGGCGGCCCGCTCGACTTGCCGACCCTAACCGAACAGGCTTCCGTCCACTACAAGCATCTCAAATTCGCGGAGCGCGCGCTCCTCCGCGACCTCGTCGGGTTGCTCGATCTGTCCGCAATCGTATTCAGCGACGAGCGCATCGCCGTCAACTTGGACTGGCCGCAGCAGTCGGAGGCGGAACTGCTGGAGCGGTGGGAGCGTATGCCGTCCGCGGCGTCCGCCGAACATCCGGCGATGGCGGAACTCTCGCGCTTGCTGGGACGGCGGCGGTAGATTCCCGCCTACGCGGGAACGACGACCAAAAGGCAGGCGGCAAGCAAGCCTGGTGAGCGCCGCCGGGCAGCGTTCTGCCCCCTCTCCCGCCTAGCGGGAGAGGGATGGCGCGCGGGCGGTCGCCCCCCGCGCATGAGCGCTATACTACCCCGAACGCGCGGCGGGCGCTCCCGCCGGCGCGTTTCGCGGAGACGGAGGACGAACTGCGCCGTGCGGGTCATCGGACTGACGGGGGCGATCGGCGCCGGCAAAAGCGAGGCCGCCCGCATCCTCGCCGGATTCGGCGCCGCCGTCATCGACGCCGACGCCGAAGGCCGACGCTCCTACGCGAAAGGAACCATCGGCTGGAGAAGACTCGTCGAACTCTTCAGCAGCCGCATACTCAACGAGGAGGACGAGATAGACAGAGCCCGGCTCGGCGCGCTCGTTTTCGCCAACCCGCTGGCGCTCGCATGGCTCAACGCCGCCATCCATCCGCTCATCCGCGACCGCGTGACGCAGGCGCTCGCGGAGCGCCGGGCGCAGGGAACGGCGGTCGCGGTCATAGACGCCGCGCTGCTCTACCAAGCGAAATGGGACGACCTCGCCGACGAGGTCTGGGTCGTCTCCTCGCCGCCCGACCTAGCGACGGCGCGCCTGAAGGCGCGAGGCGTAAGCGAAGAGGACGCCCGCAAGCGCGCCGCCGCCCAAGGCGACCCCGGCGACGCGCTCCGCAGAGCCGACCTCGTCATCGACAACGCAGGCTCGCCGGACGACCTGGAGAGGAGCGTCCGGCAAGCGTGGGAAGAGCGAATCCTCTCCCGCGAAACCCGACCCGCCGAGACCCCGTCCCCCAAACCCTGACACGCGAGGACAACGCAATCAATGGCGAACCAGACCGGCCAACTCTACCAGCAGCACAGCATCGAGGAGTACTTCGTCAGCGACGAGCCCTTCTACTTGTCCGTCGCCGACGAGGTGGACATCTTCGAGGCCGCCTACGCGCAGCGCGTGCCCATCCTCCTCAAGGGGCCGACAGGCTCCGGCAAGACGCGATTCGTCGAGTACATGTCGTGGCGCCTCAACGACGCCCGCAAGCGGAACGGCCGCGCCGAGCAGATCTCCCCCCTCGTGACCGTCGCCTGCCACGAAGACCTGACCGCCAGCGACCTCGTGGGGCGCTACCTGCTCGAGCCGGAAGGCACCCGCTGGATAGACGGGCCCCTCACGCGGGCGGTGAAGCACGGCGGCATCTGCTACCTCGACGAGGTCGTCGAGGCGCGCAAGGACACCACCGTCCTCATTCACCCCCTCTCCGACCACCGCCGGCTGCTCCACATCGAGAAGATCGGCGAAGTGCTGGAGTCGCACCCCAACTTCCTGCTCGTCATCTCCTACAACCCCGGCTACCAGAGCGCGTTGAAAGACCTGAAGCACTCGACGCGGCAGCGGTTCGTCGCCATCGAGTTCGACTTCCCCCCGCGCGACTTGGAGGGACCGATCATTGAGCACGAGAGCGGCGTTGACCGCGCGTCGGCGCAGCAACTCGCGCTGCTCGGCGAAAAAGTGCGGAACCTCGTCGGACAGGGGCTGCAGGAGGGCGTGAGCACGCGCCTGCTGATCTACGCGGGCAAACTGATGCGCGAGGGCATCGCGGCGCGCCGCGCCTGCGAGGTCGCCGTAGTCTGGGGCCTGACCGACGACCACGAGACGCAAGCGAGCGTGATGGAGATCGTCACCTCTATCTTCCCGTAGGGGGGCGGGTCGCCCGGTACAGACCGGGAACATAGGTAACAGAAACCCGGATACATGGGTAACTCCTCGGCGATGATGCACAGACGCGCATAGAGGAGGACCAATGTTGCCCTGGATCAGCGCCACTGCCGTAGACCAGCGCCGCGCCCTTATCGCCGCTTGGACCGCAGGCGACGCCCCCATCGCCGAACTCGCGCGGCGCTTCCGCGTCTCACGCAAGACCGCCCACAAGTTCATCAACCGCTTCAACCAGCTCGGCGACGCCGGCCTCCACGACTTCCCACGCGCTCCACGCAACCCCAGCGCCACAGACCCCAAGCTCGCCGCGATGATCGTCGACGCCAAGCGGAACGCCCCCTTGCTCGGCCCCAAGAAGATCATCCCAACCCTCCGCGGCGCCCATCCCGACCTGCCCTGGCCAGCGCCCTCCACCGCCGGCGCCATCCTCGACCGCGAGGGCCTCGTCAAGCGCCGCAAGCGCTCCCGCCGCTCCCCTCCCTTCGCAGACCCCTTCGCAGACGTCCGAGCCCCCAACGACTGCTGGGCCATCGACTTCAAGGGCTGGGCGCGGACGGGCGACGGCGCGCGCCTCGACCCCCTTACCCTCATCGACGCCGACTCCCGCTTCATCATCGCCTGCGAGGGGCTCCCGCGCCCAACGCTCGCCGCGTCCTCCCCGTTCGCGTCATCCGGCCTCGGCGGCCTCTCCGCATTCGCCGTCCGCCTCGTCAAACTCGGCATAACCCCCGAACGCATCGCGCCAGGCCATCCCGAGCGGAACGGGCGCCTCGAACGCTTCCATCGCGCGCTCAAGGAGGCCGCGATGAGCCCGCCCGCCGCAACCCTCGCCGACCAGCAGCGCCCCTTCGACGCCTTCCGCCGCGTCTACAACGAGGAGCGCCCGCACGAGGCGCTGGGCCAGCGTCCGCCGGCCTCCCGCTACGCCCCGTCGCCGCGCCCCTACCCCGACAAAGTCGCAAGCCCCGAATACGGCGATGGCGTCGAAGTGCGCCGGGTTGGCGGCAACGGGGAGATCAAGTGGGCGGGGGAGCGGGTGTTCCTCAGCGAGGCGTTGGTTGGCGAGCCCGTCGGGCTTGTTCGGCATGACGACCGGAGCTTGGCGATCCGGTTCGGCCATTTGGAGATTGGCCTGTTGGACGGGCAAGCCATGCGTATAATCAAAACCCCCGTCAGGGCGTTACCTATGTATTCGGGCTAGCGTCACCCATGTCTCCGGTCGTTCAGAGGGGCTACGCGACGCATGGTTTTCCCGCCTACGCGGGCGGGGCAACCCTCACCCGCCGCTTCGCGGCTGCCCTCTCCCGCCATCGGGAGAAGGCGGATTCTCTTCGCCCCGCATGGTTTTTCCGCCTACGCGGGCCGGGTAGCCGACGACCATTAGGTCGCCGTCCATATCGGCGTAGGTTGCGCCGTCCAGCCGGAGCGCGTCCGCGATGCGCTCCGCGCCCTCGCCGCCGACGGGCCCGGGCGCGCCGGCGCCCCCGATGACGACGGGCGCGACGAACGCGACGACCTTGTCGACGAGGCCGCCCGCGAACAGCGCCCCGTGGAGCGTTGCGCCGCCCTCGACGAGCAGCGACATGACGTCGCGGGCGCCAAGTTCAGAGAGGAGGCGGGGCAGATCAACGCGCCCGTCCGCGCCCGTCGCGACGACGGCCTCCGCGCCGAGCGCCTCCATGCGCCGCGCCGCGTCATCCGATGCGACGGCGACGAGCGTCCGCCCCTCTTCGGCGAGCATCGCCGCGCCGGCGGGGAGGCGCCCGGCGCTGTCGGCAACGACGCGCAGCGGCTGGGCGCGGGCGCCCAACGGAACGTCGCGTATGGTGAGGCGCGGATCGTCGGCGAGCGCGGTTCCGACGCCGACCATCACGGCGTCGTCCTCGGCGCGCAGCCGGTGCGCTTCGCGGCGCGAGGCTTCGTTGGATATCCAGCGGGAGTCGCCGGAGCGGGTCGCTATTTTGCCGTCGAGGCTCATTGCGAACTTGGCGACGACGAACGGCAGCCCCGTCGCAACATGCTTGGCGAACGCCTCGACGAGGCGCCGCGCCTCCGCAGGGCCGTCGTCCACGATCACGGGAAGCCCCGCGCTCCGCAGCCGCTCGACGCCGCGTCCGTCGGTATGAGGCGCGGGGTCCATCACGGCGATTCGGACGGACGCGATGCCCGCCGCGATGAGGGCATCGGCGCATGGGGGCGTGCGTCCGTGGTGGGCGCACGGCTCGAGCGTGACGTAGAGGTCGGAGCCCCGCGCCTCCGCGCCTGCGCTGCGGAGCGCCTCGGCCTCCGCGTGCGGCCCGCCCGCCGGCTGCGTTCGCCCCTCGCCGACGATGCGGCCGTCCTTTACGAGGACGGCGCCGACGGGCGGGTTGGGGCTCGTCGCTCCGACGGACTGGCGGGCGAGTTCAATCGCCCGCCGCATGGGATCGATGACGGTCATTTGCGGCGCCCCCCGCCTCCGCCGCCCCACTACAGCGGGATGTTGCCGTGCTTTTTCGGGGGGAGCGTGTCGCGCTTGTTTTGGAGGGCGTCGAGCGCGCGGATGAGCAGCGGCCTCGTCTTCGCAGGGTCGATCACGTCGTCTATGAAGCCGCGCTCGGCGGCCTGGTAGGGGTTGGCGAAACTCGTCCGGTAGTCCTCGATGAGTTCGGCGCGGACGGCGTCGGGGTCTTTGGAGTCGGCGAGTTCGCGGCGATGGATGATGTTGACGGCGGCGTCCGGGCCCATCACCGCGATTTCGGCGGACGGCCACGCGAGGTTGATGTCGGTGCGGAGGTGCTTGCTGCCCATCACGACGTAGGCGCCGCCGTAGGCTTTGCGCGTCACCACCGTGATCTTGGGGACGGTCGCCTCGGCGTAGGCGTAGAGCAGTTTCGCGCCCTGCCGGATGATGCCCCGATGCTCCTGATCCTGACCCGGCATATAGCCGGGCACGTCGGCGAACGTGACGATGGGAATGTTGAAGGCGTCGCAGAACCGGACGAACCGCGCCGCCTTGACGGATGCGTGAATGTCGATCACGCCCGCGAGGTGCGCGGGCTGCTGCGCGACGACGCCGACGCTGCGCCCGTGCAGCCGGCCGAACCCGATGATGATGTTCGGGGCGAAGTCGCGCTGAATGTTGAGGAAGTCGCCGTGATCGAAAACGCGGCCGATGACGTCGAGCATATCGTAGGGGCGGTTGGATTCCTGCGGCACAATGTCGCGCAGGCCGTCGTCGGCGCGGTCATGGGGGTCGTCCTGCTCTCCCGTCGGCGGATCGTCGAGGTTGTTCGGCGGCAGGTAGCTCAGGAGTTGGCGGATCGTCTCCATGCACTCCAACTCGGAGTCGAGGGTGAAGTGGGAGACGCCGGAGTGGACGGCGTGGGCGTCGGCGCCGCCGAGCGCCTCGTGGGTGATCTCCTCGCCGGTGACGGCCTTGATCACGTCGGGCCCCGTGATGAACATTTGGGAGATGCCGCGCACCATCAGCGTGAAGTCGGTGATGGCGGGGGAGTAGACGGCGCCGCCGGCCGACGGGCCGAGGATGGCGGAGATTTGGGGAACGACGCCGGAGGCGAGCGTGTTCCGCATAAAGATTTCGCCGTAGCCCGCGAGGCTCGCCACGCCCTCCTGGATGCGCGCGCCCCCGGAGTCGGAGATGCCGATGATCGGCGCCCCGTTCCGCATCGCCAAGTCCATCACCTTGCAGATCTTCTCGGCGGCGACCTCCGAGAGCGACCCGCCGAGCACGGTGAAGTCCTGGGAGTAGACGTAGGCGGGCTTGCCGTTGATCTTCCCGTAGCCGGTGATCACGGAGTCGCCGGGGTACTTCTTGTCGGCGAGGCCGAACTCGCTGGAGCGGTGCGTCACGAACGCGCCGAGTTCCTCGAAGGAGCCCTTGTCGAGGAGGTGGCCGATGCGCTCGCGGGCGGTGAGTTTGCCTCGCGCGTGCTGCTGCTCGACGCGCGGGTCGCTCTCCGGCTCGCTAATGATGCGCTTGTGGCGGCGCAACTCGTCCAACGGGGCGTTGGCGGCTTGCGGCTCGGCTGTTTTGGGGGTGGTCGTCATCGGGGGGTATGGTATCACATGGGGCGGGGGGAGGGAGGGCGGCTCGTTGACAATGAACTAGCGTTCTGTATGATGATTGCATGATCGCTTTGACGCCTCTGAAATTGAGGATTGGGCGAGGCAACCCCGACGCGCCCCACCGACTGCCGGTCAGGCCGCTGGCGCTGGCGACCTGTCCGATGCCATCGCTCATCGACATGTCGATCGGCAGTTCGGTGACCGGGCCGGGCTGGGACGGCATCCTTGATGTCTCTAAGGGCAACGCTTGGGCGCCGATGGGCGCGTCGGCCTGGGAGTTCAGCACGAGAAGGGCGTAATCTAGCGTGCCTTCTGCTCTCCTGTTGCGAATGACCTCCCGATAGCAGTGGCAAGGGCTCTAAGGACAAGACAGGACGAATGGAGAAGAGAATGATTGACAGGTTCAACGAATTCGTAGCAGGAGGTGGGCTCCTAGAGCCCGTCGTGTTCATCCCGATGTTCGTGATCGCGGTCGTTGTGGGTGCGCTCGTCGGGTGGTTCCGGCGGTAGATCGTGGACGTGATAATAGACGCAGTGATCCTCTTGGTCGCCACCACGGTGGCCGGTGTTGCCTCGAATATCATCACGAAGAAGTACGAGGCAATTTGCCACTGGTTGCGTCGCGCTCGCAGTACCACGACTGCGCTGGTTATCTCGGCTGTAGTCCGCATTTGCGCCTTCCGCAGGAAGAAGCCCGCCCATCGCCAGATGATTTTGGTGCCCACGACATACACGAGAGCACAAGGAATTGCTGTGCTCAGAGCAACGTGTAACCACGTCGAGGTAGATACGATAGATCCGAACGACGCACGTATCCACGCGGAAGGATCAATACCCCTTGTGAGTACGTGGTTTGTGCGGCATCGGTTCTTTCAAGTTCACTACGAGCTCGGGTCGGTTTGTGGCTCTATCTACCACGATGTCGCTGGAGGCTATAACCGATCGGGGGACTATGTGCTATGGGACACCTGTTCGGTTTGCTCGGACCTCAACGACCTCCGTTTCTGCTCTAGGTGTGGATTCGGCCCTGTCACGGCTTCGCAGGCGATGAGTTACGCGCATCACTGGATGGAAAGGCTGCGTCAATCCACCCGGCCGAAGGACGTGGTTAATGACGCGAAGAGAACCGATGCGCTGTACCGCAGGCTAGAGCAGATGGGAATGCGCCGGTGGTACATCAATGGTGAAATGAACTGGGTAACCAACGAGATTACCCACGCGATTTTGGAGCACCCTGAGCTGGTTCAGTAGCTGCTCTAGCACCGTAGCGGTCACCCAACGGTGCTCCTCACAACCCCAGCCAAGCCTCATCTAGCCCCTTGGCGACGGTTGATAGGATGTCATTCATTGCGGAGGGTGGGTACGAGCGGGAGGGTCACAGAGGAGTAAAGGAGCCCACGCCGAGTCTGCCGCCAGGCGCCTCGCCAGAAGCGGCAGAGGCCGGGAGGCCAAATAGTGGAACGGACTTATCAGCAACGGACGCGGCAACGATTATCTTCATAATCTTGCCAGGTTGCGCCCAGTTGCACTTGCCTCCTCCATTCAGTTCCCTGAGGAGCACAGGGATTGCAGGTTGCGAAAGCTCGGCTTGTATTCGCTGGGCTTCCCCCTTGCTCCAGCACGGAATATATGCATGCAAAGCCTGATTTCCTTGCCACGGATGGCCATCAAAATTGTCCAAAATGATTGGAGTGAACTGATCTCTTCCGTAGGCTTCCCAAATCACTTTGTACGGAGCAAAAGAGTATGTCCCAACGCCCAGCAATGACCACCATTTGTCATTTTGAATAGCGGACTGGATCAGTGTACCCTTACGCGCCTCAAGGATGCTCTTCTTCTGCATAAGGTACTCAGCCAAGTTTTCGCTTTTGGCAATTTGGCTCCACGACAGAGGCTTAGCCGTCACTGTATCGTAGGGAAGAAGTATCCATTTCGTCGGAGCGTGCTTCGATCCTCGCCAGGATTCCTTGGTCGCCACGGGGAAGAGAAATTCAGAAGGGAGATAAGCAGGTTTCTCTCCGAACAGCAAGACCTCATTTGCCCCGCATGTGTTGACGCCTTGCCGTGGCTTTTGCTCTGCTGACAAGGACACATTGAACGCAGGGAGCCGCTCTTCGCCTGTTGTAATTCTCCATTGGCTTCCATGCCCATGCAACGGAATAGAGCTGTATGGTATCCATTCGTTATCAATTTGCTTGAAGTACTTGACAGGGAATTCCTGGCGGCTGTCAATGTGAAAATGCGCGGCTCCATACGCAGTGGTTACGCCCTTGAACACTTTATTCTTGGAGAACTCGTATACTTCTTCGACTTTGAAATCACGCCCGTTCGAAATGTAATTCCGAAAGCCTGAATGTGCATCGTCCCCGAAAAACAGCGACAAGGGGATATAAAAATACCCGGATCCATCCTGTTCAAGCAACCTCCCCAGCGTCCGGTTAAGTATCAGTGCGGACAAGTCGATTCGTGAACTTCCAAGCAAGAGACGGCGCTTGTCGAGCACGAGCCCTTCATTAATGAACAAGGAGGCAATTTGCCTTTTGTACACTAGCGGAAGTTTAGCGTAGTTCATCCAAGGAGGATTACCTACGAGAATATCAAAGCGTTCAATGAATTGGGTGGTCAGTACGTCGTGGTTTAGGAGATTTGCTACTGGAAAATTCACCCCAAAATTCACACGAGCAGTTTCTCTGAAAGCGGCCAGGCTAGCGGCATCGATATCGATCAATTTCAGGCGTGACAACAGAGAGGAGGTTAAGGCCACCCCACGCTCCCTGGCGATTTCGAACATCGCGAGGGCGAAAGCCCCTTGTCCTGCTGTCGGGTCGCATATCCGCGCGCCTGCCAGCCATGCGTCGAACACATGCCATCTCTCTATGAGCCATTTTGCCCATGCTATGGGTGTGAAAATTTGCCCGATCATGATATCATCATGGAATTGAATCGCGTGTATCCGTCTCTCTGGAATTCCTTCAAGTACGCTATCCGTTGGTCGGCCTTCTCTGTGACCCTTTGATAGTGCGCGATCGCCTTTTCGATAAAATGCTCATAGAACTCATGGAGAGTCCGGTCCCAGTCAATTTCATTCCACACTTCATGGATCGTGCGGTCTAAGCGGATTTGCCCTGTCCCAAGATTCTCAATCCTGTAAACGTCGTGAGGGAGCATAGCCAACGGAGCGACTCGTATGTACTCAATGCGACGTCTGCCGCGTGTAGTTGCCTTATGCCCAAATTCGGCTATAAGGAATATGCCTTGCTTTGTTGAAAGGAAACTCAACAAGTTGGCAACCGAGCAAATGCCTCCGTCGGAGTAGATTCCCACGTCGAGGTCTTTTGTTTTTATGTCAACTCCAACCAACTGGGAGCCGTCCGTCAACGCAAGGTCGTAGATGGTGCGCCTCCCAGGGCGAGGCAGAGCAAGGAATCCTGCGTTCTCGCAGACATGAGTCCACGTTTCCTTTATTCGCGCTTCGATCATCGCGCCAAACGCCCGAGAGTCCTCACGCTCAGGGAGGCCCGCAGGCGCAGTGCTGAAAACCGAAATCAGTTGTTCGGCCAGCAGGCGGCAGATTTCGCGTATTCCCATGTCACCTCATCCAATCGGGGATGGTCTCACGGCGCCAGCGCAGGAGACTATACACAACAACCTTGCCCTATGCAATAGGCTAGAGACGTGGTTTGGCTGCTATATCAGCCTTCTCCCCCCGCCGGGCCCGAGTGGGCTCCGCCAGCCTGTGCGCCGCCCTCGCCCGCGTCACTCCAACGGGAAACACGCTAGGGGGAAGGGGACGCCCCCCTCCTCCCCCCGCCGCCCGCCGCTAACCCGCACGCGCAAGGGGTAGAGCCCGCCGCCGCTATGCGCTATGATGGAAGGCAACACCGAGGCCGCATTGCCGGGCGCAACCGGGAGCGTATGACGACATCAGGCCACCTGTACCTGTCCGAAGGCGAGATCGTGAAGCGTCTGCAGACGCTGCTGCGCGACCACGCGGAGGCGTCGAAAGACGGTGCCGCGCGGGAGAGCTCCACGCGGGAGGTTCGCAACCTCGCGGCGGAACTGGCGGAGCGCATCTACCGCGAGCCCGAAAAATGGGGCGTCGCGGCCGTGCCGCTCGACTATCGGGCGGACGCGGCGGCGGACACGCTGATGCAGTTGCTCGAGCGCGTCCCCACGATGGGCAACCCGCGGAACATCGCGGAGTGGTACGCCGAGGCGGTGGAGGCGCGGTTCAAGGAGTTGTGGAGCACGGCGGAGCGCGAGGCGAAGGCTCGGGAGACGGAGGACGAGAAGGAGCGGCGGAGCGCCGAGTCGCTGGAGGGCGCGGAGGGCGCGCCGTCCGTGTTCGAGGAGAACGCGGAGTTGTGGCAGCGGTTCGAGGCGGATTTCCCGCGGGACGCCTTCGCGCTGCGGCTGCGGTATCAGATGAACCGCGACATCGATCAGATGGCGGTGATGCTGGACGCGCCGAGTCCGCGCGCGATACTCCTGCGGCTCAACCGCGCCCGCGAGCGGTTCACGATGTACTGCGAGCAGGCGGGGCTGAGCCAGAAGGAGACGGCGGGGATACTCGCCCACTTTGTCGAGGAGCAGGCTTCGTGACGCAGCAGCGTTCTTCCAACACGTTCCGTTCGGGGCGCGGCCCGTGGGTGCGCTTCGCAATGGGCGCCGGCGAGCGGTGGCTCGCGTCGGCGGGCCACATCACCGCCGAGATGCAGCAGTTCGGAACGTATCTCCGCGAGATGCGCTACCGCCGCGGCTACAGCATCCGCGAACTCTCCGACGAGTTGGGCCTCGCCTACGAGTCGATCCTCATGCTCGAGGCGGGGCTGCTCAGGCCGTCGGAGGTCACCTCGTCCACCTGGGTGCGGCTGATGCGCCTCCTGGAAGGCCGTGAGGCGCTCGTCCGGCGCGAGACGGAGCCGGGCGGCGAGGAGATCGACCCGGACGAGGCGTGGGCGGACGAGGACGGGTCGAGCGGCAAGCCGCTGGGCGTCGGCCAGGCGCTCGGCGTCGCCACGCTGAAGGTCATCGGCGTCGGCGGGGGCGGCTCCAACGCCGTCGGGCGCATGTATCAGCAGCGCGTGCCGGGCGTCGAGTACATCGCCGTCAACACCGACGCGCAGCATCTGATCCGCATGGACATTCCGCGCAAAGTGCGGATCGGCGACCGGCTGACGCGCGGGCTCGGCGTCGGCGGCAACCCCGAACTGGGGCGCGAAGCCGCCGAGGAGTCGCGCGAAGACCTCTACGACCTGCTGAGCGGCACGGATATGGTGTTCGTCGCCGCCGGCATGGGAGGCGGCACCGGCACGGGCGCCGCGCCCGTCGTCGCGGAGATCGCCAAGGAGGTCGGCGCGCTCACTATCGCCGTCGTCACCAAGCCGTTCGGCTTCGAGGGGCAGCAGCGCGCGATGCAGGCCGAAGAGGGCATCCGCCGCCTCCGCGAGCACGTCGACACGATGATCCTCATCCCCAACGACCGCCTCTACACGGTGTCCGACGAGCGCATGACGGCGGAGAACGCCTTCCGCATCGCCGACGACGTGCTGCGGCAGGGCGTGCAGTCCATCGCCGAGTTGGTGATGGTCGCGGGCGACATCAACCTCGACTTCGCCGACATTCGCGCGGTGATGACGGGCGCCGGCTCCGCGTGGATGGCGATCGGGCACGGACGGGGGCGCGACCGCGCCTACGACGCCGCCCGCGCGGCGATGGCCAGCCCCCTCCTCCACGTCCCCGTGCAAGGCGCGACGCGCGTGCTGCTCAACATCACCTACGGGCCCGACGTCACGCTGCAGGAGGTCTACGAGGCGTCCGACATCATTCGCGGGCTTGTGGATCCGAACGCCAACATCATCTTCGGCATGATCACCGACGAGAATATGGAGGACGAGGTGCGCGTCACCGTCGTCGCCACGGGGCTGACGGGCAGCGAGAACGTCGTCTCGCAGTCGCTCGACTCCATCCTGCAGACGGCGCTGGAGCCCGGCGCGGAGGCGGCGCTCCCCGGCTTCATGCAGCGCATCGGCGACTTCTTCGCCGGCCTCTTCGGCCGCCGCAAGGGGTGATGGGGGGGCAACCCTCCTCTACCTCTGGAGACCTTTGCGTCATTCCCGCGTAGGCGGGAAGGGATCCGCCCAGTAGGTTCCCGCTTTCGCGGGAATGACGGGGCACCGAGGGATTAATGGGGACGGGGCGCGTTGCGCCCCGTAAACCCTCACCCGCCGCTGCGCGGCTGCCCTCTCCCAGAAGGAGAGGGGGTGGCGCCTCGCGCCGACTGGATTCCCGCCTACGCGGGAATGACGGTAGGTTATGCAAATGTCTCCAGAAGGAGAGGGGGTGGCGCTCCGCGCCGCCTGGATTCCCGCCTACGCGGGAATGACGGTTCGGGGTGTGGGTGGCGACTAGGGATAGAGGGATGCCTGCGGCAAGCCTACGCGGGTTCCTGGATTCCCGCCTACGCGGGAATGACGGTAGGACGGTAGTAGGGTTCGCGGAGGGCAGGAGAGGGCAGGTCGCGCTTTCGAGGGCAGACGGCTCGGCCTACCCCGCGCTGAGCGGGGCGACGCTGAAGACGACTTGGAACGGGCGGCAGTAGATGACGACCGACTCGTAGTCGCCGAGCGAGACGTCCGGCGGGATCGGGTAGTTTTGGTTGCCGACGTTGCCCTTGAGCCGGTCGAGCTCCACGCTCGCGTTGTCCTGGGCGTCGCTCCGCCCTTGCGGGTCGGGGTGCGCGACGAGCAGCACGCGCAGGTCGGGGCCGTTCGTCACGCGGAAGTCCTCGAAGCGCAGCGCATGGGAGCCGTCGGCGAGGCGGTAGATCGTCGCGGAGCCCTCGCCGCGATGGAAGCCATCGGCGTCGCGGAACATCCCGCGCTTGACGATCATCGGAGCGTCGGCGGGCGGAGCGCCGGGCGTCGCGGCCGGCATCGCTGGCATCGCCTCGTCCATCGCCTCGCCGTCGAGCATCGCCATCGTCGCCATCGTCTGCTCGACTTGCGCGCGCGTCATGCCGGCGGGGACGGCGGCGTCCGCGCTGAGCGGAAACTCCTCGTTGACGGCGCGGTCGATGAAGAGGGGCGAGCCGAGCCACCACGCCAGCGCGAGCGCGGGAACGGCGAGGATGGCGGCGGCGATGAGGATGCGCTTGCGGGTCATCGCGCTCCGAGGTCGAGGATGAGGTTGCGCGCCCAGCCTACCGCATCGGGGTAGTAGTCGCAGTCCAAGACGAATTCTTGGCCTCGCCCCACGCTTTGGAGGTAGACATGTTCGCTGTCGCCTCGCTTCCGCGTCCAGCGATTGGACTTTGTGTGGTAGGTCAGGGCAGGCTTCCCATTTTCAGGGTAAAACCACCGAGGCAATCTCCAGTTTGACGCCGACCGCCCCGGCTCGGTGAGCACTAACTCATCGCGCAACTGAGGGAACACTCCCTCGCCGCGAGCCTTGAACCTGTTGCCTATCTTCAAGCTCTCGGAGGCAACATAGATGGTGTTCCTGTCGCCGGGGTACTGCAGGTGAGGGTGATGGCTTGCCCAAGGGAGTTCAGGCAACCCGGTTCTGCCGACCTGTTCGTGGACTTCCCCGATTTGCAGCCATCCCCAAAGGATGTGCCGGGGGGACGAGCCCGGCACAAAGCGCCAATGGCCATCCCTATCCTCCACTTCGCGGAACAGGCCGAAGAACAGGAAGATGTCGCCCGTATCCACGCCCCCTTCGTCGGCCAAGTGGGTTTCCGTTCCGCCCGCTTGGCCGAACAAGCCTCTCCAGCCCTCTTGCCGCGGATACGCGTGGAAGTTGATGTCGGGGTCGAGGTGAGCGCCGTGACTTGCCCCAATCCGGTTCTCAGGGCGGCGGCCGCTGGTCAAATCCTTGACGACCTTGCCGATGTTGACCTCGCCGAGGCTATCGCTGACGTGACGCAACTCTCCGTAGGTGATGTTGTCGTCGATAGGGATGGGCAAGGAGAACAACGTGCCGTCGGGGAAGATGGGGCTTGGGCCGCCGCCGCTGGACGAGTCGAAGCCTTTTCTGCTGAGGATGAGTTTCATGGCGTGCTCTT
The DNA here is from genome assembly GCA_965242755.1 of Dehalococcoidia bacterium. Classification (GTDB taxonomy): domain Bacteria; phylum Chloroflexota; class Dehalococcoidia; order Lucifugimonadales; family Australimonadaceae; genus Bin16. Next base: position 3,052,223 of record OZ251500.1, on the reverse strand, counting down.
TGCGTTGCGCTGTGGCGCGTGGGGCGCATTCTAGCGCTTTGGAGGAGCGGTTGGGCGGCGCCCGCCTGGATTCCCGCCTACGCGGGAATGACGGTAGGATAACCGCGCCCGCCGCTTCGCCATCCCCCCCCCCACCGCCTGCCCCGCCGTCGGCTAGAATAGCCGCCATCCTGTCCCGGCGGAGGCGCGGTTTGCCAGACCACGCGAGCGAGAGCCTCGACCAACTTTGCGTCAACTCCATCCGCTTCCTGTCCATAGACGCGGTCCAGCAGGCGAACAGCGGGCACCCGGGCGCGCCGATGGGCGCCGCGCCTATGGCCTACGCCCTCTGGGACAGACTGCTGAAGCACAACCCCGGCGATCCGTCGTGGCCCGACCGCGACCGCTTCGTCCTCTCCGCCGGGCACGCCTCGATGCTGCTCTATTCGCTGCTCCACCTCACCGGCTACAACCTCTCGATTGACGACCTCCGCGCGTTCCGCCAGTGGGAGAGCAAGACGCCCGGCCACCCGGAGCATGGCCTCGCTCCGGGCGTGGAGACGACGACCGGCCCGCTTGGGCAAGGGTTCGCCCACGGCGTGGGGATGGCCGTCGCGGAGCGTCTGCTCGCCCAGCGCTGCAACCGCCCCGGCCACGAGGTCGTCGACCACTGCGTCTACGGCGTCGTTTCGGACGGCGACCTGATGGAGGGCGTGTCGGCGGAGGCCGCGTCGCTCGCGGGAACGCTCGGCCTCGGCAAACTGATCTACCTCTACGACGACAACGGCATCTCCATAGAGGGCGACACCGACGTCACGTTCACGGAGGACGTCGGGGCGCGGTTCCGCGCCTACGGATGGCATGTCGTCGGGCCGCTCGACGGCATGGACGTTGCGGCGGTCGAGGCGGCGCTGCGCGAGGCGAAGGCGGAGCGCGACCGCCCCAGTCTGATCGTCGCGCGCACGACCATCGGCTACGGAAGTCCGAACAAGGCCAACACGGGCGGCGTTCACGGCGAGCCGCTCGGCGCGGAGGAGGTCGCCCTCACGCGCAAGGAACTCGGCTGGCCATACGAGCCGTTCGTCGTGCCGCAGCAGGTCTACGATCACACGCTGCGCGCGTTGGAGCGCGGGGCGCAGGCGCAGGCGGACTGGGAGCGCCGCATGGAAGCGTATCGGGCCGCCTACCCCGACGATGCCGCGCGGCTGGAGGCCGACCTCGCGGGCGAGTTGCCCGACGGCTGGGCGGACGGCCTCGCCGACCTCTTCGCGGCGGACGAGAAGCCGATGGCGACGCGCGACGCGGGGAACCGCGCGATGAACGCCATCGCCGAGCGCGTCCGCGCCCTCGCGGGCGGCTCCGCCGATCTTGCGCCGTCCACCAAGACGCTGCTGCGCGAGCCGGAAGCGCGGGACGGCGCCGCGCCCTCCCGCAATATGCATTTCGGCGTGCGCGAGCACGCGATGGGGGCTATCGCAGGGGGCATGGCGCTGCACGGCGGCGTCATTCCGTACACGGCCACGTTCCTCATCTTCTCCGACTATATGCGCCCGCCGATGCGCCTCGCCGCACTGATGGGCTTGCGCGTCGTCTACGTGTTCACACATGACTCCATCGGGCTCGGCGAGGACGGCCCGACGCACCAGGCGGTCGAGCAACTCATCGGCTTGCGAAGCGTCCCGAACCTCAACGTCATTCGCCCGGCGGACGCGACGGAGACGGCGATGGCGTGGCGCGCGGCGGTCGAGCGGACGGACGGCCCGACGGCTCTCGCGCTGACCCGGCAGGCGCTGCCTATTCTGGACCGGGGCGTCTATCCGCCGGCGGAGGGCGTTCTGCGCGGAGCGTACACGCTGTGGGAGTCGTCGCCGAGCCCGGAGGCTATCGTCATCGGGACGGGATCCGAGACGCAGGTCGCGCTGGACGCGGCGCGGATGCTCGCCGAGCGGGGCGTCGCGGCGCGAGTCGTCTCGATGCCGTGCTGGGAACTCTTCGACGCGCAGCCGCGGGAATACCGCGACGTCGTCCTGCCGCCGGACGTGACCGCTCGCGTGTCGGTCGAGGCGGGCCGGACGCTCGGCTGGGAGCGCTACGTCGGCTCCGGGGGCGCGTCCGTCGGCGTAGACCGGTACGGGGCGTCCGCGCCGTACAAGCGCATCTACGAGGAGTACGGCGTCACCGCCGAGCGCGTCGCGGACGCCGCGTGGGCGCTGCTGCGGGGCGCGGGGTAGGCGGGATGGCGGAGAGCATAGGGCGCCGCTTGCGGCGCAACCCCGGCGCCGCGCCCAGACCGCGTGGCGGGAATCTAGTCGGCTCGATAGCGCCAGGCCGCCGCAGGGCGAGGCGCCAAAGCGGTGTATCATCGCGGCGCGAGACTCCTCGCGGAGGGAACGAGCGATGCCTCAAGTTGTTCTGCTGCGACACGGCGAGAGCGAGTGGAACCTCTCCAACCGCTTCTCCGGCTGGACGGACGTCGACCTCACGGACACGGGGCGGGAAGAGGCCGCGCGCGCGGGGCAATTGCTGCTCGAGGGCGGCTTCTCCTTCGATTTGGCCTACACCTCCGTGCTGAAGCGCGCCATCCGCACGCTCTGGATCGCGCTCGACCGGATGGACCTGATGTGGATTCCCGTCGTCCGCGACTGGCGGCTGAACGAGCGGCACTACGGGGCGCTGCAGGGGCTGAACAAGGCGGAGACGGCCGCCGAGCACGGCGAGGAGCAGGTGCTGCTGTGGCGGCGCAGTTACGACGTTCCGCCGCCGCCGCTCGCCCCCGGCGACGCCCGCCACCCGGGGCGCGACCCGCGCTACGCCGCCGTCCCGGAGATCGACGTTCCGCTCGCGGAGTCGCTGAAGGAGACCGTCGCGCGTTTCGTTCCGTACTGGGAGGAGGTCATCGCGCCGGACATTCGCGCGGGCAAGCGCGTCCTCATCGTCGCGCACGGCAACAGCCTCCGCGCGCTCGTGAAGCATCTGGACGGCATATCCGACGCGGACGTGATCGACCTCAACATTCCGACGGGCGTTCCGCTCGTCTACGACTTGGGCGGCGACCTCGCGCCTACGGGCAGCCGCTATCTGGGCGACCAGTCCGCCGTCGCGGAGGCGGTGGCCGCCGTCGCCGCGCAGGGCAAGGCGTCCGGGTAGGGGGCTATGGCGCGTCTGCTCACAGACGGAGAGATAACGATGCTCATCCACGAGCGGAAGCCGCTGCCGGATGACTGGCGGCGTCGGCTGGCCTTGCAGGCGAAAGGGACCCACGAGGAGTTTGAGATTCCCGTAACCGGCGAGGCTGGCCACGCGTTTCGCTTGGTTGCGCGCCGGAACACGCGGAATCCGCTGGATTTCTCGGTTATCCTAATGTTGGTGGACGGCGATGAAACCGCGCGTTTGCGTCGCAACAACGGAGCGCACGCCTCCAACCACGTCAACAAGTGGGAGAGGGAGAACGGAATAGCGGGCTGGCTGATTGAACGCGGCTCGTTCCACCGGCATTTGGCTACGAACGCTACCAGGCGGAGGGCTATATCATAGACGGATACGCCGAGCCCACCGAGGATTACCACGATTTCCGCAGCGCTGTTGACGATACGCTGAGGGAATGCGGATTCATAGAGCCCAACGGCTCCATTCCGCAGTTAGGAGACGGAGGCGGCTTATGAGCGAGTCGGTCTCGTTCACCGAGCAGTTCAAGAGCGCGATATGCCGTGAGGTCGAACTGGCCGAGCACGGCCTTGACCGCTACGCCGTCCACGTGCCGTTCACCTTCGACGACGGCGACCACTACGTGGTTCTCGCCGAGCGCGACGGCGAAGGTTGGGCGTTCACAGACGAGGGGCACACGCTGATGCACCTCTCCTACACCACGCCGCAGTTCGACAGCGGGAACAGGAAAGCGGTCATTGACCGCGTTCTGCGTATGCACCGTGTTCGCAACGAGCATGGCGAACTCCGCAAGCCGTTCACGCCCGAGCGGGCGGGGGACGCGCTGTTCGAGTTCACCCAAGCGATAACCCGGGTGATGGACGTGTCATTCTTGTCTCGGAAGGAGCGGGAGCCTGCGTTCAAGCCGGAATTCAAATCCGTTGTGGATTCGGCAGGCACAGGATGGCATACGTCGTTCGACTACGTCCATCCGAAACACGACCCGGCGGGGCTATACCCGGTCGATGCCCGGGTAAACGGGTTGGCCGACGCGCAGGCGCTGATCTTCGCCATCAGCAACGAAGCGCAGTGCGAGAAGTCCACCACCAAGGCGCTGCGCTGGACGGAATGGGGCGAAACGTTCAGTTCGGTAGGCATATTCCGCGACTCAGCCCACGTCTCCCCCGCCGCGATCAAGCGGTTCGCCGATACGGGAGCATTGCGGCTCTTCGGCGTAGCGGACGCGCGCAAGAGTTTGCCGAAAATCCTGAAGGAATTGCTTCCGGCTCCGGGCAAGGAGACCTCCAATGGTTGAGGCGCGCGCTATCGCGGCGGACCCGGCGTGGAGCGAGCATGAGGGCGAGGAGTGGGCCGACGCGCTCGCGGCGGCGAATCGCCGCCGCAACTTGCAACGCGCCCGCTCACTCCCTACACTTGCGCCCGCCATCCGGCCCCGCGAGAGACGCTATGACGATGCAACGCCACGAGACGATCCGCAAGCCCTCCACCGAGCGCGACGACCCTAATCTCCGCGACTACGACGCGGCGCGCGCGGCGTTCGATTGGGCCGACGCGGAGCGCGAAATAGATTGGCTCCCGGACGGCGGCCTCAACCTCGCCTACGAGGCGATTGACCGCCACGCCGCGCATGGGAACGGCGCCAAGCCCGCGATGCTCTGGGAGGGCAAGAACGGCGAGAAGGAAACCTACTCCTACGAGGAGATGCGCCGCGAAACCAACCGCTTCGCCAACGTCCTCGCCGCGCTCGGCGTCCGCAAGGGCGACCGCGTCTTCACCTTTATGGAGCGCGTCCCCGAAATCTACTTCGCCGTCTTTGGCGCGCTCAAGGCGGGATGCGTCGCCGGGCCCCTCTTCTCCGCCTTCGGCCCCGACCCCGTGAAAGACCGCATGGAGGACAGCGGCGCCAAAGTCCTCGTGACGCAGCCCGAACTCCGCTCCAAGATCGCCGCCGTCCTCCCGCAACTGCCCGCCCTCGAGCATGTCGTCGTCGTCAACAAGACCGGACGCTCCAAAGAGCCGCTCGCCCCGGGCGACATTGACTACGCCGCGCTGATGCGCGAGGCGTCCCCCGAGTTCGGCCCCATCGCCACGACGCGCGACGACTACTCCCTGATGCACTACACCTCCGGCACCACCGGCAAGCCCAAAGGCGCCGTCCACCGCCACAACGCCGTCATTCAGCACTACCTCACCGGCAAGTGGTGCCTCGACCTCCGCCCCTCCGACGTCTACTGGTGCACCGCCGACCCCGGCTGGGTCACCGGAACGTCCTACGGCATGTCCGCCCCGTGGACGAACGGGGTGACGCAAGTTATCTACGAGGGCGGATTCAACGCCCGCACCTGGTGGCGAATCCTGCAGGACTACGGCGTCACCGTCTGGTACACCGCGCCGACGGCCATCCGCATGTTGATGAAGTCAGGCGCCGACCTGCCCAGGACGTTCGATCTCTCCGCGCTGCGGTTCGCGGCGTCCGTCGGCGAGCCGCTGAACCCGGAGGCGGTCGAGTGGGGCGTCGAGGCGATCGGCATGCCCTTCCACGACAACTGGTGGCAGACGGAGACCGGCGGCATTATGATCGCCAACTACGCCTCCGCCGACATCCGCCCCGGCTCGATGGGCAAGCCGCTCCCCGGCGTCCATCCCGGAATCATCGACGCGAATGGCGCCGAACTTCCCGATGGGCGCGAGGGCAACCTCGCCGTCCGCGTTCCGTGGCCGTCAATGTTCCAAACCTACTGGGGCCAGCAGGAGCGCTACGACTCCCGATTCGTCAACGGCTGGTACGTCACGGGCGACGAGGCAGTCCGCGACGCGGACGGCTACTACTGGTTCATCGGGCGCTCCGACGACGTGATCAACACCGCGGGGCATCTCGTCGGCCCGTTCGAGGTCGAGTCCGCGCTCATTGAGCATCCGGCGGTCGCCGAGGCCGGCGTCATCGGCAAGCCCGACCCGCTGGCGATGGAGGTCGTCAAGGCGTTCGTCTCGCTCAAGGACGGCTACGAGCCTTCCGACGAGTTGCGGCGGGAACTGATGGGCTTCGCGCGGGAGAAACTCGCCGCCGCCGTCGCGCCGCGCGAAATCGAGATCATCCCGGGCCTGCCGAAAACGCGCAGCGGCAAGATCATGCGCCGCCTCCTCAAAGCCCGCGAACTCGGCCTCGACGAGGGCGACACGTCCACCCTCGAGGAGGACTAGCGCGGCCGGGGTTCGCGTCGAGCCGCCGTCTTCCCCCGCTATCCCCGGCGCGATCAAAACTCCTCGCCGGAGTCCAGCCATGCGGCGTAGTCGGCGATTGCGGCGGGAATCGCGTAGGCAGGGCGCCAGCCCGTCTCCGCCGCGATGCGCTCGTTGGCGAGGAAGGCGTTCGGACGGTAGCGCGAACTGCGTCCGGGCTGGAGGTCGGCCTCGAAACCGGGCTTGACGGCGCGGACGGCCTCAACGAGGTCGGCGGCCGCAACAGTCGCGCCCCGCCCAATGTTGTAGACGCGGTGGGCGAGCGACGGCGCGAGTTGCAGCGAGCGAATCGCCTCGGCGACGTCGGGCGCGTAGGTCAGGTCGAACTCGTCGTCCGCGAACGGAACGCCGCCGAAACGCTCCGAAAAGTCCGGCGCCTCGCCCCGCGACGCGGCATGGCACAGGCGGCTCGGCAGGTTGAGCATCGAGCGGTAGGTCGGGCCGAACACGCCGCTGATCCGCATGGAGACGACCTCCATCTCCGTGCTCGCGGCGTAGTTGTTCGCGTAGTTGTGGGCGAGAACCTCCCACGCCTTCTTGAACGCGCCCGGCTGGACGCGGCCCGTGAGCAGAACGGGCGTCTCCTCGTGAAACGGGCCCTCCGGCAGTTCCGCGAAAATCGCGCCGTTGGACGCCCAGCAGACGCGGCGAACGCCTGCCGCGAGCGCGCCGTCCAGCATCCGCGAGAGTTTGTCCATATTCACGCGAACGTCCTCGCCCGGATCGGCGGATGCGCGACGGTGAATGGCGAGATGGACGACGCCGTCCGCGCCGTGCTTGCGCGCGAGCGCCTCGATTGCGCCCGGCTCGCTCACGTCGCAGCGCTCCAGCGTCACGCCCGCGCCGATATGCGGCTGCAGGAACGTCGGAACGCGCCCGCTCTCGTAAGACGTGGCGACGACGCGCTCCCCGGCCTCCGCGAACGCCCGAACCGCATGCGCGCCGATGAACCCCAGCCCGCCCGTGATGATGGTCGTCATAACGCGCCCTCCTGCCGGTGAATAGAGTCGTAAGCGTAGCGCCAACCCGAATTGGATGCGTGGCTTGACGGCGGATCAAGCGAAAGGGGTTGCATTGCGGCGCAGGCAGGCGTATGATGTAGTCACAGAGGCGCGCTGGCAGTGACTACCTGTGGGCGCGAAATTGAGTCGCGCGGAGGCGACGGCGATGGCTACCTACGGAGCGCCTGAAGGCAAACCGAAAGCCAACGAGAAACCGACGACGGCGGAGCATCCCGTCGCAACGGACGGGAAGAAGCCGCTCTCCGCGCTCAGGGGCTCGATGCCGTTCTTGCCCGATGCGACGGAGCAAGACTTCCTGGATGCCAAGAAGATCTGGGAGCCCCGGGTGCCGGACGACTTGTAGGCGATCCGGACGGAGCAAGGCGAAAGGGGTTGCATTGCGGCGCAGGCGGGCGTATGATGTAGTCACAGAGGCGCGCTTCGGGTGACTACTTGCGGACGCAAGGAGCCGAGGCGCGGCTATGAAGCGAAAACGAGTCTCTTGGAGGCGACGGCGATGGTTACCTACGGAGTGCGGGAATTCAAAGCGAAGGTCAGCGAGATCCTCGACGGCCTCGCGAATGGCGAGGAGGTCGTCATCACCAAGCGGGGCAAGCCCTGCGGCAAGTTGACGCTGATGGAGCCTTCCGCCGCAGAGGACGGAAAGAAGCCGCTCTCCGCGCTCCGGGGTTCGATGCCGTTCTTGCCCGATGCGACGGACGAGGACTTCCTGGAGGCCAAGAAGATCTGGGAGCCCCGCCTCCCCGACGACTTGGAATCCTAGCGATGCGGAGCGACCAGCGCGTATACGTCATAGACGCCAATGCGCTGTGGTGGTACCTCAAAGAGCCCGAGTGCCTTACTCCGCCGGCGGAAGCCGTCTTCCGGCTGGCGGAGACGGGCAACGCCACCCTTGTCGTGCCTGCGATTGTGGTCGCCGAGGTGTACTACCTGTCCGTGAAGCTCAGGCAGCCCTTCACGTTGTCAAACTTGCTGGCCGAATTGGACGAAGCCAGAGGGGTGCGCGTCACCGATTTGGGGAGAGCGCAACTCGAACGGCTCGACCTCCTTCCCGACGTGCCGGAGATGCACGACCGCCTCATCGCCGCCGAGGGCATGGCGCTCGGCGCGCCCATCGTCACGCGGGACAAGGAGATCGCCGCCGCGCCGCAAGTGCAGGTCATCTGGTAGCGAGGCGCCGCTCCGCGCCCGGAGGCCGCCGCCGGTCGGCGCGCGGAGGGGCGCCCGGCTGTGGTATGCTTCCGCTATGCCGCCGCTCCTTGAAGCCCGCAACCTCACCAAGCATTACGGCGCCGCCGTCGCGCTCGACAACGTCACGTTCGACGTGGAGGAGGGCGTGACGGGGTTGCTTGGGCCGAACGGCGCGGGCAAGAGCACGGCGATGAAACTCTTCCTCGGCCTCATCCGGCCCACCTCCGGCGCCGCGTCCATCCTCGGCGAGGAGCCCTACCGCTCCATCGACGTCCGCTCGCGCATCGGCTATATGCCAGAGAACGAGTCGCTGCCCAAGAACGTGACGGCGTCCGAATTTCTGATGCACATGGCGCAGGTGAGCGGCCTGCCCCCCGCGCATGCCCGCGTCCGCGCCGCCGACGTTCTCCGGCACGTCGGGCTCCACGAGGAGCGCTACCGCCCGATGGGGGAGTACTCGACGGGCATGAAGCAGCGCGTGAAACTCGCGCAGGCCATCGTCCACGATCCCGTGCTCGCGCTGCTTGACGAGCCGACGGCGGGCCTCGACCCGGACGGGCGGCAGGAGATGCTGCGCCTCATCCGACGCACCGCCGGAGCGTTCGGGGTCAGCATTATGCTCTCCACCCACCTGATGGGCGACATTGAGCGCGCCGCCGACGCAGTCATCGTGCTGGAGTCCGGCGTTCTTTCGCATCAGGACGCCGTGGCGACGCTGACGGAGGAGACGGAGACGCTGCTCGTGGAAGTCGCCGACCGGCGGGAGGAGTTCGCCGCCGCGCTCGCGGTGAGAGGCGCGCAGGCGCAGGACGACGGGCAGACGTTCACGCTGGAGAACGCCCGCGAGGACGACTACGACCGCATCCGGGACGCCGCCGTCGAGTCCGGGGCGCGCATTCGCCGCCTCTCTCCGGAGCGGCGCGCGCTCACGGACATCTTCAGGAGCGCCCCCAAATGACGATGGGCGAGGCGCAGGTCTACGACCTCCGGTATCAGCGCTACTCCGGCCCGCGCGAGGGGCGGGGCAGGTCGCGCCGCGCCGTCTTCGAAAGCGGCGTTCGCGCCGTGCTCGGCGTCGGGCGCGGCGGACGCGCCAAAATCCTGCCGGCGCTGCTCTTCGTTTCGGCGATGGCCCCGGCGGTCGTTTTCATCATCATCCTCGCGGTCGCGGAGGACGTCACGGGCGGCGACGCGTCCGCCTTCATCCCCGGCGCGGGCGACTACTACTCCGTCGTCGGGACGATCCTCATCCTCTTCGCGGCGGTTATGGCCCCGGAGTTGCTCATCCCCGACCGGCGCGAAAACATCCTGCAACTCTACTTCGTTCGCCCGCTCACTCCCGTCGATTACCTGTCGATGCGCTTCCTCGCCTTCTTCGTCATCACGCTCGCGCTCGTCTACTCCGGGCAGATCGTTCTGCAAGCCGGGCTCATTCTCACGTCGTCGGCTCCGCTCGACTACATCCGCGACAACTGGGCGGACGGCCCGCGCATCCTGCTGGTCGGAGCGGCCATCGCGCTCTTCACGTCCATCGCGCCGCTGGCGGTCGCCGCGTTCACGACGCGGCGCGCCTACGCCGCCGCTTTCATCATCGCCGCGTGGCTGCTGCTGGGCGCCGCCGCCGACACCGCGCTCTCTTTCGAGGACAACGGCGTTCCCGATCAGGTCGCGCTGATTCACGCAGGGCGCGTCACGGACAACGTCAACGATATGGTCTTCGACCGGACGATGGGAGGCCCGGCGGGAGAAGCGACCGCCCGCCTGCACGCCGCTTGGCCCATCGCCTCTTACGTCCTTTGGACGGGCGTTCCCGCGCTGCTGCTGTGGAGCCGCTATCGGAGGCTGCGGCTGTGAACGCGGGCGCGTCCGCTTTCAGCGTCGAGGCGCAGGCCGTCTCCAAGTGGTACGGCAGCGTCGTCGCCGTTAACGATGTCTCGTTCGGCGTGGGGCCGGGCGTCACGGGCATTCTCGGGCCGAATGGCGCCGGCAAGACGACGCTCCTCGGCATGATGTGCGGGCTCGTCCGCCCGTCAAGCGGGAGCGTCCGCGTCTTGGGCGAGGAGGTCGCGGGCAACACCCAACTCTACCGGCGGCTCGGCGTGATGCCGGAGCACGACGCGCTCTACTCCTTTATGACCGGGCGCGAGTTCGTGCGGATGGCGGCGCGCCTGCAGGACGTCCGCGACGACGGCGCGGTGGACCGGGCGATTCAGGCCGCCAACCTCGTTGACGCGCAAGACCGGCAAACCGGAACGTACTCGCGCGGCATGCGCCAGCGCATCCGCCTCGCCGCCGCCATCGTCCACGAACCGCAAGTCCTCCTCCTCGACGAGCCGCTGAACGGCACCGACCCGCGCCAGCGCGTGGAGTTCGCCGACTTCGTCGCGCGCCTCTCCGCCGAAGGCAAGACGATCCTCATCTCCTCCCATATCCTCGAGGAGGTCGAGGCGCTCGCCGACCGCATCCTGCTCGTCGTAAGCGGCAAACTCGCGGCGTCCGGCAACTACCGCGCCATCCGCGAGAAACTCGACGAGCGTCCGTTCAAGGTTCGCGTCGCGGCTTCCGAGCAGCGCGGCATGGCCTCCGCGCTCGTCGGGCTCGACTGCGTGCTCTCCGTCGCGCTGGAGGGCGGCGCCGTCGAGGCGCTCACGAGCAACCTCGCCGAATTTCAGCGGATGGTTCCGCAAGTCGCGCAGCGCATCGGAAGCCGCCTCTACCGCGTCGAGCCGCTGGACGACTCGCTGGAGAGCGTCTTCTCCTACGTGGTGAACCGGTGACCGCCGCGCTGTTCGGCCTCGCGCTCCGGCAGGCGCTCACGCGGCGCAAACTCGCGATCCTCATCGTTCTCGCGCTGCTGCCGCTCGGGTTCGCCGCGCTCACGCGATCCCTCGACCCGTCCGGCGGCCCCGACGGCATCCTCAACGGCGTGTTCGACGGCCTGCTGCTCTCCATCGCGCTCCCCCTGATCGTCATGACGCTCGCTACCGGCGCATTCGGCAACGAAATCGAAGACCGCACGCTCAGCCTGCTCACAACCAAGCCCGTCCCGCGAGCCTCCATCGTGCTCGCCAAACTCGCGGCGACCATCGTCGTGGCGGGCCCGCTCGCCGCCGGGGTCGCCGCCGTCGTGGCGATAACGGCTCTGGACGACGGCGCGGCGCGCGGGGCGGCGGTCGGCGCGGCGGGCGCGCTCATCGCCGTCGTCACCTACGCATCGCTGTTCACCTGGGCCGGGCTCGTCACGACGCGGGCGCTCGCTTTCGGCCTGATCTACCTGCTGCTGTGGGAGGCGCTGCTCGTGAGCGTGCTCGACGGCTTGCGCTACCTGAGCGCGCGGAGTTACGCGCTGGGCGCGCTCGCCGGGCTGGACGACCGGGCGTTCTCCGCCTTCTCCGAGCGCGCCATCGAACTCCCGGCGGCGCTAGGCGGCGCGGCCCTCGCGACGGTATTCTTCTTCCTCCTCGCCCTCCGCCGGCTGGCGCGCATGGACATCCCGTAAAGGCGGACGGCGCAGCGCCTGCTTCGCGCCTAGCGCAATCCGAGAACCCACGCGCTGCCTCTCCCAGAGACCTTTGCAATCCCGCCGCTCTACCCGCGTAGGCGGGAATGACGGCGGCCCCTCCCCCCGCGCGCCCCTGTTCAGCGGCATGGGCGGGCTCGCATCCGGCCTCGACAGCGCAGGCTTCGCCGTCCGCTGGGCGAGCGCAACGCTGCATACGCCGCCGCCGCCTTCCGTCACCGCCTCCCCAACGCGCGGTTCATCGAGAAGGACGTCCGCGAGTTGTCGGCGTCGGCGGACCAGTTGGCCGGGGTGGGGCGATAGGAGCGGATTTGGGGGGGAGAGGCGTTGACATCGGGGGCCCGGTTGGCATATCTTTCACGCCTGAGGGATGTCTGGATGAACGCTCCTGCAATAGCAACGCCGACAAAGCCTAGCGGCGTCCTGTCGGCCTACCCCCAGGTCCAGGAGAGGCCGTGGCTGGTTAGGGCCGCGCCCGCCTGCCAGTCGCAACTCCCAAGCGAGTACGCGCCCCTTAACTTCAGCGGCGTCGAGGCTCCCCAACTCACCCACCGCTTGTTCCGATTCCCCGCGAAATTCCACCCTCCCGTCGCGCACGCGCTGATACGCGAATACACGATCGAGGGCGAAACCGTGCTGGATCCGTTCTGCGGGAGCGGCACGCTCTTGCTGGCCGCCGCCGCAGAAGGGCGCAGGTCGATAGGAACCGACGTTGACCCCCTCGCGGTGTTTGTCGCCCGCGCCAAGACTCGCCGCCTCAATCCCAAGCGGTTGCGCGCCTCGTGGAACAAGATCAGGCCGTCCATTGAGGAAGCGGCTAGGCCCCCGGAAGAGTATGACCGGTTGCGCTTCGACGACATCTCATTGGACGAATACGAGCGAACCCTCTCCAGCGAAGAGCTCTGGACGCCGGCTATCCCGAACCTGTTTCACTGGTTTCGGCGGTACGTCATTATTGACTTGGCGCGCATCCTTGCGCTGATCAACAGCGCGGCTATCCCTAACGCCCACCGCAACTTCTTCAAACTCATCTTCGCCTCAATTATCAGGAAATCTTCTAACGCAGACCCGATACCCGTATCCGGCCTGGAAGTGACGGCCTACATGAAGAAACTCGAAGAGGCAGGCCGTTTGGTCAACCCGATTGCGCTGTGCCTGAACGCTGCTGAGAAAGGGATAGCGGCGATGCAATCGTATTGGGAATCCCCTAATTCGGTCGCTCGCGCATCGGTGTTCGAAGCCGATGCCGCCTCTCTGCGTTCTCTGCGCTCGCGCATCAGGAGGCAAGTGGACGCCGTGGTCACCTCTCCGCCATACCACAACGCAGTGGACTACTATAGGCGGCACCAACTTGAGATGTTCTGGCTCGGTCTAACCGAGTCACGCGAGGATCGACTCAAACTGCTGCCGAAGTACATAGGCCGCTCCAGCGTGAGCCAACGCGATCCAGCGCTGCGAGACCTGGGTGCTTTAGGTATAAAGGCAACCGCCGTGTATCAACAAGTCCAAGATGTCTCGCTTGGCCGCGCGAATGCGTTCGCGCACTACGTGCTGGCCATGAAGAAGATGTTTGGCCACCTCAGTAAAATTGTCCGTGCGAACGGGAAGGCCGTCTTCGTGCTAGGGCACAACGAATGGAACGGCGGCAAAATCCCCACGGCCGACCTCTTCGTGGAGGTCGCTGCGGGCTCATTTGACTTAATCGGCAGGCTGTGCTACCCTATCCGAAACAGGCACATGTCCTACGATCGGAGACATGGGGCCAACATCAACCAGGAATACGTCTTGGTTTTCCGAAGGAGCAACCGATGACGAGCAAGACACTCCCGTTCTACCGCTCCCTCGAATCTCTGGGGGAAGTGCTCGGCGACCCCTTGCCCGTTACTCTGTCCCCTGAGTTGGTTGGGCTGCTCTCCGAGCAGCTGTACCGGTCGCCGTCGAAGGCTATCGAGGAGTTGGTCGTCAACGGCTTTGACGCCGACGCCAGCGAGTCCCGGGTGTTTGTCCCAACACTTGGCAGCGACACGCCCATCATCGTTGTCTACGACGACGGCAGCGGTATGACGTACGAAGGTCTTGCCGACTTGTGGAAAATTGGCAGGGCGAAACAGCGCAGCGGTTCCCTGGGCCGGCACAAGGAGCGCAAGCAGATCGGCAAATTCGGGATAGGAAAGTTGGCTACCTACACGATAGCCGACAGTGTTACCTACGTGACCAAGACCAGCGATGAGCACTTGGGCGTAACGATAGACTACAGGAAGTTCACCTCAGACCAAAGCGCAACTCCTACCCAAATTGGGTTGACAGTGCACAGGACTGGATCTATCGATCCTTTGTGGACCGAGGAGAGGTTTCGGCTTGCTGTTGAGTCGATTGGGCTTGACCTCAATCACCTGACTGAACAGGCTTCGTGGACCATCGTTATCCTGGAAGACCTGAAAGAGAAGGCACGAGCCATGCAGCCTGGCCGGCTGAAGTGGGTGCTCAGAACCGCAATGCCTCTCTCTACGCAGTTCAACCTTTTCTTGAACAAGGAAAGGGTCGAAAGTTCCAAGGAAGACTACGAAAAGATAGTCGACTTCGACATTTGCGACCTCCCCAAGGAGCGCTTGCAAGCGTTAAGCAAGGCTACACAGGAGGAATGGACTGTTGTGGATGGAAAGCTAGTCGCGGAATCCTTCCGCGAAGGCATTGTCGGTCGGGCAATGGCTATTCGACCTCCTCAGACTCTTACAGGAAAAAGCGAAGAAATGGGCAGAAGCAATGGGTTTTTCGTCTACATTAGGGAACGGCTGATCAACGAGGAGAGCGCCTTGTTCGGTTTGCATGCTTTGCTACACCAAGTTTGGAACCGCTTCAGGGCTGATATTTATATGGACGACCTTGACAAGATATTGACAGCAAACCGGGAAGACATCCGGGATGAGAAACTCTACCGCAACGCACAGCACTTACTTCTCGAAGTCTTCAACGAGGCGCGTCGACGGTACGAGCATGAGGTTGACAACCAGCGCAAAGTGTCCACGATAGAGGATAAGTACAATTGGGTTCACGAGCGTCTAGTTGAACACCCAACTGCAGACTCCTTGCTTAGGTATTCCCAAGGCCTAGAGGGTGGAGAGCCTGACGACTCTTGGATGTATTTGAAAGTTGATCCTCATACAAATGTCAAGGATCTCGCTAACTCTTTATACGCGTCCGTCGGGCAAAGTCGGCCATACCGATACCAAACCTATAGGCTTGGTAAGACTGCTCGTATCGTTTCCTTTGATCCGTCGAGTTCAACCTTCACAATCAATGAGGATCACGAATTGGTCCACGCATACGCAGACCAACCCGGGGCGCAAGGTCTTCTGAAGGACGTCATCACAAGCGAGGCTCTGCTTGAGGTGTATTTGCGTGAAGCGGGCGTCGAAGCGCACGTGATTGGTGACGTGATCGAGAGAAGGGACTCTTTGTTGCGGAGTTTGGCGAATTCGCATATGTACTCGCTTCCGGCGTTGAGCGAATACATACTCGACAGCGCCACCAACGCGACGCATCTTGAGATGGCCGTCGTCGCCGGCGCTCGCGCGTTGGGCTTCGTCGCTAAGCATAAAGGGGGGTCGGGCGAGCCTGACGGCGTTGCCCGGTTCATTGACTACCCTAGGGGGGAACAGAAGATAATACTGGAAGCGAAATCGTCAATTGGCACTCCAAATGCTAAGGACATTGACTTTGCGGCAATCAGCAACCACATGGAGCGTGAGAACGCTTCAGGTTGCCTCCTGATTGCCCCCAATTACCCCGGTGGCGATACCGGAAATGTTGCCATGTCGGCTCAATCCCGCAAAATATCTTGCTGGACAGTAGGGCAGTACGCTGACGTGATACGCTCCGCGGAATCCCGGCACATCACTGCGCGTCAGATACTTGACATCGTTCATGGAGCGTTCACTCCGAACGACGTCGATGAATCCGTGCGAAAACTCCTCTCCGAACCGTCTTGGGAAAGGCGTGAACTTTACCGCGCGATAATTCGCGCCTTGCGCGAGGGGAAGGACAGGCTAGTTTCGAGTCCTAGGCTCATCGCAGTGATCGCTAGCGACGTTGCCAGGATGGAGGGGTTTCAGTCTATCGCGGAAGCCGACGTCCGACAGGCAGTGCTGGAACTCGCCGGCGCCAGCATGGGTGCATTGCTAGTGCGTCACGACGCCATCGTCGAATTGAACGTCGACTACGACGAACTTGACCGTCGTGTCCAGATGCTCACGAGAATGGAGGGCAGGCCAAGGCGCATGGGCTCCTTCGGCGAGGTCACCGCATCGTCGGAAGAGCAGCAAACCGAGTAGATCGACAGGAATTCCCGCAAACGGGTTTTGAGCGCCTCGTGAGCCGTGGTCAGGAGCGCGGCCGCGTCACTTTCAGGTGTATTTGAGAAGGGTCTTGGCCGAACTGTTCGAGCGTCTTCCGCGTGAAGGTAATGAGCGGGCCTGGCTCGATGCTGCCTTCCATTTGAATGCCCGTGTCCCTCAGAGAGACAGGACTATGGAAGGGAGTGCCGGTCGTATGTTTCCCGTCCAAACTGAAGAGCAACCGGGTAGTGCCCATAGGTATCCGGCAATTGTCGCGCGTCAGGAGCCGACGGTCGTATAACCAGAGCGCCGTCTCTAACAGGATGCCTCGCCATGAGGTCAGCTCCGCCTCTTTGCCGTCCGGCATCCTGATAGCCTTCGGCGGAGGATTGCCGGTGGCGGGAATCGCCCCCGTGAGCGGAAGCCATTCGGCATCAGGCGAGTCGACGAATTTAGGTTGCGTGACGGTAGGCTTATCCATCGGCGGGCGGTCTACGACCACCACAGGCTCAACCGGCGTATCGAAACTGCCGTCCATCAGGCTGCTCCGCCAGAGACCGAGGAGTTTCAGGGCGCATTTGGCGGAATCCTCTCGAGCGAGAGAAACCTGGGTAACCGTGTCCTGTTTGAAGACGTCAAGCACGACCCACTCGTCGCCGTTTGTCCACGCGCAGTAACTGACCTTAGCGGCGTTCGTCGTGTTCTCCGCCACGGCGTAGCTGACGGTTTGCAGAACAGGGGGCTTGGTCACCGACAAGGACTTTGCCTCAACGAAGACGACGGGCCTGCCGTTGCTGCCGAGCAAGGCGTAGTCAGCCCAGCCGCCGTTCGCGGTGCGGGGCTCTATCTGCACACGGCTGGGGTCGGAGACATTCCACCCAAGAGCGCACAGCATCGGGTCTATGAGCGCGACGCGCGTCCGGCTCTCGTATTCCCCGATGGACTTCCCGTGCGTCCTCATGCGCTCTTGCAGCGTCTCAATGGACTGTGCGAGGTCGTCAAGCAAGCAGTTCCTCCCTCAATGGGGCATGGCGGCGCCATTATACACGAGCGCCCGCCCCAGGCCGCGCCTTCCTCCCCTAATCCCCCTACCCCCCATGCAAATCCCGCTCGTCGACCACCCGCCGCGCCTTGAACTGCGTCCGCTCCAATTCGCCGGGCGGCTTGAGTTCCACGTTGGCGCGAATCCCCAGAGTCACGCCCAAGTCGGACTGAAGCCGGGTCGCGAGCCGTTCCAAATCGTCGGGCGAGTCGGCGGAGTCCAGGGCGTATTCGGCTAGGACGGCGAGTTCGTCCATCGTCCGCTCGCGGGAGACGACCATTCGGAACTCGCCGGTGAGCCCCGGCGTCGCGCGGACGACGTTCTCGACGGCGCTGGGATAGACGTTCTCGCCGCGCACGACGACCATATCGTCGACGCGCCCGTAGATGCCGCGCGGCATCGTCGGATATGTCCGCCCGCAGGCGCAGGGCTCGTCCGTCCAACTGGCGAGGTCGCCCGACCAGAAGCGGATGAGCGGCTGCGACTCGCGCTCGAGGTGGGTGTAGACGGGAACGCCTTCGCCGCCGTAAGGAGCGGGCTCGCGCGTGTCGGGATCCAGCAGTTGCGTGTAGACCATATCCTGCCAGAGGTGCATGCCCGGCGCATGGCGGCAGCCGCCGTTGCTCATCCACGGGGTCATTTCGCCGGTGGAGCCGCTGTCCACGATGATCGGGTCGCCGTAGACGCGCTCGAGGGCGCGGCGCGTGCCGGGAATGGAGCCGCCGGGCTCGCCGGAGAAGAAGAGCAGGCGGAAGCCGAATTCTTTGGGGTCGACGCCCTCCTCTTTGGCGGTTTCCGCGAGGTAGAGGCAGAAGGACGGCGTGCCGTAGAAGACGGAGGGCCGCGCGGCGAGGCACCAGCGGACGGCCATGCGCGTTTGCCCGGGCGCGCCGGCGCCGAAGGGGAAGCACTTCGCGCCCATGCGCTCGGCGCCGACGAGCATGCCCCACGCGCCCATATAGAGGCTGAACGGCGCCGCCATAAAGACGGTGTCGCTCGGCCTAACGCCCGCCCCCCACTCGACGCGCGCGTGCGCCTCCCCGATCCGCTCCCAGTCCCCCTTGCTGATGGCGATGACGGTGGGAATGCCCGTCGTGCCGGACGAGCCGTGCACGCGCAGAACGTCGCTCCAATCGGCGCAGAGATTGCTCCCGAACGGCGGATTGTCGAGCAGATCCTGACGCAGGTCGTCCTTCGTGACAATGGGAATGCGGCGGACGTCGTCGAGCGTTCGCAGTTGCTCCGGATGGAATCCGGCGGCGTCCCAGCGCTTGCGATAGAAGGGGGAGCGCGCGTAGGCCCAGTCGGCCTGCCGCCGCAACTTGGCGGCGATGAGAACGTCGCGCTCGACGGGCGGCATCGTCTCGAGCGCGGGGCTCCAATGCTCCTGATCGGCGGGCGGAACGTAGGAGGGATCGTAGACGGGCGGCCAATCGGCGCTCATCGGCGCTCCCCGCGGGCGGCGAGGCGCTCGTTGATGAACGATTCGATCTCGCGGAGGCTGGAGCCGACGGGGAAGACGCCGTCCACGCCGATGTCGGCGAGCGCTTCGCGGTCGGCGTCGGGGACGGTGCCGCCGAGCAGGATGAGGGACTCGCCGCGCATTTCGCGCTCCTCGACGGCCTTCATCAGTTTCGCCATCAGCGGCTTGTGCGCCCCGGAGAGGAGCGAGACGCCGATGACGTCGGCGCCCTCCTCCTGCGCGCGGTCGGCGACCTGCTCCGGCGTGACGCGCATCCCCATATAGACGACGTCCATCCCCGCCTTCTCGAGCGCCTTGGCGATGACCTTCACGCCGCGGTCATGCCCATCGAGCCCGAGTTTGGCGAGGATCACTTTCGGAGGCTTGGGAGTCGTCATAAGCGGCGTCCGCCGTCCAACGGAGTAGGGCGGGGAGTATAGCAGGGCGCGCGGCGGGCGGGCCGCGTGGGGCGTGGGCGGGAACCCAGTCGGCGCGACAGGCCGCCCACGCCCTCTCCTTCTGGGAGAGGGCAGCCGCGCAGCGGCGGGTGAGGGCTGCCGCGCGAAAGCGGAAACCTGCTGGCCGCCGGGCGCCGACTCGCAGCGCGGCGCTAGCGTATGATTGGCGGCATCCTCGATCCGCGGACGGCGCCTCTCCTTTGCGCGAAACGAACGGCCCCGATCCCAAGCCGCGATTCTTCTACGGATGGGTCGTCGTCGCGGTGGCCGGGCTGGGCAGTTTCAGCGCCGCCGTCGAGACGTTTCCCGTGCTCAGCATTCTGCTGAAGCCGATCACGGAGACGTTCGGCTGGACGCGGACGGAATTCACGGGCGCGCTCACCGTGGGCGGCTTGGTCGGAAGCGGCGCGGCGCTGCTCACGGGGCCGGTCGTGGACCGGTTCGGGCCGCGCTGGGCGCTCACGGCGGCCTACGCGATTATCGGCGCGTCGTTCCTGCTGCTGTCGCTCATCTCCGAACTGTGGCAGTTCTACGCGCTGCAGATCGCGGCGCGGGGCGTCAACACGGGGGTTCTCGCCGTCGCGTCCGCCGTGATCGTGCCGAATTGGTTCATCGTCCGGCGGGGGAAGGCGATGGGGGTCGCGGGCTTGGGGTTCCCGGCGGGCGCGTCGCTGATGCCGTTGCTGATCGCGAGCGTGACGGCGTGGGCGGGCTGGCGCGAGGCGTCGCTGGCGGCGGGCGCCGCGGTGCTCATGATCTCCGCGCTGCCGACGGCGTTGCTACTGCGGCGCCGCCCCGAGGATATGGGATTGCTGCCGGACGGGGCGCAATCGGCGGGGCGCGCCGCCGCTCCGACGGGCGACTTGCGCGAGGCGGAGCCTTCGCTCACGCTGCGGCAAGCGTCGCGTCATCCCGCGCTCTATCTGCTCATCGCGGCGATTTCGCTGTGGTGGTTCGGGCGCACCGGGGTCGCGCTGCACGCGGTTCCGTATATGACCGACGCGGGCATATCGAACGCCGCCGCGGTGGCCGCGCTGATCGTTCACTCGGCCGTGGGGGCGGCGGGAACGCTCGCCGCGGGCTTTCTGCGCGACCGGTTCCACGTGCGCTACGTAATGGCCGCCGACTTTCTGCTGAACGCGCTGGCGTTCGCGCTGCTGCTGGCGGTGGACGGCGCGGCGCTTGCGATGGCGTGGGCCGTGTTCTACGGCCTAGCGCAGGGCGCGTCGGTGACGCTGCAGCGTCTCGCGTTCGCCGACTATTTCGGGCGGCGGCATCTGGGCTCGATAGAGGGCGTGGCGCGCGCCGCGACGAATTGGACGCAGGCGGCGGGTCCCCTGGCGGCGGCGCTCGCGTTCGACCTCACGGCGAGTTACTCGCTCATCTTCAGCGTGTTCATCGCGACGAACCTGAGCGCCGCCGCGCTCGCGTTCGCGGCGAAGCCGCCGCGAGGCGCTTCGCAGTAGCATGCGGCGCGGCGCCGCAGGCGTACAATTGCGCGATGGAGACGACGAACGACGCTCCCCGCGTGGCGGCGGCGCTGCTCGCGGCGGGCGAGTCCACGCGGATGGAGGAGATGAAAGCGCTCCTGCCATGGATCGGGGGCAAGCCGCTGCTGACGCACCAGACGCAGGCGCTGCGGGCGGCGGGCTACGCGCCCATCATCGTCGTGCTCGGCCACCTGGCCGACCGGCTGCGGCAAGCGCTGACCGGGCCGGAGCCGACGCTAATCGTCGAGAATCCGCGGTACCGCGAGGGGCGGACGACGTCGGTCGTCGCGGGGCTGCGGGCGCTGCCGGCGGACGCTGCCGGCGCGCTCGTCGTGTCGGTGGATCAACCGCGCTCGGTGGGGATGCTCGCGGCGCTGCGGGAGGCGTGGCTCGCGTCGCGGCCGCTCATCGCCGTTCCGTCGCTGGACGGGCGCGCGGGGCATCCGCCGCTGTTCAGCGCGGCGCTGCTGCCGGAGTTGCTCGCGATCACGGAGGAGCGGCAAGGGTTGCGCGAGGTCGCGGCGCGTCACCGCGGGGAGCGTCTGCTCGTTCCGACGGACGACCCGCTGACGCTGACGAATCTCAACACGCGCGAGGAATACGAGGCGGCGCTGCGCCTGGCGCGGGGGTAGGGGCGCTTGCGCGCCGACTGGATTCCCGCCTACGCGGGAATGACGGTCGTGGGTAGGCTCCACGGGCGGGCGGCAGGCTATGCAATGTCTCTTCCGGCGGAGGGCGGCGCAGCGGCCGGCGACCCGCGCCCCACGCTTTGCGCCGCCGCCCGCGCCTTCTCTATAATCGCCCTGCGCCTGCGCGGAACGCGCCCCCGGCGAGCGGCCCGCGCGACGCGGGCGCGGCGGAAGGAGAAAGTTTGGCGGTTTCGGAACGAACGTTGACGCTCCGCGAGGCGCGGGAGACGGCGGAGCGCATCCTCGCCAACCTCGGCAAGGTGATCCTCGGCAAAGAGGAGGAGCAGCGGCTCGCCGTGATGGCGCTGATGTGCCAAGGCCACCTGCTCATCGAGGACGTGCCCGGCGTCGGCAAGACGATGCTCGCCCGCAGCATCGCCCGATCCATCGGCGGCTCGTTCCGCCGCATCCAGTTCACGCCCGACCTCCTGCCCGCCGACATCACCGGCGTGTCCGTCTACAACCAGCGCAACGGCGAGTTCGAGTACCGCGAAGGCCCCATTGTCGCGCAGGTCGTCCTCGCCGACGAGATCAACCGCGCGTCCCCCAAGACGCAGGCCGCGCTCCTCGAAGCGATGGAGGAGCGGCAGGTCACGGTCGACGGCGTCCCCCATCCGATGCCGGAGCCGTTCATCGTGATGGCGACGCAGAACCCCATCGAGTACGAGGGCACCTTCCCCCTGCCGGAGACGGAGTTGGACCGGTTCATCGCGCGCCTCCACTTGGGCTACCCCGACAAGGAGCGCGAAACGCAGATGCTGGAGGCGCAGCGCTACGTCCATCCCGTCGACCTGCTGGAGCCCGTCGTTGACGAGCGCGGCCTCTCCGCGGTGCAGGACGCCGTCCGTCGCGTCCACGTCTCGGACGAGGTGAAGGAGTACATCGTTTCGGTCGCGGATGCGACGCGGAGCCATCCGAGTTTGTATCTCGGCGCGTCGCCGCGCGGCTCGCTCGCGCTCTTCCGGCTGTCGCAGGCGAAGGCCGTGCTGGACGACCGCGACCACGCGCTGCCGGACGACGTGAAGGCGCTGGCGTACCCCGCGCTGGGGCATCGCGTCATTCTCGGATCGGCGGCGCGGATTCAGGGCGCGACGGCGGCCGAGGCGGTCGCGGACGCGCTAGAGCAGACGCCGGTGCCCGGCTCGCTGCCGGTCGCGTAGGCAACCTGCTGGGCGCCGCCCCCGCCGCGCGAGGCGCCTCATCCCGCTCCACCTCCCCAGCGGAGACTGTTGCATTCCCGCGTGGGAATCTACCGAGGCGCGACCCTATGCGGCTTCAGGTAGTAGGTCATAGACTGCAGCGAAACGACCGGATCGACGTGCTGCACGCGAACTCCGTTCGGAACCACGGCGGACTTCGGCGCGTAGTTCAGGATCGCCTTCACCCCCGCCTCGACGAGCAGATCGATCACCTCCTGCGCGGCGCTCGCGGGGACCGCGACGATGGCGATTGAGACGCCCGCCGCGTCGGCGATCTCGCGGAAATTGACGACATCGTGGACGAGCAGGCCGCCCGCCGTTTGGCCGACCACTTGCGGATTCGAGTCGAACGCGCAGACGACGCGGAAGCCCTCCGGCGCGAAGCCGGGGTAACTGATGATTGACCTGCCGAGCCGCCCAACGCCCACGACCGCGACGTTCCACGTTTTGTCCAACCCCAGAATATGGCGCAGGCGCCCAATCAGCCGCCGGACGCCGTACCCTTCGCCCTGCTTCCCGAAGCGTCCGAAGCAACTGAGGTCTTTGCGTATCTGGGCGGGCGTGATCTGCAGGAAATCGCCCAACTGCTGGGAACTGACGACCTCAAGCCCCATCTCGTCGAGGCGCGCGAGGGCGCGGAGGTACTGGGGAAGGCGTTCGACGACTACGCCGGGAACCGGCGCCTCAGTGGACATGCCGCTCGTCCTCCGGAGACTCTGCGTAACCCAGCCGCTCTCCGCCGCCGGCAGTGAACGTCGGCGAATGATAGCAGCGTCGAGCGCCAAGCGGAGGCATTGCATAACTCCCGACGCCTGGTAGGTTTCCGCCTACGCGGGAATGACGAGGCGCTTACATTAGGAAAGGAGCGGCGCTCCGCGCCTCTGCATCCGCCTATGCACGTCGCGCCCGCGTAGGCGGCGCGGGCGGAGCCCGCTATAATGAGGCTATGGCCGTTCGGCGAATGCGCTACATACCCGACCCGGTTCTGCGGGAGCGGACGCGGAAGGCGCGCGACTTCAGCGATCCGTCGCTGCTGCAACTCGCGGACGATCTGATCGACTCGATGCGCCATTACAACGGCGTCGGGCTCGCCGCGAATCAGATCGGCTCGCTCCGCCGCGTGTGCGTGATTCAGTTGCCGGAGGACGATGAGCCGACCGCGCTGGTGAACTTGGAGATTACGCGCAAAGAGGGAGAGCGGGAGGTCGTGGAGGGCTGCCTAAGCCTTCCCGGATGGCAGGCGCGCATACTCCGCGCGGAGAAGGTGTGGGCGCGGGCGGCGGGGCTGGACGGCAAGCCGATTCGCTACAAAGGCGCGACCAACCTCTTGGCGCAGGCGCTGGAGCACGAGTGCGACCACCTGGACGGCAAGTTGTATGTCGACTACCTGCGGTCGCAGGACGATTTGTACCAAGTGACGCCCGGCGAGGAAGAGGAGGGCGAGGGCGAGATGCTCGCCGCGGGCTAGCGCCTGCCGCCGGGGGTGCGCTCTTTGATGCGGGCGGCTTTGCCGGAGAGTCCGCGCAGGTAGTAGAGTTTGGCGCGGCGCACCTTGCCCCTTCGGACGAGTTCGACGCTCTCGACGTTCGGCGAGTGGAAGAAGAACGACCGCTCGACGCCGACGCCCGACGCGACGCGGCGGACGGTGAAGGAACTGGCGGGGCCGCCTCCGCGCTTGCGGATGACCACGCCCTGAAAACTCTGCTGCCGCTGCCGCTCGCCCTCGCGGATCCAGACGTTCACCTTGACGGTGTCGCCGGGCTGGAACTCGGCTATCTTGTCGTTGGTCTGCAGCGCCACCGCATCCCGCGCTTCCATAGGTCTCTCCTCAGTTCGTCGTCGCCCGCCGTTCGACGCGAGCGACTTGCATAGCATACACGGAAAGCGCGGAGGGGGCAAGCGCGGGCGTTGGCGCGCGGAAGACGGACGGGCCGCCCGCGGGGACTTGAGCAGTCGTCGCCGCCCGCTCACATTCCAAATGACTCTATTGCGGTTAGGCTCTCCGATGGATTAGCCCGGCTCCTCCGCCGCTAAGCCTCCTCCACCGCCGACGTCACGAGGCGAATCTCCGCCGGGCCTTCGGCTTGCAGCGCCACCGCCGCGAAGTCGATGCGCCATGGGCGGTCCGCGGCGCCGCGCTCCTGCAGGTATTCCTGCGCCGCCAGCGTCAGCCGCGCCCGCTTGCGCCGCGTCAGCGACTCCTCAGGCGTTCCGTACTCCTCGCCTCGCCGCGTCCGCACCTCGACGAACACCGTCTCCTCGCCGTCGCGCGCGACGAGGTCGATCTCGCCGAATCGCGTGCGGTAGTTCCGCGCCTCAATGGTCCAACCTTGCGCCTCGAGGCGCGCCGCCGCGATTCGCTCTCCCTGCGCGCCGAGTTTCGATCCGGCGCTAGGCATAGGACGGCAGCAGCATCGGCTTGAACGGGGAGAAAGTTAGCCGGTGGACGGGCGACGGCCCTTTCTCGGCCACCGCCGCGAGGTGGCGCGCCGAGGCGTAGCCCTTATGCGAGCCCAGCCCGTAGCCGGGATAGCGACGGTCGAGCCGACGCATCAGCGCGTCGCGGTGGACTTTGGCGACGATGGACGCCGCCGCTATCGCCGCGCAGAGCGCGTCTCCCTTGACGATGGCCGTGCACGGCCTGCGCCGCCAATCCAGCGGGAAGGCGTCCGCAAGCACGTGGTCCGGGGGCTCGCCGAGTCGGCCCAACGCGCGGCGCATCGCAAGCCTCGATGCGGGCGCAATGCCCTCGCGGTCGATCTCCCTGCTGCTCGCGACGCCGACGCCGACCGCAAGCGCGACGTCGCGGACGAGTTTGTCGGCGCGCCGCAACTGCGCGGGGCTGAGCGTTTTGCTGTCGCGGATCAGCGCCGCGTCCTCATGGGCGAATCCCTCAAGATCGGGCAAGACCGCCGCTCCTGCGACGACCGGCCCCGCGATCGGCCCGCGCCCCGCCTCGTCCACTCCCGCGACGCGGACGTATCCCGCCGCCCAGAGGCGGCGCTCCTCGCTCTGCGTCGGCATAAGGGGCCCGTTCGTCATTCGCCCGCGCAAGCAATCAGGGTAAGCGTGGCAAATCCTACCAAAGCGACGGCGCGAGGGCGCAAGGGGCGGATGTCGCGGGCGGGCATACGGAACAAGTACGCATACGGAACGAACAGGGCGCTTGACAAGCATCCGATCATCCCTTACGATTGCGAACGAAAGTTCTTAAACGCGCGCTCGGCGCCGCCGGCGCGAGCGCGTTGCACAGAGGAGGGCCCCGATATGACCACCGCCGCGCCGCGCATCTCGAAGCGCCAGCAGGAGATTTTGGACTTCATCCGCGAGCACCACGCCGACCACAGCTACATGCCGTCCATCCGGGAGATCCAACTCGGCTGCGGGATCAGCTCCACGTCGGTCGTGGATTACAACCTGCGGCTGATGGAGCGGGACGGGCTGATCCGGCGGGCGCCGGACATCTCGCGGGCCATCGAGTTGCTCGGTGACGCCGCGCCGCGCCCCGAGCGCGCCGGGCCGGAGGCGCTGCGCGTTCCGCTGCTGGGAGCCATCGCGGCAGGCGAGCCGATCCCCGTCCCGGAGGCCGGCGCCCACGCCGCCGACGGCGACCGCGAGGGCGTGACGCTGCCGCCGGAGTTGACGCCCCGCGACTCGCGCGATCTGTACGCCCTCCGCGTGAAGGGCGACTCAATGATCGACGCCTTCGTCACCGACGGCGACATCGTGGTGCTGCGGCACACGCGGGACGCGCGCAACGGAGAGATGGTTGCGGCATGGCTGCCCCTCGAGGACGCCGCGACGCTGAAGCATTTCCATCTCGAGGGCGACCACGTGCGCCTGATGCCCGCGAATCCGGCGATGGAGCCGATCATCGTGCCCGCCGAGAACGTGCAGGTGCACGGGAAGGTCGTGGCCGTGATGCGGCGCGTGGCCGCCTAGACGCACGCCGGCGCCGCGCCCGACGACCTGCCGCTCATCGTTGACACGCGGGGTTTGCGCCGCGGGGCATCGCCCGCAGGCGTATACTCGCGGCGGCGCGGCGCAGCAGCCGCGGGAGGACGGCAATGCCTGGCATCGTGGACGCGGACACGCACATCATTGAGCACCCCGGCGTATGGGAGCACTTCGATCCGGACCTCTACGACCGCAGGCCGCTGCTCGCGTCCGTCGCGCCCCCGGAGCCCGACGGCCCCCGCGACTACGTCTGGATGATCAACGGCAACGCCGTGCCGAAGCGCCACGGGAAGGGCAGTTACGCCGTCGCGGTCGGCGGCTCCGAGTCGGAGGAGCGCCGGACGGACATCCGCAAGGAGGTCCGCTACATCACCGACCCCGCCGCCCGCGTGGAGGATATGGACAAGCGCGGCGTGGACGCGGAGGTCGTCTTCCCCACGATGCTCCTCGCCTACGTCACCGACGACGTCGAGTTGGAGACGGCGATCTGCCGCAGTTACAACCGCTATATGGCGAACGCCTGGCGCGAGGCGGGCGACCGCATGCGCTGGGTCGTCGTCCCGCCGCTGCGCGACCTCGACGCCTCGCTGCGCGAGATTGAGACGGCGCGCGAGAACGGCGCGGTCGGCGTCTTCTTCCGCGGCGTGGAAGGCGACCGCTCGCTCGCGGAGCCCTACTTCTTCCCCGTCTACGCGGCGGCGGAGCGCCTGAATATGACGATCAGCGTCCACACCGGAGGCGGGTCGCCGGGAATGCTGCAGGTGTTCGACCGCTCCGTCTCCCACAACCTGCCGCACGTGCGGTCGCTGCCGCTGTTCGCGTTCCGCGACTTGGTGGCGCACAAGATTCCGGAGCGCTTCCCCAACCTGCGCTTCGGGTTCATCGAAGCGTCCGCGTCGTGGGTTCCCTACGTCGTTCATCATCTGCGGCGCTCGACGCGGACGAACTCGCGAGGCAACCCGGACGCCGCGATGGACTTCGGGCCGAGCCTGTTCCGCGACTACCGCCTCTACGTCGCCGCCGAAACGGACGAGGACATCCCCTACCTCATCGGCGCCATCGGCGAGGACAACATCATTATGGGGTCGGACTACGGCCACCAGGATCAGTCGCGCGACAACGGCATGGTGGGCGTGATGGAGCGGCGCGACGACCTCGACCCAAGCGTCGTCCGAAAGATCCTCGCCGACAACCCTGCGCGGTGCTACGGGCTAGCGTAGGGGCGACCTTGCGTAACTCACGGCGCCCGGTAGGTTCCCGCTTTCGCGGGAATGACGCGGCGCTTTATGTAGGAGAGGAGCGGCGCTATCGCGCCGACTGGATTCCCGCCTACGCGGTCAGGGCGGCAGTTATGGAGCGGAAGACGGGATTTGAACCCGCGACCTTCTCCTTGGCAAGGAGACGCTCTACCACTGAGCCACTTCCGCTCGCTGCACGGCCGTCCGTCCATAATGGCGCCGGCGCGCAAGCCTGTCAACTGGCGCCGAGGCCCAGATTTGAACTGGGGACACCAGCATTTTCAGTGCTGTGCTCTACCAACTGAGCTACCTCGGCACGGTTGCGTCTATCCTACCGCCCCGCCCTGCCCCTGTCAACCTGCAGCATCGTCAATACATACGAGACTGCGGGAGCGTGAAGGATGCCGCCTCCGCGCGCCGCTTCGCAATATGCTCCGCCACTTCGCCGCGCAGGGGCGCTAGACTTGCGTCTCCGAACCTGGCCGCAGGAACCGCCTCCCATGAGCCCTACCTACGAAAGCCTTATCCGCGCCGTTCCCGACTTCCCGCAGCCCGGCGTTCTCTTCCGCGACGTCACGCCGCTGCTCGCCGACCCGGACGCGCTCCGCGAAGCCGTGGGCGGCCTCGCCGAACCCTTTCGCTGCAAGGGGATAGACCGGGTCGCGGCCATCGAAGCGCGGGGCTACATCCTCGGCGCGCCCGTCGCCCTCGAATTGGGCGCGGGATTCATCCCCTTGCGAAAAGCCGGCAAACTCCCCCGCGAGACGCTCTCCGCCGCTTACGAATTGGAGTACGCGCAGGCCGAAATCGAAATGCACGCCGACGCGCTGCTCGCCCGGCACAACGTCCTCATCGTGGACGACGTCATCGCCACCGGCGGAACGGCGGCAGCCGCGGTGTCCCTCGTCCGGCAAGCGGGCGCCGCCGTCGTCGGAATCGCGGCCCTCATAGAGATCGCGGCTCTCGACGGGCGCGCCCGGCTTCCGGGCGTGGAAATCGCGTCGCTCGTCCGCTACTGAAGCGCTCCCGCCCAACGACCCATCGCGAGCGGCACGGACGCGAGTCGTCCGTCCACCCGCCCGCTAGCGGAACAGGTCTTTCCCCGGCTCGCGGATGACGGGGCGGATCCCGGATTCCCCCTTGCGGTAGGGATAGTCCCGCGCGATTGCGGCCGGGGCTCGGTCGAGTTTGCCCATCGCGAGTTCCGCCGCCGAGGCGATCTCGTCGGCCGCGGCGATGACGGTGGAGCGCAACTCCCGTCCGTCGTCGTCCGTTTGGCCCCGGTAGTCGAGAAGCGGCTCGATGCCCGCCGCTCCAATGGCCACGTTCACCGCGCCCTCCCGCCAGGGGCGCCCGAACGTGTCGGAAACGATGACGGCGACGTCCGCTCCGGCGGCCTCGCGCGCAGAGTCGCGGATGCGGCGGGCGGAGGCGTCAGGGTCGATCGGCAACAGAACGACGTAGTCGCCTGCGCCCTTGCCGACGTTGGATGCGTCCACGCCGGAGTTGGCGCAGACGAAGCCGTGCCGCGTCTCCGTGACGATGACTCCGCTCTCCATTCGGACGACGCGGACGGCCTCGCGCAGAACGACCTCGATGGCGCGCGCGTCCTTCTCCCACGCCTCCGCGAAATCGCGCGCCCGCTCGGACGGCTCGACGCCGCTGAGATCGAGAACGCGCCCCTCGGCCTTTGAGACGACCTTCTGCGTCACGACGAGGATGTCGCCGTCCATGAGCGGCGTCGCCTGCGCTTCGCAGGCGCGCGCGACGAGCAGGCCGAGGTCGTCGCTTTCCGCGATCTCAGGCAGGCCGTGAACAGGGAGTATCGTTATAGCGGCTGGCATTGCGGTGAGTCTCCTGGTCGCCTGCGATTATGCAAAGGGTTCGTTTGATAAGGAGGCTAACGATACTCCGCTGCCGCTCGCCGCGCCGCCGTGTAGAATAGCGAACAACTCACGACGGAGGCGCTCGGACTTGGCGCGATTTCTCACGGCGGGCGAGTCGCACGGCCCCGGACTCGTCGCGCTCCTCGAGGGGCTTCCCGCAGGCGTTCCGCTGTCCGAGGCGCAAATTCGCGCCGACCTCGCCCGCAGGCAGATGGGCTACGGGCGCGGCGGACGCATGCAGATCGAGACGGACTACGCCGTCCTGCAGTCCGGCGTCCGGCACGGGTTCACGACCGGCGCGCCCATCGCGATGCTCATCGAAAACCGCGACCACTTCACGGGCAACGGGCCGGACGGCAAGCCGTGGACGCATACGATGGCCAAAGAGCCCGTCGAGGGCGAGGTCACGCCTATCCATCGCCTGCGCCCCGGCCACGCCGACACGCCGGGCATCAGCAAGTACCGGCAAGACGACGCCCGCAACATCCTGGAGCGCTCATCGGCGCGCGAATCCGCCGCCCGCGTCGCGGTCGGCGCGGCCTGCCGCGCGTTCCTCGCCGAATTCGGCGTCGACGCCCGCAGCCACGTGACGAACATCGGCGGCGTGGAGGCGCGTCCGCCCGAGCCGGTGGATTGGGCCGCCGCCGAGGAGTCTCCCGTCCGCTGCGCCGACCTCGACGCGAGCGCGCTGATGGTCCGCGAAATAGACGCCGCCAAGGAGGCCGGCGACAGCCTGGGCGGCGTCGTCGAGGTCGTGGCGACCGGCCTGCCCATCGGCCTCGGCTCCCATATCCAATGGGATGCGAAACTGAGTACGCGCCTGATGGCGGCCGTCGGCAGCGTCAACGCCGTCAAGGGCGTGGAGATCGGCAAAGGATTCGCGCTCGCCGACCTGCGCGGCTCCAAAGTCCACGACGTCATCAAGCCCGTAGACGAATGGGAGCGCGACGCCGACGGGTCATGGGCGCGCGCGTGGCCCCGCCGCACCAACAACGCGGGCGGGCTCGAGGGCGGAATGACCACCGGCGAGCCCCTCGTCATTCGCGCCGTCGTCAAGCCCATCGCCACGATGATGAACCCGCTGCCCTCCGTTGACCTCACGACCGGCGCGCTTGATCAGGCGCACTACGAGCGCAGCGACGTCACGTTCGTCCCGACCTGCGGCGTGATCGCCGAGGCGATGACGCTCTTCGCGCTCGCGGACGCCTTCACCGAGAAGTTCGGCGGCGACCATATTTCCGAGACGCGCCACAACTACGAAGCCTACCTCGAGTCCGTCGGCCCGCGCGTCGGCGCGGGCGGGAGCGCGTAGGGGAGCGCGGGCTGCGTAGGCGGGCATGGCGGGGCCGGAGTCGAGGACGGCCGGCTAGTGGGCGCCCCAAACGTCCCAGTGCGTGACCTCGGAGGCAGGGCGGCGCGTGGTCGGGCCGTAGCGATGGCCCTCCTGCGGCCAGCCTAGCGGAATCATCGCGGCGGAGACCCAGTCGTCCGGCAGCCCAATCGCTTCGCGGATCTGCGGCTCGAAGCCCCGGCGGACGCGCGTCGTGAGCACGCTGCCGAGCCCGAGCGCGCGGGCGGCGAGCAGCATATTCTGCACGGCGGGGTAGATCGACGCCCCGTGATGGACGTCCGTGCCCGGATGCCGCGTGACCGCGAGAATCCACACCGGAACGTCCATCGCGTGTTGCGCGAGGTGGTCCGCCGACTCTGCGGCGCGCCGCTCGGACGCGGTCGCGGGCTCGCCGTGGTTGGGGCGCGCCGTCGCCGGGTAATGCTCCGCGATGATCCGCTTCGTCGCATCGTCCTTGATGACGACGAATCCCCACTGCTGGGAATTTCCCCCGTTCGGCGCGCGGACGCCCGCGTCGATGACCTGCCGAATCAGGTCGTCCGGCACCGGGTCGGGCTTCAGGTGGCGCAGCGCCCGCTGGGAGTAGATCGCCTCGAACAGCCCAATCTCCTCGCTCATTCTTGCTCCTCCTTGCGTTGGCCTGGACAGGATACGCTATTGACGGCGCGCCTGCCCTGCGCTGAACGGAACCGCCGCATTCCAGACCTCGCCCTCGCCGCTCGTGAACTGTCCTGTTCGGATGCTTGCGATTCCGTACTCCGGCAAAGGAAGGACGGCGACGCATTTCCCGTCAAACACGATGCCGCGCGTCAAATAGTGGAAGTCCATGTTGTCAAAGCCTGCATCCCGACGCTCCGCTGGGAGGTCGTCTACGCTCAATGGAACGACGTGCGCGAAGAACTTGCGCTCCGCATCGGACAGACCGCAAGGCTCCCTAACGTAGGTAAGCGTCCGCGCTTCCTCGTCGAGGTAAAGAGCGAACGCGGCTCTAATGTCCGGTTCCTGGTTAATTGCGGATTCATAGGCGGCGTAGCGCCGATCCGCATCCAAAGGGAAAAGGTGTTCCCAGTACAGTTTATTGCCGTAGGGGTAGAACTGGCGCGCCTCGACGTTTAGCACAGGATAATCGGGGAGAGGAACATGGCCTACGCATTTCCCGTCGAACAACGAACCGCGCTGGAGAAATCGGAACTTCGTCTCGCCATACCCAGACATCTGACGGTCATCAGGCAAATCATTTGGGTCAGCGCGATAGAAGCGGAGAAAGAAGGCTCCTTGGAGATCGGCCGTCGCGCAGGGCTCTTTGACGAAGGTCAGCCCCCGGCCTCTCAAGTACAGATCGAAGCCGGAGCGCGCGATTGGATTCCCGGAGACTGCCGCCTCGTATATCGCAGGGAAAGGATTTTCTTGCGGCTGTTCCCTCACAAGAGCGGCCAGCGTGCTGTTGTACGCTTCCACCGTGTAGAGCGTCTCTTCGCCGGCCTCCGGTTCGCTCGTTCTTATCGAGAAATCGGCAAGCGATGGGTTCACGAGGCGTAGTCGACTCCGGTCAGACTCTCTGAGCATACGCAGGTCTGCATTTTCATATGACAGTGCCGCGCCCGATGACTCTTCGTCCAAGAGATGATCATATAGACTGAACATCGAAGGCCTCCAATAGTCCATGTCGTACCGCTCGCTCAGATGCCCCGGCTTGTTCCTGTCTTCAAGGACGTTGAAGTAGACCTGCTGGTTCGGGTGCAGGAAAACCATTGAAATCGCCGTCGACCCTACGCCGACCCATGCCGCGCCATAGGCTAGCCCGCGCAGGCGCGCTTGCTTGAATGCACCGATGAGCCAATGCAGCCCGAAACCCGCCAGCAGCGAAAACGGCGCCCAGAGAAAATAAAGAAGCCGCCCCGTGTCATAGACGGTGACCCCCAAGAGAATAACTGCAGCGATAGGCGCGGCGAACCCGCCCACCATAAGCAGCCCCCCCCCCCCCCGCGACCGAACGCGCAGACTCGCCGCGGCTCCTATCGCTCCCAGCAGCAACGCGAATGGAGGGGCCGTTAGCGAGAACCAAGTTGGAATGTAAGCGGCAGGCGCGGCTATGGTGGAGATCTCCTGCCCTCGGAAAAGTTCCGTCCCGTCATGTCCGTAGTTGATCGGCCGAGGAGCCGACTCTATAAGTTGGCCAACAGGATCGCTCCACAGCAATGGCCAACTTGCGTACAGCGTCAACCCTGCAGCGAGAACGAAAACGCCGGAGCTCAGCAAGATGCGGTTACGCCGGTTCGCGCCGGACGCTCTCGGCAAGTCGAACCCCCGCATTGCGAGGATAACGGGGACGAACAGCATTCCGAACACGCGGATGTTCGCCAGTGTTCCCACTCCTGCTCCTAGAAGAGCAAACGCCCAAAGCGTATCTTTGCCGAACGCTCTGCGCGCAAGGAACAGAACGATCATAACCATGCTGGCAAACGGAATGTCTTTGCTGTTCATAAATGAATGCGCGTACAGACGGGGATGCAAAAGAAACAGCAGCATGCACAGCAGCGCTATCAACTTGTTTTTGAAGATGCTCTGCGCGAGAAGGTATGCGGATAAACCTCCGGCAAGAAACAACAGATGCATCAGGACGTGCCGCATAAGCGAGACCGCCCTGCTGTCTTCAAGACGCGCCGCTCGCTCGACTAGCGTGAGCGGCAATTCGAACGCCATACCGTACGACCTGAAGGGAAGTCCGAATATGGCGTCGCCTTGGCCGATGACGTAATCGACGGTGGCCGCTCCGTGAAGCCCGTGGACGTTTTCATAAGGCGACCGCCCATAGTCATCCACAATCGCCAGCCCCGTCAACAGAAGGAGCCCCAATGCGGCAACGACAGCCCAGTGCCGCCGCAGGACGGCCGCGACCCCGCTCGTAGGCGAATTGCGAACGGCGGAGGCGGTCATACTGCGCGCGGCGTCCTTTCAGCGGGAGTGAGCATCGGAATTATACATCAGCGCGGACGGCCCGCCGCTCGATGCGCGCGCCCCCCCCAAAACGCAAAACGGGGGAGGGCGCGGCATGCGCCCTCCCCCGTTCCGTCCCCGCCGGAGCCCGCGCGCTACGCCGGGCTCTTGACGTTGTAGTGCATCGCGGTGTGCTTCGCCGTGCTCCGCGAGCCCGTCCGCTCCGCGAACGCCACCCGCATGCTCACGACCATCACGTTCTGCCGCTTCCGAACGTCGCGGTCCGTCTCGATCAGCAACTCCCGGCGGAAGCCCTTGCGCCACTGCGTCCGGTTGACGAGCAGCAGCCGCCCCGCCGGCGCCGCGTTGCCGGCCGACGTCACCTTGCCGTCCGCGTCCGCCGTCTGCAACTGCTCCGACACGATCACGGGAACGCCCTCGACCGCGCCCAACTGCCCGGTCAGCAGCGTCGCATGCGGCCCCAACTTGTCCACCGTCTGGAAGCTGTCGAGCGTCTGCATCCCGACGTAGGTGGACACGTCGGTGATGAAGGCCAGTTCCGACGGGCGCAGGCCGTACTTGCCCATCATCCGCCGCAACTTGTTGAACATGTCCGCCGTCGGCGCCGCGTTGAAGTTGTTCGCCATCGCCGTGTTGTCCGCCAGCGGCTGGTGCGCGAGCCCGTCGAAGCCGATCAGGTAGTGCGCCGACCCTTCCGTCGTCGCGGAGAGCGTGGCGCCGTCGTAGTTCAGGTTCCCCGTCGTGGACGCGTCGGCGTTCAGGAGCACGTCGTCCAGCGCCTGCGCGGCGTTGCGGATCAGCGTGCTCCGCACCTCCGCCATCATCGCGATCACGGCGTCCTCGTCGAGTTCGTAGGCCCAGGGGACCATGCCGACGAGTTCGTGGGCGGTGAGCGTCTGCTTCGCCGTCTTCAGGTCGGTGCCCGTCGGCGCGGTGTTCGCCGTGCCCGGGTACCAGTTGACGTCGCCCAACTGCAGGGGCACGTCGAACGGGTTGGTGGGCATCGTCACCGTCTCGAAGAGGGACGCCACGGCGGTCTCGGCGTTGACGTCGGCCCACAACTGGCGGGCCTCCTCCTGGGGCACGAGTTCGTCGCCCGCGCCGGTGGTGACGGAGTCCATCGCCTTGGCGACGCTCTCCTCCCAGGCGCGGAGCGTTCGCGGGTCGTAGTCTTGCGGGCGCGCCTGCTGCGCGGCGAGGAGGCTCCGCATCACCGCGAGGTCGAGGAGGTCGAAGCCGTCCAGCTTCCCGCCGCGGGCGCGCAGCCGCCCGCCGCCGCTCTTCCGCAGCACCTCCTCGCGCCGCGCCTCGCGCTCCCGCTCCATCGCGCGGCGCACCTCCCCGGCCAGCCGCTGCTGCTCCTCCCGCAGCAGCGCCAACTCCTTCGTGACGGGGCCGAGCCGCTCCCGCACGAACTCTTGCGTCTCCACGATCTCCTTCTGCATCTCGTCCATCGTCGCCATCGCTATCCCTCCTTCGGGCATTCCTTCATGCCCGTCCGTTCTCTTCGAGGTGCCTCCGGGTCTCGCCGGCCGGATGCTCGTCCGGCGGCGGGCAAGCCCGGAGGCGCGCCTCGCCTACTTCCCGCCGCCGGCGACGGGCGCCGCCTCGACGGCCTGCGCCAACTCCTCGCCGAACCGCCGGGCCGCCTCCGCGAGCGCGGCGCGCTCTCCGGACGTCAGCCCGCCAGGCGCCGACCGGACGGCCTCCTGCATGAGGCGGGCCCCGCTCTCCAGCGCCTCGCCCGCTTCCGGCGCGACCTTGCACAGGCCGTCCACCAGCCGCGCCGCCTGAACCGCCCTCCGAGCCAACTGAACGATCTTCATGCCGTCTCCTCCTTCTCCCGGCTTACGCGCCGGGTCATTCCGTTCGTAGTCCCGAGTCCGGACCCGTCCGGGCCGCCTTCACGCCACCATGCCGCGGAGGCGGCGCAACTCGCTCAGCAGGCGCCGCGCGGCCTCCGGATCCATCGGCGCGGGCGCCGCCGCGTCGAGCGTGAACAGCGGACGCAGACGCGGCGCGCTCAGCCGCCGTCCAACGCTTTCGCAAGCGCATGCGGATTCGCCGGCACCGGCACCGCGCTCAACTCCAGCAACTCCTGCTCCTGGTACTCGATCCCTTGCGCCGCGCCGTCCTTCCCCTTGCGGAACGCGAACGCCCGCGCGCGGAAGCCCACGCTCACCGCCCGCAGAAACCGCTGCCGGTACAGCGTCTCCACCTCCCGCGCGAACGCCGTCGGCGCGAACTCCAACGTCGCCGTCAACCGCCGATCCTCAACCGCCACCCACGAACTCCGCCCGATGGGCGTCCGCGTGTAGTCGTGCGCCCACAGGAACACCGGGTTGCGCCGGTACGCCCGCAAGTCCCAGCCGCTCGCCCGCACCACGTCGCCCAGCCGGTCCTCCGACTCGTCCGACGCGACCACCGTCAGCGGCCTGTCCTCGTTCGGCGACGCCCCGCGGTCCACCGAGAACTTCTGCACCGTCGGCGCGTCGGCCAGCCCGCGCCGGTAGGCGTCGAGCGACTCCAGCAGCCGCTCGCGCTCCCACCGCTCTCGGTCATTCGCCGCTTGCGCCTCCCGCTCCTCCGTCGTCATCATGGCCTCGCCTCCTTTCCAATCCGCCGTTAGTCGCATACGCGACCGCAATCTGTCATTAAGGTTAGCAAGGCGGAATCGCATTGGCAACAGGGCAATGTCATAGATTTCTCAATTGCCTGCCGCCCCCACCGCAACGTCGGCGGCGTATCAATGAATGACGACAATGCGTTGTATCCGCTATATGACAGTATGGAGACGGAGAAACGTCAGGCGCAATGGCCGTTTGTCGCATGTCTCAATCTCCGCTCTTATTGATACGAGGTATTGACAAGCGGCGGCGGAGCCCGCATCCTGTAGGCGTGATACCCGCGACGCCAACCGAAGACGACCTCATCGCCGCTATGGAGGACCGCGGCTGCCGCATCACGCAGCCGCGCCGCGACATCGCCGCGACGATCACCCGCCGGCGCGACGCCTTCAGCGCCGAGGACGTCGCGGCCGAGTTGGACGGCGTAGGCCGCGCCACCGTCTACCGCGCGCTGCGCCTCCTGGTGGACGCGGGCGCGCTCTGCAAAACGACGATGCCGGACGGGTCGCCCCGCTACTCGCTCGACAACGCCCGCCATCACCACCACCTCGTCTGCGTGGATTGCGGACGGATCGACGAGTTCCGCCACCCATCGGTCGAGCGAATGCTGCGCGCGATGAGCGCGGACGTCGACGGCGAGTTGGTCGGCCACAGACTAGAACTCTACCGCCGCTGCGGATCCTGCTCCGTCGGCATGGGGCAAAGCGCATGAGAGCGTCCGCCCTAACCCGCGCGCTAACCCTCTCCCTGTCAGGGAGAGGGAATCGAGATTGGGCTGCGCGGACGCGACCGCGGCCTAACTCCCTCTTCTTCTGGGAGAGGGCCGGGGTGAGGGCTGCGCGGACGCGACCGCGGCCTAACTCCCTCTCCTCTGGGAGAGGGCCGGGGTGAGGGCTGCGCGGACGCGACCGCGGCCTAACTCCCTCTCCCTCTGGGAGAGGGCCGGGGTGAGGGGTAAAGATAAAGAAAGCGGCCCGCCATCCTCTCCCAATGATGGGAGCGAGACGGAGCGAAGGCGCAAGAAGGAGCGAACCGGAAAATGAGACTGCGTATCATAACCAGGCTAACATTCGCGCTTGTCGCGGCGGCGTTGTCCGCCGTCGCGCTCGCGGCGTGCTCGTCCGACCCCACGCCCGAGCCGACGGCCGCCCCTACGGCCATGTCCGAGCCGGCGTCCACCCCCACGCCCACGCCCGAACCGGCGATGGAGCCGCTGGTCGTCGTCACCAGCATCTACCCGATGCAGTTCTTCGCGGAGCGCGTAGGCGGGGAGCGCGCGGAGGTGTTCAACCTCGTGCCGCCCGGCGTTGAGGCGCATGCCTTCGAGCCCTCCCCCAGCGACCTCCGGCGCATCGCCAGCGCCGACGTCATCGCGATGAACGGCCTTGCGATGGAGCCATGGCTGGACCGCGCGCTCGTGGCGCTCGGCGACGACGTCACGGCGATCATCGTCGAAACCGCGAGCGAGGAGGGGGCGCTGCCCTTCTCCGAGGAAGGCCACGACGACCACGGGGACGAGGACGAGCATGGCCACGATGAAGACGAGGAAGGCCATGACGAGGATGAAGAGCATGGCCACGATGAGGACGAGGAAGGCCATGACGAGGATGAAGAGCATGGCCACGATGAGGACGAGGAAGGCCATGACGAGGACGAAGAAGGCCATGACGAGGATGAAGAGCATGGCCACGATGAGGACGAGGAGGGCCATGACGAGGACGAAGAGCATGGCCATGACGAGGATGAACACGGCCACGACGAGGATGAGGAAGGCCACGACGACCATGAGGGCGAGGACGAGCACGGCCACGACGACCACGGGCATGGCGAGTTCGACCCGCACCTCTGGAACGACCCGCTGCTGGCGATAACCCAAGCGGAGATCGTCGCGGGCGCCCTGATCCAGGCCGACCCCAACGGCGCCGACTTCTACCGCGCGAACCTCGAGGCTCTGGCCGCCGACCTCCGCGCCCTGCACGCCGAATTCGAGGCGGGGCTCGCCTCCTGCCGCCACCATGAATTCATCACGTCGCACGCCGCCTACGGCTACCTCGCCGCGCGCTACGGCCTGGAGCAAGCCGCCATCGCTGGGCTCTCCCCCGACGCGGAGCCGACCGCCGGGCGCCTCGCCGCCCTAACCGACCTGATCCGCGAGACCGGCATCAGCGCCGTGCTCGTCGAGCCCGTGCTCTCCGGCGCGAGCGAAAGCGCGCTCGCCCAGGAGGCCGGCGTTCGGCAATTGCCGATCCACGCGCTCGGCTCCGTCACCTCCGACGAACTCGCGGAGCACGGCGACTACATCGGCATAATGCGCGACACGCTCAACAGCCTCCGCATCGCCCTCGAGTGCGCGTAGGAGGCGTTGCGTCATCCCCGCCTACGCGGGGATCCAAAAAAGGGGCGGCGCGAAGCGCCGCCCCGCCAAGCCGGGTGTAGACTCCCGGATGTCTATGCAGTCGGCGGCGCAAGCCGCCAGGAGACGAGATGCCCCTAACGCAATCCCGTAACGCAATCCAGCCGCTGGAGCGCGGAGCGAGCGTCGCGCCCTTCGCCCTCGAGATGGACGGCGTGTCCTTCGCCTACGGCGGCGACCCCGTCGTCGAGGACGTCACGCTGCGGATTGAGCGCGGCGACTTCGCGGTCATCCTCGGGCCCAACGGCAGCGGCAAGACCACGCTCATCAAGTTGGCGCTCGGCCTCATCAAGCCGCAAAGCGGGAGCGTCCGGCTGCTCGGCGCCGACACCGCCCGGTTCACGGACTGGCGCAGAGTGGGCTACGTTCCGCAGGTCGCGAGCGGCGTGCACGCGGCGTTCCCCGCCACCGTCGGCGAGATCGTCGCGCACGGACGCTACGCCGGGTTCGCCCCGCTCGCGTTTTGGCGCGGCGACAAGGGCGCCGACGTCGACCGCGCGCTGGAGATCGCGGGCGTCTCCCACCTGCGGCGGCGGCGCATCGGCGACCTCTCCGCCGGACAGCAGCAGCGCGCCCTCATCGCCCGTGCGCTCGTCCGCAGCCCCGAACTGCTCGCGCTCGACGAGCCCATCGCCGGCGTGGACGCTCACGGCGAGGAGCAGATGTACGCCGTGCTCCGCGACCTGAACGAACACGGCGTCACCGCCCTGATGGTCTCCCACGACATCGGCGCGGTGATGCGCGAGGCCAAGACCGTCGCGTGCGTCAACAGATCCCTCGTCTGCCACTGCCCGCCCCGCGACCTCACGCAGGCGGAACTGGCCCGCCTCTACGGATTCCCCGTCGAGACGCTGCTGCACGACGCCTGCCATAACTGTTAGGGACGCGGAGAGGCTGCTGCGCGACGCTCGCTAGCGCCCCGCCCTGCGAAAGCGGGAACCTGCTGAGCGGACGCGACAGATGCCCCTTGCGCGGTCGCGCCCTTCATTGCAAGACTAGGATTCGCCACGCAGCTCGCGCCCGCGCAATCCCAGCGCGCAAGGAGACCTTATGCCGCACAACGACGCCCCAGAGCCCGCCCAACGCTCCGACCGCAGAGAGTCCATATGGAGCGTCAACGAACGGTGGCGATGGCTCTACTTCACGTTCTTCCTGGCGCTGCTCACCGGCGGCTCCGCGCTCGTGGCGTGGGATACGCTGTTCGGCGCGGGCGCGGGCAAGAGCGTGGTACAATCAATACTGGCGGCGTTCATGGCGGAGGCGTCAATCGCGGTGGCCTCCGCGGGGATGTCGCTAGGGATGACGGAGGTCGTGATGCTCTCGACGCTGTTGGGTCGGAAGTTGGACGAGCGCAAGGCGCGCATCCTGCGCGAAGGCCGCCAAGCGGGCCTTGCCGAGGGGCGCGAAACGGGTCTCGCGGAAGGCCGCGAAACGGGTCTCGCGGAAGGCCGCGAAGCGGGCCGCATGGCGGAGCGCGCCGAGTGGGACGCTTGGCTGGAGCGGATGCTTGCGGCGCAGTCCGCAGGCGAGGCGTTCACGGAGCCCCCACCCTCGCGCCGCGCCGACGACGTGAACGGCTCCGCTCACTCGAACGGCGCGTAGCCGCCTCCTGACAGAGGTCGTGATGCTCTCGACGCTGTTGGGTCGGAAGTTGGACGAGCGCAAGGCGCGCATCCTGCGCGAAGGCCGCCAAGCGGGCCTCGCGGAAGGCCGCGAAACGGGTCTCGCGGAAGGCCGTGAAACGGGCCTCACGGAAGGCCGCATGGCGGAGCGCGCCGAGTGGGACGCATGGCTGGAGCGGATGCTTGCGGCGCAGGCTGCGGGCGAGGCGTTCACGGAGCCTCCCCCCTCGAGCCGCGCCGACGACGTGAACGGATCCGCTTCCTCGAACGGCGCGTAGCCGCCTCGCCGCGCGGAGACAGGCGGGAACCCACCGGGGCGCGGGAAGTTACGCAACGTCTCGGTAGGGAACATCGGTAAAGGAGCGCCGCTGACAATGCCCGCCTTCCTGCAATACGACTTTATGATCCGCGCCCTGATCGGGGGAGCGCTCCTCGGCGGACTCGCGCCCGTGCTCGGCTCGTTCCTCGTGTTGCGCCGCTTCTCGCTCCTCGCCGACTCGCTCTCGCACGTGGCGCTGCTTGGCATCGCCATCGGCCTAGCGGCCAATATCGCGCCCCAGGCGGTCACGTTCGCCGTGGTCGGAGCGGGCGCGCTGGCGATAGAAACGCTTCGCGCCAAGGGCAAACTCCCCGGCGACGTCGCGCTCGCCGTCATCCTCTACGCCTCGCTCGCGGGCGCCGTCTGCATCATCGGCGTCGTCCGCGGCTTCAACGTCGACCTGCTCGCCTTCCTCTTCGGCTCCATCCTCACCGTAACGTCCGCCGACCTTTGGATGCTTGCGGCGCTTGCGGCGGCGACCATCGTCGTCGTCACCGCGTTCTTCGTCGAGTTGGCGCAAGTGTCGTTCGACGAAGACCTCGCGAACGTCTCCGGCGTGCCCGCGCGATGGGTCAACTTGGGCTTGGCGCTGCTCGCCGCCGCCGCGATCACGCTGGCGATGCGCGTGATGGGAGCGCTGCTCGTCGGCGCGCTCATCGTGATGCCCGCGCTCGCCGCCCAGGCCCTCGCCGGCAGCCTGCGAGGCACGCTTGTCGCCGCCGCCGGGCTCGGCGTAGGCAGCGCCGTCGCTGGCCTCGTCATCGCCTTCTACGCCGACCTGCCCGGCGGAGGCTCCATCGTGCTCGTCGCGTTCGCCACCCTCCTCGCCGCCGCAACCTGGCGGCAATTGCGCCCGCGCTCAGCGTAGCGGGGAAGCGACGCGACGGGTCAGAGCGTGAGGATGATGTTGCCGACGGCGGCGCCGCTCTCCTGAAGTTCGTGGGCGGCGGCGATCTCGCCCAACGGCATCGTCCGCGCGATGGGGTGCGTGAGAGCGCCGTCCGCGATGGCCTGGTCGACGTCGGCGCAGGCTTGCCGCTTGGCGGATTCGGGCTCGGAGTAGACGAGCGTAAAGTGCACGGTCGCGTTCTTGCGCGAGAGCGCCTGATACTCCACCGCGGGCTCGCGGTCGCCGGTCGATGCGTAGCAGCCGATGGCGCCGTTCAGCCGGAGCGCCTGCTTGCTGGCGGCGAGATTCCCGCCGAAGTCCACCTCGACGATCCGCTCTACCCCATCGCCGTCCGTCAGTGCGAGCGCGCGCTCCGCCACGTCCTCCGTCCGGTAGTTGATAGTGTGATCCGCGCCGGAGCGCACCGCGTGCGCGGCCTTCTCGTCGGAACTGACGGTGGCGATGACGCGCGCGCCGCCCCACTTGGCGAACTGTATGGCGTAATGGCCGACCGCCCCGGCCCCGCCCGTCACCAAGACGGTCATTCCGTTGACGGGGCCGCTTGCGAAGAGGCAGCGGTGGGCGGTCATCGCCGGAATGCCGATGCACGCCCCCTCATCGAACGAAACGGAATCG
Source organism: Dehalococcoidia bacterium (assembly GCA_965242755.1). Taxonomy (GTDB): domain Bacteria; phylum Chloroflexota; class Dehalococcoidia; order Lucifugimonadales; family Australimonadaceae; genus Bin16. The sequence goes on along the minus strand of OZ251500.1, from coordinate 3,009,536 downwards.
GCGAGCGCGACGGCGCGCTCCGACGGCAGAGCGATCAGTTCCGCCGCCGTGCCGAACGGACGCTGCCACTGCCCCTCGTAGAGCCAGACGCGCTCCCCGATGCGGGACTGCGGAACGCCTGCGCCGACGCCGATGATTTCCCCCGCGCCGTCGCTATGGGGAACGATCCGCGGAAATGGCATCTCCGGGCCCCGCGAGCCCGTCCGCGCCTTCCAATCCGACGGATTGACGCCCGATGCGCGCACCCGAACCAGGACTTCGCCGGGCCCAGGAGCGGGGTCGGGCAGTTCGCCGACATCAAGAACCTCCCGCGCCGGGCCGTAGCGGTCGTACCATGCCGCTTTCATCGCATCCTCCGCTAGGTTGCGACCGGATCGCAGTCGCAACGGTAATGAACGCGCCTCGAGAACGGACGCGCCTGATGGAACTACCCCCGCTTTTCGCTCGCTACTCGCCGCCGTGAACGGGAAGGACGACGCCGTTGACGAAAGCCGCGGCGTCGGAGCAGAGGAAGAGCGCCGCGCTCCCAATGTCGTCCCCGACGCCCACCCGCCCAACGGCGATGCGATCCGCCGCCTGCGCCATCTCCGGCCGGACGGTCCCGGCGGGGCGCGGCGTGTCTATCGTGCCCGGCGCAATGCAGTTGACCCGCACCTCCGGCTTCCACTGATGCGCCATATGGAAAGTGAGGCTGTGAACGGCGGCTTTGGCGGTCCCGTAGGCGGCGATGTCCGGAGCGTTGGGATGCCGGTCGAGGCCGGAGGTGGAGCCGATGTTCACGATCGCGCCCTTGCCCAGCGCCTTCATATGCGGAACGACGGCTTTGGACGCGAGGAACGCCGTCTTGACGTTGCCGACGTAGGCGCCGAGGAAGTCGTCGCCGCTCATTTCGAGCAGCGGCGCGCGGCGGTACTGCGGCATATCCGGGTTGCGGCTGTAGGAGCCCCCCGCGACGTTGACGAGCGCGTCGATCCGCCCAAAGGCGTCGAGCGTCCGCGCCGCCATCGCCTCAATCTCGTCCGGATCGGCGACATTGACCTTGACGCCGATGGCGGACGCGCCGAGCGACTCGGCCTCGGCGACGGCGGGCGGAATGCTCTCCTCCGGCACCGACGCGACGACGATGTTCGCGCCCGCCTGCGCGAAGGCGCGGACGCAGCCGCGCCCGATTCCCCCGCTCCCGCCGGTGATAATGACCGTTCGGCCTTCCATCGAGAACCGCGACAAGTCCATATCTTCTCCAGTGCCCAGTAGGTTCCCGCTTTCGCAGGCAGGGCTGGCATTTTACGTAGGAGAGGAGCGGCGCCTGCGCGCCGACTAGGTTCCCGCGTAGGCAAGAACCCGCGCGGCGTAGTGTAGCGCAATCCGACCGAGGAGAACCTTGCATCCTCCTGCGCTCGATAGATTCTCGATAAGAGGGAACCTATCCCCATAACCGTCATTCCCGCGTAGGCGGGAATCCAGTCGGCGCGATAGCGCCATGGCGGGGCGCTCCGCGCCCCGTCCCACTGACCCAAGCCGCCATGCCATGACCGCGTAGGCGGGAACCTACCCCCATGACCGCCCTGCCCGCGTAAGGCGGGAATCCAGTCGGCGCGATAGCGCCACGACGGAGCGCCCCGTCCCCATCAATCCCCAGCGCATCGCCCTGACCGCGAAAGCGAGAACCTACTGGGCGTCCGCCCCGCCCTTAGTGGTGAAACAGCCGAACCCCCGTCAGCGCCATCGTGACGCCGTGCTCCTCGCAGGCCGCCGCCACGTCCGCGTCGCGGACGGAGCCGCCGGGCTGCGCGATGTAGCGGACGCCGCTCATCGCCGCCCGGTCGACGTTGTCGCGGAACGGAATGAACCCGTCGGAGGCCATCGCCACGCCGTCCAGTCCGTCCAGCCACGCCCTGCGCTCCTCCGGCGCGAGCCGGCGCGGAGTCTCGGCGAACCACTCCCTCCACAGGCGCTCCTCGGCGGGCGAAAGGTCGCCGCGCAGGAAGCCGTCCACCGCGTTGTCGCGCTCGGGCCGGCCGATGCCCTCGCGGAAGCGCAGGCCGAGCGCCGCCGGATGCTGCCGCAGGCGCCACGTGTCCGCTTTGTCCGCCGCGAGCCGCGCGCAATGAATGCGCGACTGCTGCCCCGCGCCGTTCCCTATCGCTTGCCCGTCGACCGCGAGGCAGATCGAGTTGGATTGCGTGTATTTCGCCGTGATCAGCGCGACCGTGAGATCGCGGACGGCGGAGTCGGGCAGCGGCGCCTCGCCAACGACGACGTTGCTCAACCGCGCGGCCCAATCCGATGCGTCGTTCCGCCTCTGCCGCAGCCGAACGCCGAACACCGTCCGCGTCTCCTCCGGCGGCGGCTCGTAGGCGGCGTCGGCTTGCAGGATGCAGTAGCGTCCGCCCTGCTTTTGCGTAAGCAGCGCGAGGGCCTCCGGCGTGAATCCGGGGGCGATCACGCCGTCCGACACCTCGCGGCGGATCAGGCGCGCCGTCGGCTCGTCCGCCTCGTCCGACAGCGCGATCCAGTCGCCGAACGACGAAACGCGGTCGGCGCCGCGGGCCCGGGCGTAGGCCGCCGCGAGCGGCGAGAGTTCCATGCCGTCCACGAAATACGCCTGCTTGAGCGCGTCGCTCAGCGGCAATCCGACCGCCGCGCCCGCCGGGCTCACGTGCTTGAAGGACGCCGCCGCCGGCAGCCCGGTCGCGGCGCGCAACTCCCGAACGAGGCTCCAAGCGTTGAGCGCATCCAGCAGGTTGATGTAGCCCGGCGCCCCGTTGCGGACTTCGAACGGCGGCGCCCCGCTCTCGACGAACGCCTGCGCCGGAGCCTGGTGCGGGTTCATCCCGTACCGCAGCGCGATTTCGGAATCAGGCATGCCTACTCCTCGTCCTGTTACAATGCGGTAGGCGCTAGAGGCTACAGTCGCAGGAACTCTCGTAGGTCGCGCTGGAAGCTAATGAACCCGACGAACATAACCATAGCCGAGGCAAGGACGAAGAGCCCGAGGGAAGGAATTGTAGTTACGCCGAGGTCCCTGAGCAACTGCAGCCCGCCTATGCCCCAAATCACCCATACGAATCCGTAAGCGACAAGGTAGGCGATGAAAACGCTCCATCGCAGCGCCGCTAAAGCCTTGCCCTCCATAAAACCCTCCGGGGCAGTAATGTTATACGGTTCACCTAGTCGCGTCAACGCTGCGGCGTTTGACGAGAAGCCGGGCTGACGCTTATACTTGACGAAGACCATCAGCGACAGGAGAGCGGCGATGGGCAAGCAGGTTTTCGAATGGGTGACGAGGAACCCCAGGCAGGGGGCTGCGGCCGTCCTGTTCGTGGTCGGGGGTCTGTTGGGCTTGTGGGTGGCGAACTACGCCATAGGCCAAATCGGGAGCGATGCGCCGGAGTTGGCCTTGTCCTACGACATCATGCGCGTCTGCACATCCGTGCTCTTCGGCCTGCTCGCAACGAGTTTGGTTTGGGGGAAGGCCGGCGCTCGGTAAAGCGCCGCTTCTCTCCTATGATAAGCGCCCCGTCATTCCCGCGTAGGCGGGCAGGGCGGCAACCCGTGCGCGCCGCTTCGCGGCTGCCCTCTGAGAAGGAGAGGGCGGATTTGGCGCTGTCGCGCCGACTGGATTCCCGCCTACGCAGGCAGGGCGGGGGCAACCCTCACCCGCCGCTTCGCGGCTGCCCTCTCCCAGAAGGAGAGGGCGGGATTGGCGCTGGGGGCGCGGGCAGGGCGGCGCTAGTTTGATTCCCTCTCCCTCCGGGAGAGGGTTAGGGTGAGGGCGGTTCCGTCGGGAGTGGAGGGTTAGGGCGCCCTACCCCTCCCCCCGCGCGGCGGCTAGCAGCGCTTGCACGTCGGGCGACGCCCATGCGTCGCGGACGCGCGCGGCGATGCGGCGGGCGGAGGCTAGCGACGCTTTCGCTTTCGGCTCGTCGCGCATCCAGCCGACGCGCTTGTTCTCCCGATGCAAGCCCGATAGCGTCGCGTGCGCCTTCTTCCGGCCGTTGCATGGGCCGCACAGCAAGATGCGATTCGTGATGTAGTTCTCGCCGAAGTCGTTCTTCGGCGTGATGTGGTCCAACTCCATAAAGGGCAATTCCATCTCGCGCCCGCAACCCGCGCAAACGACGAGGTCGCTCGTTGCGCCGACTTGCGCCTGCCGCAAGATGCCGCGCATTTCGTCGTGATTGAGGCGCTGCCACGGCTGGAGGATCGTCGGATAGACGGGGCCCAATTGCGGGGCGGCGTTCTCGCCTGCGTCCGTCCGTTGGGGCGCCGCCGTGCTGTAATGCGCGTCGTATTTCGCGAGTTGCTCGTCGAGCCATTCCGCCAAGTCAGGGCGCTGCCGAATCTGTTCAGCGTCGGCGGCTTTTATTCCGGCCATACGGCAAACGACGTGGTAACGAGCGTCGGTTCGCCGGTCTACGCCGACCCATCGCCGCCCCAGTTCCTTCGCCGCGATGATGGTTGTGGCGCAACCCGCGAACGGGTCGAGCACGAGGTCGCCCGGTTTGCTGCTCGCCTCGATGATGCGTTTGTACAGCGCGAGCGGCTTCTGGTCGGGGCTGCCCGTGCGCTCGCTGGCCTTCCGACCGACGGGAGTCATCCCGTCCCTGTCCTCAAGCCAGTAGTCCTCAGGGATCTTGCCGGCCGCGCGGTAGTCCTCGACGTTTTCGCTCGTGAGAGCGCCCCCGATTCCGGTGTTCTTGCGCTCCTTGTGTTGGATGTTGAGTTGCTTGTAGCCGATCCTCACCGCTTCGGAATTGAAGGGCGCGACGTTGGACTTGGCGTAGTAGAAGATCGTGTCGTGCTTGCGCGGGAACCAGCGTTTGGTGTTGCTCGGCCCCGTGTAGCACCAGACGATCTCGTTGCGGAAGTTTTTGGCGCCGAAGATGGCGTCCATCGCCATGCGGATGTAGGCGTTGGCGGCGTGGTCGCAGTGGAGGTAGATGCTGCCGGTCGGCTTGAGCACGCGATGGCACTCCATCAGGCGCACGGAGAGGAAGCAGAGGAAGGCGGCTATGCCGTCGTCGTGCGCGCTGCGGCTGGCCTGTATGACGTCGTGGAGGGCGGGGTTGTCGTCTTTAATCTGCTCGAGCCAGACGGGATGGACTTCGTTCCACGCCCACTGGTCGGGGAGGATGCCGGTGTCTCCCCATTTCCAGTTGTCGACGTAGAAGCCTGCGGTTCCGCTGCGGTTGCGGCGCGTGTTGAACGGCGGGTCGGTGGCGATGAGGTCGACGGTTGCGCTGTTCATGCCGCGCAAGACGTCGAGGTTGTCGAGTTCGTAGAGGATGTTGTCGGGGAAGTTTTGGACGGGCATTCGGGCTCCTCGCGTTGGGAGAGTTGGGCTTGCGGGGGATAGGGTCTGCGATGGGGGTGGGGGTTGTCAATGGGGGAATGGCGCGTGGGGTGGGGAAGTGGGGGGGATTTGGCGCCAGGTAGCGCTTGCGCGGGCGTCCGGAGCGGATCAATACTTTGATTCGGAAATAAATCTCTTCGGAGGTGACACGTGGAATCGTGGAAGGTGCTAGGTTTGTACGGCAAGAGTTCCTCCTCGCCAACGCGGCGCATGCTGATGATCCTGAAGTTATCCCCGCGCATGGTGTAGACCACGAGATGCAACTTGCCGTCAATCCGACCGAACGCGCGAATGCGGTCTTCGTATCCGGTGTACGCGCCGTTTTCGTCCGTCAGCGGACGCCGCTCCACTGTTTCTTGTTCGGGATCTCCAACAACCTTCCCTGCGTCCTTGAAGTCCACGCCGTGTTTCTCCAAGGCTTCGTCTCGCTTGCCCTTATCCCATTCGTAAACGTCCTCTCCGACCGGGAATGTCTCGGTCGACTCGCTCGGGGGGAATGACGGCAGTCGCAGGAACGCGAGAAGGAACGCCAGAGGCTCGCGCAGGAACGACAGAAGGTCGCGGATGAAGCTGAACAGCCCAACGGTCATAACCATAAGCGAAGCAACGATAAAGAAAACGCCGCTGGAGGGAATGATTGCGGTTATGCCGAGGTCTTCGAGCAACAGCAGCCCACCCCAGCCCAGATCAGCCACACGAATCCGTAAGCACTGAGGTATACGGCGAAGACGACCAGTCGCAGCGCCGTCAACGCCTTGCGGAGTGCCGCCAATGCTTTGCCTTTCATAGAAGCCTTCCCAGCCAGTAATGTTACACAGTTCATTTAGTCGAGTCAAATTCGAGCAGAGGTTGACTCGACGCTGGGCAGGTGCTTATACTTGGCGGAGACCATCAGCGATGGGAGGGCGACGATGGGCAAGCAGGTCTTCGAATGGGTGACGAGGAACCCCAGGCAGGGGATTGCGGCTGTTCTGTTCGTGGCGGGGGGGCTATTGGGCTGGCGTGTGACGGACTACGTCATACGCGAAGTTGGGAGCGCGTCGCCCGACTTGGCCTTGCCCTACACCATCATGCGTGTCGGCACGGTTTTGCTCTTTGGCCTGCTCGCCGCCAGTTTGGCGTCGGGGAAGGCCGGCGCTCGGTAAGGCGCCGACTAGATTCCCGCCTACGCGGGCATGGCGGCATAAGGGTAGGTTCCCGCTTTCGCGGGCAGGGCGTGGCGCTGGGGATGGCTTGGGGACGAGGCTTGCGCCCCGTCGTGGCGCTATCGCGCCGACTGGATTCCCGCCTACGCGGGAATGACGGGACCGAGGGGTAGACTCTTATACTTGACGAAGACCATCAGCGACAGGAGAGCGGCGATGGTGGACATCAATCAGGTCTTCGGTTGGATGATGAGGAACGTCAGGTTGGGGATTGCGGTCGCCCTGGGCGTGGTTGGGAGCCTGTTGGGTTGGCTTATGATGAGCTACATCATAGCCCAGATCGGCAGCGGCTCCCCCGAGTTGGCTGTGTATCACAATATGTACCGCGTTGGCGTCTCCGCCATAGCTGGGATCCTCGGCGCCGCTTTGGTTTTGGGGAAGGCCGACGCTCGGTAAGGCGCGCTTCGCCTGGATTCCCGCTTTCGCGGACGGGGCGGCGGGTAGGTTCCCGCTTTCGCGGGAATGACGCGGCGCCGGGGGATCAAGGGGACGGGGCTTGCGCCCCGTCTTGGCGCTTACGCGCCGACTGGATTCCCTGGATTCACAAACGAAGCGCAACGCCAGAGCAAGGTGGTGGAGCCATGGGATACCGACACATCGACATCGAGGAACGCTGCGCGATTGCCCGCCTATACCAAGAGGGGCGCCCGATCCGGGAAATCGCTACAAATCTGGATCGCTCGCCATCGACGATCTCTCGCGAGATCAACCGCAACGCGATGAGCGCGGGCGAGTACAAGGCTGCCAAGGCGGACGAGAAGGCGCGGGCGCGGCGGTGGAAGGGCCCCCGCCTCGACCGCGACGATCTCCTGCGCGAGGCCGTCCTGCGCCGCATGGCGTGGGGCGCGTCGCCGCCGCAAGTGTCCGGCCGCCTCGCGTTGGAGATGGGGAGGCCGGTGATCTCCCACGAGAGCATCTACCGGTTCATCGCGGCGCAGGTGAAGAGGACGAAGGACTACGACTGGCGGAACTTCCTGCCGAAGCGGAAGGCGACGCGGGGGCGCCGCTCGCGCAAGGGCCGCAGTTCCGCCCTGTTCATCAAGGCGAGGCGGCCTCTGTCGGAGCGGCCTGCGAGGGCGGCGGACCGCGTTGAGTTCGGCCACTGGGAGGCGGACACGATGCTGTTCGGGGTGAAGAAGCAGGCGCTGTTGGTCCTGCACGAACGGGCGTCGCGGCTCACGCTCCTGCAGCGGCCGGAGAACAAGGGCGCCGAGGCGGTTGCGCGCGCGATGCTGGCCGTGATGGGGACGCTGCCGATGGAGATGCGGCGGAGCGTGACGTTCGACAACGGGACGGAGTTCGCCCGGCATCACGAGTTGCATGAGTTGGGAGTTGAGACGTTCTTCTGCGACGTTCGGTCGCCGTGGCAGAAGGGGGGAGTGGAGAACGCGATTGGGCGTCTGCGGCGGGAGTTGCCGCGGAGGACGAACTTGGACGGCGTGCCGGACGAGGAGTTGACGTTGTGCGCGTCGCGCTACAACAACACGCCGCGCTCGGCGCTGGGCTACCAGACGCCGTCTGAGGTATTCTGGGGTCGTCCGGAACTGTTGCGCTTCCAGTGTGAATCCACATTCCCGCCTACGCGGGAATGACGGGACGGTAGGTTGTGCAAAAGTTTCCCCCCACGCCGGAAACGCGCCGCCCGTCAGCAGCAGATCGCCCATGCTCCGCGCCCCCTTACCCCAACGCCGCGCTTTCGTCCAACGCCTCCAAGCGATCCTTCACCGCCCGGAGGAAGCCTGCGGCGTCCGCCCCGTCGCAGACGCGGTGGTCGAACGATATGCACAGATTCATCATCGACCGCGCCGCGATGGCGTCGCCGTGAATGACGACGGGGCGCTTGACGATCGCCTCCGTCGTGAGAATCGCCGCTTGCGGGTGGTTGATGATCGGCACGGACACGACCGACCCCAGCGCGCCCGTGTTGTTGAGCGTGAACGTTCCGCCCTGGACGTCGTCCAACGTTAGCGCGCCGTTGCGCGCCGCTTCCGTCAAACGCCGCAACGCGACCGCCGTCTCCTCGACGCTCAGCGTGTCCGCGTCGCGCAGCACGGGAACCATCAGCCCCGCCTCCGTGGCGACCGCGACCGACAGGTTGACGCGGTTGTTGAGGATGATGCGCCCGTCGTCCCACCGCGCGTTCAGTTTCGGGCGCTCGCGCAGCGCCTGCGCCGCCGCGTTCGCCAAGAACGGCAGATAGGTGAGCGGGATCTCTCGCTCGCGCTCGAACGCCTCTTTGCGCGCGTCCCGCGCCCGAACGAGCCCGGTGGCGTCGGCCTCCACCATCGCCCACGCCGCCGGAATCTCCGACGCCGACCGCGCCATATGCTCCGCAATCGCCCTGCGAATCGGCGTAACCGGCAGCAGCGAAACGCCGTCGTCCGCCCGCTCCGCGGCTTCCGCCGCAGGCGCGGCAGCCTCATCCTCTTGCGGGGGCGCGACCGGCGCAGCGGACTCCGCCTCCTCCGCGGCAGCCGCAACCGTCGCGGCGCCATCCTCTTGCGGAGGGACGCCCGGCGCAACGGACTCCGCCTCCTGCGGCGCGGCGCCTTCCTCTTGCGGAGAGGCACCATCCTCTTGCGGAGGGGCGTCCGGCGCGAGGGCCTCCGCCTCTTGCGGCGCGGCGCCCTCCGCCTCTTGTGGCGCGGCGCCCTCGTCCGCCTCGTCACTCCCTCTCCCTATGGGAGAGGGCTGGGGTGAGGGCACGTCCACGGCCCCCGCCTCTTGCGGCGCGGCGCCCTCGTCCGCCTCGTCACTCCCTCTCCCTATGGGAGAGGGCTGGGGTGAGGGTACGTCCACGGCCTCCGCCTCTTGCGGCGCGGCGCCCTCGTCCGCCTCGGCGCTCCCTCTCCCTATGGGAGAGGGCTGGGGTGAGGGTACCCCCTCCTCGCTCCCTATCGGAGAGGGAGTAGCCGCCGCCGCAACGGACTCCGCCTCCTCCGAAGCCGCCGCCTCTTCCGCCGCGCGCCTCGCCTCAGCGGCGCTCACCGCGTTCAGCAAATCCTGACTAGTGACGCGCCCCCCCGTTCCCGTGCCGCGCACCGTCGAGAGGTCTATCCCGTACTGCGCCGACAGCCTCGCCACAAGCGGCGAGACGACATGCCGGCGGTCCGGCTCTGCAGCGGCGCGCGGCGGCGCAGGCGCCGTTGCCGTGGCAACAGCCGCATCCTGCGCGACTGGCTCCGCTGCGGGCTCCGTTGCCGCGGCGGCAACCTCTTCCTGCGCGACGGGCTCCGTCGCATCGGCGACGGACGTCTCTTGCGGCGCAGGCTCCGTTGCCGCGGCAACCGCCACCTCCTGCGTGACAGGCTCCGCTGCCGCGGCGGCAACCTCTTCCTGCGCGACGGGTTCCGTTGCCGCGGCAGCAACCTCTTCCTGCGCGACGGGTTCCGTTGCCGGAGCAGCAACCTCTTCCTGCGCGACGGGTTCCGTTGCCGGAGCAGCAATCTCTTCCTGCGCGACGGGTTCCGCTGCCGCGGCGGCAACCTCTTCCTGCGCGACGGGTTCCGTTGCCGCGGCGGCAACCTCTTCCTGCGCGACGGGCTCCGTTGCCGCGGCAATGGCCGCATCCTGCGCCGCATCGGGGCGGCCCTCGCCCCGCTCGCCCGACCCCGTCGGCCCGACGCTCCTGACGCTCCCCACGAACTCAAAGGGGTGCTCCGACGCAGGCTTCTCCGCATCCCCCGCCGCTGCGTCTTCCTCTTGAGGCGCGGAATCCACCATGTCTCCCGCCGCCACGCCTTCCTCTTGGGGCGCGGCGTCCGCCCCCGCTTGCGCCGCGCCCTCCTCTTGCGGCGTAGAGTCCGCATCCCCCGCCGCATCTTGCTCTGCGTCTTCCGAGTCGCCCCCGACCTGCTCATTCTGCGCGGCGGGCATCGCCCACGCCCCGCCTACCTTCCCCGCGCCGTCGTCCTCATCCTCAGCGCCGGACTCCGCATCCGCGGCGACGGACTCGCCCTGCTCCTCAGCGTCGGACTCCGCATCCGCGGCGACGGACTCGCCCTGCTCCTCAGCGCCGGACTCCGCATCCGCGGCGACGGACTCGCCCTGCTCCTCAGCGCCGGACTCCGCATCCGCGGCGACAGATTCGCTTTGCTCCACGGCCTCCGCCTCTTGCGGCGCGGCAGCCTCGTCCCCCTCCTCTTCATCACTCCCTCTCCCATAGGGAGAGGGCCGGGGTGAGGGCTCCCCCTCCTCGCTCCCTATGGGAGAGGGCCGGCGCGCGGGCTCCGCAGGCTCCGCAGCGTCGATCTCCATCTCGCAGATCGGATCCCCCATCGGCACCGTCTCGCCCTCCTCAACGAGCGCGCGCACGAAGACGCCCGCGTACGGCGACGGCGCCTCCATGCTCACCTTGTCCGTCACCACCTCCACCAGCGCGTCGTACTTCTCGACGCGCTGCCCGGGCTCCACCAGCCATTTGCCGATGACGCCTTCGGTGACCGACTCGCCAACCTGCGGAAGTTCTATCGTCGTTCTCATCGCTAATACGCCGCCAACTCCCTGATTTTCGCCGCGATCTTGTCCGCGGTCGGCATATAGGCCGCCTCGAGCGTCGGCGCGAACGGCATCGCCGGAACCTCCGGCCCCGCCAGCCGCATCACCGGCGCGTCCAAATCCTCAAACGCATGCTCCGCGATCAGCGCGCTCACCTCCGAGCCCACCGACACCGCCCCGTTGTCCTCGTGAACGATCAGCGCCTTGCTCGTCTTGCGGACGGACGCCAAAATCGCCGCCTCGTCCAGAGGGCGCAGCGTCCGCAAGTCCAAGACCTCCGCGCTCACGCCCTCCCCCTCCAACTCCGCGGCCGCCTGCAGCGCGTAGTGCAGCGTCAGCCCGTAGGAGATCACGGACAAGTCGCGCCCCTCGCGCTTCGCCTCCGCCGACCCGATGGGCACGACGTAGTCCTCGTCGGGAACCTCGCCGCGCACGGAGCGGTACGTCCGCTTGTGCTCGAGGACGACCACCGGATCGTCGTCGCGGATAGCCGCCTTCAGCAGACCTTTCGCGTCATACGGCGTCGCGGGCGCGACCACCTTCAGGCCGGGCGTGTGCGCGAAATACGCCTCGACGCTCTGCGAATGGTAGAGCCCCCCGCGAACGTGCCCGCCGTAGGGCGAGCGCAGCGTCAACGGAACGTGCAACTTCCCGTTGGAGCCGTAGCGGATCCTCGACGCCTCTCCGATGATCTGGTTGACCGTCGGCCAAATGAAGTCCGCGAACTGCACCTCGGCGATGGGGCGCAGCCCGTAGAGCGCCGCGCCGACCGCGACGCCCGCGATGGACGACTCCGCGAGCGGCGTGTCCAGAACGCGCGCCTCCCCGAACTCCTCGACGAAATCCTTCGTCGCGAGGAACACGCCGCCGCGCTTCCCAACGTCCTCGCCCATCACGAGCACCGACGGATCGCGCCGCATCTCCTCGCGCATCGCCTCGCGAACCGCCTCGATCAGCGTGAGAACCGCCATCAGCGCGCCTCCGCCGTAACGTGCCGCAGGAACTCCCCCGCGTCCGGGAACGGCGCGGCCTCCGCCGCGTCCGTCGCCGCGTCCACCTCCGCCCGCGCCGCCCGCCGCATCTCCGCGTCGCGCTCCTCGCTCAGCGCGCCCGCTGCCGTCAGCAGACTCTGCAACTTCGCCAGCGGATCGCGCTTTCGCGCCTCCTCAATCTCCGCCCTGTCGCGGTACACGGAGTCGTCGTCGTCGCTCGTGTGGGGCAGATAGCGCTCCACGTCGAACTCCACGACGCTCGGCCCGCCCCCCATCGCCGCCAAGCGAACCGCGTCCGACGCCGCCTGGTACGCCGCCCGAACGTCCGTGCCGTCCACCGTCACGCCGGGCATCGCGTAGCCCGCCGCCCGAACCGCGTACCGCTCGACCGCCATCTGCCGCGACACGGGCACGGAAATCGCGTACTTGTTGTTTTCGACGAAGAACACGATCGGCAACTTGTGGATCGACGCGAAGTTCATCGCCTCGTGGACGTCCCCCTGGCTCGTCGTCCCGTCCCCGAAGAAGCAGCCGACCACCGCGCTCTCGCCGCGCATCTTCACGCCCAGCGCCCAGCCGACCGCTTGCGGCGCGTGCGTGCCGATCACGTTCGAGTGATTGATGAAGCGCAACTCCGGCGCCGCCCCGTGCTGCGGGAACTGACGCGCCCCCGACAGCGGCTCCCCGGCTTTCGCAAGGAACCCCAGCAGCGACTCCAGCGGCGTGAGCCCGAGCGCCGTCGTAAGCGCCAAGTCCCGGTAGTACGGAAAGCAGAAGAAGTCCGGCGCGTTCTTCCGCAGCGCCCAAACCGACGCCAACTGCGCCGCCTCGTGCCCCTGGCACGACGCCACGATCGCCGCCTTCCCCTGCCGGTTCATCGCCCACACCCGCTCGTCCAGCGTCCGAACAAGCAGCATCGTCGCGTACATATCCAACAAATCCTCAAGCGTCAACTCCTCCCCCGCCCCAAACCCCTCCCCTGCGCCATCATCCGCCGCATCCACCCCCGCTTCCCGTTCCTCTTCCCACGCCCCCACGCCATCCGCCGCACCGGTGCCTTCACTCCCTCTCCCTATGGGAGAGGGCTGGGGTGAGGGTTGCCCCCCCGGCGCGTCCGCGCTGCCGAGCGCCTCCGCGAGTGCCGGCTCATCCACCGTCGCGAGCGCGTCCGCCGATGCGTCGGGGCGTCTCGCCTGCAACTCCCGCTCGTCCATAGCCCCGCGATTATCCCACACCAACCGCGCCGCGCCATACCGCAACCGTGCGCCGTTATCTCGTTATTCCCGCGCAAGCGCATGACATTCCCCCCTTGCGCCAACCGCCGCCAACCCCTACGCTTACAACCCCGCCTAACTCCCCTAAGATTCCCTCTCCCTCTGGAGACCTTTGCATAACCCGTCGTTTCGCGCGATTGGGCAGTGCCGCGCCGCTCCGATGGTCAATTCGCCCCGCCTAACCCGCCATAGGCCGCCCTCATCCCTCCCTGCCCGCCCCGTTTTCGGGGCTCCGCAGGGCCTCCTACCCTCAACGGACACACTACCCCCCTACGCAATCGCGGCGCCCCGCGCCTCGCACAACCCGTCCACCCTCCGCAAGTTGTACGCCATGACCTTGAACATCGCCTCCGCGACATTCTTCTCCAACCCTATGTAACGCGTCCGCCAGTACCCGTAACTCCGCTTCAGCGTCCCAAACACCCCTTCGACAGGCGCCCGAACCTTCGACACAAGCGCGTTCCGCCTCCGCTGCCAGTACGGCAACTCCTCCTGGTTCTTATGCGACCGATGCATGATCCGGTCGTTGATCCCCCGCGCGCGTAACCGCTTCCGGCGCTCTTTCGACTCATACGCTTTATCCGCGTACACCGCTTCCTCATCGCCCATGATCAGCGCGTCGGCCACGTCAGTGTCGGCCACATTCGCAAGCGTCAACTCAACCCCGCGAACGAGCCCGGAGATCCCGTCCATCCCGATGTGCAACTTGTAGCCGAAGCGCGACTTCTTCCCCTTCCGCGTCCACGCGGCGTCAGGGTCCGTCTTGCTACGCGCGCCCGCCTCCGACCCAGGGCGCCTAGCCTGCGCCTCGATCACCGACGCGTCGATCAGCGTGCCCTTCTTCACCAGCAGCCCCTTCTTCTCCAACTGGCGGCCCACCTCCTCGAACAGCCGCTGCGCGAGCCCCCGCTCCGCGACCTCCTTCCGAAAGCGGCTGATCGTCGAGTGGTCCGGAACCGCGTCTTGGAGCGACAGCCCCGCGAAGCGGCGGAACGACAGCCGGTCGCTCACGGCCTCTTCTATCGCCGTGTCGGAGGCGTTACCCGCTGCTGGAGGATGATGATCTTGACCATCGTGAGGGGAGGGTAGGCGGGGCGGCCTTCGGGAGAGGCGTAGAGGCCGCTGACCTTCTTGGCGACTTTGGGCCAGTCGATCATCTGGTCGATGCGGTCGTGTTGGTCGTTGCGTCCGATGTGGTCGGGGACGAGGACGTCGATGAAGGAGGGTTCGCTGGTCTTGCGGCGCTTAGCAGTTCTCCTCGCGTTGGGGCGTGTTGCGGCAATTGTGCGCGATGTCGGTGAGTTATGCAAAGGTCTCCTCTGGGAGAGGGCAGGGTGAGGGCCCCCCAAATATGGCCACCAGCGAACCTGAAATCAACATCGCCCTCGCGGAGACGCTCGACGCCCTCCGCGCCAACTGGCGCGTCAGCGGCGAGCAACTCGGCCGCACCCAAGGGCCCCGCCGGCCCGACATCCTCGCCGTCGCACACGGATCCGCGCCCGTCGTCATCGAAACGGAGGTCGTCCCCGCCGCGACCGTCGAAGCCGACGCCCGCGCAAGACTCGGCGTCGCGCTCACCGACGGCGCCATCGTCAACGCCGCCATCGCAGTCCGCGTCCCCGCCCGCTTCCGCGAACTCGAAGGCGAAGCCCTCCGCAACGCCCTCCGCCGAACCGACGCCGCCCTCGAATACGCCCTCCTCTCCGGCGCCGCGCCCGACCGGCACGACCGATTCCCCGACGCCGGATGGCTCGTCGGCGGCGCGACCGACCTCGCGCGCCTCGCCTACCAAGCGAGCATTCCCTTGCGCGCCATCGAAAACGCCGCCAATCGCCTCCAGCAAGGCGTCATCGCCGCCTCCGAGCGCCTGAGCGAAACCATCGAACTCCGCCCCGACGTCGGCCCGTGGATCGCCGAGCGCCTCCAGCAAGAAGACGGCGTCCAGACGCGCCGCATGGCGATGACCATCGTCACCAACGCGCTCGTCTTTCACGCCAACCTCGCAGGCTCCCACGGCATTCAGCCTCTCGACATCTTGCGAAACCCCAACAGCGAGCGCTTCTCGAAAACGGCCGTCCTCGACGAGTGGCGCAAGATCCTCCGCGTCAACTACTACCCCATCTTCGACATCGCCCATCAGATTATGTCGCGACTGCCCGAGGGCCTGGCGTCCGACGTGTTCGGGTTGCTCTCCGCCACCGCCGCCGAACTGATAAGCGAGGGCGTAACCCGCTCCCATGACCTCTCCGGCGTCGTCTTTCAGCGCCTCATCGCCGACCGGAAGTTCCTCGCCACCTTCTACACCACGCCGCCCGCCGCCGCCATCCTCGCAACGCTCGCGCTCCCCGACCGCGAGGCGAACTACAGCCAATTCAAGATCGGGGACTTCTCCTGCGGCACCGGCACGCTCCTCTCCGCCGGCTACCGCCGCCTCGTGACGCTCCGCGAGTCGCGCGGCGGCAGCGGGGAGGACCTCCACGCCCGCGCAATGGAGGAGGAAATCGTCGGCGCGGACATTATGCCGATGTCCGTGCACCTCACGACGTCGATGCTCGCGTCCGCCTATCCCGCGAGGCAATTCGCCAACACGAGGCTCTACACGCTCCCTTACGGCAGGCATGGAGAAACCGACTACGCGCTAGGCTCGCTCGACCTCCTCTCCGAAGACGCGCAAATTCAGCCGTTGTTCCGCACGAGCGCGCCCGTCCGCATCACTGGCAGAGGCGAGGAGCGCGTCGCGGAGAAACTCGACCTCAAGCCGGGCGAGTTTGATCTCGTCATTATGAATCCTCCGTTCACCCGCCCCACCAACCACGCCGGCAAGCGCAAAGAGATTCCGAACCCTGCGTTCGCGGGGCTGGGGACGGACAAAGAGGCGCAGAAGGAGATGTCCGACCTCGCCAAGTCTCTGGGGCGCGACACTTGCGCCGACGGCAACGCCGGAACCGCCTCCCACTTCATCGCGCTCGCCGACAAGATGACCGCCGATTCGGGAACCGTCGCAATGGTGCTGCCCCTCGTTTTCCTGCAAGGCCACAGTTGGCAAAAAGCCCGCGACCTGTTCCGCGGCAACTACCGCGACGTCATCGTCGTCTCCATCGCGGGCGAGAAAGGCATCGACAAGTCGTTCTCCGCTGAAACGGATATGGGCGAAGTTCTGATCGTCGCGCGGAAGAGCGGCGACGATGCCCCGGGCGAGCGCGGCCTCTTCGTCAATCTCGTCCGCCGACCGAGAAACCCGATGGAGGGCGAGGAGATCGCGGAGCAGGTTCTCCGCCTCGCCGAATCGCGGAGCGTGAACCAATTAGAGGCAGGCCCCGTCGGCGGCTCCGTGATCTTCGTCGGAGAGGAGAAAGTGGACGAAGTCCTCAATTGCCCGCTCGTCAAGGGCGGTCAGTGGCCGGTCGCGGGAATGATCGACCTGGGTCTCGCGCAAACCGCTCACCAGTTGGCCCACGGCCGCCTCTGGCTGCCCCGACGCTTCGAATCCGACGTTTTCCCTATGCCCATCACTCCGTTGGAAAACATCGGCAGACTAGGGTTCCTGCACCGCGACATTAACGAGGGTGGAGGACGCGGAGCTTTCAACATTCGCCGGCCGCCCCCGACGCATGCCGCCTACCCAACGCTGTGGAGGCATAAGTCGGAGCACGAGCGAACAATGCTGGTCGAACCGGATGCCGAGGCCAGAATCCGAACAGGGAAAGAGCAGCGGGCGCAGGAGATATGGGCAACCGCGACGCGGCTGCACCACAACGCCGACTTCGGCTTCAGCGCGAACGCTTTGTCCGTCGCGTTCACGGAGGAACCCGTGCTCGGCGGGCGCGCATGGCCGAACATCATCCTCAATCAACCCGACCGCGAGATGGCGCATGCGCTTTGGGCCAACTCCACCCTCGGCTGCTTTCTCTACTGGTGGCATTCCTCCAAACAGCAATCGGCGCGTGGGTTGATGCCTAAGCTTCAGGCTGCAACGATGCCCACGCTTGACGTTGGCGCGCTCAGCGACGACCAGGTCGCGCAGGCCAACGCCATATTCGAAGACCTGAAAGCGAGGCCGATGCGCCCGCTCAACGAGGCGGCGGACGACGAAGTCCGCAAGGAACTCGACCGCCGCCTGCTCGTGGACGTGCTCGGCGTCCCTTCCGAGTTGATGCCCAGCCTTGACTTGCTGCGCCGGCAACTCTGCGACGAACCCTCCGTCCACGGCGGCAAAAAGTCGAAAGCCGCCGCGCCTTCGCCGCAGCGCCGCCTGAGGTTCCCGTAATGAGCGCGGGGGTTGCGACATTCGCCCCTTGCGCCAACCGCCGCCAACCCCTACGCTTACAACCCTACCGAACTCCCTCTCCCTCTGGGAGAGGGCCGGGGTGAGGGTACATTCACATCCCCGCCTAACCCCGCCTAAACTCCCTCTCCTCAGGGAGAGGGCAGGGTGAGGGCCCCCCAAATATGGCCACCAGCGAACCTGAAATCAACATCGCCCTCGCGGAGACGCTCGACGCCCTCCGCGCCAACTGGCGCGTCAGCGGCGAGCAACTCGGCCGCACCCAAGGGCCCCGCCGACCCGACATCCTCGCCGTCGCCCACGGATCCGCGCCCGTCGTCATCGAAACGGAGGTCGCCCCCGCCGCGACGGTCGAGGCCGACGCCCGCGCCAGACTCGGCGTCGCGCTCACCGACGGCGCCATCGTCAACGCCGCCATCGCAGTCCGCGTCCCCGCCCGCTTCCGCGAACTCGAAGGCGAAGCCCTCCGCAGCGCCCTCCGCCGAACCGACGCCGCCCTCGAATACGCCCTCCTCTCCGGCGCGTCCGGCGAGCAGTACGACCGCTTCCCCGACGCCGGATGGCTCGTCGGCGGGGCGACCGACCTCGCGCGCCTCGCCTACCAGGCGAGCATTCCCTTGCGCGCCATCGAAAACGCCGCCAACCGCCTCCAGCAAGGCGTAACCGCCGCCTCCGAGCGCCTGAGCGAAACCATACGGCTCCGCCCCGACGTCGGCCCGTGGATCGCCGAGCGCGTCCACCAGCAAGACGGACCGCAAACGCGGCGCATGGCGATGGCCATCGTCACCAACGCGCTCGTCTTTCACGCCAACCTCGCAGGCTCCCACGGTATCCAGACCCTTGACGCCTTGAGAAACCCCAACAGCGAGCGCTTCTCGAAAATGGCGGTGCTCAACGAGTGGCGCAAGATCCTCAGCGTCAACTACTACCCCATCTTCGACATCGCCCACCAGATTATGCAGCAGATGCCCGAGGGACTGGCGTCCGACGTGTTCGGGTTGCTCTCCGCCACCGCCGCGGAACTGATAAGCGAGGGCGTAACCCGCTCCCACGACCTCTCCGGCGTCGTCTTTCAGCGCCTCATCGCCGACCGGAAGTACCTCGCCACCTACTACACCACGCCGTCCGCCGCCGCCCTCCTCGCAACGCTCGCCCTCCCCGACCGCGAGGCGGACTACAGCCAATTCAAAATCGCGGACTTCTCCTGCGGCACCGGCACGCTCCTCTCCGCCGGCTACCGCCGTCTCGCTATGCTCCACGAGAAGCAGGGGGGAAACGCGGAGGAATTCCACCGCCACGCAATGGAGCAAGGCATCGTCGGCGCGGACATCATGCCAATGTCCGTTCACCTCGCCGCCTCAATGCTCGCGTCCGCCTATCCCACCGAGCAATTCGCCAACACGAGGCTCTACACGCTCCCTTACGCCAGGCAGACGGGAGGCCACTACGCGCTTGGGTCGCTTGACCTCCTCTCTGAAGACGCGCAAATTCAGCCTTTGTTCCGTACCGGCGCGCCCATGCGGGCGACCGGCAAGGGGGCCAAAGAGGTCACGCAACTCCTGGATGTCCATCCGGGCGAGTTCGACCTCGTCATTATGAATCCCCCGTTCACCCGCCCGACCAATCACGCGGGAGAACGCAGCGAGGTTCCCAACCCCGCCTTCGCAGGCTTAGGCACGGACGAAGAAGGGCAAGACATCATGGGAAAACGCGCCAAGTCGCTGGGGCGCGGCACTTGCGCCGACGGCAACGCCGGAATCGCATCCCAATTTATCGCGCTCGCAGACAAAATGGTCGCCGATTCGGGAACCGTCGCGGTGGTGCTGCCCCTCGCCGTCCTGCAAGGCTACAGTTGGCGAAAAGTCCGCAATCTCTTCTACGACAACTACCGCGACGTCATCGTCGTCTCCATCGCCGCGGCAAGAGCCATTGACAAGTCCTTCTCCGCTGAAACGAATATGGGCGAAGCGTTGATCATCGCCAAGAAGAGCGCCGGCGCAACCCAGGACAAGCGCGGCGTCTTCGTCAACTTGACCCGACGTCCTAAAAACCCCATGGAAGCGGAAGAGATCGGCGAACAAGTCCTTCGCATGATCAAGGCGGGCGGCGTTCGGACGCTGGAGGCGGGCCCCGCCGGCGGCTCCGTCATATTCGTCGGGCAGGAGCAAGTGGACGAAGTTTTGGACTGCCCGCTCCCGGAAGGCGGGCAGTGGTCCGCCGCGGGCATCATCGACATCGGCCTCGCCCAAACTGCCTACCAGTTGACCATCGGCCGCCTCTGGCTGTCTGGACGCTTCGAGTCCGATGCCTATCCGTTACCCGTAACTCCCCTCGAAAACATCGGCAGGCTAGGATTCATCGACCGCGACATCAACGAAGGCGGAGGGCGCGGCGCGTTCGATATTCTCAGGTCGTATCCGAAATCCGCCGATTACCCCACGCTGTGGTGGCACGAATCACAGTATGAGCGGACGATGCTGCTCGAACCGGACGCGGAGGCCCGAATCCGAACGGGGAAAGAGCAGCGAGCGCAAGAGATATGGGAAACCGCGACGCGGCTTCACCACAATAGGAACTTCGGCTTCAGCGCTGGCGCCTTGGCTGCAGCGTTCACCGAGCGTCCCACCTTAGGGGGGTCCGCTTGGCCAAACATCATCCTCAACCAGCCCGACCGTGAAATGGCGCACGCCCTCTGGGCCAACTCCACGCTCGGATGCCTCCTCTACTGGTGGCACTCCTCCAAGCAGCAGTCCGGGCGAGGCCGAATGCCGCACAAGCAGGCCGAAAAGATGCCCACGCTCAACGTTGACGCGCTCAGCGACGACCAAGTCGCGCAAGCCAGCGCCATCTTTGAAGCCGTGAAGGCGAGGCCGATGCGCCCGCTCAACGAGGCGGCGGAAGACGAAGTCCGTCAGGAACTCGACCGCCGTCTGCTCGTGGACGTGCTCGATGTCCCTTCCGAGTTGATGCCTAGCCTTGACCTGCTGCGCCGGAAACTCTGCGACGAACCCTCGGTCCACGGCGACAAAAAGTCGAAAGCCGCCGCGCCTCTGACGCGAAAGCCGCGTTAGGTTCCGCAATGAGCGCGTGGATTGCGACATTTGCCCCTTGCGCCAACCGCCGGCGCGCGCCTACGCTTGCCCCATCGTCTCGCGCCCGCCGTAAGCGGGCGTCGACAGGGGGAACCGTTATGCGAATCGGCAACTGGGAAACGTGGAAGGACCGCGGGAGCGAGGAACGGTATGAGTTCACCGCGTCCAACGGAGTCGTCTTGCGCCTGTACGAGCAATTTGACGACGACTCCGGCATCGGGCTGGACGACCGCGAGTGCGTCCGCGACGACGATAGCCCGACGGGGTGGCGCTACCTCGACACCGACGAGCCGATGGACGAGTTCGATTTCCAATCCATAGACGTCTCACAATCGCTGTGGCGCGCCGAAGCGTACGTGAACGACGAGTGCGTGGAAGTCACAGGCCACCGTGAGCAGCCCGAAGCCCAAGCGCAGTTGCTGGCTGAGTTTTCGAGAGCGGAGGATCCCGAAATCGCGGCGGCGGGCCGCGAGGCGCTGGCCGACTGGAACACGGTGGCCCCCGACCACGAGGATCGGCCTGTCTGGTTCGATTCCCTCTTATTCGTGGACCCCTATACGGGCCAAAACCCGACCACGTGGGAGCCGTCCTAGCCAATGCGCCTCCTCCACATCGCGGACATCCACATCGGCGTCGAAACCTACGGGCGCCCGGCGTCGCAGGCCGACCTCGACGCCTTGCCCGCCTACTTCGCGCCCGGCGAAGACCGCAAGCAGTTCCTCGGCGCGAACACGCGGCTGCTCGACTTCCTCGCCGCGATGGACTACGCCGCGGACTACGCGATCACCCGCGAGGTTGACCTCGTGCTCTTCGCGGGCGACGCCTACAAGGCGCGCAACCCGACGCAAACCCACCAGCGCGAGTTCGCCCGCCGCATCGCCCGCCTCTCCGCCGCCGGCGTCCCCGTCTTCCTCACCGTCGGCAACCACGACCTGCCGCACGTTGTCAACCGCGCCAGCGCCCTCGAAATCTTCCCCACGCTCAACGTCGCCAACGTCGTCGTCGGCGATAAGTTGGCGACGCATCGCATTCCGACGAAAGCGGGCGAGGCGCAGGTCGTCGCCATCCCCTGGGTCCGCATCGGCCAATATATGGCGCGGGAGAACACGCGCGGCAAAACGCTCGATGAGATCAAGCGCGACGTCGAGGCGAGCCTGACCGAGATGCTGCGCGAGGAGGTCGCCAAACTCGACCCTGCGGCGCCCGCCTTCCTCTGCGCGCACGTCAACGTCGCGGGCGCGAAAGCCGCCTCCGAGCAGTCAATGATGCTCGGCAACGACCACGTCGTCAGCCTCGGCGCCGTCGCCGTTCCGCAATTCGACTACGTCGCGCTCGGCAACATCCACAAGCATCAGACGCTCGCCGAGCGCCCGCCCGTCGTCTACGCGGGCAGCATTGAGCGCGTGGACTTCAGCGAGGAGCGCGAGGACAAGGGATTCGTCGTCGCCGACGTCGATCCGTCGCGTCCGCAAGGAGAGCGCCTCGTCCGCTGGGAGTTCGTCCCCGTTCCCGCCCGCCCGATGCTCACGATAACCGCCGACGCCCGGCAATCCGGCGACCCGACCGCCGCGGCGCTCGCCGCCGTCGCCAAGCGCGCCGGCGATCTGCCCGGCGCCATCGTCCGCCTGCGCGTCGAGATGCAGTCCGAGCAAGAGCCGCTGTTCCGCGAGCCCGAGGTGCGGCAAGCGCTCGCGGATGCGTTCACGATCGCCGGCGTCGAGCGCCGCGTCGAGCGCGAGCGCCGCGCCCGCCTCCCCGTCGGCGACGCGGAGCGCATCGAGCCGCTCGACGCCCTCCGCCGCTACTTCCAATCGAAAGCCATTCCCGAAGCCCGCGAGCAAGCCCTCCTGCAGCGCGCCGAGACCCTCCTCCAAGAAGAAATCGCCGCCCGCGAGGGCTAGCCGCCCCCTGCGGCGCCCCGGTAGTTCCCGCTTTCGCGGTCAGGGCAGATGCGCCGGGCGGCTCCGTAGGTTCCCGCTTTCGCGGGAATTGTAGATGTTAGGTAATGCGTTGACAGGATTGGCCCGGCGAACAGGCCGATCCGGAGACGAACAGGCGAGACAACCGCAGCGGCCGGACCATCAAGCGCAACTACACACAGAAGGGCGCTTCCTCATCGCCGCCCAATTCTTAGATGCGGGCGCTCGAGGAGTCGGGAGAGTAGCGCGGATTACATCGAGAGCGGCCCATCGTACATTGTCTTCCGCAAGTTGGAGGCGCAAGCCGAGGGCGCCGCCATCGCCAGCGAGCGCCTCTGGGGGTAGGAAGGGCGATACAATAAGCGCATCCGCAGCGGAGGCATGGGATTGACTCAGGACAGCGCATCATCGGAGCCGCGCGGCGAGGGCGCCGGCGATTCCGGCGCGGCGTTCGCGGAAGAGCGGCTGAAACTCGCGACCGTCGTCAGTTATATGCTGCGCGAGTTGCGCGACAGAAAGGCGCAGCAACCCGCGAAGGCCGCTGATCAGCGCACCGCCAACGCGGTCAACGAAACGCTGGAGCGGCTCAACTCCGACCTTGCGTCCGCGAATCGGGCAGCGGAGACCAGTTGTCCGTCACCACGGATGCGTCCGCCTCGCAGTACGAGGCCGCCGCCGATACGCGAGGCCAAGACTCTGCGCCTGTCGCGCAAGGCTCGAACGCGCTTGCGGAAATCCTGAGCGAATCCGGCGGCGAAGGAG
Organism: Dehalococcoidia bacterium; assembly: GCA_965242755.1. Lineage (GTDB taxonomy): Bacteria > Chloroflexota > Dehalococcoidia > Lucifugimonadales > Australimonadaceae > Bin16. Next base: position 2,986,154 of record OZ251500.1, on the reverse strand, counting down.
CTCTGTCCGTCATCGTAGAGACGATCGAGCCTCACCAGTACGAGGCCATCGCCAACACGCAAGACCGCACGCTGATTGTGCAGGGTGCGGCCGGCAGCGGGAAGAGCGAGATCGGCTTGCACCGGATCGCCTACTTGCTCTCCCCGTTCAACGACTTGTCCGCCAGGGAACGGCCTACTCCCGACACGACGCTCTTCATCGGCCCGTCCAAGTCGTTCTTGGAGTATGCCGCCGACCTCTTGCCCGCGCTCGGCGTCGAGCGGGGAGTAACGCAAACCACCCGAAGCGAATGGATGCGCTCGATCCGATCAACGAATCTTCGGCTCAAGAGCAGGGGCAGGATTTGGGATGATCTGCTCGAGCGCGGCGAAATGACCCGGTTCAGCGAGCGCGCCGAAGCGTTCAAAGGATCGCTGGATATGGCGGGCCTGTTGGAACGGCGCGTTCGCGCGGCGGTCAAGCGCATCGAATCCCGCTGCAAGAAGCAGTTGGAGATTCGCGAGGGCAAGCGGTTGGCGGACGGAACCGTTATTACGCGCGACGAAATCGCCAGCGCCGTCAACGCCGCATTCTCCGTCGATGTTCGCGATTCCTACCCAAACGCAATGCGCCTCAAGTTCATAGACCGCATCGCGGAATTGGCGCGAAACAAGAGGCGCGCAAACGCTAGGCGGCAAGACCAAGACGGGTTCGAGGAACTCCGCCGCAGCGCAGAGGCCAGGCGAGAGATCGCCGATTGGGTGGACGAGGCATGGCCCAGAATAGATTCCCGCCGGGAGTACGCCGCGCTGCTGTCCGGCGGCGAGGCGCTGCGCCGGACGGCGCGGGGCAAACTGGCGGCGGACGACGCCGAAGAGTTGCGGGAATCGGCGCAGCGGGCGCTGGCGGATGGATTCGACGACTCGGACGAGGGAGCGATTACCTACCTCGACCACCTCCTGAACGGAACTATCGAGCGCAAATACCGGCATATCGTCGTGGACGAGGCGCAGGACATATCGCCCATCGAATTCAAACTGTTCAGCGCCGCCTCCGTCAACAACTGGTTCACGGTCATGGGAGACATCGCCCAGCGTCTGGCGCCGTACCGCGGCATCCAGCGTTGGGGAGAAGTGGGCCGCGTGTTGGGGCGCGCCCAGACAACGGTTCAGCAAGCCCGCTTGTCCTATCGCTCCAACAAGCGCATCACCCGATACGGCAACAGAGTGCTGCGATTATACGAGAAGAGCGTTCCTGCGCCCATCCCCTACGAGCGAGAAGGCCATCGCCCCGAGATCCACCGGCACGCAACCGTCGAAGGTATGCACGAATCCGTCGTCAACGACCTGTCCAGCATCCGCGCTATGCCGGGCCTAGCGAATGCCAATGTCGCCATCTTGACCCGTGACCAGCGCGCCCTGAACAGATTCCGCAAGTTCTGCCAAGAGCGCGGCGTCCGCGAGGTTGTTCCGTTTGGGCAAGAGCGCCATCACGCCGGAGGCGCGGTCGCGGCGCGAATAGCGGACGTTCGCGGCTTGGAGTACGACGCCGTCATTGTGCTGGGCGTGAACGAGACATTCTCGAACACGCCTTTCAATCAGCGCCTTCTGTACATAGCGATCAGCAGGGCCAAACACTACTTGGCGCTCCACTGGTCGGGCAAGCAATCGCCAATCCTCGCAGGGCTGCGCGATATCAGCGATGAGACTGATGAACAGCCCTCGACTACCCCGAAGCCCGGCATCCTTGCGGGAGCGCTACGCAGAGGGCTGAGCCTCTTCCGTCGGCGCGGCTGAACCGTGGATCCCCCCAGCCTCCGCCCCGCCGTCTGCTAGCATCCCTCCGTTACGACACGACTGAAGCCCAGCCGCAAACGGAGTCCCCCTATGCAAGTCCGCATCCTCGGCGCGCGCAAAATGGAGGCGCTCGGCGCCCGCCACGCCTGCTTCCTCATCGACGGACGCCTCGCCGTCGACGCCGGCGGATTGACGAGCGCGCTCGCCCTCGACGAGCAAGACCGCGTGGAGGGCGCGCTGATCACGCACCATCACTACGATCACTGCCGCGACCTGCCGACGCTCGGCCTCAACCTGCGCGACGGCGGGGCGTCGGCGCTCGCGCTCGGCGAGCCTGCCGCGCTCCGCGTGATCTACGCCCACCTGCTGGACGGGCGCATCTACTCCGACGCCACAAGCGTCCGCGAGCCCGGCGCTCCCCCGCCGCTCTCGCTCCGTCCGTTCGCCGCAGGCGAGACGCGAACGGTTCTGGGCTACGACGTGTCGAGCGTCCGCGTTGACCATCCCGTGCCGACAACGGGGTACATCGTGAGCGCGGACGGGATGCGCGTCGGCTTCACCGGCGACACGGGCGGCGCGCTGATGGGATTCTTCGCGCATCCGACGCCGCCCGACGTTCTGCTGGTCGACGTGAGTTGGCCCGACCGCATGCGCGACCAGGCCGAGCAAGCGCGCCACCTAACGCCCGCGATGCTGCGCCAAGAGATCCTCGCCGCCCGCGAGGCCGGCCTCGCGATGCCCCGGCTAATCGCCGTCCACCGCTCGCTCCGAACGGAGGGCGAACTCCTGCGCGAACTCGCCGCGCTCCAATCCGAACTGCAGGTGCACTTAGAGCCGGGCTGGGAGGATATGGTTATCGGCTGACGGCCCCGGCGGCGTCCCCTCCCCCCGCGGGATGCCGACGATGATGACGCCGAGCCGGATCCGCCCGGCGGCGCTGATGCCGTCATACGTCCCGCCCAACCGCCCTGCCCGCGTAGGCGGGAATCCAGTCGGCGCGCCCGCCCCAAGATGCTATGATTGCCGCCAACCTCCAATGCCCACGCCGACCGCCAACCCCACGTCCACGCCGCCCTCTACCGCAAAATGAGGGGTAGCGCTAGGCAGAATCGGCGGCGAGCCGAGCGGCGGCGCGCCGGCGTCGGCGAGGGTTGGGCGAGCCGCCTGGCGCGCAACCCCAGAGCGTACTACGCGGCATGCGCCGTCTTGATCGTCGCCGCGGCGCTGCTGCGGTTCTACGATCTCGCGGGCGACTCCGTGTGGTACGACGAGGCCGTCGCGGCGTTGAATTCGCGGGGCGGGCTCGCGGAGGTTCTCCCGAATACGCGCGCGTTCAACTCGTCGCCGATCCTCTATCCGTTGATCCTTTGGGCGGCGCAGGCGGTCGAGAGTTCGGCGTTCAGCATTCGTCTGGTTCCCGCGACGGCGAGCGTGCTCACGGTCGCCGCGTTGCTTTTGCTGGCGCCTCGAGTGGGGGTTGACCGGCGCGCGGCGTTTATCGCGGCGCTGCTCGCCGCAATCGCGCCGCAAGCGGTGACGCACGCGCAAGACGCCCGCGAGTATTCCGTGGACGCTTTCGCCGCGGTTTTGATCATCATCGGCGTCTTAGCGTTCTTCAGATTTCGCGGATTGGTCAAGCGTAACGCGCTGCTGTGCGGGGCGTTGTTCGCGGCTCCTTTAACGCAATACGGGCTCGTACTGTTCGGAGCGGCGGCGCTGGGGACGATAGCGATAGAGCAGGCGAGGCGGCTGCGAACCGGCGGAGGCGCATCGAGCGAATCGGAGCCGCCGGTGAGCGTCAAAAGGGAACTTGCGGCGTTCGCGCTACCCGTCGCCTGTTTCGCGGCGGGTTGCGCGCTGAGCTACGTGGCGACGCTGCGCTATCAATGGACTGGAGGCGAAGGCGCATTAGGCGGCTATCTCGCGCCTTATCACTACGCGGGATCGTACTCCGACGTCATCGGCATGGCGCAATTCGCCTTCGGGCGCATTTGGATTCTCCTGCAATATCATCTGCCCGCAATCGTCGCGGGAGTCGCGGTCGCGGCCTTCGCCGCGTCGCTGATCCCCGCGCTGAGGAAGACGAGATTTCCTATCGTCAACACGCTCTTGCTGATGTCGCTCGGCGTCGCGTTGGCGGCCGCGTTCTTGCGCGTCTACCCCATCGACTTCATCCGGCAATCGCTGTACTTGGGGCCTATCGTCTATCTCGCGGCCGGGCAAAATCTGCAGTCGCTGATGGATCATCTTCGCCCCAACGGGCGCTGGGCCGCGTTCGCGCTCGCCATAGGCGTTATCGTTGCGACGGGCGTGATCACGTTCAGAGACAACGCGCCGTATCGGGAGTTCGAGGATATCAACTCCCTATTCGACGTATTGGACGAGCGGTTGCGGGAAGGCGACGTTGTCTACGCGGAGGCTCCGGCTGTCCCCGCCGCGCAGTTTTATCACGAGCGGAAGCCGGACAACTGGCGGTACGGCGCATGCGACGTCGACGTCTCTTATCAGGGGTGCATTCAGGATATGCTCAGGGCGACGGAGGGCGGAGCCAAGCGCCTATGGATTCTGTCGACGCATAGGCGGACTTACAACTGGCGGGACTTGCGGGAATTGGATCCGAGGATTCGAGTAGAAATCGCGCGCGAGGCGTGGTTCGCCGGTCTCTATCTCGTGGAGGGCATCGGCGTTCTGCCGTGGTCGTTCTTCAAGGTTAACGTTGAAGGAAACGCGCTCGTCTATCGCAAGGATCCGTGCGAATCCGCCGAACTCGAGCCGAGGTTTTTCCTCCGCGTGTTCCCCGTGAACGGCAATGCGCTCGCTGAAGAGCGGAAGCGGAGCGGCTACGACAATTTCAGTTTTCGTTTCGATGAGTTCGGCGCATTGAATGGCGGGGAATGCATCGCCGAGCGCCCTCTCCCCGACTACGAAATCCGCCGGGTGGAGACGGGCCAATTCACCGCAGAGGGCAACCTCTGGGTCGTTCGGATCGCCGTCGGCGAGTGACAGGGGCGCTGCGGGGCGCAACCCTCACCCGCCGCTTCGCGGCGTCCTCTCCCTAGCAGGGAGAGGGAATCAGAGGCGCTTGCGCGTCGTTGCTGGATTCCCTCCTGCGCGGGCAGGGCGGTAGGTTGCCGCAAAGGTCTCTGAAGGGTGCGTTGGCGCAGCGCCCAAGTTCGCGCAAGCCGGAACCTATCCCTGCCTCAACGACGAAGGAGGGGCCGCCCTGCTGCGGGGCAGCCCCTCCTCATCTAGTCGCGCGTCGCCGATTGCGGGCGGAATTACGCGGCGGCGTCCTTGCCGGCGTAGATGGAGTCGTCCCAGTTCTTGTCCGTTCCTTCCGTTCGCTCGCCGAATCCGAAACCGCCGAACCCGAACCATCCGCCGTGTCCGCCGCGGCGGCCGCGCTCGCCGAAATCGCCGAACCATCCGTCGCGGCCGCGCTCGCTGAACCCGCCGGACCATCCGCCGTGGCGGCCTCGCTTGCCGAACCCGCCCATGAAGACGGAGTCGCCATCCTCGAGGAACTCGGCCAACTTCGCGTCCGCCTCCTCTTGCGTGATCTCGCCGGCCTCCACGGCCTTCGCCAGCATGTCGCGGATCGCCTGCTCCATCGCCTCGCGCCGCTCCGCCATCATCTGCTCGAGCGCGTCAATCTTGGCGAGGAACGCCGCGATTTTCGCGTCGGCCTCCTCTTGCGTGATTTTGCCGGCCTCCACGGCCTTCGCCAGAGCGTCGCGGATCGCCTGCTCCATCGCCTCGCGCCGCTCCTCTTTCAACTGCTCGTAGGTCGCGTCGAGCGCGGCTTGCGCGTCGTCCACGCTGATACCGAGGTTGGCCGCGAGCAGTTCGACGAACCGCTCCTTCCCGGGCTTCGCGTCGTCCTCGACGAGTTCCTCTTTCGCGCTCGGGTCGCCGCCCGCGCCTTCGCTCGCGTCGCCGTCCGAGTCGTCCCCGCGCTCCGCGCTCACCGCGGCGCTGTCCGCGTCGGCGGGCGTCGCCGTCTGGGCGAACGCCGACCCGGCGACGGACCCGACCACTAGCAAGGCCACCAGGGACAACATCGCAATCCACTGCTTCCGCATCGAACTCCCTCCTTCGTTACGCGCCCTCAGGCGCCCCGTTGCAAGAGACTACGCGCCAACCCGCCGGATGGTTTCATTTGCGATTCGCCTTCGCAAGACGAGGCTGCGCGGGCGGAGACGAACGTGGATGCGGCAAGAGCCGCCGCGCCGCTCGTTCCCGCGTAGCGTATACTCTCTCCCTACGCGGCGCGCCCAACGCGCGGCCATAGCGAACGGAGGCCCTGTGAAGATCGATATCTTCAACCACATCCTGCCCAAGCCCTACTTCGACAAGATGACCGAGATGAGCGCGGATGGCGCCTATATGATGAAGCGCGTCTCCGCCATACCCATGCTCTACGACGTCAAGGCCCGCTTCGAGAAGATCGACCAGTTCGGCGAGGACTACAAGCAGGTCTTCTCCCTTAACCTTCCGCCCATCGAGGTCGTCGCCGGGCCGGAGGACAGCCCCGAACTCGCTCAGATCGCCAACGACGGCATGGCGGAAGTCGCGTCGCAATACCCCGACCGCTTCCCCGGCTTCGTCGCCGCCCTTCCGATGAACAACACGGAAGCCGCCCTCGCCGAGATCGACCGCGCCGTCAACGGCCTCGGCGCGAAGGGCGTCCAAATCTTCAGCAACGTCAACGGACGCCCCCTCGACGACCCCGAACTCGCGCCGGTCTTCGACAAGATGGCCGCCCATGACCTTCCGATATGGCTGCATCCCACGCGCTCCGCCGCGTTCCCCGACTACGCGGCGGAAGACCGCTCTTGGTACGATATGTGGTGGGCGTTCGGCTGGCCCTACGAAACGAGCGTCGCGATGGGGCGCATCGTGATGTCCGGCCTCTTCGACAGGCATCCGGACATCAAGATCATCGCGCACCACCTCGGCGGGATGGTTCCCTTCTTCGAGGGGCGCGTCGGCCCCGGGCTCGACCAGTTGGGGCGGCGCGGCGACGACCCCCACGAGGCCGGGACGCTCGCCCGCCTCGCCAAGCGCCCCTACGACTACTTCCGCATGTTCTACGCCGACACCGCCACCTTCGGCTCCGTGCCCGCCACAGAGTGCGGCCTCGCCTTCTTCGGCGCCGACCGCGTCCTCTTCGCGTCCGACGCCCCGTTCGACCCGGAGAAGGGCTCGGGCTACATTCGCTCCACGCTCGCCGCGATGGACGGCGTCACCGCCTCCATAGAGGACAAGCAAAAGATCTACGAGGGCAACGCCCGCCGCCTGCTGAAACTGGACGTCTAGTCCGCCCGATTAAGCAGCGCGGCGCTGCGACGGCGCGCATTTCCCCAAGCGCTTGCCGCCGCGCGCTCCGTTGCGCTATACTTGCGGGACGCGGGCGGCGCCTACGCCGCTGCGCTGCGATTTCGGGAACACAGGAGAGACGGTGCGTCAGTACGAATTAGTGTTGCTCGTGCATCCGGACGCCGACGAGACGCGCCTCGGCGCGGTCGTTGAGCGCGTGCGCCGCGTCGCCGCCGACCACGGCGGGGACGTCACCGGCGAGGACAACTGGGGCAAGCGCAAACTCGCCTACAAGATCGGCCGCTTCACCGAAGCCAACTACCACCTCGCCAACCTCGAGATGGAAGGCGCAGGCGCCGCCGTCCTCGACAACGCCCTCAAACTCACCGACGACGTCATCCGCCACCTCCTCATCCGGCTGGACGAGGAGTAGGAGGGCGCGCCGATGCTGAACAGGATTATGGTCATCGGAAACGTGGGAACCGACCCGGAGATGCGGTACACGCCCTCCGGCGCTCCGGTGACGTCATTCCGCATCGCCACCAGCCGCTCCTTCAACTCGCCCGACGGCGAGCGCAAGCAGGAAACGGAGTGGTTCACCGTCGTCGCTTGGCGCAACTTGGCGGAGCAGGTCAACCAGTACCTCGCCAAGGGGCGCAAAGCCTACGTGGAAGGCCGCTTGCACAGCAATTCCTACCAGCGGCAGGACGGCCAGATGAGTTTCCGAAACGAAATCATCGCCGACCGCGTGCTCTTCCTTGACCGCCCCGGCGAGGGCGACGAGTACGCGGGCGGCGGCGGGTACGCTGCGGGCGGCGGGTACGCCGCGGGCGGGGCCGCGCAAGGCGGAGCCCCGCCGGGCGGCTACGGCGGAGGCTACCGGCAAAGCGGCGGCTACGGCGGAGGCGACTTCGCCCCGTCCGACGCGCAGTCCCCCGACGACCTGCCCTTCTGAACGGACGCATCGCGCGGGTCGAAAGCGAACGCCGCGCGCCAACCAGCGAGGAGAACGCCTAAAAATGCAGAGCACGAGACGGCGGCGCCCCGGAGGGCGGCGATTCTTCCCCCGGCGGAAGGTCTGCTACTTCAGCGCCGAGAAGAAGACGCCGAGTTACAAGGACGTGCCCGTCCTGCGCCGCTTTGTCTCCGAGTGGGGCAAGATCGACTCCAGCAGGCGCACCGGCACGCGCGCCCGGCATCAGCGGAAACTCGCCGTCGCCATCAAGCGCGCCCGCTTCCTCGCGCTCCTGCCCTACACCGGATCCCACAGCCTCATCGAAATGACGCGCCCTGACCGGGGCGGCGGGCGCGGCGGCTTCCGGCGCGACCGCGACGGCGGACGCTCCCGCGACGGCAGGCCGTCCGGCTCGCCCCCGCCCGGCGCCGCAGCGCAGCCCGCTCAGGCGTCGGCCCCAGCCCCCGCAGCCCCCGCAGCCGGCGCTCCCGCCGAGGGCGCAGCCGCAGCGCAACCCGCCGAGGGCGCAGCCGCAGCGCAACCCGCCGAGGGATCTGCCGAGGCGCAGCCCGCCGAGGCGTCCGCCCCGGCCCCCGCGACCGACGCTCCCGCCGAGGGAACTGCCGAGGCGCCTGCCCCCGAGGCCGACGCTCCCGCAGCCGAGGCGCAGCCCGCCGAGGCGTCCGCCGCGGCTCCCTCTGAGGAGGCCGCGCCCGCCGAGGCCGACGCTCCCGCCGCCGAGTCGCCGCCTGCGGACGCGGCCGAGCCCGGGGGCGCGCCCGAATCTCAAGAGCAGACGAACGCCTAGATGCGACAACGCCGCCGCGCGGAACGCCAGCAAGCGGCGCGTTCGGCTTCGCAGGCAACCGGAAGCCGCCGCCGCATCAGCGACCGTAGAGCCCAGCGCATCCTCTACGGCGTCATCGCCGTCGCCGCCGTCGCCCTCGTCGCGCTCCTCTCTGTCGGCTGGTGGTTCAACTCCTACCGCCCTCCCCGCAAAGTCGTCGCCGAATTCGAGGGCGTCGCCGTCCAACTTAGCGAGGTCGTCCCCTACACCGCGCTCACCGCCCCGGCGTCCGGATCGCTGAACCCCAACGCCGCCCTCAGCGCGCTCGTCCGCAACGTCATCCTCGAGCGCCGCGCCGACGAACTCGACGCGAACGTCACGCAGGCGGACGTCGACGCGGAACTCGTCCGGCAATTCGAGCCGCCCTCCGACGATGAAAACGCCGAGCCGCCGCCGTCCCTCAGCGAAGAGGGGCGCGACACGCTCGACGCCTTCCTTGACGCCTTCGGCGTGAGCGACGCCGATCACCGCGACTGGATCGCCGGGGAACTCCGCTCCGAGGCCGCCCTTGATCATTTCGCCGCGCAGAGCCCGGAGACGGCGGAGCAGATCTACGTCGAGTGGATCGTCGCATCATCTTCCGAACAGGCCGGCGACGCGATGGAGCGCCTCGAGGACGGCGAGGAGTTGGCGGACATCGCCGCTGAACTGCACCTCGATCAGGCGCTGGGCGACGCGGACGGCGACCTCGGCTGGGTTCCGGAGGGCGCGTTCCCCGCCGACCTTGAGCGCTTGCTCTTCGCTGACGACGTTACGCAAGGGGAACTCCAGGGGCCCCACACCACCACCATCGGCAGCGTCGTGTTCCGCGTGACCGACGGCCCATCGGAGCAGCCGGTCAGCGAGGAGATGCGCCGTCTGCTCGGCAACCGCGCGTACCAGCAATGGCTGGACGAGCGGAGCGTCGAGGTCGTCTACGATTTCACGCAAGGCGACGGGAATTGGGCGCTGCGCCAGTTGGAAGACCTCCAATGAGCGAGGCAGGCGTCGGCGTCGCGCTCCTCGGCGCGGGAGCGGTCGGCGGACAGGCGGCGCGAACGCTCGCGGACGACGCGGCCGCGCTGGAGCGCGCCGCGGGCCGCCCGATGCGCCTCGTCGGGGCGCTCGTCCGCGATCCCGCCAAGCCGCGCCCCGGCCTCCCGCCGGGCCTAGCCGTAACCGGCGATCCGTCCGCCCTCCTCAGCGGCGACGGCGTGGACGTCGTCATCGAGTCGATGGGCGGCGAACAGCCCGCGCTCGCCTACATTGAATCCGCGCTGCGCGCAGGCAAGCACGTCGTGACCGCCAACAAAAAGGTCATCGCGCGGCACGGGCCGGAATTGCTCGCGCTCGCCGCCGCGAACGACGCCGCCCTCGCCTTCGAGGCCAGCGTCGGCGGGGGCATTCCCATCATCGGCCCTCTCGTCCGCGACCTCGCCGCCAACCGCATCGCCGCCGTCAACGCCGTCATCAACGGCACCACGAACTACATTCTGACGCGCATCGCGCAGGACGGCGCGTCCTACGACGAAGCCCTCGCCGAGGCGCAGCGCAACGGCTACGCCGAGCCCGACCCGTCCGAAGACGTGGACGGCGCGGACGCCGCCTACAAACTCGCGATCCTCAGCGCGCTGGCCTTCCGCGGCGCGGTCCGCGAGCCCGACGTCTTCCGCGAAGGCGTCCGCAATCTCGACGCAGCGGACTTCCGCTACGCCCGCGAGTTGGGCTACGCGATCAAACTGCTCGCGGCGAGCCGCTTGGAGAACGGCGCCGTCCGCGCCCGCGTCCACCCTGCGTTCCTGCCCGAACGCCATCCCCTGGCCAAAGTGGACGGCGTCTACAACGCCGTCGAACTCGAGGGCGGCCTCGTCGGCTGGACGATGTTCCAAGGGCCCGGCGCCGGGCCGAGCGCGACGGCGTCCGCCGTCATCGGCGATCTCATCGCCATCGTCCGCGCCGCCCCCTCCGGCGGCGCGCTCGCGTATCCTGACGTCGGCGCGCCCCTCCGGATCCTGCCGATGGCGGATCTGGAGACGAAGTACTATCTGCGGATGAAGGCCGCCGACAGGCCGGGCGTGATGGCGCGAATCACGGGCGCGCTCGGCGATATGGGCGTAAGCCTCGCCTCCGTCATTCAGAAGGAGGCGCCGGAGGACGCGGGCGGCCCGGCGGAGGTCGTCATCGTCACGCACCGCGCCCGCGAACAGGACGTGCAGGAGGCCGTCCGGCGCATCGAGGCGCTCGACGTCGTCTGCGGCCAGCCGAAACTCATCCGCATCGAGGACGGCTCCGGCGTGAGCCAATCGTAACGGGAGAGGAAGCGTGAACCCAGGAGTCCTCGTCCGCCACGCCGACCGCCTCCCGGTCACGGCGGCCACGCCTGCGCTGACCATCGGCGAGGGCGGCACGCCGCTCGTCCGCTCCCGCAACCTTGAGCGCAGGTTCGGCGTCGGCGCGCTCCATTTCAAACTCGAAGGCTGCAACCCCACCGGCTCTTTCAAGGACCGCGGGATGGTCGTCGCCGTCGCCAAGGCGATGGAGGACGGCATGTCGCGCCTCCTCTGCGCCTCCACCGGCAACACGAGCGCGTCCGCGGCCGCCTACGGCGCCGCCGCCGGCCTCGAAACCGTCGTCCTCGTCCCCCAGGGCAGCATCGCCCCGGGGAAAATGAGCCAAGCCGTCGCCTACGGCGCCCGCGTCGTGACGATTGAGGGCAACTTCGACGACGCGCTCCGCATCGCCCGCGAACTCGCCGACTACGCCGAGCGATTCGCCCTCGTCAACTCCGTCAACCCCCACCGCATCGCCGGGCAGAAAACCGCCGCGTTCGAGATCGTGGACGACCTCGGCGACGCCCCCGACTACCTCTTCATTCCCGTCGGCAACGCCGGCAACATCACCGCCTACTGGGAGGGCTTCCGCGAGTTCGCGCGGGACGGCGAGTCGACCCGGCTCCCGCGGATGATGGGCGCGCAGGCCGCCGGGGCCGCCCCCATCGTCAACGGCGCCCCCGTCCCCAATCCGGAAACCGTCGCGTCCGCCATCCGCATCGGCAACCCCGCCAACTGGGCCCGCGCCGCCGCCGCAAGAGACGAATCCGGCGGCGCGATAGACGCCGTCACCGACGACGAGATCCTCGAATCCTACGCGCTCCTTCCCGCCGCCGAGGGAATCTTCTGCGAGCCCGCATCCGCCGCCGGAGTCGCCGCCCTTATCAAGCGCGCCCGAGCCGGCGAGGAATTCTCAGACGCGACCGTCGTCTGCGTCATCACCGGATCCGGCCTCAAGGACGCTCCCGTCGCCGAGCGGATCCTCGCCCGTACCCCGGAAAGCGCCCCCCCGGATATGGAAGCCGTCGCGCGCCTGCTCGAGCGCGACCCAGGAGCGTAACGTTGGCCGTAGACCATGAACGCGCCGCCCGCGCCGTCCGCGAACTCCTCATCGCCGTCGGCGAAGACCCCGACCGCGAGGGACTGCGCGACACGCCCAAGCGCGTCGCCCAAATGTACGCCGAGACCGCCGCCGGCTACGACCTCGACCCCGCCGACGTCCTCTCCGTCCAGTTCGACGAGGACCACCAGGAAATGGTGCTGATGCGCGACGCTCCCTTCTATTCCCTCTGCGAGCACCACCTCCTTCCCTTTTTCGGAACCGCCCACGTCGCCTACATTCCGCGAGGCAAGGTCGTCGGCATCAGCAAACTCGCGCGCGCCGTCGACGTGTTCGCCAAGCGCCCCCAAGTGCAGGAGCGCCTCACCTCCCAGATCGCCGACGCCGTGATGGAAGTCGTCCAGCCCGAGGGCGTCGCCGTCGTGCTCCGCGCCGAGCACCTCTGCATGGCGATGCGCGGCGTCCGCAAGCCCGGCTCCTCCATCGTCACCTCCGCCCTGCGCGGCGTATTCGTCGCCAACGGCCCCACCCGCGCCGAGGCGCTTAGCCTCCTCCGAGAGGGATTGCATTGACCTGCATCGCAGAAGCCGCCTCCTTCGCGCCCGCCCGCCCCCTCTGGGAGCGCCTGCTCCGCCAGGCGCCATGGCGCAGCGTCTTCCTCACCCCCGAATGGCAGGAAACCTGGTGGGACGAGTTCGGCGCCGACGGCGAACTCCGCCTCATCGCCGTCGGCCCGCCCGACGCTCCGCTGGGGCTCGCCCCCCTCCGCCTGCGCGGCGGCGTCCTCTCCTTCCTCGGCGAAACCGACCTCTTCGACTACCACGACTTCATCGCCCCCGATCCCGCCTTCTACCCCGCGCTCTTCGATTGCCTCGAGCGCGAGGATTGGCGAACGATGACGCTCGACTCCGTGCCGGAGCGCTCCCCGACGCTGCGCCTCCTGCCCGACGCCGCCCGCGCCCGCGGGTGCGCCGTCGAAATCGAAGACGAGGACGTCGCCCCCGGCGTCGCGCTCCCCCCGACGTGGGACGACTACCTCGCATCCCTCCGCAAGAAAGACCGCCACGAACTCCGCCGCAAACTCCGCCGGCTCGAGTCGGCCGGAGAAGTCCGCGTCCGCCTCGCGGCGCCTGACGGCGTCGAGCGCGACCTCGCCGTATTCAACGACGTGATGGCCGAGAGCCGCGAGGAGAAGCGCGACTTCCTCAGCCCCGAGCGCGAATCGTTCTTCCGCAGCATCGCCCGGCGAATGCAGGAAGCCGGCTATCTGCGCCTCTTCCTACTAGAGTTGGACGGCGACCCCGCCGCCGCCGTGCTCGCCTTCGACTACGACGGCAAGCGCCTCCTCTACAACAGCGGTTACCGCCACAAGTACGCCGACCTCGCCGCCGGGCTGATGCTCAAAGCCCTCTGCATCAAAGACGCCATCGAGCAAGGGCTAACCTACTTCGATCTGCTGCGCGGCGCCGAGCCCTACAAGCATCGGCTCGGCGCGGCGGACGCCCGCGTCCGCCGCATCCGCGTGACGCGCTGAGGCCGGGAATGCGACGATGAGCGTCAGCCGCGTCGCCTACGTCTCCGTCCACGGCTGCCCGCTCGCGTCCCCGGGCGTCGGCGCGGCGGGCGGAATGAGCGTCGTCCTCCGCAACGTCGCCTGCGCCCTCGAGCGCGCCGGCGTCCGCGTCGACGTCTTCACTCGCCTGCACGGCCCCTGCCCCGCCGCGGACGCATCCGCAGGCTGCGGACAGCCCGGCGGCCCGCCCCTCCGAATAATGCACATGGACGCGAGCGACGCCGACGGCTTCACGCGCCGGCTGCTCGCCTACGCCGACGCCGACGGCGCGGACTACGACCTCGTCCACAGCCACTACTGGCTCTCCGCGGAGCCCGGAATCCGCCTCGCGCGGCGGCTCGGCGCCCCCCACGTCTTCACCGGCCACACCATCGCAGAAATCAAGGAGCGCGCCGGCGGCGCCCCCGAGTCCGCCGTCCGCAAACAGGCGGAGGCCGCCGCCGTCCGCGAGTCCGACGCCGTGATCACCGCAACCGACGAAGAGGCCGCCGCCGTCAGCGCGCTGTTCGAATTCCCCGCCGACCGCGTTCGCGCCGTGCCGTTGGGCGTGGACTCGTCGCTCTTCAGGCCGATGTCCCGCCTGCAGGCGCGAAGCGCGCTCGGCGTCGGCGCCGACGAGCGCATCGTCCTCTTCGTCGGGCGCGCCGAGCCGTTCAAAGGCCCGGACGCGCTCGTGCAAGCCCTCTCGCTGCTCCGCGAGCCGCGCGGCGTCCGCCTCCTGATCGTCGGCGGCGAGCAGGACGGCCCCGCCGTCCAATGGCTGCGCGACGCGGCGTGGGCGGCCGGCGTCAGCGCCCAGGTGGACGCGCGCGGCGCCGTCCCCCACGCCGAACTCCCCCGCTGCTACGCCGCCGCCGACGTCTGCGCCGTCCCGTCGCTCCACGAAACGTTCGGCCTCGTCGCCCTGGAGTCGATGGCCTGCGGAACGCCCGTCGCCGCGTCCCGCGCCGGCGGCCTCCGCCAAATCGTCCGCGAAAACGAAACCGGCGTCCTCTTCGAGCCCGGCTCGCCGACCGCCATCGCCGCCGCGCTCGACTCCCTCCTAGTCGACCCTGCCCGCGCCAGGCGAATGGGCGAGGCCGGCGTCCACTGGGCGCGAACCTTCACCTGGGAGTCCGCCGCCGCGACCCTCTCCGCCGCCTACGCCGACATCGCCGCCGCCGCCTGACGCGCGGGGACGGGGCGGTTCACGCCTGCGTGGGCATGGCGGCGCAAAGGCCTCCTAAGGGCGCAGGCGCGGCGGGAGGGGGTACGCGACGCTCCCCTACCCCCCGTTGCGGGAGGCGCGGCGGACTTCTTTGCGGACTTTGCCGTCGGGCGCGAAGAGTTGGGGCCATTGGGCGCGGATTTCGGCGGCCTCCTCCTGCGTCTTGCGGGCGACGGGAGGGAAGGTCGCCAGGCGGTCGTAGGGGCGGCAAGCGTCTATGATCATCCGGTTGTTGTAGTAGCGCGGGCCCTCGCCGGCGTAAGCCATCGGGTCGAGCGAGGTGCTCCACATTCGCTTGACGATGTCGACGTCCTCCGTCACCTCGGCGCGCGTGCAGAGCGCCCAGAGGACCTCGTTCGTGTCGGTGGGGTCGATGTCGTCGTCCACGACGATGACGAACCGGTTGGCGTAGGCGCCCGCGTGCACGGACGTCGTCGCGTGGCCGACCTGCTTGGCGTGGCCGGGGTACATTTGCTGAATGGCGATGACATTGAGGAAGCGCCCGCCGCCGGCCTCGTGCGACCACGCGCCGACGACGCCCGGGACGCCGGCGCGCTCCAACTCGTTCCAGAGCATCGCGGCGCGCAGCGGGCTGCGGAAGTAGGTGTTGTCGTTCGGCGGCTTGCCGGGAAGGCAGCCCAGCGCGATGGGGTCGTTCCGCCACATTGCGGAGCGGACTTTGATGATCGGCATATCGCGCTCGCCGCTCGCGTAGTAGCCCGTCCACTCGCCGAACGGCCCCTCCTGATGGAATTCGTCGGGCGGGATCTCGCCTTCGATGACGATTTCGGCGGTCGCCGGAACGGGGAGGCCGGTGAGGGGCGCGGCGATGACGTCGAGCGGCTCGCCGCGAACGCCGCCCGCGACGGCGAACTCGTCCTCGCCGTAGTCGATCTCCAGTCCGCCGAGCAGCAGCAGCAGCGGATCGTGGCCGAACGAGACGGCGACCGGGCAGGGCTGCCCCTTCGCCCAGTACTTTTCGCGGATGAGGCGCCCGTGCTTGCCCGGGGAGATCATCACGCCGAGCGTGTCGCGGTCGTGCAGTTGGACGCGGTAGGTTCCGGCGTTGACCCAGCCCGTGTCTGGGTCGCGCATCACGACGATGTTGCCGGTGCCGAGGTACTTGCCGCCGTCTTCGGAGTGCCAGAAGGGAGCGGGGAACTGCGTGACGTCCACCTCGTCGCCGGTTCGCCGGTTCTCGAGCGCGGGGCCGTCCTCGACTTGGCGCGGCGGGATGGGGGCGAACTCCTTGAGGCGGTCGCGCCACGTCCGCACGAATTCGCGGCGCGTGAGGTCGACGGGCAGGTCGAGGCTGAGGCAGACGCGCGGCAGCGAGGTGAGGACATTGGCGATGAGGCGGTGGCTCTCCGGGTGCCCCTTGATCTTCTCGAAGAGGAGAGCGGGGTTCTCCATATCCCACTGGTAGAGGTCGGCGAGGCCGCCGATCTCGAGGTTGGGGTCGGCGCCTTCGACGCGGGTCAGTTCGCCCATTTCGTCGATGCGGGCGATCCACTCTCGCAAGTCTTGCACGGGCATAGGCGCGCCTCCTGTCGCCGGGTCGCGTGGGATTGTAGCGCAACGGGGCGTTGGGCGTTGCGCCCGACGCCGCTCTCCTCTACGATAGGCGGCAGGCCGCGCTCGGCGGCGAAGGAGCGAACGCTTATGGGTGAAATCGTCTGGGCCGCAGGATCGGTGCACGCGCCCCAACTCCTCACCAGGCCCCCGCAGGAAGACCAAGCGCAACTGCAAGCCGGCATCGACGCGATGGGCGTCCTCGGCCGCGAACTCGACGCGACGTCCCCCGACGTCCTCATCCTCGTCGGCATCGACCACGTCGAAACGTTCTTCCCCGGCTCCGTGCCCGCGTTCGCCGTCATCACCGGCAAGACCGCGACGGCGGAGTACGCCGGGCATGAGTACGAGGTTCCGATCCATCAGGAGATGGCCACGGCGCTCCTCAACGGCCTCGTCGCCGACGGAATAGACCTCGCCTACGCGCACGAGGCTCTGCTCGGCCACGCCTTCGCCACGCCGCTGGAGTACATTCACCAGGGGCGCGCCGTTCCCATCGTGCCGATGTTCGTCAACGTCTACCTCCCCCCGCTCCCGACGACTCATCGCTGCGTCCAGGTCGGCGAGGCGATTCGCAAGGTCATAGACGCGCGCCCGGAGAAGGTCGCCATCCTCGCCAGCGGCGGGCTCTCCCACTACCCCGGCACGTGGAAGTACTTCGATCCGGAGTACGAGTTCGACCACTGGGTCATCCAGGAACTCGAGGAGGGCAGGCCGGAGTCGCTGCTCGAGTTGACCGGCGAGCAGTTGGACGAGGTGGGCAACACCGAACTGCTGCCCTGGCTCGTGATGCTCGGCGCGACCGGAACGCGGCGCGGCGAGTTGCTGAGCTACCAGCCCACCTCCCACCACGGGCACGGCGTGATGCGCTTCATTCCCGACCGGGGAGGGCGCGGGCAAGAGCGTCGGGAGATTCCCAAGTTCGGCGGCTTCGAGTTCCGCGGGCAGGGCTACGAGTTCTACAAGTACCCCACGCCGGAGACGTACCCCCTCAACAAGGCGCTCTTCGAGTTGCGGCGCGACGAGGGGCTCCGCCGCAGGTTCGTCCGCGATATGGACGGCGTCGCCGCCGAGTTGGGCGTGAGCGCGGAGCAAGCCGCCGCGCTCCGGACGGTGAGCACGGACGCGCTTGCGAAAGCGGGCGCGCACGGCATCCTCGCCATCACGACGACGCTCGTGATTCAGCGCGCCGCGAAAGAGGAGGGCGTGGAGATCGCCTCGGTGGCGTAGGGAGTAGGCTTGCGCTAGGCGCAAAGCGGGGACTTGCCGGAAGGAGACAGCGATGGTTTTGCCGGAGTACGCGCAACTGAGAGCCGCGCGGAAGCCTCCCGAAGGCTGTCGCATCCCTGATGGGGCGATACCGACCATCGCCTACGGCGACCCCGCCAAGGCTCGCATCGCCACGATAGGGCTGAACCCCGGGCACGGGCACCAGAGGGAGGCGCGGCGCGGCGCCCAGCCCGGCGTCGCCCCGGGCGCCAAGGCGGAGATGTACGGCTACGACTACTTCACAACTGAGGTTGGCCGCGCCACGCCCGGTTTCTTCAATCCCCTAGAGAAGGTCATCGTCGCGTGCGGCGCGTCGTACCTCGACGGCTCCGCCTGTCACTTGGACTTGGCCCAGTGGCCGACATCGGAAAGTTGGAGAGACTTGCCGCCCGGCGCCCAAGCCAAGTTGCTGGAGGACGGCGCGCCTTTCGTGAGGCGGCAGTTGGAGGAGAACCCCGGCATCAAACTGCTGCTGGGGGACGGCAAGACCGTCCTGGAACAGATGAAGAAGGCGCTCTCCGCAGAGTACGAGCCCCGCGAAACGGTCACGGTTGACGGGTACAGGTATCCCTTGCACGTCTTTGTCGGCGAAGCGCTAGGCAAGCGGTTGATAGGATGGAACTGGCCGCTGATAAGAAAGGGGATCCCGCTAGTGGAGAATCTCGCCCAGCGCATCGGCGAGATAGCGTAAGATATGCTATCCCGCTCCCGGCCCCAGTAGGTTCCCGCTTTCGCGGGAATGACGGGGCGCCGAGGGGCGGGAGGAGCGGCGCTGCGCGCCGCGTCTGGATTCCCGCCTACGCGGTCAGGTCGGTCATAGGGCGTTAGCGAGAGGAGGTCGGCGATGGAACACGACCACACGGCTCCGCCGATTGCGGAACGCGAGCGGTACACCCGGGGGAACACGGAGGGCAAGGTTATCCATGTCCTCTGCGAGGCTCTGTACGATTGCCCAAACAGTCCTCCCCGTGGCGAGTCCTACCGCAGGGAGCACTCGCTGCCGTCACTCGAGGATGGGATGACCGTCCGTGAGTGGAACGGCAAGACCTTGGAATCGGGGAAGGCGGCCGGGCTGACGGGCGGCGGGGAGGGAATTCCCAATATCCTCCTCACGGAACTCGTGGCGCATAAGTTCATCGAGTTCGTAGACGCATAGGGCGGCCGCGCCCGGTGGGTCCCACCCGGGGTGGACCCACCGGTTCCTTGATGAGGCGAACGGCCTGTTTGGGCGGGGCGCAGAGCGGACAGTGCTCCACACTGGGGGTCTGCCGCGCCTAACGCGAGATATCGTGCAGCCAGTATTTGCGAATCAACCACAACCCGTAGAACGGGATAAATAGCCAGAGCAGCAGTTCCGCAGCGTCGAACCCGCGCTTCCTCCACAAGGTGATCCCCGCGCACAGCCCCCCATAGTAATTGACCATGGCCAATGCCGTTATCAAGATTGCCAATACAGTTACCATCTCCACCTCCTCATCGTGGAACAGGACGCCCGTAGTCTACACGATGAGGTTCCCGGCTGCTCGGGAAGGACGCCTATGGCGCGGATGGTAAGGTGCGTGTACCATAGGGGATGCTAGCCCCTAGCGAGAGAGGAGGTCGGCGATGGCGTGGACGATGCCGGAGAGCGAGCGGGCGTTTCACGAGGAGTTGGACGCGGAGAACATCAACCCGCTGTGGGTGATGCACGCGAACCCGCCGGTGCGCCCGAAGTTGGCGCCCTTCGTGTGGCGCTGGGAGCGGATGCGCGAGTTGGCGATGCAGGCGGGCGACCTCCCCAGTTTGCGGGGGCAGGGCTTCAGGCGCGCGCTCACGATGCGGAACCCGGGGCTGAAGAACCCGCAGGCCGGCGCGACGAAGACGATGTCCGCCGCCGTCCAGATCGTCTGGCCGGGCGAGATCGCGGAGGCGCACCGGCACACCGCCGCCGCCATCCGGTTCGTCATAGAGGGCGAGGGAGCGTTCACGGTGCAGGACGGGGAGCGCTTCCGCATGGAGGAGGGCGACCTCACGCTCACGCCGTCGTGGGTGTGGCACGACCACAACAACCCGCAGGACAAACCGGTGATCTGGCTCGACTGCCTTGACGCGCCGATGGTCGGCTACCTCGACGCGATGTTTCAGGAGCCGTACCCGGAGGACGTTCAGCCTGTCACCAAGCCGAACGGCTACACGAACGCGGCGATCGGCAACGGGCTGATGCGCGCCAATCTGAAGGACGTCGTTGGCGGAACGCTGCCGATCACATACAAGTGGAGCGACGCCTACGGCGCGCTGCTCGGCTACGGCGAGGAGGATCCCTACGACGGCGTGACGATGGAGTACGCCAACCCTGTGACGGGCGGCCACTCGATGCCGACGCTCGCGCTCAAACTGCAGCGGCTCGCGCCGAACTCGCATGGCGAGGCGCACCGCCACACGTCCAGCGTCGTCTACCACGCCGCGAAGGGCGAGGGGTACTGCGTCATAGACGGCAAGCGGCTCGACTGGGCGAAGGGCGACACCTTCGTTCTGCCGTCGTGGGCCGTCCACGAGCACGGCACGGACTCGTCGGAGGACGCGGTTCTCTTTTCGATGAGCGACCTGCCCGTCGTAGAGGCGATCGGCCTCTACCGCGAGGAGTCGCGCCCCCGCCAGGAGGTCGCGGGAACCATCGGGTAGCGCGGTTATCGGGCAGGCGCGACATTCGCCCCTTGCGCCGGTCGGCGCCCGTTGCCCCGCCAATGCCAATGCGCTTTGACCGCTTGCGCCCCGTTGCCGGACGCGCCCCGTTGCGGTAGGCTTGCCCCTGCGCGAACCTGCGCGAAAGGAAATGATGAAGTATCAGGGCAAGGTTGCCTTCCGCGCGTCGCCCGCCGACGTTTGGCGCGTCGCGCTCGACATCGAGCAGTTCGCCGAGTGCATGCCCGGCGTCCGTGACGTCGTGAAACTGGACGACCGCTCGTTCGAGGGCGGCATGAGCGCGAAGGTCGGCCCCGTCTCGGGCGACTTCTCCTTCCGCGCCGAAATCGTCGAGGCCGAGGAGCCCGTCCGCCTCGCCGCCCGCGTCGAGGGGCAGGACTCGATCACCAAGAGCGCGATGACCGCCTCCATTGAGATGACGCTCGCCGAGGCGGACGGCGGCTGCGAACTCGCCTACGCATCGGAGGTGACGATCAAGGGCAGGCTCGGCATCGTCGGCGATATGATCCTGCGCGCCACCGGGATGCAGGTCATTGAGGAGTTCTTTAACCGCCTCCGCGCCAAAGTGGAGCCGCCTCCCTGCTAGAGTTTCTCCGCATAGCGACCGCGCATCCAAGCCTCGTGGCGCGGCGCGGCGGCGCGTCCGCCGCTCGGATGCGGAGGCGAGCGTGACACCCCGGCCCAACGCCGTCCGCTACAACGATTGGCGGCAAGTCCAACCGCCGCCTGCGGACGCTTTCGCGCCGACGATGCGCGTGAGCGTCGTGATTCCGTGCCATCGGACGCCGCCTACGACGTTGGAGATGACGCTCGCGGCGTTGGAGGGGCAGACCTACCCGTGCGGCCTCGTCGAAGTCATCCTCGTTGACGACGGGTCGGATCCGCCGCTGGAGCGGCCTTCGTCGGCGCTGAGCGTTCGGATGGAGCGGCAGGAGCGGCGCGGATTCGGGCTGGCCCGGGCGCGGAACGCGGGGGCGCGCGCCGCGTCCGGCGACGTCCTGCTCTTCCTTGACGACGATATGCTTGCGGAGGCGAATTGGATCGCGGCGCACGCGAGATGGCATCACGCCGTCTCCGACGTTCTGACGATGGGGCTTCGCGCCCACGCGCCGATTGACGGCCTGAGCGCGGAGCGCATTCGGCGCAGGACGGGGCCCATCAAGGAGTTCTTCGCGGGGAAGCCGACGGACCCGCCCATTCTCCCGGACTTCCTCAAGACGAGCGAACTGATGATCAAGGCCGACAACCTGTTCTGGGGCGTGGAGGGCTGGGGGTTCGGCGTCGGCAAGGCGTTCTACGAGTCGCTGGGCGGCATGGACGAATCGTTCACGCGGTGGGGGATGGAGGATATGGAGTTCGGCTACCGCGCCTACACGATGGGGGCGCTGCTTGCCCCGGCGGCGGGGGCGTTTGCCTGGCATCAGGGGAGATGGAGCGACAACCGCGAGGCCAAGGAGCGCGACAATCTGATCCAGCGCGAGAAAGCCGCGCAACTCATCGCCCATCGCTGGTTCCGCAGCAACCGGCCGGGCCGCGTCCACCGGACGCCGCAGTTCGTCGTCACGCTCCAAACCGACGGCGCGTCCGCGGAGCGCGTCATCCAGGCCGTCGCCGACATTTTGGCCGACCGCGTTTTCGACTTGGCCGCGCGCGTCGAGGCGCCCGGCGGCGCGGACGACGAGACGGCGGAGCGCCTCCGCAACGAGTTCGGCGCCGACCCGCGCGTCCGGCTCGACGCGGCGGGGGACGCCCTCGACGAGTTCCCTACGGCGTCGTTTCATGTCGCGCTTCCCGCGAGCGCCGCGTTCGCGCCGAACGTCGTTCACCGGATGCGGCGGCGTCTGGGGACGGCGGCGGTTCTCACGGCGCCGCTCCCGGACGGGCGCGAGGCGTCCATTACGCGGACGTGGGCGCTGCATCGGGCGCGCCGCGCGGGGGGCGGCCCTAGCGATTACGGCGACGCGCTGACCGTCGCGCCCGCGCAACTGCGGATCGGAAGCGCGCCGAACGGCGACGGACGCGGCGCTCCGCGAACGGACCCGATTGACCATCCGACCGCGTGGAATCGCTTGGCGGATCGGGCGCGGGACGCGCGGGGCGGGCGCGATGCGCTGGCGCTGCTGCGCGGGGCCGCCTCCGGCGCGCAATGGCGGGCGGCTTCCCTGCGCCGCCGGTTGACGCGAAACCGATGACGCGCGAACACGAGAAACCCGGGGATTGCTCGCCGACGTCCCCCGGAGACGGCGGCGCGGGTCGCGAGGCGGCGGATCGCCTCTCGCCCGGCAAGTCGCTGGAAGCGGCGTTGGCGCGGCTGGAGACGCAATCCCACTTTCGGAACGTGACGCTTGCGCTGACGGGCGTGTTCCTGCGGTGGCTGCTCCGCCGCCTGCGGCTGAAGGCGCAAGACGTTTGGTGGAACGCGGAGAACCGGGGCGGCGCGGCGGGGTGGCGGCTCCGGCAGTGGACGCGGAGCCAGCGGGCGCGGGCGGGGCTGCGGCCTTACCGGAACGCGGTGCGGGCGCGGGCGGACTTCGGCGATTGG
This sequence comes from Dehalococcoidia bacterium, assembly GCA_965242755.1. Lineage (GTDB taxonomy): Bacteria > Chloroflexota > Dehalococcoidia > Lucifugimonadales > Australimonadaceae > Bin16. The sequence goes on along the minus strand of OZ251500.1, from coordinate 2,963,044 downwards.
GAAACGCCCGCGTTTGACGCGCTCCGGTGGAATCCGCTCCAGTGGAGTCCCCGCGCCGGAAGCGAAGTCGGCGCGCTGGGGCCGGTCGCGCTGCTGCCCGTCGGCGTCCACGCGGACCGCGCCGTCCACCCCGACGACCTGCTGCGCCTGCGCCGTATGCATCACGTGGAGGACACGCAGGCGTTTCACCCGGACGCGGCGGCGCGGGCGGGAACGCTCGCCAGGCTCGCCGCGTCAGGCGTGGTCGTCCATATCGCGGACGGCGGCGAGCGGATGCGGGAGGCGCTCGGCGGCGAACTCCATGATCTGCTGACGGCGGACGCGCGGGGTCTGAGCGAGGCGGAGCGCGAACTCCGCGGCGGGAGGATGCAGCGGGCGGCGCTGCGGGAGCATTCGCTCCAAGCCCGCGCATGGCGCAGCGCCGACGCCCCGCCGACCGTCTCCATCCTTATGGCGACCAAGCGCCCGGAGTTGCTGCAGCAAGCGCTCGCCGCCGTCGCGCGGCAGACGTACCCCCGGTTGGAACTTGCGCTCGCGCTGCATGGCGACGATCCGTTCCCCGACGCGGAGCGCCTCGCCGCCGAATCGCCTTGCCCCGTCGCCGTCGTCCGCATTCCCGGGAGCGAGACGCTCGGCGCCGCGCTCAACGCCGCCGGCGCCGCGTCGAGCGGCGCGCTGCTCGTCAAAATGGACGACGACGACGCCTACGGGCCGGAGCACGTCTGGGATCTCGTCCTCGCGCGCGTCTATTCGCGGGCGCAACTGATCGGCAAGAGCGGGGGGTTCGTCTATCTCGCCGAATCGGATTGCACGATTCGCCGGTTCGCCGGCGACGCGGAGGGGCGGCGGACGTTCAATCTCGCGGGCGGGGCGCTGCTGATTTCGCGCCGCGACCTTGAGCGGGCGGGCGGCTGGCGGGATGCGCCGCATTCGGTGGACGCGCTGCTGATCGCCGACGTTCTCCGCAAGGGCGGGCGGGCGCACCGGACGCGCGACGCCGGTTACGCGCACGTTCGGCACGGCGGCGGCCACACGTGGGACGCGCCCGACGCGCTCTTCCTCGAGCAAGCGGACGTTGTCGCGCCCGGCTGGAACCCGGCGATGGCCGACCTCGGCGACATCCCGCGTCCACTGACGCCCCGGCAAGGGTAGCGGCGCCTGCTATGATGAGGGGGGACGAACGGAGCGGCGCTCCGCGCCGCCCGGATTCCCGCCTACGCGGCCAGGGCGAAAGGTATGCAAGGTTCGCGTCGTCCGCCGAATTCCCGTCCCGCGCGCTAAGTGAACGCATCTGAGGCGCGCGCTTTCGCGGCGGCCCGCCTGCGGAGGCCGCGCCGGGGGCCGCAAATGGGCATGCCCAGTCCGAAAACCGCGCAGAGAATCGCCTCGGCGCTGCTCCGCCGTCCGGATATGGCGCGCGGAGTAGTCGGCGCGCTGGCGCGCCGCCGGTTCTCGGACGCGGCGCGAATGGCGCGAACCGCGGCGCGCCGCCCCGACGTCTTCGCGGAGAAAGCGCTTTCCCGCAGATACAACTATCTCTGGCTTTGCAATCCGAAAGTCGCGTCAAGGAGCATCATCGCCGCGCTGCTCGCCGCCGACCCCGACGTCGAGATCATTCGGGACGCGAGCATCGCCGATGTCTTCCGAACGCATCCCGAGGCGCGGAACGCCTTTACGTTCGCGTTCGTCAGGCATCCCGCGACGCGCGCCTACTCGTTCCATCGGGAGTTGCGCTCCGCTCATCTAGTGAACGCGGGGGAGCAGCGGCTCGGCAAGGAGCGGAAGCGCGGCCTCCTGTTCCGCGAGCGCTACGGACTGGAGGAGGCGGAGCGTTTCGAGGCGTATTGCGCGTGGCTGCACACCCCCTACGGATCGGACGCTTTCGCCGACCGGCATTTTCTCTCGCAGAGCGCGCACTTGCGCCTCCCGGACGGACGCCTGCCCGATTTCGTCGGACGGTTCGAGAGCCTCGACGCGGACTTCCGCGCCGTCGCGGAGCGGCTCGGCATGCCGGCGCCGCCGCTCCCGCTGCTGAACACGATGGCAGGGTGGGAGGCGCGGCGCGAAGACGTGGATGAAGCGAGAGCGGAGATGAACGCCTGCCTAACTCCCCGCGCGCAAGAGTTGCTGCGGACGCGGTACGCGGCGGACTACGAACTCGGCGGCTACGCGGCCGACCCCGGCGCGGCGGACGGACGGTAGGGCTCGGATGGCGTTCGCGCGCCGCGCGGCGGCTTTCGTTCGGCGAGCGTTCTCCGCGTCGGAGCGGCGGGTGGCGCGGCAGACGCTTTGGCTGAACGGCGCGCTGGGCGTGGAGTTCCTCAGCGGCGCCGCGCAGTTGTTCATCGCGGCGCGGATTCTGGGGCCGGAGGGCTTCGGCGCGCTAGCCGTCATCGCCGCCGCCGCCGCGATCATCCACGGCTTGGCGGCGGCGCCGGGCGGCGACGCCGTCGCTACGTTCGCAACCCGCGCCCTGGCGGAGGGGCGGCCGTGGGAGGCGACGCGCGTATTGCGCTTCACGCTCGCCGCGTCGCTCGGGCTGTCGCTCGCCGCCTACGCGGTCATTGCGCTGCTCGCCTCCGTCTCCGGGCTTATCGGGATCGACTCCGCCCACCGTGAGGCGGCGATGCTCTACGGCCTCGTTGGCGTGTTCACGGCGACGCAGACGGAGACGCAGACGGCGCTGCGCCTGGCCGACCGCGTCCCGCTGACGTTCGCCGCGACCGCCGCGGGCGCGCTGACTCGCGTCGCTCTGCTCGCCGCCGCGTGGCGGGCCGGAGCGGGGCTGGAGGCGGTCGTCTTGGCGTACATCGCAGGCGCGGCGGTCTACGGGGCGGGGCTCTTCGCCGCCGCCGCCGCGTCGGCCCATCGCGCCGGCATGCCCGGACTGCTGCGCGCGACCTCGATCAGCGTTCCGTCGGACGTAAGGCGGTTCCAAATCGGGATATTCGGGAGAACGATCATTGAGACGGCGAGTTGGAACGCGGACTCCATTCTCGCGGCGCAGGCGGCGGGCGCGCAGGAGGCGGGGCTTTACCGGGCGGCGCGGAGGATTATGGACGCGGCGCGGCGCCCCGTCGCTATGATGCTGCTGTCGGCGCAGACGGAGCACAGCCGGCATTGGCGCTTCGGGCGGGGGAGGGAACTGCGCCGCTCGGTACTCGTATTCACGCTTTTGGCCGCCGCGCTCGCCGCCGTAGGCTTCGGGCTGCTTGCGGTTTTTCGAGAGCCCGTCGTCCGGTTCGTTTTGGGCGAGGCGTTCGCGGAGTCGGCGTCGCCGCTGCTGATTCTGATCCCCGCGGCGTTCGCCGCCAACGCCGCCGCGCCGTTCGCCGCGCTGCCCCTTGCGTCGGGGCGCGTCGCGCCCTACTTGTGGTCTATGGGAGCGGCGCTCGCGGTCTCTATTCCCGCCTACTTTTGGCTGGCGTCGGCCTACGGCGCGGAGGGAGCGGCGCTCGCCCGCGCCGCGCACATCTTCGTCTCGCTGCTGATCGTCGCGCCGTTCGCGGTCTCGACGCTGCGGGAGAGCCGCCGGTTGCGGCCTCCGTCCGCCAACGGCGACGGCGATTCTCTGTCTGCCGCCTTGCCTGCGTAGGCGGGAATCCAGGCGGGCGCGCAAGCGCGCCGGCGGATCAGGCGGCGTAGGCGAAGTAGGCGGAGGCGATTAGGGCGTGCAGTTCGAGCGATTGCTCATGCGCGCTTCGGAGGAGGGCTAGGCGGTCGCCGCTGTCAGGCCAGTGGTGCTTGACGAGGGCACTGAGGCGTCCGGCGGCGCGACGGGCCGCGCCGTCCGCGCCGGGGCCGGCGCCGAGCGCCTCGATCTCGTCGGCGAGCGCGTCGAAGAGGCGGGCGAGGGAGCCGGGGAGCAGCGGGTCGGTCACGATGAGGTCGAGGGCGGCGCCGGGCTCGACGGCTGCGCCGTAGCGCAAGTGGTAGGGCTCGAGCGCGTGGAGCGCCTTCAGGAGGTAGGCCCAGTCGGTGTCGGCGTCCGCGGTTCCGGTTTCCGCGTCGAGCGCGGTCTGCGCGAGGAGGAGGGCGCAGGAGGCTTGCGCCCGCTCGAGCGCGCGCCCGAGCGTGAGGAAGCGCCAGCCTTCGTCACGGTACATCGTCGCGGAGGCGGCGCCCTCTATCGCGGCGATTTCGGCGGTCATTCCGGCGTAGAACTTCTCCGGGGACTCGGCCCAGATGTCGGGGGCGTCCATATCGCGGATGCGGAGGTAGGCGAGGTTGAGACGCTGCCAGACCTCGGCGCTGACGCAGTGGCGGATCTGCCGGGCGTTTTCGCGGCTTTGCGCGAAGCAGTTCCAGACGGAGCCGGGGTTGGCGCGCTCGAAGGTGAGGTCGCCGGCGAGCGTGTAGGAGTCGGCGAGGGTGAACTCGTCGCTTTCGACGTCGCCGAGGTCGCCGCCTGGGGGCTCGCGGCTGATGGATTCGTAGAGCCTGCGCCAACCGGCGTGGATGTCGCGGGCGGGCCTGTCCACGAGCGCCTCCGCTTGGAGTTGCAGGAGGCGGCAGACGAACCCCGTCCGCTCCATATAGCGTCCCATCCAGTACAAGCCTTCCGCGCTGCGCGAGAGCATAGGCGCTTACTCCTCGGTGACCCAGACGTCTTTGCCGCCGCCGCCCTGGCTGGAGTTGACGACGAGGCTTCCGCGCCGGAGGGCGACGCGGGAGAAGGCGCCGGCGACGACGCGCGTCTCGCGCCCTTGCATTGCGAAGGGGCGCAGGTCGACGTGGCGCGGCTCCATTACGCCGTCAACGAGGCACGGGGCGCGGGAGAAGGCGAGCACGGGCTGCGAGATGAAGTCCGCCGGATTCAGGCGCACCTGCTTCGCGTAGTCGTCGCGCTCCTCCGGGGTCGAGTGCGGGCCGACGAGCATGCCGTAGCCCCCGGACTCGCCGACCTTCTTGACGACGAGTTTGTCCAGGTTGTCCAGCGTGTACTCCAGGTCTTCCTCGCGGCGGCAGAGGCGGGTGTCGACGTTCGCCAGGATCGGCTCTTCGCCCAGGTAGTAGCGGATCATATCGGGCGCGTAGGGATAGACGCTCTTGTCGTCGGCGACGCCAGAGCCGGGCGTGTTGATCAGCGTGAGGTTTCCGCGCTTGCAGGCGTCCAGCAGACCGGGGACGCCGAGCGCGGAGTCGGGGAGGAATACGTTCGGATCGAGGAAGAGGTCGTCTATGCGGCGGTAGAGGACGTCGACGCGGCGCAGCCCTTGCGTCGTTCGCATATGGAGGAAGCCGTCGCGGGTAAGGAGGTCGCGGCCTTCGACGAGTTCGGCGCCGATTTCGCGGGCGAGGAAGACGTGCTCGTAGAAGGCGGCGTTGTGGACGCCGGGGGTGAGGAGCGCGATGGTCGGATCGGAGCGGCCTTGCGGATCGAGTTCGCGGAACGTGTCGCGGAGCAAACGCCCGCAGTCCGCGACCTCGCGGACGCGGGATGCGCGGTAGAGGCGGCGGAAGCCGGCCTTCACGGCGTTGCGCGTGGCGACCATATAGGACATGCCGGACGGCGAGCGGAGGTTGTCCTCGAGCACGCGGAAGCCTTCCGCCGTGCGGACGATGTCGGTTCCGCAGAGCGTGGCCCATGAGCCTTCGGGGCCGGCGTAGCCTTGCATTTCGGGGCGGAACTGAGGGCAATCGTACACGAGGTCGGCGGGGATCACGCCGTCGGCGATGATGCGCGCCTCGCCGTAGACGTCGTGTAGGAACTTGTTGAGCGCGTTGAGCCGCTGCGTCAGCCCCTGTTCGATATGTCGCCATTCGGCGGCGGGAACGACGCGGGGGACGCAGTCCACCGGCATGATGCGCTCCTGCGACACCTCGTCGCCGTAGACCATAAAGAAGATGCCCTCGTGCAGGAACGAGCGCGAGACGCCGTCCTGGATGCTCTCCAAGCGGTCCGGCGAAAGGGCGCGGAGCGTTTCGTGGAGGGGGCGGCAATGCTCCCGGGGCGAGCCGTCGGGCAGCAGCATCTCGTCGTAGAAGTCCAGGTTGTAGCCGTCGAAATCCATTCAGCCTTCCTGCTGGGTTAGCCTTCGTCGTTCTCGCCCGCTTGCGCCGGCTCTTCGGGGGCGGCGGATTCCTCCTCCGCCTCGCCGTCTTGCTCTTCCTCGTCCTCGTTCGCCAGCCGCTCGGGCGGGGAGAAGGGGAGCGTCACGATCATCTCCGTGTACGCGCCTTGCTCGGATTCTACCTGAATTTCGCCCCCGTGTTTCCGCACGATGTCGTTGGAGAGCGCGAGGCCGAGCCCGGTGCCCTGGTCGGTGGGCTTCGTGGTGAAGAAGGGATTGAAGATCTTCTCACGGATCTCGTCGGGGATGCCGTCGCCGTTGTCGCGGATGCGGATGGTGACGTCGTCTTCTCCGCGCTGGGTGGCGAGGGTGAGGGTGGGCATATAGGGCTCGCCTTGCGCCCCGCCGCGCCGCTTCTGGTCGGTCGCGTAGCAGGCGTTGGACACCATATTGAGGAAGACGCGGCCCATGTCCTCCGGGACGACCACGATCTCGCCGGCGTTCTCGTCGAGTTCCTCGCGCATTTCCAGTTGGAAGTCGGGGTCGAGCGCGCGGGCGCTGTGGTAGGCGAGCAGGGCGTGCTCGTGGAGCAGGTCGTTGATGACGATGGAGCGGGACTCGCCGCCGCCGCGCCCCATCATCAGCATATCCTGCACGATGCGGTTGGCGCGCTCGCCGTGGGAGCGGATGCGCTCCAGGTTGCTCACGAGGTCTTGGGAGATGTCCTCGATGTCTTTGCGCTGCTTCTCCGTCAACTGCTCGCTGCTCTCCTGCAGGACTTCGTTCAACTCCTCCAGGAGTTCCGCGGACGACTCGGAGAAGTTTTTGACGAAGTTGAGCGGGTTGCGGATCTCGTGGGCGACGCCGGCGGTGAGCGAGCCGAGTTCCGCGAGTTTCTCGCGCATCACGATCTGATCCTGCGCCTTGCTCAGTTCGGAGAGCGCCTCTTCGAGATCGTCCTTCTGCTTGTCCAGCGTGGCGTTCTTCTCTTCGAGTTCCTGCGCCATTAGTTCGACGAGGTTGAGGCGTTGGACCTCCAGGGCGTTTTGGCGGAACTTCTCTAGGGCGGCGGCCATATCCGCGATTTCGTCGCGGCCTTTCACCTCCACCTCTTGCTCGAGGTCGCCGCCCGCCATGCGGCGCATGCGGTCGGACAGGGAGTCGAGGCGGCTCAGCAGCACGCGGTAGACGAAGAGCCAGTCCACCATAAGCGCGCTGCCGACGCTGAGGACGCCGATGACGAGCAGCCACGTGCGGCCTGAGAGCACAGCCTGGTCGGAGGCGAGCGTCGCGTCCGCGGCCCGCGCGTTGGCGGCGCTGACGAGCGCTTCCACTTCGTCGGTCAACTGCAGCGCGACGTCGTTGTTTCGCGCCAGTTGCTCGCGCTGGTTCGCGGCGAGCGTGAGTTGCCGCTCCGCCAGGTTGAAGGCGCTTCCCTCGCCGGAGCCCAATTGGATGAGTTGGTCGATGATGGGGGCGAGCCGGAACTGCGCGGCCGGGTCTTGGTAGACGGCGAAGGTGTTTTGGATGCGGCCCGCAGCCGCCTCGAAACGCTCCCGCAACGGCTCGACCTGCGCGGCGTCCGACACCGTGAACACGCTCGCCACCACCTGCGCGGCGGAGGTCGCGTCGGTGTGCAGGTCGGCCAGGTGGCGGTAGGAATTCAACTGCTCCGGCGTGAAGTAGTCGGGCCTCGCGTCGCGGGGCTCGTTGAGTTCGCGGTAGCCGGTGACGAGGTAGAAGAACTGGTCGTCCACGGAAGGGAACAGGGCGACGTCGACCGCGTCCTGCGCGGCGGTCAAGTCCACGCGGAGCGTCTCTTCCCGGGCGGCCAGGTCGAACGTTTCCGGCATGGCGCTTTCGATGCCGTTGATGCTGGAGATGAGCGTGTCGCCGTGCTCCCGGATGCGGGCCACGCGCTCCGCGTTGCCTTCGGCGCCCCCGCCCTCCAGAATCGCGAGTTGCTCTTCGAACGCCCGGTATTGGCGGTCGATGTCGGCGGCGACGATGTTCAGGTCGGCCTGCGTCTGCGCCGTAGTGAGGCGCGGCGCCGCCGCCACGAGGCTGCCCGTGTACTCCGTGACGAGGAACGCCGCCGTGATCTCCGGCAAACTCCCTTCGTTCACGCGGCTCTGGACGTCGCTCACTCGGTTGATGAAGAACCATCCGACGATGGTCGCGGCGAGCGTCAGCGCCGCCGCTCCGCCGATCACCAACTGGAACCGGGTGGACATCCGGGAGAAGGCGCCGGGCATCCGGCGGGCCGCCGCCCGCGCCATCTCTCCCGCCCTGCCGAACGCCGACCGGAACCGCGAGGGCATCATCGCGGACAGCCGGGAGAAGACGCCGGGCATCCGGCGGGTTATGGCGCGGGCCGTCTCCGCCGCCCTGCCGACCGCCGTCTGGAGCCGCGGGGGCATCCGGCGATTCAGGGAGCGCGCCGTCTCCGCCGCTTTGCCTGCCGCCAACTGAAGCCGCGCGAACAGCCGGGGAATCATGGGCGCCAGTCTCCCATCCGCTCTATCGGGTAGTAGCGTCCGTCCGACCCGATCACCGTTAGGAACACCTGATCGGACCCCTGATTGTCTTCCTCGCCGTAATTGAGTTCGAAGCCGTCCAGGTCCACGGTTTCCATGCGCCGCAGGCTGTTGAGGAAGCGTTCGCGCGTGAGGTTGCGCCCGGCGGCTTGCAAGCCCGCCACGGCGAGCCGCCCGGCCATGTAGCCCTCCAGCGACACGAACCCCGGGACCGAACTCGGATCATACGCCGCGAGCGTTCGGCGGTAGGCGGCCACGATGTCTTGCGAGCGGTCCCAGGGGAAGGGCACCACTTGGGTGACGAACACGCCCGCGCCCTCCGCCCCCAACTCCTGCGCGAGCGCGTTGCTGCCCACGAACGAGATGTTGACGAACTCCGTGTTCAGCCGGATCCGCCGCGCCCACAGAATGAGGGACGAAATGGGCTCGTAGGAGCCGACGAGGATCACGGCGTCCGGCCTTACGCGCTGAATGTCCAGCAGCGCCACTTTCACCGCCGTGGTGTTGCGCGGATAGATTCCCGCCGCGACGGGCTCCAAGTCGCGCCGCTCCAGCGCCGCGAGCGCCCCCTCGTACCCCGAGCGCCCGAACGAGTCGTCCTGATAGAACACCGCGACCCGCTGCGCCCCCAAGTCCGCCGTCAACCGGTCAACCATCGCCTCGGTCTCTTGCGCGTAGGAGGCGCGGAGGTTGACGACGCTGGTCATTTCGGGGTTCCGCAGGAATCCGGCGCCTGTGAGCGGCGCGATGTACGGCACGCCCGCCTCTTGCGCCAACGGAGCCGCCGAGCGCGAGGTCGGCGTTCCGACCGCTCCCAGCAGCATAAAGACGCCGTCGTCCTCAATGAGCGTTCGCGTGTTCGCCACGGCGCGCGCGGGCTCGTAGGAATCGTCGAGCGAACGCAGTTCCAACCTGCGCCCGTGAATCCCCCCGGCCTCGTTCGCTTCGTGGAACGCCGCCTGAATCCCCATCCGCATATTGACGCCCAACTCCCCTGCGGAGCCGGAGAACGCGGCGGATTGGCCGACGATGATCCGGTCGGAGTCGATGCCCGGATCCGGCGGAACGGGCGTAGGCGAGGGCGTGGGAGAGGGGGCGGCCGTCGGCGTGGCGTCGGCGCCGCACCCGGCGAGGATCAGCGCGGCGCCGAGCGCCGCGAGCATCCCAAGCGCGGCGCGAACCGGCGAAGCCCCCGGCGTCGAGCGGCGCGCCCGTCTCATTCACTCCTCGCCAGGTTCATCGTGAGGCAATTCTTCCCGTCTTCGCGCCGGTAGCGCATCTCCGTCGTCATCGATCTCGACAGGTGAATCCCCAGCCCTCCGATGCGCCGGTCCTCCACCGACGCGTCCACGTCGGGCGAGGGGGCGTCCGCAAGCGGATTGAAGGGGCGTCCGTCGTCCGCCATCTCGATCGTCAGGCCGTCGGCGCCGGAGAATATGCGGATGTCCACCTCGTGCAGACCTTCGTCCTCGTCGTGGCCGTAGCGGATGACGTTGAGAGCCAACTCCTCGAGGATGAGGCCGACCCTGAAGGCGAGGGCGTCGGGCCAGCCGTCCTCCTCGGCGAGGCTCTCCACGGCGGAGGCGAGCCGCTGGAGTTCCTCCTCCCGCGTCTCCATGGTGATTTCCAGCCGCGCGGTCAAGGCTCACTCCTTGCGGCGCAGCACGAGGCATGTGATGTCGTCGGACTGTTTCACGCCCCCTGCGAAGGCGTGCACCGCCTCGAAAACGGCGCGCGCCGCCGCTTGCGGGTCCGCGGGCGGCGACTGCGCGAAGACCGCTTGCAGCCGCGCCTCCCCGAACTCCTCGTTCTCGGCGTTCATCGCTTCCGTGACGCCGTCCGTGTACATAATCACCATATCGCCCGGCCCGAGCGCCGTCGTCCGCTCGTCGTAGGAGGTGCCCGGCGCGACGCCCAGCGCGATGCCCCCGGTCGTCTGGAGATACTCGGAAGAGCCGTCGGGACGGACGAGCAGCGGCGGGTTGTGCCCTCCGTTGGCGTAGGTGAGATTGCCCGAATCGGGGTCGTAGACCGCGTAGAGGAGCGTGACGAACATCGCCGTCGTGTTGTCCTGGACGAGCAAGTCGTTGACTTCGCTCAGCACCGCGCCGGGCTGCCCCAGCCCGAGCGCCGTCCCCTTCAGCAGCGTCCGGCTCGACATCATAAACAGCGCCGCCGGCACGCCCTTGTCCGAAACGTCCGCGACCGCGAGGCCGACGAGCCCGTTGCCCAGCCGCACCACGTCGAAGAAGTCCCCCCCGACGTTGCGCGCCGGCTCCATGCTGCCGGACGTCTCGTACTGCTCCGTCCGCGGGAACTGCGTGGGCAGGATGGACTGCTGCATCGAACTGGCGACGTCCAGTTCCTTCTGGATGGAGACGAGCATGTCCCGCGAGCTCAGCGCCTCCTTCCACGCCTCCATATTGTCGAGCGTGCGGTCTATCGTGAGTTGCAGGTCCTCGAAGTCCAACGGCTTGGTGACGAAGTCGAACGCCCCCCGGTTCATCGCCGTGCGGATGTTCTTCATGTCGCCGTAGGCGGAGATGATGACGGAGCGGATGTTGGGGTCCACCTTCGGGATCTGCTCCAGCAGCGTGAGGCCGTCCATCAGCGGCATATTGATGTCGGAGACGACCATGTCGATGTCCTGGTCTTCGCCGAGCGCCTTCAGCGCCTCCACGCCGTTGCGGGCGAAGACGAACTCGTACCGCCCGTCCCGGATCTGCCGGCGCATGCGCTGCAGCACCAGCGGCTCGACGTCGGCCTCGTCGTCCACCACAAGGATCTTGTACTTTTCCGCCATCAGACCCGCTGCTCCTTCATCGCTCCCGTCGATCCTCGCCCCGCCTCCGCGGCTTCCCGCGAACGCGGACGCTTCCCTCGGCTACGACGCTCCGACCGCCTCCTCCCGCGTGGCGTGCACGGGAATGATCTTGTCGAACCCGCTGATGGTGAACACCTCTTTGACGGTGTCCGAGAGCGCGCAGACCGCGAGTTTCGCGCTCTGCCGCTGGAGTTCCTTAGCGACCAGCAGCACGACGCGCAGCCCCGCGCTGCTGACGTAGGACAGCGCGCCCAAGTCGAGCACCACCAACTTGTCGCCTTCCTCGATCACGCCCTGCAGGGCGTCCTGGAACTCGCTGGCGTTCGTGCCGTCCACGCGTCCTTCCACTGCGACGAACAGGTTGGACCCCTCTCGCGAGACGTTGACTTCCATTGGCTTCCTCTCCTCGTCCGATGTCAGCGGCTCCCCCTTACGGAGCCCGCTAGCGCACTATACCTGTTGCAAGCGGGAGTTGCAACCGCCGGGCGGCCATGCCGGGCGGTCATAAGGCATGTTAGTGAAAAACGCCGAGATTCATTGCGCGATTTTTCACAATCGCCCCGCCGCGCCGCCGTAGAATCGCTCCATCACCTACGCGGGAGGCGCGGCGATGCTTCACCACTGGCACGGAACGCTCGAACTGATCCGCATGGCGCTCGCCGAGGACGAGGCCGCCTACGACCCCACGTCCTCCCTCCTCCCCGACGACCTAGCGAGCGAGGCGCTGATGATGCCGAAAGCGAACGGCGTCCTCGCCGGGGTCGACGTCGCGCTGGCCGTCTTCCGCGAACTCGACCCCGCCCTCGAGACGGAGCGCCTCGCGGCGGACGGCTCGCCCGTCGAGCGCGGGATGTACGTGGCCGCCGTTCGCGGGCGGATGTCCAGCATTCTGCGCGCCGAGCGCGTCGCCCTCAACTTCGTTCAGCGGATGAGCGGCGTCGCCACCGCCGTCGGCGAGTTCGTCCGCGCCGTGGACGGGCTTCCCGCGCAGGTGATCGACACGCGCAAGACGCTCCCCGGCTGGCGGCTGCTCGACAAGTACGCCGTCCGCATGGGCGGGGGGCGCAACCACCGGATGAACGCCGGCGACGGGATTCTCATCAAGGACAACCACATTGCGGCGATGGCGTCGCGCGGGGAGACGATGACCGCGCTCATTCAACGCGCCAAGCGCGAGGCCGCCCACACGATCCGCGTCGAGGTCGAGTGCGACACGCTCGATCAGGTCCGCGAGGCGCTGGACGCCGGGGCGGACATCATCCTGTTCGACAATATGACGCCCGATCAGATGCGGGAGGGCGTCGCGCTTTGCAATGGACGCGCGCTCACGGAGGCGTCGGGCGGCATCACGCTCGCCAACGTTCGCGCCGTCGCGGAGACGGGCGTGGACTTCCTCTCCACCGGCTCCGTGACGCACTCCGCGCAGGCACTCGACGTCAGTTTGGAGATCCGCCCGGCATGACGCCAACGGCTTCCCGCTCCCAGTAGGTTCCCGCCTTCGCGATCAGCAGGGACAACCCCGCGCCCGCCGCTGCGCGGCGACCTCTGCATGGCGGAGGCATTTGCACGCCCTACCGCCCTGCCCCCCTTACCGTCATTCCGCCCTTACCGTCATTCCCGCGTAGGCGGGAATCCAGTCGGCGCGATAGCGCCAAGACGGGGCGCAACGCGCCCCGTCCCCATGACCCCCAAGGCCCTCGTCATTCCCGCGTAGGCGGGAATCCAGTCGGCGCGATAGCGCCACGACGGGGGCGCAACGCGCCCCGTCCCCATGACCCCCAAGGCCCTCGTCATTCCCGCGTAGGCGGGAATCCAGTCGGCGCGATAGCGCCAAGACGGGGCGCAACGCGCCCGTCTCCCTTGCTCCCCAAGCGCCACGTCATTCCCGCGCAAGCGCAACCTACCCCATGACCGCCCTGCCCGCGTAGGCGGGAATCCAGTCGGCGCGATAGCGCCGCGACGGGGCGCAACGCGCTCGTCTCCCTTGCTCCCCAAGCGCCACGTCGTTCCCGCGTGGCGGGAACCTATTGGGCAACACGCCTCCCCCTCCTCCACTCCTCCGCGCCGCTATCTTTCCGTAATTCGCTAGCCTATCCGGTTCGCAAGGCGGGGGGCGGCGCGGTATCTTCCAACTATGAAATCCCGCATAGCCTCGCTCCTGTTCAATCAGGTCGGCGTCCTGCTCGGCCTCATCCTGCTTGCGCTCACGGCCTACGTCGTCATCGGCAGGCCCGCGTGGGCCGTGGACCCGCTCCGCTCCGCCGCGTCCGGCGTTCTGAGCGGCATGGGCGCGTCCCTTATCCTGATGCTCGCGTGGGCGGTCTGGATCGGATGGCTCCTCTCGCGGGGCGCCCGCGCGCTCTTCCGCAAGTGGCGCTACGTTCTCGGCTTCGGCCTGCTCGCGCTCGGCGCGTCGTCCGTGCTCTCCTACTTCAGCGTCGGGCTCCCGCTCGTCGGCGAATCGCCGTTGGGCGGCGCGTTCGGCGAGCGCGCCCGCGGCTCCGACGGAGCGCTTGGCGTTCTGGGAACAATCGTCCTCCTCACGTTCGGCGTGTGGCTCGTCGCCCCCGTCGTCTTTAATCACCTTGCGCTTGGCGCGGGACGCGGCGCGGTCGTCGCCGGACGCGGAGCGCGAGTCGCCGGAGGCGCGGCGGGGCGCGGAGCGAGGGTCGCGGGCGGAGCCGCCGGGCGCGGCGTCAGCAGCGGCATCAGCAATATGCGCCGCCCCCGGACGGTCACGGAGGAACTCGACGACTTCTTCGCCGCCAACGCATCCGCGCCGCCTTCCGCGGGCAAGCGCAGCCTCGGCGCGGAGTACCTTGACGCCGCAGCCCGCGCGACGGAGCCCCGCGCGGGCAAGCGGACTCCGGGCGGCGCGCCTTCGTCGTCATCGGCTCCCGGCCTCGCCTACCTCGAACCCGGCTCCGGGCGAAACGGCGGTCCGCCCCGCTACGCGCCGCCTCCTCCCTCCGTAACCCGCTCCGCCCCGCAGCCGGCGCCCCGCCCCGCCGCTCCCCCCGCGAACGAGAAGCCCGATCTGTGGCCCGGCCTCGGCTCCGCCGAGGATGACCCCGAGGGCGCGGAGGCGACCGAAGCGACGGGCGGCGCGGCGACCGCCGTCTTGGAGCGCGAGGACGAATCCATCCTTGACGAGCCGCTAGCGGAGCCCGCCGCAGAGCCGGCCGCGGAGAACGGCTATGCCCCGCAACCCCTCGACTCAGCCATAGAAGAGGCCGTCGCCGCCGCTCTGAGCGACTACGACTCGGACGCTCCGTCCTACGAGGACTCGCTTACGGCGAACGGCGTCCATCCCGCCGACCTGATCGGAGAGGCGGCGGAGAACGGCTACCACCCTCCCGAGTCGATTGGCGCGCAGCCGGAGAACGGCGTCCACCACGCCGACCCGCGCATCGAGGCGCCGCCCGCGTTTCCCGTCAACGACGCGAGCGCGGACGGCGCAGCCGCTGCCGTCGGGCCGGACCAGGCGGCTTGGGCGCGCCTTGAGGATGAGGATGACGCGGACGAGGACGACGTCGCCGCGCCTGAGCCTGTCCCCTTCCTCCTCCCGCCGCTCGAAATGCTTGCGGACGGCGTCGCCGCCTCCGCGATTTCGCAGGAGCATCTGGAGACCGCCGCGCTCATCGAGGAGACGCTCGCGCAGCACGGCGTGGAGGTCAGCGTCTCTGAAATCCGACCCGGCCCCAGCGTCACGATGTTCGGCCTCGTTCCCGGATGGAACCGCAAGGCGATGTCCGCCCGCGCCCGCGCGCTCGCCGTTCAGGAGGAGCGCGAAGTCCAGGCGGAAGTCCGCAACCGCGTCAAGGTGGACAGCATCCTCGCGCGGGAGAAAGACCTCGCGCTCGCGCTCGCCGCCCCCACGCTCCGCATTCAGGCGCCCGTCCCGGGCGAGCCGCTCGTCGGCGTCGAAATGCCCAACAAGTCCTCCTCTATGGTCACCATCCGCACCGTGATGGAGTCCGTGGAATACGAGGAGAAACTCGAGTCCGGGGGGCTTCCCGTCGCGCTTGGCCTCGCCACGGCGGGCGATCCCGTCGTCATAGACCTGCTCAAAATGCCGCACCTTCTCATTGCGGGCGCGACCGGCTCCGGCAAGAGCGTCTGCATCAACACCATCATCTCCTCCATCATCTGCCACCAAGACCCCGCGAAGGTGCGGATGCTCCTCGTCGACCCCAAGCGCGTCGAACTCACGCCGTACAACGGCATTCCGCACCTCGTCACGCCCGTCGTGGTGGATCCCGACAAGGTCGTCCGCCTCTTGCGGGGCGCGATTCAGGAGATGATGCGCCGCTACAAACTGCTGGAGGAGGCCGGCGCGCGCAACATCGTCTCCTACAACCGCAGCCCCCGCGCCGCCGAGGAGATGCCCTACTTCGTCATCTGCATCGACGAACTCGCCGACCTGATGATGACCGCGTCCTTCGACGTCGAGCAGTCGCTCTGCCGCCTCGCGCAACTGGGGCGCGCCACCGGCATCCACCTCATCGTCGCCACGCAGCGCCCGTCCGTCGACGTGCTCACCGGCCTCATCAAGGCGAACTTCCCCAGCCGCATCGCCTTCGCCGTCGCCTCGCAGGTGGACTCGCGCACGATCCTCGACTCCGTCGGCGCGGAGCGCCTCATCGGGCGCGGCGATATGCTCTTCCTATCGTCCGACTCGCCCAAGCCGCGCCGCGTGCAAGGCGTCTACATATCGGAGGACGAGACCGCCGCGCTCAGCGAGCACTGGCGCCGCCTGCCCGTCCGCGCCGACCTTCCCGCCGTCCCCCTTGAGGATATGGCCCGCGAGGTCGAGGCCGCCGAAGCCGCCGCCGAGCCCGACCTCGACGAATCCGACTCGCTCTACGACCGCGCCCTCCAACTCGCGGCGACCAACCGCCAGTTGTCCACCTCGCTCTTGCAGCGGCGCCTCCGCATCGGCTATCCCCGCGCCGCCCGCCTAATGGACCAGTTGGAGGACGAGGGAATCGTCGCCTCGACGGGCGAGCCCGGCAAGCCGCGCGAGGTCATCGCCGTCCCCGGCGAGCCGTCCCACCGCGAAGCCGCCTTCGCCCCCGCCGACGAGTAGGCGCGCGGGCGCCCGTTATCTCAGATTCGGCGCGAATCTGAGATAACGCGGTTCGTTGTTCCCCTAACTCTTCTCAAACGAGCGCTGCAACTCCTCGAGCAGGCGCTTCTGCTCTTTCGAGAGTTTGTCGGGCGTGCGGACGCGGACGGTGACGAGTTGGTCGCCGCGGCGGCCGTCGCGACCGAGGTGGGGGATGCCCTTGCCCTTCATCCGGATGACGCTGCCCGGCTGCGCGCCGGCGGGGACTTTCAACTTCGCGGCGCCGTCGAGCGTCGGAACCTCGACCTCGATGCCCATCGCCGCCGCGGGGAACGTGACGTCCAGATCGAAGAGCACGTCGGCGCTGTTCTCGCGGCGGCGGAACTCGGGGTGCCTCTGCACGTTGACGGTCACGAGCAAACTCCCCGGAGGGCCGCCGCCCTGTCCGGCGTCGCCTTGTCCGCGCAACTCCAGCGTCGCGCCGTCGTAGACGCCGGCGGGCACGGCGACCTCGATGCGGCGTTTCGACTCCTCTCGTCCGAGCCCGCGGCACTGCTTGCACGGATGGGGGATGCGCTGGCCGGCGCCGCCGCAGACGTTGCAGTACGCCTCGGTCACGAACTGGCCGAACACCGACCGCTGCGAGCGGCGGACGCGCCCGCTGCCCCGGCAGTTTCCGCAGGACTCCGGCTCCGTGCCCGGCTCCGCCTTGGAGCCTTTGCAGGCGCCGCACTGCTCAACGCGGCCCACGCTCACCTCTCGCGCCGCCCCGAACGCCGCCTCCTCAAACGTGATGCTCACCTCGACGTGGCGGTCGTTGCCCGCCCGCGCCCTCGAGCGCGATGCGGTCGCGCCGCCGAAGAACGAGTCGAAGATCGTGCCGAATCCGCCGAACAGGTCGAAGCCGTCAAATCCGCCTGGCCCCGCCCCGCCGCCGTTCGACGCCGCGTGCCCGAATCGGTCGTAGGCGCTCCGCCGCTCCGGGTCGCTCAGCGTCTGATACGCCTCGTTGACCTCCTTGAAGCGTTCGGCGGCGTCGCTCGCCTTGTTGCGGTCGGGGTGATACTCCATCGCCTTCTTGCGGAAGGCTTTGCGAATCTCCTCCTCCGACGCTTGCCGCCCGACGCCGAGCGATTCGTAGTAGTCCCGCTTCGTCGTCATATCGCGCTCACGCCTGCCCGTGGGCGGGCGCCTCAAGCGCCTGCACAAACTCGCTGAGGAACGCCGCGAGGTAGCGGACGCTGGACATCGCGCGGGCGTAGTCCATGCGCGTCGGCCCCATCGCTCCCACGACGCCCGTCGCTCCGTCCGGCGCGCCGTAGGTCGCGTAGACGACGCTGTAGGGGCGCAGATGCTCGTCGCGGCTCTCACGTCCGATGACGACGCGCACCTCGGCGGGCTCCGCCGTCTCCGAGAACACGCGCGTGAGCGAATCGTCGTCCAGGACCTCGGCGGCGTCCTGCGCGCTTCCGCTCGACTGGAACTCCGGCTGATTCAGCATCAAACTGAGCCCGTTGAGATAGCGCTCCTGCGTTTCGCTGCCCTCCTCGTCCAAGAGGATGCGGACCGTCTCGGCGAGCGCGGTGGCGACGACGAGCGGCAGCGGCTGGCCGGAGTCGGCGAGCGCCTGCAGGTCGGCGGCGCTCTTGCCCGCGGCGATCCGGTTCAGGCGGCTCGCCGCCTCTGTGAGCGCGTCCTGCGTCGCGTCCTCCTCCAAGTGAATGATGCGCTGCCGCAGCCTCGCCTCCTGCATCACGACGACCAGCAGCGCCTCGCGGTCGTGCAGATGCACCAGTTGCGCCTGCTTGACGCGGGCGACCGCGGGCTTGACCGTCGTGGCGATGGCGAGGTTTCCCACCGCGCCCGCGAGCAGGCGGGCGGCGTTGCGCGCCCACGCCGCAGGGTCGGCCTCGTCGAAGTTGATCGTCCCGCGGACCTGCTCCTGAAAGCGGCGCGGCGCGCGCGCGGCGGGCGTCGAGCGGTCCACGTAGAAGCGATAGCCGGGGTCGGACGGCGCCGCGCCGGCGGAGGCGTGCGGGCGCGAGATGTACCCCATCTCCTCCAATTCGGCCATATCGTTGCGGATCGTCGCCGGGCTCAGCCGCAGTTCGTAGCGGCGGGCGAGTTGCTGAGACGCGACCGGCACGGCGGTCTCAATGTAGTCGCTGACGATGATCTCCAGCAGCGTTTGCCGGCGCGCATTGAGCGCCGGCGCGGGCTGATGGGCGGTTTGGGTGTTCAAGCGCTCGCTCCTGCGGGGCAAGCGCCATTATAGCGCAGGAGAGGGGCATAGCGTAGGCCGCGAGGCTGCGCCGTTCGCAGGGTTATCATAGCGGTGCGCTTTCGTCCGCCGTTTTGCGGCACGGCATGCGTCGGCGGCGCCGGAGGGGAGGACTCGATGGCGAGGCAGAGCGGCGAGGAGGAATTGACCGCGCTTTGGGCGCGGTTCGGGGCGGAGTTGTCTTACGACGACTTGCCGGAACCGGCGCGGCGGACCGTCCGCGAGGTGACGCTCGACACGCTCGGCGTCGCGCTCGCCGCCAACACGCTCGGAGTGGGCGTTCCGCAACTCCTGTCCTGGGCGCGGACGGCGGGCGGCGCGCCGCAGGCGTCGCTCATCGGGCTGCCGGGCCGCTTTCCCGCCGCGACGGCGGCGATGATCAACGGCGGGATGGCGCACGCGCTGAATTTCGACGACACCACCGCCGTCGGCTCCGGGCATCTGGGGCCGGTTACGCTTCCGGCGGCGCTCGCCGCCGCGGAGTTGCGGGGCGGCGTCTCCGGCAAGGAGTTCATCGCGTCGCTCGCGGCGGGAATGGAGTTGATGTCGCGCATCGGCGCGGCGCTCGCGGGAGGCGGGGGCGCGTTCACGGAGTCGAAGCCGCAGCCGACGCAGATGCCGGGCTACTTCGCCGCTGCGATGACCGCCTCCCGCGCGTTCGGCTTCACTCCGCAACGAACCCACTCCGCGCTGGGGCTCGCCTTTATGCAGGCGTCGGGCGGGCGGCAGCCCGTGCTGGAGGGTCGCCCGGCGAAAGCGATCTACGCCGCGTTCTCCTGCCACGGCGGCATGCTGAGCGCGCTGCTGACCCGCGAGGGGCTGCTGGGCGATTGCGACGCTTTCGAGGGCGAAGCGGGGTTCTTCCCCACGTACTACGGCGGGGCGTTCGACCGCCCAACGATGAGCGAGGGGCTCGGCGAGGATTGGCTGCTGCTGAACGTCGGGCTGAAGCCGTGGCCGACCACCGGCGTCGCGCATGTCTTCATCGAAGCCGCCGCCAACATCTATTCCGCCCACGCGCCGCCGCCGTCCGCCATCAAGCGTGTCGTCGTGCGCGGGGAGCCGCACATCCACACCTTCTGCGAGCCGCTGGAGATCCGACGGAACCCGCAGTCGGCGGTCGAGGCGGAGGACTCGGTCATTTTCGCGACGGCGCGAGCGCTCCTCACCGGCGGCGTAACGCTCGCCGACCTCCAGCCGACAGGGAGGGGACTGTTCGAGGAGTCCGCGCTCCGGGTCGCCAACCGCGTCGAGTACGAGGTGGACGAATCGCTTGGCAAGTCCGGCATCGTGGAGGTTGCGCTCGAGAGCGGCGAGACGCTCCGCGAGCGGGTAGACGCTCCTCGAGGGCATCGGGACAACCCGCTCAGCGGCGACCAACGCCGGCGGAAGTTCCGCGAATGCGCCGCCCACGCCGGAATGGCGCTCGACGATCAGGCGATAGCGGACATCATCGCGGCGGTCGAGAATCTTGACGACCTCGCCGACGTCGCCGTCCTCCCGCGGTTGCTCCGGGGAGAGCGCCTGTCGGCCGGGGCGTGAGGCTGCGCCGGAAGCAGCGCGGCGCCGGCGTTCGCGGCTCGGTTCCGTCTACGCGGCGTTGGCGGCGGGGCTAGCGCTTGGTGTACTGCGGGGCGCGGCGGGCGCGCTTGAGGCCGTACTTTTTGCTCTCTTTGATGCGGGAGTCGCGGGTGAGGTAGCCGCGCTTGCGGAGTTCGGGCTTGAGGTTGGGGTCGGCGGCGAGGAGGGCGCGGGCGATGCCGTGCCGCAAGGCGTCGGCCCAGGATGAGACGCCGCCGCCCTGGATCTTGGCCACGACGTTGAAGCGGTTGGCGGCGGCGGCGATCGTCTCGAAGGGCTGCATCGCGCGCTTGCGCCAGTCGAGCCAGGGGAGCGCCTCCTCGAGAGGCTTGCCGTTGATGATGACGGCGCCCGCGCCGCCGGGGTAGAGCCGCACGCGGGCAATGGCGGACTTCCGCTTGCCCGTTCCGTAGTAGTAACTCTCCTGGGTCGTCATCTACTTCCTCTCTCCCTCGGCCTTGTCGGTCTCCGCGTCCGCGCTAGGGGATTCGGGGTCGGCGGCGGATCCGGACTGTTCTTGCTCCGCGTCCGCACTGTCGGCGGAGTCGGCCTCGGCGGCCTCGGATTGCTCTTGCTCCGCGTCCGCATCGTCAGCAGCGTCCTCGGCAGTAGCCTCGGACTGCTCGGCCTCAGCATCCACATCACCGGAGGCGTCCTCAGCGGCAGCCTCGGACTGTTCTTGCTCAGCGTCCGCATCGGCGGCAGCCTCGGATTGCTCGGCCTCAGCGTCCGCGTCGGCGGACTGTTCGGCAGAAGTTTGCGCTTCGGCGGACTCTTCCGGCTCGCTCTGGTCGGGCTCTTGTTCGGCTGTGATCTGGGGCTCTTCCTCGACGGGGGGTTGCGCTTCGGCGGCTGCGGTTTGGGTTTCGGGCGCGTCCGACGGCGCAGCGGCTTCCACGGGGGCGGGGCGGCGGCGCCGGCGCGTGGGGGCCGGGGGCGGCTCGGCGGGGGCCTGCTTGGGCTTGCCCATGCCGATGCGGACTTGCGCCTCGTGGGGGTGGGAGGCGTCGGGGTAGACCTTGAGGCGGCGCAGCATTCTGCGGCCGAGCCGGTTGCGGGGGAGCATGCCCTTGACGGCGAGTTCGATGACGCGGGCGGGGAAGCGGGCGAGCATTTCCTCGAGGGTGCGGGTCCGCATGCCGCCGAGGTAGCCGGAGTGGCGGTAGTAGACCTTTTGGGTCATTTTCGCGCCGGAGACGCTGATTTTGGCGGCGTTGACGACGATGACGAAGTCCTCGGACAACTGGTGGCGGCTGTAGTCGGGGCGATGCTTGCCCTGGAGGAGCCCCGCGATTTTGGTCGCGACGCGTCCGAGGCGTTCGCCGTCGGCGTCCACGACGTGCCACTTTTCGCGGCGCGCCGAGGGGTTGGTGTGTTTGGTGATGCGCTGCAGTTCCATATCACTTCGGCGGGAATCCCGCGTATCTCACTTCCTGAAGGGTTAGGCCGCGGGCGGGGAGGACTTTGTCCGCCACGCCCTGCGCTCCGCTGTTCGCTAGTCGCTCGAAGTCGCTCACGTTCGCTTTGCCCGCCCCCACTTCGACGAGGGCGCCGACGGTTCGGCGGACTTGCTGGGGGAGGAAGGCGTTGGCCTCCAACTCCACTTGCAGTTCGTCCCCGACTCGCCGCGCTTCGGCCCGCGTCATCCGCCGGATGAACGTTTTGCCTTCCGGGAGCGGTCCGCTGAAGGCGCGGAAGTCGCGCTCGCCTGGGAGGAGGTCCGCCGCCGCTTGCATCGCGTCCGCGTCCAGTTTTCGTGGGAGGCGGCGCGTAACGTTGCGGCGCAAGGGGGACGGAGGGGCGCCGTCGAGGATGCGGTAGCGGTAGACCCGGGCTGTCGCGTCTCTGCGCGGATCGAACGACGGGGGAACGTCGTAGGCCGCGCGAACCGCGATGCGCTCGTCGAGGCGGTGGTTCAGCCCCGCGGCGATCCGCTCGATGGGGAGGCTGCTGGGCGTATCGAACGCGGCGACTTGGCCAACGGCGTGGACTCCGGCGTCGGTGCGCCCTGCTCCGCGGACGACGGAGCGGGTCGTTGTGAGCGATTCTATTGCGTTTTCGATGTCCTCCTGCACGGAGGGTTGGCGCGGCTGGCGTTGGAAGCCGGCGTAGCCTGTTCCCTCGTATTCGACGACGAGCGCGATTCGTCTCGTCATTTTCGTCCTCGTCGCGTCTACTCCACCAACTCCAGCAGGGCCATCGGGGCGGCGTCGCCTTTGCGGGGGGCGATTTTGGTCAGGCGGGTGTAGCCGCCTGGGCGGTTGGCGTAGCGTGGCCCGATCTCGTCGAAGAGGCGTTTGACGACGCGCTTGTCGGGGAGGGCGGCGAGGGCGATGCGGCGGTTGCCGAGGGTGGCGTCGCGCCCTTTGCTGATGATTTTCTCGGCGATGGGCTGGACGGCGCGGGCTCGGGCCTCGGTGGTGGCGACGCGCTCGTAGCGGAGGAGCTGGGAGACGAGGTTGCTCATCAGCGCTTGGCGGTGCTCGGTTCGGCGGCCCAGTTTGCGGCCTGACACGCGGTGGCGCATCTCGCTACTCCTCGTTTCCGGTTGGGGCTTGGGCCGCGCCGGCGGGCTCCGCCTGTTCGGGCGGAGCGTCGGGGAGGCGTAGGCCGGGGTGGATGATGCCGATCTCCCGGAGTTTTTCGTCGAGTTCGTCGAGGGACTTCTCGCCGAAGTTGCGGATGCGGAGGAGTTCGTCGCGGTTTTTCTCGAGCGTTTCGCCGACTTTGTGGATGGCGGCGCGCTTGAGGCAGTTGAGCGTTCGCATCGAGAGGTTGAGTTTTTCGACGTCCATGTTGCGCTGGGAGGCGGGGATGGCGGCGATCCAGACGAGGCCGCCGCCGCCATCCTGGCCGGAGTCGGAGACCATCGAGAAGTAGGAGAAGTACTCGACGAGGCCGGCGCCGGCCTGTTTCATGGCTTCGACGGGGGAGACGGCGCCGTTGGTCCAAACTTCGACGATGAGGCGCTCGTAGTCGGTGCGCTGGCCGACGCGGGCGAATTCGCGTTTGTAGTTGACCTTGTGGACGGGGGTGTAGACGGCGTCGACGGGGATTTCGCCGATGGGGCGGCCTTCGCCCGGCGCGGCGGGTTTGTAGCCGCGGTCGATTTCGACGTCCATATCCATATCGAGGCGGGAGTCCGGGCCGTCGAGGGTGGCGATGTGGAGTTCGGGGTTCACGATCTCGAAGTCCGGGGACATGATGACGTCGCCGGCCTTGACCTCGCCTGGGCCTTCGACGCGGAGGCGCAACTTGCCTGGCCGCTTGGCGTGGGCGCGGATGCTGATGGCTTTGACGTTGAGGAGGATGTCGACGACGTCTTCCTTGACGTTGGGGACGGTGGAGTATTCGTGTTCGACGCCGTCGATTTTGACGGCGTTGACGGCGGCGCCGGGGATGGAGCTGAGGAGCACGCGGCGCAAGGGGTTGCCGAGCGTGTCGCTGTAGCCCTGCGGGAGGGGTTCGATGACGAACCGTCCGTAGGTTTCGCCGGCTTCGTCGGTTCTGATCTGCGGCCTGGGCGCGGCGTCGAGTTTCGAGTCGCGCGGCTCGTCGTAGCCGTAGTCCAACATCTTATGTCACGTCCTTGCGCAACACGTCCGCCCTTGTTGGGGAGGCGGACGAGCGATTCCTGTTTAGCGGGAGTAGAACTCGACCACCATGCGGGGCTCGATCCTGCTGTCCACGTCCGCCGGTTCGGGGTTTCGGGCGATCATCGCGGTCATCTCGGCCTTGTCGAGTTCGATCCACTCGGGGACGGGGCGCTGGCCGACGGAGCGGATGGCGCTTTGGGCGAATTGGGCGTCTTTGCTGGAGGGTTTCCACGCGACGATTTCGCTTGGGCGGACGCGGTAGGAGGGCACGTTGACCTTCCTGCCGTTGACGGTGAAGTGGCCGTGGAGGACGCGCTGGCGGGCTTGGGCGCGGGAGTCGGCGAAGCCGATGCGGTAGACGACGTTGTCGAGGCGGCGCTCCAGGAGTTGGAGGAGGTTGTCGCCTGTGGCGCCCTGCATGCGGAGGGCGTCGCCGAAGTAGCGGCGGAACTGGCGCTCGAGCACGCCGTAGGACTGGCGGGTCTTCTGCTTTTCGCGGAGTTGGACGGCCCAGTCGGAGGCGCGGCGGCGGCGGGGCTGCTGGTCGCCCGGGGTCTTGCGGCGCTTTTCGACGCCGCACTTGGGAGTGAAGCAGCGCTCGCCCTTGAGGAACAGTTTTTCGCCCGCCCTGCGGCACTGGCGGCAGACGGGGCCTGTGTATCTCGCCATCTCTGCTTCGTCTCCTAGACGCGCCGCCGCTTGGGGGGGCGGCAGCCGTTGTGGGGGATGGGGGTGACGTCGCGGATGCTGGTCACCGTGAGCCCCGCGCTCTGCAGGGCGCGGATGGCGGACTCGCGCCCCGCGCCCGGGCCTCGGACATAGACTTCGACTTGGCGCAAGCCGAACTCCATCGCCTTGCGGGCCGCGGTTTCGGAGACGCGCTGAGCGGCGAACGCCGTGCTCTTGCGCGAGCCCTTGAAGCCGACGCCGCCCGCCGATCCCCAGGAGACGACGTTGCCTTCGGGGTCGGTGAGGGAGACGAGGGTGTTGTTGAAGGTCGAGGTGATGAACACCTTGCCGCGGGGAACGAACTTGCGCTCCCTGCGGCGGGTCCGCGTTCGGTTGGCTCTTGCCAAGACGCTATCCTCCCGTCTTTCGCTGTTCTACTTCTTCATCACGCGGCGCTTGCCGGCGACGGTGCGGCGCCCGCTGCGCTTGGCGCGGGCGTTGGTGCGGGTGCGCTGGCCGCGCGTAGGCAAGCCTCTGCGGTGGCGCAGCCCGCGGTAGGTTCCGATGTCTATGAGTCGGCGGACGTTGTCGTTGACCTCGCGCCGGAGGTCGCCTTCGACGGTGTAGTCGTGGTCGACGATCTCGCGGATGCGGGCCATGCGGTCGTCGGGGACGTCGCGCACTTTGGGGTTGCCGGGGAGGTCGGCCTGGGCCGCGATTTTGCGCGCGAGCGCGGGGCCGATGCCGTGGACGCGCCTGAGCGCGATTTCGATGCGCTTGTTGTCGGGTATGTCGACGCCTGCCACGCGAGCCATGCCTTCACCCCTGCTTCTGGTTGTGGCGGGAGTTGGAGCAGATGATCCGCACCGTCCGCCCGCGCCGAATTTGGCGGCACTTGTCGCACCGAGGTTTGACCGACGCCGACACTTTCATTGTTCGCTCCTTCTCGCCGCCGACCGTGTCTACGGGAACCGCCGCGCCTACTTGAACCGGTAGGTGATGCGCCCGCGCGAGAGGTCGTAGGGGGACAACTCCACGAGCACGCGGTCGCCGGGGAGGACGCGGATGAAGTGCATCCGCATCTTGCCCGACACGTGCGCGAGCACGGCGTGCCCGTTCGCCAGTTCGGCGCGGAACGTCGCGTTGGGCAGCGCCTCCGTCACCGTCGCTTCGACCTCTATGGATTCTTTCTTCGCCATGCGGCGCCCGCGTTCTCCTATTCGCCGGTCGGCCATTCGCCGATCAGCGTCGTGATGATCGGGTCGCCTTCCGTGATGATGACCGTGTGCTCGTAGTGGACGGAGACCGTCCCGTCGGACGTGACGACCGTCCAGCCGTCGTCGAGGACGGCGGTGTCGTCGCCGCCGAGGTTGACCATCGGCTCGATGGCGATGGCCATGCCTGGGCGGAGGGCGGCGCCGCGTCCGCTGGGCCCGTAGTTTGGAACGGAGGGCTCCTCGTGCAACTGCGTTCCGATGCCGTGGCCGGTGTAGCCTCGGACGATGCCGTATTGGCCGCGGCGGAGGATTTCCCGCTCGACGGCGTGGGAGACGTCGCCGACGCGGTTGCCGGCGCGCGCCTGCTCGATGCCTGCGAACAGGGCGGCGCGGCCGGTCTCCATCTGCTTCAGCGCGCCGCAACTCGCTTCCCCGACGGCGACGGTCACCGCCGAATCGCCGTAGAGGCCGTCCACGATCGCGCCGAGGTCCATTCCGACGACATCGCCGTCCTTGAGGCGGCGGCGTCCTGGGATGCCGTGGACGATTTCGTCGTTGACGGAGACGCAGAGGGACGCGGGGAAGCCGCGGTAGCCCTTGAAGGCGGGGACGGCGCCTCGGGCGCGGATCTCGCGTTCGGCGAGCGTGTCCATCTCCAGGGTCGTCACGCCCGGGGCGACGGCGGAGGCGAGCGCGGCGAGGACTTCGCCGGTTATGCGCCCGGCCTCGCGCATCCGGTCGAGTTCGAGGGAACTCTTGACCGTGATGCCTTCGCGCCCGTTGCTTGCGCCCAAGCCGCGCAGGATTGTTTTCGTTTTCGTCTTCGTTTTCATCTGCGAACGCTTATTGTACGCCGCGCGAGGCCAAAATGCAAAGCGGCCTCACGCGCCGATGGCGGCCTCCAAATCGGCGGTGACTCGCTCGACGCTTTGTTGTCCGTTCACGCGAGCGAGTTTGCCCTGCGCTTCGTAGTAGGCGATCAGCGGAGCGGTCTGCCGCTCGTAGGTCTCGAGCCGGGCGCGGACGACTTCGGGTTTGTCGTCGTCGCGCTGATAGAGGTCGCCGCCGCAGGCGTCGCACCGCCCTGCGGTTTGGGGCGGATTGAACGCCTCGTGGTAAGGCGTTTGGCAACTGCGGCAGATCCACCGGCCGGCGAGGCGGCGCACCAACTCCTCGACGTCCACCTCGATCAAAGGGGCGGCGGCTATGCGCTCGCCTTGCTCCTCCAGCGCCGCGTCGAGGGCTTTCGCCTGCTCCATCGTGCGGGGGAAGCCGTCGAGAACGCATCCCGCTTGGGCGTCGGGCTCGGCCATGCGCTCGAGCGCCATGCGGATCGTGACGTCGTCCGGGACGAGTTCGCCTTTGTCCATATAGGTTTTGGCGAGGGCGCCGAGTTCGGTGCCTTCGCTCAGGTGTTTGCGGAAGAGGTCGCCGGACGCGACGTGGGCGACGGCCATGCGCTCGGCGATGAGCGCGGCTTGGGTGCCCTTTCCGGCGCCCGGGGGGCCGAGCAGCGCGACGCGGGCGCTCATCGGAGGAATCCTTCGTAGTTTCGCATCAGGAGTTGCGCCTCCAACTGGCGCATAAAGTCGAGCGCGACGGAGACGATGATGAGGAGGCTCGTGCTGCCCAGCGTCAGCGCCTCGACGCCCGTGACCCGCGTGAAAACGAACGGGAGGATGGACACGAGGCCCAAGAAGAGGGCGCCGCCCCACGTAATGCGGAGAATGACGCGGTTCAGGTATTGCTGCGTCGGAACGCCGGGGCGGATGCCCGGGACGAAGCCTCCGTTCTTCTGGAGGTTCTCCGCGAGTTGCTGCTGCTGAAACACGACGAGCGTGTAGAAGAAGGTGAAGATGACGACCAAGATGAACACGGCTGCCCAGTACCAGACGGAGGTCGGGGCGAGCGTCCGCACGACGAAGCCGGCCATGCTGGAGAGGAAGCCCGTGCTTGAGGGGTTGTAGATGAAGCCGGCGACGGTGCCCGGGAGCACCATAATGGCGAAGGCGAAGATGAGCGGGATCATTCCCGCCGAGTTGACGCGCAGCGGGAGATGCGTCGCGCCCGATTGCCGGTACATTCGGCCTCCGCGAAAGACGCTCCGTCCGTATTGCACGGGAATGCGGCGCTGGGCCTCGTTGAAGACGACGATGAAGAAGACGAGGATGAGGCCGCCGATGGCGAGCATCAGGAGGCCGGTCGCGTTGTCGCGGGCGAGGAATCCCTGGCCTAAGAGGTTGGGCAGCCCCGCGACGATGCCGGCGAAGATGATGAGCGATATGCCGTTGCCGACGCCGCGCTCCGTGATGAGTTCGCCCATCCAGACGAGCAGCATTGTGCCGCCGACGAAACTGACGACGATGGTGATCGTCTCGAACGACCCGTCGCCGAAGAAACTGATGGGGTGGTTGAACACGTTGGCGCGGGAGAAGAGGATGAGTTGGCCGTAGCCGGAGAAGAAGGCGATGGGCACCGTGAGCCAGTGGGTGATTTGGTTGATTCGCTGCCGCCCGCTGTCCCCTTCTTTGGAGAGCGCCTGCAACTGGGGCAGGACGGGCGTGAGCACTTGGATGACGATGGACGCGGTGATGTAGGGGAACACGCCGAGCGCGGCGATGCTCATATTCCGCAAGCCGCCGCCGCTGAACAGGTCGAAGAGGGGCACGAGCGGGTTGTTCTGGAAGAGGTTGCCGAGCGCGGAGCGGTCGACGCCGGGAACCGGCACGTGGGCGAGCAGGCGGAAGATGACGAGCATGCCCAGCACGAACAGGATGCGGGCCCGGAGGTCCGGCGTCCTGAAGGCGTCGATCATCGCTTGGATGAGCGCGGGCCTGCCCGGCTGCTCCCGCGCGGCGGTTTGGGCGGCGCGCACTTGCTACGCCTCCGCCACCGAGCCGCCGGCGGCCTCTATCGCGGCCTTGGCGGACGCCGTGACTTTCACGCCAATGACGACGAACGCGCGGGGCGCCTCGCCGCCGCCCAGCAACTTCACGGGCTTGTCGGCGTGGCGGACGAGGCGGCGCGCCTTGAGCGTTTGGGGCGTGACCTCGTCGACGTCGTCGGGCAGCGCCGCGAGCCTGTCGACGCTCACGGTCTGGTACTCCACGCGGAAGGGGTTGCGGAAGCCGCGCAGCATCGGCAAGCCCTTGATGAGCGGGTTCTGTCCGCCCTCGAAGCCTGGGCGGACTCCGCCGCCGGAGCGGGCCTTTTGGCCTTTCAACCCGCGCCCGGAGTATGTGCCTTTCCCTGAGCCGTCGCCTCGGCCGACGCGCTTGCGCTTGGGGCGCGCGTGGGCGGACCGCACGTTATGCGCTTGCATCGCCTAGCCCTCCTCTCCGGCGCTCACGGAGACCAGGTGGCGCACTTTGTGGACCATCCCGCGAATGGTCGGGCTGTCCTCGCGCACGACCTCCTGCTGGAGGCGCCTGAGTCCCAGAGCCTTGATCGCGCGGCGCTGGCTGCGTTCGTAGCCGATGCCGCTCCGCACCCATTTGATTCGCAATTTCGCCATCTCTTCCCGCTTCCTACTGCGCCGCCGCCGGGGCCGGGGCTGGGGCGGCAGGGGCCGGCGCAGGCGCGGGCGAGGATTCGTAGGCCTCCGTGCGCCCCTTCGTGCCCTCGATGACGGTGATCAGTTCGCCCTCGCGGCGTTCGCCGCGCTCCCCTCGTTCGCCGCGTCCGCCGCGGTCTCTGTCTCTGCCGCCGCGCTCGCCGCGCTCTCTGTCGCCGCGGTAGCCGCCGCGTTCGCCGCGCTCGCCCCTGTCGCGCCGGGCGGTCGCCTCGCGGCGGAGGGGCGTCCGGCGGTCGGGAGCGGGGGGCAGCGACGCGCGCAGCGGCGCGTCTTCGCCGTCCGCCGACGCGGTTTGCAACCGGCGCAGCCCCTGCAGCGCGGCCTGCACGACGTTGATCGGGTTGCGGCTGCCCAACGCCTTGGCGACGACGTCCTTGGCGCCGAGCGCCTCCATCACGGCGCGGACGGCGCCGCCGGCCTTGATGCCCGCTCCCGGCTGGGCCGGGCGCAAGAGCACCGTGGACGCGCGGAACTTCGTCGTCACCGAGTAGGGGATCGTCGAGCCGTTCAGCGCGATGGCGGTCATATCCTTGCGCGCGATGGCCGCCCCTTTGCGGATGGCGTCCGGCACGGCTTTGCCTTTGCCGAAGCCCACGCCGACGCTGCCTTCGCCGTCGCCGACGACGACGAGGGCGTTGAACGTCAGGTTGCGCCCGCCCTTGACGACTTTGGCCACGCGGCGGATGTGCACGACCTTCTCTTGGAGGTCGGGCTGCTGCTCTTCGTTGGAACGCTCCCGGTCGCTCGTCACCATACGCCTACAACACCAGCCCTTCTTCGCGGGCGCCGTCGGCCAGCGCTTTCACGCGCCCGTGGTACTGATACCCGCCCCGGTCGAACACGACCGCCGACACGCCTTTGGCTTTGGCGCGCTCGGCGACCATTTTGCCGACTTGCTTCGCGGCGTCGGACTTGCCGAATTCGCCCTTGGGCAACTCCCGCGAACTCGCCGCCGCGATGGTGCGCCCCGCGTCGTCGTCTATCACCTGCGCGTAGGTGAACCTTGCGCTGCGGAACACGTTGAGCCTCGGACGCTCGCTCGTGCCGGACAGCCGCCTTCGCAGCCTGCGGTGGCGCGTGATCCGGGCGGCGCGGCGCGTCTTGACCTTTCCCATTTCGCTAAGCCCTCTTGCCCGCGGACTTCCCGGGCTTCAGACGGATCTGCTCGCCCGCGTACCGCACTCCCTTGCCCTTGTAGGCGTCCGGGGGGCGCAGGCGACGGATGCGCGCCGCCTGTTCCCCAACCGCCTGCTTGTCTATGCCGCGCACGTGCACGCGGTTGTTTCCCTCCACCTCGAACTCCACGCCCTCCATCGGGTCGATCACGACGGGATGGCTGAAGCCCAGTTGCAGGTTGACGGCGCGGCCTTGCGCCTGCACGCGGTAGCCGACGAGTTCCAGCGTCCGGGTGAAGCCGTCGCTGACGCCCGTCACCATATTGGCGACGAGGGCGCGGGTCAGCCCGTGCAAGGCGCGGTGGCGGCGCTCGTCGCTCGCGCGCGAAACCACGATTGCGCCGTCCTCTTCCCGCACCGTTACGCCGGGGTTGACGGTTTGGCGCAACTCGCCTTTCGCGCTCCTCACCACGACCTCGCCGGCGGTCGTCTCGACGGAGACGCCGTTGGGGATCGGAATGGGTTTCTTGCCGATGCGGGACACGTCGCGCTCCTACCAGACGTAGGCCATGAGTTCGCCGCCGATGCCCCGGCGGAACGCCTCGCGGCCCGTCATTATGCCTTGCGATGTCGAGACGATGGAGATGCCGATGCCGCCGAAGGCGCGCGGGGCGTCCTTCTTCTGGACGTGGATCCGGAGGCCGGGCTTGCTCACGCGCTTCAGCCCCGCGATGGCGGGCTCCTGATTCGCGTTGTACCGCAACTGCAGCCGCAGCGAGTCCTGCGGCTTCCGCTGCGTCACGCTGTAGTCGGCGATGTAGCCCTCCCGCTTCAAGATCTCGGCGATGGACGCCTTCACCTTGGAGGCGGGAACGTCGACGTCGGGGTGGCGGACGAGCAGTCCGTTCCGAATCCGGGTCAGCATATCCGCGATGGGGTCGGTCATCGTCATAGCGCTTGCCTCACCAACTCGCCTTTCGGACGCCGGGCAGGTGGCCGTTGAGGGCCATTTGGCGGAAGCAGACACGGCAGAGGCCGGCGAACCTGATGTACGCGCGGGGCCTGGCGCAGCGGTTGCACCTGTTCATCGCGCGCGCCTTGTAGCCCGGCGTCCCGCCGGGGGACTGGGCGTCCCTCTTCTGACGCTTCCACTTCGCGATTTTGCTCTTCTTCGCCAAGGCTCCTCCGTCCTTCGTTCGCCTAGTTCGCCGCCGGGCGGGCGAACGGCATGCCCATCAACTCGAGGAGCCGGAACCCCTCCGCGTCGGTGCGGGCGCTCGTGGCGATCACCACCTGGAATCCGCGCGCCCGGTCAACGCTTCCGTAATCTATCTCAGGGAACACGATCTGCTCGCGGAAGCCGAGCGAGTAGTTCCCGCGCCCGTCGAAGGAGTTCCTCGGCACGCCGCGAAAGTCGCGGATGCGCGGGAGCGCCGTCGAGATCATGCGGTCGAGGAACTCGTACATACGCTTGCCGCGCAGCGTGACCATCACGCCGATGGACTGCCCCTCCCGGACCTTGAACCCCGCGACCGACTTGCTCGCTTTGGTGATGACGGGCTTTTGGCCGGTGATGACGGCGATGTGCTCCGGGGTCGTCTCGAGCGCGCGGCCGTTCGTCAGCCCCTCGCCGAGCCCGACGTTCAGGATGACCTTCTTCACCTCGGGCGCCTGCATGGGGCTTGCGTAGCCGAATTCGCGGATCATCTGCGCGCGGATCTCGCCGCGGCTGCGCTCCATCAGGCGAGGCGTCGTCGGGCGCGGCGGCGCGGGCGGCTCCTCTTTTTTCGGCGCGGCGCGGCGAGAGCGCGTTCGCGGCGCGGCGGCGGGAGCGGCGGTCTCGCCCGCGTCCGGCGCTGGGGACGGCGCGGCTTCGGCGGCGCCCGCATCGCCGGGCTGCTCGGCGGTCGCGGCTTTGGCGCGGGAGCGGCGCGGCTTCGGCGCGGCGGCAGGGGCGGCCTCGCCGGTCGCGGCGGGCGCGGCCTCGCTCGCCGCGGCGCGCTTGGAGCGCGTCGCCCGCTTCGGCTTCTCTTCGGCCTCCGCCTGCTTGGGAGCGGCTTCGGCGCTTTCGGCGTCTGTCGTCAACTGAACATCCCCTCGCACTTCTTGCACATACGCGACTTCCGGCCGTCCTCCAGCGTCTTGATCGCGATGCGCGTCGGCTTCCCGCAGGCCGGGCAGACCGGCATCAGTTTCGCGGCGTGGATGGGCAACTCCTTCTCGATGATGCCCGCCTGCCTCGCGCCCTCCGCGCCTGCGCGCAGGTGACGCTTGACGACGTTCACGCCCTCCACGAGCGCTTTGCCGCTGTCCGGCAGCATACGCTGAATCTTGCCGCGCTTGCCCTTGTCGCGCCCGGCGATCACCATCACTTCGTCGTCGCGCTGCAGCCGCGCCGTCATTACAGCACCTCCGGGGCGAGGGAGACGATCCGCATAAAGTTGCGCTCCCGCAACTCGCGGGCCACCGGGCCGAAGATCCGCGTTCCGCGAGGCGTCTCCGCCTGGTTGAGGATAACCGCCGCGTTGTCGTCGAAGCGGATGGTCGAGCCGTCGGGCCGCTTGGTGACCGCGCTCGTCCGAACGACGACGGCGCGAACGACCTCGCCCTTCTTCACCGCGCTGTTCGGCTGCGCGTGCTTCACCGACGCGACGATCACGTCCCCCACCCGGGCGTAGCGCCTGCGCGTGCCGCCCGGAATGTTGAAGCACATAATCTCTTTGGCGCCGGAGTTGTCGGCGACGTTGAGGCGCGTCTGCGGCTGAATCACGATGTCTTCTCTCCGCTCCGCGTCTCCGCGCCGTCCCTCGGCTCGGTCGCCGCCTCGCCGCCGGAGGCTTCCTCGCCTGCCGGCTCCGCCTGCTCCGACTCCGCGCCGGCGTCTTCCGCGCCAGACTCCGCATCCGCGACCTCCGGCGCAATCGCCTCCTCTTGCGGGGCGGCGGGCTCTTCGGCGACGGCCTCCGGCGCAACCGCCTGTTCCGGCGGAGCAACGGACTCTTCTGCGCCGACCTCCGTCGCAACCGCCTCTTCTTGCGGGGCGGCGGACTCTTCGGCGACGGGCTCCGGTTCGGTGGTTGCGTCGCCTACGGCGGCGGCCTCCTCAGCGTCGGGGGCGGATTCCTCGGCGGCGGACTCGGCCTCGCTAGCCGCGTCATCTGTAGAAGGTTCAGCCTCAACGACGGATTCCTCGGCGGCAGCCTCGGCCTCGGCGACGGGCTCCTCGGCGACCGCTTGCGATTCGACGTCCGCGCTCTCGTCGTCGGATTGCTCCGCCGCCGCTTCCTCTTCCGCCGTTTCCTCCGCGACGGCCTCTTCCGAGTCGGACTCCTCTACGGCGGGCTCTCCCTCCGGGGTCTCCGGTTCGGCGGGCTCTTCCTCGTCGATGGGCGCGGTCTCCTCGACCGCGTCCGTTGCCTCGTCGGCTTGCGTCTCGGCGACGGCAGCGGCGGCGACCGCCGCGTCCGCGACGCCGACGTCCTCCGCAGGCTCGGGCTCGGGTTCCGACTCGACTGCGGTCAACGCCTCCACGACCTCCTCGCGCTGGAGGAGTTCGTCGACGCGCCAGCGTTTCGAGCGGGAGAGGGGGCGCGTTTCGATGAGCCGAACGAGGTCGCCGACCTGGTAGGCGTTGTCCTCGTCGTGCGCCTTGAACTTTTTGATGCGGCGGACGGACTTGTGGTAGAGGGGGTGGGGCACGCGGCGCTCCACCGCGACGACGACGGTTTTGTCCATCGCGTCGCTCACCACGCGTCCGACGCGGATTTTGCGGCGGGCTTCGGTGTTGTCGGTTGTCATCGCCCGCCCCCCCGGATTTCGCGCTCGCGCGCCGTGGTCAGGATGTGCGCCAGGCGGCGCTTCGCGTTCCGCAACTCCGACGGATTGGAGAGTTGCCGCGTCGCGACCTTGAAGCGCAGGTTCATCAGTTCCAGGCGCGTGTTGAACTCTTCCTCTTTGAGGCGCTCGTTCGACAGCGCGCGCGCCGTTTCGATTTTTGGTCTCATCGTTTCGTTTCTGCGCCGCTAGTTGACGACCAGCGGCTCCTCCCTGCTGATCATTCGCGTCTGCACCGGCATCTTCTGGGCGGCGCGGGCGAGCGCCTCTTTGGCCAGTTCCGCCGACACGCCTCCGACTTCGTACATCACGCGCCCGGGCTTGACGAGCGCGACCCAGGCGTCCACCGGGCCCTTGCCGCCGCCTTGCCGCGTTTCCGCCGGCTTGCGCGTGATCGGCTTGGCGGGGAACACCCGGATCCAAACCTGCCCGCCGCGCCGGAGGTGGCGCGTGATGGCGCGTCGGCCCGCCTCAATTTGGCGCGCCGTAACCCATCCCGCGTCCAGCGACTTCAATCCGAAGTCGCCGAAGCGCACGGAACTGCCGCGCAGCGCGACGCCGCGCATGCGGCCCCGGTGCTGCTTGCGGTACTTCGTCCGCTTAGGCTGGAGCATTCGCCGCCTCCTCGCCGCCCGCGTTCGCCGCGCCGTCTCCGCCGTCCGCCGCGACCGTCGCCGCAGGCGCGTCCGCGGCTTCCGCCGCAACCGGGGCTTCCGCCGCGACTGTGGGGGCTGCGGGCGCCTCCGCCTCGGGCGCCGCCGCGGGAGCGGCGGGCGGGGCGGAGTCCTGCGCCGCGAGCGCCTCTTGCGCGGCGGCGACGATCTCCGCCGGAACCTCCGGCGCCGCCGGCTGCTGCGGGCGCTCCGGCTCCTTGAACACGTCGCCGCGGTAGATCCAGACCTTCACGCCGATGCGCCCCATCGTCGTGTTCGCTTCGGCGAGCCCGTAGTCTATGTCGGCGCGGAGCGTGTGGAGGGGCACGCGCCCGTCCATCACCTTCTCGCGCCGGGCGATCTCGGCGCCGCCCAGGCGCCCCGACACCATCACCTTGATGCCCCGGGCGCCCGCCTGCATCGAGCGCATCACCGCCTGGCGCGTGGCCCTGCGGTACATCACGCGCCGCTCCAGTTGGTCGGCGACGCTGCGCGCCACGAGGAAGGCGTCCAACTCCGGCTGGCGGATCTCGAGGACGTTGAGGCGGACGCGCTTGCCGCCCGCCGCGCCCTCGACGACCTTCCGCAACTCGTCCACGCGCTGGCCGCCGCGCCCGATCACGATGCCGGGGCGCGCCGTGTGCACGTTGACCGTCAGGTCCTGCGCGGTGCGCTCGATCTCCACGCGGGAGATGCCCGCCTCGACGTACTGCTTGCGGATCACCTCGCGGATGCCCCAGTCCTCGATGACGTTGGCGGAGTACTGCTTCGCGTTCCCCGCGAACCAGCGCGACTGCCACTCACGGATAACGCCCAGGCGGAAACCGATCGGATGCGTCTTGTGTCCCACGCCTAGTCTCCCTGCTCGTCCACGATGATGGTGATGTGGCTCGCCTGCCGCCGGACGCGGCCCATCCGGCCCCGCGAGCGCGCCCGCATACGCCGCGACGGAACGCCCTGATTGGCGAACGCCGAAACCACGACCAGCCGCGTCGGGTCCATTCCCTCGTTGTTCTCCGCGTTGGCCGCCGCCGACTTCAGCAACTTCCGCACCTGCTCGGCGGTCGGCCCCGGCTGGAACCGCAACTCGTTGAGCGCGGCCTGCGCCGGGCGGCCTTGCAGGGCCCGGAGCAACGGGCGCACCCGCTTCGGCGATATGCCGATCTGTTTCCCCAGCGCGCGAACCGCCATCGCCTACCGCCTCACCGACGACTGCCGCTCGGACTTCGAGATGTGCCCGCGGAACGTCCGCGTCGGCGCGAACTCGCCCAACTTGTGCCCGACCATATTCTCCGTGACGAACACGGGGATGTGCCGCCGGCCGTCGTGCACCGCGATCGTCATGCCGAGCATATCCGGCATAATCGTGGAGGCGCGCGACCACGTGCGGATCACGACCTTCGAGTCGGCGCGCTGCGCGCGCGTCACCTTCTTCGCCAGTTTCGGGTGCACGTAGGGCCCCTTCTTCACGGAACGGGACATAACTACCGCTTCCTCCTGTCGCGCGCGATGAACACGTCCGTATGGATCCGGCGGCGCGTCTTCGGGCCCAGCGCGGGCTTGCCCCACGGCGTCTTCGGATGCGTCATCCCCACGCCCGCGCGGCCTTCGCCGCCGCCGTGCGGATGGTCGCTCGGATTCATCGCGGATCCCCGCGTGTGCGGGCGCTTCCCCTTATGGCGGTTCCGCCCCGCTTTGCCCAGCGAGGCGTTCTTGTGCTCCGGGTTCCCCACCTGCCCTATCGTCGCGCAGCCCGCGCTCGGCACGCGGCGGATCTGCCCGGACGGGAGACGCAGCAGAGCGAACTGCTCGTCGCGCGCCAGCAACTGCGCGCCCGTTCCCGCGCCGCGGCACATTTGGCCGCCGCGACCCGGCTGCAACTCAATGTTGTGCACCATCGTGCCCGTCGGAATCGCCGACAGCGGCAGCGCGTTCCCCACCTTGATCTCCGCGTTCGGGCCCGACATTAGCCGGTCGTTCACCTTCACCCCGTTCGGGGCGAGAATGTAGCGGCGCTCGCCGTCCCTGTACACCAGCAGCGCGATGCGCGCCGACCGGTTCGGGTCGTACTCGATGGACTCGACCCGGCAGGGGATTCCCGCCTTGTCGCGCTTGAAGTCCACGTCGCGCCAGGCGCGCTTCGCGCCGCCCCCGCGATGGCGGACGGTCATCTTGCCGCGCGCGTTGCGCCCTCCGCTCTTGCGGAGGCCCTTCGTCAGCGGCTTGTGGGGCGCGCGGCGCGTCACCTCCGAAAAGTCGGGGCGCACCGCCGCGCGGACTCCCGCGCTCGTCGGCCGCAGTCGCTTCAACGGCATCGCTACGCTCCCTCGAACAACTGGATCGTCTCGCCAGGGGCGAGCGTCACAATCGCCTTCTTCTTCGCCGGCGTCCGAAGCCAGCGCCCGTTCCGCAACCGCCGGCGCTCGCCAGGCGTATGCACGATGTTCACGCTCTTAACCTTCACCTCGTAAGCCCGCTGCACCGCCTCGCGCACCTGCGCCTTGTTCGCGGAGGGCGCGACTTCGAAGACGTACTTGTTCCGCTCCTGCAGCAGCGTCGACTTCTCCGTGATGAGCGGGCGCTTCAGCGCCTGAAAGACATGCATCACGCAGCCTCCGCCTTCCGGACGCGCCGCTCGTCGGACCAGATCTCGTCGGCCCGCCGCGCCGCCTCCGGGCTGATCAGCGCCGCGTCGAACCGCAGCAAGTCGAGCGTGTTCAGCAGGTCGGCGCGAATCGTCTTGACGCGGGGGATGTTCCGCGCCGCAAGCCCCGCCTGCGACTCCCCTCCCGTCACGATGAGCGCGGACCCCGTCACGCCGAACGCCGCGAGCGTCTCCGCCATCGCGCGCGTCTTCGGCTCGATTCCGTCCAACCCCTCCACCACGAAGAGCCGCTCCGCCGCCGCCTTGCCGGAAAGCGCGACGCGAATCGCCTGCCGCCGCATCCGCTTCGGCATGCGCTGCCGGTGCGAGCGCGGCGTCGGCCCGAAAGCCACCCCGCCCCCGCGATGGTGCGGAGACTTCCACGAACCCTGCCGCGCGCGCCCCGTCCCCTTCTGCGAAAACGGCTTGCGCCCCGTCCCGCTCACCTGTCCGCGCGTCAGCACGCTGCTCGAGCCCTGCCGCTGATTCGCCCGGTGGCGAACGAGCGCCTGATGCAGCAACTCCCCATTGTAGGGCGCGCCGAAAACGACGTCGCTGACCTCCAGCGTCCCCGTCTCCTTCGCGCTCAGATCGTACTGCGGCAACAGCATTAGGAGCGCCCCCCTTCCCCGCTCGCGCCCTCGACCGAAGGCGCGCCCTCTTCCGCAACGGACTCCGCTCCGGCCTCAGCCTCGGCGGCGGGCTCGTCCTGCGACGACTCGGCTGCGGGCTCCTCGGCCTCTTCCGCGGATGACTCCGCCGCGTCCGCCGACTCGCCGGCGGGCTCCCCGGTTTCTTCCGCGACGGGCTCCTCGGCCTCTTCCGCAGACGACTCCTCCGCGCTCTCCTCAACCGCCTCTTCCTCGACGGCTTCCGTCTCCGCCGCCTGCTCCTCAATCGCCTCTTCCTCGGCGACGGGCGCGGGCTCGACGGGCTTGGGCGCTTCCTGTCTCGCCGCGGCCGACGCCTCCAGCAACTCCACGATCTGCGGCTCGATGCGCTCCGACACCGGGAGGCCGCGCGCGTAGCGAATCATCACCATCGTGTTGCGCGCGCCCGGAACGGGGCCGCGCACGAACAGCAAGTTGCGCTCCGCGTCCACCAACTCCACCCGCAACCGGCGCACCGTCTTGCGCTTGTTCCCCATATGCCCGGGCATCTTCTTGCCCTTCACCACGCGGCCGGGATACGTTCCCGCCCCGATGGAGCCGACCGCCCGGCCGCGGTCGCCCTGGCCGTGCGTCTTCTGCCCGCCTCCGAACCCGTGCCGTTTCATCGCGCCCTGAAAGCCGCGCCCCTTCGTCGTGGACACAATGTCCACGTAGTCCCCCGACTGGAACAGGCTGACGCGCAGCCGCTGCCCGACCCGATAGGCCGACACGTCGTCGGCCCCGAATTCGCGCAGCCGCC
Organism: Dehalococcoidia bacterium; assembly: GCA_965242755.1. Lineage (GTDB taxonomy): Bacteria > Chloroflexota > Dehalococcoidia > Lucifugimonadales > Australimonadaceae > Bin16. Next base: position 2,924,027 of record OZ251500.1, on the reverse strand, counting down.
GAACCCGCGCGCCGGACGCCGCAAGGTGCCCCGCCGCGGGCCTGTTCAACTGCTTCACGTCCCCGTAGCCGATCTGCACGGCCTCGTACCCGTCCCGCGCCTTCGTCCGGATCTGCGTGACCACGCACGGCCCGACTTCCAACGCCGTGACGGGAACCACCCGCGCCTCCGCCGCGAAGAGGTGCGTCATCCCGATCTTCTTGCCGAGCAGCCCGTCGATCATCGCGTTCACAACTTAATGGAGATGTCCACGCCCGCCGGCATCTGCAGCCGGGTCAGCGCGTCTATCGTCTTGGAATTCGGCTCCAGGATGTCCACGAGCCGCTTGTGCGTCCGCAACTCGAAGTGCTCCCTCGAGTCCTTGTCGATGTGCGGCGAGCGAATCACGCAAAACCGCTTGATCCGCGTCGGCAACGGCACCGGCCCCGCCGCCGCCGCTCCCGTCCGCTCCGCCGCCTCGACGATCTGCGCCGACGACTGATCGACCAACTTGTGGTCGAACGCGCGCAGAATGATCCGCACCTTCTGCCCCGGCCCGGTCGGCTGGGCAGTCCGCGCGCGGGGTGTTGCCTGCTCCGCCACGATCCTCTTCTCCTACGCGCTCCGCGCAACCGCTTGCGTCGTCGAATCCGGCGCCTTCTCGTAACGCCCGAACTCCATCGTGTAGTTCGCGCGCCCTTGCGTCAGCGACCGCAAGTCCGTCGCGTAGCCGAACATCTCCACCAGCGGAGCGTCCGCCTCCACGACCTGCGTGTCGCCATGCCCCTCCATTGAGCGAATCCTCCCGCGCCGGCTGTTCAAGTCCGCAAGCGCCTCGCCCAGATACTCGCCGGGCGTCACCACCTGCAACTCCATCACCGGCTCCAGCAGAATCGGCCCCGCCTTCCCCAGCGCGTCCTTGATCGCCATGCTCGAGGCGATCTTGAACGCCATCTCCGACGAGTCCACCGCATGGAACGAGCCGTCCACCACCGCGACCTTCACGTCCATCACGGGATACCCCGCGACGACGCCGTTCCGCAGCGCCTCCTCCGCCCCCTTGCTCACCGCCGGAATGTACTCGCGCGGAATCGCCCCGCCAACGATCCGGTTCTCGAACACGAACCCCGCCCCCTGCGCCCCGGGCTCGATCTCCAGCACGCAGTCCCCGAACTGGCCGCGCCCGCCCGTCTGCCGCACGAACCGCCCTTGCGCCCGCGCCGCCCGGGTGATCGCCTCGCGGTACGCCACCTGCGGACGGCCAACCGCCGCCCCGACGTTGAACTCCCGCTTCAGCCGGTCAACCAGAATCTCCAAGTGCAACTCGCCCATCCCCGACATCACCGTCTGCCCCGTCTCCTGGTCGTAGCGCACCCGGAACGTCGGATCCTCCTCCGCGAGTTTGAGCAGCGAGTCCGTCAGTTTGTCCTGCTCCGCCCGCGTGGACGGCTCAATCGCCACCGAAATCACCGGCTCCGCGAAGCGGATCGTCTCCAAGACGACCGGATGCTTCTCGTCGCAGATCGTCTCTCCGGTGAACGTGTTCTTCAGCCCCACCGCCGCCCCGATCTCCCCCGCCGAAATGCTCTCCGCGTCCTCGCGGTGATTCGCGTGCATAAACATAATCCGACCCATCCGCTCGCGCGCCCCCTTCGTCGGGTTGTACACGCTCGCCCCGGCCTTCATCGAGCCCGAATACACGCGGAAATACACCAGCCGGCCCGCGTAGGGGTCGGAAACGACCTTGAACGCCAGCGCCGCGAACGGCTCGTCAGGATCGGCGCTCCGCTCCGCCGCCTCGTCCCCGCTCAACGTCTTCCCCACGACCGGCGGAACGTCCAGCGGCGACGGCAGATAGTCCAGCACCGCGTCCAGCACGAGTTGCACGCCCAAACTCTGCAGCGCGGAGCCGCACACCACCGGCACGGCCTGATTCGCTATCGTCGCGCGCCGCAGCGCAGCCTTGATCTCGTCCGGCGCGGGCGTCTCCCCCGCAAGGAACTGCTCGAGCACGCTGTCGTCGTTCTCCGCGACGCGCTCAATCATCTCCTCCCGAACCCGGGCCGTCTCGGCGCGCAACTCCGGCGGAATCTCCCCCTCCCTCATCTCTCCCGACGCGCCCCCGCGCTCAAAGAGCCACGCCCGCTCCTCAACGAGATCCACAACCCCGTGGAACTGATCCTCCGCCCCAATCGGATACTGCACCGGAACGGGAACCGCCTTCAGCCGGTGCCGGATGGACGACATCGTCTTATCGAAATCCGCGCCGATGCGGTCCATCTTGTTCACGAAACAGATCCGCGGAACCCCGTAGCGGTCGGCCTGCCGCCAAACCGTCTCCGACTGCGGCTGCACCCCGGCCACCGCGTCGAACACGACGACGCCCCCGTCCAAAACGCGGAGGCTCCGCTCCACCTCCGCCGTAAAGTCCACGTGGCCCGGCGTGTCAATGATGTTGATCCGATGGCCCTTCCAACTCGCCCGCGTGGCCGCCGACGTGATCGTGATGCCCCGCTCCCGCTCCTGCGCCATCCAGTCCATCACCGCCGTCCCCTCGTGCACCTCCCCCAACTTGTACGTCCGGCCCGTGAAGAACAACGCCCGCTCCGTCACCGTCGTCTTGCCGGCGTCTATGTGGGCGATGAACCCGATGTTGCGGACTTTCTGCAGGTCGACCGTCATCTCGAACGCTTCCCGATCACCAGCGGTAGTGGACGAACGCCCGGTTCGCCTCGGCCATGCGGTGCATCTCCTCGCGCCGCCGCGCCGCCGCCCCTTGCCCCCGCGATGCGTCTATGATCTCGCTCGCCAGCCGCGACCGCATCGGCTGCCCCGTCCGCGCCCGCGCGAACCGAATCAACCAGCGCATCGCCAGCGCGTTCCGCCGCCGCTCCGGAACCTCCACAGGCACCTGATACGTCGCGCCCCCGACACGCCGCGGCTTCACCTCCACCATCGGCGTCACGTTCCGAAGCGCCGTCTGGAACACATCCATCGCGTCGCGGTTCGTGTCCCGCTCCACCTGCTCCAGCGCCTGATACACCGCGCGCTGCGCCACGGTCTTCTTCCCGTTCAGCATCACGCGATTGATGAAACTGGCGAGCGCAACGCTCCCGTAGCGCGGATCCGCCACCGGAACGCGGCGCTCAGCCCGTCGTCGGCGAGACATCTATCCCCGTTCCCCTTTCATAAGCGCGCAATGCGCGCAACTGCGCGGACCCCGCCTTCGCGCTGCGCGTAGGCAGGCCCGCGCCCTATTCGCCAATCAGCAACCGTGAGGACGGAGACCCTTGCCGGGCCGCTAGCCCCGCTTGGTCCCGTACTTGCTCCGCCCCTGCTTACGCCCGTTCACCCCGGTGGCGTCCAGCGCCCCCCGGATAATGTGATACCGAACGCCCGGCAAGTCCTTCACGCGGCCACCGCGTATCAGAACGACGGAGTGCTCCTGCAGCGTGTGCCCCTCGCCCGGAATGTAGGCCGTAACCTCCATCCCGTTCGTCATCCGCACCCGGGCCACCTTCCGCAGCGCCGAATTCGGCTTCTTCGGCGTAACCGTCCGCACCTGAACGCAGACGCCCAACTTCTGCGGGCTCCCGCCGCCCCGATACACCCGGTTCCGCAGGCTGTTCCGCACGAACCGAAGCGCAGGCGCCTTGGTCTTCTTCACCACGCGCTTGCGCCCCTGACGCACCAACTGATTCACCGTCGGCATCGGGCGGACACTCCTTATCCTTGCATCGCGCTCACGGCCCGGCCTCTCCTATGGGCCGCCCGTTCAGGCGCGCAAACGGCAATGCTACACCATCCCCGCGCCGTTGTCAAACATTACGGCCAACCAATTCCGCAAGCGAAATTCCGCGCCCCCCGCGCCCCCACTCCCCCGTGTATAACCGTTAGACCGTCATTCCCGCGTAGGCGGGAACCTGCTGGGCAGACCCGCGAAGCGGGAACCTACCCCCGGTCCCGTCATTCCCGCGTAGGCGGGAATCCAGTCGGCGCGCGAGCGCCATGACGGGGCGCAACGCGCCCCGTCCCCCTGTGGCCCCCGGCGTCGCGCCCTGCCGCGAAAGGGGAACCTGCCGGTCCCGTCATTCCCGCGTAGGCGGGAATCCAGTCGGCGCGCAAGCGCCATGACGGGGCGCAACGCGCCCCGTCCCCCTATTACCCAGGCGCCACGCCCTGACCGCGAAAGCGGAACCTGCCGGTCCCGTCATTCCCGCGTAGGCGGGAATCCAGTCGGCGCGCAAGCGCCATGACGGGGCGCAACGCGCTCCCCTCCCTACGCTTCGAGGAAGTCCCTGAGGCGCTTGGAGCGGCTGGGGTGGCGCAGTTTGCGGAGGGCTTTGGCCTCGATCTGCCGGATCCGCTCCCGCGTGACGCCGAAGTCGCGGCCAACCTCTTCTAGCGTGCGGCTCCGCCCGTCGTCGATGCCGAAGCGCAGTTGGAGGACGCGCCGCTCCCGCTCCGTGAGCGTGCCGAGCGCGTTGGCGACCTCCTCCTTCCGCAACTGAATCGTCGCGGCCTCCGGGGGCGCGGGCGCGTTGCGGTCCTCGATGAAGTCCCCCAGGTGCGAGTCCTCCTCTTCACCGATGGGCGTTTCGAGCGAGACGGGCTCCTGCGAGACCTTCTGGATGTCGCGCACGCGCTCCGGCGTGACCTCCATGCCCTCCGCGATTTCGGCGATGGTGGGCTCGCGCCCGTACTCCTGCACGAGGCGGCGGCTGACGCGCAGCATCTTGTTGATCGTCTCGACCATATGGACGGGGACGCGGATCGTGCGCGCCTGGTCGGCGATGGCCCGCGTGATGGCCTGCCGGATCCACCAAGTGGCGTAGGTGGAGAACTTGTAGCCTTTGCGGTAGTCGAACTTCTCGACGGCGCGGATGAGGCCGATGTTGCCTTCCTGGATAAGGTCGAGGAGGGACATGCCGCGTCCGATGTATTTTTTGGCGACGCTTACGACGAGTCGGAGGTTGGCCTCGGCGAGGTGGCGCTGCGCTTTCACGCCCAGATCGCGCAGGTCGGCGAAGCGCGGGCTGAGGACGAACCGGAACTCGTCGGCGTCCAGCCGCTGCGAAACGTCGGCGTCCTCGAGGACTTCCGGCAACTCGGCGACGGGAACGTCCGCGCCGACCGCGTCGAGCGCGCCGTTCTCGAGCACGAGGCCGAGCACGTGGCTGTCCATCGCCAGTTGCACGACCGCGACGCCCATCTCCGGGGGCTCCTTGCCGTAGCGCTCGGCGAGCGATTCCAGCATTTCGACGTTGAACTCGCGGTCGATGTTGGCGCGCAGTTTCTCGTTGTTCAGCAGTTCGCCGAGCGTCATCTCCTCTTCGATGGCGAGGTATTCGACGACGGCGTCGAGGAGTTCGCGCTGATCGTAGAGCCGGCGCAGGAGCAACCGCACAACCTCGGACTCCTTGACGCTGCGGGAGGACGAGCCTTTGATTTCGTTCTCGCCCTTCTCGATGTGCTTGTAGGAGGCGCGCTGGAGGGCGAGGCGGCGCTCGTCGGCGGCGGTCAGGAGGGAGACGCGGCCAATCTCGCGCAGGTACATTCGCACGGGGTCGTCAATGACGTCGCCCTCGACGTCGTCCTGCTGCGCGTCGGATACGGCCTCTTTGGCCTCCTCCTCGGTCGCCGCGATCTCTTTGGGGTCGGGTTCCTCCGGCGCGTCGTCGGACGCCGCCGCTTGGGCGAACGCGGACGACAGGGGATCGGAGTCGCTCTCGGCGGCATCGTCCGCAGGGGAGGCGTCGGGCTCGACGTCGAGCGCGTCGTCCGCGACAGCGGCTTGGGGCTCGACGGCGGCAGGGACGGGCTCGGGCTGAGCGGCGGCGCCTTTGCGCTTCGACTTCTTCGTCTTGTCCGCTGCGGCCTTCGTCGCTTTCGCGGCGACCTTTGTCTTTTCCGCTGCGGCCTTCGTCGTTTTCGCGGCGGGTTTGGCCGCGCGCGCCGGGCTCTTCGCCGCGGACTTGGCCGCCGCGGATTTGGCCGGAGGCTTGGCGCGGGACTTCGCCGCGCTCTTCGCCGGCTTCGCCTTCTCGACGTCTTTCGCTGCGGACGCCTGTTTCGTGGCCAACGCTGCTTCCTCCTGAGTTCGGCCTAGCGCGGCGGAACCCACGCGCCGCTGCGCGCGCCCTCACCCGCCGCTGCGCGGGGGCCTCTCCCAGAGGGAGAGGCTAGGGAGTTGGCGCTTCGCACCGCGCTAGATTCCCGCCCGCTCGGGTATGTACGGTCAACCTGCGCGCGACGCTGCGGGGCGGCCTCTCTTAGAGTATAGCGCATCAGGGCAGGGGGCGCCCAGATGATGCGGCGTCGCGAGGCTGCACCGTGGATTAATGGGGACGGGGCGCGTTGCGCCCCGTCTTGGCGCTATCGCGCCGACTGGATTCCCGCCTACGCGGGAATGACGGGAGAGAGAGGGTAGGTTCCCGCCTACGCGGGAATGGCGAGGCGCCGGGCGGGCGGGTTTGATTCCCTCTCCCGCTGGGAGAGGGCTAGGGTGAGGGCGGTTCCGCTTTCGCGGAACCTGAGCGGCGCGGGAGCGCCGCGCCTAGAACCGGCTGAACGCCCCGCTTCGGCAAGCGAGGTAGCCCGCTCCCCCAACCAGCCCCGCCGGAATGTAAAACCGCGCGTCGAAGACCGTGGCCAAGAAGAGCAGCAGCGGCCTTGCCCCGGGCGAAGCCTGCACGGCAGGCGCGTTGGCCTGCTCAATGAGCGCTGGCACGAGCGCCACTTGGATAAGCAAGAGGCACACGAACCCCGTGACGGCCATCCCGACGTACAATTGGATTTTGTCTTCCATCAAAAACCTCCAATGCTCCCTCGTTTCGAAACAGTATTGATCTACCCCCCCGCGCTCGTCAACCGCTTCGTGTCCGAAAGCGCCCCCCGCCTACGCGAACAGCGCTCGCGCGGCCGCCTTGACCTCCGCGAGTTTCGCGTCCGATAGGCGACCGTACGTCTTGATGATTCGGTCCTGGGCTATCGTCTGCAGGACATTCGGGCGCGCCCAACTGCGGGGGGACGGCAAGCCCCCTCGCGCGAAATCGCCCCGCGAAACCGACACGTCCCCGCCGCGCCTCGCGCTGGTCACCTGACACAAGACCCAGTCTTGCCTTCCGGCGATTCGCCCGGCGTCCGCGAGCACTACGGCCGGGCGGCGCTTCTCCTCCTCCGTCTCCGCGTATGGGAACGGAACCAAAACTACGTCGCCGACCACGCCGCCTCCCACTCCGGATCCTCAGGCTGGCTGAACCAGTGCGACAGCCCCAGCGTCGCCCACTCGTCTTGGTCCCGGTCGTCCCACACCACGAGGACGCCGTCGTCCCAGTAGGCCATGCTATGCACGACCTCCGTCGTCTTGAGGCTGACGGCGCAGACGCGCGCTAGGAGGTCGATCACGCGCTCCTTGTGGGCGGCGAAGCGATATGGGGGGAAGTTGGCGGCTATGGTTGGGTCGCGCGGCTTGCGCTCTTTGTATTGGTCGAGAACCCACTCCAATGCGGAGCGCGACCCCAATTTGTAGTCCCACGCCTCCGGCGGGACGCCCGTCAAGCGCGTGGCGTCGTCCAAGACGATGACGCCGCGCTCCTTGTCGGCCTTCAGGCGCGGCTTGCCCGGCTCCGCGCCCGTCTCCTCGCGCGTCAGCGGATGAGGCTCCGCCGACTCGAATCCGAGATGCAGGTCGAGCAACTCCTGCCCCATCCGCGCCCAAACCTCGAAATCTTTGTAGAACGGCAGGCGCGGAAACTCGCGCAGCAGATCGCCCTTGTAGTCATGCAAGTAGACCGGGTCGTGCAGCACGGCGTAGGCGTAGGCGAAGATCCGCTCGGGCGTGATGGAGTCGTCTTTGTAGCGCTCGCGGAACGCCCGCAGCCCCCACTCCGTAATGTTGCCGACGCACTCCCCCTCCGCCGTGTAGCGGTAAAGCGGCAGGCATTGCGTGTCGCCCGTGAAATGCAAGTCAACGACGCGGTCGGTCGCCAGCGCGTAGAAATCGTTGCCGTTCACGCAGAAGCAAATGGCGACGTTTTCGCCTTCGGCTCCCGTCGGGAACACGTCCGGCAGTTGGTAGAGCATCTCGTTCAAATTCTGGTTGTAGTACATAGACTTGGAGACGAACGGGCGGAACAACGTCTTGCGGACGCTGCTCCGGTCAAAGGCGTTGGGGATGTCCGCGCGCAGTTGCCGCTTGAGGTCGCGCGTCCACTTGATATGCGTTCCCAACTCATCGTCGTCGAACGCTCGCCCCCCGTAACGCGCGCGGGCTTCCTCGTATGCGGCGAGGAGATAGACGACTTTCGCCCTCAAGCGGTCAGGATCAAAGTCATAGACCCACTCGTCGCGGTTTGTGACCGCCCCCATTGAATAGAGTCCGAAGACGGCTTGCCGTTCGCTTGCGGATTTGGCGAGTTTCGTTTCGCGGTTGGCCATTGGGAGCAGTTTGGCGAAGCGCGAGTTGGACTGCCCAAGCCAGTTGTGCTTCTCGTCGGGGACGATCTCGGTGAAGGGGATGCTTTCGACGTCGAGCGTCTTGAGCATGGCGAGTTTGTCGGGGCCGGACTGCTCGTCGGGGAGGGCGTGGTAGCGGATGCGGCCTCTGCCGCCGACTTTGGATCGGCGGACGAAGAAGCCGATGGCGACGCCCGTTCTGATGCCGAAGACGTTGCCGACGCGCCCGTTGGCGCGGACGTCGCCGCCGAGGTCGATGAGGTAGACGTCGTTGAATTCCGTCGGCGCGATGAGCCGGAAGCCGTCGTCTTGCCGCGAGTCGATGTAGGATCGGTTGGTGATGAACGCGATGATTCCGTCGTCGGCGAGGCGGTCGGACGCCCAACGGATGAAGCGTTTGTACATATCGTACTGCTTCGTTTTCTGCGCCGAACTCTCCGCGACGTAGGTCTCCTTGATGCGCTTGTCGACCTCCGGGTATTCGCGGTTCTTGTTGTTGTCGTTTTCGTTGCGCTGGTTCGCGTTGTAGGGAGGGTTGCCGATGATGACGCTGATCGTCTTTTCGTTCTGCTCTTGGACGCGGAGCCAGTTCTCTGGGGAGAGGCTCGCGAGTTCGAATCCGGCCTGCCGTTGGACGGCTTCGCCTGTGGCGCCTTTGCGCTGCCAGTCCATATTGTCGAGCGTGTCCACGAAGCAGAGGTGGGGGAATTCGAGGTAGCGCCCGGTTCGCTCTTTGTAGGCGTATTCGATGTTGAGGTTGGCGATGTAGTAAGGGAGGATGGCGAGTTCGTTGGCGTGGATTTCCTCGCGGTATTTGCGCTCCAGTCGGTCGGCGGGGAGGAAGTTGATGAGGCTTGTGACGAACGCGCCGGTGCCTGTTGCGGGGTCGAGGATTTGGACGTTGTCGTCGGCGAGGCCGCGTCCGAAGTGTCTGCGTGAGAGGGCGTCGGCGCCGCGGATGATGAAGTCGACGATTTCGTTGGGGGTGTAGACGACGCCCATGCGGTCGGCGGCGGCGGGGTTGTACGCCTTGTAGAAGTCCTCGTAGAGGCGCTTGAGGAACTCCTGTTTTTCGGCGTAGTCGGCGATTTCGTCGGCGGCGCGTCCGATGGCGCCGTAGTAGGCGCGGAGGCGCTCGACGGCGTTGCGGCGGACGTCGCCGGTGAAGAACGTTCGCTCGAGGGAGTCGAGTTGCATAGCGACGTTGTTTTCGCGGTGGAATTGCTCTTCGCCGAAGACGCGGAGGAAGATGTCTTTGGTGAGGACGTGCTGGAGGAGCATTTCGCGGACGTCGGCGTCGGAGACGTCGGGGCCGATGCTGCGCTTGCAGAGGTCGAGGAATGCGGCGGCGGCTTCGCGGTAGGCGGGGCTGTCGGCTTCGGCTTCCTCGATCGTTTCGCGGAGGCTTTTGAGGACGGCGGGGAGGTCGGCCTTGAACTGCTGGCGGGCGCGGCGGAACTCCTCGATTTGGGGGAGTTCGTGGTCGAGGAATCTGCGGATGAGGCGGTGCAACTCGCCTGGGCGCTGCATATCGGCGCGCATGGCTTCGCCGCCGTTTTGGAAGAGGACGGCGGTTTGGGAGTCTTCGAAGACGATGTTGTCGCGAGGGTAGCCGCGCCTGAATTTGCGCTGGATTTCGGCGTCGATGTCGTCGCGGGCGTCTTTGGCCTCCCACCAGCCGCGCGTCATGCGGAGGGCGTCGCGGACGGCGCCGTCGGGGGTCGCGGTGGGGGAAGCGCGCAACTCCGGGACGAGGACGAGGCTTTCGCGGTGGTCGCGGCAATAGGCGGCGAGGCAGTTTTGGAAGGCGGGGCGGATGTTCAGTTCGCTGTCGGAACCGCCGAACGCCTTCAGCCGCTGCAACTCGGCGTAGTACGCCTCAATGTGGGGGTAGGTCGGCATGGGGAGGTAGGATAGCGCATTGTGGGGTGGGTGGGGATGGAGGCAATGGGGGGAGGGGCGCCGCTTTGCGGCGCCGCCCTCACCCGCCGCTGCGCGGCTGCCCTCTCCCAGAAGGAGAGGGGGGGAGAGGCGCGGCGCGGCGGATGGGTTCGCGGGCGCGCGGGGGAGGGGGCGTGGCGGGGGGATTCCCTCTCCTCTGGGAGAGGACGCCGCGCAGCGGCGGGTGAGGGTTCGGGGAACCCCCCGCGCGTCCGGCCCCTCTCCCAGGAGAGACCTTTGCATAACCTACCGTCATTCCCGCGTAGGCGGGAATCCAGTCGGCGCGCAAGCGCTGCTCCTCTCCTACGTAGCGCCCCCGCCCTGCCCGCGAAAGCGGGAACCTACTGGAACTCCCCAGGCGTTCGCCCCGCCGCGAACCGCTCGCCGGGAGGAGGAGACGTGCGGCCGGAGTAGTCCCATCCCCAGCAGATGGGCGAGCCGTCAGGCCGAAGCGCGCAGGTGTTGTAATGGCCGCTGCTGACAGCGGCCAACTGCTCGCCCGGCGTCGGCGGCGCCTGACCCTGCTCATCATCGCCCCAGCTGCCCCAGCAGACGAGCGAGCTGTCCTGACGAAGGGCGCAGGCATGATACGAGCCGCTGCTGATAACGGCCAACTGCTCGCCCTGCGGCGGCGATGCTTGGCCATTGTAGTTCGATCCCCAACAGACGGGCGAGCCGTCACGCCGGAGCGCGCAGGTATGGTCAGCGCCGCTGCTGATGGACGCAAACCGCTCATTTCCCGGCGGCGATGCTTGGCCGTATTCATCGTGGCCCCAGCAAACAGGCGAGCCGTCACGCCGGAGCGCGCAGGTGTGAAAATACCCGCTGCTGATGGACGCAAAGCGTTCATCTATCGGCGGCGTCGCTTGGCCATGATCATCGTCTCCACTTCCCCAGCAGACAGGCGAACCGTCATGCCGGAGCGCGCAGGTATGCTCGAAGCCGCTGCTGATGGACGCAAACCGTTCATCCGTCGGCGGCGTCGCTTGGCCAGGGCCATAGTCGCCTCTCCCTCCCCAGCAGACAGGCGAGCCGTCAGGCTGGAGCGCGCAGGTGTGCTCGAAGCCGCCGCTGATGGATACAAATCTTTTGCCGGGAGGAGGAGACGCTTGGCCATCCCTGTCGACTCCCCAGCAGACGGGCGAGCCGTCGGGGCGAAGCGCGCAGGTGTGGTCATAGCCGCTGCTGAGCGTGGTGAGAAACAACGACGGAGGGATTGGCGTAGGGGTGGGCGTGCTCGTTGCGGTAGGGGCGGGGCTAGGCGTAGGAGTTACTGTAGGCGTGGGGGTCGCGGTAGGAGTGGCGGTAGGAGTAGGGGTTGCGGTCGCCGTCGGCGTAGGAGGCTGGGGAGTAGGGGTTGGAGTAGGCGCGGGGCTGCACGCGGCGATGAGCGCGAGCGTTGCGGCGGCGAGGGCGAGGAGCGGGCGGGGCATAGCAACCGCGCATCTTACCGCAAGGCGGCGTTGGGGGCAAGGGGCGAGGGGAGGGGTAGGTTCCCGCTTCGCGGGAATGACGATGGCCCCGGGAACGAGGGGAGGCGCTTCGCGCCGGCTGGATTCCCGCTTATGCGCTCACGCGATGCGCTTCTCCATGCGCCGAACCTCCGGCGAGCCCGTCGCGAGTTTGACGAGAAAGCCTCGGTGGACGCGAACCGTCCGGTAGCCATGCCGCTCGTAGAGCCGGATCGCGCCGTCGTTGTCGCCGAGGACGCCGAGCGCCATCGCCGCCTTGCCTTGCGACCGGGCGGCCTCCTCGGCGCGCTCTAGCAGCGCCGTCCCCACGCCCCGCCCCCGGAACGCCGGATGGACGGCGAGCGCGTCCACCGTGAACACGCCCGGCTTGGCGCCTTCGTGCAACAGCAGGAGATTGCACAAGATGCGGAGCGCGCGGACGGGCGAAAACCGCGTGAAGAGCGGGCGAAGCCGCAACTGGAAGAACTCGCGCTCGGTCGTATGCGTCAGGAGAATGCCCGCGAGCCGCCCGTCCGCGACCGCCGACAGGCAGGCGGAGGCGTCGACCGAGTCGCGGAAGAGGCGCGTCAGGTCGTCCGCGCTCCTGAAGCCGACGCGGAACTTCGCGGCGAAGGCGTCGTAGGCGATGCGGAGCGCATCCTCAAGCCGCGCGTCCGCCACGCCTTCGCTGATCTCGACAGGCGCGGTTTCGCTCTCATTCGTCATACAGACTCCCTAGCGGCGATGGCGGATAGTGTAACCTGTTCGCTAATCACTGATGCCGCAAGGAGGCGCGCGCATGACGGAATCGTTCGCGAGCGACGGAGAGGCGGAGGAGACGCCCCAAGGCTACTTCCGTCGGACAATGGCCGAGCGCCACCCGAAAGAGTGGGAGATCGGCGACGACGGCCAAACCTACAATGTCGAAGAAGCGGAATCGCCGTCCCGCTCGCTGTTCGACGCGGAGGCGGAGACGCTCGACCTGTAGATGACGCTCGACCTCGCCAAGACGGCCGGGCAACTCTACGCGGCGCTGCCGGAGATGCGCGGCCAGCAGCGCGGCCACACCCAAGCGCTCGGCGTCGCGCTTGAGCGCATGGCGGACGTGGACGCGCTTGATGCTGAGGCGCGTCGCGTTCAGGGCAAGTCAACTTGGCTCGCCGCCGGCGTGGAGAACGGGATCGCCGGCGCGTTCCCGCCGCCCGCATTGCCTCCCGACCACATCGTCGTCGCGGTGGACGGCTCGCATGTGGACGTCGACCGGCATGCGGCGGCGCGCTGCTTTCTGATCAACATCGGCGTCGCTGCGCTGCGCTACGGGGAGATTCCGGGCGCCGACCTGCGAAGCGAGCCGGTGCTCCGCGCCGACGATCAATCGCTCTTCCTGCGCGACCCCAACGGCGTCCGTGAGCAGGCGGTCGAGGGCGCGCTGCTGGGAATGCATCGGGCGCTCGTCGAGATCGAGGCGCTGGCGGACGAGGCGGAGCGCGCCCCGGAAGGCTTGCCGATGCTCGCGCTGTTGGACGGAACGCTCGTGCTGTGGGCGCTCAGCGGCGGGGCCGACTTCGTCCGCCGCGAGTTGATTGACCGCAGATTCAGGGACGCGATGGACAGGCTCCGCGCCGAGTCGGAGCGCCGCCCGCTCGCCGCGGCGAGCCACATCAGCCGTCCGCGCAGCGCCGAGGTGATGAACGCCATCCGCATATCCCGGAACGTCTGCGGCTGGGAGCAGGTCAACTGCGACCGCAACTGCGGCCAGGTCCGGCGCGGCGAACGCAATTGCGACGTCGTGGCGGGCGTGACGGACGCCGCGCTCTTCTCGCGGACGCTCGAGCCGGGGGAGCGCTCGCAACTCTTTCGCAGCGCGTCCGGCATCGTTGAGGAGTCCTACGGCGAGCACGGGGTGCTCTTCTTCTACGTAAACGCGGGCGAAGAGGTCGCCCGCCTCGAGATGCCGTCGTGGACGAGCGCGGAGGGCGTCGGGCTGGCGCACGCGGCGCTGCTCGCCCAAACGGAGAAGGGGCAGGGCTACCCGCTCGCGCTGCAGGAGGCGCACGAGCAAGCCGTCGTCACCGGCCCCGACCGGCGCGACTTCGAGCGTCTCCTGTACGAAACGATGTCGGCGGAGCGCCTTCCCGCCCCGACGTCGCAGAAGGCGCGCAGCAAACGAACGCGCTTCGTGTGAGGGGCTAGGGCGCGGCGCGACATAGACGGATAGAGGGCGCCACTCTTATGGCGCGGCTTGGGGGCGTGCGGAAGGGTATCAGACGCGGCGGGGGCGCGGTTTTAGGGCGCGAACGTCACGCCAGAATACGCAGGACCACGCCGGCGCGAGTCCAGTCGGGCGGCGTCCAGGTCGCGCGAGCGTCGCGGGCCCTGTTCGTCAATGAAGACCCGCCTGCCCGCCGACCTCCAAGCCCTATGCCTTGTCCATCGCGGTGGACTGCGCGAATCCCTGGCCAATGGATGGAACTGCAGCCTGACGACTTGCGCTCATCCCTCTACAAGATCAAATGGTTTATGCGCGTAATGAAGGCGTTGACGGCTCGTTTCCCCGACCGTGGCCGGGTTCGGCGAAGCGTCCCGCGCACCACTCAGACGAAGAGTTATACCTAGAGGTATGCCAGGCGCTTGGTCCCCTGTTTGACGACGTCTCCGCCGAACTGCGTTCCGTCGGTTAACTTGCGTCCGTGCCCCGCCAAGACTAACGACGGTTCGCCAACGAGTAGCCTACCCTTGCGCCCGCGCAAGAGCGCTACCATAGGCGCGCCGCTGTGAAGGAGCGCCTATGACGACCGCAACCGCAGCCTCCGCGCCGGAGGTCATCGTCCGCAGGCCGAAGCGCGTGGCCGGAACCATCATCACCGGCCACGGCTTCCAGCATATGTACGCGGACGGCTTCCTCGTGCTCCTGCCGATCATTCAGGATGTCTTCAATCTGGGTCCGTTCACGTTGGGCGTCCTCTCGGCGGCGCGGCAAGCGGCGGGCGGCGCGCTCAGCATGGGCGGCGGCTTCCTCGTCGATCTCTTCTCCGGCAACCGCGGCGTTCTCCTCGCCGGCAGTTTGTTCACCATGGCGCTCGCCTACCTCATCGCCGGCGCCGCCCCGAACGCCGCCGTCCTCATTCTCGGCGTCTCGCTCGGCTCCGCCGCCGGCTCGTTCTGGCATCCGGTGGGGCTCGGCATTCTCTCCTACACCTTCCCCCGCAGCCGCGCCCTGATGATGTCGCTGCACCGCTCGTCGGGCAGCCTTGGCGAGGTGATTACGCCGTTCCTCGTCGCGGGCGCGCTCGTCTACACGACCTGGCGCGGCGTGCTCCTCGGCGGCTTCTTCCTCATCGCAATCGTCGCCGCCGCGCTCCTGCTGACGCTCGCCCGGCTCGGCATTCCCCAGCGACGGCCCGTTCAACGCAGCGCGGAGGCGCAGTTCAAGAGCATCGGCGGACTCTTCTCGAACCGCGCCTTGCCCGTCCTCCTCGCCGTCTCCGGCCTGCGCGGCATGGCCGACCGCGCCGTCATCTTCTTCCTGCCGATTCTCATCGCGCAATTCCTGCGCCAAACGGAGCCCGACCCCAGCGAAGCGCGGCTCGCGGCGGTCGTCGCCCCGCACCTCGCGCTAATGGTCGGAACATCCATCGTCGTCTCGCCGCTCATCGGAGCGTTCTCGGACAGGGCGGGGCGGAAGCCCGTGCTGGTGGCCGTGCTCTTCTTCTCCGCCGCGATCACCTTCGCGCTCTCGTTCGTGGGCCAACTAGGGCCGCTGTTCCTTGGTCTCATCGGCTTGCTTGGGATCGTGCGCTTCGCGGGGGCGAACCTCGCGCAGGCGGCATCGCTCGACATCGCCGAGGGGCGGCGGATCGAGGGCAGCATGATCGGCCTCCTGTGGGGCAACAACGCGCTGTTCGGAGCGTTCTCGCCGCTCCTGCTGGGCGCGATCATCGCGTGGGCGTCGCCGCCCGGAGCGGCCGACAACTACCGCCTCATCTTCCCTTACGCGACGGTCATCGCGCTGATGGCGGCGTTCGCCGCGCTCTTCTTGCCGCCCATCGGAGGGACGCGCTCCGCGAAGGCGAGCGCCGCGTGAATCCGCTGTCCCTGACCGCGCCTCTGCCTCAGTAGGCTTGCCCCGATGGGGCAAGCGCCCGTAGTATGCGGGGCGCAGCGCGGAGCGGCGCGCGGGAGGCGACGATATGGCCGGAGCGTTGGAAGGCAAGACGATCATCGTAACGGGCGCGGGGTCGCCCATCGGCATGGGGCGCGAAATGTCCATCGCGCTCGCGTCCGCCGGAGCGAACGTCGTGATGATGGACGTTGACGGCGCGGCGCTTGAGGCGAGCGCGAACGACGCGCGGGAAGCCGCGGGCGACGAGCGCATCCTCGCCGTCACCGCCGACGTGACCAGTTACGCCGACGCGGAGCGGACGGCGCAGGCGGCGCTCGACGGGTTCGGCGGACTGCACGGCCTGGTGAACAACGCGGGCACGAATCAGCGCAACGTGGGGATGAGCGACGCGCTGCTGGAGCCGTGGTGGGGCGTGAGCCCCGAAGCGTGGAGCCGCGTCGCGGCGGTGAACTTCAGCGGCCCGTTCTTTATGGCGCGCGCCGTCGTCGGCCATCTGATGGAGCAGGGCTGGGGGCGCATCATCGGCGTGACGACCAGCCTCGACACGATGATCCGCGTCAATATGTCCCCCTACGGCCCGTCGAAAGCCGGGCACGAGGCGCTCGTCGCGACGATGGCGCAGGAACTCGAGGGGACGGGAGTGACGGCCAACGTGCTCGTGCCCGGCGGGCCGGTGAACACGAACCTCCTGCCGCCCGACTCGCCGTTCGACCGGGCGAAACTGATTCAGCCGGACGTGATGCGCGAGCCCGTCGTGTGGCTCGCGTCGGACGCCTCGGACGGGATCAACGGGCGGCGGTTCATCGCGTACAACTGGGACGAGTCGCTGCCCGTGGATGAGCGCGTCGAGAAGGCGGGAGCGCCCGCCGCGTGGCCGCAACTCGGCGGGCAGGCGGTGTACCCGGCGTGAGAAGTCCGCTCCCGTTGCCGTTCCGTGAAGCGCGGCGCCTTTCCCCGGACTCGCCACGCGAGACGGACAAGCGCGGGCCTCGCTGATGCCGACAATGCAAGCCGTCATACTCAGAGGACTCGGAAACGTGGTCTGCGACGAAGTTCCTCTTCCGGAGCCCGGCGCCGACAAAGCCCTCGTCCGCATGCGGATGGCGTCCATCTGCGGCACGGACCTGCACTACGTCTACCACGGCTGGCCGCGCAACGCCTACCCGATGGAGCCGGGCGAGCCCGGGCACGAGGGCGTCGGCGTCATCGTCGAGCCCGGCGGCAGCGGCCTGCCGGAGGGCGCGCTCGTCCTCACCGTCCCCAACATCTGGGAGGCGCGCAATTTCGCCGAGTATCAGGCCGTCTCCCCGCGCTTCCTCCTGCCGCTGCCGCAAGGCCGCCCGCTCGCCGAGTTGATGATGGCGCAGCAACTCGGCACCGTCATCTTCGCCGCCCGAAAACTCCCCGATATGGCGGGTAAGACGGCCATCGTGATCGGGCAAGGGAGCGCCGGCCTGTTCCACGACTTCTACCTCCGCAAACTCGGCGCGGCGCGGATCATCGCCTTCGAGCCCAACGCCGACCGGCGAGCGGCGGGCGCCGCCCTGGGCGCGGACGAGGCGCTCGACGCGACCGGCGAGGCCGCCGTGGACGCCGCGCTGCAACTGACGGACGGGCAAGGCGCGGAGGTCGTCGTTGACGCGGTGGGCGGCCACGAGACGCTCAATCAAGCCGTGCGAATGGCGAAGGCGGAAGGGCACGTCCACGTTTTCGGCCTGCCCACCGGCTTCGACCCCGTGCCCTTCGACCTCAGCGCCTACTTCCTCAAGCGGCTGGACGTTCGCACGATATTCGGCGCGCAGGACGAGCCTGGGCTTCCCTCCTTTCGTCAAGCGCTCGCGCTCATCGCCGAGGGCGAAATAGACATGGCGCCCTACGTGACGCATACGCTCCCGCTGGAGCGGGCGGCCGACGCCTTCCAACTCGCCCGCGAGCCGACCGACGGCGCGCTCAAGGTCTCGCTGACGATGGACGGCTGACGCCCCATAACGGCGCTCGCTCATTGGCGGCGCTTTGACGCGGCGCCCGCGCATCCGGTACAGTGAGCGGCAAAACCTCGCGATTCGGAGGGACGCCTTATGCCCGCGCTGGATGATTTGGACGGATTGCTGGAGCAGAACAGCGTCGTCGTGTTCACGACGTTTCGGCGGGACGGGATGCCCCAGCAAAGCCTCGTCACGGTGGGCAAACTGGACGGCGGGCTCGTCTTCACGACGCGCTCGGGCAGCGCGAAAGCGCGCAATCTCGCCCGCGACCCGCGCTGCGCGATGGTGCTCGTCAGCCCCGACAGGCGCGCGTTCGCCGCGCTCGACGGCAAAGCGGAGGCGCAGGGAGCGCACAACACGGACGCGGACGCGCTCAGGGTTCGTCTGCGCGAGGTCTACCGAGCCGCCGCGGGCAAGGAGCACCCGGACTGGGACGAGTACGACCGCGTGATGGTCGAGCAGGGACGCATCGCCGTGCTCCTGCGGCCCGACCGCATCGTCGGGCAAGGCGTCTAGTAAGGCGCCGATACAGCCCCGCCCGGCTAGATTCCCGCCTATGCGGGCAGGGCGCGGCGTTGGGGAGAGGCGCCCGGCGCGAGCGGCGTCACCGCTCGCCTTCGTCGTCCTCTTCCTCCGCGCCGGCGTCCACCGGAACCTCCTCCAACGTGAGGTCGAACGTTAGGTGCACCGCGGCGCGGACGACTCCCAATTGCACGGCGTCTCCTACGCGGTAGTCCGTCAGGAGCGTCCGCACCAGCCGGCTCGTGCTCGCCACCGGCAGATCGTCCAGCCGGACGATCACGTCGTCCGGCTCGATGCCGGCGCGCTCCGCCGGGCCGCCGGGGGCGACCGAGATGACGAGCGCGCCCTCGTCGACCGTCAAGCCGCGCTCCGTCGCCACCGTCGGCGTGACATCTTGCACCGTGACGCCGATGCGCGGGCGGACGACGCGCCCGAACTCGATGAGATGGTCGGAGACGGGCCGCGCCGTGTCGGAACTGATGGCGAAGCCGATGCCGTCCACCGGCACGAATCCCGTCTGCCGGATGACGCGCGTGTTGATGCCGACGACCTCGCCCTCGAGGTTGAGGAGCGGCCCGCCGCTGTTGCCCGGATTGATGACGGCGTCCGTCTGGACGAGGTCGTTCAGGCGGTCGGGGCCCGAGCCGAGCGAGCGGCCCTTCGCGCTGACCACGCCCACGCTCACAGAGCCCTCCAAGCCGAGCGGGCTGCCGATGGCGATGACCCACTCGCCGATCCGCATCGCGTCCGCGCTGCCCAACCGCGCGACCGCGACGTCCTCCTCAATGTCGCCCGGGTTCACTTTCAGCACGGCGAGGTCGGTCGCGATGTCCACGCCGACCACTTCGGCGGGCAGGCGCTGGCGGTTGGAGAGCACGGCCTCGATGCTCTCCGCGTCGGCGATGACGTGCTCGTTGGTGAGCAAGTAGCCGTCCTCGCGGAAGAAGAACCCGGAGCCCTGGCTCACGTTCGGCGTAGTGATCCCCATCACGGTTTGCTCTTCCAAGGTGGAGACCACCTGCGCGACGGCGGGCATTGCGCGCTCGACGACGGACGCGATGTCGGGCAAACCGCCTCCAGCGGCCGCTTCCGGCTCCGGCGGGGGCGCGGGAACGGCGAGGGCGAGCGTCGGCTCGGCGGTGGGCTCGCTCGTGGGGGTCGGCGAAGGCGCGGCGACGCTCGCGCACGCCGCCGTCGCTAGGACGGCGAGCGCGGCGAGCGCGAACGGCGCCAAAGCGCGGACGCGCCGAAACATCGCCGTCGTGGCGGGCATTAGCGCTGCTCCGCCGTCATTCGCTTCACGGCGTCGGCCTGCAACGCGGTCAATTCGCGGATGCCCGCCGCCGCCATTTCCAGCATTTCGTCGAACGCGGCGCGGGAGAACGGGCGCTCCTCGCCGGTGCCCTGCACCTCGACGAACTCGCCCGCGTCCGTCATTACGACGTTCATATCCACGGCGGCGCGGGAGTCCTCCTCGTAGCAGAGGTCGATCATCGGCTCGCCGCCCACGATGCCGACGCTCGTCGCGGCGATGCTCCCCGCGAGGGGGACGCGCCGCAGAACGCCGCGCCGAACGAGGACGAGCAGCGCCTGATGGAGCGCGACGTAGGCGCCCGTGACCGCCGCCGTCCGCGTGCCGCCGTCCGCCTGCAGAACGTCGCAGTCTATGGTGACGGTGCGCTCCCCCAGTTTGTCGAGTTGCGCGACCGAGCGCAGGGAGCGCCCGATCAAGCGCTGGATCTCGTGCGTGCGGCCGCTGCCGGCGGAGCGGGTCCGGGCCGTGCGGGTGAGCGTCGAGCGGGGGAGCATGCCGTACTCCGCCGTAACCCAGCCCTTGCCCTGCCCGCGCAAGAAGAGCGGAGCCTTCTCCTCGATGGAGGCGGCGCACACGACGCGCGTCTTCCCCGCCTCCACGAGCGCGGAGCCCTCGGCGAACTCCTGCGCGCCGACCGTGATCGTCACGGGTCGCATCTCGTCGTTGCGTCTGCCGTCTATTCGGGGCACGCGGCTTCCTCGCTCTGCGGAGACCTTTGCATAACCTACCGTCATTCCCGCGTAGGCGGGAATCCAGTCGGGGCGGCGCGCCGCTCCTCTCCTACGTAAGCGCCTCGTCATTCCCGCGAAAGCGGGAACTACTGGCCGCCGGAAGTTATGCAAATGTCCCCTGCGGGATTTGGGGCGGCTCAAGTATAACAGGCGAGGGAGCAGGCGCGGAACGGCGGGACGCTTGCGCGCCGCCTAGCCCTCACCCATCCCAGCGGCGGAGGAGGAGGCAGGCATTCTGCCCGCCGAATCCGAAACTGTTGGAGAGCGCGACGTTCACGTCAGCGCGGCGCGCCTCGTTCGGCGCGTAGTCCAAATCGCACGCAGGGTCGGGCTCCTCGTAGTTGATCGTCGGATGAATCACGCCGTCGCGGATCGTCTGGACGCACGCGACCGCCTCCATGCCGCCCGCTCCGCCGAGCGCGTGCCCGATCATGGACTTCGTGGAACTGATGGGAATTCCATAGGCGGCGTCCCCGAACGCCCGCTTGATCGCCAGCGTCTCGGACGCGTCGTTCAGCGGCGTCGAGGTGCCGTGCGCGTTGATGTAGTCCACCTCGTTCGGCGCGACGCCCGCGTCCTCCAGCGCCCAGCGGATCGCCCGCGCCGCCCCCGCGCCGTCCTCGTCCGGCTGAAACTGATGGCTTGCGTCCGACGACGCTCCGTAGCCCGCGACCTCCGCCAGAATCGGCGCGTCCCGCCGCAGCGCGCGGTCCAGCGCCTCCAGAATGAGAATCCCCGCGCCCTCCGCCGGCACGAATCCGTCTCGCCCCGCGTCGAACGGACGGCTCGCTCCCTCCGGATCGTCGTTGCGCGTACTGAGCGCGCGCATCACGCAGAACCCCGCAAGTCCCAACTGGCTGATTCCCGCCTCCGCTCCGCCTGCGATCATTACGTCCGCCGCGCCCCGCCGGATCGCCTCCGCCGCGTCGCCGATGGACTGCGTGGACGCCGCGCACGCCGTTGTGATCGTGCTGCTCGGCCCGCGCGCCCCGAAGAGACGGCTCACGTTCGCCGCCGCCATATTCGGCAGGATCATCGGAAAGAAGAACGGCGACATCCGCATTCCGCCCCGCTCGACGAGCACGCGCATGCTCTCGTCTATCGTCGGGAAGCCGCCGTTGCCGTTGCCCAGGTAGACGCCTATGCGCTCCGCGTCCACGTTGGCGGCGGAGAGCCCCGCCATCGCCATCGCCTCGCTCGCCGCCGCCATCGCCAGTTGCGAAAACCGCGCGAGCCGCCGCGCCTCCCGCTTCTCGAAGTAGCGCTCCGGGTCGAAACCCGTAACCTCGCCCGCGATGCGGCACGGGTAGTCCGTGGGGTCGGCCAGCGTCATCGGCCCCACGCCGGAGCGCCCCGCCTTCAGCCCCTCCCAGAACTCCGCCGCGCTCTCGCCCAGCGGCGTGACGGCGCCGATTCCCGTGACCACGACCCGCCTGCGCCCGTCGCTCGCTCGAACGGCCTCGTTCATCGGACGCTCCCCAGCGCGAACGCCTGCGGATCGAACTCCGGGTAATGCTCCCCCTGAATCCCGTAATGGCTCTGCAGCGCCTCCGCGACCACGAACAGCGAGCCGGTGACGAGCGCGAGGTCGCCGTCGTCCGCCGCGCTCAGCGCCTGCTCCATCGCCTCCGCGACGCTGGACGCGCTTCGCGCCGGCGTTCCTCGCTCCGTGAAAAGCGCCGCCAGTTCGTCAGGGTCGGCGGCGCGGGGATGCCGCGACCTCGCCGTCCAAACCTCGTCCGCGAACGCGGCGGCCTCGCCCGCGAGCGCCTCAATCTGCTTGTCGGCGGACGCGCCGAACACCAGGAGCGTCCGACCTCCCGGCAGATGCTCCCGCGCCGTTTCGCCAAGCCGCGCCATCGAGTAGGGATTGTGCGCTCCGTCCACGACGAGGCGCGGCGACTCGCGGAGCAGTTGGAAGCGCCCCTCCCAGCGCGCGTCGGCGAGCCCCGCCTCTATCGCGGAGCGCGAGACGCCGAACGGCGACGCCTCAAGCGCGGCGACCGCCGCCGCCGCGTTCTCCGCCTGATGCGCTCCCAAAAGCGGCAGCCGAAATCGGTACTCGTCCCGCTCCGTGGAAACGATAACGCGCTGCCCCGCAAGGCTTGCGCCCTCCCTCGCGTAGGCGACGCCGCGCCCGACGACGGCGAGCGGCGCGCCCATCGCCGCCGCCCGCTCCGCGATAACGTCCGCCGCCTCCGTCGCCTGCGGGGCGGACACGACGGGCGCTCGCCCCTTGATGA
The DNA here is from genome assembly GCA_965242755.1 of Dehalococcoidia bacterium. GTDB lineage: Bacteria > Chloroflexota > Dehalococcoidia > Lucifugimonadales > Australimonadaceae > Bin16. The sequence continues at coordinate 2,901,280 of OZ251500.1, read as the reverse complement.
TCCCCGCCTTCTCACGGGCGATTTCCCGCAGCGTGGAGCCGAGAATCGCCGTATGGTCAAGGCTGACGGACGTGATCACGGCGACGCTCGACTCCGCGACGTTCGTCGCGTCTAGCCGTCCGCCGAGCCCGACCTCCAGCGCGACCGCGTCCACGCGCTCTTCGCGGAAGACGTCCAGCGCCATCGCCGTGAGCGTCTCGAACGTGGACGGCGCGCCCCAGTCGCTCCGCGCCATCGCCTCCACGCTCGGCCATGCCCGCTCGACCGCCGCCGCGAATGCGTCCCCGCTCAGCGGCGCGCCGTTCAGCCGGATGCGCTCGCGGAACGAGTGGAGATGCGGCGACGTGTACAGCCCCGTGCGGAGCCCCTGCGCCCGCAGCGCGCTCTCCGTCATCGCCGCCACGCTCCCCTTCCCCTTCGTCCCCGCCACGTGAATGACCGGCGCGGCGCCGTCAAGCAGTCCCATCCGCTCCGCCAGTTCGCGCATCCGCCCCAAGCCGGGCTTGAACGCGGGCGCGGCGAGCCCGGCCATCCGCTCGAAGTCCGCGAGGCTCAGCAGGCGGCGGAGCGCCGCCTCATAGGCGCCGCCGCCAGCGGCGGCGCAATGGGCGATGGATGACGATTGCGAACGCATAAGGAAATCCTAAGCGGGAGAGCGTCGGCGGCGCAAGCGCGACGGTTCCGTCTTACGCGCCGCAAATGAGCGCTTTGTCAGAACCGGCGCCCCTTCTCTGCTGACCAATTGGCAGCCTACCGCAGCAGCAGCGAAAGCGCGGCGGCGACCATCACCGCCTCGACAATGTAGACGAACGCCTTGTCGGAGACGCGGTTGACGACTGCGCCCCCGACATAGGCGCCGACGACCATCACGAGCCCCAGCGCGGCGCCGAGCGCGAGGCCGGACAGATCAAGGAGGGAGTAGGTTCCGTAGACGCCGATCTTGACGGCGTTGATCGTCGTCATCGCGGCGGCCATCGTGCCGACGAACGCGCCGCGCCGCAGCCCGTAGGCGAGGAAGAACGACGCGCCGAACGGCCCGGCGCCGCCGAAAATGGCGGAGAGGAAGCCCTGCCCCATGCCGACGCCGACGAACGCCCGCGCGCTTATTCGGATGTCGCGCATCAGCGGCGAATGGCGGTACGCGACGATGAGCAGCAGAAAGACGCCTAGCCCTCGCTGCAGGAAGTCGGCGGGCAAATTGGCGAACGCGGTTCCGCCAAGCGCGGCGGCCGGGAACGCGCCGACGACGAACCACTTGACGACGCTGCGGTCGATGAGGGCGCGGTTCACCCAGACCCGCGACCACGTTTGCATCATCACGGCGATGGCGGCGATGGGAATCGCCTCGCGCACGCCGACGGCGAAGGTCAGCGCCGGGATAATGATGATGGCGGAGCCCAGCCCGGCGAGCCCGCCGACCACCGCCGCGGCGAACGCCGCCGCCCCAAGCCCAACGAGGACGAGCGGGTCCATCGCCTACCCCGCCGCCGCAGCGATGCAGACAAGGGTAGGCATGGACAAGGCGAGGCGGATGCCGAACGCGGAAGAGAGAGTGCACTGCATTGCGCCGTTAGGGTAGCAGTCGCGGGTATGGGCAATTCGGAAGGAGGCCGCCGCGGGGAGCGCTAGAATGAGGGGCGCGCCTTGATTGCAAGGGGCACTCCGAACGCAACTGCGAGGACGGCGCGATGACGACGACTATCCGCTTCGGTCTGCGGACGATGACCTCGGCGCGGAGGCTGCGGTTGCGGTCGTCATAGGCGCTCCTTCACAGCGGCGCGCCTATGGTAGCGCTCTTGCGCGGGGGAGGGAGAGGCCGGCAGGGGTGGACTCGCGCCCTACACGCTCGCCTTGCTCCGCCAAATTCTGGAGTGGAGCGAAGATGGAGTTCGGCGCCCCGAAGCTGCGCAAGCGCGCACGAGCCAGGAGGGAGTAGGGACGGGTGGGCGCGACGCGGGCGCCGCCTTCGCAAGCCGCTTGCGCACGGCGCCGCATCGCCGCCCTACCTAACGATCCCCAACTTCGCGTCGGCGAGGGCGTAGGCGTGGGCGGCGGCGTAGAGATGCGCGTCATCCTCCGTCGCGCCGCCCTCCTTCTGCGACATGTAGGCCTCCTCGTAGGCCGCCGCGTAAGTCGCCGCGTAGATATGCGCCCGCGTCTCTTCGCCGGCTATAAATTCGGCCCAGTTGTCCGCTAGCGATTCTCTGGCGTAGCCGCGCTCATGCGCCGCCATCAGAATCGCTTCGCTGTATCCGGTCATATACCATTCGGCGTAAGCAAGGCGCTCCCGAACGCTGGACGCGCTCGACAGCGCATATCCGCGCGCATTCGCCTCGGTAAGGGATGCCGCAAAATCATCAGGGGCCCCGTGGCCACAGGGCTGGACGTAATAGACTGCATAGACATGCGACGCCACGCCGGAAGCCTCTGTCTGAGCGAATGCCTTTGCATACTCGGCCGCGCACGCCTCATCTCCGTCAAGCGCAATTGCGTAAGCGTAGCTCACCGCGTGGGAAGCGGGCGCGCCGTCGGTTTTAACCGCCTCGTCGAAAGCCTCGATGAACCTTCCGATAATAGACTCGGTCAGATACGCCGACCAAGCGGCGGCGGTGAATGCATTGAGGTAGACAAGAGCGGTCGCGTAGTCACGGGCGTCCGCGTCGCCAAGACCAAGAGCCTTCGAGTCCGCGAACGCGCTTGCGTAAGTCTCCGCATCTTCTCCTTCCAAACCTTCCTCTTCGGCGTAGCCAAGCCCGGCGGCCGTGGGTTCCGCCGTTGGCGTAGGCGACGGCGTGGCTGTCGGTTCGGGGGTAGGCGTAGGCGAGGCGCACCCCGCGATGATGAGCGCAACGAACAGACCGACGACGGCAAGCTCCTTTCGAGGCATGCGAGACACTCCTGTGACGCGGCATGCTGAGGAGTAGAGGACGATGAGGGGCAACGCCATCCGTCGATAACTCGCCATCGCCGTCCGGTTCCGCAGCAGGTCGTAACTCCGCCGATTGGCAATGTGCGTAGCGATCCGCTTGGCCAGATCCGACTTCCGCCCTTTGCTGCCCACCCGCATGCCGAGGCGACGCGCTAAGGCCTCCAAGACCGCCACCGGTTCGTTCGAACGCTCCAGCGAACCGACAACGTCGTCGGTCGCCATCGCGTTCAGTTCCTCTTCCAGAGCTTTGGCTCTCGCCTCGACGTCTTCGCTTGCGGGGAGCCTCGCAGGCTTAGGCGTCGCAGGGCTCCGCCGCCTGCTCCAACCGGCTGCTAGCCTCCTTATGCGCCTCGCTTCCGCCCGCCACGCCCCAATATACAGGAACCGGAGCGCATACGCAACGCCGATCCGCCGCGCAATACGCCCCTACTACCCCCAGCGCCGCATAATGCGCTCCGGCAGCAGTTGGAACTACAATCGCGCCCGCCGCCGCCCTTGCGCCCAAGCCGCGCAAGCGAGCGAAGGCGGGGGGTTAGGGGGCGGCGCCCCGCCTACGTCCGGTAGGCCGGCTCGCCGGGCAGGACGCGCTCCTTGAACGCGCGATTCGACTCGGCGACTTTGCGCGGCGGCTCGGTCGTCCGGCAGTTGTGCCAGTCGTCCAACTCCGCCTCCCAATCCGCGCCGGGCGGGAGGATGGCGGCGCACGACCGGACGTAGTAATCCTGCGGGCGCTCCGATCCGGGCGGCGGCGTTCCGTCCTCGCGCAGTTGGGCCGCCGCGCGCAGCAGCATGCGCCGCGCCCGAATGATGCTCACGTCCGTCGTCCCCAGATGCTCGCGCGTCCGGTCCATTATCCGCCCCATGCTGTGAATGACCGCCGAGTCCTGCAGGCGCACCGAGGGAATGCCCGTCGCGTTGCGCGTCCGCTTCGCCCGAACGTCCATCAGAAAGTCGCTGTCGGGCGCGGCCCGCGGCCACCATTTGGAGAAGAACCTCCCATGCTGCTCCGGCTTCATCGGGCCGACGCCGGGCGCGAGCATGCCCGGCTCCTCGGCGAGCGCCTCGTGGGGCGCGCCGTAGCCATGCGCCGCCCCGGGCATCGCCCCTGCCGGATTCCACCAAATCCCCATGTGCAGCGTGTGATGGTCGTCGATCGGCAGGTAGACGGAGAGCGGCACGACGCCGTCCTGCGCCGGGAACATGCCGTAGACGGGGAAGAGGAACTGCGTGGTGCGCCAGTAGACGTTGCCGTCGAGTTCGCTGCGCTCGGCGCCGTAGGTGAATCCGTAGGGCTTCTCCGCGATGTGGAATCGGGCGCGGCGGTCGTTGTGAAAGAGGCCGTAGCGAGGGGAATCGTCGGCGTTCAGGCGGCGGTGCAGGAAGTAGACGTGCGTCGAGTCCAACTCGCCCTCCAGCGCCTGCATCCAGTTGCACTCGTAGACGATCTTCTGCGCGTGGCTCACGTTCTCCGGCGGCGTCAGCCCCCACTCGAACTGCGGAACGCCGGGCGGGGCGTCCTGCCGCGGCCCCATATAGATCCACGTCACGCCGCCGTAGTCCGCTCCCTTGTAGGCGCGGATCCGGACCTTATGGCGGAAGGCGCTTTCGGCGGGCTCGTTCGGCATATCCACGCATTGGCCGGAGACGTCGAACTTCCAGCCGTGGTAGGCGCAGCGGATTCCGGACTCCTCGTTGCGCCCGTAGAAGAGGCCCGCGCCGCGGTGGGGGCATTGCGGCTCCGTGAACGCGGGCGTTCCGTCCGACGCGCGCCAAGCGACGAGGTCCTCGCCAAGCGCGCGGACGCGCTGGGGCTGGCCGCCGCGCTCGTATTCCCACGAATAGCCGACGGGCAGCCAGTACTGGCGCATCAGATCGCCCATCGGCGTCCCGGGCCCCACTCTGCACAGCAGATCCGTGTCTTCGGCGGAGAGCATCGGCAACCTCCCGACTGCTGACTGGTCGGCGCAAGGATACGCGAAAGGCCGATAACGTTGGGGGGCTCCGCCGCGCGGCGGCGGAGCCCCCCCGATTCGTCCGTTCCGAATCCCCGAACGCTACTGGTCGAGCCAGGCGTTCTCGAAGATCTGGTGGTACATCTTGTTTGTGCCGCGCCAGCCGACGTCGCGCACTTCGGGGCGCGCCACGACGCCGTTGCCCCACACGGGGCTCGTCACGCGGTACGACTGATCGGCGACGTACACCTGCAGTTCGCGCAGCACGGCCTCGCGGTTGGACTCGTCCGACGCCCACAAGCGGGCGACGATGGCGTCGAGCTCCGCGTCCGGCGCAAGGCTGAGCGTGTTGCGCGGCTGCACCTCGCTCCAGTAGTAGGTCGAGGCGAGGTCGTTGAAGTCGAACGAGTTCGTCCAGCCGAAGTAGAGGTCGTCGTAGGCTTGCTGCGACCCCGCGCCGAGGAACGGGCCGTACTCCTGAATGTTGAAGTCGGCTTTGATGCCGACGGCGCGGAGCATCGTCAGCACCGTCTCCGCGACCTCCTGCCACGGCGACCCGTACTGCCCCGTCCACATCACGGTGGTTTCGAACCCGTCCGGGTAGCCCGCCTCGGCCAGCATCTCCACGGCGAGGTCGGGGTTGTACTGCATATAGCGCGCGACCTCGTCGGGATAGTCGCCGAGTTCGAGCGCCTCGGGGTCGAGCGGCCACCCTTGCAGCACGGGCTGGCCGTCCCCGCGCAACGCCGTCGCGACGATGGCGTCGCGGTCGAGCGCCATCGAGACGGCGCGGCGAACGCGAACGTCGTTCCACGGCTCCTTGTCCAGCCGCATCCGGATCTCCATATGGAAGAGGCTGGGGCAGGACTTGGTGAAGAAGTCCGGGTTGGTGCGGCGGATCTCCTCCAGCACGCGAGGCGCGGCGGCGGGGAAGACGTTGATCTGCCCGGAGCGCAGCGCGGCGAGCCGCGTCGCGGCGTCCGGGATAATGTGCGCCTCAACCGAACTGGCGTAAGGCCGCCCCTCTTTGAAGTAGTTGGGGTTGCGGTCGAACACGACCTTCGTGCCGGACTGATGCTCCACGAACATAAACGGCCCGGTGCCGACCCACGACGCGGCGGGATTCTCGCGGTCGTCCTCGGCCGACGCCTCCTCCGCGACGATCCAGCCCTGCCGGTTGCCGGACGGCATGCCGTTGACGAAGTCGAACGGCTGCTTGAGGTTGATGCGGACGGTGTAGTCGTCAACCTTCTCCGCGTTGTCGTAGAAGACCTGCCCGACGTAGGCGCCGCCGGCGAGCCCTTTGGCGAAGCGCTCGTTGAAGGTGTAGACCACGTCGTCCGCGGTCAACTCCCGCCCGTTGAGCGGGGGCTTGTCGTGCCACATAATTCCGCGGCGCAGTTTGAACTCGAGCGTGGTGGGCGACGTGAACGCCCAACTCTCCGCGATTTCGGGCTGCAACTCGAGCGCGCAACTGTCGCCGATCTGCGGCGCGGGCGAGTAGAGCGGATTGAACACGAGTTCCGCGATCTTCCGCGTCGGGTCCCAGAACCTAGTGCGCCCCCACGGGTCCCAGCCCGGAGGGTCGCTCCGGATCCAGTAGGCGAGCGTCCCGCCGTGCAGCGGCTCCGGCGTCGCGGTCGGCGAGGGAGTGGGCGTATCGGGGGCCGGGGGCGGAGTCGTCGCGCCGGGCGCCGGCGTGTCCGTCGGCTGCGCGGGGACAGGCGTGTCGGTGGGGTCCGCCGTCGACGTGCAAGCGGCGAGCGCCGCGAGGCTCAGCAGCGCGGCCGCGAGGAGCGCGGCCATCCGCGGAATCAGTCCTATGCCCATATCGTCCTCCCTTGATGCAGGCGGAGAGCGGGCGGGCCCGCTCCGTAACTGCGCTTTCTACGCCAACTTGCGCCCGATGTCAATCGGGGGGAGGGCGGAGACGCCTAGGCGGGAATAACCAACCCCCTATTTGACCCCGAGCGCATAGGGCGCGTATCATACGCGGACCGGTTCGCCCCGCCACGCGCGCATCATCAATCGAATCGTCATAAGGAGAACGCAGCCAATGGCCTCCACCAAAGCCTTCGTCCTCATCGAGACCACCGTCGGCAAGACCAAAGACGTCGTCGCCGCCCTCAACAACGTCGAGAAGGTCTCCTCCGTCGACGTCGTGACAGGGCCCTACGACATCATCTGCATCGTCCAGGCCGAGGACCTCAGTTCCATCGGCGACGCCGTAACCGGCAGCGTCCACACGATAGAGGGGATCACCCGCACCGTCACCTGCCTCGCCGTCGGCGACTAGTCCGCTTGCGGACTCTTCCCGTTCGGCGGCGCGGAGGATGCTTCCTTCCTCTGGATGGGGCGGTCGCCGCCTGGGCTGGCCGCAAGGTAAGCGCGGACTGGGAGAGTGGTTTGGTGGGCCACCCTGGAATCGAACCAGGGACCTCAGTCTTATCAGGACTGCGCTCTAACCGACTGAGCTAGTGGCCCGCGATGCCGCTAGTATAGCACAACCGCGGAGGCGCGCGCGGCAATAGGCGTCGCGTCCCTGCCGCCGTCCTACCCGTACACCCAGCCGGGCAGGGCCGCCGCCTGCCGAATCCACTCCGCCATTCGCTCCTCGTCGAGTTCGCCCTCGTAGACGTCGATCCAGCGCGCGTCCGGATCCTTGCCCGAGCCGGGCGGGAGGGGCCGGAGCGACGCGCCCTGAAAGAACGTCACTTTGATGTAGCAGGCGAAGACGTGGAAACTGGCGAACCACCCTTGCCCGTAGACGCCGTAGAAGGGCGAGTTCCATCGCACGGCCTTCCGCAAGTTGGGAACGTTGCGCGTGACGATGTCGTCGATGCGGCGGCCGGCGCCGCTCTTCCAGCCGGGCATCGCCGCGATGTAGGCTTGCACGGGCGCGTCGCCGTCGCCCTTCGGAATCTGCGGGTTGCCGCCTGAGAGGAGGCGCGGCCCGGTCGTCTCGCCGGTCATTGCGTTCGCTCCATGGTCGCCGCTTGGCCGCGCGGCTTGGGGTTAGAGGGTGTCCGTTAAGCCCAGTAGTTCCCGCTTTCGCGGTCAGGGCGAGGCGCTTACGTAGGAGAGGGGGCGCTTCGCGCCGCCTGGATTCCCGCCTACGCGGGAATGACGGTGTAGGTATGCAAAGTCTCCTTAGCCAGAGAGGCCGACCCCATCGGGTCGGCCTCTCTGCGTCTTGGCGCCTTAGCCGGTGAATAGTGGAAGGAAAGACTTGGTTAGCGCCTCGCCCTCCGGGGAGGGATTGAGGCCGCTTGCGCCGGGCGAGGGAGCGAGGCTCCACCGATCGTCCGGGTTGGGCGGCGCTCCGAGGGCGCACCGACCTGGTTATCCCTGGTAAAGGGACTCCCTAGAAAGGAGGTGATCCAGCCGCACCTTCCGGTACAGCTACCTTGTTACGACTTAGTCCCAGTCACCAGTCCCGCCCTAGGCGCAGGCCTCCTTGCGGTTGGCTGTGCGACTTCAAGCGTTACCGGCTTCCATGACTTGACGGGCGGTGTGTACAAGGCCCGGGAACGTATTCACCGCAGGATGGCTGATCTGCGGTTACTAGCAACTCCGCGTTCATGCAGGCGAGTTGCAGCCTGCAATCCCAACTGGGGGGAGGTTTGAGGGATTCGCTCCGCCTCGCGGCGTGGCTGCCCGTTGTCCTACCCATTGTAGCGTGTGTGTCGCCCAGGGCGTAAGAGCCATGATGACTTGACGTCATCCCCACCTTCCTCCTCGAATTACGAGGCGGTCTCGTTAGAGAGTGCAACTAACGACGAGGGTTGCGCTCGTTGCGGGACTTAACCCAACACCTCACGGCACGAGCTGACGACAGCCATGCAGCATCTGTGACGGCTCCCCGAAGGGTCGCCCGGCCTTTCGGCTAGGATACCACCGACATGTCAAGCCCTGGTAAGGTTCTTCGCTTTGCATCGAATTAAACCACACGCTCCGCTGCTTGTGCGGGCCCCCGTCAATTCCTTTGAGTTTTAGCCTTGCGGCCGTAGTTCCCAGGCGGAGCGCTTAACGCGTGAGCTTCGGCACGGAGGGGGTCGATACCCCCCATACCCAGCGCTCATAGTTTAGGGCGTGGACTACCCGGGTATCTAATCCGGTTCGCTCCCCACGCTTTCGAGCCTGAGCGTCAGGATCGGCCCAGAGCGCCGCTTTCGCCACGGGTGTTCCTCCTGATATCTACGCATTTCACCACTACACCAGGAATTCCGCGCTCCTCTACCGTCCTCAAGCCGCGCAGTATCCGCAGACCTCTCCAGGTTGAGCCTGGAGCTTGCACCACGGACTGACTCGGCCGCCTGCGCTCCCTTTACGCCCAGTGAATCCGGACAACGCTCGCATCCTACGTATTACCGCGGCTGCTGGCACGTAGTTAGCCGATGCTTATTCCTGAGGTACCGTCATTATCTTCCCCCAGAAAAGAGGTTTACGACCCGCAGGCCTTCTTCCCTCACGCGGCGTCGCTGCGTCAGGCTTTCGCCCATTGCGCAAGATTCCCTGCTGCTGCCTCCCGTAGGAGTGGGGGCCGTGTCTCAGTCCCCCTCTGGCCGGTCGTGCTCTCACACCGGCTACCCGTCATCGGCTTGGGGAGCCGTTACCTCCCCAACTACCTGATGGGACGCAAGCCCATCCACCGGTGGCCAAAGCCTTTCGTTGCCCGCCATCAGCAGGCAACCGTATGCGGTATTAGCCCGAATTTCTCCGGGTTGTCCCCCGCCGGTGGGTAGGTTGCTTACGCGTTACTCAGCCGTCCGCCACTAACTCGCCCCCGAAGGGGTCCGTCCGTTCGACTTGCATGCATTAGGCGCGCCGCCAGCGTTCGTCCTGAGCCAGGATCAAACTCTCAATCAGGTTTCGCGGGCCCGAAGACCCGTTTCTCCTAGACTGACAGGGTTGCGCGTCTCCGCCCAGCCGAAGCCGTAACGAAGGCGCGCGGCGCTTTCCTTCCACTATTCACTTGTTAAGGCGCCCCGCCGGGACGGCCCCCGCAGGAGCGTCCCGACCCTCCCCGCAACGGGGAATGCCCATCATACGCGAACGCGAAACCGCTTGTCAAGCGTTTGCGCCGGGCAATTCCAGGGCAGACGGCGGCGACGACGGCGGCGACCCGGTTTAGGTTCCCGCCACGCGGGAGTGCCGGGATGCGGGGGGAGCGGGAGGTTACGCGAATGGCGCCGCCGCGCCAAAGCGCTATGCTTGCGCGCTGCGCCGCTCCGCAAGCGGAGCGCGGCGTTCACGGGCACACACGGCGATGAGCGAACCGATGATCGAGGCCGACGGCCTTACGAAAACCTACGGAGAGACGCTCGCCGTCGCAGGCGTTTCGTTCTCCGTCGCGCAGGGCGAGACGGTCGGGCTGCTGGGCGCGAACGGCTCCGGCAAGACGACGACGATGCGGATGCTCACGGGCGCGACGCCCCCGACGTCGGGGACGGCGCGCGTCGCGGGATGCGACCTCGCAACGGACTCGCTGGGAGCGCGACGGCGCATCGGCTATCTGCCGGAGGCCGCGCCGCTCTACGCGGATATGACGGTTGGCGGCCTACTACGCTTCTTTGGAAGCATCCGCCGCATGGAGAAGAGGCGGCTCGCGGCGCGGCTGGACGAGACGCTCGAGGCGTTTGGGCTGACGGCTTATCGGGACGCGCTCATCGGCAAACTCTCCAAGGGCTACCGGCAGCGCACCGGATTCGCCCTCGCCACGTTGCACGAGCCGGACGTTCTCGTTCTGGACGAGCCGACGGCGAGCATCGATCCCGTTCAGGCGGAGGAGGCGCGGGCGCTGATCCGGAGCATGCGCGCGCATCGCGCCACGCTGCTCAGCACGCACCACCTCGCGGAGGCGGAAGCGCTCTGCGACAGAGTCGTTATTCTGCGCGACGGGGCCGTCGCGGCGGAGGGGACGCCGCAAGAGATCGCGGCATCCGCTGGCGAGGGCAATTTGGAGGAGGCGTTTCTCACGCTGGCGCGCGGGGATGGGGGGTAGGCGGAGAGGGCGTGGCGCGCGTCGCCCCGCAGACCCGCACTGGATTCCCGCCTATGCGGTCAGGGCGGCAGGTTGTGCGAAGTCCCATAAGGTAAGATAGCGCATGAGCGCGAGGCGGACGACGCAGGCGCCGCCAAGGAGGGAGCCATGACCACGACCATCGAAAGGCCGGCCGAGGCCGCGCCGCGAACGTCAACCTTCAATATCCGCGGGCCCTACCTGTCGGAGGGGCGCCTCAACATCGACCTCGCCCAAACCGACCTCCTCTGGCTGAGCCTGAAGGTCAACGCCGAGGGCGGCGAGAACGCCGTCCACGCCCACACCGACGAAGACCACGCCTTCATCGTCCTCGAGGGCGAGGTCACGTTCTTCGACGAGCGCGGCGAGGGAACGGTCATCGGCCAGCACGAGGGGATTATGATCCCGCGAGGCGCGTACTACCGCTACCTCAACACCGGCGGGCGCAACCTCTTCCTGTTGCGCGTCGGCGCGCAGCGCGACTCCGCCGGCGGCATCCAGACGCGCGTCAAGCCCGACGGCGGCGCCATCCCCGGCCACTCGACGGAAAACTTCCACGTCGACCCCGTGCCCGTGGACGGCAAGTTCTTCGGCTTCGGCGCGTAAGCCGCGATGGAACTGGCCGACCGCTTCGCGGTTCAGGCGTCTCCCTGCGAGGCGTGGGCGTTCTTCTGGGATCTGCCTCGCGTCGCGCGGTGCCTGCCCGGATGCGAAAGCATCGAGCCGGCGGGCGAGGGCGCGTACCGGGCGCGAATGACCCAGCGCGTCGGCCCCTTCCGCGTCTCGATGGAGATGGAGATGCGCGTGGACGAGGCCGAAGAGGGGCGCCGCGTCGTCGTGAGCGGAAGCGGCAAAGACAATATGGGCAACCGCCTCCACATCAACCGCCTCGCGCTGGAGCTCGCCGAGCCCTCGCCTGGCCAAACCGAGGTCGCCTACTCGATGGACTTCAACCTCTACGGACGCCTCGCCACGCTCGGCGCCACGGCGGTCAAGCGCAAAGCCGAGGAGATCCGCGCCGACTTCAGCCGTCGCATCGCCGAGGAGTTGGGCGGGGCGACGCCTGCGTAGGCGGCCGACGAGCCTCCGTCTCAAGCCATTCGCAGCGCAGTCGTCGGGACATCGTCTCCCTCTGCGACGTGGAGCGGGCGACGATGGGGCCGTTGAACCGCGCGCTGCGGGAGTGGGAGGCGCATTACAGCAAGTAGCGCCTGCATCAGTCGTTAGGTTACCGCCTACGCGAGTCTCCGCCGCGCGGAACCCCCCCCAGCGCGACATCCGCCCCTTGCGCGCTCGCGCCGCCGCTTTCTATGCTGCCCGCCAAAGCGCTATACTGCGCTACGTTGCCTGAGGAGGCTAGGGAGAAATGACGACGCAGACGGCGGAACCGGCGGCGCGCGAGCGCAGGAGCCCCGAGGAGCAGGTCGGCAGGCTGGAGGGCGCCGCCGCGGCCAGGAGGATGCGCCGCGACCGCGCCTCCGCCCACGCGAAACTGCACGACGACCACGCCTCCGCCATTGAGACGATGCGCCGCGACCACGCCGACGCTATTGAGACGATGCGCCGCGACCACGCCGACGCCATCGACAAACTGCGCGACGACCATATCGCCGCCATCGAGAGAGCGCATAAGGAGACGGCCGGGAACCTCGCCGTGCACGCCGCCGCGATGGAGAAGTTGCGCGACGACCACGCCGCCGCCTGCGACAAACTCCGCGACGAGCACGCCGCCGCCTACGACAAACTCCGCGACGAGCACGCCGCCGCCTACGACAAACTCCGCGACGACCACGCCGCCGCGATGGGGAAACTGCGCGACGAGACGAACGCGAACTTCGCCGCCCAAACCGCCGCGACCAACAAGTTGCGCGAAGACCAAACCGCCGCGACCGATAAGTTGCGCGAAGAGACGAACGCGAACTTCGCGGAGCAGCGGAAGGAGACGAACGCGAACTTCGCGGAGCAGCGGAAGGAGACAGCTGCGAACTTCGCAGAGCAGCGGAAGGAGATGAACGCGAACTTCGCCGCCCAGACCGCGGCCACCGACAAACTGCGCGACGAGACGAACACGAACTTCGCCGCCCAAACCGCGGCCACCGACAAACTGCGCGACGAGATGAACACAAACTTCGCCGCCCAGACCGCCGCGACCAACAAACTGCGCGACGACCAAACCGCCGCGACGGAGAAGGTTCGCGATGACCTAACAGAGAGGATCGACCAGGTCCGCGACGACCTGACCGCCGCGACCGATAAGGTCCGCGACGACCTGACCGCGGCCATCCACGCGCAAGGCGAAAGCATACGCGCCGAGATCAGCAGACGCTTCAACACCCTCCTGATCGCCGGCGTGACTGTCTCCGTCGCGTTCTTCACCGTCCTCGTCGGCGGCTTCGTCGCCATTTTTACGAGGCTCTAGGCGCCATGTCGCCGCCCATCCCCTCTACCCCCCCCCCCCCCCGTAAAATTGCCGCCGTCACGTCATTAATGCGACGCGACCATTGCCCCCCTCTCCCTCTGGGAGAGGACGCCGCGCAGCGGCGGGTGAGGGTTGCCGCGCAGCGGCGGGTGAGGGTTCCCGCGCAGCGGCGCGCGCGGGTTGCCGCGCAGCGGCGGGTGAGGGTTGCCCCGCAGCCGCGGGTGAGGGTAACGCGCCCCCAAAAGCGCTTGCGCGACGCGCGCCCACATTGATATGCTTGCCCCGCTTGCGCCCCAACATGGGCGCGTCTGCTAACATACGCTAACCCTAACCGCGCCGCTTTGCGCCCGCGAGGATGCCGGTGACTCACGTCAGAAGCCTCATAGGATTCGCAGAAGACGCTCTCCAAGGAGGCGCGCTCCGACGCGGCATGCTCCGCATCGGCCTCGCAGCCCTCGCGCTCGCAGCCGCCCTCGCGGTCGCCCTTACGCCCTCCTTCGCCCAGGTGGTCACCAACTACGCGAACGGCAACAACCTCATCGACGTCACCTCCATGGCGCAGTTGGAAGCCATCGCCCACGACCCCGACGGCGACGGCACGCCCACCAGCGCAGGGCAGACCGACTACAACACGGCTTACCCCATGCGCGCGTCGGACATGGGTTGCGTAGGCGCGGACACGACGACGCCGGCTCCCTGCATCGGCTACGAACTCACCGGCGACGTCACGCTCTCCGGCAGTTGGACGCCCATCCCCAACTACAACGCCGTGTTCGACGGCGCCCAATTCGCGATCTCCGGCCTCACGGTCTCCGGCGCCGACAACGCAGGGCTCTTCGAGGAGATCGGCAGCGCAGGCGTCGTCCGCAACCTCACGCTCTCCAACGTCAACGTCGAGTCGACCGGCGCCTTCAACGCAGGCGCCCTCGCAGGCCGCAACCTCGGCGCCGTCCGCTCCGTCGCGGCCACAGGCCTCGTCTCCGGCGCCGGCGGACACGTCGGCGGCCTCGTCGGCAGAAACCAAGCGACCATCTCCACCAGTTACGCCCTCATCAACGTCAAAAACACCGGAACATCCGCATCCTCCCGCGCGGGCGGGCTCGCAGGCTCCAACCTCGGCTCCGGCGCCCAAATCCTCGCCTCCTACGCCGCAGGCGCCGTCTCAGGCGCCAACGGCGCCATCGGCGGCCTCGTCGGCGAAAACTCCGGAACCATCCAAAACTCCTACGCCGCCGTCAACGCCCGAACAACAGCATCAGGCGACGTCGGCGGCCTCCGCGGACGCGCTACATCCGGAACCGTCTCCGACAGCTACTGGGACAGCGAGCTCTACCACTCCAGCCCAACAGGCGCAGGATCAGGCGCCGACGGAACAGGCCAAACCAGGGACACCCTCACCACCACCAACGGCTACTCCGGCATCTACGCCAGTTGGAGCGACGACAACGTCGACGGCCAATCCGGCAATGACGCCCCATGGTTCTTCTACTCGGTCACGGGCATCGCCCTCGAGCGCTACCCGGTGCTCTCGCTCGGCTTCACGACGGACGCCCGACTCGAGGCGCAGTCGACAGCCCAGAGATCATGGTTCACCCACGCCTCCGGCACCGATCCCATCTCCGCCATCTATAAGGACGGCGTCAACACCACCTCCCTCACTCGCGACACGCTCTCCTACGCCACATCCACCGTCGCCTTCAGGGCAACCAACGTCCACTCCGGCGGAAACTACCTCGACTTCGCAGGAAAAAGCGCTTACCTCACGGGCGATGCCGCCATCGCCGACCGCGCCAACGCCGGCGTCCTCTCCGACTCCGACGCCGACGCGACCAAGCCCGGCGTCCAGGTCAGCGCCGCAGCCGTCGGCTCGCAAACCGACGACCGAACCGCCTACGTCCTCATCGGCCAAGCATCCGGCGGCGAGGCCGTCGGCTTCCTCCGCCGATACCAAATCCGCGTGCAAGCCGAAGCCCGCGCCCCCCTCAAGATCCTCGAACTCAGCGCCGCCGCAGGCTCGGGAACCGTCACCCTCACGTGGAAAGACCCCGAAGACTCCACCATCAACAGATACGACGTCTGCCGCAGCACGACGACCACCGTGTGCACCTCATGGAACGAGGACACGACAACGACGGTCGGCTGGACCATCAACGCGACGGACGCCGCCGACAACGGCGCGACGCTCTCCTACACCGACTCGGGCGGCTCCGGCAACCGCGCGCTCGCGGCCGGGGACTACAACTACTGGGTGCGCGCGTGGTTCGACGGCGCCACCGACCTGTTCGGCCCCGCGTCCGAGCTCACCGCCGTCACCGCCGTCGCAGGCTCACCCCCAATGTTCGTCGACACCGGCCCCGCCAACCCCACCTACCTCTACCTCGTCGGCGACTCCGTCAACCTCCCAATCCCCCGCGTCCGCGGCGGCGACGGCGCCCCCTCCTACGCCATCGCCGTCGAAGACTCGACGACGGGCACGGCGAACACCCTCACTATCGGAACAGGGACATCGCAAACGATCGGCGCCACCGGCCTCTCCTTTAACACCCAAACCGGCGCCATCACCGGCACGGTCGGCGCGCTCATCACAACCCACACCCAGCCCTACGTCGTCACCGTCACCGTCGACGACGCCGACGGCAATACGGCCGCCGGCGACCAGGACACGTGGACGTTCAACATCGACCTCGAAGCCGACTCCGAGCCAGACTTCGGAACCACCTACATCGACGGCGCCACCGGCGACGGGACGCTCACCTACATGGAATCGGTCGCCATCACCGCCGTCGACGTCGACGGGACGGTCGGCCTCACCGGCGGCGACAACACCCCCCTCACCTTCTCCGCCACAGGCCTCCCCGGAGGACTCTCCATCGACTCCTCCACGGGCGAAATCTCCGGAACACCCCACGCCGTCATCGCCGACGCCACATTCAACGTCACCGTCACCGTCACCGACGGCGACGCAACCTACTCCAGCGACGAAACGTCCACCCCCGACACGGACACGACCTCCTTCACCATCGTCATCTGGGACGACAAAGCGCCCGCCATCGAAAACCCAGGCAACTTCGCCTACATCGAGGGCGAGGCGTTCTCCAACATCTCCATCTCCGCATCCGGCGGCAACGGAACGCTCACCTACAGCGCCCCCGGCGCGCTGCCGTCAGGCTTCGAAATCGACTCGTCCACAGGCGTGATCAGCCTGACCGGCTCCCCTCCGCCCACCGTCGTCCCCTCCGTCAACGCCGACTCGACCACCGAAGTGCGGATACGGGTCACCGACAACGACGCGGGCGCCGACAACGTGGACGCCGTCGACGCGGACACCGCCGAAGCCGTCTTCAATATCGTCATCTTCAACGACACGACCCCGTCCCTCACCGCCCCCGCCAACCAAACCGTCACCTCCGGCGAGAGCATCACCGTCCCCGCGCCTGCGGTCACCGGCGGCAACCCCCCGCTGTCCTACTCCGCGACCGGCCTCTCCGGCTCCGGCCTCTCCATCAACGCCTCGACGGGCGTCATCTCCGGCACCGCGGCGACCGCGGCGACCTACAGCAACGTCGTCATCACCGCGGAGGACGCCAATAGCAGCCAGGGCTCGACAGCCGCGTTCACGATCACCGTCAACGCCGACGCAACCCCCGCGATCACGCAGCCCCCCGACCTGAGGCTCGAGAAGGGCACGGCGTACAACACGGGAGGCGCCACGACGCTGCCCCGGTCGACCACCGGCAACGGCGACATCAACTACACGCTCACCACCAACCTCAGCGCCTCCAACTTCGCAGGCGGAACCCTCCCGCCAGGCGAGGTCGCAGACGCCCTCCCCTTGGGACTCTCATTCGACGCCTCCACCAGCGCCATCTCCGGCACCCCCGCCAACGCCTTCTCCAACATCACCCTCACCTACACCGCGACCGACGCCGACGGCGACTCCGCCTCGCAGACGTTCACGATGAACTCGCGCGAAATCGTCGTCTCCGGCGACACCCTCGCGGCGGCGGAAGGGCAGGAGACCTCCTACACCGTCAAACTCGGCTCTCAGCCGACGGGCAGCGTCAGCGTCGCCATCGCAAGGGGCGGCGCTGCCGCCGGTTCGTTCCGCATCGGAACGACGTCGCAAGGCGGAACCCC
This sequence comes from Dehalococcoidia bacterium, assembly GCA_965242755.1. GTDB lineage: Bacteria > Chloroflexota > Dehalococcoidia > Lucifugimonadales > Australimonadaceae > Bin16. Next base: position 2,883,821 of record OZ251500.1, on the reverse strand, counting down.
GGCCACTGGGTACCAGGCGGAGGCGGCCTCGACGAACAGCGTCACGCTCACCTTCAACGCGAGCAACTGGAACACGGCGCAAACCGTCTACATCTACGGAGTCGACGCGAGCGTGACCTCCGGCATGACGCTGCGCCACACCGCCACCGGCGCCAACTACTACGACGTCGGGTCCTCCACCGCCGGCATACAGAAAGACGTCACCGTCGCAGGCCGGTCAACCGCGACAAAGCGGCTGGTCGTCAACCCCGCCGACGTCATCGTCCAAGAGGGCGGCTACGCCACGGTCGAAGTGTCGCTGGCCGCCGCCCCGTCGTCCGGCAACGTCCGAGTGCAACTGGCGGACGCCACCGGCCCCTTCAACACCGCGAACAACCTCGACTCGCAGGGCGAAGTGCCCACCGCAGGCAACTTCGACTACACGTTCTACGCCGACGGCGAAACGGTCAACGGCCAAACGGTGTCCCGCCACTGGGCAAGTTCCACCACGCTCTACATCGCAGCCAAGGAAGACGACAACGCGGCCAACGAGGCCAGCAACGTATCGTTCACTGTGGAGGCAAGCTCAGGGGGAGACACGGCTTACAACCTCGCCAGCAACCTGCGGAGACTCTCCTACACCATCATCGACAACGACGCCTACGGCGTCAAAGTCACCAACTTGCCGGCGACCCTCACCGAGGAAACGGCGCAGCAGTATATGATCGAGCTCACAGTCGAACCGAATGAGAACGGCAACGGCTACGCCGTGGTCGACGTAACGCCCACCGCGCCCGGCATCACGTTCGCTGTGAATTCCGACGGGACGGGCAACAACTACGTCCGATTCTCCGCGGCCAACGTCTGGAACAACCCGACGCCGATCTACGCCATCCCGAATGACGACGCCGACATGGAGGACATATCCAACGTCGTCATCACGCACACCACCACCGTTGACTTCCCCTCAACGCCCCCAGGCTTGCCCAACGACCTGAACTACGCCAATAAGGAGTTCGCCAGAGTCACCGTCAGCATCACCGACGACGACGCCCCCGGCGTAACGCTCTCCGGATCCGCCATCACCGTCCCCGAAGAGGGCACGACCAACTTCGGCGTCACCCTATCAACCCAGCCCGCCGACGACGTCACCGTCCTCCTCTCCTTCGAAGGCGACTCGACCGCGGGCGCCGACAACCTCCGGTTCGTCCCCGACAACCAGAACGATCCGCAAAACAAGCCGACCACCCACACGCTGACGTTCACGCCGGCCGACTGGAACGCGGCCCAATCCGTCACGCTCTTCGCCGGCGACGACCCCGACGCCGACTCCGACATGGCGAGGCTCCGCGTCAGATTCACCGGCAGCGACGACCCCGACTACGCCGCCGCCGCCCAACTCACCGGCGCGACCAGCCCCCTCGCCATCACCGTCACCGAAAACGAGGCGAAAGGCGTCGCCGTCTCACCCGCCAGCATCACCGTCCCGGAGGGCGGGAGCGGCTTCTACACGATCAGACTCACCAGCCGGCCGTCCGCCAATGTCCTCATATACCAGTCCTCGCCCATCTCGGGCACTACCTTCTCCCCCCACCCCGCCACCTTCACCCCCAGCAACTGGAACACGCCGCAACTCGTGACCGTGACCGCGCCCGAAGACGACCGGGTTACCGGGACTCGAACGCCGACGAACATCGGGAACACGGGCCTGCAGCCGCTCCAGAACGATATGAATCCTTACACGAACGCGAACTTCGCCCAAGGGCAAGTCATGTGGACCATCGAGGACAACGACAGGGCGTTCCTCGCCTTCGACCCCGACCCATTCGTCGTCAACGAGGGCGACGCGGATGGCGCAACCTACACCGTCGCGCTCACCTCCCGGCCGACCGCCGACGTCACCCTGACGATACCAACCGCCTCCAACTCCAACGTCGACCTCACGTTCACCCCCGCCTCGCCCGCCGCGCTGACCTTCACCTCGACGAACTGGGACGAGCCCCAGACGGTCACCGCCGTCCCGACCGGAGACGGCGACGACTCCGACGACTCCGGCGCCATCACGCACAGAATCACCTCGATGGACAACAACTACGGCGGACCTAGTGGCGGCACTGTCGTGCTCGCCTACACCATCGCCGACGACGACGAGGTCGGCGTCGTCGCAACCACCACCAACGGCGGCGCGCGCATCATCGCAGGCTCCGCCGTCGAAGGCTTCGAGATCGTCGAGGAAGGCGAGGGAACCTACCAGATTAGGCTGGGAACCGCGCCCGTCGCAACCAACGGCATCCGCGTGACGCCCCGCGTGACCGAAAAGACGACGGCCGGCTCCGTGACGTTCAACACGATGAGCGACGGGTTGGGCAACGCCTACTTCGACTTCACCACGACGAACTGGGAAACGCCCCAGACGGTCTTCGTCGACCTCGGCGAGGACGTCAACCTCGCCTCCGGCGAAACGTTCACTATCCTCCACCGGACATCCCTGGTCAACTCCGGGGATACGGACGACGACTACTCGCACGTCGTGGACTACGCCCAAGTCGTCGGCACCACGATCGACAACGACACGCCCAACGCCGTGATCGCCGCCGACGTCAACGCCAACGGCAACCTCGAAATCGCGGAAGGCGCTACGGAGCAATTCACCGTCCGCCTCGCCTACGCGCCGACCGGCGGCAACGTCACGGTGTCGCTCTCCCTCACCGGCGCCGCAGCCGCCGACGCATCGATCCAAACCAGCGCGCCGAGCGACCCGCTCGACGTCGGCCCGACCCACAGCCTCACCTTCACGTCGTCCGATTGGAGCACGGCGCAGACGGTCATCCTCCACGCCGACGAGGACGGCGACTCGACCAACGAAATCGGCGCCGTCCGCCTCGCCTTCGGCGGCGGCGGCTACCAGGGCCTCGCCGCCAAGTCCCTCAGCATCGAACTCGCCGACAACGACGAAAACTCCATCGTGTTCCGCCGGAACCCCGGCGACACGTCGGACATTACGTCCCTGTCCCTTGACGAGGGCTCCAGCGAGACCTACTACGTCGAACTCTCCACCCAGCCCGACGGCCCCGTCACGGTGGACGTGACGGCGGTGGGCAACGCCGACCTGAGCGTGACGACTCCGTCCACCGGACAGCTGTCGTTCACGATGGCCAACTGGGACGACGGGCAACTCGTCAGGATCCGCGCCTTGCGGGACAGCACCGCCGACACCGAGACGGATGGGAGCATCCGCCACCTCGCCAGCGCCAACTACGGCGCCGACGTCAGCCTTCCCATCACGATCAACGACCTCGACACCCCGGGCGTCAACCTCTCCGCCACAAGCATCTCCATTGACGAGGCGCCCACCTCCGGCAACACGTTCACGGTGCGCCTCAACACGGCGCCCGAAGCGGGCGCGACGGTCACCGTGACGCCGTCGGTCGTGGCCGGCGGCAGCCCAGACGTCAGCATTCCTATAGTGCCGCCTGACACCACCAATGCGCTGGAATTCGACGGCTCCAACTGGCGCTCGCCGCAAACGGTGACCATCAGCGCGGCCGCCGACGCGGACGCCGTTGACGACACGGCGACGATCAGATACAGGACCTCGTCGACCGGCGGGAGCACGGCCCCCTACCGAGCGGGCGCGAACCTGAGCGCCGACCTCGCCGTCACCGTCCGCGACCGCCCCGTCGCCTCCCAAATGACGATCTCCTCCATGCCCGCGACGACCAACAGCAACGACGACAACTTCGAAACCTACACGCGCGGCGAGCGCATCGTCATCGACGTGACCTTCGACCGCGACGTCATCGTCACGGGAACGCCGAGCCTGCCCATCCGCATCGGCGGCGCCACCAAGCAAGCGGCCTACGTCGACCCCGACGCCGAAGCCGACCCCGCCGCCCAAACCGTCGTCCAATTCGCCTACGTCGTCCAGCGAACGGACAGCGACAACTCCCTGACGACGGGCGGCGTCAGCGTCGCGATGAACGCCGTCCTCAGCGGCGGAACGATCAAGGAAACCGACGCCGACGCAATGGCGCAAAGCCGCGCGAACGCCCCCCGCAACGCAAGCCGCGCCCTCCCCGACGACCTAACGTCCGACCAGAGCGGCCACAAAGTCGACGGCAGCCGCCTCCTCACCCCCGTCTTCCAGCGCTACGGCGAGCCCGGCGGGCCGCTCGGCTACCACGAAATCATCAACGTCAACCTCCACTTCAACATCCCCGTCGACGTCGTCGCCGCCTCCGACGACTCCCTCCCCACCGTCGCCATCCAAATCGGCGTGGACGGGAACGGCGACCCCATCGTCCGCCAAGCGGAGTGCGCCGCCGGCGAAGGCCTCAACCCCGTCGTCTGCTCCTACCAAATCCAGCACACCGACGTCGACCTGAACGGCTTCAGCATCGCGGCCGCCTCCGGCGCCTCCGCCATCGCGCTCAACGGCGCCGCCATCCGCCACCCCGACCCCGAAGGCGACGCCGCCGACCTCAACCCGTCCGAACTGCCGGCCAACGCCCTCGCCAAGGCCGCGGACACCACGACCCGCCCAATCAGGGGCAATTCCTCCAACCTGCAAGGCATCACCGTCGTCATGAGGGGCTATGTTGTCACAGACCCAGACGCTGTCGACATCAATGACAGAATCGGGGAGACCCAACTAACCCTGCCGCCTTTCCAGCTTGCAATAGGGCAGCATCCGGATTTGGTTCGCCCGGACGGCTCGACCGGTTTCGACGCGGACGTCGCCAACTACCGCGTCGTGCTGGACGCCGCCACCCAGGCCGCCTTCAGAGACTCGCAAGATCAAACGAGAGAGGTGCTTGCGTTTAATCCGGCGCGATGCTCCGCATTCCCTACCTCTTCCACGACCAGGCCCTGTGAGTCGAAGTACACCGTTGGTTACACAGGCCCGACTGGCGCCGCCGGCTCTGCGGGCCGACAAGTTCTTCGGGTGGGTGAAAACCGCGTGAGGATCGAATCGCGGGGCACGGCCGTGACCGGCGCCAGCTCCGACGCCAACGCCCAACCCCGCTACTACTACGTAACCGTCCTCAGGGAAGGCCCGACGAACGCCGACGTCCGCGAACTCGAACTGGCGGCGGAACCCGACGGCCCCAACCTGCTGGATCCGCTCCGCAGGGAAACCGCCGAGCCCCGCACGCGCCTCTACTCCTCGGCCTACCGGCCCATGATCCCAGCCTGGCCGCGCGCCCAGCAGTCGCTCGCCCTCAAACTCCGCCTCAGCGACCCCGCCCCGCGCCCGTCCGGCGTCGCCCCCGTCCGCGTCTACCGCTACAACGTCGAAGGGCGCATCGCCGACCACGTCATTCGCATTCCCGCCGCCGGAACGCCCTCCATCCCCGTCACGCGCGACGCCCCCGCCGACCCGGGCGATCCCGTCTACTACCGCGCCAACCTCGAACTGCGCGCCGGCCAAAACTACTTCCTCGTCGTCATCACCGCCCGCGACGGAACCACCATGAACACCTACATCGTCCAAGCCCTGCGCGGCGGCGACCCCATCTTCCTCGACAACCTCAACGTCACCGGCGGAACCCTCGTCAAGAAGGGCGGCAGCCGCGGCTTCGCCAGCGAAACGCTCGAATACACCGTCAGCGCCCTCAACAACGTCCGCAGCGTCCGCGTCACCGCCTCGTCCGACGAGGAAGGCGCCTCCATCTCCATCAACGGCCGCGCGGGCGCGACGCGAACCGTCCCCGTCAGCGTCGGCGCCAACACCATCCGCGTCACCATCTCCAAGGGCGTCCAAGGCGACGACGACTACAAAGACCCCACGACCTACGTCATCGTAGTGACGCGCGGCCGCGGCGCCGCCCCCGTCGGCGGCCCCGTCGGCCCCATCATCATCGCCACCCCCACCCCAACCCCCATCCCCACCCCCACCCCCATCGCCACCCCCACGCCCCCCTGCCCCGCCCCAACCCCCGGCGCCCCCGCCCCGACCCGAACCCCCAGCGGCGCCTGCCCCACCCCCATCCCCACGCCCCCGCCCAGCCCGTCGCCCTGCCCCACGCCCAGCGACGGCTCCCCCGCCCCGACCAGAACCCCCGACGGCCTCTGCCCGACGCCGGAGCCCACTCCCACGGCTCCGCCGACCATGCCGCCGCCGTCCCCCACGGCTCCCCCGACCACGCCCCCGACCATCCCCCCGCCGCCGCAACCCACGGCCCCTCCGACCACGCCGCCCACAATCCCCCCGCCAACCTACGTCGCCACGGCAACGCCCAAACCCGCGCCAACCCCCACCCCCGCCCCGGCCACCCCCACGCCCCAACCCACGGCGACCGCCCCGGCGACAATGCCGCCCCCTGCCCCAGGCGCCACGATGACGCCGCCTCCCGCCCCGGCCCCCACGGCGGCGCCGCCCGCCCCCAGCGGAGGCGTAGGCGTCCTATGGATCGCCGTAGGCCTAGGCGCCGCCCTAATCATAGTAGGCGGCGGCAGCGTCCTAGTCCTCCGCCGCCGCTAAGCGGCGGCGCGCCGCCTAGCGGCGCCGCCGCCCTCACCCCCGGCCCCTCTCCCAGAGGGAGAGGGGGGTAGGGGATGGGGGGGATGCGGCGCGCGGCGGCGTAGCGGTGGGTGGGGGGTGTCGAGATGCCCCTCTCCCTCTGGGAGAGGACGCCGCGAAAGCGGCGGGTGAGGGTTCGGGGAACCGGCGGGTGAGGGTTCGCCTGCCCCTCTCCCTCTGGAGACCTTTGCATAACTCAGGCGCTCCAGTAGGTTCCCGCTTTAGCGGGCAGGGCGAGGGTGCTACGTAGGAGAGGAGCGGCGCTATCGCGCGACTGGATTCCCGCCTACGCGGGAATGACGTGTGGTTATGCAAAGGTCTCCTCTGGGAGAGGCACGCCGCGCAGCGGCGGGTGAGGGTTCGGGAAAGCGGCGTGCGCGGGTTCGGGCGGCGATGCTACAATGGAGCGAGGCAAGGAAGCCCCATGGACAACGTTACGATCCCCGAGCCGCAGACCTCGCACCGGACGCATTCGTTGCGTCTGCTGGCGCATGCCCAGGAGCGGATTGACGCGGGCGACCGGCTGCAAGCGTCCGAAAAGATATGGGGCGCCGTCGCTCACAAGTTGCAGGAGATCGCCAAGCGGCGCGGCTGGGGCTGGTCGAGCCACGACGGCTTCCGGCGCCTCGCCAACCATCTCCGCAAGGCGTCGGGCGACCCCGACTTGATGACGCGGTTCAACGCGGCGGAGGCGTTCCACGTCAACTTCTACCAGGACGCCCGCGACTTGGATGAGTTGCAGGACGGGTTGGACAACGCCAAGGCGCTGGTTGGCCTCTTGGAAGAGGCCAACGCGATGGACAAGTCCGTCGGGATTCCCCACGGGCTGAAGCGCCGCATCTCCGCGACGGGGATCAGGCGCCTGCGCTATCCGCGAGGGAGAAGAGCGCGACATTCGCCGGGCGGAGCGTAGCGTAGGGGGCGGCGGGCGCAAGGAGGCGCGCGCCGGCGCCGGCGCATGCGGCGCAACCCGCGCGCCCGGCCCCTCTCCCAGAGGAGACCGTTGCATAACCTACCGCCCTGACCGCGTAGGCGAGAATCCAGGCGGCGCGGAGCGCCGCTCCTCTCCCACGTAAGCGCCCGTCATTCCCGCGAAAGCGGGAACCTACTGGGCGCCGGAAGTTATGCAAGGTCTCCTCTGGGAGAGGACGCCGCAGAGCGGCGGGTGAGGGTATACAAATGAACTCAGCCCAACGCGCCCGCCAACTCCGACGCAACGCCACCGACGCCGAGCGCATCCTATGGAGCCGCCTCCGCGACCGACAACTCGACGGACGAAAGTTCCGCCGCCAGTACCCCATCGGCCCCTACATCGCCGACTTCGTCTGCCCGCAAGAGCGCCTAATCGTCGAATTAGACGGCGGCGCCCACGCCGACCACGCGCAAGCGACCTACGACGCCGACCGAACCCGATTCCTAGAATCCGACGGCTACCGCGTCCTCCGCTTCTGGAACACGGACGTCCTAAAGAACCTAGCCGGCGCCCTAGAATCGATCCGCGCCGCATGGGCGTCGCCCCGCGCGGACGCGCCGCGCGCGCACGCGCCGTGCGCGCAATAATTCCCTCTCCCTCTGGAGACCTTTGCATAACTAGGCCCGTTGCGATTTGGGCGGAGATTTGCGGGTCAAGGAGCGCCAATTCGCCCCGCCTAACCCGCCGTAGGCCGCCCCCCATCCCTCCCTGCTCGCCCCGTTTTCGGGGCTCCGCAGGGCCTCTTACCCCCAACGGACACACTACTCCCTACGCAATCGCCGCGCCGTGCGCCGCGCACAGCCCGTCCGCCCGCCGCAAGTTGTACGCCATCACCTTGAACATCGCCTCCGCGACATTCTTCTCCAACCCCACGTACCGCGTCCGCCAATACCCGTAGCTCCGCTTCAGCGTCCCGAACACGCCCTCAACAGGCGCCCGAACCTTCGACACAAGCGCGTTCCGCCTCCGCTGCCAGTACGGCAACTCCTCCTGGTTCTTGTGCGACCGATGCATGATCCGGTCGTTGATCCCACGCGCGCGCAACCGCTTCCGGCGCTCCTTCGACTCATACGCCTTATCCGCGTACACCGCCTCCTCGTCCCCCATGATCAGCGCATCCGCAACGTCCGTGTCCGCAACGTTCGCAGGCGTCAACTCCACCCCGCGGATCAGCCCGGAGACCCCGTCCATCCCGATGTGCAGTTTGTAGCCGAAGCGCGACTTCTTCCCCTTGCGCGTCCACGCCGCGTCAGGGTCCGTCTTGCTCCGCCCGCCAGCCTCCGAGTGCGGGCGTCGCGCTTGCGCCTCAATTACCGACGCATCGATCAGCGTCCCCTTCTTCACCAGCAGCCCCTTCCTTTCCAACTGCCGGCCCACCTCCTCGAACAGCCGGCGCGCAAGCCCCCGCTCCGCGACCTCCTTCCGAAAGCGGCTGATCGTCGAGTGGTCGGGAACCGCGTCTTGGAGCGTGAGCCCCGCGAACCGCCGGAACGACAGCCGGTCGCTGACCGCCTCTTCTATCGCCGTGTCGGAGGCGTCGTACCACTGTTGGAGGATGATGATCTTGACCATCGTGAGCGGAGGGTAGGCGGGGCGGCCTTCGGGAGAGGCGTAGAGGCTGCTGACCTGCTTGGCGACTTTGGGCCAGTCGATCATCTGGTCGATGCGGTCGAGTTGGTCGTTGCGTCCGGCGTGGTCGGTGATGAGGACGTCGATGAAGGAGGGTTCGCTGGTCTTGCGATGCATAGCAGTTCTCCTCGCGTAGGGGTGTGTTGGCCAATTGTGCGGGATGTCGGGGAGTTATGCAAAGGTCTCCTCTGGGAGAGGACGCCGCGAAGCGGCGGGTGAGGGTTCGGGGAACCACCCGCGCGAAGCGCGCAAAACGCGCCGAAGAGGGGCGGGGCGCAACGCGCCCCGCCCGCCTGTTCCCTAGGGCGCCGCCGCCTGCGCGCCTAAGTCATGCGTGCGTCAGTCACTCCAGCGACGCCGGTGCAGTAGGGAATGAAGGCTTTCATGTTGCACTGCGCGCCGCTCTTGGCCAGTTCCTCCTCGAAGATCTCGTGGATCTCGCGGTCTTCGTCCTCGTACTCGACCTGAATGCCGCCCTCCTTGAGGCTGACGTCCGCCGTCGCCTTCTGGTTCGGCGCGATGAAGCCGCCGTTGCCGCCGCGCAGCGCCATATAGCGGGCGCGCGTCGTGCCGGAGTTGAAATGCTGGTGGTACACCCCGTCGCCCGGAATGATCACGATGGAGCCCACCTGCCAGTCGCACTTCACCATATCCGAGCGATCGGGCTTGGTCCAGAGGAGCGAGAAGCCGGCGTCGCCGCTCAGCAGCACGAGATGCGCGCCGGGGCCGTGCCGGTGCGCCTTCTTGTACGTGCCGATGGGGAACTCGGAGATATGGTTGCCCATGTCGTTCTGCCCCATCTGCAGCATCGCGTTGATGCCGCCGGCGCCGCGCTCCTTCCACCCGTAGAGCGCCATGTCGGGCGCGTTCGGGATGAAGTTCGTCTCCCAGATCCGCTTGTTGTAGAGCGTCCCGTTCCCGCTGAAGTACGACTCGTCGTCCGTGTACCGCGACTTGAACTGGAAGTCGTTGTTGAAGATGAACTCCTCGTCGCGGAAGAGGCGCATCATCGGCGGCGCGTTCGTCGTGGCGACGTACCGGACCTTCTCGTCGCCCGAGCCGTTGAAGTGCTGATACCAGGCGTTGAGCGGAATCGTGAACAGGCTGCCCGCCTTCCACTCGAACGTCTGCTTGCCGCCCTCGTCCTGCCAGACGGTCGTCGCGCCCCTGCCGGAGACGACGTAGAAGTTGATCTCGTACATGTGCCGCTCGGGCTCGGAGCGCCCCCCGGCGGCGATGTCCACGACGTGGAGGTCGTTGGGCATGTGCGCGTTGTCGATGTGCACGACCGCCCCCTCGCCCCCTTTGCGCTCCCAGGGGCCGACCTCGATGTCCCGCATATTCGGGACGTAGTAGGTCTTGTGGACGAGCACCTTCTCCTTCTCCAGCCAGTCCTCGTAGGCGTCGGGGATGCGGAAGTCCTGGAGTTCCCCGGACGGCGCCTCCGCGACCTTCATATCGGTGCCTTGCATAACCATAGGTTCGCCTCCGCGCGGACAGGATGGGGCGCAGATTACACCAACGGCGCGCCGCTTACAACTAGGGGGCTCAAGAGTCTCCGCCGGCGTCCCCCCCCCCGCGCCTATTCCCTTCTCCCATCATAGGCGCTATACTGCCGCCTTGCGCCGACGCGCGAAGCCGCAGGGAACGTCGAGCCCGGCGGAAATCTCTGAGATCGACGGAAAGGCAGGCCGCATGACAACGCCCGATTCGCCCCCGCGCGACGCCGCCCCCCAAGGCGACGAGACGCTCAGCATGCGCTCGCTCCTCGAGGCGGGCGTCCACTTCGGACATCAGACGCACCGCTGGAACCCCCGGATGCGCCGCTTCATCTTCGCCCAGCGCAACGGCATCCACATCGTGGACCTCCAGCAGACGATGGAACTGCTGGAGCAGGCGTGCGCCTACGCCCGGCAGGTCGCCGCCGGCGGCAAGCGCATCCTGATGGTCGGCACCAAGAAGCAGGCGCAGGACTCCATCCGGGACGAGGCGCGGAAGACCGGGCAGCACTACGTGAACCAGCGCTGGCTCGGCGGCACGATCACCAACTTCGCCACCATCCAAACCCGCATCGACCACCTCGTGCGGCTGGAGGAGCGCAAGGAGCGCGGCGAGTTCGCGCAACTCCTCAAGAAGGAGGCGCTCAAACTCGACGCGAGCATCGAGAAACTGAACCGCTACCTGGGGGGCATCAAGGATATGACCTCCCTCCCCGGCGCGCTCTTCGTCGTGGACGTCGGACGCGAGAACATCGCCGTCGCCGAGGCCCACCGCGCGGGCATTCCCATCATCGCGCTGGTGGACACGGACTGCGACCCCTCGCGCATCGCCTGGCCGATCCCGGGCAACGACGACGCGATCCGCTCCATCCGGCTGATCGCCGGCCAGATCGCGCGCTCGGCGCAGGAAGGCCGCAACGAGTGGCAGGCGACGCGCGGCGGCTACAGCCAAGTGCAGGACGAGCCCGTCGAGCCGGAGCCCGTCGACGAGGAAGACGCCGCCGTCTACGCCGACCAGTTCGCCGCCGAAGCGCCCGCCGCGCCGGCCGGCGAGAGCGGGGCCGCGGAGTCGTAGCGCCCCAAGACCCAGCGGACGCGGACATTCCGGGGAGCGAGCCGGCCCGGCCGAGCCCGGGTGTTCGCGGAACAACAAGAAAACGAGGTTAGGAAGTGCAGGTTTCCACCGAATCCATCCGCCTGCTCCGGGAGCGCACCGGGGCGGGCATTATGGACTCCAAGCGCGCGCTGGAGGCGTCGGACGGCGATTTGGACAAGGCGGAGGAAGCCCTCCGCGAGAAGGGCGTCGCAAGAGCGGCGGCCAAGTCCGACCGCGCCACCGCCGAGGGCGTCATCGACTCCTACATCCACGCGGGCAGCCGCATCGGCGCAATGGTCGAACTCAACTGCGAGACGGACTTCGTGGGCCGAACCCCGGAGTTCCGCGAACTCGCCCACAACATCGCCATGCAGGTCGCCGCGATGGCCCCCCTCTATCTCGACGAGGACGAACTTCCCCAGGGCGGCGAGGAGAAGCCGGAGGAGGTCTGCCTCCTCAAGCAGTCGTTCATCAAAGAGCCGGGCAAGACGATCGGCGACCTGATTATGGACGTTCGCGCCAAGGTGGGCGAGAACATCCGCGTGGGGCGCTTCGTCCGCTTCGGGCTGGGGCAGTAGGCCGGAGGCGCGCTATGCCGGAGGACTCCGCTTACCGGCGCGTCGTGCTCAAACTGAGCGGCGAATCGCTCCGCGGAGCGTCGTCCGACGGCATCGACTGGTCCGTGCTCGGCTACTTGGCGTCCGAGGTGAAAGAGGCCGCCGCGCTGGGCGGCGAGGTCTCGCTCGTCATCGGCGGGGGCAACATTTGGCGCGGGGCGGTCGCGGAGCGCAACGGGATGGACCGCGCCACGGCCGACTACGCCGGCATGCTCGCCACCGTCATCAACGCCCTCGCGATGCAGGACGCGCTGGAGCGCGCCGGCGTGACGACGCGCACGCAGTCCGCCCTCGAGATCCGCTCCGTCGCCGAGCCCTACATCCACCGGCGCGCCCTCCGCCATTTGGAGAAGGAGCGCGTCGTCATCTTCGCCGCGGGCACCGGCAGCCCCTATATGACGACGGACACGACCGCCGCCCTCCGCGCCGTCGAAATGCGCGCCGACCTCCTCCTGATGGCCAAGAACCAGGTGGACGGCGTGTACGACGCGGACCCGAAGACGGAGCCCGCCGCGCGCAAGTTCGACCGCGTCAGTTACATCGAACTGCTCAACCGCCGCCTGCAGGTGATGGACTCCACCGCCCTCTCCCTCTGCATGGAGAACGACCTGCCCATCCGCGTGTTCGACGTGTTCACGCCCGGCGCGATCCGGCGCATCCTCACCGGAGCGGACGTCGGCACGCTGATCGCGGCCTAGCCCGCGACGCTCGATCCCAACAGCGAGAGAGGCATCCTATGGCGGACGAGAACGAAGAGGCGCAACTGATCCTGATGGACGCGGCGGAGCGCATGGAGAAGTCCGTCGCCGTGCTCAGCCGCGAGTCGGCCGCCATCCGCGCCGGGCGCGCGAACCCCGATATGCTCGACGCCATCCGCGTCGAGGTCTACGGCTCCGCGATGCCCCTCAACCAACTCGCCACGGTCAGCGCCCCCGACGCCCGCATGCTCATCGTGCAGCCCTTCGACAAAACCAACGTCGCCGCCATCGAGAAGGAACTGCTGCGCGCCGACCTGGGCATCACGCCGAGCAACGACGGCGTCGTCATTCGCCTGCCGATCCCGGCGATGACGCAGGAGCGCCGGCAGGAGATGGTCAAGCGCCTCCACCGCCTCCGCGAGGACGCGCACGTCGCGATTCGCAACGTCCGGCGCGACGCGCTCGACCACTTGCGGACGCTCGAGAAGAACAAGGAAATCTCCCAGGACGACCTGCGCCGCGACCAAGACCGCCTGCAGAAGATCACGGACGAGCACGTGGCGAAGGCCGACGAGGCGAGCGCGAAGAAGGAAGCGGAGTTGACGGAGGTCTAGCGCGGCGATGACGCTCCAAGCTCCCTCGCGCAACGCCGTCGGCGCCGCCGACCCGGCCGCGCCCCGCCACGTCGCCATCATTATGGATGGCAACGGGCGATGGGCGAACGAGCGCGGCATGCCCCGCCTCTCCGGGCACAAGGCCGGAACGGAGAAATTCCACCGCGTCCTCCGCACCTTCCACGAGCGCGGCGTAGACTTCGTGACGCTCTACGCCTTCTCCACCGAGAATTGGAGCAGGCCCGCCGACGAGGTGAGCGGACTCCTCTCCCTCCTCGCCGGCGTCGTCGCGTCAAGCATGGACGAACTCCACGAGAACAACGTCCGCATCCGCCATCTCGGTGAACTGGAGCGTCTGCCGGACAACCTGGCGGAGGCGATACGCGGCTCGGTCGCCCGCACCGCGGCGAACTCCGGCCTTGAGTTGTGCGTCGCGTTCGACTACGGCGGGCGCGCCGAAATCGTCCGCGCCGTCCGCCGCATCGTCGCCGCCGGAACGCCCCCGGAGCAAGTGACCGAGGAACTCATAAGCGCCAACCTCTACCTGCCCGACGCGCCCGACCCCGACCTCATCATTCGCACCGCAGGCGAGCAGCGCCTCAGCAACTTCCTCATCTGGCAGGCCGCCTACAGCGAGTACTACCACACGCCCGCCTACTGGCCCGACTTCGACGCGGAGGAGGCGGAGCGCGCCCTAGACGAGTACAAGCGCCGCCGCCGCCGCTTCGGCGCCCTGCCGGGCGCCCCGTCCTCTCCATGCTAGGGAGAGGGCGCCGCGAAAGCGGCGCGCGAAGGTTGTCCCGTCACTCCCCGCATAGCCGCACACCCACCCGGCGCGCAAGCGCCGTCCCTCTCCATGCTAGGGAGAGGGCAGCCGCGCAGCGGCGGGTGAGGGTTGCCCCGTCACTCCCGCGAAAGCGGGAACCTACCCCTTCTTGCCGCCCTGCCCGCGTAGGCGGGAATCCAGGAACCCGCGTAGGCTTACGGTTCCAGTAGGTCCCCGCTTCGATGGCAAGGCGATGCGCCCGGGTCGGCATGGGGACGGAGCGCGGAGCGCCCCGTCATGGCGCTGTCGCGCCGACTGGATTCCCGCCTACGCGGGAATGACGGTTCGGACGGACCCCACGCTTCTTGCCGCCCTGCCCGCGAAAGCGGGAACCCTCTCCTTGACCGTCATTCCCGCGTAGGCGGGAATCCAGTCGGCGCGTAGGCTTACGCTCCCAGTAGGTCCCCGCTTTCGCGGGCAAGGCGAGGCGCTGTGGTCGGCATGGGGACGGGGCGCTCCACGCCCCGTCATGGCGCTTGCGCGCCGACTGGATTCCCGCCTACGCGAGAATGACGGTTCGGCCCCCCCCCGTCTGATACCCTACGCGCGCAGCGCGAATTGCGCGCGGACGCGGAGGAGGTCGCCGATGCCCCCTGAATTGACCCCGGACGCTTTCGCGGCGTGGGCGCGCGCCGTCGGGCTGACGGCGGACGCCGCGCATCTGGAGACGCTGCGCCCCGAAGTCGAGGCGATGCTCCGCCGCGTCGCGCCCCTCGACGCGATAGTCGTTGACGGCGTCCCCATCGAGCAGGCTCTCGGAGGCGCGGAATGACGACCGACCTGACCTCGCTCTCCGCGTCCGCGCTGGCGCGGATGATCGCCGCGCGGGAGGTCTCCGCGTCCGAAACGATGCGGGCGTTCGTCGAGCGGACGGACGCGCTCGAGCCGGAGGTCGGCGCGTTCATCACGCGGACGGCGGAGCAGGCGATGGCCGACGCGGAGCGCGCGGACGCCGAACTCGCGGCGGGCGCGCCCCGCGGCCCCCTGCACGGCGTGCCGTTCGGGATCAAAGACATCTTTCACGCCGCCGGCGTCCGAACGACGAACGGCTCGCTGATCGACCCGGACTACATGCCGAGCGAGGACTCGACCGCCGTCCGGCTGCTCCGGCAAGCCGGCGCGATCCCCGTCGGCAAGACGAACACCGTCGAATTCGCGTTCGATCCGACGGGGCGGAACGCCGCCTACGGCATGCCCCGCAACCCGTGGGGGCGCGACCGCATGCCCGGCGGATCGTCCAGCGGAACGGGCGCCGGCGTCGCGGCGGGCTTCTTCCCGATGGGGCTCGGCTCCGACACCGGCGGCTCCGTCCGCATTCCTTCCGCCCTGTGCGGGATTTCCGGCCTCAAGCCGACGTTCGGGCTCGTCAGCAGGCGCGGCGTCACGCCCCTTTCACACTCGCTCGACACGGTCGGCCCAATGGCGCGGACGGCGGAAGACCTCGCGCTGATGATGAACGCGCTCGCCGCCCACGACCCAAACGACCCCGCGTCCGTCGCCGCGCCCCACGCCGACTACGCCGCGTCGCTCGAGGGCGGCGTCGCCGGCCTCGTCATCGGCGTCCCCGTGCAATACGTATGGGAGCCGCTGGACGCGGAGGCCGCGCTCGCGTTCGAGACGGCGATGCGGACGATGGAGACGCTCGGCGCCCACGTCACGGAGATTTCGCTGCCGGAGTTGGACTGGACGCCCCCGCTCGCCGTCTGCATCACGACGGCGGAGGCGGCGATGGCGCAGGGCGACCGCGTAATCGCGCACGGCGACCAGATGGACCCCGCCGTGAGGCGGCGCTTCGAGTCGGGCATGTTCATATCGGCGGCGGCCTACGCCAAAGCGCGGCGCGCCCGCGTCGCCTACGCCCGCGCCGTCGCAGCCGCCTTCGAGCGCGTGGACTTGCTCGCGACGCCCACGGTCGCCGCGCCCGCGCCCCTCCGCGAGCAGGAGACGATGACGATTGCGGGCCGCGAGGTCTCGTCCCGCGAGGCGCTGCTGCGGCTCACCCGCATCTGCAACCTCAGCCGCTCGCCAAGCGCGTCCGTCCCGTGCGGCTTCTCGGCGGACGGCCTCCCGCTCGGCCTAATGCTGAGCGGCGCGCGCCTCAGCGACGCCCTCGTCCTCCGCGCCGCCCACGCCTATCAATCCGCGACGGACTGGCATGCGCGCCGCGCGGCGATGGGGTAAGGGGGAGTGGGGGCTCAAGGAGTTGACAGGCGGCGTAGCGCTATGGTAGAGTGACCCCTGTCCGCCGGAACCGAGGGCAGGGCAAGGAATTGGCATGGTAGTCCAGCAGCAAAGCGTGGCCAACGGGAAAGTCGAAGGCTTGGAGGACAGGGAGAGGCTCCTTTGGGGCGACTATCCCCTCGACTCCTTCCTCGTCAGGAACGAGACGCGCACCATCCACGAAGTGCTCCGGCGGATAGATCAGGACTTGTTCGTCATGGATCCCGACTTTCAGCGGGACTTCATCTGGGCTACCGGCAAGCAGAGCAGGCTTATTGAGTCCGTGCTCATGCGGATTCCCCTGCCTGTCTTCTACCTAGCCGAAGACGGGTTGGGGCGGATGATCGTCGTGGACGGCCTGCAACGGCTTACGACGTTCCAAAGGTTCGCAAACAACGAGCTTCGCCTTCGGCTTTCCGACCGGCCTGAGCTCAACAAGAAGAAGCTCAGCGACCTCCCCCCGAAACTGCAGAACCGCTTTGAGGACTGCGTTCTCACCCTCTACGTCTTGGACGAGCGGGCGCCCGAGCGGGCGCGCCTTGACATCTTCGAACGTGTGAACGGAGGCGTGGCGCTGAGCCGTCAGCAGATGCGGAACTGCCTTTACATGGGAGATGCGACCCGCTTTCTTAAGCAAGAAGCGTCTACCCCTGCGTTCCTTGACGCCACAGGAGGAAGCTTAAACCCTCGCTTGATGAGGGACAGGGAATTCATTAACCGTTTCTGTGCGTTCCATGTCGTGGGGTTCGAGGAATACAAAGGGATGGATGAGTTTCTCGCGGAAGCGTTGCAGAGAATGAACGCGCAGCCTGAGATATTGACAAACCTCTCCTTGCAATTTCGTACTAGCATGCGCAACAACGTCATGGTCTTTGGAGGAAATGCTTTCAGGAAACCTGCGTCGGAAGGTCAAAGCAGTATGATCAATGCGGCGCTATGGGATGTCATGTCCACTGGGCTTGCTCCTTACTCTCCGGACATAGTTGAGGAGAAGGCGGAATTGCTGAAAATCGCCTTCTATCGTCTGATGGCCGATGAGGACTTCCAGTATGCGATTACTTATAGTACTAACCAGGTTAAGTCAGTGAAATTCCGCTTCGAGGTGGCCCGATCCATGTTCTCTATGGTGTTCGATGCTTAGCGAGATCGAACTCCGGCTTTTCAAGTGCTTCGAGCACTTGCGGCTTCCCTTGTGCCCGTTGACCGTGCTGTCGGGTCCCAACGCATCCGGCAAATCCTCGGTCATTCAGGCGCTTGCGCTGCTGCACCAGACGATGCACGGGCATGAGTGGTCAACGCGGCTGATACTCAACGGATCAGCCGTCCAGTTGGGCACAATGGGCGAGGTCGTGGACTATGTGTACGGCGACAGGCGCAGTTTCGAAGTTGGCTTGATTGACGATGAGACGTCCTGTCACTGGGTGTTCAACGGAGCGCCTGGGGACATGTCGGCGGAAGTCGAAACCGTGTCCATCGACAACCAAGAGTCCTGGCATCCCGATGTTCTCCAGCGCCTCCTGCCGTCTAAGGTGAAGGAATCTGCCGTGATGCTTGCCGACCGGCTGCGGAACCTCGCGTACATAACCGCTGAGCGCGTCGGGCCTCGCGACTTGTACCAACTCGAAGATCACCGAGTCGCCGCTGCTGTTGGCCCTCGCGGAGAGCATGCGATTAGTCTCCTGCACACCGAGGGAGGCGAGCAAACGTTGCCTGGTCTTGTGCTCGACGGAGCGCCTCCTACCAGGGAGCGCCAAGTCGAAGCGCGCATGCGCCTGTTTTTCCCTAAGTTCAGAATAAGACTCCAGCCGATTCCCCAGACAAACTATGTCACGCTAAGTCTCCGAACGTCAGACGAGACGGGACACCATCGCCCGATTCACACAGGGTTTGGCGTCACGCAGACGTTGCCCATTATCGTCGCCGCGCTCTCTGTAAGGGAAGGGGATATTCTGCTCATAGAGAATCCCGAGGTGCATCTGCACCCGAAAGGGCAAGCGTTGATGGGGCAGTTCCTTGCGGAAGCCGCGAACGCCGGAGTCCAGGTGATCGTGGAAACGCACAGCGACCATATCCTCAACGGCGTGCGCCGCTCCGTCAAAGCGGGCGGCGTCTCCGCTGATGACGTGGCCATTCACTTCTTCCGCCCCCGCACGGAGGGAGAATCCCAAGTCATCAGCCCGCAGATCGACGAGTCGGGCAACATCGACGACTGGCCAGAGGGGTTCTTCGACCAGTTCGACAAGGATATGAATTACTTCGCAGGGTGGGGCGCATAGCATGGAACTGCTGCTCAACGACCTGTCGCTGCACGGGCAATTCCACAGCGCCCGCGATTTCGAGGAATCCATCGGGCGCGTGATGGAGATGCGCGTGCTTGCCGGTCGTTTCGGGCGCAAGTTGCACTGCCATCGCAACCTTGTGAACGCGCAAGTGACCCCCGAATTGCTGATGCCGCGGGTTGTCGGAGCATTGGGCGCGGACACCCGGCGCGCCTTGATGGGGTGGTTGACAAAGCATGGCCCCTTCATCGAGGACATCCGGGAGCACGATGTCGATGACTACTTGGCCTGCGGAGACGAGGTCGTCACGGATACGGCGGTGGGAGAAGCGGCGTACTGCCGCTTCTACGGCGTAGACCGTGGACTGGTGAGCCTCTCCCCGTCGTTGTGGGAAACCTCTCCGCTGCAGGTCACGTGGCATAACGGCGACTCCAAGTCCGTCGACGTCGAGAACTACTGGGAGCGCGAGGCGTTGCAGCGCGGTCTGGAGAGCGCTCCCGCTCCGATGAGGACGTGGCGTGACCTAGAAGGGATAGTCAGAACACGGTACGCCGCGCTGACCTTCAGCGATGACGCTTTCGAGCACATTCGGCCACATCCGTTCGTCCAGAACGCGGCGCATGGCATCATCCGGATTCTTGACGTTCTCCATGAACTCAAGCATGCCTTCGACGCGCAAGGCAGGCTCACGAACGAAGGGCGGGCGCTCCGTGACAAGCATTTCACTGGAGAGGCGCTGATCTCCGACTCGTCGGATACGGACAAAGAGCGGTACAGAAAGGAACTCACCTTTCGCAACCCCTTGAACCCGAACGAGGATCTATTCTGCCCGATGCATGGCAAGGTGAATTCCACCGTGCCGATCCGCGTCCACTACCACTGGCCCATCAGGGCGGACGCGCCCGTGTACGTCGTGTACGTGGGGCGCAAGATCGCCACGAAGTGAGCCCCGCTCCCTCCGCTGTCTGCTAGCCTGCGCGGCGCAGGCGGCGAGCGTTCAGCGTCCGCATTGGCGCTATGATGATGGGGGAGGCTTCCGCAGGGAGAAGACGCAATGGTCGCCGCGAAGGAACGCGTGACGCTGGACATTGAGGTGAGCGCGGAGTTGCGCGAGCGGCTGGACGCCGTCGCGGCCCGCAAGGGCGTCGCCCCGCGCGCCTACTGCGCGGCGGCGGTGGAGGAAGCGCTAGATAGGGACGCGAACGTTGGCGCGGCGGTCGGCGGTCGCCCCCTCTCCCGCGAGGCCGTGGAGAGCATGCGCGCCATGAAGCGCGAGATATTCAAGGGCGGGAAACTGCCCGGGAATTCCGTGGACATCATCAGAGAAGAGCGCGAGAAGAGGGCGGAGGCCGTGAGCGCCTAACGCTGCGCGCAGGCTCGTCACGGACGAAGGAGGAGGATGCCCCTATGCGCTACGACGCCATCGTGATCGGCGGAGGCTCCGCGGGATGCGTCGCCGCCGCGCGGCTCAGCGAGGACGCCGACAGAAGCGTCCTGCTCCTGGAGGCCGGCCCCGACCCGCAGCCCATCCCCGAAGTCATCGCCAGCGGCGACCACATCGCCCGCGTCGTGCTCGAGTCCCCCTACGTGATGCTCTACCCCACGGCGCGCGCGGGCGACGGCAGCGAATTCTACAAGATCAGCGGGCGCGTCATGGGCGGCGGCTCCTCCGTCAACGCAATGGCCGTCGTCCGCCCCACCAAGCATGACCTCGACGGATGGGCCGCGCTCGGCAACCCCGGCTGGTCGTTCGACGATTGCCTCCCGATCCTGAAGCGCATCGAAACCGACTCCGACTACGGCGGCGACGAGATCCACGGCGAGGACGGCCCCCTCTACGTCAAACGCTTCTTCAAGGTGGACGAAGAGGCGTCCGCGCCGGTGCGCGCGTTCATCGACCGCGCCCTCGCGATGGGCCTGCCGATGTGCCCCGACCTCAACTCGCCGAACCCCTACGGCGTCTGCAGTTCCGCCTACAACGTCAAGGACGGCGTTCGCCAGAACACGACGGCGGCCTACCTGAATCCCGCGCGCGGACGCCCGAACCTCACGGTCGAGGCGGAGGCGCGCGTCCGCTCGCTGCGGATAGCGAACAACCGCGTGAGCGCCGTCATCTACGAGCACGGCGGCGCCCCCCAAACGGCGGAGGCGGACATCGTCGTCCTATCCGCCGGCGTCTACCACAGCCCGCAGATTCTGATGCTCTCCGGCGTCGGCCCGCCGAAGGAACTCGAGCGCGTCGGCATCCCCGTCGTCCATCCCCTCGAAGGCATCGGCGAGAACTACCAAGATCACGCGACGATGGAGATGACGTTCGAGGGGCTCGCCGATTTCAACCCCGATTGGGTCATTCCGCGCTTCCGCCTGATGTACAAGAGCGACCCGTCGCTCCCCAACGGCGACTTCCATATCTTCCAGCGCTCGCCGACCGAGATTCCCGGCCTCAAGCGAATGATGCCCGTCTCCGCGAACCTCTTGGAGCAGCGCGACCGGGGGCGCGTCCGCCTAGCGAGCGCCGACCCCGACGACCTGCCGCTGATCGACGACGCGATGCTCCGCCACCCGGACGACCTCAAGGCGATGACGACGGCGATGGAGTTCGTCTACGAACTCGTCCGGCACGAGTCGATGCGCGAGTTCTACGGCCCGCTGATGCACCCGTCGCGCGACGAGGATTGGGCGGCGTTCGCCCGATCCGCGCACGGCTCCTACCACCACGGCGTCGGCACCTGCAAGATGGGCCCCGCCTCCGACCCGATGGCCGTCGTGGACGCCGACCTGCGCGCGCATGGCCTCGACAACCTCTACGTCGCCGACGCCTCCATAATGCCCGTCATCACCCACGCCAACACGAACGTGACATCGCTAATGATCGGGGAGCGCGCCTCCGACATAATCCGCGCGCTCGTCGGCTAACCCCCGAGACGATGAATTCGCGCAAGCTTCGCCACCCGATGGTGAACGGTTCTCGTTCATTAGCGGTGGAAGCGCGCACACGTGCGGGTTGAGGGATGATGGTGTCGTTGTCTGCTGGGGGCACGAAAGATTTGGGCAAGCATCCCCGCCGTTTGGCGAACTGTTCGCTTCCATCAGCAGCGGCGGGCTTCACACCTGCGGCTTGCGGACTTCAGGCAGCGTGGTCTGTTGGGGCGGATTGGATTTGGCGATCCTCGCCACTGCCTAACGAGAGGTTCGTGTATATCAATAGCGGGAACCAACACACGTGCGCTCTGCGTTTTGACGGCAGTGCTGCATGCTGGGGCGGCAACGGCGATGGCCAAGCGTCACCGCCAGGGGTGAAACATTCGCGGTGGGAATGTAGAGTGCGTGGGTAGGGTAGCAAGTCATTCGATAGATGAGTAGAAACTCATTAATTGTCCGAGCGAGTAATGTGGATTAAACTGGTCGAATGACGCAGTAAATTTGTCCTCTAATTTATCAGGGTCTATTCTGTTCGAAGGCACATGGAAAACCCCGTTTCTAAAACTCTTCAAAGCGTCTTTGATCGAAAGAACTTTGACCTGCTCTTCGATTCCATCGTGCAAGTTCGCGATTAAAGATTTATATATCAGAAGGCAAATCATTAGTAGTGTGCAAGTAATGGAATTCATTCAGCAGCACCAGAGAACTCCAGAGCATTTCCAGGCATCCTTCTTTGGTGCTGTTCAGAGAAGAACTAATAGTCGATGTGGAATTGTGATTTGACACCCCAAGCCATCCTCTTATATGCGGGGACTGAATATCGAAAGGAGTTCGATTCTCATCTAATTCCACGTCTTCAATACGCACGAATGGACCCGCTGTCCACTGCCCAGAGTATCCCATCGCACGGCGGGCAAGTCAAGCCGAACTTCCCGGCGAGTCCCGGCGCGCGCATCCGGCGGCGCCTCCTACACAAGCGCTCCCACCCTGCCCGCGAAAGCGGGAACCTCCTAGCCCCCGCAGGCGTTATCATCAACGACAAAACCCACCGGCCGCCGTTGCGACCGCGCAACGGCCCGCCGTCGCAGAGGAGTTCTCCCGATGCTGCCCACCGACCGTCGCCGCCGTCTCCGCGCCTACCTCGAGGGCGGCGAGTGCATCCGCCCCGCCTCCGTCTTCGATGCCGTCTCATCGCGCATCGCCTCCGCGCTCGGCTTCGAGGTCGGCATGCTCGGCGGCTCCATCGCAAGCGCCGTGATCCTCGGCGCGCCCGACGTCGCCGTAATGACGCTCACCGAACTCGCGGGGCAAGTGCGCCGCATCACCCGCGCCTCCGACATCAGCCAGATCGTGGACGCCGACCACGGCTACGGCAACGCGCTCAACGCGATGCGGACCGTCCGCGAACTCGAGGACGCCGGCGCAAGCGGCCTGACGATAGAGGACACGGCGCTCCCCAGCCGCTACGGCTCCGGCGGCAAAGAGGAACTCATCCCCATCGGCGAGATGACCGACAAACTCCGCGCGGCCGTCGCGGCCCGGCAAGACCCGGCGACCGCGCTCTTCGGACGCACCCACGCGCTGCAGGCGACGAATCTCGACGACGCCGTGGAGCGCGCCGCCGCCTACGCGGAGACAGGCGTGGACGCCATCTTCCTGATGGGCGTGAAGGAGGAAGCCCACCTCCAAGCCATCCGCGCCGTCACGAGCCTCCCGCTGATGCTCGGCAGCACGCCGGAGTCGCTTGGCGCCGACCTCCTCGCCCGCTACGGCGTCAAATTCGTTCTGCGCGGGCACGGAACGTACACGCAGACGATCCGCGCCGTCTACGAGTCGCTGGAGCATCAGGCGAGAGGCGCCGCCGCGTCCGAGTTGGCCGACCGCGAGCCCGACTCCGCAATGACGGCCACGGCGCTAGGCGGCGCCCGCTACAGCGCATGGCGCGACGCCTTCCTAGGCGGCTAGGGTATCATGCACATAGGCGCCTCGCCTGCGCGAATCAGGTCTGGCGCGAGGAGTAGACAATGGACAACGCGCTCATCTACTGGGACACGTCCAACATATTCATCAGCGCAAAGGAAGTCGCCGCTGAGCGCGAGGGCGAATCCGCCCGGGCTCGCGTGCGAATCCACTTTCGCAACCTCCTCACCGTGGCACACGCGAACCGGCCGGTTTTGCGCGCCTTTGCCGTCGGCTCCATCCCGCCCGAACTGCGAACCGTTTGGAATCGCTTGGAAAACGAGGGCGTGAGCATCCAACTGCTCGAACGGTGGTCGATGGGCGGAGGCGAGCAGGGAGTTGACGAAGCCTTGCAGGTCGCCACGCTCTCGGATGCGCTCGACTACAACGGCGACCCCGGCATCGCCGTGCTCCTCACCGGAGACGGAAGCGGGTTTGCCGAGGGACGCGGCTTCCACGCCAACCTGGAGCGGATGCACCGCAGGGGGTGGCGCATAGAAGTGCTTTCCTGGCGCCGCAGTTGCAACCGCGGCATGCGGGAATGGGCGAAACCAACGGCTCGTTCATCGCCCTTGACGACTACTACGAGCACGTCACGTTCCTGGAGCGTCCAGCCCCAGGCGAGCCGGTCGCCAATGAGCGCCACGCGAAGCCGCTTCCCTCCGGCTCCTTGCTGCGGAGTTCGCCGTTCTAAAGGATGGCCCGGCGTCCGCTACAGCGCGCGAGCGCCACGCGGTTCGGGTCGCCCTCGAGATGCTTGGCCAACTCTTTTGGCGGCGTAGGTCTTGCCCGTGCCGGGCGGACTTAGAAGATGATTTGCCGCTTTTCGGTCAGCAACCCTTATGCCGCAATGCCCTCCCCGGGTTGCGAATGGCGTACACTGCACTCATCCGCAACAGCGAGGGGAGGAGTCGACGATGAAACTGTGCCTGTTTGAGCGCGTGGACGATCCGTACTCCAAACGCGCGGGGGCGATCGTGGAGGGAGGCGTGGCCGATCTCACGTCCGCGTTGGGCGCCGTCGCGCTGCTGGACGTCGAGCGCCGGATGCCGGCGCTCATCTCGCGTTTCGACGCGCTGCGCGAGGATTGCGAGAAGGCCGCGGCGGCCGGGCCGACCTACGCCGACGGCGAGTTCCGCCTGCTGCCGCCGCTCCCCAGGCCGGGCAAGATGCTCTGCTGCATCGGCAACTACTGGGAGCACGCGGAGCGCGAGCCGCGCCCGATCAATATGTTCCTCAAGTCGCCGGACGCGGTGATCGGCCCGGGCGGCGCGGTGCGCTTGCCGCCGACCACCGAGCCGTGGGTGTTTCAGCACGAGGCGGAGTTGGCCGTCGTGATCAAGGGCCCCGTCAAGGACGTGAGCGAGGAGAACTACGCGAACGCCGTGTTCGGCTACACGGCGCTGATCGACGTCTCGGCGCGGGGCGAGGGGCGCAGGACGTGGCGCGCCGGGAGTTGGATGGGCAAGTCGTTCGACACGTTCGCGCCGCTCGGCCCGGTCATCGCGACCGCCGACGAGATTCCCGACCCGAACAATCTCCATGTGCGCTTTTGGAACGACGGCCAACTGCGCCACGACTACAACACGGACGATATGGAGCACCGCGTTCCGGAACTGATCGCGTTCGCGTCAAGCATTATGACGCTGCGGTCGGGCGACCTGCTCAGTTGCGGAACGAACCACGAGGGGCTAGGGCCTCTGCAAGACGGGGAGACGGCGGAGATCGAGATTGAGCGGATCGGGCGGATGGCCGTCCACGTGGAGGATCCGCTCAAGCGCGTCTGGGAGCGCGGCATCTACCGGGGGCCGGACTCGACCGCCCGCGACTAGGGCTAGGAGACTGGCGGCGACCAATTGCGAATAGGCGCGCGCCGCCTTCCCCTCCTAACGGCCCTTCCTGTGCTACCATCACCGCGCTATGACGGACGAGGCGCAGATGCAGGCGTTGCGGGAGCAGGTCGCGCTGGCGAACCGGCTGCTGCAGCGCTACGGGCTCGGCGCGTATCAGGGGCATGTCAGCGCGCGCGTCCCGGGCGCCGACCGCTTTCTGATTCGCGCGACGCCCGCCGTCAGTTTGGAGCGCGTCGCGCCCGGCGATCTGATGCTGCTCGACTTCGACGGGAACGTCGTCGAGGCGGGCGAGGGCTATCCGGGGCGCGTCGGGTCGTGGGCGCTGCACGCGGAGATCTACAAGGCGCGGCCGGAGGTGAACGCCGTCACGCACACGCACCAGAAGTGGGCGACCGTGTTCGGGCTCGCGGGGCGCGACGTTTTGCCGGTGATCCATCCGCCGACGGCGTCGGTCGCGGCGGAGGCGTGGCCGGTCTACACGGGCCCGCCGGACGCGGTGGACTCGCCGGAGAAGGGCGCGGCGGTCGCGGCGCTGCTCGGCGGCAACGTCACGTGCCATCTGCGCGGGCACGGGATGGCGTTCGTCGGCACGACGGTCTCAAAGTCGATGCTGGCGGCGGTGGACGCGGAGGAGCAGGCGGAGTTGACGTGGCGGGCGATGCTGCTCGGCGCGCCGGAGACGATTGAGCGCCGCTATATGGAGAGCGACGTCGCCAAGCGCTGGGAGGCGCCGCGCCCGGATGTCCGCGACGGCGTGGCGCGCGGCGAGTGGGGCAATCAGGAATGGCTGGACGCGCATCCCGACGCATCCTACGTTCGCGGCGTCGGGTTGTAGAGCGCCGGGGGATGCAAGCGATGGACGAGCGGGCGCTGGCGGAGTTGCGCGAGACGACGGCGATTTCGCACCGGTTGCTGTACCGGACGGGACTGGGGACGACGCGCGGCCACACGAGCGCCCGGATCTCTTGGGCAGGGGGGACGGGAGAGACGGGGGACTCCGGGGCGTCGGACGCCTTCGTCATTAAGCCGTGGCCGCACATCCAGATGCATCGCGTCCGCGCCGAAGACCTCATCGTTATGGACTTCGACGGCAACATCCTCGGCGCGGAGGGGCGGGCGATCACGAAGGTGAGCGAGTGGCCGATTCACGCGGAGATCTACCGCGCCCGCCCGGACATCGGGGCGGTCATCCACACGCATCAGAAGTGGGCGACGATGATGGGATTCGCGGGCGCGACGATACTGCCGCTCGTTGACCCGGAACTCTCCGCCGCCGTCGCGCACGAGCCGGTCGTTTTCGACGAGGACAAGGCGCTGATCCGGAGCGTGGAGCAGGGAAAGGCGGTCGCGGAGCGGATGAGGGGCGCGAACGCCTGCCACCTGCAGAACCACGGAATGGTGTTCGTCGGCCCGAACGTCGAGACGGCAACGGTGGACGCCATTGCGACGGAGCATCTCGCGGAGATGACGTGGAGGGCGCGGCTGATCGGCTCGCCGGAGGCGCTGCCGTCGCTCGCGCTGCGTCCGTCGCTCGACCGCCGCGCGGGCGGCGAGGTTCCGGAGTCGTGGGTCCACTACTGGAAGTGGGTTGACGAGAACCCGGAGTCGCTGCGCCCGCGCTCCGCGGATATTTAATTCTTCGCGGCCACTGCGGAAGGCGGGAATGACGGGACCGGGGGCGCGGCTGCGCGGGATGGCGTAAGAGAGGGTAGGTTCCCGCTTCGAGGGCAGGGCGTGGCGGCTGGGGATGGCTTGGGGACGGGGCGCGTGGCGCCCCGTCGTGGTGCTTGCGCGGCGGGTGGATTCGCGGCTGCGCGGGAATGACGGGACCGGTGGGGCGCGGCTGCGCAGGATGGCGGTAAGAGGGGGTAGGTTCCCGCTTCGAGGGCAGGACGTGGCGGCTGGGGATGGCTTGGGGACGGGGCTTGCGCCCCGTCATGGCACTATCGCGCCGACTGGATTCCCGCCTACGCGGGAATGACGGCAATGAAGGGTAGGTTACCGCTTTCGCGGTCAGGGGCGGCGGCGGGGATGGCTTGGGGACGGGGCGCGTGGTGCCCCGTCGAGGCGCTTGCGCGGCGGGTGGATTCGCGGCTGCGCGGGAATGACGGGACCGGTGGGGCGCGGCTGCGCAGGATGGCGGTAAGAGGGGGTAGGTTCCCGCTTCGAGGGCAGGACGTGGCGGCTGGGGATGGCTTGGGGACGGGGCTTGCGCCCCGTCATGGCACTATCGCGCCGACTGGATTCCCGCCTACGCGGGAATGACGGCAATGAAGGGTAGGTTACCGCTTTCGCGGTCAGGGGCGGCGGCGGGGATGGCTTGGGGACGGGGCGCGTGGTGCCCCGTCGAGGCGCTTGCGCGGCGGGTGGATTCGCGGCTGCGCGGGAATGACGGGACCGGGGGCGCGGCTGCGCGGGATGGCGGTAAGAGGGGGTAGGTTCCCGCTTCGAGGGCAGGGCGTGGCGACTGGGGATGGCTTGGGGACGGGGCGCTTGCGCGGCGGGTGGATTCGCGGCTGCGCGGGAATGACGGGACCGGTGGGGGCGCGGCTGCGCGGGATGGCGGTAAGAGGGGGTAGGTTCCCGCTTCGAGGGCAGGGCGTGGCGACTGGGGATGGCTTGGGGACGGGGCGTGTTGCGCCCCGTCGTGGCGCTATCGCGCCGACTGGATTCCCGCCTACGCGGGAATGACGGTTCATGGGGAGGGAGTTCGCCGCCTACGCGGGAATGACGTGCCGCGGGCGCGCAGCCGCTCCGCCGCCCGCCTAATGGCTCTTGCGGAGGAGGCGCAGGATCTCCATGAGGGCTCGGCAGTCCACTTCGTTGTAGGCGCGGATTTCGTCCATCAAGGCCGTGTCGGCTAGGCGGACGCCGCGCTCGGCGGCCTCCGCGTCGCAGCGCCACGCGCCGACCATCGCGCCCATGCCGTCCACCTTGGAGTCGCCCCAGGATGTTTCGATGAGGCCGTGCGCGCGGAACGCGCGGGCGACGGGCTTGAGGCCGAATCCCATTGCGCCGCGAACGACGACGGGCTCCGCGCGGACGACCTTCCGCAGCAGATCGAACCAGTTGACCTCCGGCCAGGCTTTCTCAGGGTGGCGTTTGCGCGCCGAGTTCCACGCCGTTTCGTAGTTCGTCTCTTCGGCGGGCGCCCAGTGAAAGACGTTCGCCTCGCTCCCGTCGCCGAGCCGCGCCTCCGTTTCGCGCATATGCGCGAGCCAATCGTCAATCGCGCGCGCCTCGCTGACGGGGTCGAGCCGATCGGCGATGAAGCAGCGGAACGTCCAATTCCCGTTCTCGACGTGCCCGCAGCCGATCATAAAGATGACGGGGTCGGCGTCGGAGTCCGGGAACTTGGAGAAGTCGTCGTCGAGGGCGGACACGTATTCGAAGTCCACGAAGAATTCGACGGGGGGCTCGGTCGCCCATTCGCCGCGGGCGGCGTTGACGCGCTCCGGGCGGACGACGGGGCCGCCGTCGCGGTGCGCGTCTAGGATCTGCTGCAGCACGCGCCGGTAGGTGAATCCGTTGACGCCGAGCGACTCCGGGGTGGCGCGGGGGTCTTTCCACGACGTAATGCCGGCGCGGACGGCGGCGTCGCGCTTCTCCGGCCCCACTTGCCAGAGTTGGATGGGGTCTTCCAGCCGCTCGATGATTTTGCTCACGGCGTCGGCCCAGGGCCAGTCGGCGGAGTTCGGCCTGAGTTCGGGGACGGTGGGCGCAGGGTAGATTTCCCACTTGGCGCCTTCGGTTCGCAGTTTGCGCGTCCATTCGGCCGCAGCGACGACGCGCTGGCGCAGGTCCGGAGACATCGTTACGGGGCCGAGGCGCTCCATCGCGTTGTTGCCGAATCCCTGCCCGCTTTGGACCCACCGGCGTCCGAGCAGGAAGGCGCGGGGCGGAGCGTAGCCCTGGATGCGCGCCAGCGCGTCGTTGTAGACGTACAACTGCGCCTTGTAGGCGGGCGCGGAGCCGCTGGAGCCGATCTCCCCCGACGCATCGAGGCGGATCGTCGTGTACTTCGCGTCGATCACGACGTAGTGCCAGGGGGCGCCGATTCCCGGGGCGGCGTGCGCCGCCTCTCCGCGCGGCAGATGGCCGGGGAACAGCGCGTCCAGAACGTCGGAGCGCGCGAGGAAGTCGGCGACGCCGTAGGTGCGCGTTTCGGCGTTCCACAGCACGGCCTGATGCAGGATGGGGCGCCCCTCGCGCATCGCCTCGACCGTCCGCAACGCCGCGTCGTGGTCGCGCACGTCGTGCCTGTCCTGCGAGATCTGCGTGACCTCGCGCAACGATTCCAGGTGCCTGACGACGGCCTCTTCGAACTCGCCGCCCTTCTGCATAATGAAGATGGGGAACTGCAGGCGCTCGTCGTAGCCGGGCAGATCCGTGTCGCGGATGAAGCCCTTCTCGACGCCGTAGGCGTCCAGCCAATCGGAGAGCGTCGACTTGAGGAGGTAGCCGCGCAGCCGCGTGGCGGAGACCCATTCGCTCCATTCGTCGGACTCGGGTCCGTCGGGGGCGGTCGGGACTCCCAAGTCGTTGCGCGTAAGCGCGTCCGGCCCCACGGGTCCGCTTACCAATCCGGCTGCGTGGCGGGCGCGCCCGAGGTGAGCCTTCGCTGCCCTTGCCCGTTGGACTCCATCACGAAGAGGTCGGTGGATCCTTCGGGGCCCGAGGGGAACAGCAGCATGCCTGCCGGCCCCCACTGCACGGACAACTCGTCAACGGCGTTGCGCGTGAGGCGCGTCGGGGGCTCCTGCGTCTGGAACGACGGGGCGGTGTAGATCTCGACGTTGCCGTCGCGGTCGCTCAGGAACGCGATGCTTCCGCCGTCGGGCGACCAGACCGGGGCATAGTCGCGGGCGGATGAAGAGGTTACGCGGAAGGGCGCGACCGTCCATCCCGCCGCGCTGACCCCGACGATGTAGACGTCCTCCTGCTCGTCGATCTGCGTGGAGACGTAGGCGAGCCGCGTTCCGTCCGGCGACCAGGTGGGGAAGCGGTGGGGCCCCGCGGTGAGTTGGACGTCGTTCACGTTGGTTGGGTCGCGGAGGTAGATGCCGATGGACTCGCCCTCCGGGTTGAGTTTGGCGAACACGACCACTCGCTCGCGCGGCGACCATGCGGGATCGGTTTCGCCGTCGCTGCCGAAGATGACGGGCGTCGGCGTGAGGTTGGAGAAGGAGACGTGCTGGACGCTGCGCTTGCCGTCCGGGTCTTCCGACGTGTAGGCGATGGAGTCGCCGTCGTTCGACCACGAGATCTGGTTTTCCGTGAAATCGGAGTTGGTCATGCGGGTGTAGGCCGAGCCGTCGGCGAGCATGGAGTAGATTTCGACGTTGCCGTCGCGGTCGCTGAGGAAGGCGACGCGCTGGCGCGTGGGGTCCCATAGGGGCTCGTAGTTGTCCGCTCCCTGCCAGTCCGTGCCCGCGGTGAGCGTGAGGGAGTTTTCGCCGTTCGGCCTGGTGATGACGATGTCGCGGGCGCCGGGCTCGCCGATGGAGTAGACGATGTAGTTGGGCTCTGCGAAGAGGGCGCACGCGGCGGGAACCGACGCGGCGAGCGCGGCGGCGGCGATGACGATGAGGCGGACGCGGAGCGGCAGATGGCGCATAGGAAGTATCTCGCTCCCTAGCATACTACGGATTGGGGGCGGGGCGCGACGCCCTAACGATGGCAGTTGCACGGAATCCCGCGCCGCTAGAGGAGACCTTGCATAACCCACCGCCCTGCCCGCGTAGGCGGGAATCCAGGCGGCGCGGAGCGCCGCTCCTCTCCTATGTAAGCGCCCCGCCCTGCCCGCGAAAGCGGGAACCTACTGGGCTCAGGGAGCGACGCAACGGGCGCCGATCAGAACGGCAGCCATTGCGGCTCCCGCTCGCGCGCGTAGCGGCGTCCGGGCGCGGCGACGCCGTAGGCCAGCCCGCCGAACGCGCCGACCGCGGCGCCTCCCCATAGGAGGGACAGCGGCAGCCATGCGGGGGGCGCGAGGAACTCGTCGCCGCAAACCGGCGCCTCGACGCCGCGCTCCTCCGCATCGAGGACGGCCTCCGCGCAGCGTTGCGTCTCCTCGTTGAAGAGCGATTGCAGGAAGAGCGCCGGCGCTCCGCCGAGCGCCGCGCCCGCCGCGCCGACGATGAGCGCGAAGACGATCCCCCGGTACAGCCGACGCCCGATCCCGGGCGCGGGGCGCGCCCCCGGAGCGTCCGCCATCAGCCCAGCGCCCGCTCGCGCTGCGCCGGCTGCAGCCGCGCCGCGGCGGTCTCCAAGAGGAGGCGCGGACTCCGGTCTTTCCACTCCGCGAGGAAATCGGCCATGCGGTCGCCGTTGAGGCGCGACGCCTCCATCAGCATCGCCCCGACGCCGCGCTGCGCCTCCTCGCTCGCGTCCTCCATCAGGATCTCCGCCGTCTCGAGCGCGTCGGTGACGAAGCGCCCCTCCCGGACGAGGGGGCCGAACGCGGCGGCGGCGGCGCGGCGCTTGGAGGGATTCTCCGAGCGCGCCCACTCCCGCATCGTCTTGACGAGCGACGGCTTGGCGGCGAGCGACGGGCTGAGGCAGTTCGCGCCGAGCGCGTCCGCCGTCTGCGGGGCGGTCAGCGCATCGCCCCACGGCGCGATGCGCTCGAAGTCGCCGCCGGTGATCAGCCGCGCGAGAGCCCCCACGATCTGCGCCCCGACAAGCCCCTCCTCGACGTTGCCCGAACGAAACAGGTCGTCCGCGATGGCCAGCGTCGGCGGGAGGCCCGGAGAGCGCAACTTGCGAACGAGGTCGAGTCCGATGCGGTGGACGTCGGCGGGGGGGACGCCGTAGCAGGGGACGGCGCGCCCCGCCTCTTTGCGGACGCGCTCCGCCGCGTCCTTGCGCCCGGCCTGCCGGAGCCGCCGGCGGGCGTCGTCGACGCAGCCCTTGACGAACGCGGCGTCGGTCGGGGGCGATTCGGGGGTCGGGGGTCGGCGGTTGCTGCGTTTAGCCATAACGGGAAGCGAGCGCTCCTTTAGCGTAACGCGCCTATTCTACGCCATCCCCGCGGGAATCTTTTGCATAACCTCCCCGCCCCGCCCGGCGCGACAGCGCCTGCAAAGGCATCCCCCCCCTGGTAGCGAGGGAACCCAACCTGCGCCGCCTCACCCACGCGCCCCCACGGCGTATCATCGGGGCGCCGGCCGCGCGGAAGGGAAGCGCCTATGCTTCGCAGTTTCGGCGGGAAGAGCCCGCAAGTCCACCCGACGGCGTTCGTCAGCGAGTTCGCCTACGTCGTCGGCGATGTCCGCATCGGCGCCTACGCATCCGTCTGGCCGGGCGTCGTGCTGCGCTCCGACCGCGGAACGATGACGATCGGCGAGGGCACGAACATCCAAGACGGCTCCATCTGCCACGCCGACGGCGATCTGACGATCGGGAACTACGTGACGCTTGGCCACGCCGTCGTTTGCCACGCCGAGCGCATAGGCGACCACTGCCTGCTGGGGAACAACTGCGCGCTGAACGACAAGTCGTCGGTGGGCGATTGGTGCATCGTCGCGGCGGGCGCTACGTTGCTGGAGGGGCGGAGCGTCCCCGACCGATCAATCGCGGCGGGCGTCCCGGCGAAAGTCATAGGCCCAATGACGGAGAAGCGCTACGCGCTCGTAAGGATGAACGCGGACGAGTACGTGAAGTTAGGGCAAGACTACAAGGCGGAGGGCGGACTGGAGAGTTAGGGGCGGCGCAGGGAGAGACTTGTGCATGGCCGTCTGCGTTGATCCGAATTCGCGCGACGGCCCCGCGTGGGCCGAAGGCGACTACGGGCAGTTCGCCCGGGAACTCCGCAACGCGCCGCGGTTGGCCGACAAAACGGACTTGGCCGCGCGCATCCTTTCCGAATCGCTGGACGAAGCCGTCGGGATGATTCCCCATTCCGAACGCGCGTCCCTCGCCAAGGCGTTTGACCTGCCCCCGCAAGAACAGGAATTCCGTCGAGCGACGAACTTACATAGCGGGCTGCCGCGGCCGAACACCGTCTACTTGCTAGGCCCGATTCCGTGGGCGGGCGGGGTTCCCGCGTAAGCAGGCAGGGCGGGGGCGCCTGGGGTCATGTGGGGGACGGGGCGCTCCGCGCCCCGTCTCATGGCGCTATCGCGCCGACTGGATTCCCGCCTACGCGGGAATGACGGCAGGTTATGCAAGGTTGCTTGGAGCGCATCCAAATAAGCGTGCGGAACAGCAATTCCGCGGGCGGCGCGAAGCGGCGGCTCCCTCGATCCCAAGCGCAACGCCCTGCCCGCGCAGGCGCGAACCCGCCCCTCCGCGCCCCTTGACATACGCGCCGAAGGGAGTAGAGTAGCGGAGAGACGAGCAACCGAACGAGCGAGACCGAACGGGAGGCGCGCGATGCTGACCCAGCAAGAGAACGACCTGCTGACGCGAGTGGGCCCCAGAACGCCCGCCGGCGAACTCCTTCGCCGCTACTGGCACCCCGTCGCCGTCGCATCCGACCTGACCGACGACCGCCCGACGAAAGCGGTGCGCGTCCTCGGCGAAGACCTCGTGCTCTTCCGCGACAAGTCCGGCCGCGTCGGCCTCCTCGCCGACCACTGCTCCCACCGCAGCGCGTCCCTCCTCTACGGGCGCGTCGAGGAGCGCGGCATCGCCTGCGCCTACCACGGCTGGCTCTTCGACTGCGACGGCAACATCCTCGAGACGCCCCCCGAGAAGAACGAGGCGATTATGCGCTCCGTCAAGCAGACGGCCTACGCCGTGCAGGAGCATATCGGCCTCTTCTTCGCCTATATGGGCCCCGCGCCCGTCCCGCCGATGGCGCCCTACGACACCCTGTTCCGCAAAGACGGAACCCGAATGGTGCGGATTCACCCGCCCCTCAACTGCAACTGGCTCCAAACGATGGAGAACTCGATGGATCCCGCGCACCTGCAGGTGCTCCACCAGGAGTTCACCGGCGGCGGGCGCCGCCCCGTCAACACGACGCGCGGCTTCACCGACGACGTCGCGAACTTCGAGTTCTACGTCACCGACTACGGCGGCCTGATGAAGAAGCGCACCTACAAAAACGGCATGGTCGACGAGCATCCCGTGCTGTTCCCCAACATCCTCCGGCAAGGCTCCAGCACGCAATTCCGCACGCCGATAGACGACACGCACACGTGGCATGTCCGCATGCACTTCTACCCCACGGAGGACGGGAGCGAGCCCCCCAACGCCTTCGAGCCGGAGTTCCGATACGACCCGCCGATCAAGGAAGACCCGGACAAAGACCACCCGTTCACGCGCTTCATCTTGCGCGACGTCAACTCCCAGGACCAGATGGCGTGGGAGACGCAGGGCCCGATCACCGACCGCTCCGTCGAGCATCTGTCGTACTCCGACCGGGGCGTCGTGCTGCTGCGGCGCGTTCTGAAGGAGCAGATTGAGCGCGTCCAACGCGGCGAAGACCCCATCGGCGTCTTCCGCGACCCCTACCGCCCCATCATCGACACGAACGTCGACGAGGGCATCGCGCAGATCGGCGCCAACCGCTCCCCGGACGCGGCGGCGGTGGCGGCGGGCGTCTAGGAGTAGGGGCTTGGGGGTAGGGCAACCTCCGGCAGGACAGGCCGACTCCCTCTTCCGAAACCAAACGCGGCGGGAGCCGCCTGCCGACGGGGCGGCAGCCCGTGCGGCGCATTCGCAGACAGCGCGCCATGAGAAGAGCCATGGCATGCCGCCCCGCCCGCGCAGGCGGGAATCCTCCTCATGTCCCGTCATTCCCGCGTAGGCGGGAATCCAGTCGGCGCGATAGCGCCTCCTTCATAGAAGGGGAGCCGGCCAACGCGATTGAGTGGAACGCCTACTGCATCCCACGCGGGTTCCTGGATTCCCGCCTACGCGGGAATGACGGGACTTATGGCGCGGGCGACGGTTGCGATAGAGGGAACGTCTACGGCATCCCGCGCGGTTCATGGAGATTCCCGCCTGCGGTCGGGCATGGCAGGTTACGCAAAGGCCATCGCAACGTCGATGCCCCGCTAATTCGCAACGCGTCCCCACGCTTCGCGTATAATCCCTTCTTGCAATGGGGCTCTACGACAAACAGGGAACGGAGCGCGGCCAAGAGGCGGAGCGCGCATGGGAGAGCGGCGAACTGCGCCGGACGCTGGAGCGCGCCCCGGAATCGCAGGAGCGCTTCCTCACCGTCTCCGGACGCGAGATCCAGCGCCTCTACACGCCCGCCTCCGCGCCCGCGCTCGACTACGCCGCCGACCTCGGCTTTCCCGGCGCTTATCCCTTCACCCGCGGCGTCTACCCCACGATGTACCGCGCCCGCCAGTGGACGCGACGCCAAATCGCAGGATTCGGCACCGCCGTCGCCACCAACGAGCGCTACAAGTACCTCCTCGCCCACGGGCAGACCGGCCTCTCGACCGACTTCGATCACCCCACGCTCACCGGCTACGACTCCCTCCACCCGCTCGCCGAGGGCGAGGTCGGCAGGCTCGGCGTCGCCATAGACACCGCCCGCGATATGTCCGACCTGTTCGACGGCATTCCCATAGACCAGGTCAGCATCTCGCTCACGATCAATCACCCCGCCATCGTCTTGCTGAGTTTCCTGCTCGCGCACGCGGAGAGCGTCGGGGTCGCGTGGGAGACTCTGCGCGGCACCGTGCAAAACGACGCGCTCAAGGAGTTTCACGGGCAAAAGACGTTCGCCCTTCCGCCGCGCGGCGCCTACCGAATGACGATGGACGTCGTCGAGTTCTGCACCCGCAACGTCCCCAATTGGAACACGATCTCCATCTCCGGCTACCACACCCGCGAGGCCGGCTCGACGGCGGGGCAGGAGGTCGGCTTCACGCTCGCGCAAGGCATGGCCTATGTCGAGGGAGGCATGCAGCGCGGCCTTTCGCCCGACGAGTTCGGTCCGCGCCTCTCGTTTTTCTTCGGCGTGCATATGGACTTCTTTGAGGAGATCGCCAAACTGCGCGCCGCCCGCCGCCTCTGGGCGCGGATTATGAAGGAGCGCTACGGCGCGACCGACCCGCGCGCGATGCTTTGCAGATTTCACGCGCAAACGCTCGGCTCCACGCTCATCCGCGAGGGCCCGCTCAACAACCTCATTCGCGGCTCCGCGCAAGCGATGGCCGCCGCGCTCGGCGGAACGCAGTCGCTCCACGTCAGCGGCTACGACGAGGCCCACGACATTCCGTCGGAAGACGCGATGCGAATGTCGCTCAACACGCAGCGGATCATCGGCAACGAGACGGGCGTCGCCAACACGATAGACCCCCTCGGCGGCTCCTTCTTCGTCGAGCGCCTCACGAACGAGATCGAGGAGGAGGCGCTCGCCTACATCAACGCCATCGAGGATATGGGCGGCGGCGAGGGCGTCCTCTCCGGCATGTTCGCCGCCATAGAGAACGGCTATATCGAGCGCGAAATCTCCGACGCGGCGTTCGACTATCAGCAGCGCATCGAGGACGGCGCGTACAAGGTGCTCGGCCTGAACGACCGCGAGGAGGAGCCTGCGCCGCCGCCGGAACTCTACGAGCACGACGACGCGGAGGAGGATCGGCAACTCGCGCGTCTCGAGAAGGTCGTCCGCGAGCGCGACGCATCGCGCGCCGACGCCGCGCTTGACGCGCTCCGCGAGGCCGCGCGGGGCAGCGAGAACACGATGCCGTTCATCCTCGGCGCCGCCCGCGCCGACGCCTCCGAGGGCGAGATTATGGCCGCCCTCCGCGACGTCTTCGGCGACCACGAAGACCCCGCGGTGTTTTAGGGGGCGGACTGTCCGGCGGAACGCTTTGCCGCTCAGGAGTTGGCCGTCAAATTGGGGTTGATGGTCCGGTGAGCCTGATTTAGTAATGGACTCAATCACCTTCTTGAAGGGGGCAACTGTGAACGGACAGAACGGCAACGGCGACAACCGCTCCAACCAGATGAACCCGAACAACGACGCCTACTGGCGAGCCAGGGGCTGGCGGACGGAACTGACGGCGGCTTCCAAGCCGTGGCATTTGCGCCTCTCTCACATCGCCCAACACCTCGGGGGGCACGACGAGGTTGCGCGCCGAATGCAAGAGGAGTACGGGATTCAAGAGGAAGAGGCGCGCGAGGAGCTGGACGCGGCGTTGCGCGACCTGCCGGCCGACCCAACCCGGCCGCCGCCCCGATCTGGAGAGGATGGCTTACTCGTCGGGATCGCTGTCCGCGCATTTGGCGTTGAACTTGGGCGTCGCGCGCCTGCGCGTGGGGAATTTGGACGAGGCGCTGAAGGCGTTGGAAGAGACGCTTTCGCAAGAGCCCGACCACGCCATAGCATTGGACCTGGCCGCGCACTGCGCGTTCCTCATAGGCGACAAGGCGAAAGGGCGGCGTCTGGCGAAACGCGCGGCGCAGTTCGGCTACCGAGAGTCCTACAACGAATGGATTGTGAAAAGAAAGCGGCCGGGAGCGCACCACCTGGCGTAGGCGGGCAGCGCCCGCGCAGCAGCCTGCAGCGCTCCCCGCCTGCGCGGGCATTCCCGCCTACGGCGGGAACCTAACAGTCCGCCTGCGCGGGCGCTTGACCGCGCCCCCGCGCAACGCCGTAACATTAACCCCTATGCCTTGCCCTCCGGTCATCGCCATAGACGGCCCCGCCGCGTCCGGCAAGACGACGGTCGGCCGCGCGCTCGCCAAGCGATTGGGCTATCTCTTCGTCGACACCGGCGTCTTCTACCGCGCCGCGACGCTCGCCGCCCTCGACTCCGGAACGCCCCTCGACGACGAGCCCGCCCTCGCGCGGCTCGCGTCCGAGATCAGCGTCGAGTTCGCGGACGGCGGCGAGCGCGTTCTGCTCGACGGCGCGGACGCGACGCTCCGCCTGCGCGAGCCCGACGTGGACGGCGCCGTCTCTCCCGTCAGCGCCGTCGCCGGCGTCCGCGCCGCGCTGCTCGCTCAACAGCGCGCCCTCGCCGACGCCGGCCCCGTCGTGATGGTCGGGCGCGACGTCGGAACGGTCGTGCTCCCCCGCGCCGCCAAGGTGTACCTCGACGCCTCGCCGGAGGAGCGCGCCCGCCGCCGGTTCGCTGAACTCGCGTCCGCCGGCGCCCCGCGCTCCGAAAGCGCCGTCCGCGAAAACATCGATCTGCGCGACTCGACCGACTCGCGGCGCGAGCACGCCCCGCTCGCCGCCGCGCCCGACGCCATTCGCATCGAGACCGACGGCGTCGGCGCCGACGAGATCGCGGAGCGCGTCATCGCGGCGCTCTGCGCGGAGCGTCCCGCGTGAGGCGCCCCCGGATCGACTGCCTCTACCGGCTGGGGCGCATCCTTTCGCGCGTCTTCCTTCCCACGTTCGGCAGCATCCGCGTGACGGGGCGCGAAAACATCCCCGCCGACGGCCCGCTCATCATCGCCGCGAATCACCAGAGCAACGCCGACCCGCCCGTGCTCGTCTACGCCGTTCCCCGCCCCATCAACTTCATGGCCAAGCGCAGTTTGTT
The DNA here is from genome assembly GCA_965242755.1 of Dehalococcoidia bacterium. Taxonomy (GTDB): domain Bacteria; phylum Chloroflexota; class Dehalococcoidia; order Lucifugimonadales; family Australimonadaceae; genus Bin16. Next base: position 2,844,665 of record OZ251500.1, on the reverse strand, counting down.
CGCCAACGCCGTCGTGTCCCTCTTCTTCCGCGCGCTGCACGTCTACCCCGTGGACCGCGACGGCAGAGACGTCGACGCGCTCCGCTGGGCGCTGCGGACGCTGAGCGGCGGCGGGGCGCTGCTGATCTTCCCTGAGGGCACGCGCAGCCCGGGCGCGCTGAGCGAGGCCAGCGACGGACTCGCCTACCTCGCGCTCTCCTCCGGCGCGCCCGTGCTTCCCGTCGCCATCACGGGCACGGAGCGCATCGGCGCGATGCTCCGCATTCCCTTCCACTTCCAACGCCTGCGCGTCAACGTCGGCGAGCCGTTCACGCTGCCCGCGGCTGGGGGGCGCATAGACCGGGCCGCTCTCCGCGCCGGCACGAACGAGGTGATGGAGCGCGTCGCCGCGCTGCTGCCGCCGTCCTACCGCGGCGCCTACGCCTCGCCTGGGGGCGAGCGCCGCCCCTAATGACCAACCGCCGCGCTATCCCGTAACATAAGGGGCGGCGCCGCTCGGCGAAGGGCGGGCCTGCAAGGGGAGAGGAACGCATCTATGCCGCTGCTCCACGAAACGACGCGCAAGGGCGCGACCATCGCCGACTCCGAAGTCCGCGCCGTCGCCGAAAAGTTGCGAGGCCGCATCGAGGGCGAAGTCCGCATGGACTACTACGACCGCCTGATGTACGCCACCGACGCATCCATCTACCAAATGACGCCCGTCGGCGTCGTCGTCCCACGCAGCGCGGACGACGTCGAGGCGACCATACGAACGGCGCGCGAGCACGGCGTCCCCGTGACCCCGCGCGGCGGCGGCACCGCCCTCGCAGGGCAGACGACCAACCACGCCATCGTGATGGACTTCTCCAAGCATATGCGGAGCGTCCTAGAGGTCGCGCCGGAGGAGCGATGGGCGCGCGTCCAGCCCGGCATCGTCAACAACCACCTGTCGGCGGCGGTCCGCCAGCACGGGCTGATGTACGGCCCCGACCCCGTGACGAGCGCGCGCGCCACCGTCGGCGGCGGCATCGGCAACAACTCCTGCGGCCCCCACTCCGTCATCTACGGCAAGACGCTCGACCATATCCTCGAGGTGGACGCCGTCCTGTCGGACGGGAGCCGCGCGCGATTCGCCCCGGTCAACGGCGAGGCGCTGGAGGACAAGTTCGCCCGCAACGACTTGGAGGGCGCCATCTACCGCGAAACGCGCCGCCTCGCATGGGAGAACGCCGACGAGATCGCCGCCCGCTTCCCGCGCATCCTCCGCCGCGTGATGGGCTACAACCTCGACGACTTCACCGGCGACGGCCCAATGAACCTCACCCGCGCCGTCGTCGGATCCGAGGGAACGCTCGTCGCCGTAACGGAGGCGCGGGTGAATCTCGTGCCGCTCCCCAAACACAAGGGGCTCGGCGTCGTCCACTTCACCGACCTCATCGCCTGCATGGAGGCGTCCGTTCCCATCTTGGAGCACAGCCCGTCGGCGGTGGAACTCGTCGGGCACATGATCATTGACAACTGCAAGGTGAATCCCGGCTACCGGCGGCTGCTCGACTACTTCATCGGCGAGCCCCGCGAGTTGCTGTTCGTCGAGTTCTACGGCGACTCCCCCCGCGAGGTGCAGGGGAAACTCGACGCGCTGAAGGCCGATATGGAGCGCCGCGGGCACGGCTACGCGACGATGACCACGAACGACCCCGGCGAGCAGCAGCGCTGGTACGCCCTGCGCGAAGCCGGGCTCGGACTCGCCATGGCGCTCAAGGGCGACGCCAAGCCCCTCCCCTACGTCGAGGACACCGCCGTCTCCCCGGAGCAGTTGCCGGAGTACGTCCGAAGATTCGAGGAGATCGTCGCGCGGCACGGCACGGAGGCCGCCTACTACGGCCACGCCTCCACCGGCTGCCTCCACATTCGCCCCGTCGTCAACGTCAAGCAAGAAGAGGGCGTCGAGACGATGGCCTCCATCGCGGAGGAGATCGCCGACCTCGTGCTCGAGTTCGGCGGCAGCCTCACCGGCGAGCACGGCGACGGCATCGTGCGCGGCGTCTTCACCGAGAAGATGTTCGGCTCCGAGATATACCAGGCGTTCAAGGAACTCAAGCAGGCGTTCGATCCGGACTCCGTGATGAACCCCGGCAAGATCATCGAGACGCCCGGCATCCGCGAGAACCTCCGCATCGGCCCCGCCTACCGCGCGCTCGACGTTCCCACGTACCTGGATTTCAGCGAGGACGGCGGCTTCGCGGGGCACGTCGAGATGTGCAACAGCCAGGGCGCCTGCCGCAAGTTGGACGGCGGGATGTGCCCCTCGTTTATGGCGACGCGGGAGGAGGAGCACTCGACGCGCGCCCGCGCCACGATGCTGCGGATGATCATCAGCGGCAAACTGCCCGCCAACGAACTCGCCGGCAAGCGCCTCTACGACACGATGGACCTCTGCGTCGAGTGCAAAGCCTGCAAGGCGGAGTGCCCCTCCAACGTCGATATGGCCAAACTCAAGGCCGAAACGCTGAGCAAATACTACGAGACGCATGGCGTTCCGCTCCGCGCCCGGATGTTCGGCGAGATCGCCCGACTCAGCCGCATCGGGCAGGCCGCCGCGCCGCTGACGAACCTCCTGGGCAGCCTCGTCCCGACCAAGATCCTCGCGGAGCGGCTGCTCGGCGTCTCCCGCCGGCGCCCGCTGCCGAAGTTCGCTCGCCGCCGCTTCTCCTCGTGGTTCGCGGGCCGCCCGCGCCCGCGCTCGGGAACGCGCGGCGAGGCCGTCTATTTCCACGACACGTTCACCGAATATATGCATCCCGAGGTCGGCCAGGCCGCCGTCCGCGTGCTGGAGGCGCTCGGCTACGCCGTCCGGATCGAGACGCGGCGCGGCTGCTGCGGCAGGCCGCTCATCTCGAAGGGGCAACTGGGGAAGGCGAAACGCTGGGGGCGCGCCAACGTCGACGTCCTCGCGCCCCACGCCCGCCGCGGCGCCCTCATCGTCGGCACGGAGCCCTCCTGCCTCCTCACGCTCCGCGACGAATACCCGGAACTGCTGCGCGACGAGGCGTCGCAGGTCGTCGCCGGCAAAGCGCTGATGCTCGACGAACTGATCGCCCAACTCGCGGCGGAGGAGCCCGAGGAAATCCGCGCCGTTTTCGCGCTCAAGGGGCAGCCGAACGTGCAAGTGCACGGCCACTGCCATCAGAAGGCGATCGTCGGCGCGGGGCCGACGCTGGACGCGCTCCGCGCCGCCGGCTACGAGCCCGAGCTCATCGACTCCGCCTGCTGCGGCATGGCCGGCACGTTCGGCTTCGAGAAGGAGCACTACGAGACGTCCAAAGCGATGGGCTCGCTCAAACTTTTCCCCGCTGTGGACGCTCCGGAGAAGCGCGGCTGGCCTGTCGTCGTCTCCGGCGTCTCCTGCCGGCAGCAGATCGGCCACTTCACGAGCAAGACGCCGCGCCACTGGGCGGAGCGCCTCGCCGCCGCGCTGCGCTAGCGGCGCGGGGCGGGCGCCGAAACCCCATGACCGCCTGCCCGCGCAGGCGAGAATCCAGTCGGCGCGGATAGCGCCATGAGACGGGGCGCCCCGCGCCCCGTCCCCTATGATCCCAGTCGCCCTCGTCATTCCCGCGTAGGCGGGGATCCAGCAAGCGCACAGTGCTTGCCTGTCCCCCTCTCTCGCTCGGCGGGAGAGGGATGGGGTGAGGACTTGCGGGATGACGGTGGTCAGCAAGGGTCTCTGTTGTGGTAGGATTGTCTGGCGGCATGCCCGAGGCAACCCAGGATGGACATGATGATCAGCGCTGTGGAATCCCTGATAGTCCCCGTCATCATGGCGGCGATAGCGGCGGGCATCGCCGTTGCCGTATTCAACGCCTTGGTGGGGAAGAGGTAGCCCGCGAGTAGCGTTCGGGGATTCGGAACGGACGAATTGGGGGGCTCCGCCGCACGGCGGAGCCCCCGCGTTTGTGGTAGGATGATTGGCGAGAGGCGCGCCGAAATGGTCATCGCAGAGAAACCCATCGCCCCCCACGCGGAACACCGGGACCGGCTCTATGCCCACTCCGGCAAAATGGTCCGGGAAGGGGACAGGCTCCAAGCGTCCGAGAAAGCCTGGGGCGCGGTCGCGCATGCGCTGAAGATCGTCGCGGAGCGGCGCAACTGGCCTTACGCGGGGCACGCCGACGCGAAAGTCATCATCAAGCACATCGCCGACCTGACGGGCAACTACAAGGCCGTCAAGCAGTTCGACGACGTCGAGGGGTTGCATCGGAACTATTACGCGGACGTCTACCCGATGGAGGACATCAAGACGCGCCGGGCGTCCGCGAAAGAACTCCTCGCCTTCCTCAAGAAGGCCAACTCCCAACTGCCCCGCGACGAGGCGGGGCCAACCGAACGCCGCTACAGGAACCGTCACGCCCGCCGGCAAGCGCAAGAGGCGCTGCACGCGGAGGCGGCGCGGTAGCGCAGGGATTCGCCGCCCGTCGCGGCGGCGCAGAGAGGAATACGCTTATGGACACTGAACAGGCGCCCACGGTCGAGCAAGCCGTCAAGGATTACCTTGCGGAGGAGCGCGTCCGCAACGGGAAAACGAAGAGCAACGCCGAGGAGGCGCAACGCTACTCCCGCGCCACCGAGGAACTCCACCGCTTCGTCCGGGTCATCGGCCAGGAGAAGACGGTGGACCAACTGAACGCGCCAGCCGTCGCGGACTACGGGACGGGGGAAGTCCGCAAGGGCGGCGACTTCGAAGCCAGGCTCCGCCCCGTCAAGGATTTCCTCGCCCACCTGAAGAAGAAGGGCTTGCACAAGGACAGCCTCTCCGTGCACGTGAGGATCCCGCGGCCCGCCATCCCCAAGGGCGAGAAGCAGACGGCGACCGTCGGCATCCAGTCCGTGGAGGTGACGGAGAGCGGGTTGGAGGCGCGCAAGAAGGAACTCGAGGATCTGAAGGCGCAGCGCCCGGAGATCATCGCCGCCATCCGAACCGCCGCCGCCGACAAGGACTACAGGGAGAACGCCCCGCTCGACGCCGCCCGCGAGGAGCAGGGCAAAGTCGAGGCGCGCATCCGCGAACTCGAAGAGGAGATCCGCCGCGCCGAGGTCGTCGAAACGTCCGGCGGCTCCCGCGCCGGCGTCGGCGCCCGCGTCTCGCTCCACGGCATGGACGACGGAACGACGAAAGCGTACACGCTCGTCGACCCCATCGAGGCCAACCCGTCGGAAGGGAAGCTGTCCATCAAGTCGCCGGTAGGCGAGGCGGTGGTGGGCAAGCGCAAAGGCAACCAGGTGACGATCAAGACGCCCTCGGGCGGCGAGCGCCGCTACCGGATAATGGAAATCACGGTTGGCTGACCGCGCGCCCACGGTTGAGGAGGCCGTCAAGGATTACCTTGCGGCGGAGCGCTCCCGCAACGCGAAAACGAAGAGCAACGCGGAAGAGGAGGATCGCTTCGCCCAAGCGTACATGGCGCTGCTGCACTTCGCAGATGGCATTCGCTCCAAAGCCGTCTCCGAGATGAACGCCCAAGATGTCGCCCGCTACGCCGAGCAGGAAAACCTCAAGGGCGCGGATGCCGAACTCCGCATCCGCCACGTCAAGGACTTCCTCGACTACCTGAAGAAGAAGGGGCTGCACGAGACGAGCCTCAGGGTCCACGTGAAGATCCGGCCGGTCGACAGGGCCGAGAAGCAAACGGCGACCGTCGGCGTCCAGTCCGTGGAGGTGACGGAGAGCGGGTTGGAGGCGCGCAAGAAGGAACTCGAGGATCTGAAGGCGCAGCGCCCGGAGGTCATCGCCGCGATTCGAAGAGGAGATCCGCCGCGCCGAGGTCGTCGAGACGTCCGGCGGCTCCCGCGCCGGCGTGGGCGCCCGCGTCTCGCTCCACGGCTTGGACGACGGAACGACGAAAGCGTACACGCTCGTCGACCCCATCGAGGCCAACCCGTCGGAGGGGAAGCTGTCCATCAAGTCGCCAGTGGGCGAGGCGGTGGTGGGCAAGGCAAGGGCAACCAGGTGACGATCAAGACGCCCTCGGGCGGCGAGCGCCGCTACCGCATAGAGGACATTGCGTTCTGAACGGCGCCCGTCGCGGCGCCCGGCGAGTTCCCGCTTTCGCGGGCAGGGCGAGGGGCGCTTGCGTAGGTGAGGAGCGGCGCAGCGCGCCGGCCGAGATTCCCACCTGCGCGGAATGGCGATAGACTCCAGTGCGCCGTCAGAGGCGGTTTAGGATCTGAGGGGGTTGCCGCTGTTTCGCTCGCTTCGCAAACGCGCCCGCAGGCTCCTCTGGGGTTGGGCATACCGCCGCTTGGCGAGGCCATTGCTATTTACCCTTCCGCCTGAGGCGGCGATGAATGTCGGCGAGCGGGCGCTTGCGCCGCGCATCCTCTGGCGCGCCCTCGCGCCTGCGGCGGACGAGATACGCGCTCCCGCGTCGGCGGGCGGCCTCGCGCTGCGGAATCCGGTCGGCCTCGCCGCCGGGCTGGATAAGCGTTGCGCGTACTTGGGCAGCCTCGCGGCGTTCGGCTTTGGGTACGTGGTCGGCGGGACGGTGACGGCGCAGGCGCGTCCAGGCAACCCAAAGCCGCGAGTTCTGCGCCTCGCCGAGCGCGAGGCGGTGGTCAACGCGCTAGGCTTCCCCGGCGACGGATTGGACGCCGCGCTGCGCCGACTCGAGCATTTGCCCCGGACAGACGCCCGCGTGCTCGTGAGCGTCGCCGCGCTTGACGAGCAGGAGGCGGCGGAGTGCGTCGCGCGTCTGGAGCCGGTCGTGGACGGCGTGGAGATCAATTTCAGTTCGCCGAACACGGCGGGGCTGCGCCGCTTTCACGAGCCGGAGGCGCTGCGCGGATTGCTCGGCGCGCTCAACGCCGTCCGCGAGAAGCCGATGTTCGTGAAGATCCCGCCGTATCGCAAAGACGACGGCGCGGAGCGGGAGCGAGTCTTACGCCTCGTAAGGGTTTGCCGCGAGGAGGGCGTGAACGCGGTGACGGCGGCGAACACGATCCCCGTTGAGGACTCGCGCATGGCGATGGGGCGCGGCGGCCTGAGCGGTCGCCCGATTCTCGAGCATACGCTGGCGATGCTGCCTGAGGTGCGCGCGGAGTTGGGCTCGGACATTGGGCTGAACGCTTGCGGGGGGATCGCGTCGGCGGACGATGCGCGGAGGGCGTTGGCCTTAGGCGCGAACACGGTGCAACTCTACACGGCGCTCATCTTTCAGGGGCCGGGGCTGGTTGAGGAGATCTGCGCGGGTCTGCGCTCGAACCCCGCGCCAGCCGCGGAGCCCCGCGCGGCCGTCGTTTAGCGGGAGAGCGGCGCTATCGCGCCGACTGGATTCCCGCCTACCGGGAATGACGGTAGGAGGGGGTAGGTTCCCGCCTACGCGGTCAGGGCGGTATGGATGGGCATGGGCGCTCCCCCCTCGCTCACATTGTTGCGCGGATAGGCGATAATGGACCCCTAACGCCCTGCCGGGAGGGATGGACGCATGATGGACGAGCGGAGCGAGCGCGAGCGCGCCGCGGAGGATGCGCTGGCGGCGACCGCGCCGCTGCGAAGCCTGACGGACGAGGTGCGCTCGTATCCGCTGCGGCTGCTGCGCCTCGTGGCGGAGCAGCACGCCGCCCGCAAGGCTCCCGTGCCCGATCACGCGCTGCGCCTTCCGCCGTACCTCGGCGAGACGGCGCTGCGCGGATTGCTGGAGGGCGGCTTCATCGCGAGGGCGGACGGCGCTCGCGGCGCTATTCACGCCTACGCGCCCACGGAGGCGGGGCTCGCGCTGATCGCGTCCTTGAACGATGGGAACGGGAACGGCGGGAACGGGAACGGCGGGAACGGGAACGACGGGGACGGGAACGATGGGGACGGGAACGATGGGGACGGGAACGATGGGGACGGGAACGATGGGGACGGCGGCGGCGCGCCCGCGAAGAAGCCTCGCAAGCCGCGCGGCGGCAAGCAGACCTCCTAGCGCGCGCTCCCCATCGCCCAGTTGAGTTCGACGAACCCCTGCCCCACGACGTTCCCCGCATCGTCTAGAGCGTCCATGCCCGAATCCCAGTAGGCGATGGGCAGCGCGTCGCCGATGAACTCGGAGTCTTCGGCGAGCGGACGCAGCGTGAGCGATATGCCCTCGCCCGGCGCCTCGACTCGCCACGCCGTCCGGTACGCCGTGCCCGTCTCCGGGCTCGTCCATTCCGCCTCTCCAAATGTGAACGCGATTTCGTCCTGCATCAGCGTTCGCGCGGGCTCGCCGGGACGACGGAGAGTCGCGTAGCGGTCGATCAGCGGGCCGCCCAACTCGTAGAGGGACGAGACCATCAGGTCCGTTCCGTCGTCGAGTTGCAGGCTCGCCCAGTCCCACTCGACGGCGATGGGCTGGAAGTTGCCCCATTGCTTGTCGAGCCATGCGAGGCCGGTCACGGACGCGGGCGCGCCGCCCGGCGGAGTCAGCGTTCCGCTGACGGCGAGGCGCGGGCGCGTGTAGTAGTACGTTACCCCCGCTTCCCGGAAGTCCACCAGCCCGGCGCCGCGGTGCAGCAGCGGCTCGGTCGTCGCGCGCAGCGTCAGGTCGTAGGCGTAGCCGTCCACGTCCGCGCGCAGGCGGTAGGTCTCGCCGCCCGTTCCGCTCATCAGCGCGCCGTCAATGGCGACCTCGAAGTCGCCGGGCGCGGAAACGACCTCCGCGAAGCCGGACAACTCGCCGGAGACGTAGCCCGCCGCAGCGTCCACAAGCCCGATCTGCCGCACGTAAGCCTGCTGCTCGAACAACTCCACCTTGAACACGGTGTCGTGCAGAGTGTAGCGGGCGCCGTCTTCCGACGCGAAGTGCGCGTTGAAGTACCACCACTCGACCGCGTAGGAGTGGGGCGATTCGTCGGCGGGGAGCGTGAGCGGAGGGAGCGCGGCGGCGGCGGGCGGGGGCGCCGCGGTTGGCGTCGGCGAAGGCATCGCGGTGGGCGTCGGGGTCGGAGTCAGCGAAGGAGTTGGGGTCGGAGTCGGCGTTGGGGAGGCGCAAGCCGCGAGCGCGGCGGCCAAGACGAGGGCGAGAGCGGCGGCGAGCGTAAGTCGGCGGGTCATCGGGCCTCCGCGCGATTCGGGGGCGAATGATGGGGAGAGTATAGCGCTCGGCGGGCGCGGTTCCCCTAGAATAACGCCCGCAATGGCTCGCCTCATCCCATCATCGCCTCGCGGCAAAGGGCTGCTCGCCGCCGCCGTCATCGCTGCGCTCGCCGCCGTCTACCTGGGGCTGTCGATCTACATCGTCAACGAGTCGCTCGTTGCGGAGCGCAACCCGATAGATGAGCGCCCCGAGGAGTACGGCCTCGCCTACGAGGACATCGAGTTCCATCCGCGCGGGTGGCCGGACATTACGCTGCGCGGCTGGTGGCTGCCCGCCGAGGACGCGAAGGGCGTGGTGATTCGAGCGCACGGCGTGGACAGGAACCGCGCCGAACTGCTGGGGCTGGCGGATACGCTCGTGAAGGACGGCTACTCCGTGCTGACGTTCGATCTGCGGGGGCACGGCGAGTCGGATCCGGCGCAGATGGGCGCGGGGCTGCATGAGCGCGACGACGTTCTGGGCGCGTTGGACTACGCCGTTCGGGAGCGCGGCGCGCAGCCGGGTCGCGTTCTGCTGCACGGCAACTCCTACGGCGGGGCCATTGCGCTGATGGCGGGCGCGGAGGAGTGCGGCGCGGCGCAGGAGCGCGGCGAGGAGTGCGCCGTCGCGGGCGTGTTCGCGGACTCGTCGTTCGCGGCGCTGCCCGACCTCATTGTGCAGGAAGTGGCGCGCCGAACGCCGGTCGGATCGTGGGGCGCGTCGGCGCTCCGCCCCGGCATTGCGCTCATGGCGCGCCTAACGAAGGGGATAGACGTGAACGCGGTGCGCCCCGAGGAAGCGGCGGCGGTCTACGATTATCCGCTGGGGTTGGCGCACTGCGACGCGGACGAGCGCATCGGCATTCGCCATTTCTGGCGCATACGCAGCGCGCTGCGGGCGCCGCACCTCGTCGTCACTATCTTCCCCGACTGCGGCCACAACGACGCCTGGGACGACTTCCCCGAAGCCTACGAGTCGCGCCTCCTCTACTATTTCGACGAGCGATTGGGGGAAGATCCGTAGGCGGAGGATTAGGCTTCATCTATGACGACTCTCGCCGACCTGCAACGCCGGCTCGACAATCCTCTGCCGCCCGATGCGGCGGAGCGCGCGTTGCTGTCCGGCTCGATGGGGGAGTCGCCGTCGAAGTACTCGCGCAGCCCCTCGATGTGGAACGCCGCCTTCCGCGACGTCGGCCTTGACGCGACGCACGCGCCGTTCGACGTCCGCCCGGAGAATCTGGCGGGGTTCGTCGAGGCGGCGCGCTCCCTCCCCGGCTTTATGGGGTCGAACGTCACCGTCCCGCACAAGTTGGCGATTATGCCCCTGCTGGACGAGATAGACCCGGTCGCGCGGGAGATCGGCGCCGTCAACACCTTTCTGCGCGCGGAGGACGGCAGGCTCGTCGGCTTCAACACCGACGCGGACGGCCTGATCGCGAGCATGCTGCGTCCGCTGCCCGGCAAGGCGGAGCCGTTCCTGCCGACGCTTGACGGTTGCGGCGTTCTGCTGCTGGGCGCGGGAGGCGCGGGGCGCGCGGCGGCGTTCGCCCTCGCCCGCGCAATCGGGAGCGGGTCGCTGCTGCTGACGAACCGCTCGCCGGATCGCGCGGCGGCCCTCGCGGCGCAGGTTGCGAATGCGACGGGCGCGAGCGCGTCCGCCGTCGGCCAGGAGGATGCGCTCGCCGCCGCTCCGAGGATGGACGTCATCGTCAACGCATCCACGGCGGGGCAGTCCGGCGTTCGGCGGCTCGGCGGCGGCATGGCGACGTCGCTCGAGGCGTTCTCATCGCTCGCGCCCGCGTCGCCCGCCGTCGTCGCCGACGATGGGGGCGGGGCGGCGTTTTGGCGCGAGTGGTTCGCGCAATCGGCGGGCGCGATAGCCGAAAACAACGCGCGCTCGGCGGAGGCTATCGCATCCTGCAAACCGGACGCCGCGTTCGTGGACGCCGTGTACTCTCCGGAGGAGACCGTGCTGCTTCGGCAGGCGCGCCTATCGGGGCGCAAGACGCTCAACGGCAAGGGCATGCTCGTGATGCAGGCGGCGTTCTCGTTCGTCCATCGGATGACGCGCCGCCATCTGCAAGCCGCCGGCCTCGACCCTGACGCGCTCTACGACCGCGTCGTCGCGGTGATGGCGGAGGCGTTTTAGGGTCTGCGGGGCAACCCTCGCCCTGGCCCTCTCCCAGAGGAGACCTTTGCATAACCCACCGTCCTGACCGCGTAGGCGGGAATCCACCTCCAGTCCCGTCATTCCCGCGTAGGCGGGAATCCAGTCGGCGCGATAGCGCCCCTATCGCGCCCCATCGCGAGGGGCGCCCGAATCGAAGGCAACGAGGACTAGGAGTCGAATGCCTGCGGCAAGCTTACGCGGGTTCCTGGATTCCCGCCTACGCGGGAATGACGGGACCGAGGCTCTTGCGCGCCGCTATGGATTCCCGCCTACGCGGGCAGGGCGGGATATTTAAGAGCCGGCGCGCAAACGCGCGCCGGCTCTCCTCATACCCTTCCGGCCTCCTCCCCCTAGCCCGCGAACACCGTGCCGAACACCACGGCGACGATGGACATCAGTTTGATGAGAATGTTGAGCGAGGGGCCGGACGTGTCCTTGAACGGGTCGCCCACGGTGTCGCCGACGACCGCCGCGGCGTGCTCGTCCGTGCCCTTGCCGCCGTGCGCGCCCGCCTCTATGTACTTCTTGGCGTTGTCCCACGCGCCCCCGGAGTTCGCCATCGTGATCGCGAGCAGCGAGCCCGCCGCGATGGCGCCGATCAGCAGGCCGCCCACCGCCTCCTTGCCCAGGAACGGCGTGACGCCCACGCCGATGGGAACGACGACGGCGAGCAGCCCGGGAAGGATCATCTCGCGCAGCGCCCCCTTCGTGCTGATGTCCACGCAACGGGCGTACTCGGCGCGCGCCCCCTCCTTGCCCTCGCGCAGCCCCGGAATCTCGTTGAACTGCCGGCGCACCTCCTGCACCATATCCTGCGCCGCGCGCCCCACCGCCTCCATCGTCAGCGCGCTGAACACGAACGGCATCAGCGCGCCGATCAGCAGCCCGACGAGCGTCGAGACCTCCAGCAGGTCAATGGCGCGCAAGCCCACGACGTTGGCGTAGGCGGCCATCAGCGCGAGCGAGGTGAGCACGGCGGAGCCGATGGCGAACCCCTTGCCCGTCGCCGCCGTCGTGTTGCCGAGCGAGTCCAGCGCGTCCGTGCGCTCCCGCACCTCCGGGTCGAGATGCGCCTGCTCCGCAATGGCGCCCGCGTTGTCCGCGACGGGGCCATAGGCGTCGGTGGCGAGCGTGATCCCCAGAGTGGAGAGCATCCCCACCGCGGCGATGGCGATCCCGTAGAGCCCGGCGAGTTGATGCGCCCCGATGACGGCGGCGGCGATAACGATGAGCGGAATCACCGTGCTCAGCATCCCCGTCGCGAATCCGCTGATGATCACGGTCGCGGGGCCCGTCGCGGAGCGCCCGGCGATGCCCTTCGTGGGGCGGTACTCGTAACTCGTGTAGTACTCGGTGCTGACGCCGATAATCACGCCTGCGCCGAGCCCGACGGCGACCGCGCCCCACAACTGCCAGACCTTCTCGATGCCGTAGCCGCCGTTGATCTCCAGCATCCAGTAGATCGCGCCGAACGAGCCGATCAGCGCGAGCGCGCCCGCCGCGAATATCCCGCGCCGCAGCGACCACAGCAAACTGCCGATGCTCGTCGTCTCGCCCGTCCGCACGATGAACGTGCCGACGATGGACGCCGCGATGCCCACCGCGGCGATGACGAACGGCAGCACGGCGAGCCCGGAGTCGGCCTCGATGGCCACCCGCGAGGGGTCGTCTATGCCGATGAGGAACGCCGTGCCCGTCGCGGCGAGCGCGAGGCTCGCGACGATGGAGCCGACGTAGGACTCGAAGAGATCGGCGCCCATTCCCGCGACGTCCCCCACGTTGTCGCCCACGTTGTCGGCGATGACGGCGGCGTTGCGCGGGTCGTCCTCCGGGATGCCGGCCTCGACCTTGCCCGCGAGGTCGCCCCCGACGTCGGCGGCTTTCGTGTAGATTCCGCCGCCAACGCGGGCGAACAGCGCAATGCTGGACGCGCCGAACGAGAAGCCCGCGACGATGTTCGGATCCTCGAAGATCATCCAAAGAATGACCGCGCCGAGCAGCCCGATGCCCACCACGGTGACGCCCATCACGCCGCCGCTCGAGAACGCGACGCGCAGCGCCCGGTTCAGTCCCGTCCGGGCGGCGGCGGCCGTCCGCATATTGGACTTGACGGCGATCCGCATGCCGACGAAGCCCGCCAGGGCCGACGCGACCGCGCCTGCGAGATAGGCGACCGCCGTCATCTCGTCCTGCTCCTCCCGGACGATGCCGAGGATGAGGAGCACGATGAACACGATGACGACGAACCCTGCGAGGACGGTGTACTCGCGCCTGAGGAAGGCGTTGGCGCCCTCCTGAATGGCGGCGCCGATCTCCTTCATCCGCTCGGAGCCCTCGTCGGCTGCGAGCACGCGCATAGCGAGAAACCCTGCGAAGGCGAGCGCGGCGACGCCCGCGGCAATGGCCAAAATGAGGCCTTCCATCAGTTGCATCCTCCTGCGCGGGGCGGCGTCGTCCGCCCTCCCCGCTCGTTTTCCGCTAGCAGGCTATTCTCACAGGAAAGGGGGCGCCAGGTCAAATGGCGTGGTGGGGGTAGGGCGGCAATCAGACGCAAACCCGACCGCCTGCGACACATGCCCCTTGCGCCTCCCGTCGGCGCTCCTCGTACTATGTGGGGTATACTCCGTACTGCGAGGAGGTTGGCGATGCCGACGGATCAGGAATGGGCGGACTTCAAGGAGACGAACGCCCGCGAGCATGGCGAACTCAAGGAGTCGTTCACCCGCGAGCACAGCGAACTCAAGGAGACGAACGCCCGTGAGCACGGCGAACTCAAGGAAGCGTTCACCCGCGAGCACAGCGAACTCAAGGAGACGAACGCCCGTGAGCACGGCGAACTCAAGGAAGCGTTCACCCGCGAGCACAGCGAGCTCAAGGAGACGAACGCCCGCGAGCATGGCGAACTCAAGGAAGCGTTCACCCGCGAGCACAGCGAACTCAAGGAGACGAACGCCCGCGAGCATGGCGAAATCAAGGAGTCGTTCGCCCGCGAGCATGGCGAACTCAAAGGGCGGATCGATACGCTCGAGGCGAAGGTGGACGGCGTCAGCCGGATGACGTGGGCGATATTCCTGCTGGTGATCGCGCTGCTTGGCGCGGTTCTCGCTTCGCCCTTCCTCGACAGGTGGTACGGGTAGGCCGCCGCTTCTCGGCGCCGCCGGCGTAGGCGGGCTTGTCATCGGCGTCGGCATCGGCGCAGGCGAGAGGCGCTCATCGGCGCCGACGCGGGCGGGCTTGCGGCGCTATACTGCGATTTATGGCGCGAAGACGCGGCTCCCCCTCGAACGCGCGGCGTTACTCCGGCCGGTCCGGCGCACGACGGCGAGGCCCGCGAACGCCCAAGCCCAAGTTCCGGGCGGCCTTCTGCGCGACCTGCCTCGTCGACCAGTTCTACCCGGAGGTCGGCGTCGCCGCCGTCAAAACGCTCCGCCGCGCAGGCGTCGACGTCTCGTTCCCCGAAGAGCAGACGTGCTGCGGGCAGATCGCGTTCAACGGCGGATTCCGCTCCCGCGCCGCCGACGCCGCCCGGCGCTTCATGGACGTGTTCGAGAGCGAGGAGCAAGTCGTCGTCCCGTCGGGCTCGTGCGCGAGCATGATCAAGGTCTACTACCTCGAACTGTTCGAGGACGACCCCGACGCGCTGGAGCGGGCGCGCGCCGTCGGCGAGAAGACGCGCGAGTTCTCCGACTACCTCGTCAATGTCGTCGGCGCGGCGAACGCGGGAGGCGCGGGCGGGAGCGCGTCGCCGCAAGGGTTGGTGACGTACCACGACGCCTGCCACTTGCTGCGCGAGTTGCGGATTTCGGACGCGCCCCGCGCGCTCATCGGCTCCGTCCCCGGCGTCGAGTTGCAGGAGATGGCGGACGCGGACGCCTGCTGCGGATTCGGCGGCCTCTTCTCCGTGAAGTTCCCGGAGATCTCCACCGCGATATTGGATGAGAAGTTGAAGAACATCGAGGAGTCCGGCGCGAGCGCGGTCGTCGCCAACGATTGCGGCTGCCTCATGCACATTCGTGGCGCGATGGAGAGGCGCGGCCTGAAGGCGCGCGCGATGCACCTCGCGGAACTGCTGGCCGGGGACGGCGCGTAATGGCGGAGGTCAAAAGCGCCGCGTTCAAGAGCGCGTCGGGCCAAGCGCTCCGCGACGCCAAACTCCAGCGCTCCCTCGAGCATGTGATGGAGCACTTCGTGGGCGCGCGCGCCTCCGTCATCGAGAGCGACTACGGCGACGAGCGCTGGGATGCGATGCGGGAGCGCGCGGCGGCGATCAAGCAGTCCACGCTGGAGCATCTCGACTACTACCTCGACCTCGTCGACCGCAACGTCCGGCGCAACGGCGGCCACGTCCACTTCGCGGACGACGCGGCGCAGGCCAACGCCATCGTGCTCGAAATCGCTAGGCGCAACAACGTCAAGACCGTCATCAAGAGCAAGTCTATGGTCTCCGAGGAGATGGGCGTCAACCACGTCCTCGAGCGCGCGGGCATCGAGCCCGTCGAGACCGACCTCGGCGAGTACATCATCCAACTCGCGGGCGAGACGCCCTTCCACATCATCGCGCCGGCGATGCACAAGACGCGCGAGGAGGTGTCCGACCTCTTCCGGCAATGGCTCAAGACCGCGCCGACGCAGGACATCAAACGCCTCTGCGAGTACGCCCGCGACGCGCTCCGCGAAAAGTTCGCGGCGGCGGATATGGGCGTCAGCGGCGCGAACTTCGTCGTCGCCGAAACCGGCTCCGTCTGCCTCGTGACGAACGAGGGCAACGGACGAATGACGACCTCCGCGCCCCGCGTCCACGTCGTCCTCGCCGGAATGGAGAAGATCATCCCCGCGTGGGAAGACCTCGCGCTCTACCTCCGCCTGCTGCCCCGCTCCGCCACCGGCCAGCGCATCACGAGTTACAACACGTTCGTCGGCGGCCCCCGCGCCCCGAGCGACGAGGACGGCCCCGAGGAGTTCCACCTCGTCATCGTTGACAACGGGCGACTCAATCTGCTGCGCGACGAGGTGCTGCGCGAGGCGCTCCGCTGCATCCGATGCGGCGCCTGCCTCAACCACTGCCCCGTCTACCAAAAAGTCGGCGGCCACGCCTACGGATGGGTCTACTCCGGCCCCATCGGCGCCGTCGTGACGCCCCCAATGACGAACGTCAAGGCCGCCAAAGACCTGCCCTACGCCTCCACGCTCTGCGGAATGTGCCGCGACGTCTGCCCCGTCAAGATCGACATCCCCCGCCTGCTGCTGCACCTGCGCCATAAGGTCGCGGAGGGCTCCGACGACGAGCGCGGCTCCACGTGGATGGAGCGCCTGTTCGTGGACCGCTGGGGCAAGGCGATGCGCGACCGCAAGTCGCTGGAGGGGCAGGCGCGCCTCGGCAGACTCCTCACGAAACCCCTGACGCGCGGCGGCAAAATCCGCAAACTGCCCGCCCCGATGATCGGCGGCTGGACGGCGAGCCGCGACTTTCCCGCGCCCGCCCCCCGCTCCTTCGCGCGCCTCTGGCGCGAAGAACTCGCGGCGGAAGGCGAACGCGCCCCGGAGCCGCAGGAGTAAGCCGTGCCCGCCCCGGAAGAGCACCCGAACAAGGCCGCGTTCCTCAATCGCGTCCGCGAGGCGCTGGGGCGCAGCGAGCCCGTCCCCCATCCGCCCGACCACCCCCCGCTCCGCGCCAACGCCGTCCGGCAGCAGGAGAAAGTCCGCACCGTCGTCGCCCGCAACGCCGCGCGCCGCGTCCAGTCCGTCGAGCGTCTGGCGCAAACCGCCGCCGCCGCGTCGTGGAGCGTCCGCAGAGCGCGCGACCACGCCGACGCCGCGAACGCCGTCGCGCAGATCGCCCGGCAAATCGGCGCGAAGAGCGTCGTCCGCTCGGCGGAGGATGTCTTCAAGCGCGTGGACGCGGACGGCGCGCTGCGCTCCGTCGGCGTCTCCCCCGTCGTGCTCGCATCCGGCAGATCCCGGCGCAGGAGCGACCTCCGCGAAACGGCGTTCCGCGCCGACTTGGGCGTCACGGGCGTCGCCTACGCCGTCGCCGAAACCGCCAGTTGCGCCGTCGTCCCCCGACGGGGCGTCGCCCGCCTCGCCTCCCTCGCGCCCCCGTCGCTCGCGCTCATCGTCGAGGCGGAGCAAGTCCTCGAAACCCTAGACGACTTCTTCGCGCTCACCCGCCTCGAACGGATGCAGTCCCGCGCCCGCGGCCCCAACTACCTCAACTTCATCTCCGGCCCCTCCCGCACCGCCGACATCGAGCAAACGCTCACCATCGGCGTCCACGGCCCCGGCGACGTCCACATGATCATCATCGGGTAGATGCGGCGCGAGATTGCGCCATCCCCCTGTTGACAACGCCCCCCTGATCCGATCAACGATCAGAGTATGGGGATTCCTCTCGCAATCGGGCGGGCGCCCGCGTGGGCGTCGGACGGCGGCTCCGCCGCGCTTTACGCGGGCGATATGCTGCGCGTCCTCGCGGATATGCCGGAATCCTCGGTGGACTGCGTGTGGACCGACCCGCCCTACAAGTTGTCCAACGGCGGGATCACGTGCGTCGCGGGGCGAATGGTCAGCGTGGACAAGGGCGCGTGGGACAAGAGCGCCGGCCTGGAACTCGACCACCAGTTCAACTTGGATTGGATAGCCGCCTGCCGCCGCGCGCTCAAGCCGACGGGCACGATCTGGGTGTCCGGCACGCTGCACCTCTACCCCAGCGTCGGCATGGCGCTCCTGCAAAACGGCTTCCGCCTCCTCAACGACATCGTCTGGGAGAAGCCCAATCCCCCGCCGAACCTCGGGCGCCGCAACTTCACGCACTCCACCGAGGTCGTGCTGTGGGCGAGCAAGGCGCGGAAGGGCGACAGGGAAAAGCACACGTTCAACTACGACGCGATGCGGCGCGAGAACGGCGATAAGCAGATGAAAACCGTCTGGCGAATCGCCGCGCCCGGCCGCGATGAGAAGCGCTTCGGCAAGCACCCGACGCAGAAGCCGGTCGCCCTGATCGCCCGCTGCATCCGCGCGAGCACCCACCCGGGCGGCGTCGTGCTTGACCCGTTCGCGGGGTCGGGCAGCGCCGGCGTCGCCGCGCTGCGGGAAGGCCGACGATTCATCGGCGTCGAGGCGGACGAGCGGTTCATCGAGACCGCCCGCTTGCGCCTCGAGGACGCCGCGCTTTCCTACCCCCCCCCCCCCCCCCCCCGATCTTTCCCATCGCGGCGCGGCGCAACGCTCATACCGGCGGACGGGCGGCTAGCCGTGGATAAGGGCGTCGCGCTGGAGAAACTGCAAGCCCTGGTGGGGCGCGACCTGCGCCAAATCGCCGACGAGCATCGCGTCACCGTATGGGACAACGGCAAGATGAACAAGGGCTGGGCAGGCCACGCGGTGGAGCGCTACTTGGGACTGCCCCTCAACTCGTCGCAGAATCCGAACCTGGGCTCGTGGGAACTGAAAGTCGCGCCCCTCGCCCTGTCCGCGAACGGCGCGTTCGTCGTCAAAGAGACGATGGCCATAACCATGCTCGACCCGCAAGAGGTCTTGGCCAAGCCGTTCGCGCAGAGCCACCTGTTCACGAAACTCCGCAAGATCATCGCCGTGGCGCGGACGCGGGAGGACGCGGCGGAGTCGCGCTCCGTCTGCAAGAGCGTCCACGCCTTCGACTTGGAGGAGACCGCGCTCTACGACCAAGTCGCCGAGGACTACGAAACGATCAGGCGCGTCATCGAAACCCAAGGCTTCGACGCGCTCACGGGAAGCATCGGCGCGCTCGTGCAGCCCCGAACGAAAGGCGCGGGGCACGGCAGCAAGTCCCGCGCCTTCTACGCCCGCAAGGAGTTCGTCGAATACATCGCTGGACTAAAGGACAGCCCGCGCTCCGCCAGCCGCTTCGCCGCGTCCGACTGCCCGATGCACGCCGGCCACGAAAACGCCGCCGCCCGCCGCCCCATGGACGACCGCATGGCGCGCTTGGCCCGCAACCAATCCGGCGCCGGCAGGCACAAATGCCCCTACTGCGCCTACGAGCAAGGCTACCAACAAGCTCTGGACGACATCATAGCGTCAGCCGCCTCGCGCCGCAGCTAGGCGTGGAGTGCGCGAAGCGGCGGGTGAGGGTTGCCCCGTCATTCCCGCGTAGGCGGGAATCCAGTCGGCGCGACAGCGCCGCGACGGGGCGCAAAACGCGCCCCGTTCCCATGACCCCGAGTGCGCCTCGTCATTCCCTCGAAAGCGGGAACCTACCGGAATGCCCGCTGACACGGCTTACGCTACGACGCGGTAGCGTCCAACTACTCGCGCAAGCCCGTGGTAGGCTTGCCGTCCTTCGTCTGCCGCCGCTCCCGCTGATGCGCCGCCTCCCGGAGCTTGGGGTCATTCGTTATCCCCACGTGGACAACCTTGTTGCCCTCCTTGAATTGGTAGCCAGCGGAGTCGCGGCGCTCCCGCTTGGCGGCGCGTTCATCGGCCAAAGCCGCCTCGACTTCCGCGCTCAGGCGAGCCGTCCCCTCCTCGACGCGCCGGCGACGTTCGGGCGGCCAATCCTTGGTCAGTTCGCTGAACGGGCGATGTCCGGTCATGGCGAGAGCCCCTCCTCGCGCAAGGCTACCAGATGCTGATCGTAGAGGCGATCCGCTATTGGGACGTACTCCTCATAGAACGCATCGTTCCCCGTCTTGTCTCCCCCGATCAGCAGGATAGCCGTCCGTCTCGGGTCGAAAGCGTAAAGCGCTCGCAAGGGGTGGCCTGCGCTTTAGCTTCGGAGTTCGCGCATTCGTCCGTGCCGCGACGAACGAACGTCGGACGAATACGGGAACGGCAAGCGCGGGCCGTGCAAGGCAAGTTGGTTGACCGCCATGGCCAAACTCTCCTGCTGACGCCAATCGAGTCCGTCCCACCATTCCCGGAACTCATCGGTGTATTCAACTTCCCAAGTCATCGCCGAACCTCCAATGTTCTTCAAGATTCAACCACACAGCGCGAGAGCATACATTAGCGGCGCGGGCGCGTCAAGCTCGCAAGTCCCGCGCCTTCTACGCCCGCAAGGAGTTCGTCGAATACATCGCGGGACTGAAGGCCAGCCCGCGCTCCGCCAGCCGCTTCGCCTCGTCCGACTGCCCGATGCGCGCCGGCCACGAAAACGCCGCTGCGCGCCGCCCGCTGGACGACCGCATGGCGCGCTTGGCCCGCAACCAATCCGGAGCCGGCAGGCGCAAATGCCCCTACTGCGCCTACGAGCAAGGCTACCAACAAGCGCTGGACGACATCATAGCGTCAGCCGCCTCGCGCCGCAGCTAGGCGTGGAGTGCGCGAAGCGGCGGGTAAGGGTTGCCCCCTACCCGCGTAGGCGGAAACCACCCATGACCGTCATTCCCGCGTAGGCGGGAATCCAGTCGGCGCGACAGCGCCAAATCCGCCCTCTACCGCCGGCGGGAGAGGGCAGCCGCGCAGCGGCGGGTGAGGGTCGCGCCGCGTTGCGGCGCGCCATACGCGCCCGACCACCGTCGCCCCCGCGAAAGCGGGAACCACCCCTGACCGTCATTCCCGCGTAGGCGGGAATCCAGTCGGCGCGATAGCGCCACGACGGGGCGCAAACGCGCCCCGTCCCCATGACCCCGAGCGCATCTCGTCATTCCCGCGAAAGCGGGAACCTACCGGAATGCCGCAAACGGCGCCCGCGCAAGCCGGAGCCACCTACTCGCGGTAGCCCATGGTCGGCTTGCCGTCCTTCGCCTGCCGCCGCTGCCGCTCGGCCTCCCTGCGCTCGGGGTCATTCGTTATCCCCACGTGGACAACCTTGTTGCCCTCCTTGAATTGGTAGCCAGCGGTGTCGCGGCGCTCCCGCTTGGCGGCGCACTCATCGGCCAAAGCCGCCTCGACTTCCGCGCTCAGGCGAGCCGTCCCCTCCTCGACGCGCCGGCGGCGTTCGGGCGGCCAATCCTTGGTCAGTTCGCTGAACGGGCGATGTCCGGTCATGGCGAGAGCCCCTCCTCGCGCAAGGGCAAGCGCCCCTACTGCGCCTACGAGCAAGGCACCAACAAGCGCTGGACGACATCATAGCGTCCGGCCGCGAAAGCGCCATCTCCGCCCTCTCCTTCTGGGAGAGGGCAGCCGCGTAGCGGCGGGTGAGGCCGCCCAAATGTCGCAACTGCGACACATGCCCCTTGCGCGACCGCCAACCCCGCCCCTACGATGGATCCATGACGCGCCAAAACCCCAACGCGACCGCCCAACCGACGCGAACAAAGAGCCGCGGCGGGCGACCGCTCAAAACCGCTCATTTAGGGCTCATCAACCGCTCAAAACCGCTCACCGACCGCTCAAAACCGCTCACGCCAAAACGCCCGAAAACTAGGCAAACACGGAAAAAGGAGGCCACAGATGACCGAAAATGACCCCGTCCCCAACGACGAACTCTCCGACCGCCAACTCCTCGCCCTCCCCTTCATCGCCGCAGCCCCCGCCAACGCGCCCCGGACCGCCCTGTCCGCGTAGGCGGGAATCCAGTTGGCGCGATAGCGTAGCGGCGCCCCCCCGCCCCCTACCCGCGCCGCTCGCGCAGAGCGAGGAGCGTGGCGGGCACGCCGGCCGCGAAGATGAGCAGAATCGCGGGCATCGCCGCCCGCGCGAAGAACGCCTCCGACGCCGCGCTCCATACGGACGTCGCCAGCGTGCGGAAGCCCGTCGGCGCGAGGATCAGCGTCGCGGGCAACTCCTTCATCGTGAGCAGGAACACGAGCGCCGCGCCGGCCGCGATCCCGCGCGACAGCAGCGGCAGCGTCGCGAGGCGAAAGGCGTGGAGCGGCGTCTTGCCCAAACTGCGCGCCGCCTCCTCGACGCGGGGACTGACCTGCCGCAGCGCCGTCTGCGTCGCGCCCAGCGACGCGGGCAGGAACAGCACGACGTAGGCCGCGACGAGCAGCGCCGTCGTCTGGTACAGCGGCGTGAGGACGGACGCCCCGAAAAAGACGAACGCCAGCGCGACGGCCAGCCCCGGCAGCGCGAACCCGACGTAGGCGAGCCGCTCCAGCGCCGACGCCGCCCACCCGGGATAGCGCGCGCTGAGCAGCGCGACCGGCGCCGCTCCGATGGCCGCCGCCCCCGCCGCGAGCGCCGATACGTACACCGTGTTGAGCGCGTTCGTCCACAGCAAGTCCAGAGGCTCGCCCGCCGATACGCCCCGAACCACCCAGTAGCCCAATACGGCCATCGGCGCCGCGAGCGAAAGGGCGACGACGCATCCGGCGAAAGCCGCCGCCGGCCATCGCCAGCGCCCAAGCCGGACAACCCGCAAGGCCCGCGCCGTCCCGGGCGTCGCGCGGTGATACGCGGCGCGCCCCCGGCTGCGGCTCTCCGCCACGAGCAGCGCGAGAGCCAGCGCCGTCAGCGCGAGCGAAAGCCCCGCCGCGATGCTCCGGTCGAACGCCGTCTCGTACTGAATGAAAATCGCCCACGTGAACGTCTGGTAGCGCAAAAGCGAGACGGCTCCGAAGTCGCTCAGCGTGTAGAGCGCGACGAGCAGCGAGCCGGAGACGATGGCCGGACGCAGCAGCGGGAGCGTCACGCGCAGGAACGCGCCCCGCGCGCTCCGCCCCAAACTGCGCGCGGCCTCCTCCGTCGCGGGGTCGATCCGGTGCAGCGCCGCTTTCACCGGCAGCAGTACGTAGGGAAACGAGAGCAGGATGAGCGTGAACGCCGCGCCGGGCAGTCCGAAGATGGACGGCAGCCGGTCCACGCCGAGCGGCTCCAGCCAGCCCTGCAGCATGCCTCGCGGCCCCAGCGTCACGATCACGAGCAGAGCGAAAACGTAACTGGGAATGGCGAGCGGCAGCGCGGTCAGAATCCCGAACGCGCGGCGAAACGGCAGGTCGGTCCGCAGCGTGAGCCAGGCGAGCGCGACGCCCAAGACGGCGCACGCGGCGGTCACGACGGCGACCAACGCGACGGTCCGGAGCAGGATGGCGAGCGTCCGCCCGCTGAGGAGAATATCGAGCGACGCCGTCCCCGACTCCGCCGTCCGGACGAACAGATAGACGGGCGGCAGCAGCATCAGGAGCGCGATGGCTGCGGCGGGCAGCCAGATGAACACGGGCGGCGCGGCCCGGCGCGGCTTGGCGGCTCGAGCGGGCGCGGCGCTTGCGGCGGTTCCCATGAGCGCTAGGTTACCGCGCCTCGCGCGCCGTCATCCGCATGCGCCCCACCCCATGACCGTCATTCCCGCGTAGGCGGGAATCCAGTCGGCGCGATAGCGCCATGACGGGGCGCAACAGCGCCCGTCTCCATATGACCCAAGCGCCTCGCCTTGCCCGCCAAAGCGGGAACCTACCTACGGAGATCCGCCTCCAAGCCCCATACTCCTCCTTCGCTGGTGAACTGGCCTGTTTGGACGACGGACACGGGGTAATCAGGGAGTTCCACCGCCGCGATGCATGTTCCGCCCGGATCTAGTGCTCCGTGTTCCGCGAAGTTGAAATTCCGATTGTCAAATCCGAACTGCTTGCGCTCTTCGGGCAGGTCCTCGGCGTTGGCGGGAAACAGATGCAGGAAGAATCGCGGCGCCGCATCTTCCTCGACGCAAGGGGTTTTGACCCAAATCAGCGTATCTTCATTGCGGTAGAGGTCGAATTCGGACTGCGCCAGCAACTCCGCGCCTTCCAAAAGACCCGTCATTGCGTCAACGCTCAGCGGAGGCGATTGGGCGAGCGCAGGCTCAGGACTCTGGAAATCAAGTGTTGCGCCCCAAATCTCGCCGCCGCTGGTGAACTGGCCTGTTCGAACGGCGGCCACGGGGTAATCGGGAAGCGGCACGGCTGCAATGCACATTCCCTCTGGCGTCAGCGCGCCGTGATTGAAGAAATTGAAGTCGAGATTATCGAACCGGTGCGGCCTGCGCTCTTCAGGGAGATCGCTGACTCGAACAGGGAGAACGTGCATGTAGAATCTCGGCAAGACGTCTTCATCGCCGCACGCGGTTTTGACCCACAGCAGCGTATCCTCGTTGAGGTAAAGAGCGAAATCGGACTGCGCCAGCAACTCCGCGCCCTCCAAAAGACCCGTCATTGCGGCGACGCTCAGCGCGGGAGGCCGGTCGAGCCTGAATTCGCGGTTCCATATTTGCCCCTCGCCCCTAATAAATTGCCCTGTCCCCACCGCCGTGATCTCGTAATCCGGCAGTTCGACCACCGCGGCGCAGCCGTCCCCGTAGGGAACCTTATGCGCCGCGAATAGGAAATCAAGACCGTCAAACCCGTGCTCTACGCGGTCGTCAGGGAGGTCGTTCGCGTTGACGGGGAGGATATGCAAATTGAAGCGCGGCGCCGCGTCGTATTCGTCGCATTCGGCTCGCTCGTAGATCAGTTTTCCCTCGTTGTAATAAACGTTGAATGGACCGTACACTCGCGGCTGCGTTTCCGCTATCGTCTCGCGGGCGAAGGCGGCGTCGGAGCGCAACGCGCTCCAGCCCGATAGCGCGGCGCCGCCGAGGACGACGGCGGCGGCGATCAGGAAGGCGCGGGAGGCGGCCTCTTGTGAGAAGCGAACCTTAGTCCATACCGGGGCATTTCTGGAGCGTTGGCGCGCGGTTCTGCGCCGATCCCGCCGGTTGCCCGTTGGTCGGCCCTGCGGAGCGTTCGCGTCCTCCGTGGCGTTCGCCTCCCGCCATTGGCCGGCCGCTTCTTTAGCGGCGAGAAGGAAACTCGACCAGCATAGCCCGTGCAAAACAAAAGGATAACGCCAACTTCTAGCGAATATGTCATCAGGGAAAAGCATTTGCAGGCTCGTCATCGCCGCTAAACTAACGATCCATGCAATATCCGCAAGGAGCGTCTTTCGCTTCCTCAAAGCCTGGGATGCGGCGAACGCCAGAGAGAGCAGAAAGAGGAGGCTGGACAGCAGCGTAACGACTTGCCCGAAGTCGGCGCGGAAAGGCCCCATTGCCCAATAGGAAGTGAAACCGCGGATGATCCAGTTCTCCGCCCAACCGCCGGTGAATGCGAGAGTAATGACTTCAATGATCTGGTCGATGCGCACGGAAACCTGGTCGGACGGCTCTGATACGGCAACGGCGAATGAACCCCCAGGCACTGCCCATTCGAAGAAAGCGGCTTTGACCAGTTGGCCGGTTGCGTAGCACAGCGCGAATCCCGCAGCGTACAACGCGATATGGAGCGCGGCGATTCCCGCCCGCCGCCCCGCGCCAGGACAATCGCTTCCGAAATATATCACGACTCCGATCAAGGCTATGAGCAAAACGTTATGGCCGTCCAATAGCCATAGATAAGACGACCCCATTCCAATAGCGAAGCAACACAACCGGGTCGCCCGCCCGATCGGACGACGAAGCATGACGAACGCGAGGCCAGCGGCGAAGAGCGGCGTCCATAAGAACGGCATGCCTGTCCCCGCGTCGGAGAAGTATTGGAGTCCCGAAAAGAAACTGGCGAACACCGCCAAGGGGGCGACGACAAGAAACGCTCTTCTGGAGAGAAACCACGCGGCGAGCGACAGCAGCCCCCAAGCGAAGATCGTCAGGATTCGGGTCCACTCCCGAATATCGGCGTCGGATAGAAATCGCAACGCAATGGCGTAGATCGGCGTGCTTCCCCACAAGTAACGGAATTTGAGATAGCCCTTACCCACATTTTCATCGTCTCGAAGAAGCGGGATAGTATCGCAGTAGTCATCCGAACGGTCGTCAATGATGTAACGAGGCAGCACGGCGTCGACCACCGGGTTGTCGCCGTCAAGCGGCTTCGCCACGCCCAGCACAGTGGCGGCGCGCTGGCAGTATTCGAACTCTCCGTGGACATCCGTCGCGTAACCCAGGTCTCGCCGTTCCGACTCGAGTTCCGCAGTTATCCTCTCCAACGCCAAGTCATAAGGAATCCGGTTGCCCGCGTAGTGCAGACCGAAGAAGAGCGCGACGCCGACAAGCAAGACGGCTGCGTACAACGAAACTGACCGCCCGAGCGCGGCCAAGCGCGCCGACCGTGGCGGCGGCGTCATTATGCCCCGGACTCCCCGGAAGCGCGGACGCTCAGCAGCGCGAACAAGAACCCTGAGAACATCAACTGCGCTCCGAGAATCAAGGCGGTTACGGACGGGATGGCGACGCGGAGCCGCGCCTGAACGTCAACGGCGCCGGTTTCCGCCAGAATGAAGAGACTCCAGACGCATCCCGCGACTCCAGCCAGCGCCAGGGCGACACCAGCCAGCAGGCTGATCTCTAGAAAATTGCCGTCGCGGAGGCGTTCGCGCAGACGCCCCGTTGAGAGACCGGCGCCCTCACTGAAGACGCGCGCGAAGAGCGCGAACCCCATGAGTTGCGCTCCGATGATCAACGAAGCGCAGCCGAACAGCATCGTGTACACGCCGAACGCGCCGCCCCGCGCGGCCGGCTGCGCGATCGGGACGACCAGCGCGAGCGCGCCCAGCGCCGCCGCCAAGACGCCCGGGTAGAGGAACAGCCAGCGCGGCGAGAGCATCAGCAGCAAACGCAGGTGCCGCCAGCCGTCGCGCCATGCGCGCAGATGCGACGAGCGGGCGGCATCGAACGCCGGGCGCTGGAACACGGGCGCTTCGGCGAAGCGCATCCCGCGCAGCCTCGCCTTGACGACCATCTCGCTAGCCATCTCCATGCCCGCCGACTGCAAGCCAAGAGCCCGCGCGCTGTCCGCCCGGAACGCCCGCAGCCCGCTGTGGAAATCGCTCACCGGCGACCGGAAGAGCGCCTTGCCCAAGCCCGACAGCAGCGGATTGCCGACATAGCGCCGCAGTATGGACGAGTCCGACCGGATGTTCCCGGCGTAACGGTTCCCGATCACGAAGTCGGCGCCCTCCTGCAACTTCTCCCAGAACGGCTCCAGCGCGTCGAGATCGTACTCGCCGTCGCCGTCGCCGAGGATGATGAACTCCCCTCTCGCGGCCGCGATGCCGCCGATGATGGCGTTGCCGTAGCCTATTCTCGGCTCGTGAACGACGCGGGCGCCCGCCTCCAACGCGCGCCCGCGCGACTGGTCGGAACTCGCGTTGTCCACGACCACCACCTCGCCCGCGATCCCGTTGCGCCGCAAGAACCCGTAAGCCTCGCCTACGCATCGGGCGATCCCGCCCTCCTCGTTGCGGCAAAGAATGAGAATCGTCAAGTCGGGCGCGGATTCCGAAGGCTGTTCCATAGCGTATGCAACCGGGCAACGACCGCCCTGTTCCTACTCTACCACAAGAGACCTTTGCGTAACTTCCTGCGCTCCCAGTAGATTCCCGCCCACGCGACCCCGACGGCCGCCGGCGTCCATCATCCAACAGCCCTCCAAGCCACAGGGACAATTACCCTCTCCCGCCGGGAGAGGGCCAGGGTGAGGGTTGCGCCGCGCCTGCTAGAATCGCCGCGACGATGGCTCTCTCGAAAGAAGACAACGAACTGCTGACCCGCGTCGGGCCGGAGACGCCCATGGGCGCGCTCTTCCGCCGCTTCTGGACGCCCCTCCTCCTCGCGGACGAGTTGCCGCACCCCGACGCTCCCCCGATCCGCGTCAAGTCGCTCGGCGAGTTCTACGTCGCGTTCCGAGACACGCAGGGGCGGCTCGGCCTGCTCGACGCCAGATGCCCCCACCGCGGCGCCGACCTCTCGTTCGGCCTCGTGGAGGAGGGCGGCATCCGCTGCGGACGCTGCTTCTGGAAGTTCGACGTCAACGGCGCCATCCTGGATATGCCGCTGGAGCCGCCCGACAGCCCGCTCTGGACGGAGGCGACGGCGCCCGCGTTCCGCATCGCCGAGTTCGGCGGCCTCCTCTGGGGCTACTTCGGACCGCAGGACGACCCGCCCGACCTGCCGGAATTCGAGTGGACGCGCGTCGAGCCGGAGCAGCGCTATCTCTCGCGCTTCCTCGTGGATTGCAACTATATGCAGGCCGTCGAGGGGGGGCTGGACGCCTCCCGCGTGGCCGCGCTCGCGCAGGCGGGCGCGCTCGGGCCGGACGATCCGATGGGCGAGGAGGCCGCGCACGCGGTGCGGACGCGCGAAACGGAGTACGGCCTGCTCGTCGGCACGGCGGTCGAGCCGGAGACGGGGCCGGCGCGCCTGAGCGCGACGCAGTGGATGATGCCGTTCTACACGACGTCGGCGTCCGGCAGGCGCGGCGTCCACGAGGCGGCGGCGTGGACGCCGATAGACGACGAGCGCGCGATGGCCTTCGCCGTCACCTACGACCCGCGCAAGCCGCTCAGCAAGCGCCTCCTGCGCGAGATCCGGCAAGGCAAGCGCATCCATCCGAAACTCGCGGATGGCTCCTACCGGCGCGAGCGCAACCGCGACAACGGCTACGTTCCGGAGGGCGGGGAGCGTCCCCCCGACTTCGCGTCGCGGTTCGAGACGGCCTTCGAGATGGCGCTCGCCTGCCAGGAGAGCATGGGGGCGATCGTTGACCGATCCAATGAGACGCTCGGCCCGAACGACGGCGCGGTCGATGGCGCGCGCCGCATCCTGATGCAGGCGGCGGTGGATCTGATGGAGGGAACGATCCCCGTGATCGTTCGCAAGGGAGAGGCGTACCGCGTGCGCGCCTACGCGGGGCAAGTGGCCGCGCCGGAGGCGTTCGACGAGGACGAGGGCGTGATCCGCGGCGTCGCCCCCGAGGTGTGAGGGGCCCCGCCTACGCGGGAATGACGGGACCGGGCGGCGCCTAGCGAGGCTGACGTCGTCCGTCGGCCTCCCCCCCGCTGACGCCCGCCCCTTGCGCCGCGGCGCCGCCTATCGCGTACAATGCTCCCTGCAATGATGACGCAGGCCGCGCGCTCGGACGCGAACTTATCCCCTCTGGTCGAGACGCTCGCGGGCGTTTTGCAGGAGGGGTTCCGGCAGGCCGCGCCCCGGCACAGAGGGGGCATCCTCAACGAGGCGGCGACGCTTGAGTTGCTGATCCTCCCCGCGCTCACGGAACTGGGCTACCCGGCGGCGCGCCGCATGCCCCAGCACGGCAGCGCGCGCAACGTCATCGACGAGTCGTGCTTCCTCAGCGAGGTCGGCAGCAGCCCCGGGCAGGCCGTCCTCATCGTCGAGGCCAAGGAGTACGGAACCGACTTCGACTCGGGGCTGGGGCGATCCGAATCGCCCGACCGGCAACTCCAGCGCTACCTCAGGCAGCACGACGCGAGCGGGCCGAACACCTTCGGCGCGCTGACGGACGGCGTCCGATGGCGCGTCTACAGGCGGTCGGGCAATCCGTCCGCTCCCGACCTCGAGTTCATCGTCGAGCACGACTTCAAGCCCATCGCGGAGCACGGCAAAGCCGCCCTCGAATCCCCGGATATCCGCGAGCGGCTGTCCGATCTCGCCGGCATGCTGGCGAGGGAGCGCATCGAGGCGAGCGTCAAGCCGTCGGCGAGGCCGAGGGCCGCCAATCCGGCCGACCTGCTCTTCGCCGCCGTCGCCGCGGGGCGCCCGCCCGAATACCTCGTCCGCGAAATGCTCGGCGACCCCGACGCCTCCGTCCGATTCGATCTCGCCGAGGAGACGGCGCTGCTGGGGCGCGCGAAAGACGCGCACGACGCCGATTGGGAATCCTACGCCTACGCCGGAGGCCCCTTGCTGCGCTCTCCGCGCCCCAGTTTGGCGGGCAAGCGCGCCGTCGTCGCGGCGACGCAATTCCGCCATCACCCCCGCTACGGGCTCACCCGGGGGGACGCCGCCCTCTGCGCCCGAACGTTCGCAAGCGTTGACGAATCGGGCGCGGCGGTCGTTCTGGCGCATTGCATCGCGCCCGACGGAGCGGCGGAAGCCCGCGTCGCCATCGCCGCCGGCGGGCAGGTCAATATGACGGCGGCGTTCGACCCCACGCTGCCGTCGCCCGCGGCTCGCGCCGCCGTCGCCAAACTCCTCTCGCTGCTGCGCGGCAAGGACGACGACCTGACCGCCGCCGCCCTGGCGGCGCCGCTCGAGGCCGCGCCGCTCCGCCAGCAGTTCTACAAGGACGTCGCGGCGTGGGTCGAGCGGATGCAGCGGGGCAAAGACTTGGAGGGGCGGCAAGCCGTCCTGCGGCACCTCGTCCGCGTGATGTTCGCTTGGATCCTCAAAGAGGAGAGCATCATTCCCCCGGAGTTGTTCGAGCGCGCGTTCGCCGCCAACCTCCCCGACCCCGACCGCTACCACAAGGACGCCCTCGGCTTCCTCTTCCTCAAGTGCTTGAACGTTCCCATCGACAAGCGCGAACGGCATGGGAACCGCGCCGTCGACCGCGCGATGGAGCAGGCGCCCTTCCTCAACGGGTCGCTCTTCGCCGAGCACAGCGCCGACGACGCTCTGGACGTCCCCGCCCGCGAGTACTGGAGCGCCGACGAGGAGCGCCCCGGCCTCTTCACCATCCTCTCCCGCTACTACTGGACGATGGACGAGCACCGCCCGGGCGAAAGCGAGCAGACGCTCGACCCGGAGTTGCTCAGCAACCTCTTCGAGCGCCTCATCGCCCCGACCGAGAAGGGCGAATCGCCCCTCCGCCAGCCCGCCGGAACCTACTACACCCCGGCCGACGTCGCGGACGAAATGGTGAAAGACGCGCTCGCCGCCGCGGTCAAAGACGCCGCCCCGGACGGCGTGAGCGAGGCGCGGCTGCGCGAAATGTTCGGCGCCGACGACGCGCCGCTTGACGAGTTGACCGACGCGGAGCGCTCCGCCCTCGCCGAGCGCATCGCGGAACTGCGGATATTCGACCCCGCCGTCGGCTCCGGCGAGTTCCTCTTCAGCGCGCTGCTCGCCCTCATGCGCGCCCTCCGCAACCTGGGGCGGGACGCGGAGGCCTCCCCGGACGGGATCATCAGACGGCAACTCGTCGGGCAGGACATCCACCCGCTCGCCGTCCAGATCGCCCGCCTCCGGCTCTTCATCGCCATCACCGCCGCCCGCAAATCCTCGCCGTCGGACGCCCCGCTCCCCAACCTCGAGGCGCGCATCGTCTGCGCCGACACGCTCAAGACCGTCGCCAGCCGCGAGTGGCGGCCCGGCCAGCCCGGACGGCTGGACACCGCCGATCCGGACCTCGTCGCAGCGCTGACCGCCGTCGCGGAGAACCGCGCCCGCTGGTTCGACGCCTACACGGAGGAGGACAAACAGGACCTGCTGCGGCGCGACGACGAACTGCTCGACGCTCTGCGACTGCTCCTCCGGCGCAACGGGGAACTCGCGAGCCCCGAACTCGTCCAATTCGCCGAATCCCAAATCGTCGCCGCCACTCCCGCGCCGTCGGGCGCCGACGCCCGCCTCCTCTTCTACGAAAACCCGTGGCGCGGCTTCGACGTCGTCATCGGCAACCCCCCCTACGAAGCGCTGAACAAGTCGCTGAGCGCCGAGCGCATCGACGCGCTCAAAACCGTCAGCAAGCACCAAACCACGAACATCAACGACCTCTATCCGCTCTTCTGCGAAGCCGCGCTCGCGCTCGCCAACCCCGAGGGCGGCGTCGTCATGCTCGTCGTTCCGCTCTCCATCGCGTTCGGGCGGCAGGAAGCCGCGCTCCGGAGAATCGTGGAGGAGCGCTGCAAAGAGGTTGCCCTCCGGCACTACAACATCATCCCCGACACGATCTTCAACGGCGCGCCGACGCTGAAGGGATGGAAGAACCGGCAGCGCGCGACCATCATCAGCGCCGTCCTCGGCGACGGCCCCCCCGCGATCAAGTCCACCGGGCTGCAAGTTTGGTCGGCGGCGGAGCGCAAGCAGTGCCTGGCGCAAAGGCCGGCGACCAGCCTCCCCCGGTTGGCCTCAAGCGTGGACGAGCGGATCAGCGGGCAGTGGCTGCGAACGCCAACCGAGGAAGTCGCCCTCCTGACGCAGGCCGTCGCCGGGCAAGCGCGAACCGTCGAAAGTTACCGGCTGAAGCCCAACGGAGATGAAGCCGGAGCCCACCGGCTGGCTTTTCCGCAAGTCGCCGGATACTTCCTCGGCTCCATCCCCGCAGACGCAGTCGCCCCAAGAAGAGAAAACGTCTTCGCCGTCGAAGACCGCGACGTCTTGCGCCTGCTGATGGCGACGTTGAACGGGCACGTAGGCTACGCATGGTGGTGGACGGTCGGGGACGGGTTCCACATCAAATCCGTCTCCGACCTCGGGCTGCTGACCGTTCCCGACGCTTGGGCGGAGAACCCCGGGCCCGCCGTCGAGTTGGGAGAACGGCTGATCCAGGCCATCCCGCAGTGCATCACGGAGAAAAAGAACAGCGGCAGGGTCTGGCGGAACGTGAACTTCCACCTCAAGCCGGACTTGATCGAGGAGTTGGACAACCTCCACATCGCGGCGCTTGGCCTGCCGGCGGAGCCGCTGCTGACGCATCTCCGCATAATGCGCTCCAGCAGCAGTTGGAACTACAACCGCGCCTGGTCGCCGGAGCCTGAGGAGGGCGAGCCGGGCGACGACGAACCCGTCGGCGGCGATGGCGCTTAGGGGGCCTTTGCCTAGCCTACCGCCCTGCCCGCGTAGGCGGGAATCCAGGCGGCGCGAAGCCCCGCTACTCTCCTAGCCAGGCGCCGCGTCATTCCCGCGTAGGCGGGAACCTCTGGGCGAACCCGTCATGCCCCCGCGCCATCCGCCGCTTGCGCCGCCGCCGCCGGGCGCTTTACGATAATTCACCCTGCTCCATACATGCTTTGCTTGGGCAGGAGTTGCGCGCCTCCTAGATTCCCGCCTACGCGGGAATGACGATAAAAGGAAAACCGAACGGCATGACCGCGCTCTTTTGGAAGGAACTCGCCGACCACTTCGGGCGGCGGCGCTTCACGCTGCTGCTGGGGCTCGTCGCGCTCGGGCTGCTTTGGGGCGCGTTCGTCGACCTCGCGGCGCTCGCTCGGCAGGGGCGGCAGTTCTTCTTCCTCGACGTCTTCACCTCCGCCTCCGGCGTGCCGATCTCCCTGCTCTCCTTCGTGAGTTTCTTCGGCCCCGTGATCGGCGTGGCGCTCGGATTCGACGCGATCAACGCGGAGCGCTCGCAGGGCACGCTCGCCCGCCTTCTCGCGCAGCCGATTCACCGCGACGGCGTGTATCTCGCCAAGTTCCTCGCCGCGCTCCTCACGCTCATCATCGTCGTCGCCTCGATGATGGTCGTCGTCGTGGGCGTGACGATGTTCCGAATGGGCATCGCGCCGCAGGGCGAGGAGATCGTCCGCCTCGTGGGGCTTGGCATGGTCGCGGCGGCGTACCTCGCCTTCTGGCTCGCGCTGGCCATCACCGCGTCCGTGCTCTTGCGGAACACGGTGACCTCCGCGCTCGCGTCCATCGGCGCGTGGTTCGGGCTCGGCTTCCTCGTGACGCTACTCGGCGGCGTGGCCGCGCAGCGCATCGTTCCCGACGCGGCGACCGCGGCCGACGCCGTCCGCCGCGTCACCATCGAGTCGTGGGTCAACCGCCTCTCGCCGTCGGGCCTCTTCTCCGAGGCTGCCGCGATTCTTCTGGATCCGTTCGGCGGGCGCGCCATCAATCTGTTCACCGTCGAGCAATCGCGCCTTGAGGGGTTGCTCGCCACGCCGGTCTCCGCCGCGCAGAGTTTGCAACTCGTTTGGCCGCACATCGTCGCGCTGATCGCGATGGCCGCCGCGCTGCTGGCCGCGTCATACGTCCGCTTTATTCGCGAGGAGATCCGAGCGTAGCGCGCGGGGCATACCGAACGGCCTCGCCCGCCGTGGTAGGATTGCGCGGATGCGATTCCCCCGATCCTCGTTGCACTCCGTCCTAATCGCCGCGTTCGCGCTTGCGATTATCTCCGCGCTCGCCGCGTGCGACGGGGGCGATGGCGGGGATGGCGGAGAGGGAGCGGATGGGGCGGCGCTTGATCCCGATGGGTTTAAGGCCATTAGCAGCGGTCGGGTTTTCACATGCGCCCTGCGCCATGACGGATCGCTTGTTTGCTGGGGGAGGACCGCTCCGCGCCCTGACGACGACGGCGGCGCAGGGGGAAGCCTCCCGCCGGAGGGAGAGGTCTTCGCGGCGCTGAGCAGCGCGGACTATCACGCCTGCGCTCTGCGGGAAGACGGCTCGCCCGTCTGCTGGGGCGAGGATACCTACGGCAAAACGTCCCCGCCCGACGGAGAAACGTTCATCGCAATCAGCGGCGGACGCGACCACACATGCGCTCTCCGGGAGGATGGGACGCCGGTTTGCTGGGGCTACGAGCATGCCCCTATCTCTCCGCCGGAGGGCGAGCGTTTCGTCTCCCTCAGCAGCGGCGACGTTACGTTTGCGCGCTCCGCGCGGACGGCTCGGCGGCGTGCTGGGGCGAGGCCCCGTCCGGGCGTTTGACGCCGCCGGAGGGCGAACGCTTCGCAACCATAGACATTGGGCGGGGCTACGCTTGCGGCATCCGAGAAGACGGGTCTCCGTTGTGCTGGTTCCCCGACGACGTCGAAATTGAGGGCGAGCCGCCTCCCTACGACTTGGGAGCATGGGCTCCCTGGGAGATTGACGCCGCGTCGGATTCGGAGGAGGGGCGGCGGTTCCTGGCCATCAGCGGTAGTTTCGGCTACGCTTGCGCGCTGCGCGAGGACGGGTCGCCCGCGTGTTGGAACTTCGCCGGAGTCCAACTGCCTCCGTTCGGGCAAACGTCGCGCCCGGAGGATGAGCGGTTCGTCGCCATCAGCGCGGCTCCGCTGCACACATGCGCGCTGCGCGAGGACGGCTCGCCGGTCTGCTGGGGGGCGACGCTGCCGCACTACGACGGAGGCCAAGCCGCGCCGCCGGGCGGAGACCGCCTGCAGCCCGCGTTGCCCGCCGACGAACGCTTCACCGCCATCAGCAACGCGGGCGAATACGTCTGCGCGCTGCGAGAGGACGGCGCGCCGGTTTGCGCCGGCAGAGGCTCGTACTCCTACTACGCGCCGCCCGAAGGCGAGACGCTGACCGCCATTAGCGTCGGCGATTTCCAAGCGTGCGGGCTGCGCGAAGACGGCTCCCCCGTTTGCTGGCCCGACGACGACCCCTATAGTGGATGGCGGGAGTTCGGCTTGCGCTTATCGCAACCGCCGCAAGGCGAGAAGTTCACCGCCATCAGCGTTGGGGTTACGCTCATTTGCGGACTGCGGGAGGACGGGTCGCCTCGTTGTTGGTCTGCGTTCGACATAACGGAAGGGAGTGAGGCTGCGGCGCAAGGCTGGGATCAAGTGACGGAGCTCTTTACGCCCGAAGGAGAGCGCTTCGCCGCCATTAGCGTCGGCGCTCAAGAAGCGTGCGGGCTGCGGCGAGACGGCTCCCCCGTTTGCTGGCCGGCGTATGCGTTCGAGGATGACGTTGGAAGCGAAACCTCGACGGCGCCGCCTGCCGACGAGCGGCTCGCCGCCCTCAGCGTCGGGCTCGCGCACGCCTGCGCTCTTCGCGAGGACGGCTCGGCCGTCTGTTGGGGCGAAACTCGGCACGGCCAAGCGTCTCCGCCGGAAGGAGCGGCGTTCACGTCGATCAGCGGCGGGCGGTTTTTCACGTGCGGCGTTCGCAAGGACGGCTCGCTCGTTTGCTGGGGAAGCGTTCCGCTGAGTTCAGACCCTCGCGTGCCCGGCGTGGAGGCGTGGCCTCCCGGAGCGGACGAGCGCTTTATCGCCGTAAGCGCCGGCGACCAGCGCATGTGCGCGATCCGAACGGACGGCGGCGCAGCCTGCTGGGGCGGCGGCGCGCCGTCGTAGGACAGAGAGAGAATTGACGAGCTCTTGAGTCGACGTTTGGGGTTTGCTAGCGCTATTTGCTAAACCCGAGTTCGCCGAATAATTCAATGAATTCATCGGCTTTGTCGCGCAGGATAGAAGAAGGTGGAGTCCTTGGGGTTGGGTTGTTTAACCTCTTATGGACTTCAGAAAATGGATCGCGCCATCCCTCATCAAACGTTAGAGTATCGATAAATTGAATGAAAAGAGAAGGGTCTTTGAAAGCGCAAATTCTCTCCAATTCCACTAACTGCGCAATGTAGAATTGGAAACCCTCTTCGATAGCCGAAGTGATTTCATCAGCCAACATCGCTCCAAGGAGACCCAACGGGTGCAGGCGTTCGAACGTGCACACGCCGAATCTGACGTCATTGGCGCTTTTGAGCGGAAACGCCATATTCTTTTTCAAATCGCTTATCTTGCCAGCGCCTTTGATTAACGGATCGGTCGCGATTCTCGCAAGATCCTTAGTAATGCGTTGCATGTCAGCAAATGTACGCGTGTCCAGCGTGAATGAAGACGACCGGCACTCAATTGCAATTGCGCCGTCCGGGCTGTTGATGGTCCAGTCAGGCGTGCTCCGAGTCTGTTTCGCAGCCTGATACTGCGTTTCCGGCACAAGGTACTCTCTAGGGAAAACGAGTTCAAGGTTATACCCGACATAGCGTTCAAAGATATGTCCGAAGTCGACCCGAAATGAGTTAACCCCTCCTGCTCCTTTGAAATGATTGGCGAGGTCATGGAATATCCCGTTGGTGATCCGGTCAATGAGCATTTTAGGAATAGGCGCTAGGATTTCATCCTTCCCTAGCCGCACTATCGGATACGCATGGAGAGGCCATTTCTCAACACGAACAAAGCGTTCATCACCTTTTGTGAGGTCCCCGATTTTCTGCCTAAAGTCATCGCAACCCATGGCGCAAATTTGAAGAAACCGCTCGAATGAAGCGGATGTTGGCAGATCTGATTCGTTTCCTCTCCACACGCCCGGTAAATCGTTGTCTAGCAAACGGTTGAACTCCTTGATTCGCATCGCCTTACCCGTTTGCGCTTGATTCTGTGCCCACACAATGTATCCAGTCACCATGAATTGGCGAAGCGTCATGCCCCAAATCTCTCTAAACGACTCGCCAATGTCTGTCGAAATTGGCTTTCCTTCGTCCTTCATCATATGAGGAATCGTCTCGAATAACAGTAAAGAGCGGCCTATGTCCCGATTGTCATTGTGTCGCTGCAGGGGGAACTGGTCGTATGACAATTGAAAAAATGATTCGCGCAGAGCCTCTGTATTGGTTCCGGATGGTTTGCTCCCAAGCGGCTGAGTGCCGCGGAAAGGAGGGAGTTGGCGCACCCAATTGTCCAAACGGGCTACGTCGTCGTCGGTGGGCTCACGCCTTGCCCACTGATTGCCATGGGCTAACGTTATGCGGGTTAGCACTGCAAGGCTATGCGTCGCGAGGAGCGACTCTTGGTGGATAACGTGGGAGCCAATGAATTTGGGAATCACGACTTCCTCCATCCGCTTCGGCTTGCCGTCAAGGCCTGCGGCCAACCTGCTGATCGCGAGGAGCAAAGCCCGTTGGCTAAACTTGCGGATGCGGCCAACGATGTACGACAGGGGTATGTGCGCGGAGACGGCTCGCTCGTTTGCTGGCCAAACGACGGCGACGCCGAACGGATCTGGAACCAGTACGTCGCGGATCAGTACGTCGAGTCTGATTACGCCAACTATGGCGAGCGGGCGCTGCCCCCGCCCGAGGGCGCGTTCATCGCGGTGAGCGTCGGCGAATCCCAAGCCTGCGCGCTGCGAGAGGATGGGTCGCCCGCGTGTTGGGCCAATTCCGAGATCGAAGAGGGCAGCGAGGCCGCGGCGCAAGCATGGCGCGATGCGGGAACGACGGGCAGGCCGCCTGCGGGAGAGCGCTTTGCGGCCATCAGCGTGGGGGAATGGCACGCCTGCGGGCTGCGCGAGGACGGCGGCGCCGTCTGCTGGGCGCTCGACGACGAGGTCGCCGCGGACACGACGCCGGCGCCCGCCGACGAGAGGTTCACGGCGATCAGCAGCGGCGAAAACCACGCCTGCGCGCTCCGTGCGGACGGCTCGCCGTTCTGCTGGGGCGACGACCGGTCAGGCCAAGCGTCGCCGCCCGCGGGCGAGACGTTCACGGCGATCAGCAGCGGCGCCCGGACCTCCTGCGGCCTGCGCGCGGACGGAACGTTCACCTGCTGGGGCGCCTCTTTCGCCTCTTCGGGCAGGCAAACGGCCGGAACGGAGGCTTGGCCTCCCGAACCGGACGAGCGTTACATCGCCGTCAGCGTCGGCCATCAGCGCGTGTGCGCGGTCCGAACGGACGGCTCGGCGGCGTGCTGGGGCGGCAGTTATCCGTAGGAGTCCGCTAGCGCGTCGGGGCATGCGCGCGGCGCACCGGTCATTTCGCTCTGAATTTCGCGATGAGATCCAGCGCCCAGTCCTTCACGCCGTCGTAGTCGTCCAAGTTGAGGACGAACTCTTGGCCCGGGCCATTGCGTTGCACATGGGTGTAGTCGCCCTTGAGCGTCCAAACGCGCTTACCGTGGTAAGTCAACGGCGTTTTAGGCGGGTGAGGGTGAAAGATTTTCGGCAACCGCCAGTGCGTCACGCCGTCCCGTTCGGGGTCCGTGAGCAGCAGGCGCTCATCGTATTGCGGGAACACGCCCGCTCCCGGGGCATCGATTCCCTTGCCCATGTCCAACTGTTTCCGAGCGACGTAGCGCACATTGGCGTTGCCACACGAGCACCGCAACTCCTCGTCGCCTTCTCCGCAGTTGTGTTTCGCTCCGACTTGGAGCCAGCCCCACAAGACATGCTGGGGCTTGTCGTCGATGAACTTCCACCGTTCCCCAGTATCCTCAACCTCCTGGAACAAGCCAAAGAAGAGGAAGAGGTCGCCCTCCCCAACGCCCTGGTTCTTGAGATGACCCTTGGCAGCGCCGGCTTGGTCGAACAACCTCGGCCAGCCCTGCGGAGGGTTGAGGTCAGGACTCATGTGAACGGCTTGTGTTCGGCTGGTTTTCCTCGTAAGGCTTTGCAGCAAACCTCCAAGGTGCTTGCCTTCCTCTCTGTTCGGCTTGGGGTGGGGCAATGTGTCGTAGGTGGGATAGGAATTTCCGCCATCGCCCTGCTCGTCGGGTATCGGCAGAGAGAACATCGTGCCGTCGGGGAAGATGGGGCTTGGGCAGCGCCCGTTCGCCGTGTCGAAGCCTTTTCTGCTGAGGATGAGTTTCATCGCATGCTCCTTGCGTTGCGCTTGGGCGCATGGGGCATTCTAGCGCATGGTTGGGGCACTTTGGGTACGGAGAGGAGCGGCTCTTGGGCGGCGCCGTAATTCTCCCTACGTGGGCAAGGCTGCAGGTTATGCGAATGTATCCTAGCAGGGAGGGGGAATGAGAGCGCTTCGGGCCGCTTCCGCGGTCCTAGGGTCGGCGCGCCGTGTTAGAATGGAGCAAATGCGTTCTCCCTGCTCCTTGCGTTTCGCTTTGCCCTGCGCGTTCGCGCACGGTCGCTTCCGCCCTCGCCTCATCCTTCTCCCGCTGAGCGGGAGAGGGGGTTGGACTAGATTCCCGCCTACGCGGCTAGCGCGGCGAGGCGCGCCGCTCCTCTCGAGATCGAGGGCCGCGCCCTGCCCGAGAGAGCGGGAACCTACCGGGCCCCCGCGTAGGCTATGAAGGCCGCGCCCTCCCCCGGCATCGCGTCGGGCAAACTGCGCCCGGAGTTGATCATCATCGTCGGCGGGCTGATCTCCTCGGCGCACGCCTCAATGATGATCGTCACGCCGGTGATGCCGTTTTTCAACGAACTCATCGGCGGGTCGACTTTCACGCTTGGGCTGGCGTTTTCGTTCTACGGCGCCGGCCGCTTCCTCACCAACATTCCCGCCGGCGCGCTCTCCGAAAAGGTCGGACGGAAGTGGATCATCACCACCGGAGGGCTCGGCGTCGCGGTGTTCGCAACGCTCAGCGGCGTCGCGGACGACATTCCGACGTTCCTCGCGTTCCGCTTCCTCTGCGGCGTGGCGAGCGCAATGACGATCGTCATGGCGAACGTCGTGGCGGCGGATCTGAGCGTCGTCGAGAATCGGGGGCGCGTGCTGGGGCTGATGCACGGGATGCAACTCGTGGTCGGCACGGGCAGCCCGGCGCTGGGCGGATTCGTCGGCCAACTCTTCGGGCTGCGGGCGCCGTTCTACGTCTGCGGCGTCGCCGTGCTCCTGTTCGCGCTCTGGGGCGTCTTCCGCCTGCCGGAGACGCGCCCCGCCCCCGGCAGCGCGGAGGCCGGGGTAAGCGTCCGCCATAGCATTTCCCCAAGAGGCGCGCTCTTCCTGCTGCGCGACGCGAGTTTCTTCATCGTCTGCGTCACGGGTTTCACGACGTTCTTCCTGCGCGGGGGCATGGCGACGACGCTCATTCCCGAGTTCGCGCGCGACATCCTGAGCCTCGACCCTTGGTCCATCGGCTTGCTCTTCACCTTCTCCTCGCTGATGCACGGCGTGCTGATCTATCCCGCCGGGGCGATGGCCGACAAGCGCGGGCGCAAGATCGTCATCGTGCCGGCGGGGCTGCTCACCGGCCTCGCCATCGCCGCGCTGCCGTTCGCCGAGTCGCTGCCCGCGTTCGTGGGCGCGTTCATCCTGCTGCACGTCGCGCAGGGATGGGGCGGGCAAGCGCCCGTCGCCTACGTCGCCGACCTAGCGCCGCAGGGCATGCGCGGCATGGCCATCGGCCTCTACCGGACGTTCGGGGACGCGGCGGGCTTCATCGGCCCCGTGATCTCCACGAGCCTCGTGGCGTTCTCCTATCACGCGGCGTTCGGATTCAACGCCGCGCTGTGGACGCTGTCGATCATCGCGTTCGCCTTCGTCGCGGCGGAGACGGCGGGAAGGCATCGCAAACGCGGCCCCATCGCCGCCCCCGAAAGCGCCGCGCCCGAGCCCGCGCAAGCGTGAGGGAGCCGCTTCCGCAGGGCGGGGCGTTTGCATAATTGCCGTCATTCCCGCGTAGGCGGGAATCCAGTCGGCGCGCAAGCTCCATGACGGGGCGCGACGCGCCTCGTCCTCATTGATCCCCAGTCGCCACGTCATTCCCTCGAAGAGGGAACCTCCACTCTTGCCGTCATTCCCGCGCAGCCGCGAATGTGGATTCACACTGGAAGCGCAACAGTTCCAGACGACCCCAGAATACCTCAGACGGCGTCTGGTAGCCCAGCGCCGAGCGCGGCGTGTTGTTGTACCGCGACGCGCACAACGTCAACTCCTCGTCCGACACCCCGTCCAAGTTCGTCCTCCGCGGCAACTCCCGCCGCAGACGCCCAATCGCGTTCTCCACTCCCCCCTTCTGCCACGACGACCGAACGTCGCAGAAGAACGTCTCAACTCCCAACTCATGCAACTCGTGATGCCGGGCGAACTCCGTCCCGTTGTCGAACGTCACGCTCCGCCGCATCTCCATCGGCAGCGTCCCCATCACGGCCAGCATCGCCCGCGCAACCGCCTCGGCGCCCTTGTTCTCCGGCCTCTGCAGGAGCGTGAGCCGCGATGCCCGTTCGTGCAGGACCAGCAGCGCCTGCTTCTTCACCCCGAACAGCATCGTGTCCGCCTCCCAGTGGCCGAACTCAACCCGGTCCGCCGCCCTAGCAGGCCGCTCTGACAGAGGCCGCCTCGCCTTGATGAACAGGGCGGAACTGCGGCCCTTGCGCGAGCGCCGCCCGCGCGTCGCCTTCCGCTTCGGCAGGAAGTTCCGCCAGTCGTAGTCCTTCGTCCTCTTCACTTGCGCCGCGATGAACCGGTAGATGCTCTCGTGGGAGATAACCGGCCTCCCCATCTCCAACGCCAGGCGGCCGGACACTTGCGGCGACGACGCGCCCCACGCCATGCGGCGCAGGACGGCCTCGCGCAGGAGATCGTCGCGGTCGAGGCGGGGGCCCTTCCACCGCCGCGACCGCGCCTTCTCGTCCGCCTTGGCGGCTTTGTATTCGCCCGCGCTCATCGCGTTGCGGTTGATCTCGCGAGAGATCGTCGATGGCGAGCGATCCAGATTTGTAGCGATTTCCCGGATCGGGCGCCCCTCTTGGTATAGGCGGGCAATCGCGCAGCGTTCCTCGATGTCGATGTGTCGGTATCCCATGGCTCCACCACCTTGCTCTGGCGTTGCGCTTCGTTTGTGAATCCAGGGAACCCACTCGCCCCGCAAGCGCCCCTATCGCGCCCTATCGAGAGGGGAGCCTGGTCGGAAGGCAACAAGGGTTAGGAGCGAGCCTCTGCGGCAAGCCGACGCGGGTTCCTGGATTCCCGCCTACGCGGGAATTGTAGATGTCAAGTAATTCGTTGACAGAATCACAAGGCTTGGAGGGGCGCCTTGCCGCCCAGTCCCTGATGCGGGCGCTCCGTGTCGGAGTACAGCAGGTAGAGCGCCAACTCCTCCTTCAACTCCTCAACCGTCTCAAACGTCGTCCCCTCCAGCAAGTCCTCGTTCAGCGTCCGCCAGAGCGGATGTTGCCCCGCCGCGTTCCCACGCGACGCCACTTCCGGCCCGTTGTCCGTCAGCAGCGCCTCGAACCGAACGCCGTGCTCCGCCGCGAGCATGTTCAGACACTTCAGCGCCGCGAACATCACGCTCAACGCCTTCAAGTCGTCCACCACCTCCGCCCAGGCGAGGCGTGTGCAGGCGTCCACCACGGAGACGAGGTAGTGGCGGCGCTTGCTGCCGACGATCTGGTCCTTGCC
Organism: Dehalococcoidia bacterium; assembly: GCA_965242755.1. Lineage (GTDB taxonomy): Bacteria > Chloroflexota > Dehalococcoidia > Lucifugimonadales > Australimonadaceae > Bin16. The sequence continues at coordinate 2,802,007 of OZ251500.1, read as the reverse complement.
CAGGTAATGGCAGTCGAGATGGCCCAACTCCCCGGCCCGCGTCTTGATGATCCGGCGCTTGGACTGCTGCATCGGCGGCGTCAACCGGTTGACCCCGTGGCGTTCGAGGATGGCGTAGATGGCGGGGGCTTCGGCGTATGCGCGCCGAGCGTGGGCTTGAGGATAGCGAAGATGTCGTAGCGGTTGTTGCCCTTGCTGCGTTGGGCGAGGACGAGGCGCTCGATGAAGGGGAGGGTTCGGCGGGTCCGCCAGCGGGGGTCGCGCTTGGCGGGGAGCAGGGCGGCTGCGTCGCCGCCGGAGGCGCGGTGGCGGTTGTAGCACGTGCCGAAGGTCTGGCGGTTGACGCCGTGGAAGGCGTAGAAGTCCTGCGCGAAGCGGAACTTAGGATGCTTGTTGGCCTTGACGAGCTCGTACTCGGCGATGAGGAAGCGCCGCTTCTGGGTGTAGTTGCGCTCGATGGTCCTGTCGCTGCGGTTGTCGCGCATGTTCGTCTCCAGATCGGCCTGTTCGCCGGGCCAATTCTGTCAACGAATTACCTAACATCTACAATTCCTCGAAGCGGGAACCTATTGGCCACCGGAAGTTATGCAAAGGTCTTCAGAGGGCGAGGGCGGGAGCGGCGCATCGCGCCGAATGGATTCCCGCTTTCGCGGGAATGAGGGGGCGCGAGGGGATCAAGGGACGGGGCTTGCGCCCCGCCTTGGCGCTAACGCGCCGGACTGGATTCCCGCCTACGCGGGAATGACGGGCAACCCTCCCGCCGCTATGCGGCTGCCCTCTCCCTACCGGGCTCCGGGAGTCATGCAAAGGTTCCAACAAGAAGAGCCCCCCGCGTTCCGCTATACTAGCCCCTAGAGCCCGGCGCGGCGGCCAGTCGCGCGGCGCAAGGAGCGCACCCATGCCCGCCCCCGACCTCGCCCGCATCGTCTCCCTCGCCAAACGCCGCGGCTTCGTCTTCCCCTCCAGCGAAATCTACGGCGGCATCGGCTCCAGTTGGGACTACGGCCCCCTCGGCGTCGAACTCAAGCGCAACGTCAAAGAAGCCTGGTGGCGCTCGATGGTCTACGAGCGCGACGACATCGTCGGCCTCGACAGCGCCATCATCCAAAATCCCCAAGTCTGGGTCGCCAGCGGCCACGCCGACAACTTCACGGACCCGCTCGCCGAGTGCGCCTCCTGCCGCAAGCGCTACCGCCCCGACCACCTCGACGACCCCGAAAAGTGCCCCGACGACGGCGCCGCCCTCTCCCCCCCGCGCATGTTCAACCTGATGTTCAAAACGTTCGCCGGCCCCGTCGAGGACTCCGCGAGCCAAGTGTGGCTGCGCCCCGAAACCGCCCAGGGCATCTTCATCAACTTCGACAACGTCCTCACCGCATCGCGCGCCAAACTCCCCTTCGGCATCGCCCAAATCGGCAAGTCGTTCCGCAACGAAATCACCCCCGGCAACTTCATCTTCCGCACCCGCGAGTTCGAGCAGATGGAGATGGAGTTCTTCGTCAAGCCCGGCGACGACGAGCGCTGGCACCGCCACTGGATCGAAGAGCGCTTCGCCTGGTACAAGTCGCTCGGCATCCGCGAGGAGAACCTCCGCCTCCGCGACCACGAGCCCGACGAACTCGCCCACTACGCCAAAGCCACCGCCGACGTCGAGTACCGCTTCCCCTGGGGCTGGGGCGAACTCGAAGGCGTCGCCAACCGAACCGACTTCGACCTCAGCCAGCACGAGGCCGCCTCCGGCAAGACGATGAAGTACTTCGACCAGGAGGCCAACGAGCACTACTTTCCCTACGTCATCGAGCCCGCCGCCGGCGCCGACCGCGCCGCCCTCACCTTCCTCTTCGACGCCTATGACGAGGAGATGGCCCCCACCGGCGACGGCAAGGAAGAGACGCGCGTCGTCCTGCGCTTCCATCCCGACGTCGCGCCCGCGCAGGTCGCCGTCCTCCCCCTCAGCCGCAACGCGAAACTCACGCCGACCGCCCGCGGCGTCCACGCGCAAGTCCGCCGCGCCTTCCGCGCCCAATACGACGACGCGCAATCCATCGGCCGGCGCTACCGCCGGCAGGACGAGATCGGCACGCCCCTCTGCGTGACCATCGACTTCCAAACCGTGGAGACCGACAACGCTGTGACGATCCGCGACCGCGACACGATGGCGCAAGAGCGCGTCCCCATCGCCGACCTGCCCGACGCCCTCCGCGCCGCCCTCCGCGCAATGGGCAGCGCGCGAGCGTGACAAGCGCCACTTGCGCCAACCGCCGCCAACCCCTACGCTTACAACCCCGCCTAAAATTCCCTCTCCCTCTGGGAGAGGGCAGGGTGAGGGCCCCCCAATATGGCCACCAGCGAACCTGAAATCAACATCGCCCTCGCGGAGACGCTCGACGCCCTCCGCGCCAACTGGCGCGTCAGCGGCGAGCAACTCGGCCGCACCCAAGGGCCGCGCCGACCCGACATCCTCGCCGTCGCACACGGATCCGCGCCCGTCGTCATCGAAACGGAGGTCGCCCCCGCCGCGACCGTCGAGGCCGACGCCCGCGCAAGGCTCGGCGTCGCGCTCACCGACGGCGCCATCGTCAACGCCGCCATCGCCGTCCGCGTCCCCTCCCGCTTCCGCGAACTCGAAGGCGAAGCCCTCCGCAGCGCACTCCGCCGCACCGACGCCGCCCTCGAATACGCCCTCCTCTCCGGCGCCGCGCCCGACCGGCACGACCGATTCCCCGACGCCGGATGGCTCGTCGGCGGCGCGACCGACCTCGCGCGCCTCGCCTACCAAGCGAGCATCCCCCTGCGCGCCATCGAAAACGCCGCCAACCGCCTCCAGCAAGGCGTCATCGCCGCTTCCGAGCGCCTGAGCGAAACCATCGAACTCCGCCCCGACGTCGGCCCGTGGATCGCCGAGCGCGTCCATCAGCAAGACGGACTCCAGACGCGCCGCATGGCGATGGCCATCGTCACCAACGCGCTCGTCTTCCACGCCAACCTCGCAGGCTCCCACGGCGTTCGGCACCTCGACGCCCTGCGGAGCCCTTCCAGCGGGCGCTTCTCCAAAATGGCCGTCCTCGACGAGTGGCGCAAGATCCTCCGCGTCAACTATTACCCCATCTTCGACATCGCTCATCAGATTATGTCGCAACTGCCCGAGGGCCTGGCGTCCGACATGTTCGAGTTGCTCTCCGCCACCGCCGCCGAACTGATAGACGAGGGCGTAACCCGCTCCCACGACCTCTCCGGCGTCGTCTTTCAGCGCCTCATCGCCGATCGGAAGTTCCTCGCCACCTTCTACACCACGCCGTCCGCCGCCGCCCTCCTCGCAACGCTCGCCCTCCCCGACCGCGAGGCGGACTACAGCCAATTCAAAATCGCCGACTTCTCCTGCGGCACCGGCACGCTCCTCTCCGCCGGATACCGCCGCCTCGCTATGCTCCACGAGAAACAGGGAGGGAACGCGGAGGAATTCCACCGCCGCGCAATGGAGCAAGGCATCGTCGGCGCGGACATCATGCCAATGTCCGTGCACCTCGCCGCCTCAATGCTCGCGTCCGCCTACCCCACCAAGCAATTCGCCAACACGAGGCTCTACACGCTCCCTTACGCCAAGCAGACGGAAGGCCACTACGCGCTGGGGTCGATTGACCTCCTCTCCGAAGACGCGCAAATTCAGCCGTTGTTCCGCACGGGCGCGCCCGTCCGAGCGACCGGCAAGGGCGAGGAGCGCGTCGCGGAGAAACTCGACCTCAAGCCGGGCGACTTCGACCTTGTGATTATGAACCCCCCGTTCACTCGTCCCACCAACCACTCGGGATCTCACAGCAATGTTCCCAACCCCGCCTTCGCCGGCTTAGGCACGGACAAAGAAGAGCAAGACATTATGGCGAAACGCGCCAAGTCGCTGAGGCGCGACACTTGCGCCAGCGGCAACGCCGGGCTCGCCTCCTATTTCATACCGATCGCTGACAAGATGGCCGCCGATTCGGGAACCGTTGCAATGGTGTTGCCCCTCGCCGTTTTGCAAGGCGAGAGTTGGCAGAAAGCCCGCGACCTGTTCCACGACAAGTACCGCGACATCATCGTCGTCTCCATCGCGGGGGAAAAGTCCAGTGATATGTCCTTTTCCGCTGACACCGCTATGGGCGAAGTTCTGATCGTCGGGCGCAAGCGCGGCGACGATGCCCCGGGCGAGCGCGGGCTCTTCGTCAACCTCGTGCGCCGCCCCAAAAACCCGATGGAAGGCGAAGAGATCGGTGAGCAGGTTCTCCGAATGGTCGCATCGGGCGGCATCCGGACTCTAGAGTCCGGGCCCAGCGGCGGCTCCGTCATCTTCGTCGGAGAGGAGGAAGTGGACGAAGTCTTGGACTGCCCGCTCGCCAAGGGAGGTCAGTGGTCCGCCGCAGGCATTATTGATCTCGAACTCGCTCAAACCGCCTATCAGTTGGCGCGCGGGAGCCTCTGGCTGCCCACGCTCAGAGAAGAGGATGCCCCCGCGCTGCCCATAACCCGACTCGAAAACATCGGCAGGATGGGATTCATCCACCGCGACATCAACGGAGGCGGAGGGCGCGGGGCTTTCGACATCAGCAGTCCGTGCCGCGCCTCAGCCTCGTACCCCGCGCTCTGGAAACATGACGCAACCCGTCAGAGCGCTATGATCGTCGAACCGGATTCGGAGGCGCGCATCAGAGAAGGCAAGCGGCAGCGCGCTATGCAGATATGGGATTCCCGTAGCCGAACGCACCACAGCCCCGATTTCCGATTCAATTCCCAGGTTGGGCCAGTCGTTTTCACGGAGCGCCCAACATTAGGGGGCTCTTCGTGGCCGAACATCATCCTCAACCAGCGCGACCGCGAAATGGCGCATGTCCTGTGGGCCAACTCCACGCTCGGCTGCTTCCTCTACTGGTGGCATTCCTCCAGGCAGCAATCGGGGCGCGGACTGATACCTAAGCGCCAGGCCGCAACGATGCCCACGCTCAACGTTGACGCGCTCAGCGACGACCAGGTCGAGCAAGCCAACGCCATCTTCGACGACATGAAGACGAGGCCGATGCGCCCGCTCAACGAGGCGGCGGAGGACGAAGTCCGCCAAGAACTCGACCGCCGCCTGCTCGTGGACGTGCTCGGCGTTCCCGCGGAGTTGATGCCCAGCGTAGACCTGCTGCGCCTGAAACTCTGCGCCGAGCCTTCGATCTACGGAACCAAGCAAACGAAAACCGCTCCGCCTTCGTCGCTGCGCCGCCTGAGGTTCCCGTAATGAGCGCGGGGGTTGCGACATTCGCCCCTTGCGCCAACCGCCGCCAACCCCTACGCTTACACCTACCCTCTCCCTCTGGAGACCTTTGCATAACCTATCGTCATTCCCGTGTAGGCGGGAATCCAGGCGGCGCGGAGCGCAGCTCCTCTCCTACGTAAGCGCCTCGTCATTCCCGCGAAAGCGGGAACCTACTGGCCGCCGGAAGTTATGCAAAGGTCTCCAGAGGGAGAGGGGGGTCTAGGCGGCATGCCCCCAATGCCCCTCTCCCTCTGGGAGAGGCGCGCCGCGATAGCGGTGCGCGCGGGTGCGGGGGGCAACCCTCACCCCCGGCCCCTCTCCCGGAGGGAGAGGGGGGTCTGGGCGGCTGCCCCCAATTCCCTCTCCCCCTGGGAGAGGGCTAGGGTGAGGGTTCGGGGGGCGGGGGTATCCCCGCCCCCGAACCCCCTTGCGGGGGGGGGGGGGGGGGGGGGTTAAGATTACGCGCGACTATGCGACGCTACGCATCGCCAACCCGCATCATCCGCCGCGCCATCGCTGGCGGAGCGCTCATCGCCGCCGCCGCGATCCTCGGCCACGGCGCGCCTCCGCTCGACCAGAGCGCGGCGCTCCTCTCACCCGGCGGGCTCCTCTCCCCCGCTACGGCGCGCGCTCAGGCCAGCACGGACGCCGACCTCTCAGGCGTCGCGTTCGCCGACGTCGGCGGCGGAACGAGCGGCATCGCGCTCACCGCGACGTTCGCCGCGGCCACGACCTCCTACGACGTCGGCGTCAGCCCCGACGTCCAGCCCGGCGGCGTCACGATTAGCCCCACCGTCAACGATGCGAGCGCGCGGTTCGCCTTCCTCGTCGGCTCCGCCGCCCACGACGACGCCAATACGCGCGTGGACGGCCACCAGGCCAACGTCGGCACGACCCTCATCGTCCGCGTCACCGCGGAGGACGGCTCGACCACGAAGGACTACACGTTCAACATCCTCCGCGACTACGACGACGACGACGACGGCTACATCGACGTCCGCAACCGCGCCCAACTCGACGCGATGCGCTACGACCTCAACACCGACGGGACGGTCGACTCCCAGACGAACGCCGCGAGTCACACCACGCCTTTCCCCAGACTGCTGTCGGGAACGGGCGGCGCCCGATTCGGCTGCCCAGCCTCCGGCGGCTGCGTCGGCTACGAACTCCGCGCCGACATCAGCCTCTCCGACAGCGCGTGGACGCCGTTGGGAACCTTCGCCACGCAATTCACCGGGAAATTCAGAGGGAACGGCCACATTATCTCCGGCCTCAATAACGGGGCATCCGGACACGCCACGAACTCGTCCGCGTTGTTCAACTTCATCGGCCAGGGCGGAGTGGTCGAAGGGTTCGGCCTCGTCGGCGTGAACATTACGAGCGCCGGAGGAGGCGGCGCGGCGGTGGCGTACCAATCGGCCGGAGCGCTCCGCAACGTCTACGCAAAAGGCTCCATCTCCGGAGGCAACCAAGTCGCCGGACTCGTGAGCGTCCTCATAACCAACGGAACGATCACCGCATCCTGGGCCGACGTCGATGTGTCAAGGGCCGGCTCCAACGCCGGATTCGGCTTGGGCGGCCTCGTCGGCAACAACGGGGGAGGGACCATCCAAAGTTCCTACTCCATCGGGACAGTCACATCCACGTCGACCGCGGACAACAACCTCATCGGCGGCCTCGTCGGCAACCAGCTCAGCGGAACGATCTCCAACTCCTACCACGACTCTACGACGACGAGCATCACGTCGGGAACGACGGCGCAGGCCACCACCGCCCTGCAGTCGCCGTTGGCCTACGGATCCGGCATCTACTCGACGTGGAACACCTACGACATTGACGGCGACTCCAACGCCGACGACGCGTGGGACTTCGGCACGGTGTCGCAGTACCCCGTCCTCAAGGCGTTCGGGCAGAAGGCCGCGTCGCAGCGGCCCGGCGCCCTCGCATCCATCGCCTTCACCGACAACGACGGCAACGCCATATCCCCAGCGCCGACGCTCAACCCCGCCTTCTCCGCCGACGTCGCCTCCTACACCCTCAGCGTAACTCCCGCCGTCGCCGACGGCCAGGTCACGTTCGCCCCCGTCACGCGCAACTTCTCCGCCGCCGCGACCATCGCCTACTACAGCGGCTCCCCCCTCGCGACGCTCGCCGACGCCAACACGAACACCGGCAAGGACGGCCACCAGGTCAACGTCGGCGTGGACGCCGTCGTCCGCGTCAGGGAAGGAACGACGGATAAGGACTACACGTTCTCCGTCAAGTACGACTACGACGACGACAACGACGGCTGGATCGACGTTCGGACGCGCGCGCAGTTCGACGCGATTCGCCACGATCTTGACGGGAATGGCGATTCGACGAACACCGCTTACCTCAACGCGTTTCCCAACCGGCTGACGGGAACGAACGGCGAGCGGCTGGGCTGCCCGTCAGCCGCATGCTCAGGCCACGAACTGCGCGCGGACATTCGGCTCAACAATTGGACTACGTTCGGACGCTCCGTGCTGAACTTGCGGGGGAACGGACATGTGCTCAGCGATTTGTCGGCCGCTTTGATCACGCAAACGGACGGCGGCGTCATCGAGGGCATCGGCTTCCTCAACGTAAGCGTCGGTGGCGGCACCGAGGTCGGCCCGGTGGCGAACAACAACGGCGCCGCGATCCGCAACGTCTACGTCACCGGCAGCGTGTCGGGGACCGACGCGGTGGGCGGCGTCGTGGGCTGGAACCGAGCCTCGATCACCGCCGTCTGGTCATCCGCCACGGTCACCGGCACGGGAACCCAATGGGGAACCGGCGGAGTGGTCGGGTACGACGACCACGGAGGGAATGTCCACGCCTCGTACTCCATCGGTCGGGTGACGGGCACCCCCACCGGAGGCCTGTTCGGACGCAACCAAGGAGCGGCTATCGACGCATCCTACCACGACGCGGAGACGTCGGGCGTCGGCACGGCGGAGACGGGCACGGCGAAATCCACCTCCGCCCTGCAGATGCCGCGCGAGTATGGGTCGACGGGCATCTACGAGTCGTGGGACGACCGGAACGTGGACGGCGTCACCGGCGTCGACGACGCATGGGACTTCGGCACGACGTCGCAGTATCCCGTCCTCAAGGCGGGCGGGCACGACCCGCAGGATCAGTTCGACCTCCAAATCGCCGAGCTCTCCGGCGAGAACCCCATCGTAATCAGCGCCGGCTCGACCGCAGCCCTCTCCGTCACGGGAACGGGCACGGTCCTCACGCTCAGCCCGGCGTTCGCCGCCGGAACCACGTCCTACACGACCACCGCGAGCGCCGGCGCGACCCACATCACCGTCGCCCCCACCGCCGCGGCCGGCGCGACGATCGAGCATCTGGACGCCTCGGACGCGATGCAGACCGACGCGGACTCGAACGCGGAAGGCCATCAGGTCTTGCTCTCCACGACGGGCGCCACCGAGTTCAAGATCAAAGTCACCGCCCCCAACGGCGTCGCGACGCGCACCTACTCGTTCACCGTGTCCATGCCCACCGACTACGACGACGACGACGACGGCCTCATCGACATCCGCAACCGCGCGCAACTCAACGCGATGCGCTACGACCTCAACACCGACGGAACGGTCGACTCCTCAACGAACGCCGCGAGTTTCGCGATCGCCTTCCCCAACCAACTCCCGGGAACCGGCGCCGCCGCGATGGGCTGCGGATCCGCCGACCACGACGACAACACGAACACGCCCGACCAGCCGCACTGCACGGGCTACGAACTCCTCAACGACCTCGACCTCTTGACGGACGGCGACTGGACGCCCATCGGAACATCGTCCGCGGCCTTCACCGGCAAGTTCGTCGGCGGCCACGTCATCTCCAATATGACCGTCAGCGGAACCGACGACTCGGGGCTGTTCGGCGTCCTCAACGGGACGGCGGAGAAGGTTTGGCTCGTGAACGTGAGCGTCACGGGGTCTGGCGCCCGCGCGGGCGCGCTCGCGGGCACGGCGCAGGGAAGCGCGCGCATCACCTCATCCTTCTCGACGGGCAGCGTGCGCCTGTCGACCGCCGCGGACGCCGCCGTGCACGCCGGCGGGCTCGTCGGCAAGATGGACTCCGGCGGCTTCATCGGCGCCAGTTACTCCGCCGCATCCGTTGACGGGTACTACAAGACGGGCGGGCTCGCAGGCCACAACTCCGGAACAATCCGCGCCTCCTACGCGGTCGGAGACGTGAACAAGGGCGGCTACACCATAAGAAGCGGCGCCTGCGACGGCGCGCTCGTCGGCGAAACGACGTCGACCACGCCCACCCAGGAAAGTTGGAGCCTCGGCAACAACGCATGGCGCGGCTGCCCGCTCCACGGGACGTTCACCGGGACCCGCAACCTGCTGTATGAGAGTGCGGTATCGTTCACCCCGGAAGCGTTGGTCGTGGATCCGGCGCCCACCTCCTACACAGCCCCCTACGCCGCGTGGAACGACTACGACCCGACGGACCCGAACGCGACAAGCGCGGCGGACACGGACGCGCACGACCCATGGGACTTCGTGGACAGCGTTTCGTATCCCATCCTGAAGGAAGGCTTCACCGACGACGAGCAGACGCGCCAGAAACGCATGCTCAACCGCAAACTCAGCGGCCTCGCCCTCTCCTACACCGGCAGCGACCAAACCATCGCCATCAGCCCCGCCTTCAGCGCGACAACCGACACCTACACCGCCGCCGTCCGCACCGGCGGAGACCGCTCCATCACCGTCACGCCGTCCGTCGCCGAAAACTCCGGCTCCGCGAAGGTTACGTTCGGCGGCAGCGACGCCGCCAACGGCCAAGTAACGATAACTACGGCGCAGGCCACCCCCACCCCCCAACCCATATCCGTCGTCGTCACCGCCCCGATCCCCAACGTCCCGACCCGCACCATCACAATCAACGTGTCGCACTCGACGACCGGCGCCAACGCCAACCCCATCGCGCCGCGCAACCTCGCGGCAACCCCCCAAGCGACCCAGATGGACCTCTCCTGGGACTCCGACTCCGGCGACACGACGATCACCGGGTACGAGATCTGCCGTCAAGACGGGGCGACTAACGGGTGCGGCGCGTCCGACACCGGCTGGGGCGCCGTCGGCAGCAGCACGAGAGAGACGACCTCCCACTCCGTCACCGGCCTAACCGCCGAGACCGAGTACACCTTCAGCGTCCGCTCCATAACGGCGAGCGCCAAAGGCGCCATCTCCTCCGTGACGAAGACGACCCGCGCGAACGCCCCGGAGTTCCCCAGCGAGACGGCGACGGCGCGATTCACGGTCGGCAAAGCCAACCTCGCCGACTTCCAGGTTCCCGCCGCGACCGGCGGCTCCGGAACCATCACCTACGCCGTCACCGGCACGGCTCTCCCCGAGGACCTGGTCTACACCCCGCCCCGCAGCGAGGACAACCACGGCGGAACAATCAACGCGAGGGACGAGAACATGCTCACGGCGGGCGGCCCCACCGACTACGTCATCACCGCAACCGACTCCGCCAGCAACACCGACACGATCACGATTAGGATCACCATCGAAGCGAACGAAACGCCCGAATTCACCGTGCGCAACACAGACCTTCATAACGCTTCGCAGCGGCAAACGGCGCACTACATTCTCGGCAAGGCGTTCGAGTGGGATATTCCCGTCCGGATGTTCGGCAACCAACCCCACGCCGCCACGGGAGGGCTTGCAGGCTCATTTAATCTGCCGTCAGGCTTCGGCGTCGAGGTGGTCACGGACCCCGATACGGGCGACGCGACTGCGGTCCGGATCTCCGGGTCCACGCATAGGCAAACGCATCATCATTCCATAGTCACTCTCACCGACCGCGACGGCGACTCCACAAGAGCCTATGTCATATTCGATGAGGACAAGGCTACGGAGCCGGAGGGCGGCGACACCGCTCCGTCGTTCACCGCGACGCACCCCGCTCAGACCTACACCCATAGCCATGCCTACGGGGCGAATGACGTCGTCGCCGTTCCCGAGGCGACCAACGGGCAGCGTCCCCTCGTCTACAGCGCGTCCAACCTACCGGACGGGATGACGTTCAACCCAACCACGCGCAAGATCACCGGAACGCCGAACACGATCGGGACGGGAACCGCCACGATCACCGCGACGGACACGGACAAAGACACGGGCGCGCTCAGGTTCAACTGGACCGTCGCGGCGGACACGACGCCGGCGTACGTCGCGCCGGACAACGCGGGCAGTTGGACTTACGTGCTCGGCTTCGGCCTCGTCGAGGACTACCAGTTCCAAGTTCCGCCGCCCACCGGCGGCAACCCGCCCTACACCTACCAAGATGTAGGAACGCCGACCTTGCAATCGTTCGGCCTCTCGCTGGACGCCAACACCGGCAAGGTCGGCGGAACGCTCGTTGGTCGGCCCACGAACACGCCGGGCTCCTCCGAGCACAAGATCCAAGCCACAGACCAAAACGGAGACGTCACCCCAACGACGGCCCGCTACACGCTCACCATCACCCGGGAAGACGACAAACGGGTGCGGTTCGACACAAACATCACCATTGGCGACGATATCCGGGTCGCCGGGAGCCCAATCCCGCCGATTAACCTGGAGGCGCGGGATAAGGATCACCCCGGCAACGGCCCGTCGATCTACAGCGTCGATGGCTTGCCCGCCGACCCCACGCCTGACGACCCCACGCCTGATCTGCTCAGGTTCGAGCAAGGCGTGGATAGCGAAGGCGTCGAGTTCCGCCGCATCGTCGGAACGCCCCTCAACCCCGCCCAAGACACCAGATACAGCCTCTGGTACCGGGTGCGCGACTCGGACACCAACAACGCGGCCGGCGACGGCGACTCCGTGAGTTTCGACATCCAAATCATCCGCGACATTCAGCCCAACTGGGGCGCGACCCCCCCGCCGCACCAGGTCTTCACGGAAGGGCAGACGAATATCAGCGTAACCCTCCCGCAACTCCCCGCGGCGACGCGCGGCAACACGAACCCGGCCCCGTCCTTTTACGCCGACCCGAACTCAGGCGTCCCCGACCCCAACCTAACCTACTCCATCGTCGGAACGCTCCCCAGCGGCCTAACCTACAACGCCCCCACGTCGGAGGCGCCAGCCGGCACGCTCACCGCCGCGACGCTCGCGGACGTCGACGCCGATGAGACGACGAACCTAGCGCTGCGCGCGACGGACTTCGACGGCGACTACGTCGACCTAGCGTTCACGTTCGAGGTCGAGAACGACCGCACGCCCTCGTTCACCGACACGACGGGCTCCGTCGCCTTCACCATCGCCAAGGCCAACAGGGCGGGCAAGGAGTACGAAGTCCCCGCCGCGACCGGCGGCAACGGAACGATAACCTACGCCGTCTCCGCGTCGACCCCGCTCCCCGCCGGCGGCGGCCTGACGTTCAACGCGACGACCCGCAAATTCAACTCGACCACGAGTTTCGCCGCCGGGGACGCCGGAACCTACAACATCATCGCCTCCGACAGCGACGGCGACACCGCCACGTTCGCGCTCACGGTCACAGCGGAGACGGACGCCACCGTCGCGTTCGCCTCCTCCATCGGCCCCCAGACCTACGTCGCGGGCAGAACGCGCTACACGCTCGATTTCCCAATGCTAGGCTCGATGACGTCGGGCAACGCCGTGGAGTACGCCGTCACGACCGACCGGACGCCCGACGCCTTCCCGGACGGCATCACGATCAGCAACGAACAGTTCAACGTCGACCTGCAAGCGCACACGGGCACGGTCTCGCTGTTCAACGTCACCATCACCGCAACCGACCGCGACGGCGACACGCAGTCGTCGTCGTTCAGCATTACGATCGTCGCCAACGCAACGCCCTCCTGGGGAACCACCGCCTCGCCGACGCTGACCTTTTCGAAGGGCCAAACGTTGAGGGTCACCGACGGAGCGCTCCCCGCCATCCCGATGCAGGGCAACGGCGTAACCTACTCCGTGGTGACCATCGGCTCGAATCAGGCGCTCCCGACCACGATCGCCTGCTGCACAGTCCGCAACGGGGCGCCCTATCTCACGGGCGCGGCGCCGACCGGCGGCGTCACCACCATCACCACCCACACGCTCCGCGCCACCGACATCGACGGCGAAACCGCGGACCTCCAGTTCACGCTTCGGGTGGAGGTCAACTCCGCGCCGACGTTCACGACCGCGACGGGCAGCGTGACGTTCACGGAGGGCAAGGCGAACACGGCGGGCAACGAATTCACGATCCCCGCCGTCTCCGCCGGCAACGCGCCGATAACCTACGACGGCTCCGCCATCACCGCCGTCGCCGGCCTGGACTACACGGCGGCTTCGTCCGGCAACGGCGGCAAGGTCAACGCAACCCCCGGCAACACGCTCACGGTCGGCGGCCCCACCAACTACGTCATCACAGCGACCGACCGCGACGGGCAAACGGCGGACTTCACGCTCGCCGTCACCATCGCCGCCGACTCGACCCCCTCCTGGGGGACGGTCACCACAGGCAGCGAGACGTTCAGCGAAGGCCGCGCCAACACGGACGCCTTCCGACTGCCCGCCGTCACCGGCGGCAACGGAACGCTGACTTTCGACGACGACGCCCTCCCGGACGGCCTAGACTTCACGGCGCCGACGACCCAGGCGCCCCGCGCCACGGTCAACGCCAACTCCATGCTGACCACGTCCGACGCGGGGGACTACGCCATCATCGTCCGCGACCAGGACGGCTCATCCGCGACCTACACCCTCACCGTCGCGGTGGAGACCAACACCGCCCCAACATTCGCGACAACGAACGGCAGCGTGACGTTCGCCACCGGCAAAGCGAACGTCAACGCCTTCGAACTCCCCACAGTCTCCGGAGGCAACGGAACGCTCAAGTACACCGACACCCTCCCAGCCAACCACCTGGTCCACACCGACCCCCCGTCCGAGGCGACGCACGGCGGAACCGTCAACTCTGCGTCGACCCAAATGCTCGCGGTAAGCGCCACCCCCACCGCCTACACCATCACCGTCACCGACCGCGACGGCCAATCGTCCGTCTTCACGCTCAACGTCACCATCGAGGCGAACGCAGTCACGGCGTTCACGACCGGGAGCGGCAGCGTAACGTTCACGGAGGGCGAGGCGAACACGGCGGTCAACGAGTTCACGATCCCCGCCGTCAACGCCGGCAACGCGCCGGTAACCTACGCCGTTCACGGCACGGCCCTCCCCGCGGGCGACATCGTCTACACGCCGGCGACCTCCGGCAACGGCGGCAAGATCAACGCGACCGACGGCAACTCGCTCTCGGCGGGCGGCCCCACCGACTACGTCATCCGAGCGACCGACCGCGACGGCGAAACGGCGGACTTCACGCTGTCCGTCACCATCGAGGAGGACTTCGACAGCGTCACCATCGACGAGCCGACCCACCACGCCAGCCACGCCGTAGGCCAAGCGATCACGACGACGGGACAAATCCAAATGCCGCTCGCGACCGGCGGCAACGCCCCCTACGCCTACACCGCGACGTTCAGCCCCGCCGCGAGCGGCTTCACGTTCGACCCGGCGACGCGCATCATCGCGGGAACGCCCGCCGCCGCCACGCGGCCCAGCTCCGTCACCGCCACGATCATCGCAACCGACCGCGACGGCTCGACCGGGCAACGGGTCCTCACCCTCACCATCGTCGACAACTCGACGCCCTCCTACACGGGCGGCGCCGCCCTCTCGAACCAAATGTTCAGCGCGGGCAAGCCGTTCTCGTTCAGCGTCGCCCCCAGCGGCGGCAACGCCCCCGTAACCTGCGCGCTCGCCTCCGGCTCGCTCCCCGCCGACGTCTCCCTCAGCAACACCCCCAACCCATGCGTAATCAGCGCAACGTCGGCCGCCGTCTCGACGACCACGGGGCTCGCCGTCATCGCCACCGACCTCGACGGCGGGCAAGCGACGAGCGCCGCCTTCACCCTCACCATCGTCGCCAACCAAACGCCGTCGTTCACCCCTCACACGGCGACCGCCTACTTCACGCGGGGCAAAGCCGGCTCCTACCAGGTTCCCGCCGCAACCGGCGGCGACACGCCGCTCACCTACGCCCTGCACGGAACCGCAACCCCTCCGACGCCCTTGGCCTACGCGACGCCCGGCCCGTCGGACAACCACGGCGGCACGATCAGCGGAACGACGAGCGCCGCCGCCGGCGACACCGACATCACGATCCGCGCGTCCGACGCCGACACGCCTCCCGACACGGCGGACCTGACGCTCACCATCCGCGTCGAGGAGGAGGCGTCGCCCTCCTTCGGAACCCAAACCGTCGATGACCAGGCCTTCGTCGCGGGACACGAGCACACCCCCCTCCAACTGCCCGCCGTCACCAGCGTCGGCAACGGCGTCTCGGTGACGTACAGCGTCTCGACCAACCGAGCGGACAACATGCTCCCGACGGGGATGGGCTACGACGCGCCCGATCCGGGGGATACGCACGGCGGCGAAATCACCACCTCGGCCTCCACCGTGGTCACGTCCGCCTTCACCGTCACGCTCACCGCGACCGACCACGACGGCTCGACCGGGACGCTCCCGACGTTCAACGTCAAGATCGACGCCAACTCGACGCCCTCCTACGCGTTTCCGCACAGCGTCGCCGATCAGACCTTCTCGCAGAGCGCCGCGCTGCCGGACGGCAGATTGAGCGTCGCGCCCGACGGCGGCAACGCCCCCGTGACGTGCGCCATGAGAGCCACGTCGGACTCGCTCCCCAACGGCCTCGTCTTCAACGAAAGCGCCTGCACGATCACGGGAACGCCCGACACGCTCACCACCGGCCCCAACCACGCGAGCATCCATATCCGCGCAACCGACCACGACGGCCAAACGGCGGACGACACGTTCACTATCGAGGTCGAAGAAAACTCGGTCCCCTCCTGGGGGACGAACGACACCGGCAGCGCGACGTTCACCATCGGGCGCCCCAACAGAACCGCCTTCACGCTCCCCCCCGTCACCGGCGGCAACCCAGGGCTAGGCTACAACGGCCAAGCCCTCGCCGGCACCGGCCTGCGCTACACTTTCCCGGTCGGCGCATCGCCCACGAACGCCGGCACGGTCAACGTCGACACGACGCTCGGCACGCTCACGACGGCCAACTCGGGGAACTACGACATCATCGTCACCGACCGCGACGGCGACTCCGACACCTACACCCTCACCGTCACCATCGAAGAAGACAAAACCCCATCCTGGGGGGACGGGACGCCCGCAGACGCCAGCGGCAGCGTGACGTTCAGCGAAGGCCGCGCCAACACGAACGCCTTCGAACTGCCCATCGCCTCCGGCGGCAACGGCGACATCACTTTCGACGGCTCCGCCATCGACGACGTCACCGGCCTAACCTTCACGGCGCAGACGGAGACGGGCTCGCCGCCCACGCCCACGCCCGGCACGGTCAACGCCACCGACGGCAACACGCTCACGGTGGGCGGCCCCACCAACTACGACATCGTCGTCAAAGACCGCGACGACTCATCCGCGACCTACACCCTCGCCGTCACAGTGGAGACGAACACCGCCCCCGCTTTCGCATCGACGAGCGGCAGCGCGACGTTCACGCGCGGCAAAGCGGCCTCCTTCGAACTCCCCGTCGTCAACAACGGCAACGGAACGCTCGCCTACGACGGCTCCGCCATCGACGCCGTCACCGGCCTAACCTACGCGGCGCCGACCGGCTCGCCGCCCACGGACGGCGGAACCGTCAGCGCAGACAACACGCTCGCGATCGCCGGCGCTACCGACTACGCCGTCACCGTCACCGACCGCGACGGCGAATCGTCCACCTTCACGCTCCGCCTCACCGTCGAAGGCGACGCCAACCTCTCCGGCGTCGCGTTCACCGACAACACGGGCGCCGCCCTCGTCCCAACCTCCCACCTCTCCCCCGCCTTCGACGCGGCGACGACCTCCTACACCGTCGGCGTCAGCCCGGACACCCCCGGCGGCGAGGTGACGATCACGCCCACGACGAGCGACTCCACCGCGAGCGTCTCCTACCGCGAGGGCTCCGCCTTGCATACGGACGACAACGGGGACGTGGTCGGCCATCAGGCCGAGGTCGGAACCGACCTCGTCGTCCGCGTCTCCGTGGGCTCCATGCCGAACGTAACGACGAAGGACTACACGTTCAGCATCCGCTACGACTACGACGACGACGACGACGGCTACATCGACGTCCGCACGCCCGGCCAACTCCAGGCGCTGTCCGGCGACCTCAACACCAACGGCGACCAAACCAGCGCGAATTTCCCTTCGGCGTTCAGGCATCCGCTGCCGGCCGTGAACAACGCGGCGGACTGCCGGCGGTTCGGCTGGTTCGGCGCCCAGAACAACGCGTGCGTCGGCTACGAGTTGCGCGCGGACATTGACCTCTCCGGCAGCTGGACGCGGCTTGGCACATTTGCCGGCAGATTGCGGGGGAACGGCCATACGATCTCCAATATGGGCGGCGCAGGGTTCGCGCACTCCTTGAGCGGCGTCATCGAGGGAATCGGCTTCCTGAACGTCAACGTCTCCGGGGGAAGCGACACCGGCGCGGTGGCGGGCAACAACTACAACGCCGGCGTGATCCGCAACGTCTACGTCACCGGAACGGTCAGCGCCACCACCGACGCGGCGGGCGGCGTCGTGGGCTTTAACTCGGGCGCCGTCACCGCCGTCTGGACCTCCGCTACGGTAAACGCGACTGGACAGAACCCGAACCTGAACCGGTTCGGCGCGGTGATTGGGCGCCACAACCAAGGCACCCTCGCGACATCCTACTCCGTGGGGCCGAACAGGAGGCTGGTCGGCGAGTCGAGCAGCACCGTCAGCGCCTCCTACCACGACGCGGAAGTCTCAGGCGTCGGAACGGCGGGGACGGGCACGGCGAAGACCACGTCCGACCTGCAGTCGCCGACCGACTACGGATCGACGGCCAACGACATCTACATGGCGTGGGACGATCAGGACGTCGACGGCGACTCCAACAACGACGATGCGTGGGATTTCGGGACGATGACGCAGTATCCCGCGCTGAAGGCGGGCGGGCACGACCCGGAGGCGCAGTTCCTGCTGTTCACGGGCGGCCTCAAGTCGCTGGAGATCCGCGCGGGCGCGTCGCCCACGGGAACGCTCCTGCCGCTGATCCGCGCCGGCGGAACCGGCCTCCACCCCGCCGCGACGGACTACAAGATCATCAAGCCCACGGCCTCCCAGGTCACCGTCATTGCGACGGTCCCGGCCGGCGCGCCCGATCTCGACTCCGCCTTCCAAACCGAGGCGGGCGCGACGCTGACGGACGCGGAAACGAGCGTCGACGGCTTCCAAGTTACGCTCAACCCGACGGGCGCCACGACGTTCAAGATCGTGGCCTCCGCCGCAATCCAACTCGGCTCCGCGCCTCGCGAGACGCGGACGTACACGTTCGTCATCAACGACGACTCCAGCCCAACCTACACCCCCGACTCGAGGAGCGTCACATGGACGCGCAACCGCCCCGTCGACTACGACGCATCGGCGACCGGCGGCGAATTAGTCTCCTACGATGACACGACGGACCTCCCCGACGGCCTGAGCGTCAATCCGAGCACGGGCAAGATCACCGGAACGCCGACCGCGACCGGAACGGGGCCCTTCACCGCTGTGATCACCGCGACCGACAACGACGGCACCCCCGACGACGCTACGGACGACGACGTCGACACGCTCACGCTCACCATCACGCTCGAAGCGAACTCCATGCCCGTCTTCGCCGCCAGCCGGGGCAGCGCGACCTTCACCCTTGGGAGGGAAAACGTCTGGGAAGTCACGTCGTTCCGCACCGCCATCCCCGCCGTGACCAGCAACAACGCCAATTCGCTCAACACCCCGATCACGTACACCGACAACGACACGTTGCCCGCCGGCCTCCGGATCGTCCTTGACAACAACGTCCGCTACATTAGGGGAGCGCCCATCTCCGCCCAAAACACGGCGGGCGAGGTGGAGGCCACTATCACGGCCACCGACAGCGACGGCGAGGAGACGACCTACACGCTCAACATCACGCTCGAGGCCGACCGCGCGCCCGCCTGCGACCACCAACTCCCCAACGTCCCGATTACGGTGGACATCCTGAGCGACGCGATGATCCGCTACATCCACCCCGTGACCGAGTTCGGCAACCAGCCGCTGGTGGAGGCCGGGGTCTTCCCCCGGTGGCACGTAGCCACCAATGTGCCCACCGGCTTGCAACTGCTGCACGTGAAGGACGGCGACGTCACCACCGCGTTTGGGATAAGGGGCAGCGCGAGCGCCGCCTCGGGCACAGTCGGCTTGAATTGGATCGACCGCGACAACGCCGAAATCGGCTCCGCCAATTGCCAAATAACCTTCAACCTGGTGGCCGCGGCCAACAACTCGCAGCCGTCCTTCACCGGCGCCGGCGCGACCGCCACCCAGCCCACGCTGACCTTCGTCCAGGGCCACGAAATCAGCGCCCCCGTCGTGCTCCAAGCCATAGCGACCGGCGGGCAGGGGCCCCTCCACTACACCGCCGCCGACCTTCCCGCCGGCCTCGCGCTCGACTTCCACACGCGCGGCATCACCGGAACCCCCACGACGCCCACCGCCGGCCAAACCGTCACGCTCACCGCAAGAGACACCGACAGCGACATGGCCTCGATAACCTTCACCATCGTCATCGAGCAAGACCTCACGCCCTCCTGGGGCACGACCGCCCAGCCGAACCAAACCGTCATCGAGCGCCGCGAACTCAACGTGATGCTCCCCACGCTCCCCGCCGGAACCGCCGGCAACCTCCCCGTAACCTACGACGTCGACACGTCCGCGACCGGCCTCGAGTGGCTAACCTACACGGCGCCCACCGCAATGGAGAACCACGGCGGAACGCTCTCCGGACGCGCCCCCGTCAACAGCACGGCCGGCGACGTCGAACACAACCTCTCGCTCGTCGCGACCGACGCCAACGACAACGACGCCAGCCTCGCGTTCACCGTCACCGTCGAGAACGATACGTCGGCGCCCTCCTTCTCCCCCAACAACACGGGCGCCGCGACCTACACCATCGGGCGCGCCAACCTCGCCTTCGCCCAATTCCAAGTCCCCGAGGTGACCGGCGGCAACGCCCCCATCACTTACGCCGTGGACTCGGCCAACCCGCTCCCCTCCAACCTCACGCTCGACTCCACCACCCGCCGCATCACCGGAACGCCGCTCTCCTCCCTCACGGCGGGCGACGTGGACGCCGTGATCATAGCCACCGACGCCAACAGCGTGACGGCGAACTTCACGCTCACCGTCACGCTCGAAGACGACCGCGGCCCCGACTGCGGCCTGCAGCGCAACGTCGGGCTGCCGGTGACGATCCTGCGGAACGCGGACATCAAGTTCGTCTTCCCCGTGGTCGATTTCGGCAACCAACCGCTGCTGGAAGACGCCACTTGGCCCAACCTCTACACCGGTTTCTCCCCCATCGCCGGACTGGAACTGCTGCACGAGAAGGACGAGGCGACGGGCTTCACCACCGCGCTGGGCATCATGGGCAACACCAGCACAACCTCCTCTTCCGTGCCCTCCGGCTCCCTGACTTGGAAAGACCGCGACGACTCCGGCATCAACGCCAACGATTGCGAAATCGCCCTTACCTTCACCTCGACCGACACGCAGCCGGACTTCGGAAGCGCGTCGCAGTCCACGCTGACCTTCGTCAACGGCGAGGAAATCGCCGCCGTCACGCTCCCCGCCGCGACCGGCGGCCAGGGCCCCCTCCACTACACGGCATCCAACCTTCCCGCGGGCCTCGCGCTCAACTTCCACACGCGCGAACTCACCGGAACGCCCACGGCCAACACCCCCAACGCCGGCGCCCGCGTCACCCTCACCGCAAGAGACACGGACAGCGACGCCGACACGATGCAGTTCACCATCAACGTCGTCGGCGGCGTGACGGTCGACGCAACGAGCCTGAGCATCACCGAAGGCGACGGCGCCACGCCCGTCACGGGAACCTACACCGTCGCGCTCGCCTCCCAACCCTCCGGGACGGTCCGCGTCACGCCCTCCGTGGACCCCGACTCCTGCGACAACTGCGGCGTCTCAATCGCCACGTCGGCGCTCACCTTCACGACGACCAACTGGTCGACGGCCCAAACCGTCACCGTCAACGTCGCCTCCGACGACGGCGACTCCGACGACGAAACCGCCACGATCACGCACGCCGTGTCGGGCGCCAACTACGACGGCGTCGCCGCCCCCAGCGTGGCCGTCAGCGTGACGGACAACGACACGCCGCGCATCATCGTCCCCGCGACGCTCACGGTCAACGAAGGCGCGGCCGGCTCCTACGACGTCCGCCTCAGCGTCGCCCCCGCATCCGGCGAAACCATCACGGTCACGCCCACCTTCCCCTCGGGGCTGACTCGAACGGACTCGACCGCCCTCACTTTCACGTCGACCAACTACACCGCGGCCAAGACCGTGTCGTTCACGGCGGACTCAGACGGCGACGCAACCGACGGGAGCCTCACGATCGCCCACGCATCCGCGTCCGACGCCGGCGCGACCTCCGCCTACGCCGGGCTCAGCGCAAACGTCGTGGTCACCGTCACGGACGACGATTTCATCGGCTTAGTCTCCACCCCGACCGCCCTAACGATCCTAGAAAGCGACAGCGGAACGCCCATCACGGATACCTACACGCTCCGGCTCGGCTCCCAACCAACCCACGCCGTCGCCGTCACGCCCTCGGGAAACGGCCTGACGATCACCGGCGGAACCAACGGCGTCTTCACCTTCTCGACGACCAACTGGGCCTCGACGCAAACCGTCACCGTCCGAGTGAACGACGATTCGGACACCCAGACCAACACGATTCGAATCACCCACGCCGCGACGAGCACGGACGGGAACTACAACACGACGTTCGGCACCGCCTCCAATACGCAGCACGGCGTCGTCACCGTCACCGCGACCGACGACGACACGCCCGGCATCACGACGGCGCCGGCCACGACGCTCGCCGTCCCCGAAAACGGCAGCGCCACCTACACCGTCGTCCTCAACACCCGGCCGTCCGGCAATGTCACCGTCGCGATCAGCAAGGCTACGGGCGACTCCCCCGACATTACGTTCGCCGGCGGCGTCACCAGCCTCGCCTTCACGACGAGCAACTGGAACTCGGCGCAGACCGTCACCGTCAACGCGGCGGACGACGCCGACGCGCAAACGGACACGGCCACAATCACGCACACATCCTCCGGCGGCGGCTACACCTCCGCCCCCGCCGTGGACCTCGCCGTCACCGTCACGGAGAACGACGCGGACGGCGTGGACGTCTCCGATCCCTCCGGCGCGAGCCCGACGCTCGCCGTCACCGAGGGCGCGTCCGCGACCTACACGGTCAAACTCACCGCGCAGCCATCCGCGACCGTCACCGTGACGCCGTCCGTCCCGCAGAACTCGCCGATCACGATCTCGCCGAACAGCGCCACGCTCAACGCGAGCAACTGGAACACGGGCCGGACCTTCACCGTGAGCGCGGCGCGAGACGACGACGGGGACGATGAGACGGAGACGATCACGCACGGCGCGTCGGGCGGAGGCTACGGCGCAACCGAACCGCGCGAGCCGCTCGACGTGACCGTCACCGACTCCAACCCGCCGGGCGTCCGCATCCTCAACGCGAGCAACTCCCCCATCACCTCCCTGACCGTCGCTGAGGGCGCGACCACGAACAACACCTACCGCGTCGCGCTCAACAGCCAGCCGTCAAGCGACGTCACCGTCGCGCTCAACAGCAACAACGCGGACGTCTCGGTCCCCGCGTCGCTGACCTTCACGATGAGCAACTGGAGCTCGGTCCAAACGGTCACCATCACGGCGGGGCAGGACGGCGACGCCGACAACGACTCTGCGACGATCACGCACACGACGAGCGTCGGCGCGGGCGGCGACGCGGGCTACGCCGCGAGCGAGGGCATCAGCGTCGACCTCGCCGTCACCGTCACGGACGACGACTTCATCGGCATCGTCTCCAACCCGACCGCCCTGACGATTACGGAGGAATCGGGAAGCGGAACCTACACGCTCCGGCTCGGCTCCCAACCAACCCACAATGTCACCGTCACGCCGTCGGGAGGAAACCGCATCGAGATCAGCGGCGGAACCGGGGCGAACAACAACCAGTTCGCCTTCACCGCCTCGAACTGGGCCACGCCGAAAACCGTCACCGTCGGCGTCGGCGACGACACGAACACCCAAACCGAGACGCTGAGCATCACGCACGCCGCGTCGAGCACGGACGGGAACTACAACACAACGTTCGCCACCGCCTCCAACACGCAGCACGGCGTCGTCACCGTCACCGCGAGGGACAACGACGTTCCCGGCATCACGACGCAAGCGGGGACTACGCCGTTCGGCGACATCACGACGCTCGCCGTCCCCGAAAACGGCAATGCCAACTACCGCGTCGTCCTCAATACGGAGCCGACCGGCGACGTGACGGTGACGCTCCGCAGCAACAACTCCGAGGTAACCCTCAGCGGAAGCAGCCTAACGAACAACAGACTCACGTTCACGACGACCAACTGGAGTACGGCGCAGACCGTCACCGTCAACGCGGCGGACGACGACGACGCGCAAACGGACACGGCGACGATCTCCCACACGCCCTCCGGCGGCGGCTACTCCTCGACGGACCCGACCCACGCCGCGGACCTCGCCGTCACCGTCACGGAGAACGACGCGGACGGCGTGGACGTCTCCGACCCCGCCGGCGCGAACCCTGTGCTCGCTGTCACCGAGGGCATGTCCGCAACCTACACGGTCAAACTCACCGCGCAGCCGATCTCCACCGTCACCGTGAGGCCGACCATCCCGCAGGGCGCGCCAATCAGGATCTCGCCGAACAGCGTCACGCTCACGAGGAGCAACTGGAGCACGGGCAGAACGTTCACGGTGAGCGCAACGGAGGACGGCGGCTCGACTAACGAGAGGGTGACGGTCACGCACGGCGCGTCTAGCCAGGATGGCTACGACGGAACCGAACCGCGCGAGGATCTCATCGTGCAGGTGACGGACAACGACGCGCCGGGCCTCATCTACACCTCCACAAGGGGGCGCAGCCTCGCGACGCTCGCCCTCACGGAAGGCCAGGACGGCGCCTACCGCATCCGCCTCGCCACGGCGCCCGCCGGCACCGTCACCGTCACGGTCGCCGAGACCGACGCGAACATCGCGGACGTCAGCGGCGGCGGCGGAGCGAACGACAACGAATTCACGTTCACGCCCTCCAACTACCGGACGACGCAAACCGTCACCGTCACGCCCGCCGACGACGGCGACACCAACGACGTGTCGTCAGTCAACATCGCCCACGCGCTGTCGAGCACGGACACGAACGACCCCTACCACCAACTCGCCGGCCAAGCGCTCGCCTTCACCGTCGCCGACGACGATTTCGTCGGCCTCCGCGCGTCGCCGGCCGCCATCAGCGTCACGGAGGAAGCGACGACCGGCGACGGGCGGACCTACGCCCTCAGCCTCGGCTCGCAGCCGTCGGCGAACGTCACCGTCACGCCGCAATGCACCACGGCGGCGCCCGCCTGCGCCAACCTCACGTTCTCCCCGCCAAGCCTCACGTTCAGGGCCGGAACTTGGAGCGCGGCGCAAAACGTCACCGTAAGCGTCGCGGCCGACGACAACGCCGTCAACGAGCGCCAAACCATCACGCACGTCACCGGCGCCAGCGGCGACACGGACTACGCCAACAAGAGCGGCGCCGACGCCAACTTCGCCGACGCCCAAGTCGTCGTCACCGCCCTCGACGACGACGTGCCGACGGTGACGCAAGTCCGCTTCTGGGGAAACCCGTCCCCCAGAGCCGTCGCGGGCACCTACGTTCGCGGCGCCGCCATCCTCGTCCACGTCACGTTCAGCCGCGACGTAACGGTGACGGGAAGTCCGCAAATCGGGGTTCGCATCGGGAATCAGACGCGCCTCGCCGACTACACGCGAACGCGGTCCGGGGCGACGGTGGAATTCCGCTACCAAGTGCAGGCGACCGACTCGGCCCCGAACGGAATCAGCATCGCCGCCAACGCGATCAGCCTCCCCAGCGGCGCGAGGATCGCGCACTCCGTCTCTACGAACGTCAACGCCAACCGCAACCACGACGCCCTCGCCGCCGACCTGAACCGCAAGGTGGACGGCGGCCAAACGCCTCCCCCGTCGGCGACCACCCCGGCCATTGAATCCACTCCCCCGACGGCGACCGACGAATACGGCTACGGCGAAACGATTGAGGTCAGCGTAGGCTTCGATCTGCCGACTAGCGTGGATACGTCCGGCGGAACGCCCCGCGTCAAATTGATGATCGGAAGCGCCGAGCGGTACGCCGAATACACGCGAACGGATGGAAACAGGCTTCGCTTCGCCTACGACGTGCAGGCGACGGACTCCGACGCGAACGGGATCACCGTCCCTGAGAACGCCCTCGAATTGAACGGCGGACGCATCACGAACGCCTACGACGACTCCGTCAACGCCAATCTATCGTTGCCGCAGTTGTCCGACGACGCCGACCACAAGGTCGACGGGACAACCTCCAACCTCGCCTCGCTCACGCTGGCGACCACCGGAGGCGGATCCGTCACCCTGCCGCTGATGCCCCCGCTCAACAGTACGGACGCCTCCGCGCACCGCGCCGAGGCGGCGAACGCCGCCGAGGGCGTCACCGTCACGGCGTCGCCCGTATCCGGCGCCACGATCGCCTACTCCGACGAGGTGTCCGCTAGCGCGCCCCGGAGCGTCGACCTCCGGGTCGGGGAGAATCGCTTCGACCTCACCGTGACGGGGCGCACCGGCGTCGGGCGCCTCTACGCGATCACGGTGCGGCGCGAGGGCGCGTCGAACGCCGACCTCAGGGGCCTCTCCTTCACCGACACCGGCGTCCGCCTCTACGCCCCCAGCACGATGACCTACGGCTACGACCCGCGCGTGACCGACTACACGGCGGACGTCGACCGGGACACGGCGAGCGTCACGCTGAAATTCGAGAAGAGCGATCCGGGCGCGAGCGCGGCGGTCTCCCTCCGGGGCGCGACGCTCGCCGCCAACGAAATGGGCGAAGTGACCGTGCCCCTTGAGCACGGCGACAACGCCGTCGCCATCGCCGTAACCTCCCGCAACCCCACCGTGAAGACCTACAACGTCAACATCCGGCGCGCCGGGCTGCCCGTCCGCCTCACGAGTTTGGCCTTCACGGGCGGGCTGCTCGTCAAGTCCGGGGGCGCGGGCACGCTCCGCTTCGAGCCGCGCCACTTCGAGTACACGGCGAGCGTGCTGAACCGCGTCGCGTCTACGCGCGTCACGCCGTCCGCCGAGGCGGGCTCGCGCATCACCGTCAACGGCGCGTCCATCCGCAGCGGCGAGCGCAGCGGCGCGATCCCCCTCCGCGTCGGGACGAACGTCATCACCATCAGCGTTACGAACGACGAGCCGGGCGCCATCACCGGAACCTACCGCATCGTCGTCACGCGCCCCTCCGCGTCCGCGTCCCCGCCGTCCTTCGTCGCGCCGCAGCCCGCCGTCACGCCCACCCCCGAACCCACGCCGACCCCCACGCCCACGCCGTCCCCAACCCCAACGCCCACCCCAACCCCAACCCCCACGCCCACCCCCACATCCACGCCCGAGCCCGACCCCGACCCCACCGCGCCGCCCACCCCCGACCCCACCGCCGAGCCCGCGCCTGAGCCCACCGCGCCGCCTACTCCCGAACCCACAGCGCCGCCCGCGCCGCAGCCAACCGCAACGCCCACCCCCGAACCCACCCCCGCGCCAGCGCCGCAGCCGACCGCAACCCCCACGCCGCAGCCAACCCCAACCCCGACCGCCGAGCCCACGCCGACCCCGCAGCCGACCGCGACCCCCGAGCCCCCAGCGCCGACGGCCACGCCGACGCCGACGCCTGACGCCGGCGTCCCCGCGCTCTGGATAGCAATTGGCGTCGGCGCCGCGCTCCTCATCGTAGGCGCCGCCGCCGCCGTCGCCCTAGCGCGCCGCCGCCGCCGCGCCTAGCGCCCGCCCTCGCGCGCCTAGCGCCCCGCCGCCGCGACTCAGCGCCAAGACGGGGCGGCCTTAGCGCCCCCGCCGACTGACAAATACCCTCTCTCCCGGAGGAGTCCCTTGCATAACTGAGCGTTTGGCGCGATTGGGCGGTTCCGCGCCGCTCCGATGGCCAATTCGCCCCATCTAACCCCCCAACGGCCGCCCTCATCCATCCCCGCTCGCCCCGTTTTCGGGGCTCCGCAGGGCCTCTTACCCCAAACGGACGCCTACCCCCTACTCGAACGCCGCGGCGCGCGCTTCGCACAACCCGTCCGCCCGCCGCAAGTTGTACGCCATGACCTTGAACATTGCCTCCGCGACATTCTTCTCCAACCCCACGTACCGCGTCCGCCAGTACCCGTAACTCCGCTTCAACGTCCCAAACACCCCCTCGACAGGCGCCCGAACCTTCGACACAAGCGCGTTCCGCCTCCGCTGCCAGTACGGCAACTCCTCCTGGTTCTTGTGCGACCGATGCATGATCCGGTCATTGATGCCGCGCGCGCGCAACCGCTTCCGGCGCTCCTTCGACTCATACGCCTTGTCCGCGTACACCGACTCCTCGTCCCCCATGATCAGCGCATCCGCGACGTCCGTGTCCGCAACGTTCGCTGGCGTCAACTCCACTCCGCGAATGAGCCCCGAGCCTCCGTCCATCCCGATATGCAGTTTGTAGACGAAACGCGAATTCTTCCCCTTGCGCGTCCACGCGGCGTCAGGGTCCGTCTTGCTTCCGCTCCCGCCTCCGACCCAGGGCGCCGCGCTTGCGCCTTGATCACCGACGCGTCGATCAGCGTTCCCTTCTTCACCAGCAGCCCCTTCTTCTCCAACTGCCGCCCCACCTCCGCGAACAGCCGGCGCGCAAGCCCCCGCTCCGCGACCTCCTTCCGAAAGCGGCTGATCGTCGAGTGGTCCGGAACCGCGTCCGTGAGCGACAGCCCCGCGAACCGACGGAACGACAGCCGGTCGCTCACCGCTTCTTCTATCGCGACGTCGGAGGCGTCGTGCCACTGCTGCAGGATGATGATTTTGACCATCGTGAGCGGCGGGTAGGCGGGGCGGCCTTCGGGAGAGGCGTAGAGGCCGTTGACCTTCTTGGCGACTTCTAGCGCGTCCCCGCGCCGTATCCGCTCCGCGAGGCGCAGCGCGTCGATTCGCGTCGCGGGGTTGCGCGCGAGGTTGATCATCCGCGTCGGCGGCTTCGCGCCCCGCTCGAGGTCGTCCCAACGCCGGGCGATCAACAAGCATTCGCCGATGCCCGTATTCTCGGAGAAGAAGACGCGCTCGGGGTCGTGAATGCTGACGATCAGATCGATGTGGAACTTGCGCGCGAGGAATTGGCGGTAGGGCTGGTTCGCCGCGCCGGACAGCGCAACGGTCGGCAGCACCATAGCCAGCGTTCCGCTCTCCCTCTTCACGAGCCAATCGCCGAGCATGCCGAACGCGCCGCCCGACGAATGGAGCCCCGCCGCCGCGAGCGCGCCCGTCTTGGAGAGAATCTCCCGCTCTTTGCTCTTGATCGCTTTTTCTTCCGCCTCGCCGAATTGGTCGTGCCGGATGTCGTTGCGCGTGAAGGGCGGATTCATAATCACGAGGTCGGCCTGCGGCGGGTGATGCGGCCGCGTGTCCTGCTCTTCGATGTGCTGCGCGAGCGTCGGCCAAAGCGCGAGCGGCTGCTGGCCGTCGATGAATCCAACCGATCCGATGTAGGTTTCGGGGTTGTCGGACTTCCGCGTTACGCGGTAAGGCCGCTTCTCTTCGTCCAATTTGTGCCAGCCGAGCAAGGCGCGGTGGATGTTCATATTGACGAACTTGACGGAGGGGGAGTCCATGCCAAGCGTCGTCGCCGCGAGGTGCGCCGCGGTGAGGTTGATGTCGTAGCCCCACAGCACGTCCTCGACGAGCCGCCGGTCGAACTCATCCTCGTCAACGCCGTCGGAGCGCAGGTCGCGCAGACGAGCCGCCGCCGTCATCAGCAGCGTGCCCGTCCCGCACGCGGGGTCGCAAACGCGGAGCGACAGCGGATCGGCGGCGCTCTCCTCCTCTATCGCCAGTTCCGCCAGCAGCGTCGCGGCGGCGGTGGACGTGTAGTACGAGCCGTCGTAGCGGGCGGATTCCAGCACGCGGTGGAAGATGCGCCCGACGAGGTCGTGGCGGCTTCCGGCCGTCTTTGAGGAGCATTCGACGGCGGCGCGCCCCAAGTCGCGGAACAGCCGGAAAGAGGGGGGCAGATTCGCGAGCGCCTTTCGCGCCGTCTCGAATATCGGCTTGTAGTCCACGCGCAGGATCAGCGCCCAAGCGTCGTCGAACGCCGTGTACGCGAAGCCGGACTCCGCGCACTCCTGAACGCTCGTCGGCGGCCACCGCCCGTCGTGCCCCTCGGGGCGGGGCTGGGTCTGCAGCCGGAACTGGAAGAGCATCGCGGCCGCGATGACAAGCAATCCGCGCTTGGCCGCCGTTTCGTAAGTCCGCTGCTCGCGCTCCTTGCCGTCCTTCCCCTTCCTCTTCGTCCGCTTGGGCGGGAGGTCGAGCGCCCGCGCGAGGTTTTCGCGCTCCTGCGCGTTCAGCATAAGAACGGCGTCGTCCAGCGCGTTCGAGAGGATGCGCGCCGCGAGGTTCGTCTGGTCCACCTGCAGCGGCGCAAGACGGATCTCGCGCGCAAGGTCCTCCGCCGTTCCCTCCCGCCATTGGACGGTCGCGTCGGGGTCTTGCCGGACTTGCCAGATCAGCGTGTCCGTGGGGAGGGTGGCGAGCGTCGCCTCTTCGGGGTAGCAGAGCGCGAACGCGACGTCGGCATGCCCGGCGCGCAGGCGTTTGTCCGCGTCCCGCGCCGCCTGGCGCTTCCGCAGCGTGGTTTGCCCCTTCTTCGCCTCCACCACGACCTTGATGTTCTCGATCGGAACGAACACGTCGAGGAAATTGCCCCCGGCGAGC
Source organism: Dehalococcoidia bacterium (assembly GCA_965242755.1). Taxonomy (GTDB): domain Bacteria; phylum Chloroflexota; class Dehalococcoidia; order Lucifugimonadales; family Australimonadaceae; genus Bin16. The sequence goes on along the minus strand of OZ251500.1, from coordinate 2,771,683 downwards.
GACTGCGTGACCGCTTCCGGCAAGCCGTAGCGCTCGTTGAAGAGCAGCGTCAGCCGCGTGGTTAGGGTGTCTTCGATGTCTCGCGCCATATCCGTTTGCGCCTCCCGCGCCGTCGTCTACGCTAACTTAGCGGAAGGCAGCGCCTACGCGCAAGGGGCGCGTGTCCGATTGGTGCGCGGGGGGAAGGCGCATTGTATGCGCGACGGCGCCGTCGCGCTTGGCGACACCCAGCCCGCCCTCCGCCCCATGCTACAATCGCAGGCGAGGAGCGTGCGCCATGGCGAAAGCGCGTAGCCGAACAATCGAGCGTCCGCAGTCGGCGGAGTTGGACGACAGCAGCGAGCATCCGGCGCTCACGCCGCTGATGCGGCGGCTCGCGCACGAGCAGTGGGAGTTCGTCCGGGCAAAGGCGGAAGCGCAGGGGCTTCCCATCGTTGAGGCGTGGCTCAGCCCGCGCTGGGATCTGGAGGACGGCCCGGTGGTTTTCCTCGCCGTGCACATGGACTGCTCGCCGGAGCGTGCCGACGCCTTCCACCACAGCCTCAACCCCGACTACGACCTCTGGGAATCGCAACTCAGCGAAGAGGAGTTGGAGGCTGCCGTGTGGATCCCGTTGGCCCCGGTCGGGGTCGCCAAGGTTGCCGTCAATGGCGCTTGACCCTGCGGAGTTCCTCGCCCATGCCTCGTTGCTGATGGAGGTCGGCGGGGAAGCCGGTTGCCGTTCCGCGATCAATCGCGCCTACTACGCTTGCCATCTGATGGCGCGGGACCGGCTGTTCGGGCTCGACGCAGCGCGATGGGAACCCCCGCCTCGGAGCCGTCGCATCGCGCCGTCGTGAGAGCGCTCCTGCGTTCTCTTCCGGTGGGCGACGCGGCCGACCAACTCGAACTGCTGAGGCGGACGCGCGAGGTTGCGGATTATGTCCGCGACTCCGGGCACGCGGAAGCGCAGGCGATGTTCAGACGGCGCGGCGTGTCCGATTGGCGGGAGTTGGCGCAAGCCTCGCTCGCTCAAGCCCGCGAGGTGTTCGCCGCCTTGCAGCGGCTGCCGGCTGAGGCGTGACGTCTTGCCTACAGCCGCCCGAACTCGCGGGGAATTGGACGCGGGGTCGTTGAACGCGGACGCGCAGCGAATCAGACCAAATCGGCGAATTCGTCAGCGGAGAGGCCGATGTCCTTCAGGAGTTGCGCGAGCGTCGCCCGCTTGACGGGGTTTTGCCTTGGAATCACCGCGAGGACATTCCGCTCTTCGTTGTACATAGAGACATGCTTGCCCTGCCGCTTGACGACGAATCCCGCCTTGCTCATCGCGCGAATAACCCGCTGATGCGAGAGGTCGGGGAGACGGTTCACCGGCTGACCACGACCGTTCGTCGCCGGCTTCCGCTTGTTCGCTCAGACTCGATCTCGTCCCACGACTCCAGCCAGCATTGGATGGCGTCGCGGATATTCTCCAACGCTTCCTCTTCCGTCTCGCCCTGAGAAACGCAGCCGCGCATGCCCGGAACGAAAACGGTGAATCCGCCCTCGTCGGCCGGCTCCAGAACCACCTCGTACATGCGCTCCATCGTCAATCCTCCGCAGGCGCGCAAGCCTGCCGCCATAGAGGAGATTGTAGCATGGCGCGGCGACGCCTAGTCCGCCCTCCGCGCCATGCTACAATCGCAGACGAGGAGCGTTTGCAATGGCGAAAGCGCGTAGCCGAACAATCGAGCGTCCGCGGTCGGCGGAGTTGGACGACAGCAGCGAGCATCCGGCGCTCACGCCGCTGATGCGGCGGCTCGCCCGCGAGCTGTGGGAGGTCGTCCGGGCAAAGGCGGAAGCGCAGGGGCTTCTCATCGTTGAGGCGTGGCTCAGCCCGCGCTGGGACGCGGAGGACGGCCCGGTGGTCTTCCTCGACGTGCACTTGGACTGCTCGCCGGAGCAGGCCGACGATTTCCACCGCAGCCTCAACCCCGACTACGACCTCTGGGAGTCGCAACTCAGCGAAGAGGAGTTGGAGGCTGCGGCGTGGATACCCTTGAACCCGGTCGGGGTCGCCAAGGCTGCCGTCAATGGCGCTTGACCCTGCGGAGTTCCTCGCCCATGCCTCGTTGCTGCTGGAGGTCGGCGGGGAAGCCGGTTGCCGCTCCGCGATCAATCGCGCCTACTACGCTTGCCACTTGATAGCGCGCGACCGTCTGTTCGGGCTCGACGCCGCGCGATGGGAACCTCCGCCGCGGAGGCCGTCGCATCGCGCCGTCATCAGGTCGCTCCGTCGGCGCCCGTCAACGCGCAACGTCGCCCATAGCCTCGAACTTCTGAGGCGGACGCGCGAGATTGCGGATTACGTTCGCGACCCCCTACACCCGGAAGCGCGGGAACTGTTCGCTTGGCACGGCGTGTCCGACTGGCGGGAGTTGGCGCAAGCCTCGCTCGCTCGCGCCCGCGAGGTGTTCGCCGCCTTGCAGCGGCTGCCTGCTGATGCGTGACAAGCGGGGCCGCCGGGCGCGCGCCGCCGTTGCGAATCCGCGCCGCCTTTCGGCGGGCGGGGCGGCGGATTCGCTTGCGCTTGCGGCTTTGCTTGACATTTCGCGCAACGGATAGTGTAGGCTTGCGGCAAATTCCGCATAACGGAAGCGCGGCGACGGCGCATTGCGGTCCGTAGGCGCGTCCGTGGGGAGGACTAGTCGTGAGAAGGGTTGCGCTGATCTTGCTGACCGCTCCCGCGCTGCTGGCCGCGGCTCTCGCGTGCGGCTCCGATCCGACGGCCGCGCCGACCTCGACGCCGGCCCCAACCCCCACGCAGGCGATGATGGCCGCCGCGACGCCAACGCCAACGCCCGGGCCGAGCGGGTTCGAGGCGGAGTGGCAGGCGCTCATTGAGTCCGCGCAGGCCGAAGGCGAACTGATCGACTTCATCTGCTGCGCCTTCGGCAGAGTCGCGGACAACGTCGCGCTGCGCTTCTTCGAGGACAAGTTCGGCGTGCGCGTCGTTTCGTCCACCGGGTCGTCGAGGCAGAACGCTGACCGCGTGCTCGCGGAGCGCGAGGCGGAGGTCTACACGCTGGATATGTGGCACGGCGGCATCACGACCTCCAACACGCGGCTGGTTCCGAACGGTGTGCTCGCCAACCTCCGCGATCAATTGATTCACCCCGAGGTCATCGATCCCGACGTTTGGTACGGCGGCGGGCTGCCCGTGATGGACGCGAATCAGGAAGGGCTGATCATCGGCTACGTGGGGAACGCGAGCACGGCGGAGATTAGTTTCAACACTGATCTGCTGGATCCGACGGAGTTGACGTCGTACTGGGACTTGCTCGATCCGAAGTACTCGGGGCGGATCGTGATGCGCGACCCGCGCGAGGCGGGAGTTGGGCAAAGCACGGCGTTCTACTACGCCAACGAGGCGCTGGGGCAGGATTTCCTGCGGCGGCTGCTCGCCGAGCAGGAGTACACGATCGCGCCCGACGCGCGGACGGCGGCCGAATGGCTCGCGCTGGGGCAATACTCCATTTGCCTGTTCGCGTGCGGCACGGAGGTCGAGAACGCCAAGGATCAGGGACTGCCGGTCGAGCATGCCTTCCCGCATCAGTTGCAGGAGGGCTCGCGCATATCGGTCGGCGGGAACGCGCTGATGCTCGTGGACAGCGGGCCGAATCCCAACGCGGCCAAGTTGTTCGCCAACTGGTTCCTCAGCCGCGAAGGGCAGACGATGCTGCAGGATGCGACGGGCGACAACTCGCTTCGGGTGGACATTCCGAAAGACAACGTGGACGTGGAGAATCAGCGGCTTGAGGGCGCGCCCTACGTTTTCTCCGACCGGGAGCCGGAGTTCCAAGCGATCTTGGAGAATGCGCTGGCGTTCGCGCGCGACACGCTGCAGGCGGCGGGCAAGTAAGCCGGGAGCGTCCTTGCCGGAGGCGCTCATCCGATGCGCCTCCGGCAAGGCGCGTCCCCGGCGAAGGGCGCGTGACTGGTGCAGGGAGTCCGCGGCAAGCCGGCCTCGACGCTTTCGGCGCGGCTGCCGTCCGCCGGGGGCTACGTCGTCACGATTCTGATCTTCGTGTTCGGCCTCTACATCCTCTACCCCGTCGCCCTCATATTCATCAACAGTTTCAACGGGGCGACGCTCATCCGGGAGCCCTTCGCGTTCACGTTCGAGAATTGGCGCGCCGCCTTCGCGGAGCCGGGCATTCCCGAAGTCATCCGCAACACGTTCTTCATCTACTTCCTCTACACCGCGGTCAGTTTCCCCATCGCCATCGGCATCGCTTGGCTGCTGGCCCGCACGCGGATGCGGTTCAGTTACGGCTTGGAGTTCGCGTTTTGGGTCTCTTTTATGATGCCGACGATAGCGACGACCATCGGCTGGACGTATCTGCTCGACCCGAACGTCGGCGTGATCAACCGGGTCGCCGGCTGGCTGCCGTTCGTGGACAAGGGGCCGTTCAACATCTACAGCATTCCGGGGATCGTCTGGGCGCATCTGATGGCGAACGCGATTTCGCAGAAGGTGATGCTGCTCACGCCCGCGTTCCGCAATATGAACGTCGCGCTTGAGGAGGCGGCGCGCGTCTCCGGCGCCTCCAACTGGCGCGCGATGCTCCGCGTGACGCTCCCGATGATGATCCCCGCGATGACGGTCGTCTTTATGCTGAACGTCGTCCGCGTCTTTCAGTCGTTCGAACTCGAGCAGATTCTGGGGCGCCCCATCGGGTTCTACGTCTACTCGACCAAGATCTTCCAGTTCGTTCGGGATTTCGAGCCGCCGCGCTACGGCTCCGCGACCGCGCTGGCGAGCCTCACGCTCATCATCATCGCCGTCGTCATCCCGTTGCAGCGCTGGCTGCTCGGCAGGCGTCAGTACACGACCGTGACGGGGCAGTTCAAGCCCGGGCTCATTGACTTGGGGAAGTGGCAGCCGGTCGCGTGGGGCGCGGTCGCGGCGCTCGCCGCGCTGCTCACCATCGTCCCGATCCTCACGCTCCTCGGCGGCAGTTTTATGACGCGCGTCGGATGGTTCAACGTTACGCCCGTCTTTACGCTGCGCCACTGGACGGAGGTGCTCGGCGACCGCTACTTTATGCAGGCGCTCCGCACGACGCTGACGCTGAGCCTCGCGACGGCGATCATCTCGCCCGTGCTCTTTTCGATGGTCGCCTACGTGCTCGTCCGGACGCGGTGGCGCGGCAGGGCGATTCTCGACTCCCTCTTTTGGATGTCCGCGTCCATTCCCGGCATGCTCGCCGGGCTTGGGCTGCTGTGGGCGTTCCTCAGAACGCCGTTCCTCACGCCGCTCTTCGGCACGATCTACGCGCTCCTGCTCGTCGTTATCCTGCAGGGGAAGTTGACGAGCACGCAACTGATCAAGGGGGCGTTTCTGCAACTGGGCGGCGACTTGGAGGAGGCCGCGCGCGTGTCCGGGGCGGGATGGATTCGGACGTACTTCCGCATCTGGCTGCCCTTGCTGATGCCGACGCTCGCGCTCATCGGGACGATCAACTTCGTCCTGTCGGCGCAGGCGACCGCAAGCATTATCCTCATCGCAAGCCGCGACACGACGACGCTCTCGATCCTCGCGCTAGAGAAAATGACGCACGCGGACGGCATCCTGCTCGAGCAGGCGGGCATCGTGAGCCTCTTCATCGTGGGAATGACGGTCGTCGTGGCGTTCGCCGCGCGGAGTTTCGGCCTCCGCATCGGCGTGAGCCACGAGATGCGAGCGAACCAAGAGTCCGAGCGGCGAACCGCGGGAGCCCCCGCGCCGACGCAAGGAATACGGCCCAGTCAGGGATAAGGTGAACGATGACGAACTCGAGCGAGACTGCAGCGGTTGAAAGCCCGGAGCCCCGGCGCGAGCCGGCGGTGCGGCTGGAGGGGCTCAGCAAAACCTACCCCGGAGCGCAGACGCGCGCCGTGGATTCGCTCTCGCTGGACGTCGAGGACGGCGAGGTGTTCACGCTCCTCGGCCCGTCCGGCTGCGGCAAGACGACGACGCTGCGGATGGTCGCCGGCCTGGAAGTCCCGGACGAGGGCGACATCCGGTTCGGCGGGCGCGAGGTCGTCGTGACGAGCAAGCGCTTCCGCCTGCCGCCGGACAAGCGCGACGTCGGGATGGTGTTTCAGTCCTACGCGATCTGGCCGCATATGACGGTCGAGGAGAACGTCGCGTTCCCGTTGGCGACGCGCCACGTCAAGCGCTCGGAGATGCGGGAGCGGGTCGCGCATGCGCTGGAACTCGTGAACTTGCCGGGCTTGCAGAAGCGCCCCGCGCCGCTGCTGAGCGGCGGGCAGCAGCAGCGCGTCGCCCTCGCCCGCGCGCTCGTCATCGAGCCGAAAATCCTGCTGCTGGACGAGCCCTTCAGCAACTTGGACGCGAAGCTCAGGGAGCAGATGCGCGTCGAGTTGAAACTCCTTCAGAAGCGGCTGGGCATCGCGGCGCTGTTCGTCACGCACGACCAGGTCGAGGCGCTGAGCCTCTCCAGCCGCATCGCGCTGATGGACCTCGGCGTCGTGCAGCAGCAAGGGCCGCCCCAGTTGCTCTACGAGCAGCCCGCCAACGAGTTCGTCCGCGATTTCATCGGCAAGACGGCGCTGCTGCGCGGAGAGGTGCGCGGCGGCAATCCGTCGGGCCAAACGGCGGTCGCCGTGCGCGGCGGAGCGGACTGCGTGATCTTCGGGCGCTCCTACGACCCCGGCGGGCTCGCCGAGGGGCAGGACGTGTTCATCGCCGTTCGCCCTGAGGACATCGAGGTGCGTCCGGCGGTCGGCGGGAGCGTTCCGGCGGGCGCAATCGGCGGAGTGGTGAGCGCGGCGCTCTTCACCGGCGAGCGCATCGAGTACCAGGTGGAGGTCGAGGGGCAAACCACGCTCCACGTATTCGGGGAGCGCCGCGAGCCAGCGTCGGAGGGCGGCGAGGTGTGGCTCACGCTGCGCCCGGACGGCCACAGCGTCTGGGCGTCGGATTGGACGCACACGCGCGGCGGGGAGGGGGCGGCGTAGGGGGGCGGGCGGTTGGCTTGACAACGCGCCCCCTGGCGGCGCAACCTACCCCTACAATCCTACGCCGCGCAGGAGCGACGCCTTGCGCCAAGGAGTTGACTAATGAAGAAGATCTGCATTGGCGTCGCTATGTTCCCTTTGGTTGCGCTCGCAATAGTGGGAGGGGTTTCGCTTTGCTCGGCGTGGGCCATCGATCCCAATTTCAATTTGGATTGGGAAGTTGACCCGGGAGCCCAGCGTGAGTCCGTACGAAGAGTCCAGATTCCTCTGCCTCCTATGTGGACGCCTAATAGCCAACACATCGTTTTCAATGCAAATGATCAAATGCACGCTATTGACTTATCCGCAATGTCTCTTTACTCTTTTCGTCCCGTCCAAGAGTCGTCTTTTGAGCATGCGGGGAGCATTTCGAATGGTGGATCCATCGCACTAACGCAGCGCGGATACACGCGCAATGAATTTGGGGATAGGATGCAAGATATCGAAACAGTTGAGATCGATGGCGCAAATAGGCGATTAATTGCGGCTGGGAATCGCTCTGATTACCCCTATCATCCCGTGTGGTCTCCGAATGATGAATTTATAGCATTTTTGACCACTTGGAACTCGTATGATATGCGATTGCATATCATGGATATAGTGGAAGGGGATGCGTCGGACGTTTCCGTTAGGGCGCTTGACGTGACGGCCAATTTGACTCCTCCTGCATGGTCGAACAGCGGAAGTCTGATTGCGTTTGTAAGCAAGGAATCTTCGGACGAGGTAGGGGATTATCGATACGCAATCCATGTTGTCAATCGCGCATCGACCGGCTATGCGCGCCTCGCGGAAACTGCAAGCGATCCTGCGTGGTCGCCGGATGACGAGCGCCTAGCGTTCGTCAGAAACGAGGGCGACGTTTCGACCATATACGCCATAGAACTCGACGGAACAAATCTGCAAAAGATTGCATCATTCCCCGATGTCTTGCCTGAGATGGAAGGCTCCGGGAGCAACTACCCCCTTGGGGGCCGCGATCGCCTTCCGCGCGGGCATGTTTCTTGGTCGTCCGACGGTTCCGAGATTCGCCTGCATCAGAGCCCGTTCGTCGCCGTCAACGCCGACGGCTCCAATTTGCGTATTATGCGGGGGCGGCCGGACGCGCTCGCGTCGTGGTCGCCCGACGAGTCTCGGATTGCGGTCTACCTGCCTGGCCGCGACGTTCGCCTCTTCACGATGAACGCCGATGGCTTGAACAAGCAATCCCTGGTTCGATGGGACAGCGGCTCTGGGAAGTTGGTCGCCGACCGTCGGCCCTTGGATATAGACGGATTTGACTGGGAGGCGTATCCTTCGGCGGAGGTCGACCAATGAACCTGACTATCATCTCAATCTTGCGGATGGCGTTGGCGGTGGCGGCGCCGCCGCCGCTAATGATTCGCATCATTGGCATCAGCGTTTTGAGCGGGATGATGCTCTTCACAGCCATCGCTTGTCCCATTGTTTGGGAGGAGAATCCTTACCGACATGAAGATCTCAGAGCCGCGCAATACCCTATCCCGCCGTTGTGGAGCCCTGACGGAGCGCATATCGTTTTCAACGCGGGTGCAACTATGCATATCGTTGAAGCGTTGGGAGCGAATTTGCGTTCGTTTCCTAGCGGAAAGAGAGACTTGTCACTTACCCATGCGGCAAGCGTTTCATCAGAAGGAATCATCGCATTTACTCATGAATCATCGCCCATGGAAGTCAGAAGCGCTTCTTTTAGCGGCAGAGAATTGTCTCGCATAACAAAGCAGATAAGTTCTGATTCTATGACTCCGATTTGGTCTCCGGACAGTTCTAAAATAGCATTATTCATCGCGTGGAGATTGGCGGTTATTGATCTAGATAGCCTTGTTCACAAGTTTATTGTCGTGCCACATCATGACGTGATTTTAGAAACTAACGATCCGCCTGTTTGGTCGCCGGACGGTCGAGAGATTGCGTTTATTGCTGAACAGAATTACGAACAAGGATTATCCTATAGCGACAGCAAGTCCATCTATGTCATAAGCATGGACGGAAGCAGTCTTCGGCGTTTGTCAGACACAGTCAGCCAACCGGCTTGGTCTCCGGATGGAGGCCGTGTTGCGTTTGCGTGGAATGACCGGGATGTTTCAACGATATACACGATAAGCAGTGACGGAACAAACCTGCAGGCCGTGGCCTCTTTCCCCGATGTACTGCCGGAGTCAGAACATCTCGGCGGCACTCGGGCTATGCGCGGGCAAGTCTCTTGGTCGCCCGACGGCTCCGAGATTCGCCTGCATCAAAGCCCGTTCGTCGCCGTCGACGCCGACGGATCCAACTTGCGTATCATGCAGGGGCGGACGGACGCGCTCTCGTCTTGGTCGCCCGCGCTCGCCTCGTGGTCGCCTGACGAGTCTCGGATTGCAGTCTACCAGCCTAGGCGCGAGGTTCGCCTCTTCACGATGAACGCCGACGGCTCGAACAAGCAATCCCTGGTTCGATGGGATAGCGGCTCTGAGAAGTGGGTCGCCGACCGCCGACCTTTGGATATAGACGGATTTGACTGGGAGGCGTATCCTTCAGCGGAAGGGGAACGATGAACCTGGCCATCATCAAGCGCCAATGCGGAGGTCAGGGAGAAGGCGCCAGGAACTGCGGAACGCCGATTCCTCGCTCATCGGAAGCGAAGCATCGTCTCCCATAATTCCCCCTCGCCGCGAACCCATTGCCCCGTTCGGACGCTTGCGACGGGGTAGCCCGGCAGCGGAACCCGCGCGATGCACTTGGCGTCGAACACAATCCCTCGCAGCCGGAAGTCGAAACCTCTGCTGTCGAAGCCGAGGCTGCGCCGCTCCTCCGGCAAGTCGCTTAGGCGCTCCGGCTCGACGTGCAGGAAAAACGGCGATTCAACGTCGGATGGAGCGCACGGCTCGCGCGTGTAGAGAAGCGTCCGCCCATCCTCGTCGAGGCGCAGATCGAACGCGGCGCGAGCGTCCGGCTCGCGGGACATCGCGCGCTCGTAAGCCGCGCGGTAGGCGCCGGGGTCCGTGAACGGAAACGCCGCTTCCCACGGCGCGGACCGCTCGAAAACTCGCGCTTGGCCCGTTCGGATCCCCATAATGTGGTAATCGGGCAACGGAACGACCGCGGCGCACTTCCCGTCGAACGCGGCCCCATGCTCGAGGAAATAGAACGTGATGTTGGCGCGCCCCAGGCTCCGCTCCGCCTCCGGCAAATCGCTCGCCCGCTCAGGGTGGACGAGCAAATAGAAGGCCCCGTCCGTAGCGGGGATGGCGCACGGCTCCTTGACGTAGGTCAGCGAACGCTCGGCGCGGTTGAGGTAAACATCGTACTCGGAACGGGCGGCGGGCTCAGTCGAGACGGCGGCGGCATACGCGGCGGGGTATGAATTCTCCCCGGGCGTCTTCTCCGCAAGAAACGCGGTCTCGTTAGCGTAGACGCTCCACGTCGCCAGCGCTTCCTCGTCTGAATTCGGACGCTTCCGCGTGAACGAAAACTCCGCGAGCGCGTCGTTCGTCATCAGCAACCGCTCTCTATCCGCTTTCGGCGACAACTCACGGTTGATCGCTACGCTCCTTTCATACTCCAGCGCTATCGGACCCGAAGGCCGCAGGTCAAGCAGGCGCCGCAACCCTTCGCTTCCCCAAAACCCGCCGAGATGCATCGAATACTGCGTCTTGAGACGCTCCGGCGTTGTCCGGTCGACCATGAAATTGAACGACGCGAGTTGAAACGGATGGATAAGCGCCATCGACGCGAGCGTCGCCGCGAGCCCCGCGCCCGCCGCTCCGTAGACCGCCGCCCGCAGACGCGGGCGCCCGAACGCCGCCAGCAGCCGACTCAGTCCGAGCGCCGCCAGCAGCGAAAACGGCGCGTAGAGAAAGAATAGGTGCCGCCATCCGTAGACCCCGGAATCCAACAGAACCACCATCGCAAGCGGCAGCGCGAAACAGCCGATGAGGAGAAAGCCGAAGCGCAGCCGCGTGTTCCGAACGACGAGCGCCGGACGCGCGGCGCCTCGCCATAGCGTCCACGCCGCTCCTATGGAACCCAGTAACAGCGTGAACGGCGGAGTCGTGATCGAGAACCACGTCAAGATGTAGTCGGCGGGCAGATTCTGCGCCGTGAACTCTCCGCCCCGAAACAAGCGGACGGGATCGTAGGGATGGCGCGCCATATACGCGAACGACTCCGCGAACCGCCCGATGGGATCGCCCCAGAGGTAAGGCCAAGCCGCGTAGAGCGCAAGCGCCGCCGCGCCCGCGAACGCGCCTGCGCCCGTCAGAATGCGCCTCCGGTCGGCCCCGCTCGCCGCGAAGAAGAGATCGAATCCCCGCATAGCGAGAACGGCGGGAATGAGCATCGCGCCCATAATGCGGATGTTCGCGAGCAGCCCGACCCCTAACCCAAGCAGCGCGAACGCCCAGACCGTATCCCTTCGGAACGCCCGATGGGCGAGAAACAGCGCGACAATGAACATACTCAAGAACGGAACGTCTTTGCTGTTGAAAAACGACTCGCCGTAGACCCTAGGATGCAATAGGAACAGGAGAAGAGCGATCAGCGCAAGCGCGCCGACGCCGAAAAGGCGGCGCGCCAGCAGATACGCGAACAACCCCCCGGCCGCGTAGAAGAGATGCGTCAGAAGATGGCGAGTCAGATAGACGCCGCGGCTGTCCGCCAGCCCAAACGCGCGCTCCGCCAACGCAAGCGGCAATTCGAACGCCACGCCGTAGGCCCGGTCCTGAAAATCAACGAGCGCGGCCCCGTTTCCCAGGACGTAATCAATCGTCAGCCCGCCGCGATGCCGCTCCGGGATTTCGTTGAACGTCAACCCGTAATCATCGAGAATCGCGAGCCCCGCCGCGAGAAACAACGCAAGCGCGGCGAGCGCCGCCCGATGCGGAAGAAGCGCCGATGCCGCCGCCGATAGGCGGAAGCGGTTTGCGTAGTCGCCCAGAGCGTCGCCCTCCCGATGGTCTGCGAGGCGCAATCGTATCACGCGGGCGCGTCCCGCGCCCCGCCGGCGTCCCTCTCCTGCCCTCCATCCCACGCCCGGACGACGACGCCAAGCGGAGCGCTATAGCGCTATAGTGAAACCAGCACCCCCACGCTCCTTACGGATTGCGCTTTGTACATTGGCTCCTGCCGCCTCACGTTCCGCTTGCCGGGCAACGATTCCCTTAAGGGCAAACGCCGCGCATCGCGGTCGCTCATTGAGCGGCTGCGCTCGCGCTTCAACCTCGCCGCCGCCGAAGTGGACGCGGTGGACGACCGTCGTCGCCTCGTGATCGGCGTCGCCTGCGTCAGCAACGACTACTCCCACGCCGTCGAGATGCTCGACAAGGCCGCCGCCTTCGCCGAGGCGCATCCGACGGACGCGGAACTCGTGAGCGTCGAGCGGTCGGCCGCCGCATGGGAGAGGGATTGACGTTGGACGCGGCGGGGTTCGTGGAGCATCTCCGAACCGGCGCGCTGCGCGGGGAACTCGCCCACGTCCAGGAGATCCCCGCCCGCCCCGCCTCGCATGGAGCGACCCCGCCGGGCCTCGACCCGCGCGTCGAGGCCGCGCTCGCCCAGCGCGGGCTGCTGCCCCTCTACGCGCACCAGGCGCGGGCGGTGGACGCCGCCCTGCAAGGCCGCGACGTCGCGCTCGTCACGCCAACGGCGAGCGGCAAGAGCCTCTGCTATCACGTTCCCGTCGCGCAGGCGCTGCTGACCGACCCCTCCGCCCGCGCGCTCTATCTCTTTCCCACGAAAGCACTCACGCAGGATCAGTTGCGCGGATTGCGCGGCCTCCTTCCCCCGAAACTCGCATCTCAAGCGGAGATCTTCGACGGCGACACGCCGTCCGGGGAGCGGGGCGCGATCCGGCGGACGGCGCGGGCCGTCTTCACTAACCCGGATATGCTGCACGTGGGGCTTCTGCCGCGCCATTCGCATTGGGCGCGCCTGCTGCGCTCGCTGCGCTACGTCGTAATCGACGAAATGCACGTCTATCGGGGCGTGTTCGGGTCGCACGTGGCGAATGTCCTCCGGCGGCTGCGGCGCCTCTGCGCGCTGTACGGCGGCGACCCAACGTTCGCGCTCTGCTCGGCGACCATCGCCAACGCCGGGGAACTGGCGGAGCGGCTCACCGGCAGGCCGGCGGAGGTGATCGACGAGGACGGCGCGCCGCACGGGGCGAAGCACTTCGTCTTTTGGAATCCGCCCGTCGTAGACGCGGAGGGAACGCGGGCGTCCGCGCCGAGCGCGGCGGCGTCGCTCATGGAGACGCTGATGCGGCGCGGCGCGAGGACGCTCGTGTTCGTCCGAACGCGCCGGCAGGCGGAGTTGGTCTATATGGCGGTTCGAGACCGGCTCCGCGCCGACGACGCGGCGCTCGCGGCGCGCGTCCGCCCCTACCGCGGAACGTACCTGCCGGAGGAGCGGCGCGCCGTCGAGAAGGGCATGCTGAACGGCGAACTGATGGGCGTGGCGGCGACGAACGCCCTGGAGTTGGGCATCGACGTCGGCGGGCTGGACGCGACGGCGCTCGCGGGCTATCCGGGCAGCGTCGCGAGCACGTGGCAGCAGGCGGGGCGCAGCGGCCGGACGCAGGAGAGTTCCCTCAGCGTGCTCATCGCCCGCGACGGCCCGCTCGATCAGTACCTGATGCGCCGCCCCGACTTCATTTTCGGGCGCCCGCGCGAGCACGCCCGCATCCGCCCGGAGAATCCCTACGTGCTAGGGCCGCACCTCAAGGCCGCCGCCTACGAACTGCCCTTGCGCGACGAGGATGAATCGCTGTTCGGCGATGGGTTCGCGGCGCGGACGGCGGCGCTCGCCAAAGACGACGCGCTGCGGCGGGAGAACGGGCGATGGCATATCGACCCCTCCGTTCAGTACCCGGCGGCGGACGTCAACATCCGCTCCGCGTCGAGGGCGGAGTACGCGGTGGTGGAGTCGGGATCGGGGCGCGTCCTCGAGAGCGTGGACGAGGCGTCGGCGTTCAGCCAGTTGCATCCGGGCGCCGTCTACCTGCACCTCGGCGAGTCCTATGTCGTGGAGTCGCTCGACATCGAGGCGCGGACGGCGTATCTGACGCGGAGCGACGCCGCCTACTACACGGACGCGCGCGAGTTGACGGACATCCGCGTCGCGTCGGCGAAGACGGAGAAGGAGTTGCGGGGCGCGCGGGTCTGCTTCGGCGAGGTCGAGGTGTCGCGGCAGGTGGTCGGGTTCCGCAAGCGCGACTTCTATTCGGCGGAGAGGCGCGGGGAGAGCCTGGGCGAGGTCGGGCTGCGCCTGCCTCCCCACGTCTTCCCGACGACGGCGGTATGGTTCGACCTGCCGCCGGACTTGGAGGCGCGCGCGAAGGAGGAGCGGCTCGATCTTCCGGGCGGACTGCACGCGATGGAGCACGCAGCGATCGGCGTTCTGCCGCTGTTCGCATTGTGCGACCGCAACGACATCGGGGGCGTGTCCACCGCGATGCACCCGGACACGGGCGCGCCGCAGGTGTTCATTTACGACGGCCATCCGGGAGGCGTCGGCATCGCGGAGCACGCCTACGCGGTCATTGAGGAGTTGCTCGGCGCGACGCTGGGCGTGATTGAGGAGTGCGCCTGCGCGGACGGCTGCCCCTCCTGCATCCAATCGCCGAAGTGCGGCAACAACAACTTCCCATTGGACAAGCGCGTCGCGTCCGACCTGCTGCGCGGCCTGCTGGGGCGTGGGCGCTAGGGGGGCGGGAGTTCCCGCGTAGGCGGGAATCCAGTCGGCGCGAAGCGCCCTTGGGCAAGGATGCACCCCCAATGCCGTCCCTCGTAGGCCCGTTCCGAACCGTTGGATTGCGAGGGCGGACTTGTCTCACGCTAACCTGCAGGGAGCGGAATTTCGTCACGCCACGTTGGAAGGCGCGGATCTGACAGGGACGGTGTTCATCGAAGGAGCGCTTGAGGCTAATGGGCTCACGCAGAGGCAAATTGCTTTGCGAAAGCCAACGACAACACCCCGCCCATAATTGACGGCGTGACGGATGCTGAAACTGGCCAACGGATTCAGTGGAGCGCAAGGCCCACGATAATCACATGACGGCAGGCGCCTTCCGTCGGGGAACGCCGTGAGCATGGCGCTTTCGCGCCGACTGCATTCCCGCCTACGCGGGAATGACGGTCACGGGGCCGAGTCGGCTGGGGCGGGGCATCGCTGCGCCTCGTCTTGGAGCAGCGCGCCGATCACCGCGGCGCTTTCGCCGCCGCTAGCGCTTGGCGGCGCGCCCAGTCGTCAGCCTCGAGGACGGCCTCTACCGATGTCGCGTCGAACGGCTCGTGCCGGTCGAGGGCGCTCTCCACGATTCGGGGGATGTCGCCGAAGGCGATGCGCCCGTCGAGGAACAGGTGGACGGCGACCTCGTCGGCGGCGCTGAGCGCGGCGGGGTAGGTTTGTCCGTTGCGCCCCGCCTCTACCGCTAGCGCGAAGCAGGGGTAGCGCGCGGCGTCCAGCGGCTCGAACGCGAGCGACGGCCATGCGAGCGGGTCGTAGCGGGGCAGCGCGGGGTTGTCCGCGCGGGCGGGATAGGAGAGCGCGGCCTGTATCGGCAGCCGCATATCGGGCGGCCCCATCTGCGCTTTCACGGAGCCGTCGGCCAACTCGACCATCGAGTGAATGACGCTCTGCGGGTGCACCACGACGTCGATGCGCTCGAACGGCACGCCGAAGAGCCAGCGGCTTTCGATCACCTCGAATCCCTTGTTCATCAGCGTGGCGGAGTCGATCGTGATTTTGCGCCCCATCACCCAGGTGGGGTGCGCGAGCGCTTCCTCCGGCGTGACGCGGGCGATTTCGTCGAGTGGGCGGGAGCGGAACGGCCCGCCTGACGCGGTGATGATGAGCCGGCGGACGGGCTCCGCCTCTCCGCGCAGGCATTGCCAGAGCGCCGACGGCTCGCTGTCGACGGGCAGGAGGGGCGCGTTGTTTTCGGCGGCGGCGCGGGTCACGAGGTCGCCGGCCATCACGACGACCTCCTTGTTGGCGAGGGCGACCGGCTTGCCCGCCCGGAGCGCGGCGAGCGTCGGGATCAGCCCGGCGCGGCCGGTCGTCGCCATCATTACGAGATCGACGTCGGGGTCCGCGGCCATCGCCTCGGGCGGCGTGAGCGATGCGCCGGCGATGCGCTCGCGCCCCTCCTCGGCCCACGCCATGCGCGGCGCGAATTCGGCGATTTGGTCGGCGAGCAGAGCGAGGTTGCGCCCGGCCGACAGGCCGGCGACGCGGAATTCGCCAGGCAGCGCGCGGACGACGTCGAGCGTCTGCGTTCCGATGGAGCCGGTGGAGCCGAGCACGACGATGGTCTTCATAGCGGCGGGTTAGCCTAGCCCTACTTTACCCCAGCGCTACTCGATGCCGTTCGCGCGCTGCGTTTCGCGGACGTAGCGGATGATTTGCTCGACCTCGTCGTCGGAGACGTTGGGAACCGGGGGCATATCGCCGAAGAACCAGTGGTGCTGCTGGACGCCGTTCCGCGCGGCGCGGCGGAAGGAGTCGTCGTCGTGGTGGCCGGGCGCGTAATAGAGATGGATGAGCGGCGGGCCGTTGTCCGTCCCCGCCGCCTCCAAGCCGTGGCAGGAGGCGCAATTGGCGTTGAACAGGCGCTCGCCCTCCCGGAGGTCGCCGTCGTCTCCGCCTCCGCATGCTAGCGCGCCCGCGGCAACGATCAGCGCGAGCGCGGCGGCGGCCATCGCGCGGCTTCGCGCCGCTCTTACGCGCGTCATTGTCGCTGTCCTCTCATTGCGCCTTGCAATTCGCGGCGCTTCTCGCCGGTTCTGGATTCCCGCCTACGCGGGAATGACGGGTGGGTTCTCGCTTTCGCGGGCAGGCCGCCTACGCGGGCAAGGGCTCACCATACGCGGCTTGCATAGTAGACGAGCGGGAACACGGGGACAAGGCTATCGAGGCGGTCGAGCAGCCCGCCGTGCCCGGGGATGAGGCGGCCGGAGTCTTTCGCGCCCGCCATGCGCTTGAGTTTCGACTCCAGCAGATCGCCGGCCTGCGCCGCGACTCCGATGGCGAGCCCGAGCGCGAGCGCCGGCCAGACGCGGTTCTCGACGCCGTCGAGCAGATGGACGAGCGCGACCGTCGCTCCCGCCGCGCCGAGCAGTCCGCCGAGCGCCCCCTCCCACGTCTTGCCCGGCGACACCGACGGCGCGAGTTTGCGGCGGCCTATCGCTCTGCCGACGGCGTAGGCTCCCGTGTCGGTCGCGAATGTTGCGAGAAACGCGAGCGCGACCCATTGCAGTCCGGCGTCGCCGAGCCGCGTGAGACCGAGCGCGGCGAACGGCAAGGTGACGTAGCAGAAGCCGACGGCGACGAGCGCCCAGTCGCGCAGCCCGCCGTTCCCTCTGCGGACGCGCGCCGCGCGGAGGAGGCCGAGCAGTTCGCGGACGGCGAGCAGCGCGGCGGCCGCGGCGACGATGACGAACGGCGCGCCGCCCGCCCAGACGACGGCGAGGAGCAGCGGCAGCCCGACGGCGGCGCTGACGAGGCGCAAGCGGAGTTCGTTTTTGGGGGAGGGGGTTGTCAACGGCCGCGCTGATTTGGGTTGGAGGACATGGTTCACGTTTGCTGCGGGGCGCAGAAGCGTTTCATATCCTCTATGAAGCGTTTCGCGCTGGGCGCAGACTGTTGGACTTTGCCCGGTTCCAGCCTCGCGAGTATTTCGAAACTGTGTTTGCCCTTGTCCTTGACATAGCCGCGTTTCGCAGTGCGGCGAGCAGCCTTGTCTAGGCCGTCGAGCACGTCTTGCTTGGGAGCATCCTCTACGTTCGGATACTTGGGGAGGGCGTTCTCTTGGAAGCCCGGGCCATAGTAGTCGCGGATGGCCTGGATGTCGGCTAGGAACCACGACTCCATAACTTGCGTCATCAGGTGGCACTGGTCGTCCCGTGCGCCAGGCGGGCGGTCCCAGTCGTCGCGAGCCTTGAGGTGTTCCCACGGGGTCCGAGACGTGACGGGGCCTTCGGCGTCCACCAGCAACACGACCTCATCGTCGCCGTTGCCAAGCTCGCGCTCGAACTTCTCGTAGGCTTTCCGTCGCCCGCCGCAAGCCGTGATTTCAGGCATACGCCCTAGTCCAGCCTTCTCCAAGAAGAGACTGAACCCTTTCCTGCACTCCCTGTTCACAGGCTTTCGCTTTCCGTCTCCGCCGCCCTCCACGAGAAGTTTGACTCTCACCACCGATTGCCTCCGAGGTCGCCCCTAGTCCAGAGTTCGCCGAGCCGGTAGTCCTTGAGCCAAACGGCGAGGTCTTCGGCGTCTAGGCGGCGCAGTTGGGTCGCGCCGTCGAATTTTTCGCACACGACTACGGATTCGGGCGTGTCGGTGAGCGCATCAATAAGAGCGTCCGAGTGCGTCGTTGCGATGATCTGAGACTGGGCGGAGGCATCCTTCAGCAACTGCGCGACTTCCGGGATGATGTCCGGGTGCAGGCCGACCTCCGGCTCTTCGAGGCAGATGAGCGGCGGGGGATTGGGGTTGCGAAGAGACGCGAGCAGGCAGAGGTAGCGCATGCTGCCGTCGGAGAGGCGCGTGGCCGGCACGGGGTGGCCCAGCCCTTCCTCATGGAACGAGACTTGGATTGCGGGGCCTTGGAGGGGAGTCTGGATGTTCCTAATGGACGGGTAAAACTCCCGCATCCTCCCGAGTATCCATTCTCTTGTCTCGGGTTCATTCAGCAGCGCGCTCAGCGTTATCGCCAGGTTGGATGCGTCCTCGAGGAGGCTGTCTTGCGGCAGGTCTACGCTTTGCGGAAGGCGAGCGGGCGCGCGCCGCCCCAAACTCCACTCCCGGTAGAAAGCCATCCGCTCGAAGTTGTCGGCCAAGTACGTCAGCTCGGGGTAAACGTCGTGGCCTCGCACTTGGGACAAGATGGACTGAGTTGGCTCGACATGCTCACGTCGGAGTTTGTAATTAACAAGCCGGAGCTTAGGGTCAGGCCTTCCTTCCTCGGTTCTAACGTTGACCGTGGGGTTTCCGCTCTGATAGCGGTAGTAAAAGTACGGCTCGTCGCTTCCCGCCGCAGGGCAGGCGTTCTCGATAGCCTCGTCGATGATTTCGAAGCGAGCGCCGACGTCGGCGAACGAGAGCTTGTACCGCAACGGCGGCTTGTTCTCATAGGCAATGGTCACGTCCAAGTTGGCGTTGACGTTCGCGGGGCCGCCCTTCCATAGCCAATCGCGGACGCCTCCGCCTTCCCGGATCGCCGCCTGCAGGTCTCGCGGCGCCGCCCGGAGGAGCGACAAGGCTTCAATCAGGTTTGACTTGCCCGAGGTGTTCGGCCCGATGAGGACATTGAGCGGCTTCAAAGGGAAAGCCGTTTCGGTCCGCCCGTAGGAGAGGATGCCGTCCAACCGGATATCTTCGATGAACTGCGTCATGCTCTAATGATACCACTAGCGCAAGCCCTTGCATCCATCCCCCCGTCACCCCGGCAGGGCGCCGAAGCGGCGGCGGCGCTTGTACTCGTCCAGGGCGCGCTCCGCCTCCTCCGCGTCGAAGTCGGGCCAGTAGGCGGGCGTGTGGTAGTACTCGCTGTAGGCGGCTTGCCAGATGAGGAATTTGCTGAGGCGCTGCTCGCCCGCGGTGCGGATGATGAGGTCGGGGTCGGGCGCGTCGGGCAGGTAGAGGTTGGCGCTGATCAGTTCCTCGGTCACTTGCTCCGCGCCTCCGTCGCCGCGCCGAGCGCGCCCGCGCGCTGATAGGATGCGGGGACGATGGCTTCCCGCGCCCGCGCCGCCGAAAGCGGCCTCTACCTCCATACAACCGCGTACAGCGTCGTGCTGGGGGGCGTCATCGTCCTCGTTCCGCTGTACATCATCTCGCTCGGCTATCACCCGGGCTGGCTCGGGCTGATCATCGCGGGGCAAGGCCTCTTTCAGGTCGCGCTGCGGCTGTTCGGGGGCGTCATCTCCGACCGCGTGGGCGAGCGGTGGGTGATTCAGGGGAGTTTCGCCGCCCTCGCGCTGGGGTCGCTCGCGCTTTGGCTCTCGTCGTCGCTGCCCGCGCTGCTGCTCTCGCAGGCGCTGTACGGCGGCTCGCGCGCCATTTATTGGACGTCGGCGCAATCCTACGGCAGCCGGATAGACGAGTCGCGGACGCCGGCGCTGGTGGGGCGCTTCTTCGGATTCGCGGCGGTGGGCGGGCTCGCGGGCAACGCGGGAGGCGGCGTCGTCGCGGTCGAGTTCGGCTACGCGGCGGGCTTTCTGATCGCGGCGGGACTCTCCGTCGCCGCGATGGGCGTCGTCGCGCTGACGCCGCAACTGCCGCGCCGCGCCGCGCTGACGCTGCGGGAGATCCTCGCGCCCGTTCCGGGGGTGTTCCGCAAGCGGGAGACGATGCTTCCTGCGGTGATGGCGCTGGCGACCTCGCTGCAAATCTCCGTGCTCGCGTCGGTCGGGGCGGCGTTGTTCAAGGAGCGCGGGTTCGACGACGACGCTTACGGCATGCTGCTGGCGGTGCACGCGGGCGGAGCGATCATCGCGGGGTTCGCGTTCGCGCGCTTTTTGCGCCGCGCCGGGCAGCGGCCGGCCTACGCGCTCACGATGGGGACGCACGGCCTGCTGCTGATGGGCGCCGCCGCGTGGGGCGGGGAGCAGGCCGCCGCGCTCGCGCTGATGTTCGCGCTTGGGCTTGCGTTCAACGCGGGTCGCGTGCTCAACGTAAGCCTCACGGCGGCGGCGAGCAGCCCGGAGCAGCGCGGCGTGTTTATGGCGGTGGTGGGCATCTACTGGGCCGCCGGGCAGATGCTGGGCCCGCTCGTGTTCGGGCCGCTGGCCGAGGCGACAAGCCTGTTCGCGTCGGTGACGGCGGCGGGCGCGTTGATGTTCGGGGCGGCGCTGCTCACCCCGCTGCTCTACGCCGCGTCGCGCAGCACCCCCCGCTAGCTTCGCGTTCGCGGCGGCGCGCGCCCCCAAGCAACGCCTACGCTGTCGCCTGCGACGCGGGCGGGGCGCTTGACTTGACGGCGCGCTCCAGTTTGCGGCGCGGCGTGAGCAGATAGTGGCCGCAGGTCAGGCAGCGGACGCCGATGTCGGCGCCGAGCCGCTCGATGCGCCACTCCGCACCGCCGCAAGGGTGCTTCTTCCGCAGCGTGACCCGCGCGCCGAGATGCAGCGCTACGGCCATCCCTTGCCCATCCGCTCCAATTCCGCGTTGATGGCGCCGCGCAGCCGCATCGCCTCCGCCCGCGCCGCGTCCGCGAAGTCGGACCCGCGCGAGGCGTAGAGCACGCTGCGCGACGCCGTGATGACGGCGCGGCGTCCGTTGTCGTCGGCGCCGTTCCGAACCGCGCGCTCCAAGTCGCCGCCCTGCGCTCCGACGCCGGGAATCAGGATCGGCGCCGCGCCTGCGAGACGGCGGACGCGGGCGAGTTCCTCCGGCGCAGTCGCGCCCGTCACCAGGCCAACGTTGCCGAGGTCGTTCCACGTCATCGCTTGGCGCGCGACCTCCTCGTAGAGCGGACGCTCCTCGCCGTCGGCGCCGCGAACGGGGAGCGCCTGGAAGTCCACGCCGCCGGGGTTGGACGTGCGCGTCAGGACGAAAACGCCCTTGTCGGCGTAGGCGAGGAACGGCTGCAGCGAGTCGCGCCCCTGGTAGGGGTTGACGGTGACGGCGTCGGCGCCCCACGTCTCGAACGCGGCCTTGGCGTAGGCGACGGACGTGTTGCCGAGGTCGCCGCGCTTGACGTCGAGGATGATGGGGATCTCGTGGGGAATGGCTTCGATGGTCGCCTCGAGCGCGCGCAATCCGGCGACGCCTTCGGCCTCGTAGAACGCCCATTGCGGCTTGTAGGCGCAGACGACGTCGCTCGTCGCGGCGATGATGGCGCGGTTGAACGCGGCGACGTCGGCGATGGGCATCGCGGGCGGCCACGGGTCGAGGCCGACGCACAGCAAACTGCGGTTGCGCTCGGCGGCGGCGTCCATTCGTTCGAGGAAGGTCTGCATAGGCGCAAGTCTAGCACGAGGCGCGGGGCGTATGGGGCGCGCGTGCGTGGGGGATTATTAGTGTGCTACAATGCTGCGGGAGGGTCAGCCATGCTTGCGAACGCGGAGCGGAGCGAGGAATCCCAGACGGGGCAGGAGCACGACGCGATGCTGCGCGAAGCTTTGTCGCGCCCCGGCGTTCGGGAGGTGGTGGAGGTCTACGAGCACGCGATGCGGCAGGCGGGCCCGTGGTTCGCCTCTCGCTCGGGGCTGGCGGGGGGAGCGAAAGGCCCAACGACCACGGATCACACGAACGCCGACGCGCCCGCTGGAGCGGTCAATGCCAATCTGGAGTGAAATCCTCGCGGAAGTGCGCGAGCCGTTGGCGAGCAATGGCGCGCTCAACTTCGACGGAGTGCGGAGAAAGTACCTCCTGAATCTCCATGAGCACACCGGGCGCAACGTCATTCTGTACGCTTCGGCATGGGTGCAAAAGAGAGACGCAGACGCGCCGGGCGCGTTCTTCGCAATTGACGACGAAGACATCCATGCGCTCATGGAAGTCACCCATGGGTTGGACGGCTCGGAGCTGGACCTGATTCTCCATAGCCCCGGAGGCTCCCCGGAGGCGGCTGAGGCGTTGGTCTCCTACCTGCGGGCGCGGTTCGAACACATCAGAGTCATCGTCCCCAACCTGGCGATGTCGGCGGCGACGATGATCGCTTGCGCCGCGAACGAGATCGTTATGGGCAAGCACTCCTTCTTGGGGCCGACCGATCCGCAAGTTCTCTTGTCTGGCCGCTTCGTTCCCGCGCAAGGGGTGCTCGACGAATTCGCAAAAGCCAAAAAGGAGTGCGCCGATCCTGCGAATCTGCCTGCGTGGCTGCCGATACTCCAGCAGTACGCCCCCGGCATTCTAACGCTCTGCGAATCGGCGTTGAATCGCTCTCAGGAACTCGTTGGGAACTGGCTGGAAACGTATATGTTCGCTGATGTCGCCGACAAGAGAGACAAGGCCGAAATAGCGTCTAAGTGGCTTGCCGACCATACGCATTTCAAGAGCCATAGCCGACATATCTCCAGAGACGAATTGCTACGGAATGGACTCTTGGTCAGTTCGTTGGAGGAAGATCAGGCTTTGCAAGACTTGACCTTGTCCGTCTTCCATGCGTCGACTCAAATGTTTGACGCGACCGGAGTTACGAAAATTGTTGAAAATCACATAGGCCGCGCATTCGTGAAATTCTTGCCCAAGCAACTCGCAACCCATCTAGGCTTTACGCCGAGCGGCTGATGCGCCAGCCGGCGCGCGTGTTGTATCCTAGCCGCGCCGCGCCCGGACGCTCCGCGTTAGGCAAGGGGGCGAGGGGAGGAACGAGATGAAGATGATCGCAGCGGCCGCCGGGCTCGCCGTCCTGCTCGGCGCGTGCTCGGCGGACCCGACGCCGACCCCCGCCCCGACCGACACGCCCGCGCCGCCGCCGACCATCGCGCCTACGGCGACGCCCGCGCCGCCGCCAACCCCGGAGCCGACGCCAACTCCGCCGCCGACGTGGACGCCCGTCCCGACGTGGACGCCCGTGCCCACTTGGACGCCGACGCCTACTCCCGCGCCGACGTGGACGCCGATCCCCACGCCGACGCCGGAGCCTACGGACACGCCCACCCCCACCGCGACGGCGACCCCAACGCCCAGCCCCACGCCGACGCTTACGCCGACTCCGGCCTGGTTCGCCGGATGGCGCGTCTATAGGCTGGATCCGGCCGGCTCTCAGCTGTACGCCTACATCGCCGGCGCGCGGAGCAGCGCGACGACCTCAGCGTCGGTTGACCTGCCCGATACGACCAACCTGCCGTTTTACATCTCGGTGGAGTGCTACGGAGGCCAAGCCCTCGGGCGGGGATTCGAAATCGTGATCACCGACATCAACCTGTGGAGCGACCACTATCGGGCGTACCTCTGCCTCAACGAGCCGCACAACGGGCTCCTGAGGTAGGCGTAGGCGATCAGGAGCGGCCTGCGGCTATGGCTTCCCGCCGCGCCCCGTCGCCGATGCGCCGCTCTCCGCGAATCGCGCGCCTGCTGACGGAGGTCTATGAGCGGCTGCTCGCCGGCTACGGCCCCCAGGGATGGTGGCCCGGCGATGGCCCGTTCGAGACGATCGTCGGGGCGATTCTCACGCAGAACACGGCTTGGACGAACGCGGCGCGCGCCATCGAGAATCTCAAGGCGGCGGGCGCGATGTCCCCCGCCGCGCTCCGGGCCGCGTCCGAATCCGACTTGGCGGAACTCGTTCGGCCAAGCGGCTATTTCAACGCGAAGGCGCGCAAACTCAAGGCGATGGCCGACTACCTCGCGCGCTACGGCGACGACGTCGAGTCGATGCGGAGCGCGGGCGTCCGCGCCCTCCGCGCCGAGTTGCTAGCGGTGCACGGCGTCGGGCCCGAGACGGCGGACGACGTCCTGCTCTACGCCGTCGGGCTGCCGTCGTTCGTGATCGACGTCTACACGCAGCGCATCGTCGACCGGATGCTGCCGCGCCATCGTCTGCGCGGCTACGCCGCCTATCAGTCGCTGTTCGAGCGCCATTTGCCCCGCGACGCGGCGATGTTCAACGAATACCACGCGCTGCTGGACGCGCACGCCAAAGCGGTCTGCCTCAAGCGCGAGCCGCGCTGCGGGGCGTGCGCCCTCGCCGACCTCTGCGCCACGGGGCGGAAGGCGGGAGTCGAGCGGCGGGGCGCGGCACGCGCGCGTTGACGGGATCCGCGCTTCGCGCCGGTATGGATTCCCGTTGCGCGGGCAGGGCGGAGCGGTTCCGGTAGGTTCACGCTTTCACTGGAATGACGTGGCCCGGGGGATAATTAGGGACGGGGCGCGTATGCGCCCCGTCCCGTGGCGCTTGCGCGCCGCCTGGATTCCCGCCTACGCGGGAATGACGGTCTAAGAGATTCTATAGTCAGAAGTTCTCGTCCGATTATTCTTGCCCGACGGCTCGACATCCGCCCGCTTGCCGCGCTCCGACGCGACGCGCTACTATTGGCGGCGCCGCCTACTGAGCGCAAGGAGCGTCTGATGAGTTCGCCGGAACGCCGCATCGTGAGGCGGCGATGACCTCCCGCAACGACCGCATGCGAATGAGCGACGCCGAACGAACCGGCCTGACGGGCGCCTTCCTCGGCAATATCCTCGCCAGAATGGGCGACGACGACGAATCCGCCGAGGATGCGGACGCCAAGACCGAGGAGGCGGACGCCAAGACCGAGGATGCGTCCGCCAACGCCGAGGAGTCCGACTGGTACCCCTACGACGATCCGGCCTTCGACAACGCCTCGTTCGAGGATGAGGAGGCGTACCTCGCCGCTGAGGAACTCGGACACGGCGACGACGGCATGGACGGCGGCGAGGGGTTCGGTCTGGGGTTTTAGGGGGTCGCCCCCTGCCCGCGCAGGCGGGAATCCGGAAGGGCGGGCGCCGGCGCTGTCTTGACGGGCGCGCGCCGACGCTACCCCGCCGCGAGCAGCATCTTGCCCCACTCGCCGACGCGCTCCGGGGCGAGCCGCTCAACGCCGGGGAGCAGGTCGAAATGCGCGTCGGCCGAAATGATGCGCGAGACGCCTGCTCGCTGAGCCGCGGCCGCGTGAACGAGGTCGCGGGAACTGACGCCGGGGCAGTCGTCAGCCATCTGCGCGGCGTGCGCGACATCCTCCGCATGCACCGGCTCGATGCGCCCCTCCATCAGTTCCGCGAACTCGCGGAACACGGCTCTCCCCAATGCCCAACGCCGCTCCGACAGGTAGCGATGGATCAATTCCTGCAGAACTTCCGCGTCCGTGAGGAACGCGCGAGGATGCGCGGCGATCATCGCCATCACGTCGATGCACGGCGCCTTCAGCCGGTGATCGGCCCCGGCGGCGTACATCGGAACATTGGCGTCAACGAACGCCAACCCGCTAGACTCCGCAGGGGTCATGAGCGGCGTCCAGTTGCCTCGAGAGTTCCTCGGGGTCGGGCATAACCTCGCCGTTGAGGTTAACGAGGCGCTCGAACGCGCGCCAACGCCGCTGCCGCGCAATCTCCTCGTAGGCGTCGTCAATCAGCGAGCGCACGACCTCCGAGACCGGCGCGCCCTTGGTCTGCGCCATCTCTTCGAGCCGCGAGCGCCGCGCGTCGTCGAGCCGCACTTCCAATCGCGTCGTCATATCCGTTCCTCCGTGTACGGAATGCTCTGTGCGGATAATAGCATACGGCGTCGGCGCATGCAAGCAAGCGACGCGCGTATTGGCGCGCGATTGGCCCGCCGGGGCGCGGAAGAGTCGTTCCTCCCATGAGCGGGCGCCGCCCCTTTAGCGACCTCGCCAAACGCTTCACGCCCGAGCAGCGGCGCTGCATCAAAGAGGGCGCCGCAAAGATGAACGCAGAGATCGAAGCCAACGAGGCCGCCTCAAAGCAGCCGAACCCCGAAGGCCGCGCCAAGCGGCGACCCCGCGCGGAGGCTCGGACGAGCAGCCGCTAGCACCTGCAGCGCCCCGCCGAGCGCAATAGCGCCTCCGCCGCCATCTCCCGCGCCTCCTTCAGCGTCGCGCCCGCCGTGACGCAGCAGGGAAGGTTGGGGAAACTGACGCCGTAGTCGCTGCCCGCGTCCTTATGCACGAGGCCGATGTAGGTTCGTTTCGCCGACGTCCTCCTCATCGGAAGCGAATCCCTGTTGCAAGCCAACCCAAATCCATTATTTTATCCATTTTCGCGTTTGCGCCTCGTTCCATGTGTGCAAAATTGCAGCCAAAACTGCAGTGAGTATCTCTCCAAAAAGAGGGCCATAAAAGTCAGGTTCCCTGTAATTACTGTCGTCGAGGTTCGCGAATTCTTTAGGGAAATTGTGGACTTTAGGGAAATTATGGACTGTGAAATTCCGAGCGGCGCATGCAAGGAGGAAATACTTAGCTATGTCGGCATGTTCTATCTGAGTTATTCGTATCAAATTAGGCAACGTTCCATTAGTTGACACCTCTGTGCTAGAGAGTTTTTTGAACTGTCCAATCCAGTCCGTCTCTTTCATTAATTTCTCGACAATTCCCTTCAAGGATTTGTCTCTGTTTTGAGGGTATGCAACATCCCTAATTCCTTTTGTCAAGTACTCGAATGACGTTAGAATGTTCTTAAGGTTAGTGTACTTAATTACAGGACGGTTTTTCTCATGGAAATCCTGTGTTTCAGTCGCATCCATCCCGCTCAATGCGGTTATCAAAACTGATATTTCTCGTTCGCAATAGTCCAATAAGGACTCAACTAAAGTATCAAACAAATCTTCACTCATGTCCATCATGTTGATTGCGTTCCGCCTAATGATGCTCTTTGCAGCGTCGCGCTCTTTGGTTGCGAGGTCGAAGTTGCGGAATTTTGCTTTATACCAATCCCCATAACCAGGAACAAAGTCTGCCAGTTCTTGCGAAATTTCATCAAAACTGATATCTGAGGTTAAGCGTATTAGTTCAGACAAATAGATGGAGTCTTTGCGTATTTGATCTGCAATCTTGTAGCGTTCCTGGCGAACGTACTCTTGGTGCATATCAACGAGATGGTACAAGAAGCCGTAGTAGTCTTCCCACTTTATGCCGAATAACGACTGGACTTTACGAGCATGCTTCCTGCGACGGCTCTGGTAACCCTTGAAAGCACACCCCGTCAGAGTTCTCGCACCGTCTGCACTAGGAGAAACCTTTGCGAAGGTACGCTGACGTTCACGGACTTCCATTACGATCCAATAGGACAGCCAATCGTAAAAGTTCACATTAAAGTTGATCACAGTGCCATTCCTCCACGCATAGACCTGATGAATTTGCCAGTAACTGTAATAGCAAGTAGTCGGTCCAAGCGACGAGAGAGTCCCAATCGTTTGGCCTTTATCGAACAGAGGAGAGCCAATCAAAATGTTGGCTGCCATCTGGCGGTCATAGTTATGCACGAGCTCTTTGCTGGGCAAGCTGCGGTAGAACTCTAGCGATGGGCGGTCAGGCTCGAGCAGCCGCGCCATCGCCTTCTGCTGTATCGAGCTAGGAGCAGGAGGGCGAGACACTACGGCCACCGGAAGCACCTTACCCTCTAGCCTGTAGCGTTCGAAATCGTTCCGGCTCATCTCGACCTCAGAGTGAAGAGCGTTAAGGTCGTGGCAGTACCTCGCGAATCTTCCCGCCTCTATGAACCGCTCCCCGTACTGGTCCGGCATCGTTCATCTGCTCCCGCGCCTTGTGACGCGCATACAACCCTACACCCTTGACTCCGCGTTGTCAACCATTCGCTTGTCCAACGGCACCACTCCTCCCCTCACCCCCGCAGCAGACGCAATATCTCCTCGTTCGGCTCCTTGCGCCTTGCGACGAGGTCATAGGAGGGTTCCTTCCATCTGCGGGGGGCGCTCCTTTCGCGGCGGGGGTTTGGCGGGATGAGGAGTATAGCGCAGCGCGCAGGGGCGCCTCTGGCGGATTCTCCCCCTAACGCGGCAGGCGGATGGGTAACCGCGTTCGAGTCACGCCGGCGGCGCCGCAACGGCTTCTGCTACAATGCTTCCGTGCCCAGTAGGTTCCCGCTTTCGCGGGCAGAGCGGTAGGTACGCAAGGGCTTCAAATTCAAAGAGGGGGCGGCGACGATGAGACTGGGCGGGAAGACTCGGCTGCGGACGCCTTCCGGCAAACCGATAGAGCCGCATAGCCGGCATCGCGACCGCCTCCTGCGGCACGCCGACAAGATGCTGGAGAAAGGCGACCGGCTGCAGGCGTCGGAGAAGATATGGGGCGCGGTCGCTCACGGGATAAAGCACATCGCCCGGCGGCGCAAGTGGCCCAACCACGCCCACGAGGACTTGCAGGACATCGCCCGCTACCTGAGCGAGAAGGAGAAAACGCCCCACCTCTATACGCTGTTCAAGGCGGTGGAGCACTACCACCGGAACTTCTACGCCGACACGCGGCGGATTCCCGACATCCGCACGGGGAAGCGCGAGGCCGACGAGTTGGTGGAACTCCTGAAACGCATCGATGAGACGATGCCCCTCAATCTCGCCCCTCCGCATGGGCGGGACTACCAGGACTACCAGAAGAGGCACCGGCGCGCGGCGTAGGGATTCCCGTCTACGCGGGCAGGGCGGTTGCGGAGCATCGAGTCCGCGCCGGAGGAGCCCCCCCACTCCCCGCTGCAACGTATAATCGGCGGGCCGATGCTCGTCGAACTCGCCGTCCGCAACCTCGCCGTGATAGAGGAGACCCGGCTCGTTTTCGGGCCGGGCTTGAACGTCATCACCGGCGAGACGGGCGCGGGAAAGTCGCTGCTGGTGGACGCGCTCGCGTTCGCGCTCGGCGGCCCGGCGGACAAGGGCATGATGCGGCGCGGCGCGGCCTCAATGAGCGTGGAGGCCGTCTTCGACGCGCGCGGCGCGCCCCTCGCCCGAGAGCGCCTCTCCGAAATCGGCGTGGAGATGGACGATGACGACGGCGTGGTCGCGCTCTACCGCGAGACGCATCGGGAAGGGCGCGCCGTCGCGCGGCTGAACGGGCGCGCGGCGCCGGCGAGCGTTCTGCGGAGCGCGGGCGGCGCGCTCGTGGACATTCACGGGCAAGGCGAGGGACTCTCGCTGCTCGACCCGCGCTTTCAACTGCGGGCGCTGGACGCCTTCGCGGGGCTCGCGGAGCGCCGCGCCGCCGTCGAAGCCGCCATCGCCGAGGCGCGCCGCCGAAAGCGGGAAGCCGCCGACGCCGAGTCCGCCGCTCTGGAGGCGGGGCGGCGGCGCGACCTGCTCGAGTTCCAGGCCGGCGAGATCGAGGCCGCCGCGATTTCAGACGGCGAGGAGGAGTCGCTGCTGCGCGAGCGCGACCTGCTGCGGCATGCGGAGTCCGTTCGCGGCGCGTGCGAGGCGGCGTGGCTCGCGCTGAGCGAGGGCGACCCCAACGCCGCCGGCCTCGCCGGAGAGGCCGCCCGTCTGCTGCGCCGCGCGCCGGGCGCGGAGGATCTGCTGCGCGGGCCGCTTGAGGCGGTCGAGTCCGCCGCCGCGCAACTCGCCGACGCCGCCCGCGAAATCCGCGCCGTCGCGGAGTCCGCCGAGCCCGACCCGGCCCGCCTCGCGGAGATTGACGACCGCGTCGAGACGCTTCGCCGCCTCAAGCGCAAGTACGGCGGCGCGGAGGCGGACGTCATCGCGTTCGCGGAGGATGCGCGGCGGCGGCTGGAGCGCGGCGAGAGCGCGGACGCGCATCGGGCGGCGTTGGAGCGCGCGCTGCAAGAGGCGCTCCAAGAGGCGGGCGCGCTCGCGTGGGAACTATCGCAGGCGCGGCGCGGCGCGGCGGACGCGCTGAGCGAGGCGGTCGCCGCGGAGTTGCGCGAGGTCGGCATGGAGCGCGCCGCGATCAAAATCGCGGTCGAGCAAGAGGAGGCGGAGGACGGCCTGCCCGCGCCGGACGGCGGGCGATTCGCTCCGCAACGCGGCGGAATTGACCGCGTGACGTTCATCGCGCGGACGAACCCCGGCGAGGAGGCGAGGCCGCTGGCGAAGGTCGCGTCCGGCGGCGAGACGTCGAGGATGATGCTGGCGCTCAACGGCGCGCTGCGGACGGCCGCCGGGGCGGCGTCGCTCGTGTTCGACGAGGTGGACGCGGGCATCGGGGCGCGCGCCGGCGAGGTCGTCGGCAGGAAACTCTGGACGGTGGGGCAACGGACGCAGACGCTGTGCGTGACGCACCTTCCGCAGATAGCGGCGTGGGCGGACGCGCACTATCGCGTGGGGAAGGCGGCGCGCGACGGGCGCGTCTATTCGGGCGCGGAGGCGCTGGACGAGGAGCGCCGCGTCGAGGAGATCGCCGGAATGCTAGGCGGCGGCGACCGCCTAACGCAGGCGGCGCGGGAGATGCTCGATCGGACGGCGCGTGCGAAGCGGGGGGCGTGAGGAGGCGCCGTCAAGGCGCGTTACCCCAACCTGCCCGCCAGTTCCGCGAGCCGCGTCATGCATTTGTCGAGGCTGGGGGCGGCGGTCCGGGCGGCGGCGGGGCTCCACTCGCAGCGGATGAACCGCTCCATTAGAGGGTTGTAGCCGCTTCCCACGGCAGCTGTTGAGCCGGGCTTGGGAACAAACCCTTCTCTGATTTGGCTACTTGACGAGTTCCTCGCCAAGTCGATGACTTTGCGCTTGGGGTCGCCTTCCTCTTCAGGGAACAAAGGAACGCTCGTCAACGGAACCGACAGAAAATTCGCTATCCCTCGCCTGTCCGCTAGTATCCAACTCTCCACCTCCCTCACCACCGCCCGCAGCAACATATTGGGGTGGCGATTCGGGGTCCATTTGTTCACTACGCTTGGAGGGCAATCCTCTCCTGTGTCCATGAAATCCACCATCGCCAAGACAGGGACAGGGCAATCGTCATTGTAGGCAAGCACGAACTCCTTCACCCTCGTCCAGCCGCCTTCTCCCGGCTTAGGGAGAACCCATTCGACTTGAAAGCCGTACTCAGCGGCGAGGCGACGGCCTACTGCCTCGTCAAGTCGGCCTTCTATCAACAGCCGCAACGATAGTGTGAAGAGCATCATCCGAACAGCATCTGGCCGGAGGGCAACGGGTCAGCCTTTGGCAAAAGCACTTGAGCCACAGTGAGACCCCGACTAAGTAGCGTGCGGTCAGTCTCATCCGTCGGAGCGACTACCGTGCCTTCTCCTGCGGGTTTTAGCACCAGCACCTCTTCCGCGCCGATGCCCTCGTCGTCTAACATTTCGCGCGAGTACGTTGAGATAATAACCTGTCGGCGCACTCTCCGCGCACGCGCGGCTGTGCCGAACAGACCGGGGAGCCTGCGCACAATTTCAGGGTGGAGGGAGAGTTCCGGCTCCTCCAGCAGCAACGGGCCTGTTCCCTCGAAAGCCGACCACAACAGGCCGAGCAGCCGCAGCGTGCCGTCGGAGAAGTGCGCCTCGTTCTGCTTCGCCGCGTGTGACCGCCAGTGCTCAAACCTGCCCTCCAAGTGAGGGATGCCCTGGTTCGTGTCCATCACCGCCTCGAGTTCGACCAACTGGGGAATCGCAGCCTTGAGCGCTTTCGTGATGTTTCGCAGCCGCGCGTCGCGCGTCTTCTTCGGGGTGTTCCAAACCCTGAGCGGAAAGTCCCGCCCGAACGGGTCGTTCGCGACCGGCGCGCCTGAGAAGCCGCGCGGATCGCGAACGGCTTGCGGCACGATGTGCTGATAGGAGACAGACCGAAAGAAATCGGCGACGGAGCGGAACGCCTTGTTCTCAGACACTTGCTCCAGCGCCGTCTGCATCAGGCGCGCCTCGTCTTGCCTGTCTTCTTTATTGGGGCGCTCCAGCGCCGCGCGCCCGCTCTCACGGACGACCTCCTTTTTGACGATGGGACGGCGGTTGTTATCCTGCCCAATCGCCAAGTTGTACTCCCACAGAGGCGAACCGCCCTCGTCATCCGCGATGGCGACGCCGAACTCGATGTCCGACTTCTGCCGGGCATAGAGGCACCGCACGAGCGACACGCCGCCCCGGCTGGCGACGGCCGTGCTCAGACCTCCGCCTGGCGACGCGAGGTCGTGGAGGAAGCGGAAGGCGTCCAAAAGGTTGGACTTGCCGACGGCATTCGGCCCAAGCACGAAAACGCGCGGCTGCAGGTCGGCCTCAATGTCCCTGAAGTTGCGCCAGTTTCGCAGGTGCAGTTTGCTGATGTGCATAGCCGCGCCGCTCCTATGCCGGACTAGCCGTTTGGCCAGACGAGAGGATTATACCCTACCCATCCGTGACCACGCTGACCAAATACCGCCCCGGCACGAACACGACGCGCCTCACGGCTTTGCCGTCCGTGTGGGCGCGGACGCGCTCCGACGCGAGCGCGGCGGATTTCGCGTCGTCCTCGCCGATGGACGCGGGGACGGCGATGCGGTCGCGCACTTTGCCGTTCACCTGCACGACGAGCGTCGCCTCTTCGGCGGCGGCGAGGTCGGCGCGCCATTCCGGCAGCGCGCGCTGATGGACGCTGTAGGGATGCCCCGTCCGCTCCCAGAGTTCCTCGGCGAGGTGCGGCGCCATCGGCGCAAGCAGCAGCAGCAGCGACTCGACGGACTCGCGCCAGACGCCCGCCGAGACGCTCGAAGATTCGTAGGCGGGCGCCATTTCGTTCGTGAGTTCCATCATCGCGGCGATGGCGGTGTTGTACTTGAAGCGCTCCAAGCCCTCGACGACGGAGCGGATCGTCTGGTGCGCCTTGCGCGTTAGGGCGCGGTCGGATTCGCCGGCGCTTTCGGGAAGGGCGTCCGCCGGCTTGACGCACAAGTCCCACAGGCGGTTGACCCATCGGGCGACGCCGTTGATGCCGGAGTCGCTCCAGTCGCCGCCGCCCTCCCACGGGCCCATAAACATCAGGTAGAGGCGCACGACGTCGGCGCCGAGTTCGCGCACGTAGTCGTCGGGCGCGATGACATTGCCGCGGCTCTTGCTCATCTTCATCCGTCCGGAGAGCACCGTGCCCTGATTGAAGAGGCGCAGGAACGGCTCGCCGAAGTCGATGAGGCCGAGGTCGCGGATGACTTTGGTGAAGAAGCGGGCGTAGAGGAGGTGCATCACGGCGTGCTCGGCGCCGCCGGTGTACTGATCCACGGGGTTCCAAGCGCGGACGCGGTCGGGATCGAACGGCGCGTCGGCGTCGTTCGGGCTGACGTAGCGCAGGAAGTACCACGAGGAGTCGACGAACGTGTCCATCGTGTCGGTCTCGCGCGTCGCGGGGCCGCCGCACTTGGGGCAGGAGGCGTGCAGGAAGCCGTCGTGATAGCGCAACGGCGACTCGCCCGTTGGCCTGAATTCGGCGTCGCCGGGCAGGAGGACGGGGAGGTCGGCGTCGGGGACGGGAACGGCGCCGCAGTCGCCGCAGTAGACGATGGGGATGGGCGTACCCCAGTAGCGCTGGCGGCTGATGAGCCAGTCGCGCATGCGGTAGCCGACGGCGCGCTCGCCGTAGCCGCGCGCCTCGACGCGGTCGGCGATGGCTTCGTAGCCTTGCGCGTTGGGCATGCCGTCGAACGGCCCGGAGTTGACCTGCGTTCCGCTCTTCTCCGTCCACGCCTCGCGCAGGAGCCCGCCGTCCCATCCCGGCGGCGCGACGACGACGCGGACCTCGAGGCCGTACTCGCGGGCGAACGCGAAGTCGCGCTCGTCGTGCGCGGGCACGCCCATCACCGCGCCCGTGCCGTAGGTGAGCAGCACGTAGTCGGTGACCCAGATCGGCACGCGGGAGCCGTCCAGCGGGTTGACGGCGTAGGCGCCCGTGAAAACGCCGCTCTTCTCGCGCTCCGCCGAGAGACGGTCGATCTCCGACGCCTCGCGGGCGCGGTCGGCGTAAGCCTGCACCTCGGCGCGGCGCTCCGGCGTCGTCAATCGCTCGACGAGCGGGTGCTCCGGCGCGAGGACGAGGAACGTCACGCCGTAGATCGTGTCGATGCGCGTGGTGAACGTCCGGATCTCGCGCTCGTCGAGGCCGTGCTCGGAGATGTCGAACGCGATGTCCACGCCCTCGCTGCGGCCGATCCAATTCGCCTGCATCGTCTTGATGCGCTCCGGCCAGTCCACGAGGCCGGAGAAGTCGAGCAGTTCGTCGGCGTAGTTGGTGATGCGGAAGAACCACTGGTCCATTTCGCGGCGCGCCACGACATCGCCGGTGCGCTCGCACTTGCCGTCCACGACCTGCTCGTTGGCGAGGACGGTCTGGCAGGTGAGGCACCAGTTGACGGGCGCGGAGGCGCGGTAGGCGAGGCCCTTCTCGTACATACGCAGGAAGAGCCACTGGTTCCACTTGTAGTAGCCCGGGTCGCAGGTGACGACCTCGCGGCTCCAATCGTAGACGGCGCCCATCGAGCGCAACTGGGCGCGCATGCGCTCGATGTTCCGCATCGTCCACTCCGCCGGGTGGACGCCCCTGCTGATGGCGGCGTTCTCTGCGGGCAGGCCGAAGGCGTCGAAGCCCATCGGGTGCAGCGTGTTGTAGCCGCGCATCCGCATAAAGCGGGCGTGCGCGTCGGACGGCGCCATCGCGTACCAGTGGCCGATGTGCAGGTCGCCCGACGGGTAGGGGTACATAGTGAGGGCGTACCACTTCGGGCGCGGGTCGGCGTCGTCAACGGCGTAGAGGGCGTCCTCCTCCCAGCGGCGCTGCCACTTGCCGTCGAGTTCGCGTGGGTCGTAGCGGAGGTTGGCGGCGTGGGGGCGGGTCGTCGTCATTGGTTCTCCGTCGCGCGTTGCGGGTTTGGGAGCGTAGTTTAGCCGATGGCGGGCGGGGTCGTTGGGGGCGTTGGGATACGCTGCGCGAGCGCGCCGCCGACTGAGCGTCGCCGCGGCTGCTCGTAGTGGCCCCGGCGCCCAGTAGGTTCATGCCGCGAGGGCGCTGACAGTCTGCTTACGTAGGAGAGGGACGCGTCCCGTCCTCCCTTCCCCTCCGCCAACAGGGAATTAGTCCCTAGGCGGATTGTGGTGGGAAACCCAAAATCCGCTTTGGCCATCGGGCGCGTACCGGCATGCGACGGATATGGTGAGCATCCCGGGCCACTTGTTTTCCCTCCCGCCCAGCACCATTTTTTCGCCTATGACTGTCCAGATAAAGGCCAAGCCCTCCT
Organism: Dehalococcoidia bacterium; assembly: GCA_965242755.1. Classification (GTDB taxonomy): domain Bacteria; phylum Chloroflexota; class Dehalococcoidia; order Lucifugimonadales; family Australimonadaceae; genus Bin16. The sequence continues at coordinate 2,736,083 of OZ251500.1, read as the reverse complement.
CCGCCAAGTATCGTTCAAGCAAGTCTGCGCGGACCAGCAAGGCGTCAGGTCCGCCTTCGTGAGCAGTCGGGGCAAAGGCGGCCCGATTTCCCTCGTCGTCTACGTAGTCCGCCGCTCCGCCGGACCATTTCAGTCCAAGTTTGCGAACGAATTCAGGATGCGGGGTTTGCAACGTGTAGGCTTGATCAATAGAACAGTCGAAACCGCTATCTCCTGCACCGTATTCCACTGCGCAAGACAGCACTTCGACAGGGCAATTGTGCCGCTCAGGTCGTCTCCATTCCGGCTCTCCCTCCAAATGCTTGAAAGCCGCCGCCCATCCGTGCTCGCCCAGGAAAACATCGTGAAGGGTGTGGATTTCCGGCATCCAACGTCCCCAAAAGTTCACACTTTGGGCCCAGTCCATAAACGTATCCACGTCTTCTGAACGAACGAAGTAGCCCTCGCAGTGCATCCACAAATTTCTACGCGGAACGCTATATCGCTCCACGCTAGGCGACGAGGGTTGCTCCCAAGTGAAAAAGCCATTCATGTTAACCCACCGAATCCCATCGCTGTCCTGAACAATTAGCGGGAGATCCTCAACCCTAGGAACATCGGTGTTGTCGGCAACCCATTCTTCGTGGCTAATCTCTTCTTTCCAATTTTCGTAGGGCAGCGGCGCCCACCACGAACGCTGATACCGCTGCGAATGAGCGGACGAAAGCGTGCACGACGGGTCAATGTCGCGGAGAGGCTGCTGCCATGGCCCCCGGTATTCCGCCTCGTTGTAGTCGCAGTATTGGTAGTGGTCGGCAAGGTAGGCCAGGATTTCGTGAAACGCAATCCACTGATACTTTTTGCCGATGCGCTCCGCCTTCCCGGCTTGTCTTCTGTTCGAATAGGAGACCACCTGGTCGAATTGCTCGAAACGATCTCCCGTCCATCCGAGGTCGGATACCCGCCAAAGGATGTAGCGGACTATCGTTTGCAAGTCGAAACGCGGCTTGCCTTCGCGCTCCGCTTGCAGAACGGATTTGATTACGCGTTTGTTTCTCCTCGTCAATTTAGCCAGCAACTTCTTAATCCTGGTCTCCTTCTTCCGCTTGATCGGGTCGAGATTTATTGCACCATCAAATATCAATTCTATCCGCACTGCTTTGTTTCGCAGCAATTTTTCGTACTGTTCCCACGCCGATTTCTCGTCTTTGCTGAAGCGCCTAATGGCTCTACGCTTGCGGTCTTCCGGAGACCGCCACGGATTCTCGGTTCGACGCAACGACAGCCATTGCTCCGCGCACGGTACTACGTATCGGTTGAAATCGCCTGCCAGTCCGGTCGAAAATTCAACTTGTTTGCCAACGGTTGGCAGCAGTTCCTCTATTTCGCCTTCGCCGGGTATGATTGGCCATTCGCTTTGGTATGGCGGCCGCATCTTCTCCAAGTCTAGGTCAATGCTTGCGCCAAGGTGAACTGCTCGCTCGACCACCCCTCTTGCGTAGTCCCGGAGCAGAATATGCGCCGGTGGGTTGCAGTGAGCGAAAACTTTGCGGTAGACTGAAGTCGCGAGTTCGCCGATTTGATCAACTTCATAACTCCTCATAGCCACGCCATACGCAACCGCGTAGATTCGTTCACGGAGATACGGATCGTCCACATCCGCAAATTTATCTATCAGTTTCAGAGTTGAATCGAATCGTCCGGTTAGGAGAGCAACCAAACCCTTAGTGGCGCGGTCACGGAGGGGGCGGTTGGAGGTCGTGAGTATCCAACCGAGCGCAGTCGAGGCCAGGTCAACCACCGCGCCCTCAATTTGCTGCGTGGGCTGTATACCCCAAGCCCAATCCACGAGCCGGTGCACAGGCCCCTTCCCTTCCCATGACCACATCTGGTGCAAGCATACGCTCCAAATTGCGTCGCGCTCCGGCATGGCGTATCTCCGAAGCAGTTCGTCAAGGCTGTCGGCGTTAAACATATGATCTGGAATCGTCGTAACGGTAAGCATCACATCCCAAAGGTCACACAGATCAACCTCAGCGTGAAAGATTTCCTCTAGCAAATCTTTCGTGTCTTCTGAGAAGGCGCTCTTCTTCCGCCATATGATACTCGATAGATATGCCTCGCTTACCACGTAATAGCCAGGAGCGATTCGAGGCAGTTCTTTGCCCGAGCGTTCAGGGACTTGCACGCATAACGCTTCAATAAGACCGGGTGACGCACGCTCAATGACGGACAAAGGAATGTCTGCAGTAGGATATTCATCCAGCAATGCATCGGCGACGAGATAGTCAGTAAGGCGTTCGTAGTTGACGTATACAGTTTCGTCCGGGTTGCAGATTAGCACATGTTCCAACAGCAAGTGGTTGTAGAGAGATTTGCTGAATTCTTGCCTTGGCAAGATTTCGTTCACCACGGTTTCAGCGTCCTTCCTCGGCAGACCCATCGTCCCCATTCCCATCATTCGTGCAGCAAATGCCTTCAATGCTGCTTGGACGTTCCGGTCGTTCTTATTGTAGTCGGCTTTCTCAGGAGCGGCAATTCGCTTGTTCACCATGTCCAAATAAGCGTCGAATACCTCTGTAACGCCGATGGAACCTATGGGGAATCGTTTTTCGCCTTTGGCCTGCAAAGTTTCGCATAGCATTTTGAGGAATAACGGATTTTGGAACTCCGGCTGCATGATAGGAGCGGAAGCGAATTCCAGCCCATAGTGGGCGAAAAAACTTGAAGCCGCATCATACTCATGTTCGCTGAAACCGGAGTGCTCGATTCGCGCCGCAGACGCCCTAACGTTATCAGGGATTATCTGATCTTCATATCCGGACCGTACTGATAAGACAACGCTTATCCACTGAGACTGCTCCACTTTTGCAAGGAACGCATTGAGATGAGCAGGCCAAACCTTGCTGCCCTTCCCCTCGTTGAGCGCGTCAACTATGATCAGAGCCCGATGGTTCGCGGCTTCAGCGCTGGCTTCTAGGGCTCCTATGATTTCCTCGACCGGAGCGTTAGGAAGGTCGAGGTGTTCACGCGCTTGCATCCATGGTTCCTGCTCGGAAGTGAACCGTTGCCCCATCAGCAAAATGGTCGGGGCTCCCGTCTCAATGCGTTTTTTGGCGATGTCGCACACCAGGTGAGTCTTCCCTACGCCGGCTTTCCCATGCAGAACCATAACCTGCTTGTTGGCTATTTTCGACGCGTGGACGATTTTCAAGTGAGCCTCGCTAAGCGCATACAGTAGGTTCACGAGGCTATTCCTCTGCTGACGGGTAATGCTTCCGATCTCTTTCAAATCGCGGAACCTGGCGACGGCGTTTATGTACTCGTCAAATGTTTCCGCGACGATGTCGAACGTCATGTCCGTGTTCGGCGCGTATTCCAGCGCAGCCAGGTTGTCTAACGCGATTTTCTCCAACCGCATCAGACCGTCGATGCTCGTTTCCGATATCTCGTCTCTGAACGAGTAGCGGACATACGCGGAGGCGTTGCGGATTTCTTCCGCCATAGACTTGACGCGGTCCACCGCCTCTTGGCTTCTGCTAAACAGGTCGAACTCTTCCACTATCGACATTTCGACGTGGATTTCCGGCGTGTAGCGCGGCCCCGCTGATCGTATTGCTTCGTCTAGCCTGCCCTCAAACCAGTCCCGGCTAAAGAACTGCTTGTCGAACCAGTATTGGGTTAGGCCCGAGTTTTCCTGGCGAGAGAGCCGATCTCTCAATTCGAACTGGCCCCACAGGTGGAATTCCACGGCCCGTCCGCCTGCCCAACCCTCCCATTTGGAGACGCGCTTATCCCACTTCTGCCGAGCGGACTCCACCCCGGGTCGGCGCGCGTCAGGCAAGTCTATGGGGAGGCAGACGTAGTAGCGGGCGAGCCTGGGGTATTTGTCAAGGGCTGTCTTGACGGACTCGTCAATCTGTCGCCACTGAACGGGGCCGAGGCTGCCGGTAAAGTACTTGGCCTGCCAACCCCACTTGCTCCCGTCGTCCAGCGTGCAGTAGCACTCCACGCCCGCGTCAGGAGCGCCGTTTGGCGTGAACCGAGCGCCTGCGGGGCTCTCGCGCTGAGCCAGCTGAACGCAGAGTTTCTCGAACCCCGTCCTCTGCGAGCCGTCCAGCGGCTTGACCTCTTTGAAATCTATCGGCGGCAGCATCTCGCCCTTATGCTAACATACCTAACCCCGTGCATGCAATACCGTGGGCGAAATCGCCGAGGTCTTGGCGCCAATCCGCAGGCTGCGGGGCGCGGGCGCGCGACGGCGTCGCGCCGCTAGCGCTAGACTAGGAGCGAATCAGCGGCGCGCAGGCAACGGCATGGAACTGATCGAACACCCCCCCGGATTTCGCGTCCGCTCGCTGAACGCGCGATGAGCGGCGCCCCCCAAATCACGACGGCCCTTGTGCTCGCCGGAGGCAGAGGCGAACGCCTCTGGCCCCTCACGCAGGACAGGCCGAAGCCGATGGTCGAGATCGCCGGCAAGCCCATCTTGGAGCGCCATCTCGAGTGGCTGCGGGCGAACGGGATCATGCGCGCCTTCCTGCTCACCGGACATCTGAGCGAGGTCGTGGAGCGGCATTTCTCGGAAGCGCGCGTCGAGGGGCTCGAAACGCATTGCATCGCGGAGTCCTCCCCGCTGGGGCGCGGCGGCGCGTACAAAAACGGTTGCCGCGAGGCGGGGCTGTCTGATGAGACCGTCATCGCGACCAACGGCGACGTGCTTACCGATCAGCCCCTCGCGCCGCTCATTGAGGCGCGCGAGCGGGCGGACGCGCTCGCGGCGGTTATGCTCACGCCGATGATCAGCCCGTTCGGCATCGTCGAAACGGAGGGCGGCCTAGTGACGGCGTTCCGCGAAAAGCCGCCGCTGCCCTACTGGGTGAACGCGGGCGTGTATGTTCTCACGGCGGAGGCCGTCGCGCGCTTCCCCGACGTCGGCGACCACGAGACGGCGGCGTTCCCGCAACTGGCGGCGGAGGGGCGGCTCGCGGCTTTCGAGAGCCGCGCCTACTGGCAGTCCATCGAATCGCAGAAGGACTTGCGCGCGGCGGAGGAGCGCTTCGCCGAAAGCAATGCGTAGCGGGCCACTGTACGCGCTCAGACGCCTATGAGACTGACGGGGGGATGAAAGGATGGGTGCATCCTTTAGGCGCATCCAAAGCCCAAAGGAGGCCCCCATGCAGGTAGCCGCGAGACTACCCGCCTCAGTCTACCGCGCCGCCAACTCCCGCCTTACGCCGCTTCTTGGGGTCGTCCAGAGACCGCCGAGTCCTATAGCGCGCGCGCCTCGCCGGGCGCAATAGCGCCTTCGTCGCCATCTCCCGCGCCTCCTCCAGCGCCCCGCCTGCCGCCCTGCCCAACGTAGGCGGGAATCCATGAGGGGCGCGCTCGGCGCCGATGACAACGCCGCCTTGACAGGCGCACGCCTACTGCATACGCTAGGCAAGCAGCGGCGACGCGCCCCCAACGGCGTCTCCGTGAATCCTAGTACATGGCGACATGATGCAGCATCCCAACCCCAACTTCCAAAACCGCTCGCTCTACCAGATGGACAACCTCGCCGTCCTCCGGGGCATCAACAGCGGAACGATTGACCTCATCGCCACCGACCCGCCGTTCAACAAGGGGCGCGACTTCCACGCGACTCCCGCGTCGCTCGCGGCCGGCGCGTCGTTCCAAGACCGCTGGTCGTGGAAGGACGACGTGCAGCCGGTTTGGGTGGAGCAAATCGAGGACGGCTGGCCTGAGACGCATGCGCTGATCGAGGCCGTTCGACTCACCGACGAGTCGATGGCGGCTTACATGTGCTTTATGGGCGTGCGTCTGATGGAGATGCGGCGCGTGCTGAAAGACACGGGGAGCATCTACCTGCACTGCGACCCGACGGCGAACGCCTACCTGCGCCTGCTGATGGACACGATCTTCGGGAAGGGGAGTTTTCGCAACGACATCGTATGGAGAAAGTACGCCGGGCGCAAGAACAACGCGACGCGCAAATTCTCCACTCAGCAGGAGACAATACTCTTCTATGTCAAGACGGAAGATGCGCTATTCAATATCTTGTACGAGCCGATTTCCGACAAGGAAATCCAGAAGAAGTACAAGATGAAAGACGAGGAAGGCCGCCTCTATAGGGAAGCCTGGGGCCGCCGTTACCAACTCACCGGCGAGAACCGCAGGATTTACCTGGACGAGCAACCGGGGGCGGCGATAGGCTCCCTGTGGGCGGAAGATGGCTTGCAGTTGAACACGTCATCCGCTGAGCGCGTCGGCTACCCAACGCAGAAGCCGCTTGCGCTCTACGAGCGGATAATCCGCGCTTCGTCTAACGAGGGCGACGTCGTGTTTGATCCGTTCGCGGGCTGCGCGACGACGTGCGTCGCGGCGGAGCGGCTAGGCCGCCAATGGATCGGCGCCGACTATTGGGGAGAAGTGATGCCCATTGTCGTGTCACGCTTAGACGCCAGCGTTCCCGCTCCGCTCGGCGGCTCTTGGAGCGGCGCAATCAATCTCCAAACCGCGCCGCCTACGCGGACGGACGCCGGAGACAACGCCGCCCCGGAGCAAGCGCTGCCGATGAGCACGCTCGGCTTTCGCCGTCGCCGTTGGAGCGACAAAGTGATGCTGCAAATGCTCACCGACAAATTCGGCGTCCGTTGCTGGGCTTGCTCGTTCGACTACCCCGACACCGACTACTACGACCTCGATCACGTGCGTCCCAAGAACGACGGCGGAATGAACGACCTCTCTAATCGCGCCGTGCTCTGCAAGCCGTGCAATCAGAAGGTGAAGCGCGATTCGCTGTCGCTGACGGGAGTCCGCGCCGTTCGGGGCTTTACGTCGCGCAATCCCCATCCGGTCGACGTGCAGGCCGCCGTGCGCTGGGCGATGGAGCAGGAGCGAGCGTTCGACGCGAAGCGTGGCGTGCAGGGGATTTTGTCCGGAGGGTAGCGCGGGGGCGCGGGCAACCCTCACCCTGGCCCTCTCCCAGAAGGAGAGGGAATCAACCCAGCGGCGCCTTGCCACGGTCCCGCCCTGCCCGCGTAGGCGGGAATCCAGTCGGCGCGCAAGCGCCAAGACGGGGCGCAACGCGCCCCGTCCCCATCAATCCCCGGCCGCCGCGTCATTCCCGCGTAGGCGGGAACCTACACCACTGCCCGTCATTCCCGCGTAGGCGGGAATCCAGGAACCCGCGTAGGCGGGAATCCAGGAACCCGCGTAGGCCGCCGCTGGCGTTCGTCCTTCAGCGCCTCATCGTCGTCTACGTAGTCATGCTCCTCTTCTGCGAAGAGGAGGGGCGCTATCGCGCCGCCTGGATTCCCGCCTACGCGGGAATGACGGTCATGGGGTGGGTTCGCGGCAGCGCGGAGCGCCGCTCCTCTCTTACGTAAGCGGCCTCGTCATTCCCTCGAAAGCGGGAACCTACTCAATCCCCCAGCGCCCCGCCCTGCCCGTGCAGGCGTGAATCCATAGCAACGCAACGGCGGGCATCGTCCATAGGCTCTTTCGGAGCCTAGAACGTCCTGGTCGCGTACCTCCGCGCCGCGTCCATCGCCCGGACGATGGCGATCGTGCGGCCGGTCTCGCCGCCGATGATCGCCCCTGCGAGGACGCCGACGACGAGTTGCGAGGCCTCGTCGCAGAGGGTCCAGTCGCCGGTGGGCTGCGAGCGCCCGCCGACATAGCCCCGCATGCCGCCGGCGGCTGCCGCTTTCACGCGGGTCATAGACGAAGTGATGTCAACTTTGCTTTCCATAACTAACCTCCTGAGTGTAATACAAAGCGCATGGCAAGGCAGGTGAGGGAGAAGGGGGAAGCCCTGGCGGATCAGCCCCCTCTTGCGCTTGCTCGGTGCGCCCCTTGAGTCTCAATCTACGGCGCCGCCGAGCGTCTAGGGAACGAGGTTCGCCAGCAGTCTTTCGTGAATCTCCGTGATGATACTGCCTTCGCCTTAGCCTTCTCCCTAGTAGGGTGAGGCCCCTCTACCGGCCTGCCCGTGCAGGCGAGGAATCCAGGCGGCGCGCAAGCGCCGCTCCTCTCCTACGCAAGCGCCACGCCCTGCCCGCGAAATCGGGAACCTACTGGGAACACCCCGCCGCCACCGCGAAGCGCCAATTCCGCCCTCGCCCTCTGGGAGAGGGCAGCCGCGTAGCGGCGGGTGAGGGTTGCCGCCGCGTCCGGGGACGCTTTGGATGCGTTGAGCGTAGCGCGGGTTCCTGGATTCCCGCCTACGCGGGAATGACGGCAAGGAGGGATTCCCGCCTATGCGGCATGTCGAGGAGTTCTCCAACTTCTACGACGGAGAGTTGACGACGGGGCCCTTGAACCGCGCATTGGGGGAGTGGGAGGCGTATTACAACGCGGAGCGCCCGCATCAGTCGCTTGGCTGGTCGAGTCCGATGGAGTATCTTGCAGTGCAGCGCCTGAGGACGGCCTCCTAACCCCCGCTGTCTCCCTGCGTACGGGACGAGTACAGGGGGTTGCGAAAGCGCGGCGAGCGCTGTACTATTAGCGCATGAGGCGCCTTCTACTCGGCGAGAGGCGCAAGAAATCGGGGAGTGGCGCAGTCCGGCAGCGCGCTACGTTCGGGACGTAGAGGCCCCGGGTTCAAATCCCGGCTCCCCGACCAGTTTCCTCTCGGCGCTCCATCGCCGTCGCCGCGCAAGCGGAACCCGGCGGGCGCCGCTCATCTCTCCGTCTCCCAAGAGAGGGTTCTATGGCGGCGGTTCCCGACCTCAGCGGCAAGGCGGTTCTGATAACCGGCGCGAGCCGCGGCATCGGACGCCATCTCGCTATCGCAATGGCGCGTTGCGGCGCGACGGTCGCGGTTACGGCGCGGTCGCTCGACGCATCGCCCGGCGAAGGCGGAACGCTGCGCGGGACGGCGGAGGCCATCGAGTCGGCGGGCGGCGAAGCGATCGCCATCCCCTGCGCGGTCACCGACCCCGCGCAGGCCGCCGCGCTCGTCGAAGAGGCCGCGTCCCGCGCCGGACGGCTCGACATTCTCGTGAACAACGCCGGCGTCTACCCCGACGCGCGCATCGCCGATATGCCCGTCGAGGAGTGGCGCGCGACGATGGACGTCAATCTGAACGCCGCGTTCTACCTCGCGCGGGCCGCGCTGCCCATGATGGAGCGGCAAGGCGGAGGCCGCATCGTCAACGTGTCCAGCGAGATGGCGCTGCGGCGGAGGCCGGGGCGCGTCGCCTACAGCGCGTCGAAGGCCGCCCTCGACGTCTTCTCCCTCGCCCTCGCGGAGGAGGTTCGAGAGCGAAACATCGAGGTCAACGTCTGGACGCCCGGCTACGTGCGGACGGATATGAGCGGCCCGGGCGCGACGGATGGCGTGGAGACGGTGGAGCCGTCGTTCCTCTGTATGCTCGCGCAGCCGCCGATGGCGCTGACGGGGCGCATTCTGCGAAAGATCGAGTTCGGGGAAACGTGGGGGACGCAGTAGGTTCCCGCGCAGGGGGACGACGAAGGTGCTGCAAGCCCCGCTAGTCGAGAACCGCGAACGCCAGGTTGTCTCATCGGACGACGTGCGAATAGCGTCCGCCCGGCGGCGGCGCAAGCCCGTCGGGATTCGTTCGCTGCATGTCAGGCATCGCGCTCCTTCGTTCGTCTGGAATCAGAGGACAGCAGGAGAACCGCAAGAGGGGCGCCCCGTCGCGGGGCGCCCCTCTTCTCTCGCCGTCTTGCGTTAACCGGGGCTAACTCTCCGGGAAGAGCCCCCGAATGATGGCTAGCGTCTCTTCCGGGAGGCCAACGAAGTCTTCGACTTGCGCTTGGTACTGGTCGCCGCTGCGGAGGCCGACGTCGTAGTTGCGGGAGCGCATGTCGGCGACGAAGGCGTCGCTCTGCACGACCTGCTCGAACGCCGCCCGCATCGCGTTTGCAACGGCTTCCGGGGTCTGCCTGGGCATTGCGAAGATGCGGTTGGCCGACGCCGCGTCCAGCAGCGCGTCCAGCGCGTCCAAGTAGGCGGGGCTCGCGCTGAGGCGCTGCTCCGCGATGTTGCGGATGCTGTCGACCCACTGGTACCTGCCCTGCGCTTTGCCCGCCTGCACCCAATCAGGCTCGACGCGCGTGTAGAAGAGCGGCGTGGCGAAGCCTTGCGCCCATTCGGGGTTCTGCTGCACCTGCGAGTCGCGGCAGGTGGGCGTTATCTCTATCTCATTCGAATTGAATGCCCTGTCCATATCCGACGTGCCCCTGTAGCCGAACGCCCGCGCGAACGGGAACCCGACCTGCACCGCCCATTCGGTGGAGGTCGAGTAGGTGTCCACGCGGCCGATCTGTCCCAGAGTGAACTCGCCGGCGAAGTATTCGTCAAGCGCGTTGTTCGGGTCATCCAAAAGGTCGGTGCGGATGCACCACGTCTGATCGCTGGGCGTGAAGTCGGGCGCTCCAAGGTAGTAGAGGTCGTTAGCCGCGTCGAATCCTTCCACGCCGCCGAGGATGGACTGCTGGATCAGCGTGGAGATGACGACGACGATGTCGACCTGGTTGTCGCGGTAGTCCTTGCCCGTCACGGAGCGGACCGCGACGAGCGTGTTCGCGCCGGGCTTGTTGCTGACGAAGACGTTGGGGTTGCCTGGCAGCGCGTTGGAGAGGTGCGCGGCGAAGATGCGGGAGAAGGTGTCGAAGCCGCCGCCGGGCGCGTAGCCCACGGTGATTTGCACCGTCTTGCCGGAGAAGTCCACCTGCTCGTCGGGAGGGAGCGGCGTCGAGGTCGGACGCGGAGTCGCCGTCGGCGTGGCCCGGCTCGGCGCCTGGCGTGGCGTCGGCGTGGCCTGGCCCTCGTCCGTCATCATCGCCGTGGGCTCGGCGGTCGGCTGCGCCGCAGGCGCGGTCGTCGCGGCCGGCATAGGCGTGTTGGTGGGATCGGGGTCGCCCCCGCCGCAGGCGACGGCGACCATCGCCAGCGCCGACGCGAGCGCGAACAGGCTCAAGGCTCGCTTCGCTGAGGTGAGCGCTGCGTTCATTTGTCCTCCTCGTAAAGGCGTTCCGCAAATCGCGCAAGCGCGCGTTAACGCGCCATGCTACCACGCAACGCGCCATTCGTCTAGCGCAAGGCGCGGAACAGGGCAAGCGCGAGCGAGGTTGAAGAGAGCGAACCGGCTTGGGGCCGACCTTCGGCTACTCGAACTCCGCCATCAACTCATCCACGCTCGCATACTCGGTTAGTCCGTCCCCGGCGCGCGCTTGCCGGATCGCCTCGGCGGTCTCCGCATTCGGAACTTCCCTGCCGACGTATTCAGGCTTCCCGTCTTCCGCCATGATTCCTCCTATGTCGCGACCACTGCTTGAGCAAATTCTACCCGATGCAGCCCCCGATGCGCGCCTGGCCGACCAGGATGTCCGGCAGCAGGTCGCCCAGCACGGGGTCGATCCACGGGATGCAGATCACTTTGTCGAAGAACAGGTAGATCAGCATGACGAAGAGGACGCCCCACGCGACCGCGACGAGCCAGTGCACGCGCCCGAACACGAGCAGGTAGAGCGCGACGTACAACGGCAGCGATATTTGGAACCCCACGAGCCATATCGCCGCGACCAGGCCGGCCGTCGTGCCCAGAGCCTTCGCCGTCCGAAGCAACAGAACTCGGCGGGTGTCGTCGGTGACCGTTCTGCCGATGTCCATAATGCGACCGCCGCCGGACGAGGAGGTCAGCAGGTGCTTCAGGAGATAGACCCCGACGAGCGCAAGCCCGGCGATGACGACGACGCGAGGCAGCCGCGCGCCGTCCTCCGACCATGCGTACGTCCGCCAAAGGGTGTAAGCGAACGCCGCGCCTAGCAGCGCGATGAACCATCCGCTCGCCGTCGGACGCAACCGCCGCGCGAAACCCGAGGACCGAGGCTCCGCGGGGGCGTCCCGGCCGGATTCGCTGGATTCGGCGGGGACGACGGGCTCGTCGCCGCTGCCGCCGGCGGGGGGCGGGGGCGCGGTCGGAGGAGCGGCGCTCCGCGCCGCGAACTCCGCCTCTTGCTTGGCCAGCGTCCGGCCGACGCTGCGCTGCATCCAAACCGTGTAGGCCGCCGTGCCGACGGCGATCAGAAGAATGATGATCACTGCGGGGCGCGTGAATATCCCCTCAAGTCCGAACGCCACCGTGGAGATGCGGTAGTACCGCTCGATGATGCTCCCTAGGATGACGGCGATGATGATCGGGGGGCGCGGCCAGCCGTAGGTTTTCATAAAGTAGCCCAGCCCGCCAAACGCCAGCATGACGATCAAATCGTGGATTGAGCGATTCGCCTGAAACGCCGCGATCGTCATCACTGCAAGAATGATCGGCACTAGCACGTTCGGGCGGACGAACGCGATCTTTGTGAGCAGCGGCGTGAAGCCGAGCGCGAGGCCGGTGGCGAACACGTTGGCCAGCACAAGCGAGAAGGCGATGGTCAGCGTGAGCGGCAATTGCCTGCCCAGCATATCCGGGCCGGGGCGCACGTCCAGAATGATGAGCAGCCCCAAGAAGAGCGCCATCCCCACGGAGCCGGGCACGCCGAAGAAGAGCGTCGGCACGAGTTGGCCGCCGTCCACCGCGTTGTTCGCGGACTCCGGCGCGATGACGCCGCGAATGTCCCCCGTGCCGAATGTCTCCGTGCCTCCGCGCACCGTCTGCCGCGCCGAGGCGTAGGAGAGCCATTGCGCGAGCGAGCCGCCGATGCCGGGAAGCAAGCCGACGAACACGCCCATCGCCGCCGACCGGATCACGAGGAACCAGTTCCGCAGCACCGCGAACATGCCCTCGCGCCGCTGCCCCGAAGCGTCGGATTGCTGCGCCGACGCCTGCCGCGCGATGGAGACGTCGCTCACGATGAGGTCGAAGAACTCCGGCAGCGCGAACAGCCCAATCACGACAGGAATGATGTGGATGCCGTCCCAGAGATAGTCCACGCCGAACGTGAGGCGCTGAACGCCGGTCGCGTCGTCGTAGCCGATGCTTGCGATGAGCAAGCCGAGCGCTCCCGCCATAAGCCCCCGCAGGAGCGCGCCGCTGCTCACCACGCCCACGACCGCGATGGCGACCAGCCCGAGCACGAAAAACTCCGCCGCGTTGAACGTGTTGACGACGGGCCGCGCGACCGGGATTACGGCGAACAGGAAGACCGCGCCCGTGAGGCCTCCTAAGAGCGACGCGAAGTACGCCGCCGAAAGCGCGACGCCCGCCCTTCCCCGCCGCGCCAGCGGATTGCCGTCGAGTATCGTCGCTTGCCCGGACGTCGACCCCGGCATGCCCAGCAGCACGGCCGGCAGCGTGTCGCCCGTCGGCACCGTCGCGACCATGCCGATGGCCAGCGGCAGCGCGATGTAGGGGTCGAGGCCGTAGGCGAAGCCGAGCAGCACGATGAGGCTCGGCACGGCGCCCCCGGGCATCGCGCCGTTCAGCACGCCGACGATCACGCCAATGGCCAGCGCGAGGAGCGGCCACGGGGGCCACGCCCCGAGCAGGCTTCCCAGCGCGTCCCCGCCCGCCGAGAACATTGCGGGGAAGCCGGAGACGATGGAATCGAAGAAGCCGCTTTCCACGCTACGCTCCCGCCGCCCGCTGCGCTTCCGCGTAGCGGCGGTAGACTTCCAACACGCCGTCGAGCGCGGGACTGTACCTGTCGACGTGGAAGCGCTTCAGCCGCAGCGCCGCGTCATCCCCCTCGACGGCGGTCAGGTCGCCCTTCTCCTCCGGCGTCGAGGGAAGAGGCGCCACAGGGCCGGGGCCGCTGTTGACCGGCAGGTCTATCCGCGCGTTTTCGGCAGGGTCGCGGAACACATTCATCGGATCGCCGCCGTCCTGCGCGATTTTCATCTGCTCCGTCAGCAGTTTGCGGAACAGAATGACGCCGCGGTCGGAGGAGCCGAGCCGCTCGTTTTCGCGGTCGGCCACCGCGCCCTGCCCCCACCACGCGGCCATATCCTGCGCCACGACGTAGTCCACGATGGGGCGCCCCGCCTCGTCGAACAGCGGATGCTCGAAGTAGGGAACGCAATCCTGCGGCGGAACCTCGACGTCGGGCCCCGGGCAGTAGGCGAAGTAGTCCAAGTGCAGCGTGTGCTCGTCGTCTACCGGAACGCGGATCTGCAACTCGCTCCGCAGCCGTCCGCCGAGCCGCACGAAGTACGGGAACACGAGCGGGTGCCCTATCGTCCAATCCGGGGAATCGTCCGGCTCGCCCTCGCGCAGCCGGTATTTCTGAATGCCGTACTGCGTGACGGCCCACTCCGTCTTGACGTGCGGACGCTTGAATTCGTCCGCCATCGCCCGGACGGAGCGGTCGAGCGCGGCGTCTCCCGTTCCGCCGCCCTTGTCCATCACGGCGTACTCGAAGAAGTGGCCGTGCGTGTACTCCGTGTGGGCGGTGTCGACGGAGTTCTCCATGCACTGCAGCCAGTTGGCGTTCAGCGTCGCCGCCCCCACGTGACGGAAGGCGTTGTCCCACGTCAGCGCGTCCCAGCGCGGAAGCAACGGCGCGGGCTCCGGCCCCAGGTAGGCGAACACGAGCCCGCCCAGTTCCTGGACGGGGTACGCCTTCAGGCGCACCTTCTCGCTGAAGCGCGACCCTTCGGGCTCCGTCGGCTGGTCGAGGCATTGGCCGTCGGCGCCGTACAGCCAGCCGTGGTACATGCAGCGCAGCCCGTCGTCCGTCGGGATGCCGAGGCTCAGGTCGACGCGGCGGTGCGCGCAGCGGCGGTCGATCAGCCCCAGCCGGCCCTGCTTGTCCTTGAAGAGCGTCAGATCCTCGCCGAGCAGCCGCGCGGGCATCACGGGGTCGCGCGCGAGGCGCGCGCTCCCCGTGATCGGCCACCAGTAGCGGCGCAGCAACTCGCCCATCGGCGTGCCCGCGCCCGTTCGCGTCAGCAGCGCGTTCTCTTCGGCCCGCATAACCGCGCTCCTCGGCGCGCCTCGCGCCTACTGGTCCATCGTGTTCTTGGCGAACACTTCTTCCAACTTCGCCAGGCGAGGCGTCAAGCCCTGCTCGAACGAGTACTGCGCCGCCGTCTCCAGCACGAGCCGGTTCGCCCGGACGCCGTGCTGCACGAGCGGCTGCTTCAGGTTGTCGGCGGACGCCAGGCCCGTCTCGACGTAGTAGTCGATGTGCTCGGCGCGCTCGCGGTTGCAGACGTCGTTCGCCTTGTTGAACGCCTTCATCAGGTTGAGCAGCGCCCAGGGATGCTCCTCGGCGATCTCCCTTTTCACGACCATCCCGTGGTTGATGGGGTAGAGCCCCGTCTTCTGGTGGAAGCGGATGCCCTCCGCCCGCGCGTCGGGGAAGAGGGGCGCGATGTCCGGGTGGCGCCACAGGTCGGCGGTGCTGCGGTCGATGAGGTTGGGGTCGACGATGTACAGCAGCGTCGCCTCCAACTCGCCGGAGAGCATCATCGAGCCGATGTTCTTCTCCAGCGGGATCTGGTTCACCGTCACGCCTTCCGGCGGCTTGAAGCCGGTCGAGCCGCCGTGGCTCTGCTCCGGCACGCGCTCCATCCAGAACTCCATGTCCTTCGGCTCCACGCCGAACTCGTGCTGCAGGACGCCGCGCGTCCAGAGCGCCGCCGTCTGCTGGTACTCCGGCACGCCGACGCGCCGCCCCTTCAGATCGGCGGGCGACTGGATCCCGGAGTCCTTGCGGATCAGCACGCCGGTGTGGAAGAAGCGCCGCGTCGTGAACACGGGCAGGCCGACCCAGCGCTCGTCCCCTTGCGCCATCGCCATGATCAGCGAGGAGAACGACATCTCCGACACGTCGAAGTCGCCGAACTTCAACTGCCGCCAGAAGAGTTCCGAGGCGTGCACGGGGCTAGGGATCAGTTCGATGCCGTCGGGCTTGACGCGCCCGTCGTGGAGCGCCCACGTTCGGGGGTTCGACGCCATGCCTACGCTGAGCCGGATATCCATCTGCTTCTCCTCTCAATATGCGGCCGGGCCTAGAGGCCCGATATGAACCGCTCTGCCTCGTCCCACTTGCCCACGTTGGAGCGCCAAACCATCTCGAGGCGCGCCATATCCTCGTCCGAAAGCGGCTGCGCGCCGGAGCACCCAGCCGCCTCCTCCAAGTGCGCCGTCTCCGAAAACCCGCCAAGCACGGTCGTGACCGCGTCGTCCTGCAGGATAAAGCGGTACGCCGCCTGCGACAGCGTCTGCCCGGGGCGCGACAGGAACGCGAACGGACGGGCGCGCTCCACCATCGCCTGATACATCTCCGCGTTGCGCGACAGCCCGCCGCCCGCGAGCGCGTGCCTGCCTCCCCCGCCGACCGCGTGATCCGTCAGCGCGCCTCCCCCGAGCGGGCGGATCACCGCCGCCCCAACCCCCAACTCCCGCGCCCGCCGCAGAAACTGCCCGTAGTCGTGCTGCACGTCCAGCCCGTCCGGCGTCGGAAGCCCCGCCGTCGGATTCAGCAGGTCGTACCACACGTTCAGCATATGGAATTCCCGCGTCTCCAGCAGCGCTCGAACGGCCTCCGCGTCCGCATCCTCGTTGGCGAAACCGAAGAAACGCGCCTTGCCCGCCCGCCGGACGCGCTCCATCCCCTCCAGCGCGCCGCCGGGTCCGAGGTAGTCGTCGAGCCCCAGATGCAGCCAGCCCGGAACCGTCGTGTCCGTCTCTATGCTCGGCGGATTGTGGATCTGCAGCACGTCCACGCAGTCCACCCGCAGCCGCCGCAGCGAATCCTCGACCGACTCCACGACCGCATCCGCGACGTGGTCGAGTTCGTCGGGCATCACCTCGACCTTCGTCGCCAGGACGGGGCGGAACCCGATCTCCCGCATCGCCTTGCCGATGTTCGTCTCCGCGAGGCCCTTGCCGTAGTCCGGCGACGTGTCGAAGTAGTTGACGCCGAGCTCCAGCGCGCGCTCGACCGCTTGGATCTGCGCCTTCGGCTCGCCCTTCACCAGCAGCCCGGCGTTGTCGCCGGAGCCGAACCCGACCTCCGAGACGCGGATCCCCGTCGCGCCCATTTCGCGGTAGCGCACCGACAACCTCCGTCGCCGCGGCTCGACGGCCCAATGCGGCTAGCGCTAATCTATCCCCTCCCGCGCCCATCGTCAAGCGCGCAGGGCGCGATGGGGGAAGAGAAGAGAGGCCAAGCGCGGCTCATTCGCCGTCCGCGGAGGCGCGCAGAGGCGGCTTGCGGCGGGATTTGCGCGGAAGAGCCGCGTAAGCGCCCGAAAACCTATTGACCTGCGGGCGTTGCGCTACTATGATTCGCTGCGCTTGCCAGCGCGGGGCTAGATGGTGTAGGCTTCAATAACCGAACGAAGCTCGCCCGCCCGACGGCCGCTTCGCACGACTCGGAAAGGGGGTTCGATGAACCGCTTCAGCGTTAGGAACATATCTTTGGCGCTCCTCATAGCCCTGGTGGGCCTGTTCGCCGCCGCATGCGCGGGCGCGGACGGAGCCACCGGCCCCGCAGGCCCGGCAGGCCCGGCAGGCATGGACGGAGCGGCAGGCCCCGCAGGCCCGCAAGGCCCGGCAGGCGCGGACGGCGCGCGCGGCCCGCAAGGCCCCGTCGGCGCTCGAGGCGAGGCGGGCGCGGACGGCGAGCCGGGCCCGGCAGGCGCGGCGGGCGTCCCCGGCGTCCCCGGCGTTCCCGGACAGGACGGCGGATCGAGAGCCGTGATGCTGACGCAGAACACCTTCTCCGCCAGCCTCCCCGTCAGCTCCACCGCGCTCTTCACCGGCTTCGACGCCGGCGAAGAGATCAACGTAGTGTTGATGTTCGCGGACGGCTCGGACTACGACTTGGGCATGGCGACCGCGAACGCGGGCGGCATGGCTTCCGTCGATGTCCGGCACGACGGCCTTGACGCGGGCGTCTACTCCGTCGTGGGCGGCGCCGCCAGCACCCCGCTCCTCGTCAAGTAAGACGCGCGCCAAGCGAACCAACCCTCTAACGCCAATGGCTTGCGCCCCGGAACTTCCGGGGCGCAAGCATTGGCCTCTTTCGCTATCCGAAAATTGCGGGCGCGCCTAACGATGCGCCCGTTGGCGAGAAGCCGACAACAATAGAGGAGAGGCGGCGCGCGATGCGAACCGAAACGGCGACGCTGGCAGGCGGATGCTTCTGGTGCCTCGAGGCCGTCTACGAGCAAGTGCGAGGCGTCGAGAAGGTCGTCTCCGGCTATACGGGCGGAACCGCCGAAAACCCCACCTACCGCGACGTCTGCTCCGGGAAAACCGGCCACGCCGAGGCCGTCCGCATCGACTTCGACCCGGACGTCGTCTCCTACCGGCGCCTGCTGGAGTTGTTCTTCGCGACGCACGACCCGACGACGCTCAACCGGCAGGGGCCCGATGTCGGGACGCAGTACCGCTCCGCCGTCTTCCATCACGGCGAGGAGCAGCGGCGAACCGCTGAAGAGGTCATCGCCGACTTCACGGAACGCAAAGTCTGGCCGAACCCCATCGTGACCGAACTCGTTCCCGCCGGCGATTTCCACGCGGCCGAGGACTACCACCAGCGGTACTACCGCAGCAATCCGCAGGCGGGCTACTGCCAAGTCGTCATTGCGCCGAAAGTCGCCAAACTCCGCAAGGAGCATCTGGACCTCCTCAAGGCGTGACGAGAGCAGCCTTCAGCCGCCGACGACGGCGCTCCGCCGCCGACGGCCCATTGACCGCCGCGCCCCGCGCCCCCATACTTGACCCGCGGTCCGGCCGCTCGGCGCGGCCCGAACAACTCCCTGAACCTCGGAAGGAGGACTTGATGGCAATCACCAGATCGGCCCATGTGACGTGGGACGGCGACCTGATGTCCGGCGCCGGCGCGGTCAGCGCGACGACGTCGGGCGCGTTCAACGGCGTTCCCGTCTCGTGGAAGACGCGCTCGGCGGACGGCGACGCCAACGCCAGCCCGGAGGAACTCGTCGCCGCGGCGCACGCCTCCTGCTTCGCGATGGCCTTCTCCGCCGCGCTCGGCGGACGGGGCGCCCCTCCCGGCCACCTGGAGGTGGACGCGACCGTCACGTTCGAGAAGGTCGAGAGCGGCTGGAAGGTCGCCTCGAGCGCGCTCAAGGTCGTCGGCAACGTGGAAGGCATCGACGCCGACGGCTTCCGCGAGGCTGCGGAGGGCGCCAAGAACGGCTGCCCTATCTCCGCGATGATGACCGGCAACGTCGCCCTGAGCGTCGAGGCGCAACTCGCCTAGCCCAAGCAATCCACAACCGCCCGGGCTCCACAGGGAGACGGGGCGCGACGCGCCCCGTCTCCCTGCCCACCACGGCGCCGCGCTTCGTTTGTGAATCCAGGGAACCTCCTGGGTCATTCCCCCGATCCACCGACAACCCCCGCCTAGTGTAACCTTGCGCCGCAAAGCCCGCACGCGTTCGCGGGGCGGGAGAGAGAGGAGCGCAGCGGACGCTATGCCGTCGTTCGACCTCGCCGACAGAGCCGCCGTCGTGACCGGCGCGAGCCAGGGCATCGGGCGCGGCGTCGCGCTCGCGCTCGCCGAGCACGGCGCGAACGTCGTCGTCGCCGCCCGCGCGCCGGAGCCCGTCGCCGGCGGATCGGAGCGCATCCACCGCCCCGTCGAGCCCGTCGTCCGCGAGATCGAAGCGATGGGCCGCAACGCGGTCGGCGTCCTCGCCGACGTCCGCGACCCCGACCAGGCGCAGCGCATCGTTGAGGAGGCGCTCGGCGCGTTCGGGCGGCTCGACATTTGGGTCAACAACGCGGGCGCGACTTGGGGCGAGACGTTCAAGATGGCTCCGCTGCTTGACCTCTCGCCCGCCGACTTCCGCGAGTGCCTGCGGCTGAACTTGGCGAGCGTGTTCCTCTGCGGCTGCGCCGCCGCCCGCGCAATGCTCGAGCGCGGAAGCGGCGCCATCGTCAACCTCGCCTCCATCTCCGGGCAGGGGCCGAGCCCGGGCAACGGCGCCTACGGCGCGGCGAAGGCCGGCGTCATCTCGCTCACGCGCACAATGGCCGCGGAATGGGCGCCCGTCCGCGTCAACGCCGTCGCCCCCGGCAGCGTGGAGCACCCCGACCGCGCCGCCGTCCATCCCTACGCGCGAGGCCGCGCCCCCGCCGAGCAGACGACCGCCGCCGGCCGCGCAGGTGCCGTCGCCGACGTGGCCGCCGCCGTCCTCTACCTCGCATCCGACGAGGCGGCTTACGTGACCGGCGCCGTGCTGGACGTCAACGGCGGCCGCCTTCCCGGCTAACGAGTTCCCGGCGAACGAAAGGAGACCCGATGGCAGCGCAATCCGAGATGCTCGTCATAGACGCGGACGCCCACGTCGTGGAGTCCCCCCGCACGTGGGACTTCCTGGACGCGGACGAGGAGCGCCACCGGCCTGTTCTCTACTCCTCGCCGGAGCGCCCGCAGCAGGAGTTCTGGTTCATCGACGGCAAGACGCGCGGCACGAAGTTGCCCACGCTCGCGGAGAAGCAACTCGAAGAGATGTCGCGCCGCTCCGGGTACAACGTGGTGACCGCCGCCGCCGCCCGCGAGATGGACGACGCGGAACTGCGCCTCAACCACATGGACGAACTGGGCGTGGACGTGCAGGTGCTCCACAACACGCTCTGGATCACCAACGTCGCGGAGCGCCCCGACACGGAGGCCGCCCTCTGCCGGTGCTGGAACCGCTGGATGGCCGACGTCCACCGGCGCGGGCAGGGCCGCCTGCGCTGGTCGTGCGTGCTGCCCACGCTCACGATCTCCGAGTCGCTCGTCCAGATGCGCGACGCCAAGGATCACGGCGCCGTCGCCGTTTGCCTCCGCGCCCACGAGGCGAACCGCCACCTCATCGACCCCTACTTCTATCCGATCTACGAGGAGGCGCAGCGGCTCGACCTCGCCATCGTCGTGCACGTCTCCAACGCCGACGCGCTGCTCGCGGAGCGCCTGAAGTCGCAGTACGACCTCGGCTCCTCCTTCTCCCACCTGCGCGTTCCCACCGTCACGAGTTGCCACGAGTACATAATGAGCGAGGTGCCCTTGCTCTTTCCCCAGTTGCGCTGGGGGTTCATCGAGGTGAGCGCGCAGTGGGCGCCGTGGCTGATCAAGGAGGCGCGGCGCCGCGCCCGCAAACTCAGCCGCGACGTGCCATGGGAGATCTTCCCCGAATACCGCATCTACGCCGCCTGCGAAACGGACGACGACCTGCAGTTCATCCTCAAGTACGCGGGAGAGGACAACATCGTCATCGGCACGGACTACGGGCACACGGACATCTCGAGCGAGACGGACGCCATCGGCGTCTTCCGCGCCGCCGACTACGGGATCAGCGAGGAGGCCAAGCGCAAGATTCTCAGCGACAACCCGCGCCGCCTCTACGCGCTGTAGGCGGGGGGAGGGCGCGGCGTCCGTCTTTCGCAAGCAAGTCCGTTGGGATGTACGCCCCGCGAATTCCTTGCCCGGCGGGGCCGACGCTGGCGACTTGCGAGAGGCTTTGCGCGGGGAACGCGGATCCGTTCGCCATTTTCGTGGTAACTCTCCACACGAGACAGGGCGCGAGAAAGGGCGGGCATCGCCTATATGACTTCACATTCGAAGCCCAATCCTTGAAAAAACTGATGCAGCGCCTCCGCACTGCCAGCCGTCAAGACGTCCGAGCCGCGGAAGAACGTCACGTCACGCAGCGCAGCGTGACATCCCCCCATTGCGCTATCCCCCATCCCATCCCTACGATGGATACAGGACAACCCCAAGCGTGCGAACGCGGCGGACGAACGGAGAGGAACGCAAGCCAATGTCTCAAATTGTCTCAAAACGTCTCATTTTGTCTCATTTTCGTCTCAAAACGTCTCATTTCCGTCTCAAAACGCCGCGCGCCGAAACGCCCGAAAACACGGCCAATACGAACAAAGGAGGGCGCCGATGACCCAAAATGAGACATCCCCCGGAACATCGCGCAACGCCCCGCCCTCACGCCGCGTAGACGCGGCGCAGCGCGCGCAGAACGAGGCGCGGCGCGAATCCGAGCAGGCGGAACGCTCCCCACGCCGCCAGCCCGGACGCGACGCCGATGCCCGCCCCCGCAAGCACGTCCGTCGGGTAGTGCACGCCGCCGTAGACGCGCGCGAACGCCCACAGAAAGGCGAGCGCGTAGAGCGCCCCCCCAAGCCGCCGACTCCGCAAAAAGACCGCCGTCGCCAGCGCGAATCCGACGGACGCCGAATTCGACGGGAACGACGGGTCGGTCGGCTCGTAGAACAGCAGCGCGAGCCCATCCATCTCCGCGAAGGGGCGCGGCCGGTCGATCATCGTGTTGAGGATGGAGGTCGCGGCGTTGGCGACGCCGATGGCGCCGGCGGCGGACATCGTCGCGATCTGGTTGAACGCGCGCTCGGCGTGCGGGCCGGCCAGCCAAAGCCCCAGCATCGCGAGGCTCCCCGCGACCGGAACGAGGTAGTCGCTGGCGAACGCCTCCATCAGCCGGTCGAACGGCGGAAACGCGCCGACTCCGGCGTTGAGGAAGCGGACGACCGCGCCGTCCATCAGCGCCCCCTCCGGAGGGCGGCGCGGGCGAGCGCGGCGAGCGCCCGGGCGAACGTCGTCCGCTCCATCCACGCGAGGCCGGCGGGAGGCCATCGGTCAACGGCGGGGTCCCAGTTATGCGCCGCGCCCCATCGGTGGTTGAGCGCGGAGGAGACGGCCAGTTGGAAGACGACGGACGCCGCCGCGCTCACGGCGAACCATCGCGCCTGCTCGACGCCGTTCAGCCCCTCGCCGACGTCCGGCTGGTTGCGGTCGCCGCTGGCGAAGAACCACGCGAACGAGGCCGCGACGAGCAGCAGGGCGGACGCCTGCGCCGCGCGGGGGCGGCTCCGCAGAATGACGATGCCCCATAGCCCGCCGCGGACGGCGGCGAACTGCGCCGCGCCCAGCGCGCTCAGGAACACCCAGAGCAGATATGCGGCCTCGAGCGTCAGCATTGCGGACGGGGGCGGATCAGGCGGGGCGGGGATGCGCGGGCGTGCAGGAGTCGGCGTAGGCGGGATTCTCCCCGCGGACGATGGGGAAGTAGAGTTCCTGGAGCCGTCGCGTGACGGGCCCCACGCCTCCGTCGCCGACGGGTCGGTGGTCCACCGACCCCACGCCTTGCACGTGCGCCGCCGTTCCCGAAAGAAAAACCTCGTCGGCGGTGTAGAGTTCGCTGCGGTCTATGGAGCGCTCCACGACGGGAACGCCGAGTTCGCCGCGCAGCAGGCCGAGCACGGTCTCGCGGGTAATGCCCGGCAGCGCGTTGCTCTCGATCGTGGGCGTCGAGACGACGCCCTTATGGACGACGAAGATGTTCTCCCCGGTGCCCTCGCAGACGTGGCCGTCCATATTCAGCATAATCGCCTCCTCGAAGCCGGAGGCGACCGCGTCGGTCTTGGCGAGGATGGAGTTCAGGTACAGCCCGCTCAACTTGAAGCGCGGGGGGACCATCGTGTCGTCTATGCGCCGATAGGACGCGACGCAGCAGGAGATCGCGCCGTCCGTGTCGATGTAGTTGCCGAACGGCACCGCGAGGCAGAAGAAGCCGTCGCCGAGCGCGCGGAGGTTGAGGTTGGCCACCATCTCCTGCGCCTTGTACGCCACCGGGCGAATGTACAAGTCCTCGCGGTAGCCGGAGCGCTCCACCAGTTCCACGGTGATGCCGCAAAGTTCCTCCACGCTGTGGGGGACGTCGATCCAAAGCATCTTGCAGCCCTGCAGGAGCCGCTCGTAGTGCTCCCGCAGTTTGTAGATGTACATCGTCTCATGCTCGGCGCTCCAGTTGCCGCGGATGCCCTCGAACACGGCCGTGCCGTAGTGCAGCGCGTGCGTCTGGATGCCGACCTTCGCGTCCTCCAAGGGCGCGAATTCGCCGTTGATGTAGGCGGTTGGAGTGGCCATGCGGTTCCCGTCTCCGGCGCCGCCCGTGCAGGGGGCGCAAAGCGTGATTATCGCCATTCCCCCCGCCTCCTGTCAATCGCACCCCGCCGACGCATGCCAACGCTCCCCGTCGCTCGCGAACCGGACGCAACCGTCCTCGGCGGTCGTGAACAGTTGCGCCGCCCCGACTCGCCGCTCCAAACGCGCCATCACGCCGCTCGACGGATGCCCGAACCGATTGTCCGCCCCTACGGACACGACGGCGGCGGACGGCCCGACCGCCGCGAGAAACTCCGGCGACGTCGAGGTCGCGCTCCCGTGATGGCCGACCTTCAGCAAATCCGCGGAGACGTCGGCCCCGGCGTCCAGCATCGCCCACTCCGCCTCGACGAAGAGGTCGGCCATGAGCAGCGCCGACGTTTCGCCGTAGTCCAGGCGCAGCGCGATAGCGTTGTTGTTCACGTCGGAGGCCGTGCCGGAGAGCGGCGGCGACGGCGGATTCAACGCCCGCAGCGTCGCGTCCTCGCCCAGCGCGACGGCCATGCCCCTCGACGCCTCCGCGACGTTCAAGCCGAGCGCGGCCAACTCCCCGCGCCACGCCTCGTCCGCGCCGGGGACGGGCGGCGGCACGACGACCGCTCCGAACCGTCCGCGCCGCGCCATCTCCATGAAGCCTACCGCGTGGTCGGCGTGCGCGTGGGTCAGCACGCCGAGATCGATCCGCAGGCCGTCAAGCGGCAGCGCGGCGTCCACGCGGTTCGCCGCCAGGCGCGGGTCGGGGCCGCCGTCCACGAGCGCCGACGCGCCGTCCGGCGTCACGATCAGCAGCGCGTCGCCTTGCCCGACGTCCAGCGCGTGCAACTCCAGCAACCCCGCGTTAGGCGTCAGCGCCGCGATCCAAACCGCCCCGGCGAGGACGCCCGCCCCGCCGAGAACGGCGAGCCGATCCATCCGGGAAGCGGCGCCATGCCGCAATGCGCGCCCCAATTCGGAGAGCGCCGGCGCCCACCGCCCTCGCAGCCTCCACGCGACCGCCAGCGCAAGCGGCGCGTACCCCGCCCATATCCACGCCTCGCTCAGCCCGTCGCTTCCGCCCGCCGCAACGCTTGCGCCCGGCAGAGACGCGAACGCCGACGCGACGCCCGCAAGCCCGCTCCCCAGCAGCCACGTTCCCGCGCCAAAGACGGCGGCGAGCGGCGGGAGCGCGAGCCCGACGGCGGCCGCGAGCGCGGCGGCGATCAGAAAGAACGGCGCGAGAACCATCGCAAGCAAGGTCGCGGGCGCGCCGAACAACGGAACCTGCCCAAAGTTGTAGGCGGAGAGCGGCAGCGACCCCGCGAACGCGCCAAGCGAAACGGCGAGGCTCGCCGCGACCGCCTGCAGCGCCCGGACGAGCGCATGCGGCAGCCGCCCACGCAGGCCGACGGCGCGCTCCCGCGCCCACGCGCTCGCGGGCAGCCCCAGCAGCAACACGCCCGCCATCGCAGAGAAACTCAGTTGGAACGACCTGTCCCAGAGCGAGCGGGGCTCCGCAAGGAGCAGAAGGAAGGCGGCGAGTCCGAGCGCGTTGATCGCCGCGGGCGTCCGCCCCACGGCGAGCGCGAGGAGGTACGCCGACCCCATCACCGCGGCGCGAACGGCGGACGGCGGAGCTCCCGCAAGCAGAACGTAGCCCCAGACGGCGGCCAGCGGCAAGACGAGATAGAGGCCGTAGCGCCGCCCCAAAAGCGCCTGCGAAATCAGCAGCGCGACGCCCAGCGCAATCCCGACGTGCAGCCCGGAAATCGCAAGGATATGGGCGAGCCCCGCCCGTCGGAAGTCCGCCGAAACCTCCGGCGGCAGCCCGGCGCGCAGCCCCAGCAGCATCGCCGACGCCAGCGACGCCGCAGGCTCCGGAGCGGAGCGTTGCAGCGCGCCGCGCAGCCGCGAGCGCAGATGATGCAGCCCCGCCTCCCATCCGCCCGCGCCGGGCGCTATCTCCGTAATCTCCGCCCGCGCAAGCGTCGCGCCGACGCCTCTCGCGGCGAGGTGCTCGCGGTAGTCGAACGGCCCGATTTCGCCCGGCGCGTCAACGAATCCCCGAATGACGACCGTATCGCCGTGGCGCAGATAGGGATACGCGCGCCCCTCGATGGGCGGAATGTCCGGCGCGGCCCGGACAATGGCGCGCCCCGGCGCGGGCGCCCAGCCGTCAGCGGAGAGCGTCGCGAACGGCGGTTCCTCTCCGGTTCCTCTTCGGACCGTGCGCGGACCGTGCGCGAGCGCCTCTTTCGTTTCGATGCTCAGGCGCAGCGAGCCGCCCGCCGGCTCCGGCGCGCCGTACACGACGGCGCGGAGCGTCGCCTCCGATCCAAGCAGCGGCGTCAGGCCGTCGGGCGCGTCAAGCGCGGGCAGAGGCCGGACGAGACCGAGCAGCGCCCCTGCAAGGAAAACCGCCGCCATGCCGATCCGCAACCCCGCGAGCCGGAGCCGAAGAAAGACCGCCCCAAGCGCGACGGCGGCCAGCACCGCCGCCTGCCACGTCGCCCCGACGCTCGCCTGCGCGAAGAGCCCTAGCGCAAATCCAAGCCCCAGCCAAGCCAGCGGCATCCGCTAAGCCGAACGCCGCGAACCGGTGGATTCAAGACGATGAGCCATACGCGAGAGTATAACCGCGCGGCAGGCCGCTTACGAGCCTTGTACTCGTACTCGTCCCATACATATGAGACGGCGGGGGGAGGCCCTCCTCAGAGACCTTTGCATAACCTACCGTCCTACCGTCATTCCCGCGTAGGCGGGAATCCAGTCGGCGCGGAGCGCCGCTCCTCTCCTACGCAAGCGCCCCGCCCTGCCCGCGAAAGCGGGAACCTACTGGAGCGCCTGAGTTATGCAAAGTTCTCCTGAGGGAGACCTTTGCATAACTCACGGGAAGCCGATGGTACGAGACTTGGGACGAACAAGCCATCGCAGCGCGAAGCGAGCATCTGGCCGACGTGTTCGCCAAGGCTGGCCGGGGCCGGGTGCGTCCCACTGGGATAGCCTAACCGCAGGCTAGGCGCTTGCGCGCCGACTGGATTCCCGCCTACGCTGGAATGATGCCCCGGGCTGCGCCGCGCCATCCGCCGCGCTTAGCCCTTGGGCGCGCGCCGCCCCGGCGCCCCGCCATTGACGCGCGGGCGCCGCAGGGCGTACCCTCTTGCCCGGCGCCGCGAGGCGCCGGCACTAGGAGGCGCGCGATGACGATGACGATGGAGGCCCCGGCCAAGACGCCCGACGCCGCACGCGAGGCGCTGATCTCCGCCGACTCGCATGTGATGGAGGAGCCCGACTTCTGGCATTCGCGGCTGCCCGACGCGCTCAAGGGCGACGTGCCCCCGTTTCCGCCGCGACCCAAGACGGGGACGGCGATGGACGACCAGCGCCCCGGCGGCTACGACCCCAACGAGCGCATCCGCGAAATGGAGACCGACGGCGTGTCCGCCGAGGTGCTCTACCCCACGCTCGGCCTGCGCCTCTTCAGCCTCGAAAGCCCGGAAGCGCAGGAGGCCTGCTTCCGCATCTACAACGACTGGCTCATCGAGTACTGCGCCGTCGCCCCGGGCCGGCTCGTCGGCATTCCGTGCATCGCGGCCTACGACGTCGACAAGGCCGTCGCGGAGTTGCATCGCGCGAATCAGGCGGGGCTCGTCGGCGGGCTCGTCTGGCAGGTGCCGCACCCCGACCTGCCCTTCACCGGGGAGCGCTACGACAAACTCTGGGCCGCCGCGCAGGAACTCGGCGTTCCGATCCACCTGCACATCCTCACCGGCTTCGACTACAGCGCAAGCGTCAACTTCGGGCAGCGCCAGAGCGACGCCCTCCTCGCGCACCGCGGCTCCGTCAACCTCAAACTCCAGAGCGTGACCAACGCCCTCTTCGACCTCATCTTCACCGGCGTGTTCGAGCGCTTCCCGCGCCTCAGGGTCGTCATCGTGGAGAGCGAAATCGGCTGGATTCCCTTCGTCCTGCAGCAGTGGGACTACTACTACAAGCGCTTTCAGGACTCGCGCCCAATGCCGATGACGATGCTCCCCAGCGAGTACTTCGCCCGCAACTGCTACGCCACCTTCTTCAACGACTACGTCGGCGGGCAGTTGCTCTCCTGGTGGGGGCACGACAACTGCATGTGGTCAACCGACTACCCGCATCCGAACTCCCCGTGGCCGCACTCGCGCAAAGCGCTCGCCGACAACCTCGGCCACCTCCCCGCCGACGTCGTCCGCAAACTGGTGAACGCGAACGTCCGCAGCCTCTACCCCATCGGAGGATAAGGAAGGACACGTGGATCGACGGGTGGCGATGCTCAACATGAAAGCCAAAATCACATCCGTTGCGATGGTCGCAGCGCTTGCCATAATAATTGGCGAGGCGATACTCGCCATGGTTCCTGTGTTCATCGCCGAGGACGACTGGGGGGTCGCGTGGATGGCAGCCGTTCTCTCGGCAACGGGAACGGCGGGCTTGCTGTCCGGCATCGCAGCTGCGGGCATATGGTTCAGGATCGTGCGTTCTTCGCTTGCAGTGATAACAGGAATTATCGCTTGCGTTGGGATAGCAGCCTTTATTATGATCATTGACATATTCGCAAACGATGCCCTACTAGAGAGTCTAGCTTCGGGGCTGATTGTGGTTGTAAGCGCGGCACTTGCAGGGGCGTTACTAACTGTGATTATTGTAGTAGTTGCTACAACGGTCACACGTTCCCGTCACGCTGTGCAAGAGCAGCAATACGACGAGCCAGCAAGTGTTGACGCAAGGTGAGAGTCTTGGAAGACATCATAACAAACCAGATCAATCGCCCGATTGAGTTGGGAAGATTCCTTACGTCTCCCGGCGAAAGTCAGGAGGCGGAATACAAAGCCGCTATCGAATTCAACGCGGACTCTGCTTTCGGGCTTAAGCTCGTCAAGCATGCGTTGGGGATGGCGAACATCGGCGGAGGCGTGATCATAGTCGGGTACATGGACTCGCCGCTGATCCCTGACCCCAAACACAACGACAAGATAACGGCGACTTACGACACCACCAGACTGGCCGATGCCGTGAACAAGTGCCTTGGGTATGGGCAAGAAGTCCATCTGGCGGTTCACACCCCAATCCATCCCGCCACAGGGAAACCGCATCCGATAATTCAGGTGCACGGGTTTGACAAGCTCCCGCTTGTCTGCAAATCAGACAAGACAAATCCAGAAAAGGGAGATGAGCGCATCCTTAAGCAAGGCGCAATCTACATAAGGCGCCGCAACGGCTCAACTTCGGAAATTCAGACACCCCAGGACTTGGAATCGCTAATCGAGCGCTGTGTCGCACAGAAAAGAGACGAGTTCCTGAGGCAGTTCGTTGACCTGTACGATAGGATGTCGGCCGGTACAATGGAGAAGAACGTGGGCATAGAGGTAACGTTTGGCGAATGGATCAAAGAAGCGCGTGAATCGTCGACGACCATCGAATTCTTGCCTGCTGAGCATGGGTATTTCGAATCCGCGCATATGCTGCTCACGCCATTGGCGTATTCGACTGCAGGACATCCCCACCTTGTCCAAGCGATGAAGAAAGCGAAACTTTCTCGTTACTCAGGGTGGCCTATGGGTATCATAATGGACGTTGGTGAATTTGCTCCGATACCACGAGCAAAAGGTATTGAAATTCGCGTGGAAAACGACGATATGCTTTCCGATTACTGGCGTTTGGACAGTAATGGAAGCTACTACTTTTCGCGCTTCTTCAGGGAGGATCATGAGGGCGTTTCTGGTCGCGAATTCTGGTTTGATTTGTCGATTATTAACATAACCGAGGCTCTTTTGCATAGCGCAACGCTATACCGTGCATTAGGAGTCGCTCCTAACGCCCCATATTTGTTCGCTATAACCTATGAAGGGCTTGTTGGTAGAGCTCTTGGTCAGCACAACCCTCTCTTTGGCTCGGACCCGACCATCAGAGTCTGCAAAGAGAACGCATTTCCTTGGCAGAAAGAACTCACGCAGGATTTGGTTAAGGCAAACCTTAAAGACCTAGTTTTCGAAGCTGTGCAAGCGTTGCTTGTTATGTTCGATTTCGCCTCCGTTCCAAAGAGTAGCGTTGACCGGTTGATAGACAGGTTTATGGGAGGATCGATATAGCCTCATGGTGTGGGCAGCGGCATCATGTTGGATGTCTCGTAGTGCAATCGTTCCTGCTAACTGCCCCAATCCAATAGGGTATACTAGTCTCTATGGCTCCAACTCTCCTATGCTCCGCCGTGATGACCGCCCTCCGCGTCGCCGCCCTCGCCCTTGCGCTCCTCGCGGCGCTCTCCGCGCCGCCGGGCGCCGCCGCGCAGGAGCCGCTCGACGCGCTCGCCGACGACGTTTCGACGGACGAATTCCCCGACGCCGTCGTCTTCGAGTTGCGCGCCGCGCCCCCGGTCGAGATCGAGCGCGCCGAGTTGCGCTACGGCGCGCGGCGCCTGCAATGCGCCTCAGGCGTCTCCGTCGCAGAGGCGGAACTGACGGACGCGGGCGGCGGCGAGGTCTCCGCCAAGTGGGAGTGGAACCTCCGGCGAACGGGCGCGCTGCCCCCGGGCGCGGTCGTCTCCTACAACTGGCGACTCACGGGCGAGGGCCGCGTTTTCGAGACGCCGGAGCGGACGTTCGTCTACGAGGACCCGCGATTCGAGTGGCGGCGCCTCTCCGGCGACGGCGTAGACATTCTGTGGCACGAGGGCGACGAGGCGTTCGCCCAAAGCGCGCTGGACGCCGCCGAGTCGAGTTTGCGCCGCATCGCGGAGTCGTCAGGCTCCGCCCCGAATGCCCGCGTCGAGATACGCCTCTACGAAAACGCCGACGCGCTGCAGGGCGCCCTCGTCTTCCCCCGCGAGTACACCGGCGGCGTCGCCTACTCCGCCTACGGCCTCATCGCCATCGGCCTCAATCCAGCCAACCTCGCTTGGGGCAGGCGCGCCATCGCGCACGAACTGTCGCACGTCGTGATCGGGCAGGCCGCGTTCCGCTGCGGCGCCGGCATTCCCTCGTGGCTAGACGAGGGGCTCGCGATGTATACTGAAGGGCCGTTGGAGAATGCCTTCCGCCGCCCGCTCGACGCCGCCGTCGCCGCCGACCGCCTGCTCACGCTGGACGGGATCGCCGGAGCGTTCCCCAACGACCGGGACGGCGCCATTCTCGCCTACGCGCAGAGTTGGAGCGTCGTTGACCACCTCATCCGCGAGCACGGCCCCGAACGCATGAACGCGCTGTTGCAATCATTCACCGCGAGCGGCTCCACCGAGCGGGCCATCGCCGAAGCCTACGGATTGGAGCCGCTGGAGTTGGAGAACCGCTGGCGCGCAAGTTTGGGGCTTCCGGCCCGCCGCGAGCGCGCGCTGCCCACGCCGATCCCCATTCCGGCGGCGCCCCTCTTCCAAACCTCCACGCCGCAGCCGGCCGCGAGCCCCGCTCCGCCGACCTCCGCGCCCGCCGTTGGGGCGACCGCCGGAGCGCCGCCGACCGCCCCGCCGTCCGTCCCGCCTGCCCCGTCTGTCACAGCGACCGCCGCCCCCGCAACCGCCGCTCCGCCGCCGCAGCCGCAGCCGACCCCGACGCCGTCCGGCGGCGCGGGATGCAACCGCTCCGGCGGCGGGGCATCGTCCGGACTCGACGCCGCGCTCGCCGCGCTCCTCGCGGGCGGCGCGCTGCTCGCCATCAGGAGAACCGCGTGAAATTGCCGTCCTTGCCCCCCCTCGCCCTGCCCGCCGCCCTCGCGCTCCTCGCGCTCGCCGCCGCCTGCTCAGGCGGCAGGCCCGACCCTACGCCCACCCCGACGCCGCGCGTCACGCTCGCCACGCCCACGCCCACGACGTCGCCGCCCGCGACGCCGACCCCTACGCTCACGCCAACGCCCACTCCCGCCCCAACGCCCACTCCCGCGCCCATCGCGCCCGCACCGGACGGCTACCGCAACTACGCGAACGACCGCGTCGGATTCGCATTCCGCTACCCGGCGGACTGGGCGATCGACGCGAGCGACGAAGGCGGCGACGTCGCCCTGGCCGAGCCCTCCGGCGAACTCTTCGCCCAAGCGCTCAACTACTACGAGGACGACGACCTCCCCCTGGCCGAGCGCCTCGAGACGCTGCTGGAGACGGGGCTCGGCGAGATCGACTGGCGCGAAAGCCGCCGACGGACGATTGACCTGGACGACGGCGATCAGGCCGAGCGCGTTGACGCCGCCTTCCGCATCGAAGGGCGCGCCGTCGTCTTGCGACTGCAGGTCGCCGCCCGCGGCCTCCAGACGTTCGTGTTCACGGCGCGCGCATCCGGCGACGCCTTCGCCCGGCACGACGAGGCCGTCGACGCGCTGATGGACTCCTTCGTCACGTTCTCGCCATCCCCCTTCGGCGTTCCCCGCGACAAAGCCCTCGCAATGCCCTGGGACGACCCGCTCACGCTCGACCCCGCCGTCAGCCGCGAAACGCAATCGCACTTCTACGTCGGCGCCATCTTCCGAGGGCTGGTGACGATAGCCCCCGACCTGCGCGTGCAGCCCGACCTCGCCGAGCGCGTCGAAACCGACGAATCCGGCACGGTCTACACCTTCACCCTCCGCGAGACCGCGTCGTTCCACGACGGAACGCTCATCACCGCCGAAGACGTCAAGTACTCCATCGAGCGCGCCGCCGACCCCGCGACGGAGAGCGACACCGCCGGGCCCTACCTCGGCGACATCGTCGGCCTGCGCGACAAACTGAACGGCGACGCGGACGAAATCTCCGGCGTCCGCGTCCTCGACCCCCGAACGCTGGAGATCGAGATAGACGCGCCGAAAGCCTACTTCCTCGCCAAACTCACCTACCCCGTCGCCGCCGTCGTGGACAGGCGCGAAACGGAAAACGGCGGCGCGGACTGGTGGCGCGCCGGCGTCAACGGCTCCGGCCCCTTTATGCTGCGCGAATGGACGGAGGGCGAAGTCCTCATCCTAGAGCGATACGACGGCTACCACGCCCCCGCCGCGCTCGAGTTCGCCGTCTTTCCCATCCTGCTCGGCCCCGCAATGCAACTCTACGAAACCGACCGCGTGGACGTCGCGTTCATCGGCGGCTCCAACGTCGACCGCGCGAACGACCCCGCCTCCGGCCTCGCCGACCAACTCTCCGTCTACCCCGAACTCGACGTCTTCTACATCGGATTCAACGCGCAAGAGCCCCCGTTCGACGACCCGAACGTCCGGCGCGCCTTCGCAATGTCGCTCGACAAAGAGCAATTGATCGAGTCCGTCTACGGCGGATTCGGCCAGCCCGCCAAGGGCCTGCTCCCGCCCGGGATGCCCGGCTACTCCGACGACCTCGTCGGGATTCCCTACGACCCCGACGCGGCGCGGGAAGCCCTCGCCCAATCGCGCTACGCCGACGCCTTCCCCGACGTCGTCTACACCGCGCCCGGCTCCATCGCCGCCCCCGCCTCCGTGCAATTCGCCGTGGACGCTTGGCGCGAGGTCTTGGGCGTCGAGGTCGAGGTGGAACTGATCGATCCGAGCAACTACTCCTACCAATTGGAGGAGCGCGCCCGCAACCTCTTCAGTTACGGCTGGGTCGCCGACTACCCCGACCCGGAGAACTTCCTCGACCTGCTGCTGCACAGCGAGAACACGAGCAACAACGTCGGGCGCTACGCCAACCCCGAGTACGACGCGCTGCTGGAGCGCGCCCGCGTCGAGCCCGACCCCGAGGCGCGCCTCGCCCTCTACGCCGAAGCCGAGCGCCTCCTCATCGCCGACGCCGCCATCATCCCCCTCCGCCACGCCTCCAACTACGCGCTAGTAAAACCCCGCGTCCAAGGCTTCCGCGTAAGCCCCTTCGGCACCCCCGAGATCAAGGGAGTGACCCTCCTGCCTGAGTGATGGGCGGCCATCCGTTCCTCCCGAAGTGAACGGCTGCCGTCCGTTCCAACCGGAGTGACGGTGGCCATCCGTTCCAACCGCTGAACTTGACGGGGTTTCCGGGGGAGGGGCTGCGTACCCTCCCTGCGCCAACCCCCCCTCTCCTTCTGGAGACATTTGCATAACCTACTGCCCTGCCCGCGTAGGCGGGAATCCAGGCGGCGCGGAGCGCCGCTCCTCTCCTACGCAAGCGCCTCGTCATTCCCGCGAAAGCGGGAACCTACTGGGGCAGAGGAGTTATGCAAAAGGTCTCCTCTGGGAGAGGGGCCGGGGGTGAGGGTCGCCGCCCTGACCGCGTAGGCGGGAATCCAGTCGGCGCGATAGAGCCATGACGGGGCGCCCCGCGCCCCGTGTACGCGCCCCATACATATGAAACAGCGGGAGGGTTAGGAGTCCATCCTCAGGCGCTGCTCCGCAAGATACTCCATCGGACTCAACCAGCCAAGCGACTGATGCGGGCGCTCCGCGTTGTAATACGCCTCCCGCTCCCGCAGCGCGCGGTTCAACGGCCCCATCGTCAACTCTCCGTCGTAGAAGTTATAGAACTCCTCGACATGCGTCCGGTGCGCGCGCTCCACGTGCCCGTTCAACTTCGGCGAGCGCGGCGGGAGACGAACAACAGGATGCCCCGCTCCTTGCAGGCTTCCTCGAACGCTCCCTGAAACTCGGAGCCGCCATCCACCTGGACCGCCCTGACGGGCCTGCCGCCATCCTCGCGCAAGCACCCCGGTCCCGTCATTCCCGCGTAGGCGGGAATCCATGCGGCGCGATAGCGCCACGACTGGGCGCCCCGCGCCCCGTCTCCAAGCCCGCCACGGCGCATCGCCCTGACCGCGAAAGCGGGAACCTACCCCAATGACCGTCATTCCCGCGTAGCCACGAACTCACCCGCCGCGACAGCACCAAGACAGCGCGCTCCGCGCCCCGTCCCCAAGCCCACCACGCCCCCCCCCTCACTGCGAAAGCGGGAACCTGCCGGCATGTAGATGTCAAGTAATTCGTTGACAGAATCACAAGGCTTGGACGGGCGTCTTGCCGCCCAATCCCTGGTGCGGGCGCTCCGTGTTGTAGTAGAGCAGGTAGAGCGCCAACTCCTCTTTCAGCTCCTCAACCGTCTCGAACGTCGTCCCCTCCAGCAAGTCCTCGTTCAGCGTCCGCCAGAACCGCTCCACCTTCCCGTTCGTCTGCGGCCGGTACGGGCGCGTGTACCGATGCTTGATCCCCAACTCCCCCAGCAGCCGCTCCAGCGGATGCCCCGCCGCGTTCCGCCGGGAGGCGACCTCCGCCCCGTTGTCCGTCAGCATCGACTCGAACCGCACGCCGTACTCCGCCGCGAGCATGTTCAGGCATTTCAGCGCCGCGAACATCACGCTCAACGCCTTCAAGTCGTCCACCACCTCCGCCCAGGCGAGGCGTGTGCAGGCGTCCACCACGGAGACGAGGTAGCGGCGGCGCTTGCTGCCGACGATCTGGTCCTTGCCCAGGTAATGGCAGTCGAGATGGCCCAACTCCCCGGCCCGCGTCTTGATGATCCGGCGCTTGGACTGCTGCATCGGCGGCGTCAACCGATTGACCCCGTGGCGTTCGAGGATGGCGTAGATGGTGGAGGGCTTCGGCGTGTGGTCGCCGAGCGTGGGCTTGAGGATAGCGAAGATGTCGTAGCGGTTGTTGCCCTTGCTGCGTTGGGCGAGGACGAGCTGCTCAATGAAAGGGAGGGTGCGGCGGGTTCGCCAGCGGGGGCCGCGCTTGGCGGGGAGCAGGGCGGCTGCGTCGCCGCCGGAGGCGCGGTGGCGGTTGTAGCACTTGGCGAAGGTTTGGCGGTTGACGCCGTGGAAGGCGTAGAAGTCCTGCGCGAAGCGGAACTTGGGATGCTTGCCGGCTTTGACGAGTTCGTACTCGGAGATGAGGAAGCACCACTTCTGGGTGTAGTTGCGCTCGATGGTCCGGTCCTTGCGGTTGTCTCGCATGTTCGTCTCCAGATCGGCCTGTTCGCCGGGCCAATTCTGTCAACGAATTACCTAACATCTACAGGAATGACGGGGCGCATGGGGATCAATGGGGACGAGGCGCGACGCGCCCCGCCATGGCGCTATCGCGCCGACTGGATTTCCGCCTACGCGGTCAGGGCGGCGGCAAGGATCTATGCAAAGGTTGTTAAGAGCGCCAATTTATTGCGTTAAGAAATTGCGAAAAATCTGTTTCTAAAGTGTTGACAACCCGGCGCGGCGGGCGTAGAGTTCCAACTCGCGCTGCGTTGCGCGGCATCGCGATCGTTGACGGTACGGGTTGCCAGGCCCTCCAGTCCTGCAAGGCCGACCGCCCATCATTAGCCCTCCCTGAACGGGAGGGCTTTGCTTTTGAGCATGGCGGCGCGGCTCCTCCGGCGCGCGTAGCGGACGCGCGACGCGCCGTCGCTACCCCCAACTCGCCGCGTAGAGCCCGGCGGCGAGGCATAGGCCCGTCCATCCGTGGAGTTTGGCGGTCCGGACGAGCAGGCGGTTCATCGCGGCGCGGTCATCGGCGGCGAAAAGCGCCCGCGACGCGCCGGCCGCCCACGGCAGCGGGGCGAGCGCAAGCAGCGCCCACGCGCTCAACGCGCCGCCCGCGACCGCCCCGGCGACGCTCAGATAGGCCGCAGCGAGCATGCCCGCGTACAACCATCTCGACGCCGGAACGCCGACCGCCGATGCGAGGCTGCGCTTGCCCGCCTCCCGGTCTTCCTCGACGTCGCGCAGATTGTTGACGTGCAAAATCGCGGTGACGATGAACGCGACGGGCAGCGCGACGTAGAACGCCGCCGCCGTGAGCGTCTCGCGCTGAACGTAGTACGCCGCCGTCACCATCAGCAAGCCCATAAACGCGAACACGACCGGCTCGCCGAGCCCGAGCGTTCCGAGCGGCTTCGGTCCGCCGGCGTAGAAGTAGGCCGCCGCGACGCTCGCCAGCCCCGCCGCAAGGATCGGCCAGCCCGTTTGCGCGACGATGAGCAGCCCCGCGGCGACGCCGTAGCCGAACGCGACCGCCATGCCGACGGCGACGGCGCGCTCCGACAGCAGCCCGCGCTGAATGACCTTGTGAGGCGCGAGGAACTTGCCCGCGCCGCCGCTCTTGCGGTGGTCGGCGTACTCGTCGGTGAGGTTCGTTCCGATCTGAATGGCGACGGAGCCGGTGAGCGCGAGCGCGAACAGCAGCCAGTCGAGCGGGCCGTCCCCCGCCGCGAGCGCCGTCCCCACGAGCACGGGCGCGACCGCCGCCGACAGCGAGAACGGGCGCGCCGCCCAGAACCAAGAGACGACGGGATTTCGCGTTGCGGGGAGCACGGCCATTCAGGAGGCCATTCTCGGAGGATGGAGCGCTTACGCCGCCCGCGCCCGGATGCGCGACGCCACGTCCATCCCCAGAGAGACGCGCTCCCCCGCGCACGTCACGTCCACCACGCGGCGGTAGTCGGCGACCTCCTCGACCCTAATGCGCTCGCCGGGCAGCATCTTGCTGTTCACGAGGTAGGAGAGCAGGGGGAAATCCTCGTCGGGAATGCGCGTGATGTAGTACGCGGCGCCTTCCTGCGCCTCGCTCAGGCGAATTGCGCCCGGATCGGCGGTCTGCAGTTCCTTGTCGCTCGGCTTGTAGATGGGGCGCCCGTAGGGGCACGTGTCGGGATAGCCCAGTTTCTCCTCGATGCGCGTGAGCAGGTCGGGCGAGATGCCGTGCTCCAGGCTGTGCGCCTCCGCCTCGGCGCGCTCCAGCGGCACGCCCAGCGCGTCCACCAGCAGGCGCTCGGAGAGCCGGTGCCGCCGCGCCACGCCGCAAGCGCGCGCCTCGCCCGCCGACGTCAGATCTATCCGCTTCTCCTTCGTGATCTGCAGCAGCCCCTCTTTCGCCATCCGCTGCACCATGCCGGAGACGGACGCGAGCGTCGTGCCGATCT
Source organism: Dehalococcoidia bacterium (assembly GCA_965242755.1). Taxonomy (GTDB): domain Bacteria; phylum Chloroflexota; class Dehalococcoidia; order Lucifugimonadales; family Australimonadaceae; genus Bin16. The sequence continues at coordinate 2,698,435 of OZ251500.1, read as the reverse complement.
CCTCGCCTTCGGGGATGCGGCGGAGATACGAGGCGAGTTCGCTCATATGCGGGCGCAGGCCGTCCTCCCGCAGAATGGCGAGCGAGAGCAGGTAGTTCTCCGCAGTGTGGGAGATGCGCTGCGGTCCGGCTGGGCGGTTGCGCGTTCGCGTCGGCATAGGGGGCATTATAGCGCGCCGCGCAGGGGATATGGCGTCTACGATGCCCCCAATCGGACGCGCGCCCCTTGCGCGGCGCCGCTCAGCGGCGCACAATGCCCGCGCAACCCCAACGGAGCAGACGCCCGATGGCCGAAAACACGATAGCCAACCGCACCCTCTTCATCGCCGACAACCTCGACGTCCTGCGCGGCATGAACAGCGCGACCGTCGACCTCATCTACCTCGACCCGCCGTTCAACTCCGGCAAGCAGTGGCGCGCGCCGGTCGGCTCCATCGCGGCGGGCGCCGCCTTCAAGGACGCTTGGACGCTCGACGACGTCAAGGAGGAGTGGGTTGACGAGATCGAGGAGCGCAACCCCGCCTTGCACTACACGATCAGAGCCGCGGGATTCTCGTCCGGCCCGCGGATGCAGGGCTACCTCACCTATATGGCCGTCCGCCTGCTGGAAATGCGCCGCGTCCTGAAACCGACGGGCAGCATCTACCTCCACTGCGACGACACGGCTTCCCATCACCTGAGGAACGTGCTGGACTCCGTGTTCGGCGCGGCCAACTTCCGCAACGTGATCACATGGAAGCGGACGAGCGCACACAACGACTCCCGCCGGTTCGGGCGCGTCGCGGACTCGGTCCTCTTCTACAGCGGAACGGATATCAACGCGGAGGCGGTTCGTTCGTCCATTGACGAAGGGTACGCGCGCAGATTCTACCGCCACCGGGACGACCGGGGAGTCTACCGAGCGGACAACCTGACCGCCGCCGGCGCAGCCGGAGGCGAAAGCGGCCAAGTGTGGAGGGGCATCAACCCCGGGAGACATGGGAACCACTGGAGGCCGCCGCGAGGGGAATACGCCGAATGGATAGACGAAAACGTCATTCCCGGCTATTTGGAGGTCGAGGGCGTTATGGCCAGGCTCGACGCGCTGGACGCGGCGGGGCTCATCGCTTGGCCGAAGAAGGCCGATGGCGTTCCTCAACTCAAGCGCTACATCGATTCCAACGCCGGACAGGTTCCCACCACCATATGGACGGACATCAAGCCGGTGCACGCGTGGTCGAAAGAGCGCACCGGCTATCCGACGCAGAAGCCGATCGCGCTGCTGGAGCGCATCATCAAGGCGTCGTCCAACGAGGGCGGCCTCGTGCTCGACCCGTTCTGCGGCTGCGCCACCACCTGCGTCGCGGCGGAGAAGTTGGGGCGGGAATGGATAGGGATAGACCTCTCCGAAAAGGCTTACGACCTCGTCGTCGAGCGCCTCGCCAAAGAGGTGCAAATCGCCTCCGGAGACTTGCGGGGCGCGAGGCGCCCGTTCTCCGGATTCGTCGGCGACGTGACGCGGAGCATGGATGCGCCAAAGCGCACGGACTTGCCGCAGGCGGCCGCCGGCGCTCGCCGCTCCGCCAACATCAGGCCAGCGCTCTACGCCGCGCAGGGCGGCAAGTGCAACGGCTGCGAATGGCCAATGCCGATCCACGTCCTCACCATAGACCACGTCCACCCCACGTCGGCGGATGGCCCCGACATTGACGCCAACCTGCAACTCCTCTGCGGCAACTGCAACAGCGTCAAGAACTCGCGCATCATTCCCCTCGAGCAACTGCGGGAGGAGACGAAAGCGCGGGGCACGCACGTCTCGGTCTCCGGGGGTGGGTAGGGGTATGCTATAATCCTGTCCCGTGCGTACCCCTGTTGGCGCTAGCAGGCAAGGAGGGTCTGATGACGACGGATGCGGCGCTGCAGCCTTCTCTTGTGAAGGAGGCTCTATCGTGCGTCTATGCGCGGGCGGTGGCGGCGCGCGCCGGGTACAATGTCGCGTCATTCGACGTTGACGTTGACAGTGTCGACCTGAAGATCCAGGCTGGCGGCTCGATGCGCCCCGCCCTCGACCTCCAACTCAAGGCGACGGTCAACCTGATTGAGCGCATGGACGGCTACGTCAGCTTCCCTTTGTCGATCAAGAACTACGATGACCTCCGGAGGGACACTCAAACCCCTAGGCTGCTTGTGGTGCTCGACCTTCCCGAAGACGATCAGCGCTGGATGGAAGTCACCGAGGAAGAACTGGTGCTCCGGCGTAGAGCGTATTGGCTGAGCCTGAAGGGCTCGGAGGAACGGACTAACATTTCGACGGTTTCCGTTCGAATTCCGACAACCAACCTGTTCAACATGGAAAGCCTGCGCTGGCTGATGGAGCAATCAAGGACAGGGAGCATTCCATGAAAGCCGTAATCCAAGACATAGCGGCCCTACAGGCTGTCTCGCCTGCGGCGATCGTGGCCTATGCCCAGTCCGAGGGATGGGCGAGGATGGAGACCTACGGCGAGCACTCCGACGTCTACGCCGCGGACGGGCTCCCGGAGATCATCGTGCCGCGAACGGCGAAGCTCGGGGACTACCCCCAAGTCGTGACGCAATTGATCAGCATATTCGCCGAGGCCGCCAGCGCGGACGCCCCGGCGATTTACCGCGACTTGGTCACCGCCGACCGCGACGTGGTGCGAATCCGGGCGGCGTCCGCCGACCCGGACGGATCGGTGTCCGTGCAGGATGGCCTGCAGATGGTGCAGGGGGCGCACGAAATCCTGCTCGCCGCCGCCTGTTCGTTGAAGAACCCTCAGCCTCTCTACCGGGGAGGCGCCAACAAGGAAGCCAGCCAATTTCTCAAGCAGGCGCGCCTGGGCCAAACGGAGCAAGGAAGCTTCGTTGTCACGCTGTTGACCCCAGCCATCTCCATGCCAATGCAACGCCCCCTCTGGAACGACCTGACCGCGGAGGAATCTCCTCTAGAGAGAAGAGTAACCGCGCGTTTGGCGGAAGCGCTTGAGGCCGCCCGCATGGCTTCTGAACAGGTGGTCGGAGGGGAAATGGACGCGTTCCAAGCCTCGGTGGAGCGTGGCGTAAGCGCGAATCTTTGCGACGGCATCGTTATGGCCGCCGAGCCTTTCCCCGCTGTGGAAATCAGCCTATCGTGGGCCCGCACTCGACCTATGCAGAAAGCGAGAAACGTTACGGACTTCAACGATGATGACGTTGTGCGCCTTCGCGAGGCGGCGAGAACTTTCCGCGAACGCGAGCCTCGCCCAGACACAGAGTTGTTTGGTTTCATCCACCTGCTCAAACGCCCTCCTGCGGACGATGACGGTTCCGTTACGTTGCGCGCCCCGCTTGACGGGCAGATGCAATCGGTGAGCGCGACGCTGAAACAGTCCGATTACGATCGGGCTATCCAGGCGCACAAGTCAAAATACCCGGTTATCCTCACAGGGGATCTGGAAAGGTACGGCCAGCGGTGGCGGTTGCTCAGCCCTCGCCTGGTGAGCGTGGTGGAGAGTGAGGAAGAGGAATAGGCGGCTCCTTGCGCGGGGAACGATGCTCTCCCGCAATTCTCCGAGTGCCTCCCCCACGGCGTCACCCCTCCCCCGAAGCCGCGCGCTCCGCGAGGACGCGGAGCATCGCCCGCCCCCCCGCCCCCCTCCTACCGCGCGACGCCTTGCGCCGTCCGCTCGTCGCCTTGCTCGACGAGCCGCGCCGCAGCCGACGCGATGAGGCTCCCCATCGCCGTCTCCGACCAGAACCAGCGCTGCCGGTCATTCTCGCTTTCGTTCGGGCGGCGGCTGAGGCGCGCCTCCATATAGAACGCCTTGAGGTCGTCGCAGGCGAGCCGCAGAAAGCGCGCGGGCGCCATCCCCTCCGGCGCGTCGGGGTAGGGCGCGTCGCCGCCCGCGGCGAACGCCTGCACCCAGCGAACGAGCCCGCGGAACCTCCGCTGCGGCGTTCCGCTCAGGCCGACCATCGTGCGGCCATGCTCCTCGACCCAGCGCTCGTAGTAGCCGCGCAGCGCCGTGACCTCGTCGGCGGGGTCGCCGTCGCGGTTGGCGGCGTCCGCCTGCGCCGCGCTCGCCTGCAGCAGCAACGGCGGCGCGTCCGCGTCCTCCGAGAACTCGGCGAGGACGGGAACGCCCCGCTCCGGCAGCAGCCCAAGCGCGGCGGCGAGCACCCGATGCTGAAACGCGGCGTCGTCCGGCTTGCCGAGCGCGAACCCGAACGGGAACGGCGCCCAGAGCGCTCGCGGCGGCTTCACGCGCTCCGCGTGCTCCTTGATCAGCGCAATCGCGACGGTGGGCAAGCCCGTCTCTTCAATAGCCCGCGCCAGCACACTGACCGTGTGCGTGCAGTTCGGTCAGGTCGGCGTGAGCAGCGCCGCGTCCGCGCCCTCCTCCAGCAGCAGGCGGCCAACCTCCGGGCCCGTCTCGCCCTCAATGCGGCGCGGACTGCGCTGCGCCCCCATAAACGAATAGCAGCGCTCCGCGAGCGACCCGACCTCTCCGCGCTCGACAAGTTCGCGCAGGCGGTCTATCGGAAACGTGACGTTCACGTCGCGCATAATCCCCGTGCGGTCGAACCCGATGCTCATATGGCTCTGGATGACGTCGGCGGCGCGCGCGGCGGACGGGATGACGCGGTAGGACTCGTCGCCGGACGAGAAGGGAGCGTCGCCGCGCAAGTGCAGCCCTGCGGTGGTGACGAGCGCGACCTTCGCATCGGCGAGCGGCTTCTCGAACGGCGCGAACGGCGCGTCGGCGTGATCGAACGCGGGAAAGTTGAGCATCCCTTGCCGGGCTGCGTCGGGCAAGTCTTCGAGTCGGGGCATCGCGGCCTCTCCTCCAAATTGCGGCGGGCGGGCGGACTAGGAGCATTGTACTCACAGGAGCGCCCCAATAATGCGCGGGACAGGAATTCGACGGGCGACGCAACTTTGTAATGATACGCAGACTAGGACATCCGCCCCTTGCGCGTTCGGCGCCGTTCTCCTTATCGTCGCCCTGCGCTGCGCGCAAGCGTATGCTAGACTACGGGAGGCAGGAATGGCGATGACGATGCAAGATCCGCGCGCGTCGGAAGACAGACTCAGCAGGCTCGAAGGCGCCTTTGAGCAGATGGACAGGCGCATGGCCGATCAGACGGCGGCGACCACGGCGCTCAGTGCCAAAGTGGACGCGCTCGGCGCGGAGTTGCGCCGCGAGATTCGGGCGGACCTCCGGTCGCTGTATCTCTTCGTGGGCGGCGCGTGGGTCTCCTTGGCCGCGCTCGTGGTCGGACTCTACTTCGCAAGGTAGTCCGCGCTAGCGCATACCGCGCGCCTCTTGCGCCGCGTTGCGCTACAATGAGCGCGTCGTATGCCTCGCCCTCTCCGCTTGCCCACCATCGTCGCCGTCGCGCTGTTCGTTGCGGTGCTCGCGTCCACGCCCGCCACTTTCGCGCAAGACGGAGGCGCGCCCGGCAGCGTTCCCCCGTGGCCAATCGTCTACTCCGCAGGCGGGACGGTCCTGCTCGACGGCGAACCTGTGCAGGAAGGCGAGTTGATCACGCAGGTCGGCGATTGGGAGCGCCCGACCGCGATTCCCGTGCGCGACGGAGCGTTCGACTGCGGCGGCCTCTGCCTCGTCGTAGGCCCTCCCGGATTCGACTACGCGGGAGAGCCGGTCACGTTCCGCCTCAGGAGCGAGGGCGTCAAGGGCGAACCGCAGGCCGACCTAACCTACGCCTTCCCGCTGCTGGGAACGCCGTGCCTCGTGGACGAGCCGGTCACGCTGCGCTTCGGCGAGGGCGCCGTTCGGCGAAGCGAGGCGCCATGCCCGGAAACCGTCATCCCGACTCCGACTCCTACGCCTATTCCAACGCCCACCGCGACTCCCGCGCCCACGCCCACCGCAACCCCGACCCCTCCGGCGACCGCGACATCCGCTCCCACTCCCACCGCGCCCGCCGAGCCTTCGCCGACAGCGGCCGCCGTCCCCACCGCGACGCCCGAGGCGCAAGCGGCGGGCGCCGGCAGGACGACCGCCGCATGGATCGCCGTCGCGGCCGCGCTCGCGCTCGCCGCGGCGGGCGCCGCATTCGTCTGGCGAGGACGACGGCGCTAACCTACCGCCTTGCCCGCCTACGCGGGAATCCATGCCTGCGCGGAGCGCCAAGACGGGCGCCCCGCGCCCCGTCCCCCCATGCCGCCCCCGGCGCATCATCTCCCGCAAAAGCGGGAACCTACCGGGGCAGGGAGGTTGCCTCGCCCCTACTGCGGATAGCCCGAATCGGCGGCGAGGTTGCGCGCTTGCGCGGCGAGGCGGTCGCGCGTCCTGACGAACGCCGCCCACTACTCGGCGTCTACGGAGGGTCGGGGACGAGGCCGTTCCTGCGCTCGTAGGCTGACCTTCGGCCCGCGCGGAGGCGGCAGGCTCAAGGGCAAGGATGCGTCGGCGGCGAGCAACTTCCCGCATATCCGCTCCGCCGTCGCCAAGCCGTCCATAATGTCCTCGACCTCCATCGCGTCTTTGTAGAAATTGTAGTGGGGCAACTCCACACCGCCCAGGACGGTCAGTTCGCCGTCGCCGGTCTGCTGGGCGATGTACCTGGCGACATAAGGACATGAACGCCGTTGAGCGAGGCGACGCGCCGGGCGTCTTCGGGGAGCCTAACGCTCGCGGACGCGCCGCCCGTCCTATGCCGCATGTCCGCCCCGCCCCGCGCGCTCAAGGCGGCTAGGCTGGACGCGCCTTGAAGTCCAGCGCCTTGACGAAGAGGCTGCCGGACGGCGGTCTCGCGCTCGTCGGCGGAGTCTGCGTCGAAGATGCGCTCAATGACGCCGTCGACTTCGCGGGCGCCATCGCCCAGTAGGTTCCCGCCTACGCGGGAATTGTAGATGTTGGTAATTCGTTGCGCCCCTGCCTACCTCCCCGCGATGCGGCGCCAACTCTGCAGCACGCCGATGCCCTCGCGGGGGAGCACGACGACGGCGAAGAGGATCGGCGGGATGAAGAGGATGAGGTGCAGGATGAGCGCGAAGCCGAGGTTGAGTTCGCGGTTGGGGTAGCCGAGCGCGGAGAGGATGAACTCGGCGGCGGCCTCGAACGATCCCAACGCGCCCGGCAAGCCGGGAAGCGACGTCGCGAAGAAGAGCGAGCCGAGCGTCACGATGAGCGCGTGATGCAGCGGCAGGTCGAGGCCCATTCCCCGCGCGAGCAGCCATGCGGCGGGCGCGAGCATCAGCCAGTACGTCACCGTCAGCAGCGCCGTGAGCGCCATCCGCCGCTTGCGACGGAACATCGCGCCGATCGCCTCCTCGTAGGTCAGCAGGCCGGGAATGCGCCCCAGCGTGGGGAAGCGGCGGGCGAGGCGCCCGAGGTTGAGCACGACGCCGAAAACGCCAATGACGACGATGATGAGCGCGACGACGGGAACGGCCTGCTGGCGAATGCCGGGGAGAAACAGCACCGCGGAGAACGTGAAGGCCATCGTGACCATCAGGTCTTGTACGCGGGTCGTGATGATGGTGGCCATCACCAGCGGGGCGGGATGCTTGTCGCGCAGCGTGAGCATCGTGAGCACGGCGGGCTCGTCGAGGAGGCGCACCGGCGAGACGTTGTTGAGTCCGAGCGCGGACATCTCGACGACGAACAGGCGGCGGAGGGAGACCCGCGCCATCACCCATTGCATGCGCCAGCGGACGGCGCGCGTGAACGCGGACGCGAGGCTAATGGCGAGCGCGCCGGCGACCGCCGGAATTTCGGCGCCCGCAAGTTGCGCCCGAACCTCGCCCCAATCTATGCCGCGCACGGCGAGGTAGAGGAAGAGCCCGCCCAGCGCGAATCCGAGCCCGACGACGAGGCGCGGGTTCCTTGCGGCGGCGAGTATGACGTTGACGACAGGCATAGCGGGCGCGTCAGCCGAAGAGATCCTCGCGGGTGAGGCTCGCTCCCGCCGCGCCGACGGCGGCGTAGAACTCCTCGTCGTAGGCGCGCGTCCGCACGACGACGGGCATCGGAAGCGCGTGCCCGAACATTAGCGATTGCCGCTGCGCCTCGAGGCGGGCGATCACGCCGCGCAACTCGCGGGAGCCCGGCGCGCCCGCGAGCACGGCCTCGACGTCGCGGTCGTTGTCCAACTGGCAGATGATGCGCGTGCCGATCTGGCTGAGCACCTCGCCGTCTATCCCCGCGGGGCGCTGGTCGACGACGAGGAGCGTCACGTGGTATTTCCGCATCTCGCGGGCGATGGTTCCGAAAATGGTGCGGCTCGCCACGCCGGGATCCAGGAAGCGGTGCGCCTCTTCTATCGTGATGACGAGTGGCGTGGGGCGCTCGCTTCCGTCGGCGAGCGCGCGCTCCGCGCGGCGACGGTACTCCTCGTGAATGCGCCGCGTGACGAGGTTCGCTACGAGAAGATAGGCGGTCAGGTTGTCGCCGTGGCGCCCGAAGTCGATGACGACGTGGCGGTTGTCGGCGAGGTGCTCCAGGATTTCGCGGACGACGCCCCCGCCCTCGGCGCGCTCCGTGACGAACGCGAGGCGTTGGAGGACGCGGAGCCTGCGGCGCAGCGCGCCGAGCGTCGCGGCGTTCTCGCCGACCTCCTCCGCGAGGTCGGCCAATGCGTCGGGGGCGTAAGCGAGGAACGCGGCGATCCAGCCGTCTCCCAGTCGTTCCTTGAGCGTGTGGCACGCCTGCGCGCCGAGGTCGGTCACGCCGAGCGTCGAGGCGAGCACTCCGACGTCCTCGGGCTCGATCTCGTCGAGGCCGATCCGCGCTTCGGCGTCGGTCGCCTCGCCCCGCCTGCGCGAGGAATCGGGATCGAGCGTGAACACGGAGACGCGCGCGCCGAAGAGTTGCTTGAGCCCTTTCGGCGCGTAGCCCGACTCGCTCGAGCCCTGCCACCCGTATTCGCCGTGCATATCGAATACGAGGTTGACGGCGATGCCGCGCTGCAGGATGCCGGCGAGGAGAATCCGCGTGAGGAAACTCTTGCCGGAGCCGCTCTTGCCGAACACGCCGTTGGAGCGCTTGACGAACTCCTCAAGGTTCAGGCAAACGCGAGTCTCCTCCATATCCAGCGGGCTGCCGATCCAGATGTGGCGCTCGTCCTCGCCGCCGAACACGGCGGCCACGTCGCCGGGCGAGGCGCGGTGGGCGGGCGCGAAGTGCGGCGGCAGGGACCTCGCCGGCTGCGGTGCCTCGCCCTCCGCGCTCGTCGTGAGCATCGGCGACACCGACGCCGTCGAGTACGCCGTCGTCCCGGAGAGCGCCTCGGCGAGCGCGGCGCCGCCGGACGCGACCGCAAGCCCGGCCCGCGGATCGCTGCTGTCGAGCCGCAGATCCGTCACGATGCCGAAAAAGCGGTTGAGCCGCCCTTGCATCGTTACGAATGTCCCGACCTTGACGTTTTCGACGGCGGGGGCGGCCTCGAGGCGGACGTCGAGCCCTCGCGAGAGCGAGCCGCCCACGACCGCGCCGACGCGCTCCCGCGCCTCTTGCTCCGGCTCGACGCCGTTGCTGTTGGCGGCGCCGTCGGTCATAGGGCGGGCTCGTCGAGCGGGAGGCGGCGCATAATTGCGGCGAGGCGCGCGGCGTCGGCGGGGAGTTGCGCGGCGATCAGGCGGCACGCGCCCATCAGAAACGCGCGCGGATCGGGAAAGCAGGGCGCGGCCTGCCGCAGGGCGGCGGCGATGACGTCGTCGGCGGTTGGGAGCGCGCCAGAGAGCAGGATGGCCGTCCAATCGGCGGGCTCCATAAACGCGGCGGTCTCGTCGGGGGAGCAGGCGTAGAGGAACGTGTGGATGCGCGGCGGCGACGGCGGCAGATAGCGGAAGACGCGGCCTCCCTCGCGGCGGCCGACCACGGTGAGCGTGACGTCGGTCCGCAGCAGGCGCTCCAACTGGGGATGCTCCGCGTAGACGTCCGACTCCGAGTCGAAATCGGCGCCGCGGGCGATGACGCGCCTGCCCGGATCGAGCGCGGCGGTGCCGACGCCGTCCACGAGCGCGAAGATCGCGTCGCCCGCGCGGACGAGCGCCCCAAGCGGAGGCGCGCCGTAGAGCGCGTGGCACTGCCCGGTGAGCCGTTCGACGGACGCCTCGATCACCTCGCCGAACTTGGCGGCGGCGGGGGCTGGTGGGGCGCTGAACATAGCGGCCATTCTAGCAGAGACGTTTGCGTAACTCAGGCGCAGGGAGGTTCCCGCTTTCGCGGGGATGATGGGGGGGCGCTCCGCGCCGTCTTGGCGCTTACGCGCCGCCGCAACCCTCACCCGCCGCTTCGCGGCTGCCCTCTCCCGGAAGGAGAGGACGGGGTTGGCGCTCGGCGCCGGCGTAGGCGAGTCGGCGCAGGCGATGTCCGCCAGGCTGCCGCGCCTGAGGCGCGCCCCGGTCCGCGGCTAAGCGGCGGCGAGTTGCGCTTGCGCCTTGTCCGCGAGGACGCCGAACGCGGCGGGGTCGGCGACGGCGAGGTCGGCTAGCGCTTTGCGGTCGATCTCCGCGCCCGCGAGCGCGAGGCCGTGCATCAGCCGCGAGTACGAGAGGCCATGCTCGCGGGCCGCCGCCCCGATGCGGACGATCCAGAGCCGCCGCATATCGCCCTTGCGCTCGCGCCGGTGCGCGTAGGCGTAGGCGAGCGCGTGGAGCAGCGACTCGTGCGCCCTGCGGTAGAGCGCGTGCTTGGTGCCGCGATGCCCCTTCGTGAGTTTGAGCGTCTTCTTGTGCCGCCGGTGGGCGGTTACGCCGCGTTTGACGCGCGCCATCGTAATCTCTCCTTGCGTCTTGAGGCCGGGCCCGGGCCTTACGTCTTTGAGGCCGGGCCTTGCGTCTTGAGTCCGGGCCTTACGTCTTGAGTCCGGGGAGGAGCGTGGCCACCCGCTTCCGGGAGCCGGGGTCCGCCGCGACGGTGTCGCTGTAGGTTCGGGAGACGGAGCGGGGCTTCTTGCGCCGGAGGTGGCTGGAGTGGCGCTTCATGCGGAGGAGTTTGCCCGCGCCGCTGACGCGGTAACGGGCCGCCGCCCCCTTGTGCGTTTTCATCTTAGGCATCGGTTTCGCTCTCCTCGGTCGGCTGCGCCGCCTGCTCGCGGCGCGTCGTCGGAACGGATTTGTCGGGGGCGAGGACGATGCTGATGAACCGCCCCTCCTGCTTCGGCGCCTGCTCCAGTTTCGCGTCGTCCTTGACCGCCTCGTGCACCTGCTTGAGGAGAGCCACCGAGAGTTCGCGGTGATCGAGTTCGCGCCCGCGGTGCATCACGGACACCTTGACTTTGTTGCCCTCGTCCAGCAGTTTCAGCACGAGGCGCTCCTTCGCCTCGATGTCGTGGCGCCCGATCCGCGGGCGGAAGCGCACCTCGCGGAGCCCGACGTTCTTGTGGGACTTCCGCATCTCCCGCTCCTTCGTGGATTGGAGATAGCGGAACTTCCCGTAGTCGAGCAAGCGGCAGACGGGCGGGTCGGAGTTCGGCGCGACCTCGACGAGATCGAGATCGTGCTCCCGCGCGAGTTTCAGCGCCTCGGCGGTGGCCATAACGCCGAACTGCTCGCCATGCTCGTCTATGACCCGGACTTGCGGGGTCCGGATGCGTTCGTTGACGCGGTATTCTTTAGCTATGTCGCGCGCCTGCCTGCTTTCGTGATTCCGAGCGCGCGGCCTGCCGTCCGCGCCCGGTGGCGCAAGTCTACACCATTGGAGCGCGGCGCGTAAAGGGGCGTTTGCGCTCAACGCTCGCGGCGTTCCGGGGGCGGGGGAATGGTTGCGATGGATCGGAGCGGGCGCGTGGATTGGCGGACGAGCCAGAAGAGATACTGGTTGGCGTAGCCGGCGTCGGCGCCGAAGCGGCTCTGCGCCCATTCGCGGGCCTCGGCGTACTTGACGTTGGCGGGCAGCCCGCACCAATCGCGCAGAACCCTGAGCGCCCAGCGGTCGATGGGGAACGCCTCCGTCTTGTCGAGCGCGAACAGCATCACGCAGTCGGCGATTTTGTCGCCGACGCCGCGCAGCGACGTGAGAGCGGCGAGCGCGTCGGGGTAGGGCGCCCCGCGCAGGGCGTCGAGCGGCAGGGCGCCGGATGCGACGGCGGCGGCGGCCTCCGCCAGGTAGGGCGCGCGGAATCCGCAGCCGAGTTCGCGGAGCCTCGACGCGCCGGCCTCGGCCAGCCGCTCGGGCGGAGGGAACGCGCAACGCGACGCGCCGTTCAGCGTCACGCGGTCGCCGAAGGTTTCGGCGAGCAGTTCGACCGTGCGGCTGATGCGGGGCATGTTGGAGGTTGAGGAGAGGATGAAGGCGGCGAGCGTCTCCCACAGCTCCTGGCGGAGGACGCGCATGCCGGGGTAGGCGGCGACGCCTTCGCGGACGCGCTCGTCCCAAGAGATGCGCCGTTGGACGGCGGCGAGGTCGTCGCCGATGCGGAAGTAGGCGGCGAGCGCCTTAGCCGTCTCGTCCGGGGGCGACGGCGCGCTCTCGACGGCGAAGGCTCCGCCGGGCGAGGGCGAGATGCGAACGACGTCGCCGCCGAGCACGCCCGTCCAGCGCCCCGCGTCGTCAACGCGCCACCGGAAGCACTGGCCGGAGGTGAGCGAACTCGTCAGGTCGAGCGGCTCGTTGGGGGCGAATAGGGCGGTGGTCATTGGGCTCTTGTCTGTCTCTGGGCGCGGCCGCAACGGCTAAGGGCGGTAGATTACCCGATTCATCGCCGCTTTCGTGGTATTCTGGTGATGAGGAGGCGCAGGATGGTCGAAGGAGCGCGAGACTCCGTAAGGGTTGTTGAGGTAGGCGACGTCGAGCAGCCGACCACCCCGCACGGCAAGCATCGGGACGCTCTCTACAAGCATTCCGGCTTGATGGTGAAGAACGGCGACAGGCTGCAAGCCTCCGAGAAGGTCTGGGGGGCGGTCGCCCACGCCTTGAAGACGGTCGCCGCGCCGCGCAACTGGCCGTATGCGGCGCACGCGGACGCCGGAGTCATCATCGGGCATATCGCCAACCTGATGCGCGACGACAGAATCCGGCTGTTGTTCGACAGCGTGAACAACCTGCGCGTCAATTTCTACGCCGATGGGTACGATATGGAGGAGATCAAGATTCGGCGCAAGGACGGCGCCGAACTGCTGGCTCTTCTCAAGAAGGCCAACCGCGAGTTGCCCCGCGACGCTCCTCCGCCTCCGAGGAACAACAGGAACAGGCGTTACTGGGAACGGGCCGACGCCCGAGCGGAGCGAGCGGCTGCGTTCCGGGCGCGCCGCTAGGCGTTGCGCTTGGGGCGCGCGTTGAGGGCGCGGGAGCGCTGCTGCGGAGGGCGAGGGGCGGGCGCGGGGGCGCAGTCCGCTAACCGGGGACAGCAGCTCGTTGCATACGGCCGCAAACGGCTCTACCATTCCCGCTACGCGCTAAGGGAGCGGCGACTCCCGCGCGGCGCAAGGAGACGGCATGAGCGCAATGGCGGCGCCCCACCCGCTGAACAGAAACCTCTTCATCGCGGACAACCTGTCGCTGCTGCGCCGGCTCGACAACGAGAGCATCGACCTCGTGTGCATCGACCCGCCGTTCGCCAAGAACGAGACGTGGAAGGGCGCGCTGAAGCCTCCCCTGACGAAGGCGGAGTTGGACAACGAGCGCGCGATGCTGGCGGGCTGGGGGCTCCGCAACGCCGTGGACGCGGAGGCGGCGGGCGTCGTTTGGCCCGACGGGGCGGACTCCCGCTACAGCGACATTTGGCGGTGGGACAAGGACGTCCACGAGGACTGGATCGCCAAGATGAACTCGGATTGGCCGGCCCTCTCCAAGACGATAGAGGCGACCCGGTCGGCCCACGACGAGGCGCACGCGGCGTACCTCGCCTATATGTCCATTCGGCTCATCGAGATTCACCGCATCTTGAAGCCGTCGGGCAGCCTCTATTTCCACTGCGACTACGCGGTCAACTCCTATGTCCGCATAATGCTGGATTCCATATTCGGTTCGCCGAACCTGCGGAACGAATTGGTTTGGTCATACCAGCGGTGGACGGGGGCGACGAAGCACTTCCAGAGGATGCACGACACCATCTACTTCTACGCCAAGGACTCCGCCCAAACGAATTTCAACCGGCTCACCGAGCCCTACAGCGAGAAATCCCAGCACAAAGGGCGTCGGCGCACGACGTTCACGCCCGCCGGCAAGATCGAGTAGACCTACACCGACGACACGACGCGCGAGAAGGCGATGCGCGACGTGTGGGAAATCTCCTACCTCAATTCGCAGGCGAAGGAGCGCACCGGCTACCCCACGCAGAAGCCCGTCGCCCTCGCGGAGCGCATCGTCAAGGCGAGCGCGAACCCCGGCGACGTCGTGCTGGATTGCTTCGCGGGCTGCGCTTACGTCCCCGTCGCCGCCGAGCGCAACGGGCGGCAGTGGATCGCCTGCGACATCAGCCCGCGCGCGCTCACCGTGCTGCGCCGCCAGTTCGGCAAGTTCCGCTACTCGGTGAACGGCGAAGGGCAAGGCGAAAGCCCCGCGCTCATCGCCGCCGCCGACGTCGTCTTGCGCTCGCCCAACGATTTGCCGGAGCGGACGGACGAAGACCCCGTTCCCGCTCAGGACATCAAGCCGCTGCCGGAGCGCCGCTACAAGGTTCCCGCGTCGAAAATCCCCGAACCGATCATGAAGCGGTTCCTGCTGGACGCGCTCGGCTACAACTGCTGGGGCTGCGGATTCAATCCGCCGCAGAACGACGAGCGCTACTTTCACCTTGACCACCGCGAGTCGCGCTGGTCGAGCGGCTCCAACGAACTGCCGAACCGCTCGATATTGTGCGAGCCGTGCAACCGGGAGAAGCAGCACAAGATGACGCTGCAGGAGTTGCGCGACCGCAACACGACGCTGGGGAGGAACTACGGCCCGCTCGTCAACTTGGCGCGAGCGTCGGCGGTGGCGCAAGCGGAGTACGACCGGCGCGTCGCGCAGTCGTATCAGTCCTCGCTTGCCGGAGGTTAGGCGCCGCTATTCCTCTTGAGTGCGCTTCTTCACACGCGTGCCGTGAAGGTACGCGCCCACAATGCTTGCGATCGGCGTGACGCCGACGAGCCCGCCGATAACGGGCTCTCCCAAGAAGAATGCGTATCGGGCGAGAGCGAGAACCTCCACCGCCGCCGCAGTGCCCAGTATTAGCCC
Source organism: Dehalococcoidia bacterium (assembly GCA_965242755.1). Classification (GTDB taxonomy): domain Bacteria; phylum Chloroflexota; class Dehalococcoidia; order Lucifugimonadales; family Australimonadaceae; genus Bin16. The sequence continues at coordinate 2,683,326 of OZ251500.1, read as the reverse complement.
CATATCCGCCCGCCGCGATTCGCGCGCAAGCGCAAACGTCTCCGCCCCTTGACGGTGAGAGGCTTGGCGTTCGGCCATCTGGAGGATGCTGCGCCCGGAAGCGTCGCCTCGTACTGCTCAAAGAAGTCAGGCGGGGGAAGCGGACCTTGGAACTGGTCTACTCTGACGGTAAGACCCGCATCCGGAACCTCGGGGCGGTTCTCTTGGCGAGCAACCTGAGAGTCACGATTCTCCTCATCCATAACGCTACGCCGTCCCCTCCGGGCCGGGCTTTTTCGCAACGCGGACGCCCGTCTCTTCCTCGAACTGCCCCATCGCAGCCCACAGGTCGCTTCCCACTGCCCGCCAGTCGGAGGCGAGGGCCCGCGCGTCGGCGTCGGGGTCAAAGGATGGGCGGCGAGGCCGATTGAGCGCGCCTGCGAAATCCCATAGCGAAGCGAGGCCCGTGAGGAAGGAAGGACGGTTGCGGATGAGGTCGCTGTAAAACGTCCGCGCGGCCGGGCGGTTCGTGGGCGTTTTCATCGATGCATCCTCCTTTGCGCTACGCTCCGACGCAAGCGTTCCGTGGTTAGGATAGCACAAGCCGCATCCTCGTTCCACCGTAGGGGCGGGCAAGGGGACGCTGCAAGGGGCGGATGTCGCAGTTGCGTGGCGGGGGCAACCCGCGCGTCCCCGCTTGGTCGTTCCCAGTAGGTTCCCGCTTACGCGGTCAAGGGCGAGGGCGCAGATTGCCTCCAGTAGGTTCCCGCTTCGAGGGAATGACGGAGCCTGGGGGATGGCATGGGGACGGGCGCAACGCCCCGTCTTGGCGCCTCGCGCCGCCTGGATTCCCGCCTACGCGGGCAGGGCGGTTTCCCCGGGTTAGCGTGCGCGGCTGCGTTCCGGGCATGCCGCTAGCCGAGCGGCGCCTCGTCCCCGTCCGCGTGCCAGCGGCGGATCGCTGGGGCGAGTTCGTGGAAGGGGGCGCGCAGCGTCGTCGCGGGCGGGATGGATTCGAGGAAGACGCGCCCATAGGCTTTCGTCGCGATGCGGCTGTCGAGCGCGACGACGACGCCGCGGTCGCCCTTGCCGCGGATGAGGCGCCCGAAGCCTTGCCGGAAGCGCAGCACGGCCTGGGGAACGGCGTATTGCATAAACGCATCCCGCTCGTATTGGGCGGAGCGCGCCGCGAAGATCGGCTCGGTGGGGACGTTGAAGGGCAGCCGCGCGAGGACGAGCGTCTTGAGGGCGGCGTTGCCGACGTCCACGCCCTCCCAGAACGACGCCGTGCCGAGGAGGATGGCGCGCGGGTTGCGCCGGAATCGCGCCAGCAGTTGCTGGGGAGCGCCGTCCGGGCCCTGCGCGAGCACGCCGATGCCGCGCTTCGGGAGCGTCTTGCGGAGCCTCGCCGCCGCGGCGCGCAGGGAGGCGTGGGAAGTGAAGAGCGCCATCGCGCGCCCGCCGGACATTCGCGCGATCTCGTCCAGCATACGAGCGACGGCGTCGGCGTAGCGCGGGTCGCCCGGCTCCGGCGCGTCGGTCGGAATGCAGAGGAGCGCGGCGTTGCGATAGTCGAACGGCGAGCCGAGCGCGACCTCCTCCGGCTCTTCGACGCCGAGCCGGTCGCGGACGTGCGCGAAGCCGCCGCCCACGGTCAGCGTGGCGCTCGTGAGGACGACGGCCTGCTTCGCGTCGAAGAGTTCCTCGCGCAGGCGCGGCGCGACGTCGAGCGGGGCGCCGTTCAAGGAGAGGTTCGCGCCGCGTCCGATCCAGTAGACGGTCTGGTCGTCGGGCTGGGATACGAACGCCCGCGCCTTCTCCCGCGCCTCGTTCTGATCAGTTATCCACTCCGTCAACTCGCCTTTCAACTGCTCCAGGGCGGGCGCGGCGCCGGCGGGCAGGCTCTCCATTTCGCGGAGGAGGGCGGCGGCCCGCTCGGCGGCCTCGTTGACGCTTCGCTCGAAATCCGCCCATGCGACGTCGAGTTCCGACCATTTGGGTTGGGCGCGCTCGGAGCGGGTGATGCGGAGTTCGCCGTCGTCGGACTCTCCGCGCTGGGAGGCGGCGAACTCCGCGAGGCCGGCCATGAGGCGCGCCCAATCGTCGCGGACGCGGTAGAGGGGCGTTTGCGCCTCGTCGCAGCGGAGGGCGGCGCTCTCCTTGCGCGCCTGCTCCATCGCGCCCGCCCGCGCCGCCTGGCCGAACCCGTGGATCACGCCGCCCAGCCGCTCGATGAGGTCCTCGACCGTCGCGTGCGAGATGCGGAACCCGAATTGGCGCGTGGCCTCCGTCTCCAGGTTGTGCGCCTCGTCCACGATGAGGAAGTCGTAGTCGGGCAGGAGGGAGCCGCCGACTTGCAGGTCGGAGAGGAGGAGGGCGTGGTTGACGACGAGGATGTGGGCGGCGGCGGCTTCCTCGCGGGCGTGGCGGTAGAAGCAGGCGCCCTCCCGCGCACCGGCGCAGGCGGAGAAGCCGCTCGCGCTCATCCGCTCCCATGAGGCGGCTTCGGGCGCTTCGAGCCGCAGTTCGGCGCGGTCGCCGGTACGGGTCTCGTCGAGCCAGACGAGCGTCTTGGCGAGCAGGCGCGCCTCGTCGGGGGACATCGCGTCGCCGTTGGCGTGCGCCTCCCAGCGGCGGATGCACAGGTAGTTCGCCTTGCCCTTGAGTTGCGCGCAGCGAAAGCGGGACGCGTCCAGACCGGGCTCCGCGCGCAGCGCGTTCAGCAGGTCGGGAATGTCTTTGGCGATCAACTGCTCTTGCAGGTTGATGGTGTTGGTGGATATGACGACGCGGACGTTGTTGCGGAGCGCGTGCAAGGCGGCGGGGAGGAGGTAGGCGACGGACTTGCCGATGCCGGTGCCGCCTTCGACGAGGAGGTGGCGCGGGCCGTCGTCCCCGATTGCGGAGTCGAGGGCGCGGGCGACGGCTTCCGCCATCGCCGCCTGCTCGGCGCGAGGCTCGTAGCGGGGGAAGCGCCGGGCGAACGGGCCGCCGTCCGCGAGGAGCGCGCCGACCTCGCCGGGGGCGAACGGCTTGGGCGGATTCGGCGTTCCGAGCGATCTGGGGCGCTCCAGCCGGCTAGCGATCGCCGCCTCGTCGAGCGCGCCGATGGGCCCCGTTCCGAGCGCGGTCGGGGCGTCGGCGAGCGCGGCGATCAGGTCGGCGAGCGGGCTTCGGGCGCGCCGCAGCAGGTCGGCCAGGCGGCGGAGCGCGCCGACGGGGAGCATCCGCGCCCGCTCCACGAGCGCAAGATGGACGGCGCGGACGGCATGCGCGTCGGCGACCACGCCGGAGGCGTCCGCCGTCCGCGCCGCGCCTCCGGGGGGCGCCGCGCCTCCGGTGGACGCCGCGCCTCCCGTGTCTCCGGGGGAGGGCCACTCCAAGCCGAGCCGCGCCGTCAACTGCGGCAGCGCGTCGTCGGCGCTTGCGGGAATGAGCAGCGCGGCCAACTCGCGCGCGTCCCATAGCCCTGCGCCGAACGCGGCGTCCAGCCCCGCCTGCGCGAGCGCGCCGCCGAGCCCATGCGCCGCGAGCGGGGCATCGCCGATAAAACCGGCCAGCCTCGCGACGGCCTGCTCGTCGTCGGCGTGAAACGCGCCGAGAACGCGGTCGCCGTGGAATTTCACGGCGCCGACGGCGGAGAGGACGGCGCGGTCGCCGCCGCGCTCCTCGATGCGCGCCGCAAGCGCGACGACCGGAGCGTCGAGCGGATGGACGCGCAGCAGGGATGCTCCGAATTGGAATTGCGTCGCGATCTCCGGGCGGCGCGCGCCGTCGGCTGGCGTTGGCGTTTCGCTCATAGCGCTCGGCGCGAATGCTACCACCGCGAGGGGTGGTGGGGGATGGGCGGGTACTGAGGGAGTCCTGCGCCGGCGGGGCGAAAGACGCTACGCGCTCGACATAATCCGTCATTCCCGCGTAGGCGGGAATCCAGGAACCGGATCAGGCGCGTACGGGATCGCGTCGTAGTAGAAGCAGCGGTAGAGCAGGCTCATCGGGTTGGGGGCCCGGTATGTCTCGTTCAGTTGACGCAGGTGGCTGCGGACGAGTTGCCGGATTGCCTGCACTACGCTCGACGCGTTCGAAGCGTCCACGTCGCGGCGAACCGAGGGCAGTCGTTTGAGGAAGTACCCTCCGTCTATCAGGATCGCCGCCTTCGGCATACGCGAACTCCCAAAGAAAAAGCCCCAGGGGTTGGCCTCGCTCAAGTAACCGACGCTTGTCGTGAGCGTGACGTACTGCCAAGGGGCGGATGCGCATCATATCGTAAGCGCGCTCACACCCTATGTCAATCCCTGCGCGGAGCAATAGCACGGAGCAATTTCACTGGATTCTCGCCCGCCGGCCGCCCATTCGGGCGCAGGAAGCAAGGAGCGGCGGGGAGGGGGGCGGGCGTGGGGCGCAGCCGGCGCGACGCGGGCGCGCAAGCGGCGCTGCGGGAGTTGGGGGTTGGGGGGGTAGGGATAGGGGTAGGCTCTTCCCGCCCTCGAGGGAGGGGGAATGACGGCGGCGGCGAGGAAGAGTGGCGTAGCGCCAAGCGAAGTACGCCTGCCGTTGACAGGCGCGGGGTCCAGCGGTATAATTCCGGCGAACTTGCTGCCTGTTAAGGTAGGGTGCGCCGTGCAGCAACAGACTGAACAGACGCCGCCGGGCAACGCCCTTGCCCATGACGCCTACAATGAGGAGAGCGAAAAACTCGCGGCCGTACTCCGACACTTGCAGGCAACGTTGCGTCACTGGAAGGAGAACCAGCCCGTAACGGCATCCGACCAACTGGCCGCCAACGCCATCCACAAGGAACTCGAGAAGCTCAACGCCGGCTTTGCCTCCGCTTTGGAGCAGCCGTACTTCGGGCGGTTGGACTATTTGGTGTTGGATGCTCCCCGCGACGTCGGCGAGCGCAAGCGCATCTACATCGGCGCCACCGCAATTACGGAGCACTCCGTCTACTCGTGGACGGCTCCGGTGGCGCGGCTCTGGTACGCCAACGACGCGCAGCATCCCGCCCCAGCGGGGCAAGTGCGCGTCCGGATAGACCTCAAGCGGTTCCTGCGGATACGCGACCGGCAGTTGGTTGCGCTGAACGACGTCTACCGTCGCGCGCTGCCGGAAGCGCGAGAGGGCGAGCGCCCGACGGACGCGCTAACGGAAGCCCTGAGCGGAACGGGCGGCGATGACGCGCTGTCCGTCATCGTTGAGACGATAGAGCCTCACCAGTACGAGGCCATCGCCAACACGCAAGACCGTGCGCTGATCGTGCAAGGGGCGGCCGGCAGCGGGAAGAGCGAGGTCGGCTTGCACCGGATCGCCTACCTGCTCTCCCCGTTCAACGACTTGTCCGACAGGGAACGGCCTACGCCCGAAACGACGCTCTTCATTGGCCCGTCCAAGTCGTTCTTGGAGTACGCCGCCGACCTCTTGCCCGCGCTCGGCGTCGAGCGGGGCGTGACGCAAATCACGCGAAACGATTGGATGCGGTCGATCCGCTCAACGAATGTCCGCTTCGAGGCGCGGGGCTGGAATGACTTGCTGGCGCGCGGAGAGATGACCCGGTTCAGCGAGCGAGCCGAAGCGTTCAAGGGGTCCTTGGATATGGCGGGGTTGCTGGAACGGCATGTCCGCGCGAGGGTCAGGAGCATCGAGTCGCGGTGCAGGAGCGCATTGGCGAATCGGAGCGGCAAGCGGTTCGAAGACGGAATCGTCATAACCCGCGATGAAATCAACGAAGCGCTCGATGCGGCGTTCTCCGGCGGCGCGCCTCATCCGAACAGGATGCGTCGAGCGTTCATCGAACGCATCGCGAGGCTAGCGCGCGGCAAGAGGCGCGCGAGCGTCAGGCCGCAAGAACAAGACCGGTTCGAGGAACTCCGCCGCAACGAAGAGATAGGGCAAGAGGTCGCCAACTGGGTGGACGAGGCGTGGCCCGCTATGGACTTGCGGCGAGAGTACGTCAATTTGTTGTCCGATGACGAGAGTTTGCCGCGGCCCATCCGGCGCAGACTCTCCGATGACGACGCTGCGGCGCTGCGGGAATCGGCGCGGCGCGGGCTGGCCGACGGATTCGACGATGCGGACGAAGGAGCCTTGACCTACCTCGACCATCTCCTGAACGGAACCATCGCGCCGAAATACCGGCATATCGTCGTGGACGAGGCGCAGGACATATCGCCCATTGAGTTCAAATTGCTCAGCGTCGCCTCCGTCAACAATTGGTTCACGGTGATGGGGGACGCCGCGCAACGGCTGGCGCCGTACCGGGGCGTCCAACGGTGGGGAGAGGTCGGCCGCGTATTGGGCCGCGACCAGACGACGGTTCAGCAGGCTCGCTTGTCCTACCGCGCCAACAAACGCCTCACTCGGTTCAACAACCGGGTCCTGCGCCTGTACGAGAAGACTCTTCCCGCGCCAATCCCTTACGAACGGGAAGGCCACCGCCCCGAGTACCACCAACACGCGACCGCCGAAGGCATGTATGAGGCTGTCGTCAACGACCTCTCCAGCATCCGCGCTATGCCCGGCCTAGCGAACGCCGGCGTCGCCATATTGGCGCGCGACCGCGCCAACCTGAATCGGTTTCAGAAATTCTGCGAGTCGCGCGGGGTCGCCGACATCGCCTTGATAGGGCAAGAGCGCCGCCACGCCGGAGGCGCGGTCTTGGCGCGGATTCCCGATGTCCGCGGTCTGGAGTACGACGCCGTCATTGTGCTGGGCGTGAACGATGCGTTCTCGGACACGCCTTTCAACCAGCGGCTCCTCTACGTCGCGGTCAGCAGGGCAAAGCACTACCTCGCGCTCCATTGGTCAGGCAAGCAATCGCCGATCCTCGCCGGCCTCTACGACGGGGGCGTTCGCTTCCGTGACCGCAGGCCAAGCGAGAGCAAGCGGGCGCGGAGCGCGTAACCTGCAGCCTTCGTCGCAGTAGGTAAGGAATAACGAAAACCATCGCGCATGCGCGGGCGACGCCAGGCTCGCGCCTCCCCGCGGGCGCCCTATACGAAACCGCGCCGTTTGGCGACCAGCCTATCCTTGACGAATCGCTTGGCCTCATCAGGGGTCTGAACGACGTCGTCGAGGACGGCGCGGCGCAGCGCCTCCGCCATCTCGCCGACCGCCGGGCCGGGAGGGACGCCGAGCGCCATTAGGTCGTCGCCGTCCAACAGGTTGTCGTGGTCGGACTCGAAGAGGTACGCGATGAGGTTGCGGCGCGCGACGGGGCTGGTCGCGGCGGCGCAGGCGCCCTCGATGGCGTCGTCGGGGGCGCGGCCTACGATGGCGTCGGTTTCGCTGGGGCGCAGCGTCCGCCGGAGTTGGGGCTCCGCCTCGCGCAGGCGAACCGCCCATTGGATGACCTCTCGCTGCGGCTTGGTCGCGCCGATGCGTTCGGAGAAGGCTTCGGCGCGATCGTCCGGGAGGGCGTAGGCAAGGGCGGCGAGGGCGGCGAGTCGGCCTGCGCCGAGGCTGTCGGCCCGCTCGAGGGCTTTGCGGACGGCGGGGGAGGCGCTTGCGGGCTCCACCGCGGGAAGCGCGCCGAGTTTGATCGCGGCGGCGAGGGCTTTCGGCGCGCGCCGCTCCGCGAGGATGCGCTCGATTTCGCGGCGGATTCGCGCGGGCGAAACGTCTTGGAGATGGGGCAGGCCGCTCCGCATCCAGCGGCGCGTCGCGGGCTCGACGTCGAAGACGAATCGGGCGGCGTAGCGGGCGGCGCGGAAGCATCGCGTGGGGTCGTCAACGAACGACTTGGGGTGCAGCGCGCGGATGACGCCAGCCGCGAGGTCGGCCTCGCCGCTATGCGTATCGAGTAGTTCGGCGAATCGGTCGGGGCGGAGGGACGCGGCCATAGCGTTGATGCTGAAGTCGCGCCGCGCGAGGTCGGCCTCGAGGCCGGCCCAGGTGACGGAGGGGAGCGCGCCGGGCTTGGCGTAGCGCTCGGCGCGCGTCGTGGCGAGGTCGACGGTCTTGCCGTCGGCGCGGATCTTGACGGTGCCGAACGCGGAGCGGGCGCCGCAGGAGCCGCCGAGTTCCTCCGCGAGCAGCGGGCCCAGGTCGTCGGCGGGCGTTTCGGATGCGAGGTCGAGGTCGCGGATGGGCCAACTGATGAAGGCGTCGCGGACGGGCCCGCCGACGAGCCAGAGGCTTGCGCCGGCGTTCGCCGCCGCCTCGCCGAGGCGCCGCAGCAGCCCGAGCGCGGGCTCGGGGGGGAACAGCCCGTTGGCGATGGGAACGATGGCCATAGGCGTAGTAGGGTATCACGCGGGGTGGGAATCCGTGCGTGGGGGGGGCAACCCGCCGCGCACCCGGCGTCGACCCTCACCCGCCGCTTTGCGGCGCCCGCGCGTCCGGCGTCACGTTGGAGGACGTCGTCGAGCAGGTCGTGCTCGCGCAAGCGTCCGTGAAACGCCTCATCGAGCCGGAGGAAGTCGCCGAACTCGTCCTCTTCCTCGCCTCCGACGCCGCCTCCGCCATCACCGGCTCCGCCTACGCCATAGACCTCGCGTGGACCGCCCGCTAACGCGCCCTCGGCGGAGAAGCCGACGCAGCCGGGAGCCGTCGGCCGGCGCGAGCGAGTATCATAGGCGCCGTCGGAACGCGCATCGCTGCGCGAACCCAACGCTAGGAACGCAAGGAGAGAAACCCGCTATGGACATCACGGCGCTCGCGCAAACCGCCCAGGCCCTCGTCGCCCCCGCGAAAGGCATCCTCGCCGCCGACGAAAGTTCGGGCACCATCAAACGCCGCTTCGACTCCATCGGCGTCGAAAACACCGAGGAGAACCGCCGGAACTACCGCGAGATGCTCTTCAGCGCCGACGGCGCCGAGAACTACGTCAGCGGCGTCATCCTCTACGACGAGACGATCCGGCAGAAGGGCGCCGACGGAACGCCGCTCGTCGACCTGCTGCGGAGCAAGGGCGTCATTCCCGGCATCAAGGTGGACGCGGGCGCGATGCCCCTCGCCGGCTCGCCCGGCGAACTCGTGACGGAGGGGCTCGACGGCCTCCGCCCGCGCCTCGAGGAGTACTACGGCATCGGCGCGCGATTCGCCAAGTGGCGCGCCGTCATCACGATCGGCGACGGGATCCCCAGCGACAAGTGCGTCGCGGCGAACGCCCACGCCCTCGCGCGCTACGCCTCCCTCAGCCAGGAAGCCGGCCTCGTCCCCATCGTCGAGCCCGAAGTCCTCATAGACGGCGCGCACGACATCGAGACCGACCAGCGCGTCACGGAGCGGACGCTGCGCGAGGTCTACGCGGCGCTCGCGCTTTTTGGGGTCGAGCTCGAGGGGACGCTCCTCAAGCCGAATATGGTCACGTCCGGCTCGACCGCGCCGAACCGCGCGCCCGCGTCGGAGGTCGCCGTCCGCACGGTGGACGTTTTCCTGCATGCGGTTCCCGCCGCCGTGCCCGGGATCGTCTTCCTCTCCGGCGGGCAGCCCGACGACGAGGCGACGCTGAATATGCACGAGATCGCGCGCCGGGGGGCGGAGGTCAACGCGCCGTGGCAACTCAGCTACTCGTTCGGGCGCGGGCTGCAGGCGCTGCCGCTCAACACGTGGCTGGGCGACGCCGCCAACGTTCCCGCCGCGCAGAAGGCGTACCTGCATCGCTGCAAACTCGCCAGCGCCGCGCGGCAAGGCGCCTACTCCGAGTCGATGGAGAAGGAACTGGCCGTCGCGTAGGAGCGACGGAAGGCGGCGCGGGTCCCATCTCCCGCCCTTGCGCCCCCTGCGTTGTGATAAGGTTGCCCCCGCCAGACCAGCAAGGAGGCCGCCGCAATGCCGACGTTTCCCGTGATCGACGCCGATACGCACGTGGACGAGAACGAGGCCACGTGGCAAGCCCTCGCGGACGCAGGGTCGAGGCACGTCCCGGTAACGGTCTTGCCCGACGCCGCCATTCAGTCGGCGACCGCGCAACGGCGCGAGGCGGCGGGCGTCCGCGTCGCCGGCGCCCTCGGCAGCCGCTGGTGGCTGGTCGAGAACCGCCTGCAGCCGCGCGTCATCCGCGACGGGAAGCATCACCCCGGGCGCGAACGCCGCGAACTCGACGACGTGCCCGGACGCCTCGCCGATATGGACGCGATGGGCGTCGAGGCGCAGGTCATCTTCCCCACCTTCTTCATCCGCTACGGCTCGAAAGACCCGGAGGCGGAGGCCGCGCTCACCGGCGCCTACAACCGCTGGCTCGCGGAGCGCTGCGCGGCGAGCGGCGGCCGCCTCAAGTGGACGGCGACGCTGCCGATGCTCGACCCGGACAAGGCCGTCGCGGAGTTGCGCTGGGCGAAAGCGCAAGGCGCCTGCGGCGTCTTCCGCCGCGGCTTCGACCTCGACAAGCCGGTGACCGACAAGATATTCTTCCCCGTCTACGAGGAGGCCGAGTCCCTCGATATGCCCATCTGCATCCACACCGGGCACCCGCTGCCCGGACGCGAGTGGGACCGCGGCTTTCCCGTGATGGCGGCGTTCATCGCCATCGTGTCCGAGGGGCTGCCTGCCCAGTTCCCGCGCCTGCGGTTCGGGTTCATCGAGGCGGGCGCCGCGTGGGTGCCCTACGCCCTCTCCGCGCTCGGCATGCAGAGCAGGTCGCAGGCGCTCCACAACCGCCCCCAATCCTTCGACCTCCAGCGCGACCTCTTCCGCTCCGACCGCCTGTTCGTGACGATAGACCCGGTGGACCCGGTGGAGCACCTGCTCACGCTGGGCATGGAGGACAACCTCATCGTGGGGACGGACTACTGCCACTCCGACCCGTCGGCGAACCTTGCGGCGCTTGACGAGGTGGAGCGCTGGGCGAGCGAGGGGCGCGTCAGCGAGCAGGCCGCCCGCAAAATCCTCGAGACGAACGCCAAAGCGTTCTACGGCATCTAGAGGCGCGTCGGATGAGCGGCAAACGAGCGAAGCGGCTGCGTCGCGAGGAGTCCGGCGGCGATGAGCGGCGAACGGGCATGACCCGCGCCGAGGCGCGCGATCTGTTCAAGCGCGCCGACGCCATCGGCGAGTTCATCGCAGACGACGCCCTGTTCAACGCGGCCTACGCCGACGAGTTCGCCGCCGTAGAGCAATCCTACGATTTCCGCATGGAGGACGCGGACGCCGTTCTGTCCGAGATGTCCGACGAGAGCGGCGCGCTGGCGGCGATGGACAACCTCCACGCCCAGTTCGCCGCCGTAGGAGCCGCGCGCGCCGCGGCTGCGCGCGCCGCAGCCATCGCCGTCCGCGCCGACGCCGTCGCGCAAGGCTACCCGCCCGCGCAAGCCGCTCTCTACGCCGTCGCCTACGTCAAGTCGGTGCAGCCGGTGATCGAGTCTTGGCTTGGGAGTTACCCGCCCCTAGAGGAGATTCCGGCCGCCTACGCCGACGAGTTCGCCTGCAGCCCTTACGGGCGAACCTACGCCGCTGTGTACGCGGAGCGCATCGCCGCCGGGTACGAGCCGTTCCACGCAAACCAAATCGCAGGAGTAGCCGCCGACAAAGCCGACGAGGCGCAATCGGCGGCGGAGTTCGAAGCCATGCTGGACGCCTACGGCGACCACTTGGAGACGCGCCCCGGCATCTTCGTCCCCGCAGTCCTCCGCAACGCCCTCGCCGACGAGCGGGACGATTGGGCGTAGCGCCGGTTTGGATTGGCGACGCGCAGCGCCGAGAACGCGCCTCTCCCGATGGAGACATTTGCGTAACTAGGCGTTTGGCCGATTGGGGCAGTTCCGCGCCGCTCCGATGGCCAATTCGCCCCATCTAACCCCCATAGGCCGCCCTCATCCCTCCCTGCTCGCCCCGTTTTCAGGGCTCCGCAGGCCTCCTACGCCCAAACGGACAGTCCATCCCCTACGCAATCGCCCCTGCGCGCGCCTCGCACAACCCGTCCGCCCGCCGCGTCCGCCAGTACTCGTAACTCCGCTTCAGCGTCCCCAACACGCCCTCAACAGGCGCCCGAACTTCGACGTCAGCATTCGAGGGAACGACGATGCGCCGGGGGGCCAACGGAGTGGGCGGCGCTTGCGCGCCTGTCCGTCATCTAGGGACCGAACAGCCCTACTCGTCGCCGAGGCGGAGGGCGGCGCGGAGTTCGCGCCATTCGCGAGGGGACATTTCGAGCGCGGCGGGGTCTATCCGCTCGTTGCGAACGAGGCGCCTTACGGCCTCTAGACCCTCTTCGCTGAGGCGGAGGCCGCCTAGCCGGTAACTGCGGAAGGCTTTGGCGGCGAGCGGAACCCAGAGGTCAACGAGGCGGAGGATGGCGCCCGCGTACTCTCGAATCTCCCATTGGGCGTGCTCGTCGATGCGGAGGGCGAGGAAGTGGAAGAGGTTGTGGAGGTCGGTCTTCCAGTACCACTGGGTGTAGGCGCTGAGGGGGAGGCCGATGCGGGCTGTCTCGCGGGCGAGACCGTCAGCATGCAGGCTGTCGTAGAGGTCGAAGGAGCGGTCGGCGTCCGCCGTTAGGGCTTCCTGGACGAGTTTGGCGGCGGCGCGGCGCGCTTCGTCTTCTCTCTCCTTTTGGCGCGGTTCCTCCTGCTTAGGGACTTTCGCGGCGGAGCGTCTGCCGGAGCGATTCTCGAAACCGAACCCGATTTGCTCGCCGACGCCGGAGCCTCCGCGCCCTTGCGCGTTCGCGCTCGACTGGATCGTCAGTTGCTCCTCCGGGGGGACGTAGAATTCGCGGTCGAGGATGGAGTAGCGGGCGGAGTATTCGTTGACGCTGGCGGTGCGGTGGCGGATCCACTGGCGGGCGACGAAGATCGGGAGTTTGACGTGGAGTTTGATCTCGCACATCTCGAAGGGAGAGGTGTGCGCGTTCCGCATCAGGTAGTTGATGAGGCCCTGGTCGTCGCGGGAGCGTTTGGTTCCGCGTCCGTAGGAGACGCGGGCGGCCTGCACGATGGCCGCGTCGTCGCCCATATAGTCCACGACGCGGACGAAGCCGTGGTCGAGGACGGGGAAGGGCTGATAGAGGACGTCCTCGAGGGCGGGGACGGTCGATCTGCGGGTGTCGGCGCGCTCGGCGCGGAGCGCGTCTATTTCGGCTTGCTGCTGCTGCGTGACGGGCATCGCGGAGTTCGCGCGGGAGCGCCCTTTGGGGCTTTGGGGGCGCTCCCGCGCGGAGGCGCTACATCATCCGCTGCAGGATGCGGTCGGCCTGCTCTTCGGTGAGGCCGCCCTGCCGCTTGGCGATGGGTCCGTCGCGTAGGACGGGCTCGAGGTCGGTGAGGGATTCCTTGTCGTTGGAATCCTTGTCGTTCTCGAGGTGGAAGAACTTGCCGATGTAGATCTCGTCGCCCCACTCCATCGCCTTGTCGCAGGCGGCGGCCCAGTCTTCGGGGTCGTGGCCTTCGTCCTCCAACTTGCGGATGCGGGCTTTGAAGAAGTTGTGGGAGTTGTCGAGGTTGAAGGTTACGCAGGGGCTGAAGACGTCGATGAGGGCGAAGCCTTTGTGCCGGATGCCGCCCTTGATGAGTTCGGTCAGGTGCTTGACCTCGCCGGAGTACGCGCGGGCGACGTAGGTGGCGCCGTTCATAATGGCGGAGGTGATGGGGTTGATGGGGTACTCGACGCTGCCGAACGGGGTGCTCTTGGTTTTCTGGCCGATTCTGGAGGTGGGGGAGACCTGGCCAGTGGTGAGGCCGTAGATCTGGTTGTTCATCACGACGTAGGTGAGGTCGACGTTGCGGCGGGCGGTGTGGGTGAAGTGGTTGCCGCCGATGCCGTAGCCGTCGCCGTCGCCGCCGGCGGCGATGACGGTGAGGTCGTGGTTGGCCATCTTGACGCCCGTGGCGAACGCGAGGGAGCGCCCGTGCAGCGTGTGCGCGCCGTAGGTGTTGATGTAGCCGGGCAGGTTGGAGGAGCAGCCGATGCCGCTGACGGTGACGATCTCGTGGGGCTGCAGCCCGAGTTCGGACGCGGCGCGCTGCAGGGCGTTGAGCACGCCGAAGTCGCCGCAGCCGGCGCACCAGTCGGGGTCGACCTTGCCCTTGAAGTCCTTGGCGGTGAGTTCGATGGTCGTGGCGGTGGTCATTAGGCGCTCCTTCCGGCTAGACGATGACTTCCTGGTAGGGGACGTAGACGCCGCCCTCGCCCGTGAGCAGGTCGGCGACGCCGTCGGCGATGTGGTGGGGCGCGAACGGCTCGCCGTCGTACTTGCGGACGTGGCCGTAGGCGCTGAGGCCGGTCTCGCTCCGCAGGTAGCGGGCGAACTGGCCGGAGTAGTTGTTCTCGACGATGATGACCTTCCGCCCGTTCAGCGCGGCCTCGATCTCCTCCGCGTGCAGGGGGATGAGCCATTTGACGGCGAGGCGGTTGACGGTTACGCCGCGCGCCGCGAGTTGCTCGATGGCCTCGGCGATGACGCCCGCCGTGGAGCCCCAGCCCACGAGCGTCGCCTCGGCATCGGCGGGGCCTTCGATCTCCGGGGGGGCGACGAGCCGCGCGGCGTCTTGGAACTTGCGGGCGCGCTTCTCGACGGAGGCGCGCCGGCGGTGCGGATTAGTGAACTCGTCGGAGAGGAGCACCGAGTCTTCGTCGTGCTCGTCCGTCGCGACGGTGTGCACGTGCCCGGGCGTGCCCGGGAGCGCGCGGGGGGAAACGCCGCTAGGCGTGTCCTTGTAGCGCAGGTACTCCTCGCCGTTGGCGGACTCTTCGCTCACGAGCGCGCCGCGGTCGATGACGGGATGGAAGTCGACGTCGCGCGGGTGGAAACTGTACCGCCCTTCGGAGATGAGGAGGTCGGAGAGGATGACGCCTGGGCACTGGAGTTTGTCGGCGAGGTTGAAGAGTTCCGGGACGGTGTTGTAGGCGTCGAGCGCGTCGGTGGGGCTGACGACGAAGCGTTCGAAGTCGCCCTGGCTCGCGCCGAGCGCCTGCCAGAGGTCGCCCTGCTCGGTCTTGGTCGGCACGCCGGTGGAGGGGCCGGCGCGCTGGACGTTGATGAAGACGCAGGGGATCTCCATCATCGAGGCGGCGCCGATGGCCTCCGTCATGAGGGCGAAGCCGCCGCCGGAGGTGGCGCACATCGCGCGGGCGCCGGCGTGGGCCGCGCCGACGACCATATTGGCGACGCCGATCTCGTCCTCGACCTGGCGCACCATAATGCCGAGGCTGCGGGCGTTCTGCGCGTACCAGTGGAGGACGCCGGTGGAGGGGCTCATCGGGTAGGCGGCGTAGAATTTCACGCCGGCCGCGGCGCCGCCCATCGCAAGCGCCTCGTTGCCCGACCAAACCGCGAGCGGCTCGCCGCCCTCCGGCATCGGGTCGGGATAGGGGACGAAGTTCTCCTGCGCGTGGGTGTAGCCCGCGAGGGCGACGCGGACGTTTTCGTTGACGACGTCCTCGCCTTTGCGGGCGAACTGCTGCGCGATGCTCGTCTCCAAGAGGGAGAAGTCCAGGCCGAGCAGGTGCATCATCGCGCCGAGCGCGACGGTGTTCTGGTTGAGGCCGGCGCGCTGGAGGCCCGTGATCTCCTTGACGGGGAGGGGGCAGAGTTGCACGCCGTCGACGGCGTCGCCCGGGGAGACGTCGTCGCTGTTGTAGAGCGCCGCCGCGCCGGAGCCGAGGAGGCGCAGGTGCCGGTCCATCGTGTCCTGGTTGAGGGCGAGCAGCATATCCAGTTTGTCGCCGTGGCTGCGAACTTCCTGCTCCGCGATGCGGACGGTGAGGAAAATGTGGCCGCCCCGAATGATGGACTGATAGGCGTTGTAGGTGGACAGGTGGAGTCCGCGCCTTGCGACGATGCGGGCGAGCGTGTCGCCCGGGGTGGCGATGCCCTGCCCCGCCGAACCCCCTATCGCAAGCGCGAAGTCAAAGTTGCCGTTGGTCATTCGTTCCCTCCAACCCGTGATGGCGCGCCGCCGCCTAGCGCAGCGCGGCGAGCGCGGCTTCCTTCACCGCTTCGGACATGCTCGGATGGACGTTGACCATCCGCCCGATTTCGACGTCCGTTCCGTCGAGCAGCCGGGCCATGCTGATTTCGCCCAGCAACTCGGTCGCTTCGTGGCCGACGATGTGCGCGCCGAGCAGTTCGCCCGTTTCTGCGTCGGCGACAATTTTAGCGAATCCGTCCTTATGGCCCGCGGCGAGCGCTTTGCCGTTGGCGATAAAGGGAAACTTGCCGACTCTGACCGCGCCGCGGGTCCGCGCCTCCGCCTCCGTGAGGCCGATGCTCGCCGTCTGCGGGTCGCAGTAGGCGGCGCGGGGCATCGCAAGGTAGTCGAGCGGCTGCGGCGAAAGCCCTGCGATGCGCTCCGCGGCGTGGACGCCCTCGGCCTGCGCGACGTGCGCGAGCGGAAGCCGTCCGTTCACGTCCCCCACCGCGTAGACGCTCTCGCCGTTGGCGCAGAGCCGCTCGTCCACGCGGACGAACCCGCGGTCGAGCGCCGCTCCCGCGTTCTCCGCGCCGAGCCCGTCCGTGTTGGGGACGATCCCCGCCGCGATGAGGACGCGGTCGGCGTCCAAGCGCACTTCGCCGTCGGACGTAATTATCGCCGCGCTCGCCTCGCCGTCCCGAACGTCGATGCCCGCCACCGTCGCGCTCGTCAGAATGCGAACGCCCTGCCGCTCCAACGCGCGGGCGAGCGACTGCGTGACCTCCGCGTCCTCTTTAGGCAGGATGCGCGGAAGGCTCTCGACGAGCGTCACGTCCGCGCCGTAGGCGTTGTAGAGGTACGCGAACTCGACGCCGGTCGGCCCCGCGCCGATGATGACCGCGCGGTCGGGGACGCGCTCGTCGAGGACCGCCTCGCGGTAGGTCTCGACGACTTCGCCGTCGGCCTTGAAGGGAGCGGGGACGGCGGGGCGCGCGCCGGTTGCGATGATGAGGGAGGCGCAGCCGATCCGCTCGCCGTTCACGGCGATCTCGTTCGCGCCCGCGATGTAGGCGTCGCCTTCGATATACGCGACGCCGTGCTGGCGGAAGAGGTGGGCGACGCCCTTCCGCAAGCGCTCCACGACGCCGCGGCTTCGGGCGACGCCGGCCGGGTAGTCGGCCTCGACGCCGGTCACGCGGACTCCGTACTCGCCGGCGCCTTTGACGGCGCGCAGCGCCTCCGCGTTCCGCAGGAGGGCTTTGGAGGGAATGCAGCCGAGGTTGAGGCAGACGCCGCCGAGCGTTTCGCGCTCGACGCAAACGGCGCGCAGCCCGAGTTGGGCGGCGCGAACGGCGGCGGAGTAGCCGCCGGGGCCTGAGCCGATCACTGCGATGTCGTAGTCTGTCATCGTCGGATTCGCACGCTTACGCGAGAAGGCGCGACGGAGAGTATACCCGCTCCCGCGCCATTCGGCAAACGCAGGCGGCGCGGGGCGTTGGTTGCCTCCCGCGTCCAGTAGATTCCCCTTCCCGCCCACGCCCCCCTCCCCCCGAAATCGGACACCCGCCCCTTGCGCCCCCGCGCGCCCCATCGCGTACAATGCCCGGCGATATGATGACGCAAGCCGACAATACGTGCGCCGCCCCTCCGCGGCGACGGACGTTCGGGGATGTCCTCGCGGAAATCCGCGAGGACGCGACGAGCGAGCCCGCCAAGGGCGCCGCTTTCGAGCGGCTCGTCAAGCGGTACTTCCAGCAGGACGCGCTCTACTCGCGGACATTCTCCAACGTCTGGCTCTGGAGCGAGTGGCCGGGCAACCCCGGCCGCCCCGACACGGGCGTCGACATCGTCGCCGAACTCAGGAGCGGCGCCGGCCTCGCCGCGATCCAGTGCAAGTTCTACGCCCCCGACGACTAGGAGCGCAACGGCATCCACGACGCCCTTGTCTACACGTCGGACCACGTCGACGGAACGATGAACTCGATGCGCCGCGCCGAGAAGTTGTAGTGGATCAATGCCGACGCGGAGGGCGAATGCCGCATCCTCTCCAACGCGCGATGCCTCACCGAAGGCGTCGACGTGCCCGACCTCGACGGAGCCCTTTTCCTCTCCCCCGACGCTCCGTCGTCGACGTCGTCCAAGCCGTCGGCCGCGCGATGCGGAAAGCCGACGGCAAGAAGTTCGGCTACATCGTCATCCCCATCGCCGTCGCCCCCGACGGCGACTACAAGAAAGCGATCCTCGACAGCGCCTACAACCCCACCTGGCAAGTGCTACTGGTACTGCGACCCGCCCTACTACCTCGACGGCGACAGCAAAATGTTCCGCGGCATCTACCCGCAGCGCAACTTTCCCATCCACCACGCCAACTTCCGCCACGACCTCCTGCGCGACCTCCTGCGCCGCCACGAGGGGGGATTCGTCCTCTCCTACAACGACTGCGAACCGATCCGCGAGTGGTACGCCGACTGCAAGATCATCGAGGTCGAATGGCAGTACACGCTTGGGCAAGGCGAAACCCGCATCGGCAAAAACCGCATCGAGAACGGAACCAACCACCACGTCAAAGCCTCCCACGAACTCCTCATCGCCAAAGAGTCGCGCGGTCACGACCGCGCCTGCGGAGGCCGCTCGCCGAACTCCCGCAGCCGACCATACTCCGGGCATTCCTCAACGAGACCTTTGCATAACCTCCGTCATTCCCGCGCAGGCGGGAATCCAGTCGGCGCGACAGCGCCACGACGGGGTGCCCCGCGCCCCGTCCCCAAGCCATCCCGCCGCCACGTCATTCCCGCGAAAGCGGGAACCTACCGGTGCCAACCGCCGCCACCCGCCGCTTGCGCCGTCGCGCCCCGCCCCTTACGATGAGGCGGCTTTCGCAAGAGCGAGGCAACGCAATTGCCCACATTCGACATCATGGTTCTGCCCGGCGACGGCGTCGGGGCCGAGGTTACGGAGGCCGCGCAACGCGCGCTCGATGCGGTCGCGGCGCGCTGGAGGCGTAATTTCGTGCGCGCCCGTGGGGGTAGGCGCGCACGGGGCTGGGCGCATGGTTGCGTTGGCCGGGCGTTGGATATAAGGTACGGCGCATGGTGGATATTGAACGCTTGAAGGTGCGCTTGCGAGAGAACGATGCCTTGCGCGACGAGGACCAAGTCGTCGAGGACGTCGTCGACCACGTCGAGCCCGCATACGCTGGCGAATGGCCGTCTCGCCTGTCACCGGCAGTGCGGGACGCTCTGGCGCTCGCCGAGCCCCGCGCCGCCTACAAGCCCTTGCGCGGACAAGCCGCCCTCGACGGACGCGGCACACGCGACGCCTTCCTCGCCTCCCTCCGCAGCGCCGGACGCTACAAATACGGCAGATACAACGGCCTCCCCCTCCGCTACGCCGGAGGCAAAAGCCTCGCCGTCGGCCACGTCGTCGAAAACCTCCCTAGCCGCCTCTCCCGCGTCGTCTCCCCCTTCATCGGCGGCGGCTCCGTCGAAATCGCCTGCGCCAGAGAACTCGGCGTCCCCGTGCAGGGCTACGACGTCTTCGACGTCCTGACCAACTACTGGGAAGTCCAGTTGAGCGCCCCCAAAGCGCTCGCCGACCGCATCAGGCAATGGGAGCCGACCCAGCAGCGCTACCGGCAGATCAAGCAGCGCCTCAAGGAGCATTGGACGCGAACGCGCCCCATCGCCGACCCCCTCGAACTCGCCGCCCACTACTGGTTCAACCACAACCTCGCCTACGGGCCAGGCTTCCTCGGCTGGATGTCCAAAATCTACGAGGACGAAGTCCGCTACGAGCGGCTCGTCGCCAAAGTGGAGCGCTTCTCCTGCCCAACCCTCTCCGTGACGCAGGGCGGATTCGAGGACACGATCCCCGCCCACTCCGGCGACTTCCTCTACTGCGACCCGCCCTACTACCTCGACGGCGACAGCAAAATGTTCCGCGGCATCTACCCGCAGCGCAACTTCCCCATCCACCACGCGAACTTCCGCCACGACCTCCTGCGCGACCTCCTGCGCCGCCACGAGGGGGGATTCGTCCTCTCCTACAACGACTGCGAACCGATCCGCGAGTGGTACGCCGACTGCAAGATCATCGAGGTCGAATGGCAATACACGCTTGGGCAAGGCGAAACGCGCATCGGCAAGAACCGCATCGAGAACGGAACGAACCACCACGTCAAAGCCTCCCACGAACTCCTCATCGTCAAAGAGGCGCGCGACCACGACCGCGCATACGGAGGCCGCTCGCCGAACTCCCGCAGCCGGCCATACTCCGGGCATTCCTCAACGAGACCTTTGCGTAATCTACCGTCCTGCCCGCGTAGGCGGGACATCCAGTCGGCGCGATAGCGCCGCTCCTCTTCGCGGAAGAGGAGCCTGACTACGCGGGCGATGATGAGGCGCTGGAAGGTCGAGCGCCCGCAGCGGCCTACGCGGGTTCCTGGATTCCCGCCTACGCGGGAATGACGGTCAGTAGGCGGGCGACGATTACGAAGGATGGAGCGCCCCCGGTGGGCTAGGTGCCGCCTACGCGGAATGACAACGCCGCCATACGCCCCTTGCGCCGTCGCTCCCCGCCCCTTACGATGAGGCGGCTTTCGTAAGAGCGAGGCAACGCAAAATGCCCACATTCGACATCATGGTTCTGCCCGGCGACGGCGTCGGGCCCGAGGTTACGGAGGCCGCGCAACGCGCGCTCGATGCGGTCGCGGCGCGATGGAGGCGTAATTTCGTGCGCGCCCGGGAGTAGGGGTACCCCAAACACGACGCAGCTGCCCGTGTAGGCGTGCCGGCCCCGCCCTCTCGCCTACGCGAATCCATCCCCCAATCGGACACGCGCCCCTTGCGCGGCGCCGCCCGGCGGCGCACAATGCCCGCGCAACCTGACGGAGAAGATCCACATGGCCGAGAATACGATAGCCAACCGCACCCTCTTCATCGCCGACAACCTCGACGTCTTGCGCGGCATGAACAGCTCGACCGTCGACCTCGTCTACCTCGACCCGCCCTTTAACTCCGGCAAGCAGTGGAGCGCTCCCGTCGGGTCCATCTCCGCTGGGGCGGCTTTCAAAGACGCCTGGACGCTCGACGATGTCAAAGAGGAGTGGGTTGACGAGATCGAGGAGCGCAACCCGGCGCTCCATTACGCGATCAGGGCGTCCGGTTTCGCTTCCGGCCCGGCGATGCAGGGCTACCTCACCTATATGGCGGTGCGTTTCATAGAAATGCGTCGCGTCCTGAAACCCGCGGGCAGCATCTACCTCCACTGCGACGACACGGCTGTCCATTACCTGAAAGCCGTCATGGACTCCGTGTTCGGAGCATCGCAGTTCAGGAATGAAATTGTTTGGCAGCGCTACGGCTCCCACAACGACGCGCGCAAGTATGGGCGCGTCGGCGATAGGTTGCTCTTCTACGCCCCTCACAACGCGGTTTGGAACACGCAATACCAGCCGCTGGGAGAGGATGTGGTGCGAAAAAACTACCGCTATCAGGATGAGAGGGGCAGTTTCACCACCTCTCCTCTTCACGCTCGCACGCTTACCGGCGGCGGCTACGAGTACACCTGGCGGGGCATCAAGGATGTCTGGAAGTTCCCGATGCGCCGCTTGGAGGAATTGGATGCCGACGGGCGAATCTACTGGCCGTCCCGCGGCTCGACTCCCCGTCGCAAAGTGTACTTGGACGAGGCCAAGGGCAAGCCTCTCCCCGACATTATGACCGACATCAGCATAGCGAGCGGAAAAGAGCGCACCGGCTACCCGACGCAGAAGCCGATCGCGCTGCTGGAGCGCATTATTAGGGCGTCGTCCAACGAGGGCGGCCTCGTGCTTGATCCCTTCTGCGGCTGCGCCACCACCTGCGTCGCGGCGGAGAAGTTGGGGCGAGAATGGATAGGGGTAGACCTCTCCGAAAAGGCTTACGACCTCGTCGTCGAGCGCCTCGCCAAGGAAGTGCAAATCGCCTCCGGCGACCTGCATGGCGCGCGACGCCCGTTCTCCGGGTTCGTCGGCGACGTGACGCGGCGCATGGATGCGCCGAAGCGCACCGATTTGCCGCCGGCGCCCGTCGGCGCTCGCCGCTCCGCGAACATCAGGGCCGTGCTCCACGCCGCGCAGGGCGGCAAGTGCAACGGCTGCGAATGGCCCATGCCGATCCACGCGCTCACCATAGACCACGTCCATCCCACGTCGGCGGACGGCCCCGACATCGACGCCAACCTGCAACTCCTGTGCGGCAACTGCAACAGCGTCAAGAACTCGCGCATCATTCCCCTTGAGCAACTGCGGGAGGAGACGAAAGCGCGCCGCACGCACTTCTCTATCTCCGGGGGCGGGTAGTGGATGGAATCCGCGCCGCGCCCATGCCCGCCTACGCAGAGACCACCACGCAAGAACCACCGGCGCGATAGCGTCACAAGACGGGTGCAGGGCGCTCCGCCCCCCCTGACGCAGAGGCGCATCGTCATTCCCGCGTAGGCGGGAAAGTGCGAGAATTCGTAGCGTTCGTTCGTGTTCGTTCGTAGCGTTCGGTGGCGGCGCGCGCGGAACCGCCGGAAATTGGCCCAAAATTCGGTTCCGCAGGGGTTGCGCTCCTGCAGGCGCGGGATTACGGTGGATAATGACCAGATGGGGATGGGGCGGGGTGCGCCCTCATCCCGGCGGGACCCGACCGAAACGAAAGGAGGCCAGCCATTCGGATACGAGCCGTCTCCGCAACGCTCCGCCAGTCGCGCTTCCCTAGCCCGGCCCTCGCAGCGGTGGATTCGACGCTCCGCTGGTTGCCGTTCTGATAGCATGGTCAACATGCCGGAATACGTGGGATTGTGGTTCCAACGCTCGTTGGCCGACGCGAAGGCTGCGCGTGCGTTTGCCGCGAGTGACCCCGTCTTCGCGCTGTACACAATCCAGCAGTCGGTCGAGAAGGCGTGCAAGGCGCTGCTCCTCGAGTGGGGGGACTCGTTTGACGACGTTTTCGGAATCCGCCACAGGCCGCTGAAGGTGTTCCTTAGGTTTGCCGCAAAGGTGAGAGAGAAAGCCGATATAACTCCAGCCATTAATCAGCTTATTAGTGAAAGTTCATACGATACGCTAGATAGATTTGTCAACGACCCGGAGCAATGGGCGCGACTAGCGGTCATGCCCCCTGAAGCCGTCCGCCCTCTTCTCTCCGTCCGCGAAACGCGGAATGGCAAACGCGCCGCGGAAATCAAGCGTTTCCCTCGCTCTCAGAAATTCACATTCGCGGATACGTCTACCGGTTCTGCGGAAATGCTCGCTCATGAGGTTACCAGAAAACTCCCTAATTTCCAACACAAAAGCACCTATGAATTCGCTAAGTTGATTATCAGCATCCATCGGAATAATTCATCGGGTGCCACCGGACGGCTCGTGACTGCTTCAATCACAAGAAGGCAAGTGGGTTGGTACTTCAAACGAGTGGATGCTTTCGTAGGGCTGTTCGTGCTCAGTGCCGTTACGTTTCCGCATGAGGCTTATACCCGGTACCCAGCCCGCCCTGATTCCCCATCGGATGGGTTGGAGGCAATCAAAGGAAAACGGAATGGGAAATTCGGAATACAACACTACGACAGACGTATAGGCGCCTTCGCGTTGATAAAAGAGGTCATCGATGAGACAGAGGCCGTCCTTAAGGACCTGACGGCAAAGATGCCCTCTCCCACCTAGGCTGATGAGCCCTTGCGCCGTCGCGCCCCGGCCCCTTACGATGAGGCGGCTCTTTCGCAAGAGCGAGGTAACGCAAAATGCCCACATTCGACATCATGGTTCTCCCCGGCGACGGCGTCGGGCCCGAGGTTACGGAGGCCGCGAAACGCGCGCTCGATGCGGTCGCGGCGCGCTGGAGGCATACGTTCCGCTACCGGACGGACGTCGTTGGCGGCGGCGCGATAGACGCCTACGGGACGCCCCTGCGCGACGAGACCGTCCGCGCCGCCCGGCAGGCGAACGCCGTGCTGTTCGGCGCGGTGGGCGGGCCCAAGTGGGACGACGCGCCCGTCCGCCCGGAGGCGGCGATACTCGGGCTCCGCAAGGCGCTCGGCCTCTACGCCAACATCCGCCCGGTCAAGGTCTTCCCCGGCATGGAGGGCGCGAGCCCGCTCAAGGACGAGCGCGTCCGCGGCGCGGATATGGTGATTCTCCGCGAACTCACCGGCGGCCTCTACTACGCGCCGCCCAAGAAGCGCTGGGCGACGAAGGCGGGGCGCAAAGGCGTGGACACGCTCCTCTACTCCGAGAAGGAGATCGAGCGGATACTGCGCGTCGGATTCGAACTCGCGCGCGGGCGCCGGCGCAAACTCACCTCCGTCGACAAGGCCAATGTGCTGCAATCGTCCCGCCTCTGGCGCGAGGTCGCCAACGAGGTCGCCGCCGACTATCCCGATGTCGAGTTGGAGCATCAGTTGGTGGACTCCTGCGCGATGCTGCTGATCACGCGGCCGGCGAGTTTCGACGTGATGGTGATGGAGAATATGTTCGGGGACATCATCTCCGACGAGGCGGCGGTGCTCTCGGCGTCGCTCGGCATGCTGCCGTCGGCGAGCCTCGCAGGGCTGCCGGGCGCGGACGCGCGCGGCAAGCCCCGCAAGATTCGCGGCCTCTACGAGCCCAGCCACGGCAGCGCGCCCGACATCGCGGGGCAGCGCAAGGCGAACCCCATCGGCTCCATCCTCAGCGCGGCGTTTATGCTGAGATACTCATTCGGCCTCGCCGAGGAGGCCGCCGCGCTCGAGTCCGCCGTCGAGCGCGCCCTGAGCGACGGCCATCGGACCGCGGACCTCGCTCCTCCCGGCGCGGAGTTCTCCACCACGGAGCATATGACCGATCTCATCATCGAGCGGCTGTAGGCCGCGGGCGATGCCGGAGATCAGCGCGCCGCTCGCGGCGGCCGTCGCGGCGACCTCGCTGCTCGCGGCGGTCGTCGGGGGCGTCACGGGGATGAGCACGGGGATCATCGCCATTCCCGTGCTCGCGTTCGCGTTCGGCGTCCGCCTCGCCGTGCCGATCATCACCGTGGCGATGCTCTTCAACACCTTCTCGCGTTGCGTCGCCAACCGCGACTACGTGGACTGGCGCGCGGCGCGTTGGTACAGCCTCGGAGCGGTGCCCGCCGCCGCGCTCGGCGCCGCCGTGTTCGCCTACATCCCCGCCGACCTGCTGGCGCGGGGGCTTCGCGCGTTCCTGCTCGCGCTCGTGGCCTACCGCCATCTCCCCGTCGCGGCGGGGAGGGCCGTGCCGTTGCGCGCGCTCGCGGCGGTCGGCGTCGGGCAGGGCTTCTTCTCCGCCATATTCGGGGGCGCGGGCCCGTTCGGCGCGCACTTCTTTATGGCCTATGGCCTTTATGGCCTACGGCCTCCCCTGCGCGCCCCACCCCGCCCGTGTGCGACTGGATTCTCCCTACGCGCTCAGGACAGCAACGCGCCGTTTGCGCGTATAATCTCCCCGCAACCCAATCCGCGAGGCGAGGTGGGCGCCGATGGCCGTTCCCGAAGACCGACGCTACTCCAAAGAGCACGAATGGGCGCTCGCCGAGCCCGACGGCGCCGTCCTCGTCGGCGTCACCGATTTCGCCCAGCATGAGTTGGGCGACGTCGTCTACGTCGAACTGCCCGCCCCCGGCGAGCGCGTCGCGCAATTCGCCAAGATGGGCGAGATCGAGTCCGTCAAGGCCGTCTCCGAACTCTTCTCTCCCGTCTCCGGCGAGGTGGCCGCAGTGAACGCCGACCTGAAGGACAACCCCGAACTCGTCAACGAAAGCCCCTACGAAAACGGCTGGCTGATCCGCGTCAGGGTTGACGACGCATCCGAACTCGACGCGCTCATGGACGCGCCCGCCTACGCCGCCCTCACGGCGTAGCCTCTCCTATGGCTCCCATCGCCTCTCCCTTCATTCCCAACACGGACGACGACCGCGCCGCGATGCTCGCCGCCGTGGGCGCGGCGTCCGTCGAGGATCTGTTCGCCGACGTTCCCGACGCGCTCCGCCATCCGGCGCTGAACCTTCCCTCTCCGATGTCGGAGATGGAGTTGCGCGCGGAGATGGAGGCGCTCGCGCGGCGGAATTTCCACGCGGGGGAGCATCCGCTGTTCCTCGGCGCGGGCGTCTACCGCCATTTCTGCCCCGCCGCCGTCGCGCCGCTCGTGACGCGCGGGGAGTTCCTCACCTCCTACACGCCCTATCAGCCGGAGGTTTCGCAGGGAACGCTGCAGGGGACGTTCGAGTTCCAAACGCTCACGGCGCAACTTTTCGGCATGGAGGTCTCCAACGCCGGGATGTACGACGGCGCGACCAGCCTCGCGGAGGCCGTTCTGATGGCGTGCCGCGTAACGAAGCGCGCCCGCGCCGCCATCCTCGACTCCGTCAATCCCAACTATCTCGCCGTGATCCGCGCCTACGCGCAGCCGCATGGAATCGATGTCTACGAGACCGATCCGGCGGCTCCTCGACTGCTGCCCGACACGGCCTGCCTCGTTTCGCAATACCCCAACTTCTTCGGCTACTTCGAGGACTCCCAAGCGTTCGCCGACCTCGCGCACGCGCAGGGCGCGCTCTGCGTAATGTCGTGCGACCCGACCGCGCTCGCGCTCTTCCGCCCCCCCGGCGATTTCGGGGCCGACGTCGCGACGGGCGAGGGGCAGGCGCTGGGCGTTCCCCTCAGTTTCGGGGGGCCTTACGTGGGCATTTTCACCTGCCGGCAGGAGCACATCCGGCAACTTCCCGGACGCATCGCCGGGCGAACCGTCGACGCGGAGGGGCGCGAGGGCTACGTGCTCACGCTGCAGCCCAGGGAGCAGCACATTCGCAGGGAGCGCGCCACCTCCAACATCTGCACCAGCACGGCGCTCGTCGCCCTCTGGGCCGCCGTCTACCTTGCGCTGATGGGCAAGCGGGGGCTGCGCCGCGTCGCCGAACTCTGTTACCAGAAGGCGCATTACGCCGCGTCCCGCATCGCCGCCGTTCCCGGCTACTCCCTTCCGCTGAGCGGAACGTTCTTTCAGGAGTTCGTCGTCTCCTGCCCCGCGCCTCCGGCCGAAATCAACGCCGCGCTGGAGCGCGCCGGGATCATCGGCGGGCTGGACGTGAGCGATCGCTTCCCCAACGGCATGCTCCTCTGCGTGACCGAAACCAACGCGCGCGCCGAGATAGACCGCCTCGCGGACGCGCTCGCGGAGGCCGCCCGATGACGCCGGAGGGAGCGCCTCCCTTGCGCGAGGAAGCGCACGACCGCCGCAGGCTGCTGATGGAGCGCAGCCGGCCCGGACGCGGCGGCGCCGCGCTCCCGGAATCCGACGTTCCGCCGCAGCCTATGCCCGACGCCTCGATGCTGCGGGACGACCTGGAACTCCCCGAGGTCGCGGAGGGCGAGGTCGTCCGCTACTTCACGCATCTCAGCCAGTTGAACTTCTCCGTGGACACCAACTTCTACCCGCTCGGCAGTTGCACGATGAAGTACAACCCGAAGGTGAACGAGGCTATCGCGGCGCTTCCCGGATTCGCGCTCGCGCACCCCGCCCAGCCGGAGCGGCAGACGCAGGGCGCGCTGGAGGCGCTGTTCCGCCTCCAAACCTTCCTGCAGGAGATCAGCGGACTGCCCGCCGCCAGCCTCGCCCCGCTCGCTGGAGCGCAGGGCGAACTCGCGGGCGTCCTCACGCTCCGGGCCGCGCTCGAATCTCGAGGCGAGGGAAGCCGCCGCAAGATGCTCATCCCCGACACCGCGCACGGCACAAATCCCGCGTCCGCGGCGATGGCCGGCTTTCAGGTCGTCCACGTCCCCTCGGATCCGGGCGGCGACATAGACCTCGACGCGGTGCGCGGCGAGGCGGACGGCGGTCTCGCGGGCGTGATGTTCACGCAGCCCACGACGCTCGGCCTCTTCGACCGCAACGCGCTCGAAATGAACCGCGTCGTCCACGAGGCGGGAGGGCTCGTCTACGCCGACGGCGCGAATATGAACGCTCTGCTCGGTCGCGCCAAACTCGGACAGATGGGCTTCGACGTCGTTCATATGAATCTGCACAAGACGTTCAGCACGCCGCACGGCGGAGGCGGTCCCGGCGCCGGCCCGATCTGCGTCGCGGACGAACTCGCGCCCTTCCTTCCGGGCCCCGTCGTCGTCCGCCGGGGCGACGGCGCCTACGGAAGCGAAACGCCGGCGCGGAGCATCGGGCGGATCGGCGGCGCGCAAGGCAACTTCGGCGTGCTCATCCGCGCGCTCTCCTACATAACGCTCTTGGGCGCCGACGGCATGCTGGACGTCAGCGGCGCCGCCGTCCTCAACGCGAACTACCTCCTCGCCAAACTCCGCCCCCTCTACGATCTGCCGTTCGACCGCCCCGTGATGCACGAGGTCGTCTTCTCCGCGCGCAAGCGGCCCGGCGCGACCGCGCTGGACGTTTCCAAGCGCCTGCTTGATCACGGCTTCCACGCCCCCACGATGTACTTTCCCCTCGTCGTCCCCGAAGCGCTGATGATCGAGCCGACGGAAACCGAATCGAAGGAGACGCTCGACGCTTTCGTCGAGACGCTCCATCGCATAGACGCGGAGGCCGCGGCGGACGAATCGTTCTTACGCGGCGCGCCCTACGAGGCGCCTGTCTCCCGCCTAGACGAGGCGCGAGCCGCGCGCCGCCCGGAACTGCGCTGGCGCAAGCCGGAAGGGTAGGCGGGGAGGGGGAGGCGAAGCCTGCGGGCGGCGGTTAGTCGGCTTTGCGAAACCAGCCCCAGAGCGAGCCGCCGCGCTCGGCGGACTCTGAGACGGGGCGCAAGGCATCGGACTCCGGCGCGCTTCCGCCTCCGGCGCCGTCCGCTGACGCGGGGCCGGCAGTTGGCGCAGGTTCGCCGTCCGTTGGCGCGGGCTCGCCGTCCGTTGACGCGGGGGCGCCGTCCGTTGGCGCGGGGCCGACATCTTGGGCGGCGGCGGTCACGATTTCAACGAGTTTGCTTGCGCCCGCGAGCGTCTCGCTCCATGCGAGCGAATACAGCCGCGCCGCCGCCTCGGGCGCGTCGCGCCGCGCGGCGGATGAGCGCAACGGCTGCGCGAAAACCTGGCCGAACGTATGGATCCGCAACTGGCCTTCCGTGTCGGGGAACGCCCACCCCGCGAGCGCGTAGACGCCCGCGAGCATCGGCAAACCGCCGAGCAGCACGGAGAGCGCCTGCACCCCCAAGACGACCCAACTCCCGCCGCCGAGCGCGAGGCCGACGGCGAGCAGCAGTATCCCCTGCCCGAGTTTGTCCAACGCGCGCCCCGTGTCCACAGCCTCCACGGCGGAGATGTTGCTCAGCGGAAGCATCGTCAAGACGCGCGACCCGTGCCCGGCCCCGACGCGGACGAGCCGGAGGTTGGTCGCGATGAGGGCGTCCCCGCCGGGAGCAGGCTCGTCCAAGAGCCCCGCGCGCGCGTCAAAGACGAACTCGATCCGTTCGTCCGGCAGACTGGGAACATGCTCGCAAACGTTGGGGGAGGAGTCGGAGTTCATTGCGCGAAAGGATACAGGCGCAAAGGGGCGCGCGTCAACGCCGCGCGCCCCGCCTGCGGTCGGCGTATGATTGGGGCATCATCCGGCGCGGAGCCGGAGCGCGGAGGCGAACGATGGCGGAACTGTCCGGCAAGGTTGCGGCGATCACCGGGGCGGCCCGCGGCATGGGGCGCGCGTTCACGCAGGCGTTCCTCGCGGAGGGCGCGAAGGTCACGGCGATGGACCTCTCATGGGAGCCGACCGGCTTCTCCGGCGACGCGGACTCCGCCTTCCTCGACGAACTGCGGGCGCGCCCCGACGACGTCATCGTCGCAACCGCCGACGTGACGAGCGACGCGGAGTTGGACGCCGCCTACGCCGCGACGATGCGAAAGTGGGGAACCTGCGACGTCCTCATCAACGACGCGGCGATGCGCCAGCGCATCCTCTTCCCTCCGACAGGGCGGACGACGACGCTGGAGACGAGCGACGAAGACTGGGAGCGCGCGTTCGCGGTCAACGTGTTCGGCGCGCTCAAGGCGACGCGCCGCTTTATCCGCCCGATGATCGAGCAGCGCTCCGGCAGCGTCGTCTCCGTCATCAGCAGCGGCGCGCTGCATCACTCGCATGGGGGCGCCTACGCCGCGCTCCGCCCCAACAGCCGCGAAATGCCCTATCAGTCAACGAAAGCCGCCCTCCTCGCGATGATGTTCTACCTCGCCGACGAAGTCCGGATCGACAACGTCGCGGTCAACGTGATGGTTCCCGGCCATACGCGGACGACGGGGTTCGACGAGCAGAACATTGCGCGGCGAGAGTTGGGGATGGGCAACCCCAACGCGCCCCTTCCGCTCCGCGCCGACCACATGGTTCCGCTCGCGCTCTTCCTCGCCAAGCAGGACGCTGCGAGCGAGGTGACGGGCAAGTGCTTCGACGTTCCAACGTGGAACATTGAGCACGGGCTCGGCGGGCAACTCGCGTGGGAAGACCCGGAGGGGACGGCGGTCTCGGAGAACGCCGAACTCGCCGCCGCGGCGCGCGCCCGGTAGTGGGCGCTTTCACGGGGCGGGCGGGGCGCCTGGGCGTCACCCGCGCGCGCCGCTTCGCGGCTGCCCTCTCCCGACGGTGAGGGGGCGCCCCAATGCCGCAACTGCGACACATGCCCCTTGCGCGACCGCCAACCCCGCCCCTACGATGGATCCATCACGCCCCCAAACCCCAACAAAGGGCGGGCGACAAGCGCGAACGGAGAGGAGCGCAAGGCCAATGTCTCAAATTGTCTCAAAATGTCTCATTCCTGTCTCAAAACGTCTCATTAGCGTCTCAAACCGTCGCGCGCCGAAACGCCCGAAACAAGGCCAACACGGAAAAAGGAGGCCCCAATGACCCAAAATGAGACGCCCACCGGCGACGAACTCACCGACCGCCAACTCCTGGCGCTCCCCTTCGTTGCAGCAGCCTCCAGTCGGCGCGGTCGCGCCGACTGGATTCCCGCCTACGCGGGAATGACGGTAGGTTATGCAAAGGTCTCCAGAAGCAAGGTCTCCAGAAGGAGAGGCTGGTATTGGCGCTTCGCGTTCGGTAGGCTTCCGCTTTCGCGGTCAGGGCGGGGCGCAGGGCGCAACCCGCGCGCCCGCCCCCGCAGCCTGTGGTATCCTTATCCCAAGAGTCCGCGCAGGAGCAGCCTATGACCACCACCGCGCCCGTCACCGCGCCCGCAGGCCCCATCATTAGGGGCGTCAAATCCCCGGCGGAAAAGAAAACCTACGACTACGCCAAAAGCGTCCTCCCCTACCTCCCGGAGGAAGCCGACGACTTCGAGACGGAAGCCACCCGCTTCCTCAACGGCGAGTGGCCCAGCGAAGAGCAGTTCATTATGTACCGCCTCGTCCGAGGCGTGTACGGCCAGCGCCAGCCCGACGTCCAGATGATGCGGATCAAGATCCCCGGCGGCGCCCTCACCGCCGACCACCTCGACGCCTTCGGCGAGGTCGTCGCCAAGCACGCCCCCCTCAAGAAGGGGCACGTCACGACGCGCGAGAACATGCAGATCCACTTCGTTCCGCTCGCCGACACGCCCGACGTGATGCGGATCCTCGGCGAAGCCGGGCTCGTCACCCGCGAGGCGTGCGGCAACACGGTGCGGAACGTCGCGGGCGACCCCCTCTCCGGCGTGAAGCCGGAGGAGCCCTTCTACGTCGCGCCTTACCTCGCCGCCTACGCCCGATACTTCCTCCGCCACGAGTACACGCAGGCGCTCCCCCGCAAATGGAAGACGTCCTTCTCCAGCGGCGGCGACGACGAGGTCGTGGCCGACATCCACGACCTTGCGTTCATTCCCAAACTGCGCGACCTCGAAGACGGCAGCCCGCCGGAGAAGGGCTTCGAGATCCGCATCGGCGGCGGCACGTCCATAATGCCGCGCCTCGCCTGGACGCTCTACGAATTCGTCCCCGTCGCGGAGTACCTGAAGGTCGCGGAGGCCGCCATTCGCGTGTTCCACCGGACGGACGAACTCCGCAAAAACCGAATGCGCGCCCGCATCAAGTTCTACGTCGACCGCGTCGGCATCGACGCCTTCCGCGCCGAGGTCGAGAGGGAGATGGAGGGCGATTGGGCGAGCGCCGACTTCGATCCCTCCCCCTGGATGGAGTTGCCCCCGGAGATGATCGATCAGCCGCCGGCGCCCGTCCCCGCCGACCCCTCCCTCGACGAGCCGGAGTTCCTCGCGTGGCGCGAGTCCAACGTCCGCCCGCAGCGGCAGGACGGCTACTGCATTGTCTACGTCACGCTGCCGCTCGGCGACATCTACGCGCATCAGTTCCCCGCGCTCGCGGAGATCGCGCGGAAGTTCGCGGGCGGCGTCCGCGCCACGACGGAGCAGAACCTGCTTTACCGCTGGGTTCCGGAGGGCCGCCTGCACGACGTTTGGACGGCGCTCAAGGCCATCGGCCTCGCCGAGGACGGCGCCAACTCCATCACCGACGTCGTCTCCTGCCCCGGCACGGACAGCTGCAAGATGGGCATCACCTCCTCGATGGGCGTCGCGGAGGCGCTGCGGAAGAGCATCCGCGACTACGGCGCGGACGACCCGCTCGTCAAGAATCTGCACGTCAAGGTCAGCGGCTGCCCCAACGGATGCTCGCGCCATCACATCGCCAACATCGGCTTTCACGGCGCGGCGATGAAGGGCGACGGCAACCAGGCGCCCGCCTACGAGGTGTTCCTCGCCGGCAACTACGGCAACCAGGACGCGGCGCGGTTCGGCCACCGCGTCAAGAGCAAGGTGCCCGCCAAGCGCGTCCCCGCCTTCCTCGACGACGTCCTCTCCCACTACCAGGCCAGCCGGACGGACGGCGAGACGTTCAACGACTTCGTCGACCGCTCCGGCACGGCGCCGTTCGAGGAGATCGCCGCCAAGTACCGCGAGGTGGGCGCGCTCAACAAGGAGAACCTCGACTCCTACATAGACTGGGGGAAGACGATCCTCTACAAGGTGGAGCGCGGAGAGGGCGAGTGCGCGGTGTAGCGCGCCGGCGTCTCCGCTGACTTGCGCCTGGTACTTGCTCCCCATAGCAAGAGGAAGGTAGGCGATGGCCAAGACGAAAGTGTTCGTCAGTTTCGACTACGGAACCGACCTCGACCTCAAGGAAGACTTGATCGCGCAAGCGAAACGGCAAGATTCGCCATTTTCGGTGACCGATGTTTCCCTCCAAGAGAGGAAGCCGGAGCAAGAGTGGCTGACCAAGGCGCGGAAGGCCATCGAGGGCTGCGAAGTGTTCGTCGTGATATTGGGAGAGAACACGCATAACGCCCCCGGCGTCCTCAAGGAGATAGCGATCGCCGCGGGCATGAACAAGCGCCGGTTTCAGCTCATGCCTCAGGGGAAGAAGTGGCAGCCGATGAAAGGCGCCGGCGAGATGATCGTTTGGACTTGGGATAACCTCAAGAAGAAGTTGGCCTAGCCGCGTCGACTACGCTCCGTCGCCAAGCAACGCCGCATCCGCCTCTCCTGTATGCCGCGCCACCCAATCGCGCAGGACGGCGGCGCGCTTCGCCTCTTCGGGGTTGCTCGTGTCTAGGAAGCGGCGCGCGGTGCGGGTGTACGATGCGACCGTCGCGGTCTCCGATTGTCGGCCCCATCGCCACGGGGCGCCGTTAGCGGCCGCGAACGCCTGCTCGCAGATTTCCCTATTGAGCGGGACGGCCTTGTTGAAGCGGCGCGACCCGTCTTGGGAGCCCGCGAATAGCCAGTTGCCGACTACGGGATCCCAGCGCCCAGTCTCCTGCCCGTTGATCACGTAGGCGTTTCCTGCGAACCTGTCCTCCACTCTCTCATCCGGTGGCGCGCCCTCGCAGCGCAACGCCTCCTCTATACGAAAGCCCCCGATCAGGTGCAAGTCGTACTCGCTCGTCCTCTTGCCGTCGATCCAAAGCCTCAGACCGGCCACGAACAGCAAGACATCCCCCTGCTGAACCTCCTTGAGGTTCGCGGCGCGAGGGAAGTCGTCGCAAGCGTCGCAATAGGTGAATTTCTCGAACTCGGGGGAGTTGTGGACAGCCTTGCCCCAGAGGTGGTCAGGTATGTAGGAAGTCAAGGCTTGGGCAGGGTCGTAGTGGGAGCGCAGGTCGGAGTAGTGAATCGCATTCGGCGACTCGTCCAGCCGCGGGTTATCAGCAGGAATGGGCAGGAACTCGAAACGCCCGTCCTCAAAGACGGGGCTGGCAAGCCCGCGCTTGTTGAACAGGGAGACATTCGCGCCGACATTGGCGAGGTAGATTCGCATTCTCGTCCGCTCCTGTGAGTGAATCCTATGTTGAGCATACCATATTGCTGCGCTGCACTCGGCCAACGCTCATGGAACGTGGAACCGCCATCTATCCACCAGGCGGCAGCGCCCGCAAACGCGGAACGAGCGCGCCCGCGGTGGCCAACGCGCGCGCGGCGAGGCCCGCCCAATCGGAGACACGGCCATCGGCGAACACGCGCTGAACGTCGGGATGCGACGAATCCGTGACGTAGTCCGCGACCTCGCGCATCGCCTTCAATTCCCGCAAGCCGTCCGCATCTTCCGCTCCTCCCGGATGCGTTGCGATGGACTTGATGACCGCTGTGTGCGACGGCCTTCTGCCGCCTCCAGCGTCAACGCCGAACAGCGCATCTCGGGCGACGAGATGGCAGGCGTAGTAGGCGCGGTTGATCGCGGAGCGGTGATCCGCCTCGTTCTCCGCCGTCCGCGCCAGACGCCGCGCTTGGACAAGGAAACGTTCCGGGTCGAGCGGCATCGGCGGCTACAGGTCGTCAGGGGAGATCGGGAACAGCGTCTGGTCCGGGTTGATGCTCAACCTGAGATCCATCGCCGCCTCCCGGCTTTCCGCGTCCATGCTATCGAACCAACGCCTGCGGTCGTCGCTGAGGCTCCTGTGGAAGGCGAGCGTGCGCTCGAAGGGCGCGGCGCACAGCACGGCGATATACGCCTCGTCCACGCCTTCGACATCCGTGTAGCCTCGCAGCCACGCCTCCTCTATCAGCAGCCCTTCCGCTTCCGCCTTCGCGCGGACGATTTCCCACAACTCGCCGGCGAGCCGCCGCGTCAGCGGCGTGAGCGCGGGATGCTCCATGCTCACGTCAAGCGTCGCCTTGCTTGACGCGTCCATCGTCGCGGAGCCTTGCGCTTTCGCCATAGTTCACCTCTGCGGTGGCATTATAGCGCGCCGCAGCCAAGCAGGTTCCCGCGTAGGCAGGAACCCAGTAGGCGCGATAGAGCCAATCCCGCCTTCTCTCGATGGCGTGAGAGGGCGCCGCGAAGCAGCGGGTGAGGGTTTGCCGCCCATGTCATTCCACACCTTGAGCACGGCGCGCGATTCGCGTAGGATTGCGGCTGACAGAGACCCAGGGAGGCAATGCGATGTCCGTGGCAGGCAAAGTCGCGCTGATCACCGGCGGCGCGCGGGGTATGGGCCGCGAGATGGTCCGCGCCTTCCTCAACGCAGGCGCCAAAGTCGTCGCGACCGACCTCTCGTGGGCGCCCACCGGCGTCTCCAACGACGACTACGACTTCCTCGCCGAAATCAAGGACAACCCCAACGCGCTCGCCGCGACGATGGACGTTACCCTGCAGTCGCACGTGGACGCCGTCTACGAGAAGACGATGGCGCGGTTCGGAACGGTGGACGTCGTCATCAACAACGGCGGAACGCGCCAGCGCGACCTCTACCTCGACGCGCACGGCAGCGTCACCGTGCTCGAAACCGACGTCAGCGAGTGGGAGCGGATGTTCAGCACGCACGTGTTCGGCAACCTCCGCGTCATCAAGCGGTTCGTTCAGCCGATGATCGAGAAGCGCGCCGGCAGCATCATCAACTCCTCGTCGAGTATGTTGCTCAACGCGCACGCCGCCGGACAGGGCGAGCCCGTCTTCTACGGCCTCAGCCGGGAGGGCGCGTACCAGCCCGCGAAAGCCGCGATGGGCTCGATGACGATCTACCTCGCGCAGGAACTCAAGTCCTACAACATCGCCGCGAACCTGATGATGCCCGGCCACACCGCCACGACCGGCTCCGACGAGCAGGAAGCCGTCCGCCACGAGATCCGAATGCGGCTCGGCCAGGAGCCCGCCAACTGGACGCCGCGCCGCGTCCGCGCCGACAACGTCGTCCCTCTCGCGCTCCATCTCGCGCAGCAGGATGCGAGCGGCGTCACCGGGCGCTGGATCAGTTGCATGGAGTGGAACGAGCAAAACGGGCTCGGCGGATTCGAGACGTGGGGGCACCCGCCCGACGTCGAGGCCGCCCGCGCCGCCGGAACGCTCTAGCGGCGCGCCGACGGAGCCCGCTCGTGGCCCTCTCCCGAACGAAAGCGCTGGACTACGCCGAGCGGCTCATCAACCGTCCGCGCGGCGAGACGCCGGTGACGATCCGGCGCAACAAGAACGGCTACACGCTGCTCCACAACGGGCGCGCGCTGACGAAGACGCATGCGTCCGGCGTCGGCGCGATGCAAGCGCAAGCGATGGCCGACGCGCTGGGCGCGCCCCTTCCGCAAGAGATCGGCGAGGAGACGACCGCGAAGGTGGGCACGGGCGTGCTCTACCGCGCAATCGGCGCCTCGTCGCTCGACCTCCGCCGTCCTGAGGCGCAGGTTGTCCTCCAGCAACTGCTCGCCACCGCCGCGCTCCAGCGCGGCGCGTTCCCCACGCTGGAGATTGGGTAGTCGGCGGGGAAGGCGGCGACGGGCGCGCGTTGCCGGGCGCAGGGGGCTAAGCGGGCAGTGTGACATTTGCGCCTTGCGGGGGTTCGCGCCCCATGCTTACCATTCCTGTGACGCGGCGGGCGGAGTTCCCGCGCAGGAAGGAGTTGGCGCATGACGGACGGAATCGCTTATTTGGTCGACGCGGCTTGGGAGGCGTGGGCGGAGGCCCGCGGCAAGATCGACATGCGGATCCTCAACGGACTGGGGCAGTCGTTCGCTGTTCGGGAGGCCACGCCTTACGTCGTCAACGCCGTCAGGATTGTGGAAAAGGAGTGCGAGCACGGCTCGTTCCGCCCTCCGACCTGGTACGACGGGTCCGACTCGTCTTGGTTCGAGGGGCTCTCCCGGGGGTTCGTTTGGCCCGCCGCCCGCTTGATGGCGAAGGCCGCCGCCGTCGCCGCAAGCCGCGGCTCCGAAGAGTTCGTTCCCGTCCCCTTCACGCGCGGCGACGACGAAGACAGGACGGAGAGCCTGGAGAGCCTCGTGAACCACGCCTACGACAACGCGCGGAGTTCCTTCGCGGATGTCGCGAGCATCGCGGACGCCGCCGTCGCCTTGGCGGACGCCGCGTCCGCCCTGGCCTCCGCCGCGCTCGACAGACTGGAGTCGGAGGCTTAGCTCCTCCCTAAGGAGACCTTTGCATAACCCGCCGCCCGACCCGCGTAGGCGGGCATCCATGCGGCGGCGCCGCGCCAATCCCGCCCTCTCCTTCTGGGAGAGGGCAGCCGCGCAGCGGCGGGTGAGGGTTGCCCCCGCGCGGTCGCCCCTAGCACTCCGCGAGGTTGCGGAGGCGGTGGATGTCTTGGTCGGCGACGCTTCGCAGAGGCGATGGGATGCAGCCTGTTAGGGCGTTGCCGCCTAAGCGCAGCCAGGCTAGGCTCCGCAAGTTCGTCAACTCCGCAGGGATGCTTCCCTTGAGCGCGTTGTTGCTTAGGCTCAATTGCGTCAACTTGCCGAGGCTTCCCAACTCCGCCGGGATCGAGCCCGTGAGGCCGTTGTTCAGCAGACTTAAGACCTCCAACTTGCTCAGGCTCCCTAATTCCGACGGGATTGACCCGGTGAGGTCGTTGTCCGAAATCCACAACTCGCGCAGATTCGCTAGGCCGCCCAACTCCGCCGGGATGCTCCCCGTCAACTTGTTGTCGTTCAGGCGCAACTGCTCCAGCGCCGCGAGGTCGCCCAACTCCGGCGGGATCGCGCCTGTCAACTCGCCCCCGTTCAGAAACAGCCGCGTCAGCGCGGGCAGTTTGCCCAACGACGCCGGGAGCGTTCCGGTTAGGCGTCCGTCCACGATTCGCAACTGCGTCACTCGCGCGGGCGTTCCCGTCGTTTTCACGCCGTCCCAATCGGCGATGGCGCGGCTTTCGCTCCAGTTGAGCGCCCCCGTTCCGCGCAACTCGTCCTTCGCCGCGAGCAGCGCCATGCAGTCCTGAACAAGGCCCGGATTCGCCGCGTGATCCGCCACCGCGGAGCCGCACTTCGGAGGCGGCTGCGCCGGCGTGAACGTCGCCGTTTCGCCGTCGCCGGGCGTGATGTCGCCGTAGGCGCCGATGTCTCGGTAGTACTGCGCGAGTCCGCTCGCGTTGGCGATGCGCTTCCCCGCGAAAGCGTCGCTTCCCGCCGCCGTTGTAACGCGCCTTTGCAGGTTGACAAGCGTTTGCGTTTGCTCACTATCCCCCTCTCGAGCGCCATAGCGAACGGCATTGACCGTCCCGTCATCGGCTCGTTGCAAATCCCACTGCTCAACTGCTTGCCATGCTTCGACTGCGACAGGGCCGAACGCGCCCATTGGCGTGAGAAACACGACGCTCTGACGAGACCCAATCTCCTGCTTCAATTCCGCTGCGGCTTCATAAGCCATCTCCGCCAGCGCAGTCGCATGCTCCGCTTCGCCGAGTTTGGCCGCCCCGCGGTAAGCCCCGGCCGCATGCGCGCGACTGTACAGACCGTAGGAGGGGCCTCGCTCGTGTCTGTCATAAGCCACCGTAAGCGCGCGCGGTCCGTTGCCGAGAACATAGCCTTGAACGGCGTAGTCAGCATAGCATTTCAGCCTGTTGTACTCGGAAGAAACGCCTCCATTGGCGAGCGCGGAGGCCCAAGCCGTCCACTCAGGCCGGTGGTCGGCGCGCATTCCGTTCACATGCGACATTAGCCGTCGTTCCACTTCGCTTGGAGCCGGCAACGCCTCGTCCTCGTCAATGGCCAACCAGAAGCGTATTTCATTCTCGCGGTAATCCAAGGTCCGGACGACGCTGTGCCAGTCGCATCGGACAGACTCGGATTGAGCTATGCCTCGGATTGCGATATGCACAGGGGCTTGGCCGGACTCGCGGGGCCCCTTCTCCAGCACGCCTTCCACGCTAGGCGCGTCCGGAGGCAGGCCAAACGCCGCCCCATGCGATGCGCCCCCGCCAATGACATCCACACCGCTCACGTCCCGCGGAGCGCAGGACGCATCCTCGCTCGCGCAAGGCAAGTCCGACGCTTGCGGCGCCTGCTCCCCGCCGCCGCAAGCCAGCGCTCCCAGCAGCGCGATGCAGCCCGCCAACGCATACATTCGCATGATGTGAACCATCAGCTCCTCCCTAAGGACAACGCGAAACGCTCGCCCTCAGGCGGCGACGCTTGGCCGTGACCGTCTATCCCCCAGCAAACAGGAGTCCCGTCGAACCGCAGCGCGCAAGTATGCCCCCCACCGGCGTCGATGACAGCGAACCGCTCGCCCTCAGGCGGCGACGCCTGGCCGTAGCGGTCGTCGCCCCAACACACCGTAGTCCCGTCGAATCGCAGCGCGCAGGTATGAAAGCTGCCGCTGCTGATGGCCGCGAATCGCTCGTCCTCAGGCGGCGACGCTTGACCCCACGCGTTAGATCCCCAACAGACCGGAGCATCGGTTTTGAGACGCAGCGCGCAGACATGAGACCCGCCGCTGCTGATAGCCCCGAAATGCTCGTCATCGGGAGGATACTCCGGGCTGCCAGGCCCCGTCAGTTCCAAGGCTTCATCGCACAAAGGGCTGATAACCCTGATGTTCCTCGGCGGACAGCGAAGCGGCTCAGAGGAACGATCAAAATGGCCGTCAACTATTCGGCTATACGCCCAGTACGCCTCACCCCAACACACCGGCTTGCTGTCGGAGAAACGCAGCGCGCAAGTGAAATCCCCGCCGCTGCTTACCGCTTTTATTCCTTCCATATAGAAGTACGGAGCCGCTTCGCCATGCGAATTCCCGCCCCAACAGATTACCTTCGGATCCGATGGATCCGAACCAGGGGGAAGCGGGATGCCGCACGCATGGTTGCGGCCGCTGCTCACCGTGAAAAACCGTTGACTGCTAGGCGGCGTGCTGATTTCCAACGGTTGCGGGTCTCCGGGCCATTGACGATAATGCCCAAACCTTCCGGGGCGCGAAGCGTAAGCATAATAATAAGGGCCGTTGCAGAAAAATGAATCATCTGAAAAAACCATGCACGTATGCGCTCCTCCTGCAGTAATTGCCGCAACGCTCTGCGCCTTATGAGGCGCTGCAGGCGAAGATTGCCCGTACAGATCCCAGCCCCAACACACAGGATATCCGCCCGGACGGAGCGCGCAGGTATGGAATTCGCCGGCGCTAAGCGTGGTCGCTTCGCTGAAGGATGAAGGAAGTTCATGCATAGGCGAAATGGTGGGCAGGAAGTCACCGGAAGGCAAAAGGGTAGGCGTGGGTTCGCTGGTGGGCGAATTGGCTGGCGACGGCGTGTTGATGCATGCCGCTAGCAGGAAAAGCGCCGCAATGAGCCCGCAGGTTTTGACGCTAACCATGCTAATTTACCGTCTGGCGCAGTGTGGCGGCGCCGTCGCCACGATCCGCAAGATTGAGATGATGGCCAGGTTCATCGTTCCCCCTCCGCCGAAGGATACGCCTCCCAGTCAAATCCGTCTATATCCAAAGGCCGGCGGTCGGCGACCAACTCCCCAGAACCGCTATCCCATCGAACCAGAGATTGCTTGTTCGAGCCGTCAGCGTCCATCGTGAAGAGTCGAACCTCGCGGCCAGGCAAGTAGACCGCAATCCGAGACTCGTCGGGCGACCACGACGCGAGCGCGTCCGGCCGCCCCCGCATGATACGCAAATTGGAGCCGTCGGCGTTGACGGCGACGAACGGGCTTTGATGCAGGCGAATCTCCGAGCCGTCGGACGACCAAGAGACATGCCCGCGCGGGAGGCGATCGCGGCCCCCAATGGGGTAGTCAATCCCGGAGCCTTCCAATTCAGGCAAGACATCGGGGAATGACGCGACCTCCTGCAGATTTGTTCCGTCGGCTCCAACAGTCAATATGGTTGAAACGTCCCCTATATGGGTCACGAACGCTATGAGTTTATCACCCCGACCCCAGCCGGGTAGGCTCGCGGTTTCTCGCAATCGAACCGTGGAAGAATCGTTAAATCCAACGATGAAAATTACGAATTGAGGGCGACTACTAGGGGATGTGTTAACTATGAAAGCAATTCTTTCACTATTGTTTGACCAAACAGGTGGATGGTAGTAAGGTGTTACTTCCGAAGCGTGGACACGCACATCAGAACCGTTTCTATCCATCGTATGCAAGGCTGTTCGAGGGGGAGAGCCTACCCAAGTTAAATATGCTATATGCTCGCCATTTGGCGACCATTAGGGTAATAGAAATCTTGAGGAGTCACCATTGAGTAAGGAGTTGACAGTAAGCGATTATTGGAACCGTCCAAATTGACGGAAGCAATTTCGAAATCACGCTCTACCTGTCTTCGCTCAAAAGGATGATTATATTGAGTCATTACGACAATTCCATCGTTTGAAAGACTAGAAGAGTACTCAAGAGACAGAAGATGCCCATCGCGAAATGAATGCATAGAAAGAGAACCAAGCGTTATTGTATGCATACGGAATCCGTCGTTGAAAACTATTTGTTTTCCATCTGAACTCCATAGCGGAGGCACAGGGTGCTGAGATTTTCGGATTCGCTGGTGTTCCCACAGGTGTCCTTGCGGGTTGTCCCCCCAGGTAGGGAAATCAGGATTAAGGGCCGTCACTACCCAGTACGCGCACCCTCCGATCATCGCGACGATGATCAGCATCAACCAACAGCAAGGTTTCATGACGGTCTACCTAAAGCCGCCGAGCACCAAGGTGCCCCTCCCCGCCGCTCTCTTGCGCCTGCGCCGTCGGGCCGACGTCGAGCAGGCCGGCGACGGCGAGCGCCATTGTCCCCGCGAGCGCAAGGCACCCGCAGAGCAGCGCCGCCGCGACGATTTTCCAAACGCGCTTCCGCATCGCCCGCAAGCGTATACGGCGCGTCGCGGCAAGTCAACATCGAGAGAAACGCCCATACGCCGCAACGCCGGCGCATTTGCGCCGGCTCTCGTCGTTGGCTCCCTGGGGGAGCCGGGCTAGGCAGCGGTCTTGCGCTGCTGGATGAGGGCGGCGGCGGTTTTCAGGTCGAGCGCGCGGCTGCACAGGAGGCACCGGCACTCGATGCCGTCCATGCCCTTCCTGCACAGAACGTCGCCGCCGCAGTGGGCGCATGCCTTGAGGAGAATCATCTCTGTCGCCCTCCTTTCTTTTCTTTGTTCTGCCCTCACCCCATCCCTCTCCCGCCAAGCGGGAGATGGGGCAGGCGGGGGTTGCGTTTGTTCCGCCCTTACCCCATCCCTCTCCGTCAAGCGGGAGAGGGGGTTAGGCCGGGAACCGCCTACGCAGTCAAGGCAGTCTCGGAGGCGGTTAGGCGGCCGCCTTCTCCGGCTCCAGCGTCTCGATGGGCTGTTGGACGGCCGGGGCGAGGATGACGGGGAGCGCCTTCGGGGCGCGCCGCTGGGCGAGCGCGTCCTGGATCGCGCCGGTCATCTCGACGGGGTCGTTCTCGTGGCGGCCTGCGATCCGCGCGAGGGCGAGCCCCTCTTCAAACGCGCCGAACATTCCTCTGATCGTTTGCAGCATCTCCTCTGTCCTTTCTCCGCTCTCCGCTCGTTCTCCGGCAGCCCTCAGCCGCCGACGATGTCAGTATACGACGCTTGAATAGCGGAATCAAGCGTTTTCATTACGAATTTACGCCATTTTTATTAACGGAATGAGGCAACCCTCACCCCCGGCCCCTCTCCCAGAAGGAGAGGGGGTTGGCGCTTCGCGCCGACTGGATTCCCGCCTACGCGGGGCAACCCTCACCCCCGGCCCCTCTCCCAGAGGAGACCTTTGCATAACTCCTCTGCCCCAGTAGGTTCCCGCTTTCGCGGGAATGACGCGGCGCTTACGTAGGAGAGGAGCGGCGCTTGCGCGCCGACTGGATTCCCGCCTACGTGGGAATGACGATAGGTTATGCAAAGGTCTCCAGAGGGAGAGGGCGGGATTGGCGCTTGCGCGCCGCATGGATTCTCGCCTACGCGGGCAGGCAACCCTCACCCGCCGCTTCGCGGCTGCCCTCTCCCTGAGGAGACCTTTGCATAACTCCTCGACATCGCGCACAATTGGCCGCAACACACCCCAACGCCAGGAGATTGCTATGCATCGCAAGACCAGCGAACCCTCCTTCATCGACGTCCTCGTCCCCGACCACATCGGACGCAACGACCAACTCGACCGCATCGACGAGATGATCGATTGGCCCAAAGTCGCCAAGCAGGTCAGCGGCCTCTACGCATCCACTGAAGGCCGCCCCGCCTACCCGCCCCTCACGATGGTGAAAATCATCATCCTCCAACAGTGGTATGACGCCTCGGACGTCGCGATAGAGGAGGCGGTGACCGACCGGCTGTCGTTCCGCCGGTTCGCGGGGCTCACGCTCCAGGACGCGGTTCCCGACCACTCGACGATCAGCCGCTTTCGGAAAGCGGTCGCGGAGCGGGGGCTCGCGCGTCGGCTGTTCGAGGAGGTGGGCCGCCAGTTGGAGAAGAAGGGGCTGCTGGTGAAGAAGGGAACGCTGATCGACGCGTCGGTGATCGAGGCGCAGGCGCGTCGCCCCGGGTCGGAGGCGGGCGCGGGGAGCAAGACGGACCCTGACGCCGCGTGGACGCGGAAGGGGAAGAAGTCGCGCTTCGGCTACAAACTGCACATCGGGATGGACGGCGTCTCCGGGCTGGTTCGCGGAGTGGAGTTGACGCCTGCGAACGTGGCGGACACGGACGTCGCTGACGCGCTGATCATGGGGGACGAGAAGGCGGTGTACGCGGACAAGGCGTATGAGTCGAAGGAGCGTCGGAAGCGGTTACGCGCGCGCGGCATCAATGACCGGATCATGCATCGGTCGCATAAGAACCAGGCGGAGTTGCCGTATTGGCAGCGGAGGCGGAACGCGCTGGTTTCGAAGGTTCGGGCGCCTGTCGAAGGGGTGTTTGGGACGCTGAAGCGGAGTTACGGGTACTGGCGGACGCGGTACGTGGGGCTGGAGAAGAACGTTGCGGAGGCGATGTTCAAGGTTATGGCGTACAACTTGCGGCGCGCGGACGGGTTGTGCGAGGCGCGGGGCGCCGCGATTGCGTAGGGGGTAGTGCGTCCGTTTGGGGTAAGAGGCCCTGCGGAGCCCCGAAAACGGGGCGAGCAGGGAGGGATGAGGGCGGCCTATGGGGGGCTAGACGGGGCGAAATGGCCATCGGAGCGGCGCGGAACTGCCCAATCGCGCGAAACGCTCAGTTATGCAAAGGTCTCCAGAGGGAGAGGGGGGTTGGCGCTTGCGCCGACTGGATTCCCGCCTACGCGGGGCAACCCTCACCCCCGGCCCCTCTCCCAGAGGGAGAGGGGGGTTGGCGCTTCGCGCCGCCCGAGTTCCCGCTTCGCGGGCGGTTGTTGCGCCAAGTTGCGCCGCCCGCCGAATTCCGTCTCCGCGCATGCATTCGGACGCCTCCTTAACGGGAAGGGCGATGCTGGGCGTCGAGTCGGAGGAGGGCGCGGCCCAGGACCTCCGCTCCGGCGGCGACGTCGTCCGCGTCCGCCCATTCCTCGGGGCAGTGGCTGCGCCCGTCTTTGCAGGGGATGAAGACCATTCCGACGGGAGCGACGGGGGCGAGGCGGGCGGCGTCGTGGGATGCGCGGCTTGGGAGGCGCATTGCGCGCATTCGCAAATCGGTTGCGGATTCCGCAATGATCTCTTGCATTTCGACGGGGATCGGGACG
The DNA here is from genome assembly GCA_965242755.1 of Dehalococcoidia bacterium. Taxonomy (GTDB): domain Bacteria; phylum Chloroflexota; class Dehalococcoidia; order Lucifugimonadales; family Australimonadaceae; genus Bin16. The sequence goes on along the minus strand of OZ251500.1, from coordinate 2,638,707 downwards.
GGCTCCTCCAAGTGGCGCCATTCAATCGCCGCGTCGAGGCCGCGGCGGGCGGCTATTTCATGGAGCGAACGCTCAATCTCCTCGCGGACCCAGAGGAGCGCCTCGCTCTGCGCGCTTCGGGCCTCCACCGTGAGGTCGGCGCGTCCGGGGATGACGTTGACCATATTGGGGCTGACGCGGAGGAAGCCGACGGTGCCGACGCTTTCCTGCGCGACGTCTGGGGCGCTCGCGGCGCGCTCGACGGCGAGGATGAGTTCCGCGGCGCCCGCGAGCGCGTCGCGGCGGTCGGCCATCGAGGTCGCGCCCGCGTGGTCGGCGACGCCGACGAGCGAGACGACCGCGCGGCAAGGGGCGGCGATGACGGTGACGATTCCGACGTCCATTCCGGCGCGCTCGAGAACGGGGCCCTGCTCGATGTGCAATTCCATGTAGGCGAGCGTTTCGCCGGGCTTGCGGCGCGCCTCATGGAGGCGGGCGGGGTCGCCGCCGAGTCGGGCTATCGCCTCGCCGAGCGGCTCGCCGGAGGGGGCGTATGCGGCGGCGATCATTTCGGCGGTGATGTCGCCTGCCATCACGCGGCTGCCGAGGGGGCTCATATCCACGATGGTGGGCTCTTCGCAGACGAAGTCCACGATTTCGAGGGGATGCGCGAGCGCGGCGCCGGTCTCGCGGATGCGGCGGGCGATTTCGAGCGCGCCGACGACGCCCACGACGCCGTCGAAGCGTCCGCCCGCCTCGACGGTGTCGATGTGGGATCCGAGCATGAGGACGGGGCCGTCTCTGGGGCCGAGCCGTCCGATGAGGTTGCCTGCGGCGTCGACGCGCGTGACGAGGCCGGCGTCGCGGAAGCGCTGGGCGAGCCATTCGCGGGCGGCGGCGTACTCCGGGGAGAAGGCGCGGCGGGTGTAGGGCAGGGCGGGGTCGGTGAATTCGGCGAGGCGGCGGACGTCGGCGTCCATGCGCTCGCGGTTCACGTTCAGGGGAGGGTGGTTCATCGTATGGCCTCGTTTTCGGTCAGGTTGCGGGCTTGCTGAATTTGCCCTGGGGGATGTCTCATTTCGGGTCATCGGGGCCTCTTTTGTTGGTGTTGGCCGTATTTCGGGCGGTTCGGCGCGCGACGGTTTGAGACGCTAATGAGACGTTTTGAGACGGAAATGAGACAAAATGAGACATTTTGAGACAATTTGAGACATTGGCCGTCGCGCTTGCCGATCCCGTTCGCATGCTTCTCGTGGTCTTCATTGGCTTCCTCTTGTCTCGCGCATCGGTTGGACGCGGTTCATCGTAGGGAACGGATGCGGCGCCGCGCAATAGGCAGATGTCGCAGAGGGCGCGTTCAGGAGGCGCACCGCGCGTGGGCAACTCCCCTTCCCCCGCGCGACAATCGCCCCTAGCGGGCGGGGCGGGGCGCTCGTGTAGACTCTCCCTATGCCAGGCCCAACTCATGAGCCCACCCTCAACGCCGCCCTCGGCGAGGCGCTCGACCGCCTGCGCCGCAGTTGGCGCGCCCGCGCCGAACAGACCGGCAGCGTCCTCGACGGCGGCGGCCGCCCCGACGTCCTCGTCGAGGACGCGAGCGGCTGGCCCGTCGTCATCGAGGCCGAGCGCGCCGACCACGCGAGCGCCGAGCGCGACGCGATAGCCCGGCTCGGGCGCAAAGTGTCCGGCAGGGATTTCGTCATCGAGACGGCCATTGCGCTCGTCTACCCGGACGACCTCACGTATCTCGACGGGGCGCGCTTGCGGGATGCGCTTGACCGGACGGACGCGCTGGAGTACGCGCTCTACACGCGGCGCGCGGCGGAGCCGCCGGAGCGGCTGCCGGAGGACGGCTGGGTGCGGGGGAGCGTGCGGGACTTGGCGATGCTGACGCATCGGGCGGCGGCGCCCGCGCCCCGCGTCGAGGCGCTCGCGCAAGCGTTTGAGCAAGGCGTTGAGGCCGCGGCGGACGCGTTCACGCGGCGGCATCGCTACGGCGGCGAACTTGGGGCGGACATAGCGCGGATCCTGGGGCAGTACGACGACGCGGCAGGGCAGACGCGGCGGATGGCGATGACGGTGCTGATGAATGCGCTCATTTTCCATAGCGCGCTTGCGGCGGCGGAGTTTCAGGTGGCGGACGAGCCGGGCGGGCCTACGCGCTCCGTTCGGATGCCCGCGTTGCTGCAGGGCGTTCGGAGCGAGACGTTTGACCCGGAGGAACTTTGCGCGGAGTGGGAGCGCATCCTCGCGGTCAACTACTGGCCGATCTTCTGGACGGCGAAGGAGATGCTGCGGCGGATGCCCCCGGCGACGGCGGCGGGCGCGCTCGCGGCGCTATGGGGCGCCGCGCTCTCGCTGATCGTCGGCGGCGTGACGCGCTCGCACGACCTCACCGGCATCGTGTTTCAGCGGCTCATCGCCGACCGCAAGTTCCTCGCGACCTTCTACACGCGCCCTGAGGCCGCCGCCCTGCTCGCCGGGCTTGCGCTCCCCGCTGCCCGCGCCCCAGGCGGCGCCGATTGGGGCGACGCGGAGACGCTGGCGAGCCTCCAAGTCGGCGACTTCGCATGCGGGACGGGGACGCTCCTCTCCGCCGCGTATCAGCGCCTCTCGCTGCTCCACGAACTCCACGGGGGCGACCCGGCCGCGCTGCACGCGCCGATGATGAAGCACGGCCTCGTCGGACTGGACGTGCTGAACATCAACGTGCACCTCACCGCCGCGATGCTCGCCGGCAGCCACCCGGACACGCCGTTCGACGGCGAGTGTCTCCTCACTATGCCTTACGGCGAACGCTACCTGCGGTCGAACGGCAACGGCAAGAGGAACGGGAACGGGAGGAACGGCGGGAATGGGAACGGCAAGCCGAAAGAGACGGTGACTGTCGGCTCGCTCGACTTGCTTCGGGGAGACGTGCAGGCGGGGCTGCTCGGGCACGCGGCGGCGGTCACGTCGGGCGGGCGGGCGCCGGAGGAGGTGCGCGACCTCGTGTCGCGGGTGGGGCACGGGAAGTTCGACCTCGTGATTATGAATCCTCCGTTCACGCGCCCAACCAACCACGAGGCGGCGCACGCGAACGTCCCGAATCCCGCCTACGCGGCGTTCGAGACGAGCCCGGAGGATCAGAGGGCGATGTCGGACGCGGTGAAGATGCTCACCGAGGACAGCCCGTCCAACGACTACGCGGGGTTGGCGTCGCATTTCGTGGAACTAGCGGAGCGCAAGGCGCGCCCCGACGGAGCGATAGCCCTCGTGCTCCCGCTCAGCGCAATGAGCGGAGGGTCGTGGGAGAGCGTTCGCTCCCAATGGCGCGAACGCTACACGGACATCATCGTCGTGACCATCTCAGGGGCGGGGTCGTTCGACCGATCCTTCTCCGCCGACACGGGCATGGCGGAATGCTTGGTGGTGGCGCGGAAGGGAACGCCGGCGGCGGAGCCGCGGGGAACGTTCATTGCGCTGCGCCGCCAGGTGAGGTCCGCGGCGGAGGCGGAGTTGCTCGCAAGCGAGATTCTCCGCATCCGCGAATCCGGCGAGTTGCGCGCGTTGGAGGGCGACCTCGGCCTATCCGTCGTCACTATTGGAGCGCGTCCGCGAACGGCGAACTTCTACGGAATCGCCGCCGATGCTCCCCTTCCCCAAACCGGCCCATGGCCGCTCGTTGGCGTCGCCGACGGCGATCTGGCGCAAGCCGCATGGCATCTCTCGCGCGGCGCCCTTCCCCATATCGGGCGTCCCGCCACGCCCAAGACGGCGTTGCCCATCACGCCGCTAAGAAACATCGCGCGGTCGGGGCCGGTTCATCGCTTGGTTGGGAGTCCCACGTCGGCGTCGCGCGGCGCTTTCGTTGTGCGGAAACTCCAAGCGGGCGCCGTCCCCACCTATCCCATCTTGTGGAATCACGACAATACGAGTGAACGAACGCTCGTTATCCCGCCGGATTCGCAAGGAGAACCCAGGACGACGGAGGAAGCGGAGCGGATCCAGGCGACTGCCGCTCGAGCCCACTACAACCTCGACTTCCAGTTCAACGCGCAATCGCTTATCGCGGCGATGACGGAGCGCCCCTGCATCGGGGGCGTTGCCTGGCCGTCCGTCATCTTCGAGAACCCTGAGCACGAATACGCCTTCGCACTCTGGTGCAACTCGACGCTCGGCCTGCTGCTGCACTGGTGGACGGCCAACAAGACGCAATCGGGGCGGGGGCGAACGACGGTGACCGGCATTCCCAACATTCCGTCGCTGGATACGCGCGCGCTCACGGACGAGCAGCATGCCGCCGCCAAGTCCGCGTTCGATGCGATGCGCGGTCTGCGGTTCCTCCCCTTCGATCAGATCGACGAGGACCCGGCGCGCGCGGAACTCGACCGCCGCCTGCTCGTGGACGTGTTGGGCTTGCCGGAATCGCTGTGCGATGAGAACGGCCCTGTGGACGTGCTGCGCCGCAAACTGGCGCGGGAGCCGCAAATTCACGGCGGCAAGAAGAGCCGCGTCGTGTTCGACGAAGCCCGCGACGCGCATGGCGCCCTCGTCGTAACGGAGCGCAGCGAGCGCCGCAGCGACCGCTGACCGCGAGGGCGGGCGCCCCGCGCCTACCCTTGCGCCTCGTAGTCGCCGCGCGTTCCGCCTGTCTTGCGGATGAGGCGCGCGTTGCCGATGACCATCTCGAGGTCAACGGCTTTGCACATATCGTAGACCGTCAGCGCGGCGGCCAAGACCGCCGTCAGCGCCTCCATCTCGACGCCCGTTTGGGCGGTCGTGCGCGCCTCCGCCGTGATCGCCAGGCGGCCGCGCGGCGCGTCGGCGTCGAAATCCACGGAGACGGACGAGAGCGGAATCTGGTGCGCGAGCGGGATCGTCTCCCATGCGCGCTTGGCCGCGTTGATCCCGGCGATGCGGGCGACGGTGAAGACGTCGCCCTTCGGAATTTGGCCGTCAAGGATGAGGGCGAGCGTTGCAGGCCGCATCGAGATCTCGCCGGTCGCCGTCGCCATCCGCGCCGAATAGGGCTTGCCGCCGACGTCCACCATTCGCGCGGAGCCCTGCGCGTCGATGTGCGTGAGCGCGGCGCCGTCTCCCTCCGAAGCCGCATTCGCGGACGGCGCGGAGGGAGGCGTGGAGTTTGCGGGCGGCGCCGACGTCCGGCCCGGCGCGGGACGCGGAGCGCTATCGGGTTCGCGCAGGCGCGTATGGGACGCGGAGTTCGCGGGAGTCGAGGGGCGCGGAGCGCTGTCGGGTTCGCGCCTGTTCGGGGACGGCGCGGGGGGAGGAGAGGCCGCGGCTTGATGGGGGGGCGGGGCGTTTTCGACGCTGCGTCCGCCGGAGGGAATTTTGCCGCGCTCGATGTCTTTCATCGCGTTGACGGCGAGGCGATCCGCCATCTCGTTGCCCTTGTTCCCGGCGTGGCCGCGCACCCAGCGGAACTCGACGTTTCGCGCGGCGGCGGCGCGCTCCAGACGCTCCCACAGATCCTTGTTCGCGTTGCGCTTCCAGCCCTTCGTCATCGTCTTGACGACGTACTCGCTGTCGGAGTGGACGACGGCGGACGCGCCCTGCGGGATGGACTCGAGCGCCTCGATCACGGCGACGATCTCCATGCGGTTGTTCGTGGTGGAGCGTTCGCCGCCGGAGAGTTTGGACGTCGCGCCGCCTTCGCCGGCGATGACCGCGCCCCATCCGCCGGGGCCGGGATTGAGCAGACAGGAGCCGTCGGTGTGGATCTCGTAGGTCGCCGGCATTGGGGGTTAGCCTCCCACCTGGAACATTTCGATCTTGCGCCGTCCGTCCGGGCGGGCGGAGGCGCGCAATTCGGAGTAGCGGTCGGTGCGGGCGCGCCAGACGGCGGCGATGCGGTCGCGGAGTTCGGCGTCGCTCTCGCCGGAGCGCATCGGCCCCTTGAGGTCGGTTCCGCCCGATGCGAAGAGGCACGTCGCGAACTCGCCCTGCGGCGTGAGGCGGGCGCGGTTGCAGTCGCGGCAGAAGGGCTGCGTCACAGACGACACGAAGCCGATCTCCCCGTCGCCGTCAAGGAACCGCCATCGTTCTGCGACCTCGCCTCTATAGTTCGGCGCGACGGGCTCGATGGGAAAGACGGCGTTGACGCGCTCCGCGAGTTCGGCGGACGGCACGACCTGGTCTCTGCGCCAGCCGTTGACGTTCCCCACGTCCATATATTCGATGAATCGCAGGACGTGGCCGGTTCCCTTGAATCTGCGGACGAGATCGAGCGCGCCCTGATCGTTGACGCCGCGCTCAATGACGGCGTTGATCTTGATAGGGGCGAACCCTGCGCGCTCGGCGGCCGCGATGCCCTCCAAAACCGACTCGGGGCCGTAGCCTTTGCCGTTCATCCTGCCGAACACGTCCGGATCCAGCGAGTCGAGGCTGATCGTGATGCGGCGCAGTCCGGCGTCGCGGAGCGCGGCGGCCTGGTCGGCGAGCAGGTGGCCGTTGGTGGTGAGCGTGAGGTCGTCCACGCCGGGGATTTCCGCAAGGAGCGCGGCGAGCAGATGGACATCCTGCCGGACGAGCGGCTCGCCGCCGGTGATGCGGAGTTTCGTCACTCCCAAGTCAACGAACAGGCGCGCGAGGCGGGCGATCTCCTCGTAGGAGAGGATGGCCTCGCGGGGCAGGAAATGGTAGCGCTCGCCGTAGACTTCGGCGGGCATGCAGTACCCGCAACGGAAGTTGCAGCGGTCGGTCACAGAGATCCGCAGGTCGCGGATCGGCCTGCCGAGCGCGTCGGCGATTTTCGCGGTCGGCGGCGCCTGCGCTTGCGTCGTCATCGCGCGGCCTGCGCGGGGTCGCCGGCGCGGAGCAGAGGGAGAATCCGCCGCGCCGCCTGTCCCCGATGGCTCACCGAGTCCTTCTCCTGCGGCGCGAGTTCAGCCATCGTCCTCCCGAATTCGGGAAGAATGAAGACGGGGTCGTAGCCGAAGCCGTTGACGCCGGACGGCTCCCGCGCGAGGCGCCCTTCGCAGACGCCCTCCGCCATTTCCTCGCTTCCATCGGGCGCGGCGAACGCGAGGACGGCGTGAAAGCGGCAGGCGCGCCCGCTATCGGGGACGCCGGCCATTTCCGAAAGCAGCAAGCGGACGCGGCCCGCGTCGTCCAGCCCGTCGCCGCCGTAGCGGGCGGAGCGGACGCCGGGGCGTCCGCCGAGCGCGTCCACGGCGACGCCGGAGTCGTCGGCGAGCGACGGGAGGCCGCTCGCGTCGCGGAAGGCGCGCGCCTTGATGCGGGCGTTCTCCGCGAACGTCGCGCCCGTCTCGGGAACCTCCAGCGCGACGCCTGCCTCATCGGGCGTGACGAGGTCGGCGTCGGCGCCTGCGAGGAGCCTGCGGAACTCGGCGGCCTTGTGCGCGTTGTTCGTGGCGATGAGCAGCGTGAAGCGTCCCATAGGGCGATTCTAGCGCCTCGCGCGCAGGCGCCCCTAGACCGCATCGCGCCGGACAAAGGGCGCTATGATTCCCGCCGCGCCGAGCGGGGCGAGCATCAGGAGGCTGCGCTATGCATCCCGTTACGCTGAACGTTGACTACCCGGGCGGCGGACGCAACAGGCTCACCGCGTTGTTCCGTCCGGCGCTGGCGATTCCGATCATCGTCGTGGTCGCCGCGCTGGTCACGGCGCTCCAGTTGATCGTCGCCCCTACGCTCCTGATGGTCCTCTTCCGGGGCAAGTACCCGCGCTGGTGGTTCGACTTCAACGTCGAGTGGCTCCGATTCGACGCCCGGGTCAACGCCTACTTGCTGCTCTTGCGCGACGAGTACCCGTCGACGGACGAGGAGCAGGCCGTTCACCTCAACGTGGAATACCCCGGACGGCTCAACAATTTCATGCCGCTGATCAAGTGGCTGCTGGCGCTCCCTCACTACGTCCTACTCGCGGTTCTGGGAACCTTGGGTGTCGCGGTCACCGTCGTCGCGTGGCTGGCCATACTCTTCACCGGGAAATACCCGCAGGGGATGTTCGACTTCGTCGTGGGCGTGGCGCGCTGGTCGCTCCGCGTGCAGGCGTATATGCTCATCCTCGCGACGGACGAGTACCCGCCGTTCCGCCTCGGCGAGTAGCCGGGGCTTCTCATGCCCTGGTAAGTTCCCGATTCGCAGTCAGTGCGAAGCGCTTGCGTTAGGAGGGAGCGGGGCCCGCCGACCACCGCCGCGGCGAACGCCGCCGCCCTTCTGGTTCCCCCGCCTCACCCCGCGCCCAGTATGCGGTAGATCGTCACCTCCTCGTTTGCAAAGAAAACATCCAGCGACGCGCCGGTCATTTCGGCGAACTTGTCGAGGCCGGGGCCGGGGAAGTACACCCGCTCCGTGGGGCCGAGGTAGACGTACTCGACCCGGTATTCTCGCGCCAGATCGAGGAACAGCGCGGTGTCTTCCGTCTCGTACATTAGGCGAACGTCGGCTATGCGGGACTGGACGGCCTGCGGCTCCGCGCCGCCGATGCCGCGCTGCTGGATCTGGTGCCATTGCCATCCGACGACGACGGGCAGGCCGGCGTATTGGGGCGCGCGGGGTTGCCAGCGGTAGGCGTGGGAAACGACGCCCTCCAAGAACACGGGCGACCCGTCAATGTTGGCGCGGATGAAATCCAACGCCTCCGCGTCATGCCGCAGCGCGTACTCCGCGCCCGGCGCGCCCCTGTCCGGGTCGCCGGGGTCGCCGTAGACGGCGGACCGCTGATAGGCGCGCCCGTCCAACGTGACGCCGACGCCTGTATCGAACCGGTCGGCAAGCCGCGCGCGCGTCCCCAGCAAGGGGTACACGGCGCTCGCAAGCGCAAGCAGCGCAAGCGCGCCGAGCCATACCCTACCGCTCCGCGTTCCGAAAGGAATCGCCTTCGTCGCCCAGAGATGCCACAGCCCGACGCCTCCGACGATGCCGAAGAGCGCCCATGCGTTCAGGTAGAGTTTGAAAACGGTGTTCATCCTGTCTATGTCGTTCTCGAGCGTCAGGAACTCAACGCCGACGCCGACGCCGAGCGCGACGATGAGAGCGGCGAGCAGCAGCAGATGCGGCGGCGCGTCGGCTTCGCTCCGCCGGGCGAGGCGAACGGCTCCGACCGCCATCGCCGCCGCGATGAGCGCCGCGAGGACGGCCGCCGTCGTCCATTGCCGGAGCGCGTCCACGCTCAGGAAGAGGGCGAGCGCGATTGCGGGCAGCGCAACGGCGGCGGTTAGCGCGCGCCTCTCCGCGCCGTCGAGGAAGAGGCGCCGCGCCTCGACCGCGAGCCACGAGACGGCGGCGAAGAGGAGCAGCGCGTGCATCGCGGCGTAGCGCCAGAGGGCCGTCCGCCACTGACTCATCGTCACGCCGGACGAGGCGGCCTCGAAATTCAGATGGAAGGGCAGCCACGCGGCGTAGAGAACGGCCCAGAAGAATGCGGCAGCGAGCAATCCCTTCGCAATCGTCACCGGCTCCGGCGGGCCGCCCCGAACGAGCAGCGCGACGGCGATTGCGGCGAGGCTCAGGAAGGCGTAAGCCGGAACGTCCCACGTGTTGACGGCGGCGAACGCCCCAACGACGAACCCGAGCGCGGCCAGCGCGGGGAGCAGGCGCACCAACGGGAGCGACTTCCGCGCGCTCAGAACGACATTGACCGCAAGCCCGACGGCGAGCATCTGGAACGGCAGCGAAATCATATGCGCGTGGAGGTCGCCGAAGAGGAACGTCCAAAAGGGAAACTCCGTAACGCTCGCCCACTCGCCTGGGTGCGACAGGATGCGGCTGCTGCGCCAGAAGTCGAACTGTCCGAAATGCTCGCCTCCAAGACTGCGCCACGCGCCTTGCAGCAGTTGCGCCGCGCCGTCGAGGTTGGCGAGCAGGGCGACAAGAAGGGCGGCGGCGATTCCCGCGCCGGCGGCGCTCCACGGGGGCGCGTCGAGTTTGCTCCGCCGTCGGAGGGACTCCGCGAGGTTGTAGGCGACGCTGAACGCGCCCGCGAACGTGAGCGCGAAGAGCAGGGGCACGGCGAGGTTGTAGGCGACCTCCGGCGCGATGCCGGTGAGGCGGATCAGCGCCGCGATGGGAACGAATCCGAAGTAGTAGTAGTTGATGAATCCGCCCGCGTACCACGGATCGAACGGCGGAAACACGGACGATTTCACGACGGCTGTGAGGTAGGCGAGGTCCATCGGCTTCTCGCCGCCGCGCCACGGATGCCAGAGGTCGGGGTTCGCGGCGCGGATCAGCGTGAACGCGAGGTAGGCGCCGATGAAGAGCGCCTCGACGGTCGCGATGGCGCGCCAATGGCGCCTCGCCATTGGAATGAGCGAGCGGTTGCGAAGCAAGACGACCCCGGACGCCGCCGCGACCAGCAGAACGGCGAGCGCGACGCTCCATCGAGAGAATGTCCACAAACCCGCGCTCGCGCCCATCCATACCAGCCACGCGACGAGCAGCAGCCCGAGCGGCTTGGCCAAAACGACGCCCCTATCGGGAAGCCGCCGCATCAATCGGGCCGCGAGGGGCAGAGCGGCGAGGAAGATAACCTCTATGGCGATCAGCCAGACGAGCCATGGCGCCCATGTGCTCGGGCCGGATTCCGAGAAGACGTCCGTCCACGTTCCGCCCGCCCGCTGCGCCGCGCGTTGGGCGTCGCTCATAAGGGCGCGCTCAGGCGGAGGGACGACGTCCGCCGCAAGCATAAGGTCGCTGATCGCCTCCGCGCTCAGCCGCTCCGCGTTCCGCCAGACGAGCGTGAGCGGACGATCGTAGTTGACGACGTTCTCGTCGGCGTAGCCGAGGTCCAGAGCGATGGGCCCCGTCTCCACGCCGGGGATCGAGGCGGGGCGCGCGACGCCCGCTCGCGTGAAGGGGTCGTGGACGAACGTCACGCCGAACAAGGTCGGGTAGCGCGTGAACCCCTGCGCGAGTTCGTAGCCCAACTCGCCGGAGAAGAGCGCGCGGTAGTAGGCCGCGCTGTAGGGATAGCGGTCGGGGACGCGGGCGATGCTGCCCCAGGTTCGGTTGCTGTAGGCCATGATGTAGTCGGCGTTGGCGATCCGCTCCGCGACGTCGCGTACCTTGCCCGTCGTGTCCGGCTCGTACATTGGGAGTTGCTCGACGTTGAACTTGCCGAGGTTGGGGAATCCTTCGTCCCAATGGTTGTCGGTGAGCACGACGGCGCCGGCGGGAACGTTCGCGTTCATCCAATCGGACGCCTGCTGGCCGGGGTGGTCGTGGCGGTAGATGCCGACGAAGGCGAGCGCGTAGAAAGCGGTCGCGGCGAGGATGACGGCGATGAGCGCGCCCGCCGCGTAGCCGAGCGCCCGGCGGCGCGCCTGCGCGAATTGATGCGCTTCCACAAGCCAGCGGCTGCCGAGCAAGATCAGCACGGGAAGCGCCGGCGCGACGTATCGCAGGAACTTCACTTCAAAGAGCGGAACGACGCTGATGAGAAAGACGCCGACCCACGACAGCAGCAGCCACTCGCCGATGCGGGGACGGCGGAACGCGGCGACGGCGCTGACGGCGAGCCCTCCCCACGCCGCGATCCCGAGAGGCGCCCCCAGCCCCCAGACGATGGTCTGCCGCAATTCGTAAAGCCCGGTGAGCGGCGCGCCGACGTATTGGAGGGTGTAGGGGACGAGGCCGGCGGTGCGGGCGATCATCGTCTCCCAACCTAAATCTCCCGCATACTTTGTATAGTCCAACAGCGCATACGGCTGGAGGATGGCGAACGCGAGGAACGCCGCGCCGAAGGCGAGCATGGCGGGGCGAAAGACGACCGGGGCAAGCGGTTCGAGGCCGTCTCGTTCGCGTTGCCTCCAAGCAAGCGCAACGTAAGTCAGCGCAACCGGCGCGAGTATAGGGATGCTGCTGCCCCTGAAGGCGAACGTCACGCCGATTATCAGCCCAAGAACGACGTGGTCACGGAATCGCCCGCGCTCCAACACATTGAGCATGCCCCAAAACGCCGCCAAAGCAAGAAGCGCCACGATCGATTCAGGCCGATAGAAATGAGTCACTTGGATGCTGATGGCGGTGAATGTCATAAATCCAGCCGCGAGCAGCCCAGCTCCGGTCCCGAACAACCGCCGACCGAGGAAGAAGAGCAGCGCGACGGAGACGGTGTCCGCGACCGCGGCGATCGTCCGTCCCGCCGTCGCCAAATCTTCCAACCGCACTTGCGTCATAAACGGATCAAGCAGGAAACGCGCGGCTACTAGCAGGTAGATAAAGAGCGAACCCAACGGAAACCAATGAGGGTTGAGCGGGCTCGCGTCTTTGTCGAAGAACGCGCCGATGCTGGGGAATCCAGGTTCGTCTTGAGGGAATTCGTTGCTCTGGCACGAATCCCAACCGGGCGACTCGGTCAGCACGCGATGCATGCAATCGGCGCGGAGGTAGATCGACCGCTCGTCGGGGTGGTAGAAGTTGCCGTTGTCCCAGTCGAGGCCGTTCAGCCGCAAGGCGAGGGCGACGACGAGGATGAGCGGGAGGACGACGGCCCAACGGGGCGCGACGGCGAGGCGCGACCGCAGCCACGCCAACTCCTCCCAGACGCCGGATGGACGCGCGAGATAAGCGGCGTCGGAGTTCGCAGTCTCGGCGACGGACATAACGGGAGCGGGCGCGGCGGCGGCCGGCGCGGAGTCATGCTCTCTCGACTCCGCGCCGATGGGCCTCGCGCCGTGCGGCTAGACGCCTTTCTCCGCGATCATCGCGGCGAGGTCGGCGGTGCGGCAGGAGTACCCCCACTCGTTGTCGTACCAGCCCAGCGCCTTGACCATATTGCCTTCCATCACCATCGTGGACTCGGCGTCGAAGATGCAACTCGCCGGGTTCATCTTGATGTCGCTGCTCACGATGGGGTCCTCGGTGTAGTCGAGGATGCCGGAGAGCGGGCCCTCGGCGGCCTTGCGGAACGCCTCGTTGACCTCTTCCTTCGTAACGTCCCGCCCGACGTCGGCGACGAAGTCGGTGATGGAGCCCGTGGGGACGGGCACGCGCAGCGCCATGCCGTGCAGTTTGCCGTTGAGTTCCGGGATCACGACGCCGACGACCTTCGCCGCGCCGGTGCTGGTGGGAATGATGTTTTGCGCGGCGGCGCGGGCGCGGCGCATATCCGGGTGCGCCTGATCGAGGATCTGCTGGTCGTTCGTGTAGGCGTGGACGGTGGTCATCAGCCCATGCCGGACGCCGAACGCGTCGTTGAGCACCTTGATCAGTTGCGCGACGCAGTTCGTGGTGCAGGAGGCGTTGGAGAGGACGTGGTGCGCGCCGGGCTCGTACTCCTCGTCGTTCACGCCGAGCACGAGCGTCTTGTCCTCGCCGTTCGCCGGGGCGGAGATGATGACCTTCTCCGCGCCCGCCTCAATGTGCCCGGCGGCCTTCTCCCTCTGCGTGAAGATGCCGGTGGACTCGATGACGATGTCCACGCCCAAGTCGCCCCAGGGCAGGTCGGCGGGATTGCGCTCGGAGAGCGACCGGATGCGCCGCCCGTCCACCTCGATGCCGCCCTCCGCCGCCCGAACCGAACCCGGGTAGCGCCCGTAGTTCGTGTCGTACTTGAAGAGGTGGGCGTTCGCCTCGGGCGCGGCGAGGTCGTTGACCGCGACGACCTCCAACTCGTCGGGATGGCGCTCCATCGCGGCGCGAAGGACCTGCCTTCCGATGCGCCCGAAACCGTTGATGCCTACTCTCGCGCTCATGCGTTCTCTCCTCTTACGTTGTGTAATCCGCGGGCGGTCCGCCCGCCCTTTGCGCCGGACGGCGCTTCAGCGCCGCAATCTTGCGAACGGGGACGCGCCCGCGTATTCCGCCGCGCTGCCCAACTCCGCCTCGATCCGGAGCAGGCGGTTGTACTTCGCGACGCGCTCGCTGCGCGCCGGAGCGCCCGTCTTGATCTGCCCCGCCGACGCCGCGACCGCCAAGTCGGCGATGGTCGTGTCCTCCGTCTCCCCGGAGCGATGGCTGATGACGGCGCTCCATCCGGCGGCTTGCGTCGCGCGAATCGCGGCGCGCGTCTCCGTGAGCGTGCCGATCTGGTTCAGTTTCACGAGCACCGAGTTCGCCGACCCTTCCGCGATCCCGCGTTCGATGCGCTCCGGATTCGTCGTGAAAAGATCGTCGCCGACCAGTTGCGCACGGTCGCCAAGCCGCTTGGTGAGCAGCGCCCATCCCTCCCAATCGTCCTCGACGAGGCCGTCCTCGATGCTGACGATAGGATACTTCCGAACCCACTCCTCGTAGTAGCCGACGAGTTCCGCGCTAGAGAGCGTGACGCCCTCGCGGGCGAGCGCGTACCGCTCGCCGTCGTGGAACTCGCTGGCCGCGACATCCAACGCCAAGGCGCAGTCCTCGCCGGGGCGGTAGCCCGCCTTTTCGATTGCCTCGACGAGCAACTCGACCGCCGCCTCGTTCGTGGGGAGGGACGGCGCGACTCCCCCCTCGTCGCCGACGTTCGTGGACATGCCGCGCGCGCTCACGATGGCGCGCAGCGCCTGGTAGACCTCCGCGCCGCAGCGCAAACCCTCGGCGAAACTGCCGAAGCCGATCGGCATGACCATAAACTCCTGGAAGTCCGTGGAGTCCGTCGCGTGCCGCCCGCCGTTGAGCAGATTGAGCATCGGGGTGGGCAGCAGCGCGCCGCCCCCCAAACTGCGGTAGAGCGGGAGGCCCGCCGAGCGCGCCGCCGCATGCGCCGCCGCGAGCGAAACCGCGAGAATGGCGTTCGCCCCAAGCGCGGACTTGTCGGGCGCGCCGTCCAGGTCCAGCATCGCCTGATCCACAGCCTGCTGATCGGACGGGTCGAGGCCGCGCACGCAAGGAGCGATCCGCTCGTTGACATTGGCGACCGCGGTCAAGACGCCCTTGCCGCCGTAGCGCGACCCGCCGTCGCGCAACTCCAAAGCCTCATGCGCGCCCGTGCTCGCGCCCGACGGGACGGCGGCCCATCCGCTCGCGCCGTCGTCAAGCGAAACCGTCGCCTCCACGGTGGGGTTTCCGCGCGAGTCGAGGATTTCGCTCGCCCGGACATTCGAGATTCGCGCCATGCCCTGTTCCCTCCGCCGTCCAACGCCGCCGATCAGCGCGGCGCCGTCTGCGATTCCCGTTCGTTCCGTTCGCGGGCGGCGGCGAGAGCCTTCTCAACCGCGTCCGCCGGGGAATCGGCGCGGACGATCTCCAGCGCCGTTCCCGAACCGCTCGTCAGATCCCACGTGTCGAGGCCGATGACCGGCGTTCCCTCCGCCAGCGCGTGCGCGATTTCGGAGAGCGTGCCGTAGGAGCCGTCCACCGCGATGACGGCGCGCCCGGACTTGACGACGATGACGTTGCGGGCGTAACTCATGCCCGTCATCACCGGATAGTCGACCCAGTCGTTGGCGGCGCGCGGGTCGTCGCCCGGCATCACGCCGATGGTGACGCCTCCGGCGGACTTCGCGCCGCGGCAGACGGCCTCCATCACGCCCCTGCGCCCTCCGCACACGACGACCGCGCCGCGCTCCGCGAGCCTCCGCCCGACCTCCTCGGCCTGCGCCACGGCGCTAGCGGGCGGCGAATCGCCTCCGATCACGGCGATGATGAGCGGACGCTCGCGAGCGGTCATAACGTTGGGCGCGTTCCTTCCTGCCGGCGTCCCCGACAATTTGCGGGGGCGATTCTAGCAGGGCGGGGACTTCCACGCAGCGCGCGGGGCGGCGCATCTCCTCATGGAAAACGCCTTCGTCGGCGCCGTCGCCGCGGGAACGTCCTCGTCAGCGTAACGAAAGCGGCGTCGGGCTCATTATGGCATCGGCGCCTACGCGGGCTCACGCATCGTCCGACGCGTCTCGGAGAAGGCGTTCGTCTACGCCGTCGAGGGGTGGTGGCCGCCTCCGGCGCCCTGCTGCTGGCGGTGGGGTAGGGGGCGATGGAGCCGCCGTGCCCGGGCCCCGCAGGCGAACCTACTGGGGCTTAAGCGGCCTGCGGCTACTCGCCGAGACGGAACGGCCCCCCCCCCACGCGCCGCCGTCGATGCGCTACAATCACTGCCGATGCTTCGCTTGATTTTCGTTCGCCATGGCCGCACCGCGTGGAACGTTCAGGGGCGCGTGCAGGGCGGCGGAGGGCTGGACGACGTGGGCAGAGCGCAGGCCGCGGCTCTCGCCGGCCGCCTCGCCGGGGAGCCCATCGCCGCAATCTACGCATCGCCCGCATGGCGCGCCCGGCAAACCGCCAAGCCCATCGCCGACGCGCTCGGCCTCCCCGTCCGTCGGCGCGCGCTGCTGCGCGATTTGGACTACGGGCGTTTCGCGGGCGCGTTCGTCGCCGACGTGGAGCGCGAGGATCCGGGCCTCTTGGAGCGCTGGCGCAACGCCCCGGAAACCGTCACGTTCGACGGCGGGGAGAATCTCGCCGCCCTCAGGGAGCGCATCTCGAGGTTCATCCGCCGGACGGCGCAGGCGCATCCGTCGGCGACGGTGCTCGCGGCGACGCACGACTCGCCGGTGCGGATGGCCGTCTCCATCGCGCGGGGGCTGCCGGACGCCGCGCACCGCGAGGAGGCCATCAAGACGCCTTACGCCTCCGTGACGCTGCTGGAGGTGGAGCGCGGCGGCGCGATGCGGGTCGCGCTCCATAAGGACGCCGCGCACTTGGCGGGAATCGATGCCTAGCCCCGCCCCGCGAGCGCGCCGCAAGGTTATGCAGCCCCGCAGCGTTCGCGGCGTCGCGCCCTACTCCCCCGACAACGTCTACCGTCTGCTGGAGGCGTTCTACGGCAAGCCGACGCGCCGCCCCCGGCTCGACGGCGTGTCGGAACTCGTTTGGACGATCCTTTCGCAGCACACGTCCGACCTGAACGCCGAGCGCGCCTTCGCGGCGCTCTCCGACCGCTACCCGACGTGGGAGGACGTCTTGGGCGCGTCGGAGTCCGATCTCGTCGAGACGATCCGCAGCGGCGGGCTCGCGCGGCAGAAGGCGCCGCGCATTCAGCAAGCGCTCCGCTCCGTCCGCGACCGCGCGGGCGGCTTCGACATCGGCTTCCTCGCGGGGCTTCCGCTCGGCGAGGCGAAGGCGTGGCTGCGCGAAATTCCCGGCGTCGGCCCGAAGACGGCGGGCGTTGTGCTGTCGTTCGCAATGGACCAGCCCGCGATGGCGGTGGACACGCATATTCACCGCGTCGCCAAGCGCCTCGCGCTGATCGGGCCGAGGGTGACGGCGGACGAGGCGCACGACGTGCTGGAGGGGGCCGTCGCGCCGGAGCGCGTGCTCAACTTCCACGTCTACCTCATCACGCACGGGCGCCGCGTGTGCAAGGCGCGCCGTCCGCTCTGCCATGCCTGCCCGCTCGCGGAACGCTGCCCCGAGAAGCCGCGCCTCGTCACCGAGGGCGACGCCCGCGCACCCGAGGCGTCGCTGAGCCACAAGCCGCTATGACGGCGCCGAAGCGCGAGGCGCAGTTGCCGTTGCCGGACGCTCCGCGCGTCACGTCCGCCGAGACGCGGGAGTCCGTTCGCTTGCTGCTGGGGCAACTCGCCGCGAAGCATCGCATCGCTCCTGCGCCGCGCTTGGAGTGGTCGGGGCGGATGCGGCGTTTGCTCGGCAAGGCATACGTGGACCGCAACCTCATTCGCCTCTCGCTCTGGTTGGACGACGAGCAGGCGCATGAGACGCTGCGGCACGAACTGGCGCACATTGCGGCGGGGCGCGTTCGGCAGCCGCACGGCGACAAGTGGAAGCGCTGGGCGGAGCGTCTGGGCGCGAATCCGCGGGCGACGTCGCATCGGGCGCCTGAGTTCGCGCCGCCTCCCTCCGGCGACCGCCGCGCCGCCGGCTTGGAGTGCCCCGGGTGCGGCCTCCGCTTCGTCCGGCTTCGCGCTCAGCGAAACCTGCACTGCAGGACGTGCGGCCCGAAGCGCGGCAAGATAGTCCTCGCCGTTCGCGGCCCGCTCCCCGCGGTGCGGGATTGGGCGCAAGCGGGGAAGCAGCCTTCGGCTACGCGGCGATGAGGCGGGGGCGGGGGATTCTGCCTATGGGGAACAGCGCTTAATTCCCGCGCGCCCTGCCCGCGCAGGCTTCCTTGCGGCCAGATTCAACGCGCGTCGCATTGTAGCGCTCCGCAATGGGGCATCTTGCACAGGACGGTATGCTACCGCAACCACGGCGGTTCGGACAGAGAGCAAGCGCTCTCTGCGGTCTCATAACCAAAGGCAGTTCGGCCTGCCCCGCCCTTGTCACAACATATAAGGGCGAGAGCGGGGTTCCCCCTACGCGGGCAGGGCGGCAAAGGGGTAGATTCCCGCTTTCGCGGGCAGGGCGCCGCCTGCGCGTTGTCCCTCTCCCGCCAATCGGGAGAGGGGGGATTAGCCTTCCGCGCCTATTGGATTCCCTGCCTACGCGGGCGCGAATGTCTCCTAGCGGGCGGCCTATCGGACGCCCCGGTGGACGGCGCGGCGCGTATAATCGGGCGAACGCTTAGGCGGGGGTTGCGAATTGCGGAGAGCCGTCGGCGGGCGCGGCCCGGTTGCATCAGCCCATCAAGCGCAATCCCCGCCGCTCGGCGAGCGGGCGACCGGAGCGGACGCGGCGCTGCTATGGGGCGCGCGGGCGGCGCTCCTCGCCGTTCTCCTCATTCCGCTGCTGGTGACGTCGAACAGCATGTTTCCCTACGTCGTGGGGAAGGCGCTGTTCGCCCGCGCCGCCATCGAGGTTGGCTTCGCGCTCTGGCTCATCCTGCTGATCCGCAACCCGGCCTACCGCCCCGCGAAGTCGTGGGTCATTGCGGCGTTCGCGGGATGGCTAATCGTCTCGCTCGCCGCGTCGTTCGCGGGCGTCAGCCTGACGCGCAGCCTCTGGTCGAGTTACGAGCGCATGCAGGGCGTGGTGGACTTGGCGCACTGGTTCGCGTTCGCGCTCGCGGCGGCGGCGGTGTTCCGAACGCTCGCGGACTGGCGGCTGCTCTTCACGGTCAACCTCGCCGTCTGCGGCGCCGCGTCCGCGCTGGGGCTGGCGCGCTACTACGAAATCACTGATTGGACGCTGGCGACGGTGCGCGAGGGACGGATCGAGTCGCTGCTGGGCAACGCGACGTTCCTGGGAGCGTACACGGTCGTCAGTCTGCTGATCGGGATTGGGATGCTGCTGCAGTCGTTCGGGCGCGGGCGGACGGCCGCGGCGCAGGAGCGGCGGGACGCGGGCAACCGGGCGGCGCGGCGCTCCCGGCGGGCGCGCAATCGGGCGGACGCGGGCATAGGATTCGACGCGACGCCGTGGCTGCGGGCGCTATGGGCTGCGTCGGCGCTGCTCGCGTTTTGGGCGATGTGGTTCACGGGGTCGCGCGGCGCGATGGCGGGGCTCGTCGCGGGCGGCGCGGTTTTCGCGGGGGGCTACGCCCTCTGGGGGGCGCCGCGGCGCATCAGGCGGGCGCTGCTGGCGGGCCTCGCGGCGGCGTTCGCGGCGGGAATCCTGCTGATCGCGGCGCTGCTCACGAGCGGCCTCCCGTCGTTCGTCGAGCGGGCGTTCAGCGCCGCGCCGACGCTGCAGCGGCTCGCGTCCATCAGCGGGCAGGAGACGAGCATCCTGGGGCGGATCGAGGCTTACGAGACGGCGGCGGATGCGTTCCGCGCGAGGCCGCTGCTCGGCTGGGGCCCCGAGAACTACCTGGTCGCTTGGGGGCTGCACTCCGCGTTCGACGAGGCGATAGAGGTCTACGATCAGGCGCACAACAAGGCGCTTGAGGCGCTCGTCGCGACGGGCGGCGTCGGGCTGCTGGCCTACTTGACGCTGTGGGGAGCGGCGGCGTGGGCGCTGCTGCGGGCGGCGCGGCGCAGAGAGGGCGGCGACCGCATGCTTGCGTTGGGGGTCGCCGCCGCCGCCGCCGCCTACTTCGTTCAGAACCTGTTTCTCTTCGACAGCCCGGCGACGGCGATGCTGTTCGCTATGCTGACGGCGTTCGCTGCATGGGAGGAGGCGCAAGCGCGCGCCGCGTCGGGAACGGAGGGGCGATGGCTGCCGGCGCGGCTAGGCCGCATCGCGCCGCTTGCCGCCGCCGGGCGCATCATGGGCGCGACCGCAGGGCGGACGGCGCTCATTGCCCTCATCGCCGCGCTCACGGCGTTGCTCACGCTGTTTCTCGCGTTCCGCCCTTACGCCGCCGCGGTGGACACGGCCCGCGCCGATATGTCCGACTCGTGGCGCGAGTCCGAGGAGTACTTCGAGCGCGCCATCGCGGGGTTTCCGCCGCTCGCCAACTATCCCCGCGTCTATATGATGCGCCACGCGTGGGAGAACATTGAGCGGCTCACGGACGCGGAGTTCGTCCGGGCGGTGAATTGGGCGGTGGAGGAGGGGGAGCGGGCGCTTGCGTTGGAGCCGCGGAACTGGTGGATTCACGCGAATCTCGCGCAGTTTCATCAGACGGCGGCGCTGCGGGACGCGCGGCGGTTGGATGCGGCGCGCGCGCACGTGGACGCGATGCTGCGTCTCGCGCCGCGGACGAACTTCGCCGCCGACATCGCGGCGCGGCAAGAGCGCATAGAGGAGGCGTTCGCCCGGCAGTCGGGGGCGCCGGGCTAGAGGGCGGAGTAGGTTCCCGTCTACGCGGGCAAGGCGAGGCGCAGCAGGTTCCCTGGATTCACAACGAAGCGCTACCTCAGAGTGAGGCGCTGCCGTGGGGTACACGCATATCGACTTCGATGAACGCTGCTCGACTGCCCGCTTACTCCAAGAGGGGCGCCAGATCCGGGAAATCGCTGCAACTCTGGACCGCGCGATGAGCGCGGGTGAATACAAGCCCGCCAAGGCGGACGAGAAGGCGCGGGCGCCCGTCTCATGGCTCTTGCGGGACGGGTGGGTTCGCAGCTGCGCGGGCAGGCATGGCTGCGGGGGTTGATGAGACGGGGCGCGAGGCGCCGCTCCCCGTCCGCTATAATCGGGGCCCCGCCGCCCCTCGCCCACGCCCTCCTATGCCAAACGACGCCGTAACCATCCGAGTCCCCGCGACGACCGCCAACCTTGGCCCGGGCTTCGATTGCCTCGGCATGGCGCTGTCGCTCTGGAACACGCTGCGCCTCGCCTGGGCCGACGAGCCCTCCGTCCGTCTGCACGGCTTGGGAGCGGACAGCCTGCCCCGCGGCGCCGACAACCTGATCCATCGCTCCGCGCGGCGCGCGCTGGACGAGGCGGGACACGGCGGGCGCAGCCTCTCCATCGAGGCGCTGCAGGCCATTCCCCTCAGCCGGGGGCTCGGCAGCAGTTCAGCCGCCATCGTCGGGGGCGTCTACGGCGCCAACGCGCTGCTCGGCCATCCGCTCCCGCCCCGCCGCCTCTTGGAGATCGCCGCCGAAATCGAAGGCCATCCCGACAACGTCGCGCCCGCGCTGATGGGCGGCCTCAGCATCGCACTCGCGGACGACGACGGCGGCGTCCAGGCGGCGCCCGTCCCGTTGCCCGCCGACCTCCAATGCGTCGTCTATATCCCCGATGCGCCGATGCCGACCGATGAGGCGCGGCGCGTCTTGCCGCCCGAGGTTCCGCGGGCCGACGCGGTGTTCAACGCGGGGCGCGCCGCCCTCCTCGTCGCCGCGCTCGCGCTCGACCGGCCGGAGTACCTGCGCCTCGCCACGCAAGACCGGCTGCACCAACCGCAGCGGCAAGGCGTCTTCCGCCAGATGAAAGTCATCTTCGATCACGCGCTCGCCGCCGGAGCGCATGGGGTGTTCCTCTCCGGCGCGGGCTCGTCCGTCGTCGCGCTCACGAAACGCGGGGAGAACCGCGCCTACACCATCGGCTACGAAATGGCGGACGCGGGGGACAAGTCCGGCCTCACGGGGACGTACCTCGTCCTGGATCCCGCGCCGAACGGAGCGGAGCCGGCCGAGGCTCCGCCGGAGTTCGCCTGATGGCCGCCGCTAGCGGTTCCGCCGTCGGCCCCGTCATCGTCCAGAAGTACGGGGGCACGTCGCTCGGCGACGCCGAGAAGATCCGCCGCGCCGCCGCGCGCGTCGCCGCGGCCCGCCGCGCAGGCGCCGACGTCGCGGTCGTCGTCTCCGCAATGGGCGACGCGACCGACCGCCTCATCGCGCTCGCGGAGTCCGTCACCGCCGCCCCCGACCCGCGCGAACTGGATACGCTGCTCTCCACCGGCGAACTCGTCTCTTGCGCGCTGATGGCGATGGCGCTCCGCGACCTCGGCGAGGAGGCCGTCAGCATGAGCGGCGCGCAGGCGGGCATTCGCACCGA
This sequence comes from Dehalococcoidia bacterium, assembly GCA_965242755.1. GTDB lineage: Bacteria > Chloroflexota > Dehalococcoidia > Lucifugimonadales > Australimonadaceae > Bin16. The sequence goes on along the minus strand of OZ251500.1, from coordinate 2,616,552 downwards.
CGCCGCGCACGGGCGCGCGTCCATCGTCGCGTTCGATCCCGCCCCCGTCCGCCGCGCCCTTGACGCCGGGCGCATCGTCATCGTCGCGGGCTTCCAGGGCGTCACGGTCGACAGCGACGTCACGACGCTGGGGCGCGGCGGCTCCGACACGACGGCCGTCGCGCTCGCCGCAGCGCTCGGCGCGGAGCGCTGCGAGGTCTACACCGACGTCGACGGCATCTACACCGCCGATCCCCGCGTCGTTCCCGACGCCCGCAAGTTGACGAAAATCGGTTGCGAGGAGATGCTGGAACTCGCCAGTTACGGCGCGAAGATGCATCCCCGCTCCATCGAACTCGCCGCTTGGCGCGACGTTCCCGTGCTCGTCGCGTCCAGCGCCCGCGACGTTCCCGGAACGCTGATTCAGGATACGCGGACGGAGGCCGAAAGCATGGAAGTCGCCAACAAAGTGCGGGGAGTGACCTACGAGCGCGGGGTGGCGCGCATCACGCTCCGCGCCGTGCCCGACCGCCCGGGCGTGGCCGCCGCCGTCTTCCAGCCGCTCGCCGAGGCCAACGTCAGCGTGGACACGATCGTCCAGAACGCCAGCGGCGAGCGCCTCACGGACTTGTCGTTCACCGTCGCGCGCGCCGACCTTCGCGCCGCTCTGGAGGTGACGCGGAGCGTCGCCGGGTCCGTCGGCGCGCAGCAGTGCGTCTCCAACGACGGGCTTGGGCAGGTCAGCATCGTCGGCGCGGGGATGCAAAACGCGCCCGGCGTGGCCGCTCTGATGTTTTCCGCGCTTGCGGAGGCGGGCGTCAACATTGAGATGATCACGACCTCGCAAATCCGCATCACCTGCATCGTGGACGAGCCGAAGGTGGACGCCGCCGTCCGCGCCCTTCACGCCGCGTTCGAGTTAGCGGCCGGGGGCGGGGAGGGCTAGCGGCGCGTCCGGCGAGGGCGCGGGGACGGGGACTCGGTGGGGCGGCGGGCTCACTCGCCTAGCAGTCCTCCGATGTAGTCCGCGATGGCGCTCGCCTCCGAGACTAGAGACAGCAGCGGGTGGCCTGCTTTTTCCACTCCGAGGCGCTCCGACTGGATTCGTCTTCGCGCTGCGCCGCCCAGATCGTTCCCTTGCAGTAGTCGCCGAACAGATACGCGCCGCGCAACCGCGGAATTGCGCTCCCCGCGTAGATTTGCCTCCCTCGACCGCGCAGATTTTCGTCTCGTCCGTAGGCGTGCACGGGAGCGACGGCGTCTGGCGGGGAGGCATGAAGGCGGCGGGTTCACGCCGTTTCGCGGGCCGAGCCTTTCCGGCGGGCGGGGCGCTTTCGGGGCGCCTTCTCGCGGGGACGCAGCGTCCGCCACTCCAGCCCGTCGGGGACGGCTACGGCCATACGCCCCGCCTCGACGTTCACCTCCGTGATCACGTCGGCGAGCGCGGGGAGCAGGAGTTCCGCGTCTTCGCGGGTCACGACGTAGACGTCGTTCGCGCCCGTGGAGACGATTTCCGTGAGGGTTCCCAGCGGCTCGCCGTCCGCCGCGCTCTCGACGCTTATCCCGATGAGTTGGTAGTGGTAGTAGGCGCCGGGAGGGGCTTGCGGCGCGTCCTCCGCCGGAACGCGGAGTTCGGCGCCGCGCAAGGCGTCCGCCGCGTTCCTGTCGGTCACGCCCTCGAACTTGACCAGCAACGCGCCGTCCGGGGCGCGCTGCGTTCGCTCGACGACGAGGGGGCGATCGTGGGCGGTCATTCGTCCGCCGCGCCGGAAGCGCTGGGGGTTGTCGGTCTCCGGCCGCGCGCGGACGCGCCCGTCGTTGCCATGCGGTCCGAGGACGACGCCGACGATGACCGGGTCGTTTGGGGGGGCGCTCACCGTTTGGGTCGGGAGGCGCGGGCGGGGATCAGACGATCTCCAGGCTCGCGCGGGTCTCTTCCTTGACGGCGGCGACGCGGATCAGCACGCGCATCGCCTGGGCGACGCGCCCCTGCCGGCCGATCACCTTGCCCTTGTCGTCCGGGTGGACTTCGAGTTTGATGACGACCTCGCCGTCCTCTTCCTCTTCGGTGACCTTCACGTCGTCGGGGTGGGCGGCGATGGCCTTGGCGATGTGCTCGACGAGCTCCTTCATGGGTTAGCCTGCTTTCTCGACGACTCCCTGCGTCCGGAGGATGCGCTGGACGGCGTCGCTCGGCTTGGCGCCCGCGCCAAGCCAGCGTTTGGTTTTCTCCTCGTTGACCACGATGGTCGAGGGGGAGGTCAGGGGGTTGTAGAACCCCACTTGGTCCACGATTCGCCCGTCGCGGGGGGCGTTGGCGTCCGCGACGACGATGCGGTAACTCGGTTGCTTCTTCTTCCCCGCGCGGCGGAGCCGGATTCGGAGCATAGGTTCGGTCGCCTCCATTTCTCTTGCGCGACGGCGCAATCAGGGGGAGTATAGCACAAAACGGGTCCGTCAACCCTCACCCCCGGCCCCTCTCCCAGAGGAGACCTTTGCATAACTTCCGGCGGCCAGTAGGTTCCCGCTTTCGCGGGAATGACGGGGCGCTTGCGTAGGAGAGGAGCGGCGCTTCGCGCCGCCTGGATTCCCCGCCTACACGGGAATGACGGTGGGATGGGGATGGCTGGGGACGGAGCGCGTTGCGCCCCGTCTTGGCGCTATCGCGCCGACTGGATTCCCGCCTATGCGGGCAGGGCGGTAGGTTATGCAAAGGTCTCTAGAAGGAGAGTGGGTTGGCGCCGCGCGGATTCGCGGCTACGCGGGCGGGCTGCAGGTTGCGCAAGGTCTCGCCAGGAAGGGGCGCGCGGATCCTCATGGCGCGTCGGCGCGGTCGGGAGAGGGGATTCCGCGCTTGCGCGTCTCGCGCTTGCTTTCGAGTTTGACCTGGCCGGAACTGGAGACGTCGTAACGGAGGGAGAGGAGTTGGGCGGCTAGCGTTTCGTCGGACGGCAAGGCGATGAGGCGGTCGTTCATCAGGCGGCGCAACTCCCAGAAGATCTCGGAGCGGAGGTTGGCGAACCTTGCGGGATGGGGGGCGCGGCGCCCGAATTGGACGCCATAGACGGGGGCGCCGGTCTCCTTGAGGCGGTCGCAGACTCCGCCGCCTACGCCGTTCTCGTCTACGAAGATCGCCTCGGCGTTGAGGTCGTTGGCCATGAGCGCCGCCTCGCCGGCGACGCGCATCGTGTCCATTTCGCGGCCTAGCGACTTCGTCGCGATGACGCGCTGGCCTTGTCTTGCGATGAGGACGGACTTGTCCTCGCCGAATCTTGCGATGTCGACGCCGCTGTAGACGGGCTCGCGCGCGTCCTCTTCCTCCGTGGGGGCGCCGTCGCCGGACGGGGCGCAAGGTTGTTGGGAATGCGACAAGGGGCAGTTGTCACAGTGGGGGGCAGTAGGGGGTAGGTTCCTGCTTGCGCGGGAATGGCCAGTAGGTTCCCTGGATTCACAAACGAAGCGCAACGCCAGAGCAAGGTGGTGGAGCCATGGGATACCGACACATCGACATCGAGGAACGCTGCGCGATTGCCCGCCTATACCAAGAGGGGCGCCCGATCCGGGAAATCGCTACAAATCTGGATCGCTCGCCATCGACGATCTCTCGCGAGATCAACCGCAACGCGATGAGCGCGGGCGAGTACAAAGCCGCTAAGGCGGACGAGAAGGCGCGGGCGCGGCGGTGGAAGGGCCCCCGCCTCGACCGCGACGATCTCCTGCGCGAGGCCGTCCTGCGGCGCATGGCGTGGGGCGCGTCGCCCCCGCAAGTGTCCGGCCGCCTCGCGTTGGAGATGGGGAGGCCGGTTATCTCGCATGAGAGCATCTACCGGTTCATCGCGGCGCAAGTGAAGAGGACGAAGGACTACGACTGGCGGAACTTCCTGCCGAAGCGGAAGGCGACGCGGGGGCGCCGCTCGCGCAAGGGCCGCAGTTCCGCCCTGTTCATCAAGGCTCGGCGCCCTCTGTCGGAGCGGCCTGCGGAGGTCGCCGACCGGGTTGAGTTTGGCCACTGGGAGGCGGACACGATGCTGTTCGGGGTGAAGAAGCAGGCGCTGTTGGTCCTGCATGAGCGGGCGTCGAGGCTCACGCTCCTGCAGAGGCCGGAGAACAAGGGCGCCGAGGCGGTTGCGCGGGCGATGCTGGCCGTGATGGGGACGCTGCCTGTGGAGATGCGGCGGAGCGTGACGTTCGACAACGGGACGGAGTTCGCGCGGCATCACGAGTTGCATGAGTTGGGGGTTGAGACGTTCTTCTGCGACGTTCGGTCGCCGTGGCAGAAGGGGGGAGTGGAGAACGCGATTGGGCGTCTGCGGCGGGAGTTGCCGCGGAGGACGAACTTGGACGGGGTGTCGGACGAGGAGTTGACGTTGTGCGCGGTGCGCTACAACAACACGCCGCGTTCGGCGCTGGGCTACCAGACGCCGTCTGAGGTATTCTGGGGGCGTCCGGAACTGTTGCGCTTCCAGTGTGAATCCACATTCCCGCCTACGCGGGAATGACGATGCGCCGGGGGACGAATGGAGACGGGGGCGCGATGCGCCCCGTCATGGCGCTATCGCGCCGCCTGGATTCCCGCCTACGCGGGAATGACGATGCGTGCGCGACGCGCGCAAACGCACCGAATGGGGCGGGGCGCAACGCGCCCGCCCCCTGTTCCCTAGGGCGCCCACGTCATTCCCTCGAAAGCGGGAACCTACTGGGAACCCCCACCCGTCCCGCCGCGTCGCAACTGCGACACCCGCCTCTTGCGCCGTCCCCCAACCCATCCCTACGATGGAGCAATGACGAACCCCAATCCCAACGCGGCGGCAACGGAGACGAACGGAGAGGCGCGGCGGGCGACCGCTCAAAACCGCTCATTTAGGGCTCATCCGCCGCTCAAAACCGCTCACTTCGAAACGCCCGAAAACTAGGCCGACACGGACAAAAGAGTCCACCGATGACCAAAATGACCCCGTCCCCGGGGAACGAATATGGATTCCCGCCTGCGCGGGCAGGGCAGTAGGCGATGCAAAGGGGCTACTCAGAAGGGGGCGGGGATGCGCTTGCGCCACGCAGACGGGGGCGCCAATCGGCGTATAGTGCTACGCGGCTCCGGCGGCGGAGCGGAGGTTCCGATGGGGCGGGTCACTCGCGGGCTCACGATGCTGTACCTGACGACCATTCTCATGGGCGTCGGCCACGGCATGCTCTTCCCAGTCATTCCGCTCATCGCGGGCGCGTTCGACGTGCATGGCGGCGTCGCGGCGCAGACGGTGACGGCGTTCGCGGCGGGTCGCCTCGTCGGGCAGCCGCTCGGCGGCGTCCTCATCGACCGCTTCGGCACGCGCCTGACGGTGACGTTCGGGCCGGTCGTCATCGCGCTGGCCGTGTTCGCGGGCGTCGTAACCCCGTGGCTGTGGCCGCTGCTGGTCGCGTTGTTTATCGCGGGCGCGGCGGACAGCGGCTGGATGCTGGGGCGCGAGGTCGCGGGCGTTGATCTCGTGAAGCCGGAGCAGCGCGGCAGGCTAATGAGCGGGTTTATGGGATTCAACTCCGTCGGGATGGGGCTCGGCGCGCTGGCGGGCGGATTTATGGGCGACGAGATCGGCTTCCGTCCGGTGTTCGTCATCTACACCGGGCTCGCCGTCGCGGTTTTCCTGCTGGGGCTGTTTATTCCCAACACGCAGGGGCCCAACGCGGGGCCGCAGCGGAGCGCGGCGCCGGCCGGTCAGCCGCGCGAGGCGTGGCATATCCGGCTGAAGGGGCTCTTCCTGCAGATCGACCCCGCGCTGCGGGCGACCTACCTCACGCTCGTGTTCGCCACGATGGCGATGATGCTCTACCGAATGGCGTATCAAGGCATCTTGCCGGTCTACGCGGACGAGATTGGGATGTCGTCGAGGGAGATTGGCGTTCTGTTCTCCATAATGACGGCGGGCTCGCTCGTGATGATCCTGCCGGCGGGCTTCGTGGTGGACAAGGTCGGGCGGAAGTGGGCGACGGTTCCGAGCACGGCGATTCCGGGGATCGCGTTCCTGCTGATTCCGATGACGGACGGATTCGGGGCGCTCGCGGCGATAGCCGTGCTGATGGGCTTTTCGAACGGGCTGTCGCTGGGGTCGGTGGCGACGTCGACCTACGACGTCGTGCCGGACGCGGCGCGGGCGCGCTTGCAGGCGGCGCGGCGGACGTTCGCGGAGGTGGGCGCGATCGGCGGGCCGGCGCTTGGGGGCATCCTCGCGGTGGGCTACGGGGCGGGGCTGGCGTTTCTCGTCTACGCGCCGGTCTTGCTGGTCGCGGCGGCGCTGCTGCTTTTCGTCGCGCGGGAGACGCTCGTCAAGCGCCCCAATCCCGCCGCGGCGTCGGCGGCGTAGGGATAGCGCGCGGGATTGCCGCCGCCTTTGCCGGGCTTGGGCTACGTGGCGGAAGCCTAGCCTTGCGCGAGCAGATCGAACTCCACCCTCCAAATTTCACCCTCGCCTCGAACGAATTGGCCTGTCCGTATGGATGCAACGGGATAGTCCGGCAAATGGACCGACGCGATGCATTTGGCATCGAACCATGATCCGTTGGGAAAGAAATCGAAGTCCGCGTTGTCGAATCCCGAAATTCGCGGCGCTTCCGGCTGGCCGTCCGCGCGAACAGGCGCAAGGTGCAGGAAGAAGCGCGCTTCAGTGTCGGCTTGCTCGCAAGGCTCTTTGACGTAGGTCAGCGCGCCGTCCGCCGCATAGACGTCGAACAGGGAGCGCGCGATAGGGTCACCGGACACGGCGGCGCGGTAGGCCGCGCGGCGGCTCCTCAATATCTCCCGAACCCCCGGGTGGTCGGGAGCGTAACGATACGCGCGGTATAGGGTGTTGTCGCCCGCCGCGGAATTCACGAATTCCCAGACAGTCTCGCTCTCCCTAGTGACCTCGAAAATCCGCCCGGTTGCCCTCTCTGTGATTAGCGTGTTGCCATTGGGCAGTCGTTGCGCGCTGCCCCCCGCCTCAGTGTAAAAGGAGCGGGGCGGGTCGCCGACGTATCGCCAAACGCGCTCATCCGGCCCGTAGGCGAAGCCGGCGTCCATGCGGTAGCGATGACCGGCGGCGGGCAGGGCGATTTCGTCCACCGACGAGTAGCCGCGCCCTATTTCAAGGTATTCGTTTCCGTTGCTGAAAACGAGGGCGTTGCCCGCGCCCGGTTGTCCGGCAGGTATCCAATGGGCGTTGTGCGGCCAGAACAAGCGCTGATCTGCGAGAGTCCCCCCTTGGTGCGCTCTCGGGTTGCCCCAGCGGTACAGCAATCCGCCTCCTCTTCCTGCGTTTCCGCCGACGCGCCCCGCAGCCTCCTCAATACTGGTTGAGTGATCGATAATCCAAACTTCGCTGAACTTTCGGGCGGTGATCATAATCTGGTCACGCTCCGCGTTGTAGTCCAATGCGTTGGCATCCATCCAGTAGGCTCGACCGTTATCGCACTCCGTATATGGAAGCGTGTAGTTAAGGTCTATCAACTCAGGGCGTTCCGAAACTACTCCGTAGTTGGGTTTCTCCGGGTCGAAATCCTGAATGAGGTGGTCGATCGGCGACCATTCCCAAACGATTTCGCCGCTGGTTGGCCCCGTCGGGCGGACTTCGACAATATGCAGCGCGCGCAGAAAGGCGCAATCGAACAAGGCCGGATCGGCCCCAAGCGCTAGAGCCTCGTCGCGGGGAACAAGTGAGCGTGAGAGGATGAGCGCATTTCCGTTCGGCATCTTGAGAAGATCGTGATGTTGGAGGTAGTCGTAATGCCAAACGACGTTCCCGTCGGGGTCAATCTCCTTGTTGCCCGACGTCAGCAAGTTTCCGTTGTCAAGCAGTTTCGCCAAAGGCCTCTCCGTCGGCCAGGCGTTAATAACGCGCCCTTGATTGTCGATCAAGTAGATAAGGTCCGACGAAGAGTAGAGGGTGTACCCATCGAACGACCCGGGCTCGTTGACGAGCAGCCCGACCGTCCGAGGCGTCGCCGTCGCGCTTGGCGCGAGGGTGGACGTTGGCGCGGGCGTTGGGGTTGGCGGCGGCGTGGCGGACGGGGCGGGGGCGGAGCAGGCTGCGAGCAAGGCGGACAGCGCCGCGACGGCTATCCTCCGCCAACCACGCATCAGAATGCGAAAATCGCAACGCGGGGAGCGGGGTAGGGCCATGTTATGCTTGACAACCATGTCTTACGCGCAGCGGCCGCGCTCGCAGCGCAAAACGATTATAGCGCCGCTGGGCAGGGACAAACGCAGGAACGGTAGCCCTCGTGCTCCCGCTCAGCGCGTTGAGCGGCGCGTCTTGGGAGCATATCGGAGGCGGCGCGACGAGTACGCCGACATCATCGCCGTTACGCCGCGGGAGCGGGATACTACGAATCTGCGTTCTCGGCCAACACCGGCAGGGCCGACTACCTGGTGGTCGCCGGCGGGCAAAGGGAGGCGCGCGACGCGCACGGCCCCTCGTTCGTAACGGAGCGCAGCGAGCGCCGCAACGACCGCTGACCGCGGCGGGCGCGCGCTCCTAGCATTGGCACGCGGGAAGCGGGGTAGGGCCATGTTATGCTTGACAACCATGTCTTACGCGCAGCGGCCGCGCTCGCAGCGCAAAACGATTATAGCGCCGCTGGGCAGGGACAAACGCAGGAACGGTAGCCCTCGTGCTCCCGCTCAGCGCGTTGAGCGGCGCGTCTTGGGAGCATATCGGAGGCGGCGCGACGAGTACGCCGACATCATCGCCGTTACGCCGCGGGAGCGGGATACTACGAATCTGCGTTCTCGGCCAACACCGGCAGGGCCGACTACCTGGTGGTCGCCGGCGGGCAAAGGGAGGCGCGCGACGCGCAAGGCGCCCTCGTCGTAACGGAGCGCAGCGAGCGCCGCAACGACCGCTGACCGCGAGGGCGCCTTGCGCGCGCTCCTAGCGTCGGCGTAGTAGACTGCGCTCGCTGCCGGAGGGAAGGCATGGGAGATCTGCTGAAGGGCAAAGTCGCCGTCGTGACGGGCGCGGGGCGCGGCATCGGGCGCGCGCACGCCGTCGCGCTCGCCGAGGAGGGCGCAAGCGTCGTCGTCAACGACATCGGCGTCGAGCGCGACGGCTCAGGCGGAGGCCGCGCCCCCGCCGACGAGGCCGTCGCCTACATCCGCGAGCGCGGCGGCGAAGCCGTCGCCAACTACGACGACATCTCGGACTACGAGTCGGCGGGCGCCCTCGTCCGAACGGCGACTGACGCTTACGGGCGGTTGGACATCCTCGTCAACAACGCGGGAACGTTCCAGTACCGCCTCTTCCGCCAACTCACGGAGGCGGAGTGGGACGGCCTGATGAGCGTCCACCTGTTCGGAACGTTCAACACGTGCCGTCACGCCGTTCCTCTGATGATGGCGCAGCGCTGGGGGCGCATCGTCAACACCGCGTCCAGCCAGTGGCGCAACCCGGAGGGGCGGGCGAACTACGGCGCGGCGAAGGGGGCTATCGTCTCCCTCACCTGGGGGCTCGCGTTCGAGTTGCGAAATCACGGAATCACCGCGAACGCCATCGCGCCGATGGCCGCGACGCGCAGTTTCGGCGACGACACATACCGCAACATGCTCGCGGAGGCCGGGCTCGACCGCAAGAAGAATCCGGCGGAGCAGGGCGATAACCGCGCGGGGCCGGAGTTCGTCTCCCCGCTGGTCGTCTGGCTCGCGTCGGACGAGGCGGCGAACGTCAACGGCGTCGTCTTCCGCGCCGGCTCCGGGAAGATCGGGCGGTACAGCCATCCGACGGAGGCGCGGACGCTCTACCGCGAGGCGGGCAACGGCGCGCCGTGGACGCTCGACGAACTCGACGCGGCGCTGCCGTCCACCGTGATGGGCGGCGAGACGAAAGCGCCGTTCATTCCGTAGGCGCAGGGAGCGAAAGCGATGCCGGAAGAGGAGTACGTTCCGCCGAGAGGCGAGAGGCTCGCGGGGAAGGTCGCCGTCGTCACCGGCGCGGGGCGCGGCATCGGTCGCGCGCACGCCGTTGCGCTCGCCGCCGAAGGCGCAAGCGTCGTCGTCAACGACGCCGGCGTCGAGCGAACCGGAGCCGGCGGAAGCGCCGCCCCCGCCGACGACACGGTCGCGTTCATCCGCGAGAACGGCGGCGAGGCCGCCGCCAACTACAACTCCGTCGCCGACTACGCGGAAGCCGGCGAGATTATCCGCGCCGCGGTCGAGTCTTACGGACGGTTGGACATCCTCGTCAACAACGCGGGCATCGCTCGCGAGGGGCTGTTCCACGAGATCGGGCCGGACGATTTCGCGGCGATCGTGGGGACGCACCTCAAGGGAACATTCAACACGTGCAGTCACGCCGTTCCCCTAATGATGGCGCAGCGCTGGGGGCGCATCGTCAACACCGCGTCCAGCCAGTGGCGCAACCCGGAGGGAAGGACGGCCTACGGCGCGGCGAAGGGCGGCGTCGTCTCCCTCACGTGGGACTTGGCGTTCGAGTTGCGGAATCACGGAATCACCGTGAACGCGATTGCGCCGCTCGCGCAGACGCGGGCGTTCGCAGGCTACCGCCACCCGCAAATGCTCGCGGACGCGGGCATTCCCGCGAAGAAGGCGCCCGACGAACTCGCCGCCAACCGCCCCGGCGGAGAGCACGTCTCTCCCATCGTCGTCTGGCTTGCGAGCGACGCGGCGGCGCAGGTCAACGGCTGCGTCTTCCGCGCCGGCGCCGGCAAGTTCGGCTTCTACGCGCACCCGGAGGAGATCCGGACGATCAACAAAGACTGGCGCGCCAAAGGCAAGTGGACGATTGAGGAACTGAGCAAGGCGCTCCCCAGCAGCCTCCTCTTCGACGGCTCCGCCGCGCCGTTCATTCCGGCGGACTAGGCGCCTGCGCCCGACCCGGCAAGGAGGCCGCGATGACGCTGCGTTACGACGTGTTCGAGACGAATTGGGGGTGGGTCGGCGCGTGCGGCTCGGAGAAGGGCGTGCGCTACGCGACGCTCCCCGAGCCGTCGCCGGAGCGCGCGCTCGACGATCTGGAGCGGGCGATGCGCCGACCGCTGCCCGACCACGAGCCGGATGCGTTCGCCGCCTACCAGGCGCAACTCGACGGCTACTTGGAGAGCGGGGGCGCGAATTGGGACGTCGCGCTCGACTTGGACGGCGCGGCGCCGTTCTTTCGCCGCGCCTGGGACGCCTGCCGATCGATCCCGGCGGGCGAGACGCGCACCTACGAGTGGCTTGCGGCGTCGGCGGGCAACGTCAAGGCGGTGCGGGCCGCCGGCCAAGCCATGGCGCGCAACCGCGTCCCCATCGTCATCCCCTGCCACCGCGTAATCGGCAAAGACGGCGGCCTGCACGGCTTCGGCGGGCCCGGCCTCCCGATGAAGGAGCGCCTATTGCGCCTGGAGTCGGCGCAAGGCTAGGCGCTCGCCGCTAGCCCTAGCCTTCATGCGCCCCCCGTCCCTCCAAATCTGGACCGGAAACGAACCCTTCCTCCGCCCCCGCGACCCCGCCGGCGTCCCCCTCCCTCCCCGCCCACGGGACGACCACGACAATCCGGGTCCGCCCGGCGACAGCGAAAATTACTCTCTCCCACCGGGAGGGGGCCAGGGTGAGGGCGCCGCCCCGAATCCGCCGTGCGGCAGCGAAAATTACCCTCTCCCTCTGGAGACCTTTGCATAACTCCCCGACATCCCGCACAATTGGCCAACACACCCCTACGCGAGGAGAACTGCTATGCATCGCAAGACCAGCGAACCCTCCTTCATCGACGTCCTCATCACCGACCACGCCGGACGCAACGACCAACTCGACCGCATCGACCAGATGATCGACTGGCCCAAAGTCGCCAAGCAGGTCAGCAGCCTCTACGCCTCTCCCGAAGGCCGCCCCGCCTACCCTCCGCTCACGATGGTCAAGATCATCATCCTCCAACAGCGGGTAACGCCTCCGACACGGCGATAGAAGAGGCGGTCAGCGACCGGCTGTCGTTCCGGCGGTTCGCGGGGCTCACGCTCCAAGACGCGGTTCCCGACCACTCGACGATCAGCCGCTTTCGGAAGGCGGTCGCGGAGCGCGGGCTGGCGCGTCGCCTGTTTGAGGAGGCGCCCCGCCAGTTGGAGAAGAAGGGGTTGTTGGTGAAGAAGGGGACGCTGATCGACGCGTCGGTGATCGAGGCGCAGGCGCGGCGCCCCGGGTCGGAGGCGGGGGCGGGGAGCAAGACGGACCCTGACGCCGCGTGGACGCGCAAGGGGAAGAAGTCGCGGTTCGGCTACAAACTGCACATCGGAATGGACGGGGTCTCCGGGCTGGTTCGCGGAGTGGAGTTGACGCCTGCGAACGTGGCGGACACGGATGTCGCGGATGCGCTGATCATGGGGGATGAGGAGGCGGTGTACGCGGACAAGGCGTATGAGTCGAAGGAGCGTCGGAAGCGGTTGCGCGCGCGTGGGATCAACGACCGGATCATGCATAGGTCGCACAAGAACCAGGATGAGTTGCCGTATTGGCAGCGGAGGCGGAACGCGCTTGTGTCGAAGGTTCGGGCGCCTGTCGAGGGCGCGTTCGGGACGTTGAAGAGGATCTACGGGTATTGGCGGACGCGGTACGTGGGGTTGGAGAAGAACGTCGCGGAGGCGATGTTCAAGGTTATGGCGTACAACTTGCGGCGGGCGGACGGGCTGTGCGCGGCGCACGGCGCGGCGATTGCGTAGGGAGTAGTGTGTCCGTTGGGGGTAAGAGGCCCTGCGGAGCCCCGAAAACGGGGCGAGCAGGGAGGGATGGGGGGCGGCCTACGGCGGGTTAGGCGGGGCGAATTGGCGCTCCTTGACCCGCAAATCTCCGCCCAAATCGCAACGGGCCTAGTTATGCAAAGGTCTCCTCTGGGAGAGGGCCAGGGTGAGGGTTGCCCCGCCCCGTCCCCCATCCTCGTAGGCTGGTGAGCCATGACGACGAACCCCACACAGCGCAAGACGGGGCGCGGAGCGCCCCGTCTCCGAGCCATCCCCGGCGCATCGTCATTCCCGCGAAAGCGGGAACCTACTGGAGAACCCACGACGCCACGCCCTGCCCCCGAAAGCGGGAACTCCCCGCCCCTACCCCCCGCCCCCGGACGCCCCCTCGACCACGCCAGGCGCCGTCATTCGCGCAGGGTCGAGCAGTTCGGCGAGGCGCTCGTCCGACAGCCCCGTCTCGCTCTTGGCGAGTTCGCGGATCGTCACGCCTTGCGCGGCCGCCGCCTTGGCGATCGCCGTCGCCTTGTCGTAGCCGACGGCGGGCGTGAGGCCGGTCGCCATCATCAGCCCTTGCTCGACCATATCCGGCCCCTTGGAGGTCGCCCTGATCCCTTGCAGGCACTGCGCGTCGAAGTTGACCGTCGCCGACGCGAGCAGCGTGATCGCCTGATGCAGGTTGTGCGCCGCGACCGGCCAGTAGGTGTTCAGTTCCAGATAGCCGCCCTGCGCGGCGGCGGCCACAGCCGCGTCGTTCCCGATCACCTGGCACACGACCTGGACGACCGACTCCGGAATCACCGGGTTCACCTTGCCGGGCATAATGGACGAGCCGGGCTGCACGGCGGGGAGTTCCAACTCGGCGATGCCGGCGCGCGGGCCGGAGGAGAGCCAGCGCAGGTCGTTGGCGATCTTTTGCAACGCGACCGCCGCGCCGCGAACCGCGCCGCTCGCCGCCAGCATCTCGTCTTGCGTCCCCTGCGCCTGGAAGTGATGCGGCGTCTCCCGGACGGGCAGCCCCGTCTCCTCCGCGAGGAGCGCGCACGTCCGCGCCGCGAACTCCTCGTGCGCGTTGATCCCCGTGCCGACCGCCGTGCCGCCCAGCGCGACCTCGCAGAGCGCGTCCGCGCGCGGGCGCAGCCGCTCCGCGCTCAACGCCAACTGGCTAGCATACCCCGCGAACTCCTGCCCCAAGCGGATCGGCGTCGCGTCCTGCAAGTGCGTCCGCCCCGTCTTGATGACGCCCCAGAACTCGCGCGACTTCGCCTCGAGCGTCGCCTGCGCTTGGGCGAGCGCGGGCAGCAGTTCGCCGCTCATCGCCTCGGCGGCGGCGAGATGGCTCGCCGTCGGAATGACGTCGTTGGACGACTGCGCCATATTCACGTGGTCGTTGGGGTGGACGCTCAGGCCGGGGGCGATTTCGCGGGCGCGCCGCGCGATGACCTCGTTCGCGTTCGTGTTCGTCGACGTGCCGGAGCCCGTCTGGAAGAGGTCGACGACGAAGTGCTCGTCCCACTTCCCCTCCACGACCTCCGTCGCGGCGGCGGCGACCGCATCGGCGATTGCGCCGTCCAGCAGGCCGAGCCCCGCGTTCGTTCGCGCGGCGGCGCGCTTGATCCGTCCGAGCGCGCGGATGAACGCGGGCGGATAGCGCAGATCGCTGACGGGGAAGTTCAGCACGGCGCGCTGGGTGGACGCGCCCCAATACGCGCTCGCGGGCACCTCCATCTCGCCCATCGTGTCCTTCTCGATGCGGGTCGCTTGCTCCTCGGCCATTGCGTTCGCGGACTCCTTGCGCGGCGGCGCCTGCGCCGCCCGTATTGCTCGCGCGCTATGTTACCCCGCGAGGGGCGAATCGGCTAGCGGCGCGGCGCCGCTTCTCCCACGTAGGCGCCGCGCCCTGCCCGCGCAAGCGGGAATCTATCGGGCGCAGGGTATGTCCCCCCCTGACATCAGGGCGTTGCCGACCCGCGCGGCGCTCCTGCTACGATGGACTCGATTTCGGAGAGCGCGGGCGTCGTCCCGGCCATCGGAACAGGAGCGGCGAGCGCAAATGCGCGCGAACGAGCGCTTTTCAGCGCAACTCAGCGACGCGGACGGCGCTCCCCCTTGCGCGCCTTCCCATAGCGACGGAGCGGACGCGGACGGCGCGCCGCGCTACGCCGACGTGGAGGGTGCGCCGCGCTACGCCGACGTGGTCGTGGACGCGCCCACCGGCAAGCCCGGCGACGTGTTCACCTACGCCGTCCCGCAGGGCATGACCGTCCGCGCCGGGCATCTCGTCCGCGTTCCCTTTGGGCGCCGGACGCTCCACGGCGTCGCGGTCGGTCTGCGCGCGACGCCGAACGTGGGCTACACCCGCGAGATCGCGTCGCTCGTGGACGAGCGGCCGCTGATTTCGCCGGAGCGCATCGAACTGGCGCGGTGGATCGCCGACTACTATCGAACGTCCGCGTTCGAGGCGCTCGCGCTGATGCTGCCCCCCGGCATGCGCGGCGGCGCGCAGCGCTATCTGCAAGCGGCGGACGACGCGCCGCCCGACGCGGAGGAGCGCATTCCCAAAGGCGCAAGGAAACTCCTCGCGCATCTCCGAGCGAACCCGGGCCGGCATCGCATGCAGGCGCTCGTCGCGTCGCTCGGCCCGTGGGCCGCGAACGCCGCCCGCGCTTTGATCGAGGCGAAACTCGCGCTCGAGTGGGTCAGCGAGCCGGAGCCGAAGCGTCCGTCCTCGCGCAAGCGCCCTCCCGCCAAACGCGGCCCCGTTGGGAAGACTCTGCTCGTTCCCGCCGCCTCCGCGTCCGACCTGCGAGCGAGCGCCGGAGAGCGTCCCCGCGCGCCGCGGCAGGCCGCCCTCTTGCGTGAACTGGCGCGCTCTCCCGCAGGGCTTGGCGCGGCGGAGGCGCGAAAGCGGTTCGGCCAACCCGTCGTCGCCAAGATCGTAGGGGAGGGGTTGGCCGCGCTTGCGGCGCCCGCGCCCGCGAATCCCGTTCCGCTGCTGCCGACGCCCGATCAGCAAGCCGCGCTCACGGCGCTCAAGCGCGCGATGGACGACCCGTCCGTCGAGCCGCGCGTCCATCTCCTGCATGGGGCGACCGGCAGCGGCAAGACGGAGGTCTACCTGCAGGCCGTCGCGCATTGCCTCGAGCAGGGGCGGCGGGCCATCGTCCTCGTGCCGGAGATTGCGCTCACGCCGCAGATTACGCAGCGATTCGAGGAGCGCTTCCCCGGCAAGGTCGGGCTCTTGCACGGCAGGCTGACTCCGGCGCAAGCGGGCGCAGAGTGGCGGCGCGTCCTCGACGGCGAGCGCAGCGTGGTCATCGGCCCGCGAAGCGCGCTGTTCGCTCCGATGGACAACCTCGGACTCATCGCGCTGGACGAGGAGCACGAGTGGACGTACAAGCAGGAGGATCCGAATCCGCGCTACCACGCCCGCGACGCGGCGGAGCGGCTCGCGGCGCTCACGGGCGCCGTCGTCGCGCTGGGAAGCGCCACGCCCGACGTCGTCACCGCGTGGCGCGCCAATAGCGGCGCGATCGGCAAACTCGAACTGCCCTCGCGCATCGAACGCTCCGGCGCGCCGACCGACCTCGCGGCGGTGAGCGTCGTGGATATGCGTGACGAGTTGCGCGAGGGCAACCGCAGCGTCTTCAGCCGCCTGCTCCGCGAGCGGTTGGAGGAGACGCTCGCGGCGGGAAGGCAGGCGATTCTCTTTCTGAACCGGCGGGGCGCGGCGAGCGCGGTCGTCTGCCGCAACTGCGGCCACGCGATGCGGTGCGCCCGCTGCTCCGCGCCGCTCGCCTATCACGATCCGCCGAACGGCGAGGGGCCGGGCCGGCTGCGATGCCACCATTGCGGGAGAGCGCGGGGCGCGCCCGTGCGATGCCCCAAGTGCCGCAGCGCGCGCATCCGCTACCTCGGGCTCGGCGCGCAGCGCCTCGTTGACGAAGTCCGCCGCATCGCGCCCGGCGTCCGAACGCTCCGATGGGACAGCGACGCCGTGACCGACGCCCGCGCCCACGAGCGCTTGCTCCGCGCGTTCGCCGCGCAGGAGGCCGACGTGCTCGTCGGCACGCAGATGGTCGCCAAAGGGCTGGACGTCCCCACCGTCGATCTGGTCGGCGTCGCGCTGGCGGACATTGGCCTGCACGCGCCCGATTTCCGCGCGCCGGAGCGGACGTTCCAACTGCTGACGCAGGTCGCGGGGCGCGCGGGCAGAGGCGCGCGGCCCGGCTACGCCGTCATCCAAACCTATGCGCCGGAGCACTACGCCATAGAGGCCGCCGCCGCGCAGGACTACGAGGCGTTCTACGCGGAGGAGATGGAGCGGCGCCGCGAGTTGCGAAATCCGCCGTTCAGCAAACTCGTCCGCCTCCATATCGGCCATTCGGACAACCGGACGGCGATGCGGGAGGCGGAGCGCCTCGCCGGGCTGCTGCGCCGGACGGCGAGGGAGTGGGGAATGAGCGACGCGAGCGTCGTCGGCCCCGCGCCGTCCTACCCGCCGCGCGTCCGCAACGCATTCCGATGGCAACTGGCCGTCCGCGCCCCGGAGCCGCGAATGCTGCTGGACAAGATCGCCGTCCCCCCCGCCTGGCGCGTGGACGTCGATCCTGTCCACTTGGCGTGACGCGTGCGGGGGCGGGCTTGCCCTTCGCCCCCCAGGCTGGTTAGGCAGCCTGCTGGGAGAGACCTTTGCATGACTCCCTGCGCCCAGTAGGTTCCCGCTTTCGCGGGAATGACGGGGGCGCTTACGTAGGAGAGGAGCGGCGCTCCGCGCCGCCTGGATTCCCGCCCACGCGGGAATGACGGTAGCTATGCAAAGGTTTCTCCCTGAGACCTTTGCATGACTCCCTGCGCCCAGTAGGTTCCCTGGATTCACAAACGAAGCGCAACGCCAGAGCAAGGTGGTGGAGCCATGGGATACCGACACATCGACATCGAGGAACGCTGCGCGATTGCCCGCCTATACCAAGAGGGGCGCCCGATCCGGGAAATCGCTACAAATCTGGATCGCTCGCCATCGACGATCTCTCGCGAGATCAACCGCAACGCGATGAGCGCGGGCGAGTACAAAGCCGCTAAGGCGGACGAGAAGGCGCGGGCGCGGCGGTGGAAGGGCCCCCGCCTCGACCGCGACGATCTCCTGCGCGAGGCCGTCCTGCGGCGCATGGCGTGGGGCGCGTCGCCCCCGCAAGTGTCCGGCCGCCTCGCGTTGGAGATGGGGAGGCCGGTTATCTCGCATGAGAGCATCTACCGGTTCATCGCGGCGCAAGTGAAGAGGACGAAGGACTACGACTGGCGGAACTTCCTGCCGAAGCGGAAGGCGACGCGGGGGCGCCGCTCGCGCAAGGGCCGCAGTTCCGCCCTGTTCATCAAGGCTCGGCGCCCTCTGTCGGAGCGGCCTGCGGAGGTCGCCGACCGGGTTGAGTTTGGCCACTGGGAGGCGGACACGATGCTGTTCGGGGTGAAGAAGCAGGCGCTGTTGGTCCTGCATGAGCGGGCGTCGAGGCTCACGCTCCTGCAGAGGCCGGAGAACAAGGGCGCCGAGGCGGTTGCGCGGGCGATGCTGGCCGTGATGGGGACGCTGCCTGTGGAGATGCGGCGGAGCGTGACGTTCGACAACGGGACGGAGTTCGCGCGGCATCACGAGTTGCATGAGTTGGGGGTTGAGACGTTCTTCTGCGACGTTCGGTCGCCGTGGCAGAAGGGGGGAGTGGAGAACGCGATTGGGCGTCTGCGGCGGGAGTTGCCGCGGAGGACGAACTTGGACGGGGTGTCGGACGAGGAGTTGACGTTGTGCGCGGTGCGCTACAACAACACGCCGCGTTCGGCGCTGGGCTACCAGACGCCGTCTGAGGTATTCTGGGGGCGTCCGGAACTGTTGCGCTTCCAGTGTGAATCCACATTCCCGCTTTCGCGGGAATGACGGGGGCGCTTACGTTAGGAGAGGAGCGGCGCTCCGCGCCGCCTGGATTCCCGCCCACGCGGGAATGACGGTAGCTATGCAAAGGTCTCTCCCTGAGACCTTTGCATGACTCCCTGCGCCCAGTAGGTTCCCGCTTTCGCGGGAATGACGGGGGCGCTTACGTAGGAGAGGAGCGGCGCTCCGCGCCGCCTGGATTCCCGCCCACGCGGGAATGACGGTAGCTATGCAAAGGTCTCCGGGAGAATTGGGAGTCGTCTCCGCCTACAGCCGGCCGAACTCGCGCGGGGTGGGGCGCGGGTCGTTGAACGCGGGCACGGCGACGCCTAGCCGCTGCAGCATCGTGAAGTCGTCGCGGTCGCCCCACTGCTCAACGATAAGCCCGTTGACGATGCGGTAGACGTCGATGCGCCGCCACCACGACAGATTCGCCCGGGGCGACGTTCCCATCGCGACGCCCTGAAACGCGCCGGTGAACGAGACGCAGGCCGCCACCCTGTCCTCCGCCGCGATGAGGTCGTCGACCGTCGCGTGAATGGAGGGGAACGCCAGGCGCGTCATCGAAACGAGTTGCTTGATCGGCGTCGGCCCGAACGGGTCTTCGAGGATGCCCGCGATGTGCAACTCGACGTCCGGCGCGTACAACTCGTCGATGAGCGCGACGTCGCCCTTGTTGTAGACCTCCTCGTACAGCCGCCTCACGAACGCCTTGTTCGCTTCCCCGCCCGCGTCCGCCGCCGGGGGATTGGCGAGCGGGGGATTGGCGAGAGACGCAGGCTCTACGCTGATGTCCTCGCGCTTCACGCATTCGCCGAGAAAGGCGGGGTCCAACCTCTTCTCCTGGGCGTCCCGCCTTACGGCCTCGTCCCACTCCTGCAGGGTCATCCCGTCTTCCAGGGCGTCCCACATACGCTTCCTGCGGGCGGTTAAGGAAATCGCAGGCCGCTCGCGCAACTTTCGCACTATTCTCGGCTGATTCGCTTTCGACATCGCCGCCCTCCGTTCTTCGTCGCCGTTTGTCCGCCATGATGGGCGGGACGCAAAGCGCGGAACAAAAGCGCGTGGTGGAGATAGGGGGACTCGAACCCCCAACCTCCGCATTGCGAACGCGGCGCTCTCCCAGTTGAGCTATATCCCCACGCGCTGCGCGCCAGCCCGGAAGCGGCGGCGCGTCCCCACTATACCACATCCCGCGGCTCTGCTACAATGGGCCGCAGCGTTCCCGCGTAGCTCAGTGGTAGAGCGGTCGGCTGTTAACCGATTGGCCGTAGGTTCGAATCCTACCGCGGGAGCCAGCCCCCGCCGTCCCTTCGCACCCTAGAACTCAAGGAGCGTGAAACAGCATGCGCGCGTGTTGACGCCTAACGGAACCCCAAAGCCCCTTGCGATGAACGAACGCCCCGCGCCGCGCTAGGCGCGGATACGAAGGAGAAGCCCCAAATGGCTTTGCGGATCAACGACACGGCCCCCGACTTCACGGCTGACACGAGCGAAGGCCCCGTCAACTTCCACGAGTGGATCGGCGACGGCTGGGCGATGCTCTTCTCCCACCCCAAAGACTTCACGCCCGTCTGCGCCACCGAGCTGAGCTACGTCGCCAAGACGAACGACGAGTTCGCCAAGCGCGGCTGCAAGGTCATCGGCCTCAGCGTCGACAAGGTGGACGACCACATCCGCTGGGCCGCCGACATCGAGGACATCGGCGGCGTCCCCCTCAACTTCCCCGTCATCGCCGACGAGAGCCTGAACGTCGCCAAACTCTACGACATGCTCCCTGCCGACGAGGCCGGCTCGTCGGAGGGCAGGACGGCGGCGAACAACCAGACCGTTCGCACGGTCTTCCTCGTCGGCCCCGACAAGAAGATCAAGATGAGCCTCACCTACCCGATGAGCACGGGGCGCAACTTCGACGAACTCCTCCGCGTCCTCGACTCGTGCCAACTCACCGCCCAGCACAAGGTGGCGACGCCCGCCAACTGGAGCAAGGGCGAGGACGTCATCATCGTCCCCGCGGTTGGCGACGACGCCGCGAAAGACCTGTTCCCCAACGGCTGGGAGACGGTGAAGCCCTACCTCCGCAAGGTGAAAGACCCCAGCGCGTAGGGTTCGGCGCTCGCTTGCATAACGCCCTGCACCTGCATCCCAGTAGGTTCCCGCTTTCGCGGGAATGACGAGCAACCCTCACCCGCCGCTTCGCAGCTGCCCTCTCCCGCCATCGGGAGAGGGTTGGGTTGGCGCCTACAGCGTTGCCGACTGGATTCCCGCCTCGCGGTCAGGGCGGTAGGTTATGCAAAGGTCTCGATCAGGAGAGGGCGCCAGGCCGGAACTCGAGGTCAGCGTTCGAGGAGATGCGTGAAATTCATGGCGTTCGCGCCGTTGTCCAAAGCGGCTAGGTAGAGGTCGAGGTCAACGGTTATGAGCGTCGTCTCTTGCGTCGCCAACAACTCCAGCAAGGCGGCGTCGGCAAGCCCTAATCGAGTGAACGCCTTGTTGCGCGAGGCGTCCGCGCTTTTGACGATAATCTCCTCGCTGCGAAAAATGACCTCCCGCAACGCGACCATGAGTTCCGAACGCTCGGGATCCGCGTGCTGCCCCAAGAGGTTGGACGCTTCGGTGAGGACATTCGGAGTTACGTAGACCCGTCGCGCGCCGCTGAGGAAGTTGACGAGAATGTCGTAGTGTTCCGGGGTGTACCCGCTCAGCCTGCGGTGTTTCTCGATCAGCGTTCTGTTCACCCGCCCTGCGATCAACAGCGTGAGCAGATTGGCGTCCACAAGGTAATCTACGGGAGGCATTCTACGCTCCGCTGCGGTCCTTCAGGGAAGCGACGCGTCCGTGCTCGTCGTCGATACGGACAACTTTGTAGACTCGCCCGGCGAGTCGCGGAGGCGGGATAAGCGTGAATCCGCCCCCGCCCTCCGGTTGCGCGACTTGCTTGCCGCTCCACGGACGGGAGAAGCCGAGCGTTATTCGCCACTCGTGGGAGGCATCGTCAAAGTCCACTTCCTCCAACCCGAGATCGGAGATCGTCTCTTCGGAGAAGATGTCGTTGACGTATTCCTTCGCAACGCGAACGGCTTCCTTGACTTCCATGGCTCCCCTACGGCGCCTCCGGTCAGGCGTGGAGCGATTATAGCGCATGGTCGGCCTACAAGCGGAAACCCGCCGGGTCGCGTCCCCTTCCGCGCGTCGACGGCGCCGTAGTAGCATAGAGGCGGGAGGAGAGGCTATGGAGCCCCTAGAAGCGGTTGCGCGGGAAAACCACCGTCTCTGGCTGCGCTACGACGACGGCGCATGCGGCGAGGTCGACCTGTCGCGCCTCGTAGGGCAGGGCGTGTTCGCGGCATGGAGCGATCCCGCCTTCTACCAAACCGCGCGGCTCACGCCCCACGGCTCCGTCGCCTGGGGCGAGGACGGCCAAGTCGAACTCTGCGCGGACGCGCTCTACTTGCAACTCACGGGCAAATCGGTCGAGGAGGCGATGCCCGGCGCGCGAAAACCGCCGGGCGGTCTCGACGACCGCGAGGAAAGGGCGGGACGTAGTGAGCGTTGACAAAAGGTTCGCCCTGAACTGCTTGCTGTTGACGACGATTCCCGTCCTGATATACGGAGTCGCCTATATCCCCATCGGCGCTTTCAACGCTTACTTCGCAATGTCCATTCTGGGCTTGGCCTTCTCGTTGCGAAACGCGGTTAAATCCGTAACGGCGGCGGAGAGGCCGCTGAGACGCTTTGCGTTCGCGCAAGCGATTTTGGGGGCGCTTGCTTTTCAAATCGCTTTCTTCACCGGATACTTAATGAGCGACACGTGGGATGACCCGGCCGCTCGCGCCGCCGTGTTCGCACTGTTCGTCGCCGGATCCATCGCGCTCGCCGCCAATTTGCTCTTGAGCGTTGGGCGCGTCCCCTCGCTTCGTTCGCCGCGTTCAATCGCTGCGGCGTTGGCCGCGACGTTCATCGTCATTGCGGCGCTGCTATGGGCGACGCGGGAATACTCTGCGTTCTACCTGCTGTACGTTCTGTGGATAGCGCAGTTCGCCGTAGGGATCAACCGGCTTGCAGAGGGCGGGAACTTGCGCCTGTTCGCCGTCCTGGCTCTCCTCTTCGCGCTGATTGGCGCATCCGTATTCCTGGCGGTCGTCAACCCGTTCAATGTCGATGTCTGGGACCCATAGCGCGGGAATGACGGTCATGGGGCGACCCGCGCGCGCCGCTTTGCGCCGATCTGGATTCCCGCCTACGCGGGCAGGGCTGCAAGTTATGCAAAGGTCTCTCTGGTAGAGACCTTTGCATAACTTCCGGCGGCCAGTAGGTTCCCGCTTTCACGGTTAGGGCGGGGCGTTACGTAGGAGAGGAGCGGCGCTCCGCGCCGCCTGGATTCCCGCCTACGCGGTCAGGGCGGTAGGTTATGCAAAGGTCTCTTCTGGGAGAGGGCAGCCGCGGCGCGGCGCGCGCGGGTTGCCCCATGACCGCCCCGCCCGCGCCGCGCCGCGCTGTGCTACTATGCCTGCGTTCCCCCGCGATGAGCGCTCCGCCCTAGAGTCTCCGTTGCGCGTTACGAGGAAAAAGCGATGTCCGCGCGATCCGCCAAGCGGCGTGTTGAAGTCCATGTGTTCCCCGCCTTCCGCGCGGCTGCGCCCGCGTCGTTGGCGCGCCGCGCCGCCGCCGCCGCCCTCGCCGCCGCCGACCCCGACGGCGAGCGCGGCGCAAGCGTCGTCGTCGCGGACGACGATACGCTGCGTGACCTCAACCGCAGATTCCGAGGGCTCGACGAGGTCACCGACGTGCTCTCCTTCGGCGAGCGCGGCGCCCCGCTTGAGGAAGGCAGCGCGTTCCTGCCCCGCGCCGATGCCCGCGCGAAAGCCGCGCCGCTCGACGGGGAAAAGCGCGCGAACGGGAACGCGGGCGGGAACGGCACGCCTGCTGAATTCCCGGCGATTGAGGAAAAGCGAGCGTTCCTGAATGGGAACGCGGGCGGGGACGGCTCGCCCGCCGAATTTCCTGCGATTCCCGGCGAGACGCCTAGCCTCGGCGAGGTGGCGCTCTCCTATCCCTATGCGGCGCGGCAGGCCGCCTCGCGCAACATTCCCGTGGAGCGGGAGGTCGCGCTGCTGATCGTCCACGGCGTGCTGCATTTGCTGGGGCATGACCACGCCAAGCCGGACGAGGCGGCGGCGATGCGCGCGTTGGAGGTAGAGGCGCTGGACGCGCTCTTCGCGTCCGGCTCGCCGAGCGGGAGCGCGTTGACGGCCGGCGATGCGCGCGGCGCTCCGTTCGCGTCCGGATCGCGGAGCGGGAGCGCGTTGGGAGCCGGCGATGCGCGCGGCGCTCCGTTCGCGTCCGGATCGCGGAGCGGGAGCGCGTTGGCGGTCGGCGATGCGCACGGCGTTCCGTTCGCATCCGGATCGCGGAGCGGGAGCGCGTTGACGGCCGGCGATGCGCGCGGCGCTCCGTTCGCGTCCGCCGTCGGAGCGGGGGCGCGCTGATGCCGGGCGAAGTCCTCTACCGCAAGTGGCGCCCGCCGCGTTTCTCCGATATCGTCGGGCAGGGCGCCATCACGCAGACGCTCACGCAGGCCGTCGCTCACGGGCGGACGGCGCATGCCTATCTCTTCTGCGGGCCGCGCGGCACGGGCAAGACGAGCACCGCCCGCGTGCTCGCCAAATCGCTGAACTGCGCGATGCGCCCCCCCAACTTCGGCGACCCCTGCGGCGCGTGCGACAACTGCCGCGCCGTGGACAACGGCAGTTTCATCGACCTCATCGAGGTGGACGCCGCCAGCAACCGCGGCATCGACGAGATCCGCGACCTCCGCGAGAAAGTCCGCTTCTCCCCCACCATCGGCAAGTACAAGGTCTACATCATCGACGAGGCGCACGCGCTCACCAACGACGCCTTCAACGCCTTCCTCAAGACGCTGGAGGAGCCCCCGCCCCACAGCGTGTTCGTGCTCGCCACGACGGAGGCCGACCGCCTCCCGGCCACCATCGTCTCCCGCTGCCAGCGCTTCGACTTTCACCGCATCGCAATGCAGGATATGACGGAGCGTCTCGCGGGCATCGCGGCGGAGGAGGGCGTGGACGTGTCGCCGGAGGCGCTGCGCCTCGTCGGGCGGGCGTCCGGCGGAAGCCTGCGCGACGGCGCCAACCTGCTCGACCAACTCATCACGTCGTTCGGCGCGCGCGTGAGCGCGGAGCAGGCGCGGGAGTTGCTCGGCGCGGGCGGCGAGGAGCGCGCCCTCGCGCTCGTGAAGCACCTGCTTGCAGGCGCGACCGCCCAGGCGCTGGAGGTCATCAACGCCGTCGCGGGCGAAGGGCTCGACCTCCGCCCCTTGCATCGCT
The DNA here is from genome assembly GCA_965242755.1 of Dehalococcoidia bacterium. GTDB lineage: Bacteria > Chloroflexota > Dehalococcoidia > Lucifugimonadales > Australimonadaceae > Bin16. The sequence goes on along the minus strand of OZ251500.1, from coordinate 2,591,616 downwards.
CCACCGTCGACCTCCTGCGCGCCGCGCTCCTGATGAAGAGCGGCGCGACGGCCAACCTCGACCTCTCGACGGAGGCGGAATCGCAGTTGTCGTTCATCGCGCAGAGCGTGCACCTCGAGCAGATTATGCGCGCGCTGCGCCTCTTCGGGCAGGTTTCGCTCCGCTTCGACCAGCCCTCCCCCCTCCCATTGGAGTTGGCCGCCGTCGAGTTGAGCCTCGCGCCGGAGCCGCCGGCGCCCGCCGCGCCCGCGCCCGCGCCTCCGCCCGCAAGCGGCCCGCAACCGCAGCCGCGAGGCCCCGCTCCCCCGCGCCCGACGGGGCCGGCGCCTCAGGGGCCGGGGCCTTCTCCCTACGCTCCGCCCGCCGGGCAACGCCCGCCGCCCCCGCGAGGCGCCCCGCAGGAGCGTCCGGCCACCGTCCCCTATGATCCGTCCGCTCCGGTGGATCAGCGCCTCACGGCGTTGTGGCCCAACATCCTCAAGTCGCTCAGCGGCGTGCGCGGCAAGTTCGACATCGCGGCGCTCCTCCGCAGTTCGTCAAGCCGCGAGGTGGAAGGCTCCACGCTCGTCGTCCGCTTTCAGCATCAGTCCAACAGCGAGCGCCTGACGCGCGACTTGGAGGACCCGCGCTGCCGGATGGCGGTCGAGCGCGCGCTGGAGGACGCTCTGGGCGAGCGGTTCGCGATCGCGGTCGCATCGAACGGCTCGCCCGCGCGTTCGCGGCGGGCGAGCGAGTCGGCGGGGCACCTCGTGCAGGCCGCCCGCGACTTCGGCGGGCAAGTGGTCGCGGAAGGCTACGCGCCCGCCGCGCCGCCCGCCCCTGAGCCCGTCGCGCCTGGCAACTACGCGCCGCCGCCGGCTGCTGCGCCGCCCGCCTACGCGCCTCCCGCGCCTGAACCCGTTGCGGTGCCGCCCTCAGCTGCGCCGTATGCGGCCCCGCCGGCTGCCACGCCCGCCGCCTACGCGCCGCCCGCATCTGATCCCGTTGCGCCCCCGCCCGCCGCCTATGCTCCGCCCGCGCCTGAGCCCGTTGCGCCCCCGGTTGCCGATGCGCCTGCCGCCTATGCGCCGCCCGCGCATGCACCCGTTGCGCCGGCGCCCGCCGCCGATCCGTATGCGCCACCGGTTGCCGATGCGCCGTATCCTCACGCCGATGCGCCGGCGCCCGCCGCCTACGCGCCGCCCCCCATCGCCTCGCCAGCGACGGAGCGCGAAGACGTTGCGCCCGCCGCGCCCGAATCCCCGCTGGAGCCCGTCGCCGCGGCCGCCGCTCCCAACCCCAACACGGAGGAATCCCAATGGTGAACAAGCAGATGATGCGGCAGGCGCAGCAGTTGCAGGCGCGCCTGGCGAAAGCGCAGGAAGAGATCGAGTCGCAGCGCGTCGAGGCGTCCGCCGGGGGCGGCGCGGTCAAGGCCGTCGCCACCGGCAAGCAGACGATCGAGTCCATCGTCATAGACCCAAGCGCCGTCGATCCCGAAGACGTCGAGTTGCTGCAGGATATGGTCCTCGCCGCCGTCAACGAGGCGCTCGCCAAGTCGCAGGAGATGGCCAACGAGAAGATCGGCGCGCTCACCGGCGGGCTGAAGATTCCCGGCATGTAGGCGATGACCTCGTTCGGCCCGCAAGGCGACTGGCAGGCGGCGGGCTCGTCCGCGCTCGCGCCGCCCGTGGCGCGGCTCATCGAGCAGTTGCACAAACTGCCCGGCATCGGCCCCAAGACGGCGCAGAGGCTCGCCTACTACCTCATCCGCATGCCGGAGCGCGAGGCGCGAGAACTCGCCGACGCCATCGGGCAGGTCAAGGAATCGCTCGGCTTCTGCCCGCGCTGCCAGAACATCGCGCCCCCGGGCCTGTGCGGCGTCTGCTCCGATCCCGCCCGCGACCAGACGCGCCTCTGCGTCGTGCAGGAGCCGCTCGACGTCGTCTCGCTGGAGCGCGCCGCCGCGTTCAAGGGGCTCTACCACGTGCTGCACGGCCTCATTGACCCGATGAGCAACGTCGGGCCGGACGACCTCCGCATACGCGAACTGCTGCGCCGCGTCGGCGACGAGCCCGTGGAGGAGGTCATCATCGCCGTCAACCCCACCGTGGAGGGCGAGGCGACGGCGATGTACCTGCGGCAGTTGCTGCGTCCGCTCGGCCCGCGGGTCACGCGGCTTGCGCGCGGCCTGCCCGTCGGCGGCGACCTCGAATACGCCGACGACCTCACGCTCGCCCGCGCCCTGGAGGGTCGGCAGGATTTTTAGGGGCGCCGCATAGTGGGCGCCCGATTAAGCCCAGTAGGTTCCCGCCTACACGGACAGGGCGCCCCGTTATGCAAAACGCCTCCGCGCTTTGGAGAGGCTAGAATAGAGGCATGGCGCGGGAGATCGCAGGAAGCCTCGGCGCGCAGGGGCTGCGGGTCGGCGTGATCGCGGCGCAGTTCAACGAGGCGGTCACGGCGCGGCTGCTGCGCGGAGCGCGGGAGGCGGCGGAGCGGCACGGCGTCCGCGAGGACGATCTGACCATCGTTCGCGTCCCGGGCTCGTTCGAACTGCCGCAGGCGGCGGAGCGCATGGCGCGCGGCGGGCGATGGGACGCGCTCGTCGCGCTGGGCTGCGTCATCCGCGGCGAGACGGCGCACTTCGACTTCGTGGCCGCGGAGGCCGCGCGGGGAGTCGCGCAGGTCGCCCGTGAGACGGGCGTGCCGGTCGCGTTCGGCGTGCTGACGACGGAGACGACGGAGCAGGCGATGGCGCGCTCCGGCGGCGCGCAAGGCAACCGCGGCTTCGACGCGATGGAGTCGGCGATCAAGATGGCGAGCGTCCACCGGCAATTGCGCGAGGCGGGCGCGTCCGCCCCGGCGGATTCCCCCAAGCGCGGGCAGGACGGCGAGGCGCCGCAATAGACGGAAGCAAGCGTCGAGGAGAGACGGGAGAAGGCGATGTCCATCAGCGAGCGGCTCGCGGAAGATCTGAAGAGCGCGATGCGCGGGAAAGACGAGGTCGCGAGGGGCGCGATACGCCTGATTCGCGCGGCGATCCAGAACGCGGAGATCGAGAAGGGGCGCGCCCTGGACGACGCGGGCGAAGTGGACGTGCTGGCGCGGATGGCGAAGCAGCGCCGCGAAAGCATCGAGGCGTACCGGACGCACGGACGCGACGACCTTGCGGCGCAAGAGGAGGCGGAGTTGGCCGTCGTCTCGCGCTATCTGCCCGCGCAGATGGACGAGGAGGAGATCCGCGCCCTCGCCCGGCGGACGATGAGCGAACTCGGCGCGTCGGTCCCCGGCGACCGGGGCAAAGTGATGGGCAAACTGATGCCGCAACTGCGGGGCAAGGCCGACGGGAACGCCGTGGCGCGGATCGTCGGCGAACTGCTGGAGCAGGGGGCGTAATGCCGCGCTACGGCTCAACCATATCGCGCCGCGCATCGGGCATGCCGGAGCAGGGAGCGTAATGCCGCCCCGCTACGGCGTGCTCGTCTTCCCCGGCACATGGTCGGACTCTGACTGGCTCCACGCGCTCCACGGCCCGGTCGGGGCGCAGGCGGAGCCCGTCTTCCACAAGGAGACGGACCTCTCGCGCTTTGATTGCGTCGTCGTGCCCGGGGGATTCTCCTACGGGGACTACCTGCGCCCCGGAGCCATCGCGCGCTTCTCGCCGGTGATGGGGGCGGTCGCGGCGTTCGCGGAGGCGGGCGGGCCGGTCATCGGCAGTTGCAACGGCTTTCAGGTTCTGTGCGAGTCGGGCTTGCTGCCGGGCGCGCTGATGCGGAACGCGAGTCTCGAGTTCCGCTGCCAGCCGCAGCGGTTGCGCGTCGAGCGCGCCGCCGCGCCGTTCACGGGCGCGCTGCGCGAAGGCGAGTCGCTCTCCGTCCCCATCTCGCACGGCGACGGCGCCTACTACGCCGACGCGGAGACGCTGGCGCGCATAGAGGCGAACGGGCAAATCGCCTTCCGCTACTGCGGCGCCGACGGCGATCCGACGCCCGACGCGAACCCGAACGGGTCGCTCGGCAACATCGCGGGCGTCGTCAACGAGGCGGGCAACGTGCTGGGGCTGATGCCGCACCCGGAGCGCGCCGTCGAGGACGCGCTCGGCGGAACGGACGGCCTGCGCCTCCTGCGCTCGCTCGACGACGCTCTGCGCGACGGGGCGGGCGCGTAGCGGCGTTCATATTGACCGTCATTCCCGCGTAGGCGGGAATCCAGTCGGCGCGCAAGCGCCAAGAGATGGGGCGCAACACGCCCCGTTCTCAAGTCCACCACGACGCCGCGTCATTCCCGCGTAGGCGGGAACCTACTGAGGGCGCCTCGCCCTCTCGCGTAGGCAGGAATCCATCCCCCAATCGGACATCCACCCCTTGCGCGCCGCCGCCCAGCGGCGCACAATGCCCGCGCAGCCCAACGGAGAAGCGCCCGATGGCCGAGAATACGATAGCCGACCGCACCCTCGTCGTCGATAGGGCGCTCTTCTACGCCCCTCACAACACGGTTCGGAACACGCAAATACCAGCCGTTGGGAGAGGATGTGTTGCGAAAAACTATCGCTATCAGGACGAGAGAGGCGCGCGATGATGCGGGCGCGGAGGCTCCTGCGTTCGCGCGTCGGGAGCGCGCTCGCGCCGCATTGGGGCGCGCTCTTGGCGCTTGCGCTCTTTCTGGTCGTTGGGCTCGCCGTTCTGGACGACTACGGGGTCGCGGTTGACGAAGCGCATCAGCGGCTCTTGACCATGCAGAACCTCGAATTTGCCCAAGGGGACGCCGACGCCCTTCCGCGTTCGGAAGACCGATACTATGGCCTCGCGTTCGAACTGCCTATTCTGCTAACCGAGCACGCGCTCGGCGTGGAGATCGGCCGCGGCGTCTATCTCTTCCGCCATTTGCAGACGCACCTGTTCTTTCTGGCCGGAGGGCTCTTCGCTTACTTATTGGCGTTTCAACTATTCCGCAACAGGCTTCTCGCAGTAATTGCGATGCTTTTGTTCCTGCTGCACCCGCGTCTCTACGCGCACTCGTTCTTCAACAGCAAAGATATTCCGTTTCTCGTTATGTTCATCGCAACTCTCTATTTGGCGCACCGGGCGTTCAAGAAAAACACGCTATCCGCGTTTGTTCTGCTGGGCGTTGGCGCCGGGCTGCTGGTGAACGCTCGCATTATGGGCATTGTTCTATTCGCAGCGATTCCCGCTTTTCGGACGCTCGACTTCGCATTCGCGCGGGGATGGGCGGAGCGCAAGCGGGTTCTCCTCACTACGGGAGCATTCGCTCTAGCATCCGCGCTCATTTTCTACGCGCTGCTGCCGTATCTGTGGGACGACCCGGTGGGACGCGCCGTCGAATGGTGGGCGACATTTAGCGATCACCCTTATGTTCCCACTGAACTGTTCCGCGGGACGCTTTACCTCAGCGTAGATCTCCCCGCCGAGTATTTGCCCGTATGGATCGTTATCACGAGCGCGCCGTTCGCGCTGCTGCTGGGCCTGATCGGCGCCGCGACGATACTAACCGGAGCAGCCGGAGCGCCCGCCGACGGGCTTCGGAGACGCGAATCGCGGTTTGCGGCGCTGCTGCTATTCTGCTTCTTTGCGCCCGTTCTCGCGGTGATTCTGCTGAACGCCAATATCTATGATGGATGGCGGCAGATGCACTTTTTGTGGGCGCCGTTCGCGCTGCTCGCCGTATATGGACTGCGATGGCTAACGCAGAGCGTTCGCGCAAGGCGTTCGCTGTTGGCGGTCTACGGCGCGGCTGGCTTAGGGCTGGCCGCTACGGTCGTCTCGATGGCGCTGATCCATCCAAACCAGCAAGTCTACTTCAACTTCTCCGCGGATCGCGTTGCGCCGGAGCGCCTTCGAACGCAGTATGCGATGGAGTACTGGGGGCATTCGACTCGCCAAGCGCTCCAGTGGATACTCGACGAGCATCCTGAATCGCCGGTGGAAGCGTTAGTCGGGGTCCCCTATATTGACTTGGAGGAAAACCTGCGAATTTTCCCGTCCGAAGACGCGGAGCGTTTATCTCCGCATCCGACCCTGGACGCCTTTTTAGTTAGGCTCGGGGAGGGGGAACGGCCCGACCTTACGCTGCATCGCGTGCAAGTCTACGGCAACACTATAGCGTCCGTAGACCGAAGGGATCATCTCAAGAGGGTCTACGACGCGGCGCTTCAGGAGGAAGTTGTCCTCGACTCCGTCTACGACGTCTACCGATTAGGCGATGATTTGATCTTGGTCAAAGAGCCATGCCTAGCCCGCTACCTGACGGAACATATCTCCATTATGAGGGTGACTCCTCTGAACGTGGACGACTTGCCGTATTGGGAGAGAGAAGCAGGATCAGAGAAGTTCCGGTTTGGGCTAGATAAATACGGCGCGTACTTTGACGGCAAGTGCGTCGCGTCGCTCCCGCTCCCGGATTACCCCATCGCTGATTTCAGCGTCGTCTGGCGCCCCGAACTGCCGGACCACGGGGCCGCGCGTGAGGCGATGCGCCGCGCGAAGGAGGAAGGGCGCTTGCTGGCGCGCTCCGCCTATGACCTCTACTTGGCCAATGGCGAATTGGTCTATGTTCAAGAGCAATGCGACCCGCTTGATACGGAGCCCACGTTCCGCGTCAGCGTGTTCCCTCAGCGCGTGGACGACCTGCCGGAGGAATGGCGGGAACGCGGCTACGAACGATACTGGTTTGATTTCCACTGGCGCGGGGCGCTGTTGGAGGAGGGGGCATGCGTCGCGCTGTTCCCGTTGCCGGACTACCCCATCGCCGGGATCCGGACGGCGCAGTACGTAGAGGGCGGAAGCGATTTGTGGGAGGCGGCGTTCTCTACGAACCCGGAGCGCTACCGGGCGGCCTACCGCGCCGTCGATGGGAGCGAGCCGGTCGCGCGGGGCGCGTTCGATGTCCATCTCCTCGACGGCGACCTCGTCTACGTCAAGGAGCCTTGCGAGCAGGCGGACACTGATGCGCGCTTCTTCTTGCATATCGTCCCTGAGCGCGTAAGCGACTTGCCGGATGCGCGTAGAGATTGGGGGTTCGACAACTTGGACTTTGCGTTCTTTCTGAGCGGAGCGCGGTTCGACGGGAAGTGCGCGGCGCAGGTTGCCCTGCCGCCTTACCCGGCCGCCAACGTCCGGACTGGGCAATACGTCAGCGGCGTCGGGGAGATATGGCGCGCGGAGTTCCTGCCCTCTCCCGATGGCGGGAGAGGGCAGCCGCGAAGCGGCGGGTGAGGGTCGCCGCGGCGGGAGTGCCGAAGCGTCGGCGAGTACAATGGCTCTGGCAAGCGCAGCGCTGGAATCCACGCCTATGACATTGCCCCCCTCGAAAAATTTGGCGAGCGCGCCTATGCGAGCGCTTGCGCCGCATTGGGGCGCGCTCCTCTCGCTTGCGCTCTTTCTGGTCGCGGGGCTCGCCGTTCTCGACGACTACGGGGTTACGAACGACGAGCCGCTGCATCGCGGCGTCGCGTTGGCGACGCTCCGTCACATCCAAGGCGAGCAGTACGACCTCCCCCCCGACAAGAGTTTTCACCGTTTCTACGGCGCCGCGTTCCAACTTCCCCTCGCTCTCGCCGAGCGCGCCTTCGGCCTGCAGGACGCTCGCGGCGTCTACCTCTCTCGGCATCTGATTACGCACTTGCTCTTCCTAGCTGGCGGACTCTTCGCCTATCTCCTCGCCCGCCGGCTGTTCGGCGCTCGGCTCCTCGCGCTGTTCGCAATGCTCGCGTTCCTGCTGCATCCCCGCCTCTACGCCCACTCGTTCCACAACGGGCAGGACATCCCGTTCCTCGCGGCGTTCGTTATCGCGATCTACCTAGCGCACCGAGCGTTTCGGAGAGACACGCTGCTCGCGTTCGCATTGCTCGGCGTCGGCGTCGGCGTAGCCGTCAACCTTCGCATTATGGGCGCCATGCTCCTCGCCGCGATCCCGGCTCTGCTCGCGCTTGATCTCGCCTTCGCGTCTAGACAGAGGAGGCGGAAGCGGGTTTTGCTCGAAATCGGAGCGTTCGCTCTTGCGAGCAGCCTTACAATCTATGCGCTGCTGCCGTACCTGTGGGGCAATCCGGTCGCGCGCGCCGCCGAGTGGTGGACGACGCTCTCCGCGCCTCTGCCGTCCGTTAGCGAACTGTTCCGCGGGACGCTGTACGCGCACGCCGACCTCCCGCTGGAGTACATCCCGGTCTGGTTCTCGATCACGGGTCCGCCGTTCGCGCTGCTCTTGGGAGCGGCAGGGGCGGCGGCGGTTCTTGTCCGGGGGATTCTGTCGCCGGGGCAGGCGTTGCGGAACACGCGGCTGCGATTCGGCATGCTGCTGGCGGGGTGCTTCGCGCTGCCCATCCTCGCCGTGATCCTCTTAGGCCGTAACGTCTACAACGACTGGCGGCACCTCTATTTCTTATGGGCGCCGTTCGCGCTGCTGGCCGTATGGGGGCTGCGCGAGGTTGCCGCCATGCTCTCCGCGCGGCGGCGGCGGGCGGCGATCTACGGCGCGGCGGGCGTTGGTTTGGTGGCGACGCTGATCTCTATGGCGCTGATTCATCCGAACCAGCAAGCGTTCTTTAACTTCTCCGTGGACCGAGCGGCCCCCGAACGTCTGCGGTCGCAGTACGCAATGGAGTACTGGCGCCACCCGACGCTGCAAGCGCTCCTATGGCTCTCGGACAACGCTGATGTCCTCTCAGACGAGGCGGACGCGATAACGGGAAAGGCGAATTGGGAAACCAACGCGAACGCGGCGTTCCTGCCGGACGCGGCGAGAGCGCGCCTCGCGGATGCTACAAGTTTCACTCCTGTCCGCGCCTTGCCCGGGGAGTCATGGGCCCGATCCGCCCGCGCGCTCCATCGCGTTCAGGTCTACGACAACACGATAATGACCATCGAGCGAAAAGACGACCTCCGTGCGGTCTACGACTCGACGCGTGGGCGCGATCCCGACGTCGCCGGCGCCTATGATGTCCACCGGCTGGACGACGCGGTCGCCCTCGTGATGGAGCCCTGCGCCCCGGCGTTCATAGAGAACGTGGGCGCAACCTTGCGCGCGGCGCCGATTGATCCCGGCGACTTGCCGCCGTGGCGCGAAGGCAAACGCGAAGAGCCGCGCGGCTTCCCCCTCGCCGAATACGGCGCGCACTTCGACGGCAAATGCGTCGCGTCCCTTCCGCTCCCCGATTACCCCATCGCCGGATACAGGCTCGTCTTGCGCCCCGAACCGCTGCCCCTCGAGGCCGCGAGGGAGGCGATAAACCGCGCGAAAGCGGATGATCAGTTGCTCGCGCGCTCCGCCTACGACATCCGCTTAACCGACGGCGAACTCGTCTATATCCAAGAGCAATGCAGCCCGCTAGAGACGGAGCATCCGTTCCGCGTCAGCGTGTTCCCTGAGCGCGCGAGCGACCTGCAGTATGAATGGCGACAGCGCGGCCACCAACGACTTTGGTTCGAGTTCTACAAGCATGGCGCGCTGTTGGAGGACGGGGCATGCGTCGTGCTGTTTCCGTTGCCGGACTACCCCATCGCCGCGATCCGGACGGCTCAGTACATAGAAGGCGGGGACGACCTGTGGGAGGCGGCGTTCTCCGCCAACCCGGAGCGCTACGCGGCGGCCTACCGCGCCGTCGCGGGGAGCGAGCCGCTCGCGCGGGGCGCGTTCGACATTCATCTCCTCGATGACGACCTCGTGTACGCCAAAGAGCCGTGCTCGCAAGCGGACACGGATGCGCGATTCTTCCTGCACGTCGTTCCCGAGCACATGGGCGATTTGCCGGAGGCTCGTCGGGAGGCGGGGTTCGACAACTTGGATTTCCGGTTCTTTCTGAACGGGGCGCGGTTTGACGGGAATTGCGCGGCGCAGGTTGCGCTCCCGCCCTACCCTATCGCGAGCGTTCGGACGGGGCAGTTCGTCGGCGGCGTTGGGGAGATATGGCGCGCGGAGTTCGCGGGCGCGCCCCCCTAAATCGCGTCGGGGCCGACGCGCAGGCAGGCCGTCCAATGGCCGTCCCCGTCGCTCCGCAGAGGCGGAACGGTCGACCGGCACTCGTCCACGGCGATGGGGCAGCGCGTATGGAAGACGCAGCCGGAAGGCGGATTCTGCGGGCTGGGAATGTCCCCCTCCAGCACGACGCGCTCGCGCTTGCCCTCCACGGCGGGGTCGGGGACGGGAACGGCGGAGAGCAGCGCGCCGGTGTAGGGATGCCGCGGATTCGCGTAGAGGTCGTCGCAAGAGGCGATCTCCATAATCTTGCCGAGGTACATCACGGCCACGCGGTCGGATATGTGGCGAACGACGGAGAGGTCGTGCGCGATGATGAGGTAGGTGAGGCCGAGCCGCTCCTGCAGTTCCTGCATCAGATTGATGATCTGCGCTTGGATGGAGACGTCGAGGGCGGAGACGGGCTCGTCGGCGACGATGAAGTCGGGCTCGGCGGCGATGGCGCGCGCGATGCCGATGCGCTGCCGCTGGCCGCCGGAGAACTCATGCGGGAAGCGGTCGGCCATTGAGGGGTTCAGTCCGACGATGCGGAGCAGTTCCTGCACGCGCTCGCGGAGGGCGGCCTTGCTCGGCGCGAGGCCGTGCGCGCTGATGGGCTCGGCGATCACGCCCCCGGCGGTCATTCGCGGGCTCAGCGAGGAGTAGGGATCCTGGAAGATGGCGTTGACGCGCCGCCGCGTCGCCCGGAGTTCGGACGCGGAGAGCGCGGCGAGGTCGGCGCCGTCGAACCGCACCTCGCCCTCCGTCGGGCGCATCAGTTGGAGGATGCACTTGCCGAGCGTGCTCTTGCCGGAGCCGCTCTCGCCGACGAGGCCGAACGTTTCGCCGCGCCGGATGGAGAACGAAACGCCGTCTACGGCCTTCACGTCGCCGACGCGCCGCTTGAACACCAGTCCCTCCGTCACGGGGAAGTGCTTCCGCAGTCCCTCGACCTCCAGCAGGGGCGCGTCGGGCGTCGGGGGCGCCGTCGTCATCGCGTCCGCTCCGCCGCGCCAACGCCGCTCGCCTCGCCGTTGTCGCCGTTGACGGCCCAGCACGCGACGCTGTGCGGCGACGGCGCGTCGGGCAGGGGCAGCAGCGGCGGAGCGTCGGCGAGGCAGCGTTCGCGGACGTACCCGCATCGGTCGTGGAAGGCGCAGCCGGCGGGCAAGGCACTGAGGTCGGGGGGCATTCCCTCGATGGGGACGAGGCGCGCGCCCTTCGGCTTGTCGAGGCGCGGAACGGAGGCGAGCAGCCCCTCCGTGTACGGATGCTTGGGGGCGCGGAAGATCTCCGCCAGTTCCCCGCGCTCGACGATGCTGCCGGCGTACATCACGTTGATGCGGTCGACGTATCGGGCGACGACGCCGAGGTTGTGCGTGATGAGAATGACGGCGACGCCGAGGTCGCGCTGCACCTGCCGGATGAGTTCGAGAATCTGCGCCTGAATCGTCACGTCGAGCGCCGTGGTGGGCTCGTCGGCGATGAGGAGTTTGGGGTTGCAGCCGAGCGCCATCGCGATCATCACGCGCTGCCGCATGCCGCCGGAGAACTCGTGCGGATATGCGCTCAGCCTGCGCTTGGCGTCGGGTATGCCGACGAGCGAGAGGAGTTCGACGGCGCGGGCGGACGCGGCGGCGGCGTCCCAGCCGAGATGGACGCGGACGGACTCGCTCAACTGGCGCCCTATCGTCAGCACGGGGTTGAGCGAGGTCATCGGCTCCTGAAAAACCATGCCGATTTGGTTGCCGCGGATGCTCCGCATCGTCTCCTCGTCGTGCGCGAGGAGATCCTGCCCCATAAAGCGGACGGAGCCGCTCACGATGCGCCCGGGCGGGCTGGGAATGAGGCGCATAATGGAGAGGGCGGTGATGCTCTTGCCGCATCCGCTCTCCCCGACGAGCGCGAGCGACTCGCCTTCGCGCAGATCGAACGACACGCCGTTCACCGCCTTGACGACGCCGGCGGGCGTGAAGAATCGCGTGCTGAGGTCGTTGACTTCGAGGAGGATGCTCACGGCGGCGAGAGTCTACCTGAACGCGGCGGCGGGCGGGGGCGGGGAGGGGGCGGTACCGTCATTCCCGCGTAGGCGGGAATCCATGAACCGAATCGGTTGCCCGATTGCCCGCGCTACGCTCAACGGGGGCGGCGGCAACCCTCACCCGCCGCTACGCGGCTGCCCTCTCCCAGAGGGCGAGGGCGGGGTTGGCGCTTGCGCGCCGGGTGGGGCGTTCACAGTAGGTTCCCGCTTTCGCGGGAATGACGTGGCCCCGGGAATGAAGGGGACGGGCGCAACGCGCCCCGTCGCGGCGCTATCGCGCCGACTGGATTCCCGCCTACGCGGGAATGACGGTAGGTTATGCGAAGCTTTCGCCGCGAGCCCGAGCAGGGCGACCGTGTTCTGCGAGTGGTGGTGAACACAACGCCGCGCCGCGGCGAGTGGTTACGGCATACTTTGACCGCGGCATGCGAGGAAGGCTATGAAACTGCGCGTTGACAAAGCGGCCGACGCGCTCTACCTGCGCTCGACGACTCCCCCATTTCCGAATCCGAGGAAGTCGCGCCCGGCGTCGTCCTCGACTACAACGAGCGGAACGAGGTGGTGGGCGTCGAGATGCTCCGCCTCTCCAAACGCGCCTCGGCCCTGAACCTCTCCGGGCTGGACCTTCCTCTTATTGACTAAGCACTCTTGGATGGACGTGTTGAAGGCCGACTTTTTGTAAGGCTCGCATGGAAAGCCGACCGCCGCCACCGCCTCGCGATCTTCCTTCTCGAATGCCGCTTCCAAGGCTTTCCCCTTGAGTTCAGAGCAGAGGTCACCCAAGGTATGGAGTTTATCCTCTACGACCCGTCCGAATTCGGTGGAGTACCGCCTCTTTTCACGCTCTCCCGCCGCGTCAGAATCGAGAAGGACTGCAAAGTTCCTGGCCCAACCAAGGTACAGGCGGATTATCGGGCTCAAGCTCCCTGCGCCCCCTCCCGGCGAGATGTGAAGGCCCTCTATAGCGTTATCTAGGACCACTTCGTTCATATAACGAAGCGTGTAGTAATCGTTTTTACCTTCCACCATTATGAGGTCGGGCACCATCTCAAGTTCTGAAGGGCGGTAGTCCAAAACATCTAAAATTGGCTGGAAATAGCGGGTTTGGTCAGGGTTTTTGGCCGCAAAAGCACGGTATTTCTCGATTGTTATGTCAGTCTTTGTAGCAGTGAACTCCTCTATGTCCGTGCTGAAATCAAACCCTTTGTTCTTTACGATATAGGTGTTCTCCAGCCATTTAGGGTTGATCAAATGGTGACTATGGGTAGTGTATATTATAGTAGCAGTAGCGGACAGTTTTTCTAACCCTTTGAGCAGTTCGGACTGTGCGCTGGCGTGCAAATTAGAGGCAGGTTCATCGAATAAAAACATAGAACCAGGCTTATCTCCGCCCTTGCCAGTGTATTGCGTTATCAGCGAGAAAACGAAAAACCAACGAAAGCCCAATGACCGCTCGCCAATGTGATAAATCCCATCGCTGTCGTCAATTGACATCTCAAGGTAGCACAAACCGTTCTCATCTTTGGCGACTTTCATTATTGCTTTGCTGCTCTGTGTCCGCTGGAATATCGAGTTCCATGAGTCAAACACATCGTTCGTAACTTGACGGCCTATGCGAAGCAGCAATTGATCTAGCGCGTTTTTGTCGGCCTGTTCTTCGGGAACGCATCCGATTCACAATATGGCGTTCAATGGTTAAGGTAGAATCAACAGCCGTCAGCATTTCCTGCACAAGGTTCCGGTAGAAGCGTGGACGCTTATCGTCGTCGCCGGAATTTTGCTCTTCCAGGTATATGCGCTGAGGGAAATCAAACAAGAAATTGGGGAAGTACAAGATGCTAGGCATATGTTCTCTGACAAAACGGACAGTTGATGTCCACGCGTCAAAGTGGTCCGTGTGGAGACTCCTAGGTATACGCGCTCTCCCTACCGTTCCTTGAATATCAAGCCGCCAGTGAGCTGTGCGCTGCCTGAAGACTGAATCTTCGAAGCGATAGGTATCTGTGACTTTAAATGAACGAGGAAGGGAAGCCGCACGGAAGTTATGCGTATCCCCGAGGTATTCGCGGAGCATCTGGTTATCAGCGTTGTCCAAGTGGACGGTCACCGCTATCGTTATCGTGTCGTTGAAGTTTATGCGCTCGGCGATCGGGATGAGCACGTTCGGGTCAGCCCGCTCGAGCTCAAGGAGTTCCAGCGGGTCGGAGCCATCAATACCAAGCTGAAGGTAGTCGAGCGCGTCAAGGATGGTCGTCTTCCCGCTTTCGTTTAGGCCAACCAGCGCAATCGCGCGTGCGATCGGGTCGGCGTCCAACCGCAGCTCGAGCTGCCGGATGCCCTTGAAGTTCCTGATCACGAAGCTCGTGTACCGCATGCCTATCCCTCCCACGTAGCACCCTAGCATAGCCAAAGCATGCCTGTCAACCGTTAGCGTCCTACCTCAGCGCATCGAACAGATTCGGCATTTCGACGCCGAACACATTCAGGACAACTTGCAGCGCGGCCAAAAGCAGCAGCGCCGCAGCCGCAAGCGTATTGAAAGCGGCAGCGCAGGATACAATGCTGCGGAGACGCCCCTGGGCGCGCTCCAGCCGCCCGCTCACGCCGCCAGTTCCTGAATGAACATCAGGACGGCGTAGCCGACGAAAAGGGCGAGCGCGAGCACGGCTGCGACGATGAGCACGGGGACGGTGTCCTCGGGCAGGCGCGGGCGGTTCACTTTGCGCGTGGCCATGTCGCTCCTCCTCTGCCGCCTGGTTACGCAGCAGGATACGCCGTCGGCATGCGCCCGTCAACAAGCGTCCGACCGCGAAGGGCGCGACCCGGACAGCCGCATCCCGGAGGACTCGGCGGCCTCTGGACGACTCTACGAGGCGCCGCGGGCGTCGGATGGGGTCGGCGAGGGCGCTGGAGCGCTATGCTCCAGCCATAGAAATTGCGAGGTCGTCTTGGACATTTTCCTTCCGGCCGTGATGTTCGCGGTCATCGCCGCGTTGGTTCTCTTGGCGGCGCGGCTAGGGCGCAAGCGCATCGACGAGGCGCGGCGCGGCGGGCCGCAGTACGTCTGGATCGCCGTCATCGGGCCGTCCAACGCCGAGTCCACCGAGGGAACGCACCGCGCCGCGTATCTGCTGCTCCAAGCGGGACTCCGCATGCGGCTCGCTATGGCCGAGATCTACGTCGAGCGCGGCCTCCTGAGTTGGGGAAGCCAGAGAGTGGATGAGCGCGTAGTCTACTCGACCGAGGCGTTCCGTCCGCACAAAGCGGACATCCGGACGCTAGAGGACTTCTCCCGTTACGCGCCCTTCCGAGCCGACCGGCTGATGCACTTGTCCGTCCACCCGGAGGACGCCCCCCGCGCCGTCCAACTGCTGCAAGACGCCGGCCTCGTCGTGGAGCAGCCGCCCGGCAGGCACTGGTGGCATTAGCGGAGCGCGCCAATAAGCCCATAACCGCCCTGCCCGCGTAGGCGGGAATCAGTCGGCGCGATAGCGCCCCTCCTCTTCTGCGAAGAGGAGCATGACTACGTAGACGACGATGAGACGCTGAAGGACGAACGCCTGCGGCGGTCTACGCGGGTTCCTGGATTCCCGCCTACGCGGGAATGACGTCAGTGGGTGCGGGCGGCGATTACGGAGGGATGGAGCGCCAACGACGGATTACTCCATGACCGTCATTCCCGCGTAGGCGGGAATCCAGTCGGCGCGATAGCGCCATGACGGGCGCGTTGCGCCCCGCCCTGCCCGCGAAAGCGGGAACCTACCCCAAGCATTCGCGGCCTAGTCCAAAATCTCGACGCGGAACAGGCGGCTCCCCGCGACGCGCGCATCCAACTGGTCGAGCGCGTCCTCCTTCTCGAGGATCCGGGCGAGCAGGGCGCGCTTCTCCTCGACGTCCCCGACGATGGACGCCCGGGCGCGGAGGTCGCGTTGCGCGCTCTCCTTCAGGTGATACGTGAACTCGGGGTTGGCGAACAGGTTGGCCGCCCAGTCCCGCGGGCCGGGGTTGTTGGTCAGGTAGACCTGCCCGTCCAGATGGCGCAGCCGGACCTCTTTGCGATGGGCCTTCCCCGTCTTGCGCCCGGTGGTCGTGATGTCGACGAGCCGGTCCGTCTCAATCGCCTTGCGCGCCGCGTCGTCCACGTTCGCCCTCCTAGTCCGTCACGTAGGTGTGGGTGATGACCTCCCACACGTGGCCGTTCTCGCACTCGAAGTAGAAGCCGCGCCCCCGGTGCTTGTGGTTGATCTCCCCGTCCGTCCGCGACCGCGGCCCGCTTCCGAAGACGACGCCCTCGTCCTTCACGCGCTGCAGGATCGCGTCGAACTCGTCGTCGGACGCGAGGAAGGCGTAGTGGTTGGAGCGCGGCGACTTCGTGTCGTCGAAGTCCAGCGTGAGCATGTCGTTCACCTTCAACGGCGCGAAATGCCCGTACGGGCCCTCGTACTTCAGCCCGAACAGCCGGGCGATGAACTCCGCCGACTTCACCTTGTCGTAGGCCGGAACGATCGTGTGGTCCAACTGCAGCGCCATCATTCCCTCCTTCCGCTCGCCGATGCTGAGCCCTAGCATACGCCTCCGCGAGGCTAGCGCCAACCACGCGCCGCCCGCGCCTCAAGTCGATGCGTCCCGCGGGGCGCGCCCGCTTGGGGCGAGTCTCCGCCGCCGGCTAGCCGTCCATAGACTCGCCCGCCGCGAGACGGGCGGCGCGCAGCGTGTTCGTCAGCAGCATCGCTATCGTCATCGGGCCGACCCCGCCCGGCACCGGGGAGACCGCCGACGCTTTCTCCGCAACCGCGTCGTAATCAACGTCGCCGACCAGACGATAGCCTGACTTCCGCGTCGCGTCCTCCACGCGGTTGATGCCGACGTCGATCACGACCGCGCCGTCGGCGACCATATCGGCGGTGAGCGCGCGCGGCTTGCCGACCGCCGCGACCACAATGTCGGCCCGGCGCGTGACCGCGCCAACGTCCGGCGTTCCTGTATGGCAGACGGTGACAGTCGCGTTCGCTCCCGCCGCCTTTTGCATCAGCAGAAGCGCGAGCGGCTTGCCAACGATGTCGCTGCGCCCCAGAATCGCGACATGCTTGCCGCCGGGGTCGTTGCCGGAGCGGACGAGCATCCGCTGCGCGCCCGCCGGCGTCGCGGGGATGAATCGCGGAGCGCCCTCGAGCAGGCGTCCGCCGTTGATCGGATGCATGCCGTCAACGTCCTTGTCCGGGTCGAGGGCGAGAATCGCCTCGCGTTCGCTGATGTGCGCGGGCAGCGGAAGTTGGACGAGGATCCCGTGAAATCGGGCGTCGGCGTTGAGGCTTTGGACGAGGCGCAGCAACTCCTCCCGCGGCGTCTCTCGGGGCAGGGCGAACGTCTCGCTGAACATCCCCGCCTCGTCGCAGGCGAGCCGCTTGTTGCGGACATAGACGGCGGACGCGGGGTCGTCGCCGACGAGCACGGCGGCGAGGCCGGGCGTGACGCCGGAGCGCTCGCGCAGCGCCCGAACGCCGTCCGCGACCTCCGCGCGAATCTCCTCCGCCATCCGCTTGCCGTCCAGCACCGTCGCAGTCACGCGCGTTCGCCCTCCCAACGCATAGTCCGCTCCGATGATACCAGCCGCCCTCCGTAGCCTCGATGCTCCAGCGCCGCCGCTCCTGCTATGATTGTGGAATGACGAGTTCGACGCAACGGCGCATGCTCTCGGAGCGGCGCGCTCAGCGCAATCGGTCGCCCGCGCTCCGTTCGCGCGGGAACGGCGGAGGCGGGCGTCCGGTATGACGGAGGCGATCTTCCTCGGCGCGCTGCAAGGCGCGAGCGAGTGGCTGCCCGTGAGTTCGGAGGGCGTAGTGACGGCGGCGGGCGCGTGGCTGTTCGGCCTCTCGCTCGGCGAGGCGCTCGCGTTCGCGCTCTGGCTGCACCTCGGCACGGGGCTCGCCGCGCTCGCGTATCTGCGAAAGGACGCCGCCGCGCTGCTGCGCGAGGCCGCCGCGCTCCCCCGCAAGCCCAGTCCGCTCCTGCCGTTCGCGCTCACGGCCACCGCCGTATCCGCCGTCATCGGCGCGCCGCTGCTCCTGCTGGCGGACGGCCTGCCCGCGTCCGGCGGCGGGCTCGCGATGGCGGGCATCGGCGCGCTGATGCTGGCGACGGGCGCCCTGCAGTTGCGGCGACCGCCCATTGCGACGCGCGACCGGAGCGCCCTGACGCTCGCCGACGGGATCGCGGCGGGCGTCGCGCAGGGATTCGCGGCGCTGCCCGGACTGAGCCGGTCGGGGCTCACGGTGGCGTTCCTCCTCGCAAGGCGAGTTGACCGGCGCGACGCGCTTGTCTTGAGTTTTCTGATCGGCATTCCCTCGAGCGCGGGGGCGGCGGCGTTCGCCGCGGCGCGGCACGGGACGCTTGGCGCGCCGGAGGGCGCGGCGGGGCTTGCGGCGGCGCTCGCGCTGGGACTCCTGACGATCCGAGCGCTGATGGCCGCCGCCGAGCGGCTGCGGTTTGGCGCGTTCGTCGTCGCCGCGGGACTCGCGCTGCTGCTTGGCGGCGCATGGCAGGCGGTCGCGGGATGAGCGGCTCGGACAACGCCAAGAATTTGCGGAGCGAGGAGGCCGAACGCGCCGCCGCTGAGCGCGGGATGAGCGGCGCGGACAACGCTAACTCGGACGGCGCCAAGCGGTTGCGGAGGCGGCTCGCGCTGCTCGCCGCGCTCGCGCCGCCCTACTACACCGCGATTGCGACGCTCGCCACGCTGTTCGGCCCGCGGGGCTACAGTTCGACGACGCAGACGATGAGCCAACTCGCCGCGCCCGGAACGCCGCGCCCGTGGCTCATCAACGCGGGGTTCGCCGGGTACGGCCTGCTCGTGCAAGGGATGGGGCCGCTGCTGCACCGCGAGGCGGGCGGCGGACGGCGCGGGCGCATGCTCTGGGCGCTCTCCGCGCTCTACGGACTCGGCGGCCTCGTCGCGGCCAAGTATCCGACGCGCGGCAGCAAGCGCGCGCTGCCGGGCATGTCGGAGGACGCCGCGCACGACCTTGCGGGGACGACGAGTTTCCTCTGCATCCTCGCGCTCTCCGCGCTGACGCCTCGTTGCCTCGCCGACCGGCGTGGGTGGCCTCGGCGGTGGCGCTGCTTCTCCTACGCGGTGTTCGCGGCGACCGCCGCGCTCGCGCTGCCGTTTCACCTGCGGATATGGCCGCGCAAGCGCGGGCTGCTGCAGCGCGGCTTCTTCGCCACGACGATGGCATGGGTGGTCGCCACCGCGCTGCGCCTGCGGCGCCTCGCGTAAGATCGGCGCTGACGCGCCTCACTCCCGGCGCGCCGCCTCCCCCGCGATGCGGGCGGCGACCTCGGGCAGCGGCGTTAGGCCGAGGTCCTCGCCGGAGCGCAGGCGGACCGCCGCGCCCCCGGCATCGGCCTCCTTGTCGCCCACCACGAGCATATAGGGCGTCTTCTGCAACTGCGCGTCGCGTATCTTCGCGTTCATCCGCTCGCCGCGGGCGTCGACGTGGGCGCGGACGCCTGCGGCCTCTAGGCGCTCGCGCGCCTGCTCCGCGTAGTCGATATGGCGGTCGGCGATGGGGATGATCTCGGCCTGCACGGGCGCGAGCCAGACGGGGAACGCGCCGCCGTAGTGCTCAATGAGCACGCCGAGGAAGCGCTCGAGGCTGCCCAGCATCGCGCGGTGAATCACGACGGGACGCTTCCGCCCGCCGTCCGCGTCCGCGAACTCCAGGTCGAAGCGTTCCGGCAGGTTGTAGTCCAGTTGCACGGTGCTGAGCTGCCACTCTCTGCCGATGGCGTCGGCGACGAAGAAGTCGATCTTGGGGCCGTAGAACGCGCCCTCGTTGGGAGCGAGTTCGTACTCCATTCCGCGCGAGTCGAGCGCGGACGCCAGCGCGCCCTCCGCCGCGTCCCATAGGTCGTCCGATCCGATCCGCCGCTCAGGGCGGAGCGACAGCGCGACGCGGACGTCGTCGAATCCAAACACGCCGAACGTCTCCTGCGTCATTTCGATGAACGACGCGACTTCGCTCTCGACCTGCTCCGGCGCGCAGAAGATGTGCGCGTCGTCTTGGGAGAACGTTCGCACGCGGGTGAGGCCGTGCGTCACGCCGGAGCGCTCGTAGCGGTGGAGGCGCCCGAAGTCGGCGTAGCGGACGGGCAACTCGCGGTAGGAATGCAGGCGCGAGGCGTAGAGCAGCGCCGCCGCCGGGCAGTTCATCGGCTTCACGGCGAACTCCTGCTCGTCGACATAGGTGAAGTACATATTCTCGCGGTAGTTGTCGTAGTGGCCGGAGCGTTTCCACAACTCCGCGTCGAAGACCTGCGGCGTGATGACCTCCTGGTAGCCGTAGCGCTCGTAGAGGCCGCGGACGTAGGCGGTGAGGGCGTTGGCGAGGGCCGCGCCCTTCGGCAGGAAGAACGGGCTCGCCGGGGCGACGCGGTCGAAGAAGAACAGCCCCAACTCCTGGCCGAGCCGTCGGTGGTCGCGCCGCGCGGCCTCCTCCAGCCGCAGCAGATGCGCGTCGAGCGCCTCCTGCGACTCCCACGCCGTGCCGTAGACGCGCTGCAGCATTTCGTTGCGCTCGTCGCCGCGCCAGTACGCGCCCGCGACGCTCGTCAGCGTGAACGCCGCGATCTCTCCGGTCGAGCCTGCGTGCGGGCCGCGGCAAAGGTCGACGAAGCCGTCGTGCTCGTAAGTCGTGATCGCCTCGCCGCCGGGGATGTCGGCGATGATCTCCAACTTGAAAGGCTGGTCGGCGAACCGCGCCTCCGCCTCGCTCCGCGTCAACTCTTTCGCGTGGAACGGCGCGTTGGCCGCGACCGTCTCGCGCATGCGCTCTTCGATGCGGGCGAGGTCGTCGGGGGAGAAGGGGCGCTCGACGGAGAAGTCGTAGTAGAAGCCGTCGGCGGTGGGCGGCCCGACGGCGAACTTGGCGTTGGGGAAGAGGTCGAGCGCGGCCTGCGCCATAACGTGCGCCGCCGAATGGCGGATGCGGAACCGCAAGTCGTCGAGCCGCTGCTGTTCGGGAGACTTTTGCTTGACGGGCATAGCGCGATTCTATCAGCAACCGCTGAGACAGGCGCGCAACGACGCACGGTATACTGCGCGCGCTATGGCCTGGTCGGACGAAGTCGTCGAGAGTCTGCGGACGCATAAGGTTTGGGGCGCGGCCTACGTGCCGGACGCGGCCAACTGGAACGTCCTCGCCAAATTGGAGGCGGACCCGGCCTTCACGGTCGTCCCCGCGACGCGCGAGGAGGAGGCGGTCGGCGTCGCCGCCGGAGCGTACGCCGGCGGCGGGCGCGCGGCGGTGTTTATGCAGAGCAGCGGCTTCGGCAACACGATCAACGCGCTCACGCAACTGCTCACCGCCTACCGCATTCCCGTCCCCCTGTTCATCGGCATGCGCGGCGGACTGAGCGAGTTCAACGAGGTGCAAGTCCCGTCGGCGCGGCCCATTCCCGCGATCTTGGACGCGCTGGGGATTCAGCATTTCGCGCCGCAGCGCGAGGACGAGGTTCGGAAGTTCGTGGACGGCGCCATCGAACTCTGCTACGCGAGCCGGATGCCCGTGGCCGTTCTCTGGCGCGCGCAACTCGTGGGAGCGAAACGTGCTGCGCCGTGAGGGCATCGCCGCGCTCCTCGAGCGGCTGACGAACGAGCCGGTCATCGCCAACCTCGGCCCGGCGACGTTCGATCTGCATGCGGCGGGCGAGCGCGACGCCAACCTCTACACTTGGGGCGCGATGGGGCTGGCGTCGTCCATCGGGCTCGGCGTCGCGCTCGCGGCGCCCGACCGCAAAACGTTCGTGACGGACGGCGACGGCTCGCTGCTGATGAACCTCGGCTCGCTCGCCACGATCGCCCGCCAAGCCCCGCCGAACCTCGTGCACATCGTGTGGGACAACCAAATGTGGTACGAGACGGGCGGCCAGCCGACGCACACCTCGGCCGGAACGGACTTGGCCGCCGTCGCGCTCGCGTCGGGGATCCGGAACGTCGCGAAAGCGGCGACGCTCGCGGAGTTCGAGGCCGCGCTCGACCGGGCGATTCGGGAGCCGGGCCCCTGGTTCATTCACGTCGACGTCGAAGAGACGGGCGAGCCGCGGGTGCGCCCCATCGTCGCGCCGGAAGAGAACCTCCTTCGCTTCCGGCGGACGTTCGCGGAGTAGATTCGCGGATGCGGGGGGGCTTTGTGAATCCTCCCGACCGCTGCCTTAACTGAAGCGTTGCCAGTCCTCTTGCATCACGTTGATGACGTGGAGGGGGACGCCCTTGTGCTTGGCGAGCGTGATCGCGTGCTGCGTGCCGTGGCTCGCGCCGTCCCATACGGCGTAGACCTCGTCCGAGCAGTCCACGACCGCCTCGTTGCGATGCAGCAGCAGACTCGGGTCGCTGCTGTAGTCGCCGCCGTAGTACGCGTCGGGGAAGAGCGCCCGCGCCTGAAGCCCGCGCTCCTCGGCGAGGCGGATCGCCTCCTCGTCGACGCCGGGCGCGCCGTTCACGATCACCTCGGCGTCGCTGGGAAGCGACGCGATGAGGTTGCTGAGTTGCGCTCGCCACGCGGGGCTGTGCAACTCGGAGAAGCGGGTGCCGACGATGCCGATGCGCTTGCCCATATCATCCACCCTCCTCGGAGAATTATACCCCATAGCGCAACTTGACGCCGCTGCCCCTTCTCCCCGCCGGCTGCGCCTTAGCATAGACTGCGCCCCAATTTGGAGACCTTTGCATGGCCTACCGTCATTCCCGCGTAGGCGGGAATCCAGTCGGCCCGGAGCGTCGCCCCTCTCCTGCGTATGCGCCCCGCCCTGACCACGAAAGCGGGGAACCTACTGGGGCGGAGAAGTTATGCAAGGTCCCAATTGGCAAATGCGACACCAGGCGCTTGCGCGGTCGGCGCCCGTCCCGCGACGATGGACGCATGACGCGCAACACGCTCACCAAAACGGCGTTCCTCTGCGGGGATTGCGGACACTCCTCGCCGAAATGGAACGGACGCTGCGCCGCCTGCGGCGCATGGGGCACGCTCGCCGAATTCGCCGAGCCCAAGATTCGCGCCGGACGCCGGGCGACGTCCCTCAGCGTCGGAGCGAGCGTCGCCCGCGCTTGCGCCGGCGCGGCGGACGCTCCCGCTCCGCTCATTGAGCAGCCCCGCTCCGGCGGCGCGCGGACGAGCGTCTGCATCGCCGAGGCCGACCGGCTGCTCGGGGGCGGCCTCGTGGCGGGCTCCGCCGTTCTGCTCGCTGGCGACCCCGGCATCGGCAAGTCCACGATTCTGATGCAGGCGGCGGGCTTCGTCGCGGAGTCGGGAAACGACGTTCTCTACGTTTCGGGCGAGGAGTCGGGGGCGCAAGTGCGGCTCCGCGCCGAGCGGCTTGGCGTCCGCAGCCCCCGCGTGCTCTTCTCGTCCGAGACCGACGCCCCGACGATAGCCGAGACGCTGGAGCGCGTCCGCCCCGCGCTGCTCGTCGCGGACTCCATTCAGACGCTCTCCTCGCCGGACGCGCAGTCAGCGGCGGGCAGCGTCGCGCAGACCCGCGAGTGCGCCCAAATCCTCATCGGCGCCGCCAAGCGGACGAACATTCCCCTCGTGATGACCGGGCATGTGACGAAGGACGGGAACATCGCCGGCCCGCGCGTGCTGGAGCATATGGTGGACGTCGTGCTGGCGATGGAGGGCGAGCCGGCGGGCGCGCTCCGCGTTCTGCGCTGCTCCAAGAATCGCTTCGGAGCGGCCAACGGTGTCGCGCTCTTCGAAATGCGGAACGACGGCCTCGCCGAGGTGCGCGACCCGTCGGCTCTTCTCGTCGGCGAGCGCGACCCGTCGGCGCCGGGCTCGGCGGTCGCCGTCACGATGCAGGGCAGCCGTCCGCTCCTCTGCGAGGTGCAGGCGCTCACGAATCCGTCGGCGTTCAGCCCGCCTCGCCGCGCCGCCACCGGCGTCGACTTCAACCGCATGGCGATGCTGACCGCCGTTCTCTCGCGTCGCGCGCGGATCGCGGTGGGCGCGCAGGATGTGCTCGTGAACGTGCCCAGCGGGCTGCACGCCGCCGAGCCCGCCCTCGACCTCGCCATAGCGACCGCCATCGCCTCCAGTTACCTTGACGCGCCGATCCATCCGACGACCGTCGTCATCGGCGAGGTTGGGCTGAACAGCGAAACGCGGAGCGTCTCGCACTTGGAGCGGCGCTTGGAGGAGGCGGCGCGTCACGGCTACGGTCGCGCCGTCGTCCCCGAGGCCGCGCTGCGCGCGCTCGCGCCCCAGCCCGGCATCGAGGCCGTAGGCGCCGCGAATGTCCGAGCCGCCCTCGCCGCCGCCATCCCCGGCGCGGGGCGGCTAGACGGGGGCGCCCAATAGGGTCTATTGGGAATGACGGGGCGCGTGGGGATACTCCCATTCCCGGCAGGTTCCCGCCTACGCCGACGGGTTAGGCGCGGCGCGTAGCGCCGCGCAGTCCTACCTCCGCCGCCGGCGGCGCGGCGCGGGCCGCCCGCCGCGGCGAGCCGCCGCAGGCGCGTCTTGCGCGGCGCCATGCGCGGCGTCCTCCGGCGAACGCGCTGCGCCGCGCCCTTCCTGCGACGCGCTGACCGCGCGGCGCAGCGCGTTCGCCACCACCTCCACGTAGCGCTTGTCCCTCGACGCCAGCACGTACACCGGGCCCCGCTGCGTCGCGATGCGAATCCCGTAGCGCGGGCGCTTCCGCCGCAGGTTCAGCGATCCGGAGAGAATGGCGACGCCCCCGACCAGCATCGCCGTCGTCTGGTTGAGCACGAGCCCTGCGCCCAGCGCGGCGAACCCGATGAACAGCATCATATAGCCGGGCCAGCGCCGCCCCTTGTCCTCGACCGGCTCGACCGCCGTGATATTGCGCGGCGCGTAGGCGTGCTCGCCGAACTCCGCGCGCCGCGCCGAGATGCGGACGCCGTTCGCGTCGATGTGAAAGACTTCCGTCGCCATCGCCCCGCATGCGCGCTACTTGCCCAGCAGGCGTACTCCAGTCTGTGAAAGACTTCCGTCGCCATTGCTCCGCCTGCGCGTTACTTGTCCAGCAGCGCGTACTCCAAGCTGTCCGCGAGCGCCTGCCACGACGCCTCCACGATGTTCGTGGACGCGCCCACCGTCGCCCAAACGCGCTCTCCGTCCGTCGACTCCACCAGCACGCGCACGACCGCCCCCGTGCCCCCCGGCCCCTGCGGCACGACGCGCACCTTGTAGTCGGTCAGTTCCACGTCGGCGAGGCGCGGGTAGAAATCGAGCAACCCCTTCCGCATCGCCAGGTCGAGCGCGTTCACGGGGCCGTTCCCCTCGGCGGCGGTGTGCCGGACTTCCCCGTTGACCGCGATCTTCACCGTCGCCTCCGACAGCGCGTCGCCCCCGCTCCACTTGCCCGGCCGGCGCCCGTGCTCCATCACCACCATAAAGTCCACGAGGTCGAACGGCGCGCGATAGCGGGGCAGCATCCGCTCCACCAGCAGGCGGAACGACGCCTCCGCGCCCTCGTACTGAAAGCCCTCGTTCTCCCGCGCCTTGATCAATTGCAGCAGCCCCGGCAGACGGCTGGACGGCACCTCGGCGGTCAGCCCCGCCTCCTGCAGTTTCGCCGCGATGTTGCTGCGCCCCGCAAGTTCCGAAATCACCACGTGCTTCGCGTTCCCCACCGCCTCCGGGTCGACGTGCTGGTAACTCGCCTCCGTCTTCGCCATCCCCGACACATGCAGCCCGCCCTTGTGCGCGAACGCGCTCTCCCCGACGTAGGGCTGGTAGCGGTTGCGCGGCATATTCGCCAGTTCCGCCGTGAACCGATGCAACTCCGTCAGGCGGCTCAACTGCCCGTCCGTCACGACGTCGATGCCCAGTTTCAGTTTCAGATTCGGGATCACGGAGAGCAGATTCGCGTTGCCGCACCGCTCGCCGTAGCCGTTGATCGTCCCCTGAACCTGCGTCGCGCCCGCTTGCACCGCCGCGATCGTGTTGGCCACCGCCACGTCCGAATCGTTGTGGCAATGGATGCCCACCGGGCAGTCCAACGCCTTGCGGACGGCGCTGACCGCCGCGAAAACGTCCACCGGCAGCGTCCCCCCGTTCGTGTCACAGAGCACGACGCATTCCGCCCCGGCTTCCGCCGCCGCCCGCGCGCACTGCAGGGCGTACTCCGGATTCGCCGCGTAGCCGTCGAAGAAGTGCTCCGCGTCAAAGAACACGCGCCGCCCCTGCTCCCGCAGATAGGCGACCGACTCGCGGATCATCGCCAGATTCTCCTCGAGCGGAACCTCGAGCACCTCCGACGCCTGCATCTCCGACGCCTTCCCCACGAGCGTGACGACCGGCGCGCCGCTCTCCAGCAGCGCCCGCAGATTCGCGTCGTCCTCGACCGACCCGCCGGCGCGCCGCGTGCTCCCGAACGCGACCAGTTCCGCGTTCGCCAGCCGCAGCCCCTTCGCCTGCGCGAAAAACTCCTCGTCCTTCGGGTTGGAGCCCGGCCAGCCCCCCTCGATGTAGCGGACGCCGACGGCGTCCAGCCGCTCCGCGATCCGCAACTTATCGTGCGCGGAGAAACTCACGCCTTCCATCTGCGCCCCGTCGCGCAGCGTCGTATCGTATAACGCAACCTCGCTCATCATGCCCTCACCCTAGCCCTCTCCCAGAGGGAGAGGGAATCAAACTGCGCCGCGCCCTGCCCGCGCAGGCGGGAATCTTAAGGAAGGCACGGAGCGCCTATCCTCCTCTCCCTCTGGGAGAGGACGCCGCGCAGTGGCGGGTGAGGGTTCGGCGCGCGGAGCCGCCCTCACCCTAGCCCTCTCCCAGAGGGAGAGGGAATCAAACAGCGTCCCCCAACCTTCCCTCTCCCTCTGGGAGAGGACGCTGCGAAGCAGCGGGTGAGGGTTCGGGGGCGCGGGGCACCCTCACCCTAGCCCTCTCCCAGAGGGAGAGGGAATCAGACAGCGTCCCCATCCTCCTCTCCCTCTGGGAGAGGACGCCGCGCAGCGGCGGGTGAGGGTTCGGGGGCGCGGGGCCGCCCTCACCCTAGCCCTCTCCCAGAGGGAGAGGGAATCAAACTGAGCGGCCTATCCTCCTCTCCCTCTGGGAGAGGACGCCGCGTAGCGGCGGGTGAGGGTTCGGCGTTCGCGCGCGATCAGTCCCCGCAATCGGGAGAGCCCCCCAAGTCCCCAAGAGAGAACCCGCGCAACTTCGTAAGCCGGCTGAGCCACGTAGGAATCCCATAAGGCAATTCGTTGTCGCCCAGAGCGAGAATCTCCAAGTTGGAGAGGTTGCCGAGCGACGACGGAATGCTCCCGCTCAACCCGTTGTTGGCGAGGCTGAGCCTGGTCAACTTGGAAAGGTTGCCCAGTTCAGTCGGGATGCTCCCGCTCAGCAAGTTGCAGTTGAGTTGCATGGAGGTCAAGTTGGAGAGGCTGCCGAGTTGCGACGGAATGCTCCCATCCAACCAGTTGACGCTGACGTCAAGATGGGTCAAGTTGGAGAGGCTGCCGAGTTGCGACGGGATGCTGCCGTCCAACTCGTTGACGCTGACGTCAAGATGGGTCAACTTAGAGAGTCTGCCGAGTTGGGTCGGGATGTTGCCGCTCAACCAGTTGTTATTGAGGTCGAGGTACCACAACCTGGAGAAGTTGCCGAGTTGGGTCGGGATGTTCCCGTTCAACTCGTTGTTGGAGAGGTCAAGGCGTCGCAAGTTGGAGAGGTTACCGAGCGACGACGGAATGCTCCCGCTCAACTCGTTGTTGGAGAGGCCGATGCCTAGCAAATTGGAGAGGTTGCCGAGCGACGACGGGATGTTCCCCCTCAACTCATTGTGAGAAAGGTCAAGGTGCCACATATTGGAGAGGTTGCCGAGTTGGGTCGGGATGTTCCCGCTCAACTCGTTACCGTTGAGGTAGAGATGTTGCAAGTAGGGGATGTTGCCGAGTGAGGAAGGGATGCCTCCGCTCAACTCGTTGCCGTTGAGATAGAGACGCCTCAGTTTAGAGAGGTTGCCGAGTTCGGACGGGATGCTCCCACTCAGCTCGTTGTGACTAAGGTAGAGCCAGTTCAACCTGGAGAGGTTACCGAGTTCAGTCGGGATTCTCTCGCTCAACCCGTTGCTGTCAAGATAGAGGACAACCAGGTTGGAGAGGTTGCCGAGTTCGGACGGGATGCTCCCGCTCAACTCGTTGTTGGAGAGGTTGAGCTGTATCAAATTAGAAAGGTTGCCGAGTTCGGGTGGGATGTCTTCGCTCAATCCGGTGCCGCTAATGACGAGTATTGTCAAGTTGGAGAGGTTGCCTAGTTCGGGCGGGATGTTCCCGCTCAACCCGGCGCCGCCGATATGGAGGTATGTCAAGTTGGAGAGGTTGCCGAGTTCAGACGGGATGCTCCCGCTCAACTCGTTATTGACAAGCTGGAGATTCTGCAACTTTGAGAGGTTGCCGATCCACGATGGTATGCTCCCGCTCAACTCGTTGTTGGCAAGATAGAGTTTCCGCAAGTTGGATAGGTTGCCGAGTTCAGACGGGATGCTCCCGCTCAACCTACTGTCGCTGATGGTGAGGCTTGTCAATTTGGAGAGGTTGCCGAGTTCAGGCGGAATGCTCCCCCTTAACTCTCCACCTTTGGCACTGCCACCGCTGATGGTGAGGCTTGTCAATTTGGAGAGGTTGCCGAGCGACGAAGGAATGCTCCCACCCAAATCGCCCCCGCTGATGATGAGGCTTGTCAAATTGGAGAGGTTGCCGAGTTCGGACGGGATGCTCCCGATCAACCCGTTGCCCCAGAGGCCGAGTTCGGTCAAATTGGAGAGGTTGCCGAGTTCGGACGGTATGCTCCCGCTCAACCTGTAGCCATGGATGTTGAGGCTTGTCAAGTTGGAGAGGTTGCCGAGTTCGGACGGGATGCTCCCCCTGTATTCGTTGCCGGCAATGTCGAGTATTGTCAAGTTGGAGAGGTTGCCGAGCGATGGCGGAATGCTGCCTGTAAAGCGCGTGTTCCGCAAATTGATATGCGTGACGCGCTGCGGCGTTTCGCTAACGGTGATGCCTTCCCAGCGGGTAATGGCCTGCCCGTAGTCCCAATTGAGCGTCGCGGTTCCGCGCAGCGTGTCCTTGCCCTCCATCAACGCGGCGCAGTCGCTCACCAGGCCGGGGTTGCTCGAGGGGTTGGGTACGGCGGTGCCGTTCGAGCAGCCCGTTTCGTACATCGTCGGCGTGGGGGTGGGGGTAGGAGTTGGAGTGGGGGTTCCCGCTGGGGTCGGCGTCGGGGTGGGGGTTGGCGTCGCAGTAGGGGTAGGAGTCGCGGTGGGAGTGGGGGTCGGCGTAGGCGACGGCGTGGGGGTTGGGGTTGGTGTAGGCGTTGGGGTGGAGGTCGGCGTAGGCGTAGGTTCGGGGCAGAAGGAGAAGCCGCCGAAAATCTCCACGCCCTCCGCCTGCAGCGGGTACGGCACGCACCCGGTGACCCGCGTGCCGGTGAGCGAGATGGCGACGAGTTCCGTGAGGTTGCCAAGTTCGGAGGGTATCGGGCCGGTCAGGGGGTTCCGCGCCAACTGGAGATGCTCGAGCGCGGTCAGCCGCCCTAGTTCCTTCGGTATGCTCCCGTCGAGCCCCTTGCGCGGCAGGTCGATCCGCGTGACGCGCTGCGAGCGTCGTTGCACGGTGACGCCCTCCCAACTGGCGATGGCTGTGTTGGCGTCCCAGTTGAGGCTGACGTTGCCTCGAAGGGCGTCCTTCGCCGCGAGCAGCGCGTCGCAGTCTGCGACGAGGCCGGGGTTGCTCGTCGGGTTCGGAACGGCGACGCCGTTGGAGCAAGGCGACGCTTGGGCGGTGGCGGGCAAGGCGATGACGAGAGCGAGGGCGACGGCGACGAGCGCGCCGAGGGCAACGAGGATTCTGGATGTCATATCGTTGGAACCGTCCTATGCGTTGAAGTTCGGGGCCGCGCCCGCTGCAGCGTCGCCGCAGGAGGCTTGCGCGCAACCATAAGCCCTCGCCGCAGGATTTGTCAACCGCTGGATTTCGGGCGGCAACCCTCACCCCCGGCCCCTCTCCCGGAGGGAGAGGGGGGTCGGATGGGGGTATGTTGCCCCTCTCCCTCTGGAGACCTTTGCATAACCTACCGTCATTCCCGCGTAGGCGGGAACCCAGGCGGCGCGGAGCGCCGCTCCTCTCCTACGTAAGCGCCACGTCATTCCCGCGAAAGCGGGAACCTACTGGGGCAGAGGAGTTATGCAAAGGTCTCCGGAGGGAGAGGGGGGTCGGATGGGGTATGTTGCCCCTCTCCCTCTGGGAGAGGACGCCGCGCAGCGGCGGGTGAGGGTCGGGGCGCGGGCGGCGCCAGCGAAAAACCTACTATAATCGCTCCGCCATCCCCAGCGAATCGGAGACACGCTTGTCCGAAACGTTCGACGCTCTCCTCGAAACGATGCGCCGCCTCCGCGACCCGGAAACCGGCTGCCCCTGGGACCTCGAGCAGACGCGCGAATCCCTCCGGGGCGCGCTCCTTGAAGAGACCTACGAGGCGCTTGACGCGATGGCGTCCGGCGATCAGGACGCGCTCGTCGAGGAACTGGGCGACATCCTCCTGCACGTCGTCTTTCACGCCCAGATCGGCGCGGACGACGGCGCGTTCACCATTGACGACGTCGCCGCCCGCGTCAACGCCAAACTCGTTCGCCGCCACCCGCACGTCTTCGCCGACGCCTCGGCGCGAACGTCCGTCGAGGTGAAAGGGCAATGGGAGCGCCTCAAGGCGGAGGAGCGCGCCGAAAAGGGCGACGCCGACGCCTCGATGCTCGACGGCATCTCCCGCGCGATGCCCGCGCTCGCCTACGCGCAGGCCGCCCTCAGCCGCGCCCGCAGGGCCGGCTTCGACTGGGATTCCCCCGACGCCTCGTTCGACAAAGTGGCGGAGGAAGCCGCGGAAATCCGCGCCGCCGAAACGCCCCGCCGCAGAGAAGAGGAGTTCGGCGATCTCCTTCTCGCCCTCGTCGGCGCGGCCCAAACGATGGGCGTGGACGCGGAGGAAGCCCTGCGCGGCGCCAACGATCGCTTCGCCGGACGCTTCCGCCGCGTCGAGAGCGCCGCCCGCCAGGAGGGAGCCGCCCTCGCCGATATGCCGCTCTCCCGTAAAATCGCCCTCTGGCGACGCGCCAAAGCCGATGAGTAGCCCCGCCTTCTCTGGTATAGAGGCCGGCGGCGCATCATCGGAACGCCAGCGGCTCCATCTGCCACGCCGACGGCACCTGACGGTCGGGAACTACGTGACGCTCGGCCACGCCGTCGTTTTGCCACGCGGAGCGCATAGGCGACCACTGCCTGCTGGGCAACAATTGCGCGCTGAACGAACCGCTAGTCCCACGGGTGTCTGCGTAACTTTCGTAGCTCAGTAGGTTCCCGCCTACGCGGGCATGGGGCGCGCGCCGACCCTCACCCGCCGCTTCGCGGCTGCCCTCTCCCTGATAAGGAGAGGGCGGGCGGCGCTTCCGCGGCGACTGGATTCCCGCCTACGCGGGCAGGGCGGCAGGCTAAGGTCTCACCGCCATACGCCGAACGTGAGGCCGTGCCCCGTTCCGGCGAGCGATCTGTAGCACGGGAGGTAGTCCAGCAGAGTCATCCGCGTCGGCGCCATCGCTCCCGCGACCGTTACCCAGTTCAGGATTTCCGGCGTGCCGGGCGCGGCGTTCAGCCGCTCCCGATCCAGCGCGCGGAGCGCATCCTCGTCGCCCCCCTCCAGCGCCGCGATGACGCCCCGGTCCAACTCCTCGTCGATCACCTGGTGGCTGAGCCCTCCCGACGCAATGAGCGCGACGCGGGCGTCCGCCTCCCACGACGCGACGGCGCGGCGCATCGCCTGGCCGAGCGCGTAGCAGCGCGCCGCCGTCGCCTGATAGGGCAAGTAGCGGCTCACCAGAAACGGAACGACGGGCGGAGGCGCGTCCTCCGGCAGAACGTAGTTGAAGGCGTAGCCGAAAGCGTCGTCCAGCGCATGCCCCTCCCGAACGCCGTCGCCGCAGCCGACGTCGAACCCCTCGCCGTTCAGCGCTCCGATCAGATGCTCCGCCAGTTCCGGGTGGCCGGCGCGGAGCGGGGCAGCCGGCGCGGAGCGCTCGTCATTGCCGCGGAACCGCGCGTCCGGGTCGAACGGCTGCCGTCCGGCCACCGGCAGCGACGCGGAGCGCATCACGGCGAACACCGCTTTCGTTTCGTCCGGCCACACGCGGTGCGGATTGCTCACGACGACCGCGGCGTCGGGGCGGGCATCGGCGAGCGCGGCCTGCAACTCTCCGATGGCGGCGTGGGCGGCGGCGTGCCGCTCGCGCTGCTTCTCCGGCGCGATCTGCTCGGCGACGTCGGGCGGCGCGGCGGCCAGCAGCCGCTCGTAGTCGAACCGCGGATCGCGCATGTCCGCCTCGCCGAGACGCGCCCACTCGCTCGGATCGGACTGGATCGAGGGCCCGTGCGAACTGCCGATTCCCAGAACGATGCTTGCCATCAGCGGCCTCCTATCGCGCCCGGACAGGGCGGAGCGAGTGGCGTCGCGTGAGTTGCGCGAGTTGCGTCGCGGATAAGCATAGGCGTTGCGGGCGCGGAGCGCAAAGGGCCTCGCCTCAGCCGCCGCTCACGCGCCACTCCGACCCGTCGGCGGACTCGCCCGGCGAGTAGGCGTCGAGCGCCGCAAGGCAGTCGGCAGCCGCCTCCAGCGCGAGGCTGACCATAGCCGGGAGAGCCATTGTTCCCTGCTCATACCGAAGTTCCGCGCCGATCTGGTAATCGCACTCGCCCCGCATCCACGCGAGGCGCCTCAAGAAGTTCGCAGCGTCTATTCCTTCCGGCGCGCCGGAATTGCCGAGGCGGTCCCGCACTGCGGAATGCCGCCGATTCCTGGGAATGGGCGAGGCATCCGGATTCTCTCTGAAGTAACGGCAGGCCGCCTCATGGAGCAGCCCGTAGTAGATCCGGCTTACCGCCGTCCACTGCTCCGCCTCTGTGCGCCCCTCCTCCGCCAGCCGAACGCCGAGGTCGTAGAAATCAAGCGGACGCAATCAGACGCTCCTGGGTGGGGATAACGCTCCAGCCGATCCACCGCGAATAATCGCCGCGCTCCGCATCAGACCACGTAGGGAAGAGGTCGTTCGCCACGCGCAGGGTTATGCGGCGTTGCGCCTTGCGCGCCTCTTCCCAAGAGGCATCCACCTCGCAGAAGAGCGAGAGTTCCGTCTCGAGGTCCGGGCTGATCGGGTCGAGCCGGACAATCGCGGCGCTGACGACGACCTCCGCGCCGCCGTCCTCGAGCGCGGCCTAGTGCATTGCGCGGAACGTCCGCTCGCGGAAGGGCGTCAGCAGCGGGCGCGCCTCATGCGTCACTTCCAGCGGAACGGACCGCCGGGGCGCTTTGGTCGGAGCGGCGGCTTGCGTCATCGGATCGCCTCCTGCGAACGAAATCCGCATCGGACAATGGAATGCAGCCAGTATAGCGCCCGTCCCTCGGCGCTCTGCGCCATCGGACTGACTCTCCCTTGCGCGCCTCAGGTAGACTATGCGCCACGCCAAACGACAACGCGCAAGGAGCGGAGAGCAGCGTATGACCGAACAGACCATCGGACTGGCCGTGATGGGCGGCGACAGCAACGCCGTCCTTGAGCGCATCGAGGATTGCGAGGAGCGCGGCGTCCACGCCGCATGGCTCACGGTGGGCGGCGCGAATCTCGACGGCGTCACGCTGATGGCCGCCGCCGCCGCCCGAACGGAGCGCATCCTGCTCGGCACCTGCATCGTCCCGATCTGGGGGCGCCATCCCGTCGCGGCGGCGCAGCAGACGCAGGTCGCGGCCCAACTTTCCGGGAATCGCTTCCGCCTCGGCGTCGGCCCCAGCCACGTCCGCGCTATGGGCACGGCGTTCGGCGCCGACTACCGAACGCCGCTCACCGCGCTGCGCGAGTACGTGACCATCGCCAAGACGCTGCTGGAGACGGGCGCCGTCGAGTTCGAGGGGAGCGTCTACCGGGCGAACGCCGCGCTGCCCGCGCCCGTGCCCGGCGTTCCCGTGATGGCGTCCGCGCTCCGCCCGAAATCCTACGAACTCTGCGGCGAGGTCGCCGACGGCGCGATCAGTTGGGTGTCGCCCGGCGAGTATCTGCGCGACGCGGTGCTGCCCGCGATGGAGCGCGGCGCGGCGAAAGCCGGGCGCTCCTGCCCGCCGCTCATCGCGCACGCCCCCGTCTGCGTCCACGACGACGCGGAAGAGGCGCGCGCCGCCGCCCGCGAGCAACTCGCCCACTACCCGCGAATGCCCTTCTATCAGGCGATGTTCGCCGACGCCGGCTTCCCCGAGGCCGCGCAGACCGAGGGCTGGAGCGACCGCATGCTCGACGCCGTCGTCCTCTCCGGGAGCGAGGAGCGCGTGGCGGAGCGGATCGCCCAACTCTTTGCGTTCGGCGCCGGCGAGATCATCGCGCATGTCGTCCCGGCCGGGCCCGACCCCGCCGCATCCCGCGAGCGCTCCGTCGCGTTGCTCAGCGGACTGGCGCGCGCGTAAGCGCCGACCCGCCCTGCTTCTGTCGAGACCTTCGAGTAGCCCCCGCGCTCAGTAGGTTCCCGCTTTTCGCGGTCAGGGCGGGGCGGTTACGTAGGAGAGTAGCGAGCGCCGTGCGCCGTGTCTGGATTCCCGCCTACGCGGGAATGACGGTAAAGTTTGCAAGGTTCTCTAAATCAGGGGAAGGGGCGTCGCATGGCGACGCGCAGCGCCAATCCCGCCCTCTCCTTATCAGGGAGAGGGCGCCGCGTAGCGGCGGGTGAGGGTTGCCCCCGCGGCGGCGGGCGGTAGAATATGCCTCGCCGCGCATCGCAACCCGCGCGGAGCGCCGCGTTTGCGGGGGAGGCCCGATGAAGTTCTACGTCGCGGGGAAATACGAGGATAAGGAGCGCGTCCGGCGGGCGCAGCGATGCGTCACAGCCGCCGGGCACGAGGTGACCCACGACTGGACGACCGCGCCGGAGCAGGGAGGCCCCAAGGAGGCGGAGGAGGACAGGCAGGGCGTCGTCGCGGCGGACGCGCTCCTCTTCGTCAATGTCGACCCCGACCTGCGCTACGCCGGCTCGCTCGTCGAGATCGGCATAGCCGTCGCGCTCGAGAAACAGGTCTACTTTCTCAATCGCGCTCATATGGAGCGGAACGTGTTCTACCACCTGCCTTGCGTGCAGAGCGCCGAGTCCGCTCCCCCGGCCCTCGCCGAGGCGCTGGCGCGCGAGTTCGGCGCGTCGCTCAACGGCGCCGCGGCGCAGGAGCGGCCGTAGGCGCGTCCGATGAGCCCTGCGCCGGGGACGCCCTCCCATCCAGCGCGGCGGCTCGCCCGCTTGCGCCCCGCCCCCTTCACGCTCTTCGTCATCGCAGCCGCGGTTTTGGGAGCGGCGCTCGCCCTGGCGCGGACGGCGACCTACGGCGCGGGGCTGGGAGGCGACTCCGCCAGTTACATCTACGCCGCCAATAATCTGCTGCACGGCATCCGGTTTGAGGCGGTCACCGTCAGCGGGATTGAGGATCCGCGTCCGTTCGCGCTGTGGCCTCCGCTCTACCCGGCCGCGCTCGCGGCGGCGAGCCTCGGCGGCGCGCTCGACCCGTTCGACGCGGCGGGGCCGCTCAGCGCAGCCGCCTTCGGCGCGACCATTCTGGTGGGCGGACTGTGGATGCGGCGCCGTCTGCAATCGCGCTTTCTCGCCGCGTGGGGCTGCCTCGCCCTAGCGCTGTCGCTGCCGCTGGGGTGGACGGCGCACCTCGCCGCGCCCGAGGCGCTGTTCATCCTCTTCTTCACGCTCGCGCTCATCCAAGCGGAGAGCCACTTGCGGAGCGGGCGATGGACGCCGCTGTTTTGGGCGGCGGTTTTCACCGCGCTCGCGTGGGATATGAAATATATGGGCGCCGCCCTGATGATCGCGGTCGCCGTCGTTCTCCTATCCCAACGCGGCCTCGCGCCGCGCACGAAAGCGCTCCGCGCCGCCGCCTACGTCCTCATCGCCTCCGCGCCGGTGGGAGCGTGGGCCGTTCGCAATTTCATCCTCGTCGGAGGATTCCTCGGCAGCGGATCGCTTCTCTCGCCGCAAGGACGCGCCGCGCCGGACGCCGCCTACCACTGCCCGCGATGCTGGGCGACCTGCTGAGCCTTTTCGGCGCATGGCTCTTCGTTGTCCCCGGACGCTCCGGCCAACGGGACGCCTCCGTCCTGGCGGGCGCTCTGCTGCTGATGCTGGCGGTCGGCGTCGTTTGGGCGCTCCTGCGCCGGCGTCCGAGCGTTGGGCGGCGGGACGACTGGAGTCCGCTCCTCCTGTTCGGCGGATTCGCGCTCGCGTTCATCGCGCTCCACTTGGCCGCGACGTTGGTCGGCTACGCGCACGACGGCGGACTTGACGAGCGGCGCCTCACGCTGCTCTACGCCCCGTTCCTGTTCGCGGGCCTATTCGCGGCGGACAGGACCGCGGCCTACGCGAGGAGCAGCGTCGAAAGCGGACGCGCGCCGCCGCCCGTTGCGGCGGTTGGCCGGCAGGGCATCGCCGTCGCGTGGGCGCTGTTCGCGACCGGCCTGCTCGTCTGGCTCGCCCTTGTCGCGGCGGCGAGCGTCCGCGAGATTCGGCAAGCGAACGACGGCGGACTCCGCGGCACGGAAAACACGCTGTTCCTCGACTCCGACGTCGTGGACTACGTCAAAGCAAACCCCTTCCCCGGCCGGGCGTTCACCAACTGGCGAACGCTCCTCATCATTCGCACCGACCCCGAAGCGCGGATGCATCGCTGGGGCAGACAACCCACGCTGGACGACTTGCGCCGCTGGATTTCGCAGGACGGGGAAGACGCGCATATCGTCTGGTTCTACGAAAGTTCCTGGGACACGCTTCGGAACTTCGAGGCGGACGACCTGCGCGGACTTCCCGGACTGGAGAAGGTCGCCGAACTGCAGGGCGGCGTCATCTTCAGCGTGAACCGCGGCGCTTGAGCGTAGGGTGCCTCTTGACGCGCCGTGCTATGATTGCGGCGCAAGACACCGCAAACGCCTGCGCGGGCAAAGGAGGAACCTATGCTCACTGCGGAACAGAACGAGCGGCTTACCCGAGTCGGGCCCGGCACGCCGATGGGCGAGTTGATGCGCCGCTACTGGCACCCCATCGCCGCAAGCGTCGAACTCGACGCCGACAACCCCACGAAAGAGGTGCGCCTCCTCGGCGAAGACCTCGTCCTCTACCGCGACGCGAGCGGCACCGTCGGCCTCATCGAGCCCTCCTGCGCCCACCGCAAGGCCAACCTCGCCTACGGCGTCCCCGAGGAGAACGGGATCCGCTGCGCCTACCACGGCTGGATCTTCAACGAGCATGGCCAGTGCGTTGACCAGCCGTCCGAGCCCGAGGGCTCCAAGTTCAAGGAGAAGGTCCGCATCAAGGCGTACCAGGCGCAGGAACTGGGCGGCGTCGTCTTCGCCTATATGGGGCCCGCTCCCGCGCCCCTCCTCCCCCGCGTGGACGTTCTCGTCTGGCCCGGCGTCCGCCGCACGCAGTCCATTATGCTTCCCTGCAACTGGCTGCAGTGCCATGAAAACTCGCTCGACCCGCTGCACTTCCAGTGGCTGCACCGCTACTGGGGCGGCTGGGTGATGAACAAGCAGAAGCCGCAGGAAGAGCGCGACGCTTGGAACGCCCGCATCGGCGCGCGCGGCGCCGACCACCGCAAGATCGGCTTCGAAATCACCGACTACGGCGTCATCAAGCGCAGGCTCGTCGGCGACGAAACCGAATCCGACGACCACTGGCAAATGGGGCACCCCATCCTCTTCCCCAACATCCTGCACATCACCTCCAACCTCCAGTACCGCGTCCCCGTCGACGACACGCACACGCTCCACTTCGTCGTCGACCTCCGGC
Organism: Dehalococcoidia bacterium; assembly: GCA_965242755.1. Lineage (GTDB taxonomy): Bacteria > Chloroflexota > Dehalococcoidia > Lucifugimonadales > Australimonadaceae > Bin16. The sequence goes on along the minus strand of OZ251500.1, from coordinate 2,553,736 downwards.
AGCCGGAGCCCGGACAGGAGGCGCCCGACGTCGTGACGCACGAGCGCGTCCCCGCCTTCAACGACGACGGCACGATCAAGTCCGACTGGGTGCTGGGGCAAGACCAGGCGGCGTGGATCATGCAGGGGCCGGTGACCGACCGGACGACCGAGCGGCTCGGCGTCTCCGACGTCGGCATCATTATGTTCCGCCGGATGCTGGAGGAGCAGATGCGCGTCGTCGCCGACGGCGGCGACCCGATGAACGTCGTCCGCAACCCCGACGAGAACGAGATCCTCGTCTACCCGGTCGAGCATTTCGAGTATCCCGGCTACGAGGGCAGCCTGCGCGGCCCGTTCAAGGACGTCGTCGTCCGCAACGACGTCGAGGCCGAACTCTCCGGCGTGGGCGCGAGCCTTCCCGAGTGGGACGGGATCAAGATAGACGACCCGTCGAAAGTCGGCCGCGGCCGTCTGGTGGGGGACGTGCTGTAGGGGGCGAGCGGGGGCGCAACCTGCCGTCATTCCCGCGTAGTCGGGAATCCAGACGGCGCGCAAGCGCCGCTCCTACGTATGCGCCCTCGTCGTTCCCTCGAAAGCGGGAACCTACTGGGGCGGGGAGTTACGCAACGGGCTCTCTTGGGGCTGTGCTATACTAACCCCGCGCTTGGGCTAACCCGAGCGCAGGGGGCTTGTATGCCAGCGATGAAGACTGCGAAAGTTCAGGAGCGCCGCCGCATCGTCAACCGTCGCGTGCGCGCCAGCACGAGGACCGCGGTGAAGAAGGCGGTCCGCGCTCTTCGGAGCGGAGGGGACGACGCGAACGCGGCCGTCCACACGGCGGCGAGCAAGTTGGACCGCGCCGTCACGAAGGGAGTTCTGCACCGCAACGCCGCGGCGCGGGGCAAGTCGCGCCTCATGAAGCGGCTCAACGCCGCCCGGCGAAGCGAGGCTTAGTGGAGTCCGCGCGTCGCCGTTAGGTTGCTCCAGCGCGCGATGAGCCGGTCGCGCTTGTCGTAAGTGAGCGAGCTGCGCGCGTCCCGCCCGTTTTCGCGGCGAGAAGGGCTGTGTCGCTTGTCGGACGCTCCATGAAAGCCGTTGTTCTTGACGCGGCGGGGCCGGAGCCTGCCCTGCGCGACGCGCTGCTCCCCGATCCGGAGCCTGGGCCGGGGGAAGTCCTGCTGCGCGTGGCGGCTTGCGGCTTCTCCCATCACGACGCGCTCATTATGGAGGGCGCGCTCCGGCGAGGCGTTACGCTGCCGCGAGCGCTGGGCCACGAGGTCGCCGGCGTTGTCCTTGCCGTGGGAGAGGGGACGGATCCCGGGCTCGCGGGCGCGTATGCAGCCGTCATTCCGGGCGACATCGGGCACAGGCGTGACGGCGGATTCGCCGAGATGCTCGTCGCGCCCGCCGACTCGCTTGTTCCGTTGCCTGCGGGATTGCCGGAATCGGAAGGCGCGCTCCTCGCGTCCCCGGTGGGCGTCGCGCTCAAAGCGCTGGAGGCTTGCGGCCTCAGCGAAGGGCAGACGGTCGTCGTGACCGGCGTCAGCGGCGGAGTGGGGGGAAGCGCCGCCCAAGCCGCGCGAGCCGCGGGCGCGCAGGTTATCGGCATAACCGGCTCGCCGGAGAAGGCGCGGCGTCTGCAGGACGAATTGCGGCTCAACGCCGTTCTCCTTGACGACGAGCCGTGGGAGGAGGCCGTCGCGGCTCTGACGGACGCACAAGGAGCGGACGCGGCGCTTGATGCGACGGGGACTGCGCTTGGGCGGCTCGCCGCATCGCTCCGACGGGGAGGGCGGATCGCGCTCGTTGGGCAGGTGGAGCGTCAGGCCGCGCCGTTCGCTCCGGCGGAGGCCATCTTCCGCGAACTCTCGATCACGGGCAGTTTGGGCGCGGAGCGCCGCCATGCGGAGCGAGCCTTGCAACTTACGCGAAGCGGATTGATCGCTCCGCTCATTCACGAAACGTCGTCGATGTCCGCCGCGTCCGTCGCCGCCGCCTACCGCGCGCTGAAGCGCCGCGAGGTCGTCGGGCGCATCGTTATGCGTCCGTAAGGGCGCGCGTCGCGCGCTGGCGGGCATCAATGCGCCGCTCCTCTCCTACGTAAGCGCCCCGTCATTCCATCGAGAGCGGGAACCTATTGGCGCAGGGAGTTACGCAAAGGCCGCCTACAACACCGCGATGGGGTTAAGCGGCGAACCGGTGGCGAGGGGGAAGTTCATCGGGGCGAGCGTGAAGAGGAACTCGTAGCGCCCTGCGGCGGCGCAGGCTTCCGCGAGCGCGTCGAAATCGGCGTTGTCCACCAGCCAGAGGCCCATCGCAACCTGCCCGACGGAGTGAATGGGGCCGAAGAGTCCGTCGTAGCCGGTGGGGCGCACTTCCTGCGCGCTGTCGCAGGCGAGAACCGATATTCCGCGCTCGTGGATCCACGGCAGGCAGGAGGCGTGCAGCCCGGCGCGCCCGCCGTCGCGCGGAACGGGGCCAATGGCGTTGCGCCGCGCCGTCCAGCCGAAGCGCAGCAGCAGCGCGTCGCCCTCCTCGACGCGGACGCCATGCGCCCGCTCGGCGGCGTCGAGATCGTCCGGGTACGCGGCCTCGCCGGGCTCGTACCAGTCCACGTTGCGGAGGCGGGCGAGATCGAGAAGCACGCCTTTGGTCACAAGGCCGTTCTTCATGCCGTCCACCGCGCCGAAGCCGGCCTTGCCCGCCGACGAGACGACGCTCGAGGGGCGTCCGTTGTACATCTTGCCGCCCCAGAACTGGTGGCAGAGCGCGTCGAGGTGCGTTTGCCCCGGGCCGTGGACGGCCATGCCGAAGTAGTCCATCGAGTGCTGCGTCGTCCACTCGCGGTCGTCGTCGAGGCAGTAGACCTCGCCGCTCTCGACCATCACGTGGACAGGCGTGATCGGCTGGTCAACGGAGTGCTGCGCGCTGACGGGGCGGGCGCACCCGATGCTGACGCCGTCGCGCGCGAGGGACGCCGCCTGGCGCCGCTTCTCCGGCGTGACGAGGTTGAGCGTGCCGAGTTGGTCGTCGGCGCCCCAGCGCCCCCAGTTGCTGAGGGACTGGAAGTAGCCGAGCACTTCCTCTTCGGTCGGGAGTTGGCGCGTCGTCATCGCTGCTCCTTGCGCCGCAGGCGGCGCCGCCTAGGCTCCGCGCAGGATAGCATTGTGGGCGGGGCGACGGACGCGAGGCAAACACGCCTTTGAGCGGCAAGCCTCGCTCCGCCTCCGAATGCGCCGCCAAAGCGCTAACCTGCCCGCGTTGCGAGGCTGCGCGATGAAGCACGGAATGCGGAGCGACCAAACGCTGTTCGAGCGCGGGCGCCGCGAGCGCGAGAGCAAGAACGCCCCGCTCGCGGCCCGCATGCGCCCCCGAACGCTCGACGAATTCGTCGGGCAGCGCCACCTGCTCGGCGAGGGGCGCGTGCTCGAGCGCGCCCTCCGCGACGGCCAGCCCCCATCGATGATCCTCTGGGGGCCGCCGGGCGCGGGCAAAACGACGCTCGCCCAACTCGTCGCCGGCGCCGCGAACGCGCGCTTCATCGGACTCTCGGCGGTCACGTCAGGCGTCGCCGACCTGCGAAAGGCCGTCGAGGAAGCCCGCGAACTCCGCGCGACGGACGACCTGGGCACGATTCTGTTCGTGGACGAGGCGCACCGCTTCAACAAAGCGCAGCAGGACGCGATCCTCCCGCACGTCGAGAACGGAACGGTGACGCTCATCGGCGCGACGACGGAGAACCCGTCGTTCGAGATCATCTCCGCCCTGCTGTCCCGCGCCCGCGTCCTCACGCTGCAGCCGCTGACCGACGACGAAATGGCGCGCGTCGTCCGCAACGCCCTCGCCGACGAGGAGCGCGGACTCGGCGCGGAGAACGCATCGCTGGAGCCCGACGCGCTCGCCTTCCTGCAAGAGACGGCGTCCGGCGACGCCCGCGTTGCGCTGAACGGGCTCGAGTTGGCCGTCGAAATCGCGCAGCCGGACGCAGCCGGCGCGAAACGGATCGACCGCGCGCTGATGGAAGAGGCGCTCCAGCGCCGCGCCCCCCGCTACGACAAGACCGGCGACGCCCACTACGACGCGATCTCCGCGTTCATCAAGTCCGTTCGCGCATCCGACCCCGACGCGGCGGTCTACTGGCTGGCGCGGATGCTGGACGCGGGCGAGGATCCGCTCTTCATCGCGCGGCGCATCGTGATTCTCGCGGCGGAGGACGTTGGCATGGCCGACCCGCAGGCGCTGCCCGTCGCGGTGGCGGCGCAGCAGGCCGTTCACTTCGTCGGGCTGCCGGAGGGAGCGATTCCGCTCGCGCAGGCGGCGGTCCACCTGGCGACCGCCCCGAAGAGCAACGCCTCCTATATCGCGCTCAACCGCGCGATGGCGGAAGTCCGTGAAGGGCGGCAGCACCCCGTGCCCCTGCACCTCCGCAACGCGCCCACCGGCCTGATGCGCCAACTCGGCTACGGCAAAGACTACAAGTACGCGCACGACTACGACGGTCATTTCTCCGGCCAGCGCAACCTCCCTGAGGCGCTCGCCGGGATGCGCTTCTACGAGCCGAGCGATCAAGGCCACGAGGCGACCGTCCGCAAGCGCTTGGATGCCTGGCGGAGCAAGGCGGAAGCCGCCGCGAACGCGGACGGCGCGGCTGAAGCGGACACCGGAGAGACCTTTGCCTAACTTGCCGCCCTGCCCGCGTAGGCGGGAATCCAGTCGGCGCGATAGCGCCAAGACGGGGCGCGTTGCGCCCCGTCCCCATCAATCCCCCGCCGGCCCCGTCATTCCCGCGAAAGCGGGAACCTACTGGCCGCCCACGCCCTCGCCCTCTGGGAGAGGGCGCCGCGAAGCGGCGCGCGCGGGTTGCCCGCCCTGCCCGCGAAAGCGGGAACCTCCCGGGCTCAGCAGCAGAGAGAATTCGTAGCCTTTCAGCGGCACTAACGCGCGGAACCGCCGGAAAATTGGCCCAAAATTCGGTTCCACAGAGGTTGCGCTCCCGCCGGCGATGGATTACGGTGGATAATGACCCGGACGGGGATGGGGCGGGAGGCGCCTCTCCCAACGGGATCCGACCGAGCGAAAGGAGGCCAGCCATGCGGATACGAGCCGTCTACTTAACGCTCCACCAGTGGCGCTTCCCTAGTTCGGCCCTCGCAGCGGCGTAAGCGCGCCGCTGAGGGAGGGCAGCCGGAAGCCGGAAGCTCCGCGCAGACAACCGCAGGCGGAACCTGCAAGGCGACAAGCAGAGGCCTGAGTCCGGCAATGCATGCCGGGAGCGGCGACGGAGCGGAAGGCGAGCCCCGCGACTCGCGGGGCGCAAACGCAGCGCCGGAGAGGTCATTGGCCGCTCCGGCGCTTTCTTGTTGGAGGTGGAGGGGGCGGGGCATGCGGCGTATTGACGACCCGCCAGCGGCCTGCTGCATTCCCTCCTAAATCCCGTAGAACGCCTTGGGGTTGTCCTCCAGGATCTTTTGGTCGACGCGGCCTTCGGCGGCCCAGTGGCGCGCGGTCTCTATCGCGTCGGGCTCGGCGGAGGCGCCGAAGCGGAGCGAACGCCTCACACGCTGCGGGAGGCGCGTATCTTGGCGGCGTTCTTGAGGGCTTCGCGCTTGCTCAACGAACTGAGGCGGTCGCCGGCGCGGGCTACGTAGGACTCGACCTCATCAAGGCTCGTCCACGCCAAGGATCGGAGCGCCCAGCCGATGCCTTTGCGGATGAAGAACTCCTTGTCCGCAAGGTTGGGCTCGATGCAGTCAAAAAGCAGGGCGCGGTCCGTGGCGTCGCGGCGGTTCACCTGGCAGATGATGGACGCGCGCCGCTTCCAGAGGTCGGGGTCGCGGCTCCACTCCCTCATACGGGCGCCGGCCTCTTCCGGGCTGCGCTCCAGGGGCTCGCGGAGGCAGTGGATGGCGATGTCGTCAACGTAATCCCACCAGCCGCCTGTTGCGATCATTTCCTCGAACATGGGGAGCGCGTCAATTGTTCGGAACGAGCGGTAGGCGTCCGATTTCGCCAGGTCTATAGCGGCGTAGCGCTCCTCCCTGCGTTCGGCGCCGCGCCACAGATTGAGGACGGCCGCGCGCCATGCGTCGGAGTCGGGCAGCGGGTGGCGGCGGAAGATTTCGCGGGTCAGGCGGACGCGCAGCGGCGCCGGCGCTCCCCAGTAGGGCATCGCCGACTTCATATAGGCCTGCATTCCGGCGGCCTTGACCGGATCGGCGCAGCGGGCGAGCGCCTCTCGCGTTTCGATGACCAGTTTCGCCGTCACGCCGCCTCCCCGCATCCGGCGCGGCCCCGCCGGCAGTCCCCGTCCGCCTAAATCCCGTAGAACGCCTTGGGGTTGTCCTCCAGGATCTTTTGCGCGACGCGGTCGGCGATGCGGCCTTCGGCGGCCCAGCGGCGCACGGCGTCTATCGCGTCGGGCTCGGCGGAGGTGTCGAAGTGCGAGTAGTCCGTGCCCATCATTAGGCTGTCCTCCGTGCCGAAGCGCAGGATGTAGGAGATGTCCTCGACGGCGTCGACGGCGACGAAGAAGCGGTTGTTGCGGAAGAGGTCGGCGCCCATGTCGAAGGAGCGAATCCACGAGCGGCGCTGCTTCTCGGCGGTGAGCCGGTCGAGCACGTAGGGAATCCAGGTGGAGCCCGCCTCGATGAAGCCGAAGCGCAGGTTGGGGAACTTGTCCGGCACCTGGTAGAGCACGAGCGCGTGGAAGGCGTCCATAATCGGCACGCCGCCGAGCCCGTCGCCGTGGCCGAGCCGCGCCTCGGTGGGGTTGCCCGTCCCGGTGTGGACGCAGATCGGCAGGTCGAGCGCCTGCGCCTCTTCGTAGACGGGGAAGAAGTACGGGTCGCTGACGCGCCTGCCGTGCTCGAGGCCGCGCTTGAACACGCCGACGGCGCCGTTCTCCTTCGCCCAGCGCAGGTAGGAGATGGAGGCGTCGATGTCGAGCAGCGGGGGGACGGCGACCCAGCGCAGCCTGCCGTCGGTTCCGGCGCATTTGCCCGCGACGTAGCGGCCCCAACTCTCGGTGAGGGCGCGCTCGGCGGCGGGGTTGCCGGTGATGTAGGAGAGGAAGAAGGTGGGGTAGATGACGTGGACGTCGACGCCGCGCTCGTCCATATGGCGGAGGCGCTCGCTCACGTCGAGGAGTTCGCGGGAGTTGAGCGTGGTGCCGGTGAGGTCGTCGTCGCGGATCATGCGCTGGCGGAGCCTGCCGTCCACGAGCCACCAGCGGCTTGCGGAGGCGTCCATCCCGCCGGGGACGACGCCTTCGGGCGGGGAGATGGTGACGGGGCGGAATCGGGCGGCGTCGCCCTCCATAAACCGCCAGGCCTCTTCGGGCTCGTCGATGTGGGTGTCCGCGTCTATGACCAGCATATCGCGCCTCCTAGTCGTTGTCGCGTCGCGCGGGGAGAGTGTACTACGCGGCGCGTCCCGGCGCTTGCGCGCGCTTCGCCTCCCGCGCCCAGTGGAGACCTTTGCATAACTTCCGGGGCCAGTAGGTTCCCGCTTTCGCGGGAATGACGATGGCGCTTACGTATAGAGAGGAGCGGAGCTTCGTCTCCAACGTCCCCACGACGTCAAGTTGTGGATTCGCGCCGCATTAGGCGTCCGCCGCGCCAGGCGCGGGCCGCCGCTCGCGAACGAGGTAGACGAGCGCAATCGTCGCGCCCCAGCCAACAATGATCCCAAGCGCGAGCGGCGCGTCTTGGGCAATCCCCTCGACGCCACGCGACGCGGCGACCGTGGCTCCGCCGACCCCAAGCGCCGCTCGTATTCCGAAGAGCGCCGCCGCCGCGCGCTTGCGGAACATCGCGCCCCGGCGGTCGAATTCGCCGAGCATCCAGACGGCGGCGAGGGTTGTACTGATGGAGAGCGCCGCCCATCCTCCGTTGATCGCCGCGGACGCGAGGACGCGCAACGGCGTTTCGTCGGCGCCTTGCAGCAAATCCACCTCGAACAGACGGGACAACGGCAGGGAGAAAACCATCGCCGCGATGAAGAAAGCGTGAGCGAGGCTGAGGCCGGACGCGCGGCGGGCGAACCAGAGGACAAGCAGCATCGTCAATAATTCGCTACTGAGGAACCTACTGGAGTCGGAGTAGATGAGTTGTTCGTACCTAATGAGCAGAAGCGGCGGGTCTAGCGCGGCGACTGCGAGATGGACGACCACGGCTGCGAACGCCGCCGCCCAAACCAGTCTCATGAGATCGGGGCGCAACCGCCAAGCGTACAAGCCGCCGCCCAACAGAAGAGCCGCTGTTATGTAGTAACCGGAGACTCTGAACAAAGGCGCAATCTGGTACGCGACGATTGCGGCCTCGACGACCGCGACGACGAGCAGCAACCCATGCGCGAGTCTGATGAAACCGCCATGCGCGCGTTGGACGTAGCGGTGCAGGACGGCTAGGAATATCGCCGCAGTCAACGGCGCGTCGAGACTTGCGAGCGAAATGAGAGCGAATGCATTCTCGAAATACCGCGCTAAGTAGGGGATTGCAAGGACATAACTCGTCGATGCTATTCCCGCAACGAAGGAGACGCCGGCGAGCAGCATGAACTCCAACCCGTACCCATAGCGGCGCAGCCTGAAGTAGAGAGCGCCCATCAGACCTGCGCGCAGCCCCAAGAGGACAAGGGCGACGAGCGTCGCATCAGTCCGAACGCGGGCATGGGGCGAGGCTACCCAGATAGCGACGTACGAGCCGATGAGCCCGGCGATGATCAGCAGTTCCCACTTGTAGGTTGCGATGAGGCGCGGCATAGGAACGCATATTCTCATACGCCGCCCGGCGCCGCAACATCGCGGCTGGCTCCGACGGCCCGCCGCTCGCGGACGAAATAGACGAGGGCGAAGTACAGGAAGAGCAGCGCCAACGATGCCCCGGTTTGGGAGGCGAACGCGACGCTTCCCGTGATCAATCCGGCGAACGGAGCGTAGGTTTCCAGCGCCGAGCCGCGTTCGCCGCCCAGCAGCAAGGGAATGACGGAGCGCGCCCATCCGCTCAGCAGAACGGCGGCGACCAGCGCCGCGACCGCCTTTCGGCGGAACTCGACGCCCCGTCGGTCGAACTCGCCAAGCAACCATGCTTTGGCGAGCGCGATCATCAGAACAATGACGGAGCCGACCGCCATCGAAAACGCGAACGCGAGCGGCGCGTCCGAGCTCCTGCTTGACACCGGCGGAGCGGCGAACGCCGAGAACGCGACGAGGAAGAACGCATGAGGCAGGCTGATCCGCGACGCCCTGCGCGCGAACCAGAGAAGGATGCCGATATGGACAGGCATCGCCGCCAAGTAGAGGAGAAACATCCTGCCGACAGAGAGAAACACCGTGGATTCCTCGCCGGAGGAGGCGAATTCCAGCAGAAGAGCAACACTCTGGATAATCGCCGCCAAGACCGCCGTCGCTATCCGATGGCTCCAGAGGAGAGCGAGGAATTCGCGCCCCAAACCCCGGACTCGCGGATAGGAGAGCGTCAAGAGAAGAATGACGGTGACCGCGACGCCAATGTCGTCGATATAGAAGACCGCGTTCGAATCGCTGACAGGGAAGGCGCTGACGACCAAAATGCTCATCAGGATTCGCGCCATCTGCGCGATGGCGGGAATGCCCACCAGCAGCCACAACTCCCACCTGTATGCTGCGATGAGGCGCGGCATAGGAACGCATCTTCTCATACGCCGCCGCGCGCCGCAACATCGCGGCTGGCTCCGACGGCCCGCCGCTCGCGGACGAGGTAGACGAGCGCAATCGTCGCGCCCCAACCAACGATGATCCCGACCGCGAGCGGCGCGTCTTGGGCAATCGTCGAGTCGCCTAGCGCCGCTCCCCTCGCGCCCCGGCGCAACCGCCCTGCCCATGAGGCGGAACCTACCGGGCGCGAACGCGCGCCTACCCCCTCCCCCGCCCGCCCGTCTCCCGCGCGAGCGCCGCCAGCAGCGCCGTCGCCGCGAGCAGCAACGCCCCCATCGTGAAAAACGCCGTCTGCGGAAACAGGTAGTGGTACAGCCCCGCGAGCAGCGCCGGCCCCGCCACCGCTCCGACGGACTGCGCCAGCGTCGACAGCCCCATATACAGCCCGCGCTCGTCCGCACCCGCAAGGTCCATCGCGTATGTCTGCGTCGTGCCGAGCCCCATCGCCTCTCCGACGCCGATCAGAACGACCGCGACCAGCAACGCGCCGTAGGTCTCGCTCGCTCCGAGCGCGGCCGCGGCCGCCCCCATCGCCAGCAGCCCGGGCGCCAGCGACCACTTCCGCCCGTAGCGGTCAGCGATCACGCCGTTCGGAAACGCCCACAGCGTCGTCACCAGCGAGGTCAAACTGATCAACGCTCCTATCGCCCGCTCGTCGAGTTCCAGCGGCCCGGCGGCGTGCACCGGCACGAGCGTCTGCATAATCCCCGCCGTCCCCATCGCGAAAACCGCCGTCGCCGTCGCCACCGCCGCGAACGTGCGGTCGCGGAACGGCGCCAGCGACAGGCCGCCCACGCTCCCCCGCGCCGCGGCGGACGCCTCTTGCGGGCGCGTCTCCTTCACCATCGCAATCACGACGACCACGATGACCGCCTTGCTCACGCCGTTCAGCAGGAAGACGGACTCCAGCCCGAACGCCGCCGCGAACGCGCCCCCGACCGCCGGCCCCGCCACGAAGCCTAGCCTCGTCGCCATATGCCGCAGCGCCAGCACCCGCCCCCGACTCGCCGTCTGCGTCACGTCCGACAGCAGCACATTCGAACTCGTCCCCCACATCGCTACGCCGACCTGCCCGATCAACTCCAATACGAGGAACGTGACGTAGTCGTCCGCGAAGAACTGCCCGATATTGGTTGCCCCGCGCACGATCGGCGCGGCGACGACCAACGGCTTGCGCCCGAATCGCTCCGTGAGGAACCCCGTGATGGGGCCTGTGAACGCGCGCGGCAGGGCGTTCGCCGCGAGCATCACGCCGACGAGGAACACATTGCCCGTCACCGCGAACGCGAACAGCGGGCGCCCGAGATTCTGCGCGCCCGTCCCGAATCCCCACGTGAAGAACGAGAAGAAGATCGGCGCGTGCGCGAGCGCCGAGCCTCTGCGTCCGCCCTGCATCGGTTACGCCCGCTCCGGCGGCCAATCCTCGACGGCTTCGCTGAACGGACGGCGTTCGGCCACGGCTGACGGCTCCTGCAAAGGCGCTTCCTACGCGCCGCAGTCTAGCAGGCGGCGCCCCGCGAACGCCGACAAACGACTGCTTGAGGCATGCCCGGCCTTAAGGGGTTCGAGGAGTCTACGCGGCGCGGCGTGAGGCTCTGAAGAGCGCATACGAACGTTGGTTGCGTCCTGGTAGGCCCGCGTAGGCGGGCGTGGCGCGGCTTTGGGCGCGAGAGGGGCGGCGCTTTGCGCCGGCTGGATTCCCGCCTGCGGCCGGGGAAGGGACGCGCTTGCGCGGCGAAACAGCGTCGGCGACGCTGTTCGAGACGATGGCGGCGCTGGGAAAGGGGCGAGGCGTTCCGCAAGCGGGGCGGAGACTCTCTCGTCGCTGTCTCAGCCGGTGCCGCCTACTCCCGCATATTCTGCGCGAGGTAGTTCTCGACGCCGACCTGCCGGATCGTCTCGATCTGCGTCTCCAGCCAGTCGACGTGCTCCTCCTCGTCGCGCACCATATCCTCCAGCATCTCCCGCGTTCCGACGTCGCCGACGCGCTCGCAGTGCGCGACCGCCTCCGTGAGCGTCTCCAGCGCCTCCGTCTCGGACGCCAAGTCCAAGCGGAGGTTCTCCTCGACGCTTTCGCCGATCTTGACGGCGCCGAGCCGCTGGAGGTTCGGCAGGCCGTCGAGGTAGAGGACATGGCGGACGATGGCCTGCGCATCGCGCATCTCGCCCATGCTGAACTCGCGGAACTTCTCGGCGATGCGGGCGAATCCCCAATTCCGCGCCATCTCCGACTGCACGAAGTACTGGTTGATGGCGGTGAGGTCCACCGTCAGGATCGCGTTCAGCCGCTCCACCACGCCCTCTTTCGCTTTCATCGGACCCCTCCGCGCGCAGGATTCGCGTCACTTTACCATAGCGGGCGGATTGGTCGCGTAACTCCGGCGCCTATGCGGGCTCCCGCTTTTCGCGCGGCGTAGGAGAGAAGCGGGGCGGGGCGGCTGCGAACCCGCGCGCGCCGCTACGCGGCGCCCTCTCCCGCCATCGGGAGAGGGCGGGATGGGGTACGCGCCGCTGGATTCCCGCCTACGCGGGAATGACGGTTAAGGGGTAGGTTCCCGCTTGCGCGGGCAGGGCGAGGCGCGCGGGGAACCGGGACGGGGCGCATACGCACTCTGTCTTGGCGCATCGCGCTGCTTGTGGATTCCCGCCTATGCGGAGGGGCGCTGCGAAGCGGCGGGCGCGGGTCGCCTGCCTGTGAGAGCGGGAGCCTACCGGATCTGATAATGCATGCGAAAAACCCAATTTTAGGTATTGACACGGCGGGGATTAGGGTGTACTAACTAATCAACGCAGACGTTGTAGAGGGCGCGTTATGTACGCATGCGTATGCAATCGAATATCCAACCGGCAACTCGCGGAGCGCTGGGCCGAGGAGTATCCCGACATGGGAGCGCTCGTCCGGCGGCTGGGGCTCGACAGCGAGCGGTGCTGCGGGCGGTGCGTCGAGGAGTTGGACACGCTGGTCGCGGCCGCCGGGCGCCCGCCCGCCCAAGCCGGAGGCGCCTGCGAACTGGCGGGAGCGGCGCGGTGAAACTCCGAGCCGAACGACCCAAGACGCCCCCGGCGGGAAGCGCCCCCGCTTGCCCGCACGCCGGCATGCCCCGCGTCGTCAGCAAGCGCTACTGGGCGCGGTCGCGCCTCTGGACGGTCAGGGAACTCGTCTGCGCCGACTGCGGGAAGCCGTTGCGTCCGCCCGCCGCCTCCGGCGGCTGACGTCGCTCGCTAAACCCGCGCGCGCCGCTTCGCGGCGCCCTCTCCCAGAGGAGGCCTTTGCAAAGGTCTCCAGAAGGAGAGGGCGGGTCGGCGCTCGCGCGCCGTCTGGATTCCCGCCTGCGCGGGATGACGGGGCGCTATGCAAAGGGCTTCAGCGAGGAGAAGCAAAATCGCCGCCGCTCACCACCAGTGGACTTCGTCCAGAGACTCGGCGTCCGCATCCGACGCGCTCCACGGGCGGGCAGGCAGATACTTCCACGCGCCGTCGGAGAACATCATCACGATATTGCCCTCATCCATTCCCTCCGCGACCCGAAGGGCGGCGTGGAGAACCGCCCCGGACGAGACGCCGGCGAAGACGCCCTCGGCGCGCATCGCCTCGCGGGCGGCGACTATCGCGCTCGCGCTGTCCACGAGGAAGCGCCGGCTCAGCGTCGCAAGGTCGAGCAAAGGCGGAACGTAGCCTTCCGAGAGGCTCCGCAGCCCCTGCAGGCGGTCGCCGAGCCTGGGCTCGACGCCGACCGCCCGCATCTCCGGCCACCGCTCGCGCAGCGGCGGGTTATGCGATAGTTTCCTATAATGCTCCCTAACTCAATTTAAGCGGAGGGGCGCAATGACGACGACGGCCGTTGACCTCGAGACGATCATCGACGCGGACGGGCACCTGTTCGAAGACCCGGAGGCGATCAGCGCGCTGATGCCTGCGGGCTACCGCGAGCGCGGGCCGTTCGACCTGCTGAAGTTGTTCCCGCCGCTCGACCATCTGCACTCGGCCGCGATGATCCAGTTGCCGCCGGGGTCGTTCGAGCGGTCGGGGACGGAGGGCTGGAAGCGGTTTATGGGCGCGGCGGGGATCAGCGCCGCCGTGTTGTACCCCACGCAGGCGCTCGCCTACGGCAAGATCGTCTCCATAGATTGGGCCGTCGCGGTCTGCCGCGCGTACAACGACTGGCTCCACGAGGCGTACCTCAGCAACGACGCGCGGTTCAAGGGAATGGCGCTGATCCCGATGCAAGACCCGTCCGCCGCAGTCGCTGAGTTGCGGCGCGCCGTGGAGGACTTGGGCATGTCGGGCGCGATGCTGCCGTCCACCGGCCTGAAGGCGCACGTCGGCTCGCCGGAGTACTGGCCGGTCTACGCGGAGGCGGAGCGCCTCGGCTGCTGCCTCGCGGTGCACGGCGGCTGCCACAGCGGGCTGGGGCTGGACAATATGAACATCTATCCCGCCGTGCACGGGTTGGGGCACCCGTTCGGCATTATGGCGTCGTTCGCGGGGATTCTGATGAACGGGATCTACGACAAGTTCCCCGGAATCCGCGTCGGGTTCCTGGAGGGCGGCGTGTCGTGGTTCCTCTTGTGCCTAGAGCGGCTGGACGAGTCGTGGGCGACGCACATTCCCTACGACCCCGACGCGAAGTACATCCGGCTGCGCGACGGCGAGTCCGTCTTCGAGTACACCGCGCGGCAGGCGCGCGAGGGGCGCATTTACGTGGGGTGCGAGGGCGGAGAGTTCGCGCTGCCCTACGCGGTGAAGGTCGCGGGGCCGGAGGCGTTTATGTATTCGTCGGACTTCCCCCACGAGGTGAACCGCGAGAGCGTCCGCCACGAGATCGAGGAAGTCTTGGAGTGCGAGATGACGGCGGCGGAGAAGGCGATGACGCTGCACGAAAACGCGGAGCGCTTCTACGGCTTCCGCGTCTAGGTTCGCGGGAAGGAGAGCGGCGCGGCGCGCCGGTAGGTTCCCGCTTTCGCGGTCAGGGCGGGGGCGCTTGCTTGGGTAGGAGAAGAGCGGCGCCTTGCGCCGTCTAGATTCCCGCCTACGCGGGAATGACGGCAAGTTGGGCGAATATCTCCATTAATCGAGGCGGTAGAAGGCGGCGGCGGTTCCGCCCATAAGGTCGGCGAGTTGGGCGTCGGTCGTTGGGCTTGCGGCTTCGACGGCGGCGCGGACGACCTCGCCGTAAGAGGCGCGCTCAAGGCAGCGGGGCCAGTCGCCGCCGAACATCACGCGGCGGTAGCCGAAGAGGCGCAGCGCAGGCTCGGCGAAGCGTTTGACGCGGGCGGCGTTCCACGGCTCGGCGTCGAGGGAGACGAGGCCGCTCATCTTGACGAAGACGTTGGGCATCGGGGCAAGCCGGAGCATCGCGACGCCCCACGGCTCGCGCTCGCCGCGCCCGATGAACGGCGACCCCAGATGCGCGACCGCGATGCGGAGGTCGGGAATCGCCTGAGCGAGGCCGCGCGCGGACGGCAACTGCCGCGGCTCGACGACGACGTCGAGGCTGAGTCCGCGCTTGGCGGCGGCGCGGAGGCCGCGCAAGACGTCGGGGCGCGTGAGCCAGTGATTGTCCTCCTCGAGGCTCGCCTGCAGGCAGACGCCGCGCAGCTTGCGGGAGCGGGAGAGGCGCCCAAGCGTCTTGTCAATATCGCGGGACTCGACGTCGGCCCAGACGACGGCCGCCGCGATGAAGTCGGCGGACTCCGCCGCGCGCAAAGCGGCGCGGGAAGCCTCCTCGGACGGCTCCGGCTGGACGAGAACGACTCGCTCGACGCCGCTCTCCGCGAGGAGCGGAGTCAGCGCGTCAAGCGCCGCGTCGGGCCCGTCGAGTCGGCAGTGCGCGTCTACGATGGGGGGCAATTGCATTGGGGCGTGTCCTGCGCGCGGGGTTTCGCTGGTCTCATCATAGCGCAAAGCGGGCGCAACGCGACTAAGAGAGGTTGGCCCAAGCAAGAGAGCGGTCGGACGGAGAACGAGGACCTCGGGAGCGGCGCTGGCGTAGACTGCGCGCATGCGTTCATCGCTCATACGGAAGCGCATCGCCGAACTCGTCGCGGCGGCGATGTTCTGCGCGGGCGTCGCGCTCGCGGGGACGATGGCGTTCGCAAGCGTTGACGCGGCGCGAGCGCAAGACGGCGGCGCCGTCTCCGGGCAGGTCGAGGCGGAGGGAACAGGAGGGCAGGCGGAGGAAGGCGCCGGCGGCGAGGAGGGCGAGGAGCAGAGCGAAGGGAGCGGCGGCGTTGGCGGCGCGGTCGAGGAGGAAGAGGATGCGCCCGACGCCGAGCCCATGCCCACCCCGACACCTATCCCCGAGGGCGAGGACGCGCAGCCTCCGCATCCCGACGACCTCCCCGCCCCGCCCACCCCCACGCCCACGCCCGAAGAGTCCGCGCCCGCGGCGCCTGAAGACTCCGCGCCGGCGACGCAGGAAGGCGGCGATTCCTCCGTCACACCGACGCCTGAAGACTCTGCGCCGGCGATGCAGGAAGACGGCGCACCCCCGCAGGAGGCGCCGAGCGGCGGCGTCTCGGGCGCGGCGGGCGCCGTCTCCATCAAGATCCAGCGCTCCGGCTTCTCGGTCACGGAAGGCAAGAACGTCTACTTCAAACTCATCGCCAACCGCGCCCCGACCTCGCAGTTGCGGATGAACGTCCGCGTCACGCAGCGCGGCTCCTACCTCACCGGCACAATCCCCACCGTCATCACGATGGACGCCGGCAGCACGCTGTCATGGCTCATCTTGCGGACGGACGACGACAGCGTAGACGAGAGTTTCGGCGCGGTCTACGCGAGCATCAGGACGGGAACGGGCTACAGCGTCGGGAGTCCGTCGTCCGCGACCGTCTACGTCTTCGACAACGACCCGGCGCCGCCGTCCATCAAGATCACTCGCGTTCGCTCGCCGATCGACGAGGGGGCGGAGGCGCGCTTCAAACTGACCGCCAGCCGCGAGCCGGACGCCCAGTTGCGGATAAGCGTCCGCGTCACGCAGACAGGGTCGTACCTCACCGGCACGATCCCCACCGTCATCACGATGGACGCGGACAGCACGGTTTCGTTGCTGATCCTGCGGACGGAGGACGATCGCGTAGACGAGACCAACGGCGCGGTCTACGGGCGGATCCGGAGCGGCGCCGGCTACCGCGTGGGCAGCCCCTTGTCCGCGACCGTCTACGTGCGCGACGACGATCCCACGCCGGCCAACCCCACCGACACGCCAACCCCGACCCCAACGCCGACCGCGACCCCGACCCCAACGCCGACGCCTACCCCCACGCGAACGCCGACCCCAACGGCGACGCGCACCCCTACGCCTACCCCGACGCCGTCGGCCACGCCAACGCGCACGCCAACCCCCACCGCGACGCGCACGCCTACCCCCACTCCTACCCCAACCGTCACGCCAACGCCAACCCCCGGCCCCCGCGTCGCGTTCGTCGGGCTCGCCTCCGCGATGAATCCCGGCGACCAGGACGACTTCGTCGTCCGCGCCAGCAACCTCATCGTCGAGGCGCTCTACCGCATCTCCGTCGCAACGTCGACGCGCAACATCGGCTTCGATTCCGGCGGCGCCGGCGGCGCATCCGGCGCCGTCTCCGGGCAGGCGGAAGACGACGAGGATGAGGAGAGCGAGCCGGGGCCGGTCGGCCTCAGCAGCCATCTCTGCGGACGCGGCTCGCAGGGCGAGCGGTTCACGGCGGCCAAACGGACCAAAGATATATCGCTCACGCTCGACGCCTGCTACGGCGGAACCGGAACGCTCATCGCGTGGCTCTTCGAGGTGGACGAGGAGATCCAGTCCATCGAATGGCTGCTCGACACCGCGCGCCAAACCGTCACCGTCGCCACCGCCACGCCCACCCCCACCGGAACGCCGACGCGCACTCCCACGCCAACGCCTAGCCCCACGCCCACTCCCACCCCCACGCCGTCCCCAACCCCAACGCCATCGCCTAGCCCAACGCCTACGCCAACCGGCTCGCCAACTCCCACCCCAACCCCATCCCTCACGCCGACCCCCACCCCCACGCCATCGCCGACGCCGACTCCTAGCCCAACGCCAACGCCGTCATCGGCGGGAGCGCCGAGCGCGCCGTCCGGCGTGTCCGCAAGCGTCGCCAATCGGCGCCTCTCCGTCTCTTGGAGCGCATCCACCGGCGCGTCCCGCTACAAAGTCCAGACGATCCTCAAGAACCGCGTCGCCTCTATGACTTGGCGCGAATACTCCACGAATTCCACATCCTACGCCGTCTCCGACCGATGGGCGCTCAGCGGCCAGACCTACGAGGTCCGCGTCGCCGCCGTCAACGCGAGCGGTCGCCAATCCGCGTGGTCCAGCGTCGCGACCGCGACCGCTCCAACGCTGCGCGCGGCGCCGTCCAACGCGGCGGCGCCGAGGTCGTCAGGGCCGTACTCGGTCGGCGACGCAATGGAGGCGCAGGCGTGGGGAATACGGCCCTTCACGAACAAGTCGAGGTGGCGGTGGTTCCGTTGCGAGGCGAACGGGACGGGCTGCAAGGCGCTGCCGTCGAAGCGTCCGACGTGGCAATACATCGCGACGGCGGACGCGGTCGGCAAGCAGATGCGCGCGCAGGTGGACTACGAGAAGGGCGGCGTAGCCTACACGGCGACGGCGATCATAGGCACGGTGAGCGCCGCCGCGCCAACGCACACGCCCACGCCAACCCCCACCGGCTCGCCTACTCCGTCGCCTACCCCCACGCCTACTCCGTCGCCCACGCCAACGCCATCCCCGACCCCTACGCCATCTCCCACGCCGACGCCAACTCCTAGCCCCACTCCCACCCCATCCCCAACCCCAACGCCCTCATCGGCGGGAGCGCCGAGCGCGCCGTCCGGCGTGTCCGCAAGCGTCGCCAATCGGCGCCTCTCCGTCTCTTGGAGCGCATCCGCGGGCGCGTCCCGCTATAAAGTCCAGACGATCCTCAAGAACCGCGTCTCCTCTATGACTTGGCGCGAATACTCCACGAATTCCACATCCTACGCCGTCTCCGACCGATGGGCATTGAGCGGCCAAACCTACGAGGTCCGCGTCGCCGCCGTCAACTCGAGCGGTCGCCAATCCGCGTGGTCAAGCGTCGCGACCGCGACCGCCCCGGCGCTGCGCGCGGCGCCGTCCAACGCGGCGGCGCCGAGGTCGTCAGGGCCGTACTCGGTCGGCGACTCAATGGAGGCGCAGGCGTGGGGGGTGCGGCCGTTCACGAACAAGTCGCGGTGGCGGTGGTTCCGTTGCGAGGCGAACGGGACGGGCTGCAAGGCGCTGCCGTCGAAGCGTCCGACGTGGCAATACATCGCGACGGCGGACGCGGTCGGCAAGCAGATGCGCGCGCAAATGGATTATGAGAAGGGCGGCGTGGCCTACACGGCGACCGCCATCATAGGCGCTGTCAGCGCGGCCGCGCCAACGCACACGCCCACGCCTACGCCTACCGGCTCGCCCACGCCTACGCCAACGCGCACACCTACTCCGTCGCCCACGCCAACGCCATCCCCGTCGCCGACCCCCACGCCGACTCCCACCCCATCCCCTACCCCAACCCCCACCCCGTCCCCCACGCCCACCACAACCGCCACTCCCACCCCAACGCCCGTCCCCACCATCGCCGTAGAGGCGCAAGTTGACGATCCCTTCCCGTCGTCCGGCGACGCCGTCACGCTCACGGCGAGCGCGTCCGGGCCGAGCGGCGCGACTTTCTCCTACCAGTGGCAGCGCAAGTCGGGCGCGAGTTGGGCGAACATCAGCGGCGCGACGTCGGCCACCCTCTCGCAGACCTACAGCACGCGGGGCACGCGCATCTACCGCGTCCGCGCAACCTCCGGCTCGATGAGCGCGACGTCGAGCGAGGTTATGCCGACGTGGGACTCGACGAAGATCGTCGTTGACATGCTCACGGCGATGGAGCGGCGCGTCACCGCATTGTCCGCCTACACGACGGCGGAGACGGCGTTCCTCAACTGCGTGCAGCGGCGCACGGGAACGCGGCGCGCGTCGTTCGACGCCGTGCTCGAACGCTACGCGGGCAGGACGAAGACGGCGGCGGACGCTTGCGAAACGAGCGGCGCCCCGCGCAGCGGAGCCTTGCCCGCGCTCAGCGCGACGACAATGTTCGCAACCTATCAGCGGCTGTCGAAACAGGAACTGGCCGCAATGCGGCGAACGAGCGCGGAGTACAACCTCTTGCTCTCCACCGACTTAGGGCGCGAGTTCCTGAACTCCGTGAGTTCGCCGGAGATTGTGAAGAGATACGCGGGCTACCTCGCGCAGGGCCCGGGTGCGACCGGGCAAGCGTCGGCGACGGGATTCAACTGCATCCCATCCATTACTCCGGTAACGTTGTCTCGGAAGTTAGATGCTTTAAACTGCTTGGTGTTCGATACGCCTCACAGTTGGTGGGGTACGAACGCCCTTGAGTTGAAACGGCGTATAGAGCCTCCATCCACCTACCCTCAATATAGTTTCCTGAAGTACGGACCTAGCGATGATTGCACGGGCTCCCCAGATGGCCCTATACCGTCTTGCCGCAAGCATGATGTCGCGTATGCAAGCTTACGCTACTTCGTGGGCGGGCGAGACTCGGATGAACTGGATACGACATGGAATCCAGTCAACAAGTACCTCGCGGACTCTAAATTCTACAGAGATGTGGAACAATACGGGTGTGAAGACCCTAGTCAGATAGCCCAGTGGTTTGTTTGCGACCTAGACAGGAAGGAAATGGCAAACATGTACCGTTGGGGCGTAGCGGTATTCAACAGCAAAAAATGGCCAATTACGCAACAAGACATAGAGCATGCGAACTACGGCATCGATGCGTTTTACAACCCAAGATTCACTGAGTGTTCTTCTCCACAATTTCCTGCGATAAGGGACCTGCGTATCACTAGGAGAGATGCAGTAGTCACTCTGACATGGGACTTTTCCGCGGGCTGTATAGTCGGCTTAAATGATGTTGTGTTCAAATGGTCCACTTCGGAATTGTATCAACCGTTAAGCACTAGCCTATTGAGGAATCTGTGCTCCACAAGCAACGGACAGACAACCTGTTCTTACAGTACGTCATCATTTACCATAGGCGATTTCGTGTCAGTTTATGTCGCAGCGAAAGACCTGGACTATGGAGATGAGCAGTACGGCAAGGTTTTGTGGGCAAGAATATCATGATCATCATCTTCACACCTATCATAGCGGAAGGCATACTCAGGCTCCTGGCATGGGTTGGGCTGGCTTGGCTGCCGTTCGCGGCCATAGTGACTGGTTTCGTGGCGGGAAAGAAGGGGCTCAGCCCGTTGCGCTACGCGATTGGCGGAGCGATACTGTCCATGCTGCTCTTCATTCCCTGGAGTTACTTGATCATGCGTATGCTCAACCGGTCGATCCCATCGTTTGTCATCCTAACTGGCTATGTCCTTGTATATTCTTCTATTGTCATTGGGCACATAGGCTCAATTTTAGCATTGTTTGTAGTTTTAGAAGAGGCGGATTCTCCGAATGCAGTTATGCGTCATTTCGTTTGTTCGATGTTCATAGCAGTATCGACATCCGCTGCTTTCCTCATACTAGCCATTCTATGGAAGCAGCGTCTGCAACGAATCGAGTGGATTCCTGTGAATGGAATCATATCTGTCGCCAAAATCATACCTTTCATAATTGCATGGATTGGTGTCATTTTCTTTCATCTATTCTTCTACGACTACAGCCCATTCTATGAGTTTGCGAGGCGATAAATGGCGTTTAGGTTGACATTCTATGCGCTGGCGTTGGAGACGCTGCTGTTGTACGTGGTTGCTTCGTGGCGCTAAGGAGGCATTAGCAATGACACTGACCGGAGCCCTGCTCACCCTTTCGCCTATCATCAGCCTGTGGATTGGCGCTTTAATGGCGTTCTTCGGGCTTCTCTTCGCGCCTGTCGCGGCAATTTACTGCAGCCGTTTGGCGCGACGCAACGGCCTAAGCCCCAAGCGCTACGCGATCATGGGCGGCGTCTATTCGTTGATGTTTTTCGTGCCCGCAGTATACTTAATAGCCCGGCTTCGAGGTAGAATTGCGTCTAGAAAGGTCATCCGCATAGCATATATTATTGTGTATTTCTACTGGATTCTAGGCCCGATAGGCTTGGCATTTCTTATGGCTATTATTGGCGGAGGCGGCGAAATGTTCCTTGCTCTATTGCTACTAATTATCGCGTCGGCATGGCATATCATCCATACGGATCAGGAAGCCTGGCGTATGCCAAAGACCTTGTCCCCACCCGTAATACCAGGGTATGCTTACCTGGCTCCGTTCCTACTCGCCTACTTGAGTTCTATCGCGTCTATCTTGTTTCTGTTTGTGGCGAACAGCAGACTTGAGCAACGGTAGGTGTACGATGATAGGTTCGTTCCCTTTCCTCTCCATTACGTTGGAGGTTGTGCTCCTGGGTACAGCGGCCTTGGGACTGCTGCTCGCGCCTCTCACAGGGCTAGCGAAGCGAACGCCATTCCCCGCCCCCACGCTGACGGCATCCGTTGTCTTGACGTTGGCCCTCGCGGCGTTCCTACTCGTTGCCTCGTGCGCCGCGCCGCCCGACTTGGATGAGGCTATCCCCAGCGAGTCCGCGCCTGTCGGAACGCCGGAAAGCGCATCGAACCTGACCCCGACGGCGACTCCCGCGTCCACCCTCGCCCCAATGCCCACGCCAACGCCTACTCTTTCTCCAACGCCATCTCCAACGGCGATGGCGGACAGCGTCGCGCATATGACATTCCGTCCTGCCCGCCTCACGCCTGATTCCGTTGATCAGTATATATTTCGCGCCGACATCATTGTCCGCGCCTCGTTCCTGTCTGCCGCCGCCGGTGTGGAAGGCGCCGGCGCGGCGTTCCTGCCCGTGAACAACCTGCGCTTCAGAGCAGTCGAGTACTTGAAGGGAACCGACGCGGCGGAATTCACAGTAGCGGTCGCGCCTCTTGCATACCCGGGCGACACTCACTCGACGCGGCATGAAGCGCAACGAATTGCCGAAGAGCAATTGGCGGCGCGCAACATCACTTGGGATAACCGGGAGGGTATCCTGTTCTTGACCCGTGGAACATGGAGTGCATCCGGGACTTCCGAGTCATCAGGGGAACCGCTCCGTTTCGCGCGACGGGGAGTCAGCGCATCGATGTGGGATTACTCGATAGACAAACTCGAGCGCGTGTGGCTGCCTAACGCAAGCGCGTTAGGCGTTGGAGGGCAATCGGATGCAGGTCGGTCGTACTTGACGAGCGTCGGCGGAGGGCAAGCCGGTGGCGCAGTGGGCACCACCGGGGCAAGCGCAATATCGCTGGCTGATTTGCGCTCCAAGATCGCGGCGATGGACGCGCTATTGGAGAAGGGGGAAGGCGTAGACGGATATCAAGATTGCATAGCAACTCGACTCGCTTACGGGACATACCAGCGAGAGCAGTTGGCGCGCACAGGCACCGCTTGGACGTTTCCAACTTTTGAAGTGAGCATTCCATCCGGAGCCTCGTCAGGCGAATCGTTCTTGGGCTATTCACAAGAGATGACCCACGCAGAGTCGCTGGTCTATAGCAGGTTTCGCGTGGATGGCCCTGACAGAGCCTACTTTAGTGTCGGCGTTCTGGACGATGACCAAGACCCGAAGAACGGTTGGCGAATCTATCAAGTTACAACCAGGCCGTTGCCCGCGAATCTTTACGAAATTACAGTGCATACTCATTCGCATTTTCACATACCTTGCAACTTCAATCCAGGAGTGCATCACTTTGAGCGAGTCACCGTAACCGCCCCGCCAGGAACCGTCCACGAGGCATTCTTCGACCCGGTCGTTATCGGCTCCGCAATCGGCGCGGACGGCGCGAACGGCGCGCTGAAGCCGACGTCGTTCACCGCCAACGAAACAGCGACAGTGATGCAGAGTCTTCAGTGGGACCCCACCGGCATCGTCACGCTCACACTCAACCCCAACGCTTCCCTCAGCGGCCTTGCGCTGGACTTCATCGCGCTTGACGGAACGATCTCGCTCACGCTCCCGGCTAGCGCCGCGAAAACGGACAGCGCGGCGGGGACGCTCAGGTGGTCGATGCTGAACTCGCCGTGGCAAGCGGGCGACAAACTGATGCTTCGCATCCGCAACGCAACATCCTCTCCTATTCCCACCGCAGCCCCCACGCCGACTCCCGATGCCCCCAGCCCCACGCCAACGGACACCCCCACGCCCGTGCCTACATCCACTCCCACGCCCACTGCGTTGCCCGACGCTCCGCCGGGCGTAGTGAGCGGGCAGTAGGCGTATCCTCTGGACGATGAGTATGCAAACAACATTCCCCGTCCCCATGCTGACGGCATCCGTCGCCTTGACATTGGCAGTCTTGGCGTTCCTGCTCGTTGCCTCGTGCTCTGCGCCGTCCGACTTGGACGACGCCGCCATCAGCGAGCCCGCGCCTACCGGGACGACGGAAAGCGCATCGAACCTGACCGCGACGGCAACCCCCGCGCCTCTCCTCGCTCAGACGCCCACGCCCACCCCTTCGCCAACGCCCGCTCCAACGGCGATGGCGGACGGCGTCACGCATATGGCGTTCCCCCCTCCCCGCCTCACGCCTGACACTATCGACCAGTATATCTTTCGAGCCGACATCATCGTCCGCGCCTCGCTACTTTCCGCCGCCGCCGGCGTGGAAGGCTCCGGGGCGGCGTTCCTGCCCGTGAACAACTTACGCTTCAAAGCGGTCGAGTATTTGAAAGGAACCGGCGCGGCGGAATTCACCGTGGCTGTCGCACCTTTTGCATACCCGGGCAATACTCACTCGACACGGCAAGACGCGCAGCGCTCCGCCGAAGAGCAATTATCGACACGCAACACGACGTGGGATAACAAGGAGGGTGTTCTGTTCTTGACGCGCGGAACCTGGGGCGTATACGGGGCTTCCGGGTCCTCGGGATCAGAGGAACCGCTCCGCTTTGCTTGGCGCGGGGTCAGCGAGTCTCCATGGAATTACTCGCTGAACAAACTCGAGCGCGTATGGCTGCCGGCCCAAAGCGCCGCAGGCGCCGGCGGGCAGTCGGACGCTGATATGTCGTATCTGACGAGCGTCGGCGGAGGGCAGACCAGTGGCGCAACGGGCAGCGCAGGGACAAGCGCAATGTCGCTGGCGGATCTGCGCTCCCGGATCGCGGCGATGGACGCCCTACTGGCGAAAGGGGCGGGGGTCGCAGACTATGAAGATTGCATATCAGGACAACTTCGGCATGGGACGTATGCACGCGAGTATTTGGCGCGCACAGGGAAGGAATGGGCGCCAGTGTTCGAGGCCCGCATTGCGTCAGGGCTTGCCGCGGGAGAATCCATTTCGTCAGATCCTGAGCATTCCACGTATACAGAGAGTCCACGGTACAGCCGTTTCTGGGTGGAAGGCACGGACAGAGAGATCATCACCGCCGGAGTTTCGGACAACGATCAAGATCCAACAAACGGATGGTTTTGGTATGAGAGAACGGTCCGGCCTTTGCCTGCGGGCACATACGAAGCGGCGACGCGTGTTCATTCTTATCTTGACATGCCTTGCGACTTTGACCCGCAAGTGCGTTTTGTTCATAGGATTATCGTAACCGCCCCGCCAGGAACCGTCCACGAGGCGTTCTTCGACCCGACCGACATCGGTTCCGCGGTAGGCGCAGATGCGGTGAACGGCGTGCTACCGCCGACGTCGTTCACCGCCAACGGAACGTCGACCGCGATGCAGAGTCTCCAGTGGGACCCCACCGGCATCGTCACGCTCACGCTCAGCCCCAACGCATCCCTCAGCGGCCTTGCGCTTGATTTCATCGCGCTCGACGGAACGGTCGCGCTCACGCTCCCCGCCAGTTCCGCGAAAACGGATAGCGCGGCGGGAACGTTGAGGTGGTCGATGCTGAACTCGCCGTGGCAAGCGGGCGACAAACTCATGCTCCGCATTCGCAACGCAACCTCCTCTCCTATTCCCACCGCAACGCCTACGCCGACTCCCGCCGCTCCCAGCCCCACGCCAACGGACACTCCCACGCCTGTGCCTACTCCAACGCCCACTGCGTTGCCCGACGCTCCGCCGGGCGTAGTGAGCGGGCAGTAGGCGTACACTCCCCGCGATGAGCAAGCGAACAACATTCCCCGTCCCCATGCTGAAGGCATCCGTTGCCCTGACATTGGCAGTCTTGGCGTTCCTGCTCTTCGCCTCGTGCGCCGCGCCGCCCGAATTTGCGTGTCCGCGGCAGCCTTTTCTATCCTTCGCAGGCTGGGTTAGTCCCAAACACCATAACCTTACGGTGAGGAGACCATCATGTTCATTACCCTGCTTTGGGTGATGATCTTCACGGTTATTCTCGCCAATGCCGTCCTTGTCGGACTTGCCGCCGTAGGGCTGCTTTGGATGCCTTTCGGAGCGTTCATCTACGCCAGGGAAGGCAGGAGGAAAGGGCAGAACCCTATCCGATATGCGATGGCAGGAGCGATCTGCTCGCTCTTGTTTTACGTTCCATGGCTTTACGTCAAGAAATGGATTGAGAATAAGCCTGTGCCGCATAAAAATGTCATCTGGGCATACGCTTTCCTCTATCTGATTTGGCTGTTCGGACCCATCCCTGTTTGGTTAGTTTTGTTTCTTTCATCGTCAGATACTTTCGGCGCTCTGATTCTATTGCCTCTCGCGTTCGTCGCATTAACAGCGATAATCCTTATGCGTGCTCAAAAGCAGAATGCTATGAGTAACGGCTACTTCCCTCGAATACCTTATTTGCTGCCTCTACTCGGATTGTATGTCACTTTCGTTCCAATCAGCATACCAATTATCAGGTCTATGTTGGATTAGAGATGACTCTTGCCCTTTACCAACGGCAGCCTACTGGAACCTGCTACATTCCCACCACGATGAGCAAGCGAGCGACATTCCTGCGCATCAGCGCCATCCGCATCGCATTGGCGCTGGCCGTCGCGGGGGTTGCGCTTGCGCTCACGATGCCAGCCCCCAACCGGCGCGCCGACGCCCGTCGGCGCTGAAGCAGGGCCCGCGAAAGTTCTCCGGCGTGGAAGCGCGGGAGCGCGTGCTGCGCTCGCTCGCGCTCCCGCGCTTGGACGGCAAGCAACTGCCGACGACGCAATTCGCCGAGAATTCGTTGCCGGAATTGGGGTATAGACAAAGAAGGAAATTGCGTTTAGAATGCGCGGCAAGGGCGCGGCTTGGCCAATTCAGGCGCCCATGTGAGGTATGCGAATGCCGACGTTTAGCACGGTTCCGGTAAGCGAGGCTCGGGCGAAAAGCGCGACAGGCAAGCGCGCCGCTCTGCTGCAGGAGTACATCCAGTACATCCAGCGGGCGGCGGGAGAGGCCGGCGTTCTGGAAGCCGGCGAAGGCGAGACGACGCAGGCGATCCGCCGCAGGCTCGCGCTCGCCGCCGAGGCGTTGGGAACGACCTTGGACGTCCGGCGCAGCGGCAACACCATCTTCTTCTGGACGTCGAACGGCAGGCGGCGCGGGCGGCGCCCGAAGGCCGAAGCCGAGTCCGAGGCCGAGTAGCGCCAACGGGCGGACTGCGCTCAACGCGCGTTCCGGGAACAACCTCCGGAACGCGCATCGCGCAGACCACATCGTCTCGCTGAAAAATCGAAAAGCGCGGCGCGGATCGCCGCTCCGCCGGAGCGGAAACGCTGCATTCGCGCAAGATTCGCGTTCCGCGTTTCGCGCCCCAGGATCAAGGCGTGGATTGCGCTAGGATAAAGCGTATGCGCGTAGCGATAGGGGCCGACCACGCGGGGTTCGCGATGAAGGGCGAGGTCGTCCGGCTCGCGCAAGAGCGCGGGCATGAGACGCTCGACCTCGGCGCGTTCGCCTACGATCCCGCCGACGACTACCCGGACTTCGCCGCCGCGGTCGCCCGCGCAGTCGCGGACGGAACGGCGGAGCGCGGCGTCGTCGTTTGCGGAAGCGGCGTCGGCGCGAGCGTCGCCGCGAACAAGATCGCGGGGGCGCGGGCGGCGATATGCCACGATGCCTACTCGGCGCGGCAGGGCGTGGAGCACGACGATATGAACGTGCTGTGCCTCGGCGCGCGCGTCATCGGGCCGGAAACGGCGCGGGAGTCGCTCGCCGCCTTCCTCGCCGCCCGCTTCACCGGAGAGGAGCGCCACCGCCGCAGGCTCGCCAAAACGCTCGCTCTGGAGGCGTCCCCCCGCGAATAGCCCCACGCGCAACGCTGAGGCGCGGCGCCGCCGCCAGCCTGCGGCGCGGCTAGGGCGCCGCTTTCGCGACGGCGGCGCGGAGGGAATCGGCGAATTCCTTCCGCTGCCATGCGCGGATTTCCGGGGCATGCAGTTCCGCGTCAAGCGACTGCGGGGCGCGGGCGATGCGCTCCAGGCTTCGCATCGGCCAGAGGAGCGACGGGTCGAGGCGCAGTTCGGCGCCGAGTCCGGCGCGCCATTTCTTGAGGCGCGCGAGCAAGGCGCTCTCGGGCTTCGTCATTCGCGGAACGAACGGCCCCTCGGGGCGCGGGCGGATCTCCGGCGGAGCGGCTTTGCCCTCGGCGAGCGCGGCGCGGATCGCGCGCCCGTAGCGGCGGACGAGAACAGGGCCGAGTCCGGGAACCTTCGCAAGGTCGGCCTTGGGGTTGGCCGCGAGGAACGCGAGGGCTTGCGCGGAGAGGATATAGCCCGGCGGGCGGTTCAGGCGGCGCGCCTCGCCCTCGCGGAACGTCCAAAGCGCTTTGAGGACGGCGAGCGCGCGTTCGTCAAGCGCATGCGCTCCTTTGACGGAGAGGAACGCCGTATCCGGGTCGGGGGGCGCGTAGCGGACCTCGGCGAGGCGGGCGCATTCCTCCTTGACCCAATCCTGTCTGCCGAGCGCGCGGAGGCGGGCGTCGAGCGCGTCGCGGAGGGCGGGCAGATGCAGCGCGTCGGCGGCGGCGTAGGCGAGCGCGTCGGCGGGGAGCGGGCGGCGTGACCAGTCGGCGCGTCGGAGTTTCTGATCCTTCGGAATGCTCATGCCCAGAAGGTCTTCCAAGAGCGGCGCGAGCCCGAACCGCTCGAGCCCGGCGAAGCGGGCGGCGATGGAGGTGTCGTAGCAGTTGGCGAACGCGAAACCGAAGTCGCGGTCAAGGCAGCGGAGGTCGTAGTCGCCGCCATGCAGAATTTTCTGGACGCGGGCGTCGGCGAACGCGCGGCCCAATCCGCCGTAGTCGAGGCCGGCGAGCGCGTCCACGAGGTAGGTCTCCGCGCCGTCGGAGAGTTGGATGAGGCAGACCTTCTCCGGGTAGCGGTGGCGGCTGTCGGACTCCGTGTCGACGGCGAGCGCGGGCGCGGACGCGAGAGCGGCGACGGCGGCGTCCAGTTCGCGCCGGCGGTCGATGAGGGCGTTCACGCAGACTCCCTCGTCGCCCTACGCGGGAACAGGCAGGTCGATTTCGTATTGGGCGAGGAGGGCGTCAAGGAAGGCGGCGGTTGATGCGTCGGCCTCGACGAGGGGGAGGCGGAGCCCGCCGACGTCGAATCCAACGCGGTTCAGGCAGTATTTGACGGGAATGGGGTTGGAGAGCGCGAAGAGTCCCGTCGCCAGAGGGAGTTGGCGTTTGTGCTCCGCCGCCGCGCCCGCCGCGTCGCCCGCGACGACCATCTCGATCATCCGCGCGATCTGCCGCCCGATGAGATGGGACGCGACGCTGACGACGCCCCATCCGCCGAGGCTGACGACGGCGAACGTATCGCTGTCGTTGCCGCTCCATACGCGGAAGCCGTCGGGCGCGTCGCGGATGATCGCGGCGATCTGGGCGAGGTCGCCGGACGCTTCCTTCACGCCGACGACGTTGGGGGCGTCGCGGGCGATGCGGAGCGTCGTCTCGGCGGTCATATTGACGATGGTCCGGCTGGGGACGTTGTAGAGGATGCAGGGGATGCTCGAGGTTTCGGCGACGGCCATGAAGTGGCGGTAGAGCCCCTCCTGCGTGGGCTTGTTGTAGTAGGGGACGACGAGAAGGTGGGCGTCAGCGCCGGCTTGCTCGGCCATGCGCGCGAGCCGCAGCGTTTCGCCCGTGCCGTTCGTGCCGGAGCCCGCGACGACGGCGGCGGAGTCGCCCACGGCCTCCTTGACCTCCGTCCAGAGGCGGAGGTTCTCCTCATGGGCGAGGGAGGGATTTTCGCCGGTGGTGCCCGTGACGACGAGGGCGTCGCTGCCGGACGCGACGAGGGCTTGGGCGAGGCGCCGCGCCTGGCCGTAGTTGACCTCCATCGCCGCGTCGAACGGCGTGACCATCGCGGTTACGAGGCGTCCAACGCCGCTCATAGCCGACCTCCCTCGCGCAGAGCGCCCGGCTATGTTATCCGATTGGGGAGGGGCGATGCGCCTGCGGGAAGCCCCGCGCGGCGCGTTCAGCGTGAGCGTTGCAGCCGCGCGAGCCCGCCCCGGCTACACCGCCGCCGGCTCCCCGACGTACCACGACTCCACCGCGTAGCGGATGTCGTCCTCGGCGCCGCTGATCCCCGCCTCGAGGGGCACGAACTTCACGCGCGGCACGCGGTCGCGCCCCAGCGCCATGTGCTCCGTCGGCACGGCGATCGTCTCCGCCGCCTCGCGGCTGCGGAAAACGTTCATCGGCTCGCCGCCGTCCGCGACGATCCGCATCTGCTCCGTCAGCAGCCTGCGGTAGAGAATGACGCCGACGTCGGACTTGCCGAGCCGCTCCAAGTAGCGTTTGGCGACCGGCCCCTGCGTCTCCCACGCCATCTTGTCCTGATCGACCGTGAAGGTCGTGTCGTACCTGCCGGAGGCGTCGCGGTGCGGAACGTACTTGTAGGGGATGCGCTTCTGCTCCGGCGTTGGCTGCCCGGGCGCGACGCGCCACGAGTAGTAGATGAAGTGCAAGGTATGCTCGTCGTCCATCGGCACGCGGTACTGCAGCGTCTTGGACTGGAATCCGCCGACATAGAGGATCTGCGGGAACAGAATCGGGTGGCCGATCTTCCAGTCGTCGTGCTCTTTCGTGTAGCCCTCAAGCACGCGCCGCTTGACGATGCCATGCTCGAACACGTCGAATCCGATCTCCTGATGCGGAATGCGCGGGGGCATCGAGGCGATGAGGTCGGGCGAAATCGCCTGCTGGTAGTTCGTGTAGAAGCGATGGAGCCACTCGACGTGCACAGGGTCGAGCGAGTTCTCCATGCACTGCAGCCAGTTGCAGTCCAGAGTCGTGATGCCGACATCGTGAACCGCGTCGTCCCATTGGAACGGGTCCCACACGGGAAGGAACGGCGCGGGCGCGGGGCCGAGGTACGCGAAGATCAGCCCGCCCATCTCCTGAACGGGGTAGCCCGCGATCTTCACCTTCTCCTTGAACCGCCCGTCGGGATGGACCGTCTCCTCGAACGGCTGCTCGATGCACTGCCCCGTCTCGTCCATCATCCAGCCGTGGTACATGCAGCGCAGGCCGTTCTCTTCCGGGATCCCGTAGGAGAGGTCGACCCGCCGGTGCGGGCAGAAGCGCTCGATGAGGCCGAGCGTTCCAGACTTATCGCGGTAGAGGACGAGGTCTTCGCTGAGAATGCGGACGGCTTTGGTGGGGCGGTCGTCGAGTTCGGCGGTCGCGGCGACGGGGTGCCAGTAGCGGCGCATGAGTTCGCCCATTGGCGTGCCCGGGCCGACCTGGGTGAGGCGTTCGTTTTCCTGCTGGCTCAGCATAGCGCGTCCTCCTGCGCGGGCCGGTTAGGGAGATTGTAGCGCCCGCGCGCCGCCGTCAAGCGCCGTTAGGGGGCGCCGTCAAGCGCCGCGCTAAGATGCGCTCCCACACGCAACCCGCACGCGTGCGTCGGAGACCTCCGCACAACCTCCCCCCCGCAAGCGAGAACCTACCCATTACTCCCGTCATTCCCGCGCAGGCGGGAATCCAGTCGGCGCGATAGCGCCACGACGGGGCGCAACGCGCCCCGTCCCCAAGCCATCCCCGGCGTCACGTCATTCCCGCGAAAGCGGGAACCTACCCCCGGTCCCGTCATTCCCGCGTAGGCGGGAATCCAGTCGGCGCGGAGCGCCGCTCCCGCCCTCTCCTTCTGGGAGAGGGCAGCCGCGTAGCGGCGGGTGAGGGTTGCCGCCCCTTACTGCGGATGACCCGAGTCGGCGGCGAGGCCGCGCGCTTGCGCCGCGAGGCGGTCGCGCGTCCTTACGAACGCCGCCCATTCCTCCGCCCTGTACGGAGGGTCGGGAACGAGGCCGTTCCTGCGCTCATAGGCTCTGAACTTCGGCCCGCGCGGAGGCGGCAGGCTCAATGGCAAGGACGCATCGGCGGCGAGCAACTTCCCGCATATCCGCTCCGCCGTCGCCAAGCCGTCCCGGATGTCCTCGACGTCCATCGCGTCCTTGTAGAAGTTGTAGTGATACAACTCCACGCCGCCCAGAGAGGTCAGTTCGCCGTCGCCGGTTTCCTGCGCGATATATCTGGCGACGTCGCGGGCGTCGGCGTTGACGCTGATCGGCCATCCGCGATTGGACGCCACCGCCCTGAGCGCGTGGGAAACCGCGCCCCAAATCTTCTCGGACGCCTGCAAGCGGTCGCCCGCGTCAAGCATCGCGGCGGCGTGGGCGAGCATCCGCCCGCTGTGGACGCTATGGGGCTCCTGGGGATTCTCCGCAGTGACCATGCGTCTACGCTATATCGCGCGCCGCGCAGTTGTCAACGGCAGCCGCGAGCGGCCTGAGCGGGCGGTAGGCGCTTGACTAGACTTGAAAAACCCCGTCCGGGTTCGGGCGCAACCGCGCAACGAAGTCTTTCAGACTCGGCAAGAACGGCGCTTTCAAGATGTCGGAGAACGTAGGAGCGGAGGGCAGGTTTCGCAGGCTTTCAGACGAGCCCAGGGGATGGCCGTACAATTCCGCGATGAAGGCCACCCTACGCCGCCTCAACGATCGCCCGGCCAACCGCCGCGGCGAGCGGAGGCGGGACGGAGTTCGCCGCCTGCCGGTGCTGGTCAAGGTTCGAGACCTGCCCGGTTCGTCTGCGGATTGGGCCCGCGAGTTCGTAGGAGTCAGGGAAGCCGTGGAGCCGCATATATTCACGCGGCGTCAAGTAGCGATTCTCCGTTGGGTGGTAGAAGATTTCTCCGCAGCGAAGCGTCAACGACGGCTGGCTTCTGTGCAGCCGGCGATACTTCGTGGTGTCTTTTCGCGTAAGGTTGCGAATGATGTCCGGAGGCGCGTCGGACTTCGAAAGCCATTCGCCCTCTTTCACGTATGATATGCGCTCCCTATCCCGATCCGGAGTAACGTCGATATGGTTGGGGATAGCGTCGCTTCCGACAGGCGGCAGCGTTTGTATGGCGTCTCCCGTCGCAGGAGCGAACGCATTGCGTTTCAGCCCGTTCAGGATGTTCGCGTTTTGCCGGGATCCGACGAATATGACGCGCTCCCGCTGCTGGGGAACTCCGAAATCCAAGGCGTTGACCGTCTGATGCTGGACGTTGTATCCGGCCAAATCCGCATGCGTCGCCAGCGCGTTCATCAAGCCGCGATGCGCCAAAAGACCCTTCACTTGCTCCACGATGAAAAAGCGCGGCTGCAGTTCCTTCACCCAGCGTATGAATTCGAATATGAGCAGGCCGTCTCTGTGCTCGGCCCCGCTGCGATTCCCAATCTGGGAAAACGGCTGGCATGGCGGGCCGCCGTGCAGAACATCGATCTCCGCCGCCCCTATCCCGTTCGCAACCGCGCGCGGGTCGAGGCTCCGAGCGTCCGCCGCGAGCGTCTGCGCTGTTGTGTTCAGCCGCAGGGTGCTTATGCAATGCGGGTCTATTTCGACGCATGCCAGCGATTCGACGCCGACCTCGGCCAACCCCAGGTCAAGGCCGCCTGCGCCCGAGAACAAACTGATCGCCTTCATGCGCCCTCGCTAGCCCACCGCTCTTGCGGCTGCATTGGAACATTACTCGCGCCGTAAGGAGAAGTCAAGCAAGCATTGTCGCGCCGGCGCCATGAGACCTCGGCTGCTTCCGCGCCCCGTCCCCTATGATCCCGGGGCCACATCCTTAGCCGCGCAAGCGGGAATCCACCCCATGACCGTCATTCCCGCGTAGGCGGGAATCCAGTCGGCGCGATAGCGCCATGAGACGGGGCGCAAGCCCCGTCCCCAAGCCATCCACGGGGCACTCGTCATTCCCGCGAAAGCGGGAACCTACCCCCATCTTCCCGTCATTCCCGCGTAGGCGGGAATCCAGTCGGCGCGCAAGCGCCGCCCCCGCCCCTCTCTCCTCTGGGAGAGGGCAGCCGCAAAGCGGCGGGTGAGGGTTGCCCCGCGACCCGCTACTGCGGATGACCCGAGTCGGCGGCGAGGCCGCGCGCTTGCGCCGCGAGGCGGTCGCGCGTCCTTACGAACGCCGCCCATTCCTCCGCCCTGTACGGAGGGTCGGGAACGAGGCCGTTCCTGCGCTCGTAGGCTCTGAACTTCAGCCCGCGCGGAGGCGGCAGGCTCAACGGCAAGGACGCGTCGGCGGCGAGCAACTTCCCGCATATCCGCTCCGCCGTCGCCAAGCCGTCGCGGATGTCCTCGATGTCCATCGTGTCTTCGTAGAAGTTGTAGTGGTACGACCTGACGCCGCCCAGTTCCACCAGTTCGCCGTCGCCGGTCTGCTGCGCGATATATCTGGCGACGTCGCGGGCGTCGGCGTTGACGCTGATCGGCCATCCGCGATTGGACGCCACCGCCCTGAGCGCGTGGGAAACCGCGCCCCAAATCTTCTCGGACGCCTGCAAGCGGTCGCCCGCGTCAAGCATCGCGGCGGCGTGGGCGAGCATCCGCCCGCTGTGGACGCTATGGGGCTCCTGGGGATTCTCCGCCGTGACCATGCGTCTACGCTATATCGCGCGCCGCGCAGTTGTCAACGGCAGATGGGAGCAGCCTAACTGCAGGCCACGCTAATCCCCAACCCCCCATTCCGCCCTCAGCGTTTCGAGCGTGGTTGCCCAGTTTCTGGCGCGAGGTCGCGCGACAACGTGCCGGGCGTAGTAGAATCCGCGTTTCCAGACGGATTCCTCTTGATCCACGCTCTTAATCCACTCGACTTTCACGACGTACTCTTCCATTTCCGGCTCGAACATGGTAGGCGGCTTGCCGGTTTCACTCAAGACGTCAACAAGCGCGCGCTCCTCCCCATCGACGTCGTTCACCCTGAATTCGTCAGCGGGGACAGCCTCATCGACGACGCGCGCCAGCCCCACGTACCCTCCGCCCGCTCCGAGCAAGTTAACCCAAACCCGGTCACCCTCTTGCAACTGCCTCAGCACCCCCGTGTACCTGTCGCCTCCGCCTGCGCTGACGAAGCCGTAACGCTTAGCGTCTTCCCACCTCCGGTGCCCGCCCTCTTCGTCAAACGACATGTAGTATTGACCGTTCCAGAGGTTGTCTCCGCTCCGTATCGCAACGGAGGGCTCTTCGTCAGGATCTCGATCCCACGTTCGCGCCAGGTATTGGCGGTCTCCGTCGGCAAGCATCTGGAAGAACAGGACGTTGATGGGAATGCCGTAGTCCGAAAGGTAGGCGATGATGCGCTCAGTCGCAGGGTCCAGCGAAGCCGCGACGACCACCAGTTTGTGCTCGGCGTGCTCGTCCGGCATGGCGACGCGGAATTTTTCGTTGAACGCATCAGCCAACGAGGTTTGGGCTGCGAACTGCTGCTCGCAGTGCCTCTGGTATATCCGAGCAACCTGGCCAGGCGTGAGGCGACTCACCCACGCCCCGTAGTCCAAAACCTGCGCCACGATGTTGCGAGGCGTCTCGTCCCGCTTGAGTTCCAGCGCGACGAGGCTGGCCGACGAGTCAAGCGCAAGAATGTCGATGCGCCCGCCGTAGTCCGTAGGGACTTCCTTCCCGATCACCATCCAATCGGGGTTGGCGATGGAAATGTCCTGAACGAGCAGGGCTTGGAGGTGGGATTCCTTGTCCATTTGAACCTCCCCAAGCCTTGCGGGCGCGACGCCGTCTATTCTCCAGACCCCGATCTCCTGCGCCATTGACCTGCTCCCTCTGAGTTTGACGATATGATAGCGCAATAGACGAAGGAGCGCAACTGTCGTCGCCGGTCAATTGGGCCGTCTTGACATGCCCGCGCAGCCGCGAACCCCAAAACCCGTTGGCGCGAAGCGCCACGACGGGCTCCACGCGCCTCGTCCCCAAGCCATCCCCGCCGCCTCGCCCTGACCGCGAAAAAGCGGGAACCTACCCCAGGTCCCGTCATTCCCGCGTAGGCGGGAATCCAGTCGGCGCGTAAGCGCCACGAGACGGGGCGCCCCGCGCCCCGTCCCCAAGCCATCCCCGCCGCCACGCCCTGCCCGCGAAAAAGCGGGAACCTACCCCAGGTCCCGTCATTCCCGCGTAGGCGGGAATCCAGTCGGCGCGATAGCGCCACGACGGGGCGCAAGCCCCGTCCCCAAGCCACCCCCGAGGCCACGTCATTCCCGCGTAGGCGGGAACCTACTGGGTCCCAAAATTGTGACATTTGCCCCTTGTCGCATTCCCCACCACTCTACGATAATGTCAACTATGCGACTATTCCGCAACCTCCTCCACCGCGCCGGTGTCCCCCTCCCTCCTCCAACCCGAGACGCCGCCGCCGAATTCCCTCTCCCGCCGGGAGAGGGCCAGGGTGAGGGCCGCCCCCACGGCGACGATGCCGATCCGCGTCCGCCCCATGGCGGCGAAAATTACCCTCTCCCTCTGGGAGAGGGCCAGGGTGAGGGCCGCCCCGCCCCGTCCCCCATCCTCGTAGGCTGGTGAGCCATGACGACGAACCTCAGCAGCGTCAAGACGGGGCGCGCAGCGCCCCGTCCCCAAGCCATCCCCCGGCGCATCGTCATTCCCGCGAAAGCGGGAACCTACTGGAGAAATCCCCCGCTCCCACCCTGCCCGCGAAAGCGGGAACCTCCTGGGGCGGAGAATTTTATGCAAAGGTCTCCACGGGAGAGGGCGGGACCGGCGCGGCAGCGCCAACTGGATCCCTCTGCGCTGATGTATTCTTGCGTTCGGCGAACGCCTGCGCTGGCGCGAAACGGCGCGGCGGTTGCGATGCGGTTGCGATAAGGAAGGATGGGCGCGCGACGCGATGAGGCTTGATAAGTCCGAACGGCTCTTCGCGCGGGCGCAGCGGATCTTGCCCGGCGGGGTGAACAGCCCCGTTCGGGCGTTCGGCGCGGTCGGCGGGACGCCCCCGTTCATCGTTCGCGGCGCCGGCGCGCGGATTTGGGACGCGGACGGCAACGCCTACGTGGACTTCGTAGGCTCGTGGGGGCCGCTCATTCTGGGGCACGCGCACCCCGCCGTGACGGAGGCCATCCAGAAGGCGGCGGCGGACGGCGCGAGTTTCGGCGCGCCGACGGAGCGGGAACTGGAGATCGCGGAACTGATCGCCCGGGCGATGCCGGCGATGGAGATGCTGCGGCTCGTCAACTCGGGCACCGAGGCCGCGATGAGCGCCGTCCGCGCCGCCCGGGCGTACACCGGGCGCGCCAAAATCGTCAAGTTCAACGGCGCCTACCACGGGCATGCGGACGGACTCCTCGCGAAGGCGGGTTCCGGCGCGGCGACGCATAGCGTTCCGACGAGCGCGGGCGTTCCGCTCTCCTACGCGGCGGAGACGCTCGTCGCCGAGTACAACGACCTCCGGTCGGTCGAGGCCGCGTTCGACGCGAACGTGAATCAGGTCGCGGCGGTCATCGTCGAGCCCGTCGCGGGCAATATGGGCGTCGTCCCTCCCGCCGACGGCTTCCTAGAGGGGTTGCGGACGCTGTGCGATGACAACGGCGCGCTGCTGATTTTCGACGAGGTGATCACGGGCTTCCGCGTCGCGCGCGGGGGGGCGCAGGAGCGCTACGGCGTAACGCCCGACCTTGCGTGCTTGGGCAAAATCATCGGCGGAGGGCTGCCCGTCGGCGCCTACGGCGGGCGCGCGGACGTGATGCGGATGATGTCGCCGCTGGGCCCGGCGTATCAGGCCGGCACGCTCTCCGGCAACCCTATCGCCGTCGCCGCCGGAATCGCCTGCCTGCGCGAATTGGAGAAGCCCGGCGTCTACGAGACGCTGGATGCGCTGGGGGCGCAAGCGGAGGCCGGGCTGCGCGCGGCGGGCGAAGCGGCGGGCGCTCCGCTCGTCGTGAACCGCGTCGGCTCGATGCTCACGGCGTTCTTCACCGGCGAGCCGGTCGCGTCATGGGATGGCGCGGCGGGATCGGACGCGGAGCGCTACGCCGCGTTCTTTCACGGACTGCTCGAGCGCGGAGTCTACGCCGCGCCGTCGCAATTCGAGGCGGCGTTCGTATCGCTCGCGCACACGGCGGACGACGTCGCGTTCGCGGGCGAGCAGGCGCGGCTTGCGATGGCGGATCTGTAGGGCGCGCGCTTGCTCGCCCGCGTCATCCCTCCGGGGGGGACGGCGCGCGAGGGGGCGCCTAGAGGTTGGCGTTGG
The DNA here is from genome assembly GCA_965242755.1 of Dehalococcoidia bacterium. Classification (GTDB taxonomy): domain Bacteria; phylum Chloroflexota; class Dehalococcoidia; order Lucifugimonadales; family Australimonadaceae; genus Bin16. Next base: position 2,515,603 of record OZ251500.1, on the reverse strand, counting down.
CGAAGTCCCAGTTGACGAGGCTCCACCACGCCTCGACGTAGGCGGGGCGGGCGTTGCGGTAGTCGATGTAGTAGGCGTGCTCCCAGACGTCGCAGGTGAGCAGGGGCGTCTGGCCGTTGGTCAGCGGGTTGCCGGCGTTGCTCGTGTTCTCGATGGCGACGGAGCCGTCCGCGTTCTTGACGAGCCACGTCCAGCCGGAGCCGAAGTTGCCGGCGGCGCGGGCGCTGAACTGCTTCTTGAACTCCTCGAACGACCCGAACGCCGCGTTAATGGCGTCCGCGACGGCGCCCGACGGCTCGCCGCCGCCGTTGGGGCTCATCGAGTTCCAGTAGAACGTGTGGTTCCAGATCTGGGCGGCGTTGTTGAAGACCGGGCCCGCCGGGGCCTTCTCGATGATCTCCTCCAGCGAGGAGTTTTCCCACTCCGCGCCCTCGATCATCCCGTTGAGGTTGTTGACGTAGGCTTGGTGGTGCTTGCCGTAGTGGAACTCCAGCGTCTCCTGCGAGATGTGGGGCTGGAGCGCGTCCATTGCGTACGGCAGCGGCGGCAACTCATGCTTCATTGGCTATCCTCCCTTGCGGTCGCTCCCTGTATTCCGCCCGCGCTTCCGAGCGCGGCGCGCGGGCCGACGGCGCAGCATACTCTATCCCAACGCCCGCGCCGACTCAAGCGGGGGGTGCGTTCCCGCCCGCGCCGCGCCCTACAGCGACGCGATGACGTGATATTGGACGCGCGTCCGGCGTTGGACGCCCATCTTCATTATCTGGCGGGCGGGGCGGTCGTCCGGGTCGGGGAACGCGGCGGCCCAGGCGGCGTCTATCGCGGGGAGGTCGGCGTAGTCCTGCACGAGCAGCGTGAGCAAGCCCGCGTTGTCCAAACTTCCGCCTGCGGCGCGCAGCAGCGACTCGACGTTCCGCAGGCCGTGCCGCGCTTGCCCATCGGCTCCCTCGACGGGCTCGAGTTTGTCCTCGCCGTCAATGTCCACGCCGGAGACGCCGGACGAGCAGACGAGGCCGCCGATGCAGGCTCCCATCGGAATGGGGTCGTGGTGGCCGTGCCCCGCAATCTCGTGGTTGGCGCGCTCGCCCCCGATCTTGCCGATGACCTGCATCTGAATCTGCCCGCCCATCGGATAGCGGAACGTCTTGCGCGCCGCTTGGTGGCAGCCCTCCGGCCACGCCTCCAAGTAGACGTCGACCATATACGGCTGGTAGGCGAAGTCGTTGAGGTAGACCCACTGGAGCGCGACGTCGTCCACGCTTCCGCCCGCCGCCTCCATCACCGCCCGCATATTGTCGAAGCACTGGTCGGTCTGCGCGTCCTCGCCGGCGACGGGCTGCGAGGTATCGAGGTCCCAGGGGACGATGACGGACGAGAAGACGTAGTCGCCGATGCGAACGGCGTTGGGGAGCGGGTCGCGGTGCGCGAGGCCGGGGACTTCGATCCGCGTCCGGCGCTCTCCTGCGACGCCGATAGCCTGCAACTGAACGCCTTCGCCCGGCGGCAGCGGATAGGAGGTCGTCTTGCGCGCCGGGCGGTTCTCCTCGTCGGGGAAGAGTTCCAGCCAGCCGTCGTTAATGTGGGCGCGAAAGTCCTGGCTATCTATGAAGTTCGTGACGACGGCGATCTCGTCGGTCGAGCGTCCGGCGGCTTCGACGAGCGTTCGCAGGTTGCGCCAAGCGTTGCGGAACTGCGCGGCGGGATCGCGCGGGATTTCGCCGGTTCGCAAGTCAACGCCGCGAACGCCTGACGCGAAGAAGAGGCCGCCGACCTCCGCGAAGTCGGGCGCGGGCGCGTCGGGCGCGCTGAGGCCGGGCAGGCGGAGCGTTCGGCGTTTCGCTCCGCGGCTTTGGCCCGGCGCGGCGCTGAGGGCGGGCGCGGGCCCGATGCGGAAGCGGGGGCGGATGGCGGCGTTGCGGAGCCGCGCGTCGCCGGCAGGCTTGACCATCGCCTCCGCGCCCGCCGTCGCCAAGCGCTCGTCGCGGTCTTCGTCGCCCGTTCCGCTCACGCCGATTCCGCCGACGACCTGGCTCGCCCGGTGGAGCGTGAGGCCGCCGTGCAACGTGGTTACGCGGTCGTTCGACCAGTCCGCGAGGGTGCGCCCGTCGTGGGCGATTTGCTGCCGGTAGACGGCGGTGTCGCGTCCGATGAACGCGGCGGTGTGCGCCTTGCGCTCGGCGTTGCGAACGTCGGTCGCCGACGCGCCGTCCTGTCGGGCGAGGCAGACGAGTTCGCCGGTCTCGTCAACGACGGCGACGGCGAACGGGCGCTCGCCGGGGCGGGCGGCGGCCATCGCCGCGTCCGCGGCGCGCTCCGCGTCCTCAAGGCTCAGCGACTCGCGGGTAGGCATCGGCTACGCGACCCCCTCGACGGCGACGACGGATGCGTCGGCGGACGCCCACCGAACGCCAACGATGCGCTGATACGCGCCGGAGTTGTACCAGCCGCGGAGCGCGTCCGCGTCGGGGAATTCGATGACGACGACGCGGCGGGGCGTCCATTCGCCTTCGATGACCTCGCTGGCGCCGCCGCGAACGAGGAACCGCCCGCCGTAGGGCTCCAGCGTCGCGGGAACCTGCGCGCCGTAGGATGCGTAGGCGTCCGCGTCGCGGACATCGACGTCGGCGATGAGGTAGGCCGCCATTAGTTCGCCTCTGCGGATTGCAAGCCCATCGCGTCGAGGCCGGCGCGGGCCAGCGCCTCGTCGCGGATCGTGGAGTTGCCGCTCATCGCAATGCCTCCGACCACCTTGCCGCCGGAGCGGACGGCCAGCCCGCCCTGCAGCGCCGTGAGTTTCGGGTCGCCCCAGTCGTCGAGCGTCCGCCCCGCAGCTTTGACCGCATTGTCGCGGAAGTCGACGGTGTCCATGCCGAGTCGGGCGGCGGTGTAGGCTTTGGCGCGGGCGCGGCCCAGCATGCGAGCGGGCGCGCCGTCCTGCCGGACGCACAGGATCTCTTCGCCGTGCGCGTCCACGACGGCGAGCGCGCCGGGGTTGTCGGCGGGCGTAAGGGCGGCGAAAACGGCCGCTTTCGCGCGCCGCGCCTCCTCCAGCCCGATGCTGAGCGTCTCGAACATGCGCCGTCCGCGCCTCCCTACGTTCCTTGCCGGACGGCGCGAGTGTAGCATGCGCGGCGGCGATGCGTAGAAATGAGCGAACCATGTCGGGACGAGAGAGCAAGGCGGACAAGACCGATAGGGCCGCGGATCGACGCGGGGCCGCGCGCCCGGCGCGCCGCGACGGAAGCGCTCCGCCCCGCAAAAACCTGGGGCAGCATTTCCTGACCGACCGCAACATTCTGAACGCCATAGCGGACGCGGCGGAAGTCGGCCCCGGCGACGCCGTCATCGAGGTCGGCCCGGGGCGCGGCTCGCTCACATCCGTCCTTGCGGAGCGTGCCCGGCGCGTCGTCGCCGTCGAATTGGACGCGGGGCTCGCCGACGCATTGGCGAAGTCCGCGCCCCCGAACGTCCGCGTCGTTCAGGGCGACGCCCGCGATGCCGACCCCGCCGCGCTGCTCGGCGGCTGCGCGCCCTACAAGATGCTCGGCAATCTGCCCTACTACGCCGCCATGCCGATCCTGCGGACGTTCCTCGAGTCCGCCTGTCCGCCGTCCCGCGCGGCGATCCTCGTCCAGAAGGAGGTCGCGGAGCAGTTTTGCGCGAAGCCCGGCGCAATGTCGCTCGCCTCGCTCGCCGTGCAACTCTACGCGCAGGCGCGCATCGCTCGCATCGTCCGCCCCGGCTCGTTCAACCCTCCGCCGAAAGTGACGTCGGCGGTCGTAGCGATCACGCCTCGCGCCGCGCCGCCGGACGGGGCCGCATTGCCGGACGGGGCCTCGTCGCCGGATGGGGCCGCGCCGCCGGATGGGGCCGCGTTGCCGGACGGGATAGACGACGCGGCGCGGTTCTTCACTCTGGCGCGGGCGGGATTCAGCGCGCCGCGCAAGCAGTTGCGGAACGCGCTCTCCGGCGGGCTGGGCGTTCCGCCCGCGGAGGCGGAGGCGCTGCTGAGCGCGGCGGGCGTCGATGCGTCGCGCCGAGCGCAGACGCTCGCCATAGCGGAGTGGGCGTCGCTCTACCACGCATGGCGACGGACGGCGCCGTGAGCGGGGTGATGCTCCACGACGACGGCGGGGCGCTGCGGATGGAGCCGCCGTGCGAGCGATGCGGCGCGTCGCGGGTGCGTGAGGTTCCCTACTCGGAGCGCGGGGCGCCGCTGTTGCCGACGGAGTTGGACGCGCTCGCGTGGACGGACTACCTCTGCGATTGCGGCGCCCCGCGGCTGCGGATCGGTCGGCGGAGGGAGTAGCGCGGGGGGGGGGGCGCTTCTTGCGGCGCCAATCATTGGAACGCATGGCGAAATCTCCCTTTCACCGGTCTCCGCTCCGGAAGGAGGCTAGGGCGAACGCAAATCCTAGGGTTCCGGGCTAGGTCGGATAGGAATCAATATCTGCGGAAGAGTCTAGTCAATCCGTTCTCCGGTCGGAGACATTGCATAACTCCCGGCGTCCAGTAGGTTCCCGCCTACGCGGGCAGGCGGCAGGTTACGCCCCCCCACTACGCCTTGTCGCCGGTGAAGAGGGCGCGGAGGCGCTCGTTGGTCTCTAGAGCTTGGGCGTTCATGGATTGCGCGTAGGCGGGGTCGGCTTGCGCGCCGCCGCCCGGGTCGCCTATGCCCGCCTCGCCTGCGCCCGCATCGGACAGATAGGCCGCCGCCTCTTGCGCTTTCAACTCGCGGAGACGCCGCTCGTCCAGCCTCCGCAGGCAGGCTTCCCACTCCGCCGCGCGCCGCTGCCGGTCGGACGGCGGCAATTCCTCGACGGATAGCCCTAGCAAGCGGTCGGCCAGGTCGTCGTCGAGTTGCGCCGCCGCCGCCGCTATATCGCGGCGCTCCCGCACCGCCGACAGGACGGCGCGATTCTCCGGGCGGACGAACGTCTCCTCGTCCACCTCGCCGGCGCGGGCGAGCAACTCCTCGTCCTGGGCGAGCAGCGCGAGCACGCGCTCCTCGAGCGGGTCGCGCTCCGCGACGGCGAAGACGGACTCGACGCGCTTGCTCTCCGGGGCGGGGCGACGCGCCCGGCGGCGCGCCTCCAGCGGCCCCTGCATCCGCCCGACGGCCGCCTCGAGCGTCGCGGGGGACACGCCCGCCAACTCCGCGAGCCGCGCGAAATAGCGCTCCTGGTCCGCCCAATTCGGCACGGCGTAGAGCACGGGCAGCAGCCGCTCGACGAGCGCCGATTTCCCTTGCGCCGACGTCAGATCAAGGCGCGCGGCCTCCGCCTGCATGAGGAACTCCGGCGCCGACGCCGCCCCCGCGATTAGCCGCCCCCACTGCGCCGGGTCGGAGCGGATCAGGTCGTCCGGGTCTTTGCCCCCGGTGACGAGGGCGACGCGCAGCGACGCGATGTCGTCGGGGCGGTTCAGCACGGCGCCCGCCCGTCCGCCCGCCGCGAGGCTCCCGACGAGTTCCCACGACGAGCGCAGCGACTGGAGCGTCGCCTCCTGCCCGGCCGCGTCCGCGTCCAACGCGAGCACGATGCGGCGCGCCCGCGCCTTGAGCAGCGCGACCTGCGCCTCCGTCAGCGCCGTCCCCATAGAGGCGACGACGTTGCGGTAGCCGTGCTCGTGCGCCGCGATGACGTCCATATAGCCCTCGACGACGACGGCCTCGCCCTCCGCGCCGATCGCGCCGCGCGCCGCGTCGAGCCCGTAGAGCATCCGCCCCTTGTCGAAGACCGGCGTCTGCGGCGTGTTGATGTACTTGGGGTTGGAGCCGTCGAGCGAGCGCCCGGCGAATCCGGCGATGCGGCCATCCTCGTCGCGCAGGGGGAACATGAGGCGCCCGCGGAACATATCGCGGGCGGGGCCGTTCTCGCCCTGAAGCGCGAGCCCCGCGCCGAAGACCGCCTCCTCGGCGAAGCCGGTCTCGCTCAGGCTTCGCAGCAGTTCGGCGCCCGTCGAGGGGGCGTAGCCGACGCCGAATCGCGCGGCGGACTCCTCGCTGATGCGGCGGCTTTCGGCGTAGGCGCGTGCCTGCGCGCCGCGGTCGGCGTTGTACGATTGCTTGAAGAACTGCTGCGCCGCCTCGTTCACGGCGTAGAGCGGATTGCGCTCCGCGCTCTGCGGCCGCCGCTCCTCCAGCCGCACGCCGGCCTGCGCCGCGAGCAGGCGGAGCGCGCCCGCGAAGTCCGTGCTCTCCGCGCGCGTGACGAACGCGAACATATCGCCGCCCGTCGCGCACGCGCCGAAGCACCGCCACGTCTGCCGGTCGGGAAAGACGACGAACGACGGCGTCTGCTCGTTGTGGAACGGGCATCGCGCCTTGAAATTCTTGCCCCCGCGCCGCAGATCGGGGACATAGCCGGCGACGACGTCCACAATGTCCAATCGGGCGCGAATGTCGTCTACGGCGGTCATCGGGTTACTCCTCGTCGGGGATGCCCACCCCTATGACGCCCTGCATGATCAGCTCAGTGCCCACGGCTACCGATCTGAGCTGCTCTTGCGCCATTAGTTTACCCTCGACTTCAGCCGCGGCGTTGGCGATCTGCGTCTCCCTCATTCGGCGAATGCGGTCATCGGCGGCTTCACTACGCCATTGCTCCAGTCGCCCTCGTTTGACATCGTAAGTGCGCTTCAGAGCGGCTACTCGCCTATTCACAAGCCGGTCGTTACGCTCCTTCACTTGCCGCTCGACGGCATCTCTCTGCGCTGTTATGGCGTCGCGCCCGTAATCCTCGTATATTGGCCAACTGTCAGCGCCAATGATGTGCACAGGATGCGGACCATTCCATTGAGCAGTTTGCCACAGGTCCGCGAATAATCGGCTGGATAACGGCTCAATAAGGACTCCATTATGCTCGTCAAGCACTATGGCCCCTAACTCGGAGCGAGAATCCGCGGCTGTTATGTTAATCCGGTAAATGAAGAACGGGTAAATCCCTGCGGGCCAGTCGGGGCTGGCAAGTTTGACAAGAGCCAGGTTGTTCACATTCGTCTCCGCCTCGGGTATACGGCTTGCAGCGAACCTAATAAGAGGGTGGTCAAAGTTAACGAGGTGGCACAGTTCGCGCTGTTGCGCCAACTCGCCACTGAAAGTCAAAGGGATGCCGTTTTTGTCAAGGCCAGCCAACAATTCTCTGCGGACTTCGTGTGGGATCCGTAAGCCGTTCGCTGATTTGTAAGCCTCGCAAAAAGCGGCAACGTCACGCCGCAAAACGGGCGTTGACCACAGATAAAACGACCTATCCCCATTATCCTTAAGACTCGTATTGTATCCAGACAAGCCAGACTCCAACACCGCTTGCAACTCATCTGCGCCCAGGTAACGACCTGTTTCAACCCGCCCGTCTCGTTCTTGTCCAAACAAAATGTCTTGCCCCATGAGTTCCTCTTCTATTCGCTCAAGTTCTTTCTGGTCAGCCTTCTTGACTTCCAGCGAATTCAGTATTTGCTCACGCATCTCTTCCTCTTGGAGAGGCGTGAGGGTGCTGGTGAAGAGGGTGCGCGTCAGGTTTTCAATGATGTCCCCTAGTACGGGTTCCATCTCCCCGATGGACTCATGAAAAACCCGGATGCGCTCGTAGAGCCGCAACAATATCCGTTCTTCAACTGTGTCTTGAAGAATATAAGAGTATACCCTCACCTTCTGGCTCGACTGCCCATACCTATCGATACGGCCTATTCGCTGTTCTACGCGCATAGGATTCCACGGCAAGTCGTAGTTGAACATGATGTCGGTAAATTGAAAGTCAAGCCCCTCGGCGCCGACTTCCGACATTAGCAAGACTGAGAATCCGTTAGCCTCTTTGAAACGGTCTATGATGCGTGGCCTTTCCCCAACGGCTACGTCCCCGTCCAAACGGTGTACGCCTCCGTTGATCCATGCTGCTTCGCTGCGTAATCGTTTCTCCAAGTAACGCAGCGTCGCCTTAAAGGACGAGAAAATGAGCACTTTGGCATTGGGGTTGTCTACGTGGATTTCCCGCAACCCTTCCATAAACTTCTCCAATTTGGAATCGGTGTCCCCGATTTCCTCAAGCAGCGTGCGAATATGACGCTCTAATTCGACCTGTGCATCAGGTGAGTCATTAAGCCTGTCTGGAACATATGGCGACTCGTCGATTTCCACGTCATTGCCTTCATATCCAATGTCCCCTGCGAGAGCATCCTTTAGCAGCAGTTCCGCCGCAGCCGGAAGACAACTTGTTATCTGCCGTTCTCGCGTCACAAGAACAAAACCAGGCGGAGTTGACTGATTGATGGAGAAATGCCGGAGTTTGGCGTACTCGAGCAAGCTATAGTACAAATCAAGTTCACGCGCCTTCATAGCGACGCTAACGACATGAGGTTCGCGGGTAACGTTTGCTTGAACGTCGCGCTTGCGTGTTCTGTTAACGTGGTTATTTAACGGGCTTAGCGCAGAAAGAACGCGCTTAATCTGAACAAATTCAGCCCGATCCAATTCTTTGCCTGCGCTCAGCCTCTGCGCTATGTCTTCATATTCAGGATACTCCATAATCTGTCTCCCGATTGGAGAATTCGAAAGGGCCTTTAACTCGTTCAGAGCGTTTCTCTGTTTGCTTTCTTCTCGCCCAAGTGCGCGCATAGCTATATTCAACACCGACACCGGAGCAAATAGCTCATTCATCATTTGCATATTCGGGAATTCTCCACCGTCGAGAATGTGGAGCAGGTGGTAGAGGTCCTCTTGGCGGATATTGATCGGCGTTGCACTAAGCATCAGCATCGCTTCTGCATAGTTTGACAGCATCAGCCCCACGCGATGCATCTGGGTGCTCTGGTTCCGCAAATGGTGCGCTTCGTCAATGATCACTAAGTCGAAACTCACCCCGACCTCTTCCATACGCTCTCTGATAGCAGAGTCGCGGATAACCTCCATGCCGATGACTCCGAGGACGCTGCTAGCGTCTTGAAACCTTTCGTATTCGTCGAGAAATCTCATGAAGTTAGCTCGATTCAAGACTTCCAACGACTCGTTGAACCGGCTGCGGAATTCACCCACCCACTTCGCGCGAAGACGGGACGGGCAGACGACCAAAACTCTCTTCATGGGGTTACGGGCTTTCATTTCCAAGAAAATGATACCCGCCTCGATGGTCTTCCCCAGTCCGACTTCGTCCGCGATGAGCAAGCGATGGCTTGCGCTATCGAGGAACTTCGCCGCCGGCCTAAATTGGTACGGCTCCACCTGGGTTCTCGACGCGAGGTAAGAGTAGAGAACATCGTCGAACCCCACCCGCATCTTCACGAGCGCGAGGTTCCGCATCAACTCAGGCCGCCCCACCGTCCTGATGGGCAGCGTTTCACTAACGGTGGATAAGGCATGCCCGCTTATCCACTGATCCTCCCCTGGTCCGAAGTAAACCAGGTACTCGCTGTCGCCGTTGGCGCCGGCCCGGTGCATCCGCACCGTGCCGCTCCTATCAGGCCTCGCGATAAGCCTGACAAGTGCGCCCTCGGGGAATCGGGGAGTTGGCGTTGGAGGCATTGGGCTACCCCTTAGGTACGGCAGTATTACCTAACCGAGCCGTACCACCGCTCCGAATATAGCATGCCGGAGGAGCAAGCGCAATAGGCAGTTTAGCGTCGCGCGCTCCAATTTGAGAACGGCATGTCGGCGGGGCCAGCCGCCCAATGGGGGCTGCCGGACGACGGCCGCCCCGCTAGGAGCCGCCGCCGCGCGACCAGAGCGTGTGGTACGGGCCCTGCCCGCGAATCATCGCCACGTTCGAGCGCCGCTCCCACTGCCGCATCTCGTCCATCGCCTCGGCGCACTGCAGTTCCATGCCCTTGAAGCCCGACGACCGCATGCGCTCCCGCAGCATCTCCCACACGCCCGACTCCTCGAAACTGCGGATGGAGTTGACCCACGGCAGCACGGCGAGTTCCCTCGCTTGCGGCATATTGGGGCGCGCGCGGTTCACGTGGCGCAGCCGGCGCTCGCCCGACCCCAGCGGAGGCGAGACGGAGATTCGCGGCGGGTCGTTCGCCGCGCTCCGCCCGTCGTAGACGAGGCACTGGTTGATCTGCGGGAGAATGACGCAGACCACCTCCGCCGTCTCGGCGTGCTCTATCGCCTCCGCCATTTCGCGGTCGTAGTCGTAGTCCGCCATATCGCAGCCTCCTCGCGCTCCGTCTATCTTACCCCATCAGTTCGTGCAACTGCTCGATGAACGCGGGCAGCACCTTCCGCCAGTCTCCGGCGACGCCGAACCGCGCCTCCTTGAAGATGTTGGCCCCCGCGTCCTTGTTGATCGCAACGAGCGTCTTCGCGTTCCCGCAACCGGCCATGTGCTGGCTCGCGCCCGATATGCCCACCGCGAGGTAGAGATCGGGCGTCACCGTCTTGCCCGTGAGGCCGACCTGGTAGCCCGCCGGAACCCACCCGGCGTCGCACGCCGCACGCGACGCGCCCACCGCGCCGCCCAGCATATTCGCCAGTTCCCGCAACTCGTTCTCGAACGGCTCCGGGCCGCCAAGCCCGCGCCCGCCCGACACCACGACGCGCGCGCTCTCCATGCGGACGCCCTCGCCGGCCTCCTCGACGCGCTCCAGCGTCCGCGTCCGGACATTCGCATCGAACGCCAGCGGCGACGTCTCGCCGGCGCGGGAGGCGTCGGGCGGCAGGGGGTCAACGCTCTTGGGGCGCAGCGACGCGACCGCCGGGTCGCCTAGGCAGGCGACCGTCGCCTCCGCGGCTCCGCCGTAGACGGGGCGCGTCGCGATGAGACGCCCCTCGCCGTCCAGCGCGACCGCCGAGCAATCGGACGCGAGCGCCGTTCCCAGTCGGAACGCCAGGCGGGGCATCACGTCGCGCCCGGCGAGCGTCTTCGCGCCGATCACGTAGCGCGCGCCGGAGCGCGCCGCCGCCGCTTGCGCCGCGTCCAACTGCGCGTCGAGTTCCTCCGCGTCCGCCGCCGTGTAGACCGCGTCCGCGCCCCCGGCGACCGCCCCCGGAGCCGCCGCCGCCGCGTCGGGGCCGGTCAGCAGCGTATGCACGCGCTCGACGCCGAGCCCGCGCGCCGCCGCGATGCACTCCAGCGTCGCCGACGCGGGCGCGCCGTCCGCCGCCTCGCCGATGATCAGCGCGTCCGCCATCAGAGAATTCGCTCCTCTCTCAGGCGCAGCGCCAGTTTGCGCCCCGCCTCTTCCTCCGAGTCCCCTTCGATCATCTCCGTTTGCGCCGCCCGCTCGGGCTTGGCGAGCGAGACGAGTTCGAAGGCGGGCGGCGCCGGCTCCAGGCCGAGGTCGGCGGCGCTCCACACGGTGGGCTGCACGCGGCGGGCGGCCATAATCCCCCGCATATTGGGGTAGCGCGCCTGCCCCAGTTCGTTCGACACGGTGACGACGGCCGGAAGCGGCGCCTCGACCAACTCATGGCCGTCCGGCAGCACGCGCTCCACGCGGACGACTCCGTCCGCGACCTCCACCTTCCGCCCAATCGTCGCGACCGGCCAGCCGAGCGTCTCGGCGACGCCGAGCGGAACCTGCGCGTTGTCCCAATCGCTCGCCTGCCTGCCGGAGACCACGAGGTCGACGTCGCCGAGTTTGCGAATCGCGGCGGCGAGCGCCGCGACGGTCATGGCGGGGTCTATCGTGTTCTCGAACGCCGCGTCCTGCAGGAGCAGGAGTTCGTCCGCGCCCATCGCCAGCGGCTTCTTGATCACGTCGAGCGCGAAGTCCGTTCCGAGCGAGAGGACGGTCACCCGCGCCTCGCCGCCGCTCGCCTCCTTGACGCGGAGGGCGGCCTCGACGGCCTGCTCGTCGTAGCCGTTGATCACCGGCGGCATATTGCCGATGGTGGAGACGGCGTTGTTTTCGATTTGGAAGGCCGACAGGGGCGTCTCGGGGTCGAGCGTCTGCTTGGCCGTAACGACGATGTGAAGGGGCATCTACGCGAAACCTCGCGCCCGGACGCGGGCGGCTTTGCGCCGGGGGAATGGAGCGATGAGCGCGGCCCCATAGTAGCAGGCCGCCCGCCGCTCGGCAAGCGCGTGTCCGGCGCTCCAATACCTATGAGTCAGCGGGCTAGGAGTCCGTCCCCAGGCTCTGCTCCGCAAGACATCGCAGCTGACTAGCCATGCAGTGCAATCGGCGAATGCATTGCCCAAGCATCCGCTCCCGCCAATTCCTAGCCTACGCCGGGATCCGTAAGCGATGCGCTAGGCGCCGTTGGCGCGGGCCGCCCCGTTGACGTCGCTCGCCCGCAGGGACGGCGGAGGCTCCGTGAACTCCTCGCCACGCGCCTGAGCCGCCCGCATGCGCTCGTACCAAGCGCGCCACTCAGCATCCCTCGAGGCGCGCCCCCTCTTGCCGCCCTTCGCGGAGGATGCGCGCTTTGCGCTCGTCCAACTTCCGACCGATCATCGTGGAGAGCATCACTACCTCCGTTATCCACAACGACATCCCCGCCGACGCCACGGACGCCGCCGCCTCGCCTATGAGGAAGTCCACTAGCGATTCTAGCACGCTCCCGCCCGCGCCCGGACCGAACGCCTCGCGCCAGACGACCACCGCCGAGCTCGCGCCCATCAGCAGCAGGAAGAAGGTGAAGTACAGCCACCGCCACCGCTCGTTCACGCTCCAGATGGACTCGCGACGGTCAATTCGGCGCATCGCTTGCGGGTAGGTCTCGGCGGGCGGCATAGCCTTCCTCGTGTTCGGATTGGCGCGGCATGGCGACCGCGCAGGCCAAGTCTCGCGCCGAGGTTGCGCGCCGCGCAATAGGCGAATGTCGCGCGGCCGGCGACCCAGGCCCGCTGCGCCGCTTGGAAGGCTAGAATGGGCGCAGGAGAGACACACGGCAACCAGGCAGCGTTCCTCAACGCATCTCCGCGCGAAATCAGGGACAAGGATCAGGAGAATGCAGTGATAATCGGCAACATCTGGATGGACGGATTCTTTTGGGCCGCATACGCGGCTATCTTTTCCGTGCCTTTTTACCTGCCAATCGCAGCGTTCACATGCGCGGCGAAGGGCAAGAAGACAACATGGCGAGACTTTTTGATGAGCGCGAGCGTGCTGCTGGGGTCCGTCCACGTAGGGTTCGCCCTCATAGGGTTAACGCTAGCACCGAGGGGGGACAACGAGGTCGTCTACGGGGCATTCGCCATAGCGATTCTAGCGCTTACGGCTGTCGTCTACGCCTTATCCGTGACATGGCTGGGTTTCGTCGTCGTGAAGACGGCGCGATCCGATTCGTCCATCGGCGAAGGAAAGACCGCATGGGAATTCGTCTCCGCGCAAGCGATGGTTAGCGCGCTAATAGTCGAAATTACGGCAGGAATCTTCTTGGTCTACGGCGGCGTAACGGGATCATTGCCAAATTTGAGTCGCCCGCATCTCAATCCGCTCTCTTATACCGAAGTGATCCCGATTGGGGTTAGCATCTTGTTTCTCGCAGCGAACTTCTTCATCCATCTACGCAACCACGCCTCTCTGCGGTCTCGCAGGGCGATTATCCCGAGTGTCGCGGCGACCTCGGCTCTGCTCGCCGCGCTGTGGTGGACGTTCACTTGGTATTTCATCGTAATGTTCGTCATAATGTTCTACGTATGGGTGGGGCAAGTCTTCATTGTAATTAGTAGGCTTACAGCGACGAGCAATGTTCGCTACTTCGCCGTCGTCGCCGCGCTTGCTGCCTGGGTAGGCGTCGTTTGGGCTTTCTGGATCATTGCCGATATTCGATGTGATACGTAACAGAGGCGCGCTCCGGCGCAAGCCTTCATCTGTGCGACGAGCGGTCGCCCCGCCGTGCGCGGATGACGCGCTCCCGCCCGTCGTCTGCCCTTGTCGCGGCGCTAGGCGCCGTTGGCGCGGGCTGCCCCGTTGACGTCGCTCGACCGCAGAGACGGCGGAGGCTCCGTGAACTCCTCGCCTCGCGCCTGAGCCGCCCGCATGCGCTCGTACCAAGCGCGCCACTCAGCATCCCTCGAGGCGCGCCCCCTCTTGCCGCCCTTCGCGGAGGATGCGCGCTTTGCGCTCGTCCAACTTCCGACCAATCATCGTGGAGAGCATCACTACCTCCGTTATCCACAACGACATCCCCGCCGACGCCACGGACGCCGCCGCCACGCCGCCTATGGAGGCGCGGCGCTAGGCGCCGTTGGCGCGGGCCGCCCCGTTGACGTCGTTCGCCCGCAGGAGCGGCGGAGGCTCCGTGAACTCTTCTCCACGCTCCTGAGCCGCTCGCATGCGCTCGTACCAAGCGCGCCACTCAGCATCCCTCGAGGCGCGCCCCTCTTGCCGCCCTTCGCGGAGGATGCGCGCTTTGCGCTCGTCCAACTTCCGACCAATCATCGTGGAGAGCATCACTACCTCCGTTATCCACAACGACATCCCTGCCGACGCAACGGACGCCGACGCCTCGCCGATGAGGAAGTCCCCCAACGATTCTATCATGTCCCCGCCCGCGCCCGGACCGAACGCCTCGCGCCAGACGACAACCGCCGAGCCCGCGCCCATCAGCAGCAGGAAGAAGGTGAAGTACAGCCACCGCCACCGCTCGTTCACGCTCCAGATGGACTCGCGGCGGTCAGAGCGGCGCATCTCTTGCGGATAGGTCTCGGCGGGCGGCATGGCCTTCCTCACGTTCAGGATTACGCGGCACGGCGACCGCGCAGGCCGAGTCTCGCGCCGAGGTTGCGCGCCGCGCAATAGGCGAATGTCGCATCGCCGTCGACCGCCCGCGCCTGCGCTCTCTCTGGCGGAGCGGCGAGCCCGCCGACGGAGCAGCGAGGCGCTAGGCGCCGTTGGCGCGGGCCGCCCCGTTGACGTCGTTCGCCCGCAGGAGCGGCGGAGGCTCCGTGAACTCCTCGCCCTGCGCCTGAGCCGCCCGCATGCGCTCGTACCAAGCGCGCCACTCGGCATCCCTCGAGGCGCGCCCCTCTTGCCGTCCTTCGCGGCGCCCTTCTTGCCGCCCCTCGCGGAGGATGCGCGCTTTGCGCTCGTCCAACTTCCGACCAATCATCGTGGAGAGCATCACTACCTCCGTTATCCACAACGACATCCCCGCCGACGCAACGGACGCCGCCGCCTCGCCTATGAGGAAGTCCCCCAACGATTCTATCACGCTCCCGCCCGCGCCCGGACCAAACGCCTCGCGCCAGACGACCACCGCCGAGCTTGCGCCCATCAGCAGCAGGAAGAAGGTGAAGTACAGCCACCGCCACCGCTCGTTCACGCTCCAGATGGACTCGCGACGGTCAATTCGGCGCATCGCTTGCGGGTAGGTCTCGGCGGGCGGCATAGCCTTCCTCGTGTTCGGATTGGCGCGGCATGGCGACCGCGCAGGCCAAGTCTCGCGCCGAGGTTGCGCGCCGCGCAATAGGCGAATGTCGCATCGACGGCGAGCCGCCCACGCCCCGCCGGATGGAGCGGCGAGCGCGCCTATGGAGTCGAGGCGCTAGGCGCCGTTGGCGCGGGCCGCCCCGTTGACGTCGCTCGCCCGCAGGGACGGCGGAGGCTCCGTGAACTCCTCGCCATGCGCCTGGGCCGCCTGCATGCGCTCGTACCAAGCGCGCCACTCAGCATCCCTCGAGGCGCGTCCCTCCTGCCGTCCTTCGCGGCGACCCTCTTGCCGCCCTTCGCGGAGGATGCGCGCTTTGCGCTCGTCCAACTTCCGACCGATCATCGTGGAGAGCATCACTACCTCCGTTATCCACAACGACATCCCCGCCGACGCTACGGACGCCGCCGCCTCGCCGATCAGGAAGTCTCCCAACGATTCTATCACGCTCCCGCCCGCGCCCGGACCGAACGCCTCGCGCCAGACGACCACCGCCGAGCTCGCGCCCATCAGCAGCAGGAAGAAGGTGAAGTACAGCCACCGCCACCGCTCGTTCACGCTCCAGATGGACTCGCGACGGTCGACTTGGCGCATCGCTTGCGGATAGGTCTCGGCAGGCTGCATAGCCTTCCTCGCGTTCGGGATTGGCGCGGCATGGCGACCGCCCGGGCCCAGTCTCGCGCCGAGGTTGCGCGCCGCGCAATAGGCGAATGTCGCGCGGCCGGCGAGCGCGGGCGTCAGCGCTCTCCGGCGATGCGGACGCTATGCGGTCGGCGTTGTAGTGATAAAGTAGGGGGCTAATCCCTATACGAGAGGCAATAATGCCGCGCATATCCCTTACGCTCACCGCCGCCATGCTCATCGCATTGGCCGCATGCAGTTCGCCTACGCCCACCGCGACGCCGACCGCCGACCCCGCACCCACGTCGACCTCCACGCCCGCGCCTACGCCGACCCTTCCTCCCGCGGCTGCGCCGGAGCCAACCCCGGCGTCCATCCCATCCATCCCATCCATCGTCTACGATGATGAATTCTCAACGAACTACGTCATCGCCCGCGCCGCCGCGTTGGAGCGCGGCGAGTCGTGGAATGGCGCCGCCGTCTACGCAGCCAACTACGCCGTCGCTCACGCCGCGGCGAAAGAGCGCGGCGATTCGCCGGAGCAGGCCGCCGCCTACGCCGCTAACTACGCGGACGCCCGAGCCGCCGCAGTTGACGATTTCAGCATTGATAGGGACGACCGGGAGGAGCAAGCGCGGGCGGCGGCCTACGCGACGGCTTACGCGGACGCCCGAGCCGCGGCAAGAGAGCGCGGCGATTCGCCGGACCGGGCGGATAAGTACGCGGACGGCTACGCCGCCGCAAGCGACGGCGGATATGCGCGGGACAGGGCGAGCGTCTACGCCAACGCCTACGCGGAGAGAGAGGATGCCCCTTATGGGCGCCCCCACGCCTATGCATCTGCTTACGCCTACGCCGTAGAACGCGGATACGCGCCGCGGAGCGCCGCTGCCTACGCAGCCGCTTACGAAGACCGCGTCGTGAACCAGGGCGATCGCGCATCAAGTGGATCTGTCTATGCGGACGGGTACTTGTCCGCTATTGAGCGCGGCGAGTCGGAAGAACAAGCGGAGTCCTACGGATCCGCCCGATCTAGCGTGTACAACGACTCCAAGTCGGAGGCCAGGTCGGCATCCGTGGAGGAAGAGCCGGCGCGCGCCTTCGCGCTCACGCTCGCCGACGTCTACGGCGACGCCGCGAAGCGTAGGGAATACCAAGACCGTGAGCAGGATATCGAGTCCGCCGTCTCGACCTATACGGCCGCGGTGGACGCGGGAGACTCGCCTGAGCGCGCCGCCGTCTACGCCGCGACCTATGTCGCGGCGATTGCGCGAGGAGACGCGCCTGAGCAAGCGGCGTCCTACGCCGCCGATTACGCGGACGCCAACGCGGCTGCGGTCTACCGAAACGACGCGCCCATTGCGCCCGATGAGAACCGGAGACTGACGCTCATTTGCTGCCCGTAGCCCCCCCGTCCCCCGAACCCGCAACGCATAGGAGACCCCAAATGTCCCGCAACGGCTACAAAGTGATGGACTCGGATATGCACGTCATCGAGCCGGCGGACCTGTTCGAGCGCTATCTCGACGCGCGGTTCGCCGACCGCGCTCCCCGCATCTCCCGCGCCCCGGGCAAGCGCGGCGGCGCGTTCCTGTTCGAAGGGCGCCGCCTCCCGACCTGCGACGTCGACAATCCGCACCGGATGTACGGCATGAGCGGGCGAACGGACGCGGCGACCCGCCCGATGCGCGAGCGCGGCTACGACGGGCCCTCGCAGTTGGAGGCAATGGATATGGAGGGGATCGACGTCGCCGTGATGTACCCCACGGTCTGCCTCTATGTGCCGAACGGGCTCGACGGCGTGGACGGCCCGCTCTCGGCGGCGGTCTGCCGCGCCTACAACGACTGGCTCTACGACCTCTGCCAAACGGACCCTGCGCGGATGAAAGTCGCGGCGATGCTGCCGCAGCACGATCCGAAGGAGGCCGCCCGGGAGGCGCGCCGCGCCGTCCGCGAACTCGGCGCGGTCGGCGCCTATATGCGCCCCAACTTCGTGAACGGCGTCGCCTTCCACAGCGCGGACTACGCTGAACTCTGGGCGGCGCTCGAGGAACTGAACATCCCCGTCGGCTTTCACGAGGGCACGGGGTCGGCCTACCGGCAAGACGGCTCGGAGTTCGGGGACAACCGGCTGATGCTGCACGCCTGCTCCCATCCCATCGGCATGATGAAGGCGATGATCAGCATGATCTGCGGCGGCGTGTTCGAGGCGTTCCCCGGCCTGCGGGCGGCCTACTTGGAGGCGAACGCCGGATGGGCGCCGTTCTGGCTGGGGCGGATGGACCGCGACTACGCCCTCTACCGCGAGTGGGACGCGCCCTTCCTGACGCGCGCGCCCAGCGAGTACTTCGCCCGCAACTGCTACGTCGGCACGGAGGCGGACGAGGCGGAGTTGCGCTATACGGTGGACGCCGCCGGCGAACGCAACATCGTGTTCTCGTCGGACTACCCGCACCACGACTCGGAGTTTCCCGAGTCGGTCAACGAGTTCCTGCGCCATGACGATCTGACGGACGAGGCGAAGCGCGCCATTCTGTGGGACAACTGCGCCAGGCTCTACGCGCTCGAGTAGGGAGGCGCGGGCGTGGCGGCGGCCCTGCCGGACTGGGTGGCGCGGGACGCGGCGCTGATCATCGCGGCGCGGGCGCTGCATACGTTCGCGCAGGGCGCGCTCGCGGTGCTGCTGGGCGTCTACCTCGCGGCGGCCGGGCTCTCGCCGTTCCAAACGGGGCTGTTCTTCAGTTTGGGGTTCGCGGGGACGGCGGCGCTGTCGCTCGTCTCGGCGCTGGCGAGCGAGCGCGTCGGGCGGCGCGGATTGCTGACGGCGTACACGGCGCTCGCCGCGCTCGCAGGCGCCGCGCTCGCCGCATCCGGCGACCCGCTCATTCTCCTGGCGGTCGCGTTCGCGGGGGCGTTCACCGGGGCGGCGGGCAACGTCGGGCCGACGCAGTCGCTGGAGCAGGCGGCGCTCGCGGGAGTCGCCCCTCAGGCGCGGAGAACGGAGTTGTTCGCGCTCTACCGGGTCGCGGCCGCCGTCGCCGCGGCGTTCGGCGCGCTCGCCGCCGGGCTGCCCGCCGCGCTGGAGGCGTGGGCGGGAATGAGCGACCTCGCGTCGCTGCGCCTCGTCTTGGCGATGCTCGTCGGCGTCCGTCTTGGCGTAGGCGCGCTGTTCGCGCTACTCTCCGGCGAGGTCGAGGCCGCCCGCGAGCGCCGGGAGTGGGTGAATCCGCTGCGACTCCCGTCGCGCCGCCGGATATTCACGCTCACCGGACTCTTCAGCCTCGACCATCTCGCCGGAGCGATCATCGTGCGGGGGCTGCTCGCCTTGTGGTTCAGCGAGCGGTTCGGGCTGGACTTGGCGGAGTTGGCGGCGCTCTTCTTCGGCGCGCAGGTCGTCTCCATCGGCGCGCTCTGGGCGGCGGGGAAGGTCGCCAAGCGCATCGGCCTGATCAACACGATGACGTGGGCGCACTTGCCGTCCGCGCTGCTGCTGATCGGCGTGGCGTTCTCCCCGTGGGCGTGGCTCGCGGTCGCGCTGCTGCTCGCGCGGTCGCTGTTCGATCAGATGGACGTTCCGGCGCGCGACTCCTACATTATGGCCGTCGTGGAGCCCGGCGAGCGCGTGGCGATGGGAAGCGTCCACATTCTCGGGCGCTCCGTCGCAGGAACGATAGGCCCGACGCTCTCCGCCGGCGCGCTGCAATCCGTAGCGTTCAGCGCGCCGCTCGTGGGCTCCGCCCTGCTGAAAGCGGCCTACGTGCTTTCGCTATGGGCGATGTTCAAGAACGTTCGCCCGCCCGAGGAGGGGGAGGGGTAGGTTCCCGCGTAGGCGGGCATGGTCAATCCACCCGGTCCCGCCCTGCCCGCCTACGCGGGAATGACGGTAGGTTATGCAAAGGTCTCCAGAGGGAGAGGGTATTCGGCGCCCCTCCCTACCCGCCCGATTCGCTGGCGAAGACGCGGTTGTGGCGCGGGTTCCAGTCGCGGATGAGGGCGGCCTCGAGGATGCGGATCTCCTCCGGAGCCAGCGGGCAGACGGCGGAGAAGCGGACGACGGCGGGGAACGATTGGAGGTCGCGCCGGAGGCCGGGGTTCGTCTCGTTGCGGAGGTGATCCATCAGCCGGGCGCGAATGCGGTCCTCCGACATGCCGACGTAGAGGCACTCGTTCGGGGGCAGCCAGATCGCGTAGACGCCGCCGACGTCCTTCGGGCAGGCCGCGCGAACCTCGCCGGGCGTGAACGGCTTGCGCGCGTCCTCCCGCTCGAGGCGGTATTTCACGGAGAGGAGCGGCGCGCCGGGGGATTCGGTTGTCACAGCATCATCCCCGGGCCGCGGTCGCGCAGTTCTTGGGCGCGGCGCAAGACCGATTCCCAGGCGCCGGAGAGGTCGTTGCATGCGGCGGCCGCGCGCGCGTCGCTTCGCCGGTCGTAGACGTCGTAGAGCATGCGGACGAGGCGCTCCGCGCCGTCCAACGCGGCGCCGACCAGCGCAGGGCCGCCCACGCCGAGCGCGACCCTCGCCGCGCCGTCCATCCCTCCGCGCTCCTCCGCGCCGGAATGGAAGTGATAGGCCATCCGACAGCAGACCTCCCACGCCGACGCATCCCCGCGCCCCGGCTTGTCGCTTGAGCGCTCGTCGGGCGCGTAGTCGAGGATCTCGTAGAGGCGAACCTCCCCGCGCTCCGCCGAGAGGAGGCCCGCGTCCCGCAGACCATCCACGGACACGTTCATCGGTTTGGCGAGCGTCTCCGCGTCGCCGAACGGGCGCTTCGCGTGGCCGTGCGTCCGCAGCCACGCGAGGCAGAACCTGCTGAGCGCGTCCAACTCGCCCTCCGCGCGCTCCGTGTAGAAGTCGACCGCCTTGTTGATCTCCTGCAGCGCCTCGCGCACCGTGACCGGCTCGCCGCTCGTCCGCTCGACGCGGGCGTAACGCGAGTAGACCTGCATGCCCGGCCCAATCGCCGCCTGCCGCAGGTCGACCGGGTCGATGCGGCCGCCACGCGTCAGATGGTCGAGCGCGGCGGGCAACTCGCGCCTCAATTCCTGCAGGAATTGCGTTCGCGTCCCCGTCGGCGCGGACTCCTCGCGGGGACGGCAAACGAGCACGACGGACGTGGCAAGCGCGTTGGTCTCCATCGCGTTTGAACGAGCAGAACGCTCTGTTCGCATCGGCCATGTGCTGACAACTTGAAACCCTGCAGAGACAACCGCGGAGAGCATCATCTCCCAACCGGTGGATGCCTTGCCTTCGCGCTCCTCTTCTTGCTGCTTGTAGGCGTAGAAGAGAGACGAGGGGAATTCGTCCGCGCAGCGCGCTCGCATAAGTCGGAGCGACTTGCCAAGCAGTTGCTCGAACCGCTCGCGAGCGTTGTCAAAGCGGGGAGCGGAGATCATCTCCTCGTTTATCGGCACGAGCATGCCGCTGAACAGATCAGGGTATATCTCACGGAGCGATGGGCGTAGCCATACGTAGAAGAAGTCGGAGAGTTCCGCGTAACTGATGTTATCATAGTACGGAGGATCTGTGACGATAACAGATCCATCATCAGAATAGAACGTAGTGGATGCATCTACTTGGTGCGCTGCCGAAGGTTGGGCATCTTGCGGAAGTTGCTGGACTACCTTACTCACCCACTCTATCTGGCCTACCCAATTTTGAGTGGACGAGGAAAAATGGTTTGCCTCTGCATAATCCCAGACCATTGGTATTGCCTGACGAGCGAAAACATGGGCGACAAAGTCGCCCATGTTTTGCCAAGTAGCATAGCTGCACCCACTATCGGCTGCCCTTCCAATTGCAAGAGTTAGATATGTTGCAACGATGTTTGCATACTCCTCCTGACCTCCATTCTCTCTGACTAATGATTGGGCTTCCTTCGCCAAGTCGCTGAAGGTTGCAAGGGCGGTTTGCTGCCGTTTCGTGAAAAGTTCGTTCCATCGTGTGATTCCGTACCCGCGACCGCTCACCTTGTGAGCGGTCGCGGGCATTTTTTGCGAAATTCGCCATTTTGGTTCCGCGATGAGCGCAATGCGCTCGTGCTCCTCCGTCGGTGAGAGGAATAGGCGTCCGCGACTGCCCTCGGCGACGATGGCCGTCATCTGCTCGCCCATTTTGCCTTCTTTGGATTGCTCGCGGACATAGGCGAGCGTCTCTGTCGCGCCGCAGGCGACGCATCGCGCGCCGTTGCGGTCGACGGTTCCACCCTTCGGCACGCCGTCGGCGCGGTCCTGCACAACGAAACGGACGCGCCTGGCATCGTGGTCAGCGACGGGGCGCGTCCACCGCCGATTGCCCGGCTTCTTGGAGAGTTCGAACGCCTTCATCATCGGCATCGGGATGCCGCAGGCGGGGTTGGGGCAGGGGATCGTCCGCGCCCATAGCCATGCGATGACGGTCGCTTCGCCGCCGTCGGGCAACTTGGCTTTGGGATACAGGTGGCCGATGCGCTCGAAGGCGCGGTCGCGCATCCATTTGCCGTAGTAGCGGATGTCGTCGGCGAGGCCGGCTGCGCCGCGCCATTCGGCGCCTGCGCTGCGCGCGTCGGGGTTGACGGGCGGTTTGCCCGCGACTTTCGGCGGCAGTTCGATGAGGGCTTTGTTGATGAGGACGGCGACGGGGTTGAGGTCGGACGCGACGGCGCGGAGGCCGAGTCGTTGCGCCTCGAGGGGGATGGAGCCGCCGCCCGCGAACGGATCGTAGACGGGCGGGGCGTGGTCGCGCAGGTAGGCGAGAACGTCGTTGGGCAAGGCGGGGCAGAGTTCGCGGCGGGAGCGGGCGACGGAGCGGGCGATTTCGTATCTGGCCTCGGCGAGGAGCGCTTCGTCGTTGCTGTTCTCCCAGACGACGAGGCGCTCGATGATGGCGTGGAGGCGGGTGCGCTCTAGGCGCTGCGCCTCTTCGTTGGGGAATTCCTCGGGAAGGGCGGAGGGGTCGTCGACCATAGAGGCGAAGAGGACGGCGCGGCAGGCGGCGAGGGGTCGGCGCGCCCACCAGAGGTGCAGGGTGGAGGGGTGGCCGTGCCGGATGGATTTTTCGCGCGCCGACTCTTTGTTGATGGCGTCGAGGGGGAGGTCGACTTCGATGAGTTTCTTGCGGTAGGGTGTCATGGGGTGGGGAGTATAGCATAGCGGGGGGGGGGGCCTCACCCGCCGCTTTGCGGCGACCTCTCCCAGAAGGAGAGGTTGGGATTAGCAGGGCGGCGCGTCAGTAGGTTCCCGTAGGCTCCGACGAGGGTGAGCATCAACACAGCCGCGACGATCAACAGAGGCACGGCATTCTCCCGCAAGCGGTTCATCTTTCGGATAGCCATGCCATCGCCTCCTTCGTTCCCCTCGCCATCCGCCAAAGGAGCGTACCCGTTTGGATTCAATGCTTGTCAATGTCGGTGGTTGTCCCCTTGCGCCGTGCGGTCGATTGCGAACTCAGGGCCAGTAGGTTCCCGCTTTCGCGGGAATGACGAGGCGCCGGGGGGTAGAGTGAGACGGGGCGCGTTGCGCCCCGTCTTGGCGCTATCGCGCCGACTGGATTCCCGCCTACGCGGGAATGACGGTAGGTTATGCGAGCAACCGCTCTTTGAAGCCGTCGGCGTCGTGTTCGGCTGCGCGCATTCGCTCCGCCGCGTCCGCGCGCTTCTCCCAAGCGTTCAGGTATGCGTCCACGGCCTCTTTGCGCTGGAGGTAGTAGGCGATGACGGCGTAGACATCCTGCTCGCTCAGCGCGGGGTAGTTCTCGACGATGGCTGCGGGGGATTCGCCCTGGTTGTAGGCGTAGACCACTGCGTCTATGGCGATGCGCGTGCCGCCAACGCGGACTCTGCCCGTCGCTTGGTCGACGCGCAGCGGAGCGTCCGCCGCGTAGGGAACGGGAAGGGCGGCGGGGTAAGGCGGCGCATTGTCGGGCATGCGCCGCCTGCGCGTTTCGGTTCGCTCGCCGATCGTCATACTCAAGGGCTCCTAAACGCTTTGCGCCGCGTCCAAGCGCATTATACCCGCGCGCGCCGCGCTAGGCGTCGCGGCCTTCGTCGAATTCGAGGCTGAGCTGCTTGCTGTTCTCGCGGACGGGGCGCGCGGCGTTTTCGGAGAAGCCGCCGGGCTTGCGGCCGGTGATCTCGATGGTGACCTCGCCGCCGTCGCGGAGGAGGTTGGCGATGATCTCGTCGCGCAGTTGGCCGAGGTCGTCGAGGGAGATTTCGCCGGAGACGCGCTTGCGGACGGTCAGGCGGACGGGGCCGGGAAGCGGTTGCGTCGTTCCGCCGGCGGTCGGGTCGTCGGGCCAAGGGGTCACGCCGCCGGCGCCCGGATCCGACGGCCAGGGCGTTGCGCCGGCGGCTGGGCCGCCGCCCGAAGCCGACGCTTCCGCGATTTCCCGCGCCTTGTCGGGGCGGACGAGCACGCTGCCGCCGCTTTCGCCGACGGCGCCGGGCGAGCGGGGCGCTTGCCGGTAGCGGAGATTCGCGTACTCGCCGTCAAGGTAGGCGTCGGCGTAGCCGAAGGCGCCCTGCTCCGCCCCATCGAACACGCACTGCTGCAGGACGGTCTTGTTGCGGAGGCGGGGCATATAGACGTGGTTGGCGAGCATAGCCCAGAGCGTTTCGACGGAGACGCGCTCGGCCGTGGCCTCCTTGGGCCAGACCCACTGGTCGAGGAGGTTGGCGAGTTGGGACGGCGCGATCTTGTCGGCCAACTGCTCTTCCTGCAGGCAAGCGTCGAACGCGGCCTGGACGACGTCGTCGCCGCCGGAGCGCGAAGTTTGGGCGATATGGAAGCCGTATTCGGGCTTGGTCGGGTCGGGCTGGGTAGGGGCTAGCGTCCAGCGGTAGGCGTTGAAGAACGCCGTATGCATCTCGGACGCGGCGGCTCGGAGGCTCTGCGTTGCTTGGGCGGCGCGTTCGCCGGTCATTTCGATTTTGTAGCCGTGCTCGCCGCCGTTGACGATGGAGAACCACGCGAGATGCTTGCGGACGGCCTCGCGGAGGGCGCGGATTTCGTCGGCTTTGGCGGCGAGGAAGATAAGCGTGTTGCGCGCGACGCGCCCCGCGTCGCCGCGATGCAAGAGGACGTTCAGCGCGTAGGGCTCGGCGGCGTCCGCCTCGGCGGAGCGGGAGGGCAGATGCTTGTCGGGCGGGAGGATGACGAGGCGAACTTCGTCGGACTCCTGGACATCGGCGGAGTCGGCGGGCGCGATGACGATGTCTCGTCGGCGTCCGGCGGCCTCGCGGAGCAAGGAGCCGACGACGTGGGCGTCGAGGTCGCGCTGCTCAATGACGCGGGCGCGGTCGTTGGCGGCTTTGTTGAGGTTCTCCTCGACGTGGAAGTAGTAGCGCCCGTTGGCGTAGTAGAGGAAATGGAGGTTGTCCACCATCCTGCGGAGTGCATCGTTGTAGTCCGAGATGTTGTGGCCGGGCTGCATGACGGCGGCGTGGACGCGGGTCTCGTCAACGCCCTTGGCGGCGCCGACGGGAGCGCTGCCGAAGAAGACGGCGCGGGCGAGCCGGCGAGCGGCGCCGCCGACCTCGGCGAATCTGACGGACTCTTTGTCGATGTCCTCGGGGCGGGACGAGTCGTCGTCGACCTCGGTGAGGACGGGGCTCCAGTTGCCGTCGCCGAGGAACTTCTTGAATTCGGCGGCGAGGGAGTTTTCGGCCTGGCCTTCCAAGGGGAGGTTGGCGGGCATCAGGAGGGGGGATGCGTCGCCTCGCCGGTAGAGCGCGCCGACGGCGATGGCCATCAGGCGGAGGACGCCGCGCGTGCGCTGGAATTGCGGCGTCGCCGACCAGTCTTCGTAGAGGCGGTCGAACACTTCCGGGTGAATGGGGTAGCAGCGCTTGAGGCGGTCGGCGTAGCGCGCCTCGGACATCTGCAGCGGAAACTCTTTGCGGGATCGGGCGTACATCTGCGCGAACGCCTCGCACGTCCGGTCGCGCTCGGCTATGTCGAGGTCGTCGCCGAAGAGTCTGCGGCGGACGACCTCGAACGCCTCGTCGATTCGCAACGGCTCCCAAATGGCCTCGATGCGTCCGAGGATGCCTTCGAGTTCGCGGAGGGCGTCCACGCCGACCTCGCCGCCGACCTCCGCCTCGCTTTGGAGGAGCGTGACGACGAGCGCGGCGTTGGGGCTGCGCCTGACGGATTGCGTGAGGGCCTGCACGAAGGTGTAGAGGCGGGCGCGCATCGCCGCGTCGGCGTTTCGCGCGTAGGCGACGAGTTCGTCGATGAGGATGACGCAAGGGCCGACGCGCTCGAGGAGCGGGTCCAACTGCTCGCCGGTCGGGGCGATGCCCGCGGCGATTGCGGGCTTGACGAAGGCGTAGGCTTCGTCGCCGCCGAGTTGGCGCGCCATCTCGCCCCAGAGCGTTCCGCTCGCGGCGTTGAGGTGCGTGCCGTCCAGCACGGCGATGCTCGCGTCGGGCGGGTCGTCGGGGTCGAGGCCGGCGTCGGAGAGGATGCCGCGGACTTCCCTGCCGACGCGCTCGCCGTCTTTGGGGTCGGCGGAGTTGACGAGCGCGGCGGCGCTCTTGGCGAAGTGGTGGAGCGCGATGAGGCTATGGGTTTTGCCGCCGCCGAAGCCGGTCTTCGTCTGAATGACGGGGGCTCCGCCCTTGCCGCCGAGCCGTCTGGCGGCGTTGAGGAGCAGGGCGCGCAGTCCGGGCGTAATGTAGGTCTGCGCGAAGAACGTGACAGGGTTGGCGTAGTCGGGCGGCGCGCTCCCGTCGTGGACTTGCTGCAAATGAGCGGCGAACTTCTCCATGCCTAGGCTGCCCAGCACGTCGGCGCGGGGTTGAATCGCTTCGCGCCACGCCTTGAGGTTGGCGGACGCGCCCCGCGTCTTAGGCGCGGGCTTGCCGCTCGCGGCGGGGACGGGCTTGCCGCCGGGGGGCGGCTGGGGCTCGGGCGGCGCGGTCCGTGCGGGAGGCGCTGCGGTCAGGGCGTCGCGGATCGCCTCAACCTCCGCTTTCTGCGCGGCGTGGTTGGTCCGGCCAAGCGCTTCGGCGATGATGGAGAGTCGAGTTCGGACGAACTCGGCGTCCATATCCCGGTCGAGCGGGTGGGCGGCGGGGTTCCGCGCTTCCACCACCATCCACATTTCGCTGGACAGGACGTTGTCGTAGGCGGAGAAGGAGCGTCGGTTGCGCTCCACGATATGGGGGAAGTCGTTGACGTCTATGGCCGCCGCGGGATTGCCGGGGCTGCGCTTAAGGTTGGCGTCGAACTGGCCGCGCGGATGCTCGTTCAGCGATAGGCGGATCGCCTTCTCGACGGTCGCGCCCCTGGCGTTCGCCTTAAGCGTTCGGACGATGAAGGGGCGCATCGCGTCGCGGTAGACGTCGATGGCCTTGTTGAGGGCGTCGCGGTTGGGTCTTGGAGTCGTGGTGGTCACAGCGGCGGCAGGCTACCACAATCGGCTCGTTCGCCGGGGCGCAACGCGGCGCCCGCGCGTCCCCGTGGACGGCGCCGTTCAGCCGCCTTGCGCGAATCTGGCCGGCGAGAACTCCGCGATGCTCTCATGCGTCGTTCCATCCGCGACCAACTGCGCCATGCGCTTGCCCGTGACGAGCGAGAGCGTGATGCCCTTGTAGCCGTGCCCCGTCGCAAGATAGAGGCCGTCCGTTCCCGGAACGGCGCCGAGGATCGGCATTTCGTCCAGCGAGTACGGCCTCAGGCAGGCGGTTTGGCTCTGGATCGGCGCGTCGAGAACCTGCGGCGCGAGCCGCGCCACCGCCTCCATAATCGCCGACTGCGCCTCGGGGGTCGGATAGGGGGCGAATCCCACGCGCTCCTCCGTCGTCCCCGCGAGCAAGTCGCCGCCCGCCTTCGGCAGCAGGTAGCCCGTCTGATGGAAGATGGAGTGCGTCGGCATGGGAACGCCAGGCGGCGGCGCGAGATGGACGATCTGCCCGCGCAACGGAATGACCGGGATCTCCATCCCGAGCCATTCGCCCGCCTGCTGCGTCCACGGCCCGTTGGCGGCGAGAACGGCGCCCGCCGCGACGCTGCTGCCGCCGGCGAGCGTCACGCCCGCCGCGCGTCCGCCCTCGCGGAGGACTCCGTTCGCCTCGGCGGTCCGTATCTCGACGCCCCGCCGCTCGCATGCCTGCGCCAGCGCGACGGCGAAGACCGCGCCCTCCAACTGCTTTTCCATCGTGTAGGCGGCGCCGAGCGCGTCCGGCGCGAGCCACGAGCCCAGCGCCCGCGCATCGTCCGCGTCCAGCCACTCCACGTCGATGCCCAGTTCGCGCTGCCAGCCCATCTGCGCGCGCAGTTCGTCCGCCTCCGCATCCGTAAGCGCCGGGCGCAGAACGGGGATGTCCGACAGCAGGCAGTCCATCCCCGACTCCGCCTTCAGCGTCTCCGCCATCTCCGCGTGCAGGCGGACGCCTTCCAGCAGGAATCGCGTGAAGGCGGCGGAGAAGCGATGCCTGCCGACCGCGCCCAACTCGCCGGCCGAGCCGCCGGACGCGCCGCTCGCCACCGCGTCGCGCTCGACGATGACGGAGCGCAACCCGTGCTCCGCCGCGAGGAAGTACGCCGTCGCGCATCCGATGATGCCGCCGCCCACGATCACGGCGTCCGCCGTCCGCTGATTGGTCATCGCCGCGCCTCAATCTCCGCGCCGCCATTCCCCTGGACGCGGCCATTCGCTCCGTCCCCCTCTTCCTCTAGGCGGGAGAGGGATGGCGCGCAGGCGTAGGCGCCCTCGCCCTGAAAGAGCCCCGCGTAGGGCGCGTCCGTCACTTCGTCGAGCGTGAAGAAGACCATCTGCAGAATGCGGGCGTTCCGCTCCAGGACGATGCCGTGGGGATTGGAGACGACGATCTGGACTTGCGACCGCCCGACGTAGCCCGCGTCCCACACGGCGTTGTGGATGGCGGCTCCGTTCCGCAAAATGCTGGAGCGCGGCCTCGCCAGCGCCATAACGTCCGGCGGAATTGCGACCGTCTCGTTGAGCCGCGCCGCGTACACGCCGGGGCCGAGCTGGATGCGGCCGTCCGCGTCGAACGGCAGGGGGCGCGTCTCCGCGAGGACGCGGTCGGCGTTGCTTGCGCCGATCTTCCCCGCGCCGGCGAACTCGGCGACGGACTCCAGCGTCATATCGAAGCCGTTGGGCTGCAACTGCTCCTCCGCGTCCGCGAACCCGGACACGAGCGGCGGGTCGCCGCCAAGCAGGCCGCGTATGCGCTGGCGCGAGAGAACTCCCATACGCGAAACGGAACCTCCAGTCTTGCGCGAATCGTCGGGGGACGGCAGGGGGACTATACGGGGCGTGGGGCGGTGGGCGCAAGGGGGGGTTGGCGGGGAGAAGGCGCTAGAGGCCGTACAACTCCTTCGGGTTGTCCCAGAGGATGCGGGCGCGGCTCTCCGGCGGCATGCGCTCGTCGTTTTGGAACGCCGTGAGCGCGTGGATCTCGGTGGCGGAGTCCGCATGGCCGTAGTCGGTGCCGATGACGAGGCGGTCGCCGCCCACGTAGCGGTGAATCTGCGCGAGGTCGTCGTTCATTTGGACGGTGACCCAGATATTGTTGTCAGCGAGGGGGTTCTCGCTGAGGCTGTCGCCTCTGCGCTCGAGGCGGCGGGCGAGGTCGTTGAGCATATAGGGGATCCAGTCGGCGCTGAATTCGATGATCCCCCACTTCGTCTTGGGGAAGCGTTGCGGCAGGCCGGAGGTGAAGAGCGTGTGGAAGGCGGAGAGGCCGCTGAACTTGTTGCGCTCGAACGCGGTGAGCGGGCTGCCGAAGATGGCGTCGAGTTCGAAACTGCCCGTGCCAGAGTGCGGGCAGATGGGCATATCCAACTCGCCGGCCCACTCGTAGAGCGGATGGAAGTAGGGGTCGTTGATGAGGCGTCCGCCGACCTCGACGCCGCGCAGATTCACGGCGACCGCGCCGTTGTCCTTGGCGAAGCGCAACTGCCCCTCCGCCTCGTCGAGAGCGAGCACGGGGACGACGGCGGCCCAGCGGAGGCGGCCCTTGCCCTCGGCGTGGACGTCGGCCATCCAGCGGTTGTAACTGCGGCAGAGGGCGGCCTCCTCGGCGGGGTCGGTCGTGATGGGCCCCGTCCACATCGAGGGGAAGAGCACTTGCGCGTCGGTCCCGAGTTCGTCCATATGGGCGACGCGGGCTTGGACGTCCAGCAGAAACTTGGATTCGGTCGGCAGCGCGACATTGCCGACGAACACGCCGAACTCGCCGCGCGGGCCGCCGCCGGGCCATGCGGTCTTGATCGCGCGTCCGCCGATGATCCAGTACTTGAGGACTTCGCCGCTCTCCAGCGTCTGGTAGGCGGTTCCGGGCTTGTGGCGCCGCTCGGCGGGGTCCATATACTCCCACGTCTGGTCGATCTCGATGACGTGGGCGTCCGCGTCTATGATTCCCATCGCTCGCTTCTCCTTCCTCGTTCGCGCAAGAGAAACGGGCGCTACGCGATGCCGAGCGCGCCGGTTCCGGGCTGCTCGACCTTGATCACGTCGGCGCCGAGGTCGGCCATCAGCATCGCGGCGAGCGGCCCCGCAAGGATGCGGGTGAGGTCTATGACGCGGACGCCGTCAAGGGGGCCTGGCATCGGGGAACGCTCCTTGCAACACGCGCTAGGCAAGATTCGGGCGCGCCGATTCTATCCGATGAGGGGGTGGGGGTGGGGATTGGAGCGCGTGAGGGCGTCAGTTGCGCTAGGCGACGAACCGGGCGTCCGGAGGGCGGGGCTTGCCGCCGTGCACGGAAGGCTCAGCGCACCACTTGGCGGCGAGACGGCGGACGGCCAGGTAGACGTCGTCGTCGAAGCCGAGCAGGTCGCAGAGAACGCGACGGTCGAGCAAGGCGCGGTTGGGGTCTGCGTCCGCGAGGTAGGCGGGCTGGAGATCCTTATCGCGGAATTCGTCGAAGATTGCCTCCGCAACGGCCAACTGCTCGTCCGTTAGGGCGCGGAAATCCAGGGAGGGGAGCGTCTCCAGCGAGTGAACTGTGACGATCCCGCGTCCGTCCTGCTGCCGGCTGGAATGCCACCAGTAGCAGAGGAGCCCCAGCGCGCTGTTGCTCCATACGGCGAGGGCGCGCTCAAAACGCTGATCGTTGAAGTGAACGCTGGGCCACGCCCTGCCTCCTATGGAGGGGGCTTCCGTGGCGGCGACTCCCAACGACTGGGAAGTGAAACGGAAGTCCCTATTGAAGTGGACGCGGCTAGCGGCGGATGCCCAGATTTCGTCCGCTCTGCGCTCCATCCCTTGCCTCGCCAGCATTTGCGCGTCCGGCATGCAGACGATTCGCGTTTCGTTCTCCGCGTTATGGTTCCAGAGCGCGGGATACGTGCTCGTGGGGCTAGGGTCCGCTTTGCTGAATGGCCCAACATGGGCGGCGCTGATGAACATCTGCGAGTCGAGCCCTCTGCGCCCCACTTCGCCCAGCGGAGCCATAGGCAACGGGTGGCCGACAGTCGTTGCGGGCAAGCGAAGTTCGCCATTGGCGAGCGCGTGCGCGGTTTGCGCGACGGCGGCATCCATGAGACGGGCCGCGCCCCAACCCCCGCCCTGCAAATTGAGCGGCGCGTCGAGAGCCTCTCCTACTGCGCGCGTTCCAGCGTAAATTGCGGAGCCTCCGTATGGCCCGTCCTCGAGCCGACGCGGGGGCCCGTTGACCCTGGTTGCCCGGGCGATTTCGGATGCGGTCAACAGGTCAATGGGGCGAGTCCACAGAGAGATGAACCGGCCCCGAGTCGCCGCCGGCGTTCCGTTGCCGCGTTTGCGGGCGATCACGAGGCACTCCGCTATGCCCGTGTCCGATGAGAAGCACATAGACTTGCCGTTCGCCGCGATGCTGACGATTGTGATGTCCGTGTAGTGGTTGGCGACCATCTCCCGAAACTTCTCCCAAGACGAGCCGTTGATGGCCGTGAAGGGGAGCACGAGCGCGAGCACGCCTCCTGCGACGAGTTTTTTGTGCGCGATTGACGCGAAAGCGGAGCCGATTCCGGCGTGGCCGTGGTAGGCGGAGTTCGCCGCCAATTTGTCCAAGCGGTTGGACATATCCGATTGGTCTTCGACGGTCGCGCCGAAGGCGGCGAAAGCGGCGTGTATGACTCCTTCAGGCGCGCCGTAGTGCTTGCTGTTGCTGCGGTAAGGCGGATTCATAATGACCAGATCATAGGACTCGTCGGGGAATTCCGCGTTAATTTCGGCGGCGGTCTCTTCTCCGACGCTGCCGGTGCGGAGGGCGGGGTCGCTCGTGTTGATGAGCGTGAGCAGAGAGGACGACTGCAAGAGTTCGAGCGAACCGATGCGCGTGGAGCCGTCCTTCTGACGGCCGAGGCGAGCGGTGTAGATGCGGGAAAGGTTGAATCCGATGTCGGGCTGGACTCCGGAGAGCGTCGCGCTCGTAATGTGAACGGCGGAAGGCAGGACGTCGGCTCCGTAAAGGACATCCTCCATCATTGGCCGGTGGAGGTCGGCGGGGGCGCCGCCCTTGCGTTCGTGGCGGCTTGCGACCTGCTCGTAGACTGCGGAAAGGAGCGCGCCGGTGCCGCAGGCGAAATCGCCGACGCGGAGTTTGGCGATGGCTCCGGGGTCGCCCCAATCCACGTCGTCCATTCGGTCGACGGCGAGGTTGGCGAGAAGCGCGGCGGACGCCGGCCGGGTGTAGAACGTCGCGAGGAATTTCCGGTCGGCGATGAGGCGTTGGAAGATGCGCCCTGTGAGGTCGTGGGCGTTGTTTATGCCTATCGCATCGAACTTCTGAGCGGTCTCGCGCAGTTCGGCGAGGAGAACGGCCGCCACCCTGGACGGGAGTTGATCCACGATGTCCTTGGCGATGGCGAAGATTGGCCAGTAGTTGATGCGTAGGATGTCCGTCCAGACGTTGAGCGTCGACTCTTTGGGGTCGGCGACGCCTGGTCCGCATACGAGGCTCAACGGTTTGACGCTTTTGTGCATGCCGGAGATGCGCTCGTGGAAGATCATGGCGTTCGCGATGATGGCGCAAGCCATTCGGCGCGTCTGCTCCAAGTCGTCCATGCCCAAAAGGTCGGCGATGGCGCGGGTCATTGGGGCGCGTTGCGCCGCGAGGGTGTTGAGCAAGCCCGCTCCGCGCTGAATGCCTTGCTGCAAGGTGTCGGCGGCTTGGTCAACGGCCTGTTGGGGAGTGGATGCGAGGCTGACGAGCGCGGCGAGGTCGGCCGGCGAACCTTCGAGCCATCCCGCTTCGGGGAAGCGGCCGCCATTGTGTCGGAGGAGGCAATAGGAAAGGCGGGAATCCGGAAGCGCGGCGCCCAGGTCGACGGCGTCGGCGAGTTCAGCGGGGTAGCGGAGCGCGACCGCGGCTTCAATCGCATGCGGCTCGCCGATGACGCGCAATCCGAGGCGGGCGGCGGCGTCAGTATGGACGGCGGCGGCGGGCATAAACTCCGCCTCGACCGCAATCGGGGCGACGCCGGGCCCGGTGATGAGGTTGTCGGCATGCTGGCCTGGTCGGTCAACCAGCAACCCCGTGTGCTCGGAGCGCACGGAGCGCCCCCGCATCAAGCCATGCAAGAGGGTTCCAAGGGCGTAGTTGACGTTCGGTTCGGTCTGCGGCATCGGCTTCTCCGAAGGACGCCGATAGGATACGGGATTGCCGGAACGCTTGCCTAGCGCCGAATGTCCGTCGCGCCCAGCGGGACCCGCGCGGCCGGGACGCCTGATAGACGGAGTCGTGCGGCGACTGATTCGGTTCCTGGATTCCCGCCTACGCGGGAATGACGACGGATTACGCTAGCGCCGCGTCAGCGGCGAGGGCCCCATGCCTTCGCCGAGGCGTTCGGCCTCGATGAACGCGATGACGGGCGGCTTGGCGCCGCGCTCCATTTTGCGGAGCGCGTAGGCGGCGGCGCCGGCGGAGTAGTCGGGGACGACGAGCGCGGGGTTGGCGGCATCCCATCCGAGCGCGTAGAGGAGCGGATCGATGAGCGCCGTTCGCGTTCGGATCTCGCCGCCGCGGATGGTCGCCCGGTCGGAGCGTATGCGCCGCTGCAGCGTCTCAATGACGCGGACGAGGTTGTCGAATTGCGGATTGTCGGGAGCGTCGGGCACGGGGCTCCCGCGCGTCTCCCTTGCTACGCGGGCAGGCGCGGCTCGCCCGACTCCGGCAGCGGAACCTCGAATGCGTTGAGGAAGCAGGCGTTCGTGACGTACTGCCCGATGAGCGCGATCAGGTCCACGGTTTGGCGCATGCCGAATTGCGCGAGCGCGGCGTCGTAGGCGCGCTCCGACGCGCGGCGGTCGGCCAGCAGTTCCGTTGCGAACGCGACGACGGCGTCCTCCTCCGCGCTCATCGGGGGCAGCGGCGCGCGGTCGCGGATCGCATCCACGAGCGCGGGGCTTGCGCCAGCGCGCCGGGCGAGTTCCGCGTGCGCGTTCCAAACGTAGGCGCAGTTCATCGCGCGGGCGGCGACGAGTATCGCCAGTTCCTGCGCGCGCTGCGGAAGCGTCAACTCCCAGCGGACGTAGTTGCTGAGGGGCCGGCGCCGCAGCGCCATCTCCGGGCTGAGGGCGGCGACCGCGCCCGGCCCCACCGGAACGCTCCCGCCGCTGTCGGCGACGAGCGCGTCGAACGCCTCGCGCAACTCCTCAGGGACGGCCTCCCGATTGACCTCAGGCATGCGCGGCATCACGAGTCTCCTTGTTCGGCGCGGGCGCGGCGCTCGGCCTCGTGCAGCGCCTCGTGGGCGCGGAGCGTCGTGGGGCGGACGTCGCGCCCGCGCTCCGCGCTGAACTTGATGGCGTTGAGCCACTTGACGTTGGCGCACTGATCGACCTCGTCCGTTCCGCAGGCGGCGGGGTCGGGAATGAGGAAGCGCACGGGCCCGCCCTGATCCGCCGGCAACGGCTTCCCGTCGAGCGCGTAGAGGAGCAGCGCCTGATCGGCCACCGCCGCGAGGGGAACGCTCGCGGAGAAGCCGCCGTCCGCCTCCAGCGTCACGAACGCGGCGTCCGCTTGCGGGGACACCGCCTCCAAGACCGCGCTGAACGGCGCCGCCGTTCCCTTCCGCCCCGGCGCGACCTCGCCGATGTCCGGTATCTGTCCGGGCATCGAGGCGAGGCGGTCGTGCTCGAAATCGAGCGGCTGGCTCACCAGCCCGGTAACGCTCAACGTCATCGCTTTGCGCCTCCTTGTCTCCGCGTTCCGTCGCAACCTCGCATCCGCTCCGCCGTCCCGCGTAATCCTAGCCCTGCCGCCTTGCGCAGGAACGGGCGATGCGCGTCTCCTAACCCGCGCCGTCGAACCACGCGTCCGGGACGCGCACCGCGACGAGTTCGCCGGTCGCCGTCTCCACGCCGCTGGACGAGAGCGAGCAGGAGACGAGCGCCTTGCGCCCGCTCGTTTCGGTCACGCGGGCGCGCATCGTCAGCGGCCGGTCTATCGGCGTCGGCTTGCGGTAGGAGACATGCAGCGACGCCGTGGCGAACCAGATGACGCCGCCGCTCCCGATCTCGCGCCCCTCCGTCCGGTACGCCTGCGCGATGGCCGTCCATATCCCGTGGCAGTCTATGACGCTTGCGATCATGCCGCCGTAGAGGATATGCGTCGGCCCGGCGGCGAATTCGGGGCGCGGCGTCCACTCGCAGGCCGTCTCGTCGCCGTCCCAGAAACTGCGGACGCGGAGCCCGTCCTTCGCGTCGGGGCCGCATCCCCAGCAATGGTTGCCCGCCAGCCTGTCCTGAAACGCCGCGCCGTTCACCGAATGAGTCTCCTTCCGCCCGAAGTCGCGCCGTAGTATACGGCCATCGTCCGCCGCGCGGAGCCCCATCCTCTGCTATGATGCGGGCGCGGGGCGCCTGCGCTCCGCATGGCGTCGGGAGGCGGCAGTGCGCGTTTCCATCAGCAGATACGGGTTCGTGAAAGCCTTGATTCCCCTGTTCCTTGCGTTCTATCTGTTTATGGTTCTGCTGCACTGGGCGGCGGATTTTCGCCAAACCGAGATATACCCCTTCTTCCGATGGTCGCTCTTCTCGACCACGCCCGGATGGGAGCGGATCGATCACGCCGTCATCCTGCACTCGGTGGACGGCGAGCCGGCGGACGGCGTCCGCTACCTGATCCCCAACGACTCCATCAGAGACCGCAAAGTCCTCGAGTTGACCGTTGACGCTTGCGGGAACCCGGCCGACTGCGACGCGGCGGCTGAGCGGCTGCTCTTCCCCGTCGTGAGGCGCCTCGCGGGCGGGGGCGAGGCCGAGTTCAGCGTCGTTAGAGCGCGGGTTGACTTGCGGGCGGCGCAACAGGAGATGCAGCGGCTCGCCGACGGCGACGCCCATGAAACGGACTTCTTCCGGCCGGAGGCGGAGATAGGCCGCTGGACGATGAGCGAATGAGGGCGCGGCGAGTCTTATCCGCGGTAAGACATATCCGGCGGCTCTTCCTGCAGGCGGACTATGGGCCGATGCGGACGCCCGCCGACTTTTCGCGGGCGGCGGTTGGCGTCGCCTGGCTCGTCCGGTTCTTCTACTTGGCCGTGGCGTACTGGCTTGCGACGCGCTTCGGTTACGATCACGCCTACGACGGGCCGCCCACCGACCCGCTTTGGCCTATCGGCCTCCTCATCAATGTTGCGGGGACGGAATGGCTCGCCTACGAAATGCCGCTGGCTGTCTTTGGGTCTGCGCTAGGCTTGCTGGCCGTTTTCTTCCCGGGCAATTTCGTTTTTCGTTTGGGAGTGTTCCTGTATCTGCTGTTCGCATTGGCGCTTGCGAACTCTTACGGATCGATCAACAACGACGGCCACATCGCGCTGTACGTCAGTTTCGCGCTGCTGTTCCTGCCCTCCGCCATCGGTTCCCCGGAGCGTATGCGGCGCAAGGACGCGATGGCGGCCATTATGGTCTTCTGGTTCGCCCAGAGCCTGGTTCTCCTCCCTTACACGCTGTCGGGATTATTGAAAATCTACATCAGCCGCTTCGAATTGCTCGCGCCCGACGGCTTCGTTCGGATCATCACGGAGCGCGCGCTCGAAGATACGACCGAGATACCGTGGATGCTGCCGTTCTTCGCGTCGCAGCCGCTCTTGGCGCAGTTCCTCCTGCTCGGCGCGGTCTACGTACAGGCGTTCGCGCTCCTCGCGCTCTTCAGGCCGCATCTGCACCGACCGCTCGGCGCCGCGCTGATCGCCTTCCACTTCGGAACCGACTATCTGCTGAACATCTTCTTCCACAACCTCGTTCTCCTGGGGATATTCCTCGTGTTCTCGCCGTTCGCGCAGGGCCGGTTCTCGCTGACGGGGCTGGTCAAGTCGCTGCCCGTTTTCGGCGTTCCGTTCAGGGTCGCGGGCGCCTACAAGCGGACCAGGCGCGGCGCCGACAAGGCGTGGCTCGTCTACGACGGCGAGTGCTACTTCTGCCGCAACTACGCCCGGCTCGTGGACGCGCGCGAGGCTATCGGCGAACTGATCCTCGTCAACGCGCGCGACGGCGGTCCGCTCGTCGAGGAGGTCCGCGCGCTGCGCTACAACCTCGACGACGGCATGGCGCTGAAGATGGGCGGGCGCTGGCGCTTCGGAAGCGACGCGCTCAACACGCTGGCGCTGCTCTCTGCGAGGCGCGGCGTCTTCGGCATGGCGAACCGCCTGCTCTTCAGTTCGCCCAGCGCCGCTTGGCTCGCCTACCCGTTCCTCAATTGCGGCAGGCGGGCGCTGCTGGGTCTGCGGCGCGTTCCGCCGATTGAGCGCTAGCCCGCGCCGTTCCATGCTCGCCGCAGGCATAGCCGGCCGCGCGCATTTCTGCTATCCTATGGTCGGTGCGGAGGGGTCGCATAGAGGCCTAGTGCGCCCGCCTGCTAAGCGGGTTGGGGGTGATGAGCCCCCTCGCGGGTTCGAATCCCGCTCCCTCCGCCACGACTCAACGACGGCGTGAGAGCGATGGGAACCTTCAGCGCGCGAGTGACTTTCGAGGGCCCGCAGGGGCAATTGGATTGCGACGCCCTCGTGGACACCGGCGCAACCTACTCGGTCCTGCCCGAGCAAACCCTCCGCTCCATCGGCGTGAGGCCGTCCGGGCGGCGGGGGTTCCGGCTGGCCGACGGCGCTCGGTTCGAGTATGAAGTTGGCCCCGCCACCCTCCGCTACGAAGGAGAAGCCGTGCCCGTGCTGGTCGTTTTCGGCGACGCCGGCTCCTCTCCCCTGTTGGGGGCCACGGCTTTGGAGAACCTCAGCCTCGCGGTGGATATGCGGAACCAGCGCCTTACGCCGGTCGACGCCCTCCTGCGGTAGATCGACAACATGGGAATGTTCACCGTGAATATCCGGGTTATCGGCGCGAACGGCCTCGCGGAGAACGTTGACGCGCTCGTGGATACGGGCGCCAACCGGACTGCGCTGCCCGTCAGCCTCCTGCGTAGGCTGGGCGTCGTTCCGCAGGAAGCCAGTTTGTTCAGAACGGCCACCGAGGAACTCGTGGAACTGGAGACGGGAGAGGCGTTGGTGGAGTTCGACGGGCGCAGGAAGACCGTGCCCATCGTTTTCAACTCCGACGGCGCGCGCCCGCTCCTCGGCGCGACGATGCTCGAGACGTTCCATCTCGCGGTCGACCCCGTCCAAAAGCGGCTCATCCCAGTCCCCGGCGAACTGCGATAGGACGAGACGAAGGACGCACGCTTATGCCCACCTACCACGTCTGGACCGTCGGGTGCCAAATGAACAAGGCCGACTCCGAGCGACTCGGGGCGGGCTTGGAGGGACTTGGCCTCGACTGGACGGACAACCCCAAGCAAGCCGACGTCATCGTCCTCAACAGTTGCGTCGTCCGCCAGCAGGCGGAAGACCGCGTCACCGGCATGCTCACCTCCCTCAAGCCCTGGAAGCAACGCTTTCCCGACAAGACGCTCGCGCTGATGGGCTGCATGGTCGGCCCCAAGCATGACGACCTCCGCAAGCGCCACCCCTACGTCGACGTCTTCATGCAACCCCAGCGGTTCGAGCCGCTCATCGAAGCGGTGGGCGACAAGTTCGGCGTCGATCCCGACGGCTGCGCCGGGCCGTTCGTCCCGGGCCATCCCTCCGTGACCACGCACGTCCCGATCATCCACGGCTGCGACAAGTTCTGTACGTTCTGCATCATTCCCTACCGGCGCGGACGCGAGGTCTCGCGCCCCGTCGAGGAACTCGTCGAGGAGTGCAAGATGCTCGCCGCGCGCGGCGTCCGCGAGGCGACGCTGCTCGGCCAGAACGTCGACTCCTATGGCCATGACCTCCCCGGCGCGCCCGACCTCGCCGACCTTCTCGAGGCCGTGCACGACCGCGTCCCCGAAATCGCCCGCATCCGCTTCCTCACCTCGCACCCCAACGATATGAGCGACCGCATCATCGATGCCGTCGCCGGCCTTCCGCGCGTGATGGAGAGCGTCAATCTGCCGTTCCAGGCCGGCAACGACGAGGTGCTCGCCAATATGCGGCGCGGCTACGCCAACGCGCAGTACCGTGAACTCGTCGCCCGCATCCGCGAAACCGTCCCCGGCGTCGCGATGGTCACCGACCTCATCGTCGGCTTCCCCGGCGAAACCGACGCCCAGTTTCAGGACACGCTCGATATGATTCTCGACCTGCGCTTCGACAAGGCGCACGCCGCGATGTACTCCGTCCGCCCGAACACCTACGCCGAGCGCAAACTCCCCGACGATGTCCCGCAGGAGGAGAAGCACCGCCGATTCAAGGCTGTCGAAGCGGCGCAAGAGGCCATCCTCTCCGAGATCAACGCCGGCTATTTCGGCTCGACGCAGGAAGTCCTCGTGGACGGCCGCAACAAAGGCCGCTGGCAAGGCCGCTCCCGGACGGACAAACTCGTCTTCTTCGACGACGACCCGTCGTCGCCCGCCGCCCTCGGCGACCTCGTGAGCGTCCGCATCACGAAAACGACGCCGTGGTCGCTGCAAGGGCGAGC
This sequence comes from Dehalococcoidia bacterium, assembly GCA_965242755.1. GTDB lineage: Bacteria > Chloroflexota > Dehalococcoidia > Lucifugimonadales > Australimonadaceae > Bin16. Next base: position 2,475,781 of record OZ251500.1, on the reverse strand, counting down.
GCTCCCCGCGTAAGGAGCGCGGAGTGCATGGCGATGAGCGAACTTTGCCCGGCCTGCGGCAAGCCGCTGCAAGGGGAAGACATTCGCTTCTGTGGGGATCAGGAGTACCGCTACTTCCTCAAGGTTCCCCTATCCGGCGGCGCGGGCGTCTGCCTGTTCCTTATGCTGAATCCCGGATCGCGCGACGAGGACCGGGGACATAATCATCACAAGCGCTCCTTGCGTCTCGCCGAACGAGTGTAGCAGCGAACACCCCCATTGTTAGAGGGCGCCCCGCAAACGCTCGCTGCGGGAATTCGGCGAGCCATCGAGCCCTTCGCGCACGCCCGGCCGCCATCCCCGCGCATTCGTCATTCCCGCAAAAGCGGGAACCTACCGCCCGCAGCCGTCTGCTTTGCGGCGCTCCGCGCCGACTGGATTCCCGCCTACGCGGGCAGGGCGGCAATCTGGATTCCCGCCTACGCGGGCAGGGCGGCAATAATGCAAGCGCCCGCCCGCGAAAGCGGAACCCACCGGCCGGGCGACGAACGCATCTACGATTTGCGAAACGCATGGCGTTTGCGGTAGCATTCGCGGCGGAGCGGCCGGGCGCGGCCGCAGGGAGGCTCAATGACAACCACGCCGATCAGACAATCCGTCACCGTCACCGTCAACGGACAAGAGTACACGCGGGAGGCGCCGACCTACCGCACGCTCGTCGACTTCATCCGCTACGACCTCGGCCTCACAGGGACGAAAGAGGCGTGCAGCGTCGGCGTGTGCGGCGCCTGCACCATCGAGTTGGACGGGCGCATCGCCGCATCCTGCATCATGCTCGCCGTCCGCGCCGACGGAGCGAACATCACCACCATCGAAGGCGTCGCGGACGGCGACGACCTCCACCCCGTGCAGGAGGCGTTCATCAACCACGGCGGCTTCCAGTGCGGCGCCTGCACGCCCGGCCAGATTATGGCCGCCAAAGCCCTGCTGGAGACGAACCCCAAGCCCACCGAGCCGGAGATCAAGGAGTGGATGATGGGCAACCTCTGCCGCTGCACCGGCTACTACCAGATCATCGAGTCCATCCAGGCCGCGGCGGAGGCGAAGTAGCGATGAACGACTTCGCCTTTCACGCGCCCGAAACGCTCGACGACGCGCTCGGCCTGCTCGCCCGGCACGGCGCCGACGCCAAGATTATGGCGGGCGGCACCTCGCTCACGACGCTCCTGAAGCAGTCGCTCATCGCGCCGAGCCACATCGTGAGCCTGCACCGCATCCGCGAATGCGCCGCCATCGAAGCGTCGGACGGCATGCTCCGCATCGGCGGGCTTGCGACGCAGCGCGACGTCGAGCTGTCCCCCGTCGTCAAGGAGCATGCGCCGCTGCTCGCGGAGGCGTACCGCCGCGTGGCGACCGTCCGCATCCGCAACGTCGCCACCGTCGGCGGCGGCGTCGCGCAGGCCGATCCCGCGATGGACCCGCCTCCCGCGCTCCTCATCCTCGGCGCGAGCGTCGTCGCCAAGTCCGCGCGCGGCGAGCGCGTCATTCCCATCGGCGAGGTCTACGCCGACTACTACGAGACGACGCTGGAGCCCGACGAAATCGTCGCCGAGTTGCGCGTTCCCGCGCAGCCGGCGGGCGCGGCGTGGACGTACATTAAGTACCTTCCGCGCACGGAGGACGACTACGCGACGGTCTCGGTCGCGGCGATAGGGCGCGCGGAGGGCGGGAGCATCGCCGACGTTCGCGTCGCGCTCGGAGCCGTCGCGCCGACGGCGATTCGCGCCTCCGTCGTCGAGGACGCGCTCGCCGGGCAGCCCGCGTCCCCCGACGCGCTGCGCGAGGCGTCGCAAGCCGTGTCCGACATCGTTGACCCCACGGACGACCCTCGCGGCTCCGCCTGGTACAAGCGCGATATGTCCGTCGTGTTCACGCGCCGCGCGCTCGAGCAAGTGCTGGGCAGGGCGTAGGCGCAAGCGGCGGGCGCGGCCGGCGGACTTCGCGCGTCTCCCCCCCGCGAGCGGATGCCCGCGCGCCGGGCAGAGTTCGCTCATCGCCATGCGCTCCGCGCTCCTTACGCGGGGAGCGCCCGCCATCGCAGCGACCATGCGTCAGGTTTTTGCCTCATGCGCCAAGCCACCGCTCTATGCAACTCCGTTGCCACTGCGACAGGTCATCGGCCTTCGGCCAGTCGTTGGGGTTCTGGGGTTTCGGATGCTTCGGGTTCCCCGATTGCGTAAAGCCAAGCGTATGCAATTTCGCGCTTTGCCCCTCGTCTATTAGCGTTCGCGCAACCTGGCGGGCGCGGCCATGCGCGCCTCGCCAACCTCCCCAAGCGCACACAATGATCTTGGCCTGCCGAGCCGCCTGCAGGATATGGCGGTCGTTGTCCGGTCCTATGGAGTCGTCGCGGTTACGGAGGTCCTTCGGGTTGGGGGAGCGAAGGGCGAACAGGTTGCATGTCCACAACTCGCCGTAGCCCCACTCTTGCGCGAGCGATTCGCAGCGTTTCCGCGTCGGATGGCGCTTGCGTTTTCTCAGGGGTTGCGGCCAACCGCCCTAACCGGCGGCAGACTCTGATCGGAGTCGCCTCGATGGTCGGCATGCTCGTGCTCGTCCTGCTGGCGTTTACGTTGTGGCTGCAAGTGAATTCGCCGTTGCGTCTCGGCGACGTGTTCGCCCTGCTCTTCGTGAGCTTGGCCGCCCTTGCGCTCCATTCGATTATGGCGTGCTCGGCGCGCGGGTCGGCGCGGGATGGGAGCGCGGCGCCGGGCTGACGCGCGGGCGTTACGCGCCGCCGTCCGCCGGGTGGGTAGGTTCCCGCTTTCGCGGGAATGACGGTAACCCTCACCCGCCGCTGCGCGGCTGCCCTCTCCCAGAAGAGACCTTTGCATAACTTCTCTGCCCCAGTAGGTTCCCGCTTTCGCGGGAATGACGTGGCGCTTACGTAGGAGAGGAGCGGCGCTTTGCGCCGCCTGGATTCCCGCCTACGCGGGCAGGGCGGTAGGTTATGCAAATGTCTCCAGAAGGAGAGGGCGTGGGGCGGGCGCTTACGCGCCGACGCGCCTCGCCGCCGTCCGCTACAGCGCCTCGACCGCGCGGCGCAGCCGCGCGGCGCAACGCTCCTTGCCGAGCGTCGCCATCGTCTCGAAGAGCGGGGGCGCCGCCGTCCGCCCCGTGACCGCGACGCGCATCGCGCCGAAGAGTTGGCCAGTCCGAAGCCCCAAACGCTCCGCGAGCGCGCGGTAGGCCGCCTCCAGCGTCAGCGCGTTCCAGTCGGCCTCGTCCGCCTCCTCTGCGACCGCGAGCGCGGACTGCAGCGCGGCGCGGGCGCGCTCCGCGTCCATGCCCTTCGGAACGAGCAGCGCCGGATCGTAGGCGAGACGCTCCTCAAAGAAGAACGACAGCATCTCCGGGGCGTCCGCCAACTTCCGCAGGCGCTCGCGCTCGAGCGGGACGATGGCCGCGAGGTAGCCGCGGTCGATGGGGCGCGCGACGCTCGCGGGCAGGCCGCGCTCCGCGTCCTCCAGCCAGGGCGCGAGTCTGTCCGCGAGTTCGGCGTCGCCCATCTTGCGGATGTACACGCCATTGAACCAGTCCAATTTCTCGCGGTTGAACACCGCCGGGCTCGCGCCGACGCGCTCCGGCGCGAAATGCCGGACGAGTTCCTCTTTCGTGAACATCTCGCTCGTCTCGTCAAGCGACCAACCCAGCAGCGCCAGGAAGTTGAGCAGCGCCTCCGGCAGATACCCCTCGTCGCGGAACTGGAGGACGGACGCGGCGCCGTGCCGCTTGCCGAGTTTGGCGCGGTCCGGCCCCTGGATCAGCGGCAGGTGGATGAGTTGGGGCATCTCGTAGCCGAACGCGTCGTAGAGCAGGCGGTGGCGCGGCGCGCTCGGCATCCACTCGTCCGCCCGCATTACGTGGGAAATCTCCATTAAGTGGTCGTCCACGACGTTCGCCAAGTGGTACGTCGGGAAGTCGTCCGACTTCAGCAGCACGAAGTCGTCCAGCAGGGAGAGGTCGAACGCGATTTCGCCGCGGACGGCGTCGCGGACGGTTATCGTCCCCTCGAGGGGCGTCTTGCACCGAACGACGGGCGTCGGGTTCTCCGCGCGCGCCTTCTTCGCCTCCTGCGGGTCGCGGCATCTGCGGTCGTAGCCTCCCGGCTGGCGCGCCGCCTGCCGCGCGCGCTTCAGCTCTTCGAGGCGCTCCGTCGAGCAGTAGCAGAGGTAGGCGGCGCCGGCGGCGAGCAGTTTGTCGGCATGCTCGCGGTAAAGCGGCAGCCGCTCCGACTGGACGTAGGGCCCGTAGCGCGTCTGCGATCCCGGCCCCTCGTCCCAGTCCAGCCCCAGCCACTCGAGCGCGTCGAGGATCGTCTTGACCGAGCCCGGAACGTAGCGCGTCTGGTCGGTGTCCTCGATGCGGACGATGAACGCGCCGCCTTCGCGGCGGGCGTAGAGCCAGTTGAACAGCGCCGAGCGGATGTTGCCGACGTGCGGGTCGCCCGTCGGGCTTGGCGCGTAGCGGACGCGAACGCTCATTTTCGTCCCGCAGGGCGCGCGCTATTTCTTGGTGGACGGCAGGAATGGGGCGAGTTTGTCCATCAGCGAGGCGAGGGTGCGCGTCTGGATCCAGATGCGGCCGCTTCCGACGAACTTCATCACGAGGCCCTCGCCGCCCGCGACGAGCGAGCCGAGCCCGCCGACCTTGCCGATGGAGTACTCGACGCCCTCCGTGAACGCCACCACGTGCCCCGTGTCCACGACCAGTTCGCTGCCGGGCTCGATGCCGACCTCTTTGATCGCGCCGAAGGAGTTGAAGTGGACCGTTCCCGGCCCGCCTTCGGCGTAGGCGCGGAGGAAGAAGATCTTCTCGCCGCTGAACATGCCGCGGAAGCCCTGGAACTTCGCGTCGGTGTAGACGTTCTCCGTGCAGGCGAGGAACGAACTGCCCTGGATGAAGAAGTCCTGTCCGGGGAGCAACTCCCTTGAGAGGATGTCGCCCGGGGTGGGGGGCGCGATGCTGACCCAGCCGCCGCTGGGCCCTGCGGTGAAGGTGTTGAGGAAGAACGACTCGCCGCCGAGCATGCGCTTGAATCCGCCGAAGAGTCCGCCGCTGCCGCCCATGCCCGTTTTCATCTCGACGCCCTGCTGAGCGGCCATCGCGCCCGGCTCCGCCTTGACTGCCTCGCCCGCCGACAACTCCGCCGTCAGCATCGTGTAACTGGGGCTGAACTCGATCGTCGTCTTCATTGCTCGCCTCCTGGGTGGCGCCGCGAGCGCGGCGCGGAGCGCATTCTAGCATACGCCGTCGGGGGCAGGGAGGCGGCGCCCGCGGTCAGGCGGCGGAGGGCTCGACGGTGACGGCGACGGCGGCGCCCGCGGGGAGCATATCGGAGAGTTGCGCCTCGAGTTCGCCGCAGTACTTGGTGCGGATGAGCGGCATCTCGATGCGCCAGTAGCGTCCCTCGCTTTGCACGAGGAGGTTCACCTCGTCGGGGCCGTCGTACTCCATCAGCGTCGTCAGCACGCGCCTAAGGAGGATCTTGTCTTCGGACGGGTTGTTGGTCTCGGTCATTCGGATGAGGAGTTTGCGGCGCTCGTCCAACGCGCCGGAGACTGCGGGCGCGGGGGCGCGCGTCGCGCCGTTGGTCGCGTGGGCGCCATTAGTTGCAGGGGCGCGGTTGACGGCGGGGGCGCCGTTCGCCGGGGGCGCGTGCGCGTGCGTCGCGCCGTTGGCGGCGGGAGCGCGATTGACGGCATGGGCGCCGTTGGCGGCGTGGGCGCCATTAGTTGCAAGGGCGCGGTTGACGGCGTGGGTGCCATTCGCCAGAGGCGCGGGAGGATGCGCGGATGTGCCGTTCGCTGTATGCGCGGAAGGAGGCGCGGACGCGCCTGCGGTCGGCGTGGGGGCGGCGCTTGCCGGCGCGGGCGCACTTGCGGGAGGGGCGGCGTGGGCGGCGCCGTTGGCTGCGGTGGCGGCGGCGTAGGGATCGGGGGCGGCGGGCGGCTGCGGGGCGGGGGGAGGGGGCGTCCATTCGGCGACTTTGGGGGTCGCTTGCGCGTCCGCCGCCGCCGCAGAGGGGGCGGCGGGTTCGGGATCGGGGGCGGCGTACTCGACGGCCTCGTCGCAGTGGACGGACGTCTCTTCGCCGCGCCGCCGCAGTGAGCCGCGAAGTTGGACGAGCGCGCCCTCCTGCCAGAGGTGCGCCGTCTGCTCGAGGACGCGGCTCCAAATAGCGACGTCGGCGACGTAGCCGTCGAATATCTCGACGGCGGCGAAGCAGATCTGCCGCCCTTGCTTGTCGGTCGCCAAACGCGCGGAGGCGACCTCTCCTGCGATGGTGACTTTTTCGCCGTCGGGGCAGGCGTCCAACTCTTCGCGGGAGAGGATGGCGCCGGCGGGAGCGCGCCGCGGGTCGAGGATGCGCCGGCCCAGGGCGACGCCGATGAGTTCGCGCTCCCACGAGACGAGTTCGCGGAGGGAGGGCTCCGGGGCGTCCACCAGTTCTATGTCGCCGAGGGGGGTGGGCGTCTCCGCGCCGAAGATGTCGAACATAGTGGATTGGCCGCTGTCGCGGAGGCGGGCCTCGCGCTGCATCAGCCGGACGATGTTGTCGGCGCTCGCGGCGAGGCGTCCGCGCGGGCCGTAGGCGTCGAGCGCGCCGGCCTTGACGATGCTCTCGATGACGCGCTTGTTGGCGGCGTCCTCGCCGGCGCGCTTGCAGAAGTCCTCCAGCGACGTGAAGGGGCCGTGGTCGTCGCGCTCGGCGACGAGCGACTCGACGGCGGACTCGCCGACGTTCTTGATGGATGCGAGGCCGAAGCGGACGGCGGGCTTGCCGTCGGCGGCCTTGTCCACGGTGAACTCGACGCCGCTGCGGTTGACGTCGGGGGGGAGGACGGCGATGCCAAGTCGCTGGCATTCGGCGACGGCGGAGCCGACGCGGTCGTTCGCCTGGTAGGCGTTGAGGACGCACGTCATAAATTCGACGGTGTAGTTCGCTTTGAAGTAGGCCGTCCAGTAGGCGACGACGGCGTAACTCACGCTGTGGGCTTTGTTGAAGGCGTAGCCCGCGAAGGGCTCGATGAGGTCGAAGACGGCTTTGGCGTCGGAGTCGGCGTAGCCGAGTTGGCGGGCGCCGGCGACGAAGTTCTCGCGCTCCTCCTCCATCAGGGCGGCGATCTTCTTGCCCATCGCCTTGCGGACGATGTCCGCCGCGCCGAGCGAGTAGCCGGCGAACTTCCGCATAATGTGGAGCACTTGGTCTTGGTAGACGATGACGCCGTAGGTTTCGCGGAGGATTTCCTCGAGGTCGGAGTGGGGGTAGGAGATGGGGGCGCGGCCGTGCTTGGCGTCGACGTAGCGGCCGATGTGCTCCATCGGGCCGGGGCGGTAGAGGGCGATCATCGCTGCGAGTTCGCCGAGCGTGCCTGGGCGGAGTTCCTTGATGTAGCGCCGCATCCCTGGGCTTTCCAATTGGAAGACGGCGGTGGTTTCGGCGCTGGCGAGCAGTTCGTAGGTGGCCGCGTCGTCGAAGGGAATGTCGGGGAGGCGGATGCGCTCGCCGCGCCGCTCCCCCACCAGGCGGATCGTCTTGCTCAGGATGGAGTAGTTGATCAGGCCAAGGAAGTCCATCTTGAGGAGGCCGAGTTTGGCGACGGGCTCCATTGCGTACTGGGTCATCGCCATGCTGGACTCGCCGCCTTTGGAGGCGCGCTGGAGGGGGACGTGCTCGATGAGCGGGTCTTCCGAAATGACGACGCCGGCGGCGTGGGTGCTCGCGTGGCGCGTCACGCCCTCCAGGCCTTTGGCGGTGTCGATGAGTTTCCGCAGGCTCTCGTCCTGCTCGTAGGCTTCCTTCATCTCCGGGGACTGCTCGAAGGCGATGTCGATCGTCATGCCGAGGCGGGCGGGGACGAGGCGCGCGATGCGGTCGACGTCGGCGTAGGACATGCCGAGGGCGCGGCCGGAGTCGCGTATGGCGGCTTTCGCGCCGAGCGTGCCGAAGGTGATGATCTGCGCGACGTGCTCCGTTCCGTACTTGGCGGTGACGTACTGGATCGCCTCCTCGCGGCGGTCGTCCTGGAAGTCCATGTCGATGTCGGGCATCTCTTTGCGCTCGACATTGAGGAAGCGCTCGAACACGAGGTCGTAGTCGAGCGGGTCTATCTCGGTGACGCCGAGGCAGTAGAGGGCGAGGGACGACGCGGCGCTGCCGCGGACGCCGAACACGATGTCGTTCTCGCGGGCGAACTCCGCGATGTCCCAGACGACGAGGAAGTAGTTGGGATATTGCGTCTTTGTGATGACGTCCAATTCGTAGCCGAGTCGCTCGCGCTTCTCCGGGGGCGCGCCGGCCGGGTAGCGCGCCTCGAAGCCTTGCCAGCAGCGCTTGCGGAGGTAGGAGTCCGCGTCCTCGCCGTCGGGCGCGCGGTACTGGGGAAGGTGAAGCGTCGAGAAGTCCAACTCGACGTTCGTGGAGTCGGCGATCTTCTGCGACTGCAGCGTGGCCTCGGGGAGGTCGTGGAAGAGGTAGGCCATCTCATCCGGGCTCTTGAGGTAGAAGGAGTCGGCGGAGAATTTGAAGCGGTTCTCGTCGTGGATGGTGGCGTTGGTGCCGATGCAGAGGAGCGTGTCGTGCAGGCTCGAGTCGCTCTGGCTCACGTAGTGGAGGTCGTTCGTGGCGACGATGGGGATATCCATCTTGTCGGCGAGCGTGAGGATGCCGTGGTTGAGGCGGTCGAGGAAGTCCAGGTTCTCGTGGCGCTGCATCTCCATATAGAAGGCGGGGAACGCGTCCTTGCACCATCGGATGGTTTCGCTCGCGCGGGTGTAGTCGTCGTCTATGAGGTAGGTGGAGATTTCGGAACTGGGGCAGCCGGACAAGACGATGAGGCCGTCGGCGTGCTTTTCGAGGAGGGCGCGGTCGACGCGGGGCTTGTAGTAGAAGCCCTCGAGGTGGCCCTTGGATGAGAGTTGCATCAGGTTGCGGTAGCCGGCGTTGTTCTGCGCGAGGACGGTGAGGTGGGTGTAGTTCTTGTCGGCGGGGCCGCGGTCGCGCCTGTCGCCTGGGGCGACGTACAATTCGCAGCCGATGACGGGCTTGATGCCCGCCTCCTTGCAGGCGAGGTAGAAGTCGACGACGCCGTACATCGCGCCGTGGTCGGTGATGCCGAGCGCGTTCATCCCCAGTTCCTTGGCGCGGTTGACCATCGCGGGGATGCGGCTGAGGCCGTCGAGCAGGCTGTATTCGGAGTGAGCGTGGAGGTGAACGAAATCGGCCAAGCGGGGGCTCCGTCGGGAATGAATATAGGACGCATTATAGGGCGGGGCGCCCTGACGGGAACGCGGGATTACGCGGGATTTGGCGCTTCTTCGCATTGCGCCCACAGGATGGCGTAGGTTATAGGGGGGCGCCTCCGCCGCATGGCGGCGCTCGACCCGGGCGCGGGCTTCCCCCCCCCGCACGCCTAGCGCGGGGAGAAGAACTCGATCAGCGGCTCAGGCACGGCGAGCATGCCGAAGATGAGCCAGGCGGCGCGGCGCGCCCCCGCCATGCCCGCGCTCCGCATGCCGATGTCCATAATCGCGCCCGTCTTGCCGCGCCGCAAGTCGAAGACGAGTTGGATTCCGCCCAGCGCGATGACCGACAGGTTCCGCCTACGCGGGAATGACGGCAATGAGGGGTAGGTTCCCGCTTTCGATGGCAGGGCAAGGCAGCGGGGGATGACTTGGAGGCGAGGCTTGCGCCCCGTCGTGGCGCTTTGCGCCGACTGGATTCCCGCCTACGCGGGCAGGGCGGCGGGTTACGCAAAGGGCTCCGTGGGCGGGAGCCCCTAGTCTTCGGCTTCGTCACTTTGCGGCAGCGAGGGCATTACGACGTAGCCCTCGCGGATGGCGCCTTCGGAGTCGAGCGACGGCGGCTCGCCTACGGCATCGGCCTCGCCGATCCACAACTGATGCGCCGTCCACGCCGCGACCGCCGCGTCGAGTTGGTCGTCGGTGGGCGCGATGTCCGGCGGCAGTTGGACGCCTAACGCGGTCAGCATATCGGCGCGGACGCGGCGGCCTTCCGCCGTTCGCTTCGCGGGGAGGCTCGCGCCGCCCGCGAGCGCCTTCCATGCGCCGCCGGGATACGCCTCGATGAGCGTCGCGTCGGACGCGGGCGTTCCGTTGAGCCCGAGCAGGCGGAACCGGCTGCCGCTTCCGACAAGCGCTGCGAACAAGCGAACCGACCCGGCGATGAGCCCCGCGTAAGGGCCGCTCCCCGGCTCCTGCAGCGCGTAGGGCGTGCGTCCGGGCGCGCGGACGAGCCGCTCCGACTCCCGAACCTTCGCGTCGGGCTTGCCCGCCAGCCCTTGCGGGCCGTCCACCGCGAGGATGAACGATCTGCCGATCGCCTGGTCGGGGATGATCCGCGCGCCGTCCTCGCGGTACTCCCACTGGCCGAACGCGCAGATCAGGTCCGCGTCCATCACGGCGTAATCGCACGGGCGGGGGCTCCGCGCCGTCGGATCGGAGAGGTCGAGGCCGATGAAGCAGGGCCCGCTGGCGCCGCCGCGCTCGCCGTCGCTCCGCATCGTCCGGCGGCGGCGCCACTTGGCGACGTACCGCGCCGTGAACGCCGCTGCGACGACGGACGCTCCCGCCGCGCTGTAGATTCCCGTGCGCCGCATTCGCATAGGCGGTAGTCTACCCTATCGCGCGCTCGGCGCTCCGCGTCCGTCCCCCGGACGCCGCGTCCAGCAGAGACCTTTGCATAACTCCAAGCGGCCAGTAGGTTCCCGCTTTCGCGGGCAGGGCGGCAACCCTCACCCGCCGCTATGCGGCTGCCCTCTCCCAGAGGGAGAGGGGGTTGGCGCTTGCGCGCCGTCTGGATTCCCGCCTACGCGGTCAGGGCGGTGGGGTATGCAAATGTCTCCAGCAGCAGACAGGGCTCGCAATAGGGCGAGCCCCGCGCCCCCGCGTCCGCCGACGCTACCGCGCCTCCAGCGCCGCGTCCAGCAGCAAGCAAGGCTCGCCCCATTGCGCGCCCCTGCCCGCGTCCCCCCGCCTCATCCGCCCCCCTACCGCACCTCCGTCGCCGCGTCGAGCAGCAGGCAGGGCTCGCCCCATTGCGCCGGGTCGGCGAGCGACCACTCGGCCGACGATCCGGCCGGGCGCAGGCGCAGCCCCTCGCCGCCGCCGTAGACGAGCGTGACCACCCCGTCGCCGGAGTCCGACACTTTGGCCGCCATCGCGGGCGCGGGCGCGCCGTCCGCCCAGCCCGTGAGGTCGCAGGCGCCCTCCCATCCGTCGGGGCGGAACGCCGCCGCGACCCAGCGCGCCTCGCGGGGCGGCTCCAGCGCCTCGAACATCCGCGTGACGGCGAGGTCGCAGTTGGGGCCGGCCTCGACGTCCACCTCGATGAAGTCCATCCCGCGCCTCCTACGCCTGACGGACGCGGATCCCCGCCGCGCGCTCGTAGAGCCCCAGCGCCCGCGCGAAAACCTCCGCGTCATCGCCGTCGCCCGCCCTGCGCCAAACGTCCGCCGACGCCTCGTGCAGCGGCAGCCGCAATCCGACGCGCCGCGCGTTCCCGAGAACGCGCTCGCAGAGCGGGGCGTAGACGCTTGCGGGAGGCGGCGGCTCGTCGCTGAAAAGGACTCCGGCGGCGCGCTCCAACTGCGCCGACGCGCCGGACGCGGTCCGCATTACCTCGAACATCGCTTGCGGATCCATGCCGAGTTTCGCCGCGAGCGTAAGCGTCTCGAAAACGCCAACGAGGTGGAGCGCCGCGGTGAGGTCGCTTAGTTCCGCGTAGACGCCGCCGGACGGCGCGGCGTCGTCTTGGGCGCGGATCTCGCCCCTGACCTCGACGCCTGCCTCGCGCTCCATCGCTTTGATCGCCTCGGTGGGGTCGGCTTGCGCGAGGCCGTGATCGGCGGCGCGCAGCCAGGCGCCGCGGGCGGCGTTCCGCATGGGCGCCTCCGTCTCCGCCTGCGCGACCATCCAGCCCATCAACTCCTGATCCTTGATGTTCGTGGACACGTAGGATGTCTGCTCGAACGTTCGGGAGAGGATTTTGGGCGCGATGCGGTTCAACTGGCGGCTCGCCGCCGAGCCGTTTCGCATCACGGAGAAGAGGAGGCCGGCGTCGAGCCCCAGTTTCGCGGCGAGGACGAGCGTCTCCATTGCGCCGAACTGGTTGACGTCTTTCGCCATATTGTTGACGAGTTTGGCCATATTGCCGGAGCCGACGGGCCCCATCAGCCGCGCGTTGGCCGACGTCGCGTCCAGGGCGGGGCGGGCGCGCTCCATCGCGTCCGCGTCGCCGCCGAGCATCATCGTTAGGGCGCCGTCCCACGCGACTTGCCCCGTTCCCGAAACCGGCGCGTCGAGGTAGGCGACGCCGCGCTCGGCGCAGGCGGCCTCCATTCGCCGCGCGAACTCGGGATGGACGGTCGAGTGGTCGAGCGCGACCGCGCCCGGTTGGGCGCCCTCCAGCGCGCCGCCCTCGCCGCAGAGAACGGACTCGACGACGGCGTCGCCGACGAGGCACAGCGCGATGACATCGGCGCCTCGGGCGGCGTCGGCGGGCGACGCGGCGGCCCTCGCGCCCATCGCGGCCAGTTCCTGGACTTTGCCCTGGCTGCGGTTGGCGACCGCGACTTCGTGGCCGGCCTTGATCAGGTTGACGGCCATCGGCTTGCCCATCATGCCCAGCCCGATGAATCCGATACGCATAGGCGCGCTCCCGTTCGTTGAGGATCAGCGGGCGACGGCGGCCGGCGCCTAATCCCAGCGGCTGGACGGCTTCGGCTCGAGCGCGCCGTCCACGTAGACGTCGGCTTTGCCCTGCGGGAAGCAGACGCAGCCGGCGATTTTCGCCGCCTCCGCCGAGGGGTAGCGGTACGTCCACGCGGCGTTCTCGAACGTTTCGCCGCCCGCGTCGACGTGGAAGTAGCGCGCCTCGCCCTTGCTCGGCGAGCCGACTACGCGGTCGCTCGGGCGCAACGCCTCCATGCGGACGTCCGCGCTCGGAATGTAGTAGCGATGGGGCAGGCCCGTCTCCAGCAGCAGCGTGGGGCGGGTCGTCTCGGCGACGGTCACGCCGTTCACCTCGACGCGGACATGCCGGGAACTCCGCAGGCAGTCCGTCCGCGAATACGGGTCTTTGGGGCCGTAGAAGACCTCTTCGTCCTCCTCGAACCAGGCGTCCATCTTGCCCCAGTAGAAGGCGGCGTAGTCGCGCGCGTCCACGCAGCCCTCCAGCGGCTCCGGGTAGCGCCAGACCGCGTTCTCCTCGATCCGCTCGCCGACCTTGACGCTCCAGTACTGGGCGTCTCCCTTGATTGGTCAGCGCGAGGAGTGGGCGGTCTCCTCGAGGAATTCCCAGCGCAGGTCGCGCATTGGGAAGTAGTACACGGGCTGGTGGCGCGTCTCGTGCATCAGGACGGCGTTCGTCGTGTCGACGATGGTTTCGCCGCCGAAGATCGCGCGGATGCGCTTCGGGGTCGGCTCCAGGAAGGCGCGATGCTCCTGCGCCGTATTCGCCGCTCCCGCCTCTCGCGCGCTAAACGCTTGCGTCATAGCCGTTCTCCCTTCGCCGCCGCGCCGCGTCCGCCGGTCGCGCTCGCCTGTTGGCGCGCTCCGCTTAGTTCCAGAGCGTTATGCCCATCAGGACGTTGCCGTGGTGGACGTCGTCTATCGCTTCGTTGATCTGCTCGAATCCGTAGCGTTTGGTGATGAACGAGCCCAACTCGATGCGGCCCTGCGCCGCGAGGTCGAGCGCTTCCGTGACGTCGCTCGTGCGGCGCATCGCCACGCCGGTGACTTTGATCTCTTTGAAGGGGAAGCGCGAGTCGTTGATCGTGATGGGGCCCGGCGGCATCGCGCCGACGATCGTCGCCGTGCCGGTGGGGCGGGTCGCCCGCACGATCTGGTCGGCGGTCGCGGGGTTGCCGATCGCCTCGAACGTCTTGCGGGCGCCGCCCTTCGTGATCTCCATCGTCGCCTCGACCGGATCCTCGGACGATGCGTTGACGATGTGCGTGGCGCCGTAGGAGATGGCCGCCTCCAACTTGCTCCCCACGACGTCCACGGCGACGATGGGATAGGCGCCGAACAGCCGGAGCATTTGGATGATGTTCAGGCCGACGCCCCCGCATCCGACGACCATCGCCGACTCGCCGGGGGCGAGTTGCGCGCCGTTCTTGACCGCGTTGTAGGCGGTGGTCACGCGGCAGCCGACGATGCTGGACTCCTCAAGCCCGACGCCGTCCGGCAGGTGAAAGACCATATAGGCGGGGACGGAGAGCATCTGGGTGAAGCCGCCGACGTTCCAGCGGGTGACCTCTTCGCCGTCGGGCCGGACGTAGGGGGAGCCGAGGGGCATTCGCTGGCAGAGGTTGGGCAGCCCCGTGATGCAGAATTCGCATCGCCCGCAGCGGAAGCGCATGCCGACGGTGACGCGGTCGCCCTCTTTGAAATGCTCGCGCTGGCTCTTGCCCGCGCCCGCGACGACGCCGGAGACCTCGTGCCCCAGCACGGCGGGCAAACTCGTCGGGATGGAGCCGTCCTGCACCTTGAGGTCGGTGTGGCAGACGCCGCACGCGGCGACCTGCAGGAGGACGTCGTCGTCGCCCACCTCCGGCGAGTTGAACTCCTCAATGGCGAGGTCTTGGTCGATCCCCTGCATCACGGCGGCTTTCATCGCGGCATCCTCCCTTCTCCTTCCGCGCTCAGGCGGGCGGGCGGGATTGTAGCGGATTGCGGCGCGCGCCGGGGGCGTGGGTTACGCGCCGCATGTGAGACCCGCCTACGCGGGCATGGCGGCGTCTCGTTGGACAGAGTCCGTCCGGGCAGGGCTAGCCGCCCTGCTCCTCGTCCGCGTCGGCGGGCTCGTCCTCTTCCACGCCGTCGGCATCGTCCGCGTCGTCGTCGTTGGGGAGGAGGGCGGCTTGGGTCGCTGAGGCGGAGGGGGCGGGAGCGGCGGCGACGGGCTCGGCGACTGCGGAAGCAGGGGCGGCTTTGCGCCTTCCGCCTGCGGCTTTGGGGGCCGCGTCGGGGGTGGCTTCGGCTGCATCGGGCTTGGCGTTGGGCGCGTCGGGGAAGTCTTCGTGGGTGCGCTCGCGGAAGGCGCTCATTGAGATCACGACATCGCCCTCGGCGAGTTTGGTCATCACTTTCACGCCTTGCGCGAGGCGGCCGTAGGCGCGGATCTCGGCGATGGAGGTGCGGTAGACCATCGCCTTGCGAGAGCCGACGATGATCTCCTCCTCGTCGTCGCCGGTGACGACGGCGCCCGCGATGGGCCCGGTCTTCTCGGTGATCTTCATCGCGTTGACGCCCTGGGCGTTGCGGCCCGTGGTGCGGAACAGATCCACGGCGGTGCGCTTGCCGTAGCCGAGTTCGCTCATAATGAGCAGGCGGGCGTCGGGCGTCACGACCTCCATTGCGACGACTTCGTCGTCGTCCAGCAGTTTCATGCCGCGGACGCCGCCGGTGCTGCGGCCTTGCCGCTCCGTCACGGCTTCGAGGCTGAACTGGCTGCCCTTGCCGTTGCGCGATATGAGGACGGCGGTCATGCCCTCGTCGGCGAGGCGGGCGGTGAGGAGGTTGTCGTCCTTCTCCAGATCGAAGGCGGCGAGGCCGTTGCTGCGGGTGTTGACGAACTTGCTGAGGTGCATCTTCTTGACCTTGCCCTTGCGGGTGGCCATAAAGATGAACTTCTCGGCGGACGGGTCGGGGATGGCGACGACGGCGGTGACCGTTTCGGTTTGCGGGTTGATCGCCTCAATGATGTTCTGCACGGGAGTGCCGCGCGTCTGCCTCGAGGAGTCCTCGCGCATTTCGAAGACTCGCTTGCGGTAGACGCGGCCCTTGTCGGTGAAGAAGAGCAGCCAGTCGTGCGTGTCGGCGACGACGAGTTGCTGGATAGCGTCGCCCTCGCGCGTCTCCTGCCCGCGGACGCCCTTGCCGCCGCGGCGCTGGAGGCGGTAGAGGGAGATGGGCAGGCGCTTGACGTAGCCACGGTCGCTGAGCGTGATGACGACGTCGGCGTGGGGGGTGAGTTCCTCTTGGGACTGATCGCGGGCTTCCTCGTCGGAGATGGCGGTGCGGCGGTCGTTGCCGAACGTTTTGCGGAGTTCGGCGGTCTCTTCCTTGATGACTTGGAGGACGCGGGCGGCGTTGGCGAGGAGTTCCTGGAGGTCGGCGATGCGGCGCATCAGTTCTTGGTATTCGTTTTCGATGCGCTCGCGCTCGAGGGCGGCGAGGCGGCGGAGTTGCATATCGAGGATGGCCTGCGCCTGGGCTTCGGTGAGGCCGAATTCGCGCATCAGGCCGCCGCGCGCGGCTTCGGCGTCGGCGGACGCCCGGATGAGGGCGACGACCTGGTCGAGATGGTCCAACGCGACGCGCAGCCCCTCCAGGATGTGGGCGCGCTCGCGGGCGCGGGCGAGGTCGTACTCGGCTCTGCGGCGGATGACGGCGCGGCGGAACTCGATGAAGCGCTCCAGCGCGGAGCGGAGGCTCAGCACGCGGGGCTGCCCCTCGACGAGCGCGACCATATTGACGTGGAAGGCGTTCTGCATCGCCGTGTGCTGATAGAGGTTGTTGAGCACGACGCCCGCGGAGGCGTTGCGCTGGAGTTCGACGACGACGCGCATCCCTTGCCGGTCGGACTCGTCGCGCACCTCGGAGATGCCCTCGATCTTCTTGTCTTTGGCGAGGCCGGCGATCTTCTCGACGAGGCTGGCCTTGTTGACCTGATAGGGGAGTTCGGTGACGACGATGCGCTGCCGCCCGGACTTGTCCATATCCTCAAAGGCGGCCTTCGCGCGGACGACGATCCTGCCGTGCCCGGTGTGATACGCCTGCTTGATGCCCTCCCTGCCCATAATCGTGGCGGCGGTGGGGAAGTCGGGCCCTTGGATGAAGTTCGTCAACTCGTCGGTGGACGCTTCGGGGTTGTCCACGAGGTAGTCGAGGGCGTCGCAGACCTCGCGGAGGTTGTGGGGGGGGATGTTGGTGGCCATGCCGACGGCGATGCCGGACGCGCCGTTGACGAGGAGGTTGGGGACGCGGGCGGGAAGGACGGTCGGCTCGCGCTGGGAGCCGTCGTAGTTGTCCGCGAAGTCGATGGTGTCGCGGTCGATGTCGAGGAGGAGTTGCTCGGAGATGGGGGCGAGGCGCGCTTCGGTGTAGCGCATCGCGGCGGGGGGGTCGTCGTCGACGGAGCCGAAGTTGCCCTGCCCGTCGATGAGGGTGTGGCGCATCGAGAAGTTCTGCGCCATGCGGACGAGCGCGTCGTAGACGGAGGAGTCGCCGTGGGGGTGGTACTTGCCGAGCACTTCGCCGACGACGGCGGCGCTCTTCTTGTAGGATGCGCCGGGGCGGAGTCCCATCCCTTGCATGGCGTAGAGGATGCGGCGGTGGACGGGCTTGAGGCCGTCGCGGACGTCGGGGAGCGCGCGTGAGACGATGACGCTCATCGCGTAGTCGAGGAACGACCGGCGTATCTCCTCTTCTATGCGGATGGGCCTGATGTTGCCTGCGTCGGTGACCATTCGGCGTTCTCCGTTGCGTGGGGGGGAGGCGCGGCGCCGCTCATCGCGCCGCATTTGGCGGTCGGCGCGCGCGCCTCTACGACATGTTGCGTGAAAGTTCGCGCATTATAGCAGACGGCGCGGGGCGCAAGCCAAGCGTTTCTCAGGAGCAAGGAGCGACCCCTGCGCGATATACTCGCTCAACGCGATTCCGATAACGAGGCGATGGGGCGCGCGGGTTGCCGCCCTGCCCGGGGAAGCGGGAACCGACCGGACGCCCCCCAACCCTCTAATCAAGCGACCAAACCTCCACGTCGGCGTAACTCGTGGCGTAGCCGGGGACCTCGTTGCCTTCGTAGAAGCCTGTGCCGACCCAGACGCCGCCCCGCAGCGGCGCGCCGCTCAGGTCGAGCGCGTCCGCAGGCTCGCGGTTCACGGAGAGCACGCCCGCGCCGCCGACCGCCATCAGCCACAGCGTGTTCCCGGCTTTTTCGCCCAAGTCCACCCGCGCCCGCCCGGAGTCGCTATGGACGGAGGCGTTGGCGCCGTCGCGCCGGAAATGCTCCCACGACCCGTCGCTGCCGACCGCGACGGCGTCGAATGCGTTGCGCCTGTTCGGGTCGTCTCGGAACGCGACGCCGTAATCCCAACTCCCGACGTCGGCGGTGTACGGGTTAATGAACGTCGCCGAGACGATGAAATCCCCTACGCCGCTCGCCACCCATTGCGATTTGATGAGGCCGTCGTCGGCGTGCGCGAGTTCGCCCGACGCCGTCTCGACCAGGCGCGGCTCGCGCACGGCGAATCCGCGGAATTGGGTGGAGCTCCCTTGACGCTCCGAGCCTCGGTGATAGCCGGTCATCACGGCGACGTCGCCTTCCGACGCGCCGCCCTCCAGATTCAGCGCCGTTACGAATTCGTCGTTGACGAAGAGCCAGCCGGTGGAGTCAATCGCGACGAGGCGCAGTTCGTTGGACGCGCCCGCTCCCGTCCGCAGCGCGTTCGTCCAGCCGCTATCCACGACTATCGAATCCTCGCTTCCCTCGCGCCGGTCGTGGACCCATCTGCCGTTGTGGGTTAGCGCCACGATGTGGAACCTGTTTTGCCCTGTCCAGCGGAACAGGAATCCGTAGTCCCAGCCGCCGGACGAGGGGTTGACGAAGGTCGCGGCTGCGCTGAAATGCTCGAGGTTAACGTTCGCGTCGTAGGTTTCGATGTAGCCGTCGGTCTCGTGCGGCATTGCGCCGTCCGCCGGGCCGAATCCGTCGCGCGACCCGCCCCAGAGCGACCATGGCGCAGGCGTTGGCGTCGGCGTCGCGCCTCCCAGCGTTCGCCCTGCTTTCAGCGTAGGCAGAACGTCGATCACGGTTTCGGACGCGACTGCGAAGCCGTAGCCCTCGATGTTCAATCCGCCCGCCGTCTCCCGCTGGATAAAGGCGTTGATTCCGACGACCTCGCCGCTCATTGCGAAGAGCGGGCCGCCGCTGTTGCCGGGATTGATCTCGGCGTTCGTTTGCACGAGCCAGCGCCTCCCTTCCGTGTCGAGAAACACGCGGGAGACGACGCCGTCCGTGAGTGACGCCACGCCTGAGTCGAATACGTCCACTGGATAGCCCATTGCGAAGACGCTTGCGCCTTGCGGCGCCCGCGCCCCGCTGAGGCTCGCCGCCCGGAAATCTTGGGAGCAGCAGATGGAGAGGACGGCCAGGTCGCGCGCCGCGTCGGAGCCGTGCACGACCGCCGAATGCCACGAACTATCCTCGACCTGCACGCGAACGCGGTTCGGCGACTCTTCAATGACGTGATGATTCGTGACGATGATCGCCCTGCCCGACGAATCCGTCTCGACGATGACCCCGGAGCCCGCGCTGCGCCCAGCCGTTACGTGCACGACGCTTGGCCGAACGCGCGCGGCGACCGCCTCGAGGCTCTCTTGCCCCGTCGCCGGGCGCGGGGTCGCGGTCGGCCGGGGCGTAGGGCGCGGCGTGGGCGTCGCCGTCGGCTGGATGGGCGGCGCGCGGACCGCGGTCGCGCCGTCGGACGCCGCCGGCGTTGGCGTCCACGTTGGCGCGGGCGTCCAGGTTGGGTTGGGGGTCGCGGTCGGCGTCGGCGTCCACGTCGGCTGGGGCGTCCAAGTTGGGTTGGGCGTCCATGTTGCCGCGACTGCAGGCCGAGGCGTGGGGGTGGGGCGCGGCGTCGCGGTGGGAGTGGGATTGAACGCGCGGACGGCCTGGGGCGTTCGGGTCGGAGCGGACGCGACGGGACTGAACGCGGGCGACGGCGCATCCCTGCTGAAGTAGACGAACGCGGCGAACACGCCGATGACGGCGGCGATCCAGAACCATCCCCAGCCGCTTCCGCCGGACGATCCGCCGCCGGATCCGGATTGCCCGCCGCCCGATCCGGAGTACGCGCCCCCGCCGCCCGCGCTCCGGCCTGCGGGCTCGCGCTCCGGCCGCCCGCGCTGCGCTTGGCCCTGCCAGGGCTGCTCGAACGAGACCGCGCCCCGGCCGTTGCAAAGGGAGCACTCGGCGCCCGCCCGGATGCTCTCGGATCCGACGAGCATGGCGCGCGCCTCCGACACCTCCTGCATCCGCAGCGTCGCGTCCGGAGCCTTGTTGCGGTCCGGGTGATGCTGCATCGCCTTCCGGCGGAACGCCTGCGTTATCTCCTCCGGTGACGCGCCGAGCGGGATGTCCAAAACGCGGTGGTACTTCGTGGCGACTCTGCCCGCGCCTCCGCAGGAGGGGCACTGCCCCTGCGCCGCGCGGCCGGCGTACCCGCCCCACGGCGGAGGCTCCGCTCGCCGGCGGCGCTCTTCCTCAGCCCGCCGGGCTTCCGAACGACGCCGCTCCTCCTCAGCCTGCCGGGCTTCCGAACGACGCCGCTCCTCCTCAGCCTGCCGGGCTTCCGAACGACGCCGCTCCTCCGCGGCCCGGCTCGCCTCCTCCGAACGGCGGCGCGCTTCCTCGGCGGCCCGGCGATTCTCCTCGCGGCGGCGCGCCTCCTTCTCCTCCTGACGCGCCCGCTCGCGCCGCCGTTCGACGACGTCCTCGCTTTCGTAGCCCGCCCCGAGGCACTGCGGGCAGCGCAGCCATTCGCCCGTATGCGACGCGGTCTGTCCGTGCCCGTCGCAGACGGAGCAGACGCCGCCGTCCACGAACCGAACGTCATGCCCTTGCCGGCGATGGCGCATCAGATGCTCGGCGCACAGCGGGCCGGGCGCTTCGGCGGACGGCGCATCCGGGCGGTAGCCGACGCCGCGCTCGAGGCATCCGGCCTCGCCGCAACGCGCCTGCTGGGGATTGTGGGCGTGCATCCGCCAGAGCGCCGCGGGGAACGACCTGCCGCACCGCGGGCAGGATCGGATAAAGCCGGCGCCCGACGCGCCGCCTCCATCGCGGTGGTAGTCGCGGTCTTCGACGCCCATAGCCCGCCCATTATAGGGCGCGCCGCCTTGCGGGTCGGCGTTAGGCGCCGCGCCGTCCGCCCCTGCGCGATATACTCGCCGACGCGATTTCCGATAACGAGGCGGTGAGGGCTCGATGGGGCTGAGCGAGGAGCAACGCGCGCTGTTGGGAACGGTCCGCGATTTCACGCGGCGGGAAGTCTTGCCGGCCGCGAGCGCGCTGGAGCAGGCGGACGCCTACCCCGACGCCCTCGTGGAGCGAATGCGCGAGTTGGGGCTCTTCGGCGCGACGATCAGCGAGGAGTACGGCGGAAGCGGCGCAAGCGCCGAGACCTACGCCCTCCTAATCGAGGAACTCGCCAAAGGTTGGATGAGCCTCGCGGGCGTGCTGAACACCCACCTGCTCGTCGCGCACGTCATCGAGCGGTTCGGCGCGCCGGAGCAGCGGGAGCGCTTCCTCCCGGCGATGGCGAGCGGCGAGCGGCGGGCAGCCCTCTGCATCACGGAGCCCGACGCGGGAACGGACGTCGCGGCGATCAAGACGCGCGCCGTCCGCGACGGCGACGACTACGCGGTCAACGGGCGCAAACAGTTCGTCACCAACGCGCGCTCGGCGAGCATCTACGCCATCGTCTGCAAAACGGACGAGTCCGCCGACCCGCCGCATCGCGGGATCAGTTTGCTGTTGGGCGAGAAGGGCCCGGGGCTGGAGATTGCGCGGGACATTCCGAAACTGGGCTACCGCGGCATCGAGACGTGCGAGATCGCGTTCGAGGACTACCGGACGCCGGCGACGAATCTGCTAGGCGGCGTCGAGGGGGAGGGGTTCCGGCAGGTGATGGGCGGGCTGGAGTTGGGGCGGATCAACGTGGCGGCGCGGGCGGTGGGCGTGGCGCGGGCTGCGCTGGAGGCGGCGGTAAAGTACTCGCAGGAGCGCCGGACATTCGGCAAGCCGATAGCGGAGCATCAGGCGATTCAGCAGAAACTAGCCGATATGGCGACGCAAGTGAAGGCGGCGCATCTGCTGACGATGGACGCGGCGCGCAAGAAGGACCGCGGCGAGCGCGCGGACTTGGATGCGGGCATGGCCAAGTTGTTCGCCAGCGAAGCATGCCTGTCGGTCGCGACGGAGGCGATGCGGATTCACGGCGGCGTAGGCTACACGCAGGATTTGCCGGTGGAGCGCTACTTCCGCGACGCCCCGCTGATGATCATCGGCGAGGGAACGAACGAAATTCAGCGGCAAGTGATCGCCCGCAACCTCCTGCGAAACCACCCCTCCGGCGACTTCCTGTTCGAGGCGGGTCTGTGAGCGCGCGCCCGGCGGCAGCCGATTGACAAGCGCGACGCCGCAGTTCGACCTCTCCCAGCGGAGTCCTTTGCATAACCTCCCCTCTGCCCGCGTAGGCGGGATCCAGTCGGCGCGATAGCGCCGCGACGGGGCGCGGAGCACCCTGTCGCCGAAACCCATGCGGCGCATCGCCCTGCCCGTGAAAGCGGGAACCTACCAGAGCCGCCCGCCGACAGCGCCCCGTCGCCCATCCTCGTAGGCCGGTGAGCGATGATTCCCCTCGACCGCCCTGACCGCGTAGGCAGGATCCAGTCGGCGCGCGCCGGCGCCCCTTAGTGCTCGCGCCCGTCCGAATACCACGCGCCGGAGGCCCGCGTTCCGCCGGAGTCGGCCTGCTTGCCCCAGACCTGCGGCTTCGCCTCGACGCCATCCCACTCGCTCAGGCGCGCGCCCGCGCCCGAAAGCACGGCCTCGACGTCGGGCTTGCGCGGAACGGTCCCCCGGAAGGGGCCGCCCATCTCCTCGTAGCCCGGATAGTAGTACGACTCGCACGGCAGAACGATGATCCCCTCGTCCTCGCGCCGAACGTTGAGCGGCTCGCCGCCGTCCCCGACCACGGCCATCTGCTCGTCAAGCATCCGCCGGAACATAATGACGCCGACGTCCGTCACGCCGAGCCGCTCCGTCGTCCGGTCGGAGACGGGGCCTTGGATGACCCACGCGACCTGATCCTGCGCGGCGACGTAGTCGCGGACGATCCGCCCGTTCTCGTCGTAGAGGGGGCGCTCGTCGTAGGGGATTTCGTCCTGCGGCGCCTCGCCCTCGTTGCGCTGGCGGTAGTTCGTGATGATGTGGAGCGTGTGCGTATCGTCCACCGGAACGCGGATCTCGAGGCCGTGGCTCACCCGCAGGATGTTGGGGAACAGGATCGGGTGGCCGATGGCCCAGTGGTCGTCCTGCTCCGTCTCGTCGCCGACGAGCCTGCGCTTGATGACGCCGTAGTCGGTGGCCTCGAAGCCGATCTTGCGGTGGTCGGCGCCGCGCGAGCCCATAATCGCGTTCCACGCGTCGCGCTCCTCCGGCGGCTTGATGCGGTTCATCTGCCACCCGCCCCAATAGCGGTGCAGCCATTGGAAATGCAGCGGATCCAGCGAATTCTCCATGCACTGCAGCCAGTTGCAGGGCAGCATCGTGCCCCAGTTGTCCTTGCGCCCCTCCCAAGAGAGAACGTCCCACTTGGGCAGAACGGGCGCCGGCGCGGGGCCCATATAGATCCAGACGAGGCCGCCGAGTTCCTGAACGGGGTACGACTTGATGCGAACCTTGTCCTTGAACTTGGAGCCTTCCGGCTCGGACGGCTGGTCAACGCACTGGCCGGTCTCGTTGAAGACCCAGCCGTGGTAGGCGCAGCGGATGCCGTTGGGCTCCGGGACGCCGTAGGCGAGGCTCGCCTTCCGGTGGGCGCAGGAGGGCTCGACGCAGCCGAGCGTCCCCGATGCGTCGCGGTAGAGCACGAGGTCTTCGCCGAGGAGCCGGACTTCTTTCGTCGGGTTGTCGGGCGTGAGTTGGGGGGCGCCCGCGACGGGGTGCCAGTAGCGGCGCATGAGTTCGCCCATCGGCGTGCCGGGGCCGACTCGCGTAAGGCGGTCGTTCATCTCCTGCGTAAGCATTGCCGCGCCTCCTTGCCGGACTGCTCAGCGCAAGCATACCACCTAGCCCGCGCGCAGGCGCGGGAAGTGGGGGCAGGGAGTTATGCAACGGTCTCTAGAAGAGGAGACCGCCAGGCGGAATTCCTGTTAGCATCGGCGTTGAGCCAGGAATGCTTATATGAGCGCGGACGTTATTACGCAAGAGGTGATTCGCGCCCGCGTGGACGGGATTATGCGGGAGATGCAGGCCGCCGTGATGCGGACCGGCTTCTCGACGATCATCCGCGAGTCCCACGATTTCTCGGCGGGAATCACCGACCGCGACGGCGCCACCGTCGGGCAGCACTCCGCGCTGCTCCAGCATCGCGGCGCGTACCCCGACTGCGTCGCGGGCGTCCTCCGCCATTACCCGCTTGAGGAGATGGAGGACGGCGATTGCTTCCTCGTCTCCGATCCGTACTCGTCCGGCTGCCCGCACCCGAACGACATGGCCGTGGTGACTCCCGTCGTCGTCGACGGAGAGGTCATCGCGTTCTGCTCCTCGATGGGGCACAAGAGCGACATCGGAGGACAGTCGCCGGGGAGCCGCAACGCCATTGCGCGCGACGTGTTCGGGGAGGGGCTGAGCATTCCGCCCGTCCGCTTTCACGCGCGGCGCGAGCCCGTCAAGGAGGTCGTCCAATTCCTCACGGCCAACAGCCGCTCGCCGGAACTGGTGATCGGGGACTTGAACGCGCAGGCCGGGGCGATGCGCGCGATAGGAGCGGCGCGCCTCAAGGAACTCGCCGCGCAATACGGCGCGGAGACGCTGACCGCGGCGTTCGGCGACATCGCCCGCCGCGCGGAGGCGCGCGTCCGCGCCGCCATCGCCGAATGGCCCGACGGCGCGGCGGAAGCCGAGGGCTTCGTGGACGACATCGTGGACAAGACGCAGGCCGTCCGCATCCACGTCCGCGTCGAGAAGTCCGGCGATTCGCTGACCGCCGACTTCTCCGCGTCGGACGATCAGAGCCCCGGCCCGATCAACGTCCGTCCGCCGTTCATCTACGGCATGGCGCATTTCGCGCTGATCGCGATGATCGATCCGACTCTGCCCGGCAACGCGGGGCTCGCCCGATGCATCGGCTTCCGGTTCCGTCCGGGCAGCGTCGTCAACCCGACCTATCCCGCGCCCACCGGGTTCTACTCAATGACGATTCCTGTCGTGGAGGACACGCTCTTCGAGGCGATGAGCAAGATCGCCGGTCGGCCGCTGGTGGCGCACAACGCGCCGCCGAATCTCGTCGTCATCGGGAACGTCTCGGGGGCGGGCAGGCGCTACGTTCAGTACGAACTGCTGCGCTCCGGCAACGGCGCCTACGACGGCGGGGACGGCTGGACGGGGACGGCGCACTCGGCGAGCGGCGGCTCCAAGTTCACGAGCATCGAGATCATCGAGTCCGAGTTTGAGGCGGAGGCGGAGCGGTTCGAGATCATCCCCGATTCAGGCGGCGCGGGGAAGCACCGGGGCGGCGCCGGTCTGCGGCGCGTCTACCGCATCCGCGCCGAAAGCCGGTTCGCCGGGGGCAATCCGCGCAACCTGCGCCCGCCGCATGGCCTGGCGGGAGGCGGCGACGGCGCGCCCGGCGGCGTGACCGTCCTCCATCCGCCCAACGCCGAATCCGGCGACGGCGCGTCCACGTCTCCTTCGGATGGGCGGGCGGACGGACGCGCCGAAACGCATCTCGGACTCGTCTCCAACGTTCCTCTGCCTGCGGGATGCGTTCTCGAGGCGCGAACGAGCGGCGCGGGCGGCGTCGGCGACCCGAAGGAGCGCGACCGCGCCAAAGTGGTCCGCGACCTCCGCAACGGCCTCATCACGGAGCGCGCCGCGGTCGAGGTCTACGGGCTCGACGCGCAAGCGGCGGCGGCGGCGCTTAAGGTCGGGGAGTAGGCCGGCGCCCGCCGACGCGCCCCGTGCTAGAATGGCGCTATGGCGAACGCCCCCCGCAACTATTGGATGCTCTCCGTATGGCCGGAGTATTACGACGTCTGCGTCGAGGACGGGTTCACGATGCTCGGCGTTGGGCGCCCCCAGCGGCGGCGCGCCCAGCGCATGGAGATCGGCGACCGCGCCCTGCTCTACGTGACCGAGCGCATGGCGTTCGGCGCAACCGTGACCATCACCGGCACGTACTTCGAGGATCGGAACCCGCACTGGCCGTCGCCGGACCCGAAAGAGCCGCTCGCGTGGCGCGTCGAGACGAAGCCGGACGCCACGTCCGACGAGGAGCGCGCCGTGGACGCCCGCCTGATCGCGCCGCGTCTGGAGTACGTGAAGCGCTGGCCGCCCGAGGACTGGCCGCTCGCGTTCCAGGGGCTGCTGCACCTGATCCCGAAGCGCGACTTTCAGTTGATCGAGCGCGAACTCCGGCGCGGGCGCGTCCGCCCCGAGATCGCCCTCGTCCCCGACCCGAGGCACGGGCCGCGCGCCCGCGAGGCGCAATTCACGGGCAGGCTATAGAGGAGCGGGCGCGCATGGCCGTCGCGATAGACCTCTCCGGGCGAAGCGCCGTCGTGTTCGGCGTGGCGAATCAGCGCAGCATCGCGTGGGCCATCGCGCGTCAGTTGCACGCGGCGGGCGCCGATCTGACGATCACCTACCAAAACGAGCGGATGGGGCGCTCCGCGCTCGGCCTCGTCGAGGGGATGGAGCGGGCGCAAGCGGTCGAGTGCGATGTCCTTGACGAGGCGGCGGCGCGGGCGGCGACGGAGCGCGCCGCGGAAGCCGCGCCGCTCGCGGTCGCGGTCCACAGCGTCGCGTTCGCGAACCGCGAGGACTTGGACGGCGATTTCTCCGCGACGGGCGTCGAGGGATTCCGAACGGCGCTGGAGGTCAGCGCGTACTCGCTGCTTCCGGTGGCGCGCGCGGCGGCGGAGCGAATGAGCGAGGGAGGCGGCATCCTGACGCTGACGTTCCACGCGGCGGACAAGGTCTACCCCGGCTACAACGTGATGGGGGTTGCGAAGGCGGCGCTGGAGAACGAAGTGAAGCAACTCGCGGCGGAGTACGGCCCGCGCGGGATTCGGGTGAACGCGATCTCGGCGGGGCCGCTGAACACGCTCGCGGCGCGGGGCATCTCCGGCTTCTCCAACATGCACGAGATTCACGCGAGCCGGTCGCCGCTGCGCCGCAACATCACGCAAGACGAGGTCGGCTCGGCGGCGTTGTTCCTAGCGAGCCCGCTCGCGTCCGGCGTCACGGGGCACGTGTTGTACGTGGACGCGGGCTACAACGTGATGGGGGTTTAGGGATGCGCCGATCGGCCACGCGGACGGTTCCGGGATTCGCCGCTAATCTTGCGTCGGGGGCGCTGATGGCGTTTGCGGCGCTGATCGCGTTGGGGGCGCTTGCCGTCGCGTGCGCCGGCTCCGATCCGTCGCCGACGCCCGACGCGAACGTCCTCCGCATCCGCTACTGGCAGGCGCCGACCCACGCCAACCCCTACCTTTCGGCCAGCGACAAGGATGAGGACGCGGGCGCCGTCACGCTCGAGCCGCTCGCCAACTACGGGCCGGACGGCGGACTGATTCCCCGGCTGGCCGTCGAGATTCCCACGACGGAGAACGGCGGCGTCTCTCCCGACGGGCGCTCCGTCACGTGGACGCTCCGCGAGGGGTTGCGCTGGTCCGACGGCAGCCCGATGACGGCGGCGGACGTCGCGTTCACTTGGCGGTACTGCGCGAACGAGGCCACCGGATGCGCGAGGGCCGGGGCGTTCGATGGGGTGGATTCCGTCCAAGCGGTGGACGAGCGAACCGTCCGCATCGAGTTCGAGCGCCCGACGTCCTACCCCTACGCCGCGTTCGTGGGCGCGGGGACGCCGATCATCAGCGAGGCGCAGTTCGCGCCGTGCGTCGGCGCGCCCGCCGGGGATTGCGCCGAGCAAAACGCCGCGCCGCTGGGAACCGGCCCCTATCGGGTCGCGGAGTTCGTCCCGGACGACCGCGCCAATTACGAGCGCAACCCGCGCTACCGGGGCGCCACGCCCTACTTCGACCGCGTGGAGATTCAGGGGGGCGGATCGGCGGAGGAGGCGGCGCAGGCCGTGCTCGAGCGCGGAGATGCGGACTTCGCATGGAACCTCCAAGTCAACCCGGACGACCTGCGGGCGATGGAAGCCGGCGGACAGGGCGAGGTAACCGCCGCCTTCGGCAGCCTCATCGAGAGGATCTTCGTCAACCAGACCAACCCCGACCCGGCGCTGGGCGATGACCGCTCCGAGCATCTCGACGGCGCGAATCCGCACCCCTTCCTGACGTTCACCCCGATTCCGCAAGCGATGTCGATGGCGATAGACCGCGCCGCCCTCGCCGCCCTTTACGGTTTCGCGGGCCGGCCGGCCTGCAACGTCGTTGTCGCGCCCGCCAAGTATGCGTCCGCCGCCAACGACGGCTGCCTCGCGCAGGACATTCCGGGCGCGAACCGCCTGCTCGACGCCCACGGCGCGACGGACTCCGACGGCGACGGCGTCCGCGAATACAACGGCGTTCCGCTGCGCGTGACGTTCCAAACGTCGGTCAACGCCATCCGGCAGGAGACGCAGGAGCGCATCAGGGATTGGTGGCGCGCCATCGGCGTCGAAACGGAACTCGTCCAGCGCGACGCGAGCGTCTTTTTCGGCGGCGACCCGGCGGTCGTCGGGGGCGATTCCTACCGCCGATTCTTCGCCGACGTTCAGATGTTCACGGACGGCCCGGACGCCGACCCGCTGCAATTTCTCGCGGAGAATCTGTGCGCCCGCGCGCAGAGGCGGGAGAACAACTGGGCGGGCGGCAACGTCTCCCGCTTCTGCAGCCCCGCCTACGACGCGCTCTACGCGCGGCTCGCCGGGGCGCCCGTCGGACCGGAGCGCGAGGCGCTCGTCAAAAGCCTCAACGACCTCATCGTCCAATCCTACACGCAGATTCCGCTCGTGAACCGCGGCTTCGTCTCGGCGCGCCTCAACACGCTGCAAGGCGTCCGCCCGAACGGATGGGACAGCGCCCTCTGGGACATCGCCGAATGGCGCCGGTGAGCGGCGGCAACCCTCACCCTGCCCTCTCCCAGAGGAGACCTTTGCATAACTCCATGCGCCCAGTAGGTTCCCGCTTTCACGGGAATGACGGGGCGCTTACGTAGGAGAGGAGCGGCGCAAAGCGCCGTCTGGATTCCCGCCTACGCGGGAATGACGGTGGTTAAGCGGCGGGTGAGGGATGGGGCGCGGGCGGAGAGCGACCGCCGCAACAGGAGGAGTACGATATGAGCGACTTGGAGCGGATGAAAAGCCTCGCCGAATTGGTGAAGCGGAAGAACGAGGCCGACAGGAAGATCGCGGAGGTTATTGGCCGCCCCGCGCTGCAAGGGCATTTCGGCGAGTACGTGGCGGCGCGGACGCTCGGCGTCGAATTGCACGGGTCCGCCGTCCAGCGCGGCAGCGACGGCAGATTCGCCGCCGGCCCGTTCGCCGGCAAGACCGTGGAGGTCAAGTACTACCCGAAGAACGAGGGGCTGCTGGATATGAAAACGAGCGGACAGCCGGACTTCTACCTGGTCCTCGCCGGCCCGCGCAAGGAGCCCGCGTCCTCTCGCGGCGCGACTCGACCCTGGGTCATTGAGGCGGCCTACCTGTTCGACGCGCCCGCGCTCGTTCGCAAACTCACGGCGAAAATCGGGACTGCGACCAGCGTTCGCCAAGCGTTGTGGAGCGAAGCGGAGATCTACCCGCGCCGTAACCCGGAATTCCCGCTTACGGAAGACCAGCGCGCCGCGCTCGCGCTCTTCAAGGAGGCCGCCGTTGGCTGACGCGGAACGCAAACTCCGGCTGTTCGTCGCGCTCAGCGCGAGCGAGGAGGCCCAGGCCGAACTCCGTCGCGCCGCCGACGCGATGCGCCCGCTCGCCCCAAGCGACACGCGATGGGTTGACCCTAGCGGCGCGCACCTCACGCTTCGCTTCATCGGCGCCACGCCCACGGACGACGCCGACGCGGTCGGCGAGGCCGTCGCGCAAGCGGCATCCAACGCCGCCCCCTTCGCGTTGACGCTCGCCGGCGCGGGAGTCTTCCCTGAGCGCGGCGCCCCCCGCGTGCTCTGGGTCGGCGTCGCGGGCGAACTCGACGCGCTCGCCTCCCTGCAGCGCAAGGTCGCCGACGCGCTCAACGCGATGGACGTTCCGCAGGAGCCGCAGCCCGCGTTCCGGCCGCATTTCACCGTGGGGCGCGTCGGCGTTCACCTGCCGCGTCAGGAGGCGCAGGAACTGCGCGAAGCCGTCGCCGCGGTCCGCGTCGAGCCCGCCGCGCTCGCCGTTGAGGAGATCGGCGTCTACCGGAGCGATATGCGCCCCTCGGGCGCCGTCTACTCGCGCATCGCCTCCGCCGACCTCGGCGGCTAGTCCGCCGTCAGGCTCCGCAGGCCGCGCCGTCGCGCGCGCGCCTGAAGGCTAGGGCTAGGCTTGCAAGTCGCCAATCACTTTGGCGAGCCGCTCCGCGAGCGCGTCTATGTGCATCGCCGCTTCTTCGTGCGTGATGATGCGAGCCGGCAAGGTGTCGTACCGATGATGGCGCTTGCCGAAAGCGTCACCATCGAACTGACTAACCCAAGCGTCGAGGGCTGCCTCTCGTTTCTCAGGGAGTCCGCCGTACTTGCTAACGACTTCCCCGAATGCGTAATTCTTGAGCCCCTTCCAACCCATCACATCAGGAGGATAGAGCCAGGCCACCGTCACCAAGTGGGGATACTCATCGTCGGGCAATTTCACTCTAATGGTGATGCCCTTGTCGCCAAACTCGACTTTGGCGTCGGACGTTTCCGCAACGTTGAGGAGCCGCTGAGTTGCGTCCGCTGCCTTGCTAGGCAACTGATCCATGAAAGCCTCAAGGGAGATCTTGGAGCGGACGCGTGACCCTGCGCTGCCCTTGCCTCCCGGCGCAGCCGTGTGCCCGATGACGTTCGGAACGAGCGTGCTGCGCTCTTCCGCAGAGCCCTTGAACTGCTTGACCTCGACGGCCAGAACTTCGATGTTGTCGCGGAATTGCGCGTTTAGGAACTCCACGATGCGGGCGAGTTCGATGGGAATGGCGTCGGCCACGAACAGCAAGCGCAGATTTGTGGCGCGGAGGTTCGTGGCGACTTGGTCCCAAAAGGCGTCTTCGTCCGGCTGGTCGGCGTCTTCCGGAACGCCCGACTCGGTCTGCTCGCCGCTCCCAGTGAGCAAATTCCGCATCGCCTCATCAGGGCAACGTTGTCTCTGTCGCAGGTCTCCTTGAACGATTGGCGCAACGTTTCGAGCGTCCAGAACTGCGCGGCGTTCGCGGCGTAGTCCAGCATTTGGCCGACGACCTCGCGCCGTATGCGCGTGTCCGTGCTGCGTTTCACCTCGACGAGCGTCGGCCTGGCGTCCTGATCAACGAGCAGGTGGTCCAACCACCAGCGGTCGGACTCGCCTGCGGCGACGGAAACGCCCATCTCGCGCTTGATGAGCAGCCACCGGCGGGGGTTGCCAGGGCTCACCAACTCGCCGTCCAGCAAGTCGAGGTGTTTGGCGAGGATGTCTTGGAATTGGTCCTCCGATGCGAACCCTTGCTCTTTCATCGGCTCCAAGTTGTCCCCGTCGAGGATGTAGATGCGTTCGGCCATTGCGCTGCGCTCCTCCGTCGGCGCATTGTACTACGCTTCGCCCGCCTATGGGGCAGGACGGCAAGGAGGTAGGTTCCCGCGCGCGTCATGTTGCCGCCTGCCGCGCCGTCGCGCGCTCGCGCCTGAACCCCACGCCCCGGGCTAAGGGGCTTGCAAGTCGCCAATCACTTTGGCGAGCCGCTCCGCGAGCGTGTCGACATGCGTCGCCGCTTCTTCGTGCGTGATGATGCGAGCGCGCACGGTGTCGTACCGATGGTGGCGCTCGCCGAAAGCGTCGCCGTCACCTTCGAACTGACTGACCCAAGCGTCCAAGGCTTCTTTGCGCTTCGCGGGGAGTTCAGCCCAATCGGTGACGCTTTCTCCGAAGGCGTAATTCTTGAGCCCCATCCAGAAACCACCGCCTGGGGGATAGAGCCACGCCACCGTTATGCGGGAAGGGGGGCCTCCCTCAGGCATTTGCGTTCTGATGGTGACGCCCTTGTCGCCAAACACGACTTCGGCTCCGCACTCTTGGGCGACGTCAAGGAGCCGCTGGGTTGCGTCCCGCACTGCGTCGCTAGGCAGCAGAGACATGAACTCGTCAAGGGAGATTTTGGAGCGGATGCGCGCGCCGCCCGTGCCTCCGAGCGCGGCCGCCGTTCTGCCGATGACATGCGGCACCAGCGCGCTGCGTTCTTCAGCCTCGCCCTTGAATTGCTTAACCTCGACGGCGAGCGCTTCGATGTTGTCGCGCAGATGCGCGTTCAGGAACTCCACGATGAGCGCCAAACTGTCAGGTATCGCGTCCGCGACGAACAGCAAGCGCAAGCGCCTGGCTGCGAGGTTCGTGACGGCCTGGATCCAGAAGGCGTCGTCATTCGGCCGGTTCTCTTCGGGGTTCCAAAAAGGGCTTGCCTCCGGCTGCTCATCGGATATTGGACGGAGGAACTCCGTCAGTTTGTCGTTGGCGCCGTCTCCCCACGTCTCGCTGAAGGAACGGCGAAGAGCGTCTTCCGTCCAGAAGGCCGACCCGTGCGCGGCGTAGTTCATCATCTGCCCAACGACCTCGTAGTGAATCTGCGCGCTCTTGCCCCGTTTCACCTCGACGAGCGTGGGCACGGCGTCCTGGTCTAGGAGCAGGTGGTCCAAGCCCCACCATGCGGTTCCGCCTGCGACGGCGGGGACGCCCATCTCGCGCTTGACGAGCAGCCACCGCCGAGGGTTGCCCGGACTGACCTGCTCGCCGTCTATCAAGTCAGGGCGCTCGGCGAGCAGTTCCTGCAACTCGTCTTCCAACGCGAACCGCTGCTCTTCCATCGGCTCCAAGGTTTTCCCGTTTCGGATGTAGATGCGTTCGGCCATCGCGCTGCGCTCCTTCGTCGGCGCATTGTACTACGCTACGCCCGGCTACGGGGAGGCGGCAAAGGGGTAGGTTCCCGCTTCGCGGGCAGGCGTGGCTCGAGGGGATTGATGGGGACTGGGCTTGCGCCCCGTCTCATGGCGCTATCGCGCCGACTGGATTCCCGCCTACGCGGGAATGACGTGGCCGCCGCCCCTCCCCGCGCCGCGCCTACAACTCGTCTTTCGCTAGCGCTTCCGCTACGGCGGATGCGGCTGCTGCTGGGGGGGCTAGGAGCGCGTCGGGGTCGCGGCGGCGCTTGATCTCGACGACGCCTTGCTTGAGGTTGCGCGGGCTGACGACGATGCGGACGGGGAGGCCGAGCAGGTCGGCGTCGTTGAATTTCACGCCCGCCGACTCGTTGCGGTCGTCGTAGAGCGTTTCATAGCCCGCCGACTCCAACTCCTCGTGGAGCGCGTCCGCCGCCTCGCGCACTTGCGGGTCGGATGCGTTCAACGCGATGAGGTGCGCTTGGAACGGCGCGATGGGCGCGGGGAAGATGACGCCCTTCTCGTCGTGGTTCTGCTCGATGGCGGCGGCGAGGACGCGCGTCACGCCGACGCCGTAGCAGCCCATCACGACGGGGCGGCGCTCGCCGTTTTCGTCTAGGTACCGCGCGCCCAGCGTTTCCGTGAAGAACGTTCCGAGTTTGAAGACGTGCCCCACCTCGATGCCGCGGACGGCCTTGAGGACGCCTTCGCCGTCCGGGCTGCGGTCGCCTTCGCGGGCTAGGGCGACGTCCGCCGTCTCGTCGACCTGGAAGTCGCGGGGGTGGTTGACGTTGACGTAGTGCTTGTCGGGCTGGTTCGCGCCCGCCGCGAAGTTGGCGCCTTGCAGAATGGAGTTGTCCGCGATCCGCCGGATGCCCTCCAGCCCGACGGGCGACGTCGAGCCGGGGGTGAGCCCCGCCGCCGCGGCCTCATCCGCGTTGGCGAGGCGCAGGTCGGAGCAGCCGAGGTGGTTCTTCAGTTTCACCTCGTTGACCTCTATGTCGCCCCGTATCGTGACGAGCGCGGTTTCGCCGTCGGCCTGATAGAAGACGGCCTTGAGCGTCTGCGATTGGGGGACGCCGAGGAAGTCGGCGAGGCCGGCGATGGTCGTGACTCCGGGCGTGTCCGTGAGCGCCAGCGGGAGCGGGTCGCCCTCCGGGGCAGGGGGGATGACGGAGGCGGCGCGCTCGACGTTCGCGGCGTAGCCGGACTCCTCGCATACGAGGATGACGTCTTCGCCGCTCTCGGCCGGCATAATGAATTCGTGGGAGTCTTTGCCGCCGATGGCGCCGCTGTCGGCCTCGACCTCGATGGTGGGGAGTCCGCAGCGGCGGAAGATGTTGCGGTAGGCGGTTCGCATGCGCTGATAGGTCGCGTCGAGCCCTTCCG
The DNA here is from genome assembly GCA_965242755.1 of Dehalococcoidia bacterium. GTDB lineage: Bacteria > Chloroflexota > Dehalococcoidia > Lucifugimonadales > Australimonadaceae > Bin16. Next base: position 2,441,505 of record OZ251500.1, on the reverse strand, counting down.
GCCCCGCGTCGAACGAGTAGGCGTCCTTCATTGAGAATTCGCGGCCCCTGAGCAGTCCGGCGCGGGGGCGGGGCTCGTCGCGGAACTTGGTCTGAATTTGGTAGAGCGTCAGGGGGAGGTCGCGGTAGGACTCGACGTGGGCGCCCGCGATTGCGGTGACGACCTCCTCGTGGGTCGGGGCGAGCGCCATGCCGCGGTCGCGCCGGTCGGTTAGGCGGAAGAGGTTGGCGCCGAACGCGGCGTCGCGTCCGGTGCGGCGCCATGCCTCGATGGGCTGGAGCGCGGGCATCAGCAACTCTTGCGCGCCGGCGGCGTTCATCTCCTCGCGGATGATGCGCTCGATTTTGCGGATGGAGCGCAGCGCGAGGGGCAAGTAGGAGTAGACGCCCGCCGCGACCTGCGTGATCATCCCGGCGCGCAGCATCAGGCGATGGCTCGCCGTCTCCGCCTCCGCCGGGTCGTCTCTGATCGTGCGTAGGAGCAATTGCGTCGCGCGCACCGCCCGCCTCCCGTGTTCGCGTTGTCTTGCGCTTCTTACGCTTCCGCTTTCGCCGCGGTTTGGTACAGCCCCAACTCCAGGGGCTGCAGGTCGTCGCCCACGTGGGCTTTGATCGCGTCGAAGAACTCCAAGTCCCACTCGCTGACGAACGTCAGCGCCGAGCCTTCGCGCCCCATCCGCGCCGTGCGCCCGATGCGGTGGACGTACTCCTCGACGCTCTCCGGGATGTCGTAGTTGATGACGTTGGCGACCGTGGGCACGTCGATGCCGCGCGAGGTGAGGTTGGTGGAGACGAGCAGTTTGACGGCGCCGTCGCGGAACTGCTGCATCACGGCGTTGCGCTCGCCTTGCGGGAGCCCGCCGTGAATGGCCGCGACGCGCACCTTCCGGCGGCCCAGCGTGTTCACGAGCCAGTCCACGTCGCCCTGCGTTCGCCGGAAGACGAGCGTTTGCTCTTCCTCGTCCAAAAGACTGAGGAGGGCAGCGAGTTTGTCGCGGCCTGCGACCTCGCAATAGCGCTGCGTGACCTGCTCGACGGGCTCCGACTCCTCGCCGACGCGGAACCATTGCGGCTCGCGCAGGTAGGAGTAGATCAGGCGGCGGATCATCGTCGGGACGGTGGCGGTGAAGAGGGCGGTTTGGCGTCCGCGGGGAGTGGCGCGCAGGATGCGCCGCACGTCGGGCAGGAAGCCGATGTCCAGCATCTGGTCGGCCTCGTCGAGCACGACGATGCGCGCCCTGTCGAGGCGGAGCGAGCCGCGGTCGAGGAGGTCGATCACGCGGCCCGGCGTGCCGACGACGATTTGGGCGCCGCTTTCGAGGGCGCGCGTCTGCGGGCCGATGCGGGCACCGCCGTAGACGTTCGCCACGCGCGCGCCGGTGCGTTTGCAGAGCGCGGCGAGTTCGCCGGCCACCTGCCGCGCCAGTTCCCGCGTCGGCGTCAGCACGAGCGCCTGCGGGAACCGCTCCCGCGCGTCCGTCATCTCCGCGATGGGAATGCCGAATCCCGCGGTTTTGCCGGTGCCGGTCTGCGCCTGCCCGACAATGTCCGCGCCGCTCAGGAGGGGCTCGATCACGAGTTCCTGGATAGGCGTGGGCGCGGCGTAGCCCATCTCCTCAAGCGCGAGGGCGACGGGCTCCGAGACGCGCGCCGACCCGAACGCCCTGTCGCGCGGCGACGGCCCACGCGCCGGCGTCCGTCGCATGCCGTCCTGCGGCGCGGCGCCGCGTTCCCCACCGTAGGCGGCGCGCTCCCCGCCGTAGGCGGAAGGCTCGCGGCGGCTCCGCTCCCTGTCGTTGGCGCTGCGCTCTCTGCCGTTGGCGCCGCGTTCCCCGCCGTAGGGGGCCCGCTCTCTACCGTTGGCGACGCGCTCCCTGTCGTTGGCGCCGCGCTCTCTGCCGTCCCGCGGCGCGGCGCCGCGTTCCCTGCCGTTGACGGAAGGCTCGCGGCGGCTCCGCTCTTCACGGGGCGGCTCGCGGCGGCTCCATGCGTCGCGCGACGGGTCGCTCGGCCTGCGTTGGCGGGCGTCCGACCTGCTCCGGTCACTCGACGCGGGGGAAGGGCGGCGGCTGTCGTCGCGTTCGCGCTGCGGCTCCGACGCGCCCCCGCGCCCGCGGCCTCCGCGGCTGCGACGCGACCGCTCGCCCTGCGCTTCGCTCGGCGCGGCGGGATGCGTCAGCGGCGCGGCGCGTCCGTTGTCCGACGCGGAGCGCGAGCGGTCGGGCGTTCGGCGGGGCGACCTGCGGCCGCCGCGATCCGACCCGGCGGCGGCCGGGTGCGCGGACGGCGCAGGAGCGCTCGCCGCCGGAGCGGCAGGCTTTTTCAAGAGTCGGGATACGAGACTGCGGAACATCTGCGGATAGTATAGCAGAACGCGGCGAGGGGCGCTGGGGTTCCGGCGCACAGTAGGTTCCCGCTTTCGCGCCGGGCAACCCGGCGCGCCTATCTTTGACCAGGGTTCGGCGGCGTGATGCGGGGAGGGCGCAGGTAGCGCGGAACGGGGCCCAACCCCGTCTCGCCCGCGTCCAGCAGGGCCGCGCCCAGCGCCGCAACGCCGCCGAGCCGCGCGAGCGGCGCAGTCTCCCCGACGATGCGCGCGCCGCTTCCGAACCGCTCCCGCAGCGCGTCGGCGACCTCCGCCAGCCCCTCGCCGCAGAAGAGTTCCGTTCCCGATTGCGCCGCGACGAAATCCGCGTCTTCCGAGACCTGCTCGTCCGCTACGGCTTGCCATTCGCCGCCGCTCGCTTCGTAGGCCGCCCAGGCGACCGCGCCGCGTCCCGCCGGAAGGACGGCGCAGACGCGCTCCGCCGCCGCGCGATAGGGATGCGCGCTCGACTCCAGCGCGCTCACGCCCGCGACGGGCAAGCCTCGCGCCGCCGCGAACCCTTGCGCGACGCCGATGCCCGTCCGCAGCGCGCTGAATCCGCCAGGGCCGACCGCGACGGCCACGCCGCTCAGATCGGACGGCGCGACGCCTTCCTCCGCGGCCAGCCGCTCAATTGCGGGCATCAGTTCCGCCGTGTGATTGTTGCGCGACCGCCAGAACGCCGCCCGCGCCAGACCGCCGCCGCGCCAGAGTCCGACGGCCCCGTAGCGCGTCGAGGTGTCTATCGCGAGGTAAGCCGTCATCCGCTCTCCTGTGGCGCGGCGCTTGGGTAGGAGAGGAGCGGCGCTCCGCGCCGCCTGGATTCCCGCCTACCCGGTCTTCCCATTCTACCGAGAGACCTTGCATAACTTCCGACGGCGGGTTCCCGCTTTCGCGGGCAGGGCGGGGCGGGGCAACCCTCACCCGCCGCTTCGCGGCGCCCTCTCCCGCCATCGGAGACCTTTGCATAACTGCTCTGCCCCAGTAGGTTCCCGCTTTCGCGGGAATGACGAGGCGCTTACGTAAGAGAGGAGCGGCGCTCCGCGCCGCCTGGATTCCCGCCTACGCGGTCAGGGCGGGGCAACCCGCGCGCGCCGCTTCGCGGCGCCCCCCCGCGTCACTGCAAGGGGAGCGGGGGCTGCAGCCAGGCGCCCGTCGTGTTGATCTCGATGCGCGTCACCCATTTCACCCACTCGAAGCCGCGCTTGCCGGGGACGACGAGGCGCAGCGGCGCGCCGTGTCCATGCGAGAGCGGCTCGCCCCCGACTTGCGTCGCGAGCAGCAGGCCGGCGGCGCGGCGCATCGGAAAGCGGCGGTAGTAGCCCGTCGCCGACGTCACGGTGACGCTTGCGGCGTCGGCCCGCGGGCGGGCGCGGGCGAGCAGAGGGCCGAGCCGCGCGCCGCGCCACGTCTGCGTCGAATGCCACCCGCCCGTGCAGTCGAGCAGCGCCGTCTCCTCCGCGTCCGCCGGCAAATCCGCGTAGCCGACGGCGAACGGCGCGTCCGCCGCGCCGGCGATCTCGAGCCTCCACGCGTCGCGGTCGAGCGGAGGCAAGTCGTCGTTGAACCACGACGTCGTGGGGAAGGCGTTGCCGGTGAAGTCGCCCGCCGGATAGGAGCCGGTGAAGCGCTTCGCTTGCGCGAGGCCGGTCGCGCCGTTCAGCCGCGCGCCGATCTGCCAGAGAAGCGCGCCGGCGGCGGCGAGCCCTGCGATGCGGAGCGCGGAGCGCCGCTCCGCCCAGTAGCGCGGCAGCAGCAACCTGCAGTAGCGCGCGACGTGCAGCAGAACCATCGGCGCGATGAGCAGCGCAAGCAGCGCATGCCACGTCACGCCCGACCCGCCGAGATACGAGAACTTCCCCAAGTGCGCCCACGCGACGCCGAGCAGAATGTCGGTCAGCAGCAGCGCGAGCGCGGCGACCGCGAGCCAGTCCTGCCCCGTCCACGCGCCCCAGCGCCGCCGCAGCGGACGAACGACGTTCGGCAACTTCCAAGCGAGGACGGCGACGACCGCGAAGCCGGCGGCGCGGTGCGCCGACACGTGCCACGCCTGCCCCGGCTCGCCCGCCGCGAACGCGAAATAGCCCGTGACGAGCGACCCCGCCGCAAGCAGCAGAACGAACGCATTGGCCCAGGGATGCTTCATTTGGCGGCGCGCGCCTCCTTTATTTCCGCCGCCTATCCTACGCGCCGCGCTGCTAGAATGGCGCGCGAGGGAGAAGCGCGCATGATGTCCGTTGACCAAGAGGAGCAGTTGGCCGTCCCGCCGAAGGGGCTCCGGGGCGTGATATACGAAGGCGACTGCTTGGCGGTGATGCGGATGCTGCCGAGCGAGTCCATTCGCGTCGTGGTCACCTCTCCGCCCTACAATCTGATGAACAGCACGGGCAGCGGGCTCAAGGGCAAGCAACGGGGTCGGTGGCCCAACGCCGCGATCAGGGACGGATACGCATCGCACGGGGACGCGCTTCCTTACGACGACTACGTTGCTTGGCAGAGGGAATGCCTAACGGAAATGATGCGTCTGCTTCGTCCCGACGGCGCCGTCTTTTACAACCACAAGTGGCGCGTTCAGAATGGGTTGCTCCAAGACCGCCATGAGATCGTCGAGGGATTCCCCGTTCGGCAGATCATCATTTGGCATAGGGCGGGCGGATTCAACTGGAACCCGGGCTACTTCTTGCCGGACTACGAGGTCATCTACTTGATCGCCAAGCCTGATTTCGTTCTGGCTCCGAAAGCGAACGCGCTGGGCTCCGTGTGGCAAATCAATCAAGAGCGCAACACCTCGCATCCCGCGCCCTTCCCGGTCGCGTTGGCCGCCCGGTGCATCCAATCCGTCGGAGCCGGGCCGGTCTTGGACCCATTCTTGGGGAGCGGCTCCACGGCCGTGGCCGCCGAGCAAGCGGGCATCGAGTGGATTGGGATCGAGAAGGCGCCCGAATACGTCCGCATGGCGAGAGAGCGGCTGGAGTTGGCGGCGAGCAGGATGCTATGAGCGGGCTACGGCGTCAGTTTGCCCGTCAACGGAACAATCGGCGCAGCCTCGGTGAAGCGTATCGCCTTCATTCTCTCGAGGAGTTCGTCGTACTCAGGCGAATCCGCGCGCATGCAATCGGTCAACCCGACGAACGAGCCGTCCTTGATTTTCCGGCGAATGCCTTCGTACTCGTCGCTGAGCGTGAGCAGGTACGACTGCGCGGCGCCGTAGACCCCTTTGAGCAGGTAGCCCTCAAAGGCTGCTTGCTTGTACCGCTCGCGCAACGACGTCTTCGCGGACAGAACGACCGGACGTTCGGGGTGATAGCACACGATGTCGAAATTCACGATCGGGGCGAAGGTGAATTTGGCCTGATGGTAGAACGGCGTAATCCCTTCCCTGACGAGGGTTTCGCAGACCGCCAACTCAAAGACAGTCCCATTGACGGTCTTCGCGCTGTCGGGGTTCTCCGCCGTGTAGACGTCGTAGAGGTCGCGGACAAACTGGTGGGGCGGCCCGTAGCCGCTCACCTTGTCTATCGCCCTGAGGTAGGCGGCTTTCGCCACGCTCCCCTTGACGTTGTTCAGGACAAGTGCAGTTTGCATTCGCGCTCCACCCTTTCCGACGCGAGCCGGTAGTAGCGTTCCTCTTTCTCCACGCCGATGGCCTTGCGTCCGTTGAGGATCGCCTCGATCATCGTCGTGCCGCTGCCCACGAACGGATCGAGCGTCACGTCTCCGACGAAGGAAAACAACTTAATGCACCGCTTCGGCAGTTCGCGCGGGAACGGCGCCTCGTGCCCAATGCGCTTTCCGTTTTCGCCGTTGAACGCCCACACGCCTTTGACCCAATTCTTGAACTCGTCCGACGTAATGTCGCTGCAGCCGGGCGGCTCCTTCTTCCAACTCTCCTTGTAGAGCACGATGACGGTCTCTACCGGAGCGATCACGTGCGGGGCGGAGGCGGACTTCCAACTCCCCCACGCCGTCGCCCTCGAGATGTTCCCCTCGTTCCACACGATGGTGGCGTGGTATTTCCAGCCGGCGTCCATAGCGAGGCAGGTGGCGTCGGCGGAGAGCGGCTGCTTCCCGTGCTTGTTCTTGTCCAAGGACACGTTGACGCAGATCCGGCCGGTGGGCCGCGTCCACTCGTAGCAGTTCCGCAGCCAGTTGTAGGTGAACTCCCGGTAATCCGCGTAGGACACGCCGTCATCGCGCTCGTCCCCGGAATACGCCTTCCCGACGTTGTACGGCGGAGAGGTCACGACCAGGTCGACGCTCTCCGGCTCGATGAGCGACAGGTCGAGCGCGTCCCCGTGGATCAGCCGATGCTCCCGCGCCGGCATCGGCTCCCCCGCCGCGACCGTCCGGGGTTTCTCCGCCGTCACCATAAATTGCCTCCTTCGCAATCGGTTCGGGTTGGACGATAGCACACTCGCCCGGGCAACGCGAAAGGGGCAATTGTCACTCGAGGCGCGCCGCGCTGCTAGAATGGCGCGGCGAGGGAGAAGAGCGCATGACGGCGTTGAGCGACCGAACGATACGCGAAGAGTTGGCGGCGGGGCGGATCGTGATCGATCCGCTCGCGGACGGCGCCGTCCAGCCGGCGAGCGTTGACCTGCGCCTCGACCGCAGCATCCTCGTGTTCCGCAACAACCGCGTCCCCTACATTGACCTGCGCTCGACGAACGAGCGGCTGACGGAGGAGGTCGTCATCGGGGACGACGATCCGTTTATGCTGCATCCGGGCGAGTTCGTGCTGGGCAGCACGCTGGAGCGCGTGGAGGTGCCCGCCGACCTCGTGGCGCGGCTGGAGGGCAAGAGTTCGCTGGGGCGCGTCGGCCTGCTCATTCACTCGACCGCCGGGTACGTCGACCCCGGATGGAAGGGGCGGCTGACGCTGGAGTTGAGCAACGTCTCCAATCTTCCGATCACGCTCTACCATCGGATGAAGATTGGGCAGATCTCGTTTCTGCGCTTGAGCGCGCCGGCGGAGCGTCTGTACGGGTCGGCGGAACTCGGCTCCAAGTATCAGGGCCAGAGCGACCCGACGCCGAGCCGCGGGCACCTCGATTTCGGTGAGCGCCCGTAGGCGGGGCGCGCGGCGCTCACCCGCCGCCAACCCCCCATTGCTCGCGCCACGCCTCGAACGCTAGCGCCGTCCGCAACTGATATTCGCGCCCCTCTACTCCCGCGCAATGCTCGGCCCAGGCTTTGCGGATCGGCGCGGGGTCGAAGAAGCCGCCGCGCCTGAGGCGGTCTTCCGCTAGCAGGTCGTCGGCCCAGTCGCGCAGCGCCCCCCGCAGCCAGTGGCCGACGGGCGCGCCGAACCCCGCTTTCGGGCGGTCGGTTAGGCGCGGCGGAACGTATTTATCCAACACCTGGCGCAACAGCCAGCGCTGCCGCCCGTTCCGCATTTTCATCGCGGGAGGCAGCCGCCACGCGAACTCGACGATGCGGTGGTCGAGCAGCGGCACGCGCGCCTCTAGCCCCACCGCCATCGATGCGCGGTCGACTTTGGCGAGCAGCAGTTCCGGAAGGTCGGTCGCGGACTCGACGAACTGCATGCGCTCCGTGAAGCCTGGGACGTCGAGGCGCAGGGTCGGATCCCAGTAGACGCCGTCGGGCTCGCGTCCGCCGATGACGATTTTCTCCGGCTCCGGCCAGTGCAGCAGCCATCGGTAGTAGGCGTCTTGCCCCTCTTTGCGGAGGAGGGCGGCGAGACGGCGCGCCCGCGGCGCGGAGGACGGCGCGGCGCTCAAGGCCGCGGCGAGCGGCGCGCGGACGAGGCCCGGCAGCCCCCTGAGGCGCCGCGCCGCCCTGACCGACTTGTCGTAGTATCGCGTGTAGCCGCCGAACATTTCGTCCCCGCCGTCGCCGGTGAGCGCCACTGTCACGGACTCCCGCGCGAGTTTGGAGACGAGGTAGGTGGGGATTTGCGAGCCGTCGGCGAGGGGCTCGTCGAGCGATTCCGCGACGGCGGGGAGCGCGTCGCGGGCGAGGGCGGGCGAGCAGTAGAGTTCGGCGTGCTCCGTCCCCAGCCGCTCGGCGACGCGGCGGGCGTGCGCGGCCTCGTCGAAGCCGTCCTCCTCGAAGCCGATAGCGAACGACTTCACGGGGCGGCCGCTCCGCGCCTGCATCAGCGCGGCGACGGTGGAACTGTCCACGCCGCCGGAGAGAAACACGCCGACGGGGACGTCGGCGGCCATTCGCAGGCGCGCCGCGTCGGTCAGCAGCGCGTCCAGCGCCTCGACGGCCTCCGCGTCGCCGCATGCGAGGGGGTTCCGCCGCCCGTCGCGCGCGACCGCCCGCAAGTCCCAGTAGCGGCGGCGCGTCTCCGCTCCGTCAGGCCCGATCTCGACGAGGCAGCCGGGCTCCATTTTCTCGACGCCCTTGAAGATGGAGCGCGGCGGGGGGACGTAACTGTGCCGCATATAGGCGGTCAGCGCGGCGCGGTCGACCTCGGGGCGCCAGGCGGGATGGTCGAAGAAACTGCGGGGCTGCGATCCGAAGAAGAGAACGCCCCCGCTGCGCCCCCAGTAGAGCGGCTTGATGCCGATGCGGTCGCGGACGAGCGTGAGGCGGCGGGCGGCGTTGTCCCAGAAGGCGAACGCGAACATGCCGTTCATCCGCGCGACGGCGCGCTCGACGCCCCACGCCTCGCACGCCTCCAAGACGGCCTCCGTGTCCGACGCGCCCCGGAAACGCAGGCCCGACGCCTCCAGTTCGCGGCGGATCTCCGCGAAGTTGTAGACCTCGCCGTTGTAGGCGATGACGGAGCGTCCGCTGGCCGAGACCATCGGCTGGCGCCCGGCGGGGGAGAGGTCCATCACCGCGAGGCGGCGGACGCCCATCGCGACGCCGGCCGCCTCCGACGCCCATGTCCCCGCGTCGTCGGGGCCCCGGCTCTCCATGCGGTCGGCCATGCGGGCGGCGAGCCGCTCGAGCGCGGCGGCGTCCATCGCGCCCGGCTCTCCGATGAACCCAACGAATCCGCAGATGGTCTCTTCCCTCAGGTTCGGCGCGGCGGAGCGCGGTCGGTTGCCGCTAGGCCGGCAACTACGGGAGATTGTTCGGAAGAAGCAGTGTACTACATGTCGCCGCCGCGCTGCGCTAGCATCTACGGGGCGTCGTCCGCTGGGCGATGACGGCGTTGACGAGGGCGGGCTCCTGCGTAGGGCGCCGGACGTTGCGCGGGCGGCCGGCTGACGCCGCCCACGGAATGCAAGGCGCCCCGCCCTTCCGCTACCCTATCCCCGTGACAACGACGAGACGCGCCGCGCGCGCATCCAAAGTTCCCGCCTTGCGGAACATCCTCGCGATGGAGGCCGACGGCGGCTTTCCGAACAAGGCCGTCAGAGGCGGGCTCGACAAGTTCCTCGAGACGCTCCGCCGCGAGGCCGACGCCGACCCCGCCCTGACGCCGCTGAGCGACCGCGGGGCTCCTCGCCGTTCGCTACGCCGAACTCGACGCGGCCCAGCGCGAGAGGTGGGCGCGGGAAGTCCGCCGATTCATCGGCGAGCCTCCGGCGGAGCGGCGCGCTTCCGCCCCTCGCGCCGGCCCTCCCCCGCCATCGGGAGAGGGAATCGGGCGCGCTGCGGCTTCTGCCAACCCTCACCCCGGCCCTCTCCCATCATCGGGAGAGGGAGATAGGATCGCCGCCGCCGCCCCGCGCCCCGGAGAGGATGGGGCGGCGGCGGAAGAGCAGAGTCCGCTTGATGCGCCGCTAGGGTCGCTTCGCGGCGTCAACAAGCCGCAGGCCGCCGCTACACTCCGCGCTATGCTCCGCTCTGCAGCCATCGTTCTCCCCGCCCTTGCGTTGGCCGTTCTCTTGGCGTGCGAGTCCGCCCCAACCCCCGCTCCCGCCTCTCCAACGCCCCCCGCCTCCATTGCGCCCGACCCTTCCCCTACGCCTACTCCGGAACGAATTGCAACGCCGCTTCCCGCTACCTCCACGCCCGCCGTCACGTCAACGCCGAGTCCCACTCTTCCCGCCACCTCCACGCCCACCGCGTCGCCGACTCCGGAGCCAACGCCTACCCCAACCACTATCCCTACCCCTAGCGCAACGCCAACGCCTGCTCCTACCGCAACTCCGACGCAGACGCCTACTCCTATTCCAACGTCAACTCCCGCTGCGACGCCGACGCCGCTCCCTCTGCAATCGGCGACGCTCAGCAGCGGCGCATTCCACACTTGCGGGCTGCGCTCCGACGGCAGCCCCGTCTGCTGGGGGCGCGGCTACACGCATGACTGGCCGCGCCTTATCGCGAAAACGCCGCCGGAAGACGAGCGGCTCGTGTCCATCAGCAGCGGACTGTTCCATACTTGCGGTCTGCGCGCCGACGGGAGTCCTGTCTGTTGGGGCGGCGGCGCTCCGTCGCCGCCTGAGGGCGAGCGGTTCGTCTCCATCAGCAGCGGCAGTTTCATTCATGCGGTCTGCGCGCCGACGGCGGCGTTGTCTGCTGGGGCGCGATGGACTCGCCGCCGGAGCGGTTCGTTTCCGTCAGCGTCGCTTCCGCCGTGGGCCCTATGCTCCCTACTTTCCGCGCTTGCGGTCTGCGCTCCGACGGGAGTCCAACTTGCTGGGGCTTGTACGATGACGCTTGGTTGTCGCCGCCTGAGGTGGAGCGGTTCGCTTCCATCAGCGCCGGCCGATCCTTCACCTGCGGGCTGCGCCCCGACGGATCGCCCGTCTGTTGGGGAGACGACATCGGGCGAGGCGTTGCGTCGCCGCCTGAGGGGGAGCGGTTCGTCGCTATCAGCAGCGGCGGATCCCATGCCTGCGGACTGTGCGCCGACGGGAGTCCCGTCTGCTGGGGAGACAGCGGTTACGGAGCGGCGTCGCCGCCTGAGGGGGAACGGTTCGTCGCCGTCAGCAGCGGCGGATTTCACGCGTGCGGGCTGCGCGCCGACGGTAGCCCCGTCTGCTGGGGAGCGAATAAGTATTGGAACGACACCGGGGACGTCATCCTGTCGGGCCAGGCGTCCCCGCCCGTCGGACTGGCGCTTGCGGTGGGGCGCGTTGAACCCGGCTGACGCCATCCCCGGGATGCGCGGCGCCCCGCCATTCCGCTACCCTATCCCCGTGACCACGACGAGACGCGCCGCGCGCGCATCCAAAGTTCCCGCCTTGCGGAACATCCTCGCGATGGAGGCCGACGGCGGCTTTCCGAACAAGGCCGTCAGAGGCGGGCTCGACAAGTTCCTCGAGACGCTCCGCCGCGAGGCCGACGCCGACCCCGCGCTCACGCCGCTGAGCGACCGCGGGCTCCTCGCCGTTCGCTACGCCGAACTCGACGCGGCCCAGCGCGAGAGGTGGGCGCGGGAAGTCCGCCGATTCATCGGCGAGCCCACGGCGGAGCGGCGCGCTTCCAGCCCCCGCGCCGCCGCTCCCGCGCAATCGGGAGAGGGAGAGGAAGGAGCGCCGAGCGCCGCCGCTGTCTCCGCGGAATCCGGCGCTCCTTCTCCCGTCCCCGCGCCCGCTTCAGCGGGAAGGCAGGGAGCGGGAGCGACGGGGGCGCCGGCGGAGCAGAGTCCGCTTGATGCGCCGCTGGGGTCGCTCCGCGGAGTCAACAAGCCGCAGGCCGCCGCGATCCGGCGGACGCTGCTCAAGCGCGGCGAGGTCGCCGGGGAGGGCGAGCCCAGCGTCCGCGACCTGCTGCCGTTCTTCCCTCTGCGCCACGCGGACTACCGGGAGCAGCGGACGGTGGCGCAACTGCGCGTCGGCGAGCATCAGACGGTCACGGCGATGCTATGGGAGGCGTATGAGACGCGGCTAGGGCGCGGAGGCCGCATCCGCGCAACGCACGCGACCGTCGGCGACGACACGGGCAACCTGCGCGTGGTCTGGTGGGGGAATCCCTGGCTCGCGCAGCGCCTCAACCGCGCCATCGCCGAGGCCGCCCAGACGTCCGTCAACAGCGTTCCCCGCCTCGCCCTCAGCGGCAAGGTGACGCTCTTCCAGGGGAAGCGGCAGATGGAGTCGCCGGAGTGGGAGATCGTGGGCGAAGAGCCGGCGGCGGGCGTCCACACCGGCGGCCTCGTCCCCGTGTATCCCTCCGTCGGCACGACAAAAGGCCGGCGCATTCCGCCGCGCAAGATGCGGGAGATCGTCCGCGAGGCGCTGGACGCCGCGAAGTTGCAGGGCGTCCCCGATCCGCTCCCGGACGAGGCGCGCCGCGCCTCCGCGCTCCTCTCGCTGGGACGCGCCGTCGAGCAGATGCACTACCCCGACTCCGAACCCGACAAGGAGCAGGCGCGGCGCAGGCTCGCGTTCGACGAACTCCTCGCCATTCAACTCAAACTGACGATGGAGCGCGACTACGCCAACGCGCGGACGGGCCCGACGCTGCCGCCGTTCCCCCCGCTCGCGCAATCGTTCATCGCCTCGCTGCCGTTCGCGTTGACGGAGGGGCAGCGGACAGCGCTGGGCGAGGCGATGGCGGACATATCAGGCGGCGGCAGGCCGATGAGCCGCCTCCTGCAGGGCGACGTCGGCTCCGGCAAGACGGTCGTCGCGGCGGCGATGCTGCTGACCGCCGTCGCCGCCGGCTACCAGGGCGCGATGATGGCGCCGACCGAAGTCCTCGCGGAGCAGCACTTCCTCAACCTGCGCCTTCTTATGCAAGGCCGCGAGCAGGCGTTGGGCAACGCGAATTGGTTCGCCGTTCCGCTTGACGGACGCGCCGAGCCCGTCACCGTCGGGCTGCTCACCGGCAGCGTCCGCGCCGGGCCGCGCCGCGAACTGCTGCGAATGGCGGCGGAGGGAACGCTCGACCTCCTCATCGGCACGCACGCGCTCATTCAGCGGGGCGTGGAGTTGCCGAACCTCGCGCTCGCCGTCGGCGACGAGCAGCACCGGTTCGGCGTGCTGCAGCGGGACGCGCTGCGCGGCAAAAGCGCCGTCGGCGAGCCCCACCTCCTCCTGATGTCCGCCACGCCCATTCCGCGCTCCCTCGCGCTCACCCTCTACGGCGGCTTGGAGGTCTCCACCATCCGCGAACTGCCCCAAGGCCGGCAGGAGATCGTCACCCGCGTCGTGGACGCATCCCGCGCATCGGACGCGGAAGGCTACCTCGTCGAGCAGATCCGCGAGGGGCGCCAGTGCTTTATCGTCTACCCTCGCATAGACGAGGCGGACGACGCGGGCGACGAGGACGCGGACGACGGTGGCGACGAGAATTCCGACGCGGCCCCGGAGTCCGCCGCGCCCGCCGCCCTCGCCGCCGTCCCGGAATTCGAGCGCCTGCGGTCAACCACGCTCTCGTCCGTCCGCGTCGGCCTGCTGCACGGGCGGATGCCGCTGCAAGAGAAGCAAGGAGTGATGGAGGATTTCCGCGCCGGACGCATCGACGCGCTCGTCTCCACGCCCGTCATCGAGGTGGGCATAGACGTGCCGAACGCCACCGTGATGATGATTCGCAGCCCCTCGCGGTTCGGCCTCGCCCAACTGCATCAGTTGCGGGGGCGCGTCGGGCGCGGCGCGCACCGCAGTTACTGCTTCCTCGTCGCCGAGTCCGAGGGCGCGGCGCTCCGGCGGCTCGGCGAGGCTCGGCAGCGTCGCGCCGCGGCGGGCGCGGACCCGCAGGAGGCCGAGCAGTGGTTCAAGCGCGCCGTCGCGCAGAACGAGGCGGGGCAAGAGCGCCTCGCCGTCCTCGCCCGGACGAACGACGGCTTCGAGATCGCGGAGGCCGACCTCCGTATGCGGGGGCAGGGCGACTTCTTCGGCGCGCGCCAGTCCGGCATGGCCGCCGTCCGCATGGCGAACGTCGACGACCGCGACCTCATGGAATCCGCGCGCGATCAAGCGAACGCCATCCTAGCCGCCGACCCCGACCTCGCCGGCGCCCCGGGCCTCCGAGCCGCCGTAGAGCGCCTAGCCGCCGCCATCACGGGGGAGATGGCGTAAGGGGCGCGCCGCGTGAGGGGCGGGAACCCAGGCGGCGCGGAGGCCCGGGACGCCTCTCCTACGTAAGCGCCCCCGTCATTCCCGCGCATGCGCCATGCGCCCTTGCTAGCGCTCCGCCTCTTGTGTACTATGCTCCCCAATGAGCGCGGAGCAAACTGGCGCAATGACGACGACGACCGAAACCTTGAGCGAAACCGACCGCGTATTCGGACGGGGCATCGCGCCCAGCACGATCTTCACCGCCGACAACCTCGACGTGCTCCGCGGGATGAACAGCGCGTGCATCGACCTCATCTACCTCGACCCGCCCTTCAACAGCAACGCTGTCTACCAGAACCCCTTTGACCGCACGGCGCGCTTCCACGACGTTTGGACGATGGACAAAGTGCGGCGCGAATGGATGCTCGACCTCCAGCGGAAGCAGCCCGCCCTTAATCACGTCATCACCGGCGCCGCCGTCACCCACGACGAGTCTATGCAGGCGTACCTCGCCTATATGGGCATCCGCCTCATCGAAATGCATCGCGTCTTGAAAGAGACCGGCTCCATCTACCTCCACTGCGACCCGACCGCCAGCCACTACCTCAAGGCTGCGATGGACTACATCTTCGGCCATCGCAACTTCGTGGACGAGGTCATCTGGAACTACGGGACGCCGTCCGGCGGACGCGCCGCGGGCCGGAAAACCATCAAAGCCCACGACACGCTGCTCGTCTACGCCAAGTCCTACGGCAAGCACACCTACAATATGCAGCGCTTGGAGTACTCCGAGAAGTACGTCAGAGAGCGGTTTATCTACACGGACGAGGACGGCCGCGCTTTCCGCACCCGCAAACGCGGACCCGACCGGGTGGAAAAGCAATACCTGGACGAATCCAAAGGAGTTCCGCTCTCCAACGTTTGGTCCGACCTGAAGCAGTTGTACTCCTACCATTTGGTCAAAAGGAGGCAGGAGGAGACGGGCTACCCCACGCAGAAGCCCCGCGCCCTCTTGGAGCGGGTCATCAGCGTCGCCACGAACCCTGACGAGGTCGTGCTCGACCCCTTCTGCGGCTGCGCCACCGCCTGCGTCGCGGCGGAAGGAATGACCACGCTCAAGTCGAACGGCGAACGCTCGCTCATTCCGGCGCCCCGCCGCTGGATCGGCGTGGATGTCAGCCCGACGGCCTATGAGATGGTGCTCCGGCGCATGGAGTCCGAAATCGGGATCAAAGAGCGCGGCGTGAACGACCGTCTCCTCACCCACGCCGGCGAGGTGACGCACAAAGTCCTGCGTTACGAGAAAGAGGACGTCAAGGGCAACCTTTGGCGCCTCGTCGGCGGCGATGTCCCCGAACGCACCGACGTCGAAGAGTCCGCCGAACCCCAAGAGGTCGAGACGCGCTCGCCCAATATCCGTGAAATCCGCTATATTCAGCAGGATGGCTGCTGCGCCGCCGACGGCGAGAAAATTGCCCTCCGTCACCTCAACACCGAGCACATCGTCTCGGTCAAGCGATTCAACGGCCCCGACGTCGACGGCAACATCCAACTGATGTGCCAGAGCCACAACAGTATGAAGGGCGAAGGCAGGATGGCCGACCTGGACGCGCGAATGCGCGAGAAGGACGAGACGCCCTGGGCGGAGCGCCCGGCGTTCATCCGCGCCGCCGAGCGCAAATACCTCCCGCCGGAACTCCGCCCTCAGTAGCGAACGACATGGCTAACGAACAGCACATAAGTTGGTTGCAGGAAGGTGTGGAGGCATGGAACGCCCGTCGTGCGCGGAGTGAATTCCCCCCCGACATTGCTAACGCCGACCTGTCAGGCATCGCCCTTCCGGATGCCGATCTCGCCAATGCGAATCTCATGGGCGCGAATCTCATGGGCGCGAATCTCATGGGCGCGAATCTCATGGGCGCAGACCTCGCGGGCGCAGACCTCGCCGATGCGAACCTCATCGACGCCACCTTCACCAATGCGACGCTCGACGACGACGCCCGGTCCACCATCCAAGACTGCGCGCGCATAGCCGCCAACATTACCAAACCCATCGACTCCATCGAAACTTTCATCAGTGAAATCAACACCATACGCACGTGCGCATCAGAGCAGTCAATGCGGTTGTATTTCCGAGGCGAACCCTGCATCTACGAGAGCCTGGAGCCGTCTGTGTTGCGTAAAGACAACCTTGTCAAGTACGAGAGCGGAATGCTCAATGCCTTGATCTCCCAGCATACTGCCGAACTTGGCAGTCTCTCCGCGCTTGAACAATGGAGCATAGCTCAGCATTATGCGCTCAGAACTCGGTTCTTAGATATCACAAGAAGTTCCAATGTTGCACTCTTCTTCGCTTGTGAAGATTGCACGGATGCTCATAATTCTACATCGTTGGTTCCTGATGGTCGCGTATATGTGTTCGCCGTGCCCGAAACTCTGATCAAGCAGCACGACAGCGACACGGTTAGCATCATCTCCAACTTCCTTAAACTACCCTACGGTGACCAGCAGGCAATTCTGGAGGAGATGGGAGGAGCACCTGCTGCACGCAACCGCCTCATCCAATTAGTGCGGGCAGAGAAGCCGTGTTTTGATGGCAATATAGATAAGAATGACCTGGGGCGTTTATTCATCGTGGAACCACGGCTCTCATTCCCAAGGATTAGGGTGCAGGAATCAGCGTACATTGTTTCTGCGAGCCCTGATGGAATATCAGGCGCCAACATAGAAGCATATCAACGTTGTACTCTGATAGTGCCGAGTGCCTGTAAAACGCGCCTGTGGACGGAACTCAGCGATCGTGGTTTCACTCGTGAAAAGCTGTTCCCTGACCTCCAGTCGTCAGCGCGGGAAATCAATGAAAATACGTTGACGTGGCCGCTCGTGGTGGGCAAGGCTACGAGAGGTAACCCTCCCTGCGGACAACGCGGCGCCGACCGGGGCCCGGTCGGCGCCAGACCGTGTCGCGAGACCTGAGGGGGCCACGCTCGCCCCGCTTGCCCGCGCGGCGCGGCGCCCCCATAATGCGCGTTATGCGCGTCAGCGGATTGGAATGGCGGGGCGTCCGCGTCCCGATGCGGCAGCCCGAGCGCGCCTTGGACCCCTCCAAGGCGGGGCGCAACGCGCTCATCATTCGCATGCTGATGGACAACGGCCTCGTCGGCGTCGGCGAGGCCGCGCCCGCGGGGCCGGGGCGGCCTCCGGGCGTCGCGGAACTCGCGGAAACGCTGCGCGACCTCGCGCCCTCCGCGCTCGGACTGCACCCCATCATCGCGTCCGACGTTCTCTCGGCGCTCGCGCCCCGCGGGAGCATCGGCGACGCGCTCCGCTTCGGCGTCGAAACGGCCGCGTTCGACGCGATGGGCAAGAACGCCGGCAGGCCCGTCACCGACCTGCTCGGCGGCGTGATCGACTGGGTTCCCATCGTCGCGCTGCTCGACTTTCTGCCGCCGGAGGAAGCGGCGGAGCAGGCGCGCGCCGCCGCCGCGCAAGGCTACCCCTGCCTCAAGATCTCGCTCGGCGCGCGCGACGCCGATACGGACGTCGAGACGGTCCGGCGCGTCCGGCAGTCGGTCGGCGATGGCGTCGCGCTCCGCGCCGACGCCGACGAGGGCTGGACGGCGGAGCGCGCGCTGCATACGCTCGAGCGGCTGCGCCCTTACGGGTTGGAGTTCGTCGAGCAGCCCGTGATCGCCGAAGACCTGACGGGAATGGCGCGCATTCGCCGCGCGGAGGCGGTTCCCATCGCGGCGGACGAGGCCGTCGGTGGAATGAGCGACGCGGTGAAAGTGGCGGACGCGGAGGCGGCGGACGCGCTCGTCGTGAAAGGGGCGCGGGCGGGCGGCCTGCGGGCGGCGCAAGCGGTGATGGCGTTCGCCGCCGAGCGCGGGCTCCGCAGTATGGTCGCCTCGCCGCTCGAGACGGGCGTCGGCGTCGCCGCCGGCCTGCATCTCGCCGCGTCGCTCGGCGAAGCCGCGCCCGCCGGGCTAGGCGCGAGCGCGCGGCTGGAGAGCGACCTCCTCGAGAAGCCGCTCGCCCCCGTGCGGGGCCACATCACCGTCCCGCACCTCCCCGGACTCGGCGTCGAACTGGACCTCGCCGTGGTGGACTACTACGCGACGGAGGTGGCGGGAGTCGTCGCGGGCTAGGGGCGGCGAGACGCGACCGCATCGCCCGGCGCCCCAGTGGCAGTCCACTACTAGGAGGCCTTAACCTGCCGCCCTGCCCGCGGTAGGCGGGAATCCAGCGGGTATGCCGGAGGCGGGGCTAGCGCCGCAGATTGACTTGCGCCGCGCCCTCCCGACCGCGGCGGGAGGGGCGACAAGCCAAGAGAACGGCCAACGCAAGGGCGGGGAGAACGACGGCTGCAGAGCGGAGCATAGCGCGGAGTGTAGCGCTTGCGCCGGGCGGGCTATACTTGCCTCCGCTATGGACGACCAGATCACCTTGCGCGTTCCCGATCTGCATTGCGAGGGGTGCGTCGCGTCCATTCGCAGCGTGCTGGAGCATTTCCCCGGCGTGCGCGAGGTGGAGGGCGACTTGGAGACGTCCACGCTCTTCGTGCGCTACGACCTCGCGTCCATCACGCCGCTGGCGATCAAAACGCAACTCGCTGCGATCGGCTACCCCGCGTCCGCCGCGGAGGATGCGTAGGGCGGCGGCGCGCTACTCCCTCGCGCCGCGCGCGCCGCCTAGCAGGACGGCGACCACGAGCAGCACGAGCGCGAACGCGGCGACGTCGAGCAGGAAGACGCTGCGGAGTCCCCAGCCGATGACCGCCGCGCCGCCTACGAGCGGGCCTAAGGCGACTCCGAAGGCGTGCGCGAGTTGCGCCGTGCCGAAGGCCGCTCCGTGCCGTCCCGCCGGGGCGCGGAGCGCGATGAGGCCGTTCACGAGGCCGGACAGGCCGCCCGCGAAGAGCGAGACCGCCGCGAGTCCCAAGCCTAGCGTCAGGTAGTCTTGCGCGAAGTACGGGATGAGCCCGGCGCAGGCTGCAAGAGCGGCGGCGACGGCCAAGACGCGCTGCACGCCCATGCGCCCGGCGATCCAGCCCATCGCGACGGCGGAGGCCGCCGATGCCGCGCCCATGCCCGCGAACACGACGCCGGAGGCCGTCCCCGTGCCGGAGCCGCCTTCGACGCGCTCCACGAGGCCCGGCACGGCGGGCTGGATGACGAGGTTCGCGGCGAGCACGAGGAAGACGACGCCGTAGAGCGGGAGCAGGTCGCGGGACGTTCCGAGTCGCCAGAGGGCGGCGAACGGCTGCGCGAAACTCGCCGACGCCCGCGGAGGGCGGAAGTCCTCGCGCACGAGGAGAATGACGATGACCGCCGACGCCCACAGCGCCGCGCCCGTCGCGAGGAACGCCGCTCGGATGCCGAAATCGTCGTAGATGAGGCCGCCGAAGAGCGGGCCTAGCGCGATGCCGAGGAACAGGCCGGACTGGATGATGCCCGATGCGAACGTCAGCCGCTCGCGGGGGGTGTGGGCGGCGACGAGGGCCATAATCGTCGGCACGACGCCGCTCGTCGCGCCGATGACGAAGCGCGAGGCGAGCAATTGCGCCGGGGTTTCTGCGAAGCCGGAGAGCGCGAGGAAGAGGCCGCCGAGCCCCAATGCGCGCAGCACGTTCAATTTCCGCCCGTAGCGGTCGCCGAGCACGCCCCAGATCGGGCTGAAGAGCCCCATCCCCAAGCCGAACACCCACCCCGCGACGCCTGCCCAGAACGCCGCGCGCTCCTCCGTGAAGGAGCCTAGTTCCTCAAAGAAGAGCGGGTAGAAGGGAAAGGTGAACGAGAATCCGAGGGTAGTCCCGACCTGGGCGACCCACAGGGCGATGAGGTTCGCTTTCCAAGGCACGGGGCGCGGGGGAGGCTCGGTAGTCACGCGGGGCAGGATAGCAGGCGGGCGTTGCTAGGAGACGGGGCGCGAGGCGCTACTGGTCGAACTGCTGCAGGAATTTGATCCAGCCTTGCGCGGGAATTCCGGACAACGGCATAGCGAGCATTTCCTCAATGTATTCGTCCATGATGCCTGTTCTGGCGAGTCTGCCGAAGTTGCCGCCTTTGTCGCTGGCGGGTTTGTCGGCTACGGAGTCGCTCTTCGAGGGATAAGGACGCGCCGCCGGGGGCGTTTCGATAGCGCGGTCGCTCTGCGAATCGCGGACGTTCCTCCACCAGTGGTTACGGAACTCCGCGGCGAATTTCGCGGGACGCACAAACGGCTTGTAGGCCACGGGGTTCCCCGACAGGATATTGCGGAGCGCCCAGGGCACCACGGCGATGAGGTCGGCCTCCGCGCAGGCCTCCGGCGTCGTAGTGAAACGGAAGTTTGGGGCGCTCTCTTTGGACAAGAGATACCAGCCCTTGAGCTCTATGCCCAAGATAATCTCCTGCCCGTTGTGGTCGGCTTTCAGGAGGACGTCGGGGAAGACCTGGGCTTGCCTTTGGAACGAGAAGCGCAGGTACTCCTCGTTCGGGTCCCACACTGGGCGCATGCGGTTCAGGGTGACCACGACCTGGTCTTCTATCGTCGCGCCAAGCACGGAATTCAACGTCTGGAGGTCGGTGGCGGCCACTCCCTCAATGACCGTCTGGCTGATGAAGTGCGCGGGGATCGCGTAGAGGGCGTCCACCACCCGCTTATAGAGCGGGCGATGCTCCCAGTTCGAGTTGGGTTCACGCGGTTTAGGAATTGACGGCATGGCAAGCCAGCCTTTCTCGCGCCGCTTGGTAATACTCCAGGCAAGTTTCGGCGCTGTAGCACTCGCGTCCGGAGTTGACCGCGGCAACCGCTGTCGAGCATAGTCCGCCGAACGGCTCCCATACCACGTCGCCCGGGTCGGAAGACGCGCGGATTATTTGTTCCAAGAGCCTGACGGGTTTCTGGTTCATATGGACGCTCTTGTAGGCGTTCTTGAGCCGCTCGTCGCCGTGCACCGCCGGCTCTCGCCAGACGTTCGTAACGCCTATGCCGCAGTGGAATTTGGCGCGCATCTTCGCCCATTCTTCAGCAGTCGCCGGACGCTCCCCGTCGAGGCTAAAGTACGGTTTGCCTTCTTCGCGTCCACGCACGTTGGCGTAGATTGAGAGGCGTTCGAAGGCTTCAGGCGGCGGAAAGTACCAGAGCCGGCAATTCGTGAGATATTTTCGCGTGGCGGCGTTTTTCACTCCGCAAGCGGCGTTCGACTCGGAGAGCGGCAACCCGCTCCGCTCCCATTCGGAGCGCACCCACTGCTTCAATGGGATGCGGAGCCCGCCGTGCTCAACCGTCACTCTGCGAACATACTGGACGCAGACCTCCGTCACCACAGGGAATCGGCGCAGCGTTTTCGTGTTTGAGTTCCCCGCGATATGGCCTATGCCCTTATCCCATACGTGGCACGACCGATATTCCCAACCGTGCTCTTCCAAGACGGGGTGCACGGTTGCCCAGCCGACTTCAGTGTTCCAGAACCAAAGCGTGGTCTCCGGCAGCGCGCGCTCCGACCACCGAACAACATGAGGCCGATACCAATCCGGCAAGAATTCGTGGGAGGGCGGATCGCCAGGGAAACCGCCGACGCCGTAAGGCCCGTCCGCAACGATGACGGTGGGCGCGGGCCAATCCAACGAGACTTCCAAGAAATCGCCATGCCGCAAGGTAGGCAAGGAAAGGGGATGCGCCAACGGAGGCGCCCCCGGGGCCTCAATCGCCTGGGCGTGGTCGCCCGGCGCGAGGTCTTCCCGATAGGTTCCCGCGATCACACGGAGCGCATCGCTGCGCGCCCCTGTCCTTGCCGCTTTGCTCGCCGCCGAGACCATGCCCCTAGCATTGCCTACGCCGCCGGATTTGTCAACAAGGGGTTGGCATGGAGGCCCTGCCTCTCTCCCCACCCGCCTGCGGCGGCGAGCGGCTTGCGTGGCGCACGTTAGGCGGGCGGCCGCGGCCGCGCGCGTCAGGCGGGGCGGACGCGGCCTTGCGCGTCGGCGGCGAGGACGGCGTGGAAGCGATAGCCGTCCGCGCGGAGGCGGTCGGCGCCGCCCTGGGCGCGGTCGAGGATGCAGGCGGCGAGGACGACCTCATGGCCGGCGGCCTCGGCGGCCTCTATCGCCATATAGAGCGACCCGGCGGTCGAGCAGACGTCGTCCACGACGGCGACGGGCGCGGGGGGGGGGAGCGGGCCTTCTATGGCCTTGCCCGCGCCGTGGTCTTTCGCTTCTTTGCGGACGAAGAAGCCGGGAACGGGCGCGCCGCCGTCCTGTCCGCTGAGCATCGCGATGGCGGCGACGAGGGGCACGGCGCCGACGGCGGGCCCGCCTACGGCTTGCGCGCCCGCCTCGCGGACGGCGGGCAGCAGCGCCTGCGCCGCGAGGTTGGCGCCCTTCGGCGAAAGCGTGAGGAGGCGGCCATCGAAGTAGTAGGAACTCGTCTGCCCGGAGGCCAAGACGAACTCGCCGAAGAGGAGCGCGCCCAGTTCCTCGGCCTGCGCGAGGATCTCTTCGGTTAGGGGTTTGTCTCCGCCGTTGGACGTCATCCGCTCATCCTCCGTTGCGGGGCGGCGCGGAGGGCTCGCCCCGGTATAGGTTGTTCTCCGCAATGTACGCGCCGACGGCATCGGGCACGAGGTAGCGGACGGGCTCGCCGAGGCTGATGCGCCGCCGCAGTTCGGTTCCGCTGATCTCAATGAGCGGGACGCGCACGGTCATCACGCGCTCCGCCGCGTCCGGGTCGATCTCCTCTAGGCTGCTGAGGTCGGGCTCGCCGTGCCCAGGGCGCAGCGCGACGACCACGCGGACGAGTTCCAGCACGCGCTTCGGCGATTTCCAGAGGTGCATTGAGCGGAGCGCGTCCGCGCCCATTATGAAGAGCAACTCGTCGCCCGCCATTTCGCCTGAGCGCAACGCTTCGAGCGTGTCCGCCGTGTAGGTCTCCCCAGGGCGGTCGAGTTCGATGGGGGAGAAGCGGAACGCGGGGTTGCCGGCTATCGCGAGTTCGACCATCGCCCGCCTGCGCTCGCGGTCGGTTACGGGCTCGCCGCGCTTCATCCAGGGGCTGCCCGTCGGGATGAACCACACCTCGTCGAGGCGCAGCCGCCACAGGGCTTCCTGCGCGAGGATTAGGTGCCCCGTATGCACCGGATCGAACGTTCCGCCGAGGATGCCTCTCCGCACCGCCTACCCCCAGACCATCTCATGCCTGCCGACGAACACTGAATCGCCCTCGCCGGCTCCCGCCCGCTCTAGAGCCTCAATGACACCAAGCCTCGTGAGTTGCCGATGCATTTGCATGCGCCCGCTCCAATGGGTTACGTCCGACGCCTCAAACATTCGCTCCGCGAGGGGACAGGATACGATGAACGCCTCGCCCTCGCGCCGGACGATGGGGCCCTCGGGAGGCTTTGGCTTTCGCGGAACCGCTGGGGGCGAATGAGCGGCAGGCTCCGCCAGGGGGACGAGGCCAGCGAGCCGCGCCGTCAAGTCGGCGATGCCCTCGCCGGTCGCCGCGGAGATCGCCGTCACCGGGGCGTCGGCGGCTTCGGCGAGCCGTTTCCGCTGCAGGCGGAACCGCTCTCGGGCTTCCGGCAGGTCCATTTTCGTCACGACGACGATCTCAGGCTTCTCGGCCAACCCTGCGCCGTAAGCCTCAATCTCTCGACGAACGTTCCTGCGCTCCGCCGCCAAGTCCTCGGCCATGCCGTCCACGAGGTGCGCGAACACGCTGGCGCGCTCGCAGTGGCGCAGGAACTCCAAGCCTAACCCCTTTCCCGCGCTAGCGTCCTCTATCAGCCCCGGCACGTCCAGGAAGACGAGGTCTCTGTCGCCGATCCGCGCCACGCCGAAGTTCGGCTCGAGCGTCGTGAACGGATAGTCGGCGATCTTCGGCTTCGCCCGGGAGACGACGCTGAGGAGCGTGGACTTGCCCGCGTTCGGCGCGCCCACGAGCGCAACGTCGGCGAGCAGTTTCACCTCCAACTCGATTTCGCGCTCCTCTCCCGGCTCGCCGCCTAACGCGATCCGCGGCGACTGGTTCGACGGCCCTGCGAAATGCGCGTTGCCAAGTCCGCCCTCTCCCCCGTAGGCGACGACGGCCTCGTCCCCGTCCGACGTCAACTCCGCGCGAAAGCGCCGCTCGTCCTGTTCGATCTCCCAGGCGACCGTCCCCACCGGAACCCGGACGGCCTCGCGCCGCCCGTTCGCGCCTGCGCGTTGCTTGCTCCGCCCCGGCTGGCCTGGGGCAGCCGCTATGCGCCGCGCGCCCTCCAAATGGCCAAGCGTTCGGATATTCGCCGCGGCGATGAGCGCGATGTCTCCGCCGGAGCCTCCGTCTCCCCCATCGGGGCCTCCGCGGGGACGGAACTTTTCGCGCAGGAAAGACACAGCCCCGTTTCCCCCACGCCCTCCTGCTATGGTCATTCGTTTCTTATCAAACATGTAGGATCTAATTATAGAGGAAGGAAGCCGTAGCAGTAACGTATACCCGGGCGTGGATAACTCTTGAGGAGAATTTCGTTTCCGCGCATAGCGGTGGGCTAGGCGGATGTTGAAACTTGCTGCGGGGAGGGCTCCGCAGTGAGCGAGTTGCGGATCTCCGTAACCGCGTTGGCCGCGTCGTTGTCTTGCCGCAAGCGTTCGGCAGTTCTCCGCAGGCCGTAGAGGATCGTTGCGCGGTCTCTCCTTCCCAGCGCAGCGCCGACCTCTTCAGCGGATAGGCCAAGCATCGTATGCAGCAGGTGCATTGCGATCTGCCGCGCCGCGGAGGCTTCCTTGTCGCGGCGCGGGCCTTCAAGGGCGGAAGGGGGTAAGCCGTAGTAGCGGGCGACCGCCGCGGTTATCGATTCCGTTGAAAGTTGGGAATGTTCCGTGGAGAACTGCGCGCCGAGCGTTTGGCGCGCCAAGTCGAGAGTGATCGCTTGGCCCGTGAGGTCGGCGAGCGCGAGCAACCGGGTGAGCGTTCCCTTGATGACCTGGACGTCGGCGAGCGCGTGCTCCGCGAGGAAGGCGAGAACGTCCTCGCCCACTGAGGCTTTCGACTCGTCGGCGAAGGCGGTGAACAGGATCAGCCGCGCCTCCGGCCCCGGCGCGGAGAGGTCGGCCTGTAGGCCTCCCGCGAGGCGAGAGCGGAGGCGGTCGTCGACGGTTATCGCAAGCGCGGGGCGGTCGCTTGCGAGGACGATTTGGCTGCCCTTGCGGCGCAGCGCGTCGAGGCCGTGCTGCACGCCTTCCTGCACGCGGGCGCTTTTGTCGGCGAGGGCGTGCGCGTCGTCCAGGAGGAAGACATCGGGGCTCCAGAAGCGTTCGCGGAACGCGGCGGCGCGCTTCTCGCGCATTGCCCGGAGGTAGGCGGAGGTGAGGTCTTCAGTGGTGGTGTAGAGAACGGAGAGCCCAGCGTCGGCGGCGTGGCGGCCAATGGCCTGCAGGAGGTGGCTCTTGCCGAGGCCGACGCCGCCGTAGATGAAGAGGGGATTGTAGGCGGCTCCGGGGGAGCGGGCGGCGGCGAGCGCGGCGGCGAGCGCGAGGCGGTTTTCGGGCGTTTGCACGAAGGAGGCGAAGGTCGCGCCCGGCGAGAGGCCGCTTGCGGCGTGGGGTCGGGCTTGGGGTTGGGGGGCGGGGGAGGTCGGGGCGGACGGCGCGCCCCGTATTTCGAATGCGACTTTGAGGGAGCGGCCGGCGGCGGCGGACGCGGCGACGGCTCCCGATTCCTGCATCCGCCGCTCCAGCCAGGCCACGCCGAACGACGCCGACGTGGAGACGACCAGCGTGTCGCCGGAGAAGCGTTCGCCGACCGTGCCGGCGATCCACGTGTCGAAGGCGGTCTTCGGCGTCTGCAGTTGCAGGCGGCCCAAAGCGGCTTCCCAGACGCGGCGAGCGGAGTTGGAATCGGATTGAGACAAGCGGCGGCGCATCCTCGCGGTGGAATGAGGCCGGCGTGGGGAATCGGAGAGGGGCGCCAGACTCCGCTGGGGTGTGCCCTGCCGGTAGGACAGGATTACCTTAGCAGTCCGCGAGGCGGGAGGGGCGCGGGCAATTGCCCGTAAATTCGCGCTAATTCCGCTTGCGAAATCGGGCGGCGCGCGCCAACCCCATACTGGCCTACCCTCCTGCAAGCGCGGGCGCAGCGGCCTATCCGCGAGGCGCTACTATGGGGCGCGTGGAGCCGCTGAGGATCGTCTTTATGGGCTCGCCGGAGCCCGCCGCCGCCTTGCTGACCGCAACCGTCCGCATCGCCGACGCGAACGGGTGGGAGGTCGCCGCCGCCTACGCCGCGCCCGATAAACCGGAGGGACGCGGGAGGCGACTCACGCCGTCGCCCGTCCGCCGCCGCGCCGAGGAACTGGGGATTCCGACGCTGACGCCGGCCAAGTTGACGCCGCCGGAGGAGATCGAGCGGTTCCGCGCTCTGCGGGCCGACCTCGTCGTGCTCGCCGCCTACGGATTGCTGCTGCCTCCGCCATTCCTCTTCGACCCGCGGTTCGGCGCGGTGAACGTCCATCCGTCGCTGCTGCCGCGCCACCGCGGGGCATCGCCGGTCGCGGCGGCGATCCTCGCGGGCGACGCGGAGACGGGGGCGACGCTGATAGCGATGGACGAGGGGCTCGACACGGGGCCAATGCTCGCGCAACGCAGCATCGCGCTCTCGGGCGACGAGCGGACGCCGGAGTTGACGGCGCGGCTGTTCGCGCTCGGCGCGGAGATGCTGGAGGAGACGCTGCCCCGCTACGTCGCCGGAGAGGCCGCGCCGTCGCCGCAGCCGCAGGAGGGCGCGACCTACGCGCCCCGGTTGACGAAGGCGGACGGCGAAATCGTCTGGGCGGAGCCCGCCGCGCTGATCGAGCGCAAGACGCGCGCCTACGATCCGTGGCCGGGAACGGCGACGCGCTGGGAGGGCCGGCGGCTCGCAGTGACCGCCGCAAGCGCCGCGCCGAACGTCGGCGGCCTCGAACCCGGCCGGGCGCGGCGCGACGGGGACGGCGTTCTCGTAGGAACGGGAGAGGGCGCGCTGCGCCTGCTGCGCGTAAAGCCGGAGGGCGGCGCGGAGATGCCCATCGCCGATTTCCTGCGAGGCCGCCCATCGTTCGCGGACGCGCGGCTGGGGGCGTAGGGGCGGCGTTGCGTACCCAGTCGGCGTTCCCGCCTATGCGAGCAGGGCGGCGCATCGAAGCCTCGCCTAACGCGCCCCGGGCGGCGCGTCACTTCCTCCTTCTCCTGAATGGACGGCGGAGCGCGGGGCGGCGTAGCCGACGGCGCCGCCAGAACGCGAGTTTCCGGCAGATGCGGCGCAGCCTTCCCGGTCCGGGGGCGCGTTGCGCTTGGGGGCCGCGCTTCGCTTGGGCGCCGCGGCGGAGCCGCTCGCCGAGGCGCGCCAGGAGTATGCCGACGAGGTACAGCGCGATGATCGGCGCGGCGACGAGCGTTTGGTTCACCGGATCGAACGTCGGAGTGATGATCGCGGCGAGCACGAACGCCAGCAGCACGGCGTAGCGCCATCTGCGGGCGAGCCATCGCGGGCTGACGACGCCCAAGCGCCCCAGCGCGAACAGCGCGACGGGAATCTGAAAGACAACGCCCATCCAGAACATCAGCGAGGTGATGACGTTGACGTAACTGGAGATGCGTATCTCCGGGTTCACGACGTCGGCGGCGAAGTTGAAGAGGAACGCGAACGCGGGCGGGAAGAGCACGTAGTAGCCGAAGGCGACTCCCGCGGCGAACGAGCCGAGCACGGCGGGCAGGAAGAGGAAGGCGTAGAGCCGCTCGCGCCGCGTGAGGCCGGGCGACGCGAACATAATCGCCTGGTAGAGCGCGACGGGGAGCGAGACGGCGAACGCCGCCATTAGCGCGACCTTGAACGTCACGCCGACCGTCTCCAGCACCTCCGTCGCTATCGGTTGCTCGTCGAGGTCGCCGAAGCCGGGCGCGAGGAGGAAGTCGAAGAGGCGTTCGCGGAAGAAGAACGCCGCCGCGGTCGCCAAGACGATGAAGGCGAGCACGATGAAGAGGCGGCGCCGCAACTCCTCGAGGTGGTCGCGGAGCGTCATTTCGCGCTCGGCCATCGGCTACGGCGCCTCTCGCCGCCCGGCGCTTTCGCCGTCGGACTCGCCGCCCGGCGCGGCGGAGTCCGCGTCCTGTTCGCGCTCGTCGTTGGGGTCTCCGTCGGACTCGCCTCGCGGGGCGGCGGCGCCCGAGTCCGGTTCGCGCTCGCCGTTGGGGGCGGAGTCGGACTCGCCGCGCGCCACCGCGTCGTTGGGCGAGGGCAGCGGCTCGCGGGGGACGATCTTGGGAGGCGGCGCGTCGAGGTCGATGGAGGCGGCGTCGGCGACGGAGCGGATCGTATGCTGCGCCTCGCGCCAGAATTTGCCGGCCGCGCGCGCCGCGTCCACGAGCCGCCCCGGCCCCAGGAGGACGAGCGCGAGCAGCAGGATCCAGAGGAGTTCCAGGTTGCCGACGCCGAGGATGTTCATCGTTTGCCGCGCCGGCTCCGCGTCGGGGGGAGCGCGCGTTTGGCGCAGGCGGGGCACGCCTCCAACTCGGGCCAGGGCAGGTCGGGTTTGGGGCGCATCCGCAGGCCGAAGCGCTCCGCCATCTGCAGCGTTTCGCAGGGGGGCAGCCCCACGACGTTGAGGCGGCAGCCGCGAACTTCCGCGACGGGAGCGAACGCCGCGTCCTGAACGCCGTAGGCGCCCGCCTTGTCCATCGGCGCGCCCGACGCGACGTAGGCCGCGATTTCGCCGTCGCCGTAGGCGCGCATCAGCACGCGGGAGGCGCGATGCCCGACCGCCGACTCGCCCGTGGCCGCGTCTACGAACGCGACGGCGGTGACGACGCGGTGCTCGCGTCCGCGCAGCGCGCGCAGCATTCGCCAGGCGTCGGCGGCGTCGCGCGGCTTGCCGAGCGGCTCGCCGTCCAACTCGACGACGGTGTCCGCGCCGATGATCGTCCCCGATCCGCGGCGTTCCGCGACGGCCTCCGCTTTGGCGAGCGCGCGCAACCGGGCGATGCCGACGGCGTCCGCGCCTGCGGCGCTTGCGTCCGCCTCCGCCTCGGCGAAGCCGGGGTCGTCCGTCTTGAAGGCGACCCCCAGGCGGCGCAGGATCGCGGAGCGGCGCGGGGAGACGGACGCGAGGACGACCTCCGCCCGCGCCCGGAGCCGCGCCAGCCGCTCGTCGTCGCGGACGAGCGTGACGACGGCCTCGACGTGGTGGGTTTGCGGGAACATGTCAACGGGCTGCGCCTGCTTGACGCGGAAGGGCCCCGCCGCGAGGACGGCCAAGTCGCGGGCGAGCGTCTCCGGGTCGCACGAGATATAGACGACGCGGGGCGGGGGCGCGTCCAGCAAGGCGTCGAGCGCGCCCGGCATGCAGCCGGCGCGGGGCGGATCAAGCAGCACCGCGTCCGCTTGGGCGGCGAGTTCCGCAAGCGCGTCTTCCGTCCGCGCCTGCCGCAACTCCACGTTCGGAATGCCGTCGACGTTGACGCGGGCGTCCGCGAGCGCCGCCGCCGACTCTTCGACCGCGATCACGCGCTTGGCGCGCCCCGCCATCAGCGCTGCGAACACGGCGACGCCGGCGTAGGCGTCCACGACGGTTTGCGAGCCGTCGAGCCCCAGTTGGTCCATCGCGAGTTCGGCCATGCGCTCGGCCTGCCGCGTGTTGACCTGAAAGAACGACGGGGAACTCACGCGGAACCGGCGCCCCAGCAACTCCTCTTCGTAATGCGTTTGGCCGGAGGCGAGCGGGATTTCGGGGTTTTGGAGCGTGGGCTGGAGGAGGTAGTCCCCGGTGTTCACGCCGTAGCGGAGGGAGAGTTGCGTCGTCTCGGCGGCGCGGCCTTGCAGAGCGGCGAGCGCCTCGTTGATCCACGGCGCCATCAGCAGGCATTCGTCCACATCGACGTGCCGCCGCCGCTCCTTGTGGACGTAGCCGAGCCTGCCGCCCTCTCTGCTGACGGTGAATCGCGCGTGATTGCGGTAGCCGAGCCGGTCGGGGCTGGGCAGCGCGGGGAGCGGCTCGATTTCGAGGCCGCCGACGCGGCGGAAGGCGTCGGCGAGGATTTCGCGTTTCATCTCCAACTGGCGCTCGTAGGCGATATGCTGCCACTGGCAGCCGGTGCAGGCGCCGAAGTAGCGGCACTCGGGCTCGACGCGGTGGGGGGACGGCGTCAGCGTTTCGACGACGCGGGCGGCGGCGTAGCCTCTGCGCTCCGCCACGATCTCCGCCGTCACGGTCTCGCCCGGGACGCCGCCGAAGACGAACGCGGGCTTGCCGTCGGCGGTTTCGGCGAGCGCCTCGCCCTCCCTGCCGAGGGCGGTCAGTTCGAGCGTGAGGAGAGCAGGGGCGTCCGTCGGCGCTGCAGCCATAGCGTCAATGCTACCAGCATTGGGGCGCGGGGAGCGGGCTAACCCCCAACCGCGAACTCCGCGCTCCATATCTCCCCCGCCCCGCCGACGAACTGCCCCGTCCGAACGCTCGCGATGGGGTAGTCAGGGAGCGCAACTCGCGCGGCGCACTTGCCGTCGAACCACGCCCCGTTCAGGAAGAACGCAAAGTCCAAGTTATCGAATCCCAACTCCCGACGCTCCTCCGGCAAGTCGCCCACGCGCTCGGGAACGACGTGCAGGAAGAATCTCGCCTCCGTGTCCGCCTGGGCGCACGGCTCCTTGACGTACACGAGGTCGCCGTTGAGGATGTGGAGATCGAAATCGCCCCGAGCAAGCGGCTCGCTGCCTGCCGTAGCGCGGTGGACCGCCGCGTAGGGTTCCGGGTTGGCGGAGAACGCCGCCTCCCATAACGAGCCCTCGCCCTCTATGAATTGCCCTGTTTGGATCCCTGCGACTGGGTAGTCTGGCAACGGGAACAGCGCGATGCACGCCCCGTCCTCCAGCAGCGCGCCGCGCTGATGAAAATTGAACCCGAATCGTTCGTGGCCGCGTTCGCGCCATTGCTCCGGCAGGTCGTCTATGCGCTGCGGGAACACGCTTACGTGGAACGAATGCTCCGTATCAAGCGGGTCGCACGGCTCTTGGACATAGACGAGTTGGCCGTCGGCCAAGTAGACGTCGTAGGCGGAGCGGGCAAGCAGGCGCCCCTCCGCTTTCGCGCGCCGCATCGCCGCGCGCGCGGCCTCGCTGCTCAGCAGTTCCGGCTCCCAGATGAACTCGATATCGGCGATGGGGTAGTCCGGGAGCGGGAGGGATGCGACGCACTTGCCGTCGAAGCGCCTGCCGTAGTAGATGAGGGGGAATCTGCGGGGCTCGTACCCCTCGTCTTCGCGCCACGGCGGCACGGGCGGCAAGTCGCCGGGGTCGACCGGCGCGGCGCGCAAAATTGCGGACGTTCGCCTAATGAACGCGGGGGCGCAGGGCTCCATCACGAGAGCGACCACGTCGTCCAACTCATAGACGTCATAGGCGCCGCCGACGTCGGGCTCGCGCTCTCGCGTCGCGTCGTAGACGGCTTGCAGGTCGTCCGTTCGCTCGATTCTGAATATCGTGTGGCTGTAGACCTGCGCGCGATGCAGCTCGCGGGCGGACCGCGCCCACGCCCCCGACCATTGCAGAATGCGGACATGATCGGATTCTTTGATCTTCTCAATGCGCGTTCTCGCCGCGTCCGGCAAAAACCTCATAGACTCAGGGCGGACGTCCCAGACGTCCCAATGCGCTGGTATCCCAGGCGTCTCGCCTGGGATGGGGTCGATGTTGTCCAAAACCCATTCGAACGCTTGCAGCCCTGGATGGCGCCAGTAGTCCATCGTGTACTGCGTTCCCAGGTAGCCAGGGGTGACTCTGTCCACGGAGAAGTTGAAGAACAGTTGCTGATCCGGGTGGATGAGCGCCATTGAGATGGCCGTCGCCGCCAAGCCTGCGCCCGTCGCGCCGTAGGCCGCAGCCCGCAGCCGCGCCGGCGCCCGGGTCAACGCCGCCAGCCCGACTACGGCCAGCAACGAGAACGGCGCCCAGAGAAAGTACAGATGCCGCCATTCGTTGTAGGCGTTCGAGTTCAGCAAAACCACCGCGGCGACGGGCGCCGCGGCGCAGCCAACCAGCAGTAGGCCGAACCGCAGACTCCCGCTCCGAAGCGCCCGCATCGGCGCCCTGACCGCTCCGCCAAAAACTGCCGCCGCGCCGACCGCTCCCAGCAGCAGCGCGAAGGGCGGGCTCGTAACGGAGAACCAAACCGGAACGTAATCCGCGGGAAACTCCGTGCTTGGGTAGGCCACTCCCCTGAAGACTTCCAGAGTAACGTTTGGATGATCCGACAAGAGCGTCCACCACTCGACGGCGCGCGCAAGCGGGTCGGCCCATAGGTACGGCAGCGATCCGTAAATCGTAAGAAAAATCGCCAAAGCGAACGCTCCGGTCGTGAGCATGACGCGCTTGCGCTCCGCTCCGCCTCGCGCGAACGCGAAGTCGAGCGCCCGCATCGACGGGATCGCCGCAAGTAGAACAATGCCCATAATGCGAAGGTTCAGAAGGACGCCAATCCCGACGCCCAGCAGAACGAACGCCTGCAACGTGTCCCGTCTGAACGCGCGATGCGCCAGGTAGAGCGCGACGATGAACATCGCTGCGAACGGGATGTCCTGCGCGTTGAAGAACGAGTGCGCGTACAGACGCGGATGCAGCAGGAGAGCCAGCGTTGCGAAGAGCGCGAGCAGCCCATTTCGGAACAAGCGGCGGCCTAACAGATAAGCGAAGAGCCCGCCTCCAAGAAAGAACAGGTGCGTGAGCAGATGACGCGAGAGGTAGATCTCTCGGGCGTCCCGCAGGCCGAAGACGCGCTCAGCGAAGAGGAGGGGGAAGTGGAATGCGCCGCCGTAGTAGTTGTCGTGCTCG
Source organism: Dehalococcoidia bacterium (assembly GCA_965242755.1). Classification (GTDB taxonomy): domain Bacteria; phylum Chloroflexota; class Dehalococcoidia; order Lucifugimonadales; family Australimonadaceae; genus Bin16. The sequence goes on along the minus strand of OZ251500.1, from coordinate 2,408,458 downwards.
AAGTAGAAATTGTCGCGCTCGGAGGGGATGTCCGCGTGTTCGCCCTGGAGTTGCGTGAGTTTCGAGAGGAAGACGGCTCTGTGATAGGGCTCATCCAACGTAACGTCGTAATCGTCGAGAACGGCGAGGCCGACGATGAGAAAGAGCGCGAGCGCGAGGAGCGCGCCCCGGTGCGGCGCGAGCGCTTTCAACAGGCGCGACCGCCAAATTTTTCGGGGGGGGGGGGGGTAATAATGTCATAGGTATGTCAGGATTCCGTCAATGCGTTTGATTGGGAGCCCCTAGTCGAGTCCCAAACGCTCGGAGTCGATTATACCCGCCTCCCCGCGTGGTATCCTGTCCGCGCCCCGCCGGAGAACGCCTATGACCGACCACCGCCATCACGACCACGATCACACGGAGCCGCCCCCCGACATAGAGCTGCGCGTCAAAGCGCTGGAGTCGCTCCTCATCGAAAAAGGGCTCGTGGACGCCGACGCGCTCGACGCCGTCGTAGACCTCTACGAGGACAAGATCGGCCCCGCCAACGGCAAGCGCGTCGTCGCCCGCGCCTGGGCCGACCCCGAATTCAAGCGCCGGCTGCTCGCCGAGCCGGTCGAGGCCGTCGCCTCGATGGGCTACGTCGCGGCGCAGGGCGAGCAGATGCGCGTCGTCGAGAACACGGACGCCGTCCATAACCTCGTCGTCTGCACCCTCTGCTCCTGCTACCCGTGGCCGCTGCTCGGCTTGCCCCCCGTCTGGTACAAGTCCGCGCCCTACCGCGCTCAGGCCGTCGCCGACCCGCGAGGCGTCCTCCGCCGCTTCGGAACGGAATTGCCCGACGACGCGGAAGCGCGCGTGTGGGACTCCACGTCCGAGATGCGCTACCTCGTCCTCCCGCAGCGCCCCGACGGAACCGACGGCTGGGACGAGGAGCGCCTCGCCTCGCTCGTCACGCGCAACTCGATGATCGGCGTCGAGCCCGCCAAATCCCCCGAAAAGGCCGCCGCGCGATGAACGGCGTCCACGACCTCGGCGGAATGGACGGCTTCGGCCCCGTCGAGCCGGAGCCCGAAAGCGAGGAGCCCGTATTCCACGCGGCGTGGGAGGGGCGCGTCTACGGCCTCACGCGCCTCATCGGGCGGCTCGGCCTCTGGAACTTGGATATGGCCCGCCACGCCCGCGAGCGGCAGCGCCCAGCCGACTACCTCGCGCGCTCCTACTACGAAAGTTGGCTCGCGGGGCTGGAGACGCAGTTGACCGAGCGCGGCCTCGTCTCTCCCGACGAACTGCGGAGCGGCGAAGCGGCCTTCCCAGCGCCCGCCGACGTCGCCGCCCGCGCCGTCCGCCCCGACCAGGTGCGCGTCGCGCCCATAATGACGACGCGCTACGCGCGCCCGGAGTCCGCGCCCCCGCGATTCGCCCCCGGCGACCCCGTCCGCGCCCGCAACCGCCATCCGCGAGGCCACACCCGCGAACCCCGCTACGTCCGAGGCAAGACCGGCGTCGTCCGCGAGCATTACGGCGCCCAGGTCTATCCCGACCTCAGCGCGGAGGGCGTTGACGAAGGCCGCCACCTCTACAGCGTCCGCTTCGAGGCGCAAGAATTGTGGGGCGAGTCCGCCAACGCCAACGCCGCCGTCTACCTCGACCTCTGGGAAGACTACCTGGAGCCCGCCTAATGACCGTCGCTCTGCCCGATCAGCAGCACGGTGCGAATCTGGGAAGACTACCTGGAGCCCGCCTGATGGCCGCCGACCCGCAGCCGCCGGCCGACCTCAGCCGGCTCGCGGATGTCCCCCTCAACGACGAGGGCGCGCCGGTGTTCGCCGCTCCGTGGGAGGCGTCGGCGTTCGCGCTCGCCGTCCGCCTCTCCGCCGCGGGCTGCTTCACGTGGGACGAGTGGGCCGCCGCGCTCGCCGAGGAGATACGCGCCGCGCAACGGGAGGGCGACCCCGACCTCGGCGACTCCTACTACCGCCATTGGGTTCGCGCCCTCGAGCGGCTCTGCGCCGAGCGCGGCGTCGTCTCCCCCAGCGAGGCCGAGCGCCGCAAGGAAGCCTGGCGAAACGCCTACCTCCGAACGCCCCACGGCCAACCCGTCGCCTTGTAATACAACTCCTCGCCCTCCCCTTCTTCGTCGTCGCCCCCACCAACGCCGCCGCCGCGAAAGCGGGAACCTACTGCCTTGCCGCCCCAATATCCCAACCGCGACATCCGCCCTTTGCGCCTCGCCAACCCCATCCCTACGACGGACCTATGCCCCGTAGACGAGAGTCGAGAGTATGCGCTACGGCAAGAACGTTGACGCCCCCCGCAAACGGAACGGCGTGGTGTACACGCCAGAGTGGATCGTCGCGCTGATCCTGAACAACGCGCTGCCCGCCGACCCCGGCGAACTGGCGGCGGCCGCCGTCTGCGATCCGGCGTGCGGCGACGGCGCGTTCCTCGTCCCGGCGGCGGAGCGGCTGCTGGCGTCGCTGGGGCGAGACGACGCGCTCGACGCGCTGCGCCGCATGGCGGGCTACGACATTGACGGCGAGGCCGTCGCCCGCTGCCGGGCGCGCTTGGACGCGGCCCTCGAATCGCGCTACCCGGGCGAGCGCGTCGCGTGGAGCGTCGAGCGGCGCGACGCCTTCGACCGCGCGGCCTTCCAGAGCGAGCGCGGCCGGTTCACCCACGTGATCGGCAATCCGCCCTACATCCGGGTGCAGCATCTGGAAGCGGCGCGGCGCAGGCGGCTCGCCGGGCAATGGGAGACGCTGCGCGGCGCGACCGACTCCTACCTCATCTTCTACGAACTCGGGCTCGACCTGCTCGCGGAGGGCGGAACGCTCGCCTACATCACGCCGTCGAGTTGGCTGCGCTCCGATTCGGGCTCCCGGCTCCGCAAACGCCTCGCGGCCTCCCACGACGTCGCCCGGATCCTCGACTTCGGCGCGCACCAGGCGTTCGCGGACGTCACGACCTACACGGCGATAGCGATCATTCGGAAGGGCGGGCGAACGACAACGATCCCCGTCGAGCGCTACGACGGGCGCGCGTTCCGCAACGCCGGACGCATCGCCATCGACCCGGAGCGCCCCTCCGCGCCGTGGGCCGCGGCCTCGCAGTCCGACCGGGCGCGCTTGCGGAAACTCGCCAAGCGCGGGCCGAAGTTGGAGGACGTCGCGGCGATTCACGTCGGAATCCAGACGCTCGCCGACGGCGTATTCATTCTCCAGCTTGCCGACGGCGACTCCGACGCTTCGTCGGAGTCGGACGCGGACTACGCGCTCTGCCGCGCGAACGGCGAGACGCTGCGCTTGGAGCGCCGGATGCTGCGCCCCATCGTCAAAGCGTCGGTGATGAAGAACGGGCGCGACCCTGCAAGGCGCGTCGTCATCTTCCCTTACAATGAGTCGGGGTCGCTGCTGCCGGAGGAGATCGTAAGGGAAGAGGCGCCGCGAGTCCACGCATGGCTGATCCGAAACAAGACGCGGCTGCTTTCGCGCGACAAATGGGGCGTGGACCCGCGAAAATGGCACGCCTTCGGCAGGCATGTCTCCATCGCGTCCGGGTTCGGCGACAAGATCCTGACGGCGGGAATGAACCTCCGCCCGGACTTTCAGCGCTGCCCGGACCCCGCGGCGACCTTCTACTCCGGCTACTGCGTAAAGCCGTTCCCCGACGTGGACGGCGACCGGCTGCTGGAGGCGCTGAACTCGCCGGAGATGGCGTTCTTCATCGAACGGACGAGCCGCCCCTACCAGGGCAACTGGATGTCTTACGCCAAGTCATTCATCAAAGACTTCCCCGTGCCCGCGAGCGTCCTGCGGTAACGGGGAAGCGGCGCGGCGCGTTTCGGAGAGACGGCGAAAAACCCACAATCCGTAGGGGCGTATGCTGCCCGCGCGCCCCGTTTATGGTAGAATAGCCGCGATTCTCCGGCGTTCCCCGCTATCAGGAGTCGAAACAAGCGCATGGTCGTTCAGGAAGCGTCCCAGTACACGGCAAGCGATATCCAGGTGCTCGAAGGGCTGGAGGCCGTGCGCCGCCGCCCCGGTATGTACATCGGAAGCACCGACCAGCGCGGGCTGCACCACCTCGTCTACGAAATCGTCGACAACGCCGTCGACGAGGCCATGGCCGGCTACTGCGACCGCGTGCTCGTCACCCTGCACGCGGACAACACGGTGTCCGTGCGCGACAACGGCCGCGGCATTCCCATCGACACCCACGCGACGACCGGCCGGCCGGCCCTCGAGACGATTATGACTACGCTCCACGCGGGCGGCAAGTTCGGCGGCGGCGCCTACAAAGTCTCTGGCGGACTCCACGGCGTCGGCGCGTCCGTCGTGAACGCCCTCTCGGAGCGAATGCGCGTCGAAGTGCGGCGCGCAGGGCGCGTCCACTCCCAAGAGTACACGCGGGGCGTCCCCGACGCCGACGTCGCCGACGAAGGCTCCGTGCCTGACGGCGACTCCTTCACGGAGGGGACGGTCGTCCGCTTCCTCGCCGACGGCCAGGTCTTCGGCCCGCCCAACTACGACCGCGACACGCTGATCCAGCGCTTCCGCGAGATGGCCTACCTCAACAAGGGGATTTGGCTCTCGTTCGCATCCGAGGCGCATCCGGACGCCGACCGCACGTTCTACTTCGAGGGCGGCATCGCCAGTTTCGTCAAGCAACTGAACCAAAGCCGCGAGGCGCTGCAGGACGAGCCCTTCTACTACGAGCAGCGAACCGACCACGCGATGGTGGAGGTCGCGCTCCAGTACAACACCGGCTTCTACGAGCAGACGCTCGCGTTCGCCAACTGCATCAACACCGCCGACGGCGGAACGCACCTCGTGGGCTTCCGCGCCGGCCTCACCCGCGCCATCAACAACTACGCCAAGAAGAGCAAACTCGTCAAAGAGGATGTGGGCAACTTCAGCGGCGACGACGTCCGCGAAGGCCTCACGGCCATCGTCAGCGTCCGCCTCGAGGAGCCGCAGTTCGAAGGGCAGACGAAAGGCAAACTCGGCAACGCCGAAACGAAGACCGCCGTCGAGCAAACGCTCGTGCAGCATCTGGAGTTCTACCTGGAGGAGCATCCGCACGAGGGCAGGCGGATCGTCGAGAAGTGCCTCACGTCGCAGAAGGCGCGGGAGGCGGCGCGGAAGGCGCGCGACCTCGTGATCCGCAAAAACGCGATGGACGGCGGCTCCCTCCCCGGCAAACTCGCCGACTGCTCCGAGCGCAACCCGGAACTCTGCGAGTTGTACGTCGTCGAGGGCGACTCCGCCGGAGGCTCCGCGAAAGGCGGGCGCGACCGCCGCACCCAAGCCATCCTCCCCCTCCGGGGCAAAATCCTCAACGTCGAGAAGGCGCGCCCCGACAAGATGCTCGCCCACGAGGAGATCCGCGCGCTCATCACCGCGCTCGGCGCCGGACTCGGCGAGGACTTCAACCTCCCCAAACTCCGCTACCACAAGGTCATTATTATGACCGACGCCGACGTGGACGGCGCGCACATCCGCACCCTCCTCCTCACTTTCTTCTTCCGCAATATGCGGGAGTTGATCGACGCCGGCCACCTCTACATCGCGCAGCCCCCCCTCTACCGCGCCTCCAGGGGCAGGTCCGTCCAGTACCAGTACTCCGAAGCCGAAAAGGAAGGCTGGCTCGCCAGGCAACTCTACGGCAGGCTCGCCGTCAAAACGGAGGACGGCGCGTCCCTCCTCTCCGGCGCGAAAATCCAGGGCCTCGTCGAGCGCCTCAAGGAGTTCCAAAACTGGACGCGCCCCCTCTCCAACCTCGGCCTCGCGCCGGAACTCGTCGGCCCCTTCATGCAGGGCGCCGAGAAGGGCATGTACCGCCTCGCGTTCGAAGGCGAAAACTCCGTGGACGCCGTCGGGGAGTGGCTGATCGCGCAAGGCTTCGACTGCCGCAAGGTCGTCGACGCGGAGAAGGGCGAGTACTTCATCGAGGTTTCGGGGCACGGCACGATCAACGTCCCCCGCGTGCTGGAGTCCGCGTTCGTCCACCGCGCCCAGCAACTCTTCCCCCCCGTGGCGGAGTGGGTGAACGGCCACGTCTACGCCGTGTCGCGGCGCGACAACGAAGTCGCGGGCGGCGTGCCCTGGCACGAACTCGCCGCCGCCCTCGAGCGCAACTCCGAGCGGCAAGGCATCGGCCTGCAGCGCTACAAGGGGCTCGGCGAGATGAACCCGGAGCAACTCTGGGAGACGACGATGGACCCCGCCTCGCGGACGCTGCTGCGCGTGTCCGTCGAGGACGCCGCCGACGCCGACCGCGCCTTCACCGAACTGATGGGCGACCTCGTGCAGCCCCGCAAGGAGTGGATCCAAGCGCACGCCCGCCAGGTGAAAAACCTCGACATCTAGAGGCGCCGCGCCAACCTCCGCCCTGCCCGCGCAGACGGAAATCGGGAAGGGAGCGGATGCGCCCGCGCCTGCGGTTGTGATATGCTAAGGACTGCCGCGGCGCGGAGCCGCCGCGCAGGTTGGGCCTGTGGCGCAGTTGGGAGCGCGCCTCAATGGCATTGAGGAGGTCGGGGGTTCGAATCCCCCCAGGTCCACCAAGAGCGTGGTACACTATGCCTCAGGCCGTTCATCGCGTGGCGCATTCGTCTAGCGGCCCAGGACACCGCCCTCTCAAGGCGGAGATCACGGGTTCGAATCCCGTATGCGCCACCATTCATTGCGAAAGGCGGAGGGCAGGGTTGGCCCCGAGGCTCCTATGCGTGACGGGCTGACGCTGCTCGGACGGCTGGCCGCTTCGGCCGCTTGCGCCCTGGCCGTTCTCACGGCTTACGCAGGATGCGCCGACGCTCCGCGCGCGCCCGCCGAACGCCCCAACGTCGTCCTCATCTTCGTCGACGACCTCGGCTACAACGACGTCGGCTACAACGGGGCGGAGGACATCGAGACGCCGAACATTGACCGGCTGGCGGCGGAGGGAGTGGTCTTCTCGAACGGCTACGTCGCGCATCCGTTCTGCGGGCCGTCGCGGGCCGGGCTGATGACTTCGCGCTATCCGGCGCGCTTCGGCATGGAGAACAACCTCGCCTACGCCCCGGAGGACGACGAACACGGGCTTCCGGTCGATGAGCCGACGTTCGCGGAAGGGCTGCAAGCGGCGGGCTACCGCACGGGCCTGGTGGGGAAATGGCAACTAGGCGCGGCCCCGCCGTTTCATCCGAACAACCGCGGCTTCGATTACTTTTACGGCTTCTTAGGAGGGGCGCACGACTATTTCGACGTGAGGCATCAGAGCGCGCCGGGGAGCGACTTCGCCCCGCTCAACGACGGCTTTAAGGAGACGGAGTTCGAGGGCTATTTGACCGACGCGCTCACCGACCGCGCCGTGGACTTCATCCGGGCGGACAGCGATGCGCCGTTCTTCCTGTATCTCGCCTACAACGCCCCGCACACGCCGCTCCAAGCGCCCGACAGCCTCGTCCGTAAGTACTCCCATGTCGATGATCCCGACCGCCGCGTCTACCTAGCGATGATCGACTCGCTCGACCAAAACGTCGGGCGGGTGCTGGACGCGCTCGGCGCGGCCGGGAAACGCGATGACACGCTGGCGCTCTTCCTCAGCGACAACGGCGGCGTGGCCCCTACCCCGCACAGCGAGTTCGACTGGGCGGACAACGCCCCGTTCCGCGACGGGAAGAGCAGTTTCCACGAGGGAGGCGTCCGCGTTCCGTTCATCGGCTCATGGCCCGGCGGATGGCCGCAAGGCGTCGAGTACGGCGAGCCCGTCGTGAGCCTTGACGTCGGCGCGACGGCGCTCGCGCTCGCGGGAGCGGAGCAAGACCCGCGGCGCCCTCTGGACGGCGTGAATCTGACGCCGTACGTTCGCGGCGAGCGGGAAGACCGCCCCCGCGAGGCGGTCTTCTGGCGCCAATGGAATACGCAGCACGAACTCATCACCTACGCCGTCCGCTCGGGCGATATGAAACTGGTGAAAGACGAACTTGACGGCGCCGCCGCGCTCTACGACCTTGCAAATGACCCGGGCGAAACGCGAGACCTGATCGCGGAGCGGCCGGAGGAGGCGCGCCGGCTGGCGCTGCTATGGAACGATTGGACGGCGGGAGTACCGGGGAACCTGTACCCGTTCCCAGCTCGATACGATAGGGAGGTCGCCGCGGCGCGCAGAGGAATTGCGGATGAGTACCGGCGGACAGGGATTAAGCGCACCCCGCTTTTCCTGATCACTCCCCCGGTAGACGAAAGCCTAGCGCAGTCGTGCTCCAACGGCGTCGCCGTGCCGGATCCGGAAGAGCGCCCTGGCCTGGTGAGAGATTGCGAGGCGCTAATGAGCGGGCGCGACCGATTCGCGGGTAGTTACGCGCTGGACTGGAGTTTCGACAAGCCGATCTCGACGTGGGAAGGGGTGCACGTGAGCGGCGAGACGGTCCGCGTCGCTCATATTGCGCTGAAGAGGAAAGGGCTGGACGGCGTCCTGCCCCCGGAATTCGGGAACCTCTACGGTCTCCGCACCTTGGGAATTCAGGAGAATCCCTTGAACGGGACGCTGCCCCCCGAGTGGGGGAGGCTGCGGAATCTCACGAAATTGGTTCTGCACGACACTCGAGTGGAAGGAGGACTGCCGCCGGAGTGGGCGGGAATGACAAGTTTGCAGGAACTCTGGCTCAACAGAAACAGGCTGACCGGAACGGTCCCCCCCGAGTGGACGACGCTGCCCCACCTCGAAATCATACGCCTTGACGGGAACGACCTCGCAGGATGCGTCCCCCCCGCGCTCCGGGCGGTTGAGCGCCACGATTTCCCCCCGGAGTTGGCGACTTGTGAAGAGTAAGCCTGCGCTGCGCCCGCCCGCCGCCCTCGCGCTCGCCGCCGCTCTGCTCGCCGCGTGCGGAGGCGGCGAACCCCCGACGCCCAGCCCTGTCTACAGCGGCGTCCTCGGCGCGTCGGAATTCACGGTCGGGACGAACCGCTTCCCGTTCGGCCTCGCCGACCGCGACGGCGCGTTCCTAGAGGACGCGGACGTCACCGCGCGTTTCTCCAAACTCAACGGAGCCGACGAGCGTTTCCATTCGGAAGCGAACGCCCAGTGGCGCGTGATGGAGGAAGCGGAGGCGGCGCCCCATTCCCACGCGGACGGCGGAGCGCATTTGCATCTCGACTACCGCGGCTTCTACGCCGTGGACGCCGCCGCCTTCCCCGAGCCCGGCGTATGGACGGCGGAATTCGCCGTCGCCGACGGAACGCCGACGCGCCCCGCAGTTTTCGAGGTCGTCGAGGACGGCTCCGCGCCCAACCCGGGCGACGCCGCGCCTCGGACGGCGAACCGAACGCTCCGCGACGCCGCGTTCGCGGTGTTGTCCACGCGGGCCGTGGAGCGCGACGATCTGCACAACGCATCAGTCGAGGAGGCGCTCGACGCGGGCAAGCCGTTCGTCGTGTTCTTCGCCTCGCCGCAATTCTGCGTCAGCGCCCTCTGCGGACCCGTCGCGGAGACGCTGGCGCGAGCCCATCAAGACCTGCGCGGCGCGGTCGAGTTCATCCATATCGAGCCGTGGGATTTGGACATAGCGCGCAACGAAGGGCGCCTCGTCCCGTCGGACGAGTTGGCGGAGTGGGGACTGGAGACGGAGCCGTGGACATTCGTCGTCGGGTCGGACGGACGGATCGCGTCGCGCCTCCAGGGCCCCGTCGCGATCAGCGAGGCGATCGCCGCGGTTCGCGCCGCGCGCTAGGCGCGTCCGCCGTAGGCGGCGATGAAGCGCCGCTCCACGCGCCTCGTCGCCAGCATCGTCCCGATCCCTACCAGCCAAAAGAAGAAGGCCGCGCCGATGATGGGGTGCATCAACGTCGCCGCGTCTATCCAGATGAATTGCATCGCCAAGCCGGTGACCGCCGATGCGGGCGCGATCCGCCGCAGCGCCCCGCCGACCTTCCACTGCTGCGTCGCCGCGGCGAGCAGGGCGGCGCCGGCGGCGGCGAATCCGATCTTGCCCGCGATCCAGCGAACGTCGGAGACCGCGTCCACGAAAACGGGGACGCCGCCGGCGAGCGACCCGGCGCCCGACTCGACCAGCGAGCCGGGGTAGACGGCGATTAGAACGGCGCAGCCTCCCGAAATCGCAGTGAGGACTCCCGAAAAGAGAAAGAGGCGCGGGACGAGCGGCGTCCCCAATCGTTCCCTGATGATCCATGTCCGCAACAGGAACGAGGCGGCCAGCAGCAGCGCCGCGCCCGAGAGGAAGCGGGCGAACCCTGCTATGCCGTACAGCGCGCGGTTGTCCTCCACGGCGCGGAGCGACTCGGCTAGCGTCGGCTGGTCGGTGTCCGACGCGATGCGCGCCGAGACCATCGCCGCCGTGGCGGCCGCCGAGAGCAGCAAGAAAATGCCCCCCGCGAGCGCGTAGCCGTCCCGCGTCCGAGGACGCCCCCCGTTCGCTCCAAGAGAAGAGTCGCTCACCCGAATGGCCTCCCTGCGGAAGAGTGCGCTCAGAGGAACGCAGTCGTTAGGATATGCTAACGGAAACGCTGCGTCAACACTAAGCGCGGCCGCTTGGCGATAGGTTGGCGAACGACGCTAAACGGCCACGCCGACGGCCCGCCCGATGAAATAGGCCGCGGCGACGGCGGCGCCCGCCAAGACGACCATCTCGACGCCCTTGCGAAGCGCCCGACCCGACCCTAGCGACGCCCGCCACGTCCCGACGGCGAACAGCGCCGCGCCGCTGAGCCCGAACGACGCCCCTAGCGCCGCCCCGCCCTCCGCGACGAAGTACGGCGCGACCGGAATGACGGCGGCGGAGGCGAATGACACGCCCATCACCAACGCGGCGAGAAGCGGCTTCGGCGGATCCTTCGGAAGCCCCAACTCGTCCGTCATCATCAGTTGCACCCACTGATCGGGGTTGCGGGAAACCGCCTCGACGACCTCCTCGAGCAGCGCGCCGTCAACGCCCTTCTGCCGGAAGATGCGGCGCGTCTCCTCGATCTCCTGCTCCCGCATATGCTCCACCTCCCAACGCTCGCGCGCCTGCTCCGACTGGTGATGCTCGCGCTGGCTCTTGGTGGAGATATAGGCGCCGAGCGCCATCGAAATCGCTCCCGCCACCACCCCGGCGATTCCGCCCAGTTCAATGATCGCCGGATTGGACGTTCCGCCGGCCACGCCCGCGACGAGCGCCGCGTTGGAGACGAGCCCGTCGTTCGCCCCGAAAACGACGTCGTGGACGACGGAGCCGTCCCTCCGATGGCTCTCGCGGTGCCCTGCCCCGCGCCTTCCCGGGCGAAGCGCGCCGCGGACGCGGTCAACCGTCCTTTCGAGCAGAGAGACTCTCGCCATTACGTCCGCATCGCTCCGTTGGAGATAGTCGCAATCGCCGAACATTATGGAATAAATCGTAGGGACGCGCAAGGAAACCCGGCCGCATGGCGCACGACGGGCAGGGAGTGCTTCGGTGAGCGTGGAGGAGGCGCAGGCGAGAGGAGAGGCAGGCGCTGGGGCGGCGGCTGGGCTACGCCCTACGCAAAACACGCAACACCCAATTCGGCCACAAGGAAAGTTCGTCCGTTATCGCCTGGATAAAGGCTTCTTCAAACGGAGTTAAAGCGCCTAAATCGATGTCAGCGATGTTCATATTTTCGTCAGATTCAACCGGCGGCTTCAGCCAAGCCTCGTGGATGCACCCGCCTGCGACGGTGCGCAATTTCGTCACTAGGCGGCGATACGCGCTGGATACTGTGTAGGATTCCGTAGCAAGCCATGCAGTATAATACGCGAGGCTTTTCTGGCCTTCGCGCAACTCTTCCGATATGCGCTGTCTTTCCTCGGCGGAATTGCTGTTCCGCCTCCGGACTAGGTACGGGAACTCTTTGTAGGCTACCACAGCAGCATACGCGCTCGAGAAAATCTCGCGCTTGCGCTCGTTTTTCTGGCGGCGACCAGTCAGCGCTGCGTTCCCTGCCCAGATTAGCAACGGGATGAGGACAGCGAGTGAAGGTATTGGGAAATCCAGCATAGCCTAATCCTTTCTATCGTGCGGCGCCTCTGGCCCTAGCCATTCTCCCGTCTCGCGCCAGTACGCCTCTCTGAACAAGTGGGCAATCGTCAGCCCTATCAGCGACACAAGCCCGTCACGGAATTCCCAGACTTGATCCCGATTGTCGCCAGGTCGCCACATACACAGGGTGTCGTCGCCATAACGGTGAGGAGACCCCTTCGGGTGGTCCAACGCGTGAACCTTGGGCAGTTTGGGGTTCTCCCTTTCGAACCATATATCCACCCGTTCCACGCCATAGGATGGAACCTCTACGTCTAGGGTGTAGCAGCGCCCCAACCGTTTGTATGTCTTGGCCCGAATGGAGGGGAAGCACTGTACAGCGTCTTTTTCGAACTGCAACCGCGGTTTGTCTTCGCCGTACCAAGGCCCTCCCATCTGCTTCCCGAACTGCCCGCGTCGCTTCCCGCCGTATGCGCGGGTTGTCTTTATCGGCTTCGCGTCAGGCGCCGCCGACAGCGAGGCGAGCCCTCCCGCAACGACTCCCACGCCGGAATTGCCTTCGCGAAGGCTCTGCGCGAACTGTTCCCGCTCCACCGCATCCTTGTCCACCGAAGCGCAGCTGGGATACAACTTGCCCAGCGTGGAGAGCATCTCGGCCTTGTCCCTGTCGTTGTCGAGCGCGTGCCGGAACTTCTCGCCTGCGCGAGACAAGCGTTTCACCACGGATTCCTTGTCTCCCAGCACCTTGATAGGGGGAGACACGCCGGCAGGGTCAGGAGTCAGACGCTGGTTCAAGCTGACCTTGGCGTGCTCAAAGAAGTCGGCAAGGCACTCGGCAAGCGTCCCCTCCTCGCCAACCGACTCCAACGCCAGAGCAGTGATGTTGAACCCCGACAGCCCCGGCTGGTCGACTTCTTTGTTCCATGCTTTGGCCAGCCTGACCACCTTCGCTCGCTTCCGCCGCAACTCTGCGGGTTCGCCGCGCATAAGTTCGGTGTGCTTCTCCGGATGCGACGCATCCCACCGCTCTTGATCGCGGTTAGGTATCCACAAGCCTTGCTGAGGCTCTTTGCGAGTTAGAGCGACGACCAAGTCAACCGTCGGGTCCGTTCCTCCCGGGAGCGGTTCGTTGAAATTGATTTTGATCGCGCGCTTGGTCACGCGGAAGCGGACATCCGGGTAGTCGACCTTGAGGGAGGTCCTGATGAACTCACGCATCTCGTCAACGACGGCGTTCGGGCCGACCCCGTCGCCATCCGGCCCGAGCTCCGGGCGGCTGCGCCTATCCAGGACGACGCCGCAGTCCGCGTCCGTGTCGTCGTTGGCGGTGTGGTGGCCAATGGACCCGGACTTGTAGGAGCGGAGGAATCCCCGGAAACCCGCCGCCGCCTTGAGGACGGCGTCTCTGCGCTCCTTAGTGGCCCGAAGAGTCTCGTCGGAAGGCGCAACGTCCTTAAGAATCTGGTTGAGGGCTGCATCCGTGTTGCCCATGGCAACTCCTTCAATTGAGGATTTCCCACATCATATAGTGCCCACTGGCGTCTGTCAAGCGACACCAGCGGGTTTAAAGCATCCGACGCTTGGCATAACGCCCTAGCCTGCCGGTCGGATGGCGCGCGACGGGCTGGGAGCGCCCTCATGGGCGAAACGGATTCTCCCCAAAGACGCGCGCGCCGTGCGCCTCCCACAGGAACACGACGGCGGGAACGACGGCGAACGCGAGCAGCATCGGCCCCGTTTCAAGCCACCAGCGGGCGACGAACGCCATCATCGGCAGGACGAGCAGCAGCGAGAACGCGGCCGCTAGCGTCAGCAGCAACCGGCGCCGCTGTTCGCGCATAAGCCCAAGCGCCCCGAACGCGGCGATGGGCAGAGGGATAACCGCGTAGAGCGCGAGGAAGAAGCGCTGAATAGGAAGGTCGGGGACGCCCCACCTTACGAGGACGTAGACGGTGGCGGCCCATCCGATGTAGAGCGACATGCCGATTGCCGCGCCTACGCACGGAGTGCCGCGCAGCCGCAGCCGCGCGAAGAGCGCGCCTACGGCGCAGGCCGCCGCGCCGCCAAGAAACAACGATATCCCCATCGGCGCCTCCTATGCGCCTTGCATAATACCGTCATTCCCAATCCCCCCTCTCCCGATGGCGGGAGAGGGGGGCCGCGCAGCGGCGGGTGAGGGTTACCCCCTGCCCGTCATTCCCGCGAAAGCGGGAACTTACACCCTCGTTGCCGTCATTCGCAACCGGCGCCCTATCGCTCCTCCCTCCCGACCGCCGCGTCTATGCGGGCGATGAGCGCAGGGTCGAGCGGGCCGTCGGCTTCGGCGGCGAGGCACTCGCGCAGTTCGACGCGGTTCTTGACGCCGAGCACGACGGTGGCGACGCCCTGCATCGAGAGGGCGTACTGATGCGCGAGGCGCGCGGCGGACAGGCCGACCTCGGCGGCGATGGCGCGGAACGGCGCGGCGCGGGCGTAGTCGCGGAGCTCGGGGTGGCCGTCGGGCAGCGGGCGGTCTATCGCGTCCGTGAGCGCGCCGGCCTGCGCGGCGCGAATGCCCATCACGGGGACGCGCCTGGCGTTGGCGTCGGCGATGATGTCGCGGGGGCGCGCCCGCCCCTCGAATCGGTGGAGCCCACCCGGCGAGTCAAGGAGGTTCGCGATGCATTGGATGAACTCGGGGCGCGGGCCGACCGTCAGGATGGGAAAGAGCGCGTCCGGCTCGCCGATGCCGGTGAGCCCCCATGCTCCGATGCGGCCCTCCTCGACGAGCCGCCGGAACGCGGGAGCGATGCCGACGGGGAGGTCGACCGCGCGCGTATTCCGCTCGTCGCCGGGCCCCGAAAGGGAGATCTGGTTGTGGAGGAACATCACGTCCACGCGGTCGAGGCGCATCCGCTCGAGACTTGCGTCAAGGCTGGCGGAGAGGAGGTCGTAGGCGCGGTCGGGCGGCGCGTTCCCCAGCCGGCATTTCGTCGTCACGCGCACGCCGTCGGGCAGGGCGCCGCCGAACGCCTCGCCGATCACGGACTCCGCCTCGCCGTTCCCGTAGGACGGCGCGAGGTCGAGCAGCGTTACGCCGGAGTCGACCGCCTCGCGGACGACGGCGACGCACTCCTCGCGGGTGGTCGCGCCCCAGATTTGGCCGAGTCCGCCTCCGCCGAGCGTAAGGGCGCTCACCGAGCCAAGCAAACCGAACGGCCGCTGCTCCATATAGAGCCTCCTGTAGGCGGTCTAGTACCCGCGTTCCCAATCCACTTCGTTGACGAGCGGCTCGCCGGCGAGGAATCGGGCGATGTTCCCCTTGAGAACGTCCAGAGCGAACGAGGACGCGACGTCGACGTGGCCGGAGTTGTGCGGCGTCATCAGAACGTTGGGGTCGCTCAGCAGTTCCGGGTCGGGCGGACGGAACCACTCGTCCTCGTAGACGTCGAGGTAGGCGCCGGCGAGTTTGCCGGAGCGGAGGGCGTCTTTCAGGGCGGACTCGTCCACCAGTTCGCCGCGCCCGACGTTGAGCAGGACGGCGCCGTCCTTCATCGCGGCGAGCGCGTCCTCGCCGATGACGTAGCGCGTGTCGGGCGTGAGCGACGCTGCGAGCGCGACGTAGTCGCATTCGGCGAGCATCTCGCGGAGCGCGGACGGCGGATAGAGCGTTTCGACGGGGCCGTCGCCCGGGCCGACGCGCTCGACGGAGCGGCGGGACGCGACGACGCGCATGCCGAGCGCCCGCGCGAGACGGGCGACCTCCGCGCCGATGCCGCCGAGCCCGACGACGCCCATCGTCCGCCCGGCGAGGAGCCGGAGGCTGTAGGGCGCGGCGTCCAACTCGCCCGCGACGCCTTGCGCGACGGCGATGCGGAGGTTTTTGGCGAAGTGCAGCGCCGCGGCGATCACCATCTCTGCGATGGGCGTCGCGTCGACGTAGCCGCGCGCGGAGGTCAGGCGGACGCGGGAGCCCCAGAGGTCGGAGCGCTGGAGGTCGGAGACGCCGGCCCAGAGGTACTGCGCCCACAGCAGATTCGGCATGCGCGGCAGCAGGCGCTTCGGGTAGGGAAGCGTCAGCACGAGGATATGGGCGTCGCGGAGAATCCGCTCGCGCGCATCGGGCGCGAGGCTCGTGGTCCACGGGCGCGGCTTCCATAGGCCGGTCGTCGATGGGAGCATCCCCGCGCCGTCGTCGAACGCCTGCGCGGGGACGGCGGTCGCGCGGACGCGCCCCGGAGCGGCGGCCTCGAGTTCAACGATAGGCGCGCGCTCCGGGTCCATAAAGAGGAGCAAGTTGAGGGTTTGCGGAAGTTCCGCCGGCATCGCAGCGCCATTATACGGGCGCCTGCTGAGAGGCGCCCCAATCCCCCAAAATCCGCTACCATACCCCCCACCGCAGGAGGCGCGCGATGCTGACGCATGAGGAGAACGAGCGGCTGACGCAGGTCGGGCGCGGAACGCCTATGGGCGAGTTGATGCGCCGCTATTGGCATCCCATCGCCGCCGCCGCCGAACTCGACGATAGGCCGACGAAAGCCGTCCGGCTCCTCGGCGAAGACCTCGTCCTCTATAAGGACAAGTCGGGGACGATGGGGCTGATCGACAGGTTCTGCCCCCACCGCCGCGTCGACCTCTCCTACGGCATCCCCGAGGAGCGCGGCCTGCGCTGTATGTACCACGGCTGGATGATGGACGAGACCGGCCAGTGCGTCGAGCAGCCGTTCGAGGAGACGGTCCATCCCGACGGGCGGTTCAAGGAGAAAGCGCGGGTCGCGGGCTATCCGGTTCAGGAGTTGGGCGGCCTCCTGTTCGCGTACTTGGGGCCGGCGCCCGCGCCCCTCCTGCCGCGCTGGGACCTCTTCGTGACAGAGCATGCATGGCGCGACGTCGGGTTCACGATGCTGCCCTGCAACTGGCTGCAGTGTCAGGAGAACTCGGCCGATCCAGTGCACGCGGAATGGCTGCACGGCGTCTACGGCTGGTGGTTGGCGGAGCGCTCCGGCGAAGAGGTTCCGCCGTGGCGCAAGGCGATGATGCGCCCGCACAAGCGGATCGGATTCACCGAATTCGCGCACGGCGTGTTCAAGCGGCGCATCGTCGAGGGCACGAGCGAGAACGACGACATCTGGAAGGTCGGGCATCCGTGGGTCTTCCCCAACATCCTGCGCTCAACGACGGGAACGACGAGCACCGAGTTCCAGTACCGCGTCCCGGTGGACGACGACCACACGCTGCACGTCGTCTACACGCGCTATCAGTTCCCGCCGGAGGCGCCTGTCCCCCCGCAGGAGCGCGTGCCCTACTACGAAATCCCGCTCTACCGCAACGGCGAGTTGAACGTCGAGGTTCCGCTGCCGCAGGACTTTATGGCGTGGGTCACGCAGGGGCCCGTCGCCGACCGAACGCGCGAGCGCCTTGGGGAGTCGGACGTCGGCGTGATCCAACTGCGCCGGATGCTCGGCGAGGCGATGGCGACGGTCGCGGACGGCGGCGACCCGATGAACGTGTTCCGCGACCCGGCGTCGAACGTCTGCGTCGAGATGACGCAAGAGCAGGTCTATTACTCGCCCGACCGCAACCAAGCGCGAATGATCTACCACGGCCACCAGCGCTACAACCCCGCGATAGACGAGATCGTGGGGCTGTTCCCGGGGTAGGGGGGGATTAGAAGGCGGATGGGCTCGAGTTATATCGGGAGGATACGCCCCAGCCTAGAGCGCCGCGCGGATGGCGTCGGCCTAGCGCCGGCGGCGATTCCGACCAACTCGTCCCACGACAGCATGTCCAACGAGTACGACAGGCCGTGCCTAGCGAGCCGCCGCCCGCTTTCCGCGACTTCCTCCCTCGTTATCTTGGGCTTGGCGGCGATGTGGGCAACCAAGGCGGCTCGCGCTTTCGGATGGTTGAGCACGGTAAGACGCTTGATTGCTATAAGGATGAACGTTTCCCAGACCTGTCCGCTCCGATGCAGGGCGTTATGCGCGGAATCTATCGTGAGTCCGAACGAAGCTTGGGCTGCGGCCTCTACGGCGACTCGTCTGCGCCAGTACGCTCGCGCCAGCGGACAGTCGCTGAACGTAGTGATGTTCCCTCTGATGTACGGCAGGCCCCCCAGATGCCGCAGGAGGTCGCGGGTCAGGTTGTCCATGTTGGAGTTTCGCTTCCCCGGGGTCTTGGTCGAGAATGTCGCAACGGGGTCATTCCCCAGCAGCCCGGCTTCGAGCCACGGAATGTGGCACACCGTCCAGAAGGTCGGCTGCGAAGCGTAGCCAGCGGTGGTCTGCCCGTTCCACGCTTCGTAGAGCTCTTGCTCAAGGCGGACAGGAGGCTCGAAGGCTTCCTCTGTCGTCAACTGCCGGGGAAGCGGGAGGAGGCCGCCCAAGTCATTGCCATCCAGGTCGAGTTCGCGCCGGAGGTAAGCGGCGAGCGTTTGCGCGCCTCCGCTCATCGCATCGGACAACTCCCGCTGCCGCTCATTGATGCTTTCGGCGGACGCCTCGCTCTCCAAGCGACGATTGCGGGAAACGAGTCCCCCTTGCCACTTCGTGAACTGCGTTGAGGGCAACTCAATCATCGTTGTCCTCCTCTTGCGTAACGATTCCGAACTGCTCAATGACGGTGGCCGCCTGAGCGGGGTCGTAGTTTCCGTCTCCCCAAACAGGAACGCCTGCATCGTCAAGTTTGGCTTTGATCGCCTGCAGGATAGCATCTTCCTCGTCTTCGCTCGGGGGAGAGCACCCGAGCAACCCGAACGCGGCGATGAGCCCCGCCATGTGAATATCCCTGTCCGCGCGCCTCGCGTCGTAGAGGTTCGGCGCAAGGCCCACGATAAACCGCAGGTTCCCCGTGCTCGTGTCTTTCTGGACCGACATGCGTCCTTCCAAAAGGCTATCGTCGCTGCGGAACAGAAGCAGCGATTCGCTGAGGCTCTTGCTGGACACGACTCTGCCTTGCGCCAACCACCAACCCTTCGGCACGTCGATTTCGCCTTCGCCCCAGAGGTCAATCAACCCTGTCGCGCTGAGCCGCAGATCCTCGACGGCCACCAAGCCTGGCCGGAGATACACGGGGCCGTCGGTTTCCGCAGTCGCCCACCGGACCTCGAATTCGGGCGCGGAGCTGAGTTCGACCGTAGCGTACAGAGCCTTCGGGCACCTGACGTCAACGATCCATTTCGCGGAGCCGCGCTCCACGAGCGCGGTCAGTTCAGGAGCGTCGTAGATCTCGTTCGCAACGAACGCTTTGCCGGGCTGCACTTGGACTTTCGACCAGTACCGCGCATGCTCCCAGTCCATCCGCGTGTCGTCCTGGGTTAGCAAGGGTAGGGAGTGAAGGGCGACCGTCATTAGGCGGAACTCTCCTTGGGACGCCGCCGCACCACGTCGATCTCGACTCCCGCGGAGTCCGTGATGGGACGAGACAGGTTTATCTTCACGGGCGTAGGGCGATTCGGCAGCGGCGCCTCCCACCCGTCGCCTTGCACTGGCTGCGTAGCCCCATCGTACTCTATTGAGGCTATCCGCAGCCATTCGGGGCGGAACGGCTGGTCGCACGTTTCGTCCGATCCTGACGCGACGCGGATGCGAACCGCCAAGTTACCCGCGCGTTCCCCTCGCCCCGGCTCATAGACGACGGTGAGGGCGTGGATTTGCCCTGCCGAGTTGGATTCGGGCCTGATTGCGGAACGCACTCTCACGCTTGACCCCGGCGCAGGGCGGGCTCCGCCGCGTCGCCTGCGTCCGTTGTTGTGCTCGTGCTCTTCAGGCTCGTCGCCGGCCCCGCGGTGGGTGGTTCTTTCTCTGCCTTCGCTTTGAATCGGGCGGTACCGCGGGAGGGCGTCGGCTTCCTTGTACGACGCCGAGTCGAGCATAGCGAAGCCAGGAGGGGTGTATTCTTTCTTCTCATCGAGTTGCCCTGCGGCATCCCGCAAGAGGTTGGCGACCTCCCCCAACCTCCCTGCGAGGTTCTTCTTTTCGCTTGCCTCCAGCCGCTGCGTCTCCAGTCCGCGGTGCTCGGGCGGTTCAGCCTTGCGCACTAGGTCATAGAGTTCGCCCCCGCTGAGGGACAACACCGCGTCGAACGGGCGAACCCCGGCAAATGCGCTTGTCCCAAGTCCAGGAGCGGAGTAGGTGATCCACATCCCATCCCTGAAGAGATTCACCTGCGAGCGGTCGGCTCTGTCCATTGGCAATTCACGGAAATAGACCTCTACTCCTTCACCAAACCTCGTAGGCAACAGGCGATTGGCGCGCAGGGTCTCCCAGGCGCGGAACGCTCGCACGCCGGCAAGCCATCCACCCACGGAAGCCTTTTGCTGGGAAGCCGCCTGTGTCAAGATGTCGCCGAGGCCATTCCAGTCAACTCGCCGTTCGATGCCCGCAACCTCATCCTGCACGCGAACGATCAGTTCGCCGCGTTCTATCGCCGCTAGGAAGTTGATCGCGGATACCCGGCAGATTGCGGCGACGGGGTCGGCGTCATCGCGGAAGTTATTGAACCCCGTGATGCACACCACGCTTCCCGTGGGCTCGACCTCATCCAATTGCTGTTGAAGCAAGACGGGGGTATCCGCCTGGTACCTGCTTGAGTCTAACGACGAGAGCAAATCGACTTCCCTCGTGTAGTACCCGTCCGGCGACTGATAGGTTTTGCCATTCTTGGAGCGGGACGAGGCGAGAACGGCATGGCCTCCAGCGATTTCGCCTCGGCGGGTGCGAGCCGCATAGAGGACATAGCGCAAATCCGATGCGGCAAACGCCGTCATATGGCCAAGACCGAAGGAACCTCCGCCGCTCGACCCCTTTGACGAGTTGCCTTCGGATAAGACGCGCTCCATGTCGTCTAACCCGATGCCGTTGTCACGGCAGAACAGGAACCGGGTTTGCTCCGCGCCGAGCACATTTTTGATACGCTCAATAACCTGCTTCTCGTCCGGGCTCAAGTTCTCCTTCTGCCGCTCGCGCCGCAGTTCCTCCGCAGCCCTGAAAGCGTTGACGTAGGCGGCAAGCCCAGGCAGGTCGTCCGTCGGGCGCTTGCTGATGACGAACACGATCTCCGCGGGGTCTTCCGGAGTCCCTCTTCCGGCCTCTTTCGCGGCGTCCAAGCCGTTCTGCAGCAACTCCCGCACGATCGGCTCCGGATTCCCCGCGTGCTGAGCCATCGCGTGAGTCGAGAATCCTCGGACTTCGTGGTGGGCAGGGAATCTGAGGTCGCTAGGCATGTCAGTCCGTGCAGTCGCAGGCGGGAGCGCCGACGGCGTAGCGCGAGCGTCGCGCCGTGGTTCCGCTTGCAACCTCCGCGAAGGATGGGCCGGCGACGCCCAAGAAGCCGAACCTCGACACGCCGTCGCCGTTGCGGGCGGGAGCCTCGCGCCGATAGCGGCGCTCGATGTCCATCCACCAAGCGATGTCCGACGGAGCGCCGGCCACCCGCTGAGGGTCGTCTTCCTGCCCCGCTTGCCGCAAAGCCTCTGTTCCTTTCATAAAGCAGAACACGCAGTTGCCTCCGCTCGGCGGAGTTTGCAAGTCGAAGGCTTGCTCCCTCCAAAACGCCCCCACATCATCGGCTGTTATGCCCGCGTTGTCAAGCGGGAAGTAGGGGTGTTCGCCTGGCGGCTGCGTGCGGATGGAGCATAGCCTGCCGCCCGCCCCTTCCGCTAGGAGCGTCCGCGACAGCACGCGGTCAATTCGTCTGCGTTCGTCGGCTCGCAATCCGAGCAGCGCGACGAATTCGGCGGCATCCTTCCCCCACATATCAACGGGGCGGGCGGGCGCGTTCACGTCGCCGCGGTCTATCGGGGCGTCCGTGTAGTCCCGCCACAATTGGGCGGGACGAGCGGGAGGCATAGAGGTCATAAACCCGACGCGCTCCGCGTAAGCCTCCACGGATGACATGCCCCCGTTCGCGAGGTGACGCTCCGCCGCGCTTTCCGGGGTGACGAAAGACCGGCTTGCGTAGTGTCCCGCGTGAGCCGGACCAGGCCCGGCGCCGAGCCACTCCGCGAGCAGCAGGTGGGACGGGTACAACTTGAGTTTGGCCGTGCAGGAGCGGGAGTGCGGGTTGGGGAGCATGCCCTGATAGGAGAGCATCTCCTCGAACACTTCCCCGCCCGAGCGGTAGCCGTTCGGGTCTTCCTCAACGGGCGCGGGCTTCACGAGCCGGTAGGAGAGTTTGCGGGCGTACTCCCCGCGAGAGGCGTTTTCCACCGTGCAGAACTCGTACCAGAAGACGGGCAGCCCGAACTCGCGCTCCAGCCGCCCTTTGCATTCGGCGGCGAACTCGTAGGTGGCCGGGTGCTCGGCGGAGGTGTTTGCGAACAGGATGACGTCGCCGCGCTCCGGCTTCAGCAGCCCCGCCTCCGCCAGCATAAAGGTAAGCGTCGCCGAGGACCGTCCGCCTGAGAACTTGACGATATGGGGCAACGCCGCGTGACGCGCCCTGCGGTAGGGAAACGCTATCGGCGGAGTTGCGATTGCGGCCTGTCTCACGGTCAAGCAACCTCCCAGCAGGCGCAATCTTACTAGTAGCCTCTCCGCTTGTGAACCTGTTTCGAGGGAATTATCCCCCAATCCCCTCCCTGCGACAACAGCCCCTTGCGCGGCGCCCCGTCCCCTTGCGTAGAGTCGTCGTCGTCGAACTTTCGCAAGGAGGCGAACGATGGCGATTGCGAATCCGAACGTCAACCCGATAGCGGAACTGGGCGCGCTGCTGCCCGGCGACGCGCTGGAGCGGCTGGCCGGGCTGCTGGCCGATCCGAACGCCGTGTTCACGTGCGGGCAACTGGCGCGGCTGGGCGCGGCGTTCAACAGCGTCGGCGCGACGCTGACGGAAGCGGCGCGAGCGGGCATGCGTCCGCGCTTGGAGGGCGGCTTGGAAGGCGGGCGCGCGCTCGAGGCGGGCGTGCTCTTCCAGTGGCGGAAGCCGAACGCGGTCACGGCGGTCGATACGCAGCGGGTTCGGGCGGCGTTCCCGCCGGCCCTGCGCCCCGACCTCTACAAGACGCGGGAGTCCCAGGGCGTGGTCGCCGTCTCCGTGCGGGACGCCGCCTAACGGCCCCGTGCGCCCCCCCCCGGACCCTACCCCTGCGCGCTCTCGATGCGCTCGATCTGCGCGCGGGCGCGGGGGTAGGCGCGGAGCGCGTTGTCGCGGAAGAGTTTGCGCTTGTCGTCGTCCGTGAGCCACTCGATGGCGTCGAGATACGGCTTGTTGTCGTCGTACTGCCGGCCGGTGAGCGGGTCCACCGCCTGCACGCCGCCGATCATCTCGGACGCGAAGAGCACGTTGTCCACGCCGATCGTCCTGAGGAGGTAGTCCATCGCGGCTTGGCTGTAGATCGCCGTGTCGAAGAACAGCCGGCTGAGGAACTCGTCGAACGGCTCGCGCTTGGCCATGATGCTGAGCCCCTTGAATCGGGCGTACTGATAGGGAATCGCGCCGCCGCCGTGCGGCAGAATGAACCTGATCGTCGGAAAGTCCTTGTGGACGTTGGAGTCCAGCAACTGGACGAAGCCCGTGTTGTCGACGTTCATATAGTGCGATCCGGTGGTCGTGAAAGCGGGGTTGCAGGTGGCGGAGCCGTGGATCATCGCGGGCACGTCCAACTCGACCATCTTCTCGTAGAGCGGATACCAGTGGCGGTCGCCGAGCGGCGGGTCGGTCCAGTAGCCGCCGGAGGGGTCGGGGTTGAGGTTGCAGCCGACGAAGCCGAGGTCGTTGACGGCGCGCTCGAGTTCCTGGACGACGCCCTTCTCCGGGGGGACGCCGGGCGACTGCGGGAGGGAGCAGACGCCGATGAATCGGTCGGGGTAGAGGTCGCAGACGCGCTTGATGACGTCGTTGTTGACCTCCGTCCAATAGCGGCTGACGAGGGGCCCGCCGAAGTGGTGCCCCATCCAAGAGGCGCGGGGGGAGAAGAAGGCGACGTCGGTTCCGCGCTCGTTTTGGAGTTTGAGTTGGCCGTTTTCGAGGGAGGCGCGTATCTGGTCGTCGCTGACGTTGAGGGGGTGCTTGACGGGGGCGCCCATCGCCGCGATCTGGGTGGCGCGGAAAATCTGCACGCCCGCCGGCGCGGTGGTGTAGTGGCCATGCGCGTCAATGATCATCAGGGTTCGCATCCTTCCAAGCGTTTTGGGGAGTGGCGCGCGTATGCTACCGCAAAACCGCGCAGCGCGGGGCGGGGGGGCGGCGGCGCCGCGCCACCCCCTAGCGGACGATGGCCAGGTCGAGCGGCGGCGGCTCGTCGGCCTCCGCGTAGAGCCAGTCGCTCATGCGCTCGAGCCACGGCTCGCCCTCGGGAAGCGTGCCGATGGCGGAGCGCGCGCGGTACCAGCCGGGATTCTCGACGCACGGCGGCTCGACGTTGTCGTACAGCAGCGCGCGGGCGGCCTCGAGGATGCGGCGCCGCACCTGAATGATCATCGCGTCGGAGCGGCCCAAATGCTCGGACGCGCGGTTCTGAACGGCGCCCATGCTCTCCGTCACCGCCTGATCTTGCAAAAAGACGGTGGCGATGCCGGTGAAGTTGGCGTTGCGCTGCGCCTCGCGGTCGATCAGATAGTCGTTGGCGCGGTTGGCGCGCGGGCGGAAACGTCCGAGCGGCCCCGCCGCGTCGGGCAGCATCTCGCCCGCCGGATGGGCGCCGGGGCCGAACCCGAACATTGCGGTGGACGCCGAAAGCGGCGTCGTCGGATGCCACGCGACGGTCCACACCATCGTATGGCCGTCGTCCATCGGAACCCAGATATGGCCGGGCACCGTGCCGTCGGGGTTGGCCGGAAAGAAGGTGAACACGGGAAAGAGGAACTGCGTGACGCGCCAGTAGGCGAGGCCGGGCCGCTCTTGGCGGTTCGCGCCGTAGACGACGCCGTACTTTGTGGGGACGACGTCGAGCGTGGGATGCTTGTCGTCGTGCCACACGCCGACGGACGGCGGGTCGTCCGGGTTGAGGCGCCCGTGCAGAAAGAAGAGGTGACTAGTGTCAATGTCGCCCTCCAGCCCTTGCATCCAGTTGCATTCGCGCTGCGCGAGAGCGAATTTGCGCTGATCCTCCGGGACGGCCGCCCACTCGAACTCCGGCAGGCCGGGCGGGTCGCCGTCGCCGAGGTAGGCCCAGACGACTCCGCCGTGGACCGCGCCGCGGTAGGCGCCGGCGCGGATCTTGCTCTTGAAGACGCTTTCGCCGGGCTCGTTCGGCATATCCACGCACTGCCCGGAGACGTCGAACTTCCAGCCGTGGTAGACGCAGCGGAGGCCGGCCTGCTCGTTGCGTCCGAAGAAGAGCGACACGCCGCGGTGGGGGCAGGCTTCCGCGAACACGCCGACGTCGCCGTTGGAGTCGCGGAAGACGACGAGGTCTTCTCCGAGCAGGCGGAAGCGCTGCGGCGGAGCGTCGGGCGCGCCCAAGTCCTCGACGGGCATCACCGGAAGCCAGTAGCGGCGCATCAGGGCGCCCATCGGCGTTCCCTTGCCCACTGACGTCAGCAGTTCGTTGTCCGTCGCGCTCAACATCGCGGATCCTCCGATTGCGGCCTCGCCTGCGGAGCGATATGCGGCGTAAGCGCCATTATAGACGGCGAATCGTGGAACGCGGCGCCGCTCGCGCCCAGAGATCCGTCATTCCCGCGTGGGCGGGAATCCAGACGGCGCGAACTCCGCGCTCCAAATCTCCCCTACGCCGCTGACGTACTGCCCCGTCCGAACGCTGGCAACGGGATACTCCGGCAAAGGAACGCGGGCGGCGCACTTGCCGTCGAACCACGCTCCGTTCCGGAAGAAATCAAAGTCCAAGTTATCGAAGCCGAGTTCCCGACGAGCCTCAGGCAAGTCCCCCGTCCGTTCGGGAACGATATGCAGAAAGAAGCGCGCATTAACGCCCGCTTGCTCGCAAGGCTCCTTGGCGTACACGAGGTCGCCGTCAAGGAGATGGATGTCGAACGCGCTCCGCGCGAGCGGCTCGCTTCCCGCGACGGCGCGGTAGTCCGCCGCGTAAGGTTCCGGGTTCGTAGAGAACGCCGCCTCCCACAAATCGTCCCCGCCCTCTACGTATTGCCCTGTCCGCACTGCGGTGACGGAGTAGTCCGGCAACGGGAACAGCGCCACGCATGCCCCCTCCTCCAGCAGCGCCCCGCGCTGATGGAACCTGAACCAGAATCGTTCGTGGCCGCGTCCGCGCCATTGCTCCGGCAGATCGTCTACGCGCTCAGGGAACACGCTGACGCGGAACGTGGGCTCCGTATTGAGCGGGTTGCATTGCTCTTGGATATAGACGAGTTCGCCATCGGACAAGTAGACGTCGTAGGCGGAGCGGGCGAGCAGGCGCCCAATCTCCTTTGCGCGGCGCATCGCATCCCGCACGGCCTCGCGGGGTAGCGGTTCGGGGCTCCATGCGAGTCTGAATTCGGCGATGGGGTAATCCGGGAGCGGGAGGGATGCGACGCACTTGCCGCCGAAGAACGCCCCGTATCCGGCGAAGCTGAATCCGCGGAGCTCTTCCCGCTTGCCTTCGCGTCCCGGCGGCAAGTCGCCGGGGTCGGCCGGCGTTACGCGCAAGGTTGCGACCATTTGCTCGATAAACGCGGGGGCGCATGGCTCCATCACAAGGGCGACCGCGCCGTCCAACTCATAGACGTCAAAGGCTGCGGCGATGTCGGGCTCGCGCTCTCGCGTCGCGTCGTAGGCCGCGCGGAGGTCGTCCTTGCGCTCAATGGTGAATATCGTGTTGCCGTAGACCTGCGCGCGATGCAGCGAGCGGGCGGACAGCGCCCACGTCGACGACCATTGCAGAATGCGGACCTGATCGGATCTCTTGATCTTCTCGATGCGCGCTCTCGCCGCGTCCGGCAAAAACCTCATATTTTCGGGGCGGATGTCCCAGCCATCCCAATGCCTATTGTGTTTTCCTGTTATCCCAGGCGTCTCGTCTAGGAGGGGGTCGATGTTGTCCAAGACCCATTCGAGCGCTTGCAGCCCCGGATGGCGCCAGTAGTCCATCATATATTGCGTTCGCAGGTAGTCGGGGGCGGCTCTATCCACGGAGAAGTTGAAGAACAGTTGCTGGTTGGGGTGGATGAGCGCCATTGAGGCCAGCGTCGCGGCCAAACCCGCGCCCGCCGCGCCGTAGGCCGCAGCCCGCAGCCGCCGCGCGGAGAGCGTTCCGACAAGCCCATGCAGCCCCCACGCCGCCAGCAGCGCGAACGGCGCCCAGAGAAAGTACAGGTGCCGCCATCCCGTGTAGATGTTGGCGTCTAAAACGATCACGGCGAGGATGGGCAGCGCGAAGCAGCCGGTCAGCAGCAATCCGAAGCGCGCGCCCGCGTTCCGAAGCGCCCGCATCGGCGCCTTGACCGCTCCCGCCAAAACCGCCGCCGCGCCGACCGCCCCCAGCAGCAGCGCGAACGGCGGGCTCGTAACGGAGAACCAAACCGGAACGTAATCCGCGGGAAACTCCGTGCTTGGGTAGGCCATTCCTCTGAAGAGTTCCAGATCAACGT
Source organism: Dehalococcoidia bacterium (assembly GCA_965242755.1). GTDB lineage: Bacteria > Chloroflexota > Dehalococcoidia > Lucifugimonadales > Australimonadaceae > Bin16. Next base: position 2,381,029 of record OZ251500.1, on the reverse strand, counting down.
TTGGATGGTCCGACAAGAGCGTCCACCACTCGACGGCGCGTTCAATCGGGTTGGCCCACAGGTACGGCAGCAGAGCGTAAGCCACGACGGCGCTTGATAAGACAAACGCCCCGGTCGTCAGTAGCGCGCGCTTGCGCTCCGCCCATCCCGATGCGAATGCGAAATCCAACGTGCGCAGCGCAGGAATCGCGGCGAGCAGAACCACGCCCATAATGCGAAGGTTGACGGCTATTCCAACGCCAACGCCCAGCAGAGCGAACGCCCATAGAGTGTTTCGTCTGAACGCGCGGCGCGCCAGGTAGAGCGCAACGATGAACGCAACCACGAACGGCATGTCCGTGCCGTTGAAGAACGAATGCGCGTACAGGCGCGGATGCAGCAGAAAGAGCAGCATTGCGAAGAGCGCAAGCAGCCGCGCGCCGAACAGCCGACGAGCCAATAAGTACGCGAATACGCCCCCAGCCAGGAAGAAGAGATGAAGCAGCGTATGACGGAAAAGATAGACGCCGCGGCTGTCTTCCAGCCCGAAGCCCCGCTCAAACAGGTAAATCGGCGCCTCGAACGCCATGCCGTAGAACTTGTTGTGCCTGTGCGAGAGCTTGGCAAGAAAGCCGTCGAGGTCGCCGTTCGCGAGATAGCCGAGGGTCGCTTCGGCTGTCCGCCTCTGGAAAGGCTCATCCAACGCAACGCCATAGTCGTCAAGCACGGCGAGCCCTGCGACTAGGAAGAGCGCGAGCGCAAGGAGCGCGCCCCAATGCGGCGCGAGCGCTCTCATGGGTGCCCGCCAAATTTTTCCGAGGGAGTGATGGGGTAATGTCATAAGCGCGGCGCAATTGCAACACCCTGCTTTCGCCCTAAGCAGGGGACGGCTTCCTAGTCCAGTGTCTCATATGTGTGGAACGAGCGGCCTCCGCGGAGCGATATGCGGTATAGTACCACTATAGACAGCGAGCCGCGCTCCCGCGCCCAAGCGCGTGGGCGGCGGCGGGGAGGCGCAGGATGTCATTTCCACGACGCCCGAACTGCGGACGGCCTACCGGGAGCCGAAGCCCCGCTGCCTCGTCATTCCTGCGTAGGCGGGAATCCAGTCGGCGCGCGCGGGTCGTCGCCGACTGGAGAACGACTCATTAGGAGCGAGCGATGGCGATCAATCCCTACACGCTTCCGGCGGAACTGCAAGGCTGGCGCGGCGAGACGATTCCCGGCGCGCACAAGCGCAAGTGGTGGACGCTCGTCGAGAACGACAAGTGCCTCGTCACGGCGTTGCTGCTGATCCCGGGCGAGGTCGGCATCCGCCACTCGCACGAGTCCGGCGAACTCTCCGTCCACTTCTCGGACGAGATGCGCCCGGAGGTGACGTGGAACCCGCCGGGCGAAGTGCACGGCGGCGTCCCCGGCCCGGCGAATCCCGTCGCGGCGGCGGTCGAGGGGCTGATCGACGAGAAGGCGATTGAGGCGTCCGGCGACCCTGCGTTCGCACGGTTCGTCGCGGGCGTCTTGGAGGCGCATGTCAAGCGCGTGGACGAGATCGTGGAGCGCCGGACGCGCCCCGCCCCCGCGCCTCGGGTGATCGTCGACGTCCTCTTCCCCCCGTTCAAGACGACCATCGTCGACCCCGGCGTCGCCGACGGCAAAACCGTGACCGGCCAGTGGTACGACTGACCGTAGTCGTCCAGAACGGCGAGCCCAACGACCAGAAACAGCGCAAGCGCGAGCAGCGCGCCCTAGTGCGGCGCAAGCGCTCTCATAGGCGCGACCGCCCAATTTTTCGAGGGGGGTAATGTCATAAGCGCGTGCACACACAATTGCAACACTACGCAGGCTTTTACCCAAGCGGCGCAGTGGACGGCCTCCTAGTCCCGCTGCCCCGTATGGTGTGGACGAGCGGCCTCGCCTGCGGAGCGATATGCGATAGAGTATCACTATAGACGGCGTAGACGGAGCCGCTCTTCCGCGCCCATGCGCGCGGGCGGCGGCGGGGAGGCGTTGCGATGGTCATTTCCACCATGTCCGAACTGCGGACGGCCTACCGGGAGCCGAAGCCCCTGGCCCATCAGAAAGTCCTCTCGCGGCTCGACGAGCACTGCCGGAACTTCATCGCCCTCTCCCCCTTCTGCGTGCTGACCTCAATCGGCGCGGACGGCATGATGGACGCGTCGCCGCGAGGCGACCCGCCCGGATTCGTCGCGGCGCCCGACGAGCGAACGCTCCTGATTCCCGACCGCCCCGGCAACAATCAGGTCGACACGCTGCAGAACGTCGTCGGCAACCCGGAGGTCGGCCTGCTGTTCCTCGTCCCCGGGATGAACGAGACTCTGCGCGTGAGCGGAACGGCGGAGATCGTCGCCGACCCGGAGACGCTCGCGCCGCTGTCGGTCAACGGCAAGATCCCGCTCTCCGCCCTGCGCGTGACGGTGAAAGAGGCGTTCCTGCATTGCGGACGCGCGTTCATCCGCTCGCGCCTGTGGGATCCGGCGGCGCGGATCGACCGCTCCGCGTACCCCACCTACGGGCAAGTCGTCTCGGATCAAGTCAAAGTGATGAGCGCGGAGGAGATCGACGCCACGGAGGAAGGCGCGAACCAGATCGACCAGTTATGGTAGGCGGCGAACCCACCACATGGCCGCCCTGCCCGCGTAGGCGGGAACCCACCGGCAGCCCTCGTAGACTAGCGGCGCGCTATGCTACAATGGGGCGCGGACGCAACGATACGCGAGCGCGGAGGCGCAACTGATGCAAGACCAAGACACGGAGATCACCAAGACGACGGTGGCGATAGCCGCGGCCATCGGCTTCGTCGTTTGCGGGATCATCGGCGCGATATTCGCCGCCCTGCTCGAGGACGGCATTCCCGTGATCGCGGGCATCGTCATCGTCGGCGGCTTCGGCGCGTTCGTGCTCGCCGTCGTCGCGGCGTTCGAGCGCGGCGAGCAGCACGACGCCCGCATCCGCGAGGCCGCCCGCAAGGCCAAAGAGGCCAACGAAGCGTAGCCCGCCTCTCCGCCGGCGAGCCGGCCTTCCCCGTCCTCCGCGGGACAGAGCCCGCGCGTTTCTGCTATCATCCCTTCCTCTGGCGAGTCGGCCTCCGCGGGACAGAGCCCGTGCGTCCCTGCTATCATCGCTATCATCCTTTCCGTCGGCGAGCCGGCCTTCCGCGGGACGGAGCCCGCGCGTCTCTGCTATCATCTCCTGCGGCCTGCGCGGGGCGGCGCTCCCGACGGCGGGCCGCTCCGCGACGGGAGAGGCGATGAAACTCCACGAACATCAAGCGAAAGACCTGCTCGCCGCCTACGGCGCGCCGGTTCCCCAATACTACGTCGCGTCCAACGGCGCGGAAGCCGCCGACGCGGCGCGCAAACTCGGCGGCAAGGCCGTCGTCAAGGCGCAAGTGCACGCCGGAGGGCGCGGCAAGGCGGGCGGCGTCAAGGTCGCGGCGTCCCCGGAAGAGGCCGCCCAATTCGCAGAGTCGCTCATCGGCTCGACGCTCGTCACGCTCCAAACCGGCCCGGCAGGCGCGCCCGTCCACAAGGTTCTCGTCGAGCAGACGATGGAGATCAAGCGCGAGTTGTACCTCAGCGTCGCCACCGACGGATCGCGCCGCCGCCCCGTCGTCATCGCGTCCGCGTCCGGCGGCGTGGAGATCGAGGAGGTCGCGGAGCGGGAGCCGGAGAAAGTGCTCACGGAGCCCGTTGACCCGGTGACGGGCTTCCGCGCGTTTCAGGGGCGTAGGCTCGCCGCGCGGCTCGGCCTCCCTCCCGCGCAAACCCGCCCGTTCTCCGCGTTCGCGGAGGCCTGCTGCCGCGCCTACGACGAGAAGGACGCGACGATGATCGAGATCAACCCGCTCGTCCTCACCGCCGACGGGCAACTGCTCGCGCTCGACGCGAAGATCAGCCTCGACGACGACGCGCTCTTCCGCCATCCGGCGGAGGCCGCCCTCCGCGACCCCTCGCAAGACGACCCGCTCGAGGCGGAGGCGGCGGAGGCCGGCATCGCCTACGTCAAACTCGACGGCGACGTCGGCTGCATGGTGAACGGCGCGGGGCTGGCTATGGCGACGATGGACATCGCGCGGTTCGCCGGCGCCAAGCCCGCGAACTTCCTCGACGTCGGCGGCGGCGCGAACGAGGAGAAGATCAGCCGCGCCATCCTCCTTATGCTCTCCGATCCGAACGTCGAGAAGGCGCTCGTCAACATCTTCGGGGGCATTCTGCGATGCGACGTCGCGGCGCGAGGCGTGGTGGACGCCTACGGCAAGGCGGACAGGCGCCCCCCGCTCGTCGTTCGCATGCTCGGCGCGAACGCCGACGAGGGCAAGGAGATCCTCGCCAAGTCGGGGCTGAACGCGACGATGGCGGACACGCTGCAGGAAGCGGCGGCGGCCATCAAGGGATAGCGCAAAGGATCCTAGGGCAACTAAGGGACAACGAAGCGGCGGAGCGGCGATGAGCATTCTGGTCAACGAAGAGACGCGCCTGCTGGTGCAGGGCATCACGGGGCGCGAGGGGAGTTATCACGCCGAGCGCTGCATGGCCTACGGGACGAACCTCGTCGCGGGCGTCACGCCCGGCAAGGGCGGCGAGACGTTTCAGGGGCGCGTCCCCGTCTTCGACTCCGTCAGCGAGGCGGTCGCGGCGACCGGCGCGAACGTCTCCCTCATCTTCGTCCCCCCCCCGTTCGCGGCGGACGCGATCCTCGAGGCGGCGGACGCCGGCGTTCCCCTCGTCGTCTGCATCACGGAGGGCGTGCCGGTGCGCGACGCGGCGATGACGATGCGCTATCTGGAAGGCAAGCCGACGCGCCTGCTCGGCCCCAACTGCCCCGGCCTCATCACGCCCGGCGCGAAGGCGAAAGTCGGCATTATGCCCGGCCCCATCCATACGCCCGGCAAGGTCGGCGTTGTCTCCCGCAGCGGCACGCTCACCTACGAGGCCGTCGGCCAACTCACGGGACTCGGCATCGGGCAGTCCACCTGCGTCGGCATCGGCGGCGACCCCGTCTCCGGCACGACGTTCACCGACGTTCTTGCGATGTTCAACGACGACCCGGAGACCGAGGCGATCGTGATGATCGGCGAGATCGGGGGGACGAAGGAGCAGGAGGCCGCCGCGTTCATCGCCGCGAACGTCCGCAAGCCCGTCGCCGCGCTCATCGTCGGCCAGACGGCGCCCCCGGGGCGGCGGATGGGGCACGCGGGCGCCGTGATCACCGGCAAGGCCGCGCTCGCCTCCGAGAAGATGCGCGCGCTGGAGGAGGCGGGCTGCCGCGTCATTCCCACCCCCGCCGACATCGGCGCGACGACCGCCGCGATGCTCGCGTAGCCGCTTACGGCGAACGGGGCGCCGCTATGACGGTCAAGGCGGGCGCAAGCAGGGGCTATAATACCCCCCTGCGGACGCCCGACGCGGGCGCCGCGAGGAGGTCTCCCGCAATGCTCACCCTGCTGTTCCGCCCCCTGCTGTGGCTGCTGAAACTGCCGCTCGCGCTGGGCAAGGCGTCGAAGCCCGCCGTCACCCGCGTGCTCAAGCGCGAAGGCTTCACCTACGGCGAGTCCTACAAAGAGGACGGCAAGACGATCATTCCGCTCGGCTATCACCCCCAGGGCGGCGAGTTCGAACTCATCGCCAACCTCGAACTGACCCCCGACTACGCATGCCTGCGCCCCGTGGACGGCTGGACGCAGGGCGCCATCGCCGTCCTCAGCGCGCTCGCCCCCGAAGGCGTGGCGCGGCGCATCCCAAGCAAAGAGCGCGAGGAGAGCCCCTCCATCGCGGAGCCCGCCCAAGAGCCGGCGACGCCCGGCGAGGGCGCGGAGCGGGCGTCCGAAGACGCCGCGCGAACCCGCGGAGAATCCGCCTAATCTGAGCGAAAGGGCGAATTTGCGCGGAATCAGGCGCCATTCGCGCTTTCTGAGACGAAATCAGAAGGCGCAAGCGTTCGGTTACGCATCGGCGATTTCCGCATCGCTCAATTCGCGCTCCGGCGGCGCGCCGCCCATCATTGCCTAGCGCAGCGCGTTCGCGCTCCCCGCGGGCCCGCGCCTCGTTCTCTCTAACCGAGCGAATTCCGCAATCCTGCGAATTGCGACGCTTCCGCGTCGGTATCCGCGTATTGACTACTCCCCGCGCTAGGGCTTAAGGTAGGCGCGTTCTGTGGCAAGAGGGCGCTCGCGCACCCCATCCGCGCACACGGCGGCGCAACCCCGCGAGTTCATAATCCGGCAGCCCTCATAAAGGCCCCACGCGGCGCATCGTCCCGCGCGTCCTCCCCTTCCCCTGCTCTTCCCCACTTCGAGCCTGCGCCGAATGCGTAGCAGGTTCTCCTGCGCCGCGAGGGGCGCGGACCGACGGAGGAATTCAATGACGACGGACTTGGCGGCGACCGAGACGGCGGACGCGGCGGAGCAGGCCGCCCAGCCCAAGGTGCGCGTCCGCGGACTCTGGAAAGTCTTCGGCTCCAGCGTGCCCGCCGAACTCACGCCCGAACTCCTCGAGGAGAGCAAAGCCGACCTCCGCGAGCGGTTCGGCCTCGTCGTCGGCCTCCGCGACGTCAACTTCGACGTCCAGCCCGGCGAAACGTTCGTCGTGATGGGCCTCTCCGGCAGCGGCAAGTCCACCCTCGTCCGCACCCTCCTCCGCCTCATCGAGCCCTCCTTCGGCTCCATCGAGGTCGACGGCGAGGACATCGTCCAGTTCGACGAGACGCAACTGATCCGCTACCGGCAGAGCAAGACCTCGATGGTCTTCCAGCACTTCGGCCTGCTGCCCCACCGCAACGTGATCGAAAACGCCGCTTGGGGGCTGGAGGTCAAAGGCGTCGCCAAAGAAGAGCGCCTCTCCAGAGCCCGCGCGACGCTGGAGACCGTCGGCCTGAAAGGCTGGGAGCAGAGCCGCCCCAACACCCTCAGCGGCGGCATGCAGCAGCGCGTCGGCCTCGCCCGCGCGATGGCCGTCGAGCCCGAGGTGCTCCTTATGGACGAGCCCTTCAGCGGCCTCGACCCCCTCATCCGCCGCGATATGCAGAACGAACTCGTCCGCCTCCAAGAGCAGGAGCGCCGCACCATCATCTTCATCACCCACGACCTCAACGAGGCGCTCAAACTCGGCGACCACATCATCATTATGCGCGACGGCGCCGTCGTCCAAAACGGCACCAGCGAAGAAATCCTCGGCCACCCAGCCGACCCCTACGTCGAGGAATTCGTCCGCGACGTCCGCAAGTCCTCCGTCGTCACCCTCCGCACCCTCATGCAGCCCCTCGCCGCCGTCCTCCACGACGATATGTCCCCGAAGGCCGCGATGGACGCGCTCAGCGCCAAGGGCGAAGTCGCGGGATTCGTCACCAACCGCCAGGAAGCCTACGTCGGCGCCGTCAGCTTCTCCTCCCTCGCGGAGGCCAACCAGCGCGGCGACCGCAACATCAAGAAATCGTTCGTGGACGACGTCCCCCCCCTCTCGGCGGATATGTCCATCTCCGCCGCGCTCCCCGTCGTCCGCCACTTCACCGGCGCCCTCCCCCTCCTCGACGGCGCCGGCGGCCTCGCCGGCCAGATCAGGCCCGCCGCCGTCGTCGAAATGATGGAGCGGGAGAGCGCCGAAGAGTCGGAAGAGGTCGAAAGCAGCATGGCCGTGGGCGCGGACGCTTAGGACGGCAAGGAGAGGCGCGATATGGCGACGCAAGCCCCAACCGGCGGAACCGAATCCGCAAGCCTCGCGGAGCGCTTCAAGGCCCTCCCCGACCGCCTGGTGTACCTCGGCGGCCTCGCCGTCTTCCTCCTCGTGTCGCTCGTTGTCGTGCTGATTTGGGGCAGCAATATCGGCTTCCCGGTGGACTTCCAGCGCAGCCTCGCCGACGCCGTGGACGACGCGATCCTCTGGACGACCCGGAACCTCGACTTCATTTTCGACAATGTTTCAAGAGGCGTGCTCTGGTTCCTGCTGCGAGTGGAGTCCGCGTTCAAGTGGGTTCCGTGGCCGGTGATGATCGTCGGAGTCGCGCTTCTGGGGCTGCGACTCGCTGGCCTCAAGATGGGCGTATTCGCAGCGGTCACGCTGCTCGGAGTCAGCCTTATCGGGCTTTGGGGCAGCGCGATGGAGACGCTGGCGCTCATCGTCGTCGCGGTGACCATCTCCATCGGCATCGCCATACCTGTGGGCATTCTCGTCGCGCGGAACGACACGCTCGACGCGCTGCTGCGCCCGATCCTGGACGCGATGCAGACGATGCCGAGTTTCGTCTACCTCGTCCCCGCCGTAATGTTCTTCGGCATCGGCAACGTGCCGGCGGTGTTCGCCACCGTGATCTACGCCGTGCCGCCCGCCATACGCCTCACGAGCCTCGGCATCCGGCAGGTGTCGCCCAACATCGTTGAGGCGGCGCGCTCATTCGGAACGACGCCGAGCCAACTGCTATGGAAGGTGCAGGTGCCAATGGCCGTGCCAACCATTATGGCCGGCATCAACCAAACGACGATGATGGCGCTGGCGATGGTCGTCATCGCATCCCTCGTCGGAGCCGGCGGACTCGGCGAGGACGTGAACCGCGCTCTGGGCAGACTAGAGCCGGGCAAGGCGCTCTTCGGCGGCATCGGCATCGTCGTGCTCGCCATCATCATCGACCGCCTCACGCAATCGGCCGCGAAAGAGCGCCAGCAAGCGCTCACCGGCGGACACTAACTTCCGTAGGTCATGCAGGGGCCGCCGGGCAACCACTCATCCGGCGGCCTCCGATACAACATCAGGAGGTACTGCATGAAGAGGACCATAGCGAAGATTGGGATACTGACAGGGCTTATCGCCGCGCTCACGATGGCGCTGGCCGCCTGCGGCGCGGACCCGACCGCGACCCCGAGCCCCACGCCCGCGCCAACGGCCATGATGGAGCCCACGGCGATGATGGAACCGACCGCGGCGATGGAGCCGACCGCGATGCCCACCGCAATGATGGCGGACAGGCCAACCCTCATCTTCGCCGGCCTGAACTGGACGTCGGCGGCGGTGCAGAACGAACTCGCCCGCGCGATTCTCGAAAACGGCTACGGCTACGAGACGGACGTGGTGGAGGGCGGCACGATCCCGCTGATGCAGGCGCTCACCAGAGGCGAAGTCAACGTCAACCTGGAGATCTGGCTCCCGAACCAGCATGCAGCCTGGGACGAAGCCGTTGCGGCGGGAACGGTCGAGTCGCTCGGCGACAGCCTTTCCGGCAAGGCGTGGCAGAGCGCGTTCATCATTCCGAAGTACACCGCCGATGCCAACCCCGGCCTGCAATCCGTCGAAGACCTCAAGCAAGAGGAGTACTGGTCGCTCTTCATGCGCCCCACCAGCGGCGGCAAAGCAGGGTTGGTCACGTGCATCCCCGGTTGGGAATGCGAAGTTCGGAATGAGCAGCAAGTCTACGGCTATGGCCTGGGCGATGTGATCGAACTGATCAACCCCGGCTCGTTCGAGGCGCTCAACGCGGAGATTCAGGGCGCGTTCGAAAACGAGGAAAACCTGCTCTTCTACTACTGGGCTCCGACCGCGCTGATGACGAAACTGGAAACCCAGTACGGCGGCATCTTCCGCTTGGAAGAGCCCCCGTCCACCCCCGAGTGCGAGGACGCGCTCCAAGCCAACCGCGACGCGGGCAACACTGAAGACGTTACGTCGGCGTGCGAATACGCCGACGCCGACGTGCTCGTCGCGGTGAACACATCGCTGAAAGACAGCGCTCCCGACGCCGTCGCTTTCTTGGAGCGCTACTCCCTTAGCGACGAAGGAATCGGCGCGATGCTCGTTCGCGTCTCCGACTCCGGCGAGGAGCCTGCTGACGCCGTCGCGTGGTGGCTCCAGAACGACGACGAATGGAAGGACTGGGTTCCCTCCGACATCGCGGACAAAGTGCTCGCGGGGCTCTAGCCTCTCTGCGAACGCATACGCGAACAGAAGGGGGCGCGCCATTCGGCGCGCCCCCCATTCATTCCGCCCGCCAACGTTCCCTTGTCTTGCGCGCCGCCATCAGTTAGTATGACGCAAACGGGCGCGAGGAGGGGCAGCGATGAAAAGGGCGGGAATGTTGATCGGCATAGTCGCCTTGATGGCGGCGGCACTCGCGGCGTGCTCAGGTTCCGGCTCCGCATCCAAACCCACGCTCGTGTTCGCCGACCTGAACTGGAGCACGGCGCTGCTGCAGAACGCCATCGCTCGCCACATCCTCGAAAAAGGCTACGGCTACGAAACCGATGCGGTCGAGGGCTCCACAATTCCGCTCATGCAGGCGCTCACCAGAGGCGACGTTAACGTCAGCCTGGAGATATGGCTTCCGAATCAGCAGGCCGCATGGGATGCGGCGGTGGAGGAGGGAACGGTTGAGGGACTCGGAAATAGCCTGTCCGACTCGGTCTGGCAGAGCGCGTTCATCATTCCGCAGTACACCGCCGACGCCAACCCCGGCTTGCGGTCCGTCGAAGACCTGAAGGAAGAGCGCTACTGGTCGATCTTCAAGCGCCCCACGAGCGGCAATAAAGCGGGGCTCGTGACCTGCATCCCCGGCTGGTCGTGCGAAGTGCGGAACGAGCAGCAACTCTACGGCTACGGTCTGCAGGACATCGTCGAACTCGTTAATCCCGGCTCCTTCGAAAGCCTCAACTCCGAGATTATCAGCGCTTTCGAGAACCGGGAGGACATCCTCTTCTACTACTGGGGGCCGACCGAACTCGCAGCGAGGCTGGAGTCGGACTACGGCGGATTCGTCCGCTTGGAAGAGCCCGCCTCCACTCCCGAGTGCGAGCAATACCTTCGGGAGAACCGGGATTCGGGCAGGCCTGAGGATGCCACGATGGCGTGCGAATACGCCAACGACCGAACGATCATCGCCGTCCGAACTGAACTCCGCGAGTCTGCCCCTGACGCAGTGGCGTTCTTGGAGAAATGGTCGATCAGCGGGGCGGAGATCAACGCCTTGCTTGTCCGCCTCGACGAAACGCGCGACGACTACACGGATGTGGCCGCATGGTGGCTCCGCGGCAACGACGACTGGAAGGACTGGGTCTCTTCCGACATCGCGGACAAAGTGCTCGCGGCTCTGTAGCCTCTCCGCGAACGCAGACGAACGAGGGGGGGCGCGCCGAATGGCCCCCCCTCGTTGCCCGCCTAGCGCAGGCGGGCTTGCGTATAATCACCTCCGCGAGACCGTCCAGAAGACGGCGCAACGGATCGCGGAACGAGCCGGACGCCTAGGCCCTGTGCCTCGGCATTAGCAGGAAGGAGCCACGCGATGTTGACGCAAGCGGCGCCGCCGACCGACGAACTCCTCGAAAAGGCAGCCTCGACCCCCGGCTTCCGCCGCCTCGTGGACTTGGACGGAGAGCAGGTCGCCCTCTTCCTCCAGACGGACAGGATACTGGCCTACAAGGGAGTGGAGGGCACGCCTTTCGGTCTCTTGCGGTTCGGCGGGCCGCACTCGGGGGCCATTTGGATGGACGGCCGGCTCATCGGAGAGTACGACAAGACCCTTGACGGCGAGTTTTTCGTCGTGGAGGTCGAGGACGGCTTCCTTTCCCCCGAGTTGCGGCGCAAGGAAGACCCCGTCGCCTACCTCATCGAGAAGGCGGTCTCGCGGTAGCGGAGGCAGCTTGCAAGCAATGCCCGCGCCGGAGTGGGAATCGGCCGGACGAGGACGACGGTGCAGCGCGGCGGGCGTTGGTTGAACGCGCTGCGGAGGGCGGGCTTATGAATAACCGCGAGCGCCGCTTCCTGCTTTCGGAGCGGGCGACCTTGGAGAAGATGCTCGATGAGATTTCCCCAAAGAGCGTTATCGGGCGGATGAGCCTGGAACAGCGCAAAGAGGAAGTCGAGGAGCGCATCGCCGCCTTGGAGCGGGAGCCCGCAATCGAGGAGCCTCCAGCGGACACGGTAGCCCTTGCCCCCGACGAGCAATCCGCCGCGTTGCTGGCCCGCGCCCAAGAAATGATCGACAAGGGCGACCGCCTGCAGGCGTCCGAGAAAATCTGGGGCGCCGTCGCCCACAAAGTGAAGGGCATCGCGCGCAGGCGCGGCTGGGGTTGGAACGACCACGACGGCGTCCGCCATGTCGTGACCTACTTCCGCAACCAGACCCGCAACCACGAGTTGGGCACGCTGCTCCGCAGCGCGAACGACATTCACGTCAACTTCTACAACGACGAACTGCAGGATCAGGACTTGGCGGACGGGCTCGCCGACGCCAAGAGACTGATCGCGCTGCTGGACGAGGCGGACGCCTCCGTTCCCGAGACCGACGACTTGCCGTACGGCGTTCGGCGCCTCATCCCCAGAACCGCGCGCCGCTCGCGCCCCCGCAACGGCGCCTAGCGCCCCCTTCGCCGACGGCGCTATACTGCCTCCAAACGCTAGCGCGTGAGGATGTAGTGCGCCGCCGCCCGCCCAAGCGAGACGCGCTACAATGTCGCTAGCCTGCGAATGCTTGGAGAATCGCGGTGGTTTCCATATCCCCTGCGCCCATTGAAAGTCACGCCGTTCACCGCGACCGAATGCTGGCCCACGCCCAAGAGATGATCGACGAGGGCGACCGTCTGCAAGCGTCCGAGAAAATCTGGGGCGCCGTCGCCCACGCCGTGAAGGCCGTCGCCGCGGAGCGTGGTTGGCCTTACAACCATCACGCCGACGGAGGCGTCATCATTGACTACGTCGCCGAGCGCGTGGGCGACCCGGAGATGGCCCCGCTCTTCGACTCCATAGAGAACCTCCACAGGAACTTCTACGAAGACACGTACTCTTTGCCGCGAATCCGGCAGCGGCTGGAGCGCGCGAAACGCCTCATCTCCCTCCTGCGCGGCGCCCACGACGCGCTGCCGCCCAACACGCCAATGCCCGACGACCGCGAATACCGCAGGCGCATGGAGCGGCAAGCGCGCCGCGCCGTGCGCGCCTAGCCTCCCAACCGGCGGAGACATGTTGCCCCGCTCCTAGCCGGTTTCGCCTTGACTCGCCCGCGCTCAGACACATATGAGACTGGCGGGGGATGAAAGAGGAGCCATCCTTCAGGCGTATCCAAAGCCAAAAGGAGTCCCCCATGCAGATAGCCGCGCGACCCATCCCAGCCCACCGCGCCGCCAACTCCCGCCCAACGCCGGAGCTCAGCCCCGAAGCCGCCAACCGGCTGAAATTCTTGGAGCAATGGCGAGTCTGATGGAGTATCTTGCAGAGCAGCGCCTTATGACGCATCCTGAACACTCCCCCTCTGTCTCATACGTATGGGACGAGTACACCCTATTGACCTCCGCGCTGCGGACTGCTAACCTGCGGCGCAGAGTCCTCTGAGAAGGAGCAACGCAAATGACGATGACCCAAGCCACCGTTTCCGTCGAGGCCCCGAAAGTCGCCGTTTCCGACCTGGCGGCGGAGAAACTCGCCGAAGTCCTGGCCGAAGAGGGGCAGCCCGGGGCGGCCCTCCGCGTCATCGTCGTCCCCAACGGGCACGGCGCGCAATACATGCTCTCCCTGGAGGACGACGTCGCCGAAGACGACGTGGCGCTTTACGACTCCGGCGTGCGCGTCATCGCCGACGCCGACAGCGCCCCCTTGCTCGACGGAGCGTCCATTGACTACTCCGAGGGGCTGATGCGGAGCGGGTTCGTCATCGAGAACCCGAACATCGCCCACTCGCAGGGAGGCGGTTGCGGCGGAGGGGGCTGCGGCGGCGGAGGCTGCGGGGGAGGCGGTTGCGGCGGAGGCTGCGGCTGCTCGCACTAGAGCCCGCCCTCGCGCCCGGCGGAGACTTTGCGTAACTGCCGCCCTGAGACCGGGTAGGCGGGAATCCATACGGCGCGGAGCGCTGGTTCCTCTCCTGGATAAGCGCCTCGTCGTTCTCTCGAAAGCGGGAACCTGCCGGGGCGGAGAAGCGATGCACAATGGCTCCGTCGGTCAAGCGCCGCCAAGCCGGGCGCATCCTTGTTGCGCCGCTAGGCGGTTGAGCGCGCGTTAGGGCGCAGCGGGCAGTTCGATGGGGCCGCCCGGAGCGAGGTCCAACCCGCGCAGGCCGGGGTAATCGGGGGCGTAGCGGCGCGCCTGATATATCTGATTGCTCAGCCGCTCGACTCTCCGGCGCGTTTGCACGATTGGCGCGGTCTCTCCCTGCCGCAGCGGGCCCATATCCGTGACGGGGTTGACGTACTCCCATACTTTCCGCCCGTCCGGCGTAACCTCGAAGATGACGCCGAAGTTGCCGTTGCAGATCAGCGTGTTGCCGTTCGGAAGGCGTTGCGCGCCGGACAAGTTGGGCGAGTAGAGCGCGCGGGGAGGATCGTCCGCGTAGATCCACGCCGTATCGAAAGGCGCGTAGGCGGCGCCGGACTCCGCGCGGTAGCCGGCCTCGCTCGGAAGGACAATCTCGTCGACCGTTGAGTAGAACCTGCGGTCGTCCCTGAGGAATTCGTTCCCGTTGTTGAACACGAGCATATTGCCCGCTCCGGGCAGCCCGTCGGGAATCCAGTGCGCGTCGTGCTGCCAGAAGAGCCGCTGGTCGTCCGCTGTTCCCGCCCGATGGGCGCGCGGGTTGCCCCAGCGGTAGAGCAGGTCGCCGCCCATGCCCGCGGCGCCTCCCGTATGCCCGGCGGCCTCCTCCGCGGTCGCGCCGCGGTCAATGATCCAGACTTCGCTGAAGTGGCGGACGGAGATCATTATCTGGTTGAGTTCCGCGTTGTAGTCCAGCGAGTTGGCGTGCGTCCACGTCTCTCGCGGGGCCTCGCGCGCGACTTCGGCGCTCTCGGCCAGCGTGAAGTTGACGTCCACGAGTTCGGGATGCTCATCCACGGCGCCGTAGTTCGGCTTGGACGGATCGAAATCCTGTACAAGGTGGTCGAACACCGACCACTCCCAGACGATTTCGCCGCCGCTCGCCCCGGTTGGGCGGACTTCGATCACTCGAACGCCCGGCAAGCCTTGCTCGCCGACGAGGTCCGGGTCCGCGCCCGCGGCGACGGACTCCTCTTGCGTCAGCGTTTGGCGCGCAAGCAGCAGGACGTTCCCGTTCGGCATTTTCAGCAGATCGTGGTGCTGCTCCTCGTGGGCGTATTCCCAAACGACGCTGCCGTCCGGGGCGATTTCGGATGCGCCGTCGCGCCCCGCGAGGAGGTTGCCGTTGGGGAGCAACTTCACCGGCTGCAGCCGTTCGCCCAGCGGCCACTGATGAACGAGCCGTCCCTGATGATCGATGAGGTAGGCGTTGGCGCCGCTCGCGGAGTCCTCTTTGGAGAAGAGCGTGTACCCCTCGAACGCCTCGGGCCTGCTGAGCAGCAAGCCCACCGTCCGCTCAACAGGAGCGGCGGTAGGCGTTGGCGCGGCGATCGTCGCGGGCGCAGGCGCGGACGTCGGCGTCTCCGCCGGCGAGGCGGACGGCTCGCCCGCGCCGGAGCACGCGACGAGGAGCGCGAGCGGCAAAGCGGCGGCTACCCCGCGCCATGCGCGCGTCGCAAAGGGAGAAGCGTTGCGGAGGAGAGGCGCGGCGATTGCGAAGATGGTCAACGGAGACGTTCCCTCGTATGCGTCACGTCGTGACGGCGAAGACTCTGTCGAGCATCCGGTCCCACGGCGCGTTCTTCGGCGGGAGCGCGTCGGTCTGAATGACCTCGCAATTGCCGTCGCGCCAGCAGACGAGCGCGCCGGAGCGGCCATCCACGAGCGCGTCCGTCGCCGCGACGCCCATCCGCGTGGCGAGGATCCGGTCGAAGCGCGAGGGGACGCCGCCCCGCTGAATGTAGCCGAGCGCCGTGTAGCGGGCGTCGTAGGGCTCCCCCGAGTCGTTGATGAGTTGCGCGAGTTCCGCCGCGCTCCACCTCGCGCCCTCGGCGAGCACGATGATGAAATGCCGCTTGCCGTGCACCCAGACGCTTCGCAACTCTTGGAAGATGTCTTCCAACTCAACGGGGCGTTCGGGCGTGAGCGCCATCTCCGCGCCGGTGGCGAGGGCGGCCATCACCGCGATGTAGCCGCAATGCCTGCCCATCACCTCGACGATCATCGCGCGCCGGTGGGCGGACGCGGTGTCGCGGATCCGGTCTATCGCCTCCATCGCCGTGTTGATCGCGGTGTCCGCGCCGATGGTCGTCTCCGTGCCGGGCATATCGTTGTCTATCGTGCCGGGCACGGCGATGGTGGGCACGCCCAGTTTGTGGAGTTCCCACGCGCCTGCGAGCGAGCCGTCGCCGCCGATGACGATGAGGCCGTCGAAGCCGTCGCCGCGCAGGTAGTCCGCCGCCTCCCGCCGGACGGCGTCGTCGAAGAACTCGGGGCAGCGCCCGGCGCCGATGACGCTTCCGCCTTGCCGGAGCAGGCCGGCGACGGAGCGGGAGGTGAGCGGCTCGGAATCGCGGCTGATGACGCCGCGGTAGCCGTCGGAGAAGCCATGCGCCTCGACGCCGTGGTGCAAAGCGGCGCGAACGGCGGCGCGGATGGCCGCGTTCATCCCCGGGGAATCGCCCCCGCTAGCGAGAATGCCGATCTTCTTCACAGGCATAGCGCTTGGAGTTTAGCAAATCTCAAGAATGACGGGGCGGCTTGCCCCATTGGCGCGGTCAAGGCGGCAGCCGCGCAAGGTCGTCTCTGGAAGGCCGCCCGGCGCCGCGCCTCACGTCCCCAACCGGACGGGGTCGGCTTCCTGGCGGAGCGCGCTGATGATGGACATCGCCGTCAGCCGCCCGGTCTTGGGGTTCTCGCCGGGAATGTTCTCGAGATGCAGACGCATCAGTCCGAACTCGCCTTCGACCTCCACGTCGTGGCAGTTGCGCTCCAGTCCGGGGACGGCGATCATTCGGACGACGGTGCGGTCGGGGCCGATTCCTGCGAAACTGACGGCGGCGGAGACGTTGAGGTTGGCGGGGAATCCGGCGCACGCCTCCCGCGCCGAGCCGGAGAAGATGACCTCCTCCTCTTCCAGCGCATCGAGGTTGATGTTGTTCTTCACGACGTGAGGCGCGCCGTCAAGCGCGGCGGGGCCCTTGCGCGACTCCATAACGACGCGGTCGACGCGCCCCATCGCCGCCGCCTTGACGCCGTCCAGCCCGATGATCGCGCCCGACGGCATCAGCAGGCGGCAGCCCGTCGCGCGCGACTTGTCGAGCAAATCGGGGCGCGCGACCAGGGCGCCGACGCTGATGACCATCGCGCCTTTGCCCGCCGCGAACGCGGACTCCACGAGGTCCGGAACGACGGACGCGCCGGCGGCCTCGACGAGCAGGTCGGCCTGCTCGATCAACTCGCCGACGCTCAGATAGGGCGGCGGATCGCGGAGCGTAGAGAGGAATTCGCGCGCGTTGCTCTCCGTTCGGCTCGTCGCGCCCGCGACCTTTACGGCGCCGAGCGCGCCCTCGTCGGCGGCGCGCAGAATGGCGCGGCCTATCGCGCCGCACCCCACGACTCCGATGCTGAGCGCGGCCAACGGAGCGCCTACTTCTCGTTGCCCGCGTCGAGCCACTCGAGGTAGTCGGCCATCGCGGTCTCCGGCGTGTAGGCGTTGGCGAAGCCGAGTTCGTCGCGGGCGCGGCTCATATCCAGGTAGTTCGACTCTTTGTAGGCGGGGCCCTTGCCCTCCTGCAGCGGAAGGTTCGCGTCCGGCTTCACGGCCTTCACGGCGTCCGCGAGCATTTGGTTGGAGACGGGGAAGCCGGAGCTCACGTTGTAGATGCGATGCTGGAGGCTGTCCGCCAGTTGGACGAGTTTGATCCCTTGCGCGCAGTCCTTCACGTAGCAGAGGTCCCAGTGGTCCTCGGCGAAGGGGACGCCGCCGCGGGAGTAGTCCGGCGCCTCGCCCTTGACGGCGGCGTGCGCGAGCCTGCTCGGCAGGTTCATCATCGAGTGGTAGAGCGGGCCCCAGATGCCGCCGATCCGCATCGAGACGACCTCCAGCCCCGTCCGGTCGGCGTAATGGAAGGCGAGGATCTCCCACGCCTTCTTGAACGTCTCCGTGGGGTTGCTCGACTCCACCGGCAGCGTGTCCGTCTCGCGGAAGGGGCCTGCGGGCAGGCTGTGGTAGACGGCGATGGACGAGGCGAGGGAAAGGCGTTTCACCTCGGCGTTGCGGGCGGCCTCGAGCACGCCGATGAGGCCGTTCATATTCACGCGGTAGTCCTCGTAGGGGCCGAGCGCGGCGACGCCGGGGACGGCGAGGTGGACGATGTGCTCCGCCTTGTGCTTCTTGGCCAGTTCCTCGATGACGCTGGGCTGGGAGACATCGGCTTTTTCGACGATGACGCGCTTGCCGAACTCGTCCTTGATGAACGACGGCTCGCGCCACGTCTGGTAGTAGGTGATGACCGCGTCCTCGCCTGCGTCCACGAACGCCTTGGCCGTGTGCAGGCCGATGAATCCCATTCCGCCGGTGATGAGCGTCGTCATCGTTCGCGCCTCCGTTCCGGGCGGTCGGTTCGTCCGTCCGCGCCGCAGGGCGTAAGGGTAAAGCATTGCGCGCCGTTCCGCGAGGGGGAGGTGCTCCATAAATCTGATCAAGCGCGCCCCTTGACAGTGCGCTTAGGGCGCTTTACAATCAGGCGGACTCGTAAGAGTAGCAAGGAGGCGCGCTATGCCAACGGTGACCGTGAGCGGCAAAAACCAGATCACCATCCCAGTGGCCGTTATGCGAGACCTGGGCGTCAGCCCAGGGGAGAAGATGGCCGCCACGGTGATCGACGGCGATCTCGTGCTCACCCCGGAGCCGACCAACTGGGCGCAGTACTTCCAAGGGAGCATGCGCGGAGCCTACGGCGGCAGCAAGGAAAACGCGGACCGCGGCGTCCTCCGAGAGCGGGGGAGTTGGTACGAGGCCATGTCGGATACGAACATGCAGCCGGACTGGCGCGAGTGGCGCGAACAGTTCCAAGACCTCTACGCCGCCGACGGCGTGGTTCGGGCAGTCGCGGATTCCCTCCTCGCCCGCCCCAACCACGCCGCCACGCTCTCCGAACTGGAGGAGATGACGCCCGGCGCGATGTACTCCGGCAGCCCGCCTAAGCCGACGTCCGTCGCCGCCTACGCCATCGACCGCCTGATGCGGAAGAGCTGGGTGCGCCGCGTTTCGTCGGACGACTACTCCGTCCCCGATTGGTACCGGCTGGACACCGAGATAGCCCAAGCGCTCAAGGCCGCATGATGGCCTCCGCTTGGAGCGAGGCGCTCGAGGGCAACAGCCGCATCGCGTTCGACACGAACGCGCTGATCTACTTCCTCGAGGACTTCCACCCCTACGGCGACCGCGTCGCGGAGGCGCTCCGAATGCTGAGCGACGGCGCCGCCGTGGGCTTCGCGTCCGCCATCGTCGAGATGGAGATGCTGGTGGGGCCGCTCCGCAGGCAAGACCGGAGGCTGCTGATGAACGTCAGGAAGTTCTTCAACCTCCAGCCCAACCTCCACGTGACGCCCCTGAACAGCGACGTCGCGCGGGCGGCCGCCAAAGTGCGCGCCGAAACCGGCATGAAAGCCCCGGATGCTATCATTGCGGCGACGGCGGCCGCCAACCGCTGCGACGTCGTCATCGGCAACGACCGCGCTTTCGCTGGCCGCTGCCCCGTTCCCTACCTCGTGCTGGACGATTTCGCCTCGTAAGTTGACCCCGTAAGTTGACCCGGAGGACGCGGATGGCCCCCAAGACGATGTTCGAAAAGATATGGGACTCCCACGTCGTGCGCGAGGAGCCCGGCAAGCCGTCCCTCCTCTACGTCGACCTCCACCTCGTCCACGAGGTCACCTCGCCGCAGGCGTTCGACGGCCTCCGCCTCAACAACCGCCGCGTCCGCAGGCTCGACCGCACGGTCGCCGTCGCCGACCACAACGTGCCGACCAGCGATCGCGACAAGCCGCTGGAGGACGAGGTCTCGAAGGCGCAGTTGGAGGCGATGCGGCGCAACGCCGACGAGTTCGGCCTCCAGTACTTCGATATGTTCAGCGAAAAGCAGGGCATCGTCCACGTCATCGGGCCGGAGCAGGGCCGCACGCAGCCGGGAATGATCATCGTCTGCGGCGACAGCCACACGGCCACGCACGGCGCGGTCGGCGCAATGGCGTTCGGCATCGGCACGTCCGAGGTCGAGCACGTGCTGGCCACGCAGTGCATCTGGCAGGCCAAGCCCAAGACGATGGAGATCCGCGTGGATGGCGCCCTCGCCAACGGCGTGACGCCCAAAGACATCATCCTCGCCGTCATCGGCGAAATCGGAACATCCGGGGGCATCGGCCACGCCATCGAGTACACCGGCGCCGTCTTCCGCGCAATGTCTATGGAAGGCCGCATGACCGTCTGCAATATGTCCATCGAGGCGGGCGCGCGCACCGGCATGGTCGCTCCCGACGAAACGACGTTCGCCTACCTGAAGGGGCGCGAGCATGCCCCGCAAGGCGCCGACTGGGACGCCGCCGTCGAGCGGTGGGCGGCCCTCCGAACCGACCCGGACGCGCAATTCGACTCCCTCGTCGAGTTGGACGGAGCGGCGGTCGCCCCGCAGGTCACGTGGGGCACGAACCCCGCCCAAACCCTCCCCGTCGACGGGCGCGTCCCCACGGCGGACTCGTTCGAGTCCTCGCAGGAGCAGGCCGCCGTTGAGAAGGCGCTCGCCTATATGGGCCTGCAAGGCGGCGAGCGCATCCAAGACATCGCGGTCGACACGGTGTTCATCGGCTCGTGCACCAACTCCCGCATCGAAGACCTGCGCGCCGCCGCCGCCGTCGCCCGCGGCAAGAAGAAAGCCGACAGCGTCCGCGCGCTCGTCGTTCCCGGCTCGTGGGCGGTGAAGCGCCAGGCCGAGGAGGAGGGGCTCGACCGCGTGTTCGCCGAGGCCGGATTCGAGTGGCGCGACGCCGGCTGCTCAATGTGCCTCGCGATGAACCCCGACCGCCTCGCCCCAGGCGAGCGCAGCGCCTCCACATCCAACCGCAACTTCGAAGGCAGGCAGGGCCCAGGCGGGCGCACCCACCTCGTCAGCCCCCCGATGGCGGCGGCGGCGGCCATCGCCGGACGCTTCGTCGACGCCCGCGAATGGAACTAACCTAGCGAAGCCCGACGGCGGCGCATCCCAACGGAGCGGACAATGGAGCCTTTCACGAAACACGCCGGCAAGGTCGTCCCCTACGATATGCCGAACGTCGACACCGACCAGATCATCCCCGCGCGATTCCTCAAGAAGATCGACCGCGTCGGCTTCGGCGAGTTGCTCTTCCACGAACTGCGCTACGAGGAGGACGGCTCCCCCAAGCCGGGGTTCGTCCTGAACAACCCCCGCTACGCGGGAGGCACCGTCCTCGTGAGCGGCCCCCAATTCGGCATCGGCTCCTCGCGCGAGCACGCCCCCTGGGCGCTCCAGCAGTACGGCTTCCGCGCCGTCATCGCCCCCAGTTTCGGCGACATCTTCCGCAACAACTGCCACCAAAACGGCCTGCTCCCCGTCGCCCTCTCCCCCGCCGAGGTGGACGCCATCATCGCCCGCGCCCAGGAGATCGACGGCTACGAGGTGACCGTCGACCTGGAGGCGCAAGAGGTGCGCGACGCCCACGGCTTCTCCGCATCCTTCGAGATCGACCCCTTCCGCAAGGAGAACCTCGTGCAAGGCCTGGACGACATCGGCCTAACCCTCCGCAACGAGGAAGCCATCGCCGAATTCGAGCGCGCCCGAGGCTAGGCGGGGGCCCGCCGAACACGACGCCGCCCGCGTAGGCGCGACCCCACGCCACGCCCTTCCCGCGTAGGCGGGGAATCCAGTCGGCGCGACCGCGCCACGAGACGGGGCGCAACGCGCCCGTCCCCAAGCCATCCACGCCGCCGGCGTGGATTCCCGCCTACGCGGAACGCCGCCGCCGCGCCATACGCCCCTTGCGCCGTCGCGCCCCGCCCTTTACGATGAGGCGGCTTTCGTAAGAGCGAGGTGACGCAAAATGCCCACATTCCCTCCGCATGGGTGGGACTGCCATGACTGCCGGGAGAGGCGCCGGCGCGCGGCGTAGGCGATGGCCGTCTCCCAGGAAACGCTCGACGAAATCGCGCTGAGCCGCGAGGAGTACGGCCTCGTCGTCGCCAAACTGGGGCGCGAGCCGAACGGCCTCGAGTTGGGCATGTTCGGCGCGCTCTGGAGCGAGCACTGCGGCTACAAGCACTCCAAGCCGCTCCTGCGCGAGTTTCCCTCTACGGGCGACGCCGTTCGCGTGCGGGCCGGCGAGGAGAACGCGGGCGTCGTCGACGTCGGCGGCGGGATGTCCGTCGTCTTCAAGATCGAGTCGCACAACCATCCGTCGGCGGTCGAGCCCTATCAGGGAGCGGCGACCGGCGTCGGCGGGATCGTGCGCGACATCTTGGCGATGGGGGCGCGCCCTATCGCGCTGCTCAACTCGCTGCGGTTCGGCCCGCCGGACGACGCGCGGAACCGCTATCTGTTCGACGGCGTCGTCGCGGGCATCTCCGGGTACGGCAACTGCATCGGCGTGCCGGACGTTGGGGGCGAAATCGCGTTCGCGCCGTGCTACGCGGGCAATCCGCTCGTGAACGCGATGTGCGCGGGGCTGCTGCCGTCCGGCGGGCTCACTCGAGCCGCCGCCGATGCGCCCGGCGACCTCTTCCTGCTCGTCGGCGCCGCGACGGGGCGGGACGGGATCCACGGCGCGTCGGGACTGGCCTCGCGGACATTCGAGGAGGAGCGCGAAATGCGCCCGACCGTGCAGGTCGGCGACCCGTTCACGGAGAAGGTGCTGATCGAGGCGTGCTTGGAGGCCGCCGCGAGCGGCTTGCTGTCCGGCATGCAAGACCTCGGCGCGGCGGGGCTCACGAGTTCCGTGATGGAGTGCGCAGCGCGCGGCGGAACAGGCGTCCGGCTGGACATCGCCCGCGTGCCGCGCCGCGAGCCGGGAATGTCGCCCTACGAGGTGATGCTCTCGGAATCGCAGGAGCGGATGCTGCTCATCGTCAAGCCGGACAACGCGGAGGGCGTCCGCCGCATCTTCGAGCGATGGGACGTTCCAGTCGCGGAGATCGGCGAGGTCACGGCGGACGGAATCGCGCGCGTCTACGATGGGGACGAGATCGCCGCCGAGGCGCCAATCGCCGCGCTGACGGACGCGCCGCAATACCGCCCGCCCGCCGCCCGCTCCGCCTACCTCGACGCCCTCCAGTCCGCGCCGATGCCTCCCGCGCCCCCGCCGTCCGAGGCCGGGCGCATTCTGCGCGGACTGCTCGCCGCGCCGAACATCGCAAGCAGGCGCGCCGTCTACCGCCGCTACGACCACGAGGTGCAAACGCGGACGGTCGTGAAGCCCGGAGCGGGCGGAGCCGCCGTCCTTCGCATCAGAGAAACGGGCAAGGGGCTTGCGATGGCGGCGGACGGCAACGGGCGCATGGCCTACCTCGATCCCTACGTCGGGGGCGCGATGGCCGTCGCGGAGGCGTGCCGCAACGTCGCGGCGGCGGGCGCCGCGCCGCTCGCCGTGACGGATTGCCTCAACTTCGGCGACCCGCGCAAGCCGGAGGTCTACCACCAAATGCGCGAGTGCGTCCGCGGCATGGCCGACGCCTGCCGCGCGCTCGGCGCGCCCGTCGTGAGCGGCAACGTCTCGCTCTACAACGAAACGCAAGGCGAGGCGGTCTACCCCACGCCCGTCGTCGGCGCCGTCGGGTTGTTGGACGACGCCCGCGACGCGCTGAGCGCGGCGTTCGAGGACGGCTGCGCCGCGCTGCTGCTCGGCGCCGCGCCGGACGGCGGCGACTCCGCCGCGCTCGCGGGCAGCGAGTACCTCGCCCTCGAGCATCAGATGGTCGCGGGCATGCCCGCGATTGACCTCGACGCGGAGGCGCGCCTGCAGCGGCTGCTCGTCGCGCTCGCCGGGGAGCGGCTGCTGCGCTCCGCGCACGACTGCGCCGACGGCGGGCTCGCCGTCGCACTAGCGGAGAGCGCGATACTAGGCGGCGTCGGCTTCATCGGCGACGTCGGCTTCGCGGGCGGCGACGGCTTCGCGGGCGGCGACGGCTTCGCGGGCGGCGACGGCTTCGCGGGCGGCGACGGCTTCGCGGGCGGCGCCGCAGACTTGCCGGCGGAGCGGTGGGACGCGGCGCTGTTCGGCGAATCGCCGTCGCGCGTCGTCGTCGGTTGCGCCGAGGCCGACGCCGCGCGGATCGAGTCGGCGGCGCGCGACGCGGGCGTTCCCTGCGCGAGGCTAGGCGCGGCGGGCGGCGACCGGTTCGTCATTCGGGGATTCCTCGACGAGCCGCTCGAGGATCTCTCCGCCGCCTACTTCGGCGGCTTGGAGGCGGCGATGCGCCCAGAAGAAGAGCCCGGCCGGATGCGCGAGCTCGTTCATATTGCCCGCGACCGGCAAACCTGCCCTTGCCCCGCCTGCGTAACCCGCCGCGCCGCCCCGAGAGCCGACAGGGATTGGCCCAACTAGCCGCCCCTTGCCCCCAACGCCGCCTTGCGGTAACGTGCGCCATTGCTATGCCCCGCCCGCTCCTCGCCATCGCCGCCGCGACCCTCGCGCTCATTGCCGCTTGCAGCGCGCCGCCCACGCCCACCGCCCTCCGCGCGCCGACGCCTACCCCGTTCCCCGCGCAATCATCCCCGACCGCGCCCGCCGCGCCCTCGACAATCGCAACGCCATCCCTCGCGCCCGGCGCAACCGCCGATTCCGCCCCTGCGCCCGACTCCGCCGCTTCGCCGACTTGGACGCCCTCGCCAACTTGGACGCCCATCCCAACGCCGACGCCTGATCCCACGCCAACGCCTACCCCCAATCCCACGCCGACGCCCGCGCCCACCGCAACGCCCTCCCCGACCCCGGAGCCGCCCTTCCCATGGACGGCGTTCGGACCCGGAACGTGGCGCGTCGGCGAGCAGATCGTGCCGGGCGTCTACGAGGCCGCCAACGTCTCCGGCCAGTGCGAATGGGCGCGCCTCAGCCGCCTCGACGATGCGGGAGAGAATGTCGCCTTCTCCGGAACAACCGCCGCGCCCGCGTCCGTCTCGATCCTTCCGACCGACGCAGGATTCCGCGCATCCGAGGGCTGCGGCCACTGGACGGCGTGGGTGCCGCCAACGCCGACGCCAACCTTCACGCCAACGCCTACAGCCACGCCGTACCCTGCTCCCCCGCCGGGCTTCCGCGCACCGGAGCAGCGCACGACGATTAGCAGCGGCGCAGACCACACTTGCGCCCTCCGCCAGGACGGTTCGCTCGTTTGCTGGGGGGGAATGAATTCGCCGGACACGGACGAGAGGTTCGTTTCCATCAGCAGCGGCAGTGTCGGCGTATGCGCCCTCCGGCGTGACGGCTCTCCGGTCTGCTGGGGAAGCGGAGAGCCCCCGATGGGTGAGCAATTCGTGACCATCAGCAACGGCAGGTGGCACACTTGCGCGCTCCGGCGCGACGGGACACCTGTTTGCTGGGGAGAGAACGATGTGAGCCAAGCCTCGCCGCCGGAAGGCGAGCGGTTGGTAGCCATCAGCAGCGGCCGGGGGCACACATGCGCGCTCCGACATGACGGGTCGCCGGTCTGCTGGGGATACAACGAGTATGCCTCACCGCCGGAGGGCGAGCGGTTCACCGCTATTACCAGCGGAAGAGAACACACCTGCGCGCTCCGGCAAGATGGCTCACCCGTCTGCTGGGGGAGTAACCACTTTGGCCAAGCGTCGCCGCCATCGGGCGAGCAGTTAACCGCTATCAGCAGCGGAGGAGAACACACCTGCGCGCTCCGGCAGGATGGCTCACCCGTCTGCTGGGGAGACAACGGCTACGGCCAGGCATCGCTGCCTGCGGGCCAACGGTTCGCGTCCATCAGCAGCGGGTACGGTCACACCTGTGCGCTCCGGCACGACGGCTCCCCTGTCTGTTGGGGATACAATAGGGGTGGCCAAGCGTCGCCGCCTGAGGGTGAGGTCTTTGCGGTGGGGCGCGTGGATCTGGGGGGTTGACGGGGGCGGGGTGGGGGTGGTAGGGTTGCGCACGCCCCAAATACAGGAGGGTTGAGATGCCGACGGGGAACGACTACGAAAAGGTTGCGCGGGAGCTGGCTAGCAAGGTCGGAGAGGGGCTCATAAGCATGGACGAGGGTGAGCTCAGAGAGGCTTTGCGGCAGGCTGGCAACCCGAGGGCTAGGCTAGGGAGAAACGTTCGCAAGGACTTGGAGAAAGCCCTCCACGAAGAAGGCATCCATGTCCACCCAACCTTGAAAGACATGAGCATCGGCACGTATCGCTTGTACCACAAGGATGGTGTGCTGGCGTTCCTCAACCAGAGGTTAGATCTGTCCCTGTAGAGCGCGTACCGCGCCTACAGACATACGGAGCAATGCTGTGCGCTCCATGAGGGGCGTGGGCGAAGGATCGACGTGCGGGCAAGGAGGATGCTATATGGCTGACCCCGGACGCTACGCGAAAGCTGCGGCGGACTTGAAAGAGAAGATCAAAACGGTGCGCCGTGCTAACAAGGACTTCCGTAGGTTCTCCTACGATGAAATCCAAAGGGCCGTGAGGCAGGCTGCGGGCCCGAACAGCACGCCAATGGAGGGGCGCGTTGACTTGGAGAAAGCGTTGCTAAAGATAGGAGTCCGTGCCTATCCGTCCCTGCGATCAGGGAAAGTCAGAGGGGGGCGTTACTACCTCTTGTTCCATCACGACACCACCGTGGCGAAACTCATAGATGTCATCGCGGAACACGGCAACGAGAACGACGCGAAGTTGGCTCGGGTTGCCAAGAGCGTGAAGGGCTGGATGGGCTAAACCCTTCTTGCATCCGTATCTGCCTACGCCGTTAAGCACAGAGCATAGCCACGCCCCGCAAAAGCGGGATGACTTGGAGAGGAGGAAGAGATGCAGGGCTGGGCAAGAGTTGTGACGGGGTTGCTGGCGTTAGGTGTCGCGCTGGCGGCAGTTCTGGGGTTCTTCACGGCGCAATCGGCGTTCAACGACCCGACCTTGCAGAACTCGATACATCAGGTGATTCGCATCACCGAAGGGCTGACCTACGCCGTGATTCCCTACGTGCTCCTTCGGGCGTGGATCGCGTTCGCGGAGAACGTCTTTCGGGACAAGGAGAGATGAAAGGCAACCAAGTAGTGCACGCCTACCCGCCCTTGAAAACTGGTAGCGCCAAGCGCGGGACGCGCTACTATCGCCTCTACCGTTACGACAGCGCGGTGGCGAAGCTCGTGGACATCATCGTAAACCCTGGCAAAGACAACGACCAGAAACTGGGGAAGCTGGTCAACGCTGCGAAAAGCCCGAAGAAGGTCAACCTCAAGGGTGTGTTGGACTGAACAGCCCTCTGCCGCGTTCCCCACAGGGTTGACAGGGCGGAGGGCGGGGTGGTAGGGTTGGGGCTGCCTCAGGGAGGGATGAGATGGTCGGAGAGCCCTTTAGCATACGGAACAAGTCGGGAGAGGCGGGAGAATTCCTGCTGGTGGACATTGTGCCTACCCCCGCTAGGGAAGCCTTGATTGCTGAGGTCTCGCGGGTTGTCGAGAAGATCGGGCCTAGCCCGATGATTGCGTTCGAGTATCGCCTATACAGGCGCATGCGTGCCTTGATCTGGAGTGCGCGCGGCAAAGAGTCGCCCATGCGGCCCGAGGGTGGCCCGTTGGTCTACTACATACCCGATACTATAAGAGTTTGCAAATGGTATGAGTTCTACGACATATGTGAACTGGTTTACGTGGAGATCGCAGAGAATCCTTATACAGACGACAGAGCCTATATTGACACCATGAATGGCTACTTTAAGAGGTACAGGTTAGCTTGGAAGTACAACGAGGAAGGTTTGATCGTCCGTGTTCGATCAGAACAGGTTGACCAAGCCATCGCCCAGGCAAAGTATTCTCTAAGCGGCAGCCTGAAATTCGTAGAAGCAAAGAGGCAATTCTCGGATGCAATTGAGTACCTCGACCGTGTCGCTAATCCTGACTATGAGACTGTAGTTATGAAATGCAGCGGCGCAATTGAGGCAATGGTGAAAGCCATTGCTGGTCGTAATGGGGATCTGGTCGGTTTGATTAAAAAGCCTCCGTTTACCGAAAAGACGCACCCTATCTTGCGGGAAATTATAGAGAAAGTCTATGCGTTCAGAGGAGATCAGGCGGCGCATCCAAAGCCTGAAGGATCGAGCATCGGAAGGGAAGAGGCCGAATTCATTATCTCGCTAACCGCGTCGGTAGTCACGTACTTAGCGACGAAATTTTCGGCTTGAACCGTTCGCTTCGGCCCATCCCGAAAGCATGCATCCAGTGACGTCCGCCCTTTGCAGCGTCGCCCTCTCTGCCAGATTGCGCGCTACGTGACGCCTACGGCGCAAGTGGGGTGGGCTCGTAGATCTGGAGGGTTGACGGGGGCGGGTGGGCGTGGTAGGGTTGGGCATCAGTGCCCGGGTGGTGGAATTGGTAGACACGCTGTCTTGTCTATATGCTCGATCCTAGAATGGAGCACATAGCAAGGCAGTGAGGAAACTCGTGCGGGTTCGAGTCCCGCCCCGGGCACCAGGACAGGGTTGGAGGCATGGCTATGGCGCGAATGGATTACGTACCCGGCCCGTTCTGGGTCCAAGTCGCTCAGTTGCAAGCCGTGGTGCTCCATTTGCACGCTGTGTTGGAACAACACGCAAGCCGCCTCGGGCTGCAAGACAAGCCTATCCCAGACGGCGTGTCGGACTCCCAGGAGCAAGTGAGAGGCGTCCGCAATGTGCTGCATGGCGGGTTGGCTAACCACGCTACGTCAGGTCGGCCGAGCAACCTGAACCCTGACTGGGATTGGAATGCGGCCAAGAGCCTGATGGATGCACTTCCGCAGAGTTGGGGGGAAGCCGAGGAAAAGCTGGCGTCCGTTGAGGATGCCAAAGTAGTCAGCGCGTGGGGCAGGGTTACGCGCGAGATGGAATCCCTATCCGCTACCTGGGAAAAGGTGAAGGGACTCAGGGAGCAGGGCTAGCCGCCGCAAGTTCGGCCCCGACATTGGATTCGCGTCGGGGTTCGTCTACGGAACGCGAAAGCGCGGGACCGCCGACCCGCATCCTCCCCCTCAGCCCCCCGCCGCATAGGCCGCGCGGCGCGTCACGCCTAACTCGCGCGCGACTTGCGCCGCCGCGTCGCGCCGGCTCAGGCCGCACGCGCGGGCCGACGCCATCGCCTCCGCGACGCGCTCCGCGCTCTCCGGATCCGCGCCCTGGGGCCGCGAGCCCGACCGCGCGGGACGCGCCGCGCCCTCGACGACGATGGCGAACTCCCCGCGAGGCGCGTCGAAATGCGCGATGGCCTCGCCGACGGTTCCGCGGAAGACCTCCTCGTGCGCTTTCGTCAACTCGCGGCAAACCGCGACGCGGCGGTCGCCGAGCGACGCTGCGACATCGGCGAGCGCCGCCTGCAGCCGGTGCGGCGCCTCGAACAGGACGAGCGGCGCGGCGAACGAGGCGGCCTCCGCGAGCGCCGAGCGCCGCGCTTTCGCCGTCCGCGGCAGGAACCCCAGAAAGTGGAAGGCGTCCGCCGGGAACCCCGAAACGGCGAGCGCGGCGGTGACCGCCGACGGGCCGGGGACGCTGACGACCGCGAAGCCGGCCTGCGCCGCCGCCGCCGCCAACTCAGCGCCCGGATCGCTCACGCCCGGCGCGCCCGCGTCCGTCACGAGCGCGACGTCGCCTTCGCGGAGCGCGTCGAGCAGGGCGGGCGTCCGCTGGGTCGCGTTGTGCCGGTGGTAGCTCAGCAGCCGCGTCCGCGCCCCGATTCGGGCGAGCAACTTGCGCGTCCGGCGCGTGTCCTCCGCCGCGATCAGCGCGGCCTCGCGCAGCGCGCGCGCCGCCCGCGGCGACAGATCCTCAAGATTGCCGATAGGCGTCGCGACGACGAAGAGCGTCCCGCTCATAAGCGCGTCAGCGCCGCCGCGACGACACGGCTATCGCCGCGCCCTCGGCTTCCCGGCTGGCCGCATCGGGTAGCCGGTGAATGAGCAGCGTCGTGAATTTCGAGTCGTCGTAGTCCCAGCGCTGGATGTCTTGCGGATTCATGTGGGCGGGGCAGAAGAGGCCGGCGGCAAGCGCGTCGATAGTCGGCTTGACGAAGTTCTCCACGTCCAACTTCTGATTGCCGTGGCTGGGCATGTGAAAACTGAACCCAATCGCGACGGCGTAGGAGTCGCTCGGTTGCCGCGGGCGCTCGCCCCGCGCCTCTTTGACGCGAGACGCGACCTGAACTCGCCAACGATCTCGGATGTCCGTGCCTGTCCGACTGGTCGGAACCGAGTTGCCGATGACGCCGCGCACAGGGACGCGCAAGAGGCTAGCCTCGTCCGCCGTAAATTCGAGCGTCGGCAGCGACCAGCCCCCGATGTCCCGCCTGCCAAGCGTCAATCCGTCGTTCTCAATCGCCATGCGTTACCTTTCCCGCCAATCTCTGCGTATTCCGCGGTTCGCGCAGGCTAGCGCGCCTACGACTCGGCGCGCCGCCGCCGGCGGCGGACGCGCTCCAAG
This sequence comes from Dehalococcoidia bacterium, assembly GCA_965242755.1. Lineage (GTDB taxonomy): Bacteria > Chloroflexota > Dehalococcoidia > Lucifugimonadales > Australimonadaceae > Bin16. The sequence goes on along the minus strand of OZ251500.1, from coordinate 2,350,583 downwards.
TAGCGCGTGTCCGTGGGCATCCGCGCGTCGCGGGGCAACTCCCGATTGGCCTGCTTGAGGAGTTTCAGGAGCAGTTGCGCGTCGGCTCTCGTCCGCTTGATCGCGTCCATCGGCAGCGTGTCCGCGTAGAAGTTCCCATGCAGGTCTTGCACGCGGCGGAACAGCAACTCCACGCGGTCGTCGCCCGTTAGCCGTCCGACGTGGGCGGCGATGACCAGCGCGTCCACGTGCGATTCGTAAGACCAGCCGCGGCGGTCGGCGACCACTTTCAGCGCATGCGCTACCGCGCCCCAGATCTTTTCGCATGCCTGCAGCCGGTCGCCGTTCTCGATCATCTCCTTCGAGTGAGAGAAGAGCCTGTCCCGGTGGAGGGAATGCGCTGTAATCGGTTTCTCTGCGATGACCATGCTGCGCCGCCTTTCGCGGCCTATTGTAGCGCCGCCGCGCCTCGCCCGTCGCTACGCCTGCGGATATGAGGAGCGCGCGTAAGCGAGCCGTCCAGCGCGACGCCGACTCTAGGCTTGACGATCCCCGCGCGGCGGGGTATGCTAGGCCACGCAACAGAGCGCTTGGGGCGGCCCAAGCCGCGCGACTCGCGTTTATGTGTCCGTCCGCCTATGGCGGAAGGGGCTTGCGCCCCCTGCGGACACATTGGGCACGAAGCGCTCTGTTGCAGGAACCTTCCATCCATAGGGAAGCAGGGGGTACTGCGTATGCCGTTTGGCCTTGGCTGGCCGGAACTCACCATACTGTTCGTGATTGGCGCGGTCGCGGCCGGGCTTTGGGCGCTCGCGTCCAGGGCCTCCAAGTCCCCGCGTTTCCCCTCTTCCTTCTCGACGGAGAGGCATGAGGACGCCAATACAGCGGCGACACTCCGCTACAACCATGAAGAAACAAGGGAGGCGACGATGGCTGACGAGTCTTGGAGTCAAGGGAGGCTTACCCCGGAGAGGCTTTCGCCGGGGACGGGAGCGCGCTACATCCACGAGTACCTGCGCGTCGCTACGATAGCGGAGCACAAGGGCGGGTTGGGCATGGGCGCGGCCCAAGAGAAGGCGAGCCCTTATTCCGTCGAGAAGGTCGAGGCGCATCTCAACCGCAGGGCGGAGCAGGGCTGGCAATTGGTCTCCATGGAGCCGCACTGGTGGCACGAGCGGCAGGTCATCAGCGGCGCGATGTCCATCACGAGGCCGCTGGCCATCGTGGGGTGGTACCTCACCTTCGAGCGGGGCGAGTGATCGGTATAGGGGTAGGCGCCCGGTAGCGCGCCTACCCTAGCGCCTACGATGCGCCTCCACGCTTTGGCGCTAAATCTAAACCAAATTCGCTTGAGATAACCCTCGCCTTCCGCTACTATACCTTCGGGCATCGCGCAGCCATGCCCTACATATAGCGTGAAGGAGACCTCGATGAACGAGCAGCAAGACACGGTTTTCGAATTCCCCGGGGGGAAGGTGCAACTGGACGCCAGCGCGCCGGTGCCGTTCCACTTGGAGATTGATCTGGTGGACGCGACGAAGGGGGAGTTGTCCTTGAAGTGGGGCTTTAGCAGCCCACACGGGGAAGAGAATGGCATCCCTGCGTTTGCGGCCGACCAAGTCCACAAAAACCACGAGGCGGAGCGTTTGACGAAGACCGCCGATGAGGGGAGGATGACGCTCCTGCATGCAGCGATGGTCACAGCCGTTAAGACAATCGTAAAGGCTGTGACGGAGCCTATAGGAACGATATTTACAGGAATAATCCTGCTCTTGCTATCAGGTATGCTGGGATACTGTAGCAGCATTCCGTCCGTGTGGGGTAGCGTCCACCTCCCCGGTTCCTCCCCCTCCCCTATACTACACATCGCCCCACCCTCCCCGCAGGAGCAATTGCGAATGGACGCGCTGTACACCGAAGAGGAACGCATGGTCAGGAGCGCGATGCGCGAGTTCGCCGACGCGGAACTCGCGCCGAACGCCGCCCGATGGGACGCCAACGAGGAGTTCCCCTGGGCAAGCGTCGAGGCGATGAAGCGCATGGGCCTGATGGGGCTGACCGCCAAGACGGAGCATGGCGGGTCGGGCGCGTCCTACGCCCAACTCGCCATCGCCGCCGAAGAGGTCGCGCGCGTCTGCATGACGTCCAGCACCACGCTCCTCGCCCACCTCTCGCTCGGCGTCTCCACGATCGACCGCTTCGCGGACGGCGAGCAGGCGGAGCGCTTTCTGCCGGCGGCGTGCGCCGGCGACGCGATCGTCGCGTGGGCGCTCTCCGAGCCCAGTTCCGGCAGCGACGCCGCCGACATGCAGACCTCCGCCAAGCGCGACGGCGCCGGCGCCTACGTCCTCAACGGCTCTAAAATCTTCATCACCAACGCCGAGCAGTCCGGCCTCATCGTCGTGTTCACCGCGACAGACCGCGAGAAAGGGCACCGCGGAACGACGGCGTTCGTCGTCGAGAGCGATGCGCCAGGGATCGAGATGCGCGGCATGCACGGCAAACTCGGCATACGCGGCTCCGGCACGGCGGAGATCTACTTCGCCGACGTCGAGGTGCCCGCCGCCAACCGGCTTGGCGAGGAGGGGGACGGCTTCCGCATCGCGATGACGATCTTGGACTCCAGCCGCGTGTCGCTCGCCGCGCAGTCGGTCGGCCTCGCGCAGGGGGCGTTCGAGGCCGCCGCGCGCTACGTTCAGCAGCGCGAAACGTTCGGCGAACTGCTCAAGGAGCGCCAAGCCATTCAGTTTATGCTTGCGGATATGGCGACGAAAATAGACGCCGCGAGGCTGCTCACGCGTCGATCCGCGCAACTGAAGGACGCCGGCCTCCCGCACAACCGCGAGTCGGCGATGGCGAAACTCCACGCCTCCGAGGCGGCGCACTTCTGCGTCGACAAGGCCGTCCAGATATTCGGCGGCTACGGCTTCTTCCGCGAGAACCCTGTCGAGCGGATGTACCGCGACCAGCGCATCACCGAGATCTACGAGGGCACGTCCGAGGTGCAGCGCATAGTCATCGCCCGCAGCCTCCTCAAGGACTACGCGGCGGGTTAGGGAGGGCGCTCGCCTAATGACTTTCGCATAACCTGTCGCCCTGCCCGCGTAGGCGGGAACCGACCCCCTACCCGCCCCTGCCCGCGTAGGCGGGAACCGACCCCCTAACCGTCATTCCCGCGTAGGCGGGAATCCAGTCGGCGCGCAAGCGCCACGCATGGGTTCGCCATGGAAAGCGCCGCAGTCACTCGTCGGCGATACGCAACAGTTTCTCCGGGTCCCATATCCGCTCTGCGATGCGGAGGTACAGTTCCTGGCGCGCGGCGTTGTCCGCTCGCTTGAATTCAGGGTGAGGCCGGAACGGCAAGCCTGAGTTCCGCGCGAAAGTCACGAAACCAGGGTTATTTTCGTAAGCCCGCTCGTGGAGGCTCTTGGCCAAGAGATTCTGGCCATAGTAGTGCTCCAATTTCGCCGTGTACTCCATGTCCCCAAAACTCGCATTGAAGCCTTTGGGCAGCAGCAAGAGCCCCCCAATTCGGTCGCGGTCGCGCCGGAAGTTCTCAGGATGTTCGAATTCCTCCGCATGACGGTCGGGGTGGTCAGCCCAGATATGTTCTATTTCATAGGCATCGTTGCCTCCGCGTTGGATATACTCGTGGTAGCGAGAGGGGAGCCGATCCGACTGCATCTCGACAAAGTCCGTCAGACGCGCCAGCAAGTAGTGGACTTTCGAGGCGTTTCGCTGATGGAGCCCGAACCAATACGCATTCCCTGCAAACGATTCTTCGCCGTTGAGGCGGCTGTGCAGCAACCGAGCCAAGTCCTGCGCCTCTTTGCGCCGCACATCTCTTACGAGAGAGAACATGGCGTAGCTCATCGTGGAATAGCCAATGTCGCGCCAGTTCCATATGCGCCTAGCGAGGAGAATGTCCAGGTATGTCGCAACGAGGCGAAGTTTCTTGCGTATAATGGCGCCGTTGTCGTCTATCCGCAAGGGAGCCATCAGGACGGTGTACTGTAAGGTGAAGCTGTGCCAGGCGTTGTAGGCAATCTCTTCCAACCCATCGGTTAGGTCATCTCCCGCCCGGCGAATCTCTTCATATCGACGCGTGTAGAAGTCGAAATCGTTGCGGATGAACAGGGAGAAATCAGCGCTCCGTCCCAATTCGATGTCGTCTTTTTTGTCTCGCACCCAGCGATGAAATTCCGTGCCAATTCTTTCGAAGTCACGAGGAGCCGCGTTCCTGCTCCTTTCGCGAAGGTCTTCAGCGTACTGGCTCCGCAACCAGGATTTGATGGAGTCCGCATCCTCTTCTTTGCCCAATTCTTGCAACGCAGTGACGCGGCGCTTCCAAACGTCGTTCGCAGCGAAGCGATCTCCGCTGTCCGTGATATTCGCAAGCAAATAACCTTTCAACATCTCCGTGGGAGTCAAGGAAAGTCCCCGGTCATTCATCGTTTCAAAGATGGTGTACGCATCGGCGTCAGAAGCCGCTTCGATTTCGACCAGATACACTTTCTCCAAGAGCCAATCGGCGAAGAAAGGCAGCGCCGCCTTATCGATTCGCGGCTGTTCCCCCGGCTGCGCCTCTTCCAGCGAAAGCCTGTTCTGAATCTGTTCGAAGCGGGTGACAATGTTGTTGACGGATTCCGGCTGTCCCTCCACGTTAGGTTGTCGCCCACGGAACAGGGCATCCATGCAACCCACGCGCTCAGGCACATCCAAGTTGAACGAGAACCTCCCGACCTGCGAGGAGTATATGCAGTTGGCGACTGCGGTTTTGCCCCGCAGCCTCCTCCATGACTACGCGGGGGTTAGACCGCCAAGAGCCTTGAGCGCGTTGCGGGCGTGCCCGCCCATCAGCAGTTCGTTGTGATAGGCGCCGCGCACGATTCCCTCAGGGTCGATCACGTAGGTGATGCGCGAGGTTCCGAGCCCGAATCTGCGCTCCGCTTCGCACAAGCGGCGGACGGCGCCGTCGGGGTCGGAGGCGAGGCGGAAGGGCAGGCCGTCGCGCTCCGCGAACCGACGAACGGCGTCCGCGCTGTCCGGGCCTACGCCGATCACGACGGCGTTCCGCGCCTCGAAATCCTGGTGCGCCCGATGGAACGCCGCCGCCTCCCGCGTGCACCCCGGCGTTCCCGCATGCGGAAAGAAGAAGAGCACGACGCTCCGCCCGCGCTGCTCCGACAGCGTGAACGGCTCGCCGGAGTCCAGCGTGACGGTGAAATCCGGGGCTTCGTCGCCGACCTTGAGCATCGAGCCTCCCCGCGTTCGCCGCGTCGCCGCGCTCGCGTACGCTAATCCTACGCCGCCATGCCGCAACTCGTCGGCGTGAGCGGGCACGACGCGCAGCCGGAGCCGGCGTGCGCCGCATGCAGCGCCGCGTGCCGGCTCCGGCGCGGGGCGCGACAGGAAAGAGCAGGGCGGGGGCCGTCGGCGTCCTAGACGGCGATGCCGTAGAACTCGATGGCGTTCCGCCCCAGGATGTCGTCCACGACGGCGGGCGGGACGCCGCCCTCCTCCTTGATGATCCGCATCGCCTCGATCTCGCTCGACTGGTCCTGATGGCCGTAGTCCGTGCCGATGAGCAGATGCCGGTGGTTCACGTAGCGGAGGACTTCCGGGATGTTGTCGTCCGTCTGCGCCGTCACCCAGATGTTGTAGGAGCCGAGCACGTCCTCCTCGAGTTCGCGTCCCCGCGTCTCCAGCCTGCGGCGCAGGTCGTGAATCGCGTAGGGGAGCCACTGGCTGCTCGCCTCGATGTAGCCCCAGCGGAGGTTGGGGAACTTCTTGGGCGTGGCGGTCGTGATCAGTTGGTGGAACGAGGCGACGGACATCAGGCGCAGTCCGCCGAAGGTGCCGCCGATGCCGTCCCGCGCCATGAGCCCGCGAATGTAGGCGTTGGAGTTGCCGATGTGGACGGTGATGGGCTGGCCGAGCCGGGCGGCCTCCTCGTAGACGGGATGGAAGTACTCGTCGATGAGCAGGCGCTCGTCCTCGATGGCGCGCATCGTGACGCCGCAGGCGCCGTGCTCGGCGGACCAGCGCAGTTGCGCGAGCGCCTCGTCCATCGTGGCGAGGGGGAGGATGGACGTCCAGCGGAGGCGCCCCTTGCCCTGCTCCCAGATGTCGGCGAGCCAGCGGTTGTAACTGCGGGCGAGCGCGGCCTCCGTGTCCGGGTCGTCGCACATGCGCCCGATGTACATCGTGGGGTAGAGCACCTGCACGTCGATCCCCAGTTCGTCCATATGGGCGACACGGCCGGGGATGTCCTCCATATACCGCTTGGCGTCGTCGGTGACCATGTTGCGGCGCACCTTGTCGGAGATGCCCTGGGCGGCGACGGGCCCGCGGGCGCGTGCGCGGATTTGGCCGTCGATCTTCCAGAAGAGCGCGCCGCTCCCGTCGTCCACGACCTGCGGGCGGCGCTTCTCGTCGCCCGGGTCCAGGTAGTCCCACGTGTGCTCCGTTTCGACCACGTGCGCGTCGGAATCGATGACCGGCATGGCGAACCTCCTTGCCGTCCGCTTTGCGTTCCGCTCGACGGCGCCAACGCTAGCGCTCCGCAAGCCGCATGTCAAAGGGGGGGCGCCGTTCAACAGACGGGAACAGCAAAAGAGGCGGGGAATTTCCATGCCGCCGCCACGAAAGAACGCAACCCTGTCCGGCGCGGGCGCTACAATCATCTTATGAAAGCCGTCTACGACGAAGCCGCGGCGCTCGCCGACGCGAACGACGATTTCGTCATCGCCACCGTCGTCCATACGCAAGGCTCCACGCCGCAGAAGCCCGGGGCGGCGCTCCTCGTCCGCGGCGACGGCTCCACCGTCGGCACGCTCGGCGGCGGCTGCGTCGAGGGCGACATCTGGTTCGCCGCGAAGGAGGCGTTGCGCGAGCGCTCCGGCCCCCTCTACAAGCGCTACTTTCTCAACGAGGACATCGCCGCCCGCGACGGGCTCGTCTGCGGCGGCTCAATGTTCTTCTACATTGCTCCCTACGCCGACGGCTCGGCGGACGCCTGCGCGCTCGCCGCCGAGATCGCCGCCGCCTACGCCGGAGGCCCCCCGCTCGCCGTCGCGACGCTCGTCTCCAGCGACCGCCTCCCCATCGGCGCCCGCGTCGTCGTCCGCGAAAACGCGCCCCCCGACGGATCGCTCGGCGACCCCGCGCTCGACGCGCAGGCGGTCGAGGCCGCCCGCGCCGTGACGCCGATGGGCAAGACCGCCCGCATCCGAACCGAGCAGGGCGACGAGGCGTTCGTCGAGGGCTACACCGCGCCCGCGCTGCTCGTCTGCGTCGGCGGCGGCCACGTCAATCTGCAGGTCGCCCGCCTCGCCCAGATGATGGGCTTCCGCGTGATGGTCACCGACGACCGGCGCGAGTTCGCCAACGCCGAGCGCTTTCCGATGGCCGAGTCCGTCAGCGTCGCGCCCTACTCCGAGGGCGTCCGCGCCTTCCCCGTGACGCCAAACACGGCCATCGTCGTCGGCACGCGGGGCCACCACTACGACGACGACGCCACCGAAGCCGCGGCGCGCACGAACGCCGGCTACGTCGGGCTTCTCGGCAGCAAGCGCAAGACCATCATGATCTACGAATCGCTGCTGCGGAAGGGCGTCCCCGAGGCGCGGCTCCGCGAAATCCGCGCCCCCATCGGCCTCGACGTCGGCGGACGCTCGCCTGAGGAGATCGCGCTCAGCATCGTCGCCGAGGTCGTCGCGTGGCGTAACGACCGGCTCGGCGGCCCGATGACGATGGAGTCCGCGCATATCGACCGCATCGTCGGCAAACTCAGCGCGGGGGCGGTTTAGCGCGCGGCCTTCTCCGGTTAAGGAGAAGGGATACAGCGCAGCGTGTCCTTCTTGAGGCTCGCAAGCCCGGCCCGCGCCTCTTCAACCGCGCCCGCGAGGTCGCCGTAGCCCACCGGCTGCGCGAGATTCGCAACCCGCTTCAGTCCGATCGTCTTCTGATCGGGGAGCGCGTCCTCGCGGACGACGTAGAACTCCCACTGGTCGGCGTGGCGGTGGTCGGCGGCCTCCTCGCCCTCTACGGGGTGCCATGCGAAGACGTAGATGTCGGCGGTGCGGCGAGGCGGATTGAGCCGCTTGAACTCCGGGTTGTAGATAACCTTCTTTGGAGCGATGCTGAACGACGGGGGCGCAGGCTTTTCGTTGAAACCGGGCTGCATGACCTGCTGGGCCGCCGACTGCTTCACTTCCATCCGCGCGCCGGTTGCAGGGTGCTCCATGTCCCAAGCCTCCCATGCCGTCGCCGGCAATCGCCATTTCGGGTCAAGGGCGAACGCAATCATGCGCTCCACGTAGACGCCGCGGGCGAAGTTGTCTATGAGGGGGTTGTCCCACCGTTCGAGGAGTTTGGCGACGATGCGGGTATGGAGGTCGTTGGGCATTGGGGTCGGCCTCGCTGGGTTCCCGCCTAAGCGGGCAGGGCGGTTACGGAATGCGGGGAACTCGTTCGCGGAAGGGGAGGGTTGGTAGCGGGGCCAGGACTCGAACCTGGGACCTTCGGGTTATGAGCCCGACGAGCTGCCACTGCTCCACCCCGCAACGCTGTCGCCCTCACCCTAGCCCTCTCCCTCTGGGAGAGGGTATCAGGCGGCGTCCGCCTTTGGCGGCGCTTCCTCATCGGGCGATGATGAGGTTGGCGCGGGCGTTTTGCGCGCTAACAAGGGAACTCGAGCGAGGGAGCGGCAGGTTCGGGGTTGGTTGTTATGGTCAAGTCCTCGGCCGATTAGTACCGCTTGGCTAAACGCATTGCTGCGCGTGCACCTGCGGCCTATCAAGCAGATAGTCTCTCTGCGGCCTTACCCCTTTTCAGGGTGGGAAGTCTCATCTTGGGGCCGGCTTCGCACTTAGATGCTTTCAGCGCTTATCCGTTCCGCACATAGCTACCCGGCGACGCCACTGGCGTGACGACCGGAACACCAGAGGTGCGTCCTTCCCGGTCCTCTCGTACTAGGGAAAGGTTCCCTCAAACTTCCTGCGCCCACAGCGGATAGAGACCGACCTGTCTCACGACGGTCTGAACCCAGCTCACGTGCCGCTTTAACCGGCGAACAGCCGGACCCTTGGGACCTTCTTCAGCCCCAGGATGCGACGAGCCGACATCGAGGTGCCAAACCTTGCCGTCGATATGAACTCTTGGGCAAGATAAGCCTGTTATCCCCGGGGTAGCTTTTGTCCGATAAGCCACGGCCCTTCCACACGGGACCGTAGGATCACTTTGGCCGACTTTCGTCCCTGCTTGGCTTGTTGGCCTCGCAGTCAAGCCCCCTTGTACCAATGCGCTCTGCGGGTGATTTCCATCCACCCTGAGGGGACCTTTGCACGCCTCCGTTACTGTTTGGGAGGCGACCGCCCCAGTCAAACTGCCCGCCAGACACTGTTCCCCTGCTTGTTCAGGGGTTAGATCCAAAAACAGGGAAGGGTGGTATTTCAACGTTGGCTCCACCGGAACTGGCGTCCCGGCTTCATAGCCTCCCACCTATCCTACACAACCGTATCCTCGGATCAATGTCAGGTTGCAGTAAAGCTCCACGGGGTCTTTTTGTCCTGCTGCGGGTAACGAGCATCTTCACTCGTACTTCAATTTCACCGAGACCATCCCTGAGACAGCGCCCCAGTTGTTACGCCTTTCCTGCGGGTCAGAACTTACCTGACAAGGGATTTCGGTACCTTAGGACCGTTATAGTTACGGCCGCCGTTCACCGGGGCTTCGATTCGCAGCTTGCACCGCTCCTCTTGACCTTCCGGCACTGGGCAGGCGTCAGCCCCTATACGTCGTCTTGCGACTTGAGCAGGGACCTGTGTTTTTGTTAAACAGTCACCAGGGCCTCTTCGCTGCGGCCACGGGGCGCTCCGCCCGCTCGGGGCATCACCTCCCATGGCGCTCCTTCTCCCGAAGTTACGGAGCCAGATTGCCGAGTTCCTTAGGGATGGTTCTCTCGTCCGCCTCGGTACGCTTATACCAGTCCACCAGTGTCGGTTTACGGTACGGACGCCTACGCCTCTAGCTACGAAGCTTTTCTTGCCGGTGTAGCCTCAACGGACTTCCCCAGGGCGAGGCCCTGAAGTTGCTTTCCCCCTCAGCTCAAGCCTGCGGGACGGATTTGCCTATCCCGAGATCGCCTACAGGGTCAGACGCGCCATGTCCAATGGGCACGCTCCATCTAGCTTCCCGTGTCCCTCCTTAGCCTTAAAACGATTCATAGGCGGCGCTGGAATGTTGACCAGCTGTCCATCGTCTACGCCTTTCGGCCTCGACTTAGGTCCGGCTAACCCTGCGACGAACGACGTTGCGCAGGAAACCTTGGACTTTCGGCGGATGCGGTTCTCACGCATCTTCACGCTACTCATGCCGGCATTCGCACTTCTCTGCGCTCCACCGCTCCTTACGGACCGGCTTCGGCGCGCAGAGAACGCTCCCCTACCCCTCCGCCAATGGCGGAAGCCGCGACTTCGGCGGCAGGCTTAAGCCCCGATGAATTGTCGGCGCACGGTCCCTTGACCAGTGAGCTATTACGCACTCTTTAAAGGGTGGCTGCTTCTAAGCCAACCTCCTGGTTGTCTGGGCGACCGAACTTCCTTTGACACTGAGCCTGCACTTGGGGGCCTTAGTCGGCGGTCTGGGCTGTTTCCCTCTCGACCATGGAGCTTATCCCCCACGGTCTCACTCCTCAGGCATGGATGGAACGGCATTCGAAGTTTGATTGGGTTTGGTAGGCTCACACCCCCTAGCCCATTCAGAGCCCTACCTCCGTCCCTCTCCCTGAAGGCTGCACCTCAATGCATTTCGGGGAGAACCAGCTATCTCCGGGTTCGGTTGGCATTTCACCTCTACCCACAGCTCATCCCAACACTTTGCAACGTATACGGGTTCGGGCCTCCACCTCGAGACTATCGAGGCTTCACCCTGGCCATGGGTAGCTCACCCGGTTTCGGGTCTACCCCGCGCGACTGCATCGCCCTATTCAGACTCGCTTTCGCTGCGGCTCCGGGACGTCTGAATCCCTTAACCTCGCCACGCAGGAGTAACTCGCCGGCTCATTCTTCAATAGGCACGCCGTCATCCGTCCATAGGACGGACTCCGACCGCTTGTAGGCCCACGGTTTCAGGTCTATTTCACTCCCCTTCAGGGGTTCTTTTCACCTTTCCCTCACGGTACTTGTGCGCTATCGGTCGTCAAGGGTATTTAGCCTTGGAGGGTGGTCCCCCCGGATTCCCACGGGATTCCACGTGTCCCGTGGTACTCGCGAACGCATCCGGAGTCCGTCTTCTTTCGCCTACGGGGCTATCACCCGCTATGGCGGTCCTTTCCAGGCTCCTTCGGCTAGAAGGCGGATTGCTCACTCCGCGCAGTCGCTGGGGCTCCTGCCGATGCGCCGCGCAACCCCCTTGGGATATAGGCCCCCAGGCCACTAAATCCCAAAGGTTTGGGCTCTTCCCGTTTCGCTCACCACTACTTAGGGAATCGCGGTTGCTTTCTTTTCCTCAGGGTAATGAGATGTTTCAGTTCCCCTGCTTACCTTCCCCGACCTATGTGTTCAGTCGAGGATGTTCCGGTTTCACCGGAACCGGTTCCCCGATTCGGGAATCCCCGGCTAAGCCTGCTTGGCGGCTAACCGAGGCTTATCGCAGCCGTGCTACGCCCTTCGTCGGCCCTTGACGCCAAGGCATCCCCCGTGGGCCCTTAGTAACTTGACCTCACGCGGCTCGCCCGCAGGCGAGCCTTACTTGCCTTACCTTGGCTCGTACTCGCTCGATATTCCCTTGTTAACGCGCAAGGCGCCTGCGGCGCCGCCCTCTGACCGCTCCCGGCCGGAGGCGATTTGCAGAGTATAGACAAGCCCGCCCGCCGCTGTCAAGCGTTTGCGCCCAACCAATTTGCGAACAGCCGGCGCGGGTTTGGAGGTTGGCGCCTCTTTCATCCCCCCGCCCCCTAAACGCGCCCGGCGCAGCGTCGTTCCGCCGCGCGGCTACGCGCGCTCCCGCGAGCGGCGGCCCGCCTCCGCGGCTTCGCGCAGAGCGGCGACGAGCGCCTCCGAGCGCGCGCCGGGGCCGAACACGGCGACGACTCCCATCTCGAGGAGAGCGGCGCGGTCTTGCGGAGGGATGATGCCGCCGGCGGCGAGCGGGACGCGCTCGAGCCCCTCGCGCTGGAGCGCGTCTATGACGGCGGGGATGAGTTCCATGTGCGCGCCGGAGAGGATGCTCACGCCAACGGCGTCGGCCTGGAACTCGCGGGCTTGGCGGGCGATTTCGCCGGGCGTCTTGCGTATGCCGGTGTAGGCGACCTCGAAGCCGGCCTCGCGGAGAATGCGGACGATGACGCGGGCGCCGCGATCGTGGCCGTCGAGTCCTGGCTTGGCGATCAGCACGCGGAGAGCGTCGGGCATTTTGGGTCAGCGGGCGTAGGGCGTTACGAACTCGATGAGCGCGCCATGCGTCTTGCCCGGGTCGGCGAAGGCGATGCGTCCGGTGAAGCCGCTTCGCGGGCCGGTGATGACTGGCGCGCCGAGCGCCTCGAGTTCCCGGACTTTCGCGTCCACGTCGTCCACCGTGAAGGCCATATGGTGGATGCCCTCGCCGCGGCGTTCGAGGAATCTGCCGATGACGGAGTCCGCGCGCAGGGGCTCGAGGAGTTCAATGTGGGTTTCGCCTTGCTCGATGAAAACGCCGCGCACGCCGTGCTCCTCGTTCACAAGGATGGGGCCGGCCTCCGGGGAGTCGAGCAGATCGTAGAACTGCCGGAGCGACTCCTCGATGCTGACGACGGCGAGGCCGATGTGGTTGAGCGCGCCGACGCGGGCGGCGCTGCTTGCGAGCGTCATAGATGCGATTCTAACACGCTTTCGCGCGGGGCGGCGAGGGACGGCTTCCGCCCATCGAAAGCGCTGCAGCGCCGAGCGGAATTGTTGCGATTCCGTTACAAGCGCCCCTGCGCCGCCAGCGCCCCCTTGCCCCCGCGCCCGCGAACGCATAACCTTACACCCGATGAAACCGCGTTTCCGCGCAACCCTCGCCGCGCTCGCCTTAGGCGCCGCGCTTTCAGCCGCCTGCGGCGCGGAGAGCACGGCCACGCCTACTCCCGCCCCCACGGCGACCCCTATTCCGCGGTCCGAGCCGACCGCCGCCCCCGCCGCGACGCCCACCCCGGCGCCGACGGCGACGACAGGAGCAACGATGCCCAAGCAGTACGACGCGCCCCCTCCCCTGACGATAGACCCGGCCAAGCGCTACTCCGCGACGTTCGTCACCGCGAAAGGCGAGATCGTCGTCTCGCTCTTCGCCGACAAAGCGCCCAACACCGTCAACAACTTCGTCTTCCTCGCCCGCGAAGGCTTCTACGACGGCACGACCTTCCACCGCGTCATTCCCAACTTCATGGCGCAGGGCGGCGACCCCACGGGCACGGGCAGGGGAGGCCCCGGCTACCGCTTCGCCGACGAGTTCGCCCCCGGCCTCAAGCACGACAAGCCCGGGATCCTCTCGATGGCCAACGCGGGGCCGAACACCAACGGCAGCCAGTTCTTCCTGACGTTCGTCCCCACGCCGCACTTGGACGGCAGGCACGCCGTCTTCGGCGAGGTCGTCGGCGGGATGGACGTTCTGCTGAGCATAAGCCCCCGCGACCCGCAGTCGGCGTCCGCGCCGGGCGACGCGATAGAGACGATCCGGATCGCAGAGGAGTAACATGCGCCCTGCGCCGCAGCCGGCGCAAGCGGAAGAGCAACACAGGAGGAGCGATATATGATCCGCGCGGAGTACATTTGGGTTGACGGCTCGGAGCCGACGGCGAAACTGCGCTCGAAAACGAGGATCGTCGAGAGCGCGAAACTCGAGGATCTGCCGATCTGGGGATTCGACGGCTCGTCAACGAACCAGGCGCCCGGCGACCAGTCCGACTGCGTCCTGCGGCCCGTGTTCGTTTGCCCCGACCCCACCAGGGACGAGGACGACGTTCTCGTGATGTGCGAGGTGCTGCTCGCGGACATGTCCTCGCACCCCAGCAACACCCGGGCGGCCTGCGCGGTCGCCGCCGAGAAGTACGCCGACCTCGAGTTCCTCTTCGGGATCGAGCAGGAGTACACCTTCTTCAGGGGCTTCCGTCCGCTCGGCTTCCCCGCCGAGGGCTACGCCGCCCCGCAAGGCGGCTACTACTGCGGCGTCGGCGCCGACGAGGTCTTCGGCCGCCCCGTCGTCGAAGACCACCTCGACGCCTGCCTCGAGGCCGGCCTCTGCATCTCCGGCATCAACGCGGAGGTGATGCCCGGGCAGTGGGAGTTCCAGGTGGGGCCGCTCTCCGCGCTGGAGGTCTCCGACCAGCTGTGGGTCGCCCGATGGCTGCTGTACCGCATCGGCGAGGACCACAAGGACGAATCCGGCGTCGGGATCAGCGCGACGCTGTATCCGAAGCCGGCGCGCGGCGATTGGAACGGCGCGGGCGCGCACACCAACTTCTCCACGAACGCGATGCGCTCCTCCTATCAGCCGAACATCGACGCCGCCGAGGCGCTCGGCAAGCGCCACGACCTCCACATCGCCAACTACGGCCACGCCATCGAGGAGCGCCTCACGGGCCGCCACGAGACGGCCTCCTACCGGGAGTTCAAGTACGGCGTCTCCGACCGCGGCGCGTCCATCCGCATCCCGTGGCAGGTCGAGCGGGACGGCAAAGGCTACATTGAGGACCGGCGCCCCAACGCCAACATGGAGCCCTACACCGTCACCCGCCTCATCATGGAGACGGTCGGCGAAGACGCGATGGCCAAGAAGTAGCGCCTCGCAGGGCGCCGCTTCCCGCAAGCGTCCGTGACGGAACAAAAAGGGGAGCCGCCCTTGCGGGCGGCTCCCCTTTTCGCTCTACAGCGCCCGCGCAAAGCCCCCCGACGTCACCCCTCCCCCGAAGCCGCGCGCTCCGCGAGGACGCGGAGCATCGCCCGCAATTCCGGGTCGGGGTCGCGGGAGGTTTGGTCGGCGAGGGGCGTTTCGGCGGCGAGGCGGAACATATCCGCCGCGCCGAGCAAGATGCGCGGCGTGAGGCCGAGCGCCTCGAACGCCGCGGCGATCTCCTCCATTTCGCCGACCCAGCGGCGGGCGCGGCGCGGCATTTCCGTTACCGACTTGACGGCGCGCGCAGGGCCGGGCGAGTCCCCGAACTCGGCGAGGAGCGCGTCCGTCAGCCCCATCGCCGCCGCCGCCGTCAGCAGTTCCGTCCAAACGGCGGTCGTTCCCTTCGTGGACGCGGCGTAGACCATTTTCAGGCCGGACGCCTGCCCGATGTCGGGGCCGACGCGCCGGACGTCCAGCCCGTATTCGCGGAGCGCCTCCAGCGGCGCGGTGTCCGGCCCGGAGCAGTAGATGCGCGTTCGGGAGCCGGGCGCGGGCGGCGGCCCGATGATGCCCGCGTCGATCACGGGCGCGCCAGCGTCGCCGATGAGCGTTGCGATGCGCTGGACGGTTTGCGGCGCGACGGCGTTGCATTCGGCGAAAACGGGGCGCGCGCCCGTCCGCGCCATCGCGTCCGCGACCTCCTCCGCGACGCTCACGGCGCTTGCGGGCGGAACGACGGAGAGCAGCAGGCCGCATTCCTCGACGAGCGCCGTCACGCCGCCCGCGTCGCGCATGCCGGCTTCGGCGGCGCGGGTCCGCGTGAGCGAGCCGCGTCCCGCGAGGCTCGTTGCGGCGTCGAGGCCGTTCGCCGCGAGCGCCGCGCCGATGGCGGCGCCCATATCGCCCGCGCTGACGACGCCGACGGTCGGCGGCATCGTCTACGCGGCGGGGGACGCGCCGGCGGCGTCAAGGCGGCGTTTCGCCTCCGCGTAGACGTCCGGGGGCAGCGGGCCCTTCGCGGCGGCCTCCACGTTGGCGCGGAGATGCTCCGGGTTGATCGTGCCCGCGATATTGGTGTGCATCCCCGGGTGCGTCTGCGTGAAGCGAATGACGAACTCCATGCGCGACTGCCCCTCCTCGAGGAGGCCGTCCAAGTCCGCCTTCTCCCACGTATCCAGCAGTTCCGGGTTGCGTCGGGCGGCGCGCTCCGCCCCGCCGGGCGCGCCTCGAGCGGCGCCGCCCCGGATGATCGTCCCCGCCCCGGCGTCGGCCGCCGCGCCCACGAGGCTCTCGTGCTCGCGCTGCGCCGCCGAATAGGGAATCTGAAAGGCGTCGAAGGCGTCCATCTCGATGTGGTCGGCGAGGTTCGGAATCGTGCCCGACATGCCGAGGAAGCGGATCTTGCCTTGCGCCTGCAACTCCCGCATCGTCTCGACGACGCCGTTCTCCTCCAGCGTTTGGCGGGAGGGCGTCATATGCACCTGCAGGAGGTCGAGATGGTCCGTGTTGAGGCGGCGCAGGCTCTGCTCCACCCCCTCCGCGATGTTCTCTTTCGTGTAGACGTGCGGCCCGCCACGGTCCTGCCCGGGATCCGGCTCCCAGCCGACGAGGCAGCCGCACTTGCTGGCGAGAAAGTACTCGTTGCGGCGGTGGGCGATGTGCCTGCCGATGCGCTCCTCGCTCGCGCCGTAGTCTACGGACGTGTCGATGAAGTTGATCCCCATATCCAGGACGGCGTTGAGGATCTTGCCCGCGTCGTCCTCGCTGATCTCGCGTCCGCGGGGGTAGCCGCGCAGTTCCATCGCGCCGTAGCCCAGGACGGTGACGTCCATCCCTGTGCGCCCCAGCGTTCGCTTCTCGAGGTCGGCCATGCGTTCTCCTTTGCGCTCTCGTCCCGCCGCGCCGTTAGCGGGCGGGGCGGCGACTGGACGCTATCTTATCTGATAGCGCGGCGGGGCAAGGGGCGCAATAGCCGCAAGGAGCGCCTTCGCCCTGCACTCTCCCTAATCAGTTGCGCTAGGCGACGAACCGGGTGTCCGGAGGGCGGGGCTTGCCGCCATGCACGGAAGGCTCGGAGCGTAACTTGGCGGCGAGACGGTGGTCGCGCGAGGAGATGGTCGCTTACTTCGACCGGCGGGGCATCCTGTACACGATGCAGGAGTCGCCGTCCCCCGACCGCTCGCGGGTCTGGAGCCTCTTGCTGGACGGCGAGGGGAGCGCCATAGACTTGGATGCCCGACAGCGCCATCTGAGCATACGGCAAAGCAGCCTGGCGCCGGCTTAGGGGAGCCCATGCCTAGGCTGATAGACAAGGCGCTGGCGGACTTCGTCCTGGACCACATCGGATACTCGGTCAACAAGCACGAAGGGCAATGGGTCGAGTACCGGTGGCGCCACGCCCCCGAAGGCTACGAAGTCCTAGTCGTTTTGTTCTTCCCGGAGGAAGGCATACCCGAAGACGACTTCCGCCAGGAGTTGAGCGACTACCAGGGGATACCGCTGGCGGTGATCGACGCCGCCCTTGAGCAGTTGTAGCGCCTACCCCACGCCGTCCGAGCCCAGCGGCGATTGATCCGGTTCACTGGATTCCCGCCTACGCGGGCAGGGCGGGCTTATGCAACGGTCAACCCCTCGTCGCGTCCTCGGGGCTCGCCTTCGCTAGCCGTTCGCGGACATCAATGCGGACGAGGGCGTCGCGGATGGCTCGCGTTCGGCCTTCGTAGGCGGGTTTGCCGATCGCTCCGCCGTCGTAGGCGGCGCGGATGGCGCGGGCTTGCGCTAGCAGTTGCGCGCGCCCGGCTTCGGGCGCGCTCTTGCGAAGGAGCGCGAGCAGCAGGAGAACGGCGGCGGCGGCTCCGACGGCGGCGGGCGCGGCGTAGCGAACCCACCACTCGCCCGCCGTCTCGAGGGCGGCGCCCAACGCGGAGGGCTGCGGAAGGCCGGAGACGGTGAGTTGGACGACCTCGCCGGGCGCGACGTCTTGCCCCTCGAGGAGGCGCAGGAGGCGTCCGTCGAAGTCCGCGGCGCCGAGGTCGTCCAACCGCGATGCGGAGAGCGCCCCGACGTCGGCGGGCGCGACGAATCGCAGCGACTCCGCGCCGAAGCGCATCGTCCGCGAGAGGTCGAGGGACGGCGCGTCGTAGTCGAGGCGGTAGACGAATTCGAATCGGTGCGGCTCGCCGCCGAGCGTGGGGGGAACGGGCGTCGTGAGCGCAAAGCCCTTGTCCACTTCCAAAACTTGCCCGCCGGCGATGTTGGAGCGAACGTCTAGGTTGTAGGCGCCGGGAGGGAGCGCGAATCGCAGGAAGCTCAGCATCGCGGGGCCTTCCGCGTCGGGGTCGGGCGCGAGGGTGCGGTCGCTGTCGTTGCGAATGATGGCGCGCTCCAGGATCTCGACGAAGCCTTCCTCCGGCACGGCGCCGGTGACGACGACGGTGTGGCTCTGCACGGCGAGGACGGACGTGTCGTGAGTGGAGTCGAACACCGTGACGACGACGGGCTCGTCGAGGTTGTCCGATTGGCGGACGGCGGAGTAGGCCGCGCCCTGGTATTCGACGGCCAGGAAGAACGTTCGTCCCTCGGCGGGGACGGCGCGGAACGCGAAGGCGCCGGCCGCGTCGGGCAGGACGGTTTCCTGCGAAACGGCGGTTACGCCGTCCAAGACGTTGAGCGTGACGCGCGCCTCCGTGGGGTCGAACGCGGGGCTGTCGGCGCCGTGCCGGACGAGCCCGCGGATCTCGATGGCGCCGCCGGACTGGGCGAGGGCGGCCGCAGGCGCGAGGAGCAGCGCGCTTAGCAGGAGCGAGAGGAGAGCGGCGCGCCTCACGCCTCGTTCTCCTTATCGGCGGCGGGATCGGTTGCTGGCTGATCCGCGGTTTCGCGGAGTTCGGCGTCCACGCCGCGCGCGATGGCGTCGGCGGTTTCGCGGGCGCCGCGCTGCTCGCGGATGAGTTCGGCGGCGCGGACGCGGGCGGCCTGCAACTGGGCGCGGTATTCCTCCTCCGCGACGTTGTTCAGGAAGCGCTCCTGCTGGAGGACGCGGATCTCCTCGTAGACGCGGTCGCGCGCGCGGCGGACGCCGTCCTCTAGGTCGCGGGCGGGGTCGCCGAGTCGTCCGCCTCCGTGCCGCGCGGCCCAGAAGGGATGCGCGAGGGCGGCGACCGCCGCGAAAGCGAGCAGCGTGAGAATGAGGATCGTCATCGCGTCGTCGGCTAGGCGGCGCCGCTCGCCGCGGCCCCGCCGCTCGCCGCGGTCCCGGGGATAGGCGGAATGGCGTAGACGGCGGCGCGGCGGCGCGGCGGCCACAGCGCAATGACCGTCCCCAGTATGACGAACGGCCCCGCCGCCCACATCCACCAGACGAGCGGGTTCACGAGCAGGCGGAACGCCGCCGTTTCGCCGTCGGGCTGCAGTTCGCTGAAGATGACGTAGAGGTCTTCCTGGGGCGTGGAGCGGATGCCGGCGCGGGTCGAGAGGATGGAGAAGGCGGGGTAGACGCCCTGCCATGCGGAGATCGTGCCGAGGTCGCTTTCGCCGCGCGAAACGCGGAGGTCGGCGACGCGCTCGGTGCGGTCGGGGAAGGTCGCGGAGCGCATTCCGGTGAACTCGACGGCGTAGGCGCCGATCTCCGCGCGCTCGCCGACGGCGAGGAATACGTCGCGCTCCTCGTTGTAGAAGGAGGAGCCGATGACGCCGAAGGCGAGCATCACGACGGCGAGGTGGACGACGTAGCCGCCGTAGCGGGGGCGGTTGGAGGCGATGAGGCGCGCGAACGCAAGGGGCAGCGGCTCGCCGGCGGCGCGGCGGCGCGCCAATGCGCCGCGAACCCACTCCTGCAGAACGCTCACGCCCGCGAACGCGCTAACGGCGGCGCCCAGCAAGACGACGGGCGTCGTTATCCGCAACGCGAGCGCGGCGACGGCGGTCAGCGCGAGGGCGATTCCCCCGGGGAGAACGAGCGCGCGGCGGACGCTCTCCTTCGTCGCGGAGCGCCACGGCAGCAGCGGGCCGACGCCCATCAGAAAGACGAGCGCAAGCATCAGCGGGCCGTTCACGCGGTTGAAGAACGGCTCCCCCACCGTGATCGTCCGCCCCGTCGCCAGTTCGGAGATGAGCGGAAAGACGACGCCCCACAGCGTTACGAACGCGACGCCGAGCAGGAGGAGGTTGTTGACGAGGAACGCCGCCTCGCGGGAGAGGGCGGACTCCAGCGGCGCCGCGCTCCGCAAGACGGCCATCCGATAGAAGAAGAGCCCGAACGACGCGACCGCGACGACGCCCAAGAACGTCAGAAACACCCAGCCGAGCGTGGATGCTCCGAACGAGTGGACGGACGGAACGGGTCCGCCTCTGTTGATGAAGATGCCGAACGCGCCGAGCGTGAAACTGATGTTGACGAGGGCGATGTTCCACATACGGAACATGCCGCGCCGCTTCTGCGCCATAATGGAGTGGACGAAGGCGGTGAGCGCGAGCCATGGCATAAAGGCGGCGTTTTCGACCGGGTCCCACGCCCAGTAGCCGCCCCAGCCGAGAATCGTGTACGCCCACCACGAGCCGAGCAAGAGGCCGATGGCGAGCAGCGCCCACGCGACGAGCCCCCACGTCCGCCCCGCGTCCACCCAATCGTCGTCCACCCGTCCGCGCAGCAAGGCGGCGACGGCCAGGGAGAAGGGGACGGCGATGGCGACGAGGCCGGTCATAATCAGCGGGGGGTGCGCGAACATGCCGGGGTGCGTCAGCAGCGGATTGATGCCTTCCCCGTCGGCGGGGGCGCGCTCGAGCGTGGCGAACGGGTTGGCCAGGAAGAAGAGGACGACGAGGAAGAAGAGGAGAATGAGCATCAGGACGCCGTTGGCGTAGGGGCGGAGCGCGCCGAGCCGCGCGGGGTCGACGGCCATCGAGAGCGCGGCCATCCCGCTGAGCGCGAACGCGACGTAGAGGAGCGACCCCTCGTTGCCCGCGTAGAACGCGACCCACGTGTAGATGCGCGGCATCGCCAGGTTGCTGTTTTCGGCCACGTAGCGAATGGCGAAGTCGTTTTGCAGGAACGCGATCACGAGCGCCGCGACGGCGACCGCGAGCGTCAGCGTCGCCAGGTAGTTCGCCCGCTGCGCGCTGACGACCGCCGGGGCGTATTCGCGCCTCGCGCCGGCGAACGACGCCGTCGCGCCGTAGGCCGCGAGAATGAGCGCGATGAGCAAGCAGGCGGAGCCGAGGTTCGCCATCGCGCTACTCCCGCCCCGCGCCCGGAGCGTCGGCGCCCAATTCGAGATCGACGAGGTCCAAAGGCAAGTCGCGCGCCTCCGCCTCCGCTGAGCCCGCAATCGGCGCCTTCCCTGGACTTGCGCCCGCCTGCGCCGCGCCGGGCGCCGCGTCCGGGACTCGCGCCCGTCTGTTGCGGAGCGCGGCGGCGACCGCCGCCGCGCCGATAAGCAGCGCGATAGGCGGCACGAGCCACGCGAGGAGGGAGAAGCCCCGCGTCGGGGGCGACGCGAGCACGCCCTCGCCGTAGGATTCGACGAGCGCGGCGATGATCGCGTCGTCGGTCGCGCCCGCGAGCAACTGCGTTCGCACGACGCTCTTCATCGCCTCCGCGATGGGGGCGGACGATTGGTCGAGCGTCTGTCCGGCGCATTGGGGGCACATCACGCCGGAGTAGATGCCGCGGGCGCGCTCCTCGAGTTCGGGGGGCAGCGCCTCGTAGGTTTGGGCGCGGGCGGGCGGCGCGAGCGCGGCGGACAGCGCGAATGCGAGGGCGGCGAGCGCGAGCAAAGGCGCGAAGATGCGGGCGGCGCGCGCCCGCGCCGCGGGCGGCGCTCCGGGGCTCAGGGATTCCCGCCTGCGCGGGAATGAGGGCGGGGTACGCAAGGTCTTCGGCGGCGCGCCGCGCGTCCGCAACGTCGCCGGCTAGAGTTGGCCCCGGAGCCGCAGCAGTTCGAGAGCGCGCTGCTCTTCGGGGACGTCGTTGACCGCTTGGAGCGCGGCCTGCCGCTCCTCGACCGTTGCGTCAAGCAGCGACACGAGCGCCCAGCGGTCGGTTTCGGAGAGCAGCGGCTCGAACGCGGGCATAAAGCCGAATCCGGCGGAGATGCGGCGGTACGCCTCGCCTGCGGACACCTCCGTGGTTCCGGTGTCGCGGATGATGGACACGCCGTCCGCGTCGCCGAACGCGGGCGGGCGGTTGACGTTGTAGTCGGCGAGGACGCCGCCGACGTAGCCGTCGCCGCCTCCGAGGAGGCCGTGGCAGGCGGAGCAGTTCTGCTTGAAGAGCAGCGCGCCTCGCCGCATCGCGTTGGGGTCGCCGTCGAGCGGGTTGGGCATCTCTGCGATGTTCTCGATTTGGCCGACGGGGATAAAGCCGCCCCGGATGGGGTACGAGCCTTCCGGGGGCATGAAGCGCGGGGGCTCCTGCGCCTTGTGCGTCTGGTCGTAGTGCATCTCCTGAAAGACGTCGATGGGGTAGGCGCCGGTCGAGCGGAAGGGATCGCCGGGGGAGCACGCGGCGGCGAGGGCGGCCAGCAGCGCGGCGGCGGCCAGGAGGAGCGCGTTGTCGCGTCGGATGGAGCGCACGGCTATCTAGCCCTCGTCTCGCTTGATCTCTTCGGCGCCCGCGCCGATCAGGAGCATCTCCGCCCTGCTCGCGCGGTCGACGGGGCAGTCTACGATGACGCCGATGTGCCCTTCGGTGATGCGCTCGTCGTAGAGGCCGAGTTTGCGGCGCGGAAGCCGCGACTCGAAGAGGACGCCGAGCACGGTGAAGATGATCGCGCCGAGCATCGTGTTCTCGTACATAATCACGGTCATCGGCGGGATGCTGAGGAGCGGCTTGCCGCCGGTGACGAGCGGGTAGGAGATCTGCGTGCCGGCCGTCCAGAGGAGGCCGATGGCGAAGCCGACGAGCGCGCCGACGAGCGGGAACATATAGAGGCGCGTCTCCGGCTCGTGCTCCCCGAACGACCCCTCCGGGAAGGGGCTGCCGGAGTAGACGTCCAGGTCTTCCGCGGGGAAGCCGTCGTCCTTGAGTTGGGTCATCGCCGCGGCGACCTGCTCCGGTTCCTGGAACAGCCCCATCAGTTTCGTGTTCGCCATCGGATTCGCTCCTCGCCTAGCCGGTTCGCGCCTAGTGCTCTTTCACGAGCGCGGGAATCACGCGGTCGCCGACCTTGACGTCGTCTATCAGTTTTTGGCCTTCCTTCTCCTCCCATAGGGGAATGAGCGGGAAGAACTTGCTGAACAGCAGCAGCAGCAGGCACACCAGCGCGATGGAGCCCACGATGATCGTGACCTCGACCGCGCTCGGCCTGTAGGTGTCGAACGTGAACGTCCACGGGCCCTTCCGCATCAGGGCGGGCACGATGATGATGAGCCGCTCGAGGAACATGCCGACGTTCACCATCAGGCTCGTCCAGAGCATCCACGTGAAACTGCGCCGGACGCGCCGGAACAGCCACAAGGGCACCGGGATAACGTAGGAGAAGACGATGAACGCGAGGAAGAGCCAACTCCATGGCGGCTCGAACATTCGCAAATGCCAAACCGTGATCTCTTGCTCCTCGCGGAGCCATAAGCCGAACACGATGTCGAGCCAGAAGAAGAACATCCACGCGGTGGCGACGACGATGAGCAGCCGCGCCACGGCGTCTATGTGCTCCTCCCAGATGAAATTCTCCAACTTGTAGAGTTTCCGCATCACGATCATCAGCGTGACGACCGCCGACACGCCGGAGTGCACCGCGCCGATGACGAAGTAGGGCGCGAACACCGTCGCGTGCCACGACGGCACCGCGGCGCTCACGCCGAAGTCCCACGACACGATGCTGTGGACGGAGACGAACACGGGCAGAATGAGCGCGGATAGCAGAATGCCCGCGATGCCCTGCAGTTTCCACTGGCGCGGGTTGCCGTGCCAGCCGAGCGCGAGTATGCCGTAGACCGTCCGCCGCCAGCCCGTGCTCCTGTCGCGGATCACCGCGAGGTCGGGAATGAGCGCCGTGTAGACGAAGAGCGTGCTGGATGTGAGGTAGGTGATGATCGCGGTCGGGTCCCAAACGAGCGGGGAGCGGACGTCGGGCCAAATGCCGCGCGCCCAGTCGTAGGGGAACACCCAGTAGAAGATGCGCCACGGCCGGCCGGCGTGAATGAGCGGCTGCAGCAGCGAGACGGTGAGCGCGAACACGGTCATCGTCTCGGCGGCGCGCACCATCGGCCGGCGCCACTCCGCCTGGCTCAGGCGGAGAATCGCGGAGATCATCACTCCCGCGTGGCTGATGCCGACCCAGAAGATGAAGTTGGTGATGAAGAAGCCCCAGAAGATGGGCTGCTGCAGGCCGGTGACGCCCAGCCCCTGGTTCATCATAAAGCCGAAGGCGCTCGCCGCCCCCGCGACGATGATCCCCAGGATGGAGACGAGCGCGACCCACCACATCGGCGTCCGGAACACGACGTCCAGGAGTTCGCGGTTGATCTGCGCGTCGGTGAGCGTTCTGCGGTGGTACATTGCGCCGTCGTCCGTCTTTCGCCGCTAATGCGACTTGGCTATCACTCTCGCGTAGCGGTTGAGGTACCGCCGCACTTTCACGAGCCGCAACCCCTCGCCGACCTCCCAAATGGAGACGACGGGGATAATCTTGCTGACGAGCATAAAGAGGAGCGCGCAGCCGGAAATCGCGCCGACGATGATGAGCAGGTCGGGCGCGGCGGGCCACTGCGTCGCGGGCCGCGGGTCAAGCACGTGCTGGCTCGGATCGGCGACCGAGAACGCGGAGACGTAGAGGCGCACCTGGTTCACGAGCGCGCCGATGACGACGCCCGCCCCCACGAGCGCGGGGCCCCATACGCTCCGGCGCACCGGGTTCCACACGAGCGCGACGAGCGGGCCGATGAAATTCAGCAGGAACGAGATGATCAGCGCCGTCCGGTATTCGTCGAGCATGATGAACCGGATGATCTCGCTCTCACCCGGCAGCCGCCCGTACCAGAAGGTGATGAAACTCGCCCACCAGAAGTAGAACCAGAGGAGGGAGAAGGCGAGCAGCGGCTTGGAGAGCGCCCAGAACTGCTCGACGCTGAAGTACTTCTCGTAGTCGCCGAGCCGCCGCATCAGGTACATCGTGACGAGCGTCAGGCCGACCGCGCCCTGCAAGCCGTTGACGACGACCGTCGCCGGAATAATCGCGTCCTTCAGGCCGGGCAGCAGCCCGTGGTGGAAGTCCGAAATCATCAGCGTCTGCACGAGGGGGTAGGTCAGCAGGTACATCGCGCCGGCGAGCAGCGCGCCCTTGTAGAGCGTCCGCCATTCGCGGAGGCTGCCCACCCATCCGAGCGCGAGCCATTTGATGACGCGGCGGCGCGGCGAGTCCGGCAGGTGGTCGCGCGCGGCGGCGAGGTCGGGCAACGCGACGCCCCACAGCAGCGCGAGGCCGATGAGCGCGAGCGTCCCGTAGCCGATCACGTCCCATACGCCGGGCGCGCCCATCGGAAACTCGAACCAGATGCTGAGCCGCCCGTCTATGGAGGGCAGCGCGATGAGCGCCGGAATGAGCATCAGCACGACGAGCAAGCCCGTGATCGCCATATTCTCCGTGACGCGGGTGAGCGGGCGGCGCCAGTTCGCCTTGGCGAGGCGCAGCCCGGCGGAGATGACGGGCATCGCCGTGAACGTCGTCACAATGAACGCGAGCGTGGCGACGAAGTAGCCCCAGTTCGCCCGGTTCTCGTCGGCGAAGCCCTCCGAGAGGCGAATGACGAACCCGACGACGCCCAGCAGGAAGAGGAACGCGAGCACGGTGACCCAGCCCCAGTAGCGGTGGCCGAGGTCTTGGAACTTGCCGAGCACGTCCCGCGCGACGTCCTGATGCGTCGGCAGCGGCCCCGCCTGCATCTCCTGATCGGCGTGATGCCCGTTATGCATCGACGTCCACCTGCTTCAGGTACTTCACGCTGGGGTTCGTGCCCATCGCCTCGAGGACGCGGTAGGCGCGCTCGTCCTCCCACATCCGCGAGACGCGGGAGTCCTCGTTGAGGAGGTCGCCGAACGTCATCGCGTCGGTGGGGCACGCCTGCACGCACGCGGGGTTGAACGCCTGATCCTCGACCTTCTTGCCGCCGCGGGTCGCTCTGCGGATGCGCTGGATGCAGAAGGAGCACTTCTCCATAATCCCGCGCGTCCGGACGGTCACGTCGGGATTCAACTGGTTGCGGAGGTCTTCCGGCCAGACGGGCTCCCAGTAGTTGAAGAGGCGGGCGTGGTAGGGGCAGTTGTTGCCGCAGAAGCGGGTGCCGACGCAGCGGTTGTAGACCTGGACGTTCAGCCCCTCGTTGTTGTGGTACGTCGCGTACACCGGGCAGACGGACTCGCACGGGGCGTTGTCGCAGTGCTGGCAGAGCACGGGGAGGAAGCGCGCCTTCACGTCGGGGAAGTCGCCTTCCCAGTAGCGCTCGACGCGCACCCACTCGATGGCGCGCCCGTCGCGGAACGCCTTCTCGTCGTTGATCGGAATGTTGTTCTCCGCCTGGCACGCGATGACGCACGCCTGGCAGCCCGTGCAGCGGTCGAGGTCGATGACCATTCCCCACTTGTGGGCGGGCGGTTTCGTTTGGGTCTGCGCGCGCGTCGCCATTGCGCTCCTGCTCCGCTAGTGATCCTGCTCGGCCTTCCGGCCAGGGCTGTAGGTGAAGATCAATTCCTCGCCGTGCAACTGCCGGGCCGGCTCGATGCCTTCCAACTTCGGAATGGCGTCCCGCCGGTTCGTCGCCGATATGCGGACTCGCGTCCCGCCCCAGGCGAACGCGCCCGTCTCCGCCTCCTCCGTCGGCTCCATAATGTCCAACGGATTCGCCCCGCGCCGCGCCGCGTAGGCCGTGAAGGCGCGGTGCCCCTGCCCCATCGGAACGGCCGCGACCCCGGGCGGCGCGGCGGGGCTGATGTAGACCGGCGCGCGGAGCGTCCGCCCCGTCGCCGACTCCACGATGACGATGTCGTTGTTCTTCACGCTCAACTCGTCCGCCGTCTTCTTGTTCAACTCGACCCACGTTCCCCACGCGGCGGTCGTGAGCGGGTCGGGCGCGGACTGCGCCCACGGGAGGTGGGCGTACTGCCCGGCGCCCACGCCGACGCCCTCGAACGCGGCGAGATGGTACGGGTAGCGGCTCGCGTCCGCCGTCGCCGGAGCGTCCGGCGCGTTGGCGGGCAGTTGCGGCAGCGGAGGGCGATTCGCGTCCGCCGTCGCCCCGGTGTCCCACCAGCCGCCGCGCTCCAGCGTCCGCTTCCAAAACTCCGCGAACGTCGGCTGGACGACGGAGCCGCGCCGGCCCTCGTGCAACTCCTGCGCGAGCGCGCGCGTCGCCTCCCGCATATTCTCCCACGCCAGGGCCTCGATGCCCAACTCGCTCGCCGTCAGGAGCAGCGCGTCGCCGAACCCTTGCGTGTCGTGGTAGGGATTCACCGCAGGCTGCTGGAAGCCGATGGTCGCGTAGCCCGGCCCCGGATTCGGCTCGTCCGTCCCCCACTCCTCCAGCGGCGTGTGGCACGGCAGAATGAGATCGGCCAACTCCGCCGTCTCGTCCAAGAAAGACGAGAAACTGACGATCGTGTCCACGCTCCGCAGCGCGCCGACCGCGTCCATCGCCCCGGGCAGGCCGTAGGCGATGTTGGCGTCGCGCGCGAGCACGGCGGTGACCGCCCCGGAGCGCATATCGGTCAGCGCCTGCTTCCATTCGCGCAGCGTCCCGGCCGGAACCTCCTGCGAGCGCGGCGGCGGATTGAAGATCAGCCCGCCCGGCCGGTTGACCGACCCGACGAGCGAGTTGAGCGCGTAGACCGCCGTCATATTGAAGAGGCCGTTGGCCTGCGCCGCGGCGGGCCCGCCGCCGATGATCAGCGCGGGCGCGTTGACGGCCAACTCGTGGGCGACCTCCCGAATGACGTCCTCGCTCACGCCCGTTTGCGCGGCGACGCGGCCGGGCGCGAACGCCCGCAGCGCGGCGGCGCCGCGTCCGCCCGTCAGCGCGCGCGCCGCCTCCGCGTCAACGTCCTCGTCCGCGATCATCGCGTTGGCGATGGCCATCGCGATCAGCCCCTCGGATCCGGGCGGCGCGTACGTCCAGCGGTCGGCGGCGGCGGCGGTCACGGAGTAGCGCGCCCCGATATGCGTGAGTTTGCCCCGCGAGCGCCCGGCGCCCTGCCGGAACTCCCCGTAGCCCCGGGCGTAGTGCGTGGGGTTGCCCCACGTGCCCAGGAAATCGGCGCCGAAGTTCAGCACGTAGGCGGCGCGCGCGATGTCGAAGTCCGGTTGCGCCGTCTGCCCGTAGAGCCTCCGCGCCGCCTCGCGGACGACCCGGTCGTCGCCAAGCGGATCGAAGGCCAGCAGACGCGCCCCGGCGCCCTCGGCGAACCCGCGCGCGACGTCCGCGATGCGGCCCCGCAGCGGAGGCGTCGCCAGCAGCGTCTGCCCCGGCTCCCGCGCCTGCAAGATCGCCGCGAGCCGCTCAATGCCCTCCGGCCACCCGATCCGGCGGAACGGCCCGCCCTTGGCGATGCGGAGCAGCGGATGCGTGATCCTGTCCGGGTGGTAGAGCGCCTGCAGCAGCGCCTCCGCCCGAATCCCGTGCTTGCCCGTGTTGACCGGATGGTCGGGGTTGCCCTCGATCTTCTTGGCGCGCCCCTCCATCACCCGCACGAGCAGCCCCTCGCTCGCCGTCCCCAACTGCGCGGCGGTGGCGTAGTGGTTGTCGCGCCCCGTGACCAAGTCCTCCGGCATTTCGACCGGGCTCTGGACGGCGATCTCGTGGTCGGGGACGCGGCAGCCGTTGAACACGACGGCGCCGACGCCTGCGGCGCCCGCCCACTTGAGGAATTGTCTGCGCGTCAGCGGCATTCGCTCTTCCCGCCTAGTAGTGGCACGTCGTGCAATCGGTCGGCGCCCCGTTGTCGCGGTGGCAGTCAACGCAATCGCGCATCTTCAAGTTCCGCACCTGCTCCACCACCTCCATGCTTGCGATGTCGCCATGGCAGGTGGAGCAGGAGAACCCCTGCTGAATGTGCGGGGCGTGCACGAACTGCACGTGATCCGGCAGCCGATGCACCCGCGCCCAGTTGACCGGCTCCGGCCCCTCGATCAGGTCGCCGATCAGTTTAGCGATCTCGGCCTCGGCGGTCTGCGAATCCGACTGCGTGCCGTCGATTCGCGTGAAATCGTGGCAGAAGCGGCACTGCGCGACCGCCGGCACGCCCGCCGCCTCGTCCGTCGAAACGGTGCGATGGCAGAATTGGCAGTCCAGCCCCGCCGTCGTCACGTGCACCGTGTGGGGGAACGCGATGGGCTGCGTCGGCCCGTCCCCAAATCCGAGAACCGCCGGGGGCTGCGACCACCACGACTGAACGACGAAGTAGCCAACGAACGCGATAACCAGAGCGGCGGCCAGCCCGATGACGGGGACGGCGATCTTGATCAGCGTGTTGCCCATGCGCTCGCGTTCCGCCGCCGGACGGCGTTACTGCGCCCCCCTGTAGAACAACTCGGAGATCAGGGAGAGCCGGTCAACGAACAGCGTTATCGCGTAGACCCCCAGCCCCAGGAACGCGAGCGCCGCCGCGTAGAGCGGAATCCGGATGCGCCGCGCCGTCCGCTCCGGGATGTCCCGCGATATGGCGAGCGACGGGATCATGCCGTGCGCCAGCAGCATCGAGGCGCCGAATCCGAGGGCGGATCCGAGCAGGAACCAAAGCGCCGCGAGCAACTCGGCGGCGCTTGCCCAATCGGACGATCCTATGTAGGCGGGGTCTGGGCCGGTCATTCCATGCGCCGGGGGCTCCCGCGCTCCGTCATAGAGCGCCTGATCCCCGCGTCTCTCTATCGGGATTCGCCGCGCCGCCCTCTTGCGGAGCGCGACGGCGCTAGGAACCTTACCGCAAAGCGCCCGCAAGTGTCAACTTGCGCCCGCGATGAAAATTCGCCGCCGCCCGCGCGGGCGCCGCCTCCCAACGGCGCCTTTCGCGCCCCGGCTCTGCCTCGACTGATGGACGACGGCGCGGACATGGTATAAAGAGCCGCGCGATGAAAATCCGTTGCGCCGCGATTTCCTTCTCTCTGCTCGTTTGCGCCGCCGCTTGCGCCTCGCCTACGCCTACGCCCGCGCCGGCCGCAACGCCTACTCCGGCGCCGCCGCCTGCGAACTGGGCGACGCTCACCGGAGAGATTACGTTCGCGGGCGACCCCGCCATTCCGCCGGGCGCAATCGTGGAGGCGCAATTGCGCGACGTCTCGCTGCAGGACGTCGCGTCCGTCCTCATCGCGTCGCAGACGATCGCGGGCCCCGGCCGCTTCCCCGTCGCGTTCGCCATTCGCTACGACCCTGCGGAAATAGACGAGCGCCGCTCCTACGGCATGCAAGTCTCCGTCACCGTCGGCGGCGAACTCGTCTACCTGAACGACACGGCGTTCGACGTTCTCACGGGCGGCTACCCCTCC
The DNA here is from genome assembly GCA_965242755.1 of Dehalococcoidia bacterium. Classification (GTDB taxonomy): domain Bacteria; phylum Chloroflexota; class Dehalococcoidia; order Lucifugimonadales; family Australimonadaceae; genus Bin16. Next base: position 2,320,281 of record OZ251500.1, on the reverse strand, counting down.
GACGGCGTCGCGGTGGAGGTTGTGAAAATCCAATAATCTCGTCCGCGCGCCGTCCATACACCGGCATCGGCCATCGGCATCGGCGCGGAACGGCTCCCGGCGCACTATGCTAAGGGCGCGGCCTTTGCCGTGGTGGGCGGTAGAGGACTCGAACCTCTGACCTCCGCGATGTCAACGCGACGCTCTAACCAACTGAGCTAACCGCCCACGGCCCGCTGCGCTCTAGTATAGCGCCTGCGCTCATCAAACGCATCCATTCCGCCAGTTTTCCTCTTCCCGTTCGGCGCGGGACGACGTTGGCGCCGGGTCGCCGTTTGCGGCCGGAGCAAGAGCCGGCCAAACGCCGCTTGACAGGCGTCAACGGACAGGTAACATCTAACTTGCGCCGTCGGCCATATACGGCAAGGAGCGCGACGCGAGCGATGCCCCCTGCGGATGTCCCCCGATGACCCGATTCGCCGCCCGCGTCGAAGTGACGCTCAAGGCCGCCGTCAACGATCCGCAGGGCGCCGCCGTCCTCGGCGGACTCCGCAGCCTCGGCTTCTCCGTCGTCCGCTCCGTCCGCGTCGGCAAACTGCTCACGCTCGAAATTGAAGCGCCCGACGCGGAAGCCGCCCGCCGCCAGGCCGACGAAATGTGCGCCAAACTCCTCGCCAACCCCGTCATCGAGTCCTACGCCGTGAGCATAGCCGACGCGCCGTAAGGAGTCCGATTAAGCCAAGCGCGCAATTCTAATGCTCCGGCATGGCGGGCATGCCCGGATGGGGCGAGCAGGTTCCCGCTTTCACGGAACCCGCTAGGCGCGAGTGACGCGCGACGCCCGGACGCGGTATCATAGGATGCGTTAGGCACAGAGCCGGGCGCGGGCGGCGACCCGGCGAGGAGGCGCAATCAATGATTCAGCGGCAAGGCGTTGGCCGCGATAGCCAACTGCGGGCGCGAATGCTCTTCACGATGCTCCTGCTGGGCGTCGTCTACGGCCTGTTCCTCTGGTTCCTCGTGCGCGTCGCCGGCGCAGGCGTGATGCTCGCCGTCGCCGCGGGCCTCGTCCTCATCCAGTTCATCCTCTCCGACAAACTCGTGCTCGTCTCAATGCGGGCCAAAGTCGTCACGCCGGAGGAAGCGCCCGACCTGCACGCAATGGTCGACCGGCTCGCGCTGACGGCGGGCATCCCGAAGCCGAAAGTCGCCATCGCCGATATGAACGCCCCCAACGCGTTCGCCACGGGGCGCAGCCAGAAGCATGCCGCCGTCGCGGTGACCACCGGCCTGCTCCGCCTGCTGAGCGAGCGCGAACTGGAGGGCGTGCTCGCCCACGAGATCAGCCACATCGCATCCCGCGACGTCCAGGTGATGACCTACGCCAGTTTCCTCTCCGTCGTCGCCTCGACGCTGATGAGCATCCTCTTCTGGTCGTCGCTGTTCGGGGGCGGATTCGGGCGCAGCCGCGACAACAACGCCGGCGCCGCCATTATGGTCGCCTACGTCGTCACCATCCTCGTCTGGGTCGTCAGCCAGATCCTCGTCGCCGCGCTCTCCCGCTACCGCGAGTACGCGGCCGACCGCGGCGCCGCCGTCCTGACGCAGAGGCCGCGCGACCTCGCCAGCGCGCTCCAGCGCATCGGCGGCGCGATGACCGGACTTCCCCAGCAAGACCTCCGCCGCGCCGAAACGATGAACGCCTTCTTCATTATGCCGGCCATCGGCGACGGCTTCGCCAGCCTCTTCTCGACCCATCCGCCGATGGAGAAGCGCATCGAGCGCTTGCGGGAACTCGAGACGACGCTGATGGTCGCGGGGTAGCGCGGGCGATGTGCAAGTTCCTCTCGTCCGCCAACCGCCGCGCCGGGGAATGGGGCCCGGCGCACGAGGCGATGGGGCGCGCCGCCCCCGTGTTCGAGCAGGCGCTCGACACCTACGCGACCGGCAAAGCGGGCGTGCTCGTGCGCCCCGCCCCCGATCAGGACGCGCCCCAAGCGAAAGCCGAACTGGAGCGCGCGCTCGTCCACCTCACGTCGTCCGAGGCTCGCTGGGACGTGGAGATGGACGCTTCGGAGAACGCGCACCCCTGGATCGTCGTCCGCGGCGACGGCTTGGCCGCCGTGGCGAGCGCCGTCCGCGTGGTTGGGGAGTCGCTCGTCGCCGTCGGGATCGGCCCGCGCGTGCTGGCGGCGGTCTACCCCTTCACGTGGAAGGAGCGGCGCATCTACTGGATTCACCAGCCGCGCATCAAGGCGTTCACCCCGTTCGTTCCCGCCCCGGAGGACGACGAGCCGGAGAAGCGCGACCACTCGCTCGAATTGCGGATGGAGCAAGCCTCCCGCAAGGACATCCCGACGTCCCGCGCGATCAAGGAGTGGTACCCGATCTGGGGGATGCCGCTGTAGTGGGCGGCGCCTAGATATTGGGGATGCCTGCCTTCCCGCCATCCCCGCGCACCCGCGAACCCGCCCGCCGCGCAAGCGCCACGACGGGGCGCAAGCCCCGTCTCCAAGTCATCCCGGGGCCGCGTCATTCCCGCGCAGCCGTGAATCCAGGCGGCGCGGAGCGCCGCTCCTCTCCTACGTAAGCGCCCCGTCATTCCCGCGAAAGCGGGAATCTACTGGACGCAGGAAGTTATGCAAGGACTCCCTGAAGAAGCGCCGCCACCCCCCTCCGCGCTGGTTGGTCGTTACAGGCAACGCTACTTGGCGCATCGCCTCGTTAGACGTGAGTAGGGCGACAGGAGTCTACTACTCACCCCAACCCCCACGCCTCGCCCCGTCAACCCCCGAAATCCACGCGCGCTACCGCAAAGCGCTCACCCGGCGGCGGAGACGCCTGGCCGCTAGCGTTGTACCCCCAGCAGACAGGCGTCCCATCGCGCCGAAGAGCGCAGGCGTGGACTTCGCCGCTGCTCATGGCGGCGAACCGCTCGCCTGTCGGCGGAGACGCTTGACCTCCCCAGCAGACGGGCGCGCCGTCGCGCCGGAGGGCGCAGGTCTGCTCCCCGCCGCTGCTGACGGAGGCGAACCGCTCGCCTGCCGGCGGAGACGCTTGGCCATAGATGTTCAACCCCCAGCAGACGGGCGCGCCGTCGCGCCGGAGGGCGCAGGTCTGCTCCCCGCCGCTGCTGATAGAGGCGAACTGCTCGCCCGATGGCGGCGACGCCTGGCCCGCGCTGTCATATCCCCAGCAGACGGGAGAGCCGTCAGTCCGAAGCGCGCAGGCGTGGTAACGCCCGGAGCTGATGGATGAGAAACGCGCGCCCGATGGCGGCGACGCTCGACCATCGCTGTCGTCTCCCCAACAGACGGGCGCGCCGTCATGCCGGAGGGCGCAGGCGTGGAATGCGCCGCTGCTGATGGCGGCGAACTGCTCGCCCGCGGGCGGCGACGCGCGGCCGTAGTCGTCGTCTCCCCAGCAGACGGGAGACCCGTCGAGCCGCAGCGCGCATGTGTGCAAGTCGCCGCTGCTGATGGCGGTGAACCGCTCGCCAGCCGGCGGAGACGCTTGGCCAACTTCGTTGTCTCCCCAGCAGACGGGCGAGCCGTCGGTCCGAAGCGCGCATGTGTGGCTTCCTCCGCTGCTGAGCGCAGCGAGAAACGGCAACGGAGGGATTGGGGTCGAGGTGAGCGCGGGAGTGGGAGTTTGGCGGAGCGTAGGCGCGGGCGTTGATTGCGGCGTTGCGGGCGGCGGCGACCCCGGCGGCAGCAACTGATCGAACGGGATCGAGATAGGCGGTGTCGGCGTGAGCGTGGCGGCGGAGCGCGTCGGCATCGGCGTGGGCGCCGCCGCGGACGCTGATGAATCGGCGGACGGGAGTTGCTGCGCGGACGGCGCCGCCGCAGGCGCGGGCGTCGGAGCGGAGGCAGGCTCCGCCGCTGGCGCAGGGGCAGGGGCGGACGTAGGCGTAGGAACGGGCGTCGCAGTTGGCGTGGGCGTAGGGATGAGCGTGGGGGTGGGTGTAGCGGTTGGCGTGGGGATAAGCGTCGCGGTCGGCGCCGGCGTTGGGCTAGACGTAGCAGTTGGCGCTGGAGTCGGCGTCGCGGATGCGGTCGGCGTAGGCGTTGCGGCGGGCGCGGCGGTTGGGGACGGCTGCGGGGGGGTCGGCGTTGGACGGGCGACGGACTCGACGGGCGTGACGGAGCCGTCCGAGCAGGCGGCGAGAGCGAGGAGCGCGAGCGCGCCCACGATGAGCGCCGCCAACCGCACCACGGTCGTCCGCATAGAGACCCTTTCGACTAGCGCAAGGCGGGATTTGCGTAGCGCCCGCCGGCGCGGGAACGCAAGTATGCGGGAAGCCCCGCTTGCGCCGGGTGCGCCGCGCCGTTTCGTTCGGCGAGGCATTGGCTCTCGCAACGCGACTCAACGCGACTTATAGCATAACCTGCGCCCGACCGTATAGGCGGGAATCCATAGCGGCGCGAAGCGCCGCTCTTCTCCCGCGTAGGCGCATCGCCCTAGCCCGCGAAAGCGGGAACCTACTCTGGGCGCAGGGAGTTATGCAAGGGTCTCTGCTAGAATGGGCGCGGGCAATCGCATGACGCAACGCATTTTCATCGGGGTCGCGTGGCCCTACGCCAACGGCCCCCTCCACCTCGGCCACATCGCGGGGGCGTATCTCCCCGCCGACGTCTTCGCTCGCTATCACCGGATGCGCGGCGCCGACGTGCTGATGGTCTCCGGCAGCGACTCGCACGGCGCGCCGATCACCATCGGCGCCGACCAGCAAGGCGTCGCGCCCCGCGAACTCGTCGAGCGCAACCACGCGTCGTTCCTGGACTCGTGGGAGCGGCTCGGGATCTCCTTCGATCTGTTCACGACGACGATGACCGACAACCACCGCGAGGCGACGCACGCCCTCTGGCGCGCCCTCAAGGAGCGCGGCTACATCTACGAGTCGGAGATGGAGGTGGCGTACTCCCCCGATTACAGCCGCTTCCTGCCCGACCGCTACGTGCGCGGCGTCTGCCCCGTCTGCAAGTTCGAGGACGCGCGCGGCGATCAGTGCGACGAGTGCGGCTCCATCCTCGACCCGGCGGACTTGGGCAATCCGTCGTACACTTGCGACGGCGAGCGCTGGCCCGTCGAGATTCGGGACGCGGAGCACCAGTTCCTGCGCCTGAGCGCGTTCCGCGACCAACTCGCGGAGTGGGTCGAGCGGCAAACGCATTGGAGGCCGAACGTCCGCAACTTCACGCTAGGCTTCCTGCGGGAGGGGCTGAAAGACCGCGCCATCACGCGCAACTTGGACTGGGGAATTCCGGTGCCGGAGCCCGGCTACGACGACCGCCGCATCTACGTGTGGTTCGAGGCGGTGACGGGCTATCTCTCGGCGAGCATGGAGTGGGCGGCGCGCAAGGGCGAGCCCGACGCTTGGCGTCCCTTCTGGGAAGACCCCGCGACGCGCTCCTACTACTTCATCGGCAAGGACAACATTCCCTTCCACACCATCATTTGGCCCGCGATGCTGATGGGGCAGGGCTCCTACATTCTCCCCTACGACGCGCCGGCCAACGAGTTCCTCAACATGGAGGGGCGGCAGTTCTCGACGAGCCGCAACTGGGCGGTTTGGCTGCCCGACTACCTCGACCGCTTCCCGCCCGACCCGCTGCGCTACCACCTCGCGGCGAATCTGCCGGAGACGGGCGACGCGGACTTTACGTGGAGCGAGTACGTCAGGCGGAACAACGACGAACTCGTCGCGACGTTCGGCAATCTCGTCCATCGCACGCTGACGCAGGTCGCCCGCAATTTCGAGGGGCGCGTCCCCGACCCGGGCGAACTCGGGGAGGCCGACGCCGACCTCGCCGCGAAAGCGGCGTCCGCGCTCGAGTCGGTCGCAGTGTCCATAGAGGCGGTTCGCCTGCGCGAGGCGCTCCAATCCGCGATGGGGCTTGCCCGCGACGCGAACCGCTACTTGGACGCGCAGGCGCCCTGGCGGCAGGTGAAAAGCGACAAGGCGGCGGCGGGACGCTCGCTCCACACGGCGATGCGGGCGCTCATGGCGCTGCGAATCGCGCTCTACCCCTTCCTGCCGTTCAGCGCGCAGCGTCTGCACGAAATGCTCGGCCTGAGCGGGCGCGTGCAAGACGCTGGCTGGCGCGCGGATGCGCCGGAGCCCGGAACGCCGCTGCCCGCCCCCTCGCCGCTGTTCGCCAAACTGGACGACTCGGTGGCCGAGGAGATGCGCGCCGAGTTGCGCCGGGGCGAAGAGGAATGACCATCGCCGCGGCGGCGCGGGAGCGTCTCGACGAGGCGGCGCGCTTCATCTACGAACCCGCGTCCGCCGGCCTGGAAGTCGTGACGGAGAACCTCGCCGCGCTCGCCGAAAACTCCGGCGTGCCGCGAGGAATGCTCTCCCACGTCGTCGAGGGAGGCGGCAAACTGCTCCGCCCCACCATCACGCTCCTCGCGGGCGGGCTCCGCCCCGGACAGGAGGAGCGCGTCGCGCGGATGGCCACCGCCGTCGAACTGCTGCACGTGGCGACGCTTGTCCACGACGACACCGTCGACCGATCCGAGAAGCGCCGGGGGCGCGCCACCGTCAGCAGCGTTTGGGGCGACGACGTGGCCGTGCTCCTAGGCGACTACGTGTTCGCCGCGTCCGCGATATTCGTCTGCGACACGGGAAACATCCGCGTGATCCGCCGATTCTCCGAAACGATTATGGAACTGGCGCGGGGCGAACTCGCGGAGCGGATGAGCAAGCACGATTGGACGCAGACGCTGGAGGACTACCAGCGGCGCATCTACGACAAGACGGCCTCGCTCATCTGCACGGCGGCGGAGTCGGGCGGCGCGCTCAGCGGCGCCCCCGAAGAGGAGACGCAGGCGCTGCGCGCGTTCGGCTACAACGTCGGGATGGCCTTCCAAATCGTGGACGACGTGCTGGACTTCACGAGCAGCGAGGAGGAGTTGGGCAAGCCCGCCGGCAACGACCTCCTGCAGGGGACGCTCACGCTGCCGGCGCTGCTGTTCGCGGCGCGCCGCCCCGACGAGCCCGCCGTCCGGCGTCTGCGCGGCGGCAGCCGCGACGAGGGCGACCTCGCCGCCGTCGTCGAAATGGTGCGGAACTCGTCGGCGGTCGAGGAGGCGCGGGCGGAGTTGGACGGCTACCGCAGCGCCGCCCGCGCCGCGCTAGCCATCCTCCCCGCCGCCCGCGAGCGCGAGTCGCTCGACGCCCTCGTAGACTACATCACCGAACGGCGCAATTAGGGCGCGGGCGGGCGGGGCGGCGCATCCCCAATCGGACGCGCGCCCCTTGCGCGGGCGTCCCGCTCATACGCGCGTCAGCGCCGCCGCGACGACACGGCTATCGCCGCGCCCTCGGCTTCCCGGCTGGCCGCGTCGGGAAGCCGGTGAATGAGCAACGTCGTGAATTTCGAGTCGTCGTAGTCCCAGCGCTGGATGTCTTGCGGATTCATGTGGGCGGGGCAGAAGAGGCCGGCGGCAAGCGCGTCGATAGTCGGCTTGACGAAGTTCTCCACGTCCAACTTCTGATTGCCGTGGCTGGGCATGTGAAAACTGAACCCAATCGCGACGGCGTAGGAGTCGCTCGGTTGCCGCGGGCGCTCGCCCCGCGCCTCTTTGACGCGAGACGCGACCTGAACTCGCCAACGATCGCGGATGTCCGTGCCTGTCCGACTGGTCGGAACCGAGTTGCCGATGACGCCGCGCACAGGGACGCGCAAGAGGCTAGCCTCGTCCGCCGTAAATTCGAGCACCGGCAGCGACCAACCCCCGATGTCCCGCCTGCCAAGCGTCAATCCGTCGTTCTCAATCGACATGCGTCATCCTCCCGCCAAACCGCTGTGTATTCCGCAGTTCGCGTAGGCTAGCGCGCCTACGCCTCGGCGCGCCGCCGCCGCCGGCGGACGCGCTCCAAGTAGCGCGTATCCGTGGGCATCCGCGCGTCGCGGGGCAATTCCCGATTGGCCTGCTTGAGGAGTTTCAGGAGCAGTTGCGCGTCGGCTCTCGTCCGCTTGATCGCGTCCATCGGCAGCGTGTCCGCGTAGAAGTTGCCGTGCAGGTCTTGCACGCGGCGGAACAGCAACTCCACGCGGTCGTCGCCCGTTAGCCGTCCGACGTGGGCGGCGATGACCAGCGCGTCCACGTGCGATTCGTAAGACCAGCCGCGGCGGTCGGCGACCACTTTCAGCGCATGCGCTACCGCGCCCCAGATCTTTTCGCATGCCTGCAGCCGGTCGCCGTTCTCGATCATCTCCTTCGAGTGAGAGAAGAGCCTGTCCCGGTGGAGGGAATGCGCCGTAATCGGTTTCTCCGCGATGACCATGCCGCGCCGCCTTTCGCGGCCTATTGTAGCGCCGCCGCGCCTCGCCCGTCGCTACGCCTGCGGATATGAGGAGCGCGCGTAAGCGAGCCGTCCGGCGCGCGTCGGGGTATGCTAGGCGACGCAACAGAGCGTTTGGGGCCAATCAGCACTCGCCCCTACTAGTCCTCCGTTTGCCAATCGCAGTCGGCGCAGTAGCCGTCTACGAGCATGTGATGGTGGCACCGCAGACGCTTCCAGTTGATGCTCCAACCAGAGCCATTCCACTGTATAGCCGCCTTTCTAGCGGCGACGCATAACAGACTCCAGTCATCCTTGTAGGAGCGGAGACCCTCCGCTGAACGCCCTTCGTACCCCGGCATGGCATCAGCCATCCGGTTCAGGTAACGGACATTGTGCGGATGCTCCACCACCTTCTCGCGCGCCATGTGACGGAGAACCATCTGAAGCACCGATCCGGAGTCCGTGATGGCGTTTATCATCTCGTGACCCCAGTCACCGCTCTCGGGCGGGGGCATTTGGATATGCCGGAAGAGATGCTCCACATCCCAGAAGAGTGCATCAGCCGATGAGCCGTAGCCGCCGTTGCCTCCACTCACCACGCGGAGCGCTGACATGAGCGCATTCCACGCCTCTAAGAGAACGCGAATATGCATGAACTTCGCACGCTCCGGCATATCCCGCCCGTTCGAGTCACGCACGAAATACCGCCATCCGAGCATGCTATTCCCATCCCCGCACTTCTCGAGATAGGAATCCAGTCCACGGACGCCGCTTAGCGTCGGGTGAACCGGAAACGGGTGCATCGTCAGGAGGACATCCACGGCCTTCCTGGCAACGTTTTGGAATTCTTCCGGTATCTCACGCCAGGCATGGCTGAGATGGTGAGGGCGCTCTCTCGGATTGTCTTCGCCCTTGTACTTACCATTAGCACTAGCTATCCGCTCGATGATGTTCATCGTCTCTTCCAGCCCATGCCAAACCGACAGCACCGTCGGCCAGATGTTCGCGGCGTTGACGATGGAGACCATGTCCTGATGGTTTGCGGCGCGATAGGCTTTCTCCGTAGCCTTATACTTGTGGCGCAGAGCCGCGACCACCATCGAGTTGGGCTTGTGCGGCAATTCCACGATCCGCACTGCCGCCAACTCCGGGCGCAACAGCTGCTCGGAGGGTGGGAGCCCCCTGATATTCCCTATGTACTCCATGCTTACCTCTGGACTTTCTTGGTCAGGTGGACCATCGGCTCTCTTGGCCATGCGTCTCGGACGGCTGACCAAGGCTCATTCTCCCCTACCCCGTGCACGGAACTGGCCTCTCCCCAATAGGTGTACTCAACCTCGCGTTCCATGATGTGCTCTTGCTCCGAACCACCCTCGTGCAGTTCCATGCAGAGCACGCGGAGAATCGCACTCCCCTGGCCGCGCGGAACCAGACGCCTAAACCTGTCGGCTTCCTCGGGGCGCTCATCCCAATGGACGTGAAGTTCCTCTGATGCGTTCAGCTGCCACGGCTCAAAGACATCGGTCTTGATCTTGAACTCGTGCTCGCCGACCACCAGGACCGGATCGTCCAAGTGAGCCCATACGACGTTGGTCACCTGCTACTCCTTCGGCATCTTCGCCCAGCCCCACCGCGCGGGCGGCGCGCAATTTTTGTCGTCAGGCGATTCGCCACTCCTATACTATACTACCCCCCCCGCAGGAGCAATTGCGAATGGACGCGCTGTACACCGAAGAGGAACGCATGGTCCGGAGCGCGATGCGCTAGTTCGCCGACGCGGAACACGCTCTCGCGCCGCCTTCGATCCTACGCCGCCGCGTCCCGCTGCTCGCCCGCGCGATAGGAGGAGCGGACGAGCGGGCCCGACGCGACGTGAGCGAAGCCCATCGCGTAGCCCTCGCGCTCCAACTCCGCGAACTCGCGGGGATGGACGAAGCGCGCCATCGGCGCATGCGCGGGAGTGGGGCGCAGGTACTGGCCGATGGTGAGCAGGCTGACCCCGGCCTCCCGCAGGTCGCGCATCGTCTCCAGAATTTCGTCCAGAGTCTCGCCGAGCCCGACCATCATGCCGCTCTTCGTCGGGATGTTCGGCGCGAACTCCCGCGCCTGCGCCAGCAGCCGGAGGGAGCGGTCGTAGTCGCCCTTGGCCCGGACGCTCTTGAACACGCGCCGAACGGTTTCGATGTTGTGGTTGTAGACGGCGGGGCCCGCCTCGAGCGCGGCGCGGAGGGCGTCGGCGTTTCCGCTGAAGTCGGGCGTGAGGATCTCCACCTCGCACTCGGGGGAGCGCTCGTGGATGAGGCGGATGCTCTCCGCGAATGCGGACGCGCCGCCGTCGGGCAGGTCGTCGCGGTCGACGGAGGTCAGGACGCAGTAGCGGAGGCCGAGCCGCTCGACGGTTCGGGCGAGGCGGGCGGGCTCGGCGGGGTCGGGGGGCGCGGGTTTGCCGCTCGTCACGGCGCAGTAGCGGCAGGCGCGGGTGCAGACGTCGCCGAGCAGCATAAAGGTCGCCGATTTGCGCTCCCAGCACTCGCCGATGTTGGGGCATCGCGCCTCTTCGCAGACGGTGTGGAGTTCGGCGCCGCGCAGCGCCCGGCGGAGTTGGAGGTAGTTCGCGCCTCCGGGCCACGGAATCTTGAGCCAAGCGGGCAGGCGTTCGGGGCGTTGCGCGGTGGTCATAGGCGAATGGTAGCGCTGGAGCGCCCTCGCGCGGAGTCCTTTGCGTAACCTCCCGCGTCAGGGAGGTTCCCGCCTACGCGGGCAGGGCGGGTCTGCCTCCTCACCCCAACAACCCGCGCTTCCGCAGCCAGCGGCGGGCGCAGGCGAACGCCGCCCAGGCGAGCGCCCAGGCGGCGACGGAGCGGAGGCCGGCCCGGGCGGCGGGGAGTTTAGGCGGCCTCGCGGCGAGCATCATCGCCGCCGCCGCAAGAAAGAGCCCCGCGAAGATCAGAAACGCGAGTTCGTAACTGTCGCGTGCGTCGCGTATCCACCCGGCGGCGAGCGGGCCGACGGGATTGATGAAGGCGGTCATTAGCCCCATCTGCCCGCGTATGGCGCCGACGGACCGCCGCCCGAAGTAGTTCGGCACGACGAGCCGCTGGCACAGCGTCCATCCGCCCTGCGCGACGCCGAAGACGACGCCGAACGCAATCGCGCCGGGAAACGAGGAGGCGTTGACGATGATGAGCATCGACGCGAAGTAGATGAGGGCGACCACGGCGATGACGTAGCGGACGTGCACGCGGTCCATCAGCCGGCCCCAGGGAATGGTCGTCACGGCGGAGACGGCGGCGAAAGTGAACACGACGAGCACGGAGTTTTCGAAGGGGACGCCGCGCGTTTGGAAGTGGGGGGCGGCGTGGAGGTTGGTCGCGGTCTGCGCGAAGAAGATCGTGGACATTGTGAGGAGGATGAGCCAGAAGGCGGGCGTCCGCCGGGCGGCTGCGGCCGTCCACGCGGCCTCCTGCGGGGCGCCGGGCCTTGCGCCGCGCGCGCCGTTCGCGGCGAGGGAGTCGGGCGCGGGAGCGTCGCCGTCGGGCAGCAGTCCATAGTCCTCGGGGCGGCGCCGGACATAGGCGAGGGCGGGCGCGGTGATGAGCAGCAGGGCGGAGACGGCGAGGAGTCCGTAGGCCCATCGCCAGCTGAGCAGGATGATGAGCGCCGCCGCGACGAGGGGGACGACGGCTTGCCCGGCGCGGAGGCCGAGCCCCGCGAACGACGTCGCGCTGCCGCGTCGGCGAATGAACCAGTTGGCGATCGCGACGGTGGTGCCGAGTTGCACGCCCGCGATGGCGAACGCCCTCCCCGTTCCGAAGAATATCCACATCTGCCAGGGCGCCTGCGTGAACGCGAGGCCGAGCATGCAGCCCGCGAGAATCATCCCGGAGAGCGCCATCAGCGTTCGCGCGCCGTAGCGGTCCATCGCTCTCCCGACCACCGCCGTGAGGATGGAGCCCGCGAAACTGCCGATGGTGAACGACGCGGAGATCTCCCAGACCTTCCAGCCCGTCGCCTCGCGGATCGGCTCGACCCAGACGCTGAGCACGGGGCCGTAGAAGATGGACGAGGCGAAGGAGACGACGAGCGCGGTTCCGGCGATGGCCCAGCCGTAGTAGGCGTCGAACGGCCAGAGGAGGCGCGCGGGCCGCCGGGCGGGCGGGCTTGCGGCCACGAGGCTAGTTCCGCTCAGGGAGATGGAAGAAGTCCACGGCGTTGCGGACGATCATTTTATGGACTTCGTCGTCGGGGACGCCGGCGAAGTTGTGCTCCATCACCATATCGGAGTTGGGCCAGTCGGACTCCTGATGCGGGAAGTCGGCGGCCCAGATGAGGCGGTCGACGTTCATGCGGTGGCGCAGTTCGACGCCGGAGCGGTCTTGCTGAAAGCCCCAGTAGAAATACTCGTTGATCAGTTCGCTCGGCGCCGCCTTGAGCGGCTCGAAGCCGTTCATCGCCTGCGCCCAGTGAATGTGGCGGTTGTAGCGGACGTCGGCGATTTCGAGGAAGAAGGGAACCCATCCGATGGAGGTTTCTGCGAGGCAGACGCGGAGGTCGGGGAAGCGGTCGAAGAGGCCGGAGAGGAGGAGTTGGACGGCGTTGGTTCCCGCGCCGCGGGCGGCGAAGCGCTGCACCTGAAAGGCGAGTTCGGTGGTGAGGCGGTCGTCCTCTTTGGGGTAGTCGAGCAGTTTGCCGCCGCGGGGCCCGCTCCGCTCCAACTCGACGTGAATGGAGACGGGCATCCGGAGGTCGAGCGACGCCGCCCAGAAGCGGTCGTCCTCCGGGAGGGGGCGCCCCCCGCCGTTGGGGAACGTCAGCAGTTGCGCGCCGGTCAAGCCGACGGCCTTGCAATGCTCCAATTCGGCGACGGCGTCGTCTATGCCGGTGGCGGGAATGGCGCCGATCCCGAAGAGCCTGTCGGGAACCTCGGCGCAGTACTCCTCGCCGAGCCAGGCGTTCCAGCCGTGGAACAGCGCTTTGTGGAGGCCGTCGTCCTGCGCCTGCATCCAGAGGCGGGGGCCGCAGACGACGGCCGGGTAGAGGATTTCGGCGTCGAGCCCGTCCGTCTCCTGCTCCTGGGCGCGCTGTTGGGGCGGCCCCGTCCCTGGGGTGGACTCGTAGGTCTGCCCGCCGGGATACCAGACGCCGCGGCCTTTGCCGCCGTAGAGGTCCATCGGGTTTTGGGCGGGGCGCAAGTCCTCCAACTGGGTCGCGTCGGCGCCCGTGTCGAGTTTGACGGTGCGTGGGGCGCGGTCGCGGAAGGCGGGCTCGACGCGGTGCGTCCACCGCTCGTTGGGAACTTCGAGGTGGGAGTCGCCGGAGATGCGGGTGTAGGGAGCCATAGGCGCGAGCCTCCTCGCCCATCGCGGGCGCAAAGCGCAAGTATAGCGCGTAGCGGGGCGTGGGCGCGGCGCGCTCCCGGGGCCTCTCCCGATGGCGGACTTTGCATAATCTATCGCCCTGACCCTCTTGCCGCCCTGCCCGCGTAGGCGGGAATCCAGTCGGCGCGGTAGCGCCACGACGGGTCGCAACGCGCCCCGTCCCCTATATCCCCGGGTCCACGCCCTGACCGCGAAAGCGGGAACCTACTGGCGTCCCGTCATCCCTGCGTAGGCGGAACTACTACCCCCCCTCACGCCATCGCCGCCATCAGTTCCCGCGCCCGGGGATTCTCACGGAAAGGCGACCCGGAGTCGAGCAGCGCCGACCACGAGCGCACGCCGAAGTGCGCGCCGCCGGAGGCCGCGATAGGCTCCACTCCCAGTTGCAGCGCTTTCGCGTCCCGCAGCAGACGGCGGCGCATCGTGATGATCGGAATGTCGCTCGTCCCCAAATGCTCCCGCGTCCGGTCGGCGAGCGCTCCCATCCCCTCGACGATGGCCGTGTCCTGCTCCCGGACGCCGACGATGCCGCTGAGCAAATCGGTGTTGCGCTGGCGGTAGCGATCCTGCAGAAAGTGGTTTTCCTTCGTCGCGCGCAGCCGCCCCGTCGCCTCGTCAAGCGTGGCGATGTGGGGCATCGGGCCGTGCAGCACGTTGTCGCGCTCCTCCTGCGGCAAGTCCTCCGTCGGCGACCAGATCACGCACCAGACGCGGGTTTGGACGTCGTTCAGCGGCGTCCAAACGTGGCCGTGCGCGCGCCGCAACTGCAGGTCGGTCGGAATCATCGTCACATAGGGCATCAGCCACTGATTGACGCGCCAGTAATCCTGCGCCGGGTCTTTCGTGGAGCGCTGCGCCGCGAGCATCATCCCGTAGTCGGTGGACTCGACGACCCAGCGCGGGGATGTGTCGTAGAGCAGCATCTCGTTGTCTTGCCGCGAGGCCGCCGACTCGCGGGCGAGCGCGCCCCGATGCAGGAATCCGACGTGGCTGGAGTCGATGTCGCCCTCCATCGCCTGCACCCAGTTGCACTCCTGATTGTAGGAGACGACGTTGCGCCGGCTCGCGGGAATGTTCGCCCACTCGATGTGCGGAAGCGCGGGCGCCGTCTCCGGCGGGCCCATATACGCCCAGAGGATGCCCGCCATCTCCCGGACCTCGTAGGCGCGGAGGCGCACCTTGTCCTTGAACGCGGATTTCGCGGGCTCGGACGGCATCTCGATGCAGCGCCCGTCCGCCGCGAACTTCCAGCCGTGGTAGATGCAGCGGAGGCCGTCGCCCTCGTTGCGCCCGTAGTAGAGGGGCGCGCCGCGGTGGGGGCAGGCGTTCTCCGCGAGCGCATAGCGCCCCGCGCCGTCGCGGTAAGCGATGAGCCGCTCGCCGAGCAACTCGACCTCGACGGGGTCGCTCGCCAAGCGCTCCACGCGGGCCGCCTCGACGAACGGAACCCAGAAGCGGCGGAGCAGTTCGCCCATAGGCGTCCCGGGACCGACCTGGCCGATGAGCGCGTTGTCCTCTACGCTAAGCATTGCCTCGCCTCCCGCCGGCGCCTCACGCTTCTTGCCGCATCCTTACGGAGCGTAGTGTACTACGCAAACGCGGTCGCCGCGCCCCTAGCCGCCGATGCCCGGGATGACGGGTTGGCGGACGCCACGCGTCCGACGAGCATGGGCGGGAACTTACCCCTGCCGCCCTGCCCGCGTCAGCGACCCTCACCCGCCGCTTCGCGGGAGGCGACCCTCACCCGCCGCTTCGCGGGGGGCGACCCTCACCCGCCGCTTCGCGGGGGGCGACCCTCACCCGCCGCTTCGCGGCTGCCCTCTCCCGCCATCGGGAGAGGGGGGGCGGCGCTTCTCGCGCCGGGAGGATTCCCGCCTACGCGGTCAGGGTGGTCCGGGGTGGTCGGGTTGGGTGGTGGGGGCTGCGGCGATGAAGGGGAGGACGAGGAGTTGGCGGTCGGTGAGTTCGTCGCCGGTGGTTGTCTCATTTTCGGTCATTTGGGCCTCCTTTTTTGCGTGATGGCCTAGTTTTCGGGCGTTTCGATGCGTGACGGTTTGAGACGCTAATGAGACGTTTTGAGACAGGAATGAGACAAAATGAGACATTTTGAGACAATTTGAGACATTGGCTTTACGCCTCTCTGGTTTGCGTCGGTTGCGCGCCCCGCGTTGGGATTTGGCGCGTCATGGATCCATCGTAGGGGCGGGGTTGGCGGTCGAGCAAGGGGCATGTGTCGCAGTTGCGACATTGGGGCGACCCGCGTGCGCCGCTACGCGGGCAGGGCGGCAACCCTCACCCGCCGCTACGCGGCTGCCCTCTCCCAGAAGGAGAGGGCGGGGGCGGCGCTTTCGCGCCGGGTGGGTTCGCGGCTGCGCGGGCATGGCGGCAACCCTCACCCGCCGCTTCGCGGCTGCCCTCTCCCAGAGGGAGAGGGCGGAGGCGGCGCTTCGCGCCGGGTGGTTCGCGGCTGCGCGGGCAGGGCGGCAACCCTCACCCGCCGCTACGCGGCTGCCCTCTCCCAGAGGGAGAGGGCGGAGGCGGCGCTTCGCGCCGGGTGGTTCGCGGCTGCGCGGCCAGGGCGGTAGGTTATGCAAAGGTCTCTTCTGGGAGAGGGGCCGGGGGTGAGGGCGGCTCCCCGAATCCGCCCGCGCCGCGTCGGCATTGATGTTAGCCCTTCGGCGGGGCGGGGGGCGCGGGCGCGTCCGAAGGCTGCCCCTTGCCGAATAGACGCGCGGCGCGACGGCGCAACTCCCGAATCGGGTACGTCTTCGGCTCCACGCCGGAGGTCAATTGCCCGACCGTCTCGGGCCTGCCCAGGATCATCGCCCCGCGCCACCGGCGCAACTCGCTGGGGCGAGGCGCAGCGCCCGGCGACGTCGCGAACGTCTCGAACGGCTCCCACGCTTTGGCGCGCGCGTTCCGAAGCGCCGCCGCGCCTCCCGCCTCCTGCACCGCGAGAACGCCGGCGGCCAAGTCCCACACCCACGGGCCGTTGAAAATCGCGTAGTCGAACACGCCCAGCGCCGTCATCGCCGTTTCGTAGCCCGCGCTCCCCGTGTTCCGCAGATCCCCCAAGCGGCGGCGCAAGTTCCTGTGATGCGTGAACATCCGCAGAAAGTAGCCGGGCACGGACGCCATGCGGCGCGGCGGATCGGACGGCTCGACGGCGAGCGGACGTCCGTCCTCGAACGCGCCGCCGCCCCGTCGCGCGTGAACGATGCGCCCCTCCGCTCCGCCGACGCGCGGAATGTATATCGCGCCCGCGACCGGCGCGCCGCGCTCCAGCGCGCACACCATGCAGGCGAACATCGGCAAGCCGTGCAGGAAGTTCGTCGTGCCGTCCAGCGGATCCACGACCCAAGTGACCTCGCGCGGCTCGTCGGAGTCCGACTCCGTCTCCTCCGTCACCACGCCGTGCTCGGGGAAGCGGCGGGCGAGTTCGGCGCGGAGGAGCTCGTCGGCGGCGCGGTCGGCGTCGGTCACCGGATTGCGATTGTTCGCCGACTTGTAGTCCACGCTCAGCGGCTGATCGAAGTAGCGCATCAGGACGCCGCCCGCGTCGCGGACGAGGCCGCACGCCTGCGTTTCCATCTCGCTGAGTTGCGCGTCGTCGAGCATCCAACCTTGCCTGCGCCCCGCCGCTCCCGGCGAGCGCGGGAAATGAAGTCTGTCCCCGATTGTACATCAGGGAGCGTCGCGCGCCTACGGATCGACCCCGCGCCTCGGCCTCCCCATTTCTGGATTCCCGCCTACGCGGGAATGAGGGCAGGTATAATGAGGCTCAGCGCGGCATTTGCCGGAGCATTGAATTGGCAACCCGTTTCAATATGAGCACGAGCCAAGACCAACCGCCTCAAGGAACCGGCAAGGACTCCGTTCGGAAGTTCGGCTATCTCGCGGCGCTCTCCGCGCCGTGGCTCGCGCTGCTTGGCTTCCTCGCATGGAGTTCGCGGCGGCTTCTGCTTGACGACGCCTTCATCAGTTTTCGCTACGCGCGCAATCTGCTGGAAGGCAACGGACTCGTCTGGAACCCCGGCGAGCGAGTGGAGGGCTACTCCAACTTCCTCTGGGTCTTGGAGTTGGCGGCGATTTGGGCGGCGACGGGCGTCCCGCCGGAGGACGCCGTCTGGTGGTTGTCCGCGGCGTTCACGGCCGCGACGCTCGGCGCGATGGCGTGGTGGGTTTGGCGGTTGCCCGGCGTTCGGAGTCGCGGGCTGGTCTGGTGGATGGTGCTCGGCTTGCTGTGCACGAGCGCGGCGTTCGCCAGATGGACGGGCGGCGGGCTTGAGACGCGGCAGTTCACGTTCTTCGTCGTCTTGGCGGTGGTCGCGCTGACGGCGCATCGCGGGAGTTGGCGAGGTTTGTTCGTCTCGTCGCTCAGCCTCGCGCTGGCGTCGCTGACGCGGCCGGAGGGGCCGCTGGTCGCGGCGTGCTGCTTCGCGTGGTGGGCGGCGCAGGAGTTGGCGGACGGCAGCGGCTCGCGGGGCCACGACGCGCAGGGCCTGGGCGTCAGGGGAAGGGCGCTGGATGCGCTGCGCCGAATTGACTGGCGCGGGGCATTGGCTCTGGCGCTGCCGTTCCTGCTGATCGTGGGCGCGCACTTTCTGTGGCGTTACTCGTATTACGGCGAATGGCTGCCGAACACCTACTACGCGAAGTACGTTCGTCCGTGGTGGGACCTTGGGCTGCAATACTTGGCGGCGGCCGGGTTGGAGACAGGACTGTATCTGCTGCTGCCGTTGGGGTTGTGGGCGGCGTGGGGGCGCTGGCGGGAGCGGCTCGACTTGGCCTACGCGCTGCCGCTGCTGGTCGTCGCGCTCCACGCGGTCTACCTTGCGCGAATCGGGGGCGACCACTTCGGACTGCGGGCGCTGGATTTCTACTGGCCGTTGCTTGCGCTGCCGGCTGCGGACGGAATCGCTCGGGTCGGCGCGTCCGCGGCGAGGGCGTGGAGTCGTCTCCGCGCTCAGCTGCGCCGGGGAAAGGGCGCTTATGCGTTGGAGGACGGGGAGCGTTCGCGCAATGGCCGTTCGTGGGCGGTTGCGCTGTTCCTGCCCGTCTTGTTCTACGCCGGGGCGATCCACATGTCGTTGTTTTGGGATGACCTCTTCCCAACGGAGGGGAGGGAACCTTTCCTTTGGCGACCGGGATGGGTTCCTCCCGCGCCTGGGATGCCCGCGCTCGTCGACCTCTCCGTGAAATTGCGCGAGACGGCCATGCCCCGCGGCTCCGGCATCCGCATAGGCCTCGGCAATCTTCGTCTAGCGTGGGAAGCGTACGAAGATATGGAGCGCGGGCTTATTCCCGACGATGCGGTCGCCCTTGTCCAGTCAGCCGGCACGGGGCCTTACTATTTGCCTGACTTGAGGTTTGTGGACTACCACGGACTCAGCGACTGGGTTATCGCCCGCAACCCCAGCGTCGTCCCCAACAGCGAGCGCCTATTGGCGCACGAGAGGTTCCCGCCGCCCGGCTACTTGGAGGAGCGCGGAGTGAACTTCAACGTTTTCCCCGTCGCGCCTAGCGTAGGGGCCGCTTTTTCCGTCGGCGCCTACGCTCTGCAATTCACCCCCGGCTTGTGGATGCCGTTTGACGCCCCGTCTAGAGAATGGGTGGATGCGCGGTTCGACTCGTTCGTCACTGCCGAAGACCTGCAAACATTCGCGGACGACTACGGGCGTCTCGCGGCCAATTCCGAGTTCGACGTCTACACGGCGCCGGCGTCGGACTCCCCAATCTCCGGCGGACGGCGGACGCTCGTCTATGTCCGCGAGCCTTGCGCCGAGGAGGACATCTCCTCGAGGTTCTTCCTGCATCTGAATCCGGTGGACAGAAACGACTTGCCCGAAGAGCGCCGCAAGTTCGGATTCGACAACCTCAACTTCCATTTCGCGCATTGGGGGAGTCGGCGCGATGGGCGATGCATCGCGGTCCGCCCTCTGCCCGACTATCCCATCGCCTCCGTCGCGACGGGGCAATTCACGGGGCGCGGGGAGGTATGGAAAGCGAAGTTTGCCTTGCCGGGCGGCGAGCGCATAACTCCTCTCGGCCAGTAGTTCCCGCTTTCGCGGGAATGGCGCATGTTATGCGCCGACTGGATTCCCGCCTACGCGGGAATGACGGGTGGAGGTTGGATTCCCGCCTACACGGGCAGGGCGAGGCGCAGGGAGTTACGCAACGCCCTCCTACAGCGGAGGCGCGAGGTCAACGCCCAGCGTCCGCTCGACCCATGCGGCGGAGCGGAGCAGGCGCGACTCCTGAAACGGCCCCGACGCGAGTTGCGCGCCAAGCGGAAGCCCGTCGGCGGAGAGGCCGATAGGCAGCGAAACGCTCGGGAAGCCGGTGAAACTCCAGATGCTCTGAAATCGCGTGTCCCCCGTCTGGGAGCGGTCGCGGGGAGCGGGGCCGGACGCCGTGGGCGTGAGCAGAGCGTCCGCGCCGTCGAGGGCGGGGAGCGCGAGCCGCTGCGCCTCGCGGCGATAGTTCGCGGCGGCGACGTAGCCGCGGGCGGAATGCGCGAATCCGTTGTCCAAGTAGACGCGAATCTTCGGGCCGTAGAGGTCTTCGTTCCCAACGTAGAGGGGCGCGTGCCAGTCGGCCATCTCCGACTCTTGCATAAGCCGGTGGGCGGCGTAGGCGCGGGCGAAGTCCACGCCGATGTCCATCTCCTCAACCCGCGCTCCGGCGGCGGCGAGGCGGCGCGCTGCCTCGTCCATCGCCGCGCGCGTTTCGGCGTCGGCCTCCTCGTAGAACCAGCCGCGCAAAAGCCCCAGCCGGGGCGGAGCGTCCGCGTCCCGGACGGCGGCGGCGTAGTCGTCGGGCGGCGCGTCCGCCGAATCCGGATCGTCCGGGTCGCGCCCGGCGAACACGCTAAGCAGCAGCGCGGCGTCCTCTACGTTGCGCGCAAGAAAGCCGACATGATCGAACGACGACGCCATTGGGATAACGCCGCGCCGCGAGACGCGCCCGAAGGTCGGCTTGAGGCCGACGACGCCGTTGTAGGCGGCGGGGCGCAGCACGGAGCCGACGGTTTGGGAGCCGAACGCCCACGGAACCATGCGGGCGGCGACCGCCGCGCCGGATCCCGCGCTGGAGCCGCCGGGGGTATGCTCCGCGCTCCACGGATTGAATGTCGGCGCGGGATCGCCGTCGGCGAATTCCGTGGTGTGGAGTTTGCCGAGCAGAATGGCGCCGGCGTCGCGGGCGAGGGCGATGGGCGCGGCGTCGGCGTCCGGAACGCGGTCGGCCCATATCCGCGAGCCCGCCGCCGTGCGAACGCCCGCCGTATCGAAGATGTCCTTCGCGCCGTAGGGAACGCCCGCGATGGGGCCGCGTTCCTCAATGGGCCTCGCCGCGTCGAACGCGCGGGCGGCGGCGATCGCCTGCTCCGGCAGCAGCGTCGCCCACGCGAGCAGGCGCGGCTCCAAGTCCGCGATGCGCACGAGCAGCGACTCCGTCAGTTCGACGGCGGAGAGGCGCCGCGCCGCGACCGCGTCGGCGGCCTGCGTCAGCGTCAGTTCGTAAGGTTCGGTCATCGCCTCGTCGTCCCTCCGCAAGCACCGTCCCGCGCTTGGGGCGCCGCGATGCTATCACGCTCTCCGATTGAGGTCATTGCATAACCTGCCGCCCTGACCGCGTAGACGGGAATCCATGCGGCGCGAAGCGCCGCTCCTCTCCTACGTAAGCGCCCTCGTCATTCCCGCGAAAGCGGGAACCCACCGGCCCCGGGAGTTATCCAAAGGCCGCATTCAACGAATGCCCGCCCCCAGCGCGGGCGCGCCTGTGCTAGCCTCTCGCTATTCCATGCGAGGCGGGAGGAAGCGCGGCTATGGCGATGAGCGGGGCGCAAATCATTGCGCGGGCGCTGCGGACGGAGGGCGTGGATACGATGTTCACGCTCGCGGGCGATCATATCCTGCCGCTGCTGGACACGCTGGACGACGAGGGGTTCCGCCTCGTGGATTGCCGCCACGAGCAGGCCGCCGTTCATATGGCGGAGATGTGGGCGCGCATCACGGGCGAACTCGGCGTGGTCGCCGTCACCACGCCGGGCCACGCGAACGCGCTGCCGGGCCTCATCAACGCCATGTCCACCGAGAGCCCGATCCTCAATATCGCGGGCTCCGCCGACCTGCGAAATTACCATCGCGGAGCGATGCAGGAGATCGATCAGGTCGGCATCGCGCGGACGGTGACGAAAGGCGCGTGGCTGGCGCACGACCCGCGCCGCATTCCCGACCTCATGGCGACGGCGATTCGGACGGCGTTCGAGGGCCGGCGCGGGCCCGCGCACCTCACCATCCCCGTCGACGTCCAAAGCGAAATCACGGAGGACGACGTCCGATTCGTCCCCCGGGATGCGTACCGGCGGACGCGGCCCATCGTCGCGTCCCGCGAGGGCGTCGCGGAGGCCGTCCGGATCCTGCGGGAGGCGGAGCGCCCCGTCATCGTCGCGGGCACGCCCGCCGCTTACGGCGATTGGGGCGCGATCTATGAGCGGCTGATCGAAACGACGAAAATCCCGTTCCTCACGGAAGAGGCGGCGCGCGGAATCGTCCCGGACGACCATCCCCACTGCTTCGGATTCTTCGATCTGAGCCAGCACGCCGCCGCGAATCTGATCCGCGAGGCGGACGCCGCGCTGCTCCTGGGCAAGATGCTGGACTTCACCGTGGGGTTCGGCTCTGTGATTCCGGACGGCGCGAAGGTGATTCAGGTCGAGCCGGACGCAATGCAGGCGGGGCGCAACCGTGGCGTCGACCTCGCGCTCGTGGGCGACGTCGGGCCCATCGCGGCGCAGTTGGCCGACGAGGCCGCGAAGGGCGCGTGGACGGAGCGCCCGTGGGTCGGGCGGTTTCGCTCGGCGGCCGCGGAGCAGCGGGAGCGGCTCGAGGCGCATATCGCGGAGGAGACGCCGCTGCGCTCGATGTTCGTTCATCGCGCGCTCGCGCAACGGCTGCGCCGCGACGATGTCCTCGTGTTCGACGGCGGCGACTACGCCTACTATGGGCGGGCATACCTCCCCGCGCTCGCGCCCCGCGGCTGGCACTACCTGCCCAACCTGGGGATGCTGGGGCAATCCGTTCCGATGGCGATAGCGGCGAAACTCGCGAGGCCGGAGTCCCGCGCGTTCTGCATCGTCGGCGACGGCGCGTTTGGGTTTAACGCGATGGAGTTGGACACCGCGGTCCGGCATTCGCTGAAGGTCGTCTTCCTCGTGGGGAACGACGCGGCTTGGGGGATAGACAAGAATCTGCAGTTGGGGTTGTACGGCAAGGCGGTCATCACCGACCTCGCGCCGTCGCGCTACGACCTCGTGGCGCAAGGGCTGGGCGCGCATGGGGAACTCGTGGAGCGGCCCGAGGAGTTGGGCCCCGCGCTTGACCGCGCCCTTGCGGCGGACGGCCCCGCGCTGCTGAACATTCGCGTCCGGAGCGAGATCAGCCCGCGAGCGCAGGCGGTCGTGGCGAGCCGCAAGTTCGGCGGCGGTCTGTGAGGAGCGGGCGAAGCGCAGGAGGGGCGCCGTCCGTCGCGCGGGCGCTTGCGCCGCATTGGGGCGCCGCGCTCGCGCTCGCCCTTTTCCTGCTCGTTGGCCTTGCAGCGCTGGACGACTACGGCGTTACGTGGGACGAGCCCAACGATCGAGGCATCGGGCAGCAAACCCTTGCGTTCATCCGAGGGGAGGGCGACGCGCTCTTCACTGGGGTCGGCAAGATCTACGGCGTTGCGTTCCAACTGCCTCTGCTGCTCGCGGAGCGCGCCTTCGGGCTGGACGACTCCCGCGCAATCTATCTGAGCAGACATCTGCTCACGCACTTGCTCCATCTCGCCGCCGGGCTCTTCGCCTACCTGCTCGCTTACCGGCTTTTCGGCGCCGGCCGGCTCGTCGCGCTGTTCGCAATGCTGCTCTTCCTGCTGCATCCCCGCCTGTACGCCCATTCGTTCGCCAACAGCAAGGACCTGCCGTTCCTCGCGATGTTTATGACGACGCTTTTTCTGACGCACTGGGCGTTTAGGCGAGGCTCGCTGCCCGCGTTCGCTCTCGCCGGCGTCGCGGCGGGCGCGCTCCTGAACCTCCGCATTATGGGGGTAGTTCTTCTCGCGGCGGTTCCCGCAATGGCGGCGCTCGACTTCGTCTTTGCGAAGCGATGGGCGGAACGCAAGCGCGCGGTCGTCTCTTCAGGCGCGTTCACGCTTGCGGCGCTCCTCACGGCCTACGCGCTGCTGCCCTACCTCTGGGCCGATCCGGTCGGACGCGCCGCCGAGTGGTGGACGCTGGCGTCGAACCACCCGCACTGGGGATTCGACCTGTTCCGCGGAACGAGATACGTCAGGGTGGACTTGCCCGCCGACTACCTCCCGGGTTGGATCGCCGTAACGAGCCCTCCGTTCGCGCTGCTGCTGGGGCTGCTCGGCGGCGGCGTTGCCTTGGCTGGAGCGATCAAGGCGCCTCGGGCGTGGCTCAAGGAAAAGGAGCGCCGATTCGCGCTGCTGCTGACGGGTTCCTTCGCTTTGCCCATTATCGCCGTGATTCTGTTGGAGGCCAACATCTACGACGAAT
This sequence comes from Dehalococcoidia bacterium, assembly GCA_965242755.1. GTDB lineage: Bacteria > Chloroflexota > Dehalococcoidia > Lucifugimonadales > Australimonadaceae > Bin16. The sequence continues at coordinate 2,296,064 of OZ251500.1, read as the reverse complement.
GGAGGCAAATGTTTTTCCTGTGGGCTCCGTTCTCGTTGCTCGGCGCCTACGGGCTTGCGAGGCTGGCGTCCGCGTTCAACCGGGCGCGCTTGCGGGCTGCGGTCTACGCTGCGGCGGGCGCGGGCGCCGCAGCGATGGCGGTTTCGATGGCGCTCCTGCATCCGCACCAGCAGGACGCTTTCAACTTCTTCGTGGATAGGGTCGCGCCGGAGCATCTCCGCTCGCAGTACCTCATGGGCTACTGGAGCCATCCGACGCGGCAAGCGCTCGAATGGGCGCTTGACCAGAGCCCCGATTCGACGGTGACGGTGAACGTCCGCAGCCACGACCGCTACAGGCCCGACCGAACCATGTTCATACTGCCGAGAGCGGATCGGGAGCGGCTGTCGCTGGAGCCGAGCGCGGACGCATTGGTGTTCCTGCGCCGCCCGCCGAGGGAGGCTGGGCGCGAATTGAGCGCCGTGAAGGTCTACAACAACACGGCGCTCTCCATTCAGCGCAAGCCCGACCTCCGGCAAGCCTACGAGTCGGCCTTGCAGGGCTTGCCCATCATCAGTTCAGGGTTCGACGTCTACGCAGTGGACGGCTCGCTGATCTACGTCAAGGAGCCGTGCGCCCCTTCCGATATTAACAACTCCACCTTCTATTTGCGGGTCTTCCCTGAAGACGAGGAATCGCTCCCCGCCTGGTGGAAAATTCGGGGTTACGAGGAACTGAAATTCTACTTTCAAGGGTACGGGGCGGCTTTCGACGGCAAGTGCGTCGCGGCGGTTCCTCTCCCGGACTACCCCGCGTCGGGCTTCGCAGCGAGCCAGCGACGAGATTGGCCTCCGTCGCTGCTGTGGGAGGAAAGCGCGGCTGACCCGACGCCGCACAGAGAAGCGCTCCGCGCCGCCCTGCGGAGCAGCCCGGTCGCGCGGAGCGTGTTCGACGTGTATTTGACGGACGGGAGTCTTCTGTACGTTCGGGAAGCGTGCGATCCGAGCGACACGGCAGCCCGCTTTTTCCTCCACATTCTCCCGGAGCGGGCTGGCGACTTGCCGGAGGAGCGAAGGCAGCACGGATTCGACAACTTGGACTTCGATTTCTTCTTGAACGGAGCGATGTTCGACGGGAATTGCGTCGCGCAAGTCGCGCTGCCGGAGTACTCGATGCTGGAGGCGGCGACGGGCCAGTTCACCAGCGCAGGGGCCCTGTGGGGAACGGGATTCGCGTTCCCTGAGTGAGCACGGCTCGCGACGGTACGGCGAGGCGCGACGCCCTCCGTGAGCGGGAAGGCTGCGGCGACGGCGTCCGCCTTGCGGCGGAAGTGGCGCCCCCAGCGGGATTCGAACCCGCGATCTCCACCTTGAAAGGGTGGCGTCCTGGGCCGCTAGACTATGGGGGCGCGCGCTACGGGTAGACGGCCAGTTGCTCCAGCCCCGTCGTCTCCGGCAGGCCGAACATCAGATTCATGTTCTGCGCGGCCTGCCCCGCCGCGCCCTTGACGAGGTTGTCCAGCGCGGAGAAGACGACGAGTTTGCCCGTCCGCTCGTCCACCGTAGGATACACCAAGCAATCGTTGTTCCCCCACGTCTGCTTGGTCTGCGGAGGCTTGTCCGCGACCTTGACGAACGGCTCGCCGCGGTAGAATTCGCGGTAGAGTTCCGCAACGGCGCGGGCCGCGGCTTGCGGCGAGGCGAACGCGCCGTCCGCGAAATCCGCGTAGATAGTATCGAGAATGCCGCGCGTCATCGGAATGAGGTGCGGCTGAAAGAGGACGCTCGGCTCGTAGCCGCCGCGCATCCGCCGCAGTTCCTGGGTGATCTCCGGCAAGTGGCGGTGCCCGCCGACGCCGTAGGCGAAGACGTTTTCGTTGACCTCCGAGAAGTGCGTCGTCAGGCTGAGGCCGCGCCCCGCGCCGGAAACGCCCGACTTGCAGTCCACGACGACCTGCTCCGTGATGAGGCCGGCGCGGACGACGGGCGCGAGCGCGAGCAGCGCGGCGGTCGGGTAGCAGCCCGGATTGGCGACGAGCCGCGCGGCGGCGATGCCCTCCCGGTCGAGTTCCGTGAGGCCGTAGACGGACGTCTCGAGGAGGTCGGGCGCGGGATGCTCCGCGCCGTACCAGGCGGCGTATTCGGCGGGGTCGCGCAGGCGGAAGTCGGCGGAGATGTCCACCACTTTCACGCCGTCGCGCGCGTACTTGGCGCATACCTCGGCGGACGCGACTTGCGGCAGCGCGGAGAAGACGACGTCGACGCTCGCCGCGAGGTCGGGCTCGATGGTTAGTCCGAGCCGCTCGAGGTGGGGGAGCGCGTCGCCGAGCCGCTCGCCGGCCTGGCTGCGCCCCGTCACGCCGGCGATTTCGACCTCCGGGTGGCGGTGCAGCAAGCGGGCGAGTTCGATGCCCGCGTAGCCCGTCACGTTGATGATGCCCACCTTCATATCGCCGCGCCGCCCCGCTAGTCCGCTCGCCCGCCCAGCGGAACGAGTTTGCGATGGAACGGCTGGACGATGGCCTCCGCCTGCAGGCGCATCTGATCCAGCATCTCGTCCGCGCCGCACGCCGGATTGAACACGAACTTCGTCGCGCCCGCGTCCACGTACTCGCGGACGCGCGCCATAACCTCGTCCGGCGTCCCCAGCAAATTGATGCGCTCCGGCGCGACGCCCGGGCGGCGGTTCAGCAGATGGCGCTCCTTGACGTAACCGGGGACGCTTCCGCGCTCGACGAGGTAACTGCTGATCTGCAGGCCGAAGTGATCGTCCGGGATGGCGCGCCCGGCCTCCGCCGCGTGCTCCTTGATGCGCGCGATCCCCGCCGCGACCTCCTCCGGCGTGAGTTGCGTCGGCAGCCAGCCGTCGCCGAGCCGCCCCGTCCGGCGGAGCCCCGCCTCCGACCTGCTGCCGATCCAAATGGGAATGTTCGCCTGCTTGGGCCGAACGGCGATCCCCGCGTCCGTGAGTTTCAGAAACGGGCTCTCGTAGGTGACGCGCTCCTCCGTCCAAAGGCGCCGCATCACGATGATCGCCTCGTCCAGCCTGCGCCCCCGGTCGCTCTTGCGGACGCCCATCGCCTCGTACTCGACCGGCGACTCCTGCCCGACGCCCACGCCGAGCACGAGGCGCCCGTTGGAGAGGAGGTCTATCGAGGCGAGTTCGCGCGCCGCGGTCACCGGGCTCCGCATCGACATCAGCAGCACGCCCGTCCCGAACTTCAGCGTCTCCGTCCGCCCCGCGACCACCGCCATCCCCGCGATGGGATCGATGCGCCACGCCGACCCGACGATGCGGTCGGAGAACCACACGGAGTCCCAGCCGAGTTCCTCGGCGGCGTCCGCGTAGCGCAGGAACGACTCGCGCCCCTCGCGCGCCATAACCGACGCGCCGGACAAGCCTATCTTGACGGACATTCGCGCCTCGCAGCGAAGAGTTGGGGAAAGCGCATTGTAGCAGGCGCGGGCGGGGCCGGACCGCGTAGGCGGGAACCTACCGCCCCACGGGAGTTATGCGCCCGTCGTCCAAGGCGAACTCCGCGCTCCACGTCGGCCCGCGCTCCGTGAACTGCCCCGTCTCGACGGAGACGATGGGATAGTCGGGCAGAGGGCGGACCGCGACGCAACGCTCGCCAACTCCAAGACCCACAGGAAGTTGGAGTAGCCCTCCACTCGCTCGACAGGATTCCAGACGAGTCCGTTGCCCTCCAACAGGTTGCGCACGTAGCGAAAACTGATAAAGGCGTCGTCAGTGAGGAAGCGGGAGGTGTAGGCGAGATAGCCAAGCAGCGCAAGCCACGGCGTCGAGAGCGCCGCAAGATAGCCAAGCCGCCGAATAGCGGCGTTGCCTCGGAGCGGCGGGGCTTCGCGCATATGCATCATCAAAGACGGATTGCCAATTCTCGGCGCGTGGGCGGCCGCGACAGGGATAACAGTATACGCTCCCCGGCCCTCCAACGACAAAACGCCCCGGCTCGCGTTGAGCCGGGGCGCCCTTCCTGTTCCTTCGGACGCTCCGCCTGAGCGGAACGCCGCGAAGGCGCCCTGCCGCCGCCCGCAAGGACCCGCCACGAGGCCCCCGCAAAGGCGCCGCCTAAGGGAGATGACCGGTCTCGACCGAACCAGTCCCTAGCGGCGAGCAGCGGGCGAAGCAGCAGCGCAAGGTAATGACGTATACACTACTGGATCACCCCCTTTCCGCAGCATATCGCTGCAAACGCATAGTACCGCGCCGCGCCGCGTTCGGCTAGTCCATAATGCGCGAATTTTCGCGCGGTTGCGGGGCGCCGCCCTGTCCTCGCGCAGGCAGGAACCCCCGCCTCAGAGGGTGTCCAATCAATGCGCGGGGTAGGAATGACAGGCGGCGCAACCCTTGCGCGGCTGCCGCCCTGCCCGCGTAGGCGGGAATCCAGTCGGCGCGATAGCGCCACGACGGGGCGCAACGCGCCCCGTCTCTCCATTAATCCCTCAGTGCCCTCCCTGCCCACGCAGACGGGAACCTACCGGACGCCAGCGGCTACGCCGACGCTTCCCCCAGCGGCGGCCGGCGCTCGTGCCAGTCCGTTCGGCTTTGGTAGGCGCGGCCTATGCGAAAGAGCGCGTTCTCGGCGAAGGGGCGGGCGGCGAGTTGCGCGCTCAGCGGCAGCCCGCTCTCCGTGAAGCCGCAGGGGACGGCCATCGCGGGAACGCCGGAGAGATTGAACGGGCTGCGGTGCGAGCGGATGCCGAAGAATTGCGCCATCACCGCCTCTTTGGACGTGAGCCCGGTCTCCGTCGGGATGGGCGGCGCGCCCGCCGGCTGCGCGGGCGTGACGAGCGCGTCGAACCGCCCGAGTTCGCGCATCACGTGACGGCGCATCAGCGAGCGGAAGCGCAGCAATTTCGCGTACACCGCCCCAGGCGCGAGGCTCGCCGCCATCAGCCTGCGCCGCGTCGCGAAGTCGTAGTCCGCCGCCCGCTCCCGCAGCCAATGCCGGTGCGTATGGGCGGCCTCGACGTCGGACAGCGTGTTGGCGATCAGGCCGCCGCGCTCGAAAAGCGGCAGCGACGCCTCGCCGACGCTCGCGCCCGCGTCCCTCAGGACGGCCATCGCCGCGTCGAGAGCGGCGGCGGCCTCGGGGCTCGCCATGCCGTTCTCGACGCTCTCCCGGATGACGCCGATTCGCAGGCCGCGCAGGTCGTCGTCCGGCTCGAACGGCGCGACGGGGCGTTTGGACGTGTAGGGGTCTTTCGGATCATAGCCGGCGATGATCTGATGGAGCATCGCGGCGTCGGCGACCGTCTTGGTCATCGGGCCGATCGTGTCCATAAACCACGCCATTGGGAAGGCGCCGCAGCGGCTGACGGCGCCCCAAGTTGGGCGCAGCCCCACGATGCCGCACCATCCCGCCGGGCCGCGAATGGAGCCCGCCGTGTCGCCGCCGAGCGACGCCGCGCAGAGCGACGCCGCGACCGCGACTCCTGAGCCGCTGCTCGACTGCCCCGCCTGCCGCGTCTCGTCCCACGGATTGTGGGGGACGCCGAACGGATGCTGCACGTTGCCTCCGAGCGCGTACTCGCTCAGGTTGAGTTTGCCGAGCAGCACGGCCCCGGCGTCGCGGAGGCGGCCGACCGCCGTCGCGTCCTCCTCGGCGACGTAGTCCACGACGTTGCCGCCGAGCGTCGTCCGCATGCCCTTCGCGTCGAACTGGTCCTTCACGGCGACGGGCAAGCCGTGCAACGGGCCGCGTCGCTCGCCCCGCGCGATGGCGGACTCGGCCTCGCGGGCGGCCCGCGTCGCGCCCTCCTCGTCCAGCGTGATGTAGGCGTTGAGGCGCGCGAAACGCTTAGCGCGGGACAGAAACGCCTCGGTCAACTCCACCGGCGAGACCTCGCGCGCCGCGAGCATGCCCGCCAGTTCCGTCGCGGAGCGGAGCGCAAGGTCGTCAGGCATCGCCGAACTCCTCGCCCTCCGCCGTGAGCCAGAAGACGGGAATCGGGTCTATGGCGTCGGCTTCGGGGTCTTCGAGCGCGGCGGCGGCTTCGTTGATCGCGTTCACGCGGTGCGTGATCTCGTCGAGATCAACCGCGTCAAGCGGCTCGAGCCCGACGGCGCGGAGCAAGGCAAGTGTTTCGTCGGCGGTCAGATCGGGCATAGCGGCCTCCCGGCGCGCTATTGTAGCGTCCCGGCGCGGCGCGGGCGCCATTTCCTGCCCAATCGCCGCGTCGCCGTCATAAGGCGGCCGTAATCAGCGCCACGCCGCATACTACCGCAACCGCGCCCGCCCAGATGCGTCCGTTCACCATCTCGAACCGCCGGGCGATGACCTGCGACGCGAGTATGGCGACGATGGGCGCGAGCGCGACGACGGGCGCGATGGAGGTGATCGGCGCGCGGCTGACGGCGTTGTAGAAAAGCAGGATGCCGAGCGACATTCCGGATCCGCCCACGACGAGTTGCCATACGCGCCGGAACGGAATCTGCCGGAGTTCGCGCCGCAAGCGCGGAAGCGCCATCAACGTCAGCATCGCCGCCCCCGTCGAAAACACCAGCGACGCGGCGATCAGCGGCTCCGTCACGTCGGACACGATCTTCTTGATGAACACGCCGACCGTTCCATAGGCGAGCATCGCCCCGGCCGCCGCGGCGACGCCGGTCGTCGTCTCCGCTAGGCGCGGGTCGTCGGCGAGGGCTGATGCGTCGGCCGCGGGGCCGCGTCCGGCCGTCCACGCGACGAGCGCCGCTCCGCCGACGCAGGCCGCCATGCCCGCCGCCGTCTGCAGTCCCAGGCTTTCGCCAAGCCATAGGATGGCGAGCGCGCTTGCGACGACGGGGTTGGCGGAGACGATGGTGTTGCCCCGCGCCACGCCGATGCGCCGCATCGCGTTGAACAGCAGCAGGCGTCCGACGGGATAGTTGAGCGCCGCCGTGAACGCGATGAGCCCCCAGCCCGACGGCGCAATCGCGCCGAGTTCCGACGGGTAGCGCGGCGCGGCGACCGCCAGCAGCAGCGCGGCGCCCGCGACCATCGAGATGACCGTGCCCGTGACGACGGGCGTCCCGACCAGCCCAAGCCGCGCGATGGGAGAGCCGATGCCGAACGCGACGGACGTGCCGACGGCGAAGAGAACGCCGGCGACTTCAGGCGTCACCGGCCGGAATCGCCGCGAACCCTGCCCTCGCGCTCCGCCTCCCGCCTATCCTCGTCCGCGCTCATAACGAAATGCTAGCAGACGGCGGCGGCGCTGGGAGGGCGGCGCGGATGCGCGGATGGGTGCTCCGCACGTGGCTTCTCCGCCCCATCAGGTTCCCGCTTTCGCGGTCAGGGCGGGGCGCAGGGGGATGAATTGTGGACGGGGCGTGTTGCGCCCCATCTTGGCGCTATCGCGCCGACTGGATTCCCGCCTACGCGGGAATGACGGTGGGCAAGCCTGCGCTACTGTCCGTCATTCCCTCGAAAGCAGGAACTACTGGAGGAATCCCCGGCGCATCGCCCTGCCCGCGAAAGCGAGAACCTGCCGGGCGCGGATTGCGTATAATTGAGCCGACCAGGGCTGCTGCGAGGAGAAGAGGCGATGGCCAAATTGGACGTAGTGTTCGGAGCGCAGCCGGAAGGCCAGGCCGTGGATCCGGTGTGCAAAATGACGGTGGAGAAAGCCGCCCCGCCGGGCGGAGCGCATACGCTCGAAGGCGAGACGTACTACTTTTGCGCCGTCGGCTGCCGAGAGGCTTTCGCCGCCAACCCCGAACGGTACTTGTAGGCGGCGGCGGGGGCGGACAAGAGGCGGATCGGCGAATCTCCGATCCGCGTAGCAATCCAAGAAAATCCGAGGCGCAATGCAACCCTATCGCGGCGTAGACCTGCTGAACATCGAGGCGCAACTCACGGACGAGGAGCGGCAGGCGCGGGACGCCGCCCGCGCGTTCGTCGAGGCGGAGGCGCTCCCCGCCGTGGTTCCGCACTTCCGCGCGGGGACGTTCCCCGCCGCGCTCATTCCGCGCATGGGGGAACTGGGGATCTACGGGGCGCACCTCGAAGGCTACGGCTGCGCGGGCGTCGGCCCCGTCGCTTACGGCCTCATTATGCAGGAACTGGAGCGCGCCGACTCCGGATTCCGGTCGTTCGCGTCCGTCCAATCGTCGCTCGCGATGACCGCGATTCACGCGTTCGGAACGGAGGCGCAGCGCGAGCGCTGGCTGCCCGATATGGCGGCGGGGCGCATCCTCGGCGCGTTCGGCCTCACGGAAGCCGACCACGGCTCCGACGCCGGCGCGATGGAGACGCGCGCCAAGCCCTCAAGCGGCGGCTACGTCCTCGACGGCGGCAAAATGTGGATCACGAACGCCGGCGTCGCCGACGTCATCGTCGTCTGGGCCAAGTTGGACGACGCCGTCCGCGGATTCCTCGTGGAGACGTCGCTGCCCGGCGTTCGGACGGAGGACATCGGCAACAAACTCTCAATGCGGATGAGCGTGACGAGCGCGCTCTTTCTCGACGGCGTCGAGGTCGGCGAGGATGCGCTGCTGCCCGGAACGCGGGGGCTTGGCTCCGCGCTGGAGTGCCTGAATTCGGCGCGCTACAGCATTGCGTGGGGCGTCTGCGGCGCGGCGGCGGACTGCCTCCATACGGCCATTGAGTACACGAAAACGCGCGAGCAGTTCGGGCGCCCGCTGGCGGCGTTCCAACTCGTGCAGCAGAAACTCGCGGATATGGCGACGGCGCTCTCCAAAGCGCAACTCCTCGCGCTGCAACTGGGCCGATTGAAAGCGGCCGGCGCGCTGCACTGGTCGCATATCAGCATGGCCAAACAAGGCAACGCGCGGGCGGCGCTGGAGATCGCCCGAACCTCCCGCGACCTGCTCGGCGCGGCGGGCATAACCGACGACCTCCCCCCGATGCGCCACGCAATGAACCTAGAGACGGTGCACACCTACGAGGGAACGGAGCATATGCACCAACTGATCCTGGGCCGCCACCTCACCGGCATCAACGCCATTTCGTGAAAGCGGCGGGCGCATAACCTAGCCGTCATTCCCGCGTAGGCGGGAATCCAGGCGGCGCGCAAGCGCCAAGAGACGAGGCGCCCGACTAGGGGGACGCATGGCGACCGAGACGCCAATTGGCCGGTACGAATTCGAGCAGTTCCGGCAGGCCAACGACAACCAGCATGCCGCTCTGGGCAACCGCATCGGCGGCCTCGAGGCGAAACTCAACTATGTGCTGGGCGGCATCGCGGCGATCATTGCGTTGGCGATTCCCGTGGTCGTCTACGTCGTGCAAGACTGGCTCTCCCGTTGACCCCGCCAAACGGCGCCTTAACTCCATCGCAATCCTGCTTGCCGAAATTCGCCTATTGCAATTTCGCATCGCGTTAATGTATGCTCTGAGGCCGAATCCCGTGCGATGAGCGGCTCGCGGGCGCCCGCAACAATGCGCGCGCTAAACAACAAGGCCGCCGGAAGGAGAACGGAGCGTTGAAAACGCGATTGACTCTGATAGCGATGGGCGTTGTCGCCGCCCTCTTCGCGCTCGCCGCGTGCAGCAGCGGCGACGCTGACACGCTGCGGGCCGACCTTGACCAGGCCCAAAACGACCTCGCAACCGCCAACGCCGACCTCGCAACCGCCCGGATGGAGCGGGACAATGCGATGGCCCAGCTCGGGGCCGCCTCCGGCGACCGCCTCGACACAGTTCGCGAGCGCGGGCGGCTGATGTGCGCCAGCAACAACAGCCTCGCCGGCTTCGGGCGCTTCGACGCCGACGGCGAGACGCGCGGGTTCGACATTGACCTCTGCCGCGCCGTCGCAGCCGCCGTCCTCGGCGACGCCGACGCCGTCGACTACATTCCCACGGTCGCGTCCGAACGCGGCCCGCGAATGCAGTCCGGCGAAGCGGACATGATGTCCCGCAACACGACGTGGACGACGAGCCGCAACGCGCAGTGGGGCAACTTCGCTCCCACGATGTTCTACGACGGACAGGGCTTTATGGTCCTCAAGAGCGCCGGGGTTAGCGCCCTTGACGGACTCCGAGGCGCCGCCGTCTGCGTGCAGCAGGGCACCACCACCGAACTGAACCTGCAGGACTTCGACACGCAGAACAACATGAACTTCAACATCGTCACCTTCCCGGACAACGTGACGGCGCAAGAGGCGTACCGCGAAGAGCAGTGCGACGCCCTCACGACCGACCGCTCCGGCCTCGTGAGCACGCGTGACGGGTTCGACAACTCCGACGACCACGTCATTCTCCCCGGAACGATCTCGGAAGAGCCGCTTGGCCCCGTCGTTCCCCATGGCGACGAGCAGTGGTACGACGTCGTGACCACGGTGATGACGATCCTCATCTACGCCGAGGCTTACGGGATCACCTCCGCCAATGTTCCGACTGCGGCGACGGGGACGACCGCCGTTGACCGGCTCTTCGGCATCTCCGGCTCGTTCGGGCAAGAGGGAATGGGCCTGAGCCAGACGGTGGCGCAGGACGTGATCCGCGCCGTCGGCAACTACGGCGAGATCTACGACCGGCACCTGACGCCGCTCGGCCTGACCCGCGAGGGCAGCCGCAACGCGCTCTGGGCCGCCGCGCCCTGCTCGGACTGCCCGAAGGGCGGCCAGGTCTACGCCGCGCCTCCCAGATAGGAAGCGCGCAAGCGCGCCGGAACCTCCGGCGCGGAACGCAACGAGAAGACGGCGGGCGGCTCGCGCGAGCCGCCCGCCGTCGCGCAACCAATCCATCCGCATACCTCTCGCCCTGCCCGCGAAGAGGGAACCTACTGGGCGCGGAGTTATGCAAAGATATCCATCGGGCAAGGGCGGGATTGGCGCTGTGCGTCGCTTATGGATTCCGCCTACGCTCGAGCTAGAGTCGGGCAGCAGCGCGGCCGCCTTCTGTCGAGTGCCCATGTCCAACTTGCCGGAGTTGGCGATGGCGTCCACGTGGTACCATTCCGCATGCGGCGTTCATATCAGCGGCGTCGCCATCTGCATAGGGTCTCACGCATGAAAATCGAAATCGGCGAGTCGCTCGCCTGCTCCTACCTGCGCCATGTCGAGCGCTGCTGGCTCGCGCAGGCCAACTGGAAAGTCTCCGAGCATTGGGAGCGGAGCCTGCCCGACGCCGACCTCGAGGCGCTCTTCTTGGAGATGAAGCGGCGCTTCGACCGCGGCGGCGCCGTGTTCAAGCAGACGAAAGACGCCGCGCAGTTCCTCAAGCAGGGCGAGATCGACGCCGTCGGCGTTGACCGGCAGGGCGGCGTCCACGCGATGGAGGTCGCCTTCCACGAAGCCGGGCTGAACTACGGCAGCACCGCGGAGACCGACAACCGCGTCCTCAAGAAGATGCTCCGAACGCTCCTCATCCTGCGCGCCCACCACCCGCCCCAGACCGCGCTCCGCATCTCCTTCCTCTCGCCGAAGGTGAACCCCGCCATCCAGCGGCCGCTGGAAGCGACCTTCGCCGACCTCCGGACCGAGTACCCCGACGTCGACTGGCGCCTCGCCATCAACGACGAATTCGTCGTGTCCATCGTCAAGCCCACGCTGGAGAAGGCGGGCGACGTGGCGGACTCCTCCGAGTTGTTCGTCCGCTCCGTCAAATTGCTGGAAACGGCGGGCTACACGCTCCTGCCGCCGATGCCCAACGGCCCGCCTCCGCCTCCCCCTCCTAACGGTCCAACGGGTTGCCGCATCCAGCCGTTCGTCAGGGGCCTTATGCGAACGCTGCTCGTGGATTCCCCTGGGCTGCTCAGCGAAGAGGAGAAGAGCGACCTGCAGGACAACGAGCGCTGCAAGAGCAGGGTTGGCCTCCACATTAGTTGGCCGCTCATTCGCAGAGTAGACCTAGGGAGAAAGGACTCAGCTGGCCATGACCGATATTGGAAATCTCCTTACAGGGATTTCTGCGTCTGCAATGACTGGTGGAAACAGCATCACCGCGCCAACGCGCAAGCCCTACGGGACTACGTCGAAGACCTCATTCGGCGAAACCCCGCGCGGGAGGATGCGCTGCGCCCGCATGCCCAAGCCTTCCGCGACTACCTAGAGGGGAATTGCCCCTAGCCCGGCTCCCCGGATCAGAGTTCACCCAAGCGCTACACTCCCCTTATGCGCCGCATCCTCTTTCCCGCTCTTGCAGTCGCCGCGATCCTCGCCCTCGCCGCCTGCGACCCCGCGCCTACGCCTACCGCCGTTCCGACGCGGACGCCTACCGTCGCGCCCGCCTCTACGCCTACTCCGACCGCAACGCAGGCAGTTCCTCCGTCGCCTACTCCAACGCCAACCCCGACGCCCCAAACCAACGCTGGCCGCCAAGCTGCCCCAATCGGCTCGCCTACGCCGTTGCCGCCGTTCCCGTGGACATCGTTCGGCCCCGGAACGTGGCGCGTGGGCGAGCAGATTATCCCCGGCGTCTATGAGGCCGCCAATGTCTCCGGCCAGTGCGAATGGGCGCGCCTCAGCAGGTTTGACGATTCCGTCGCCGATGTCCTCTTCGCTGAAACAACGTCCGCCGCCGCGCTTGTCGCCGTGCTCCCCACCGATGCCGGATTCCGCGCATCCGAAGGCTGCGGCCGCTGGACGCTCCGGTTGTCGCCCACGCCGACGCCGACTCCCTCGCCTATCCTGTCTATCTCTTCCCAGCCCACGACAATCAGCGCCAACTGGTCGCATGTCTGCGCCCTGCGCCCCGATGGGTCGCCTGTTTGTTGGGGGTGGGATCTCTTGGGGCAGGCGTCGCCGCCGCACGACGAGCGATTCGCAACCATTAGCAGCGGCGATTTCCATACTTGCGCCTTGCGCCTCAACGGGTCGCCCGCTTGTTGGGGAGACAACGAGGACGGCCAAGCGTCGCCGCCGCGAGGCGAACGGTTCGCCGCCATCAGCAGCGGCAACAGTTTCACTTGCGCCCTCCGGCCTGACGGCTCGCCTGTTTGCTGGGGGGCGAACGCGGATATTTCGGGCTTCTACATTGGCCAAGCGTCGCCGCCGGGAGTCGAACGGTTCGCCTCCATCAGCGCCGGCAGTTCCCACGCTTGCGGCATCCGCATTGACGGAACGCCTGTCTGTTGGGGATCAGATGACTGGGGCAAATCGTCGCCCCCTGCGAATGAAACGCTTGCAGCCATCAGCAGCGGCGACGATTTCACTTGCGCTTTACGCCTTGATGGCTCGCCTGTCTGCTGGGGATACGACGGACGACCAATAGGGCTAGACCTAGGATCGCCTCCGCAAGAAGAGAGACTCGCTTCCATCAGCAGCGGCTTCCTCCATACTTGCGCCTTACGGCCCGATGGCGCTCCCGTTTGCTGGGGAGGCGGATCAGCCGTTCCCCCGCAGAACGAACGCTTCGCCGCCGTCACCAGCAGCCAATCCTACACCTGCGCGCTGCGCCCTGATGGTTCACCCGCTTGTTGGGGGGGAAGTTGGCTTGAGCACGGCCAAACCTCGCCGCCATCGAACGAGCGGTTCGCGGTTGGGCCGATAGAGCCATAGGGTTGCCGCGTGCGCTTGGACTGGTGGATTGATATTAGGTGGCTACGCCTGCCGACTCAGCGATCTGTTAACACAAAACCCCTTGACAAGCATCCTCGTCAACGTAGTATACATAAATGCAGTGCTCTTACCTTATGGAGCAAACGGCTAGTTTGCCAAACCGATAGTAGAGGAATGGTAAGGGATGGATTTGGCTACCTTGTAATTATCAAGGATCAGTGTAGAGAACATTGCGGAAGCGGTCACGTCCGAATTATCAAGTAACCCGCCTCTGTTATGTATCATTTGCGCCATGACTATGTGCATCGAGTAGGATGCATAGTGCGCTGCGTCAACCGAATATGGCGAGCGCGGAGGTATCAGATGTCTCAGCAACGCTGCAAACACTGGCGAGAAGAGATTGATCAGTATAATCGCTGGGATTTTGATTTTCGCAGGCGGCGAATCCGCTTGCTCGCAACCACCTACGAACGCGAGCGCGCAAGCATAGGCAAACGGTTCAAGGCGATAGGGAAGGGTGCGTCTCTTGTCTGGGCGCTGATCCGTGACTTGGTCTGCTTATCGGCGTTCGTGAAACTGCTGCAGGACTTCGGTCTCTGAATTCCCCTAGTCGTGAACTGGCAAGCGTTAGGGCCACGCTAGGCTTCACGGTCGCCGAGGCGCCGCTCCTCGCCGCGGAGGAGGCGGCCGATGTTGTCGCGGTGCATGGCGATGATCAGCGGGCCGCAGAGGAGCGCGAACCATAAGTGCGGCGCCGGCTGCGACCTCACCCTTCGCTGCGCGGCGGCCTCACCCGGAAGGGCGGAAGCCTATCGGGCGCAATCCCTTTGACATGCGGCGGCGCGTTGCGCTAGAGTATCCGGGCGCAGCCCAACTGGAGGAGTTCGCCTGTGAATGTCCGCGCCCTGACCGCAGTAATCGGCCTCGCCGCCGCGCTCCTCGCGCTCGCCGCTTGCAGCGGCGGAGGCGGAGACCAGCAGGCGGAGATCGAGCGCCTGCAGGCCCGCGTCGCCGAACTCGAGGGGATGGTCGCCCCGGAGTTGGAGTCCAACCGCCTCGAACTCGTCAAGGAGCGCGGCGAACTCATCTGCGCCGTCCACACGAGCCTCCCCGGTTTCGGCTTCCTCGACCCGGCGGACGGCAGCAACCGGGGGTTCGACGTCGACCTCTGCCGGGCGGTCGCGGCCGCCGTGCTCGGCGACGCGGACGCGGTGCGCTATCACCCCGTCGCCGGCCCCGAGCGCGGCCCGCTGCTGCAGGCGGGCGAGGTGGATATGGTGTCCCGCAACACGACGTGGACGAGCACGCGGGACGCGACGTGGGGCAACTTCGTTCCGACGATGTTCTACGACGGCCAGGGTTTTATGGTTCCGCGGAGCCTCGCCGACTCCGGCGTAACCGAACTCGACGACCTGACGGGCGCGTCGGTGTGCGTGTTGCAGGCCACGACGACGGAGCAGAATCTGCAGGACTTCGGCGCCGAGCGCGGGCTGAACTTCCAAATTGTCACCTTCCCCGACAACGTTTCGGCGCAGGAGGCGTACCGCAAAGGGCAGTGCGATGCCTACACGACCGACACGTCGGGGCTGGCCGCGATACGCTCCGGCTTCGATGATCCGGGCGCACACGTCATTCTCCCCGGCACGATCTCCGAGGAGCCGCTGAGCCCCGTCGTTCCGCATGGGGACGAGCGCTGGTACGACGTCGCGCGCACCGTGATGGCGGCGCTCGTCTACGCCGAGGCTTACGGCGTGACCTCCGACAGCGTGCCGACCGCGGCGACGGGCGACACCGCCGTCGACCGGCTCTTCGGCTTCTCCGGATCGTTCGGGCAGACGGATATGGGACTGGATCCGGGCTTCGCTCGGGACGTTATTCGGCAGGTGGGCAACTACGCGGAGATCTACGACCGCAACGTGACCGCCGTCGGCGTGGCGCGGGAGGGGGGGCGCAACGCGCTCTGGTCCGCCGCGCCCTGCTCGGATTGCCCGAAGGGCGGGCAGATCTACGCGGCTCCGCTGCGTTAGCGGACTGCGCTAGCGGACGCGCATGGCAGGAATTCGGCAGGCGGAGCGCCCTTGCAATCAGGGCGCACCCCTCATTCTAGCGCTCCCCGCCCTCTCTATCGCCGCCCGCCGTCCGCCTCTATCGCCGCGCCTGTGATGTAGCCCCCCAGGTCGGAGACGAGCCACAGCACGGTTCCCGCGTGCTCGTCCGGCGTACCGAGCCGACCCATCGCGTTGCGGCTCGTCGTCGCGGAGCGGACGCTCTCATGCCACATTGGGCGGTGGGGCGTCTCGATGCCGCCGAGCGCGATGGCGTTGACCCGCACCTCCGGCGCCCACTCGTAGGCCATCGACTTGGTCATATTGATCACGCCCGCCTTCGCCGCGCCGTAGGCCGCCTGCCCCGTTCCGGGATTCACGCCCGCCTGCGACGCGATGTTGACGATGGCGCCCTTTCCCTGCGCCTTCATCACCGGCTGGACGGCTTTGGCGCACATAAACGCCGTCAGGACGTTCACGCGGTAGCACTCGATGAAGTCATGCGGCTCCAACTCCATCAGCGGGCCCGAGCGGAACGTCTCGCCCCAACTCCCCCCGACCACGTTGACGAGGATGTCGATGCGCCCGAACTCGTCCATCGTCCGATCCGCGAGCGCCTCCGCCTCCGCCTGCTCGCGGACGTCCGCCGTCACTCCGATGGCGCGGCTGCCGATGGCGCGCAACTCGTCCACGACGGGCTGCACCGGGGCGTGCGGACGCTCGCGCCCAACGGTGACGTCCTCCGGCTCGCGCGCCGCGACGACGACGTTCGCGCCTTGCCGCGCAAGGCCGAGCGCGATCGCTTTGCCGAATCCCTGCGAGCCGCCCGTTACGATGGCGACGCGGTCGGTGAGGTCGAACGTCGGCATAATGCGCCTCCTTGCCCGCGCGGGGCTCCGCCCCGCAATTTCGATGCGATGATACAACGAACGCCGCCGCGCGGCGGCAAGCGCGCCGTCGCGCCCTAGCCGCCCGGCGACGGCAGGCGCGTCTCCGCGAGTTGCGCCGCCGTCCACTCCAAGAGCGCGGAGTCCAGGCGCAGTTCGATCTCTTGCGCCTCGCGCGTCTTGCGGAGCCATGCGTCGAAGGCGTTCTCCGTCAGCAGTTGACGCGCCGCCGCGTCCAGAGGGCGGGCGTCGTCACGCGCGCTGACGACGTAC
Organism: Dehalococcoidia bacterium; assembly: GCA_965242755.1. Lineage (GTDB taxonomy): Bacteria > Chloroflexota > Dehalococcoidia > Lucifugimonadales > Australimonadaceae > Bin16. The sequence continues at coordinate 2,279,410 of OZ251500.1, read as the reverse complement.
AACACGACCGCGCCGTCCTCCCGGCGGAACGGCGCCGAGAATTCGCTGAGCGGGAGCGCGCGGACCGCATCGGCGGCGGCATGCGGCAGCGCGCCGTAGGGCAGCCAGCCCAGATCGGCGGCGGACGGATCCAGCGAGTAGCGGCGGACGAGCGCCTCGAACGATACGCCCCGACGCGCGTCGGCTTCCGCGAGGCCGGCCGCGGCGATGTCCGGCAGGACGAGCGTATGGACGAACGCTTGCGGCTGCGGATCGGGGATCGTCCGCCCCAGCGCTTGCGCCGCCTTGCGCCGCAGCAGTTCGCCCTCCGCGAGCCGCTCGACGCGCGAAACGCTGAGGCGGCGGGCGCCGGCGTACTGCCGCAGCGCCTCCGCCGCGCTCGCCTCGTCCAACCCCGGCGCGAGTTGCGACGCGAGTTCGGCGGCGATCTCCTCGCCGTTGACCGCGACGCCGAGTCGCGAGGCCGTTTGGCGCAGCGTTTCGTCGTCCACGAGGCGGGCGGCGGTCTCGAACGCTTGCGCCCGCGCATCGAACGGCGCCCCCGTCAGCGCCGCGTCTATCTGATTCGCGCGCAGAACGTCCGCGAGAACCGCCCGTGAGATCGGAACGCCGTTGACCCGCGCGAACCACTGCCGCCCGGGGTCGGCGAAGGTCAGCGCGGCTGCGACGCCGATCCCGACGAGCAGCGCCGCCCCGCCGAGCAAGACGGCGAGCGCGCGTCCGCTCAGCCGTCCGCGGACGGAGCCCGATCCGCTCCGCATCCTCGCCGTCCGGGCGGCGTCCGGTCCGCTCCGCATCTCGCCGTCCGGGCGGCGGCGCGGCTAGACGCCGTAGAGCGCGGTTGGGTTGTCGCGCAGGATCTTCTCGGCGGTCGCGGAGGAGATGTCGCCGCGGGAGCGCATCTGGTTCACCATATGCACTTGCGCGGAGGGGTCGGCGGAGAGGCGGTCGGTCGTGCCCGGCGTGTGATGGCCGTAGTCGGTGCCGACGACGAGGTGGTCCTCTCCGACGTAGTTCATCAGGTAGGGCAGGTCTTCCTCGACCTCGTAGGAGATCCACATATTGTAGCGGTCGAAGAGGCGGGGGCCCCAGAAGTCGCCGTCGGCGCGGAGCGTTCCGCGCAACTGATACATTGCGAACGGGACCCACGACGCGCCCGTCTCGATGAAGCCCCAACGCAGGTTCGGGAACCGCTCGGGAATCTTGTTGGACACGAGGTTGCGGAAGGCGACGACGGGGGGGATCCGCCCGTGCGTGAAGGTGTGGCTGCGGCTCACGTCGATCAGGTAGTTGAGCGCGGGCGCGCCCTGCCCCTGGTGGATGCAGATCGGCAGGCCGAGCGCCTCCGCCTCCTCGTAGACGGGGAAGAAGTAGGGGTCGTCAAGCGTCTTGTCGCCCTCGATGCCGCGGAAGAACACGCCGCACGCGCCATGCTCCTTGCCGAATCGCACCTCGCTGACGGCGGCGTCGATGCTCCGGAGCGGCGGAATGACGACGTAGCGGATCTTGTCCTCGCCCTTCGCCCAGACATCGGCCATAAAGCGGTTGTACGCCTTGCACAACTCGACCTCGTAGCGGGGGTCGTGCGTGAGGTAGGCGAGGAAGAGCGTGGGGTAGACGACGTGCATGTCCACGTTGGTGGCGAGCATATCCTCGAAGCGCATGGGCAGGTCGAGGAGTTCGCGGGACTTCACGTCGGGGCGGTCGCGGACGTTCTTCTGGACGGTGGGCGTCACGAGGAAGTTGCCGCCGCGTCCGGCGGGGCGCGGATAGATTTGGCCGTCGATCAGCCACATATGGTCGCAGCCGCCGTAGAGCGTGTCGTCGGGCACCTGCACGACGACGGGGCGGCGGGGCCGCCACTCGGGGTCGAGGAAGTCCCACATCTCCGGGGGCTCGGCGATATGGGTGTCAGCGTCCACTACTCGCGCCATTTCGGGCCTCCTCGCCGCTTGCGGCTCGCGCACGGTTGCGCGTTGGGCGCAAGTATGTTCCCGCGCGCGCCGCGGGTCAAGTGGTGGGGGGTGGGAAGCCCTTTCGAGGGAATGAGGTTGGGGGTAGGTTCCCGCTTTCGCGGGAATGACGTGGATCCTGGGTTGGTTTGGAGACGGAGCGCGGAGCGCCCCGTCTCATGGCGCTATCGCGCCGACTGGATTCCCGCCTACGCAGGAATGACGGGACCGGGGCGCTGTCGCGCCGCGCCGGGTTGGCTTCGCGCTTGCGAAGGAGGCGCCGCGCCCGCGCGCCGGCGCTAGCCGGTGGGGGCGTGGCGCGAGGGGACGGGGCGCGCTAGCATTTTCTCGGGCTTCCAGGAGGTTTCGGCGCGGTCGAAGCGGACTACGCCGAGGAAGCGGCCGCCCTGGGCGTAGGCGCGGCGCAACTCCAAGTGCTGCGCGTAGGTCGCGGTCGCGGGGAGCGTTACGGCTTGCCCGTTGCGAATATGGCGCTCCGCCGCCTCGGGGAGCAGGAGCGCGTCCATTCGCAGGAGCGCGGCGTCGGGCGGCTCCATCCGCCGCTCCCAGTCCTCTTGCGCCTCCAGTTCCGCGAGCGTGAGCGCGTCGTCGAGCGTGAACGGGCCGACGCGGGAGCGGGTGAGGGCGCTGAGGTGGGCGGGGCAGCCGACCGCCGCGCCGAGGTCGTGGGCGAGGCCGCGCATATAGAAGCCCTTGCCGCAGTCCACCTCGATCGTCGCTTTCGGCGGCGCCCATTCGCGCAGTTCGACGCGATGGACGACCACTTCGCGGGGCTCGCGCTCCACCTCCACGCCTTGCCGGGCGAGGTCGTAGAGGCGCTTTCCCTCGTGCTTGACGGCGGAGTACATCGGGGGGCGCTGCATCACGAGGCCGGAGAACGCGGGCAGTTCCGCCTCGATCCGCTCGCGGGAGAGGGCCGACGGATCGCCGGAGGCTGTCGCCGCGCCGGCCGCGTCGTAGGTGTCGGTCGCGGTTCCGAACGTGATTTCGCCGAGGTAGGTCTTGCCGCTGTCGACGAGGTAGTCCATATAGCGGGTGGCCTGCCCGATGCAGACGGGGAGCACGCCCTCGGCGATGGGGTCGAGCGTTCCGGCGTGGCCGACGCGCTTCACGCGGGTGACGCGGCGGACGGCCCTGACCGCGTCCATCGAGGTGATTTCGCGGGGTTTGTTGACGACGATGACGCCGTGCGCGTCGGGGCGGTCGCTCATATTCCCTCCTCTTTGATGCTGTCCAGCAGGCCGAGCACGCGGTCGCCTTCGGCGATGGACGCGTCGAGGACGAATCGGACGTCGGGGGCGCGCTTGAGGTCGAGGCGGCGCCCCAACTCGCGCTTGACGTAGCCGGCGGCGGAGCGCAGTCCGCGCAGCGCCTGCTCGGCGTCCTCGTCGGTTCCGCCGACGGTGACGGCGACGTTGGCGACGGAGAGGTCGTCGCTGACTTCGACGCGGGCGAGCGTGACCATCCGGGCGAGGCGGGGGTCTTTCAGCCTCGCCGCGGCGAGCCAGCCGATTTCGCGGCGCAGCAGTTCCGCGACGCGGTCGCTTCTCCGGCCCATACGCCGCTCCGCGCGCTACGCGCCCGCCGTCCGCTGCCGGTGCGCCTGAATGACGTCGCCCTCGTGGAAGTCGTTGAAGCCGTCCAGGGCGATGCCGCACTCGTAGCCGGAGGCGACCTCGCGGACGTCGTCTTTGAAGCGGCGCAGGCCGCCGATGGGCCCGTCGAAGACCTCCTCGCCGGCGCGCAGCACGCGGCCCCGCGATCCGCGGGCGATGCGCCCGTCCGTCACGTAGCAGCCGGCGCTCTTGCGGTTGCGCCCCAGCGAGAACACGACGCGCACCTCCGCCGAGCCCTCCGTGACGTCCTCCACCACGGGCTCCAGCAGGCCGCGCAGCGCCTTCTCCACGTCCTCCGTGAGCCGGTAGATGACGTCGTAGAGGCGGACTTGGACGTTGTCCTGGTCGGCGAGGCGCTGCGCTCCCTGATCGGGGCGGACGTTGAATCCGACGATGACCGCCTCGGAGGCGACGGCGAGGAGGACGTCGGTTTCGGTTACGGCGCCCGTGCCCGTGTGGATGAGGCGCACTTGCGCTTGGGGGGCGCTCAACTGCTCGAGGGCGCGCTTGACGGCGGCGACGCTGCCTTGCACGTCCGTCTTGAGGATGATCCGCAGTTCCTTCGCCTTGCCGGAGGAGATGCGCGCGCCCATCTCCTCAAGGGTCGCGCCGCGCGAGCGGTTCAGGTCGTCGCGGCGCATGCGCTCGGCGACGGCGGCGCGGGCGGCTTTTTCGTCCGCGACGACGACGAGGCGGTCGCCGGCCTCCGGCAGCCCGGAGAGGCCGAGGATCTCCACGGGCATCGAGGGCCCGGCGGTTTGGACGCGCTTGCCTTCGGCGTTGACGAGCGCCTTGACGCGCCCGCGCGCGACGCCTGCGACGACGTGGTCGCCGACCTTCAGCGAGCCGGTCTGCACGAGGGCGCGGGCGAGCGAGCCGCGGGCGCGGTCGAGTTCGGCCTCGACGATGACGCCGACGCCGGCGCGTCGCGGATTGGCCTTCAGTTCGGCGATCTCCGCGACGAGTTCGATGCTCTCCAGCAGCGCGTCTATGCCCTCGCCCTGCTTCGCGGAGACCTCCACGTCGACCACGTCGCCGCCCCACTTCTCGACGACGAACTCATGCTCGGACAACTGCCGGCGGACGCGCTCGGGGTCGGCGTTCTGCGAGTCCATCTTGTTGATGGCGACGATGATGGGAACGTCGGCGGCCTTGATGTGGTCAATCGCCTCGACGGTTTGGGGCATCACGCCGTCGTCGGCGGCGACGACGAGGACGGCGATGTCGGTGACTTGGGCGCCGCGGGCGCGCATCGCGGTGAACGCCTCGTGGCCGGGGGTGTCTATGAAGGTGATCGGCGCGCCGTTGTGGGTCACTTGGTACGCGCCGATGTGCTGGGTGATGCCGCCCGCCTCTTTGGCGACGACGTTGGTGCGGCGCACCGCGTCGAGGAGCGTCGTTTTGCCGTGGTCGACGTGGCCGAGCACTGCGACGACGGGAGGGCGCGTTTCGAGTTCGGCGGAGCCGTCCTCGGCGACGCTGCCGGCAGCGCTGGCGGCGTCCTCCACTTTGCGGGCGGCGTAGCCGAACGCGCGGGCGACCCCCGCGGCGGTCTCGAAGTCGATGATCTGGTTGATGCTGGCGAAGACGCCGGCGCGCATCAGTTGCTTGATAACCTGGACGGGCTCGACGCGCATGCGCTCCGCGAGCGCTCCGACGGCGACGGCTTCGCCGATCGGGAGGGCGCGGAGCGTCACCCTGCGCGTCGCGGTCGCGGCGGCTCCCTGCGGTTGTTCGGTCATCGGCCCTCCTATCGCGCCGCAGCCGGGTTGGCGATTCGCAAATTCTCCGCGAGCGCGGCCAGCCGCTCCCGGTCGTCGTCTCGGATCTCGCCGCGCAAGGCGCGGGAGAGGCGCCCGGAGCGCAACGCGCCGCCCAGGCACCCCGGACGGCGGCAGACGTAGGCCCCGCGCCCGGCGCGTTTCCCGGTCTCGTCCGCGACGCACTCGCCTTCCGGCGTGCGCGCGATGCGGATGAGGCCGCGCTTATCGGCTTTGACGCCGCAACTCACGCAGGAGCGCTGCGGCGCGCGACGGTCCCGCATGTCGTCCTCCGCGCCTAGTCGTCGCTGCCTCCGCCTCCCGCCGACGCGGCTCCGCGGGGGGCGGCGCCGCCAGGACGGGGAGCGGGGCGTCCGCCGCCGCGATTCGGCGGGCCAAGCCGGCGCGCGCCGCCTCCGCGCCGCCGTCCGCCGCCCCGGCGCGGGCCCGGCGAGGAGCCGAGGATGTCCTCCGCGAACCGGATGGCGCCGCCCCCTCCGACGGGCGCCGGCGCCTGCCAAACGTCCTCCTCGAAGAGGTCCTCCTCCACCGTCTCCTCAATGACGATCTCTTCGTCCTCTCCGGCGAGGCCGCCCAGGGACTCGAGAGCGAGCAGTTCCTCGGGGCTGAGCGCGGCGCTCGGCTCGGGGGCGGCGGCCTCTTGCTCCTCGGCGGCTTTCGCCGCTGCCGCGGCCTGCTCCGCCTCGAGTTCCGCCATAATCGCGGCCTCTTCGGCGGCCTCGGCGGCGGCGCGGGCGGCGGCCTGCTCCGGGGCCTCCTCCTCGGCGACGACGGCGGCGGGCTCAGGCGCCTCGACCGCCTCCGCGGACTCGCGCTCCGCGACGGCGCCCTCGATCTGCACCTTCATCCGCTCGATCTCGATCTCGGTCGAACTCTTGATGTCGATCTTCCAGTTCGTGAGCCTGGCGGCGAGGCGGGCGTTTTGACCTTCGCGCCCGATGGCGAGCGACAACTGGCGGTCGGGCACGATGACGATGGCCGCCTGCTCCGCCTCGCGGAGGTCGACGCGCAGCGGCTGCGCGGGGCTGAGGGCGTGCGAGGCGAACACCGCCATATCGCGCGACCACTGGATGACGTCGATCTTCTCGCCCTGCAGTTCGTTGACGATGTTCTGGATGCGGATGCCGCGCAGCCCGACGCACGCCCCCACGGGGTCGACGCCGTCCTGCCTCGCGTGCACCGCGACTTTGGAGCGCGACCCGGGCTCGCGCGCGATGCCGCGGATCTCCACGATGCCGTTGTAGATCTCCGGCACCTCCATCTCAAAGAGGCGACGCAGCAGATCGGGATGCGTCCGGGAGACGATGATCTCCGGGCCCTTCTGCGTCCGGTTCACCTCGACGATGATGACCTTCATCTTCATGCCGGGGCGGTAGCGCTCGGTCGGCGACTGCTCGTCCGACGGGATCACGGCGGTGGCGCGTCCGTTCAAGTCCACCGTGAGCGCGCCGAAGCCGCGCTGCACCGTGGCGGTGTAGACCTCGCCCGCCTTCTCCGCGAACTCCGCGTAGACGAGTTCGCGCTCCGCCTCGCGCAGGCGCTGAAACACGACCTGCTTGGCCGTCTGCGCCATAATGCGGCCCGCCGCGTGCGCCGGCATGCGGAACTCGACCGTCTCGCCGACGCTGAGGGGGACGCCGTTCGCGTGCCGCTGCGCGTCTGCGAGCGTGATCTCGACGAGGTCGTCCTCGACCTGATCGACGACCGTCTTGATCTCGTAGACTTCGACGTCGCCGGTGCCGGGGTCGAGGCGGACGCGGACGTTCGTCTGCCCGCCGGCGGGGGTGTCTCTGCGGTATGCGGAGGCGAGCGCGGCCTCTACGGCGGAAACCACCATGTCCTGCGGCAGGTTCCGCTCAGCCGCGAGTTGTGTAACGGCGATAAGGAATTCGCTCTTCATCGCTGTCCTATGCCTCCGCGTCGTTGTTTGTCCGCTCTCCGCCTCCCCGGCTGCGTGTCGTCGTTGTCCCTGCCCTTGCGCCGGTTCGTGGATAGCATGAGAGCGGGCGGCGCCCACTCTCATCTCCCATATCCTACGCTACTGAGCGGCGCCGCGTCCAATTGGCGCCTCTCCTGCGGCGCGGGCAATTTCGGGGGAAGTTGGGGGCGGGGCGCCGGAGCGTCGGCTGGACTCTCCCCCGCGCTCAAGAACCCGGCAAGCGCGCCGCGCCCGCCCTTGCCCTATTGCCCTATACTTGGACCCGTGCGCTCTATCGCCGGGAACCTTGCGCTCGCCGCGGGCATGCCCAACGTCGGGCGGGAATCCATAAGCGGCGCGGAGCGCCCGGTTTGCGCCTCTTGCGGCTAGGAACGGGAGAACGAGCGATGCGCTGGGAATCGAGCCTCTCGCGCGAGAACGACCTCGACGCCGCGCTGGACGAGTGCGCCGCCGCCATCGGCGCGTCGCTCGGCGGGCCGGACGCCGCCGACTTCGCCGCCGTGTTCGCGTCCCCGCGCTTCAACCGGCAGGCGAGCGCGCTCGCGGCCGGCGCCGCCGCCCGATTCCCCAACGCCGCCCTCATCGGCTGCTCCGCCGCAGGCGTCATCGGCTCCGGCCGCGAGGAGGAAGACCAAGCCGCGCTCTCCGTCACCGCGGGCGTTCTCCCCGACGTGACGATCTCGACCTTCCACGTCCGCGCCGAAGACCTCCCCTCTCCCGACGCGCCGCCCGACGCTTGGAGCGCCGTCGTCGGCGCGCCCCTCGACGCCGATCCCCACTTCGTCGTGCTCGCCGAGCCCTTCTCAATAGACGGCGAGGCGCTGCTCGCGGGGCTCGACTACGCCTATCCCCGCGCCGTCAAGATCGGCGGGCTCGCCAGCGGCGGCAACCAACTCGCCCCTCACGCGCTCTTCCGCAACGGCGCGGCGAAGCGCGAGGGCGCGGTCGGCGCCGCCCTCTCCGGCAACGTCGTCATAGACAGCGTCGTCGCGCAGGGCTGCCGCCCCATCGGCTCCCCAATGCGCGTGACGGGCGCGGAGGGCAATATGCTCTACACGCTCGACGGCGAGTCCTCGCTCGACCGGCTCCGCCGCGTCTACGATTCGCTCACTCCCCGCGACCAGGAACTCATCCGCCGCAACCTCTTTATGGGCGTGGCGATGGACCCGCTCGCGGAGCGCGCCGGCGGCGGCGAGTTCCTCATCCGCAACGTGATGGGCATAGACCCGCGGGCCGGCGCCGTCGCGGTCGCCGCCCCGTTGCGCGAAGGCCAACTCGTCCAATTCCACGTCCGCGACGCTGAAACCTCGGCGGACGACCTGCGCGGCTCGCTCGCCGACTACGCAAGCGCGGCCGGGGAGCGCGGAGCGGCCGGCGCGCTCCTCTTCTCCTGCACCGGACGCGGGCGCCATCTCTACGGACGGCCCGACCACGACACCGACCTCTTCCGCGACGCGCTCGGCCCTCTCCCGCTCGGCGGCTTCTTCTGCAACGGCGAAATCGGCCCCGTCGCCGGAACGACCTACCTGCACGGCTACACCAGTTCCTTCGCCCTCTTCCGCCCGCGAGTCGGCGCGGGGTAGGGGCGCGCCCGCGTAGGCGGGCAGGGCGGCGGCTCTGCAAAGTTCACGACGCTCGCTCTCAGCCCTCACCCCATCCCTCTCCCGCTAGCGGGAGAGGGGGCAACCTGGATTCCCGCCTACGCGGCAGGCGGTGTCGGCAAAGTCCACGACGCTTGCTCCCCACCCTCACCCCATCCCTCTCCCGCCCAGCGGGAGAGGGGGCAACCTGGATTCCCGCCTACGCGGGAATGACGGGAATACGGGAATGGAACGGAGACATCGGAGTCGTTCATCATCGCCTCGTCGCCTCATCATACAACCCTAGGAGGCGGGCGGCGTTGGCGCCGAGAACGGCGTCGGCGGTTGGGGCGTCGAGCGTTTCTCGGACTTGGGCGATGACGCGGGAGGCGCGGAGGAGGGGGTAGTCGGAGGCGAAGAGGACGCGGTCGGCTCCGGCGGCGCGGACGGCGACGTCGAACACGCGGGCGTCGTAGAGGAAGGGGGACGCGGCGCTGTCGAAGTGGACGTTGGCGAGGGCGGCGCGGACCTCCGGCATTAGGGCGTAGAACGGCAGGCCGCCGCCCCAATGGGCGAAAACCCACTGCGTGTCGGGGAAGCGCATCGCCGCCGCGAGCAACTGGTCGGGCCCGGTCGTTCCTTTGCCGGGGTAGGCATGGCCGACGGGCTCCGAGCCGTGGACGGCGATGGGCAGGCGGCGCTCCGCCGCGAAGTCCGCGAGGTCTTTCATCGCCGGGTCGGACGCGAGGTCTATCCCTTGCGTAGCGGGGTGCAACTCGCCGATGCCGAGCGCGCCGGCGTCGGCGCATCGTTCGGCCTCGCGGATCGCGGCGGCGCCCCAACGGGGATGGACGGCGCAGAAGGCGGCGATGCGTTTGGGATGGCGCGCCGCCGCGTCAAGCAGGCAATCGTTCGCCTCGCGGGCGACGTCGGGGTCGCTCCAGCCGTAGCCCATTGCGACGGAGAGGTCGACGCCGTCCTCGTCCATCGCGGCGACGAGGTCGTCGGCGCCGACGATGCGTCCGCCGTTGGAGAAGAGCGCCGCGAAGGTAGGGTCGCGCCTCGCGACGTCGCCGCGCCGCTCATGGAAGGAGGCGGGGAGAATGTGGGTGTGGAGGTCGATGATCACGTCGGTTCTATGTCTCCGCGCTCGGCGCGCCGGCGAAAACGCCGAAAATTCTCCCGGGGATTCGTCTCATTTCGGGTCATTTCACTCCTAAAAGGGCTCTAGGCCATGAGCGGTTTTGAGCCCTGAATGAGCCCTAAATGAGCCTTTTTGAGCCCCTAATGAGCGGTTTTGAGCGGTCGGCCTGCGCGCCGGTGGTTGCGGGAGGGGAGAAGAGGGATGCGCGGCGCGAGTCGCTCATAGGGGCAGGATAGGCGGATGGGGCGCGACGGCGCAATGGGGCGATGTCGCGCAACCCTCACCCGCCGCTTCGCGGCTGCCCTCTCCCAGAAGGAGAGGGCGGGGTTGGCGCTGCGCGGCGGTGTGGGTTCACGCCTGCGCGGGAACGGCGGCGGATTATCTCCTACAGCGCGACGCCGTCAGTATAATCGCTCGGCCGCCTAGTCTGGAGCCGACGGAGCCCCGGCTACGGGAACGTGGCGGCGGGCGCGGGCGTCTACTATAGCGGGGGGGCCTACTATATTGCAGGATTTGCGCGCCGCCGGAGCGTTCCGGCTCCGGGCGCGCAAGGAGGATGCGAGCGTGCGGGATGTCGCCGTCGGCGTTGACCTCATTGAGATAGACCGCATCGCCGCGACGCTGGAGCGGTTCGGCGCGCGCTTCTTGGAGCGCGTCTACACGGAGGGCGAAATCGCCTACTGCAGAGGGCGCGCCCCGCAACTCGCCGCAAGGTTCGCCGCGAAAGAGGCCGTGATGAAAGCGCTCGGCACGGGAACGCGCGGCGTGTCGTGGCGCGACGTCGAAGTCACGCGGACGCGCGCCGGCGCGCCGGGGATCGTCCTCCACGGGCGGGCGGACGCCCGCGCCCGCGCCATCGGCGTCGACCGCCTCGCCGTGAGCCTCTCCCACTCCCGCGCCTACGCCGTCGCGTCGGTCGTCGCGAGGTTGCCGTGAAAGTCGTAACGACGGAAGAGATGCGCCTGCTGGAGGAGCGGGCCGCGGAGGCGGGCGCTCCCCCCGACGCGCTGATGGAGAGCGCCGGCCTCGCCGTCGCCCGCAACGCCGCCCAGCGGCTCGACGGCGCCCGCGGCAAGCGCGTCGTCGTCCTCGTCGGCCCCGGCAACAACGGCGGCGACGGCATGGTCGCGGCGAGATACCTCGCCGACTGGGGCGCCGTCGTCACGCTCTATATGACGACCGCCCGCCGCAGAGACGACAAGTTTGAGGAGTGCCGCGAGCGCCGCTGCCGCGTCGTCGAGGCGTCGGACGACAGAGAATGCTGGCAACTCGGCAGTTACGCGTCGCTCGCCGACCTCCTGCTCGACGCGATGCTCGGCGTCGGCGCGCGCCCCGGCCTCGAGCCGCCGATCCTGCCCGTCGTCCAAGCCGTCGCCCAAATGAAGACGCGCGCCAACCAGCCGCTGTTCGTCGCCGTCGACGTCCCCACCGGCGTAGACGCCGACTCCGGGGAGCGCGGCGAATTCTGCTTTCCCGCCGACGTCACGCTCGCGCTCGGCGCGCCCAAACGCGGCCTGCTCCAGTTCCCCGGCGCGGCGTTCGTCGGCGAACTCCAAACGCTCCCCATCGGCATCCCCGACGGCGCCGACGCCGACCTGCCGATCGATCTGGCCGACGCCGCGCTCGTCGGGCCGCTGCTGCCCGGGAGGCCCGGCGACGCGCACAAGGGCGGTTTTGGCGGCGCCCTCGTCGTGGGGGGCAGCCGCGCCTTCTCCGGAGCGCCTATCCTCGCCGCCTCCGCCGCCTACCGCGCCGGCGCGGGGATCGTCCGCATCGCCGCCCCGGAGAGCGTCAGCCGCATCGCCGCCGCCCATATCCTCGAGCCCGTGCATACGCCGCTCGCCGAGACCCCGGAGGGCGGCGCGTCCCCGGACGCCGCCGGCGCCGCCCGCGAGGCGCTCGACGCGTCATCGGCCGCCGTCATCGGCCCCGGGCTCGGCGCGGGCGAGGCGTCCGCCGCGTTCCTGCGCGCGCTCATCCTCACGCCTCCCGCAATCGCCCCGCCCATCGTGCTCGACGCCGACGCGCTCAACATCCTCGCGGGCGTCTACGACTGGCCGTCGCGGCTCGCGGCGGGCGCCGCGCTGACGCCCCACCCGGGCGAGATGAGCCGTCTCCTCGCGCTTCCCGTCCATGAAATCCAGCGCGACCGGATAGCCGCCGCGTCGGACGCCGCGCGCCGGTGGGGGCAAGTCGTCGTTCTCAAGGGAGCGCACACCGTCGTCGCCGCGCCGGACGGACGCGCCGCCCTTAGCCCGTTCGCCAACCCCGCGCTGGCGACGGGAGGGACGGGCGACGTCCTCGCGGGCGTCATCGGCGGCCTGCTCGCGCAGGGAATGGAGCGCTACGAGGCCGCCGTCGCGGGCGTCCACCTGCACGCCGCCGCCGCCGAGCGCTGGCGCGCCGCCAACGGCTCCGCCGGCATGCTCGCGAGCGACCTCCTCCCCTTGCTCCCCCGCGCCGCGGAGGAGGTTCGGGGCGGGTGAGGGCGCGGCGACCCGCGCGCACCGCTGCGCGGCTGCCTCTCCCTCTGAGACCTTTGCATAAATTCCTGCGTCCAGTAGGTTCCCGCTTTCGCGGGAATGACGGGGCACTTGCGTAGGAGAGGAGCGGCGCTGTCGCGCCGACTGGATTCCCGCCTACGCGGGAATGACGGTCAACCCTCACCCGCCGCTTCGCGGCTGCCCTCTCCCAGAGGGAGAGGGCGGGCGGCGTCGCGGCCGCTACTTCGCCGCGGCGACGGCCTTGCGGCGGCGGGGCGTTGGGGGCTCGGGGGGGGCGTCGTCGGGGGGGAGGTTGTCGTCGGAGGCGATGCTTACGGCGAGTTTGCCGCCGTCGCCGTCCAGGTCGACGCGGACGGTCTGGCCCGGCGCGTAGCGGCCGGCGATGACTTCCTCGGAGAGGGGGTCTTCGAGTTCGCGCTCGATGAGCCTGCGGAGGGGGCGGGCGCCGAAGAGCGGGTCGAACCCCTTGTCGCCGAGCCACTCCTTCGCCGCCGCCGTCGCCTCGAGGCTGAGGCCCTTCTCCAGCAGCGGCTTGCGGACGTCGTTGAGCATCAGGTCGACGATGCTGACGATGTGCTCCTTGTTGAGGGCGTGGAAGACGATCTGGCCGTCCACGCGGTTGAGGAACTCGGGGCGGAAGAAGCGCTTGACCTCGTCCTCGACTTTGCCCTTCATCCGCTCGTAGGCGTTCTCCTCCATCTTGGCCTTGTCGGCGGTCGCGAAGCCGAAGGAGGAGTCGCGCTTGATGAGGTCGGAGCCGATGTTGGAGGTCATCACGATGATGGTGTTGCGGAAGTCCACCCTGTGGCCCTTCGCGTCGGTGAGGTGGCCGTCGTCGAAGAGTTGGAGGAGGATGTTGAACACTTCGGGGTGCGCCTTCTCGATCTCGTCGAGGAGGATGCAGGTGTAGCTGCGGCGGCGGACGGCGTTGGTCAGCTGGCCGCCTTCGTCGGAGCCGATGTAGCCCGGGGGCGAGCCGATGAGCCTGGCGACGGTGTGGCGCTCCGCGAATTCGGACATATCGAGGCGCACCATGGCGTCTTCGGAGCCGAACATAAACTCTGCGAGCGCCTTCACGAGTTCCGTCTTGCCGACGCCGGTGGGGCCGAGGAAGAGGAAACTGCCGATGGGGCGGCGCGGGTCTTTCAGCCCGGCGCGGGCGCGCCGGACGGCCTTGGCGATGGCGATGATCGCCTCTTCCTGGCCGACGATGCGCCGGTGGATGTTCTCCTCCATGTGCAGGAGGCGCTCGATCTCCTCGACCGCCATGTGGGTGACGGGGATGCCCGTCCACATACTGACGACTTCGGCGATCTCCTCTTCGGTGACGGAGGCTTTGTCCTCTTCGGAGGCGGACTCCGTTTCGGCCTGCAACTGGCGGAGTTTGTCGGCGAGTTTGACCTCGCGGTCGCGCAGTTCGGCGGCGTACTCGTACTGCTGCTGGGCGATCGCCTCGTCTTTTTCGCGGCGGACGGTCTCCAGCCCTTTCATTGACTCTTTGACGGAGAGGGGGGCGCCGCTCATTCGGATGCGGACGCGGGAGCCGGCCTCGTCCATCAGGTCGATGGCTTTGTCGGGGAGGTGCCTGTCCGCGATGTAGCGGGATGCAAGGCTTGCGGCGGCTTGGAGGGCTTCGTCGCTGATCTGCACGCCGTGGTGCTCCGCGAACTTCGGGCGGATGCCGCGGAGGATTTCGACGGTTTCCTCGACGGAGGGCTCTTCGACGGAGACGGGCTGGAAGCGGCGCTCGAGGGCGGAGTCGCGCTCGACGTACTTGCGGTAGTCGTCGAGGGTGGTCGCGCCGATGCACTGGAGTTCGCCGCGCGCGAGGGAGGGCTTGAGGATATTGGCGGCGTCCACCGCGCCTTCGGCGGCGCCCGCGCCGATCATCGTGTGCATCTCGTCTATGAAGAGGATGCAGTTGCCGGACGACTTGATCTCCTCGACGATCTTCTTGAGGCGCTCTTCGAACTCGCCGCGGTACTTGGTGCCGGCGATGAGGGCGCCCATATCGAGCGTCACGACGCGGCGCCCGTTGAGGTGCTCGGGGGCGTCGCCGGAGGCGATTTGCTGGGCGAGCGCCTCCACGATAGCCGTCTTGCCGACGCCCGGGGGGCCGACGAGCACGGGGTTGTTCTTCCGTCGGCGGCTGAGCACTTGCACGACGCGCGCGATTTCCTTGCTGCGGCCAACGACGCTGTCGAGTTTGCCGTCGCGCGCGTAGGCGGTGAGGTCGATGCCGAGTTGGTCAAGGACGGGGGTGCGCTGGCCGGAGCGGCTGCGCCCCTGGCTCTGGGAGACGCTCTGATTGAGGATGCGCGTGGTTTCCGCGCGGGACTTCTCCAGGGTCACGCCGAGGCTTTCGAGCACGCCGGCGGCGACGCCTTCGCCCTCGCGCATAATGCCGATGAGGATGTGCTCGGTGCCGATGTAGTGGTGGGAGAGGCGGCGGGCTTCGTCGACGGCGAGTTCGATGACCTTCTTGGCGCGGGGCGTGAGCCCCATATCGCCTGGGGAGGGGCGCTCGCCGCGCCCGATGATGAACTCGACGGCGGAGCGCACTTTCGGCAACTCGACGTTGAGGCTGTTGAGGACGCGGGCGGCGACGCCGTCGGTCTCGCGGACGAGCCCGAGCAGGATGTGCTCCGTGCCGATGTAGTTGTGGTTGAACCGCTGCGCCTCTTCCTGGGCGAGCGACAACACCCGGCGGGCTCGTTCCGAGAACTTTTCGAATCTGCTGGCCATGTCCGTCTCGTCTCTCCATTGCCCCAGTAGAGGCGATTCGAGGCTCCGAGCCGCCTGGATTCCCGCCTACGCGGGCAGGGCGGATGCGTTACGCAAGGACACCTTGGGTCTATCTTACCACAGTTCGGCTTACTCCGCGGCCTCGCTGTCCTGGACGCTCTCTTGGCCGAAGTCCATAAAGGAGCGGGGCTCTTCCGGGTCGCGGTGCTCGGTGGGGGTTTCGGCCTCCTCGACGCGCCGGAGGCTGAGCCCCAAGCGGTGGCGCTCCGGGTCGATGCTGACGACCTGCAGCGTCATCGCTTGGCCGATGCTGACGACCTCGCGCGGGTGCCGGACATGCTCGTCGGAGAGTTCCGAGACGTGGATGAGGCCTTCGATGCCTTCCTCGACGCGGGCGAAGGCGCCGAAGTCGGCGAAGTTGGTGATCGTTCCGGTGACGAGTTGGCCGACGCGGAGGTTTTGCGCCGCCGATTCCCAGGGCGTCGGGGCGAGGCGGCGGATGCTGAGGGCGATGCGCCGGTTTTCGCGGTCGACGCGCAGCACCTGCACGTCCACCTCCTGCCCCACGCTCAGGACATCCGCGACGTTGGTCACGGGCGACCATGAGATTTCGGAGACGTGGACGAGGCCGTCGGCGCCGCCGATGTCGACGAATGCGCCGAAGTTGGAGAGGCCGGAGACGCGCCCGTGACGGACGTCGCCCTCCTGCAGGGTGTCGAGCAACTGGTTCTTGAGCCCCTCGCGCTGCTCTTTGAGGGCGCCGCGCTCGGAGAGGACGACGCGGTTGCGCTTGCGGTTGACCTCGACGATCTTGAGGCGGACCTCCTCGCCGACGCGGGCGGTCAACGCGGCGGCGGGGTCGCTTCCCGGCGGGATGACCACTTGGGAGAGGGGAACGAAGCCTTGGAGGCCGTCCAGGTCCACGACGGCGCCGCCCTTGTTGTGCCCTGCGATTTTGCCGGTGATGAAGCCGTCGCCGCGCTCGGCCTCTTCGAGTTGCGTCCACGCGCCGTAGGCGCGGGCGCGGTCGACGGAGAGGCGCGCCTGCCCCTCCGTTCCCGAGGCGTCCATCACGTAGACGTGGATGGGGTCGCCGACGGCGTAGTGGGCGGTTGGGTCGGGCGCGAGCGTCCGCATTTCGCGGGCGGGGACGACGCCTTCGGACTTGTAGCCGACGGAGACGAGGATGCCGTCTTGGTCGACGCCCATGACTTGGCCTTGGACGACGTCGCCGCGCCGCAATTCCTGGGGAAGGGTCTCCTCCTGCAGAAGTTCGGCCATTGTGGGTTCGCCGGTGCTGCCGGCGCTGGTCTGCTCGGTCACGATAACTCCGGTGGACGCAACGCTTGCGGTCTGATGAGACGCAATTGAGATTGTACGGGGCGCGGAGCGGTTTGCCTACCCCCATCGGCGGCGTATTCATGCGTCAAACGCGCGGGGGGGGGCCGCTGCGCTGAACGACCGGAGACATGGGTAACGCTAGCCCGGATATATGGGTCATGGCTCCACCACCTTGCTCTGGCGTTGCGCTTCGTTTGTGAATCCAGGGAACCTACTAGATGGCCGGGCGATCCGTCGGGGCGGAGCGCGCAGGTATGCTGGTTCCCGCTTTCGAGGGAATGACGGGGCGGGGGGGGCTTGGGGATAGGGCGCGGCCCCATCGTCAACTCCTACGCCGCGCCGACGCCTCTTCCTACTGAGCCCCCGGGACGGCGAATCGCTCGACTGCGGGGGGCGAGGCTTGCCTATGCTCGTTCCATCCCCAGCAGGCGGCCGCTCCGTCGAGGCCGAGCGCGCAGGAGAAGGCGCCGCCGCTGCTGACGGCGGAGAAGCGTCCGCCCTCCGGGGGCGACGTCCGTCCGGATTCGTCGTCTCCCCAGCAGACGACGGAGCCGTCGGGGCGGAGCGCGCAGGCGTGCGATCCGCCCGCGCTAACGGACGCGAACCGCTCGCTCTCCGGCGGCGACGCCTGGCCCCACATATCCCGTCCCCAGCAGACGGCGGAGCCGTCGGGGCGGAGCGCGCAAGCGTGCTCTCCGCCGGCGCTGACGGACGCGAACCGCTCGCCTTCCGGCGGCGATGCCTGCCCGTGGTCGGAGCGTCCCCAGCAAACGGGCGTCCCGTTCGGGCGGAGCGCGCAAGTATGCGAGTCGCCGGCGCTCATGGACGCGAACTGCTCGCCCTCCGGCGGCGACGCCTGCCCGAAGTGGTCGTCGCCCCAGCAGACGGGAACGCCGTCGAGCCGGAGCGCGCACGAATGCCCTAACCCGACGCTGACGGCCGCGAACCGCTCGCCTTCCGGCGGCGACGCCTGTCCGGAGGTGTCGTCGCCCCAACAGACGACTGCCCCGTCGGAGCGGAGCGCGCAGGTATGCGCGCCGCCGGCGGCGATGGACTCGAACGTTTGCCCTTGCGGCGGGGACGCTTGGCCGGATTCGTCGTCGCCCCAACAGACGGCGGAGCCGTCGGAGCGGAGCGCGCAAGCATGCAGTCCGCCGGCGCTCATCGCGATGCGCTCTACGGGCGCGCGGTACGGCGAAAGCGTCGGCGCCGCGCCCGGCGCAGGGCGGAGCGTCCAGCGCCCGCAGCCCTCCGATGCGCGGAATCCGGCGTCGGTTGGCAGAACCGCGACTGCGGCGGGATCGGCGGCGGTCTCCTCAAAGATGACGACCTCGCCGGAGGCGTCGAGCCTGCCGAGTCGCGCCCACCGGCATACGCCGGAGAAGTTCGCGGTCTCGTAGACGCCCGGAACGATCTGCTCGCCGACGCGCCACGTTCCGGGCCCGAACGACGTCCACGGGAACGGCGGCGACGGAGTCGGGGCGGGAGCGGACGCGGCGGCGGGGATAGGCGTAGGCGTGGGCGATGCGGTCGCAATAGGCGTAGGGGTAGGCGTCGGCGCGGCGGAGGTTGGCGCGAGCGTAGGCGCGAGGCTTGGCGTCGGCGTCGCGCTGGGCGCAGGGGTGGGCGTCGGCTGCGATCGGCAAGCGGCGAACGCCGAAAGCGCGGCGGCAACGAGGACGAAGGCGACGATGCGGAGCATATTGCGGGAGTATAGCGCAGGCCGCGCGGCAACGCAAAGGGCTGTGGCTGTACGCGTCCCCTATATATGAGACAGCGGGAGGGGCAAGATTGATGGCATCGTCTCATCGATGCGTTTCAGGAGTTCAACTAACTCGTCGGCCTCGCGCTTTCCCGCGCGAATGTGGTCTACCCTATCCATTCCCGCCCCAACTTCTCCGCCGCGACGCAGGTCGTGGCGCAGCCGCAGAACGGGTCGAGCACGAGGTCGCCCTCGTTGGAGAACGCCCTAATGAGGCGCTCTTTCTGCGCGATCGGCTTCTGCGTCGGGTAGCCGGTGCGCTCTTTCCCGCTCGCTATGCTCATGTCGGTGATAATGTCGGGGAGAGGCTTGCCCTTGGCCTCGTCCGACGCATGGGAGTGAGCATAAGGGCGCGACTGCGCCTTGTTGCGCACGCTCGCCCTTGCATCCTACGATAGCCCAGCGCTACGCTGAGCGGCGAGGGGCAAGGCATGGCGCGCAGCAGCATTCGTCTATGGATCGCGTGAGCAGGCTCGAGGGCGCTTACGAGCAGGTCGACGAGCGACTGGGGGAGTTGACGGCCGCCGTCAAAGACTTTCGCAGCGAGATGCACCGCGAGATCCGCATGCTCCACCTCTTCATCGGCGGCTCGTGGGTCACGCTCATGGCGACGATGCTCGGCCTCTACTTGGCGCGCTAGCGTTGGCGCCATCTCGTTGCAGTCATTCCCGCGTAGGCGGGAATCCAGTCGGCGCGCGAGCGCCATGCCAGTTGCCCGGACTCCATCTCCTCGACGGCATTGCATGCCCTCTGTGAAGGCGACGATGCAATCGGGGTTCGCGGCGACCAGAGCCTCGGCCGTGAGCGGAACCCAGGGCGCGCGTATGCCCGCCGCGGCGCCCCCGCTCACCGCGCCGCTCGCCTCGAACAAATCGTGGCTCAAGTCGCCCGCGCCGCCGATCAACAGCGTGTCCAGCCCGCGCATATAGAAGAACACCGCCGACGGGCGCTCCTCCGCCTGGGCGGCGAGCGCCCGCACCTCCGCGATCTCCGCCTCCACCTCGGACGCGACCTCCTCGCCGCGCTCCGGAACGCCGAGCGCCTGCGCGACGCCGCGGATCTTCTTCCCCACGCCGTCCAGAGTGAACACCGTGCCCAGGATCACCACGGGCACGCCCGTCGAGCGGACTTGCTCGATGACCTCGGCGGGCCCCGCGCTCGTGCTGCCGATCACGACGGACGGGCGCATCGCAAGGATGCCCTCCGCGCTGAGCGTCCGCTGATAGCCGATCTTCGGCAAGGCGAGCGCCTCTCGCGGGTAGGTCGCGCTGGCGTCCACCGCCGCGACGTTCGCGCCGAGCCCAAGCGCGAACACGACCTCCGCGAAATCGCCGTTCAGAACGACGATGCGGCTGACGTCGTCCACGACGACCTCGTCGCCGTTGGCGTCCGTGACGGTCGCGGGCAGCGCAGGGCCGGATGGCGCGGGCTCGGGCGTAGGCGCGACGGTGGGCGTCGCCGTGGGGCGCGGCGGGATCGGCGTGGCCGTCGCGGGGATGGGCGTCGCCGTCGCGCGAGGCGGGGCGGAGGTCGCCGTCGGCGAGGGGTCCGCGCCGCACGCGGCGGCCAGCGCCGCGAACGCGGCAAGCAAGACGGCCGCGAGAGCGGCGGCTTTCAGTGAGCGGGGCAAGGTAAGCGTCATCTAGGGTTCGTGCTCCAATCCAGTGAGGCGCGCAAGGCGCTGATTTAGTTAGGCAATCCTAACTAGAAAACATAGGATATACGATGAAAAAGGCCTCGTCAATACCCAATTCACGAGAAAGCCGACCCGATCCCCGCGAACGGCCAACCCAATCCAGCAGGTTCCCGCCTACGCGAATGACAAGGCGCCGCCCCTCGCCCTACCCCTTCTCCCAGAGGAGAGGGAACCCAACTGCGCCGCTGCCCTCCCAGCATAGACGGAAATCCAGTCCAGTCCCGCCCTGACCGCGTAGGCGGGAACCCAGCCGGCGCGATAGCAGTTTAGTGTAGACGAAACCCAGTCGGCGCGCAAGCGCCAATCCCAACCTCTCCCTCTGGAGACCTTTGCATAACCTACCGCCCTGCCCGCGTAGGCGGGAATCCATGCGGCGCGCCGCGCCGCTCCTCTCCTACGCAAGCGCCCCGCCCTGACCGCGAAAGCGGAAACTTACTGGGGAACGCCCCACCGTCCCGCCGCGTCGCAGTTCGGACACCCGCTCCTTGCGCCGCCCCCTTGCCCATCTCTACGATGGAGCAATGACAACCCCAGCGGACGCGCGCTGACCGCCGACCCGCATCCTTCCGCCCTCAGCCTCCGTCGCATCGCCCGCCTGGAGTGCTGGCTAGCCCCGCGCTAGCTCGAGGCAAGGGCGGCGGCGGCGAGTCGAAGGGGGCGGAGTCCTCGCGCCCTGCGTTTCGTACTTGACGGAATTTTTTTAGGATAGCCTTATCGTTGCGCCTGATGCAGGAGGACAACCTTGTCGCGTTTCTCGACTAAATCGCTGGCGGGGGCGAGCGCCCGCCGTCCGTGGAGAATCATCGCTTTGTGGGCGGTGACCGTCGCTGTCGCAGTCGCCGCGCAGTCGCTCTGGCTGGGCGAGGCGTTCACTCAAGAGTTCCGATACAGCAACGCGCCCGATTCGCAAATCGGCCAAGACCTGCTCGTCGAGCGGCTGACCGGCCCCGCGCTCCGCAACGAGATCGTCATCGTCCGTTCCGGCGAACACACCGTGGACGACCCTGCGTTCGAGGAGCGGGTGGACTCGCTCGCGGAGTCCATCAGGGAACTGGGGCCTCCCTCGATCACCCCCGCGCTTACCTACTACAACGGCCCCGGCGGCGACCTGTTCGTCTCGCCGGACCGCCGGGCGACGCTGATCTAGTTCCAACTGCCCGGCGACATAGACGACACGGTGAGCGAGATAGGCCCGATTTACGAGCATGTCGTCGGAACGAGCGGCGAGGGCGGCTTTGACCACTTCATTCTGGGCGAATCGAGTTTCTCGTATGAGACCGCCGAACTCTTCGCGAGCGAGATAACGCGCGGGGAGAGTTTCGGCGTCCCCGCCGCGCTGGTCATCCTGCTCGTTCTTTTCGGCGGCCTCACGGCCGCGCTGATTCCCATCGCGCTCGCCGTCATCGCCCTCATCGTCGCTCTGGGCGCGTTGGCGGTCATCGGCCGGGTCGATCCGCTCGTCAACATCATTATGCTCACGCTGATTATGATCGGGCTCGCGGTGGGCATTGACTACGCGCTCATCGTCATCTCCCGGTTCCGTGAGGAACTATCAAGGGGCAAGGACAAGGCCGCCGCCCTCGAGGCGACGGGCGACACCGCCGGGCGGACGGTGTTCTTCAGCGGCATGACCGTCGTGCTGGCGCTCGTGGGCATGCTGTTGGTTCCCGTCAACAGCTTCCGATCCATCGGGCTAGGCCCGATCGTCGTCGTGCTCATCACGGTGTTCGCGGCTCTCACGCTTCTGCCCGCTACGCTGTCGCTCCTCGGCGCGCGGGTGAACTCGCTGCGCGTCCCCATCGTAGGGCGCAGGCTCCGCCGAACGGCGGCGGAGGCCGAAAGCGGCTCCGGCGGATTCTGGGGGAGCGTCACGCGGGGCGTTATGCGCCGCCCGGCGATCAGCCTCGTCCTGGCGGGCGGACTCCTGGCGGCCGCCGCAATTCCCGTCCTCAACCTGAACATCGGATTCAACGGAGTCAGCGCCCTCCCCGGCAACTTCCAGGGCAGGCAGGCGTTCGACATCCTCGAACGGGAATTCTCCGCAGGATACGGCGCGGTGACGCCGACCCACGTCGTCATAGACGGCGGCGTGAACGCCCCTGCAGTCGCCGCGGCGGCGGATCGGCTCCGAGCCGCGCTCGACGACGCCCCGGATTTCGTCGTTTCGTCATACGAAACGAACGCGGCGGGAGACCTCGGCTTGCTCGTCGTTCAATCGCCGGGCGACGCGTGGACCGACGAGGCGAGAGAGCGCATCGTCTCGCTGCGCGAGTCCTACGTTCCTCAAGCGTTCGCGGGCGTCGACGCCAACGTCTACGTGACCGGCGAAAGCGCCGGCAGCAGAGATTTCTTCAGCGCGGTGGGCAGCGTCACGCCTTGGGTCTTCGCGTTCGTCCTCGGGATGAGTTTCATTCTCCTCACCGTGGCCTTCCGCTCAATCATCGTCCCGATCAAGGCCATCGTCATGAATCTCCTCTCGGTGGGAGCGTCCTACGGCATGATCACGCTGCTGTTCATCCACGGGTGGGGCGAGCCGTTGGGGTTCGGCAAAACCGACGTCGTGGAGGCGTGGCTGCCGCTCTTCCTCTTCTGCATCCTCTTCGGCCTCTCGATGGACTACCACGTATTCCTGCTGAGCCGCGTGCGGGAGCGATTCGGCGTCACGCGCGACAACGCCGAGTCCCGAACGCCAAGCCTCTCACCGTCAGGGAGCGGAGACGTTTGCGCTTGCGCGCGAATCGCGGCGGGCGGATATGGGGCTGATACTGGGCACTGTGGCGGCGGTGGCGGTTCTCGCTCTCGCCGGATACGCATTCTTCTTGGGAGAGCCCATCATCGGCGGGCTCGTCGGCGTCACGCCGATCGCAAGCATTGTGGGCGCTTACCTTCACGGCACGCGGGTGAAGAAGCGCACTCAAGAGGAATAGCAACGCCCTGTCCCCTGCGCTCCCTCGCGGGCGGCGCGCCGCCCGCGAGGGAGTGCCAATGATACCATAACCATAGGCGCGCCCCTGTAGCTCAGGAGGACAGAGCGGCGGTTTCCTAAACCGCGTGCCAGGGTTCGAGTCCCTGCAGGGGCACCAGTCCCGCAACGGCGACGTATAATCACGCATCGAACGGAGCGCGTCGGCGCTTGGCGGGGAACGAAGGCAACGGATAAGCAAGTCTTGGAAGGAGGCGCAAGCAATGACGACGGCCGCGGCGAACCTGGAAATCATCGTTGACGGCGACGGGCACATCATGGAGGACCTCAAGGCGATGGCCGAGTTCCTTCCGCCCAAGTTCCGCGACAACCCGGCGCGGGGACTCAACGCCTCCCTCTTCCCTCCGCTCGACCACCTCCACGCCGGCCACTTCGTCGAAACGCCCGGACGGCGCGACCGCAAGGGCGCGTTCGTCGGGCCCGACGGCTGGGAGGTCTTCCTCAGCGAGGTCGGCATAGACGCCACCGTGCTCTACCCGACGCAGGCGCTCTCCTACGGCAAGATCGTCAGCCGCGACTGGGCGATAGCCGCCGCCCGGGCCTACAACGACTGGCTCTCCGAGACCTACTGCAAGCGCGACGCCCGCTTCCACGGCGTCGGCCTCATCCCAATGCAGGAGCCCGGCGAGGCGGTCGCCGAACTGCGCCGCTGCGTCGAAGACCTCGGCTTCGTCGGCGCGATGCTCCCCTCCTTCGGCCTCCCCGACCACCTCGGCTCCAAGATCTACTGGCCCGTCTACGAAGAGGCCGACCGGCTCGGCTGCGCCATCGCCGTGCACGGCGGCGCCCACAGCGGCATCGGGCTCGACCATATGAACGTCTACGCGCCGATCCACGCGCTCGGCCATCCCGCCGGGCAGGCCATCGCGCTCGCCGGAATGGTCTTCAACGGCGTGTTCGAGCGCTTCCCCAACGCCCGATTCGGCTTCCTCGAGGGCGGCGTCGGCTGGTTCGTGATGTGCCTCGAGCGCTTCGACCGCTCCCACAGCACGCATATGGAGTACCAACTGCGCGACGACGACATGCTCGGCCCCAAGATCGGGGACAGCGTCGCGGAGTACATTCAGCGCCAGATCGACAACGACCGCCTGTTCATCGGCTGCGAGGGGGAGGAGCCCGCGCTCGCGTTCGCGGTGAGCCAGGTCGGCGCCAAGCCGTTCTTCTTCTCGACCGACTTCCCCCACGAGGTCACGACCGACTCCTGCCGCGAGGAGTTGCGGGAACTCCTCGAAAACGACGGCCTCACGGACGAGGACAAGGAGGCGATCCTGCACAAGAACGCGCGCCGCTTCTACCGCTTGGGGGAGTAAGGGCAGGAGCGTACGTGGAGTTCGGCAGGTTGCCGCTTACGAGGGAATGAAGGAGCGCATGGGATCATAGGGAGACGGGGCGCGTGGCGCCCCGTCTTGGCGCTGTCGCGCCGACTGGATTCCCGCCTACGCGGGCAGGTGCGGCGGGTTACCCCAAAACGCCTCTCTCGCGCGTTCAACGGGCGCAAAAGCGTTGACCTGCGCCGTTGCGGGGCGTAATCTAGGCGCGAATAGCGGGGCGCGGACGCTCCGCGTTGGACAAAGGAGCGCGGCTTATGGCGGAGAAAGCGGTCGTCGCGGCGAAGGTGGGGCCGAACCAGACGGAGCGCATGGAGTTCGATCTGCCGGAGATTCCGGTGGACGGCGCGCTGCTGAAAGTGGAGGCGGCGGGCGTCTGCGGCAGCGACGTCGGCGGCTACGAGCGCGCGTTGTCGGGCGGCCCGCTCGTGATGGGCCACGAGAACGTCGGCTATCTCGAGCAGGTCGGCCGCGTGTTCGCCGAACGCTGGGGCGTGAAAGAGGGCGATATGGTCGCCCTGGAGGAGTACCTCCCCTGCGGACGGTGCGAGTTCTGCCGCGTCGGAGAGTACCGGCACTGCTTCGCCACGGACGCCTCGGCCAACCCGGCCGCGATCCGCTACGGCTCGACGTCGGTGAACGTCGCGCCGTCGCTGTGGGGCGGCTACGCGCAGTACCTGTACGTGCCGCCGAACGCGCCGCTGCACCGGGTTCCCGCGGGAATCACGGCGGAAGAGGCCGCGATGGCGCTCCCGATGGGCAACGGCATTCAGTGGGCGCTGATCGAAGGGCAGGTCGGCTACGGCAAGAGCGTGCTGATCCAGGGGCCGGGGCAGCAGGGGCTGGCGTGCGTCGTCGCGTCGAAGCAGGCGGGCGCGGACTGCATCATCATCACCGGCAGGGGAGCGAAGGACGCGCGCCGGCTGGAGGTCGCCCTCGAGTTGGGCGCGGACTTCACCATCGACGTCGCGGAGGAGGAGCCGCTGCCGCGCATCAAGGAGATCATGGGCGGCGGGCCGGAGGCCGGGGTCGACGTCGTGGTGGACTGCACGTCGCACGCGGGCTCGGCGCCGACGCTGCTGGCGATAGAGGCGACCAAGCGCAAGGGCGGGCGAATGGTCGCGCAGGCGGAGTCCGCAATCTTCCCGGACTTCCCCATCGGCAGGCTCACGCGGAAGTATATGACGCTCGCGAGCGCGCGCGGCCACTCGTTCGAGGCGGTCGAACTCGCGCTGCGGCAGATCGCGTCGCATCGCTTCCCCCTGGAACTGATGCGGACGCACACCTACGGGCTGGTCGACGTGCACACGGCGATCCGCGCGGTGGCGGGCGAGGGCGTGGACGACGCGATCCACGTGTCCGTCCTGCCCTGGGCGTAGACTGCGCCCCGCGCCGAACGCGAACTGGGACGGAGGTAAGAGCAAATGCTGTCCTTGCAAGAGAACGAGAAACTGACGCAGGTCGGGGCGGGCACGCCGATGGGCGAGTACATCCGCCGCTTCTGGATGCCCTTCCGCATGTCCTCCGACGTGCCGGAAGCCGACGGCGAGCCCGTCCGCGTGCGCCTGATGGGCGAGGACCTGCTCGCGTTCCGCCGGACGGACGGGCAGGTGGGGCTCATTCAGCGGAACTGCCCCCACCGCTGGGCCGACCTCTTCTTCGGGCGCAACGAGGAGAACGGCGTCCGCTGCACGTACCACGGCTGGAAGTTCGACGTGAACGGCGCGTGCGTGGATATGCCCACGGAGACGGACGAGAGCACGTACAAGGACAAGATCCGCATCGCGGCGTACCCGGTGCGGGAGACGGCGGGGCTCCTCTGGACGTATATGGGGCCGCGGGAACTGCAGCCGGAGATGCCGGACTTCGAGTACCTCCGCATGCCGGAGGGGCACCGCTTCGCCTCGTGGAACTGGCAGCAGACGAACTACGCGCAGGCGATAGAGGGCGGGATCGACTCCGCGCACTCCAACTACCTGCACGCGACGCTCGACGCCTACCACATGACCGACGCTTGGCGGTCGCAGTGGGAGCGCTCGCAAAACCTGCGCGACAAGTACCACGCGCGCGACCAGCATCCGAAGTTCTTCGCCGAAGACACCGACTACGGCGTCATCACCGGCGCGCGGCGCGACACCGGCGAGGGGCCGTTCTACTGGCGCTACAACCTCTTCCTCCTGCCCTTCTACACAATGCCGCCCTCCGCGCCCACGCAGAAGTTCTTCCACGCCTTCGTCCCCATAGACGACTACCACAACATGCGGTGGACGTTCGTCTGGAACCTCAAGAATCCGCTGCCCTCCGCCTCCATCGAAGAGTGGCGCAACGGCTCCGGGCTGCACTCCGCGTCGCTGCCGGGCTACTTCCGCATCGGGCCGTCGTCCGACTCCACCCCGCTCTTCGCGGAGCATTTCCCGCTCCGCAACAAGGAGAACGACTACCTCGTGAGCCGCGACTACCAGAAGAGGCTGACATTCACCGGCATCACGGGCACGGGCGAGCAAGACCTGTCGGTGCAAGAGGGGATGGGGCACGTCACGCCCCGCAACAAGGAGCACCTCGGCACGACGGACATCGGCATCATCAAGTCGCGCCGCCGCCTGCTCAAAGAGGCGACCGCGCTGCAGGACGGCGAAGAGCCCTACGCCGCGTCGAACGGAAGCGTCTACTACGTCCGCTCCGGCGACGTCCTGCTCGACCCGGAGGAGAACTGGGCGAACGGCGAGAAGATCAGGGAGTTGCAGACCGCCGCGTGGTAGCGCGGCGGGGGCGCTCCGCCGAATCGGCCGCCCTGCTGCCCGCATAGGCAGGAACCCAGAGCGCCGCGCAGCGCCAATTCCGCCCTCTCCCGATGGCGGGAGAGGGCAGCCGCGCAGCGGCGGGTGAGGTTCCCCCCCCCCCGCGAAAGCGGGAACCTACTGGGCTCCGGAAGTTACGCAAAGATCTCCGCGGGGACTAGCGGTTGTAGCGCTTTTGGGTGACGCAAGGCTCCTCGGACAGAGCGCGGCGAATCTCCGCCGCGAGGTTGGCGTCCACTCCGATGGCTTGGGTCACCGCGTCGTCTAGCGCCTGTCGAGTCGGGTCGCTGTCCATTTGGGGCAACGGCGACAGCGTCTTGGCGGAATGGGACTCGTAAGCCTGCGCGAGGCGGTCGCGCGCGCCGCGCCCCAGTTTGCCGAAATTGGGAATGGGGACGGACCGCAGCGCGTCCATCGAGAATTCCGGGCGGGACAAGACCTTGTTGCTCCGGCCTCCGAGCAGCGCAAGCAACCCGATTGACGAGTTGAAGTACACGGCCAAAGCCTTCTCCGTCGCCTCTTCGTCGAAGTTAGCCAATCGGCATGGGATCCACAGGGAGCCGACGGCGGGCTGCTCCAACCATACGGCGGCGACGCGCGCGGTGTTGAGGCGCAATTTCGCGGGGACGAACAGCCTCCCGCGTTGATTCCAATAGGCGTTGGCCTGGTTGAGTTTCCCCGGCGCGGGCTCGATGTACGCATCGGTTTTGGCCGCTATAGATTGGAGAACGCTGGTGTCCTGGCCCCAGAGGGCGCGGCGTCCGTCTTTCGTGGGCAGATCCGTTGGGATGTACGCCCCGCGAATTCCTTGCCCCGCCGGGCCGACGCTGGCGATTTGCGAGAGGCTTTGCGCGGGGAACGCGGAGCCGTTCGCTATTTCGTGGTAACTCTCCGCGAGGCGAGGCGCGAGAAAGTTGATTGCGAACCAGTCACCCCTCAAGATTCGAGCGGACGGAACCTCCTGAATCACATGCCGCATCCACGTCGAGGACGCTCCGCTGAGGGCTTCGGCTAAGCGCATAGCCTCGATGGGCGTCGCGGGGTTGCGCGTGAGATTCACGACGCGGGTGGGCGGCCTCGCTCTCTTGCTCCGCCGGCGCCCGATGACCAGCATTTCCGATATGTTGGTGTTTTCGGAAAACCACAGGCGTTCGGGGTCGTGCGATACGATGATGAACTCGATGTGGAATCGCTCGGCGAGATGCCTCCGCATCTCAAGATTGCCTGGCGACGTTGCGACTACGGCGGGAAGGACCAACGCTATCGCGCCTTTGTTCGGCTTGAGCAAATGCTCGGCGAGCGCCGTGAACGCGCCGCCCGAGGAATGCAAGCGCGCCGCCCGCCGCGACGTCAGCCTGCCCAGAACAAGTTTCTCACGCTCTTTGATCGCTCGTTCCGCGGCATGCGTGAATTGATCGTGCCTCAGGCTATCGCGAGTGAACGGCGGATTCATCAGGACGAAGTCCATCGGGACGGGCTCGCGAATGCCGCCCCCTTCGACTTGCTCCCCTTGAACGCCGCGCGACTCTTCGCGGACGTCGCCCATAATCATTTGCCGGTCGGCGAAGCGCGTATGCCTTTCCTTATCGAGGAATTCCAACGACCCTATGTGGGCTTGGCCGTTCTCGTCGGGCCGCATATCGCCGTTCGCGTCCTCGCTGTACATACCGAAACACGGACGGTGGACTTCCATATTTCGGAACGCCGTGCTTGGCGAGAGCAGTCCGATCGTCGTCGCGGCCATGTGCGTCGCCGTCAGATTGACGTCGAATCCCCATAGCGTTTTCTCGACCAAAGCGCGGCTGAATTCGTCTCCCGTGTCGCCGGTTAGGTCCCGTATCCGCTCGGCGGCGGCCATGAGCAAGGTTCCCGTGCCGCATGCGGGATCGCAGATTCGCAAGTCCGCCGGGTTGATCCCCGCAACGTCCTCTTTCCGAATGGCGAGCGCCGCAAGAAGCGTCGCGGCGGGCGTCGAGGTGTAGTACGAGCCGTCGTACCGAGCGGTGTCCAACACCCGGTGGAATATGCGCCCCACCAGGTCGTGTCGGCTGCCGCTGGTCAGTTCGGCGCACCGCTGCACGGCGGTCGACACCGTGGACAAGATCGCGGGGCTTGGGGGCAGCGTACGCAGCCCGTCGCGGGCGGCTTGAAAGATGGGTTTGTAGTCCACGGCCAAGATGGCCTTCCACGCCTCGTCGAATGCGTGGCGCGGCGTATGCGACGCGCCGCAATCGGACAACCGCATCGGCGGCCACGCTCCAACTTGGCCGCCAGGCCATGCCTCCGCAGGCGGGCATTCCACTCGCGAGAGGTATGCATCCAGCCGATTATGAAAGAGCATCGCGGTGGCCAGCGTGAGCAGGCCGCGCTTGGCGGCGGGCGTGTAGTTCGTCGCTTCGCCGGACTTCCTGTTCTTTTGCGGGGGCAGGTCGAGCGCCTTGGCGAGGTCCGCCCGTTCGGAAGGGGGAATCATCCCGACGGCTTCGTCCAACGATTCAGAGAGGATGCGCGCGGCCAAGTCCGTCTTGTCGGCCAACCGCGGCGCGTTTCGGAGTTCCCGGGCGAACTGCCCGTAGCCGCCCTCGGCCCACGCGGGGCCGTCGCGCGAATTCGGATCAACGCAGACGGCCCAAGTCAGCGTCTCGGACGACAGGGAGTCGGTCGTCGCATCGTCGGGATAGCACAGGCCGAAGGCGACGTCCGCGATCCTCGCGCGCAGCCGGCCCTCGGCGTCGTCTAGGGCGGCGGGCTTCTTGCCGAACCCCGATTTCGCCTCTACCGCCACGCGGACGCCGTCAATGACGACGAGAACGTCCACGAGTTTGCCCCTCGCCGGGAACTGGGCGCGGGCGTTCGCCAGCGCATTGTCCTCGCCGCGCAGCAACTCGGCCAGTTTCGCGGTGAGCGTGTCCTCCGTGTCGCCTTCCCTAGCCATGCGCGACTAGTCTGAACGGCGCAACGCGGCCGGCGCTGCGGGGGATGGCATTGTCGTCGAATGGGGTCATGGCGCGTGAGGATAGCATAGGGCGCGGGGGGGCCCATGAGACCCTTATGCATAACCTGCCGCCCTTCCCGCGTAGGCGGGCTTCGCATTCTCGATGTCTTTCGCTGCTGACGCCTGTTTCGTGGCAATGGTTGCCTCATCCTCGGTTCGGCGCCTCATCGCGCAACGTCGTCTACAGCGGTCATTGTCCCCGCTCGCCTTTCAGGTAAGCGATTGCGGACGCCTCTAGTTCCTTCCTCTGCGGATTTTTGTAGAAATCCAGCACGGCGTTGCGGTTGAACGTCCTCTTCTGCTCAAACGCCTTTCGTATGTAGGCGCTAAACCCGTACGGCTGATCTCTCAACCTGTCGTTGATTGACTTCACATCCGAAGCCCGATCCTTGAAGAACTGATGCAGCGCCTCCGCATCGTCAGCCGCCAAGACGTCCGAGCCGCGGAAGAACGTCACGTCCCGCAGCGCAGCGTTGCCTAGCAGGTAGATGGCGTTCGGCCGCGGCGGGCCGCTGTTCCAAACCGGGTGTCCTTGCGGCTTCTTGGCGTATTTGGATTCGACGGACCAGATAATGTCCTCTTCCAACACGAGGAAGTCGGGGAACTGCTGAGTCCCATAGGGCTGCTTCACGAAGTGGGAGTGTTGCGGGAACTCGTTGGGCACGCCGCCGCCCAGCAGCGTGTCGGTAATTCCCGCCTTGGCTTCCTGCCAGATCGCCGCGTCCATCTGGTCTCGCGTGAGCGCGCTGAAGCTGGCTGCCCGCAGCATCTCCTCGAACCGATCCTCGAATTCCGTCCCGTGGAGGGCGTTCGTGAGATTGGGGGCGTTGCCGCCGCTGATGTTTGCGAACACTCCCGCCAGCCTACCCGTAGACATTGCTGTAGGCCTCCACGAAGTCGCCCATCCGAAACCCCGGCACGCTGGTCGAGCAGTTGTACGCCAGTTCACGGAAGTCGAAGTTGTTGATGCGGTTGATTATCGGGGGCGGCGCGTCAAACAGCATCCACTGCTTGTTCTTCTCGCACCGCTTCGCATCAACCTCTCGCCGTTCGTAGTTCTGCCATCCTTGGCACGGCACAGCGAGGGCGAACCGCTCGCGGAAAACTTTGAGCGCCGCTTCGGTGTTGTTGTACTGGCGCAGCGCGAAATCCTTATGCGTGGTCTTCGGCCGGGCGCGCCGTCGCCTGTCTTCCAGCGGAACGTCCAGCCGCGTCCACACCTGAAACTCCGTGTTGACGGAGTAGGGCTTCCCGCACAGGGTGTGGAAGGAGTCGCGGCCAAGCGGTTCTTGGACGACCAGCCGCATGTCGGACGCGAGCGCATGCTGCGCGCCGAACTTGCGGAACGATACGGGGAGTATGAAGCCGATGGTGTCAGACAAGGTCGCGGCGTGATTGAAGAACTGGATTGCGAGCGCGCCGCGCTTGCCGAACGGGGGGTTGCCTAACGTCATCCGCTGGCTGGGCGGCGCGTCCATTTCAGGGCGCCAGGCCAGGAAGTCACCGCTGATCACGTTATCGCGGCGCGGCGCGAGGTCAATTCCGACTCGCCGGTCGGGCGGCATGAGATCGAAGAACGCTCCGTCTCCCGCTGACGGTTCGATAAGGAACGGCGCGGCCACCCCGGCCTGCTCCATGACATGCTTGGCGGTCAGGAAGCACGCCTCGGCGACGTCTCTGCCGGTGTAGAACTGATCCAACCCGTTCATTCGGCTCTTCCCTCTCCTCCTGTCCTCGCATCCTTCTGACGCTACCATATCCATAGGGGAGCGGGCGCGTCAAGGCGCAACTGGCGCTAGGCGGAATGGGAAGCCCTCGCTCTCCTCGGCCCCGTGTAGCGCCAGACGAACTCGTTGCGGAAGTTCTTGTGGCCGACCATGGGGCTCCTCGCTCCATTGGAGATGGGGCTACGCCTACAATGGCGCAAAGGGACGTGGGTTGTCAATGGGGAAATGGCGCGGGGCAACCCTCACCCGCCGCTTCGCGGCTGCCCTCTCCCGCCATCGGGAGAGGGCAGGATTGGCGCTTGCGCGCCGACTGGATTCCCGCCTACGCGGGAATGACGGTCAACCCGCGCCTACCGCTTCGCGCCATCCCCCTCCCGCCTACGCGGGACTAATCCCCGGGCGCTAGCGCGAGGCTAGCCAGCGCGCTAGGCGCGCGAGCGCCTCGCGGATGTTGGCTTGCGAGTTGGCGAATGAGATGCGCGCGTAGCCCTCTCCGTAGGCGCCGAAGGAGGTTCCGGCGAGGAGGGAGACGCCCGTGTCGTCCAATGCGCCGCGCTCGAACTCGGCGCTGGTCATTCCCGTGCCCGCGATGTTGGGGAAGGCGTAGAACGCGCCGCCGGGCATAGGGCAGGAGACGCCGGGAAGTTGGTTGAGTCCGTCCACGAGCAGTTTGCGGCGCTCCGCGAACTCCGCGACCATTTCGCGGACCGAATCCTGCGGCGCCTGCAGCGCGGTCATCGCGGCGACCTGCCCGAACGCCGCCGTGCAGGAGACGCTGTTGGTCACGAGGCGCGTCACGGGCTCGACGAGGGCTTCCGGCAGCACGCCGTACCCGATCCGCCAGCCCGTCATCGCGTAACTCTTGGAGAGGCCGTCCAGCACAACCGTCCGCTCCCACATATCGGGGAAACTCGTGATGGAGACGTGCGCGCCGTCGTAGTGAAAGTCCTTGTAGATCTCGTCGGAGAGGACGACGGCGTCCGCCTCGACCGCGAGTTCGGCGATGCGCCGGAGCGTGTCGGCGGGAATGACGCCGCCGCAGGGGTTGTTCGGCGAGTTGACGATGATGAGGCGCGTGCGGGGCGTGACGAGCGCGGCGAGTTCGTCCGGGTCGGGGTTGTAGCCGAGTTCCTCGCGCAGGCGCATCGGCACGGGCGTCGCGCCCGCGAACCGGATCATCGACTCGTAGATGGGGAAGCCCGGATTGGGGTAGACGACCTCCGCCCCTTCCTCTGCGAGCGCGAGGATGGTGAAGAACATAATCGGCTTGCCGCCCGGCGTGATGACGACGCGGGAGGCGGGGATTTCGCAATCCAGCCTGCGCCCGACGTCGGCGGCGACGGCCTCGCGCGCCGCGGGCATTCCCGCCGACGGCACGTAGTGCGTGTGGCCGGCGTCGAGCGCGTCTTTGGCGGCCTCGACGATGTGCGCGGGCGTGTCGTAGTCGGGCTCGCCGATGCCGAGGAAGACGATGTCGCGCCCCTGCGCCTCGAGGGCTTTGGCGCGGGCGAGCGCCTCGAACGCCGTCTCCGTTCCCAGCAGCGCCATACGGGAGGCGAGCCGCATCACGCGCCTCCGGCGATGGCGGGCAGGAGAGCGACCTCGGAGTCCGGGGCGCCTCCGGCGATGGCGGGCAGGAAGTGGACCTCGGAGTCCTCGTCGAGCGGCGTGAGCAGCCCCATATTCGTCGGCTCGCCGTCCACCACGGCGGCGAGGCCGGGCATGAGGCGGTCGGGATCGTCGGGATGGACGAGGCTCTCGCGGAGGCCGGGGTAGCGCGCGTCGAGGTTGCGGACGAGGGCGCGGAGCGTCGCGCCGGGGACTTCGAGCCGCGCCTCGCCGCCGGCGCGCGCCCTGAGCGTGATGGGCATATAGACGACCGCCACCGCTACGCGCCCTCTAGCGTCCGCTCGCGCCGTTGCGCGAATCCGCGAATTCCTGCAGGTGAGCCATACGGCGCAGGAGTATAGCACGGCGGCGGACGGGGGAGCGGCGCGTGCGGATGGACCAGTAGGATCCCGCGTAGGCGAGAAATCGGTTTTTCGTTCCGGCGCATGTCTCATTTCGCGTCCCCGATGGGTCGTTTTGTTCGTGTTGGCCGTGTTCCTTGCGTTTTCGGCGTGAGACAATTTGAGGCGCTGATGAGACGTTTTGAGACGCGAATGAGACAAAATGAGACATTTTGAGACATTTTGAGACATTGGCCGCGCTCCCACCCCTGCGGGCAGGGAGAAGGATGCGGATGCGGCGTTCGCGCTCATACGATCATCGTAGACGGCGCGGGCGGGAGCGCGCAAGGGGCGGATGTCGCGGGCAACCCGCTGATGAGGGGCGCGGCTCTTCCAGTAGGTTCCCGCTTTCGCGGGAATGACGAGCCCCGGGGATATTAGGGAGAGGGGGCTTCGCCCCGTCCGTGGGCGCAGCGTCGGCTGGGCTTGACAATCGCGCCGGGTCGGGTATGCTAGGCGATGCGAGAGAGCGTTTGGGCTACCCAAGCGCGCACGATCAGTGTGTCCGAGTGTCCGTCCGCCTGTGGAGGGAGGGGCTTGCGCCCCCTGCGGACACCTAGGGTACGAAGCGCTCTCTCGCAGGAACCTTCCATCCACAGGAAGCAGGGGGTACTGCATGCTGGTTAGAGGGGATGTTGGAACTCAACCTCGCTCTCGGACAACCGTGAATGCCACGAGTGCTTGACACACCCGGGGCAAGCCGCTAGTATGGCATGTTGCGGGGGCGGCCTCTACGGGAGCCCCGAGGTGCACGCATAGTTAGGCTAGGAGCGTAAGCAGGGCGCACGTATGGGTTTCCTCACCGGCATACAGATTCGCAACTACCGGTCTATTCCGGAGATGATTCTCCGTATGCCCACCAGCGTTCCCCTCGTCATCGTCGGAGAGAACAACGCGGGCAAGTCGAACCTGTGCTCGGCGGTGGAATTGGTGCTGGGCGAATTCTGGCCGGGGAACCATGACCCCGAAGACCACGAGTTCTGGAACAGGGACCGTAGCCTTGCCATAGAGGTGACGCTGGGGCTCGGCGGTGTGAAAGTGATGGACTACGGCAACATCCAGCAAGTGCGTTCGCTGACGTGGAAGCACCAGACGGATCGCCCTTCCTTCATGATGGGTTTGGGCAGCAGCCAACGCTGGGCACGCAAAGAAGCCAGGGAGCAGTGCTTTGCGGTTACCGTGAAAGCTGACCGCCGGCTCAGTTACCATATGAGTTACAGCTCACGCTGGACGTGGCTCTCCAAACTCACACACCAGTTCCATAAGGCTCTTGTGTCCGACGAGCAAAGAGTGCACGCCTTGAAGGAGCAATTCGCTGCAATAAAGTCGACATTCAATAGCGTACAAGAGTTCGCAGACTTCGACAACGAACTGCAGCACCAAATTGAGAAACTCACCAGCGAAATGCCCTATGGGTTGGAAATTGATTTCAGCGCGTATGACCCTTCAAATTATTTCAATGCCCTTAAGGTCATTCCAAAAGAGAACGGAGAGACTCGAACGCTAGATGAACTTGGAACAGGCCAAGAACAGGTGCTCGCCTTCGCCTTCGCGTATGCCTATGCGAAGGCTTTTCATGCCGCGAGCAATGGGCTTGTCTTAATACTAGAAGAACCTGAGTCCCATTTGCATCCACTCGCCCAGCAATGGCTTGGAGAACAGCTGCGGGAGTTGTCCAGACTCGAAAATGTTCAAGTCATATTGACTACGCATAGCCCTGCGTTCATTGACATAATGGGCTTGGAAGGGCTAGTGAGGCTTGACAAGCGGAACGGCGCGACCCACGCTGCCCAGCTGACTTCTGCCAAGTTGGCAATGCACTGCAGAGAACTTGGCGCTGACATAGCGGACCCGGCGAATATACTCGAATTCTATGAGGCTTGCAGCACATCGGAGATACTCAGAGGGTTCTTCGCTAACAGGATAATGCTGGTGGAGGGACCGACCGAGTCGTTGGCTTTGCCTGAGTACTTTAAAAAGTCTGGGCGTTCATTAGTCGCTGAAGGCATAGATATTATTCCAGTAGAAGGCAAGAATAATCTTGCGAAATGGTACCGCTTGTTTACTGCCTACGGCATTCCAACGTACGTTGTTTTCGACTGTGACGGTGACATAAACTCGCATAAGAACCGCGATATTTTGCGAGCGTTAAACGCTACTCCACATCGGCCAATATCTAATGAAACGATCAACGTGTTCCCGACACACGCTGTTATTCCTGTCGATTTTGAAAAATTCTTTCGGCAGTTGTTCGGCAATTCCTATGACTTGTTGGAGAAAGAAGTCGACGGCGGAAAACCTCTAAAAGCCCGATATGTGGCGTCACGGATTGACATATCGATGAGCCCAGAGGCCCAGGAGATGTTTGTGCGCCTTGTGGACGCGGCTAGGTCCGTCACCGTTCCTGGTACGCGAAACGAGGAGGATGCGTTGCCTTTCTAGGTAGCCATCCGTTTTTGCCCAAGTCAATCCGCGCCGCCCTCACCTCCGCCCCGCCTCTTCCAGCCGGCGCACCCAGCCGTCGAAGTGCGGACATTCCCGTCGGATGGCGTCCAGGCCGATGGCGACTGCGGCTTGGACGCCCGCAAGCGGCTTTTGGTAGTGGGGAATGAGCCGCTCGACGCGCTTCGACGGGGCCGTTTCGGGAGAATCGTTGATCTCCTCGGGAGTGGCGAATCTGCCCCGAATGGCTTGGAAGTCGCCGGCCAAGTCGGGGCGGCCAACGGCCTGCGCGAAGCCCGGAGGGTCGCTGAAGAGCAAGCCTTCGTACTCGTGCATCACCACGAACGGGATAAAGCGGTCAGGGGCGCCTCCCCCCAACGCGCTTGCGATGTCTTCGCGCAACGCCCTTTCAACGATAGCGGCCTTCTCTCGGAACGGCGCATGCTTAGACTCGAGGCGTCCCAGCCAAGTGCTAGGCAGGCCGTAGTAATCGACCATCGTCGTCGCAAGCGCCCCTCTGTCGCTCTGCAGGTGACGCGCGATTTCCTTGCGAACGCTGTCCCACGGCTTAATCCCGCCTCTCTTCAAGCGCTGGCGGGCGTTGCCCAGCAGCCGCGCGCTCACGTTGGCGTATCCGAACCCGTTCACGAGGTGCAAGCGGAGCGGCCCATCGACGAACGATTCCTCGGTCTGGCCTTCCACGTGAACGAGCAACCTTCGCATCGTCACTCGCTCCTCGGACGCCCGCCGATTTCGTTCTTTTCCCAGAGTTGGCCGAGGCTGTAATCCTCGAGCCAACCCTCCAGTTCTTCCGAATCGAGGCGTCTGAGTTCCGTTGCTCCGTTCACGCGGTCGGCCACCAGCACGTCTTCCGGTTCGAATTGATCGAGCAGCAGGGAGGACTGGGTGGATATGATGATCTGTGAAGTCGCCGACGCTTGCTTGATGAGCGACGCGAGCAAGGTGATTGCGTAGGGATGCAGGCCAAGTTCGGGCTCGTCCATCAGGATCACCGAGGGGCGCAGTTCCTGCGGCTGCAGCAGCAGCGTGGCCAGCGCGATGAAGCGCAGCGTTCCGTCGGAAAACGACGATACGTCAAAGTAGTCGTCCGTTCCCTCGTGGAGCCATTCAAGGCGGATCTTGCTCTCGTCAAGCCGCATAGGCTCCAACTGGAAGTCGTTGAAGAAGGGGGCTGCCTGCCGGACTGCGGCACGAATAAGGTTGTAGGCGCCGTTATGCTTCTGGCGCAGGTAGTAGAGGAATGCGGGGAGGTTCGAGCCGTCAGGCCTCAGAACCCGGTTATCGTTGATAGGAGCGTTCTTCTTGAGAGCGGACTCCGAGCTCGTGTCGTGGAAATGGTATACCCGCCAACTGTCCAAGTGCCCCCGAACGTAGGGGGCTGTCTTTGACCTGCTCGTGCGGATCTTCGCCTCCAGCCCCTGAGGCGGCAAGACCACATCATGCGGATGTCCCACAGATGCCAGATCCCAATAGTAGAGGCTTTCGCGCGTGGGAGCCAGTTGGCCCAAGTCAGTCGGGCTAAGTTGAATGGTGTACCCGTTCCTTGTCTCGTCGGGGTTGTTGAACTCCAGGGCGAATTCCATTGCCGGGGTGATTTTCGCGCCGAAACGGAGCAGCCTGTCCGCTCCGCCCGCCCGTTGGACCTCTTCTTGGAGGCGCCCCTCGCGTATAGCGTGCAGGAACGAGAACGCGCCGACGAAGTTCGACTTGCCCGAGCCGTTGGGGCCGATGAGCACGTTGATTGGGGCGAGAGCAAGTTTCGTTATGGAAGCGATGCTCCGGAAGCCCTTGATGGTGATGTTGGCCAGTTCCGCCATGCGCGAGTCCGCCCTCCGCGGCATTAGGTCGCCGCCGACGCTTGCCCCCAAGTGTACCACAACCTCCCGCTTGCAAGAAAGCGCCGGCTGGCCGTCCGCGGGAGTATAGCAACGCGGCGTGGCGGGCGCCCGGCAATGGACGGCGGGGGCGCGGATGGCTTACTATTAACGTCGCCGCCCAATGAACGCCCCCAACGCCGAACGCCCGAACCTTACGCCTATCGCCGATCTGCTCGGCGCGTCGGTGATGCTGTGCCTCCGCAACGCCAAGCCGCTCCTGCTGACCTCGACCGCCGCCGCGCTCGTCGGCGTCGGCTTCGGCGCGCTGGCGACGCCGCAGACGGACGTCAGCATCGTGGTCTGGAGCATCTTCGTCACCGCGCTGGTCGCCGGACTGCAGGCGCCGGTGTGGATGTTCGTCTCGTTCGCCCAAGACGGACCGATCGTGCAGGAGGAGTCGCTCTTGGCCTACGTTGCGGGCGTCCAAGTCGCCCTGAACCGGCTGGGACTCGCGTTCTTCTTGCTCGCGCTGGCCGTCGGATCCTGGATCGCTGGGCCGGTTCTCGCATCCCCGATAGTCCCCGGCATCGAACTCCTATGGATGCCTCCGCTCATCTACATTCTCATTCGGTTCTCGCTCGCGGGGGCATCCGTCGCGCGGGGGATGACCAACCCCTTCGGCGCATTGTCGTTCAGTTGGATGTTGGTTCGCGGCCGCTGGTGGCGGACGCTCGGCGCGCAACTGCCCGTTTCGATGCTGAGCTTTCTCTTCCTCTACGGCGCAGCCGCCGTTGAGACGGCGACGGGCTCGCGCCTGCTTGGAGCGCTGGCGACCGTCGGCGCGCTTGGCCTGAGCGCCCCGCTCATCGCCGCCGTCTCCATCGCGCTCCTCCTCGACTATATGAACGCATCCGTTCCGCCGCCGCCGAGTCCGCACGCTCCGCCAACGCCAGAGCCGCCTGCGGGAGACGGGGCGGGGTCAGGGGAAGCATCGTAGCGTCGCGCAACCGCCGGCGCTTCGTTATGCTATACTGCGCTTGCGCGCCCTTGCGAGGCGCGTCTACGCGGAAGGATTCGGCGATGGAGCCGCAGTTGCAAGTGAACGTCGCGCAACTGCTCAAAGAGCGCGTCGGCGCGGTGCGGACGTTCGTGGTCGACGGCCCCGAACTGGAGACGGACGACGGCTCCCCGGCCTACGTTCGCGCGTCGCTGCGGCTCACGCGGACGGACCGCGGCGTCTGGGCGTCCGGCCCCGTCGCCTACGGCGTGGAGCGCGTTTGCAGCCGCTGCCTCGTTCCGTTCGGATCGCTGGCGGAGGCGCAAGTGGACGACGTGTTCCTTCCGAGCGTGGACGTGACGACGGGGGCGAAACTCCGCTACGCGGACGACGAGGACGCCGACGCGAACAGCATAGACGAGCGGCACGCGCTCGACCTGAGCGAAACGCTCCGGCAGTACCGGCTGGCGGCCATCGAACTGGCGCCCGTCTGCAAAGCGGATTGCAAAGGCATCTGCCCCGAGTGCGGCGCCGACAGGAACGAGGTCGCTTGCTCCTGCGAGCGCTACGTCGATCAGCGGTGGTCCGTCCTCCGGGAGTTGACCGCATAGGAAATGCCGGGAGGCTTGCGAGCCTCGAGGGAACGAGACAGGAACGAGAGAGGAACGACGATGCCCCCGCTGCCGAAGAGAAAACGCTCCAAGTCCGCGTCGGGACGCACCGCGCCCACCAGAGCATCACGCTCGCCTCGCTGGTGGAGTGCCCCCGCTGCCATGAGGCGATGCGGCCCCATCACGCCTGCCCCGAGTGCGGCTTCTACCGCGGACGCGACATCCTGCAGAAGCGCGAGGATCTCTCCTAGCCGCGCTCGCCGATGACGACCGCCTTCCTCTTCCCCGGGCAGGGCGCGCAAGCCGTCGGCATGGGCGCGAACGCCTACGCGGGGTCGCCCGCCGCCCGCGCCGTGTTCGACGAGGCCGACGCCGCGCTCGGCCTGCCCCTGACGCGCCTCATACTAGAGGGCCCCGCCGACGAACTGACGCGGACGGAGAACGCGCAGCCCGCCATCGTGTGCGTCAGCATCGCGCTGCTGCGCGCCGCCGAGGAGCGGCTCGGCGCCGCCGCGCCGGCCCCGGCGTTCGCCGCCGGGCACAGCGTCGGCGAATACGCCGCCCTCGTCGCCGTCGGCGCGCTCTCCCTCGCCGACGGACTCCGCCTCGTCCGGACGCGCGGCGAACTGATGCAGGCGGCCTGCGACGCGACCCCCAGCGGCATGGCCGCCCTCATCGGCCTGACGCTCGAGCCCGCCCTCCGCGCTTGCGAGGGAACCGGCGCGCAAGTGGCGAACGTCAACTCCGCCGAGCAGATCGTCATCGGTGGCCCGAACGCCGCCCTCGAGCAGGCGGTCGCCAACGCGAAAGCGGCCGGGGCGCGCCGCGCCATTCCGCTCGACGTCGCCGGCGCGTTCCATACGGAAGTCATGCGCCCCGCGCAGGAGGGGATGGGGCGCGCGCTCTCCTGCGCCGCGCTCGCGCCGCCCGCCGCGCCCGTCGTCGCCAACGCGACCGCGCTCCCTCTCGACGAGCCGGAGGCGCTGCGCGAGGAACTCGCGGCGCAACTCTGCGGCTGCGTCCTCTGGAGCCGGTCGGTCGAACACATGGCGTCGGCGGGCGCGGCGCGGTTCGTCGAGTTCGGCCCCGGCAAGACGCTCACGGGCCTAGTCAAGCGCATCGCCCCTGATGCGTCCGCGCTGGCGGTTTCGGACCTCGGGGCGGTTGGCGGGGGGTAGAGGGAACGACGGCGAGAGATGCCCCAGCGGGTTCCTGGATTCCCGCCTACGCGGGAATGACGGCGGGCGGATCCACGCTCCTTGCCGTCTCGTAGATGTCCACCGCGACGCCATCCGGTGGCGACGCTCGCGGCGGAGACGATCAACCGCTCCCGCGCCTCGCGCGAGGGCCTCCTCTCCCATGCTGTTCCCACACACGCGTGTCGGCATCCAGGAACCTGCGTGGGCTGCAGTTGGCGTTCCCTCTACCCGCAATCGCCGTCCGCGCCCCCTAACCCGTCATTCCCGCGTAGGCGGGAATCCAGGAACCCCGCGTGGGCTGCAATTGGCGTTCCCTCTACCCGCAATCGCCGTCCGCGCCCCCTATGTGGCGCTCCTCTTCTGCGAAGAGGAGGGGCGCTATCGCGCCGACTGGATTCCCGCCTACGCGGGAATGACGGGACATAAGGACTGGATTCCCGCCTACGCGGGAATGACGGACGTGTGGACTGGATTCCCGCGTAGGCGGGAATCCAGGAACTAGCGTAGGCTGCCGTAGGCATTCGCCCTTCAGCACCCATCGTCGTCTAGGTAGCGCTCCTCTTCTACGAAGAGGAGGGGGCGCTTGCGCGCCGGGTGGGTTCGCGGCTGCGCGGGAATGACGGTCATTGGGACGGTTGCGCTTGTTCGCGAGGATGTAGACACAAGGAAGGCGATGCTGGTCGCGAGTCATACGGGGAGTGTAGCGCCTCTTCACGGCCCTGCCCGCGCCCCCATGGCCGTCATTCCCGCGTAGGCGGGAATCCAGGAACCAGCGTAGGCTGCCGTAGGCATTCGCCCTTCAGCACCCATCGTCGTCTAGGTAGCGCTCCTCTTCTACGAAGAGGAGGGGGCGCTTGCGCGCCGACTGGATTCCCGCCTACGCGGGCAGGGCGGGGCCTGGGAGGATGCGTCTAAGCAGCCCCTCACTCGACCTCAATCGCCTCCTCACGGATCTCCCCGTCGGCGATGGCGAATAGGCGGACGTCGGGCGACGATTTGTCCAGCAGCGAGATTAGCAGGTAGTACGGGTCGGGCCAGTTGGCGGCGAGGCGGACGTCGGTGTCGGAGGGGTACGCGGGGCTGTGCGTGTGGGAGTGGTAGATGACCTGCAACTCCCATCCGCTGTCGTCTATCTCGCGGAGCGCGGCGTTGAGTTCGCGCCCGTCCATGCTGTATCGGTAGGGGCTGCGCTCCG
The DNA here is from genome assembly GCA_965242755.1 of Dehalococcoidia bacterium. Classification (GTDB taxonomy): domain Bacteria; phylum Chloroflexota; class Dehalococcoidia; order Lucifugimonadales; family Australimonadaceae; genus Bin16. Next base: position 2,237,207 of record OZ251500.1, on the reverse strand, counting down.
CGTTCGTTATGCGGTAGTGCTTCAGGACGACGCCGTCGGACCCGGCGAGGAGCCCGCAGCACTCGTTGGGGTTTTCCTCCAGCGCGTGAGCGATCATTGCGTCGCGGACGTCGGACGGAATCTTCTGGCCGCGCCGGGGGGGATCCGGCGTCTGTCGAGGATCCGGCGCTTGGCGGGGATCCGGCGTTTGGCGCGGCTCCGCCGTCTGGCGTGGCTCCGCCGCCTGTCGAGGCTCCGGCGTTTGGCGGGGCTCCGGCGTTTGGCGGGGCTCCGGCGTTTGGCGGGGCTCCGTCGTTTGGCGGGGCTCCGGCGTTTGGCGGGGCTCCGTCGTTTGGCGAGGCTCCGTCGTTTGGCAGGGTTCCGGTGCTTGGCGTGGCTCCGGCGCTTGGCGTGGCTCCGGCGTTTGGCGTGGCTCCGGCGTTTGGCGTGGTTCCGGTGTCCGGCGGCGCTTCGTAACGTAGAGCGCGAGCGCGACGGCGGCGCCTGCGAACGCGAGACGACTCGGCGTTAGGCGCGGAAAGAAGCCCCCTTTCATCGCTCGCTTCGCCTCCTTAGCCTTGCATCATGTTGGGCCGCGCGTCAGGCGGACGCGGCGACGAGCGCGCCGTCCTCGCGGGCGTCGGCGACGGCGCCGATCGTTGCGCCGTCCGCGCCCCGCGCCGCGAGTTCCGCCTCTAGGTCGGCCAGCCGCTCGTGCGGGACGGCGATGAGCAGTCCGCCGGACGTTTGCGCGTCGCAGAGCAGCAGGCGGTCGTTCTCGCCGAGGTCGGCGCCCCAGTCGGCGGCTGCGTTCGCGGCGGCCAGATTCGCGCGCGTTCCGCCGGGGGCGAATCCGCGCTCCAGCAACTCCCGCGCTCCGGGGAGCAGGGGAACGCTTGACAACCGAATTTGGGCCGATGCGCCGCTCGCTTTCATCATACCCGACAGGTGGCCGACGAGGCCGAAGCCGGTGACGTCGGTGGCCGCGCGCGCTCCCGCCGCGACCGCCGCCTCCGACGCGGCGCGGTTCGTGCGGCGCATCGTCCGAACGGCCTCCGCGAGCGTTTCCGCGCCGCATTCTTGCGCCTTCGCCGCCGTCGTGACGATGCCCGTTCCGATGGGTTTCGTCAGCACGAGCGCGTCGCCGGGCCGCGCTCCCGCGTTCGTCAGCAGCGACGCCTCGTCCACGGTTCCGGCGACGGCCATGCCGAATTTCAACTCCGCGTCTTTCACGGTGTGGCCGCCGCCGATGACGATGCCGGCCTCTTTCGCCGCGTCCGCCGCGCCTTGCAGGATGCGCCCCAGCGTTTCGCGGGGCAGGTCTTCGGGGAAGCAGGCGATGTTGAGCGCGAGCAGAGGCTTGCCGCCCATCGCGTACACGTCGCTCATTGCGTTGACGGCGGCGATGGCGCCGAATTCGTAGGCGTCGTCAACGATGGGAGGGAAGAAGTCGACCGTATGGACGGCGAGGACGCCTTCCGCGAGCCGGTGGACCGCGGCGTCGTCGCCCGTCGCGGCGCCCACCAGCAGGTTTGGATCCTGCGTTTGGGGCAGATGTCTCAGAACCTCGCCGAGGTCCTCCAATGCGAATTTGCCCGCTCACCCGGCGCACGACGCCAGCGTCGTTAGGCGTATTTCGTCCCGCGTCATAAGGACGATTATAGCGCGTCCCGGCCTCCGCAGCCCTTAGGCGCCGTGTCCTGCAGGCTGCGCGCCGCGTATAATGCGCCGCTGCGCGGGAGGGCATGCGATGGCGAACGGCATCACGGTGAAGCAGGGGAACGGCGGAACGCGGGTCGAGGTGCGGTCCCAAAACCAGGCGGGGCTCATCTACGCCGTTCCGTCGGAGTCGAGTTGGGTGGCGGAGCCCGAGCAGTTGCACGCGCACGCCATCGCGGGCTTCTTCACGGATCTCGTCAAACTCGACTCGCCCGACGTTCAGCGCTTGATGGAGAAGTGGGGTCTGCGCTTCCGCCCGCTGGAGTTGGAGCCGCAGGAGCAGCCCGCCAGTTAGGGAGAGGCCGGGCCGGCAGGCGGAAGGAGTCATCATCGGCGGCGGCGTTGTTATGACACGCGCCTTCTCTCGAATCCTCGCGAGCGCGGCGCCGTCGGGCGACCTTGCGAAGGCGCTCGCGCCGCATTGGGGCGCGCTGCTCGCGCTTGCGCTCTTTCTGATCGTCGGGCTCGCCGTACTCGACGACTACGGCATTACAGGGGACGAGACCGGCAACGCGCTGCGCGCTGCGAGGGTTTGGGGCTTCCTGGCAGGGAACGAGGAAGCATACTTTGATGCGCCGTTCTACGTTCGCATCTACGGTCCCTCGTTCGAGTTGGCGCTGCTGTTCGCCGAACGCTCCTTGGGCATCGAGGGCGGCCGCGGCGTCTACCTCGCTCAGCATCTGCTCATCCATCTCTCCTTCTTGGCGAGCGGGCTGTTCGTCTACCTTCTCGCCCGCCGTCTGTCCGGCAATAGTTTCGCCAGTCTCTTCGCAATGGCGCTTTTCTTGCTGCATCCGCGCCTGTACGCGCACTCCTTTTTCAACGGCAAAGACTTTGCGTTTTTGGCTCTGTTCGTCGTCGCGCTCTATCTGGCGCATCGCGCGTTCAGGAGAGACACTCTGCTCGCGTTTGCGCTGCTGGGCGCGGCGGCCGGCGCGCTTGTCAACCTGCGGGTTATGGGGTTGATACTGTTCGCGGCGATTCCGGCTCTGCGCGCGTTGGATTTCGTCGTCGCGTCGGGATGGGCGGAGCGCAAGCGGATTATCGTTACGGCAGGAGCGTTCGTATTGGCGGCTGGGCTGGCCTTTTTCGCATTGCTGCCGTACCTGTGGGCCGACCCGCTCGGACGCGCCGCCGAGTGGTGGACGACGCTCTCCGCCCCCCCCTACCAGCCTTACGAATTTTTCCGCGGATCGCTCGGGCGGAGCGTGGACTTCCCCGAATACGTCCCCGTCTGGTTTTCGATCACGAGTCCGCCGTTCGTTCTGCTCTTGGGGCTGGTCGGCGGGGCGCTGATTCTCTTCCGCGCGGTTAAGGCTCCGCGCGAGGCGTTGCGGAACTCCCGGCTGCGGTTCCGGCTGCTGCTGGCGGGCTGCTTCACGCTGCCCATCCTCGCCGTGATCGTTTTAAACGTCAATATCTACCACGGCTGGCGGCATGTGTATTTCTTGTGGGCGTCATTCTCCCTGCTGGCGGCGTGGGGGCTGCTCGGTCTCGTCGGAGCGCTCTCCGCGCGGCGGCTGCGGGCGGCGCTCTACGGAGCGGCGGGCGCGGGTTTGGCGGCGGCGCTGGCCTCAATGGCCATCATTCATCCGAACCAGCAGGCGTTCTTCAACTTCTCCGTCGATAGAGTCTCCCCCGAATATCTGCGAACGCAGTACGTGATGGACTACTGGCGCCATCCGATGCTGCAAGCGCTCCTATGGCTCTCGGACAACGCCGACCTCCTTCCGGACAAGACGACTCCGGTCGGGCGAAACACGGACGCGCTGAACCGAGAAAACATTGTGTTCCTGCCGGATGCGGCGCGAGCGCGCATCGCAGGAAACACCGGGTTCACGCTCGTTCCCGATGTCGCGAGGGAGTCGTGGGCGCGGTCCGCCCGCGTGCTCCATCACGTGCAGGTCTACGACAACACGATACTGACCATCGAGCGGAAGGACGACCTGCAAGCCGTCTACGACGCGACGCGAGGGCGCGAGCCCGACGTCGCCGGCGCAGCCTTCGACGTCTACGAGATGGACGGCGCAATCGCCCTCGTGATGGAGCCCTGCGCGCCGGCGTTCGTAGAGCAAGCGGGCGCGACCTTGCGCGCGACGCCGGTCGACCCTACCGACCTGCCGCCGTGGCGCGAAGGCAAACGCGAAGAGCCGCGCGGATTCTTCCTTGCCGAATACGGCGCGTACTTTGACGGCAAGTGCGTCGCGTCGCTTCCGCTCCCGTACTACCCCATCGCCAACATTGACGTCGCCTGGAGCCCCGAACCTCTGGCCCCCGACGCGGCAATCCACGCGAAAGCGGAGGGTCAGTTGCTCGCGGGCTCCGCCTACGACATCTACCTAGCCGACGGCGAACTCGTCTATATCCAAGAGCCGTGCGACCCGCTCGGAACGGAGCAGCCGTTCCGCGTCAGCGTGTTCCCTGAGCGCGTAGACGACCTGCCGGAGCAGTGGCGCGAACACGGCCATGAACGATTCTGGTTCGCTTTCCATCAGCGCGGCGCGTTGCTGGAGGATGGGGCATGCGTCGCGCTGTTCCCATTGCCGGACTACCCCATCGCCGCAGTGCGAACAGGGCAATACGTGGAGGGCAGGGACGATTTGTGGGAGGCGGCGTTCCCCACTAACCCTGAGCGCTACCGGGCGGCCTACCGCGCCGTCGCGGGGAGCGAGCCGGTCGCGACCGGCGCGTTCGATCTCCATCTCCTTGACGGCGACCTCGTGTACGTTAAGGAGCCGTGCGCGCAGGCGGACACGGATGCGCGATTCTTCCTGCACGTCGTTCCTGAGCGCGTGGGGGACTTGCCGGAGGCGCGTCGGGAGGCGGGGTTCGACAACTTGGATTTCCGGTTCTTCCTCAACGGAGCACGGTTTGATGCCCAGTGCGCGGCGCGGGTCGCCTTGCCGGACTATCCCATCGCGAGCGTTCGGACGGGGCAGCACGTCAGCGGCGCTGGGGAGGTTTGGAGCGCGGAGTTTGCCGTTGGGGGCTAGACCTCCGCTCAGGGGACCGGATGGCCGCCTGTCGGTATAATTGGGGCATGCGAGATGATGAAACGCGGCAGTTTCACCACCTCCCCTTTCACGCTCGCACGCTTACCGGTGGCGGCTACGAGGCGCGACGCGAGGCGCTGAAAGAGCGCATCCGGGAGTTGGTCGCGTCCTAGTAGGCGGGAGTGACGCGGCGCCGGGGATGGCTTGGGGACGGGGCGCGAAGCGCCCCGCCATGGTGCTTGCGCGCCGACTGGATTCCCGCCTACGCGGGAATGACGCATCCGCGAATGCCAGCAGGCGTCAGCGCAAAAGCCCCCCGCGCCATCGGCGCGGGGGGGCTTCTCTCGCTATCGCCGCTGGCGACCCGGACCGGATTTGAACCGGCGATCTCCGCCTTGACAGGGCGGTGTGTTAAACCAGGCTACACCACCGGGCCGCGGTAGCGATGCCCCGGCTCCGCCGGGGCGTTAGAACGCTCAGCCGATCCCATGATACCCCACGATGACGAGGTCGCCCTCGACCATCACCGGGGTCACGCGCTCGCCGCCTGTCAGCCGCTCGACCTCCCCGATCAGGTCGGGGCGCTCCTCCAAGTCGATGCGCCGATACGCAACCCCGTCCTTGTCGAGGTCGTGCAGCAGCGCGTCCGAGTAAGAGCAATCGGGCCGCGTATAGACGACGAGCGCAGGTTCGCTGACCATCTTGCCTACAGCATACCACAGACTGCGGAGCGGCGCAATGCCTGTTGCCTGCACCCGTCCGCGGCGACGAGAAGAGGGAGGATTCCGAAGAGGCGCAACAGCTGGGGGCAGGCGTGGTGGGCCGGGCAGGACTTGAACCTGCGACCAGGCGATTATGAGTCGCCCGCTCTGACCAACTGAGCTACCGGCCCACGGCAAGCATCCGCGGAACGCTCAATATCAGAGGATAGCAGACCGCGCCGCGCCGGAACCTGCGCCGACGCGGAACGGCGCCGCCGGAGGCGGAGCGCGGGGCTAGTCGGCTTCGGCGGGCATCTGGCGGACGGAGGCCGCGACGCGGTCGGCGGTCACGCCGGAACTGTGGAGCAACTGCCCCGCGACGTCGTCGGCGCTCTCCACGAGCGCTTGCAAGAGGTGCCCGGTGCCGACGGTGCGGAGGCCGGAGTTGCGCGATATGCGGACGGCGCGCTCAATGACGCGCTGGCAGCGCTGCGTCATGCTCGCCGAACTGCCCAGCAGGGCGCCGCGCCTGCCGATGATCCCCTCAATCTCGCGCTTGAGCGACGACGGCTCCGCGCCCAACTCGACCACGACGCGTGACGCCTGCGATCGGGAGTCGCTCAGCAAGCCCAGCAGCAGGTGCTCCGTGCCCATATTGGACTGCTCGAAGCGCTTGGCCTCCTCTTGCATAAAGGAGAGCGCGCGCCACGCGAGGCCGGTGAAGCGTCCGGGCACGTCGCGCGAGCCTATCGCGCCGCCGGCGCGCTGCGTGAGCGCCGCCGACGCGCCCTCGTCCGCAGGCGCTCTAAACAGCGTCCGCAGACCCGTCACGCCGAGCAGCAGCGCGCCGAGCGACGTCGCGATCACCATCCGCCCGGGCACGCCGACGAGGAGGCTCGGAAGGCCGAGGAACGAGCCGGAGCCGAATCGCTCGAGCGGGACGAAGAGGAGCGCGGCGAGGGGGAAGACGACGAGGACGTAGGCGAGCCACGAGTATCGGCGGGCGTAGTAGGCGCTGCCGCGCACGCCGATGATCATCGCGCCCCCGACGACGAGGCCGAGCGCGCCGGAGATCAGCGTGAGGAAGTAGGCGTTGATCGTCGTGACGCCGGTCGGGAGCGGGCCGTGCCCTAGCGAGTTGTCCGCGTTGTCGGCGAACCACGCCGCGAGGAAGACGAGAGCCCAGACGCCGATGGAGAACAGCAGGACGAGCGCCAGTTGGCGCATAGGCGGTTGTTCGCTCATATCCACACGAGGGGCGGGCCGTTCGCCGCCCGATTGGAGTGCAGTCGCATTCTACTCTACTCGCTCCGCCCGCGCGGGGGAAGGAGTTGCCCGTCCCTATTTGGGGCTATCGCGGCGTCGGTAAAACCCTCACCCGCCGCTGCGCGGCTGCCCTCTCCCAGAAGGAGAGGGCGGGGGCGGCCAGTAGGTTCCCGCTTTCGAGGGCAGGGCGAGGCGCGGGGGGAGAAGAGGGCGCTTCGCGGCGCCGGCAACTCTCAACCCTCACCCGCCGCTTTTGCGGCGGCCTCTCCCGCCATTGGAGACCTTTGCATAACTTCCGGCGGCCTGTAGGTTCCCGCTTTCGCGGGAATGACGTGGCGCTTACGTAGGAGAGGAGCGGCGCTCCGCGCCGCCTGGATTCCCGCCTACGCGGGAATGACGGTAGGTTATGCAAAGGTCTCCATTGGGAGAGGCGGATTCGGCGCTTCGCGCCGATTCTGGATTCCCGCCCTACGCGGGCAGGGCGGCAATGATGCAGGGGGCTCCTCGGTTGCGTCGCTCCCCGCGACGGTCAGCCTAGGCAGACCTGGCAATTCTTAACCGCCCGGCTTCCCACCTTCTCGGCGACTTCCTCTTCTGTCGCAGCCCATTCCCACCTGCCCTCCTTCTTCTTCTCATCCCTGTCTTGGGCGTATTTGCAGGAGTCCTGGTGGAGGCGAATGCCCGTGCGGTCGAAGTTGATCCAGTAGCCCATTTTGCGTTCCTTCCCGTTTGCGCGGCGCTTTGCGCCGACTGGATTCCCGCCTACGCGGGAATGACGGTCGCTGCGGAAGGCGCGCCGCATGCCGAATTCCTATCCCGCGCATTTATTGGACACCCCCTACAACCCGGCGGCGAAGTCGGCTAGGCGGTCGATCTGGTCTAGGTCGGCGAGGCCGGGCTCTAGGATGAGTTCGTCGCAGCCGATGTCCTCGTAGGCGCGGACGGCTTCGCGCAGGGACTCTTTGGTCGAGGGGACTTGCACGTCCATCGTTCGGGCGGCGTCGCCTCGGAAGGCGTAGTAGGCGCGGATGGACTCGGCGGTTCGCGCCGCTCCGTAGGCGCCCCACGCGCAGGTGAGGCCGGCGACGAGCCTCGGCTTGCCGGGCTTGCCGGCGTCCCCCCACGCCTCTTCGACGACGCGGTAGTAGGTCAGCGTCTCCTGCGCCTGGTTGGAGACCGCGCTGCCGGCGCTGCCCGCGATATAGCCGTCGCCGAGTCTGCCGGAGCGGCGCAGCGCGGCGTCGGAGCGTCCGCCGATGAGGAGGGGCGGGCCCTCTTTGCGGGCGGGCGCAGGGCCGATGGGGCCGACGCCGTCGCTCAGGGGCTCGCCGGCCCAGACGCGGCGCATCGCGGCGATCTGCTCCTCGAATCGCTTGCCGCGTCCGGCCATCGGCGCTTCGGCGGCGGCGAAGTCGTCGGGGCGCGAGCCGACGCCGAGCCCCAACACGAGCCGCCCGCCGGACACGGCGTCGATGCTCGCGGCCTGTTTGGCGAGCAGCGCGGCGTTGCGGAGCGGCGCGATGAGGACGGTCGGCGTGAGCCGGATGCGCTCGGTGACGGCGGCGGCGGCCGCCATCGCCACGAGAACGTCCGCGTTGCCGTAGACGAGGCGGTCGATCTGCGCGAGCGACGCGAAGGGACCCGCGTCCGCCCGGAGCGCCCATTCGACGAGGAGGCGCCCGTTGTTCGCGGGCATCAGTTTGGGGAACGCGACGCCGATCTCCAACGGCGCGCCCCTAGTCCGTCTTTTCGCGGACGACGAGGACGGGGCCGGGGCTGTGGCGGATCACCTTGTCGGTGACGCTGCCCATCAGCCAGCGCCCGACGCCGGAGAGTCCGCGCGTGGCCATTACGACCAACTCGTCGCCTTCCTCTCCGACCTCGTCGAGGATGGCGTTGCCGGGCTGGCTGTCGGCGACGCGCCCGTTGACGTCCTCGATGCCGAGCGCTTTGATTTCGCGGATCTTCTCGTCGACGTAGCCTTGCGCTTCGGACTTGACCTCGTCGTTGAAGTGCTGGGCGTAGGCGGAGGGGGCGAATTCGGCGAACGTTTCGCCGTAACTGGAGGGGGGGACGGCGCGGAGGACGGTGACGCCGACGCCGAGCGCCTTGGCCATTGCGACGGCGTGGGGCTCGGCGGACTCGGAAACGGGGGAGCCGTCCACGGTGATCACGACGCGGTTGAGGGGGAGGACTTCGTCGGGGCGGTCTTCGTGGGCGCGGATGACGAGCGTGGGGTTTTCGCCGGCGCGGACGATGCGGTCGGTGACGCTGCCCATCAGCCAGCGTCCGACGCCGGAGCGCCCGTGCGTGGCCATTGCGACGAGCGTGCCCGCGTCTTTGGCGGCCTCGCTCATAATGACGTCTTCGGGGGAGCCCTCGCGGAGGGCGAGCTCGACCTTCAGTCCCTCGTCTTCGACGGAGGCGGCCATTCGCGCGAGGTACTCGTCGGCGCCGGCGTTGATCTTGTCGCGCACCTCGTCCCACTCTTCCGACGAGGGCATGCCGCCGTCGTCGCGGCGGTAGGCGGCGAGGCCGGGCTGCACCAATTCGCGGGGGTAGGAGTTGACGGCGCGGAGCAGCACGAGCGTCGCCCCGGTGGACTTGGCCACCATTTTGGCGTAGGGCAGGGCTTGCCCGGACAGTTCGGAGCCGTCGAGCGGAACCAGCACGCAGGAATACATTGTCGCTATCCTCCTCTAGGCGCTCCGCGGGCCGGTTTCGCTCGCGGAGGGTTCAGGCTAGTTTTGCCCCACGAGTTTGCGCCGCTCGGAGGCGTCCTCGCCGCCCTTCACGCCGCGGCGATTCAGGATGGGGCTGTATTTGCTCGCCATGCCCTGGCGCTCGTAGACGCTTCCGCCGGTTCCCGTGCCGCCGAGGTCGTTCGGGTTGATCTTGGCGGCGAGTTCCTTCGGGTACTCCGTGACCATGCCGTGGTAGGCGTTGCTCTCCGGATCGCGGAACGTGTTCATCGGGTCGCCGCCGTCCTCGACGATTTTGATGTTGTCCTCGAGCATTTGGCGGAACATAATGACGCCCTTGTCGGAGCGGCCGAGGTGTTCCCCGGTACGGTCGGCGACGGGGCCTTGCGTGACCCACGCGGCGAGGTCTTGCGCGGAGTTGCTGTCGAGGATGAGGTACTGCGGCTGGCCGTCGGCGTCGAGTTCGATGACGGGGGGCTGGAAGAAGGGGATGGACTCGAAGGCTTGCTCGGGCGCGCCCTCCTCCGCCGGGTGGCACATCACCCACCAATGCGCGGTGTGCGTGTCGTCTATCGGGACGCGGATCTGGACGGCGGGGCCGGTCATGCCCCACTTGGAGCGGTCGAAGCCGTCGCCGCCCTGCCGGAGGTAGTAGGGGAAGATGATGGGGTGCCCCTCGCGCCACGAGGTGTCCTCTTCGGAGCCGCCCTCCATCACGCGGCGCTTGTAGATGCCGTACTCGTACTCGGTGAACGCGATCTTCTCGTGGCGGCGGATCGTCCGGCGGCGCTCCGGCTCGCTCCGCATTTCGGAGATGAAGTTCGACCAGTAGCCGTGCAGCCACTCCAGATGGACGGGGTCGAGCGAGTTCTCTTGGCACTGCAGCCAGTTGCAGGGGAGGACGGCGAGGCCGATGTCGCGGATCACGCCGTCTATGGCGAAGACGTCCCAGTTCGGCACGAGGGGCGCGGGCGCGGGGCCGAGGTACGCGAACACGAGCCCCGCCTTCACCTCGACGGGGTACGCGCGCATCTTCACCTTGTCCTTGAACCGCGCCTCCGGGTCCTCCGTCTCCTCGTAGGGCTGCTCGATGCACTGCCCCGTCTCGTCGAAGAGCCAGCCGTGGTAGGGGCAGCGGATGCCGTTCTCCTCGGGGATGCCGTAGATGAGGTTCATGCGGCGGTGGGCGCAGTGGGGCTCGATGAGGCCGAAGGCGCCGGAGCGGTCTTTGTAGAGGATGAGGTCTTCGCCGAGGATGCGGACCTTCATCGTCCACTTGTCGTTCATTTGGGAGACGGCGGCGACGGGGTGCCAGTAGCGGCGCATGAGTTCGCCCGTCGGCTCGCCGGGGCCGACCTTCGTGTAGCGGTCGTTCGCTTCCTGCGTCAGCATGGCTAGCCTCCTTAGCGGTTCCTGCGCGCTGATCGCGCCGCGTTCGCTATGGGCGCATTATAGCAAGGCGGCGGGTGCGGGCGGAATTGCGGGAATTTCCCGCGGGGAACGGCTCATTCTGGGTCATTTCGCCGTGATTCACTCCTAGATTGGGGTTGGATGCGCGAGCGGTTTTGAGCGGCCTGTGAGCGGTTTTGAGCGGCGAATGAGCGGAAATGAGCGGTTTTGAGCGGTTTTGAGCGGTCCGCCTCTATCGCCGCTCGCGCCCCCTTCCCCTCGCCGCTCGAGCGGACGGCGCAGTCGTCATCGTAGGGGGCGGGAGCGGGAACGCGCAAGGGGCGGATGGCGCAGCGGATAGGCTCCCGCTGCGAGGTCAAGACGCGGCGCTTACGCGTGCGCAAGCGTCGGTATATGGACTCGCCTACGCTTCGGGGAAGGCTTCGAGATGCTCGGCGAGTTGGTCGAGATGCATCACATCGGCGTACTTGTGGTGCATGTCGAAGAGGTTGATCTTGCAGGAGAGGAGGCTGCGGTCGTAGACGCACTCCTCGGCGACGACGACGTGGAAGCCGCAGGAGTAGGCGTCGACGACGGAGGCGCGGACGCATCCGCTGACGCTTTCGCCGCAGACGAGGAGCGTGTCGACGCCGGCCTGCGTGAGGTGGGCGGCGAGGGGCGTGCCGTAGAAGCCGCTGGCGCGCTGCTTGTAGATGATCAGGTCTTCGGGCTGCGGGGCGAACGCCTTGAAGATGCCGAAGGGCTCGTCGCCGGGGTTGGCCGGGCGGCGGTTGGTGGCGCGGACGCTGTTGGGGCGCGCTTCGGGCCTGTCCTCGCCGGTCGTGTAGACGACGGGGAAGCCGCGGGCGCGCGCCATTGCGAAGAGGCGCTTGGTGGGCTCGACGGCGTTCCAAGCGTACTCGCCGCAGGCGCTGGGGAACTCCTTCGCGACCTCGTGGACGGGGCGCGGGCCGCCCTGGTAGGCCATGTTGTAGAGGTCGATCGCCAGCAGCGCGGGGCGGCGCCCGACGTAGAGGCCGCGCTCGTAGTGGCGGTACAACTCCAAGTCTTCGGGGCTCACGACGTCTTGCCAGCAGTGGTCTTCGAACCCGTAGTCGGTCGCCATCTCGCGCCTCCTCTCGTTGCGCCTCGCGCTGGTCGGTTGGGTGGGGATTGTAGCGGATTGGGGGGGAGGGGGCGGGGGCTACTTGTTCCCAATTGCGGCGTAATCTGCAACGGATTCAATCGGGTAGAACCCATGCCGCTCTCCCCAGTCGAGATGACGGTTTCCTGGGAGCAAGAGGTCAATCTCCTTGGCTTTTCTCCCTCCGTGGCCGTGGTGAACGGAAATGCTGTTGTGGGGGGATTCCGTGGCGCGAATTAGGATTTCCCGGTTCGGCCAAACCTCCTGCAGCGCTTCGATGCACATTCGCGCGGTCTGGCGGCGCTGGTCGCTTCGGATGAGCACTGCCGCTCCTTCGTCGAGGTGGCGTCGCGATTTATGGAAAACCGAGGTTATTAAGGATCGGTAGTTTGCGGCATTCGCAAATTTGGCCGACTGCTTCCAGTCCTTGCGAAACGGGTAGCCGAGAATCCACAGGCGGAGCCAGTGGTCGTTCCAGTAGTCCGCGACACCGCAGTATGGCGGGGAGGTCAGCAGTAACCCAGCGTTCAGACGCTTTCGCCCAGAGAGCGCCTGGCGAGCGTCGGCAAGAATAGAGGTTCCTTTGGCTTGGGCAGGAATCCCGTAGCGGTAACGACGCTGGATCTTGTCCGTTAGCATCCTGACGGGATCGACATCGGGAGGGGCAAGCATTCCTCGCTCCGTCCACCAACGCACGGCGTACCTGGGCGAACAGGCAATGGTGGGCCATAGCCTGTTGGACAGCCCGCCTCCGATTTTGTCTTGCATATGGAGGGCGATGAACGCCATAAGGGTTCGGTCGACCGGCGAAGTCCGCCACTTGAGTTCCCTGCGGGCGGCCCGGAGGAACGACCGCACCGACGGAGCCCAAGCCATCCTCTCGAAGCGGTCACGCCCTCGTCTGTCGTGAGGCTTGCTCGCCTTAGCGACCTGTATGAGTCTCGCTATGACCTTTTGGGGATCGGGCGCCGGCCGGAGCTTCACCGCCGTGAAAATCCACGCCACCGGGTTAACGTCTATCCCGAAGGCCGGGCGCTTCAGGACGGTCGCGGTGAACGGCCCGTTCCCTCGTCCGCAGAAAGGGTCAAGGACAAGTTCTCCCGGCTCCGTGAGGCCGTTTATGGCTTCGTAAGCGAAGGCAGGGGGGAACATTGCGAAGTAGCGGCCAAGGCCGTACCAGCGGTATTCCGGCGTGTTGTGCGGCCAAGGGGGCTGGCGCGGGTTGAATGTGGGTTGGATGGTGGTCATGGCGCGAGAGAGTTTATGAGGTCCGTGCCGGCGCGGAGCGGGATTGCGGCTTGGGCATGCGCCCTGCGGAGGGCGAGGAACTGATCGGAGCCTACCCCCAACGGCGCTGCGGTTGCAAGCGCATCCGCTAGCGCGTTTGGAGGAGGCGCGTCAGTGAGGGGCGGGTCCGCTTCCGGTTGCGCGAGATTCAAGACCAGCCGCTGCCCGTTTGTAGTCTTGAGAATGACGGGCCGTCCGTAGTGCGTAAGTTCGCCCCAGGGCTTGGAGTCAGCTGATCCCTTCGACACAATGTTGGCTCTTATGTAGGCGTTGTCGGGGAGCCAAACGTGGTCGGACGGGATACGCTTACCCGGCTCCGGGGCGCGATCAAGTTCGGTGACGTGATCTACGAATACTCCGGATTTCACTCCAGACATAACTAGCAGATTCGCTTCGGGGTGCTCCTCGCTAATCACCTCTTGGATCCGTCGCAATTCCTCTTTGACCGCACGAGCGAGAACGGCGACCGTTCCGAAAGCGGCAAGTTGACCGTCCATCACAAAGGCTGTGTTTATGATTGCCCTACGGCCTTCTTTTGATTTCACGAGATAACGCAAACTGTTAACAAGCGCAACTATTTCGAGCACATCCCGCACCCGGTGATGACACTCTTCAACGGACTGATTCTCTTTGAATTGCTCATGTATTCGCAGGCCATCGGACGGCAACAGGGTCTCTCCGCAGAGGCAATTCCCTCTCATTCCAGGCCGTGGTACCTCCACCGTCCTTTCACAATCGGGGTTTGGGCACTTCGCGCTTTGGTCGTTCCCGAGCAGGTGATGAAGAGTTTCAGCGAAGGTTTCGCCACCGATGGACGCTTTTTCGAGCTCATCGCTGATGATCTGCCTGAACCATGTCCTCGGGTCTGTGCCGTCGTTGCGCGCAGCGTTCTGCCCCGGAAGTATTACGCCCAGGGTTTGGCCTCTTTCCGTTTCCCGCAACTGCCGAGGGTCCACCGCGCCGCTCTCCGGAAGGTGGTCAAGTGAACGCAATTTGTTCAAGTCCATCACGACCATCCCGAAGGTGACGAGACCGGCCTCGGTGCAGGGCAACGCGCCTGGGATAGGCTTGTAGACGTTGGAGCCGTCAATCGCCAGAATATGGCTCCGGGCGTTGCCGGGCGGGCAAGGGATAAATGAGGGAAGCGGCAAGGGTTCCCCGCTGTGCCTCTCAACGAGGTTCACCCGGAACTCATCGACGATCCCGCTTGCGGCAATCGCGCGGATTGCCGCAAGTCCCGCCCGCTCGTCTTCATACGGCATTACAACCTACTCCGCTGAGCCTGGTACGCTGGGGTCGGAAGGCGGCTCACCATCGACAGCCCCCTCGGTGTCCACGATTTTGAATTTGTCCAATTGGACAGGAACGGTATAGGCTTGAGATAAGGTTCGTATTCGGACGAATCCTTGTTCACTCACCTTGCCGATCTGTTCCAAGAAATCCAGCAAAGTCCATGTACCCGGCGATGACTCTACGCTCTTCTTCTGAGTTGAGGTAGGCAAGAATCCAGTTGTCAGTTTCACTCAATATCTCCTTCATTATAGAACTCGGCGCCTGTGTCGCGAGGACCATTCCGATGTTGTACTTGCTGCCTTCTTTGGCCGAACGGGCCCACACCGTACCTAATTTGTCAGTCACATTTGCCCGAGGGAGCAAGTTATGCGCTTCCTCCAGGTATACAATTATATGTCCTTTTGCGCCGTCCGTTTCCTTTGCCTGACGAGGTATCTTAAACAGGTCCTGCTGAGTGCGGAATATCCGCCACATAACCCGTTGCGCCGCATCGGCATTCTGCTCGGGTTCGCCGCTAGACTGATCGACGATGACCAGTTTGCCTTTCCTCAGATCGGCTACTATGGCTTCTGCAAAATCAATCGATGTCTGTGG
This sequence comes from Dehalococcoidia bacterium, assembly GCA_965242755.1. Taxonomy (GTDB): domain Bacteria; phylum Chloroflexota; class Dehalococcoidia; order Lucifugimonadales; family Australimonadaceae; genus Bin16. The sequence goes on along the minus strand of OZ251500.1, from coordinate 2,222,140 downwards.
AGCATGTTGCTCTTGGGCACGGCTGAATCTCCGTGGGCCATTCCCTGATTCAAAAATACGAATAATAGCTAGGAATTTCGGGTCAGCCCATGCTTCACCTTTGGACGACGACTTAACATAGGCGTCATTAAACTCCTTGTATTTATTGTGTTTTACGAAAGATTCTATTGCAGAAAAGACGATGTGGAGTTGATCCCAGGTGACGCTGCCGTTGGAATTATCTGCTTCCTCAAGGATTATGGCTGCCGAGTCGTACTCGGTATTTTTCATAGACCCGATGAGGTTTTTATTGAACAAGCCCTTAACCGAAGGTGACCATTTGGGTGGGGTAAGCCCTGCATCGAAGAGGGCAGTTTGGTAGGCGAGAATCGTACGTTTGTAGCGGATTTGGTCTCCGAAATCCTCTTCTATATTGATTGGAACTGCCAGGTCGACATCCCGAAACGCCTTCGTATACTGCGCTCCCTCTTCAGACATCATACTCTTTATGATTTCACGTCCGGCAAAGAGTTGCGATAAGGCTTGTTCGACATCTGTATGCTTCCAGTCTTTCGGGAATTGTTCACCGAAGAAATTGATTTTCATCATCTTACGGTCTCTGTCCCACGGAACACGCAGCAACCCATAGGTTTCGACTTCCCCTGCTCTATCGAGGCCGACTGACTCATGAATCTTGTGTAAAGCTTTCCCATCTTGCGGGTTGTCCTGCGCGTACTCTCCGCTAGGGTCGAAAATCAATTGACCTACCCGATAGTCGGAGTTTATCTCCCTCAGCCGGTAGATAGACTCAGCGACAATCTTCAAGCCGTTCGACTTGCCTGACCGAGACATGCCAAGGTAGACGGTTCGCCGTTTCAGGATGTCGGTGGAGTTGAGCTTGAATTCAGCCACGGTGGCAGACTTCCGTTCCGCCGCAGCGAATCGGGTTATCCCGATCTTCTTCGGGGTGTACGGGATAGGGATGTCGTTCGTGCGATGCTGGTGGTTAACGATCAGGTCAAGCGTTCGCTCGTCAGGCTTCCAAACCATCAATTCGTTCACCGCGTAGTAGTTATCGATGTCCTCCGCGTACTGGTGAATCCCATTGCCGAGGTCAATGAACGTGCCGAGCACACTGCATTCCACCGCGTGGAGCGAGACCTTGTCACGCATCCACGGGTCCAGTTTTCCTGCCCACGGAGTGGCGTTCCCTGAAGACTCCACCCCCTGCAGCCGCAGTTCGTCGTTTGCCGCGGCGTTCGGGAGGCGGGCTTCCTTCTGGACCCGCAAGAGGATGAAGGACTCATCGCCGATCTCTTTGGCCGCGATGAGGAACATGCTCTTGGGGAGTCCGCCAGCCTGCTCACGGTCGTGGTCGTATATGGCGACCGTCGCGCTGCTGTAGGAGAGCGTGTGAACGCTGCCGACCTTCACGGAGCGCTCGCGGAAGCACACGGGAGGGAGTTGCGAGGCGCCGGCGGTGGCCTCCAAGTGCTGGAGCACCGTCAGGCTCTCTTGTGATGCGCTGTCTGCCAATGGATTCCTGCCCCAACTAGGCGATTTGGGCTGATAGTACCAGAGCGTGAGGATTCGGTCAAGCCCGCACTGCCTCCAATTCTACCATATTCCCCATCCGCCCACCCCGCCCGGCGCACGGGGCGGCCGCCGTTGGCGCTATCATAGCCGTAGGCTTGCTTGCGGTGGACGGCGATGACGATGGTCAACCCCGACATATTGGCGTGGGCGCGGGAGACGGCCGGGCTTACGCCTGCGGACGCCGCGCGGAGACTGGGCATCGCCGACGCTCGGGGCGTTGACGCGGCGCATCGCTTGATCGCGTTCGAATCGGGCGAGGCGGAGCCGTCGCGGCCTCTGCTGGTGAAGATGGCGGAGAAGTACCGGCGGCCTCTGCTCACCTTCTACCTCTCGTCGCCGCCGCGAAGGGGCGACCGGGGCGCGGACTTCCGCTCGCTCCCCGGCGAGGGGCGAGTTTCGGCCGGCGACGCGCTGGCGGACGCGCTGATTCGCGGCGCGCGCGCCCGCCAAAGCATGGTGCGGGCGGCGTTGGAGGAAGAGGAGGAGGCGGAGCCGCTGGCGTTCGTCGGCTCTATGCGGATTGAGGACGGGCAGGGGGCTGTCTTGAAATCGCTGCGGGAGTTGCTCGCGGTTGACCTGCGGGAATACCGGAGCCGGCCCGACGCGGCGTCCGCGTTTAACCTGCTCCGTCGGCGCGCGGGAGGGGCGGGCGTGTTCACGCTGCTCAAGGGAGACTTGGGAAGCCATCACTCGGCTCTCGACGTGGAGTTGTTCCGCGGATTCGCATTAGCGGACGAGATAGCCCCGTTCGTCGTTGTCAACGACCGTGACGCGAAGCCGGCGTGGTCGTTCACGCTTCTCCACGAACTCGTCCACCTGCTTCTGGGGCAGAGCGGCGTTAGCGGGGAGTACGGAGGGAGCGGGATCGAGATGTTCTGCGACGGCGTCGCCGGGGAGTTCCTGTTGCCGTCGCCGGAGGTCGAGGGCGTCGAGATCGGCGACGGCATGCCCATTGAGGCGGCGGCCGCCCGCATCGCCGAATTCGCCGGAGCGCGGAGAGTCAGCCAGAGCATGGTCGCGTACACGGCCTACCGCGCCGGCATGATCAGCGGGGATTACTTTAGGCGGTTGGCGGCGCGTTTCCGCGGCGGATGGCGCAACGACCGCGCAAGACAGCGCGAACGCGAAGAAGGCAAGGAAGGGGGGCCTTCCTATTATGTCGTGAAGCGTCACCGCATCGGCGACGAACTGCTGGACTTCGCGCGGCGGATGATGGACGCCGGCGCGCTGACGACGCTCAAGGCCGCGCGCATCTTGGACGTGAAGCCTGCGAACGTCCGCGACCTGCTTGCGGAGCGGCGGTAACGATGCTGTATCTCCTCGACGCCAATGTCCTGATTGACGCGAACCGCGATTACTACCCCATCGGCAGAGTCGGCGAGTTTTGGGCGTGGCTGCTTAACAGGGCGGAAACCGGCCAAGTGAAACTGCCGCAGGAGGTGTACGAGGAGATCAGCGCGGGCAACGACGAGGTTGCCCAATGGGTGAAAGCCCACAGGGAGACTCTGTTGCTGCGTGAGGCGGTCGATCGGCAATTGGTCGAATTCGTCGTTTCGAACGGCTACGCGCCGGATTTGACCGACGAAGAGATCATCGCCATAGGGCGCGACCCCTTTCTCGTCGCCTATGCGCTGGCCGGAGAGAAGCCTATCAACACGTTCGAACTGATTCGCAGGTTGGATTTCCGCACCGATTGGCGCGCGCCAGCCTAGCGGCGCCCCCCTCCCCTCCCCAAAACCGCTACCATACCCCCACCGCAGGAGGCGCGCGATGCAGGCGCTATCATAGCCGTAGGCTTGATTGCGGTGAACGGCGATGACGGTGGTCAACCCCGGCTCGCCCCGTTTTCGGGGCTCCGCAGTGCCTCCAACCCCCAATGGACAGACCGCCTCCTACGCAATCGCTCCGGCGCGCGCCCCGCACAGCCGATCCGCGCGCCGCAAGTTGTACGCCATAGCCTTGAACATCGACTCCGCAACGTTCTTCTCCAACCCGATATGCCGCGCCCGCCGGTACCCGTAACTCCGCTTCAGCTTCCCCAACACCCCCCTCGACAGGCGCTCGACCTTCGACAGCAGCGTATTCATCCTCCGTTCGTTCATCTCCTCATCTCCCGCAACACTCTCCCGATGGCGGCATTATACTGGCTTTTGCGCCCTCGCAACCTTCACGGAGGCGGAGATGGCCCCGCTGCGCGGGGGCTGCGCGCAACCCACAACCCGCCAAGCGCTACTCCCCCTCGGGCGCCGCCGCGCCTTCCGGCGCGCCCGGCGCATCCGCGCCGCCATCGGGGGGCGGCTCCGCCGAGGCGCCGCGCTGCGTTACGCGGGCGACGTAGGCCGTTGGGTCAGTGACGAGCGTTACGCCTGCGGGGAGGGGGAGGTCGCCCGCGAGGATCGCGGAGTCCGGCGACTCGAGCGCGGAGAGGTCGACGGCGAGCGCGTTGGGGAGGTCGGTCGGGAGCGCCTCGACCGTGATCTCGCGCAGGTCTTCGGAGAGCGACGCGCCGTCCGCCCGCGCGCCGAGCGACTCGCCTTCGAAGTGCAAGGGCACGACGGCCTGGACGCGCTCGGTGCGGGACACGCGGATGAAGTCCACGTGCAGCAGCCGCTCGGTCACGGGGTGCCGCTGGACGCGCTGCGCCATCACGAAGTGCTCTTGCCCGTCGGCCTTCACCGTGAGAGGGCTCGTCTGCCCGACGGCGCCGAGCGCCCGCGCGAGCGCGTGGGTGTCGGCCTGCAGCGACAGCGACTCCGCGCTGCGTCCGTACACGTGAATGGGCGTGATGCCCGCCCGCCGCAGCGCCTTGACCTTCTTGCCGAGCGCGACGCGCGGCTCGGCTTCTATCTGCGTTTCCGCCATATTCGTATTCCCTCGGAACGCGCCCCGCCTGGATGGCGGCGGCGCCGCTTTCGCCGCAGTATAACAGAACGCCGCCGCGTCCGCCGCCGGGCTATTGCATAACTCCTGGGGCCAGTAGGTTCCCGCTTTCGCGGGAATGACGATGCGCCGACCCTCACCCCTGGCCCCTCTCCCGCCATCGGGAGAGGGCGGGATCGGCGCTTGCGCGCCGCCTGGATTCCCGCTTTCGCGGGAATGACGCTCTCCGCCGCCGGGCTATTGTTGACCTCCGCGCTGGACTTTGCGCCGCCGGACGCGGTATCATAGGGGGACACGCGGCGGCGCGGCCGGCGAGGCAGGACGGCGATGCGAATCCCGATGAAGGTGGACTACGGGGTCAGGGCGCTGGTGGACCTCGCCGAGCATGCGGGCGGGGGCCGCCCGGCGCGGACGGCCGACATCGCGGAGCGGCAAGGCGTGCCGGAGCCGTACCTCGACCAGGTGCTGGCGACGCTGAGCAAGTTCGGGTTCATCGCGAGCCGGCGGGGGCCGCAAGGCGGGCACGGGCTTGCGCGGGACGCGGGCGACATCACGCTCGACGAGGTGGTCGGCGCGCTCGACGGCAGCAACTCGCCGTTGGAGTGCATAGACGACGCCGCGGGCTGCGCGCTGTCGGGCTGTTGCGCGCAACGCGACATCTGGCGCGACGTGGAGGAAGCGATTCACCGCGTGCTGACCACGACGACGATCGCGGACTTGGCGAGCCGGCAGCGGGAGCGCGCGCAGCGTCCGCCGGAGGCGGCGAGCGCCCCATCCGGGGCCCGGTAGGTTCCGCCTGCGCGGGCAGGGCGGGCAGGTTGCGTTAGGAGAGGAGCGGCGCTTCGCGCCGCTAGGGATTCCCGCCTGCGCGGGGATGACGGCAGGTTACGCACAGGTCTCATAAGAGAGCAATTGGCTGGACAAGAGGAGGGACGATGACGACGGCAGCGCCGGCGCAATTGACGCCGGATCAGGTGAAGCGGTACAGCCGCCACATCATTATGCAGCAGATCGGCAGCCGGGGGCAGCGCAAGTTGATGGACGCCCGCGTCCTCGTCGTCGGCGCCGGAGGGCTCGGCGGGCCCGCGGCCCTCTACCTCGCGCTTGCGGGCGTGGGAACGATCGGCATCGTGGACTTCGACGTCGTCGACCTGAGCAACCTGCAGCGGCAGGTGCTGCACAACAGCGAGACGGTCGGCGTTCCGAAGGTGGAGTCGGCGATCCGGACGCTGGGACGCTACAACCCGGAGGTCAGCGTCGTTCCGCACGAGTTTCCGATCAACTCCGAGAACGCGATGGACCTCGTCGCGCAGTACGACCTGGTGGTCAACGGCGCGGACAATTTCGCCACGCGCTACCTCGTGAACGACGCGGCCTACCTCGCCGGCAAGCCCGTCGTGGACGGCAGCATCCTCATCTTCGACGGGCAGGTCTCGGTCTACGAGCCGGGGAAGGGCTGCTACCGCTGCGTCTTCCCCGAGCCGCCGCCGCCGGGCCTCGTGCCCAACTGCGCGGAGGCCGGCGTGCTCGGCGCGCTCACCGGAATGGTCGGCAGCATCCAAGCGACCGAGGCGGTCAAACTCATCCTCGGCATCGGCCAATCGCTCGCTGGACGGCTTCTGCTGGTGGACGCGCTCAGCATGGAGTTCCGCGTCGTCCGGGCGCGCCGCAATCCCGGCTGCCCGCTCTGCGGCGACGCGCCGACGGTGACGGAACTCATCGACTACGAGGTGTTCTGCGGGCTCGCGCCGCCGCCCGAAAATCAGGAGGGCGCCGCGGCCTAAGGGCCGCCTCGGCTATGCGAAGCGGCAACCTCATCGAGGCGATCGGCGACACGCCGCTCGTCGAACTGCCGGCGCTCAGCCCGTCCCCGTCCGTCCGGCTCTTCGCCAAACTCGAGGGGAACAACCCCACGGGCTCCGTGAAAGACCGGATCGCGCGGGCGATGGCGTTCGCCGCCCTCGACGACGGCGCCCTGCCCGACGGCAGGACGATCCTGGAGCCGACGAGCGGCAACACCGGCATATCGCTCGCGATGGTCGCGGGGCGGCTCGGCCGCAGATTCACCGCCGTAATGCCGGACAACGTAAGCCCGGAGCGCAGCCAGTTGCTCGCGGCCTACGGCGCGGAGATCGTCTACTCCCCGGGGGAGAAGGGCTCCAACGGCGCGATAGAGGCCGCGCAGGAGATGGCCGCCCGCGACGACCGCTACATCATGCTCTATCAGTACGGCAACGCCGCCAACCCGCAGGCGCACTACGAGACGACGGGCCCGGAGATCATCCGCGACCTGCCGGAGGTGACGCACTTCGTCGCCGGGCTCGGCACCGGGGGCACGCTGATGGGGACGGGCCGCCGGCTGCGGGAGTTCAACCCCGCCGTGCAGATCATCGCCGCCGCGCCGGAGCCCGACGACCGCATCCAGGGGCTGCGGAGCCTCGAGGAGGGCTTCGTGCCCCCGATCCTCGATCTGTCGCTGCTCGACGGGCGGATTATGGTGAGCGGCGAGGAGAGTTTCCGCAAGACCGCCGAACTGCTCCAAAAGGAGGGCGTCTTCGCCGGCGTCTCGTCCGGCGCCGCGCTCGCCGCCGCCCAGCGCGTCGCCGCCCGCGTCGAAGAGGCCAACATCGTCTGCCTCTTCGCCGACGGCGGATGGAAGTACCTCAGCGCCGGCATCTGGACGGACAGCGCCGCAGCCTTGCGCGAGAAGGCGGAGGGCAAAGTCTGGTGGTAGACGCGAGCGCGCTTCCCGACGACCGCGCCGCCGCTTGGCGCGCCGAATTCTCCGTCGGCGTCGTCTCCGACGCGCGGACGCCCAGCCCCGCGCTCGTCGAATGCCTGCGCCGCGAAGGCGCGCGATTCGCTCCCGCCGAAGCCGCCGAGGAGCCCCACGCCATCGTCCTCGACCTCGTGGAGGCCGACCGCCGGAGCGCCGAGTCGCTCGCCCGCGCGAACGCGAACGGCCCCCGACCCGTCATCGCCGCACTCTCCCCCGACCACCTCCAAGCCCCCAACCTCAGCATCGCCGCGGACGACTTCATCGCCGTCCCCTGGCGGACGGGCGAACTCGCGCTCCGGATCAGCAGGCTCCTCGAGCGCGCCCAGCCCTCCGACGAGCCCGGCGTCATCCGCGTCGGCGACCTCGTGATCAATCCCAGCCGCTACGACGTCCATCTCGCCGGCAAGCGCGTCCCGCTCGCCTTCAAGGAGTACGAACTGCTCAAGACGCTCGCCGCCAGCCCTGGGCGCGTCTTCAGCCGCGAGGCGCTGCTGGAGCAGGTCTGGGGCTATCAGTACTTCGGCGGCGCCCGCACCGTCGACGTGCACATTCGCCGCCTCCGCAGCAAGATCGAAGACGCCGCCCACGCCTTCATCGAGACCGTCTGGAACGTCGGCTACCGCTTCAAGGACTGACCCGCGCGGCGCCGTGCGCGTTCCCGATGCCCGTCCCCCGCGCGTTCGTGTACTATAGGCTGCGTTCTACGGCATAACTCCCTGTTGCCCAGTAGGTTCCCGCTTTCGCGGGAATGACGGGGCCGCTTACGCAGAGGGGAGCGGCGCCGCGCGCCGCCCGGGTTCCGCCTACATAGGAACGGCAGGTTATGCAACGGTCTCCGTCGAGGGAGGAAGATATGCCGCTTTACGAATACGCCTGCTCCGCTTGCGGCGCGCAATTCGAGCGCCTGCAGCCGATGTCCGCTCCCCGCGAGTCGGACTGTCCGGGATGCGGGCTCGCCGCGAAGCGCGTTCTCTCCGTGTTCGCCGCCCCGGTCGTCGTCGGCGTCGGCGCGGGCCCGTCGCCTGTCGGCCCCGTCTCCGGGGGCGCGTGCTGCGGCGGGGGCTGCGGCTGCGGCTAGCGCCGCTCCTCCCGTCTCGTCGCGCCTGCGTGACGGAGACCGTTGGAATAACCTGCCGCCCTGCCCGCGTAGGCGGGAATCCAGGCGGCGCGGAGCGCCGCTCCCCGCTTACGTAAGCGCCCGTCATTCCCGCGAAAGCGGGACCTGCTTGCGCCCGCGAGTTATGCAAAAGTCTCTGACGGAGATGGCGTTGGCGGCTGCGAGCAGGTTGAGCGAGGCGCGCCGACTGTGAGGTCGGCGCGCCTCGCTGACGCTTATCTACGGAATCGCCCCGCCCACGGCGCGGGGCCAGTCCAGTCCGCATTGTCCGGCGAGCGCCGCCTTTCCCACGTGGAGGGTATTCAGGGCGGAGAGGTTGCTGATCCATGACGGGAGCGGGGAGTCTATAAACCCCCAGTGGTGCCACCCGTCGTCCGTGATCCGCACGTTGTGGTTGAGGTAGAGTTCGTGCAGGATGGAGAAGTTGGCGATCCACGATGGGATGCTTCCGCTCAGCTGATTGCTGCTGAGCTTGAGATGCATTAGTTTGGAGAGGTTGCCCATCTCCGTTGGGATGCTCCCGCTCAGTTCATTATTATTGAGATAAAGATGGTGCAAGTCGGAGAGGTTGCCGATCTGGGTAGGGATGCTTCCGCTCAACCGGTTGCATCTGAGGTTGAGGGCGTACAACTTGGAGAGGTTGCCGATCTCGGTTGGGATGCTCTCGCTCAGTTCGTTGTCGTGGAGTTGGAGGATGGTCAACTTGGAGAGGTTGCCGATCTGGGTGGGGATGCGTCCGCTCAACTGGTTGCGTTGGAGTTGGAGGGCGTCCAGGTTGGAGAGGTTGCCGATCTCGGTTGGGATGCTTCCGTTCAACTGGTTGTTGTCCAGGACGAGCCATCTCAGGTTGGAGAGGTTGCCGATCTCGGTTGGGATGCTTCCGCTCAACCGATTGCGGTCCAGGACGAGCGACTTCAGGTTGGAGAGGTTGCCGATCTCGGTTGGGATGCGTCCGCTGAACTGATTGTCGCCGAGCCAGAGGTCGGCCAAGTTGGAGAGGCTGCCGATCCATGCCGGGATGCTCCCGCTCAACTCGTTGCCGCCGAGGTAGAGTTCCTCCAGGTTAGAGAGGTTGCCGATCTCCGTTGGAATGCTCTCGCTCAACTCATTGTCGCGGAGGTAGAGTTCTTCCAGGTTAGAGAGGTTGCCGAGCGCGGCTGGGATGCGTCCGCTCAACTCATTGTGGTTGAGGCCGAGGGATTCTAGCGAGGAGAGGTTGCCGAGCGCGGCTGGGATGCGTCCGCTCAACTCATTGTGGTTGAGCCAGAGGGATTCTAGCGAGGAGAGGTTGCCGAGCGCGGCTGGGATGCTCCCGCTCAACTCATGGTGGCTGAGCCAGAGGGATTCTAGCGAGGAGAGGTTGCCGAGCGCGGCTGGGATGCTCCCGCTCAAACGCTGAGGGGACCTGTATCCCGAGAGCCCTAGGGATGTAACCCGCGCGCCGTCAACGTTCACGCGGTCCACCTTCGTGTTAACCCCTGGGCCGGTGATGCTCACGCCGTCCCATGCGCCGATGAGCACGCTGTAGTCCCAGTTGTACTTGCTGGCTCCGCGCAGCGTGTCTTTGACGTACATCAACACGGCGCAATCGCTGACCAGTCCAGGGTTGCCTGAGGGGTTGGGCACGGCGCCGCCGGTCGAGCAGGAATCGCTGTAGGAGGCGGGGATAACAACGCGCGCGGAGGAGGTAGGGGTAGGGGTGGGGGTAGGAGTAGGAGTAGGGGTAGGGGTAGGGGCTAGGGTAGGAGTAGGGGTCGCCGTAGGCAACGGCTCGGCGCAGAAGGCAACGCCTCTGCCGACGATCCGCGCGCCCTGTTCGCGGAGCGCGTACGGCACGCACCCCGTGACGCTGTTCCCGCTCATAGCGACGGCCTTGAGCGCTTCGAGGCCGCCAAGTTCGCCGGGTATCGCTCCGGTCAGTTGGTTGCGCGCCAAGTTGAGGTGCTCGAGCGCCGACAACCTCGACAGTTCGGCGGGGATTCGCCCATTGAGCCCTCGCCGCGGCAAGTCCAGCCGGGTGACGCGCTGCGCGCGCCACTGAACGGTTACGCCATCCCACTGGGCAATGTTCGCGTTGATGCTCCAGTTGAGGCTGGCGTCGCCTCGCAATTCGTCCTTCGCGGCGAGGAGCGCCTCGCAGTCTGCGACGAGGCCGGGGTTGCTCGCCGGGTTCGAGACGGCTACGCCGTTGGCGCAAGGGGACTCTTGCGCGGTGGCGGGCAAGGCGATGACGAGCGCGAGGCCGATGACGGCCGCGGCGGCGAAGGTTGCGATGATTCTGGTCAGCATCAGTCTGTTCCTCCCATGATCAGGCGTTGCGGCGCCTGTCTCTTCGAATCCGCGCCTGCAGGATAGCAGGATGCGAAATCCGAAAAAATCGCCGCCCGCCAACCTGTAAGGTTGGCGGGCGGCGTGTCAAGCCCCCGACCCGGGATTGGCGGGAGCGTCGATTAGTTCGAGGGATTCGCAATGCCATCAGCGAGCGCGGCGGCTATCGCGGGGTTTGCCGCTAGGCCACTAGCGGGCAACCCCGCCCCCTACCCTACCGCTCCCCCACCTCCGTGACCACGTCCACCAGCGCGACGCGCCCATTCTCGACGACCTCCCGCTTCGCGCGCTCCAGCGCGCCCCGCAGCGTGGCGGGGTCGTCCACGGGGCCCTCCGCCCACGCGCCGAACGACCGCGCCATGCCCGCGAAGTCCACGTAGGGGTCGTCTATGTCTATGCCGATCGTCTTGTTCTCGTCCGGCCTGCCGCGAACCTCCGCCATCAGCCCCTGATGCCCCAGGTCGTTGCCGTAGGTGCAGTTGTTGTACATCACGACCAGCATCGGGATGCGGTGATGCGCCGCCGTCCAGACCGCCGCCGGCGTGAACAGGAAGTCGCCGTCCGACTGAATGTTGATCGTGAGCCGCCCCTTGCCGCGGTTCGCCAGCGCGACGCCGAGCGCATGCCCGAACCCCTGCCCCAGCCCGCCGCCGCCGCGCGACTCGATGACCTGATGCGGCGCCGCGTAGTCCCATAGCCGCTCCGTCCATCCGCGCAAGGCGCCGTTCCCCAGAACCCAATCCTCGTCTTTCACGACCTCCCACATCTCGGCGGCGAGGAACGGGAGCGCGATGGGCGACTCTCCCGCCCGCCGCGCGACGGTCGCCGCCGCCTCGCGCTCCGCGTCCGCGTGCAAGGCCGCGATGCGCGCCCGCCGCTCCCGCAACTCCCCGGCGCGGTCCGGCCCGTCGTTCAGCCGACGCTCGACGAGATCGGCGAGCGCGGGGACGGCGAGCGCCGAGTCCGCCTGCACGGAGAGCGCCGTCGGATGGAGGCCGCCGTAGTCCGCCGTCCAACTGCGGACGGCGAGTTGGCGCAGCGAAATGTCGATCACTTGCGCGTCGGGCGGCGGCAAATGCTGCAACCGCCGCGAGCGGTAGTCCTGCCCCGTGAGCGCTTGCTGCAGGTCGTAGACGTCGAGCGCGAGCACGACGTCCGCCTCGCGGAGCAGGTCGCGCTTGGCGCGCGTCGCGTTGAGCGGATGGCGCGAGGGAAAGTTGTAGAGGTCGCCCCCCGAAACGACGGGCAGCGACAGCATCTCGGCGAGCCGGACGAGCCCGTTCGCGGCCTCCTCCGACCTGCCGAGGAAGTTGGCCATAACGACGGGGCGGCGCGCTCCAGCGAGCAGGTCGGCGGCGCGGGCGAGCGCGTCGGGGTCGGCTTGGATCCGCGTCGGCTGCGGAAACGCCGCGAAGTCCGGCATCTCGAACGGCTCCTCCAGCCGCTGCTCTTGCGTCGTCACGTCGAAGCAAACGTAGACCGGCCCTTGCGGCTGGCTCGTCGCGATCTGATGGGCGCGGATGAGCGACTCGACCGCCGCGCCGACGCTCGCGGGCTGGTCGTCCCACTTCACGAAGTCGCGCACCGCGTTGCCCTGGACGTTCGCCGTGTGGATCCACTCGATCCACGGGCGGCGGTTGTCCGCCGCCATTGGCCCCGTTCCGCCGAGCACGAGCGCCGCCGAGCGGTTCGCGTAGGCGTTGAACATCGCCATGCTCGCGTGCAGCAGCCCGACGACGTTATGGACATAGGCGGCCATCGGCTTGCCCGCCGCCTTCCCGTAGCCGTGCGCGACGGCGACGGCGATCTCCTCGTGCGGGCAGAGGATCAGTTCCGGGCGCTCGTTTCCCAGATAGTTCACGAGCGAGTCGTGGACGCCGCGGAAACTCGCGCCGGGGTTGAGCGCGACGTACTCCACGCCGAGCTCGCGCAGCGTCTCCGCGATGACGTCCGATCCCCACTCCGCTTTGCTGACGTATCCCATGCGCCTGCTCCTCGCTCCTCGCTGCTCCGCAAGCCTGCGGGCGATCAATTCCGCCGCATCCTTCGCCCAGCCTTGCCGCCGCTTGTCCGGCCATTTGGCCGTATCGTACTCGTTCGGCGACGGCATCGGCGGCAGATCCGGCGCGCGCTGAACCGCGCGGGCTTGTATTCGGTTCGTTGGATGGTCAGGGGGATTGTCGCCTAGCATAACCGACGCAATCGTTTATCGAATCGCGATTGAACCAAGCGAACGTGGATTCCATTATCGCCCACTTGCTCGACTCGAAAGCGTCCGTCCAGAGCGGAACGAAGGCTCGCATGCTCTTCAGGTTATGCTCAATCTCCGTTTCCCATTCGGAAAAACGGAGCGAGTCTCATATGTGCCTGAGCGCGTACAGCGCCCCCCCGCGCCGCCGCGCGGCGTACAATCCTCCCCAGCGTTCGGGACGGCGAGGGTTCCGGACAGGGAGGCGACGCGATGAGCGAGGTTTTCGGCTACGGCGAGTTCCGCTACGAGCATGTGCCGGACTGGCCGACGATACCAGACGGCTACGCGCTCGTGGAGTGCCCCGGCGTGGCGGTGGACTCGCAAGACAACGTGTTTCTCCTCACGCGGGGCGCCCACCCGCTGATGCAGTTCGATACGGACGGGAACTTCGTCAAGTCGTTCGGCGAGGGGCTGTTCAGCGAGCGGACGCACGGGCTCTACGCGGCGCACGACGACACGCTGCTGGTCGCGGACGACGGGATCCATACGATTCAGCGGTTCAACGCGGCGGGCGAGCGGCTGTTCGAGTTGGGGGAGCGCGGCAAGCCCGCCGAGAAGTGGAGCGGCGCGCCGTTCAACCGCCCGACCTCGGCGGCGCTGCGCCCCTCCAACGGCGATTGGTACGTGTCGGACGGCTACGGGAACGCGCGGATTCACGTCTACAGCGCGGCGGGCGAGCATCAGTTTTCGTGGGGCGCGCCGGGCATAGACGCGGGGGAGTTTATGCGCCCCCACAACATCGCCATCGACGCGGAGGAGCGCGTGTATGTCGCCGACCGCGAAGCGCACCGCATCCAGATCTTCGACGCATCCGGGAAGTTCATCGCTATGTGGAGCAACATCCACCGGCCCGACGCGATGGTGCTGTGGGGCGGCCACATCTACGTGGGCGAACTGAACGCCATCGGCGGGTTCGACTCGCCGAATATGGGGCACCGCGTGGAGGTGTTCGACCTCGACGGCGAACTCGTCAGCCGGTTCGGGGCGGCGGACGAGGGCGAGGGGCCGGGCGAGTTCGTCGCGCCGCACGGGATCGCGGTGGACTCGCAGGGCAGCCTCTACGTGGCGGAGGTGTCGTACACGATCCGCGGGCGTCACCTTGATCCGCCGCGCGAAATGCGGAGCATCTCGAAGTACCGGCGCGTGTAGGCGCGATGCCGCGGCTCTCCGCCCCCGCGAAAGTCAACCTGACGTTCGAGGCGCTTGGCCGCCGCGCCGACGGCTACCACGAAGTTCGGACGGTTCTGCACGCGGTCAGCCTCGCCGACGAGATCGCGTTCGCGCCCGCCGACGAATTGCGCCTTGTCGTGGAGCCGCCGGGGGAGAGCGCGTTCTCGTCCGCAGCCGTTGCCCCGATGGGGGACGACAACCTCGTGTTGCGGGCGGCGCGGCTGCTGCGGCGCGAGGCGGGCGTGAAGGCGGGCGCGGCGATCCGCCTACGGAAGCGCATCCCCGTCGCGGCGGGGCTAGGCGGAGGGAGCAGCGACGCCGCCGCGACGCTCCGGGGGCTGCGCCGTCTGTGGGGGCTCGATCTGGACGCGGACGCGCTCCGTGCGCTGGCGGCGCAGTTGGGCAGCGACGTTCCGTTCTTTGTGACGGGCGGCGCCGCGCTCGCCGAAGGAAGGGGGGAGCGCCTAACGCCGCTGCCCCCCGCGCAAGGAAGCGTAGTCGTGATGGCGCCTCCGCCGGACGGAACCGCAGTCAGCGGCGAGCCGCGAGTCCGCGCCGCGAACCGCGATCCCGCGCCGTCGGACGGAATTGCAATCAGCGGCGAGCCGCGAGCCCATGCCGCGCCGCCGGACGGAACCGCAATCGGCAAAACGGCGGCGATGTACGCTTTGCTGAGGCCTGAGCATTACTCGGACGGACGGGCGTCGGACGAAGTCGCGCGGCGCCTGCGCGACGGGGCGCCTGCCTCTGAGTGGGGCGGCGCGTTGACCAATGCGTTCGATGCGGTCGCGCCGCAAGCGCATCCCTCCTGCGCGGCGATGCGCGATGCGTTCGAGGCGGAGGGGCTGCGTCCGCTGCTGTGCGGAGCGGGCCCCGCGATGTTCGCGCTCGCGCCGGACGCGCCCGCCGCCGCCGAGCGCCTGCGCCGAGCGGGCTGGCCCGCGCAAGCCGCGCGGTTTCTGCCGGCGGAGACCCTCGCAGCGTCCGTCCCGTAGCGTTGTTTCCCGCATATTTGGAAGAGCGCGGACTACCCGGCTCACGGCGATTTGTGATTTAATTGGACGCGACGGAACGCTTTATGGGAGGGACTGCGTTGGAGACTGCCTTAGCCAAAAGCGAGTTGCTGAAGGGTCTCGCCCCTGATCAGGCGGAGCGCATCGCGGAGTTGGCCGCGAACACGACGGCGAAGGCCGGGAGCGAACTCTTCAAGGCGGGCGACTACGCTCAGCATCTCTACGTCGTGCTCGACGGGGAGGTGGAGTTGCATATGCAAGTCCCTGAGTGGTGGGGCATCGACACGCCGCACCGGAAGGTCTCCACGGCGAAGGCGGGGCAAATGATCGGGTGGTCGGCGCTCGTGGAGCCCTACGTCTACCAGCTCAGCGCCGTTTGCGTGACGAACGCGACGCTGGCCCGGTTCGAGGGGTCGGAGGTGTCCGAGTTCGCCATGCGCGACCCGCTGGCCGGGCGACGGCTGCTCTCGCAGGCGCTCAAGGTCGTCTCCGGCAGATTTCACACGCTCGCGGAGGCGGTTATGGCGCAGCGGGCCGTGCAGGTGTCGCAGGCGGCAAGCCGCGCTCATCACTAGGCCCCGCGCTCAGGACGAAGAGGTTCCCGACGCCCCGCGCGTTCATTAGGCGGCCTCGCCGCTTACGCGGGCGGGAGGCGTCAGACCCTTTCGGCGAGCCAGGCGAGCAGCCTCGCGGCGGCGGCGGGGTCTTTTAGGGCGTAGTCGGCGGAGGCGAGGAGTTCCGCAGGCGCGTCCTCCGGGGAGACGGCGGCGCAGGCGGCGCGAATCTCCCCAGCGTCCCGCATCGCGCGCAGGACGGCGAACGCCTCGGCGTCCGTCCGGTCGTCGCCGAGCGCAAGGGCGGACGCGATGCGCTCGCGGCGAATGAACGCCCGCGCCGCCTCGCCTTTGGAGAGCGCGACGGGAGGACGAACCTCGACGATCATTTTGCCCTCGCGGACGGCCATATCCTGCGCGTTCGCATTGAGGAAGGCGAGGATTTCGGCGCGCGCGGCGTCCGGCTCCGGCGCGTTGCGGTAGTGGACGGAGAGGCTGACCTCTTTGTCCTCGACCCATGCGCCCGCCGCGCCTACGCCGCGCTCCGCCGCTTGCGCTATCGCATGGACGCGCTCGACGTAGGGCAGGGCGGCGGGTTCGACGCTGCGCTCGCCCGCGGCGAGCCACTCCGCGCCGTGGTTGCCGGAGTAGACCGCGTCGTCCAGTCCGACCATCGCGCGGGCGGTTTCGGCGCTTCGTCCGGTGAGAACGACGACGCGCAGGCGTTTGGCGAGCGCGGCTAGCGCTGCCCGTGCGCCGGTGAGAACGGCGGCGGCGGACGGCTCGGGCGCGATGGGAGCGATGGTGCCGTCTATGTCGGCGAACAGGGCGGCGGGGGCGTTTCGCAGGAGCGCGAGGGCGGCGCCGCGGCGCTCCCACAGGTCGGGAAGGGCGCTCACGCTCCGCCCGCTCCGGGGGGGAGATTCGGCGGCGGCGGAGCGTCGTAGACCACCTTCCGCACGGGGTAGTTGATCTCGATGCCCTCCTCGCGGAACCGCGCGTGCAGCCGCTTGATGAGGTCGTTCGTCACGACGAACGAGCCGACCCTATCGCGCGCCTGCAGGAACACCCAGAACTCCACGTTGGAGTCGCCGAATCGCTCGAATCCGAACCAAGGGTCTTCCGACTGGTCGGCCTCGTCGTTGTCGGCGATGACCTGCCGGGCGACTTCGAGCGCGACCTCGTTGACGCGGGCGAGGTCGCAGTCGTAACTCACGCCGCAATAGAGGAGAATGTTCATTCGCGGGTCGGGGCGGCTGTAGTTCACCATAATCGTGTTGGCGAGCACGGAGTTGGGAATGACGACGTAGTTGTTGAGCCACGTGCGTATCTTGGTGCTGCGCCAGTCGACGGACTCGACGTAGCCGGCGGGGCCGCCTTGCAACTCAATGTAGTCGCCCTGGGAGAAGGCTCCTTCGGTGAGGACGTTCGTGCCCGCGAAGAAATTGCTGAGGGTGGGCTGCAAGCCGAGCGCGACGGCCAAGCCCGATATGCCGAGTCCGCCGAGCAGCGGGCTGATGTTGACGCCGAGCGTTTGGAGGATGATGAGGGCGCCAGTGCCGTAG
Source organism: Dehalococcoidia bacterium (assembly GCA_965242755.1). Classification (GTDB taxonomy): domain Bacteria; phylum Chloroflexota; class Dehalococcoidia; order Lucifugimonadales; family Australimonadaceae; genus Bin16. The sequence goes on along the minus strand of OZ251500.1, from coordinate 2,204,908 downwards.
ATGAGCACGGGAACGACGCGTCGGGCGACCGGCAGCAGCGTGTCGTCTATTCTGCTGTCGGTTTTCGGAGCGAGGTGGACGGCGTACCAGCCGACCACGGCGTTGAAGACGTTGGAGGCGCCCATCGAGGTGATGGCCGTGAGGAGGACGACGCCTCCGCGCGCGATGCGGGCGCGCCACTCGTCCTCGATGCCCGGCCATATCTCGAGCGCGGCCATCACGCCGAGAACGAAGATGAAGAGCGTTCCGGAGCGCGCGGCGGAGCGCGTTACGACGGCGGCCAGCCGGCTCGCGCTCCCTTGCCGCATCCGCCCGCTGACGAACCGGACGGCGACGTAGTAGACGAACGCCAAGCCGGTGAAGCCGGCGAGCGCGCCGAGCGCGACCCAGCGCTGGAGGGGGTGGTCGTTGAATATATCGGAGAGCATGCGTCCGTTGGCCCGCGCCCGCGCGCGCCGCCTAATACGATACTCCTCGCGGGGGCGGCGCGGCTAGCGGGTTGGCGTTAACCTGCCGCCCTGACCGCGTAGGCGGGAATGACGGGGGGGACGCTTGGCAACCCGCGCGCGCCGCCCGGCGGCAACCCTCACCCGCCGCTTCGCGGCGCCCTCTCCCGCCATCGGGAGAGGGCCGGATTCGGAGCCGCGCGCCGTCTGGGTTCCAGCGTAGGCGGGCAACGCGGCGGATTATGCTATAGTCGCGCCGCGAGCGCCAATGCCTCGCCGAAACGAAAACGGCGCGGCGCATTCAGACGCAAGCGAGGCTCTCGTCACCTTGTCGTTTCCGCGACGGCGGACGCTCGCAAATCCCGCCTTGCGCTAGTCGAAAGGATCTCTATGCGGACGACCGTGGTGCGGTTGGCGGCGCTCATGTTCTGCGCGCTGCAGGCGGCGACGAGCGCAAGCGTCGCGGCGACGATGGCGAGGAGCGGGCGGGGCATAGCAATCGCGCACGTTACCGCAAAGGCGGCGTTGGGGCAAGGGGCGGGGGCGCGGGGGGCGCTTGCGCGGTAGGGCGGGAGCGCCTAGCATAGAGCCAATCTTCTCTACGGAGGCGCGCCGGTGCGTATCCTAGACCTGTATGCGCGAGCCATACGCAGGATCATGGCCAAGTACGGCATTGCGGGAGCGAAGGAGCGGCCGTCCCCGTCAGTGCTGCCCAACGCTTCCTTCGCAGATGTTCTGCAGTACACGGATTGGTACGCGACTGAGCGCGGGAACGAAGAGGAGCACTACCGGTTTGACCGGTACTACAAAGTGATCAACGAATCGCTGAAGCCGAAGTCAGCTAGGAGCAGGTGGGCGCATATCGATGTCGGTTGCGGAGCCGGGCTGTTCTCGTGGGCTTTCCTTGACTGGGCAGCCCGACACGGCATCGGATACTCCAACATAACCCTGTACGGATATGACGCCTGCCCGCAGATGATCCGACTCGCCCGTATGATTCGCACGAAACTGCGGCGCAATGTCCCCGGCTACCCGCTCTTGCACTACCACCACAACAGGAGTTCCTTCATACGAAAACTGGCGAGTAGCCAGATCGACTCGGATAGCCTCATCACCTTCGGCTATGTTTTGGCCGGAAGCCACGAAACGATCGACATTAGGTCGTTTCATCGGGTAGTGCTCGCCGCTCTGGACGCTGTGCATGGGAGAAGGAAGGTCTACTTGCTCTCCAGCGATGCCAGAAGCATGTGGGGCGCGAGTCGATCCGATGAAGGATGGGATATGCTGCTCGCGGCGTTGCGCTCGAGTGGGGTGAAGAGTCGGCCGTTGTTCTTGGTCGGCGGCAGCGGCGACCGCTGTGTGCTACTATCGCGCAAGGAGGAGGCGCAGCGATGACGGAGCAACTGACCTTCTTCCCGCCCGACCTCCGCGAAGAGCGGGCGGAGCCCGATATGCTGGGGCGCCGCTACATTCCCGATTTCCTGACGCCCGCCGAGCAGGAGGACGCCGTCCGCCGCATCGACTCGAACGAGGGCGCGTGGCTCACGAGCCTGAGCCGCCGCGTCCAGCACTACGGGTGGCGCTACGACTACGCGGCGCGGGCGATCACCCCCGATATGCGGATCGGCCCGCTGCCGGACTGGCTCCAAGCCCTAGCGTGGCGGCTCTACGAGGAGGGCGGGTTCGAGCGCGTCCCCGAGCAGGTCATCATCAACGAGTACGAGCCCGGGCAAGGGATCTCGATGCACGCCGACCACCCCGGCTTTGGGGACGCGGTCGCGATGGTCTCGCTGGGCGACGACTGGGCGATGGACTTCTCGCGCGCCGGGCGCGCCGGAGACGAGCCGCTGACCGCGTCTATGACGCTGGAGCGCGGGTCGGCGCTCGTGTTGACGGGAGAGGCGCGGAGCGAGTGGCGGCACGGGATCGCGAAGCGTCGGAAGGAGCGGGACGGCCGCGAGCGCAAGCGCCGCCTATCGCTGACGTTCCGCACGGTGCGCGCAAGCGCGGACGCCGGGCGGTAGGCGGAAGGGATCGAATTCACCCCTCCGCCCGATTCGGTTATCCTCGCGTTCGCCGCGCCGCTCAGCGCGGACGGAGAGTCGGCGCGCGCAGCGAACGCAGCGGCGAGAAGGAGCGCGTATGAGGCTGGAGAATCAGGTTGCAATCGTGACGGGCGCGGGGCGGAACATCGGCGAGGCCGTCGCTCATTCGTTCGCCGACGAGGGCGCGCGCGTCGCCGTCGTTGACCTGCGCCCCGACGCGGCGCGAGCGGTCGCGGACGCGGTCAACGCGGCGCATCCCGGCTGCGCGGTCGCCGTCGGCGCGGACGTGTCGTCAAGCGCGGACGTTCAGCGCATCGTCGCCGAGACGGTCGGCGCGTTCGGCGGAGTGGATATCCTCGTGAACAACGCCGCCGTCACCGACCACACGCCCGCGCTCGACCTCCCGGAGGACGAGTGGGACAACGTGATCAACGTTACGCTCAAGAGCGTGTTCCTCACGGCGAAATACGTTGGCCGCCAAATGCGGGATCAGGGGCGCGGCGGGAGGATCATCAACATCGCGTCCACCTCCGGGCACCGGGGGCGCGCGGACGCGACGGCGTACTCGGCGGCGAAGGGCGGAGCGCTGAACCTCACTCGCTCGCTGGCGATTCAGTTCGCGCCGTTCGGCGTGCGCGTGAACTCGCTCACGCCCAATCGCATCGGCTCGCCGGTGGGGCGCGACGCGATGCCGGAGGCGGGGCGCGGCGTCACGAACCTGGTGGGCCGCCAAGGGATGCCGCCCGACATCGCGTCGGTGTGCGTCTTCATGGCGTCCGCCGAGTCCGACTTCATCGCGGCGGCGGACATCCTCGTGGACGGCGGCTCGCTCGCGGCGAATTAGGGGCGGCGACCCAGTAGGTTCCCGCTTTCGCGGGAATGACGCGGGCCTGGGGGATCGAAGGAGGCGGGGCTTACGCCCCGTCATGGCGCTATCGCGCCGACTGGATTCCCGCCTACGCGGGAATGACGGTAGGTTATGGAACTGAACGCGGTCTTGCTCTCGGTCGAGGGCGCGCTGACGGATGGCGCGTCGGCGCGGCCGGGCGCGACGGAGTTGATCGCGGCGCTGGACGAGCGCGGCGTCGCGTCGGCGGCGCTGACGGACGGCGCGGCGGCTCCGGCCCGCGCGTTGCTGGAGAGGCTAGGCGTGATTCCCCATGCGCTCGTGGGGGCGGACAGCGCCGCCAAACCGCGCCCCGCTCCAGACATTCCGCTCCGCGCTTGCGAGGTTCTTGGCGTTCCCCCGTGGGAGGCGCTCGTCGTCGGAGCGTCGGAGTCCGACCGGCGAGCGGCGGAGGCCGCGGGGTGCTTGTTCGCGGGCGTGAACGCGCCCGGAGCGTTCACGATCAGCGAGTTGGCGGAGACGCTGGCGATTCTCGACGGCGCAGGGCCGTCGCGCTAAGAGAATCCGCCGTTCGCGCGCCGTGCTGCTTGCTCCGCGCCTCGTAGAAGAAGCCGCGCGCCCGGCAGGGGTCAGTTCGCGGGGAAGGCCGCGACGGGGCTGTTGACGCCGATTCGCAGACGCTCGCCCGCTTCGGCGGGCGTTCCAGGTCCGACGTTGGAGACGATTTCCGCGCCGGAGTCGAGCCGCAGATAGACGACCTTGTAGATGCCCCGGAACTCGACCGCCGTCACTTCAGCCTCCACGGTCGGGCCGCTCGCGGGGCGCAGGCGCGCCGTCTCAGGGCGGACGGCGATCTTGACCGGGCCGTCGGGCGCGGCGGCGTTCCAGACGGGGAGCGTCCCCAACGCGCAATGGACGCTCGCGCCAGCGCGCTCGCCGTCCAGGATATTGGCGGCGCCGAGGAACATTGCGGCATCCAGCGAGGCGGGGCGGAGGTAGACGTCCTCGGGAGGCCCGCATTGGACGATGGCGTTGCGGAGCATCACGCAAACGGAGTCGGCGATGGCGAACGCTTCGTCCTGGTCGTGCGTCACGAATATGGCGGTCGTTCCGGCTTCGCGCAGGATCCGTCGGGCGTCGCCGCGGACGCGCTCGCGGAGGTTGGCGTCGAGGTTGGAGAAGGGCTCGTCAAGCAGCACGACGCTTGGCTTGGCGGCGAGGGCGCGGGCGAGGGCGACGCGCTGCTGCTGGCCGCCGGAGAGTTCGTGAGGCATGCGCTCGGCCTGCGGGCGTATGCCGACGAGGTCGAGCGCGTCGTCGACGGCGGCGTCGCGCCCCGCGCCGCGCGGAACGCCGAACGCGACGTTCTTGCGGACGGTGAGATGGGAGAAGAGGGCGTAGTCCTGAAAGACCATCCCGACGCGGCGGCGCTCCGGGGGAACGAACCGACCCGGCGCGGCGACGATTGCGCCGTCCACCGACACGCTTCCCGTGTCGGGAATCTCGAAGCCTGCGATAAGGCGGAGGAGCGTGGTTTTGCCGCATCCGCTGGGGCCGAGGAGGGCGACCATACTCCCGCGCTCGGCCTGAAACGCGGCGCCGTCGACGGCGGTCGTTTCGTCGAATCTCTTGACGAGCCCCTCGACGCTAACCGCCGGGCCGTCGCCGGGGAGCGAAGGGCTGGGCCCATTGCGGCGTGGAGTCGCTGCGCACATAGGCGAACGATACGCCCATGCGATGCGCGGCGCAACGGGCGGGCGAAGCCAATCCTTTGGCGGATGGATGGCGCCGCCGCTCGTCGAGCCGTCCGCCGCCCTTGCCCCAACGCCGCCGTTGACGCCGCTGACCCAAACGCCCCCCTCGCATGGGCGTTTCTTTATGGCTTAACGTCCGCCCTACCCCGCGCCCTCCGAGCGTCGCGCGGGCGCCTCGCCTTGCGCCGACGCGCCCGCCCTCCCGCGACCAGCGCAACCTGACTTACCGCGTCGCGCCGGAGGGGAACGGCCCGCCTATCCCTCCCGGCGCCCGGCGGCGCGCCACGTCGTGCCGGACGGCGAGTCGGTCAGTTCGACGCCCATTGCGGCGAGTTCGGCGCGGACGGCGTCGGCGCCTGCGAAGTCGCGCGCGGCGCGGAGTTCGGCGCGGCGGGCGACGAGCGCGTCCGCGCGGGCGGCGAACTCCGCGTCCACCGCGGAGTCGGGCTCGCGCAGCGTGAGGCCGAGCGTCCCCGCCAACTCGCGCAACTCCTCCTGCGCCGCCGCCGCGCCGCGCCCTTCCGCCGACTCGCGGTTGATTTCGCGCGCGAGATCGAACAGCGCGGCGACGGCTTGCGGCGTGTTTAGGTCGTCGTCCATCGCCTCGATGAATCGCTCGAGGGCGGGCCGCGGGTCGAGGGATGCGTCCGCGTCTGGGTTGGCGGGGGCGGCGAGCGCTTGCCGGAGGCGGGCGGCGGCGCGCTCCGCGCCCGCGAGCGCCTCGTCGGAGTAGTAGCCCGGGCTGCGGTAGTGCGCGTTCAGCACGGAGAGGCGAATAGCGTCCGCCGAATAGCGCTCCAGCGCCTCGCTGATCGTCACGAGGTTGCCGAGCGACTTGCTCATCTTCTGCGCGTCCATATTCAGGAGGCCGTTGTGGAGCCAGAATCGGGCGAACGGGCGCTTGCCGGTGAACGCCTCGCTCTGGGCGATTTCGTTCTCGTGATGCGGGAAGACGAGGTCTTGCCCGCCGCCGTGGATGTCCACGCTTTCGCCGAGGTAGCGGAGCGCCATCGCGGAGCACTCGATGTGCCAGCCGGGGCGCCCCGCTCCCCACGGGCTCTCCCACGCGGGCTCGCCCGCTTTCGCGGACTTCCAGAGCGCGAAGTCCATCGGATGCTCCTTGCTGACGCCCGGCTCGACCCGCGCCCCGGCGCGCATCGCGTCCAGCGACCGGCGGCTCAGCTTGCCGTACTCCTCGTCGCTGCGGACGCGGAAATAGACGTCGCCGCCGGACTCGTAGGCGTGCCCCGACGCGATGAGGCCGGCGGTCATCTCGATGATCTTGGGGAGTTCCTGCGTGGCGCGGGGGTAGGCGTCGGCCTCGCGGATGTTGAGCGCGGCCATATCCGCGAAGTACTCGGCGATGCGCTTCTCGGCGAGCGCCTCGACGGCAACGCCCTCCTGGTCGGCGCGCTCGATGAGTTTGTCGTCGATGTCGGTGAAGTTCTGAACGCGGCGGACGCGGAAGCCGCGGAACTCCAGGTAGCGGTGGAGAACGTCGAAGACGATGTAACTCATCGCGTGGCCGACGTGCGCGGAGGCGTAGGGCGTGACGCCGCAGACGTAGATGCGAACCTCGTCGCCGGACGGCGCGAACTCGCGCTTCTCGCCGGTGAGCGTGTCGGAGAGTTTCATTCGGAATCGTCCGTGAAGCCTGGGGCGCTCTCGATGCAGGCGACCGCCATAGCGGACGCGCCCTCGCCCGACCCCGTGAAGCCGAGGCCGTCCTCCGTGGTGGCCTTGACGCTGACGGCGGAGGCGTCCACGCCGATGGCGGCGGCGAGGTTAGCGCGCATCGCAGGGAGATGGTCCGCGAGCCGGGGGCGCTGGAGAACGATTGTAGCATCCACGTTGACCACGCGCCAGCCGGCCTCGCGCAGCAGCGCGGACGTTCGCTCGAGGAGGAGGATGCTGGCGACGCCGCGCGGCGTCGCCGGGTCGTTTTCGGGGAATCGGGCGCCGACGTCGCCGAGTGCCGCCGCGCCGAGGAGCGCGTCTATGACGGCGTGCGCCGCGACGTCCCCATCGCTGTGCCCGGCGAGCCCGCGCTCCGACGGCACGACCGCGCCGCCGAGGACGAGGGGCGTGCCCTCCTCAAGGCGGTGCGCGTCGTAGCCTATGCCGAATCGCGTGGTCATTTCCTACCGCGGCTTTCCTGCTGAGCCTCCCTACCCTCCCCGCGTTGCGCGGAGGACGTGCCAGGCGCGCTGCGCCATCGTCAGCGCTCCGAGCGCCGCGATCACGCCCAAGCCGTAGAGCGGGTAGCCGAGCAGCAGGGCGGCGCCGAGAACGACCACGCGCTCCGGCCTGCCGAGGAAGCCGACGTCGCTTTGCCCCGCGATGAGCCCCTCGGCCCGCGCCCGCATATAACTCACCATCAGCGACGCGGTGAGCGCGCCGAACGCGAGGTAGACCCCGATTTCGTGGCCGGAGCGCGCGTAGAACGCCGCAAGCCCGAACAGGACGACGGCCTCGCCCAGTCGGTCCATCACGGAGTCGAGGAACGCGCCGAACGCGGAGGCTTTGCCGGCGAGGCGGGCGACGGAGCCGTCCAGCATATCCATGGCGGCTCCCGCGAGCATAACGGCGCCGCCGGCGAGCAGGCGTCCGTCGGCGAGCAGCCACGCCGCGCCCGCCGCGACGCAGAAGCCGGCGAGCGTCAGGACGTTCGGATGGACGCGCAGCGCGATGAGGACGCGGGCGATGGGATGCGCGACGAATCGCTCGGCGGCGCCGCGCAGGCGCAGGCGGGGGGCTTGCGCTTTCATTGGATCGCCGCCTCTTGCCGCGCCCTGCGCCAAAGCAGCGCGCGGCAGCGCTCCAGCGCTCGCTCGGCGGCGCCGCGCAGGCGCAGGCGGGGGGCTTGCGTTTTCATTGGGTCGCCTCTTCCCGCGCCCGTCGCCAAAGCAGCGCGCGGTAATGCTCCAGCACGCGCTCGGCGACGGACTCCCAGCGGTATTGCTCGGCGGTGATGCGCCCGCGCGCGCCCATTTCGCGCCGCAGACCCGCGTCCGCGACGAGCCGCCCAAGCGCGTCCGCGAGATCGGCCTCGCGCTTCGGCGGAACGAGCAGCCCCTCGACTCCGTGCGAGAGCACGCGGCTGAATCCGTCGATGCGCGAGGCGGCTATCGGCTTGCCGGCGGCCATCGACTCCAATAGCACGATGCCGAAACTCTCGCGCCCCGTGTTTGGCGCGCAGTACACGTGCGCCGATTGGTAGTAGCGCGGCACGTCGTCCGCCGAAACCGACCCTGCGAACTCGACGTCCTGCAGGTTGCGCTCGCTCACGAGCGAGTGGATGTCCTTGCCGGGGTTGCCGCCGCCCACGACGATCAGGCGGATGTTGGGATAGCGCCACTTCAGGCGGCTGTACGCCATCACGAGGTACTTGAGCCCTTTGCGCCGCTCCATCCGCCCCAAGAAGAGGATGTTGACCTTGCCGTCCGCGTAGCGCGCGAACGGCTTCGCGTTGGCGAAGCGCTCGACGTCCACGCCGTTCGGAATGATCTCGTAGGAGCCGGGATAGAACTTGCCGACGAAGTCCATCGCGGGTTTGGAGACGGCGATGCGCCCGTCGAGTTTGCGGAACCAGCGGCGGCTCAGCCGCCCCCACGGACGGTAGAACCGCGAGCCCTCGAACGTATGGAATGTGCCGACGTTGACCGCCGTCGAGTTGTGGAGGAAGGCGAGCGGGAGCGCGGGGGTCATCGGCTCGTGGAGGTGGACGACGTCGAATTGCTCGCGGCGCAGCAGTTGGCGGGCGCGGGGCTCGAGCCAGACGGAGAAGGAGATGCGCGCCACCGCGCCGCCGCTGGGCACGGGCACGGGTCGGCCCATCGGGATGAAGCCGGGCTCGAGGACGCGCTCGCGCGCGTTGGCGAGCGGAGCGATGACGGTGACGGCGTGCCCTTTCGCCCGCAGTTCGCGCGCGAGGTTGGCGACGTGGTCGTTCACGCCCCCCGGCGCGCCGTAGTCGTAGGGGGAGACGAGCGCGACTTTCAGCGCCCTCCGGCCGTCGTCCCGCTGCGGCCTTCCGGCCGTCGCCGCCGTTTCGCTCAAGGTTCCGCCTGCGCGGCGCGCTAGCCTTCCGCCCCCTCCGGCGCGCCGTCCGCGATGAACGCCTCCACCAAGTCGCGGGCGGCGTCGTCGGGATGCTGATGGGCGGGCGACTTCATAAAGTACGCGCTCGGCCCCTCCAACTGCCCGCTGACTCCCCGGTCGAGCGCGATCTTGGCGCAGCGAACCGCGTCCACCACCACCCCGGCCGAATTCGGGCTGTCCCAGACCTCCAACTTCAACTCGAGGTTGAGCGGCACGTCTCCGAACGTCTGCCCCTCGATCCGGATGTGGCACCACTTCCGATCCTCCAGCCAGGGCACGTAGTCGCTCGGGCCGACGTGGACGTTGTCGTCACCCAGATCGTAGGGCAGTTGGGAGGTGACGGCGTTCGTCTTGGACTCCTTCTTGGACTCCAGGCGCTCGCGCTCGAGCATATTCATAAAGTCGGTGTTGCCGCCGAAGTTGAGTTGGTAGGTGCGGAGCACCTTGACGCCGCGGTCGCGGAAGAGGTTGGTCAGCACGCGGTGGGTGATGGTGGCGCCCACCTGCGACTTGATGTCGTCGCCGACGATGGGAACGCCGGCGTCGCGGAAGCGCTTCTGCCAGTAGGGCTCCCGCGCGATGAAGACGGGAATGCAGTTCACCACGCCCACATGCGCCTGCAGCGCCTGCTCGACGTACCACTTCGTCGCCTCTTCGGAGCCGACGGGCAGGTAGTTGATCAGCACGTCGACCTCGCGCTCCCTGAGGATGTTCACGATGTCGGCGGTCGGCCCGTCGGCCTTTTTGACGACGCCGGAGAGGTACTTGCCGATGCCGTCGTGCGTCATGCCGCGCTCGACCTTGACGCCCGCCTTCGGCATGTCGGCGAACTTCACGGTGTTGTTGCGCCCCGCGAAGATCGCGTCCGAAAGGTCTTTCCCGACCTTCGTCCTGTCCACGTCGAACGCCGCCACCACCTCGACGTCGCCGATGTGGTAGCCGCCCATCTCCGGGTGCATCAGCCCTGGGACGAATTCGTCCGTGGGCGCCTCCCGGTACTTCTGCAGACCCTGAACGAACGAGGAAGCGCAGTTGCCCACGCCCACGATCGCAACGTTGATCTTGCCCATCAGCCTCCTCTAGTCCTCACTCGTCGCCGCGCTCGAGCGCCTCTATGCGGGCGCGGAGCGCGTCAATCTGGTCTTGCTCCTCGTCGAGGCGCTCAATCAGCGCTCGGATGTCCTCGAACTCCCTGGAGCTGAGGGCGTCGATCTGCTCCTGCTCGTCGTCGAGCCGCTTGATCAGACTCCTGACATCCTCGAACTCCCTGGCGCTGAGGGCGTTGATTTGCGCTTGCTCGTCATCGAGCCGCTCGAACACCGCGTTGAACGTCTCGTGCTCCGCGTCCACGCTGTTGGAGTTGCCGACGGCCATCGTCAGCGCGGCGACCGCCAGAATCAGCGCGAGCGCCGCGAGCGCGCCAACCGCCATCGTCTGCTTGGACATCGTTCCGCCTCCTGCGCCGCGTGTCTACTGGATCCGCTCTAAAGCCGCTTCCGCAACCGAAGGGAGCGCGACTATCTTACGCCGCCTCCGCCGCCCGCGCAACCGCCGGCGCTCCCGCGAGACTGGGTGGGCCCCCCGCCCCCGGGCTAGGCGCTCTTGAAGCGGACGCGGCGCCAGAAGCGCCCGATCTCGCCCTCGTCCCAGGAGACGAGCATGAGGCTGGCGATGAAGATGGAACTGTAGGTTCCGACGGCGACGCCGGCGAGCAGGACGTAGAGCAGCGGGCGGATGGCGGGCCCGGCGAAGAGCATCAGCGCGGCCACGACGACCATAAGCGTGATGGACGTGTTGAGCGAGCGGGCTATCGTTTCGCGGATGCTGAGGTTCACGAGTTCCCGCGTGGTCGCGCCGGAGTAGCGCGCCACGTTCTCGCGCAGGCGGTCGAACACGACGATGGTGTCGTTGACGCTGTAGCCGATCGTCGTGAGCACGCCTGTGATGAACATGGCGTTGACTTCCAGGTTGATCGTCTCGCCGAGCACGGAGAAGACGCCCAGCACGATGAACACGTCGTGGACGAGGGCGACGACGGCGGCCACGCCGTAGCGGAACGGCGATGGCACGCGCCGGAACGCCCACGTCACGTAGACGAGGATGACGATGGACGCGACGAGCACGGCGATGGAGGCGTTCCGCACGTTCTGCGAGCCGATGACGCCGGAGATGGAGTCGAACGAACTGATTTCGACGGGGCCGACCGCGGCCAGCGCGTCGCGCACGCGGGACTCGTCGCCGCGCTGGACGACCATTCCCGCCGCGTCGCGCTCGTCCAACTCCAAGATGCCGAGCCGGATGAAGAAGGTGTTGCCCTCGGCGGCCTGCACGATGGCGTCCGGCTGCCCGGCGGAGTCGAGCGCGTCGGCGACCTGGCTGGCCTGGGTCTCCGTTTCGTAGACGGCGGTGATGGCGGCGCCGCCGGTGAAGTCGATGCCCGGGTTCAGGCGGAACGCGACGAGCGCGGCGGCGGAGAGGAGCACGAGCAGCGCGGAGAAGCCGAAGAACCACTTGCGGTAGTTTGCGAGGCGCATTAGCCGCTCCTCCCCGGCTGGGCCGCGCCGCGTCTGCGGCCGGCGTCGGGCGTGAAGAGCCGGACGGCGCGCCGCAAGCCCGGCGTGGCGGCGGCGATCCCCAGCAGGTTCCGGCTGATGAGGATCGCCGTGAACATACTGATGAGCACGCCGATCAGCAGCGAGACGGCGAATCCCGTCACCGCCGAATTCGCGGAGCCGCTGCCGAAGAAGAAGAGCACGAGCGCGATCAGAATCGTGGAGACGTTGCCGTCGCGGATGGATGGCCATGCGCGGTTGAATCCCGTCTGCATCGCCAGTTGCACCGTCCGCCCGACCTGCAGTTCCTCCTTCACGCGCTCAAAGATGAGGATGTTCGCGTCCACCGCCATGCCCAGAGAGAGGATGAATCCGGCGAGCCCGGCGAGCGTGAGCGTCACCGGGACGAGTTTGAAGACGGAGAGCACGAGGATGGTGTAGGCGACGAGCGCAAGGCCGGCGACGAGGCCGGAGACGCGGTAGTAGGCGGCCATAAAGAAGAGGACGAGGATGAGGCCGACGCCGCCTGCGGCCAGGGCGTTCTCAAGCGATTGCGCGCCGAGCGACGCGGCCACGAGGCTCGACGAGAGTTCGGTGATGTCCACGGGCAGGCGCCCCGACTCCACCTGAATCGCCAGTTGCCGCGCCTCCTCCGGCGTGAAGTTGCCCTCGATCTGCCCGAGCCCGGCGAGAATCGGGCCCCGCACCACCGCCGACACCAGCGTCTCGCCGTCCAGCACGAACGCCAACTGGTCGGGGTTCTCCGTGTTCAGCGTGGAGAAGATGCGCTGCGTGAGCACGGCGAACTGCTGCGCCGCGCTGCGCTTCAGTTCGAAGCTGAGCACGGACTGCCCCGTCGTCTGATCCTGCACGGGGGAGGCGCGCTCCATATCCGCGCCGCTCAGCCCGGTCGAAATGTCCTCGTAAGTGGCGCAAGCGACGTCGGAGCAGATGCGCTCGACGATCTCCAGTTGCGCCGTCTGCCCGATGAGGTCTTTCGCCTGCTGCACGTCCTCGACGCCGGGCAACTGAATGAGGAGGCGGTCGTCGCCGAGCCGCTGAATGCTGGGCTCCGCGACGCCGAGCCGGTCGATGCGCCGCGTGATGGTGCCGACCAGACCCTCCATCTGCTCGTCCGTCGGCTGAAGGTCTTCCGACCCCGCCTGATAGACGAGTTGCGTGCCGCCCGCGAGATCGAGGCCGAGCCGCAGGCCGAGGATGTCGTCCGCGCCGCGCTCCCCGATGAAGGGAATGCGGTAGTTCGGGACGAAGAGCGCGGCTGACGCGAGCCCGACGATGACGATAATCGCAAGGAGCGATTTCCAGCGAAGTTGGCGGAGCATTCCTTCTCTCTGTGCAGCGTAGCCGCGCATGCGCGTCGGCGCGGCGCCCTAGTGTAGCAGATCCGCGCGGCGGCGTATAGGGGGTTGTTTCGCCTACCCCGCCGCTCGCGCGGCGGCGTATCCGACGGCGACCGCCGCCATCCCTAGCGCGACGCTCAGCAGGACGTTCCCCGCCGCCGAAAGATAGGCGCCGCCGCGCAGCAGCGTCAGCGTGTCGTTCGTTATGGCGGAGAACGTCGTGAAGCCGCCCAGCGCCCCCACGAACAGGAACAGCCGCGCGCTCGCCCCGAAGAGTTGCCGCGTCTCGGCGAGCCCGGCGAGCGCCCCGATCAGCAGCGACCCCAGAACGTTCGCCGCGAGCACGCCCCACGGGAACGCCGTTTGCCCCAGCAGACGCGCCGCGCCAAGCATCACGCCGTAGCGCGCCGTCGCGCCGATGAAGCCTCCGATGCCCACGAGAAGGAAGTCCGTCACTCGGACGGCTCTGACGCGGAGCGGGCGGGCAGATCCGGTGCGGAACGGGCGGTCGGTTGCGCGTTGGCGGAGGCGGACGGCTCCGAGTCGGAGTGCGCGGCCTGTCGCGCGTCGGCGAAGGCGGGCGGCTCCGAGTCGGAATGGGCGGCCTGTCGCGCGTTGGCGGGGGTGGACGGCTCCGGTGCGACGGACGACACGACGGAGGCGCCCGGCGGATGCGCGGTTCCGTAGAAGCGCAGCCAAAAGTCGCTCTTGGACGGAAAGTCCATATAGAGGCCAAGGTGCGCCCCGCCCAGCACGTGCAGATGGCCGTGCGGCTGCGACTGCATCGCGTCGTCCCCGAAGTTGGAGACGACGCGGAACCCGCCGGGCGCGTCCGCCTCTCCCAACTCGACCGCGAGAGCGGCGGCGCGCGCGAACAACGGCGACCGCCAAAACGCCGCCTGGCTCATATGCGCGACCGGCGCGACGAGGTGCATCACCGGCGCCCAGTCCAGCGCGTTGCGAAACGCGATCAGCTCCGCGTCCTGATAGCGGACGCGCCGCGGCAGCGCCCCCGACGCGATCCCGCAGAACGCGCACCCCTCCGCGCCGGGGGCGTCGGAAGCGGCGGACGCCTCGCCTTCAATGTGAACCATTCCGACGGCGTCCCTCATGGGATTGCCAATGCGGACTGCGGAAGTCGGGCGAAGTGATAATGACTTGCTCGACCATGCGCGCGTCCATCAAGCGGGATTTGATTCTGCTGTACAAAGCAGTACTGTCCTCCGGGCTCTCCGGGGGAGGCAGCATAGTTATGACGGTGGGGAGGCGGAGGTCGTGACGGTGAACGATGATCTGGTAGAGTTTCTCGTTCGCCCAGGGGGTCGGGTTTTCGGCTCCGAGGTCATCTAGGATAAGGAGCGGGGCGTGCCTTATCCGGTCAAAGACCTCATCGTAGGTAACGCGGCTGTCAGGGCTGTATGTGCTGCGGAGATGGTCCAAGAGGTCGGAGGCGCGCGCGTAGAACACATCCTCCCCTCTGCTGGTCCGCAAATTGGCGACCGCAATGGCTAAGTGCGTTTTGCCTCGTCCGTATTCTCCTATGAGAACAAGCCAGGGTTTGGAATCCACAATGTCAACATCGGCGAAATAGTAAGATGCCAGGTGCGCGTTTAGCAAACTGTCGCGTTGCGCCTGGGTCAACGCAATGCCTCGCCGGTCGAGATCGGCGCCTTCTTTGTCAAATGAATCGAAACTCATGGTCTCAAGGAGGTTGCTGGGCACGCTCCCCAAGGGCGTGGCCAAGCGTAGCGCCGCGCCGCCGAGGTCAATAGCCCGTCCGCGCGGGTCGGCGAGTTTGCTCTGCAAGCGTCCGTCGAGCCGCTCCAGGGGAACCGACGACGTCACGAGCGTCGGGAGGCCGTTGATGTAGCGATGGTTGACGATCTGAAAAAGTTTCTCCTCTGCCCAGGGCGTGCCGCTGTGCGCGCCTAGGTCGTCGAGAATCAGCACGTCGACGCTCTTCACCTGCTCGAAGAGTTCGTCATGCGGCAAGGCGGCTTCGCTAGAGTAGGCGCCCCGCAGTTGGTCGAGCAGGTCGGGAACGAACGCGAAGAGGACGGGAACGCCGCGCTCCATAATTTGGTTGGCGGCGGCGGCGGCGAGGCGCGTCTTGCCCGTTCCGTGCCCGCCGGTGAGGAGGAGCGAGGCCGTGGGGTTAGCGGCGAACGCTCGCGCCGCCTCAATTGCGAAGTGATAGCGCGCTTGCGCCTCGGACCACGCGTCTGGTCCGCGCTCGTCCATATCCTCGAACCGCGCCTCGCTCAGAACGCCCAGGTTGCTGTAGCGCCGCAAGCGGGCGAAGCCGCGCTCCGACTCGGACTCTGTTAGGCAGAAGCACGGGAACGCCATCCCAAAGTCCGGGTGGCCGACCGGCGCGTCGCGCCGCACCCACCCCCGCCCTCCGCAGACGGGGCAGCCGCTGCCCGAGGTGAGTTCCTCTTCGAGTTGCTCCACCCAATCAGGCGCGGCGGAGCCGCTCGAGAATCTGCTCCTCTGTAAGCGATTCAGTATGTCGGCCAGACTTTCCATGGGCTTTCGTTCCCTTGCCTACCTTCCGCCAACGCTCCAGCACGGCGGCGATGTACCGCCAACTGCGGGCGTTGCTCGAGGCCGCTTCCTTGATCGCGTCCTCAACCCATCCTACAGGATACTCCTTCTCCGCGTCCCGCAATTCGTCAGCGATCATTGGGGTCAACGCGCCGACGTTCTCCTCGTAGAGCGCGAAGATGGTGGGGGGCGGGGGCGCGCCGGGCGCCGTCGTTTCGTAGGGCGCGCGCGCCGGCGTCCCCGCGGCCTGCCGGTTGCGGGGCGTGTTCAGCAGCAGCCAGCCGTCCGCCTCGATCAGCAGGCCGCGCTCGACCGCGAGCCGGACCCCATGCGCCGCGCGCTCCGGGGATCCGAGCGCAGCGAGGAGAACACCGTCCGACAGCAGGCGCTCGGAGGGGACGCGCTTGGGCGAGCCCGGAACCTGCGCCTGATGCCACAGGAAGCGCAGCGCGCATTTCAACTCCGCCTCGTCCGTGATCTCCGCCAGCAACTCGCCGAGCATCGGCGCGGGGACGGGGACGCTCCGCGTCCCGTTGTCGAACCCGGGGAAGG
Organism: Dehalococcoidia bacterium; assembly: GCA_965242755.1. GTDB lineage: Bacteria > Chloroflexota > Dehalococcoidia > Lucifugimonadales > Australimonadaceae > Bin16. The sequence continues at coordinate 2,188,703 of OZ251500.1, read as the reverse complement.
CGTGCACGGGGCGGCGCTGGCCGTTGGCGGCGGGAGGGAAAACCGCAAGGGAGGGGATGCTCTCCGCCGCCAGCGGCGTGGCGAGAGGCAGAGGAAGCACTGTCTGAGAGCCTCCCATCAGGAGTCGCAACCTTCCGTTGCCGATGTTTGACATGATGCGCTTGTCCTTGGTCGATGTCCGCCTGCCCCAGTCCGGAGGCAGGCGCACCGCACAATATAGAACGTCAGTTCTGTATTGTCAACCGCCCGTTGACCCATAATTTTGCCGCTTTCGCGGGCAAGGCGGGGGGGGGGGGGCCGGGCGGGTTCGCGGCTGCGGGGGAGGGCGGCAGGTTATGCAAGGTCTCTAACGGGGGGGGGCGGCGATAGACGGCGCAAAACGCAACCGGCGAGATGCGGTTGCGTCGACGTGTAGCCGGAGAGCCAGGAACGGCTTGCGTAGGATGCTTAGCGCAGCGACGGGGCGCGGGGGCGCTCCGCCGCTGCTCTGAGCCGCGCGCTCGCAGCGGCCTTCGCTCCGGACTTCTCCTCCGCCGACCTCAGATCGAATGTCCGCTGCAGGTTCATCCACAACTCCGGCGTCGTCCCGAAGTAGCGGGCGAGGCGGAGCGCGGTGTCGTCGGTTATGCCGCGCTGGCCCTTCAGTATGGCGGTCACGCGGTTCGGCGGGATGTCCAACGCCTCCGCCAACGCATGCGGGGATACGCCCAACTCGTCGATCTCGCCGCGCAGGATTTCTCCGGGGTGCACGGGCCTCATTCCGTTTTTCACGCTCACGCCGCCCGCCTCAGTGGTAGTCCGCTATCTATCTTTGAAGTTTTGGATCATACGTACATCGTATTCCGGTCGATTGCTTGCGTCAAGCGCCGACGCGCCGCTAGGCTCGCCTACCCGGAAGCGCCGAGAGGCGCTCGTCATACGCCGGCGGGAACGCCATCCCTCCCCCTATCGCATTCCGCGCGCGGCTGTGCTACACTCGCGCCACAACCTGCACTTGCGCGATGCGCGCGCGGAGGCTACACGATGCTCACCGCCGAACAGAACGACCGCTTCACCAAAGTCGGGCCGGGAACGCCCGCCGGCGAACTGATGCGCCGCTACTGGCATCCCATCGCCGCCGTTCCCATGATGAACGACCGCGCCACCAAGCCCATCAGGCTCCTCGGCGAAGACCTCGTCCTCTACAAGTCCAAGTCCGGCGTCTACGGCCTCGTCGACAACTACTGCCCCCACCGCCGCATGGGCATGGTCTACGGGATTCCCACCGACGAGGGCGTCCGCTGCCCCTACCACGGCTGGATGTTCGACGAGACGGGCCGCTGCCTCGAGCAGCCCTACGAGGAGACCGAGGCCCCCGACAACCGCTTCAAGGACAAGGTCCGCATCAAGGCGTACCCCCTGCAGGTCAAGGCCGGCCTCATCTTCGCCTACCTCGGACCCGACCCGGCCCCGCTCCTCCCCAACTGGGACGTCTTCGCCATCGGCGGCGTCGTCCGCGACATCGGCTACACGGAACTCCCCTGCAACTGGCTCCAGTGCCAGGAGAACTCCCTCGACCCCGTCCACTCCGAGTGGCTGCACGGCGAATGGGGCAACTACATCGCCGCCGTCAACGGCAAGGGCGACAAACTCCGCCCCCGCTACGAGAACGAGCGCATCGGCTTCGACAAGTTCCAGTACGGCATCATCAAGCGCCGCCTCGTCAAGGGCGGAGGCTACGACGACCCCGAATGGGCGCAAGGCCACCCCATCGTCTTCCCCTACTTCCTCCGGCAGGGCGGCAGCGGCGTCGCCACGGACACGTGGAAAGACGCGGACGACGCGCCCGGCATCGCGCGCGGAGTCGGCCCCTCCTTCCAGATCCGCGTTCCTCTGGACGACACGCGCACCGGCCACTGGTGGGTGATGTGCCACCCCAAGAAGAGCGCCGCCGACCCCGACCAGCGCGACGAGGACGTGCCCCTCTTCTCCCCGCCGCTCATCACGCTCAAGGACGACGGGCGCGTCCGGTTCGAGATCCTCGACTCCAACTCCGCGCAGGACGTCGCGGCGTGGATCACGCAGGGCGCCGTCGCCGACCGCACCGGCGAGCACCTCGGACGCTCCGACAAGGGCGTCATTATGTTCCGGCGGATGCTGGAGGAGCAGGTTCGCATCGTCGAGGACGGCGGCGACCCGATCAACACCTTCCGCGACCCGGAGCGCAACGCCTACCTGGGCATGGACACGGAGCACTGGTCGAAGCGCGCCGAACTCGCCGGGGGCCAGGCGTTCGCGTTCGAGCGGCAGGGCATGGCCAGCAAGTACAGCCCGATCATGAACGACCGGGGCGTCTCCGGCGGGGAGGACGCCGCCAAGCGTCGCGAAGAGATCGGGCAGGGGGTCGGCGTCTAATGGGCGCGGAATCGCTCAAGGCCGGCGACAAGGTGGAACTGGCCAACGGCGCGACCGCCGAGGTCACGGGCCCGCTCGCCGACGGCGTCGTCCCCGTCGCCATCATCGACTCGCCGTTCGGCCCCGACAAGCCCGGCGACGCCGTCCAGGCCGACCCGGACGACATCTACGGCGTCTTCCTCGACGCCGCGATGACGGAGATGCGCGCCCTGTAGCCCGCGCCGCCGCGGCGGCGGGGATGCGCGCCCTGAATAACCGGGCCCAACAGGCTCCCCGCCGTCTCTACGTCACTGAAGGTGACGGGGATGCGCGCCCTGAATAACCGGGCCCAACAGGTTCCCGCTTTCGCGGAACGACGATGGCGCTTGCGTAGGAGAGGTCGACGCTCCGCGCCGCCTGGCGACGATGTGCGCCGCGGCGGCGGAGACGCCCGTCCTGCAGATATGCCTTACGAATGGGACGAAACCAAGCGGCGAACGAACCTCGAAAAGCACGGGGTGGATTTCGCGCTGATAGAATCCTTCGAGTGGGAATCCTCGCTCTCGGAAGAGAGCGTGCGGCAAGGGGAGCGGCGCATCTTCACTCTGGGGTACCTAGGGGCGCGTTTGCACGCGGTAACGCACGTGAAACGGGGCGATAACGTCCGAATCGTCAGCATGCGGAAGGCCCACTACACGGAGGAGAGACGCTATGCCGCCGCTCAAGCCTAACCACATAAGCCCGACGCATGAGGAGGACGCGGCGATCCGCGCCGCCGTCGCCTCCGACCCCGACACGAAGGAACTCGCCGACGAGGATTGGGCTCGGATGCGCCCCACCTTTGAGGTTGCTCCCCACATAGAGGAGTTCCTTCGCAAGGAGCGCGCGGCGCGGAAGGCATGCCCCAAGACGCGCGTCACCATACGCATCGACGACGATGTCCTCGCCCGCCTCCGCGAGGACGGCCCCGGCTGGCAGACTCGCGCCAACCACGTCCTCCGCCGCGCCGTGCTCGGCGCCTCATAGCCCGTCACTCCATGTAGTGGAGTGGGAAGAGGAACGCGCAGAGGCGCCGTGCGGCACTAAGATCGCCGCCGCCGCCCTGCCCGCATAGCCGCGAACCCACCCGGCGCAAAGCGCCGAATTCGCCCTCTCCCGATGGCGGGAGAGGGCAGCCGCGTAGCGGCGGGTGAAGGTTGCCCCCGCGAAAGCGGGAACCTACCGGGTACTCGGCGCTCTCACGATTCCTTCTTGCCGAGGTCTTCCAAGCCGGGCAGGTCTTGCAGGAAGTCGGAGAACGCGGACATCTTCTCAATCTCCTCGGCGCTGACGCCCTTCTGCGCGGAGCGCGGCCTGCGGCGCGGCTGCCGCGAACTCTCGTCGCCCTCGTCGTTCCCGTCGGCGTCCAGAGTGACGCCCGCGCGCTCCAGCACCTGGTCCTCGACGAAGATCGGCGCCTTCGACCGCGCCGCGTCGCCGGCGGCGTCCTCCGTGTAGCCCTCTTGTTTCAGGAACGCCTCGACCTCTTGCGGGGACGAGAACCAGTGCTCCTCGCCGTCCTTCCCCGTGACGAGTTGGCCTTCCCGAACGGCGACGGCTATCGCGTCGCTTGGGCGGCAGTCGATCTCGGCCTCCGTGCCGTCCGACAGGCGGAGGGCGAGTTTGGCGAAGAAGGTGTCCTGCTCGAGGTCGGTGACGACGACGTGGCGGACGGTTGCGCCGAGCGCGGTGATGACGGAGCGCAGCAGGTCGTGGGTGAGGGGGCGCGCCGCCGTGACGTCCTGCAACTTCAGCGCGATGGCGTCGGCTTCCGGCGACCCGATGCGGATGGGCAGGTAGCGGTCGGCGCGGCGCTCCTTGAGGATGACGACGCGCTGGTAGTTCATCAGGCTGACGCGGATGCTGTCTATGAACATCTCTTGCATGGCAAGCGGCCTCCCGTCCCCTATTCTAGGAAATGCGGGCGCGAATGGTCAAATTGCGGCGCGCGGCGTTCACTGCCCAACCTAATTCCGCGGGTCCATACTCCGCAGCAGCGCGCCGCAGATCCTCCCGCTGGGGCGTGGGGGGAATTACACAGAGTTGACTCCGCCTGCCCCCGCGCATATAATTGGCCTATGAGACTCGCGCCCCTCCCCGCCCTTGTCGCGGCGGCGCTTTTCGCCGCCGCCGCTTGCCAGACCGCAACCCCAACCCCGACGGCTACGCCGACGCTCGCGCCCACGCCTACGCCCGCCCCGCCTCGAGTGGCGAGCCATTCCGCCGCGATCAGCGCGGGGAATTCCCAGATCGCCGAGGTGCAGGTCGCGCTGACGGCTCCCGCGCGGGTCGTCGTCGAGTACGCGAATCCGCAAGCGGGGCGCTTCCGGACCGCGCCGAGCGACACGGCGGCGGCGCACGCCGTGCCCGTCGTTCGCTTGCGCGCCGAAACGACGTATTCCTACGCCGTCGGCGTCGAAGGGGCGGACGGCTTCGTCTTCGGGGCGGCGGAAGGCTCGTTCACGACGGGCCCGCTGCCTGAGGGGCTCGCCAGCGCCCGACGGACTGTCTCCGGCAAAAGTTCACAGCCGCTTATCCTCACCGACTACACGCAAGGCGTCGAGTATCCCGACGTCGCGTCGTACCTCATCGTTTTGGACGACGAGGGGCAGATCGTCTGGCATTACCACGACGTTCACGTGCGCCCGCCTCTGGGGCGCTCCGGGGTCAAGGGCGTCAAGCAGACTCCCGACGGCAACTTCGCTTACGCCATCAACTTTTGCTGCATCAAGGAGGTCACTCCGCTGGGGCGGCAAGTCGATCAGATCGTGAGCAACGCGGTTGACGGCGGCATGCATCACGGCTTCCTCTACCTGGGCGCCGACCGCGTCCTCTATCTTGCGGACAAAGAGATTGTCCTGGACGATTCGGCCAACGACGGCGCGGAGGACGCCCCCGTCGTCGTGGAGACGCTCCGCGTCTGGGATCAGCGGACGGGGCGCACGGAGGAAGTCTGGAGCGCGGACGATTTCTGGGACCCCGCGTCTCCCGATCAGCGCGTGCAATGGAATCCCGCCCGCCCGCCGATTCGCTGGGTGCACGGCAATTCCCTGAACCTCGGGCCGCGGGGCAACTTCGTCATCTCATCGCGGAACCGCAACCAGGTATTCTCCGTCAGCGCCGATTTCAGCGACGTGGAGTGGCTGCTCAACGGCCCCGACAGCGATTACGCCTTCCCCGACGCCAACGATCAGTTCTACCGGCAGCACTCGGCGAGCGAACTCGCCAACGGGAACGTCCTGCTCTTCGACAACGGCGCCATGCGCCCGGACGCGGAGGGCGGGGCGTACTCGCGCGCGTTGGAACTGCGCCGCGACGACGCCAACGGCGCCGCCGAGAAGGTTTGGGAGTTCCGCCCGAACCCCGACATCTACGCGCGCAACCTCGGCGACGTTCAACGCCTGCCCAACGGCAACACGCTCATTAGTTTCGGAAGGTCTGAGGACGCGCTCGAGATCCCCATCGCGCTCATTGAGACGACCCCGGCGGGCGAGGAGGTCTTCCGCCTGGAGGCGGTGAGCCTCGCCGGCGAGCATCTGCGCTCCTTCTCCCACGTGGACATCCTCAGCATTATGGGCGAGACGAAGATCGAGTAAGCGGGGCGCGGTTTGGTTCCCGCCTGCGCGGGCAGGGCGGGGCGCTTGAGGGAGAAGGGCGGCGCCCGCCGTTAGAAGCCGTAGAAGCGTTTGGCGTTGTCGTAGAGGACGGCGCGCTTCTGCGCTTCGCTCAGCGTCTCGGACTCGAGCGTCTCCTCTATCTCGTGCATCGCGCCCGCAAGGTCAACCTCGTGCGGGTAGTCCGACGAGTAAGCGAACGGCTCGATGCCGATCCGCGACGCGACGTAGGGCAGGCTGACGTCGTTGCCCTCGCAGCCGATGAGCACGTTCCCGCTCGTCAGGTACTCGTCGAACGGGCGCTCCGCGACTTTGCCGAAAAACTCGTCGTCGCGGACGGCGCGGTCGAGCACGGGCACGAGCCAGCCGGGGCCGCCCTCCAGAAAGGCGAGTTTCATGCCGGGGAACCGGTCGAGCACGCCCTGGTAGATGAAGGAGACGAGGGCGTACATCAGCGGCACGGGGTGATGGAGAATGTGCGAGCCGACGAAGTCGGTGAAGGTGTCTATCCCGATGCCGCGGTTGGAGCCGCCGTGCAAAGCGAGAACGCAACCGAGCGAGGCGGCCTCTTCGTAGACCGGCCAGTAGTACTCGTGCGCGAGCGTGAGCGGCAGGCCGGTGGTCGGCAGCATCGCGCCGGGCATGCCCAGGTCGCAGACGACGCGGCGCAGTTCGGCGACCGCCTCTTGGGGGCTCTGCATCGGAATGAGGCCGACGGGGTGGATGCGCGCGTCCACCTTGCGGTAGCGGTCGAACACGTAGTCGTTGTAGGCGCGGCAGAGGCGCGAGGCGTACTCCGGCGTTTGGATGAAGCCGACGGCGAGGCCCCGCGTGGGGAAGATGACGGTGCGCTCGATGCCCGTCTTGTCGAGGAAGACGGCCCAGTCCTCGCCGGAGCCCGCGCGCTCCTCGCTGGCCATTTGGCGGGGGCCGCCGAATCTCCCGCCCTTGCCCTTGAAGAAGTTGTGAATGCCGTCGAGCGTCGGGAAGGGGCCGTCCTGCGCGGGGATTTGCCCGGTGGCGACGGCCTTGATGGAGTCGTCCACGTAGGAGCCCAACTCGGCGTTCGACTCGATGAGGTGGCCATCGGAGTCCATCAGCCTAACCGCAGCGTTCGCCATATCGCACCTCCCTGCGCCGTTCGGCGGCCCGCCGATTGTACTCCGCGCGAGGCTATGCTAGCTCCTAGCGGGAGCGCTCACGGCCATTCGTCCGCCGCTTGCGTGGATTATGGTAGCCTTCCCCTCGCCGTCTCATGCTTGCGCGACCGTTGAATAACGTCCACTTCGCAGACCTCCGACTCGGCTCCGCGTTCGCTTGGTTCAGCGTGGCGGCGCTTGGCCTCGCCGCGCTAGCCGTCGCCGCGTGCTCCGGGGATGCGCCCACTCCCACCGCAACCTTCGCGCCCCCAACGCCCACCGCTACGCCTACCCTTACTCCTACTTCTACGCCTACCCCCACCGCTACGCCCACGCCTACGGCAACCCTTACGCCCACTCCCACGTCCACGCCTACTCCCACCGCTACGCCTACTCCTATGGCAATCCTTACGCCTACCCCAACTCCCGTCCCAACGCCTACGCCTTTGCCCGGCGATGCTCTCGCGCAGATCGCGCCCGGCGAGCGCCACTTTTGCAGTTTGCGGATAGACGGCGCAGCGGATTGCTGGGGAGACAACTCGCGCGGCCAACTCAATGTTCCTTCGGGAGCGAAATTCCAGAGCATCGACTCCGGCCCCTTCTTTTCCTGCGGCGTTCTCCTCGACGGCGCCGTTGAGTGTTGGGGAGACAATGGAAGCGGGCAGTCCGAACCGCCGGAGGGGCGCTTCGCGGCCGTGGCGGCGGGAAATTCGCATGCTTGCGCCCTCGACGAAGAGGGAGGCGTCGAGTGCTGGGGTTCGCTGACCTCCCCGACCGAGGGCGTGGCGCGCCTTGCGTCCATCGCGGCCGGTTATGGGTACGCCTGCGGGTTGGACGGCGACGGGCGGGCGCATTGCTGGGGCTCGCGCAGCCGCAGTAAGACGCTCGACTCTAGCGAACAATATATTGCGTTGGCGGCCGGGTTCAACCACCTCTGCGGGCTGCGGGCTGACGGCTCGATTGCATGTTCAGGGCAAGGGACCTATGGCCAAACGCAACCTCCGTCCGAAGCGAAATTCACTGCGGTCGCAGCCGGTTTTCGCCACGCGTGCGGGCTCGACGCGGCAGGCGAGGCGCAGTGCTGGGGCATCCACCCGCAGGCCGCGCTTCCGGGCAAATTCACATCCTTGAGCGCCGGGTGGAGAAACACCTGCGGAGTTCGGCCGGACGGAAGCGCCGGGTGCTGGAAGCACGACGACATCCTGGCTTCTGGAGTCGTCAACTTCGACGAAGCCTTCGATGGTCGCCCTTTTGAACAACCGGTGGGGTTGTTTCCCTGGCCGACGGGCGGGCTGGCGGTCGTGGAGCGCGCGGGCCATATCGCCGTGCTCGAAGAAGGAGAAGACCCCCGAACGGCGCTTGACTTGAGGGAAGCGACGGTTTGCTGCCCCGGCGAAACAGGCATGCTCAGCGCGGCGTTAGACCCCGAATTCGTCGAATTCCCGTTTCTTTACGTCTACTACAGCGCTCGCGGCTCGGAGGGCGAGAGCGTTTTGCGGCTGGCGCGTTTCCCCATCGTCAACGGCCACGCCGTCCCTGAGGACGAGTTCGTCATTCTCGAAGAGCCTAGCGAGGCGGAAATCCACAACGGCGGCGCGATCAGGTTCGGCCCGGACGGAATGTTGCACTTGGGGATTGGAGACGACGCCAACTCCGAATCCGCCCAAGACCTGGGCTCGCTGCGGGGCAAAATCATCCGCATCGATGTTCGCGGCGCGTCCGGAGAGCAGCCCTACCTAATCCCCGAAGACAACCCCTTTGCGGACGACCCCGACGCGCGTCCCGAGATATGGGCCTACGGCCTCCGCAATCCGTGGCGCATGGCTTTCAGCGAAGACGGAGACCTATGGGTTAGCGACGTAGGCTTGGTGGCGCAAGAAGAGGTGTCGATCGCAACGGCGGGAGCGAACCTCGGCTGGCCCGCCTTCGAAGGAACCCGTTGCCGCAACGGGGAGCTATGCGCCGCGCTCTCGGACGCCGTCGCTCCCGTGCACGCCTACGGACGGGAAGAAGGCTGCGCGGTCGTGGGAGGCGAGGTGTACGCGGGGAGCGCAATTCTGCGACTACGCGGCGCGTATCTGTTCGGCGACTATTGCAAGGGAACGGTTTGGGCGGCGCAGCGCGGAGACGAATCCGGCTGGAGCGTCGTCGAGATTGGGAAGGCCGGCCGCCCGCTGTTGTCTCTGGGCTCGAATAGCAACGGCGAGATCTACGCGCTGACGCTCAGAGGCCCCATCCTCCGGCTGGCGCCGACCGACGCCCTTCCCCTTGTCCATTCCCCCGCCGACGGAGCCGACGACGAGGATGCGGAGACTCCCGGCGGCGAGAACGGCGCGGGCTCCGTCGCAAGCCCGCCGACCGGCGCGCAACTGTACGCGGCGAACTGCGCCGCCTGTCACGCCCTCGACGTCGAGGAGCACGGCATCGGCCCGCATCTCGTCGGCGTTGTCGGGCGGCGCGTTGGGCAAGCGGACGGCTGGAATTTCTCCGGCGCGCTCCGCTCGCTCGGCGGCGTATGGACGACGGAGAGCCTCGCGGATTTCCTCGCGGATCCGCAGGAGTTCGCGCCGGGGACAACGATGGGGTCGCAAGGGCTTTCCGCATCGGAGGCGAGCGCCATCGCGGACTACGTTGGAGGCCTGCTGGGCGAGTGATCCGGCGTCAGTCCGACGAGGGCAGCGCGCGCGGGGCGAGCATTTGCATCGGGCGCCCGTCGCAGTGGATGCGGGAGTTTCCGGCTTTGGTGCAGAGCGCCATCACGCCGGTGGGCTCGTCCTGGTAGCGTTTGCCGAGTTGGTCGGCCTCGCCGTCGGAGGCGGGCGCGCAGGAGAGTTCCGCGTCGCCGCCCTTGGTGACGATGTATTGCGCGCCCTGCTCGGCGCATTCCAAACGCTTGCCGGTCTCCGCTCGCATCCGTTCGTTCCCCTCCGCGCGCCGCGAGGCCGCGCTATGAGGCCGCGCTATGGGGATATAGTAGCAGGTAGGGCGCGCGGCGGCGCGCGGGAGGCGAGCGATGGCCGTGGCGCGGAGCGTGAGCGAGCAGATGGCGGACAGCTCGTGGATACGTCGGATGTTCGAGTTAGGCGCGGCGTTGAAGCGCGAGCGGGGCGAGGAGAACGTCTACGACCTGTCGCTGGGCAATCCGGTGGCGGAGCCTCCGCCGGAGTTTTTCGCGGCGCTGCGCCGGATGGCCGACGCCCCGACGCCGGGAGCGCATCGCTATATGCCGAACGCGGGCTACCCGGAGACGCGGCAGGCGGTCGCGGACGCGCTCGCGGGGGAGACGGGGCTGCCCTACGCGGGGAGGCATGCGGTGATGACGGCGGGCGCGGCGGCGGCCCTCAACGTGGCGATCCGCGCCCTCTGCGACCCCGGCGACGAGGTCGTCGTCTTCGCGCCCTACTTCGCGGAGTACCTGTTCTACGCGCGCAACCACGCCGCCGTTCCCGTCGTCGTCGGCTGCGACGCGGAGTTCGCGCCCGACCTCGCGGAACTGGAGCGCAGCCTCACGCCGCGCTCGAAAGTCGTCATCCTCAACTCGCCGAACAACCCGTCGGGCGCCGTCTACCCGCCCGCGTTCGTCGCCGACCTCGCGGGGCTGCTGCGCCGCAAGAGCGAGGAACTGGGGACGGAGATCTACCTGCTCAGCGACGAGCCGTACCGCCGCATTATCTACGACGGCCTCGCCTATCCGTTCCCGCAACTCCATTACGAGCGAACGATCACGGCGACGTCGCATGCGAAGGACCTCGCGCTGCCGGGCGACCGCATCGGCTATCTCGCCGTCCATCCCGATTGCCCGGACGCGGACGGGCTGACGGACGCCTTCATCTTCTGCAACCGCGTTCTAGGGTTCGTGAACGCGCCCGCGATGATGCAGCGCCTCGTCGAGGGTCTGCAGGGCGTAACGGTGGATCCGCGAGGCTATCAAGCCAAGCGCGACGCGCTCTGCGCCGCGTTGACGGACGCCGGCTACCGCGTCCGCAAGCCGGAGGGGGCGTTCTACCTGTTTCCGCAATCACCGGTTCCCGACGAGATGGCGTTGGTGGACGCGCTGCAGGCAGAGGGCGTTCTCGTCGTGCCCGGACGCGGATTCGGCATGCCGGGCTACTTCCGCGTCTCGTACTGCGTGGAGCAAGCGGCGTTGGACGGCGCGATCCCCGGATTCCGCGCCGCGATGCGCGCGCTCACGGGGTGAAGCCTCAGGCCGGCCGAGTCCGACGGAGCATCTCGCCAAGCGGCGCATGGGGACGGCCTCCTAACCTCCCTCTCTGCCTCATGGGTATGGGACGAGCGCAAGGGCTTGCCAGCGGCGGCGCTTCTCGTTAGGATTTTAGGGCGCGTTGCGCGAATTCACCAGGGTTCGGATATGGCGGTCCTCGACGACATCGACGCCAAGTTGATAGACATCCTCCGACGGGACGGGCGGACGTCCAACATTGACCTCGCCCGGGAACTGGGCGTGAGCGAGGGCACCGTTCGCCGGCGCTTCCGCGCTCTGGTCGACGAGGAGATCGTCCGCGTCGTCGCGGTGACGGACGCGTCGAAACTTGGGCGGCGCGCGACGGCGCTGGTGGGGCTGAAGGTCGCCCCGGCCTTCGTGGAGGCGGTCGCGGGCGAACTCGCGGGCATGGAGGAGGTGCGCTACTCGGCGGTCACCACCGGCGCGTTCGACGTGTTCTGCCGCGTGAGTTTCGGCTCCTCGCTCGAGTTGTCCGACTTCCTGCGGAACCGCGTCGGGAACATTCCCGGCGTCCGCAGCACCGAGACGTTCATCAACCTGTCCGTCAAGAAGGACTCGGTGGGCTGAGACGGGCGGACGCGGGTTTGCAAACCCGTTCCCCCCGCTTGCGCGCGTCTGCTACACTAGCGCTCGCCTCCTGCGCGGGGGCGGGAACCATCAGGGAACCATCAGAGGGAGGGCGCAAGCCAAGATGACCTATATCATTACGGAACCCTGCGTTGACGTGAAGGACGCCTCATGCGTCGACGTCTGCCCTGTGGACTGCATCTACGAGGGCGACCGGATGTACTACATCGATCCGGACGAGTGCATCGACTGCGCGGCGTGCGAGCCGGTGTGCCCGGTGGCGGCCATCTTCGCCGAGGACGCCACCCCCGGCGACCAGACCCGGTTCATCGAGATCAACAAGAGCCGCAGCGCCCCGTAGACGCCTCCGCCCCGCTTGCGCCGCGGCCCCCGGCGCGGTATAGTGAGACCTGCGGCTTTTGCCGCGAGCGGCCTTTAATTCAGTCCCGCGAGGCTGGCAAGGCAAGGCTCCGTTGAGCGCGGACGGGCGTAGGGTCGCGTCCGCCGCTCGGAACGCGGCCTCTTGCCGGCGGAACGGCGAGGGGTCATTTTCTTGTCCGGCGAACGGCGGATTCTGGACGGCGGGGAGATTCGGCGGGCGCTGACGCGCATCGCCCACGAGATCGTCGAGGCGAACGCAGGGCTCGACGGGCTGCTGCTCGTTGGGATCCTGCGGCGCGGGGCGCCCCTAGCCCGCCGCATCGCGGAAGCCATCGCGTCGTTCGAGGGCGCAAGCGTTCCCGTCGGCGCGCTGGACATCAATCTCTACCGCGACGATCTGACGAGCCGCCCGCAGCCGCTGGTGCGCCCCACGGACTTGCCCGCGCCCATCGAAGGGCGGGCGGTCGTGCTCGTGGACGACGTGTTCTTCACGGGCAGGACGGCGCGCGCCGCGCTGAACGCGCTGATGGACTTGGGCAGGCCCCGCGCCGCGCGGCTCGCAGTCCTCATCGACCGGGGGCATCACGAGTTGCCGATTCGCGCCGACTACGTCGGCAAGAACATTCCCACGTCGCTCAAGGAAATCGTGCGCGTCCGCGTGAGCGAGGTGGACGGCGTGGACGAGGTCGCGGTTATGGAGCGCGCCGAGTCGGGGGCGGCGTGACCACGGTCCTCGCGGAAGAGCGAGCGGCGGCGCAAGCGGGCGGCGCGGCGGCTCCCAGGCGCAGGCACGCGCTCGATCTGGACGATTTCTCCAGGGACGAGGTCGAGTCGCTGCTGGACTCCGCCGACGCGATGCGGGAGTTGCTGCATCGCGACATCAAGAAAGCGCCGTCGCTGCGGGGGAAGGTGATCCTAACGCTGTTCCTGGAGCCGAGCACGCGGACGCGGGTGTCGTTTGAGCAGGCGGGGAAGATGCTGAGCGCGGACGTGATCAACATCGCCGGCTCCGGCAGCAGCGCGGAGAAGGGCGAGTCGCTGCTGAACACCGCTCTGACGCTGCAGGCGATGCGCGCCGACCTCCTCGTTATCCGAAGTCCGCATTCCGGCGCGCCGCACTTCCTGGCGCGGAGCCTCGACCGCATGGGCGTGGTCAACGCGGGCGACGGGCGCCACGCGCACCCGACGCAGGCGCTGCTCGATCTGATGACGATGCGCCGGAGCATCGGCGACCTGTCGGGCAAGCGGGTCGTGATCGTGGGCGACGTTCTGCACAGCCGCGTCGCGCGGTCGGACGTTTTCGGGCTGCGCGCGATGGGCGCGTCGGTCACGCTGTGCGGTCCGCCGACGCTCCTGCCCCTTGATCTGCTGCGCGGCGGCGAGGCGAGCGGCGTTCCCGGCGTAAGCGTGGAGCATGATCTCGACCGGGCGATAACGGACGCGGACGCGATCATCGCGCTGCGGATTCAGCAGGAGCGCCAGGAGGCGGGCGCGCTGCCCGGCATGCGGGAGTACACGCGGCGCTGGCAGGTCACCGAGGCGCGCTACCGCAAGGCGAAGCCCGGCGCGTTGCTGATGCATCCGGGGCCGATGAACGAGGGAATCGAAATCGCCTCGTCGCTGGCGCACGGGCCTAGCGCGCTGATTGAGGAGCAGGTGACGAACGGCGTGGCCGTTCGGATGGCGCTGCTCTACCAATTGCTCACCGGGGAGCGGGAAGGCGGCGAGGCGTGAGCGCCGCGATATTCATGCGCGGCGTCCGCGCGCTCGACCCCGCATCCGGCGAGGACGCCGTCCGCGACCTGTTCATTCGCGACGGGCTGATCGCCGACGCGCCGGACGCGCCGCCTCCCGGCGCCGTCGTGATTGATGGCGCGGGGCTCGTCGCGTCGCCCGGGTTCATCGATCTGCACGCGCACTTGCGCGAGCCGGGGTTCGAGGACAAAGAGACGATCGAGACGGGGACGGCGGCGGCGGCGGCGGGAGGCTTCACGACGGTCTGCGCGATGCCGAACACGTCGCCCGCGTTGGATTCGGCGGCGGCGGTCGCGTTCGTCGCGCAGCGCGCGCGGGAGGCGGGGCCGATCCGCGTGCTCGTTTTCGGAGCCGTCTCCAAAGGCCGGAACGGGCTGGAACTGACGGATATGGAGGAACTAGCGCAGGCCGGGGTCGTAGGATTCACGGACGACGGCAGCCCGGTGGCGACGGGGCGGCTTATGCAGGCGGCGCTGCTCTACGCGGGGGAACTCGGCTTGCCCGTGATGGACCATTGCGAAGACCACTCCATTACGGAGGGGCTGGGCATGCACGAGGGCCCGGTCGCCTCGCGGCTCGGGCTCGCGGGGTATCCGTCCGCCGGCGAGGAGTCCATCATTGCGAGGGACATCGCGCTGCTCGGCCTCGTCGGAGGGCATTTTCACGCGGCGCACGTGAGCACGGCGGGCGGCGTGGAGATGATTCGCGCCGCGAAACGCCGGGGACTCGCCGTTACGGCGGAGGTCACGCCGCATCATCTCACGCTGACCGACGAATGGGCGCTGGGCGCGAACCCCGTCGGCGGAGTCGCCGCGCCGCTGACCTCCCGCGCTTACGACACCCAGGCGAAGATGAGCCCGCCGCTGCGCTCCTCCGCCGACCGCGACGCGCTCGCGGAAGGCTTGCGCGACGGAACGCTCGACGCCGTCGCGACCGACCACGCGCCCCATACGTTCGGCGACAAGGCCGTTCCGTTCGACGAGGCGGCGGTCGGCGTATCGGGGATGGAGACGGCGTTCGGGTCTCTGATGAGCCTCGTCCACGGCGGCGCGATAGACCTCCCGACGCTCGTCGCGCGCCTCACGGTCGGGCCCGCCTCCGTGCTCGGAGAGCGGTTCGCCGGGCTGACGTCGCTGGCCGTAGGATCGCCCGCCGACGTCGTTCTGTTCGACCCGGACGAGCGCTGGCGGGTGGACGCGAGCCGTTTCGCGTCGAAGGGAAAGAACACGCCGTTGGACGGCCTAACGCTGCGGGGCAAAGTGAAGACGACGATAGCCGGGGGCGAAATTGCGTTCGGGGGGCCTGCGCGATGACGACGGCCTACCTCGCGCTGAGCGACGGAACGATCTACGAGGGCGTCGCGTTCGGAGCGGAGTCTCCCGCGTTCGGCGAAGTCGTGTTCAGCACGAGCATGACCGGCTACCAGGAGATGCTGACCGACCCGTCCTACGCCGGGCAGATCCTCGCGCCGACGTATCCGATGCAGGGGAACTACGGCATCAACGCAACGGACGCGGAGTCGGGGGGAATCAAAGTCGCGGCGTTCGTCGTTCGGGAGCACTCGCTGACGCCGAGCCACTACGACGCGGCGCGGACGCTCCACGAATACCTCGCGGACGAGGGCGTCCCCGGCGTATCGGGCGTGGACACGCGGGCGGTTACGCGGCGCATCCGCTCGCTCGGCGTGATGATGGGCGCCGTGACCGCCGGCGACCCGCGGGACGCGCTCCGGGAGTTGGCGGCGCGTCCCGCCTATGACGCGGTGAACTTCGTGGAGCGCGTGACTGCGGACGCTCCCTACGTATGGAGCGCGGAGGGCGGCAAGCGCATCGCGGTGGTGGATTGCGGCGTGAAACGCAACATTATGCGGCTGCTGGCGCGTCGCGGCTGCCAAGTGCGCGTCCACCCGGCGACGGCGACGGCGGACGAGATCCTGCGCGGCGCGCCCGACGGCGTCGTGTTCTCGCCCGGCCCCGGCGACCCGTCGCACAACTCGCCGACGGTGGAGACGGCGCAGCGCATCATCGCGCGGACGCCGACGCTCGGGATCTGCCTCGGGCATCAGATCATTGCGCGGGCGCTGGGGGCGCGGACGTACAAACTGAAGTTCGGGCACCGCGGCGGCAATCACCCCGTGCAGGAACTGGTGACGGGGCGCGTGTCCATCACGGCGCAGAACCACGGCTTCGCCGTGGCGGACGCCGGGCTGCCGAGCGCGCTGGAGGTGACGCACCGCAACCTGAACGACGGAACGATAGAGGGGCTGCGGCACACAGGCGCGCCCGTGCTGACGATTCAGCACCACTCCGAAGCGTCGCCCGGCCCGCTCGACAACGAGTTCCTCTTCGACAAGTTCTTGGAGATGCTCGAGGGGTGATGCGCGGCGCATGGGTTCTTCCCCGGGCAGTAGGTTCCCGCTTTCGAGGGAATTGTAGGTGTCAAGTAAATTCGTTGACAGAATCACAAGGCTTGGATGGGAGACGGCCCCGCAAATTACCGCAGGGGCGCGCACTACCCCGCGCGCAGGTCCTCGGCGAGGGAGGCGCGCATCTCCGGGGGGAGGGGGCAGGACTCTTCGTAGCCGCGATGCGACACCTCGAGCGCGGCGGGGGCGACGCCGTCCGCGAAAGATTGCGCTTGCGCCGCGGTCATCGGGAAGGCGATGTAGTGGACGGCGCTGATGCGGTCTTCCTTGCTGCGCCCGCCTTCGTATTCGGCCTCGACGCGCTCGCCGCCGATGACGAGAAAGGTCGTGCCGCCCTTGTCGACGCCGATGAACTGGTCGAGGATTTCGCGTAGCCGCGCCTGCTCGGTGATTTCGATGAGGAGCGTGGCGCGCAGTTCGTTGGGGCCGGGAATGAGTTGGTTGTAGGTGGCCAACTCCTCCTGAATGCGCTCCGGGGCGACGATGCGCTCCGCCCGCATCATCTCCTGGATCTGAAAGCGGACGGTGTCGCGGTTCTCGAAGACGAGCGTCACGAGGGCGCCGACCTGCGCGCGGCGGCGCTTTTTGAGGGCGATGACGCGCTCGCGGAAGGCGGGGCGCTCGGCCTCGTAGGCCGCGATGTCCAGGAGGTCGTCCGGCGCGAGAGGGCGCATCGCCTACGGCTCCGCGATCCCGTAGGCGGCGGCGAGCGCCTGCATCGTGTGGATGGGCCGCCTGCCCGTTCCGATTTCGATGTGGCGCGCCGCGAGCGGGCAGTCGGACACAAGGAGGTCGGGCGCGTTCTTTTGGAGGTTCGAGAAGAGTTTCTCGCCGACTTTCAGCGCCATTGGGAAGTACTTCTTGCTGACGCCCCACGTTCCGTCGTGGCCGGAGCAACTCTCGACGGTTTCGACCGACGTTCCGGGAATCAGGGCGAGGATGCGAGGGGAGTTGACGCCGGCGGCTTGCGCGCGGGTGTGGCAGGCGACGTGGAAGGCGATTTTGCCGAGTTCGCGCTGAAAGTCGCGGCGCAGCGTTTTCTCCTGCGCCATTCGCACGAGGTAGCCGCCCGCCTCGTAGGTGTGCTCGGACACCTTGCGCGCCGCCTCCGCATCTTCGGACATTCGCGGGTAGTCGTCGCGGATGACGAGCGTGCAGGTGGGCTGGAGGCTCACGACGTCATAGCCGTCGCCCACGAGCGCGGAGAGTCGGCGGAGGTTGCGCTCGCGCTTTTTCGCGGCGCCGTCGTAGTCGCCCGCGTCCATCAGGGGCATGCCGCAGCACTGATGGTCGGGGAGGACGACCTCGACGTTGTTGCGCTCGAAGACGGCGACGGCGGCGCGGGCGATATGGACGTCGCTGTAGTCGGACGTGCAGCCCGGGAAGAGGGCGACCTTGCCGGCGGGCTGACCGGAGGGGCGCATCGCGTCGCCATAGCGCTTGCGGAACCATGAGGTGAACGTCTGGGCGCGGTACTCCGGCAGTTTGGCTTTGCGGTGGATCCCGAGCGCGGCCTGCGTCGCCAGCCGGGTCGGGGGGAACTTGTTGGCGAAGTTCGTCAGGGGGGCGAAGGGGCCTCCCGCGAGTTTGGCGAGCCGGTCCTGGTCGGCCGTGAGTTTCTTGGCGAGGGGGACGCCCGCTTTCTTGGCGCGCTGGAATTTGGCGCGGGCGACGAGGCGCGGCACGTCCAGGTCGTACTCGTGGGGCGCGGTGTAGGGGCAGACGACCCAGCACAACTTGCACTGGAAGCAGAGGTCTTCGGTTTGGGCGAACCGCTCCGCGCCGATTTGCCCCATCTCGCCTTCGACGGAGTCGGTCAGGTCGAAGAGGTCGGGGAACATCGGGCAGAGGTTCCAGCAGAGCCTGCACCCGTGGCAGACGTCGTACTGGCGGCGCTGCTCGGCGAGCAGGTCGTCCGCGTCCCAATAGCGCGGGTCGGTCGTGTTGTAGACGGGGGACGGCATTCTTGCGGCGCTCGTCGTCGCCGGACGCGCCCCCCGCGCCCGGGGTTAGGGAACGGAGGGCGGATCCGGTCGCATGGGGATTAGAGGGAGAGGGACTCCGCGCCCTTGGTGAAGCGCCCGGCGTGGGAGCGTTCGGCGCGGGCGAGCGTTTCGAACCACTCGGCGAGTTCGTCGAAGCCCTCGTCGCGGGCGGTGCGGGCGAAGCCGGGGTACATTTCGGTGTACTCGTAGGTCTCGCCGGCGACGGCGGACTTGAGGTTGGCTTCGGTGTTGCCGATGGGCTCGCCGGTGGCGGGGTCGCCGGTCTCCTTGAGGAAGTCGAGGTGGCCGAAGGCATGGCCGGTCTCGGCTTCGGAGATGTCGCGGAAGAGGCCGCCGACTTCGGGGTAGCCTTCGATGTCGGCGCGGCGGGCGAAGTAGAGGTAGCGCCGGTTGGCCTGGGACTCTCCGGCGAACGCCGCCTTGAGGTTGCTCTCGCTCTGGGTGCCTTGCAAAGTCGCCATTTCTTCTCCTCCTCTGGGGGGAATTCGTTGTCCTATGGGTTTGGCCGCCGCTCCGGGTCCGTCGCCCGGGGCTGGCAGGCAGGACGCCTGATCAGCGCATCAAAAGACGGCCATGCGGGCGGGCCCGACGCGGCGTCCGGCGTGAAGCCGCGCAGCCGCCTCCGCAACGCGCGCGCCCGGTTCGGGTATGCCGTTAGCGATAACCATTCTCGCCAAGGTTACGCCCCCGCAAGCGGCGCGTCAAGCGCGGTCGCGTAATGGACGAGGGGTCGCGCCCTGCGCCTGCGGCGGCGAGGCATGCGGGGCGTAGGGAAGCCGCTCCTAGTCCCGCTTATATGCCGGCCGGGGTGGGAATGAAAGATGCAGCCGCGACCCCCACCCCGCCGAATCGCGCCCCACTGCCCCCTAGCGCTTGACGAATCGCGCTCAACAAGGTAGCGTTCGCGCTAACTACGGCCGGGGCGAATTCGCAGACGCTCCGGGCGACCGAGGGAGGATGGTCGTGAAGAAGAAGTTGACGCTCGCGCTCAGCGCAACGCTCGCGCTGCTCGTCGTCGCCGCTTGCGGCGCCGACCCCACCGCAACGCCCCGCCCCACCAATACGCCCGTGCCCACCCCAACCCAGGCGATGATGACGGATCCGACGGCGATGCCCACGGCGATGATGGAGCCGACGGCGATGCCCGCCAAGAGCCTCGAGGAAATGCTCTACGAGCAGGCGCTCGCCACGAACGACGGCAAGATCGCGTGGGTGTTCCCGACGCGCGCGTCGCAGGGCGACCCCATTATGGAGGCGTTCGAGGCCGAATACCCCGGACTCGACGTCGAACTCACGACCAAGAGCACGAGCGAGGTCACCGAAGGCTTGCTGCTCGAGCATCAGTTGGGCAACCTCGCCGCCGACGTCTCCGACCCCGGCCGCGACAGCCGCCTGCTCGACCGCGGCATCTTCTCCGACAGCACTGACATCTTCGACGACGTAGGCATCGAGGAGCAGGCGCGCTACGCCGACGGCCTCGCGACGCTCTATGTCCCCCTCGCGCACGGCGTGATGTACAACACCGAATACGTGACCGGCGACGACATCCCCCAAACCTACGACGATCTGCTCGATCCGAAGTGGAATGGGCTGATGGTGCTGGAGGACCGCCTCAAGGGCTTCATCTACCTCACCGACCTGCCGGAGTACAACGGGCGCTACGAGAATCTGTGGACGGAAGAGGACATCGTCGCCTACCTGACGGAACTCGCGAAGCAAGACGTGCTCATTCAGCACGGCAACACGACCGTCTCCAACACCGTCGCGAGCGGCGAGCGGCCGATCAGCCCGGACGTGAACGTCGCCTCCATCGGCAACGCCATCGCGCAGGGGCATCCGGTCGAGTGGGCGCCCGTGTCGCCGAACGCCATCGAGCAGTGGCTCATCGGCGCGGTCGCGGAGGGGCCGAACCCGCCCGGCGGCAGGCTCTTCCTGCGCTGGCTGCTCAGCGCCGATCAGGGCATTCCCGTCCGCGTGGCGGTGCAGCCCGGCACGAGCCTCGACCCCGCCTCCGGCGACATCATCGGCGAGCGCGCGGCGCGGCTGGACATCAAGATCGGCTACACCGGCATCGAAATGGCCGACCACTTCTCGCGCCTCCAGGCGACCTACCGCGAGGTCCTCGGCATCCCGACCAGTTAGCCTCAGCGTCTAGGCGGCGGGGCAGGCTGCAGCGCCCGCCCCGCCCGCCGTTCCATTAGGCCGTGCATAACTCGCCGGGGCTCCGGTAGGTTCCCGCTTTCGCGGGAATGACGGGGCTCTTCCGTAAGAGAGGAGCGGCGCTCCGCGCCGCGTCTGGATTCCCGCCTACGCGGGAATGACGGCAGGTTATGCATCGGTTGAAATAAGGAGAGGAGCGGGATCGTGGCGACCGCCGCGCAAACGGTTCGCAGGTTCGCGCCCGCGCGCCTTGCGAACTTGGAACCCCAGTACGTCATCCTCGTCGGCGGACTGGGGCTGATTCTCGCGCTCCTCGTCCTCGCGCCCCTCGCCATCCTCCTCTTCTACAGCCTCTGGAGCGTCGGGCCGGTGGACGACGGCGGAACGTTCACGCTGGAGAACTACCGCAAGACGTTCCTCGTCGGGTCGACCTACCAACTGCTCTACAACACCGCCGTCTTCGGGATCGGCTCCGTCGCGCTTGGCCTGGTGTTCGGCGTCTCGCTCGCGTGGGTCGTCGAGCGCACCAACGCTCCGTTCCGCAACTTCGCGTTCGTCGTCGCCATCATCACGGCGGGCATTCCGCCGCTCCTCTACGCAATGGCGTGGGTGTTCCTGCTCAACGAGCGCACGGGCGTGTTCAACATTCCGTTCACCCAATGGCTCGGATGGAACAAGGGCATCTTCAGCCCCTACACGCTCGGCACGCTCGTCGTGGTCGAGGCGTTCCGGCTCACGCCCACGATCTTTCTGATGGTCGTCGGCCTCTTCCGCAGCATGGACCCGGCACTGGAGGAGGCCGCCGCGACCTCCGGCGCCGATATGCGGACGACCGTCCGCCGCGTGACGCTGCCCGTGATGCTGCCCGGCCTGCTGGGCGTCATCATCTTCGTCGGCACGGCCACGATCGGCCTTTTCGAGTTGCCCGCGATTCTCGGCATGCCCGGCAACATTCACGTCTTCGCAACGCGCATCTATCTGGCGATGGACACGACGCCCCGCGACTACGGCCTCGCGACGAGCCTCGGCACGGTCGCCGCGCTCATCGGCATCGTCGGCATCTACTACTACCACCGCGTCACCCGCGTGCAGCAGAAGTTCGCCACGATCACGGGCAAGGGCTACCGCCCTCGCCGCATCGACCTCGGGCGATTCCGCAAGTGGGCGGGCGCGGCCATCATCTTCTACTTCTTCCTGATGGTCGTGCTGCCCTCCGTCGTGCTGATCTACGCGAGCACGCAGCCCTTCTTCAGGCCGCCCTCCATCTCCGCGTTCGAAAACGCGAATCTCGACGCCTACCGCGAGATATTCGGGCAAGAGGGGTTCTGGATCGGCCTGCGGAACTCCCTCACGCTCATCGCCACCGTGCCCATCGCCACGATGCTGCTCTCCGCCGTCGTCTCGTGGGTCGTCGTCCGGTCCAAAGCGCGGGGGCGCGGGCTGCTGGACACGCTCGCGTTCATTCCGTTCACCGCGCCGAGCATCGTGTTCGGCCTCGCTTTCCTGCTGATCGCGTTCTGGATAGATTGGATCCCCGTCTACGGCACGATATGGCTCATCGTCGTCGTCCACGTCGCGCGCTTCCTCGCCTACGGCACGCGGGCGACGAACGGCGCGATGTTCCAACTCCACAAGGAGTTGGAGGAGGCCGGCTCCGTGAGCGGCGTCGGCTGGCTCACGGTGTTTCGCCGGATAACGCTGCGCCTGCTCGTGCCGTCGCTCATCGCGGGTTGGCTCTGGGTGGCGATTCACAGCGGACGCGAACTCTCAATGGCGCTCCTCCTCAGCACGCGCGACAGCCAGATACTGTCGCTCGTCGCATGGGGCGCATGGGAGAACGGACGCTCGTCGGAGGCCGCCGCGATCGGCATGATCCTGATGGTTATGATGACCGTCATCGTCATCCTCGCCCGGATCGTCACCGTCCGGCTCACGAGAGACCACGGATAACCTACCGTCATTCCCGCGTAGGCGGGAATCCAGCGGCGAGCCGCGGGGCTCGCAGAGGGCTTGACAGAGGAACGTATGGCCGTTGCGGTGCGAGTCGAGAATCTGGAGAAGCGGTACGCCACGGACGAGGGCGCCGTCAACGCCGTTCGCGGCGTGTCGTTCGAGGTCGAGGACGGCGAGTTCTTCACGCTGCTCGGCCCGTCGGGCTGCGGGAAGTCCACGACGCTGCGCTGCATCGCGGGGCTGGAGAAGGCCGACGGCGGCGAGATCGCCATCGGCGATATGGTGGTCGTTTCGCAAAGCGGCGCGCAGGTTCCGGCGCACCAGCGCCCCATCGGCATGGTCTTTCAGTCCTACGCCATCTGGCCGCATATGGACGTCTACGACAACGTCGCGTTCCCCATCTCGCGCGGCAAGGGCAAACTTCCGAAGGCGGAGGTGCGCGAGCGCGTGCTCGAGGCGCTCAGCCTCGTGCGGCTCGACGGCCTCGAGCGCCGGCCCGCGCCGCAACTCTCCGGCGGCCAGCAGCAACGCCTCGCGCTCGCCCGCGCGCTCGTCCGCCAGCCCAAAGCGCTCCTGCTCGACGAGCCCCTCTCCAACCTCGACGCCAAACTCCGCGACGATATGCGCGTGGAACTGAAAACGCTCACCGAGCGGCTCAACATCACCACGCTCTTCGTAACGCACGACCAGTTGGAGGCGCTCACGCTCTCCGACAAGATCGCCGTGATGCGCGACGGCGAAATCGTTCAACTCGGCGGCCCCAAAGACATCTACGACGACCCCAACTCGCGCTTCACCGCCGAATTCATCGGCACGACCAACCTCCTCGAGGGAACCGTCGCATCCCGCGAGGGAGACGCGATGCGCGTAGAGACGCCGCAGGGAGCGCTGCTGTGCGCCGCGCTCGACTCGCTCGCCCCCGGCGACCGCGCCGCCGTCGCCGTCCGCCCCGCCAACATCGGCGTCTCCGCCGAGCGTCCGGACGCCGACAACGCGCTTGAGGGCGTCGTCGAAACCGTCGTCTTCCTGGGCGACTCCCACGACTGCCGGGTGAACGTCGGCGGCGCGCTCATTCGCGCCTTCGTGCACGCCTCGCGCTCCGTCCAACGCGGCGACAAGGTCTACCTGACGATGAGCGCGTCGGACTGCCGCCTGCTCCCGCCGGAGGCCGCCTTCGTCGAGCGCGAGGATGGGGGCGGCGCGGGGGCGCGCCCCGGCGCAGGCGCCCCGCCCGCCGTCGCGTAGGGGGGGCGCTGCGCGCCGCCTACTCCTGCTCCGCGTCCGTGCTCGTGAGGCGCGCGATTAGGCGCTCCGTCGCCGGGGCGAGTTCGCACTCCCAGACGACCTCGACTCGCCAGCCGAGGCGCTCCAGCGCGGCGGCGTGCTCCGCGTCGCGCTCGACGTTGCGGGCGATCTTCGCGCGCCAGTAGTCGACGTTGGACGCCGGCATCCGCGAGCGCGGGCAGCCGTGCCAGTGCCACAGGCATCCGTGAACGAACACGACCGTCCGATGCTTCCGCAGCGCGACGTCGGGACGGCCGGGCAGACGCTTGTCGTGGAGGCGGAAGCGGAGCCCAGCGGCGTGGAGGGCGCGGCGGACGCGCATCTCGGGCTTCGTGTCCCGCGAGCGGACCTGCCGCATAATGCGGCTGCGCTCCTCCGGAGAGACGGTGTCGGGAGCCATACGCGCCTGCCCGTCCGTCTCTAGTGAATAGCAACCCAGTCAGGCGCAAATTTAATTGCGCGCAACACGGCAGACTCTTCCACGATCGGAACATTGGGAACAATCGAAAACTTGCGCGCAGAACCCGGAACATCTCGGATGATTGTGAACTGACTCCCGTGGAATTGCCAAGTGAACCGATGGGCTCCGGTAGATAACTCTCTGCCTTCCAAGTTCCCTCTGCTATTGAAGGCCCACAAATAGTCGCCAGGGACAAACCTGTGAAGCTCTTCTTCGAACAGCGTGAACTCTCGGCTAGCCATGTTCCTTACGAGCACGACCACGCGCAAGTCTTCGACCTCGAGCATCGACGTGTCAATGCGCCCATTCCAGATGGCGATCACAGCCCGGCCCGTGGCGACAGGGTCTTCATGGGGATTCTCGATCCCCGAGGAAAAGTCAGGCGAGTTGCGGCCTGATATGAGGCGCACCTTTTGCTGGGCGAAAGGGCGCGAGTCCTGCACGGTTTTGAGGGACCAAGCCGACCCGTCCATGACGACATCGGCTAAGCCGTGAGGCGCGGCGCGATGGGAGCCTCCCACTGCCTTCGCGAAGATTGTGCCGAAATCGTCACCGCTGATGTCGCTGTGCCCAACAGCCAGACGGTGAACTATCTGTTCGCCGACGCTGTGCAGCACTTCGTCAGGCACTTCGCCTAGCGGGTACGGGCCCCTCATAGGCGGCGCGCCGCCTCTCAGTCGCGGGTTAATCAAGGATGCTCACCAGCCTCTCCATCACGGATTGCACGAGCGGGACGGGGACGGCGTTGCCCGCTTGCTTGCGCGTCTGCCCGTCGTTGCAGACGATGGTAAACGAGTCGGGGAATCCTTGCAAGCGCAGCATCTCCCGCGGCGTGGGGCGGCGCTTCCCGTCCACTAGGAGGTAGTTGTACGAGGCGCCCGCCCGCAACGCGCACGACCACGGATGGCTGGATATGTTGCCGCCCTTGTTCTCGTGCCACACCGCCGGGGACGGCAGCGTCTGCCGATGATTCTTGGAGCGCCTGATGTAGTCCGACACATAGTGCTTCGGGTCGGGGTTCGCCTCCAAGAGGTCGGCGAGCGGCGTCATTGGAATATCGCCCTCGGGCCAGGGAAAGCGCTCGAACGGACGAAGCGAAGCGACGATGATGGTTCGCTCGCGCTTCTGCGGCAGGCCGAAGTCCAGCGCGTTCAGCACGCGATGCTCCACCGTGTAGCCCGCCTCTTGGAGACTGGCGACGATCGTGTCGATGACCTTGCCGCCCTGCGCGGTCGTCAATTGCTTGACGTTCTCCAAGATGACGCCGCGAGGCCGCTTGGCCTTGATCAGGCGCAGCGCCTCGAAGAAGAGCGTTCCGCGCGGGTCGGCGAGCCCTTGCCGCTGGCCGATGATGGAGAAGGGCTGGCAGGGGAAGCCCGCGAACAGCAAGTCGTGATCGGGAACGTCCTCCGGCGCGACGACGGCGACATCGCCAACGGGCTCGACGCCGTAGTTGGCCTGGTAGGCGCGGCGGGCCTGCTCGTCTATGTCGCAGGCGAACACGACCTCGTGCCCGAGGTTGCGCGCCGCCTGATGGAATCCGCCGATGCCGCAGAATAGGTCGGCGCACTTCAGCGTCGGCGCGCTCGCCGGCGCGAAGGCGGGGATGGAATCCATCCGCTCAGCGGCGGCGTTGCGCCGTATGGTCAAGGCGTTGGTCATCTCGAGTCGCTCACGCGGGGCGCACTATAGAGCATTCCGGCGCCGCCGCGCAACGCCGTATTGTCAGCAACCCCTGATCTCCTCCAGCGCCGCCGCAATCTCCTTGAGGGAGATGCCCGCGAGCGAGGGGATGCGGATGTCGGCGTGGGCGAGCGGCATCCGCGCGGTGAGCGCGTTCGGCGCGGCGACGCAGCGCAGCCCCGCCGACTTCGCGGCGGTCACGCCGTTCGGCGAGTCCTCTATAGCGAAGGCGTCCCGCGCCTCGACGCCCAGCAGCCGCAGCGCAAGGAGATAGAGGTCGGGATGCGGCTTCACGCGCTCAACGTCGTCCCGCGAACAGAGAACGTCGAACGCGGGCAGCAGCCCTAGTCGGTCGAGGTGGCCGCTCACCCAGGCGCGGCTGGAACTGGACGCGACGGCGAGCGCGAGCCCGGCCTCCTTCGCCTCCTTGATGAGTTCGGGCGCGCCCGGCTGCGCGGGGGCGGCGTCGGTCACGCGGCGCGACTGCGCTCTCGCCTGCTCGCGGACGGCCTCGCGGTCAACGCTCCGCCCCAGTTGCGCCTCGATGCGGTCGAACAGCGCGTCTCTGTGCCCCGTCCCGCCGATGATGCCCGCCCACGTGTCAAGCGTGAGCGGAACGCCGAGCGATTGGAACACGTCGAGGTAGGCGTCGTAGATCGGCTGCTCCGTGTCCACGATGAGCCCATCGAAATCGAAAACGATTGCGCGAAACGGATAGGCCACGCGGCGATTATACGCGCGGGGGCGGGCTGCGAAGGGCGGGCGGCCGCGATGGGCGAGTTGTCGAGATTCACCGCCTTGCCGCCGCAGACGTCGCCCTACCCGCCGCCCATGCGCTGCAAGGCGAGGCGGACGCGCTCCTCGGTGGGGAGGCCGGCGTCGGCTGCGCCGTCCTCTGAGGCGAGGGCTTGGCGCGCCTCGATGGCGGAGTAGCCGAGCGCCATCAGCCATTGGAGGGCGGGGTCGCCGGTTCCGCCGGTCGTGGTCGCGACGCCTGCGGTCGTGGTTATCGGCGCGCCGACGTCCTCCTCCAACTTGCCTTTGAGGTCGAGGATGATACGCTCGGCGGTGCGCTTGCCGACGCCGGGCGCGCGGCTGATCGCGGCGGAGTCGCTCGACACGATGGCGGCGGCGAGGTCCTCCGGCGGGAGGACGCTGAGCACGGCGAGCGCCGCCTTCGGCCCGACTTGGCTCACGCCGATCAGCATCTCGAATAGGCGGCGCCCCTGCTCCGACGGGAATCCGTAGAGTTGCAGGTCGTCCTCGCGGACGATGAGATGGGTCGCGAGGCGCAGGGGCGCGCCGGCGGCGGGCATCGCGCCGATCTCGTGGGCGGGAACGTAGACGCGCAGCAGCACGCCGCCGCCCACGCGGACGATCACGGAATCGGCGTCTTTCGACTCTAGCGTTCCTTCGATTCCCGCGACGAGGCTCATCGGACGGCGATCCGCTGCTCGGCGCGCCGCGTCTGCGCGTGGCATAGGGCGATGGCGACGGCGTCGGATGCGTCCTCGGACATCGGGGCGTCACCGAGGCCGAGGATGAGGCGGACGGAGCGCTGCACCTGCGCCTTCGCGCCCGCGCCGTAGTTGGCGACGGCGCTTTTCACTTTGGCGGGCGGGTAGCGGCGGATGGGGAGGCCGGCTTGCGCCGCGACGATCAGCGCGACGGCTTGCGCCTGCCCGACGGCGACGGCGGACTTCGCGCCGCGCTCCGGGGCGACGAACGGCTCCTCTATGGCGAGTTCATCGGGGCGCCAGCGTTCGGCGACGCCGCGCAGAGCGTCAAGGAGAACCGCGAGCCGCGCGGCGATCTCTTTGGAGCGCCCGCCGTCGAGGTCGCCCCAGTCGAGGCAATGCGTCGCGTCGCCGTCGAGATCGAGGATGCAGTAGCCCATCGTCTGGGCGCCGGGATCAACGCCGAGGATTCGCATGGGGAGTACGGGATGGGCTAGCGGCGCCTGCCGAGACCGTAGCCGCCGCCGAAGCCGCCCCCGAAAATTGCGAGTCCTGCGAGGACCTGTCCTGCGAGTTCGCGCTCGTCCTGCCAAACGAGGAACACTAAGACCCCAACGACGGCCACAAGCGCTGCGAGGAAGAATGCGAGAGCGAACTTATGGTTACGCTGGTTGCCTGCATCACGATAGTCCAACACCTTATGGATGTGCTCCGCGTTGAACTTTTCAAGCAGGGGATTCCCCACCTGTCTGGAGATAGCCATGCTGAATGCCCGTTGCACGTGAGAAGGAGCATCCTTCAGCATTTCTGCGGTGGGGTCGGAAGCGTTGTCAGACTCCTCTTCGCCGCCGTCCGCCGTTTGGACGACAATGTCGTCTGCCCCCTGGTCGTCAGTCTGGGTTTTGTTGTCTTCCAGCAAGAGCCGTTTCCTCCTAGACTAGGGGCCGGGGGCGCGCCCCATACGCAGGCCACGTCCAGGGGCCGAATTCCTGCTCCAAGTAGCCGGTGATCTGCTCGGTGGCGATGACGGCCACGTACTGGCTCATCAGGACGCGCAAGTACAAGTCCGCCCTCTCCGCGTCGATTTCCCCGGACGACAAGGAGTCCGACACGGCCCGGATGCCGTTGTTCAGCATCTCGTCCGGAGTGTGCGTCTGGGCGTACTCCCACGCCTCCGCCCACTCGCGCTCCTCGGCGGTCAAAAGCGAGGCAAAGGGCTCCGTAGCGGCAACCATGGCGGATTCACCTCCCGTCCAATGATCCTAGCCTACCACGACTCCCAACGCAACCGCTACTCGGCGCCGTACTTTTCGAGCGCCTCGTCGGTGAAGTTGGCGTTGGTGAACACTTGCTGGATGTCGTCCAACTCCTCAATGACGTCCAGCAGACGCAGCGTTTGGCCTGCGCGGGGGTTGTCCACGTCCACCGTCGTCGTTGGGGCCATCGCCACCGTGGCTTGGGCGGGCTCGAAGCCGGCGTCTTTCACCGCGCCGATGATCGCCTCCAGCGCGGCGGGCTCGCCGGTGATCTCCAGCGCGCCGTCCTCGACCTTGAAATCCTCCGCGCCCGCGTCTATGGCGGCGAGCGCGGCCTCCTCCGCTTGCTCCTCCGAGACCGGCTCGACGGTGACGACCGCCTTGCTCTCGAACATCCATGCGACGGAGCCGGCGTCGCCGAGGTTGCCGCCGCCTCGGGCGAAGGCGGCGCGGACGGCGGATGCGGTGCGGTTGCGGTTATCGGTGAGGGCTTTGGCCATAATCGCGGCGCCGCCGGGCGCGTAGCCCTCGTAGACGATCTCCTCGTAGGCCGCGCCGTCGCCGCCCGCTCCGAGTCCCTTTTTGACGGCGCGCTCGACGTTGTCGGCGGGCATATTGGCGGCGCGCGCCTTGTCCATCATCAGGCGCAAGCGGAAGTTCATCGCGGGGTCGCCGCTTCCGCCCTCG
Source organism: Dehalococcoidia bacterium (assembly GCA_965242755.1). GTDB lineage: Bacteria > Chloroflexota > Dehalococcoidia > Lucifugimonadales > Australimonadaceae > Bin16. The sequence continues at coordinate 2,159,221 of OZ251500.1, read as the reverse complement.
CGCGCCGCGACCGCGATGTCGCGGGCGAGTTTCGTGAAGAGCGCGCCCTTCTTCGCGTCTAGCGCGGCTTTCTTATGCTTGATCGTTGACCACTTGGAGTGACCGGACATTGGGAGGACTCCTCGTTGCGCGAAATAATGCGGCAGCCGGCGACTAGGATAGGGCAAGCGCGCCCGCTCCGCCACCCATTGCGCCTCTAAATCCGCGCGGACGACGCTTGTCCTCTATTACCGCGCGCGGGCGTAAGGGCGTATCCGCTCGTAGGTCGCCGGGCCGATGCCGGAGACGGCCATCACCTGATCGACGCGGGCGAATGGCCCGTTCTCCTCGCGCCACGCGACGATGCGCGCCGCAAGCGTCTCGCCGATCCCCGGCAGCGCCGTCAGTTCGCTCGCGGACGCGGCGTTGAGGTTCACGATGAGTCCCCCGCCGTCCTCCGGGGAAGCGTTCCCTGCGGGCGCGGCGCCGTCGGACGCGGAAGAGTCCAGCGAAAGGCTAGGAGAAGGAGAGGGAGGAATGATCTCGATGCCGGGGCTCGGCTTGGGCGCGACCACTAGCCAGGCCGCGCCGGCGAACGCGAGGAGCGCGATGACGCTGAGGGAGATTTGGTAGGCGCCGCGCCAATCCATCGCATTACCCTAGCACACTGCGAGGCGCCTGCGGGCGCTAGCGGAGCGCTATCGGCGGAAGGCGATGCGGCGGAAGACCTCCGCGTAGGCGAAAGCGTGGCCATGCTCGGCGGCGCGCTCGGCGGCGGCCTCGGCTCGGCGCTTGACGAAACCCTCGACGCGGGAGAAGTCCGACGACAACTGGCTCTCGTGCGCGGCGAGCGCCTGCATCTTCGTCTCGAGCGTCTCGCCGACGTCCACGACCGCGTCCGGGCTCTCCGTTCCCCACAGCAGAATCGCCCCCGTCTTGTGCGGCTCTAGGCCGCGCGCGGCGTGCTCCGGGTAGTGGAGGCGGTCGCGGGCGAACGGGAAACAGGCGTCCATCGCCGCTTGCCCGGACACGCGGTGGTCGCGGTGGCCGTGCGACTCCCTCCGGACGGGGTCCATCGCCAGCGCGACGTCCGGCTTCCAGCGGCGAATCTGCTCTACGAGGCGGCCCCGAAACTCCCGCGTATCCTCCAATTCGCCGTCGCCGTAGCCGAGAAAGACGACGTCCTCTGCCCCTGCGGCGGCGGCCGCCTTGCGCTGCTCCGCTTCCCGAATGACCGCCAGACGCTCGCTCGTCATCTCCGGGTCGGACGCGCCTTTGTCGCCGTTCGTGCAGACGACGTAGAGGATGCGGCAGCCCTCGCGCGCCCACTTGGCGACGGTTCCCCCCGCGCCCGACTCGCCGTCGTCGGGATGGGGAATCACGAGCATCGCCCGTTCGGGAGTTTCGATTGTCTCCATGCGCCTCCGCTAAGCCGTAATTGGACTGGTAAGATGATACCCGTTCCCGTGCCGCTTATGACGAACCCCGTCAGCATACGTTCCTACGCCCCCTCCGACTTGGCGGCGCTCGCCGCATTGCGGCTGGGGCGCGCGCCGTTCGAAGGGGACGCCGCCGCGCTCGCCCGCTGGCTCGGCCAGCCGAACCTCGATCCCGAGCGCGACTGCATCCTCGCGTTCGACGGCGCAGGCGCCCCGGCGGGGTACGCCATCCTCACCCGGGAGCCCGCCATTCGGCGCGGCGTGTTGGAAATTCAGGGAAGCGGAACGCACCGCGGCGGCGGGGCGGGCGACGCGCTCCTGCGCGAGGCCGCCGAACGCGCCCGAGCGGCGGGGCTGGATAGGCTCCACGTCGACGTTCCGGAGGCGGACGAGGCGCGGCGGGCGGCGTTCGCGGAGCGGGGATGGACGCGCGTCCGCGAGCATCTGCATCTCCGCAGGCCGCCTTCCCCTCCGGCACCCGCCGTCCTTCCCCCGGGGACGACGCTGCGGCATGCGGAGACCGCGGCGGACGCGGAGGCGGTCGCGGCCTTGCAAAACGCCGCGTTCGCGGGCAGTTGGGGCTACGCGCCGAACACGCCGGAGGAGGCCGCCTACCGCATCTTCCAACTCCCCGACCTCCCCGACCACGTCGCGATGATCGAAGACGCGGACGGCAAAGAACTGATCGCCTACGCATGGAGCCATCGCCCAACGGCGGACAGGCCGGCCGTCGTCGGAATGGTCGGCGTCGCGCCGGACCGCCAAGGGCAAGGGTTGGGGCGCGTCGTCACAGGCTTCGCAGTGAACGCGCTCATCGACTTTGGAGCGCTGAGCATCGAAATCACCGTGGACAGCGAGAACCCCGCCGCGATCCGCGTCTACGAGAGCCTCGGCTTCACGCTCGACCGCCGCTCATTCTGGCAAGAACTGCGGCTGACGGGCTAGGCTCGCTCTCTCGCGGCGCGGAGCGCTGCGCCTAAAGCAGGTTGGCGCTGAGCAGGCGCGCGCCCGCTAGGAAGAGGCCGACGCGAGCCCCGCCCAGGGGGCGACGGCGACGGTCATTCGCTCGTTCACGCGGTACTCGTAGCGCGCGCCCGCGCTCCGAAGCCGATGGCGACCGTCCTCCGCGCCAGAATGGGGAGGCGTGGATGGTCCGTGACGCCGACGGTTAGGATGCCCGTCATAACGGGTGAGAGGGGGCGGCGCTTGTGCGCCGACTGGATTCCCACGCGGGCGGGCAGGGCGGCAGGTTATGCGAGGTCTCCTAGCAGGGAGAGGGGAGCGCGGGTTGCGGCGACGGCGCGCTTCTGGTAGAGTGTCCAACGCTGCAACCTTGCCCGCGCGCTTGACGAGGCGCCGCGAACCGTTGGATTGCGAGGAGGGCCGCCGCGCCCTCCTGTCGGTTCGCGTTGTGTGCAAGCGTTGCAGCAAGCGCCTTACCCTCGTGGTCGCAGGAGGGTTCCGCATGCTCCGTCCGCCGCTATGGGTCGGCCTCGCCGCCGCCATCGTTGCGCTTGCCGCCGGGCTGGCTTGCTCCCAGGATCCGCTTCCGACCTACACGCCGTTGCCGACGCACACCCCGCGCCCAACACTCACGCCCTTGCCCTCTCCGCCTCCGACGTACACGCCACGCCCGACCTATACGCCGCGCCCGACCTACACCCCGCGCCCGACGCTTACCCCTACGCCTCCTCCCACGCCCACGCCTCGCCCTACGTTCACCCCCGCCTACGATCAGGTCGACATCGTCGTGGAGGGCTTCACCTTTACGGCCGACGTCGCGGACACGCCCGCATTGCGCCAACTCGGACTCGTCGGCCGCGACTCGCTCGCGCCGAACCGAGCAATGTGGTTTGTGTTCGACGAGGCCGCGCCCCGAACGTTCTGGATGCTCGGCATGCGCTTCCCTCTCGACATCGTATGGATTTCCGAGGACTACGTAGTGACTGGCGTCGCCGAGCGCGTCCCCCATCCGGAACCCGGAACGCCGCCCGCCCGCCTCCCCAGATACTACTCCACTGCTCCCGTCCGTTATGTGTTGGAGATCAACGCCGGGCTCGCAGACGAACTCGCCATCGTTCCCGGCTCTCGAGTAAGCGTCGCGCCCCGCTGACCCCGTTGCGCTATCCTGCGCCGGGCTTGCTCGGGCTGCGGAATTGCCTGTCCGCCCGCCCGCGCAGGCGGAGACTTAGACTCAAGGGGCGTGCCAGGAGTCTGCCTGATGACCTACAGAAACTACGAGGCCCCGCCCGGCAAGCTCCGAACCGTTGTCGTTGCACTGCTCAGTTTGGGGACTCTGCTGCTCGCGAGCGTCGCCTGCAGTCCAGAGCCGTACCCGACGGCCACCCCTTACCCCGCCGCCACTCACTACCCGGGTTTTCGCCCCTGGGGTGCGCCAACCCCTACGCCTTACCCCACCGCCACGTCTTACCCCACTGCCACGCCCTATCCGACCGCGACGCGCTACCCGGGCGAGGCTACGCCGACGCCAACACGGCGCCCGCGCCCTACCCGACGTCCGTCAACAGCAACGCCGAGATCGGTTGCCTTGCCAGCAATTTGCCGGTCTAGTATGTGGGAATGGACAAAGTGGGACATAGACCCAATCTGGTCGGCGATACCTAGCGATTCACTAATATCATCCAATCCTCGCATATTGGGAGCGACCCTCGTAGTTGAATTCTTCCCATCACCTGGGGTATATGAAGCGAGTACAAGTAGCAAATTCCCCCCATATGTTGGAGAATACCCAACATTGAAAGAAGCGCAGTGCGCCGCTGCACAAGCTGCCCTGCGAGCCTCTAACCAGAGGTGACCTCACTAGACCGGCGTCACCTTCCCATCATCCGTAACGTAGGCGACTTCATCGCCTATTTGCGTTCTGAATTGGCGGTTCTCTTTATCCAACGCCGCCTTTTGGACGTGACCGCATGCGGTCTCTACCTTGACCGCGGCTACGTCATCAATATAGCCAACGCCGCCCTTACCTATCTTCTGAAAAAGCACTGCATGCTCTCGTGGATCTAACCGCACATCCTTCTGTGCGCTCCAAGTCTCGCCGACCGACTTGAGCGTGATGCGTATCCATTCTATGTTCACGGGCACACGGCCACGGTTGACCACCTTGAGCATTATCGAGCCGTTGCCTGTGTCTTCGTAGACCGCCCTGAGTTTAACGCGCCAGTCGTCAATCCTGTTGTACAAGCTCATGGCCAAAGCGACCGTTGACACCAACAAGGCAAGCGTGAGGATCAGGATTTCCATAGCCGATTGCTCCTACGTATGGACAGGTTAGGGATGCTGCGCCATGCTATGACGGTCAAGCATTGTCTTCTTCCGGGACATTGAGTACCCATAGACGACGGGGCGGACTGATTCCATCGCTATAGAATTCGCTTATGAATGCATCGCGAAGGCTTTCATCCCCAGTTCGAAGATAGGAGGGGAGGAAGTCGTATTTCCGAGGGTAGGTTCCGTGTAGGTATAACGACTTCTCTTCACAATAATTGCAACGGATAGGCCATTCTGCTAGGCATCGCATGGGGAAAGTACTGATATGCTTATGGATATCATCAAAGCCTTTTTTCTTTGACGTAATAGATTCTTTTATGACAAAGAGAGGCGCAATAGTACACCCCATTTGTTCTATGTCAACTGGACGTGAGCAATGCCAGTACTTGTCCGCATCTTCTTTGTAATTGTACAAGAGATACAACGGGATTGTTCCATGTTGAGCATATTGCTCAAGCATATTCAGTTGGCGATCAGTTTTACTCTTGTAGTCAAGGCTATGATACTTGTACGAGCCAACGTTAAGTTTCTTCGCCTGTATGGCAAGTCGAACCCACTGCATTCTGTCGTTGCCTAACCAGACCTCTAGCGCAATGTCAACCCCAGTCAGGGATTCCCTGGCTTTGGAAAACTGCATCACTCGGTAGCCGCCGCGCTTGACTTTGATCGACAGCAAGTCGGTGAGCGTCTCTTCCCCGATGGATGCACCGAGAAAAGCAGCGTCTCTCACGAGGCTCCACGTGCACCGTGCGATAGCCTCCAGAGTTAGGCTCATGCTAACCGCCGCAGCACTCATTAGACACCCGCCTGGCTATTGTCAGCCATGTCTAGTATCACCGTTCCTCCGCTCGGTTCTCTGTTGCGAGGGCATCTTACAGCAAGAGTCCCCACCACGTCAAGGCTACGCCTCCCCCAGCGGCCCCGACGCTTCGCGGTGGAGCGTCGGGAGGTAGCGTTGGACGTTCTCCCAGATGCGCTCGGGCTGGAGGTTGTCGTAGTTGTGGGCGATGACGTTGCGGAAGGCGATGATGCGGCAGAGGAGCGGCGCTTCGCGCCGACTGGATTCCCGCCTACGCGGGAATGCAACCCTCACCCGCGGCGCCTAAACCAGGTTGGCGCTGAGCAGGCGCGCGCCCGCTAGGAAGAGGCCGACGCCGATCACGCCTAGCACGGCGCGCCCGCCGACCCTCGGCGCGAGGCGCGCGCCGACCTGCGCTCCCGCCTACGCGGTCAGGGCGGCAGGTTATGCAAGGTCTCCCCATGCTACCGGTCGTAGACCGGGACGGTGTCGATCCACAACTCTCCAGTCTCGTCGATGTAGGCGATTTTCTTCACTTCGTCCACGTGCATGCCGCGAGGGATTTGCCTGTAGATGGCGAATTGCTCTCTGTCCGAATCGCTGATGTCGCGGCGGTTGTAGTTGCTGTACCGCGCCATCAAACTGCTGCCGACCACGTGCCCCATTCCGGTCAGCGCATGCACCATCTCGTGCATAATCGTCGCGTTCAAATTGCTGCTTTGCCCCGCGACCACGACGCGCGCGACCGAGAATTCGTGCCTGCTGCGGTAGACCCACCACTCCGCGTACCCTAAGCGGTTGCCTCCAACGTCTTCGTCGTCGCGCAACTCCACCAGAATGGAGTTGGGGTCGAGAGCGTCGTTGTAGTTGTTCCTGTCGAACATGGACATATCGCTCGCGTCGACCACGTCGAATTCGTAGCCGAGGAATTCGCTCAGCCGCGCGAGCGCGTCGTCGAGCCGGTTGCGGAAACCGACCTCCGTATAGAAGTGAATGGTTATCGGCGCGGGCCACTTGAACACGCTTTCCGAACGCCACCCGCAATCGCCGTCGGAGCCGTCGTCCGGCCGGTCGAAGAAGCAGTTCCACGCGCGCTTTGTTGCGTATATCGGCATTGGCGTAGGCGTGGGGGTAGGGGTAGGCGTGAACGTAGGCGTCGGGGTGGGCGTGAGGGTTGGAGTAGGCGACGGCGTAGGCGTAAGGGTGGGGGTAGGCGACGGGGTGGGCGTGAGGGTTGGAGTAGGCGACGGCGTAGGCGTAAGGGTGGGAGTAGGCGAGGGCGTAGGCGTAAGGGTAGGAGTAGGCGAGGGAGTGGGCGTGAATGTAGGAGCAGGCGATGGGGTGGGCGTGAGCGTCGGGGTAGGCGTGAGGGTAGGCGTGGGCGTGAGCGTCGGAGTAGGGGGCGGCGTAGGCGTGAACGTGGGCGTAGGCGTCGGCGCGCTTTGGCAAGCGGCGAGCGCGAAGACGAGAATGGCGAGGGCGAGCGGGATGCGGGCGACGGGGAGGCGCATGGGCGTAGTGTAGCATAGGGGCGGGCTTGGCGGCGCTAAGGGCGGTTCGCATCCCCTGCGGCGCGGCTCATTCGCGTGGGGGCGGCAGATTCCGGCGCGGGCTTGGCGGCGCGGGGGTAGGGGCTAACCCTCACCAAGCCCCGCGCGGCAGCGTCTCCGCTGGGTCGGGAGAGCGCGAGTCCGCGTTCCATCGCGCGACTATGACATGCTTCGGCTTTCGCCGCGCAGGCCAATCGTACTCCAGAACGTCTTGCCTAGCGTAGGCGCTAACGAGGCTGTTGAGGGCGGAGCCGATCCCGGCGGGGGAGAGCAGCCACGCCTCGGCGGGCAAGGCCACCCGGCAATAGCCCAGCAGTTGCGAGAGATGCGCCAACGACAGGGGCGACAATTTGCACTCCACGAAGTGCAACCGCGTTCCGGTCTCATCCGTAACGAAGCCGGTAACATCGACCTGTATCTCGAACGTCTGCCAAGAGGAGTCCGCGAAACCGGCGTGCAGAGAATGGCGGGATATGTACTCGTTTAGCCGAACGTTGTGCGTGTCGGCGGCATGCACGGAGGCGGAAGGGAATCTCGCCGTTAGCCGCTCCCGCAGCCAAGCGGCGACAGCCGGATACATCGCCGCTTCCGAGGAGTACGGACGACTAGTCATCGCCGTTCTCGCCTTCTTCAGGCATTAGCGCGGCCTGTTGCCGCGGTTTGGGCCGCCGAGGGCAGCCTAACGCCCGGCATATCTGCCAGTAGGCGTTGAAGTGCTTGCCGAGTATCGGGTCCGGCAGGCGTTCCCCGTCCTTCTCGCCCTTATCGCGCTTCTTTCTTGCGCCGACTTTCCTCGCGCCTGGGCAGCCTCTTTGCTTGGGAAGGCCGCTGCTCTCGTTGAACGCAGCGAGTTCCTTGAGCGCTTTCTGCTTGTTCTCGAAATGGAATCCAACCGAAAGGAAATCGTCGGCGTAGATGTTGATCTGATGCTCCCGCCAACCTCTCCCAAGATTGGGGTGCCCCCAAGCGATCAGAGGAACGTCCACGCCCAAGTCCGTCTGGAGGAGTTGGCAGATTTTGACGGGAGTCTCCCAGGTTCCCTTGGCGTTGAGCACGTCCAACCGGACGCGATGCCGGCCGATCTGGTCGCGGTTGGCGGGGCGAATGTTGCCCGCGACGTCCGCGAATCCTCTGATGAACTCCCTCTTGATCTCGATGGGGGTTTCGGCATGCATGATGATGTCAGGAATCTGGAACGACCGGAACTCCCGCGCTTCGCCGAAGAGCATCTCCAAGTCTCTGAAGGCGATCGTGCGCCTGGTGAGCGTAAGCATCAAGTCCATGCGGTCGCCGCTGTCCACGATATGGTCGTCCGCGCCCGTGAGTTCGCGCAGCCGCTCAGAGACCTTGTGCAGGCTCAACTGAATGCCGTTCTCGGCCTCCGTTTCGCTCACAGGCGTCAGCCCTTGCGCTCCGAGCAACGCTTTGGGGAAATGGATAATCACGCGGTAATCGGCGCCCGTCGTCACCATCTCTCCGCGAGCCGTGAGCATGCCCAGAAGGTAGCCGACGTCCGGGTCGATGTAGTCGAGGTCCACCATCAGCGCGCCTCTTCCGGCTTTTGGAATATCAGCAGGAATTCGTGCGCCTTGTTGATGCGGAACTTGGACGGATAGCCCAGCGGCCGCATATTGTTGTATTCGTGCCGCCGATCCCAAATGATGACGTCGTCGTAGACGAACCCCAACTCTTCCATCATCGCGGCGACATCCGAATGGAAGGGGTAAAACCGGCTCTTCTTCCGAATGTCCATCACCACGACGACGCAATACGCCCCGGGCTTCATCGCAACGAAAACCTGGCGGAATATCTTGCCGAGCGCCTTGATGAACGCGCCGTAGTCGGCGATCTTCCCCAAGTCCTTCTCTTCTTCTCCGTAATGCCGAATCGCTTTCCCGTCCGCCGACCGATCCTGCAAGAGAATGTCCCAGTACGGCGGGGAGGTCAGGACAAAGTCCACAGTGGACGGCGCGACGTGCAACAGGAGCATGTTGGCGTCGTCCGCGTGGATAATTCGCTTGCCCAACCGCGGGGCCGCCGCCCATCCCGAGTCGTCCGGCGAGGCTGCGAGAGCGGGATCCGCCAATCCGCCGAGGGGCGTCTCCCTGCTCCGCGCCTTCGCGGCGAACTCCTCGTTGAGTTCTATGCCGACGCCGATCTTGCCGAGCATCTCGGCGGCGATGGGCGTCGCGCCGACGCCGGCGAACGGGTCAAGCACGACGGATTCGCCGTCGGGCGTGAAGCAGCGAATGAGCCTCGTGGCTAGGGCCAGAGGGAACATCGCGGGATGCCCCAGCCTCTTCTCCTCCGGAGTCTTCTTGACGTCGCTCCAGATGCTGATCGAGAAGCGCTCCCACTCGCGCCCGTCGAGGCTGTTCGCCCGCTTAGCCGAGCGCGCGGAGCCCTTGACGGCGGGATGCTTTTCCTCAAAGCCTTCGCCCCCGATGGTCAACTGCGGCGCTTGTGTCGTCATGCTGGGTATCTTACACCAACGAGCGGCGCTCCCCCGCGCTCCGCTACACCGCCCCGGCGGCCTCCGGCGCGCGGGCGGAGTCGCCCATGGCGAGGAGGCGGTTGAGGGCGTTCATATAGGCGCGCGCGCAGGCGACGATGATGTCGGTGTCGGCGCCGCGCCCGATGTAGGGCCGGCCGTCCTGCTCGATGCGGATGCTCACCTCGCCGACCGCGTCGATGCCCTCCGTGACGGAGTTGACGCTGAACTCCGTCAACTCGTTCGGGGCGTCGACGATGCGGTTGATCGCCTTGTAGACGGCGTCGACAGGGCCCGTGCCGGTCGCGGCGTCGGTGTGCGATTCGCCGTCGGCGCTGGACAGGCGGACGGTCGCCGTGGGGATTTCGCCGGTGCCGCAGGTGACCTGGACGTGCTCCAGGGAGTAGGTCTCGGCGACGGCGGCGCGCTCGTTGCCCATCAGCGCGATGAGGTCGCGGTCGGTCACCTCGCGCTTCTTGTCGGCGAGTTCCTTGAACGACTCGTGGACTTTGTCGAGTTCCTCGGCGGAGAGCGCGTAGCCCAACTCCTCGAGGCGGGCGCGGAGGCCGTGCCGTCCGCTGAGTTTGCCGAGCACGAGTTCGCTGCGGGGGACGCCGACGTCGAGCGGGTTGATGATCTCGTAGGTGGTGCGCTCCTTCAGCACGCCGTCCTGGTGGATGCCGGATGCGTGGCGGAAGGCGTTGCGCCCGACGACCGCTTTGTTGGGCTGCACGGGGAAGCCGCTTATTTGGCTGACGAGCCTGCTGGCGTTGTAGAGTTGCCCCGTTTCCACGCCGGTCTCCACGCCGAAGAAGTCGCCGCGGATGCGGAGGGCCATCACGACTTCCTCGAGGGCGGTGTTGCCGGCGCGCTCGCCGATGCCGTTGATGCAGCCTTCGACCTGGCGCGCTCCCGCCTTGACCGCGGCGAGGCTGTTCGCAACGGACATGCCGAGGTCGTCGTGGCAGTGCACGGAGAGGCGGACGCTTTCCCCCAACTCGGGGATTTCGTCGCGGAGGCGCGTGATGAGGCGGGCGAACTCCTCGGGCACCGCGTAGCCGACGGTGTCGGGAATGTTGATCGTCGTGGCGCCCGCGTCCACCGCCGCGCGAACCATATGGACGAGGAACTCCTGGTCGGTGCGGCTGGAGTCCATCGGTGAGAATTCGACGTCGTCGGTGTGCTCCCGCGCTCGGGCGACGGCTTTCGCCGCCATTTCGACGACCTCCTCGCGGTTCTTGTGCAACTGATGCCGGATGTGCTGGTCGGAGGAGGATATGAACACGTGGATGCGGGAGTGCGCGGCGTCGCGGAGGGCTTCTCCGGCGCGGTCGACCGCGGCCTCGTTCGCGTGAGCGAGCGCCGCGATGACGGGCTTCCGCACCTCGCGGGCGATGCTCTGCACGGCCTCGAAGTCGCCGGGCGAACTGATCGGGAAGCCCGCCTCGATGACGTCCACGTTCAGGCGCTCCAACTGCTTGGCGATCTCAACTTTCTCGCCGACGGTCATGCCCGCTCCGGCGGACTGCTCGCCGTCGCGGAGCGTCGTGTCGAAGATCAGCACTCGGTCTTCCATCGTCTGCCTCCCGAATCCTTCCGCAGCCTCGGCGGGCTACTTCTTCTTGAGGAAGGGCATCATCGCCCGCAGGTCCTCGCCGACCGCTTCGATCTCGTGGCTGGCGGCGGCCTCGCGCATCGCTTTGAAGCGGGGCTGCCCCTCGTGGTTTTCGGCTATCCACTCGCGGGCGAACGAGCCGTCCTGGACTTCCTTGAGGACTTGCCGCATCGCCTCGCGGGCATGCTCGTCCACGACGCGCGAGCCGCGGCTGTAGTCGCCGTACTCCGCCGTGTCGCTGACGGAGTAGCGCATATACTTCATGCCGCCCTCGTAGAGGAGGTCGACGATCAACTTCAACTCGTGCATCACCTCGAAGTAGGCGATCTCCGGCTGGTAGCCGGCCTCCGTCAGCGTCTCGAAGGCGTTTTTGATCAGGCTGGTCACGCCGCCGCAGAGCACGGCCTGCTCGCCGAAGAGGTCGGTCTCCGTCTCCTCTTTGAACGTGGTCGCCACGATGCCGGCGCGCGTCGAGCCGATGCCCGCCCCGTAAGCGAGCGCATTCTGCAGCGCGCCGCCGGAGGCGTCCTGATGGATGGCGACGAGCGACGGCACGCCCTGTCCTTCGACGAACACCTCGCGCACGCGGTGGCCGGGCGCTTTCGGCGCGATCATCGAAACGTCCACGTCGGCCGGGGGCTTGATCTCCCCGAAGTGAATGTTGAACCCGTGCGCGAACATCAGCGTCTTGCCCGCGGTCAGGCGCGGCTCGATGGACTCGCGGTAGATGCCGCTCTGGGCGGTGTCCGGCGCGAGCACCATAATGAAGTCGCTCTCCTCGGCGGTTGCGGCGGGGTCGGCGACGCGGAGCCCCTCGGCCTCCGCCTTCGCGCGGCTCGCGCTGCCCGCGGGCAGCCCGACCATCACGTCGACGCCGCTGTCGCGCAGGTTCAGCGCATGCGCGTGGCCCTGGCTTCCGTAGCCGATGACGCCGACGCGCTTGCCGCTCAGCAGCCCGATGTCCGCGTCTTCCTTGTAGTAAATCGTCGCCATTCCCATGCTCCTCTCCTCTTGGAGACCTTGCATAACCTACCGTCATTCCCGCGTAGGCGGGAATCCAGGCGGCGCGGAGCGCCGCTCCTCTCCTACGCAAGCGCCCCGTCATTCCCGCGAAAGCGGGAACCTATCGGCCGCCGGAAGTTATGCAAATGTCTCTCTTGTCTTCGCTTCGCTCGCTCCGTCTCGTTCGGGTCGTTAGGGGACGACCTCCGCGTCGGGCGCGCTTCTGCCGGCGTGGGCGCGCTCCCGTTGCGCGCCGGACGCCGCGCCTCTCGTCATTGCGATGCGCCCCGTTCGCATCGTCTCGCGGACGCCGAACGGCTGCAGCAGTTTGATCATCGCGGCCACCTTCTCCTCGTTGCCCGTGATCTCGATGATCACCGCGTCTTTCCCGACGTCCACGATGGCGGCGCGGAAGATGTCCACGAGTTGCATAATCTCCGCGCGGGTTTCCGCGTTGGAGCGCACCTTCACCAGCGCCATCTCGCGCATCACCGTGCTCTCGGTCGAGAGGTTGGTGACGCGGACGACGTCGATCAACTTGTAGAGTTGCTTCACGACCTGCTCGACGACCCACTCGCCGCCTTCGACGACGAACGTCATCCGCGAGAGGCCGGGCGTTTCGCTGACGCCGACGGCGAGGCTGGAGATGTTGAATCCGCGGCGCGAGAACATGCCCGCGATGCGCGCCAGCACGCCCGGCTTGTCGTTCACGAGCGCCGTGATCGTGTGCACGTGCTCGTTGTGGAGCGTTACGTCAACCACGCCAGCGCCTCCCGCCCCGCGGGCGACTCGATCGTCTCGAACACGCTCTCCCCCGCGGGCACGTGCGGATACACGTTCTCTTCCGGCTCCACGCGGAAGTCGATGAGCGCGGGGCCCGGCGTTTCCGCCGCCTCTTCGACGGCGGCCCGCACCTGCGCCTCGTCCGTGACGCGCCGCGCCCAGACGCCGTAGGCCTCCGCGATTTTCACGAAGTCCGGGTTGCCCGCGTAGCCCGACGCCACGCGCTCGCCGCCGTAGAACAGATCCTGCAACTGCCGCACCAAGCCCAAGTTGCCGTTGTTCAGGATGGCGAACTTCACGGGCACGTTGTGCTCGACGATGGTCGCCAGTTCCGACATCGTCATTTGGAATCCGCCGTCCCCGGCGATGCTCCAGACGGGGCGGTTCGGCTGCGCGAAAGCCGCGCCCATCGCGGCCGGAACCTCGAACCCCATCGTTCCGAGCCCGCCCGACGTGATCCAGAGGTCGGGCTCCCTGAAAACGTAGCACTGCGCCGCCCACATCTGATGCTGCCCCACTCCCGTCACGACGACGGCGCGCCCATCCGTGACCTCGCAGATTTCCTGGACGACGCGCTGCGGCCGCAGCCCCTCGCTTCCGCCCGGGTAGAGCGGATGCTCCTCGCGGAGCGCGTCTATCTCGGCGATCCACTCGGGCCGCGACGTTTTGTCCACTTGCTTGGCGAGCGCGTGCAGCACACGCTTCGCGTCCCCCACGATGGGCACGGTCACCCGGACGTTCTTCCCCACCTCCGCCGGGTCTATGTCGACGTGAATGACCCGCGCGTTGGGCGCGAACGCGCTCAGCCTCCCCGTGACGCGGTCGTCGAACCGCATCCCCACGCCGATGATGAGGTCGGCGCGGTCTATCGCCCAGTTGTTGTAGGCTTGGCCGTGCATCCCGGGCATGCCCAAACTCAGCACGTGGTCGCCGGGGAACGCGCCGATGCCGAGCAGCGTCGTAATGACGGGAATCTGCGCGCGCTCCGCGATCTCCCGCGCCTCGTCCCACGCGCCCGATATGAGCGCGCCGTGCCCCAGCAGCAGCAGCGGGCGCTCCGACTCGCGGATGAGTTGCGCCGCGCGCTTGATCATCTGCCCGTGCCCCTCGAGCGTCGGCTTGTAGGAGGGCAGATGCGCGTCCTCCGGATAATCGAAATCCGCCGAGTCGGTGAGCACGTCGCGGGGGAGATCCACCAGCACGGGCCCGGGGCGCCCCGTCCGCGCGATGTGGAACGCCTCCTTCATCACGCGCGGAATGTCCTTCGCGTCCATCACGAGATAGTTGTGCTTCGTGATGGGCATCGTGATGCCGGTGGTGTCGGTTTCCTGGAAGGCGTCGCGTCCGATGGCGGCGCGCGGCACCTGCCCCGTCACCGCCACGATGGGCGTGGAGTCCATCATCGCCGTGGCGAGGGGCGTCACGAGGTTGGTCGCTCCGGGCCCGGAGGTCGCCACGGCGACGCCGACCTTGCCGGAGGCGCGGGCGTAGCCGTCCGCCGCGTGGCCTGCGTTCTGCTCGTGCCGCGTCAGCACGTGCCGGAGTTTCGGATACTCCGGCAGCGTCTGGTAGAGGGGCAAGATCGCCCCGCCGGGCAGGCCGAAGATCAGATCGACGCCTTCCCGCGTCAGGCTCTCGCACACCATCTGCGCGCCCGTCAACCGCACGATCGCTTCACCATCCTTCCATACTGTCCGTCGTTCCTAACGCCCGGGCCGCCGCTCCGCCGGAGACCTTTGCATAACCTACCGCTATCCCCGCGTAGGCGGGAATCCAGGCGGCGCGAAGCGCCGATCGTCTTCTACGTAAGCGCCCCGCCCTGCCCGCGAAAGCGGGAACCTACCGGGCGCCGGGAGTTGCGCGGATGTCTCCGACGGGTATAAAAAAACCCGTCCCACGAAGGGACGGGACGAAGCGCCCGCGGTGCCACCCTGCTTCCCCGGCGCGATGCGCCGGAGCGACTCTATGCGCGGTAACGGCGCGCTCCGCCGACCCTACTTTGCGTTCAGGCCGGCCGCTCAGGGGCGAGTTCAGGGAGGCTTGCGTCCATCGCCGACCTTTCACCGACCGCCGGCTCGCTGCGATGCGCTTATCCCCTACTACTCCCCGTCCACGCGGACGGATATGGGAACTGTGGCTAGCCTATCATACGCGCTGCGGGCGCGTCAAGGGGGTAGTCTGGCGAGGAGGCCGCATCTCGTCCTCGACGCTTTTCGGAATGCGAGGCGCGAGGCGCGCCTCCCTCGTCTTCCGCATCGCCGCTTCCCATTCCCTGCGCTGCTCCTCCCGGCGATCCTGAATCATCTTCCAGACCGTCCCCACGTACGCGAGCCATCCGGCCGTGTAGAGACGCTCCGCTTCTTGGAAAGGGTTGCTCTCCGGCCGGAGGGCGCACTGCTGCTGATACCACTCGGCATGCTCGTTGTGGCGCTGCCAGTAGTTCTTGACGCGCTGGGCGCCCTTGCCTTGCACGCTCATCATCCAAGGCTGCCATGTCCCCCCGTTCCGCTGAGCGATTCCGAGGTTGTGAAACGCATCCTCGAAGTCCTCCAAGTCGGACGCATCCGCCCACGCTTTGCCGTCCTGGTAGCCCATATCCTCCCAATCCACGTTGATGCGGCGCTCTTGGCCAAGCAGCCTTGCGGCTTCCGCCTCAATCAACGCCGCTTCGTCCAACCGAGCGGCGCGGTCGCAGTTCCGCGCGTAGGTCTCTATCGCCTCGCGACAGATCTGCGAAACGTTCAGCAGCGGCCTGATGGGCTCTATCCTTCTGACCAACTCCCCCGGGACATTGACGCCTATTCGCATGGCCTGCCTCCGTATGCGTATGCTGAATGAAAGCATACGCATACGCGCCGGGCTTGTCAACTCTGTACGCGCTCAGACATATATGAGACTGGCGGGGGAATCCCGCCTGCGCGAGCGCGGACTCCGCTTGGGACGAGCATAGCGCGTTGACAATCGCGCGGCGGAGCGTGAATACTAGGCGACCCCGAAATGAATCGGCGCGGAACGCCGACTAGCGGAGGCGCGAATGAGCGTGGAAGAGAACAAGGCCGTCGTGCTGCGGTATATGCATGAGGTCATCAACGAGCAGCGGCTCGACGCGCTGGACGAGTTGATGGCGGAGGACTGGGTCGCCCACAACCCCGGCGAGCCCAACGGACGCGAGAACCTGAAGGCGTTCCTCGGCGGAATGATGCGGCAGGCGCCGGACGTTTACGCCGACGTCAAGCGCGTCGTCGCAGAGGGCGACCTCGTGGTGACGCACACGCACTACACGATGAGCAAAGAGCATCGCGGCGACGACTGGGCGCCGAGCTCCGGCGCGGTCGCCGACATCTTCCGCCTCGAGAACGGCAAGATCGTGGAGCACTGGGACATCACCCAGTTCGGCATTCCCGACAAGTCGGTAAGCGGCAACACCATGTTCGGGGGCGGCGCGCTCTACAACTACCGCGCCTGAGGGCGGCCTTTGCATAACCTGCCGTCATTCCCGCGTAGGCGGGAATCCAGACGGCGCGCAAGCGCCAAGAAGGGTGCTGCGCGCCCGCCCCCAATCCCACCACGGCGCATCGCCGACCGCGAAAGCAGGAACCTGCTGGGACTAAGGAGCGGACGACCTACGCGCCGGCCTGCTTCGCCATCAG
Source organism: Dehalococcoidia bacterium (assembly GCA_965242755.1). Lineage (GTDB taxonomy): Bacteria > Chloroflexota > Dehalococcoidia > Lucifugimonadales > Australimonadaceae > Bin16. The sequence continues at coordinate 2,142,622 of OZ251500.1, read as the reverse complement.
CCGTGCGACTTCCCCGACGCTCGGCGCGGCGTCGAGTTCCCAAACCGCCCCCAGCAACTCCTCGGCTTGCGCCGCGGGCAGAACCTCGCAGGCGAGCGAGCGGTACTTCGCCTCGAGCGCGGCGTCGCTCATCGGATTCTCCGGCGAGCCCGTCGCGTGCTCGACGTAGCGGCTCAGAGTCGCGCCCCCGCGCAGCGTGATCGAGAGGCGGACTTCGTCCTCGCGCAGATCCGCGTCCACGACCGCGCTCACCTTCGCCCGCAGCGCGGCGATGACGGGGTCGGCGACCCGCATGTCGGAGAACTGCGCGTCGTGCCCCGCCCCGTCCGCGAGCGCGGCGGCGGCGCAATGCTGAAACGAGAACTTGCCCTCCAATCCTCGCCGCGGCTCAGGGCGGTTCATCAACTCCAGCACGAGCGGGCTGACCTCCGCGTCGATGGACTCCACGTCCTCCGGCGCGATCCGATGCTCGTCGCGGAGCGCGATCACCGCGTCCTGAATCGGATGCGAGACGACCCCGTTGGCGTAGGGCTTGAGGCCGTTGTTCGCCAGTTCCCAGCGCTCGCCGAATCCGCCGAGCAGGGCATCCTCGTTATGCCCGTTGGGCGAGAGCACCTCCCAGAAGCCTCTGCGCCCGCCGATGATGTCGTCCGCGCCCGTGAAGCCGCGCTCCGCGAGGAACGCCGCTTGCAGGCCGTTCGCGGCGGCCTTCGCCGGATGCATCGCCTTCGCGTGGCTGCCGAACACCTCGCGCACGCCGGACGCGAACGTGCCGGCGATGCCGACCGCCATATTCGCCTCGTCCGCGCCGAGCCCCAGGATTCGCGCCGCCGCCGCCGCCGCGCCGAACACGCCCGCCGTTCCCGTGATGTGCCAGCCCATCTCGTAGTGCCATGGGTGAACGGACATCGCAACGCGGCAGGCGGCCTCCGCGCCCAGCGCGAACGCGGCGAGCGCGTCCTTGCCCGACGCGCCCCGCTCCTCCGCGGCCGCCAGCGCCGCAGGCCACACCGGCGCCGTCGGATGCAGCACCGTCGGGAAATGCGTGTCGTCGTAGTCCTGCAAGTGCGCGAGGAAGCCGTTGACCATCGCCGCGCCGCAAGGGCTCGTCCGGAGCGCGGAGCCGACAACCGACGCGCGGGGAGCCGCGCCCTCGCGCTCCGCCCAGTCGAGCAAGATCCGGCCGCCCGAGTCGGCGGACGCCGACAGCGCGACCGCGAGCATATTGACGAGCGTCCGCTTCGCTTCGTGAAGCGTCCATCCGGGAAGGTCGCCGGCGCCCGGGCGGACGACGGCGCTTGCGAGCGCATGCGTTGCGGACATATTGCGTTGCCTCCATAGACGCGAGTGTTGGGGGAAAGCATATCAGGCCGCGGACGCATGGCCGCGAGCGAATGAATTGCGTAGTCCGCGAGCGAATGATCAGCGCTGGGCAGGCCATTCGCGCAGCAGACTCCCGCAGCCGGGAGCGCTCGATGGGAGGCGCGCGCCGATCAGCGAGGCGGCATGCCAGAACATCGCGGGGTTGCTCGCTACGACGGGAACGCCTAAGTCGGCTTCGATGCGCTCGAGAACGGGCAGCGGATTGAGCGGCGCCCCTTGGAAGTAGACGGCCTCGACGTCCGGCGTTTCGGCGAAAGCGTCCGCCGCCAGCCGGCGAACCTCGTCGCCGGTCAATCGCTCCGTGGACGCAACGTCTTCTCGCCGGGTGTCGTCGCGATTCGCCGCTGGGACGGCGACGTCCAGCCCCTCGGCTGCGAGAAAGTCGCGCAGCAGCGCGTTCAGCCCGTCGTCGAACGGAGTGAGGAGCAGAATACGGCTTGCGCCGAACGCCTTGACCGCCGCCGCGCCGGCCTCGAGGGCGGTCGTGACGGGGACATCCATCACGGCGCGGAGCGCGTGGATATGCTCCGGGTTCTGCGCCTGCATCGGGGCGCCCATCAGCGCGATGGCGTCCCACCGATGCTCCGCCGCGAGCGCGGTCGTCCGCTCAATATGCTCCTGCGTCTTGCCCTTGAGGTCGTACAACGACTCGCGCCACAGGCCGAGCGGGATGATGTCGACCTCCGCCTCGTCGGGGATGAGGCGCAGGAAATCGTCGTAGTGGGCGCCTCTGCGGAAGTTGGCGCTGAGGAAGCCGAACCGCGCCGTCGCCATCGCGCGCCTCCTGATGCTCGGGAGAGCCGGGGAGAATGAATTTTGGTGACCCGCGAGGGACTCGAACCCACAACCCGCTGATTAAGAGTCAGCTGCTCTGCCAAATTGAGCTAGCGGGCCACTGCCCTATAGAGTAGCGGACGCGCAAGCGTTCGTCAACGCCGAGAGCTCGTTCGCCACATATGAGACAGCGGGGGTTGCGCTCGTTCATTACGCAACCGGATGAGATATTGCATAACATACCGCCCTGCCCGCGTAGGCGGGAATCCAGTCGGCGCGATAGCGCCGAGACTGGGCGCAACGAACAACGGCCAATAGACGCCCTGCGCCAAAACGCGGGGCGATTGACTTGACGCGCCCGGAAGGGTATCGTTCGCCTCAACGATTCCGCGGCGCCGCAAGCGCAGGTCGCGGAGTCTCCATAGACTGGGCGTTCTCGGCGGGCTCATAGCGGCGCGCCGCAAGAGGAGGGACACCGATGCGCTTCCATCAGATCATTGCTCTCGGCGCGGCAGCCGCCCTGACGCTGGCGCTTTTCGCGGCGTGCGGAGGAGGCGGGGACGACCCCACGTCGACGCCCGCGCCGACGCAAGCGCCCGCGGCGACCGCCGAGCCGACGGCGGCTATGCCCGCGAACACCCCGACGCCCAGCGCCGACGGCGGAACCGGAATGACCCGCGCCACGCCGACGGCGACGCCAAGGCCCCGCGCCACGGCGACGCCTGTCCCCCCGCCCGCCGGATTCGACGCGGAGGACTACTTCGGCGGCAAGACGATCCGCATCAAGGTCGGGGCGAGCCCGGGCGGCGGCTACGACGTGTTCAGCAGAATCGTCGCGGCGACGGCGGAGAGATACTTCCCCGAAAGCACGCGGTTCGTCGTGCAGAACCTGCCGGGCGCAGGGCAATACCGCGGCCTGCGCGCCGTGCTGGACTCGGAGCCCGACGGCCTGACCATCGGCCCCACGCACTCCCGCTGGTTCGCTCGTCAGTTGCTGGTCGGCGACGTGCCCGCGTTCGACATCGACGCGATCCACATCCTCGGTTCGCCGACGTTCTCCATCAACGAGGACGGCTTCTGCGTTGACCGCAGCGTAGCGACCTCATGGCAGGACGTTCTGGACAAGGGCGTCACGATCAAGGTTGGGTCCGCGGGGCCGGGCAACGAGCCCGCGCTGGAGTTTCTGCAGGAGAACGGCGGGCCGTTCCAACTGATCTACGGCTACGGCGGAACGTCCGACATTATGGCGGCGTTCGACCGCAACGAGTTGGACGGAACGAACCGCTGCAGTCCGGGGACGGCGGGGCGCCTCTACCCGGAGTGGATTGAGGACGGCCGGTTGGTTCCGCTCTTCTACGAGACGAAGCCCTACAACGCGGAGTGGCTCGCGCAACTTGGCTACACGGGCGAACTGCCTTCGTTCCGTGACCTGCCCGGGATAGAGTTCAACGAGGCGCAGGCGGCGGCGCTGGAGATCAACCTGCTGGTCGCAGAAATCTCTCGCGTGTTCTTCCTCCCGCCCGGCGTCCCGGAGGACGTGCGGCAATACTGGCAATCCGCCTTCGACCAGATGATGGTCGACCCTGGATTCCGCGAGTCCGTCAACATCGCGGGCTACACGGACGACTACGGCTACGGCAGGTCCGAGGACATCATGGAGATCGTGGAGGTCGTGCGCGCCGCCGACGACGCGACGCGGGCGATCGCGCTCGAACTGAGCGGCGTCGGCTCCCTGTCCGTCAACTAGCGCTGAGGGCGGCGGGGCGGACGCGCGTCCGCCCCCGCCGCCGCAAGCCTCGCCCCGGCTCTCCAATCTTCTTGACTAGCGGCGGAGCGCCGGGCGCAGGCAAGGAAGGAAGCCTCGCCGTATGTGGGAAGCAGCCGTAAGCGCGGCACAGCAGTTGTTCAGCCCCGGGCCGCTGCTGGCGTTCGCGATCATTACGCCCATCGCGCTGTTCAACGGCGTGATGATCGCGGGCGGCGTCCCCGTGTTCGTGCTGCTGCTGTCGTTCGCGGCGCAACTCGACCCGTTCATCGCGCTCCCCGCCGCCGTGTTCTACGCCGCCGCGAATGACGCGACGGAGCCCATACCGTCCATCCTCATCGGCGTGCCGGGCTCGCGCGGATCGCAGGCGACGATCATTGACGGCTATCCGATGTCGCGGCAAGGGCGCGCGGGCGAGGCGCTCGGCGCCGTCTACGTCTCGTCACTGATCGGCGGCGTCGTAGGCGCCGCCCTGCTGATGGCCGTGCTGCCGGTGGCGCGGGAGTTGCTCAAACTCTTCGGCGCCGCCGAATTCTTCCTGCTTGGCCTGCTCGGAATCGGCACCGTCGCGCTGCTGAGTTCGGGCGCGATGGTGAAAGGCTTGCTCACCGCCGGCTTCGGCCTGGCGATTTCGCTCATCGGCTTCTCCCCTATCACAGGGGAGGTTCGCGCCAATATGGGGATTGCGTACCTCTGGGACGAGTTGCCGCTCGTGCCCGTGCTGCTCGGCCTGTTCGCCATACCGGAACTCGCCAACCTCGTGGTGAGCAACACGACGATAGCGACGGAGCGTTTGGACGAGGTGCTCTCCGGATCGGGGAGCGACGTCAAGAAGGGCATGCGGGCGGCGATGCGCCACAAGTGGCTCATCACGCGGTCGTCGGTGATCGGCGCGTTCGTGGGAATGATGCCCGGACTCGGCGCCGTCCCCGCGCACTGGATCGCCTACGCGCAGGCGCGGCAGACGGAGCGGGGCGCGACGGAATCGTTCGGAACGGGGGACATCCGAGGCGTCATCGCGCCGGAGGCGTCGAACAACGCGATAGACGGCGGCGTGCTCGTGCCGACGCTCTTCTTCTCCATCCCGGGCAGCCCCGGCATGGCGCTGATCCTGGCGATGCTCATCCTCGTCGGCATTCAGCCGGGCCCGCCGATGCTGAACCAGCACCTCGACCTCACCATCGCGCTCGTCTGGACGATCGTGCTGGCGAACATCGTCGTCGTGCCGATCGTGCTGCGGTTCGCGCCGCTCATCGCAAAGGTCACGGTCATTCCGCCCAACGTCCTCTTCCCGCTCGTGATGGCTGTCATCGTCATCGGCGTGTATCAGACCTCGCAGTCCGTGGGCGACCTGGCGCTGTTCGCGGCGTCGGGCGTTTTGGGCCTCTTTATGAAAGCCTACGCATGGCCGCGCCCGCCCATCATCATCGCCATCGTGCTCGGCAAGGTCGTCGAGAAGTGGATGTGGATCGCGGTGAACGCCTACGGCTGGGGCATGTTCGGGCGCTGGCAGTTCCTGGCCATCATCGCGGTCGTAGTGATCGGCGCGGCGATTGGCGTGCGAGTGCAGCGGAACGCGGCGCGGATTCAGACGCAGCGGGCGCGGGCGGAGGCGGGACGCATTGAGGAAGGGCGCATCGAGACGGGGCGCCAAGAGGTCTTGGAGTGATGGCGGCGCCGACGGGAAACGGCGCGCCCCGGCGCAACCGCTTCGCCTCGATGGAGTTCATCGGCGAGGTGATTCTCCTCGCCGCCGTCGGCGCGTTCTTCGTCTATATGTACTTGGACTCCGTCGACAAAGACGCCGGCGGTTTGGCGTGGCTGCCCTGGCGGTTGGATTGGAGCGACGGCGGCTGGCTGCTGCCCCGCATAGCCGTGATCTTCAGCATTCCCTTCTGGCTGTGGCGCGTCGTTTCGCTGTTCAAGGCGGGAGCGTCGAGCGAGCCGGGGCAGATTATGGACACCGGCTTCCTTGAAACGACCGACGCGCCGAGCGTCGTCACGCTTCGCTGGGCGCAACTGATCGCCACGACGGCGGCGCTGTTGCTGGGCGTGTGGATCATCGGCTTCCATATCGCCGTCCCCGCCTACACCGTTCTCTACCTCATCGTTTTCGGCAAGGCGAAGTGGTACTGGACGCTCATTCCCGCCGCGTTCATTCTCGTCGTCGTCAACTTCATCTACGGCTACCTGCTCATCGCCGAGTGGGGAACGCCGGTCGCGCGCGACTGGCCAATCGTCGGCTGGATATGGGACGCCGCGGTGGACGCCTGGCACAGCGTCTACGATTCGTTCTTGGGGCGGTAGGCGTGGCGGGGGGCTTGGCCGCGCATTCAAGGTGTATAACGCAAGTTAGTCATCTGCGGGGAATTGAAACTTTTTAGGCGATTCGTTTAACTTTGCCGCCAAACGCTAACCAGAGTTTCAGTTCCCGCCGCTATTGAAACTTTTGGGCGGATATGTTTAACTTGACCGGCAAACGCAAACTGGAGTTACAGCGATGCCTTCCCCCTCCGTGCTGGCGCTGCGGAACAGCCCCGCCGGCGAACTGCAGCCCATCGGCGACGGGCCCCACGCGAGCGAACTGGCTTTCGTCCCCCATCCGCTGCCGAGGGCGCTGCCGCTGTCCGCCGAGTTGGTCTACGCGCTGGACGAGGCGAACCGCGCGGTGGGAACGCTCGTGGGCGTCGCCGAGACGATCCCCAACCCCCAACTGCTGACCGACCCGCTTATGCGGAGAGAGGCCGAACTCTCCTCCCGCATCGAAGGAACGGCGTCTTCCCTCTCCGACCTCTTCGAGTACGAAGCGGACAAGCGGGAGCGCGGAGACGTCGTGGAGGTCTACAACTACCTGCAGGCGTTGGAGGAGAGCCTCCGAGCGATGCGGGAGCGGAATCTCCCCGTCTCTATGCGCTTGATGAACGACGCGCACGCGACGCTGATGCGGCATGGCGCGCGCGGACACAACCTCAGGCCCGGCGAGTTCCGCGCGGAGCAGGTCTGGATCGGCCCAAGCGGCGCTTCCATTGAGCAAGCGCGGTTCGTTCCGCCCCCGGCGCGCCTGCTGCGCGACCTGATATACGACGTCGAACTCTTCGCCAACGACCGCAGCATACTGATCCCTCCGCTGGTTATGTGCGGAATGCTGCACTACCAGTTCGAGGCGATCCATCCCTACGCCGACGGCAACGGGCGCATCGGGCGGCTGCTCATCATTCTCTTCCTCCACGCCCGCGGCGTCCTTCCCGTTCCGTTGCTCTACCTCAGCGCGTACTTCGAGCGCGACAGAGCGCGCTACTACGACAGCCTCTACGATATGAGCTCGACCGGCGACTGGGAGCAGTGGCTGAAGTACTTCCTAGAAGGCGCGCGAGCGCAGGCCCGCGACGCTTTGGAGCGCGGCCGCCGGTTGCGCGCCCTGCAGGACGAATACGTCAACCTTCTTCAGCAGCGCGGGCGCAGGGCGACGAGCAACGACTTCAAGTTGCTCAATGAACTCTTCCGCGCGCCCGTCACGACGTACCCCCGCGTGGCGGCGTTGCTCGGCATAACCAACCCGGGAGCGCGCAGCGTCGTCGACCGGCTCATGAGGGCGGGCATCCTCCATGAGAAGCCCGCTGGCAAGCGCAAACTGTTCGTCGCCTCCGACCTGCTGGACGCGCTCCAAGCGGATATCCCGCTCTCCTGAGCCTCCGCCGGGTTCCCTTGTCGTTCCCGCGAATGCGCGGTCTACCCTCTGCAAGCCCCGCGCCTACGCATTCGGATTCACCGTCGCAGGGGCGGACGGCGTGATCCCGTCCCGCCTCTCGGGCGCGCCCACCTGCCCGCTCGAGCCAACCGCCGCAATCTCAACCCAATAGGTTGCCCCCGCCAGCAAACCACCAAGCGTAAACACAGTAGTGCCCTGTGCCGATTGGGGAGTATGGACAGGGCCTCCTGCGTAGCCGTAGGAAATTTGGTACCTCTCCGCCCCTGGAACCGCATCCCACGAGAGTACAATGGCGGCCGCTGTGGTTGACGCCGCCGCTCTGAAGTTGGCCGGCGCCGCAAGCGCCGCGCTCGGAGCGGCAGCGGTCGCCGGGGCTTGCGTGGCGGGCGCGGGACTCGGCGCCGCCGTTGCGGGCGCGGGGCTCGGCGCCGCCGTCGCGGGGGCAGGGCTTGGCGCCGCCGTCGCAGGCGTCTGCGTCGAGCCGGCAGCGCTGTCGCCGCCGCCGCTCGAATCGGCCCCGCTATCGCCGCCCCCTTCCCCGCTCGCGCCGTCCGGCGCCGCAGGGGCCGCAGGCGGCGTGGCCTGCCCATTGCTATTGCTGCCCCAGCACGTCACGGAGCCGTCCGCCTTGAGTCCGCAGGTGTGCGCGCCGCCGCAGGCGATGGCCGTGAACGTCGAGTCCGCAGGCGGGGTCGCCCGGTTGTCCTCCGCGTTGTCCCCCCAGCAAACGGGCGCGCCGTCCGCCTTCAGGCCGCACGAGTGCGCCTGCCCGCTGGAGATCGACGTCAGCGCCTCGTCGGGGACATTCATCGTCGCCGCGCCCGTTCCCCAGCATTGCGGCTTGCCGTCGTCCGCCTTGAGCGCGCAAGTGTGCGTACTGCCGCTGGCGATAGCGCTGAACGTCCCCTCCTCCGGAGCGGTCGCCGCATCGCCCGCGCCCCAGCAGACCGCCGCGCCGTCCGTCTTGAGCGCGCAGGTGTGCGCCGCGCCGCTGCTGATCGCCTTGAGCGTCCCGACGTCCTCCGGCGGAGTCGCTTGCCCCGTCTCGGCGGCGCCGCCCCAACAGACGGGCGAGCCGCTTACCGTGAGCGCGCAAGTATGGCTGCCTCCGCCGCTGATCGCCGCGAACGGCGACGGAATTTCCTCGGGCGGCGAGCCCGCGTCGGGATTGCCCACGCAGACCGGAGCGCCGGCGAGTTCGCCTCCCAGAAGCCCGCAGAAGTGCGCGCCGCCCGCGCTGATAGTGGAGAACCGCATCGACGAAAATGGCACGGTCCCCAGAGCGGCGGCGATGCCCTGCGTGTCGTCGCCCCAGCAGGTCGCCTTGCCCTCCGCGTCCAGCATGCAGGTGTGGAGCGCGCCCGCGGTAAGGCGCGATGCGGACTGCGTCACGACCGGCTCCATCGTAGGGGACGGCGAGGGCACGGGCGTCGGCGTTAAGGTGGGCGTGGCGGTCGCGGTCGGGGTTGGCGCAGGCGTCGGCGTGGGGGTTGGGGTCGGGGTCGGCGTGGACGTCGGATCGGACGACGTCGGCGTGGGGCGCGCCTCCCGCACCACGACGCGGGGCTCCCCCTCTCCGCACGCCGCGAGCGCGAACAGAAGCAGCAGTCCGGCGGCGAGCGTTCCCGCGACGGAGCAAACGCGAATGACCTTCATAAGCCCGGCGGCCTCCCTAGAGAGCGGCGCGGTTCGCCGCTGCGCGACTATACCACACCCGCGCCCCGCGCCTGCCCCCGTTACAGGCGCAGGCTTCCGCGTTTATGATGAGCGCATGACATCCGACTCCGCCCCCGCTCCCCATCGCGCCGGACTCGCCGCCATCGTCGGCAGAGCGAACGTCGGCAAGTCCACGCTCCTCAACGCCCTCGTCGGCCAAAAGTTGTCCATCGTCAGCGCGAAGCCCCACACGACGCGCCGCCAACTGCTCGGCGTGCTGCAAGGCGACGGCTTTCAGGTTGGCCTGCTCGACACGCCCGGCTTTCTGCGGAAGGGGCGCGACGCGCTGGACGCGGCGATGGCGCGCGAACTCGCCTCCGCGCTCGCCGACGCCGACGCCGTGCTCCTCGCCGCCGAGCCTCGCCTCCCCGGCGACGTCGAGCGAACGCTGATGCGCCAGGCCGCCCGCGCCGGAACGCCAACCGCGCTCGCCATCACCAAAACCGACTCGATCCCCAAGAAACGCCTGCTGCCCGTCATCGCCCGCTACGCCGAGGAGCACCCCTTCACTGAGATCGTCCCCGTGAGCGCGCTCGAAAACGACGGCCTCGACCGCCTCGCCGACGCCCTCCACGCCTGCCTGCCGGAGCGCGAGCCGCTCTTCCCCCCCGATATGCTGACCGACCGCCCGGCGAGATTCCTCGTCGCCGAACTCGTCCGCGAGAAGGTGTTCGAGCGCTACGCCGACGAGGTGCCCTACGACGCGGCGGTCGAGATCGACGCTTTCGAGGAGCGCGAGGGCGCCGCGCCCGACTATGTCCGCGCCGTCGTCTACGTCGACAAGCCGTCGCAAAAGCGGCTGCTCATCGGCAAGGGCGGAAGCGCGCTCAAGGAGGTCGGCACGCTCGCCCGCCCGGAGATCGAAGCGCTCACGGGCCGCCCCGCCTACCTCGAGTTATGGGTGAAAGTGAACCCCAAGTGGCGGCGCAAGCCCGGCTTCGTGCACCGGGAAATGTGAGCGCGGGGGGCATGAGCGGCGAGGCGGCTCCGCCCCCTAATCCGCCGCCGCGGGCGGCTGCTCGCCCGGCTCCGGCGCGGCGCCTGCGGGAGCGAACGCGCCCGCTTGGGGAAGGTCGCGGGGCGGCGGCGGCTCGGCGGGCGTTTCCTGCTCAGGGTCGCTCTGCCGGGCGACGGACGCCGCGCGGTTCTCCTGGACGCGCGCGTGCTCCCGCGCCTCCCGCCGCTTGCGAACGACCATGCCGTAGTGCACCGCGAGCGCGTAGACGACGCCCATCGTCGGCACGCCAAGCAGCGCCCCGGCGATCCCCGCGAGCCGCGCCCCCAGCACCACCGCGATCACGACGAGCATCGCCGGCATCCGCACCGCGCGCCCTAATATCCGCGGCGTCAGCAGATTCAGCATCACCTGCTGAACGAACAGCAGCGTCAGCAGCACCGTCAGCAGCGTGATGAAGTTGCCGGACGCCGCCGCGACGATGAGCGGCAGCGCAAGCGCCAGCCAGTCGCCGATGAAGGGCACGGCGAGGAGAATGCTCGATACGAACGCGACCGGCAGAGCCGCGGGCAGCCCGGTGGCCAGCATCACCGTCGCCGTGCCGACGCCGTAGATCATCGACACGAGGACCATCCCGCGCAGGTAGCCGCGGAACGTCTCGTCTATCGTGGACAGAATGAACCGCGTCTCGCGCTCGGCGCGGGGGGGCAGCACCTTCAGCGCCTCGTTCAGGCGGCGCCCGCCGTCCAGCACCACGTAGAACGAGATGACGGTCACGAGCGACACGGAGAAGACGATGGAGACGACGTTCCGCGCGATGTTCAGCGCGTTGTCCTGCACGATGCCGCCGAGCGCGCCGCCCCAGTTGGAGAGCGAGTCGTACTGGATCAGCGTCGCCGTATCGACGTTGATGTTGAACCCCGCGAGGTACGCCTCGACCCGGTCGATGAACTGCGGCAGGCGCTCGATGTAGGTCGGGACGAGATTCGCCAGTTCGACGGCCTGCGTGATCGTGGCGGGGATGACGACGAAGCCCATCACCGACGCGATGCCGATGAGGACGGCGTAGACGAGCGCGATGGCGAGCGGGCGCTTCATTCCCGGCACGCGCATCAGCGACCGCACGGTGTGGATGATCAGCGACCCGACGAGGTAGGCGAGGAAGAAGATCAGCAGCAGGTCGCCGAGGAAGTCCCAGACGCGCCGGAGCGTGTCCACCAGGAAAACGATCGCGCTGAAGGCGATGACGACGACCGCCGTTCTGAACCAGCCGCTGCGCTCAAGCATAGTTGCCTCGGGCGCATTCTACTCCCCCGCGCCGCCGCGGTTTGGCGCCCCCGCCCCACCCAACCGCCCCGCCCGCGTAGGCGGAACCCACCCGCCGCGCAAGCGCCAATCCCGCCCTCGCCCTCTGGGAGAGGGCAGCCGCGAAGCGGCGGGTGAGGGTTGCCCCGCCCTGCCCGCGTAGGCGGGGAATCCAGTCGGCGCAATAGCGCCAGGACGGGGCGCAACGCGCCCCGTCCCCAAGCCCGCCACTCCGCCTCGTCATTCCCGCGAAAGCGGGAACCTACTGGAATGCCCCAATGTCGCAACTGTGACACATGCCCCTTGCGCGCCCCCCAACCCCGCCCCTACGATGGATCCATCATGTCCCCAAATCCCAACAAAGGGCTGGCGACAAGCGCGAACGGAGAGGAGCGCAAGGCCAATGTCTCAAATTGTCTCAAAATGTCTCATTTTGTCTCATTCCTGTCTCAAAACGTCTCATTAGCGTCTCAAACCGTCGCGCGCCGAAACGCCTGAAACAAGGCCAACACGGAAAAAGGAGGCCCCAATGACCCAAAATGAGACGCCCACCGGCGACGAACTCACCGACCGCCAACCTCCTCGCGCTCCCCCGCCCCCCGTCCCCGCCTGCCCTATACTATCCCCTATGACCGACGACGCACGGCGCATCGACGACCTCCGCGCGCAGTTGCGCCTCCACAACTACCGCTATCACGTCCTCGACGACCCCATCGTCTCCGACGCCGAGTACGACGCGCTCTTCCGCGAGTTGCAAACGCTCGAGGCCGCCCGCCCGGAACTCGCCGACCCCGCCTCGCCCACGCAGCGCGTCGGCGCCGAGCCCGCCCCCCAATTCGCGGAGGTCGTCCATCCCCGGCCGATGCTCAGCCTCGGCAACGCCTTCAACGACGCCGATATCGAGACGTGGCGCAGCCGCGCCGCCAAACTGCTCGAGCGCGACGACTTCGCCCTCGTCTGCGAGCCCAAGATAGACGGCCTCGCCGTCGCGCTCACCTACGAGGCGGGGCGCCTGACGCAGGCCGCCACGCGGGGCGACGGCTCGCGCGGCGAGGACGTAACGCTCAACGTTCGGACGATCAAGTCCGTTCCGCTCGCGCTGCAGTCGCCGGAGGCCGCGCCGCCGCGCCTGGAGGTTCGCGGCGAGGCGTACTTTCCGCGCGACGCTTTCCGCCGACTCAACGAGGAGCGCGAGGCCAACGGCGAGGCGCCCTTCGCTAATCCGCGCAACGCCGCCGCCGGCTCCCTCCGCCAGTTGGACCCCCGCGTAACCGCCGGCCGCCGCCTCGCCATTTGGGTCTATCAGTTGGGCTGGGCGGAAGGCGCCGAGACGCCGCAAACGCACTACGAAACGCTGCAATGGCTGCGCCAACTCGGCTTCCGCGTCAACCTAGAGGAGATCGAGCGCTTCCCGTCGCTTGACGGCGTGGCGGCCTATTGCGAAAGGTGGGAGCGCGAGCGCGACGCGAAGAACTACCAGACCGACGGCGTCGTCGTGAAGATCGACCGGCTGGACCACCAGCGCGCGCTCGGCTTCGTGGGGCGCGAGCCCCGCTGGGCGGTCGCCCGGAAGTTCCCGGCGGAGCAAGCCGTCACTCGGCTGACCGGCGTCGGCGTGAACGTCGGGCGCACCGGCGCGCTCAATCCCTACGCCATGCTCGAGCCCGTGCAGGTGAGCGGCGTCACCGTCCGACAGGCCACCCTCCACAACGAGGACGACATCCGCCGCAAGGACGTCCGCGTCGGCGACTACGTGATCGTCGAGCGCGCCGGCGAGGTCATTCCGCAGGTCGTCGGCCCGGTTCTGGAGCGGCGAACCGGCGAGGAGACGCCGTTCGAGATGCCGAGCGTCTGCCCCTCCTGCGGCTCGCCCGTCGCAAAAGACGAGGGCGCCGCGGCCCATCGGTGCGTCAACGCATCCTGCCCGGCCCAGCGCTACGAGCGCGTCCGCCACTTCGCGTCGCAGGCCGCAATGGACATCGAGGGGCTGGGCGAGAAACTCGTCGCGCAACTGCTCGGCGTCCACCCCGCAAGCGATCTGGAGACGCGGCAGGTCTACCCCTGCCCCACCGAGGAACTAGCCGTCATCCGCGACCTGCCCGACCTCTACGCCCTCACGAAAGAGGAGATCGCGGGACTGGAGCGCATGGGCGAGAAATCCGCCGCCAACCTCGCCGCCGCTATCGCGGCGAGCAAGACCCGCTCCGTCCCCGCCGTCCTCTCAGGGCTCGGCATCCTGCACGTTGGCGCGGAGACCGCCGACCTCCTCGCGCGCCGCTTCGGCAACGTCCGCAGGCTGATGGACGCGCGCCGGGAAGACCTGGAGGCGGTCCCCGGGATCGGCCCCATCGTCGCCGCGGCCATCGCCGCGCACTTCGCCAACGCAAGCAACCGCGACATCGTCGAGCGCCTCGCGCAGGCCGGCGTGGAGGCGATAGACGCGGAGCCCCCGCCGGACGCCGCCGCCGACCTGCCGCAGCCGTTCGCGGGCAAGCGGTTCGTCGTCACCGGACGGCTCGAGGGCTTCACGCGCTCGCAGGCGGAGGCGTTCATCAAGGAGCGCGGCGGACAGGTCAGCGGAAGCGTCAGCAAGAAGACGACCTACGTCGTCGCGGGGGAGGAGGCCGGCTCCAAGCGCGGCGACGCGGAGCGGCTCGGCGTCCCCATCATCAGCGAGGAGCAGTTGACGGCGTTCGCCGAAAGCGGCGAGCCCCCGGACGTTTCCGCCGCCGGAGCGCTCCTGTGAGCGGCGTCGTCAGCCGCCTCCTGCGCCGCCGCGGGGAGCGCGACGCTCCGCTCATCGTCGTCGGCCTCGGCAACCCCGGCCCCAAGTACGCCGACACGCGCCACAACGCCGGCTATCTTTGCGTTGACGTACTAGCCGCCCGGCATAGCGTCGCGCTGAGCGACAAGCGCAAGGCGGCGCTGCTCGGCGAGGGGCGCGTCGCCGGCAGGCGCGTCGCGCTCATCAAGCCCCGAACGTTTATGAACCTCTCCGGCGAGGCCGTCCGCTACGCCCTCGACCGCTACCGCGTCCGCGCCGACGCCGTCCTCGTAATTCTCGACGACCTCGACCTCCCGCTCGGCAAAGTGCGGCTGCGCGAGCGCGGCGGATCCGGCGGGCACAACGGCCTCAACTCCATAAACGCCGCGCTCGGAACGACCGACTACGCCCGCCTCCGCATCGGCATCGGAAGGCCGGACGGCGAAACGGTGGGCTACGTGCTAGGCGCGTTCGCCCCGGAGGAGAAGGATGCGGCGCGGGACGCGATAGCCCGCGCCGCCAACGCCGCCGAGGCATGGGCCGCCCACGGCGTCCGCCACGCAATGGACAACTTCAACTAGGGCGGACTCGCGTAACCCGCCGCCCATGGCCACGCCCTGCCCGCGTAGGCGGGAATCCGGTCGGCGCGATAGCGCCTTGTCTGCCCCCTCTCCCGCTAGGCGGGAGAGGGATGGGGTGAGGGTTGCCCCCGCCCTGACCGCGTAGGCGGGAACCTACTGGCCGCGGGCGGTCCGCCCTGCGCTGGTTGACAACCCGGTGAGCATGTGCTACTGTCCGCGAACCGGCAGGAAAATGCGCCGAACGGCGCGAGGGGGTTGAGCTACATGGAAACGAATGTCCTCACTTCCCGTGCCCTGTTCCAGAAGGAGATCTGCTACGTCATCCCGGAGTTCCAGCGGCCTTATGTCTGGGACGCGGATGGCAGGTGGGGGCCGCTCTGGGAGGATGTCCAGAACACGGCTGACAGGTACTTGGAGAACCTTGACCTGCACAAAGGGGACAAGGCGAGGGCGGAACGGTACACCAACCCCCACTTCCTGGGCGCGGTCGTCGTCAAGCAGGAGCGCACTGCGGTAGAGGAAATCGAACAGCGGATCGTCGTTGACGGACAACAGCGCATAACGACGCTCCAGCTGTTGCTGGCCGCAGTGGAGGGGGTGTGCAAGGAAAAGGAGAAGACCATCGCGTCCAAGCGGCTGCTCAAACTCGTGAAGAACGACGAGAGCATCTATAGCGGGGACGACCTCTACAAGTTGTGCCCAAGCCGCGGAGACAAGACGCCTTTCCAGCAAGCGATAGACGCCGTTTCGGATGTGGATAGCCGTGATGCGCCCTTGATCGTGCAAGCATACGGCTACTTCCGCGCGCAAGCGGCGAAATGGGTCCAGGATGGCGGCCCTGACGAGGTTTCGCGTCGCATAGAAGCGCTGGAGGCTGCGGTAACCAGTCTTGTGCATATGGTCGTGATAGACCTGGGGGAACTGGACGACCCGCACATGATTTTCGAGACGCTCAACGCTCGCGGAACTGCGTTGCTGCAGTCCGACCTCGTCAAGAACTACGTGCTCTCCCGCCTGGACGAGAATCTCCAAGACGGGATATGGAACGATCTGGAGGATGCCTGGTGGCGTAAAGAGATAACGCAGGGGCGCCTTACCCGACCGCAGATAGACGTTGCGTTGCATTACTACCTCACAATGCGGAAGGCCGACGAGGTTTCCGCATCGAAAGTGTTCATCGGGTTCAAAGAGTACGCCGACAGCAAAGACGTTATCGAAGTCGTGCGCGACGTTAAGAGCGTCTTGGGCAAGTACCGCGACTTCCAAACCAGCGATAACCTCCATCCCGACAATAAGCGCTTCCGCACCCGTATGCAGGTTATGCAGATGGGGGTCGTCACTCCTGTGCTGCTCTGCCTGCTAGCCTCCTACGACCAGAGCGACCAGAGGTTCAGGCGGTGTCTCTACGCGCTGGAAAGTTTCATGGTTCGGCGAATGGTCTGCCGCATGACTGCGAAAGACTACAACAGCATGATGCAGAGCCTCCTGCGGCGCTTAACGGACGAAACATCCGACGTGGACAACGTGGTGGTGAAATTCCTCAAGGCGCAGGATGCGGATGCCACGATATGGCCCGATGACAACAGGATCAAAGAGAATTTCCGGGGGTTGGACATATACCGCCTGCTCACTAGAGGACGGCTCCGCCTCGTGTTGGAGGGTATTGAGGAACAGATGAGGCATGGCAGCGACATGGAGGATACCCCGGTTCGGGCCAACCTGACCATAGAGCATGTCATGCCGCAGAAGTGGGAGACGAACTGGCCTCTTCCCGCCCCATCGGAGGACATAGATGACCCGCGACGGCACCGGAACCACGTCATACACACCATAGGCAACCTAACCTTGACCAACTCCCGCCTGAACCCCAAGTTGTCTAACGCGCCGTGGGAGTCGAAAAAGCAGATCCTTAACAAGCACAGCGGCTTGTTCCTCAACAACAACCTGGCGGGTTACGAGGCTTGGGACGAACAGGCCATCGCGGCCCGTGGTGAGCGACTCGCCGACGTGTTCGCCCGTGCGTGGCCGGGGCCGGACTCGTCCTATTGGGATAGCCCAACCGCAGGCTAGGCGCCTGCGACTTCTGGATTCCCGCCTACGCGGGAATGACGGGATAGGGTTGCGACATCCGCCCCTTGCGCCGTCGCCCCTTCTGCTAGACTGCGCGCCGCGATGACTCGACCCGGCGGCAATGCGGCTTGCGTCCACGCCGACGCGCTTCGCGCCGCGAGTTGGCTAGCCTCCCTGCTCTGATGGCCGCATTCGGCGGGAGAAACAGGCTAGACAACCGCAGTTGGCGTCCGTGGTCCTGTGGGACAACCCATGGAGGACTCCGTTGTCGTAGTCGAATTTCACGGCGATGCGGTCGAAGTCTCCCGTAAGCCCGCCGTGGTAACGCCCATAGATGGCGTTGGAGCAGAAATCCGCCAGTTGGAGCAAACGAGTTTCCGCAGCAGGCGCGAACAGCGGCGTGCCGGTGATGTTGTGGAGAGAAGTCCCCCACCGTGTCCCGGTGGACTGCAACTGTCTCGCCAGGATGCCCAGCGTTTTCCGATAGGACGACTCGGCGAGCACCAACAGACCGCGCTGCTCTCCTTCTCCAACGGTGGCCGCCGCTCTGTTTTGCCGGCTCATAAACAGGTCGAACCGGCTAACCAACTCCTCAAATGCGCGCTCGTAAGGGTCTACGCCACGCGCCGCAGCCCATTGTTTCTGGATAGCGCACCCGAACAGAACGCCTCTGCGCTCCCTGATGATGTCGTATATCCGCCCTTTCAACTCTCGCCGTTGCCGCCCCGTGAGTTTGTCCCAAGGGGGCTCGGGCGTCGCCCCTTCACGCACGCGCAGGCGCGAAGCGTGAAAATGGACAGGCTCCGTCTGGTCGGGCAAGTACAACTCTTGCAGCGCGTCAAGGTCTTGGCCGAACCAGTGGATCTCCCTCTCGAAAACAGCGAGGCCAGCCAACACGAAGTGGCTAGCCTCGGCATGCAGCCCCGACTCGTCCAAGTGAAGTATGTACATCTGCGCTCTCCAACCCGGACGGGCCAAGGGCAAGTAGTCGGATAGACCCGGAGGGGTCTAGCGGGCCAGTGCGCTCGCAGCCCTTCCGACCATGCATCAGTTTGCAACATCCCGCGCGGATTGTCAATAGCGCAATTCGACATTGCGCCGAGAAGTCTCCGAGTCTCCGCCCTCAGCGGGACGCTGTCCTCAGCCGCCCCGCCCTCCTTGCGAGACTGCGCTCCGCAATGACTCGACCCGGCGACAAGTGGCCTGCGTCTACGCCGCCGCGCTTTCGAGCCTCCACCCCCCGCGACATCCGCCCCTTGCGCCGCCGCGCCCCCGCTCCCTACGATGGAGCAATGACGAACCCGGACGCGGCAAAGGGCTCAGTCGATGGAGGCGGACGATGAAGGCGATGCGTTCCCTGCGCGTCGCTTTCGCCATTGCCGTCCTCGCCGCGTCCGCGGCCTGCGCCGCCCCTACGCCGACTCCCGATCCGCCGCCAACCGCCGCCCCAACGCAGGCGCGTGATTCCGCGCCGGCGACGCTTCTCCCAACTCTCTCCCTCGCCGCGGCGCGGCCGGGTCCGCCGATCCCCGACGCTCCGCCCCGCGACGACTTCGCGCTCGCCCGCAGGTTCTCCGGCGCGGCGGCGACGCCCGTGCCTCCCGAGGTTCTCTACGCCGACGAAAGCGTCGGTTTCACGCGCCGCTTCAACGTCTTCGATCTGCTGAACGAGCGCGCGTTTCCGTTGCAGTCCGTCGTCCGCTACGTCAGCCCCAACGCCGTCTGGTACTTTCCGCCGTCCGCCGATGTGGACGAGCAAGCGCTCGCCGACGCCGCCGAGACGTTCGAGCGCGAGATCCTGCCCGGCGTCCTCGCGCTGGTCGCCCCGGATCGCCAACTGCCCGGACGAATCGCCATAACGCACGGCCACTTCCCCGGCGTCGCGGGCTATTTCAACGCGGGCGACGCCTTGCCGTCCGCCGTCCGCCCCCACAGCAACGAGCGCGTCGGTCTCTACCTCGGCTTGACCGCTCCCGTCGGCGGCAGGGACTACCTCGGCACGCTGGTGCACGAACTGCAGCATCTCGTTCACTGGCTCGCCGACCCGACGGAGTCCGCATGGGTTCACGAGGGCTTTTCGGAATTCGCGGCCCGGTCGCTCGGCTACGACGGCGCGCTGTTCGACGCCTACCGCCGCAACCCGGGCGTCTCCCTGCGCGATTGGCCTCCGCTCTCAGGGAACGCCCTCCCCAACTACGCCGCCGCGTCGCTCTTCTCCGCCTACCTCGCCGAGCGATTCGGCGCGGACGCCATCGCGCGGATCGCCGCCGACCCGGCCGACGGCGCGGCGGGCGTTCAGTCCGCGCTGAGCGACGCCGAGCCCGGACTCGACTTTGAGGCGGTCTTCGCCGACTGGGCCGCCGCCAACGCCGCGGGGAACGCGGCGCCGCCCTACGGCTACGCAGGCGCGGCGCCCCCCATCGTGGCGCGCCGAACGCTCGACGGGCCGGGGAACGTCAGCGGGCGCGTCAACCAGTTCGGCGCATGGCTCCTCGCCATCGAGCCCGACGCGCCGCTGGACGTGACGTTCGCCGGCGCGGGCGCCGCGCCCATCCTCCCCGTCGCGCCGTTCAGCGGCGAATCCTGCTGGTGGAGCAACCGCGGCGACTCCGTCAATGCAACGCTCACCCGCCCCCTCGACCTCACGGACGCGACCGCCCCCGCGCTGGAGTTCCGCGCCTGGTGGGACATCGAGCCCCACTGGGACCACGGCTACGTCTCCGTCTCCGCCGACGGGGGCGCGTCGTGGGAGATCCTGCCCGCGACGAGCGCGGCGACCCGCGACCCCTACCGCATCGCCTACGGCCCCTCCTACACCGGCGCGTCGGGCGGCTGGCGACTGGAGCGCGCCGACCTCGCGCCGTTCGCCGGCCGCCGCGTCCTCCTGCGCTTCGACTACGTAACCGACGACGCGATCAACCGCCCGGGCTGGTGCATCGACGACGTCGCCGTATCGGAGACCGGCTTCTTCGACGACGAGGCCGTGCAACAGGCCGGCTTCTTTGACGACGCCTCGGGGGGCGGCTCCTTCGACGACGAGGCCGTGCGGCAAACAGGCTTCTTCGACGACGATGCCGTGCAGCAGACCGGCTCCTTTGACGACGATGCCGTGCAGCAGACCGGCTTCTTCGACGACGCCGAAACCGCAGGCGAATGGACGGCGAACGGATTCGTCCGGGCGGGCGGGCGGAGCGTCGAGCAGAGGTTCGCGCTGCGCCTAGTCGAGCGCAACGGTAGCGGCGCGGGGTCCGTTCGCGCGCTGCCGCTAAGCGGCGTAAGCGGCGGCTCCGCGGCCTTCCGCGCCGACGGCCCGGTCACGCTCGTCGTAACCGCCTTCGCGGACAAAACGTCCGAGCCCGCCGCGTTCCGCGTTCGCGCCGTCCCATCGGCTCCGTAGCGCCCCGCTCTACTCCATAGAATTGCCGGGGGAAGAACGCCTACTTCACCCGCAGCCCCGCGCCCATGCGGTAGGCGGCCGCGTAGCCGACGCGCTCCGCCCACGTCACGGCGCCCGGGCGCCGGGCCATTAGCCGAAACGTCGCGTCGGCGTCGCGGTCGGCGACCTCGTAGTCCCCGGACTTGACGTCTATGACGACGAACCGCCCGGTCTCCGCGGGGTCAACGATGCGCTGAATCTTCCTGCGGTAGATCCGCCGCCCGCGAGAGGCGACGCTCCGCCGAAAGAGGTGCAATTTGATGTTCATACGCTCCTCCCGCTGCGGCGCACCCCGTGCACTCCTAGTCTAGCGCCGTCGCGCCCGCCGCCTATGCTGCGCTTCCCCTACGCGCATCTCCGCCGCCGACGCCTAATCCTTCCGCAGAGGGAACAGCACGTAGACTGCGAATGCGCGGCGGTCTTTGTCGGGGGCTTTCAGAAATTGGGCCATCGCGTCCTCCGCGGCGCTGATGCTTTGCGCGACGCTGGCCTTGGACAGGTCTTAGTAAGGGTCGTAGTCGGATGAATGGCGCTCCTTCTGCAGGCTGACGAAGAGCGTTGCGAATTGCAGTATCTCCGGCGGGAACCGAGGATCGGGGAACCTTGATCCGGTCGCTTGTTCACACCGTTGCCGGGCGAGTCCGTGATCCAACGCCCGGTACGTCTGGCGCCATGCCTGCTCGCTGCGGTTGGCCCCGTCTCCGCCCACGAGCGTATCGGCGCAGCAGGCGGCGAGGCAGTGGAAGAGCGCGTAGTAGGCCGTGCTCACCGCCCGGCGAAGATTCGTCTGCCGGGGGCGGCCCTTGCCGGGTCCGATGAGGTCTCGGGCCGTCTTGATGTAGTCACCTCCCGGCTGCAACGCTCTTCCTCTTGCGGCTCTCCTTCCGCGCGTAGGCGTCCCACTCCGATTTCGCAATGAACCGAGGCACAGGCCACGCCTCAATGCCCTGCTTCCGCATTTCGGGCAGGATCCGCATAACCAGCCCGCCCGTCCAGCGCGGGTCCAAGTTCCTCTGGTCGCCGTCAAAGACGATGTTGACGAGGAAATACTCTTTGCCGTCGCCCCAGTAGTCGATGCGCGTCTCCACGAGGATCGGGGAGAACGCGAACTCATCCCCGAAGCGACCTTCGAGGTCTTCGGCGACCAAGCCCCTAACCGTTTCGAAAGCCTGCTGCTCGTCCATCACAGCCTCCCGCGGCGCAGCATACCACAGCCACGCCCGCGCCTATGCTACACTCCTCCCTATGCGCCTTCCCGTCGCCACCGCCATCGCCGTCGCAGTGCTACTCGCCATCGTCGCTTGCCAAGGCGACCCTGCGCCTGCCGCGCCTACGGCAACGCCCGCTGTCACGCCTGCGCCCACCGCGGTGCTTGCGCCAACCGCTGCGCCCACGCTTACGCCTACCCTCACGCCAACTCCAACTCCTGCGCCCATGCTAGCGCCTACTCCTATATCCACTGCGCCCGCTCCGCCTACGTGGACGCCGGTTCCTACTTGGACGCCCGTCCCGACATGGACGCCAACGCCAACTCCTACGCGGACTCCGGCGCCAACATCAACTCCCGTCCCGACATGGACGCCAACCCCAGTCCCTACGCAGACTCCGGCTCCTACTTGGACGCCTGTTCCAACGCTGGAGCCTCTCTTCATTCCTACCGTCCCAATGCCTCCCGCAATTCCAATGGAGGAGCCAGCTGAGACGCCCAGCCCAACGGCGGCTTCCGAGCCTAGGCTCGGATCCGCGGTCGCGCGCCCCACGCCAACAGCGACTCCCCGTCCGTCTCCGTCTCCCACGCCTCCCCGCGGCAAGACGGTGGAGATCACCGTGGGCTACGCGCGCGGCGGCGGGTTTGACACATACACCCGCACCTTCGCGGAACACTTGCAGAACGCGCTGCCTTCCGACTACCGTGTTGTCGTGACCAACAAGCCGGGAGCGAACACGCTCGTCGCGGCGCGCTCGGTGATCGATAAGAATTATCAAGACAACCATTTGGACATCGTGGTGGTCATCTCCATTCTGATCCAGTGGTCTATTCTGGACGAGGTGCGTGGCTTTGACGCGGCGAATGACCTCTACTATCTCGGCGCGCCCTTCACGCCCAGCGATCAGACATGGTGCATCCGCACCGACCTGCTGGATGACCCAAACAACGCGCTTAACGAATACTTCGCCGGCAATTTCACGCTCGGTCAGATCGGACGGGTGGACACCTACGCGACCTCCAGCGAATGGGCGGTGCAAGTCGGATTCCCGTTCGAGCGGGCGTTCGGCTACGGCGGCACGACGGCACTGGACAGGGCGTTCAATTCGAAAGAGATAGAGATGACGCCCACTTGCCGAGATTCGCAGGCGCAGCAGAATCCTCATTGGGCGGAAGGCTACGCTACGCCGCTCTTTTACACCCACGTCGAGCCCGAATGGGTGAGGGCGGGCAAAGCGCAGGGCAAGTGGCAGTGGGTCGACAGCATTCGCAACATCGCAGAGCAGCGGCTCAACGCCAGCCCCGCCTACTTGGATGCTCTTGACGCGCTGCTGGACTCGACATCGTCGAATCGCATCTTCGCAATGCCCAGGCAGACTCCTGCGCCAATCGTCAAGATGATGCGGGCAGCGTTCGCTCAGTTCGTACAGAGCGATGCCTTCGTCGCCGATACGCGCAGAGGCTACGACTACGACGTTGGTTGGCGGAGCGGAGAGGAGTATCAGGCGCAAGTCGACCGTTTCGCCGACCTGCCGGACGAAACGCTGGCAATCGTTCGGGGTCTGTTCCCGTAACATTAGGCTTGTCCTACCTTTACACGCGCAGTCATATCCGCTCATGGAATCTCCCGCATTCACCTTTACCCGCCTTGCCGACCAGGAGCAAGTCATCGGATTTTCATGCGGAACAAACCCTGACGAAATCGACATTGCGGAATTCTTGGCTGACAACGCGCTGTGGCAGCAGAATGCGGGGTTGAACGCCACGACGCTGTTCTACGCGGGAAACGAACTCGCGGGTTACATTACGTTAGTGGCATCCAGCCTCCAGATATCCAGAGGCCGCTACCAAACCCTCGGCGACGAACTCCCTGACGTAACCCGCGCGAAGGACGTTGGAAGGACGGTCTTCCCAACCGTTCTCATCGGCTACATGGGAGTCAGTTCCCAGTTCCAACGCATGGGACTAGGCCCGAAGATGGTTGCTTACGCAATCGCAGAAACCGTCGAAAGCCCCATCGGGGTCCGCATGCTCACGGTCGATGTCTCTCGAACAAATGAAGGGGCCGTTAGGTTCTGGAGCGCAAACGGCTTTTTGTTCCCCGATCAGATTAACGAGGGGCGTGAATACCTGTTCGGCTACCTGGATCTCTACAACGAAATTGCCGGGCGACGGTAGCAACGCTACGCTAACCGGGTCGATTTCGCCGTCGCCCGCCCCTGCGCTACCGCCGAGGCTTCATCGCGTCGCGCACTTGCTTCGCTTTGGCGACCATCTCTTGCTTCGCTTTGGACGGCTGGGCGAGCGCGATGTAGTTCTCGAACGCCTCGGCCGCTTTGCCTGTGAGCACGGTCGTCGCCTTGATCGGCTTGGCCATCACCGCCTCCCTTGCCTAGGCTTCGTCGCTTGCGTCAATGCTAACACGCGCTCCTACCCCCGCGCCACCCTCGCCGGAGTCTGCCGCCCCACGCGAATGAGCGCGCCGTAGGGAATGCGGACGGTTTTGGGCGAAAGGTCGTCTACGCCCTCTATGCGGACGGCGTTTTGGCGGATGAGGCGTTGCGCCTCGCTGCGGCTGCCCGCCATGCCGAGCGCGGGGAGCAGGAGCGATAGGTCGGCCTCGAACATTTCTCCTCCCCTGATGTGGATTGCGTTGGGGTAATCGGCGCTTCCGATTTCGTTTGCCGGAATTACGCGGACTTCCCCCGGCGCCTCGCCTTGCTGAAAGACGCGCTCGAATTCGGCTTGGGCGGCGTCGGCGTCGGCGGGGGAGTGGAACCGCGCGACGATCTCGTGGCCGAGGCGCTTCTTGTCGTCCATGCGCTTTGGGCCTTCGGCGGCGCTGACTTCGTCGAGGCGCGCGTCGGCGGCGTCGGTCAGCAGTTCGTAGTAGAGGCGGATCACGCTGTCGGGGAGCGACATAATCTTGCCGAACATATCGCGGGGCGCGTCCTCGATGGCGATGTAGTTGCCGAGCGACTTGCCCATCCGCCGGACGCCGTCGGTGCCGGGGAGGATCGGCATCGTGAAGACGAGTTGCGGGCGCTGCCCCGTCTTCTCCTGCAACTCTCGCCCGACGAGCAGGTTGAAGAGTTGGTCGGTTCCGCCGAACTCGACGTCGGCCTCGATGGCGACGGAGTCGTAGGCTTGCAGGAGGGGGTAGAGCATCTCCGTGACGGCGATGGGGCGGCGGGCGGCGTAGCGCTGCGCGAAATCGTCGCGGTGCAGGAACTGGTTGATCGTGAAGCTCGACGTGAGCCGGATGACGTCGGCCAGCGTGAACTTGCCGAACCACTCGCTCTGGTAGACGGCGCGCGTTTTGTCGGGGTCAACGACCTTGAAGAACTGGCGCATATAGGTTTCGGCGTTCGCCTGGACGTCGTCCGCGCTCAGCATCGTTCGCGTGTCGGATTGGCCGGAGGGGTCGCCGATCTGGGCGGTCCAGTCGCCGACGATGAGGATGAGTTCGTGGCCGAGGTCTTGGAGTTGGCGGAGTTTGCGGAGCCCGACGACGTGGCCGAGGTGCAGGTCGGGCCTGCTGGGGTCGAAGCCCATCTTGAGGCGCAGCGGCTTGCCCTCGCGCAAGCGGTCGGCGAATTCCGCCTCCGGGATAATCTGCGCGACGCCGCGCCGCATAATGCGGTCGAGCGTCTCCTGGTCGGGCGGCGCAAGGGGGGGCATCAGCGGGCCACCCTCACCCCTGCCCTCTCCCAGAGGGAGAGGGAGTTAGGCAGGCCGTGCGCCTGGCCCCGCGCCCGCGCGCCGGCCCTCTCCCAGAGGGAGAGGGAGATAGGTAGGCGGCGCGCGCGGCCCCGAACCCTCACCCTTGCCCTCTCCCAGAGGGAGAGGGAGTTAGGCAGGCCGTGCGCCTGGCCCCGCGCCCGCGCGCCGGGCCTCTCCCAGAGGGAGAGGGAGATATACGGGCGGCGCACGTGGCCCCGAACCCTCACCCTAGCCCTCTCCCAGAGGGGGAGGGAGTTAGGCAGGCGGCGTGCGCGGCCCCGAACCCTCACCCTTGCCCTCTCCCAGAGGGAGAGGGAGTTAGGCAGGCGGCGGTAGGTTTCCTGTTTTCGCGGGAATGACGTGGCTGACCGGCGGGCGATAGGTTCCCGCTTTCGCGGGCAGGGCGAGGCGCCGACGCGCGAGAGGAGGGGCGCTTCGCGCCGTCTGGATTCCCGCCTACGCGGGAATGACGGAAGTATGGACTCCCTCTCCCTCTGGGAGAGGGCAGGGGTGAGGGTTGCGCGGCAGGCGGCGGCGCTTCGCGCCGCGCCGCTCCCCAGGCGCATACGCGCCACGTCATTCCCGCGAAAGCGGGAACCTACTGGGCCCCGCCCGCGCGCGGCGGCTCGACGGCTAGACTCCCTCTCCCTCTGGGAGAGGGCCGGGGTGAGGGCTGCGCGACGCGCGGCGGCTCGACGGCTAGACTCCCTCTCCCTCTGGGAGAGGGCCGGCGCACGGGTGGCGGCGCCGCTCATGCGGACGCCTCCGCCAAGATGCGCCGCGTGCGCTCGACGTCGTCGCGCATCGCGGCGATGAGCGCGTCGGCGCCGGCGAACTTCTCCTGCCCGCGCAGCCGCTCGACGAACGCCAACTTGACCTGCTCGCCGTAGAGGTCGCCGTCGAAATCGAGGATGAACGCCTCCACGACGCTGAGGCCGCTCTCGTGGAACGTCGGTTTGTGACCGATGCTGACGGCGGCGGGGAGCCGGTCGCCGGCTCGCGGAGCGTCGCCGGCGCGCGGAGCGTCCCCGGCGCGCAACAGCCAGGCGGCGTACACGCCGTCGGCGGGCAGCGCCTGCAGCGGGCCGACGCCGACGTTCGCGGTCGGGTAGCCGAGCAGCCCGCCGCCTCTGCCCTCGCCCTCCACGACGGGGCCGTCGAGGACGAACGGGCGCCCGAGCATGCGGGCGGCGAGCGCGATGTCTCCGGCGTCGAGCGCGCCGCGGACGGCGGCGCTCCGCGCGGGCGCGCCGTCCAATGCGAACTGAGGCGCGCTCTCCACCGTGTAGCCGAGTTCCTCGCCAAGCGCCTCCAACACGGGGAGCGTTCCCTCGCGGTTGCGCCCAAGCGCGACGTCGGGCCCGGCGACGAAGTGCGCGAGCCCGAGGCAGTCGCGCAGCGCCGTCATAAAGGCGTGGGGAGTGAGCATCGAGACGTCCCGCGTGAACGTGATCGGCACGACCGCCTCGAGGCCGGCCTCGCTCAGCAGGCGCATGCGCTCGTGCAGGGAGGTGAGCATCCGCACCTCGGCGTCGGGGCGCAGCACGGAGAAGGGATGGTTGGCGAGCGTCACCGCGACGGGCGCGAGGCCGCGCCGCTCGGCGGCTTCCGTAAGCGCGGCGAAGATATGGCGATGGCCGAGGTGCACGCCGTCGAACACGCCCAGCGCGACGGCGGCCGGCCTATCGGGGCGCCGCGCGCGCAACTCCTCGCAGAGATCGGTCATCGCAGACTCCCCGCGCGTCAGGCCACCGGCCGGAGGGCGAGCGACTCGTAGACGTCGGCGAGCAGGTCGGCGGTCTCGTCCCAACTCATGCAAGCGTCGGTGATGGAGACGCCGTAGCGCAGTTCCGACGGGTCGCTCAGATCCTGGCGCCCGCCGAAGAGGTGGCTCTCGACCATCAGGCCGACGATGAGGGCGTTGCCCTCCTCGCGCTGCCGGACGACGTCGCGGAAGGCGATGGGCTGGCGGTTGTGGTCTTTCTCGGAGTTGGCGTGCGAGCAGTCGACCATAATGCGGGGAGGCAGCCCGGCCGCCTCGAGTTTGGCCTGCACGGCGCGGACGCTCGACTCGACGTAGTTGGGGCCGTCCGTTCCGCCGCGCAGAATGAGGTGGCCGTGCGGGTTGCCGCTGGTGTGGACGATGCAGGTGCGCCCCTGCCGGTCGATGCCGAGGAACGAGTGGGGCGCGCGCGCCGTCTTCATCGCGTCTATCGCGATCTGCGAGTTGCCGTCCGTGCCGTTCTTGAAGCCGACGGGCATACTGAGGCCGCTCGCCATCTCGCGGTGCGTTTGGCTTTCGGTGGTGCGGGCTCCTATCGCGGCCCACGAGACGAGTTCCGCGAAGTACTGCGGCGTGATGGGGTCGAGGAACTCCGTCGCGGCGGGCATGCCCGTCTCCGCGAGTTGCATCAGCAGTTTGCGCGCGCGGTAGAGGCCGCTGGCGATGTCGAATGTCCCGTCCAAGTTGGGGTCGTTCACGAGCCCCTTCCAGCCGAGGCTCGTGCGCGGCTTCTCGAAGTAGACGCGCATCACGGTGAGGAAGCGGTCGCGCGTCCTGTCGGCGAGCCCGACGAGCCGCTCCGCGTACTCCAGCGCAGCCTTCTCGTCGTGAATGGAGCACGGCCCGACGATGAGGAGCAGGCGCGGGTCTTCCCCGTCAAGCACGCGCTGGATCGCGGCCCGCCCGTCGGCGACGGCGTTGACCATCGCGGGCGTGAGCGGAAGCCTCCGCTGAAGTTCCTCGGGAGGAGCCAGATGCTCGATCTCCCGGATATGCAAGTCGCTGATGGAGCGCGCCATAAACGCAATCCCCTTTCTGCCCGCAAGCGGATTCTGTCCGCAGGCGGCGGCTGCGCGCGAGAGGCGGAAGGCGAAGCGGGCTAGCGATAGGACGCGCGGGCGCCGCCGCGCCGCGTAAGCAGGCGCAGCCGTCCGCCTCCGCCGAAGGGGAGGGCGGCGGAAACGCGGAAGCCCGACGCGGGCCCGGTCATCGGCCTCGCCGCAGGCGCTGATCGCGTTGCGTGCTCCATCGGATCGCTCATTCGTTGTCGGGCGCGCGCAGGTTGCGGGCGCCTTTCAGGTAGACGTGGCGCAGGTCCTCTTTCCTCTTCTCCGTGTTCACGAGCAGCAGCGCGCGAATCACAGAGTCCGCCGAGCCGGGCACGGGAATCTCGCGCCCGTCCATCAACGCGGTCCGCGTCCAGCCGAGCCGGAGGCGCGCCGCTTTCGCGGGAAACTCCGCGTCAAGATCGGCGGTCGTCGTAAAGAATACCGCGCCAAGGTCGTCTTCGGCAATGGCGTTCGCCGACGCGAGTTCGCGCAACAGTTCCTCAGTGGCGTCGAGAATCGCGTCCGGGTCGTTGGCGTCGGCGGTCGTGGCGCCCCGCAGTCCCAGGGTTCGCATAACGGCTGGCGCGCAAGCCTCCCGCATGTCCGGCGGGGGCGGCTTGCCGGACGGGGCCGCCTACGCCCGCGCCCCGCTCGCGCGTCGGAGATAGAAGCGGAGCGCGTAGGCGCCCGCCGCCAAAACGCCCCCGACGATGATCGGAGCGAGCGCGCCGACGGTGACGGCCGTCACGCCCGCGAACCCGGCGACGGCGTGCGCCGACAGGCCAAGCAAGGAGACCGTCAGCGCGGGCGACCCCACGGCGGAGGCGGCGCTCGTCAGCCTGCTCTCGCCAGCGCTTGCGCGGGGCGCGCGTTCCCGCCCGTCGCGGACGTGCAGCCAGTGCGCGAACGCCCCCAAGACGCCGCCGGCGACGAGGGGAGCGAGCGCCGCGGTGGTGAGTTGCGTCATCCCCGCGAACCCGGCCGCCGCATGCATAGCGAGGCCGGCCGCGGCCATCGTCAGCGACGCGGCGCGGACCGCCGCGGTTGCGTCCAGCGTTCTCGTTCCGCTGCTCGCGCTCGTCATCATAGCGTTCGCTCCTCCCAAATAACGCGCTTGCTCATCGCCGCTCCGTCCGTATGCCCGCGCAGATCCCCGCGCAACGCGGAACGGCGACAAGCGCCATTATACGCAAGCGCTCATCCCCGCGCAACCAGCGATTTTGATCCGGTAGTTATGCAAAGGTCTCTGGAAGAGGGAGATGGCTCTGTCACGCTGGGTAGGGTTCCCTAGAAGCGGGCAAGGCGGGCGAACCGTGCGCCAAGCGCGCGGCGCCCGCTCGCTAGCGCCGCGCCTCCCAATCGGCGCGGGCGATCTCCATCTTGATGAAGTTGCGGCCGCGCCGGCGGACGGGCCCCGTTTCGCGGAAGCCGCAGGCGGCGAACGCGCGGCGCGCGCGGACGTTCCATTCGAGCGTGTGGAGGTAGAGGCGCTTCATCGAGGGCATCTCGAAGCACTTGGCGATCAGCAGCCGGAGGGCGGCTCGCCCGTAGCCCTTCCCCCAGTAGGCGCGGTCGCCGAGGATGATGCCGATTTCGCACTGCCCGTTGATCGGGTCGATGTCGTAGAGCATGCAGTTGCCGATGTGCGCGCCGTCGAGCGTGTCTATCGCGTATCTGCGCGTCCACAGGTTGGGGTGGCTCAACTCGATCTCGTAGTCGCGGAGGAAGTCCGCCAGCGGCTGCCGGAGCCTGGTCGCGGCGTCGAGTTCGGCGAGTTCCTCGTCGGAGCGCCAGCGGTGGTCGTCATGGCCGTCGGCGAGGACTTTGTCGCGCAGGACGACTTGGGCGCCGCGCTCGGTCACGGTCGTCATAGGACGGCCTCGCGTTCGGCGAGTTCCTCGTCGGAGCGTCGGCGGTGGTCGTCATGGCCGTCGGCGAGGACTTTGTCGCGCAGGACGACTTGGGCGGCGCGTTGGGTCGCGATCGTCATCGGGCGGCCTCGCGTTGGGCGAGCGCGCTGAGCGCGCGCCGCGCGACGTCGCGCTCCGAGGCGTGGGTCAGAGCGGCGAGCGCGGCGTCCGCCGGCATCCATTGCGCGG
Organism: Dehalococcoidia bacterium; assembly: GCA_965242755.1. Taxonomy (GTDB): domain Bacteria; phylum Chloroflexota; class Dehalococcoidia; order Lucifugimonadales; family Australimonadaceae; genus Bin16. Next base: position 2,112,303 of record OZ251500.1, on the reverse strand, counting down.
CGTCGAATTCGGGGTCGTGGAGGTCGAACGAGCCCCCGACGCAGCGCATCAGGTAGAAGTGGACGCGCTTGCGAATGAGCGTTCCCTCCCGCGTGAACTCGTACTCGATGCTGCCGAGCGGCGCCTCGATCTCCGCTTCCAGGCCGGTCTCCTCGCGGACTTCGCGGAGGGCGGTCTGCTCCAGGGTTTCGCCGTCGTCCGGGGTGCCTTTGGGGAGCGCCCAGAGGCGGGACGCCTCGCGCCTGCAGACGGCGACGCGCGGGCCGCCGGGGGCGGGATCGTAGACGACGCCGCCGGCGGACACCGCGTTGGGGAAGCGCGGATCGCTGGGCATCGTCAGCGCTCCAACGCGGCCCACGCGCCTTCCTCGTCCGCGTCGGCGCGCAAGGCTTCCTGCGCGACGTCGTTGACGGGCGGGTCGCCGCGCTCGGCCCACCGCTTGAGGAGTTTGCGGGCTGCGGCGCCTCCGATGGACGCGACGGCGCGGACGGCGGCGGCGGCCACGTCGGGATCGTCGTCGTCGTCCGCGAGTTCGCGGAGGCCGAGGAGAGCGGCGGGGTCGGCGAGGTCGCCCGCCGCGGCTGCGGCTTGGAGGCGCATCTCCGGGAGGGGGCTCGAAAATTCGGCTGCGACGAGCGGCAGCCACGCGGCGTCGGAACTGCGCCCCATCGCGCGGACGGCGCTTTTCCGCAGGCGGGCGTCGCCGCTTCCATGCGCCCAACGGATCCGCTCTGCGACTTCGGGGCGGCGCATTGGGGCGGCGGCCTCGAGCGCGGCGCACCGGACCTCGGGCTCCTCTTCGTCGTTCTCCAGCGCGGCGAGGAGGGCGCTCCGCAGGAGGTCGGCGTCGCGGTCGATGAGGCCGCCGGCTTCGGCCGTCTCCGCGAAATGAGCGAGCGCGGACGCGGCGGCGGCGCGGGCTTCAGTCGATGCGTCGCGCTCCAGCATTTCGGCGAGCGGGCCGATGACGGCGCGGTCGGAGGTTTCCCAGAGTCCGGACGCGGCGGCGGCGCGCGCGGTCGGGTCTTCGTCGTCAAGCGCGGAGCGGAGGAGGTCGGTGAAGTCGAGCGAGACGTTTTCGTCGGCCATGCCCGCGGCGGCGCGGACGATCATCAGCCTGCGCGCCGGGGGAATCTCCGTCCAGCGCTCCGCGAGTTCCCGATGCTCGTCGGGGAGCAGGCCGCTGAGGCGGCTGACGAGCGCGGGCGTGAGTTCGCAGCCGGGGTCGGCGAGTCGGGGGATAAGGTCGGCGACGGGCACGGGGCTACTCCTTGCTGGCGACGGCGAGGCTGGCGACGGCGATGGGCGGCGCGTAGAGGCCGCCGCCGACCCACCGGCCCTCGCCCCCGACGGCGATAAGGCCGCTCAGCGCGTTGTAGACGTTGCCGGAGACCATCGTGTTCTTCACGCGGCCCGCAACCTTCCCGCGCTCCACCTTGTAGCCCAGCAGCACGTTGGCGTTGAAGTCGCCGCCCAGCAGATTGCCCTGCCCGGCGCCCAGCAGACGCTCCACGATCAGCCCCTCGTCCATCCCGGCGATGAGGTCGTCCAGGGCGGCGCCGCCCTCCTCCACGATGAGGACGCTCGTTCCGGGCTCCGGAAGGGAGCCGAGTCCGCGCTCGCCGGAGCCGGTGCTCTCCGCGCCGGCCATTCCCGCCGTCTGCAGATCGTAGAAGAAGGCGGACGCGGCGCCGCGGTCGATGAGGGGGAATCCGCGGCTGGCGACGCCCTCGTCGTCTATAGGTCGGGCGTTCGGCGCGCCGACGGCCGCGGGGTCGTTCACGAGCGTGAAGCGCTCGTCAACGACGCGCTCGCCGAGCCGGTCAACGAGGGGCGAGGTTCCGCGCAGCACGGAGCGTCCGTTGAGCCCGGCGAGGAGCGGCGCGAGAAGGACGCTGCGGACGGCGGTGGGCATCAGAATGACGGGCATCGTCTTGGTTTCGGCGGCGGCGGTCTCCCGCGCCCACTCCAACTGGCGAATGACGGACGCGGCGATAGGCAACGGGTCGGTCAGGGCGGCGACGTCGCTCGCGCTCTCCATCGTGAAGAGCATATCCTCGCCGCGTATGACCGTTCCCTCGAAGCCGATCTGAAAGCGCGAGCGGCGGTAGGCGGCGCCCCCGCCGGCGCTGTTGACGACGGCGACGACGGAGTCGGCCTTGCCGACGCCGCCCTCGACCTGGACGTCGGGGGAGTAGGCGCGGATTTCGGCGACGGCGCGCTCGCCGAGCGCGGCCATCTCCTCGAGCGTCGTCTCGCCGGCGGAGGGGTCGTAAGAGCGAACGTCGGGGGCGGGCTGCGCCGATGGGAACTCGAACTTCGCCTCGGCGCCGAATGGGGCGGTCTCAAGGGCGGCGTCCACGAGCGCCTGCGGGTCTGCGAGGTTGGACGCGCTGCTGAATCCGACGCGCCCGCCCTTGATGAGGCGGAGGGCGGCGCCCGCCGAGTCGTTGGCGTCCACGCCCTTGACGGCGTTCGCCTCGAATCGGACGGGCACGCTGGACGACGCGACGTAGAAGACCTCCGCGTCGCGGACGGAGCGGAGCGCGGTTTCGAGAATGCGCTCCGCCGCCGCTCGGGCCTGCTCCGGGGAGGCGATGGCTACGCCCCCCCGATGAGGCACTTGCGGATGCGGATGTGCGGACTCCCGTTGGAGACGGGCAGCGGGCTTTGCCCCGCTTTGCCGCATCCGCCGCCCTCGTTCATATCCAGGTCGTTGGCGATGGCGTCAATGTTGTGGAGCGTGGCGAAGACGTTGCCGGAGAGCATCACCGGGCGGCAGAGTTCGGCGACCTCGCCGTTGCGGATGCGGTACGCCTCGCCCGCCGAGAAGGTGAACATTTCCATCGAGGTTTGGCCGCCGTACCAGTTCTTGACGTAGAGGCCGTCCTCCACGTCGGCGAAGAGGTCGTCCGCGCTCGCCTCGCCGGGGACGATGAAGGTGTTGGTCATGCGGACGATGGGCGCGAATCGGTAGTTGAGGGCGCGGGCGTTGCCGGTGGGCGCTTCGCCGAGTTTGGCGGCGGTTTCGCGCGAGTGGAGCCGCCCGACGAGCACGCCCTCGCGGATGAGGTCGGTTTCCCGCCCCTGCACGCCTTCGTCGTCGTAGAGATAGGAGCCGCGCAGCGTGGGGCGCGGCACGGTCGCGCCGTCCTTGACGTTGAGATGCGCGCCGCCGAATCTCTTGCCGGGGCGCATCAGTTCCTGCAAACGCGGCTCGGCGTAGATGTGGTCGGCCTCCGAAAGGTGCCCGAACGCCTCGTGAATGAACACGCCCGCGAGCACCGGGTCGAGCACCACGGTGTACTCGCCGCCCTTCACCTCCGGCGCGTCCAGGAGGGCGACGGCCTTCTCCGCCGCCTCTTGCGCGGTTTCCCGCAGATTCGCCGCGAATTCGAAATCGCCGAGGCTGCCGAGGCTCACGCCGTACTGCTGGACGTCCGCGCCGTTGCGCGCCTGCGCGTTGAGCCGGAGATTCACGTCCACGCGCTCCTGATCAATGTAGGAGCCTTCGGAGTTGGCGTAGACCATCCGCCGGCGGGCGTCGGAGTAGCCGACCGCGCAAGACTGGACGCCGGGGACGCTCATCATCGCATCGGCGTACTCGTCGAGGACGGCCTTCTTGTCGGCGAGCGGAAGCGCGCCGGGGTCGCGTCCGATGACGGGGGGCACGCGGTCGACGACGGGGGGCGTCTCCGCGAGGTCGATGCGCTCGCCGCCGATGACGCGCGCCTGCTCGACGGCCTGCCGCGCTTTCGCCGCCAGGCTGTCGAGGTCGTTGAACGACGCGAATCCCCAGCCGCCGCCGGCGAGCGCGCGGACGTTGCCCCCGACGGCGCTGCCGCGCCCGATCTCCTCGAGGTCGCGTCCGCGGTAGCGAATGGCGGAGGACGACGCCTCCTCAATATGCACTTCCACGTACTGTCCGCCCGCCTCTCTGATTGCGGCGTCGATGCGGTCGCGCATCCGGTCGTCCATAGGGATCGGCTCCTAGCGGGAATCTCGCCCGTCGGCGTTAAGTGTAGCGCATTGCGCCGGGGGCGGGGGAGGGGCGTCCCGCAGGCGGTTCCGGTGGTTCCCAGGATTGAGACCTTTGCGCAACTATCGTCATTCCCGTAGATGTCAAGTAATTCGTTGTAGGCGGAAACCTACGACTTACGCAGTGCGCAAAGTCCCTAACTACCCCGGATGATTGCCGGCGGGGCGTTGCGGCGGGGCGCTTTTTCGTCAATAATAGGGGCGGCGGCTCGCCGCCGAGCATGACTCTAGGGAGAGCGTCCGTTGCATCCGTTCGCCTACGTTGCCCCTCGCTCGCTCGACGAGGCCGTCGAGGTTCTCGACCGTCACGGGGAGCGGGCGCGCCCGTTCGCGGGCGCCACCGACGTTCTCGTCCAACTCCGCGCCGGGAGATTCGAACTCGACGCGCTGGTTGACCTCAAGGCCGTTCCCGAGGCGACCGCCCTTTCGCTGAACGGCGGCCTCAGCATCGGCGCCGCCGTTCCCTGCTGCGAAATCTACGAGGACGCCGCCGTCAGCGCCGCCTTTCCCGGCCTGGTGGACGCGGCGTCGCTCATCGGCGGGATTCAGATTCAGTCGCGCGCCAGCCTCGGCGGCAACCTTTGCAACGCCTCGCCGAGCGCGGACGGCGTTTGCCCGCTCATCGTTCACTCCGCCGTCGCCAAGTTGCGCGGCCCCGATGGGGAGCGCTCGATGCCGGTCGAGGCGTTTTGCACGGGGCCGGGCGCGAACGCGCTAGGGCGCGGCGAACTGCTCGTCGCGCTCGAAATGCCCATGCCCCCCGAGCGGTTCGGCGCGGCCTATCAGCGATTCATTCCCCGCAACGAGATGGACATCGCCGTCGCCGGGGTCGCAAGCGCGCTGGCGCTGGATGCGGACGGGGCGGCCATCGCGTCGGCGCGGGTCGCGCTCGCCGCCGTCGGCCCCACACCTATTTTCGCCGAGCGAGCGTCCGCCTTCCTTGCGGGCAAGCCCGCGACCGCCGAGACGTTCGCGGAGGCGGGACGGATCGCCGCGTCGGAGGCGTCGCCCATCGCCGATATGCGGGGCACGCGGGAGCACCGGCTGCAACTGATCGAGACGCTCTCCCGGCGGACGCTCGCCGTCGCGCTCGCCCGCGCGCAAAACGCATCGCTAAGCAGGTGAAGATGACGCAGCAAGAGGCTCAGGTCCGCAAAGTCCCCGTCGTTTGCGACGTCAACGGCTATCCCGCCGAGTTCTTGGCGGCGCCGCATCAGTCGCTCCTTGAGGCGCTCCGCGAGGGGATGGGGCTGACGGGAACGAAGGAGGGCTGCAACGACGGCAACTGCGGAGCGTGCACCGTCGCGCTTGACGGGCGGATCGTCGACTCCTGCCTCGTGCTCGCGGCGGAGGCGGACGGCAAGCGCGTGGACACGATAGAGGGGATGGCGCCGCCGAACGGGCTGCATCCGTTGCAGCAGGCGTTCTTGGAGGAGGCCGCTCTGCAGTGCGGGATATGCACCCCGGGCTTCCTCGTCGCCGCGAAGGCGCTCTTGGAGCGCGAGCCGGAGCCGGACGAGCATCGCATCCGCCTTTGGCTCGCGGGCAACCTGTGCCGCTGCACGGGCTACGACAAGATCGTCCGCGCCGTGCAGCGCGCCTCGAGCGAGATGAGCAAGCCCGCTCCGGCGGGCGGCGCGTAGCGCAAGGAGCGAGAGATGACCACCACGACCGACCGCCCTGCTCAGCAGTTCAACGTCGTCGGAACGCGCCCCATCAGGCACGACGGCGTGGACAAGGTGCTGGGCCGAGCGCAGTACGGGGCCGACCTCAAACTGCCCGGCATGGTGCACGGGGCCGTGCTCCGCAGCCCCCACGCGCACGCCGTCATCAAGCGCGTGGACGCGTCGAAGGCGGCGTCCGCTCCCGGCGTATTCGCCGTCGTCACCGGGGAGGATATGCCCGTCTCCGCGTCCGAACTGCTGGATATGGGGGAGGAGGTGACCGACCTCCGCTGGATGAGCGAGCGCGTTATGGCGCGGGGCAAGGCCGTCTACAAGGGGCACCCCGTCGCCGCCGTCGCCGCCGTGGATCAGAACGCGGCGCTCGAAGCGCTCAACCTGATCGAGGTCGACTACGAGCCGCTGCCCGCCGTGATCAGCCTGGAAGACGCGATGGCGCCCGACGCCGTCGTCATTCACGACGACCTCGTGGGCGACCATCTCGGCGAGAAGGTGCGCGGCACGAACGTCGCGGAGCATACGCGCATCGAGTTCGGCGATCCCGACTCCGCGTTCGCGCAGGCCGCGCATGTCCTCGAGCGGACGTACACGATCTCCCGCGCCCATCAGGGCTACATCGAGCCCCACAGCGCGACCGCGTCGTGGAGCCCGGACGGCAAACTCGCCGTTTGGACGACGACGCAGGCGCCGTTCGGCGTTCGGAACAATCTGGCGCAAATCCTCAAACTGCCCGTCTCCGCCGTGAAAGTCACGCCGATGGAGATCGGCGGCGGATTCGGCGGCAAGATCCAACTCTACTTGGAGCCGCTCGCCGCCCTGCTCTCCAAGAAGGCTGCCCGCCCCGTCAAGATGGTGATGGACCGCAAGTCGGTGTTCGACGCGACGGGCCCCGGCCCCGGCGGGCGGGTCTGGGTGAAGATGGGCGTGGACGCGGACGGGAGGATCGTCGCCGCGGCAGCCGACATCCGCTATATGGCGGGCGCGTATCCCGGCTCCTCCATCAGCGCCGCGTCCGTCGGCGTTTTCGCCTGCTACAAAGTCCCCAACCTTCGCATCGACGCCTACGACGTCGTCATCAATATGTCCAAAACGGCCGCCTACCGCGCGCCCGGCACGCCGCAGGCGGCGTTCGCCAGCGAGTCGCTCGTCTCCGAACTCTGCGGGATGATCGGCATGGAGCCGATGGACTTTCACCTGCTGAACGCGGCGGAGGAGGGCACGCGGCGGCCCGACGGCCCGGTCTTCCCCCGCGTCGGCAACAAAGCCTGCATGGAGGCGATCCGCGACTCCGACCACTTCCGCAGCGAACTGCGGCGCGAGGGGCCGGACGGCAAATTGCGCGGACGCGGCATGGCCAGCGGCTTCTGGAACGGCATCGGCAACCGCTCCTCCGTGACGATCAATGTCAACGACGACGGAGTCGTCTCGCTCGTGGAGGGCAACCCGGACATCGGCGGAACGCGCGCCACCATCGCCATGCAAGCGGCGGAGGTCCTCGGCCTCCCCGCGGAAGACGTCCATCCCGCCGTCGCGGACACCGACGCCATCGGCTACAACGACCTCACCGCCGGCAGCCGCACCACCTACGCCAGCGGGCAGGCGGCGATAGAGGCCGCGCGCCTCGTCATCGAGGAGATGAAAAAGCGCATGGCGCTCGTCTGGGAGACCGAGCCGGAGAGCGTCGAGTTCGAGGGCGGGGCGTTCCGCAACAAGGCCGCGCCTGATCAGCGGTTCACGTTCAAGCAGGCGGCGGGCAAACTCGGGCAGACGGGCGGGCCCGTCGCCAAGACCGGCACGGTGAACGTGCGCGGCTCCGGCGGCGGCAGTTTCGCTGCCCACCTCGCGGACGTGGAGGTCGACCCGGAGACGGGCAAGACGCAGGTCATCCGCTACACCGCCGCGCAGGACGCGGGCAAAGCCGTCCATCCCTCCTACGTCGAGGGGCAGTTCCAGGGCGGCGCGGCGCAAGGCATCGGCTGGGCGCTCAACGAGGAGTACTACACGAGCGGCGACGGCGTGATGCTCAACTCCAGTTTCCTCGACTACCGCATGCCCACCGCGCTCGACCTTCCGATGCTCGACGCGATCATCGTGGAGACGCCCAACGCGAACCATCCGTTCGGCGTGCGGGGCATCGGGGAGACGAGCATCGTGCCGCCGGCGCCCGCGGTCGCCAACGCCATCGCCGACGCCATCGGCGCGCGGCTCTACCAGACGCCGATGAACCCCGCCCGCGTAATGGAGGCGCTCGCCGCCAAGCGCAACGGGGGGTAGGGGGGGATGGCGCCTATGGAGTCGTGCGCCTCGCCCGGCATGAGCGCGACGGCGACGGCGTAGGCCGGAGCAGCGCGCGCCAGCGCTTGACAAGCCGCCCCGCCTGTGCGATTATCATGTTATCGCCCCTATCCGCTTCGCCGGTAGGGTTGAGGCCGCCCGCATGGGCGGCCTCTTTGATTGCGCCTAGCGAGGGAGCCGCGGCTGTGATAACCAACCTCTACATAGACGGATTTAGCCTCTACTACCAGGCCGTCGCCGAAACTCCGTACAAGTGGCTCAACCTTCGCCTGCTCGGAGAGAACCTCTTTCCCGACGACGACGTTCAGGACATTCATTACTTCACCGCGCGACTCATCGACAGGGATGGCCAAGAGGCGAAGAGGCAGCGCAGGCAACTCGTCTACATCAGAGCCTTGGAGACCATCAATGGCTTCTCCGTCCGATTGTTCTCGTGAACCCCGATTGGCGGCAAGCCCGGCAAGACGGAGACGACACGAAGGAATTGCGTGACGCCGCCACTCGCGCCATCAGAATTGAGGAAAAGCATCTCGCGGCGTCTCAATTTCCCAATGCGGTCAGCGATGCGAAAGGCATCGCGCGGAAACCGAACGAGTGGCGAGGCTCTCTCGGCTGAAGCGCTATCGTCGTTATCAAGGCGGCGGACTACCACAAGGGGAGGTGAATGATGAAGGCGCCCGCCAACCAGTACAAGCCCCCCGCCCCGCGTCGCGTTGCTATACTCCCGCGGACGGCGCGGCCCAGGTCCGGCGCCGCCCGGGAGCGCCCCCGTGCCGGAGATACCCGACCTCGAAGTCATACGCGAATTCCTGAACGACCGCATCGCCGGCCGCGAAATCACCCGCGCCGAAGGCCCCAAGCCTTGGATCGTCCGCTCCATCGCCGCGGACGACTTCCTCACCGACGTCGTCGGACGAGCGTTCGGGCGCATCTTGCGGAAAGGCAAAGACCTGCTCATTCCCATCGGCGGCGACCGTCTGCTCGCCGCGAACTTGATGCTCACCGGGCGTTTCCAGTACGCGGAGCCCGACGCCAAACGCTCCAAGCGCCTCTACTTCCTGCTCGGCGGCGAGGACTTCGACCTTCGCTATCTGGACGACCGCTCAATGGGGCGGCTCAACTACGTTCGGACGGACCAACTCGACGAGTTGCGCCGCTTGCGGGAGCAAGGACCGGACGCGCTTGACCCCGACGCGGCGTTCGAGGATTTCGCGGAGCGCATCCGCCCCTACAGCGGCGAGATCAAGGGCATCGTCGCGCGCGGCAAGGTCGTCGCGGGCGTCGGCAACGCCTACGTCGACGAGATCCTCTGGGAGGCGCGCATCTCCCCGTTCCGCAAGCGCAAGTCGCTCTCCGACGACGAGTTGCGCCGCCTCTTCGACGCCATTTCGAAAACGCTGAACGAAGCGACCGCCGTCGTCCGCGAGCGTATGCCCCCCAACATCCACGTCAAAGTGCGCGACTTCCTCAAAGTCCACCGCAAGGGCGGCGAGCCCTGCCCGCGCTGCGGCGCCCCCATCTCCGAAATCGGCCCGAACCAGAGAATCACCAGTTGGTGCAGAGCCTGTCAGCCCGGCGGCCTCGTGAAAAACTAACGATGCGCCCGTCCAAAGTCATCCCCGCGCCTGATCCGTTCGACTTCGCGCTCACCGCCGCGCACCAAACGAACTACAGAGGCAAGTCGGGCTCCGACCTCCTCGCTGACGGAACGTACTACCGCGCGCTCTGGCTCGACGATGAGCCTGTCGGCGTCGCCGCGCGCCCCGTCCCCGGCGGACTCGAGGTCGCGCTCCCCGACGGCGGCCCGCCCGCGATGCTCGACGCGGCGGCGGAGCGCGTCGCGTGGCTGTTCGGATTCGACGTGCCGCTCGACGGCTTCTACGAAATGCTCAAGGGCGACCCGGCGCTGTCGGACGCGGTGGGCTCGCTGCGCGGACTGCGGCACGCCCGCACCGAGACCGTCTGGGAGGCGCTCGTCCATGCGGTGGTCGGACAGCAAGTCTCCGGCGCGGTCGCCCGCGTCATCCGCGACGGCATCGTCGCGGAGCACGGCGCGGAGGTCCGTCCCGACGGCTACGCCGTTCACGCCTTCCCGCGCCCCGAGACGTTGATCGCGGCGGGCGCCGACGCGCTGCGCGGCCTGAAACTCAGCGCGCGCAAAGCCGAGTACGTCGTCGGCATCGCGGAGGCCGCGCTGACCGGCGCGCTCGACAACGACGCGCTCGCGCCCCTGAGCGACGAGGAGATCACGGAGCGCCTGAGCGCGTTGCGCGGCGTCGGGCGCTGGACGGCGCAATGGACGCTGATGCGCGCGCTGGGGCGCCCCGACGCGCTGCCCGCCGGCGACCTTGCGCTGCAGCGCGTCGTCGGCGAGCGCTATTTCGGCGGGCGGCGCCTCGCGGAGGAAGAATTGGAGCGCTTCGCTGAAGAGCGCTGGAAGCCGCACCGCGGCCTCGCGGTCACCTACCTCTTCTCGCGCCTCCGGCAGGAGCGCGCCGAGCGCGAACGCGCCAAATCGGGCGGCGCCGCGTTCTGATGGGGCGGGTATCCGCAGCGCCCGCCCTCATCCCCGTCATTCCCGCGCAGGCGGGAATCCAGTCGGAGCGCAAGCGCCAAGACGGGGCGCAGGGCGCCCCGTCTCCCTATGATCCCAGTCGCCACGTCATTCCCTCGAAGCGGGAACCTACTGGACGCAGGGAGTTATGCAAAGGTCTCATCCAAGACGCTCATTAGCGCGACGCGCAGAACCGCGGCCCCGCCTTCGTCAACGTAGACCTCCGGGGGCAGCGCCGTGATGTTGCGCCGCCAGCGCTCCCAATCCGCGTCGGATGCGTTGCGAATCTCCGCCGCCGCTTCCTCGATGCCGGAGGCGGTCAGAGTCAGCCCGATGTCCCGCCTGCGGACGTTCCCGCCGTCCTCGGAGCCCGCGCGGACGATCAGCGGCTTCCGAAAGAGGCAGGCGTCGTAGTAGCGGTTCGTCTGCGACAAGCCGTCCGGCGGCTCCGGCGACCGGCATGCCATCACAAGGTCGACGTCGTCGTAGAGCGCGGGCAGCCCATGCGGGTGGTCGTAAGAGCCGCGGTAGGCGATGTTCGGATTGGCCGCCGTCCGCTCCGCGAACCGCTCGAGGCCAATCGGCGTTCCCGCGAGCAGGGCGGAGAAGCGCTCCGGCGCGGCGCGCGTCAGCGCGTCTAGGACTTGCAACGACCACTCGTCGCGCAGCGCGCCGAACCAGCCGATGCGGAGCGGCCGCCCCGCGAACGGCGCTCCGTCATCCGGGCGCGGCGGCCTGGCGCGAACCGACTCCGCGAACCATGCCTCCGCCTTGTTCTTGATCACGAGGCGCGGCGTCTCCGCGCGCAGCCAGTCGCGGAAGTACGCCGCGTAGCCATGCGACGTGAGCGTCAGCAACTTGCAAGACCGCGCGATGCGCCGGTCGAGCGTCCGGGCGGCGCGCCCCCGCAATCCGCCCGCCACCTGCGGCGGCATCAGGTCGGATGTCTCCATTACGAGGGGACGGCGCAACCCTGTTCCGGCGATCAGCGCGAGCAGAGCGGAGTCGGAGTTGAAAGCGTAGACCAGGTCGCTTTCGCGGATCGCCGCCCGCGCTTTCGGCGCCGCCCGCGCGATGCGGATCGCGCGGCTCGCGTACCGGCCGTCCGGCATCTCGCCCAGCGAAAGCGTCGGGCAATCCGGGCGGCGCCCCAGATACTGCGGACGCTCGAAGCCCGCCATGCGAACGTCGAAGCCCGCCTCTTGGAGCATCGCGACGCGCTTGGCGATGCGGGGCGCCGTAAGGATCGGGGCGAGGCACAACACGCGAACGGCCATAACTCAGCATCTCAGTAGCAGCCTTGGTGCCGAGGGTGGGACTCGAACCCACACGTCCGCGGACTGCGGATTTTAAGTCCGCCGCGTCTGCCGATTCCGCCACCTCGGCCTCTCCCTGGATTATAGGCGTCAAGGCGTAGGCGTTGCATACTTGCATAACTTCTCTGCCCCAGTAGGTTCCCGCTTTCGCGGGAATGACGGGGTGCTTGAGTCAGAGAGGAGCGGCGCTCCGCGCCGCCATTGCAAGGGCGTTGGCGCGCGGAGGATTAGTTTCTCCTAACGTAGAAAGGCAGAGCCGTAGTCTGCACGGGAATCTCCCTGCCGCGAACATCCACGGTCAGGGGCGTTCCGGGCTCGGCGAGGGGCGCGGGGACGTAGCCGAGCCCGATGTTCGCGTTGAGCGTCGGCGAATAGCCGCCGCTCGTAACCTCGCCGACGCGCTCGCCGCCGCTGAGGATGGCGTAACCCGCGCGGGGCGCCGGGCCGCGCTCCATCGCGCGGAAGGCCGCGAGCGTCCGCTCGACGCCGCGCTCGACGGCGGAGCGGAGCGCGTCCGCGCCGCAGAAGTCGCGGTCGAGGCGGACGAATCGGCGCAGCCCCGCCTCGATGGGGTTGGCCGACTCGTCCATATCCGCGCCGTGCAGGAGCAGCCCCGCCTCCAGCCGGAGCGCGTCGCGGGCGGCGAGTCCGCAAGGCGCGGCGCCCGCCGCGAGCAGCGCGCGCCATAGCGCGGGGGCGCGCTCGGACGGCGGCATCATCTCCACGCCGTCCTCCCCGGTGTAGCCGGTGCGGGCGATGAGCGTCGGCGCGCCCATAACCTGCGCCTCCTCGACGGTGAACGGGCGCGCTGCGGACGGATCGAATCCCGCGACGTCGGCGGCGATGCGGACCGCGTCCGGCCCCTGGAGCGCGATCATTGCGACGTCCGCCGTGCGGTCGGCGAGCGTTGCGTTGGGGAAGCGATCGGCGCGCCAGCACTCCATCCACGCGCGGACGCGGGCGGCGTTGGCGGCATTGGCGACGAGCATAAACCGCTCCTCGCCGAGCCGGTAGACGATGGCGTCGTCAATGATTCCGCCGGCCTCGTTGCAGATGAGGCCGTAGCGCGCGCGGCCTATCGGCGTCGTCTCCGGGACTCCGCCGGTGTGAATCCAATCGAGAAGCGCGCGCGCGTCCGCCCCTTCGAGGAAGAGCCGCCCCATATGCGAGACGTCGAACGCGCCGGCGGCGGAGCGGACGGCCCGCGCCTCGGCGAGGACGCCCGCGTACTGCACGGGCATCGCGTAGCCGGCGAACGGCACCATGCGCGCGCCAAGCGCGATGTGCTCCTCGTGCAGGACGGTGCGGCTGAGCGATGCGTCGGTCATTGGCGCAAGGCTATCATTGCGGCGGGACGGCGCGGAGCGCCGCCGGGCGAGCGGCGGCGTTCTTTGCGGAGTCCCCTAATGGACTAAGCCTACCCACCGGGGCTCGCGGCGTGGTAAAGTAGGCGCGGGGGCGGCGCGCCGGACGGCGGCGCCGCGCCATCACGCTCGTAAGCGCAGGGAGGCCAGGGCGCATGTATGACGTGCTCGTCGTCGGAGGGGGAATCGCCGGACTGCGCGCCGCTCTAGCGGCGAAGGCCGCAGGCGCGTCCGTCGCGCTGCTCACGCAATCCCACCCCGCGCGCAGTTACTCCGTGACGGTTCAGGACGGCATCAACGCGCCGGAGAGCGCGGAGGGCCGCCGCGCCCTCGCGCAAGAGACGGCGGCGAAAGGCGCGGGACTTAGCCCCGCCGCCGTAGTGGAGAGCGTCTGCTACGACGCCGCGAACATCGTCGAGGAACTCGACCGCCTCGGCGCGCCGTTCAACCGCAACGGCTCCGTGATCGCCAGGGCGCGCCTCTCCGCCGACGGCGAGCCGCGCGCCGCCTACGTCAACGACGTCACCGGCCTCGCCTTGACGCAGACGCTGTACGAGCAGGCCGTCGGCGCGGGCATTCCCATCCACGACGAGTGGGTCGCCCTGTCGCTCGCCGTGAACGACGGCCAATGCGCCGGCGTCGTCGCCTTGGAACTGGCGACCGGCGTAGTGAAGGCGTTCGATGCGAAAGCCGTCGCGCTGGCGACGGGCGGGGCGCGGCGCGCCTACGAGCCGAGCGCCGCGTCGCTGCACTGCGGCGGCTCCGGGATCGCGCTCGCCTACCGCGCGGGCGCCTCGCTCGTGGATATGGAGTTCGCGCAGTACTCCCCGCTGACGCTGCAAGGCAAGCGGCTCGTCCTGTCGCCGCTGCTGCTGGGCGCGGGCGCGACGCTGGAGAACGGCGCCGTCCGGCTGAACGGCGCGGACAGGGCGGAGATCGAGTCCCGATTCCCTGACACGCTGCACCGCGTGAAAGCGCTGACGGGCGTCGATCTGCTGAAAGAGGCCGCGCCCGCGCAACCCGCGATGCACCGGCTGCTCGGCGGCGTCGACGTCACCGCGCAAGGCGAGTCGTCCTTGCCCGGGCTGTACGCGGCGGGCGAGTGCGCGGGCAGCGGATTCCACGGCGCGGAGGGGTTGGACGGCAACTTCCTGCTCGCCTCGGTCGCGTCGGGCAAGAGCGCGGGCGCGGCGGCGGCGGCATACGCCAACGCCGGCGGCGGCGCGGGCCCGGCGGGCGCGCAAGCGGCGGGCGAGGAGCGCGAGGCGGTCGAGGCCGCGCTGGGGCGTCCCGGCGGCGCTCCCGTCGCGGCGCTCCGCGGGGAACTCGCCTCGCTGATGCATGAGAGCGTCGGGCCGAGCCGCAGCGCCGCCGGGCTGCGGGGCGCGCTGCAGCGCATCGGAAGCATGCGGGCGGAGCGGGCGCAACTGGGCGCCGGCGCGTCCGCGAGAGACTACAACTTCGGGCTCGTCCAGTACTTGGAACTGGGCTGGCTGCTGGACGCGGCGGAGGCGATGGCTGCGAGCGCCCTCGAGCGCAAGGAGAGCCGCGGCGTCCACCGCCGAACGGACTACCCGAAGCAAGACGCGGCGCAGGCGGCGCGCCTGCAGGTCGCGATGAGCGCGGACGGCCCGAAAGCGCAGAAGCGGCCGGGCTAGCGGCCCGCGGCGCGGACGGACCACTTCCGGCGCCCGGTAGGTTCCCGCTTTCGCGGGCAGGGCGGGGCGCTTGGATAAGAGAGGAGCGGCGCGAGGCGCCGACTGGATTCCCGCTTACGCGGGAATGACGGCGCGGTAGGTTGCGGGAACGACGGCGTCGGTTAGGTTTAGGTCTCAGGAGCAGATAGAGAGGAGAGCGCGCAGATGCAAATCACGTTCAAGTTCCAGCGCGGGGGCACGCGGGCCAAGCCCGACTACGCCGAATACGAGATGGACGTCGCCCCGGAGGCGTCCGTTTTCGACGCGCTCGTCGCCCTGCGCGAAACGCAGGACGGCACGCTCGCGTTCCGCGGCAACTGCTCCGTCGGCTTCTGCGGCGACTGCACGCTCAGCGTCAACGGCGCGCAGAAGGCGACCTGCCTCGAAACCGTGGGCAAAACGCAGAAGGACGGCGTGATCGCCGTCCAACCCATCCGCTACGCCCCGGTCGAGAAGGACGTGATGCACGACGTCCACAAGTTCCTGTGGGACAAGGTCAACGTCTTCGTCCGGGGCGTCGTCCCCAACGGGCATGGCCCCGTCTCCGACGAGGAGTTGCGCCCCGTTCGGAAGGCGATGCGCTGCACGACTTGCGGCCTCTGCGACGAGGGCTGCACCGTGATCGACGTGAATCTCGACTTCTACGGGCCGGCCGCGCTCACGAAACTCTACCGGTTCGCGTTCGACCCGCGCGACGGCGCCGCCGCCGAACGGCTCCGCGAAGGAAGCGAGGTCAACGGCATCTGGGACTGCGTCCACTGCTGGGAGGCGACGGAGCACTGCCCGTTCGGCCTGGAGCCGACGCACCTGATCATGGAGACGCGCGACCGCGCCGTCGCGCACGGCGTGAAGTCGGGCTACGGCAACAAGTCCGCGCAGCGTCACTACGACTCGTTCGAGCAGTCGGTCGAAAAGAGCGGCTGGCTGGACGAGCGGGCGGTGGCGCTGGCGAGTTACGGCGGCCT
Source organism: Dehalococcoidia bacterium (assembly GCA_965242755.1). Classification (GTDB taxonomy): domain Bacteria; phylum Chloroflexota; class Dehalococcoidia; order Lucifugimonadales; family Australimonadaceae; genus Bin16. The sequence goes on along the minus strand of OZ251500.1, from coordinate 2,096,392 downwards.
CGTTCGCGGGGGCATTCGCATGCTGCCCGCGGGGCTGCGCGCGCTGCGGAAGGGGAAAGCGTCGCTGAAGCCGCACCCCAAACGCCCCGGCGCGAGGGAGATACGGAGAATCTTCGAGCGCTACCGCCGCTCCACGGAGGCGCTGCGAAAGGAGAAGAGCGCATGACCAGGTTCGCCTTCTACCCCGGTTGCGTTTCCAAGGGCTTCTGCCCGGAACTCTACGAGTCGTTCACCCGCGTCGCCGCCGAGTTCGGCATGGAGTTGGAGGAACTCGAAGACGTGGGCTGCAGCGGCGCGGGCGTGCTTCCCGCCGAACTGTCCGACCCCATCAACGCGCGAACGCTCGCCAAAGCCGAGGCGATGGGGCTGCCCCTCCTCACGATCTGCAGCACGTGCCAGGGCGTCATCGGCGGCAGCGCGCTCCGCCTGAGCGACCCCGCCTACCGCGAGCGCGTCAACCGCGAGCACCTCGCCGACGAGGGGCTGGAGTACGCCGGAACGACCGACGTCAAGCACTTCCTCTGGGCGATGGTCGAGGACGTCGGGCTGGACGTGGTGCGCGGCAAGGTGAAGCGCCCGCTCGCCGGGCTCGGCTTCTCCCCGTTCTACGGCTGCTACCTCCGGCGCCCGATAGACGTGATCCAGCGGCCCGAGCGCAAGACCTACCTGGAGCAGGTCACGGAGGCTCTGGGCGGAACGAACGTGGACATCAGCGGCAAGGGCAAGTGCTGCGGATTCCCCACGCTCACGATCAATGAGGCGAACTCCCTGGCGATGACCGCCAAGCACACCGGCGAGGCGATGGACAAGGGCGCGGACGCGATGGTCGTCCCCTGCCCGCTCTGCCACTTGGAGTTGGACGGCGAGCAGCGGGACGCGGCGAAAGCCGCCGGCCGCGCGATTGAGTTGCCCATCCTCCACATGCCGCAGGTCGTCGGCCTCGCGCTTGGGATGGACCCAAAGGAGTTGGGCCTCTCGCGGCACCTCGTCTCGACCAAGAAGTTCGTGGCGCAGTTGCAACCGGCGGAGGGGTAGCGTAGGCTATACTGGGTCTGCGTCTCTTACTTGCGACGAGGACGATGACGGCCATGGCGAAGAGTCAGAAGCGCAACCCGTTCATGCCCGATATGCCTGTCCCTCCGAGTCTCTTCGGCGGGCGAGCCGCAGAAGTGCGCCAGATTGAGCACGCGCTGGATTCCGCCGTCGCCGGAAGCGCGCAGCATTTGCTGGTGCAGGGAGAGCGGTGGATAGGCAAAACGTCGACAGCCCAGTACGCCGAATCCATAGCGCTGATGTGGCCAGACCTTGCGGACGCGCACAAGATCACCTTCTACTCGAGTTTTTGCTCGCTGGGCTCGTGCTCGTCGCTGGAAGAAGTGTGCGTGACGATACTCGACTCCTTCATGCGGATGGAGAATTCCACCAAGAATCGCATCTTCGAACTGCTCTCCGGAATCAGCGGCGTCCATGTCGGGCCGGTCGGCATTACGCTCGATCGGTCGGGAGGGGCGGACTCGTTCCGCCCGTCGGAATTCGCCAGGATACTAGAGGAGTCGCTCCGCAAAGCGACGGACAGCTACCAAGCCTTCCTCTTGATTCTCGATGAAACCGAGCAAGCAGCCGCCATCCCCCGCTTAGGCTCTCTGCTGAAAGACACGCTCGAGCATCTGAACAGGGTCGGCATCCGCAACTTCACGACCTTGATGACGGCGACGCGGGAAGGCGTGGACGCTTTGACCAACGACCACCCCTCCTTCCCGCGCTTGTTCCGCTATGTGAACTTGGCGACGATGAGCGAGGACGAATGCAAGGAAGTGGTCCAACGCGCGTTGAAGGCGGGAGTTCCTCAGTTGGAACTGACTGCCATCGCGGCGGAACGCCTATTCAAGTACTCCGGCGGCTTCCCTGGGCTCGTGCAGGAATTGGGAAAGTCCGCCTTTGAAGTCAACCGAGACGACAGGCTGGATGAAAATGACTTGGTCCGAGGGATTGTCGGCTCTGCGCGCCATAAGGGAGCGCGGGACACCATCTTCGACAAACACTTCGGGCAAACGCTCGCCATAGACCTGAAAAGCGAGCGATACGGCGCAGTCCTAGAAGCGGCCGTAGATGTCAGCGATTCCGACAACGAGTTCTCTTACAAAGATATGGTTGCGCGCCTCGCCCCCGACATGCAGTCCTCCGTCTCTCCGTATGTGGGGAATTTGGTGAAACGAGGAATGCTTGAACGAACCGTGCATCGCGACCGCTACCGCTTCCCCAAGAGCATGCTCCCTTTGTGGATTCGCTTGAACGGCGTCGAACGAGCGAAATCCCGCTAGCCGCCGCGCCTCCGCTCCCGCGTTCCGGCCGCCGGCGCGGCGTTCGCAAGACTACGGAACGCGCCTTTATCCTCGCGCCCGCAACATACGCTCATAGCAGCCCGGCCGCGACGACCTCCCCAACCCCACCGTCGCGCTCCGGCGGAATTGTCCGAGGGTCGAGCAGGACGCGCTCCCCCTCAATCCGCGCGACGATGGGAGGCGAGCCCGCCCGGAGCCTCCGCGCAAGTTCGGCGGCGCCCCCCGCCGCGGATGCGTCCACTCTGACGATGCGCGTCGGCAATTCGTCCGTCGGGAGGCTGCCGCCGCCCAACCGCGACGCGCCGTCAACGACGCATGCCGCCGCCCCGACGCGCTCCGCGATGGCTTGGGCGCGCGCGTTCAACTCGTCGAGCGGCGCGGCGACCATCCGCCATACGGGAATCTTCGCCGCCGCCTCGCCGCGAACGTAGTGCAGCAGCGTCCGGCGGAGCGCGGCGAGCGTCATCTTGTCGGCGCGAAGCGCGCGGGCGAGCGGATGGCTCCGCAGCGCCGCGACGAGTTCCGCGCGCCCGGCGGCGATTCCCGCCTGCGGCCCGCCGAGCAGTTTGTCGCCCGAGAAGAACGCAAGCCCCGCGCCCGCCGCCAAACTCTCCTGCGGCGTCGGCTCATGCCCGACGCCGAATTGCGCCGTGTCGAGCAGCGCGCCCGACCCCAAGTCGTGCAGAACGGGAACGCCTCGCGCCGCGCCGACCGCCGCGACGTCCGCGAGCGCGGGCTCATGCGTGAAGCCCGTAACGCGGAAGTTGGAGCGATGGACGACCAGCAGGGCGGCGGTCCTGTCCGTGATCGCGCGCTCGTAGTCGCGGGCGTAGGTGCGGTTGACCGTCCCCACCTCCACGAGTACCGCCCCGCTCTGCGCGAGCATGTCGGGAATGCGGAAGCCGCCACCGATCTCGCTCGCCTCGCCTCGAGAAACGACGACCTCGCGCCCCGCGGCGACGGCGGCGAGCCCCAGCAGCATCGCGCCCGCGTTGTTGTTGACGGCGACGGCGTCCTCCGCGCTCGTCAGTTGGCGCAGCGCCTGCGCGATTGCGCCGTAGCGGTCGCCGCGCCGTCCGTCCGCCAAGTCCAACTCCAAGTCCGAGTACCCGGCGGCGGACGCGGCGGCGCGGATGCTCTCGGCGGAGAGCGGCGCGCGCCCCAGATTCGTGTGCAGAATGACGCCCGTCGCGTTGATCACGGGCGCGGGCCAATCCGCGCCGTCCCGCATGGCGGCGTCCGCGACGGCGCGGGCGACGGCCTCGGCGGACGGCGGCGCCGCGCCGTTCGCAACGTCGGCGCGCGCCTCCGCGACGCGCTCCCTGACGGCGTTGGCCACGAGATCGCGCGGATGGCCGGCGGCGAGCATCGCGGCGACGGGAGGCTGCGCGAGCACGTCGCTCACGCTCGGCAAGTTGCGAAGATTGGCGTTCATCGCGCCGCCTATGTTAGGGCGCGGCGGGGAACGGGGCAAGGAACGGGCGGCGCCGATGGCGCCCTTTGCATAACCTGTCGCCTGCTCGCGTAGGCGGGAACATACTAGTGCGTGAAACGCCTTCGTCTACGCCGCCGCGCGGACGCGCGTGGGAGCCGCCGTCGGCTTGAGGGCGATGGTTCCGCGAACGTCGCGCAGGCTGACGGCTCCGCTTTCGATGAGAACGCCCCGCGCGCCGGGACGCCGGCGCGGGCGAACGTCGACCGCGACGAGCGAATAGCCCTCCGCGAGCAACCCCTCGTATTCGGCGGCGCGCTCGTCGTCGAGCCCTTGCTCGCCGGCGGACATTGCGCCGATCCACGCGCCGAAGCCCGCGCCGAACTTCCAGAGCGTCGCGCCCAGCAGCACCTTCACGTTGATGTCCAGCGGAACGACGAGCAGCGCGACGAGCGTCGGAATCTCCACGATGAGCGACCCGACGACGCACCACTTGACGGCGGCGCGCAGCATTCGCTCGCCGCGCCGCGTCAGCAGCGGCGGCGCGCCGGACGGCGGATGCGCCACGCTCGTCCGCTCCGCGAGGCCCGCGTCCTCGAGCAGCGTCTGCGCGGCCCGCGCGCTGGCGGGGTCGTCGAACACGCCCACGACGGCGGTCATCGGGCGGCCTCTTGCGCCTTGAGCGCGCCGTCGAAGAAGGCGATGAGTTTCGGCCAGGAGTCCGCCGAGACCTCCGGGTCGTAGCGGACGGGGTTGTACGGATCGTTGAAGGCGTGCTGGGCGTTGGGGTAGCGATGGAACGCGAACGGCTTGCCATGCTCGCGCAGCACGGCCTCGAGTTTGTCGACGTCGGCGGGCGTCGGATTCGCGTCGAGGTCGCCGAAGAAGCCCGTGAGCGGGCAGTCGAGGTTCGCCGTGAGGCTGAGCGGATCGGGCTCGCCGTCGCCCCAGTGCAGGTCGACGTCCACGCCGTAGAAGTCGGCGCAGGCGGCGAACGCGCGCGTCCGGACGGCCATCATGTAGGCGATGCGCCCGCCGATGCAGAAGCCGGTGACGCCGAAGGGTCCGGCGATGTCCGGCAGGTCGCGGAGGGCGTCGCGGGCGGCGAGCATATCGGCGATCAGTTCGCCGTCGCGCAGGCCGTCCTTGAGGGGCATGGCCGTCTTGCGCCGCGCCGGGTCGTCAAAGGCGTAGGAGACGAGCCGCGCGTTGGAGACGGGGGAGCGGTGGAAGAGGTAGGGGGCGATGGCCGCGTAGCCCGCCTCCGCGAGCGCGTCGCACTTCTCCCGCACGAAGCGATCGATCCCGAAGACGTGCATCGCGACGACGACGCCCGGATGCGGCCCGGGCGCGTCCGGCAGCGCGAGATACGCCTCCGCCGACGCGCCGTCAACGTTGATCGTAGTCCATTGCGAAGCCATGGGCTGTATCGTAGCGTCGCGGGTCGCGGATGGCAAGCGGGGCGCGGCGTCTCGTGGCGCTGTCGCGCCGTTCATGGATTCCCGCCTACGCGGGAATGACGGCAGCCATCCCCCCAAATTATGCAAATTCGCCGCGCTTCGCGGCGCGGGTTGCCGATGCGCGCGCCAATGTGATAGATAATGACGAGATGAGGCGGGGTATCCGCCCGGGGGCAACGAGATGAAAACGTTCCGCTCGCGCCTATCGTTCATTACGGCGGCCTCGCTCGCCGCGCTCCTTGCGGCGGCTTGCGGAGGCGAGGCCGACTCGCCGACCGCGACGCCCCGGCCAACGGACACGCCCGCCCCGGCGGCGACGTCGGCTCCCGCGCCCGCAACGGCCGCCGCCCCGGCCACGAGCGCGCCGGCGACGTCGGCTCCCGCCGCGCCCGCCGCGCCGACCTCCACGCCGCGCCCCACCGCGACGCCCCAACCGTCCTTCGACCCGGAAGCGCACTTCCGCGGCAAGACGGTCCGCATCGTGGTCGGCTTCAACCCCGGCGGCGGCACGGACACGCAAGCCCGCTTCCTCGCGGCCAAGTGGCGCGAGTTCATCCCCGGCAACCCGCGCATCGTCATCAGCAACCTCACGCCGTCCATCGCCGCGAGCAACTTCGTATGGGAGTCGCAGGCCGACGGCACGGTGCTGATTTACAACGCGACGGCGCCCATTCAGTCGTCCACCGATCCCAACGCCAACTTCAAGGCGTCGGAGTTCGAGGTGATCGGCGCGCCCGTCGCCCGCAACGCCGTCTGGATGATCAACGGCGAGACGCTGCCGTACAACGACATCACCGACGCCATCGGGCAGTCCGGCCCCACGCTCATCGCGGCGGGCTCCGCCCCGACGCCGCAGGAACTGACCGGCGTAGGCGACTTGGGCAACTTCCTCCTAGCCGACTGGCTCAACCTGCCCTACGAGTTCAAGTTGATCGCCTCGACGGGAACCGAGCAGGAAATGCTGATGATCGAGCAGGGGGCGACGAACAACTTCACGGCGGGAAGCGTGTGGTATCAGTTGCCGCAGCGCCGACCCGGATGGGTGTCGAGCGGCTTCATCAAGCCGTTCGCCGCGCTCACCGGCCCCGGCGGCGTGGTGCGCCCCAACGCCGAGAGCGGAGAGTTCACCGCGTCCAACGCCCGCGAGTTGCTCGACGACGACCAGAAGGACATCTGGGACGGCCTGATGGCGCCGGAGACGTTCGTGGGCAAGAACCTCCTCGCGCCGCCGGACACGCCCGCCGATATCGTCAATACTCTGCGGAAGGCGTGGGACGACGCGCTCGCCGACCCGGAGTTCCGCGAGGACTTCGAGCGCATCCTCGGCCAGCCCATCGAGATCGAGCAGAGCGGGGCCGAGTTGCAGGACATCTTCGCGCAGGTCGAGGATTCGTTCCTGCGGAACATCGGGCAGTTGCGCGAGGTGCAGGAAGGCGTCTACGCCAAGTTCACCAGGTAGCGGCGCCGAAAGAGAGCCGGGCGCCGTTGATCGGCGGGGAGAGACTCCCCGCCGATCAACGGACGGCGGAGGGCGGTTGTGAGCGAACTCTTAGAAGGGCTGGACTACCTGGACAACGGCGCGTATTGGGCGGCGTTCGGCGTCGCCGTCTTTATGGCCGTCTTCGTCGGGTTGCTCCCGGGCGTCTCCGCGACGCTCGTGATGGCCCTCTCCATCTCGTTCATCGTCCTCCGGGTGGACGACCCGCTCATCGGCATCGTGATGCTCGCCACGCTCACGGGCGTGGACAACACGCTGGACTCGATTCCCGCGGTGCTGCTGGGGCAGCCGGGCGCGTCGACGCAGGTGACGTTCCTGGAGGGCAACCAACTCGCGCAGCGGGGATTGGCGGCGCACACGCTCGGCGCGATCTACGCCGTCTCCGCGATGGGCGGGCTGGTCGGCGCGACGGTGCTCGTCATCGTGATTCCTAGCATCAAGCCGTTCATCCTGGCGTTCAGTTTCCCGGAGATCGCGGCGATGGCGCTGTTCGGCGTGGCGATGGTCGCCGCGCTGAGTTCGGGGGCGATGGTGAAGGGCTTGGCGGCGGCGGCGTTCGGCCTGCTGCTGGGGACGATTGGCATAGACCCGATTTCGGGGTCGCACCGCTACACGTTCGGGAGTCTGCACTTATGGGAGGGGCTGCCGCTCATCGCGACGACGATCGGGCTGTTCGCGCTGCCTGAGATGGTGGATCTGACGATCACGCGGCGGCCGGTCGCGGCGCGGGGCGCGGTGGTGAATCAGAGCGAGGTGTTCCGCGGCGCGCGGTACGGCCTCTCCAAGTGGCCGATAGCGATCCGGCACGGCATGTTCGGCGTGTTCCTCGGCGCCGTGCCCGGCATCGGCGGCGCCGTGGTGGACTGGCTCTCCTACGCGATGGGAATCTTCTTCTCAAAGGACAAGCGCGGATTCGGCTCCGGGTCGCTGGACGGCGTGCTGTTCGCGGAGGCCGCGCAGAACTCGAAAGAGGCGGGGCAGGCGATCCCGACGCTCGCGTTCGGCGTGCCGGGCGGACGCGCCTGGGCGTTCGTGATCGTGGCGATGCTCGCCTACGGCGTCACGCCCGGCACGCCGATGCTGGAGCAATTCGCCGACATCACCATAATGATGGTGTTCAGCCTCGCGCTGGGGAACCTCGCCGTGACGATCATCGGCATATTCCTCACGGGGCAACTGGCGAAACTCACGCTCATTCCCTACCCGCTCATCGGAGCGGTCATCATTCCGGTCTCGTTCCTCTCCGCGTTCCTCTCAATGACGAACCTTTTGGCCGTCTACATCATCGTCGCGGCGGCGATTCTCGGCTTGCTGATGAAGCAGTACAAATGGCCGCGCCCGCCGCTGCTGCTCGGCTTCATCTTGGGGCGCATCATCGAGTTCAACTTCCAATCGGCGGTCTCCATCTACGGCATGAGGGAACTGCTGACGCGACCGCTGACCATCATCCTGCTGATCCTCGCGGTCGGCATCGCCGTGACGTTCTCGCGGATGGGGAACATCGGGGCCGCCGGGGCGGGCGCGGAGGACGGCGCGGCCCCCTCCGCGGCGGGCGGCGACCGGCCAGCGCCGGCGGGCGGGTCGGGGGACGCGCCCGCCGCGCCTGCGCCCGCCCCGTCGTTTTCGTTCGCGTTGACGCCGTCGGCTTTGTTCACGCTTGCGCTGATCGGCATGGCGGCTTGGGCGCTCTGGGAGGCGACGACGTCGTTCCCGACGCGGGGGAGGGTGTTCCCGATGTCGCTGAGCGTCGCGGTCATCGCGCTGGCCGGGATCCAACTCGTCTTCGACTTGCGGCGCGGCAAGACGGGCGCGATTATGGACATCGGCATGCGGAGCGCGGGGATGGCGGGGGCGCGCCGCGCCGCCTGGCTCATCTTCGGCATGCTCGCCGTGTTCGTCGCGCTGATCTTCCTCATCGGCATCAAGTACGCGACGATGCTCTTCCCGCTCGGCCCGACGCTCGTCTTCCTGCAGGGGCGGACGCGCTGGATCGGCGCGGCGGTCGCCGTCGCGTTCGTCGTCGCGTTCAACCTCATCGTGATGGACTACGTAATGGCGGTGATCTGGCCTGAGCCGCTGATCGAGTTCTTCTCCCCGCGCTAGCGAGGGCGGAAGCCCGCGCCCGGGTCGAGCGCCGCCATGCGGCGAAGGCGCCCAGGGCCGCGTCCACCTGGTCCATCCGCGAGCGATGCCGAATGTCCAAGACGCGGCGGCAGGGGGGGCAATGGGGGGCGCTATCGTGCCGTCTGGATTCCCGCCTACGCGGGAATGGCGGTCATTGGGATGGATTTCGCTTTCGCAGGAATGACAGGCGGGGGGGGGGGGGGGGGGGGGGGGGGGGCATGGGGGATGAAGCGCAACGCGACTCGTCTCTTAGCGACCCGAGCGCGCCGTCCCGCCGAATCTTGTCCCCGCCTGCTGTTTGGGCGCCATCTAGCGCCCCGCGACGCCTCGCCGGTAGAGGCGGATGAGCCCGACCTGCTCGCATGCGGAGAGGCGCGTTCCCGCCGCGCCCGCGAGCCGGCGCGCCTCTTTCGTCAGCGCGTTCTCCGGCAACGCGGGGAAGCGCAGGTAGACGCCCTCCGCGCCGGAGGCGCCCGCCGCCGCGAGCGCGGGCAGCGCGGCGTTCACGGCGATCTCCCGCGCGCGCCCCGCGCCGATCAGCGTTCCACGCGCGTCGGCGACCGCGAGCAGCGCCTCCAGCGCCGCAGGGCCGTCCGCGACAGCCGACGCGCAGGCGCCGGCCAGCCCCTCATCCGCGGCGCACGCCAGGAGGGCGGCGGCGCCCATGATGCGCCGGCGCGGATGGTTCGCGGGGCGGACGCCCGCCGTCCTCCATCCCAACGATTGCCCCGGCGGTTGGCCCGGCGCGCCGCCGAGCGCTTTCCCCGCATCGCCGCCGAAACCGGCCGCCTCCGGCGCTCCGCCGAACGCCTCGCCCGACCCGATGCCGAAACCGGCCGCCTCGAGGAGGCGGCGCTCCAGAGCGGCGGCGCGCTCCTCTTCCGGCGCGCCGCGGGCGAGCCGCGCGAGTTCGCAGGCGGGGACAGCCTGCGCGAGTCGGAGGAAGGGCGCGCGGTTCTCCGCGTAGCCGAGCGCCTCGAACACGGCCTCTTGGAGCGCCTGCTCCGGCCCGGCCTCGGCCACGCGGCGGGCGGCGGCCTCCGCGCGCTCGCGGAACCGCGCGAGCCCGGAGCGGACGAGCATCTGCCGGAGGCCGGCGGACCCCTCGCGGGCGGCCTGCGCGAGCAGTTCCGGCTCCTTCGGCTCGCCGCGCTTGCGGACGCGCAACTCCACCACGGGCAGGTCCGGCCCTCCCGGCTCCGCGCGCGCCACGACGTGCAGCGCGACGCCGTCGTAGGCGGGATCGGCGTCGTGGCCGTGCGCGCGCCAGTCCGACGGCTTGCGGTGCAGTTCGACGCTGCCCGTCCGGCGTTCGCCGTCCAGGATGAGGACGGCGTCCTGAAAGTCCGGGCCGTGGCCGGGCGCGGGGCGTCCGGCGTAGAGCGCCCGGACGCGCCTGCCGTCCGCGGCGCGGAGCGTCCGCCCCTCCCGCGCGCGCCACAACTTGGCGAGCAGGCGCTCCGGCAGCAGCGGCGCGGGGCGCTTTTCGCCGCCCGCCCGCCGGGCGCTAGGCGTTCGCGCCGTCATCGCCGTCTTCCCACGTTCCGGATCGCGCTTCGTAGGGCGCGCGCTCCTCGGCGAGCATTGAGAGCATGCGGCGCGACGCTCCTTGCGGCGCGTGCAGACCCGTCTCCCAATCGCTCACGGTCTGCTGCCGCACGCCGATCCAGCGGGCGAACTCGCCCTGCGACATCTGCAGCCTGCGCCGCAGCCGCAGCACGCGCTCGGCCGGCCAGTTCGCGCCGCGCTCCGTTTCGCTCATCCCGCGCCTCCCTAGTTCGCGCGTATTCTACACGATTTCGGGTAGCGCGAGAGATTTACGTCGAACGGCGAGCGGCGTATACTTGCCCGCTATGAACCCCAAACTCCTCGTCGAGGCGGACGGCGACGGCGTCGCGGCGATTACGCTCAACCGCCCCGAGAAGCATAACGCCATTGATTTCGAGACGTGGGGGCTGCTCCGCGACGCCGCCCTGCGGCTGGGCGCCGACCCCGCCGTCCGCGTCGTTATCCTGACGGGCGCGGGCGACCGGGCGTTTTCGGCGGGCGCGGACATCGCCGACTTTCCGGCGCACCGCAGCGGGGGCGCGCTCGCCCGCGAGTACGCGGAGGCGTTCGAAGGCGCGCTCGACGCCGTGGAGCGCATGCCGAAGCCCGTGGTCTGCAAGATCCGCGGGATATGCGTCGGGGGCGGCTGCGAACTCGCGACCGCCGCCGACATCCGCATCGCGTCCGACGATGGCTATTTCGCCATCCCCGTCGCCAAGATCGGCGTGCTGCTCGGCTACAACGAGATGCGCCGCCTGCTGCGGCTCGTCGGCCCCGGGCGCGCCGCCGACCTGCTGCTCACCGCCCGCCGCGTGGACGCGGAGGAGGCGCTTCGCATCGGCCTCGTCAGCGAGGTCGTCCCCCCGGAGCGCCTCGATGCGCGCGTCGCAAGCCTCGCCCGCGAAATGGCCGCCTACGCCCCGCTCACGCAATCCGGGCACAAGCGCATCATCCAAACGACGCTCCGCGACCCCGCCCTCGCCGGCCTGACGGACGAGGAGCGCGAACTGCCGCTCGCGATTTTCGACACGGAGGACGCGCGGGAAGGCTACCGCGCCTTCCTCGAGAAGCGCCCTCCCGTCTTCCGGGGACGATGACGCAGGCCGCGATGACGGCGCCGCCCGGGCCGCTGGAGGGCGTCGTCGTCCTGGACTGCACGCAGGTGATGGCGGGGCCATTCTGCGCGATGCTCCTCGCCGATATGGGCGCGGATGTGGTCAAGGTTGAGAAGCCCGGCGGGGACGACGCCCGCCGCATGGGGCCGCCGTTCATCAACGGCGAGTCCGCCGCCTTCCTGGGCGTGAACCGCAACAAGAAGAGCATCGTCCTCGACCTCAAGAACGAGATTGACCGCGATGTCTTCCGGCGGATGGCGGCGCGCGCCGACGTCGTCGTCGAGAACTTCAGGCCCGGAACGATGGCGCGGCTCGGCTTGGGCCCGGACGACTTGCGCCGGGAGCGCACGGAACTGATCTACGCCTCGATCTCCGGCTTCGGGCAGACCGGCCCTTACGCCGACCGCCCCGGCTACGACCTCATCGCGCAGGGGATGTCGGGAATGATGAGCGCGACCGGGCATCCCGATTCGCCGCCGGTGAAGATCAGCGCGCCGGTGGCCGACCTCGCCGCGGGCATGTTCGCCGCGAACGGGATTCTCGCCGCCTATATCCGCCGCCTCAAGACGGGCGAGGGGCAGGTCGTGGATGCGTCGCTGCTGGAGGCCGCCGCCGCGCTGACCGTCTGGGAGGCCGCCGAATACTGGGGCTCCGGCGCGGTTCCCGCCCCGCGCGGATCGGCGCACCGCCTCGTCGCTCCCTATCAGGCGATGGAGAGCGCCGACGGCCACTTCAACATCGGCGTCGCCAATCAGGCGAACTACGAACGCCTTTGCGCCGCGTTGGAGCGCCCTGACCTCCTCGCCGACCCGCGCTTCGCCGACAATCCGCAGCGCGTCCGCAACTACGCCGCGCTCGCCGAGGAGATTCAGCGAACCACGCGGACGCGGCCCTCCGCCGAATGGCTCGCCGTCCTGCAGGCCGCCGGCGTCCCCGCCGGGCCGATCTATGGGACGGACGAAGCGCTCGCCGACGCGCACCTCCGCGCCCGCGATATGGTCGTCGAGTTGGCGCATCCGACGGCGGGGCGCGTCAACAACCTGGGCGTTCCGGTCAAACTCTCCGCGACGCCCGGCCGGGTTCGGACGCCCGCGCCGACGCTCGGCCAGCACACGGAGAGCGTTCTGCGCGAATTCGGCGTCCCCGACGAGCAAGCGGCGGCGATTCTCGCGAGGGCGAGCCGATAGGCGCGCGCCTCCTGCTATCCTTGCGCCGATGGCTGCAGGGAACGTCTACGAATCGGAGCGGCGCGCCGTGCTGGAGGCGGCGCGGGCGATGCATCGCGCGGGGCTCGTCGTCGCGTCGTCCGGCAACGTCAGCGCCCGCGTCGGGCCGCCCGACGCGCAACTGCTGGCGATCACGACGGCGGGCAAAGACTACGCCTCGATGGGGGTTGACGAGGTCGTCGCCGTTGACTTCGACGGCGAGCCGGTCGAGGGCGACGGCATGCCGTCCACGGAGATGCTGCTGCATACGGCGGTCTACCGGGCGCGCCCCGACGTTCGCGCCGTGATGCATACGCACTCCGTCTACGCGAGCGCGCTCGCGGTGGCCGGGGAGCCGCTCCCGCCGCTCATAGACGAGATGGTCGTCAGCGTAGGGGGAGAGGTCGACGTGTCCGCCTACGCCTTCCCGGGCACGGAGGAGTTGGGCGATGCGGTCGTCGCGGCGCTGGGCGAGCGGAACGCCGCGCTGATCCGCAATCACGGCCTCGTCGGCGTGGGCGAAACGCTCGCGGAGGCGTTGCGCGTCTGCGAAATGACGGAGCGCGCCGCGCACATCTACGCCGCCGCCAAGTCGTTCGGCGCCCCCGCGCCGCTGCCTCCGGACGCGGTCGAGACGGAGAAGGCGCTGTTCCGCATGCGGCGCGAGGCGGGCGGGCGATGAAAGTCCCCTCGTTCCTCTTGCGGCGGCTCTACGTGAAGGGAAGCCTCGCGGCGACGCCGGACGGCTTCGCGTTCCAATTGCTGAACCGGCTCGGCGCGGGCTACGCGAAACGCCTTTTCCCCCTGACGCTCGACGGCGAGGCGTTGGACGCCGCGGCGACGACATTCGCCATCGACGGCAAGGAGACGCGGTTCGACGAGGTGTCGGAGTCGACGCCGTTCACGCTCGCGCTCAACAAGACGACGACGATCGTCTATCGGGGCGGCGCCATCGCGCCCGGCCCCCACACGGTGGGGATGTCGTTCGAGGCGGCGGGGCTCGGCGAACTGGGCTTTACGTTCACGGACGAGGCCGCGCCTGCGCCCTCCGACCCGTCCGGCTCGTCTGAATAAGCAATGAGCGCCTCGCGCGGCTCCAGCCCCGTGACGCGGGCGGTCGCCGTCACCGGCGCGTCCGGCTACCTCGGCGCGCTGCTCGTCCGCAAACTGCTCGCGGAGCCGGGCATCGAGCGCGTCGTCGGGGTGGACATCCGCCCCGCCGCCGTCCGCGGCGAGCGGCACAAGCATTTCCTGCAGGATGTTCGCGCGCCGTTGGACGAGGCGTTCGCGGGCGCGGACGCCGTCGCGCACTTGGCGTTTCTCATGCGGCAGCCCCGCGACCGGGCGGAGGGCAGGAGCGTCAACGTCGGCGGAGCGGAGAACGCGGCGCGGGCGTGCGCGGCGGCGGGCGTCCGCCGCGCCGTCCTGATGTCGAGCGCGACGGTCTACGGCGCATGGCCCGACAATCCGCCGCTGCTGACGGAGGACGCGCCGCTGCGTCCGCCCCCGGGGTTCGCCTACGCGGAGGACAAGGCGGAGGCGGAGGCGGTGTTCCGCGCGCTGGGCGCGTCGCGCCCCGACGTCTGCGTCTCCATCTTGCGCGGGTGCGTCGTAATGGGCCCGAACGCGGACAACTTCATCACCTCCGCGCTCAATAAGCCCGCGCTCATCGCCGTAAGAGGAGCCGATCCGCCGATGCAGTTCGTCCACGAGGACGACCTCGTCGCGCTGCTCGTCCGCTTCCTGATGGAAGACCATCCGGGCGCGTACAACGTCGCGGCGCCGGGGAGCGTCCGCTGGCGCGAGGCCGCCGCGCTGGCGGGCAAGCGCATCGTTCCGATGCCCGCGCCGCTCGCCCGGGGTCTGACCGAACTGACGTGGCGGATGCGCCTGCAGAGCGACGCGCCCGCCGCCGGGCTGTCGTTCATCCGCTGGCCCTGGATGGCGAGCGCGGAGCGCGTCGCGGCGGAGACGACCCATCGATTCGCCTATACGTCGAGGGAAGCGCTGCTCGCGTATCTCGGCAGGGACGGCGGGGGACATAGGGCTACGCAAGCCCGACTGATGCATTAGCGCAACGCATCGCCCTGCCCGCGAAAGCGGGAATCCAGTCGGCGCGGCGAGCCAGTCCCGCCCTCTCCTTCTGGAGGTCTTTACATAACCTACCGCCCTGACCGCGAAGAGGGGAATCCAGGCGGCGCGGAGCGCCGCTCCTCTCCTACGTAAGGGCCTCGTCATTCCTGTAGATGTCAAGTAATTCGTTGACAGAATCACAAGGCTTGATGGGGACGGGGCGCGTGGCGCCCCGTCTCATATGGCGCTGTTGCGGCGGGTGGGTTCGCGGCTGCGCGGGAATGGGATAGGTTATGCAAAGGTCTCCAGAGGGAGAGGGAACCAAACCACGCCTAGTTTGCCGTCATTCCCGCGTAGGCGGGAATCCAGTCGGCGCGAAAGCGCCGCTCCGGCCCTCTCCTTCTGGAGACCTTTGCATAAATTCTTTGCCCCAGTAGGTTCCCGCTTTCGCGGGAATGACGAGGCGCTTACGTAGGAGAGGAGCGGCGCTCCGCGCCGCCTGGCTTCCCGCCTACGCGGGCAGGGCGGTAGGTTATGCAAAGGTCTCTTCTGGGAGAGGGCGCCGCGAAGCGGCGGGTGAGGGTTGCCCCCCGCCTACACGGGAACCTGCCGTAGCTCGGGGCTGCGCCGCGCTCCTTACGCCGGAGGGCGGACGTCCGGGAGGCCTTTGAAGCGTAGGCGCAGGAGGCCTAGGAAGCTCTGGAGGGAGGTCTTGAGGATCTTCACGCGGCTGTCGGGGTCCTCTTCCCATTGGACGGGGATTTCCTTGCAGCGGAAGCCGCGCTTGTGGGCGGTCACTAGGAGTTCCGTGTCGAAGAACCAGGCGTTGTCCTGGATGCGGGGGAGCAGCGTTGCGGCGGCCTCGCGGCTCATCGCTTTGAAGCCGCATTGCGCGTCGCGGAACCGCGCGCCCGCGATGAGCCGGATCAGGCAGACGTAGGAGCGGGAGATGACCTCGCGCTTCAGCGAGCGCTCCGTCCGCGAGCCCCGAGAGAGGCGCGATCCCCACGCGACGTGGCAGCCGTCGTCCACGATCGCCGACACGAGCGGCGGGAAGGCCTCCAGCCCGGTCGAGAGGTCGACGTCCATATAGGAGACGACGTCGGCCTCGCTCTCGAGCCATGCGCGTTTGAGCGCGCGCCCGCGCCCGCGCTCGTCCAAGTGCGTCACGCTCACTTCGCCGGGGCGCTCCTCCGCATAGCGCGACGCGACCTCGAGCGTGGCGTCCGCGGAGCCGTTGTCCGCGACGACGATCCGCCATTCGTGGTCGAGATTTTCGCGCAGGAACGCGCTCAGCCGCTCGATGCAACGGCCCAGCGAATGCTCTTCGTTGAGCACGGGGATAACGACGTCGACCGAGGCCACCTTTTTGCCGCTCCTTCCTTCGCGCTCCGGCTCATTGCTGCGCGAGCGCGGCGAACGCCGCGAACGGGTCCGACGCGACGACGGGCTCCGCGAAGAGCTCCATTGCGCCGATGTCGCTCGTCCGCGTTCCAAGCGCTCCCCTGTCCACGATCCGCAGAACGCAGGGGAAGCCGCTCCAGTCTTCGGAGACGGCGCTCAACGGGGGCAATTGCGCCGCCGCGTTGAACGACCGCGTCCCTAGTCTATCACGGAACGCCGCAAGCGCGTCGTGGAGCGCGTCCGCCGCCTCTTCGCCGAACGACGGCGCGAGGATGAGCGTCTCCCGCTCTTTCGTAGGCGTGATGCTCGCCAGCAGGCGGACGCTTCCCTCTTCCCGCGCCAGGCCGAGCGCCTCGTGGACGCGAAACAGGTCGTCGAAGTAGTCGGCCCCATGCTCGGCGCGGTAGGCGGCGGCGGCCTTGCGGAGCGTCTCGACGCGGGCGTAGTGCCGTCCGCGCGCCAGTTGCGTTTGGGCGTGGCCGTGAACGATGGAGCCGCCGGCGCGCCAGAGGCAGTTCCAGAGAAAGAAGGGGTAGACGGCCTCCGGGTCGGAGCGATGGGCGGCGGCGAACCATCTGTTGGCGAGTTCCACGCAGCCGCGAACGGAGTCGCGGGTGAACCGCAGCGGATTGGGCTCGGCGAACACGATCAAACTGTGATGCGCGTCGTACTTGGCGACGTTGGCGGCGGTGACGCCCGCCGAATTGGAGAGGCGTCCGAACGGATCCTCAGGCGTCGACTCTTCGGGGCGCGTCCACGGATCGTCCGCCAACTCCGTCTCGACGGCGCTCTCCGGCTCCGGGTCGGCGCGGACGGGGCGGCGGGCGCGCAGTTCGTTGAAGATGGCGGCTTCGCCGGTCGCCAAGTTGGCGACGCGCACAATGCGCTGCGACTCCGCCGCCGCGACGGCGCCGAACGTCCGCTCGACCCACGGCGCCATCGTCGGCGGGACGCGGAGCCTCCCCTCGCTTTCCGTTACGGCGAAGAGGCGGCGGAATCGCGCGGCGTCCGCCGACGGGAGGCGCTCCGCCCGTTCGCGCAAGTCGAGGATGGAGGGCGCGGGCGAAGAGTCGGCGGTCAAGGCGTCGCGGCCGCCCCGTTGACGTTCGCTCCGTCGAGGTCAGTCCCGTTGCGGTCAGCCCCGTTGCGGTCCAAGGCATCCGCGCCGTTGAGCGTCCGCTCCAGCGCGAGTTTGTCCATTTGCAACTGCACGGGGATGGGGTACTTGCCGGTGAAGCAAGCGTCGCAGAAGCCGCCGCCGGCGGGGTCGCCGTTGACGGCTTGGTGGAGCGCGCCGACGCTCAGGTAGCCGAGCGTGTCCGCGCCGATGGCGCCGCATATTTCGTCGACCGTCCGGCCGGATGCGATGAACTCGCTTTTGGCGGCCATATCCACGCCGAAGAAGCAGGGGTCGGTGATCGGCGGCGCGCACACTCGGACGTGCACCTCGGACGCGCCGGCCCGGCGCAGCAGCGCGACAATGCGGGGCGTCGTCGTCCCCCGGACGATGCTGTCGTCCACCACGATGACGCGCTTGCCCGCGAGCGTCTCCGGCAGCGGGTTGAACTTGTTGCGAACGCCCAACTCGCGGAACCACTGATCGGGCTCAATGAACGTCCTGCCCATGTAGCGGTTTTTGATCAGCCCGTAGCCGAAGGGAACGCCCGACTCTTGCGCGTAGCCCACGGCGGCGGAGTTCGCGGAATCCGGCACGGGAATGACGACGTCCGCGTCCGCCGGGTGCTCTCTGGCGAGCGCCTCGCCCATCCGCGTCCGCGCCGAGTGGACGAGCGCGCCGTCAAGGATGGAGTCCGGGCGGGCGAAGTAGATGTGCTCGAAAACGCAGTGCGCCCTCCGCGCGTCCGGAACTTGGGAGGGGGTGCTCCGCATGCCGCTCTCGTCCACGACGATGGTCTCGCCGGGCTCCACCTCGCGGACGAACTGCGCGCCGACGTGGTCCAGCGCGCAACTCTCGGATGCGATGACCCATCCGCCGCTCTCGAATCGGCC
This sequence comes from Dehalococcoidia bacterium, assembly GCA_965242755.1. Taxonomy (GTDB): domain Bacteria; phylum Chloroflexota; class Dehalococcoidia; order Lucifugimonadales; family Australimonadaceae; genus Bin16. The sequence continues at coordinate 2,078,181 of OZ251500.1, read as the reverse complement.
GATGCAGAGGGGGCGCACGCCTCGCGGGTCGCGGATGCCGATGAGGGCGTCTTTCGTGCAGACGACGAGGGAGTACGCGCCCTCCAGCGTCCGCATCAGATGGGCCGCGCGCTGATCCCAGGATGCGCCCGGCGCCCAGGCGAGCATGTGCGCGATGACCTCGGAGTCCGTGCCGGTGGCGCAGACCGCGCCGTGCTCGTCAAGGAGGCGCTGGCGCATCGCGGCGGCGTTGATGACGTTGCCGTTGTGCGCGAGCGCGAGTTCCCCGCCGGGGCCTTTGGAGATGATGGGCTGCGCGTTGAGGGGGCTGCTGGAGCCCGTCGTGGAGTACCGCGTGTGCCCGATGGCGATGTGCCCCGGCAAGCGCTCCAAATTCTCCTGATGGAACACGTTGGAGACGAGGCCCTGGTTCGCGTAGTTGCGGAGCGACCGCCCGTCGGCGGCGGCGATGCCCGCGCTCTCCTGCCCCCGATGCTGGAGGGCGAAGAGCCCGTAGAAGACGACCTGCGCCGCCTCGTCGCTGACGCCGGGCGCCGCGCCGTCCGCCCCGGCCCCGCTCGACGGCAGGCCGTTCGCCGCGTCGTTATGGGCTACGGGGAGATATGCGCCAATCACCCCGCAAGCCTCGCGGGGAACGTCGGACTCGATGCCGGACATGCTGGGGCGCGCTGACAAGATCCTCGCTCCCGCTACGGGCCATCGCTGCTTGGCGTCTGTCGTTTGCAGTGTAGCAGACGCGGCGCAAGCCCTGCGCTTAATTTGCGCGAGTTCGGCGCATCTCAAACAACGGCGCCCCGCTCGAAATGAGCGGGGCGCCGTTCGCTGTGGTCGCTTGCGGTCGCGGCGCGGGTTAGGCGGCCGCGGCGGTCATTCGGCGGCCGCGCAGGACGAGCATGCCGCCGCCAACGGCGAGGGCCAAGCCCGCGAGCAGCGCCGCCAGCGCGACCGTCGAGACGAGCGCGTCGCCGGTGGCGGGCGGAGCGCCGGCGCCGGGACGGAACGCCCCAAGGTCCTGCGTCTTCTCGTAGATGGCGAGCGCGCCGCCGCCGAGGCAGTCGTCGTCCACGTAGCCGCCGTCGCGGCTCGTGCCGTTGTAGAGGCGCTCGGCGTCAAGCATCAGGTTTTGCGTCTGGACCTTGACGGCGACGTCCACGGCGGGCGCGTCCACGACGCGCATCGCCGCCGCCCGCGTGTTTTCCGTGAGGCGCGTCACGCAGTTGGCGGCTTGGATGATTTCGTTCGCCGTGTCGTCGATGGCCATATTGCCGGCGCTCGCGCCGGAGAGCACGATGTTGTTGGCTTGCTCGGACGCCGCTTGCGCTTGCATAACGAGGCCGTCCAGCGCGTCGATGACGCTCTGGGCGCGCGTCTTGCGCTCGTCCAGGTCGTCCGCGTTGGAGGCGGCGCGTGCGTCCGCCAGGATGCCCGCCGCTTGGTCTCGCGCGGCGGCGGCCGGGCCTATGAGCGAGGTGATGCCCGAAAGGACGGGCCCGCGCGTCGCAGCCCCGTAGGACACCGTGCCCGAGGGTTCGGCGTCGTCGTCTTCCAACGCCTCGGCTGTGATGAGGAACATGGCGTAGCGGGCGAGCAGGTTGGTTCCGTCGGGGTCGACGTACTCGCCTTGCAGGAAGGGCCCGCGGCCGAGCGTTCCGACGCTCATTTGCTCGCCGTCGGCGTCGACGAGCCATGCCTCGTAGCGGGAGCCGTGGGGGAGTTCCGCCGCGCCCGTGAGGTCGATCACCAGCATATCGCTGGCGGCGTTCGCGTCGCGGAAGTAAGCCGATCCGCCGAGGGCGGCTTGCTGCGCGCTGGCGCTGATGGCCATAAGCATGGTCAGCGCAAGCCCGAGGGCGACGCTGCTAATGATCTTCCGGCGTGTCAACATTCCGCCTCCTGTCTCGTTGCGATGAGTCCGGCGCCTTGAGGCTTCCGCTGCGCGGGGCGCCCCAAGTGTATATCACATATCCGCCCGAATTGGTAGCGGGCAAGGGTTCCGGCAGGCATTATAGTACAACATCGGCGCCGCGCCATACTATTTGGCCGCCCCTATGAGGCAAGTTTTCGCGCTCCGCCCGCCCGTCCGGAGACTTGCGTTCCCTGCCGCCCTGCCCGCGTAGGCGGCGGCTACGCGCCGTTCGAGTAAGCGGAGCCGTTCACGTCGGCGCGGCGCGAGGGCGGCGGCTCCGTGAACGCTTCGCCTGCGGACTGCGCCGCAAGCATCCGCTCTAACCATGCGTCCCACTCGGCGCGCTCCGCCATGCGGCCTTCCGCGAGGCCTGTTTCGCGGCCCTCCGCGAGACCCGTTTGGCGGCCCTCCGCGAGACCCGTTTGGCGGCCTTCGCGCAGGATGCGCGCCTTGCGCTCGTCCAACTTCCGGCCCAACAGCGTCGAGAGCATCACGACCCCAGCGCCTCTGCGCTGCGAGGCGGCTACGCCCCGTTCGAGTGGGCGGATCCGTTCACGTCGTCGGCGCGACGCGAGGGCGGGGGCTCGGTGAACGCCTCGCCCGCAGCCTGCGCCGCAAGCATCCGCTCCAGCCAGGCGTCCCACTCGGCGCGCTCCGCCATGCGGCCTTCCGCGAGGCCAGTTTCGCGGCCTTCCGCGAGACCCGTTTGGCGGCCTTCCGCGAGACCCGTTTGGCGGCCTTCCGCGAGGCCCGTTTGGCGGCCTTCCGCGAGGCCCGTTTCGCGACCCTCCGCGAGGCCCGCTTGGCGGCCTTCGCGCAGGATGCGCGCCTTGCGCTCGTCCAACTTCCGGCCCAACAGCGTTGAGAGCATCACGACCTCCGTCATCCCTAGCGACATCCCGGCGGAGGCCACCGCAATCGACGCCTCCGCCATGAACGCCGCCAGTATTGATTGTACCACGCTCTTGCCCGCGCTCGCGCCGAACAGCGTATCCCACGCCACCAGCGCGGAGCCGCCGGTGAGCAGCGCTAGGAAGAACGTGAAGTAAAGCCATCGCCACCTTTCGTTGACGCTCCATATGGACTCTCTGCGGTCGGGGCGTTCGGCGGACTCTGGGGCGTCGTTGGGCGGCATAAGGTCTCCTTGCGCGCTGGGATTTGCGCTGCGCGGGCTGCGCGGCGAGTCGAGTCTTGCAAGGAGGGGCGCGACCGCGCAAGGGGCGTTTGTCGCGTCCGACTCAGCGCGAGGGTCGGGCGCGTGAGATTCTCGATCCCACGCGCCTGTAGCAGAAGGTCCAATCTGAGCCGCGCGTAATTTCCCATGCCCAGTAGGTTCCCGCTTCGCGGGCAGGGCGAGGCGCCTACGATTAGAGGTCTTTGCATAACTTCCGTCGGTCAGCAGGTTCCCGCTTTCGCGGGAATGACGGGGCGCTTGGGTAGGAGAGGAGAGGAGCGGCGCTCCGCGCCGCCTGGATTCCCGCCTACGCGGTCAGGGCGGTAGGTTATGCAAAGGTCTCCTGCGCGGGCGGGGCGGCAAGGTCGTCAAATGCCTCCCTGCGCGCGACGGCGCATTCTCCGGCCATGCGTCCCGCTCGGCGCGCTCCGCCACGCGGCCCCGTTTTGGCGGACTTTCGCGAGGCATTGACCGCCGCCGCGCAGGTGCGGTATTATGCCGCGAAACCGAATAGCGAACGTTCAGGGGAGCCGGGCGCCCAAGCCCGGCTGAGAGGCCCGCAAGGGCGACCCTCGGAACCTGACCTGGGTCATTCCAGCGGAGGAAGAGCGACGCGGCGCAGGCCGCGATAGGGCCGCTCCTTCGTTGAGCGGCCTTTCGCTTTGACAGGGCCTGTTCGCCATCGAGCCCGCCCTCTCCGCCAAAGGAGGAACGATGTCCGCCGCCGCGTGGGCGCTCGCCGCCGCTATCGCCGTGATGATCGCTATGTCCGCCGCCGGCGTCGCCTACGCCCGAACGCGGCGCCGCTCCGTCGACGACTTCGTCTCCGCCCGCGGCTCCGTCGGCGGCGCGACGGCGATGGCGACGATGGCCGCCTCGCTCATGGGCGCGTGGATCCTGTTCAGCCCCGCCGAAGCCGCGACCTGGGCGGGAGCCGCCGCCCTCATCGGCTACGGGCTCGGCCAGGCCGCGCCCATCGCGGCGTTCGCCGTGCTTGGCCCGCGTCTGCGCGAACTCGCGCCGAACGGACGCTCGCTCACGGAATTCATTCTGGGGCGCTACGGGCGCGCGATGCACGTCTTCGTCCTCCTCGTCGTCGCGCTCTATATGTTCACGTTCCTCGCCGCCGAGATGGGCGCCATCGCGCGGGCGGTTGGCCTGGCGGCGGACGCTCCGCTCGCGCTGACGCTGGGGCTGGTCGGCGCGGCGACGCTCGCCTACACCGTCTACGGCGGGCTCCGCGCATCCATCTTCACCGACTCCATCCAATTCGCCGTCATCGTCCCCTTGCTCATCGCCGCGCTCATCGCCGCGCTCGCCTATCTCGGCGGCTGGACGGCGTCGTTCGACGCCGTGCGCGAGGCGAACCCCGCGCTCCTGGACGTCACTCATCTGCCGGGCATCGAGTTCGGCATGACGCTCGTCATCGCCATTCTCGCCGCCAACCTCTTCCACCAGGGGCTATGGCAGCGCGTCTACGCCGCGAAGTCGGACGCGGACATTCGGCGGGGATTCATCGCCGCCGGCGTCATCGTCGTTCCTGCGATCATCGGCGCGGGATTCTTTGGCCTGTGGGCGGTCGGGAACGGCCTCGTGAACGCCGATCAGCCCGCCGCCATCGCCCTCTTCACGCTCGCGCTCGAAATCCTTCCCGGATGGGCGCTCACGCTCCTCGTCGCGCTCGCCTTGATGCTTGTGATGAGCAGCATGGACACGCTGCTGAACGGCATGGCTAGCGTCTTCGCCGCCGATCTCTCGCGCCTGCGCCCGGGGCTCGACGGGCGCAGCCTCCTCAGATCCACGCGCATCATCACGGCGCTGCTGATCGTGCCGGCGGCGGTCGTCGGCTACCTCTTCGACAGCGTGCTCTACCTGTTCCTCATCGCCGATCTCGTGTGCGCGGGCGCGATGGTTCCGGCGTTCGCGGGGATGTGGTCGCGGCGGCTCACGGGGGCGGGCGCGTTGATCAGCGCCGCCGCCGGCATCCTCGCCGGCGCGCTCTTCTTCCCCGCGGACACGCCGCCCGGCGGCTCTTGGTGGACGTGGGACGCGCTCACCGACGCATGGCATATCCTGGCGTCCGGCAACCTGCTCGCGAGTTTCCTCTCCGCCGTCGTCGTCTCCTCGCTCGCGGCGCTCCTCTTCATCCTCGCAAGCGGACGCGGCAAGGAGTTCCCTCTGGAGTCGCTCGCCGACCGGATCCGCCCGCAGGAGCGCGACTGATGAGCGAATCGTTCTCCGCCCGCATGCGGGAGGCCGCCGCGAGCGTTTGGGAGGCGCAGCGCGCCCACCCCTTCATCCGCGGCGTCGGCGACGGCAGCCTCTCGCTCGACCGCTTCGCCTACTGGGTGCGGCAGGACTACCTCTTTCTGATCGAGTACGCGCGCCTGCTCGCGCTCGCCGCCGCCCGCGCCCCCAACCTCGCCGATATGACGAAACTCGCGCAACTCGCCAACGAGACGCTCACGGGCGAGATGCGCCTCCACCGCGCCTACGCCGCCCAATTCGGCGTCAGCGAAGAGGAGTTGGAGCGCGAGCCGATGTCCCCCACGTGCAGGGCGTACACCGACTTCCTCGTCCGCGTCGCCGCGACGGGCGAATTCGTCGAAATCGTCGGCGCGCTCCTTCCCTGTATGTGGGGCTTCTCGGAAATCGGGCAGCTCCTCGCCGAGCGCGGAAAGCCCGCCGACTCCCGCTACGCCGAATGGATCGAGATGTACGCATCGCCCGAGTTCGCCGAACTCGCCGCGTGGTGCCGCGGACTCCTCGACCGCGCCGCCGACGGCCTGCCGGACGCCGATCTCGCCCGCGCGCGCGACGCCTTCCTCGTCAGTTCCCGCTACGAGTTCCTCTTCTGGGAGATGGCGTGGAATCAGGAGCGGTGGCCCGTATGAGCGCCGACCGCAAGCGCGTCGCCCTCACCATCGCGGGGTCGGACTCCGGCGGCGGCGCCGGCGTTCAGGCCGACCTCAAGACGTTCGCCGCCTTCGGCGTCTACGGAGCCAGCGCCGTCACCGCCGTCACCGCGCAGAACACGCTCGGCGTGACCGCCGTCCACGAGATTCCCCCCGACGTCGTGGCGGCGCAGATAGACGCCGTGCTCGACGACGTCGGCGCGGATGCCGTCAAGACGGGCATGCTGTCGTCCATTCCCATCATTGAGACGGTCGCGGAGCGGCTGGAGCGCCGCGCCATCGAGCGCCTCGTCGTGGATCCGGTGATGGTCGCCAAGGGCGGCGACCGCTTGCTGCGGGAGGACGCCGTCGGCGCGCTCGCGTCGCGCCTTCTGCCGCTCGCGCTCGTCGCGACGCCCAACGCGGGCGAGGCGGAGGCGCTCGCGGGGCGCCCCGTCCGCTCCATCGAGGAAGCCCGCGAGGCGGCCCGCGCCATTCACGCGCTCGGTCCGCGGTGGGTCGTCGTCAAAGGCGGGCACTTCGGGGAAGACGCGGTTGACGTGCTCTACGACGGAGGGGCGTTCGAGGAGTTTCCCGCCCGGCGCATCGCGACGACGAGCACGCATGGCACGGGCTGCTCGTTCGCCTCGGCGGTCGCGGCGGCGCTGGCGCAAGGCGACGGGGCGGCGAGCGCCGCCGCGCAGGCGAAATCCTACGTGACCGTCGCCATCGCAAGCGCCTTCCCCATCGGCGCGGGGCACGGCCCCCTCAACCACTTCCATAGGTGGTGGACGTAGGGGGTTCCCCGCCTACGCGGGAATGACGATGCTGGGTTGGTTCCCTCTCCCTCCGGAGACCTTTGCATAACCTACCGCCCTGACCGCGTAGGCGGGAATCCAGGCGGCGCGAAGCGCCGCTCCTCTCCTACGTAGCGCCCTCGCCCTGCCCGCTAAAGCGGGAACCTACTGGAGTGCCTGAGTTATGCAAAGGTCTCCTCCGGGAGAGGACGCCGCAACAGCGGCGGGTGAGGGGTTGCGGCTCCGCCGCGCCGACTGGATTCCCGCCTACGCGGGAATGACGGGACGCCGGGGCGCGATTATTGAACGCCCCCCAAGAGCGGAGAATCGGCGCAAGCCCGCGTCAATAGGGCTTGACGCGCGGATTCTCGTGCTATACTTGCGCCGCGCAGGAACGGTTTGGCGCGGTATCTCCGCGCAGCCGAAAACGAAACGCGACGGAGGTGGAGCAAGTGGCGACTGTGCGAAAGGGAGACTTGGCGGTCAGAGTTTCGGCCAAACTCGGGGGCAACCGCTCCGCGGGCGACCAGGCGCTCGACGCGGTGGTGGAAGCCATCCAGGAGGCGGTCGGCCAAGGCGACCGCGTCGTCATCACCGGCTTCGGCGCGTTTGAGACGCGCGCGGTGAAGGAGCGGCGCGTGAAGGCGATCCTCGGCCCCCAGAAGGGCCAGTACATCACCGTCCCCGCCCACAAGCGCGTCGGCTTCAGCCCGGGCACCGACCTCTCGAACGCCGTCCGCGGCAAGTAGCCCCGACCGATTCCCCCAACCCGCAGGAAGGCCGCTCTCCCCCGCAACGGGAGGGCGGCCTTCCTTGTTTAAGCATTCCCCCCGCATCCTGGCTACCCAGTGGAGCGCGCCCCTCGTTTGCTATTGCGCGCCTATCGTCCGAACAGCGAACCCACGTCGCGGAAGTCCGAGGGCGTCAGCGCCCGCAGGAACGCCGTCGCGCTCAGCAACTGCTCCGCCAGCCGCGACTCCCGCACCGCCGCTTGCAGCGACTCCGACGGGACGACGCCCGCCGCCGCAATGATCGCCGACGCGGCCAGCCCGCCTACGAGCAGACCGACCGCCGTCCCCGCCGCCCTGTCCGCCCAGCCCAGCATCAGCATGCTCATCGACGTTTTCAGGACGCGGGCCAAGAGCCACGAGGCCGCGAGCGAGGCGATCAGTATGGCCGCGAACGCGATTAGTCGCCGCATCCCTTCGCTGTCGGCGACGGGAACGAGCGCGTCGAGCGTCGTGTAGAACCGGCTCGCCAGGAACACGCCGACGACCAGCCCGGCGAGCGTAAAGAGCCAACTGATCACGCCGTTGCGGAAGCCGAGGAAGCCCCCGCCGACCAGCAGCGCGAGAATGACGAAATCCACCCAGCCCATCGTTGCGGGGCGCCCCCTCGCGTTCCGTATGCCGCCCGCGAAGCGCAGGCGCGCCGACGAGCGAGGTCTACTATGCCATTCCCGCGCCGCCCCCGGCAACGCCTTACCCCTGCGGACTTGCGCCCGACCGCCTCGATGCTCGGCGGCGCCAGCGCCGATGACGCGCTCCCTAGCGGAGACATTTGGCATAACTCCCGGCGACTAGGGGGTCTCTATTCGCATGCGACCCGTCTCCTCAATCCCCGGCGCACTGTCATTCCCGCCTACGCGGGAAATCCTAGGCGCCTCCCTCCCGGAAATCCGGCGGTTGACAATCCCGCAGCGGGGGCTTATGGTTGCGCGCAAGCCTCCTGCGGCGACGCTGCAGCGGGCGCAGACCCCAACTCCAAACGCATAGGACGGCCCTAACGATATGACCTCCAGAATCCTCGTCGCCCTCGGCGCGCTCGCCGCCATTGCCCTCGCGCTCATCATCGCCATCCCCGCCACCGCCCAAGCGTCGCCGTGCGCCAACGGCGTCGCCGTTCCGAACCCGGCGAGCCGCGACCTCGTCAAGGACTGCGACGCGCTGCTCGCCGCCAAGGACGCCCTTCGCGGCAACGCCAGCCTCAACTGGGACGTCAATACGGCCATCAGCCAGTGGGATGGCGTCACCATTCCCCGCCGCGCGCAGCGCGTCACGCGGCTGGACTTGCCTAGCAGAGGGCTCAACGGGAGCATACCGAAAGAACTAGGGAACCTATCCGCGCTCGAGCACCTCAACCTGGCGCGGAACCGACTGACCGGCGCGATACCCAGCGAACTGGGCAATCTCGGTGTACTCAAGGCTATCGGACTGAGCGGGAACAGCCTCACGGGCTGCGTGCCCTACGCGCTGCGCGCGCGAGGCGCGCAGATATCCGGCAGAGGCATCTCCTTCTGCCCCGAACCTACGCCGACCCCTACTCCGTCGCCTACACCCACTCCTACGCCTAGCCCGACGCCGACCGCGACCCCAACGCCTACCCCGTCGCCAACACCAACCCCCACTCCCACGGCGACGCCCACCCCCGCGGCGACGCCTACCCCCACGCCCACCCCGACGCCCGCGCCCCGCGTCGTCTCCGTCTCGCTGTCGGCGAGTTCGACGACGCCGACAGCCGGCGAACTCGTCACGCTCACAGCGAGCGCATCCACCAGCCCGGCCAACCTTCCGCTGTCGTACACCTATCAGGAACAGGTTCGCAGCGGCGGGTGGCAGCTCGTTATATCGCACTCCGGCAATACGCAAGGCTTCTCGCACACCACGGCAGGGTCGCATTCCTACCGCGTGACGGTTACGCACAGCGCGTCAGGCTCGACCGCCGTCTCCAACCCGGTCACCGTCACGTGGTCGGCTCGCCCCACCGCGACGCCCACTCCCACGCCAACGTCAACCCCGACCCCCACCCCGACCCCCACGCCGACGATATACGAAACGGGCTGCTCGAACGGCACTGCCGTGCCCAACCCCTCGAGCAATTCCGGCTTGGTCAGCGACTGCATAGCCTTGATGAAGGGCAAGGACACGCTGCGCGGAACGGGGACGCTTGACTGGGGCTACAGCAAGGCCATTACTTCATGGGAGGGACTTACCATAAGCGAAACGCCACAGCGCGTTATGGGACTTGACCTCAACCGGTGGTTCAATAGCAATAAATTAACCGGGAACATCCCTTCCGAACTCGGCAGCCTCTCCAAATTGCAAAGGCTTAACCTCAGCAGTAACGGGTTGGACGGGAGCATTCCGTCTGAACTCGGCAACCTCTCCAGCTTGACCCATCTCTACCTCAACAACAACGGATTGAGCGGCAACATCCCGTCCGAACTCGGCAACCTCTCCAACTTGAACTGGCTCCAACTCAATGACAATAAGTTGCGAGGGAGTATCCCATCCGAACTCGGCAACCTCTCTAACTTGGCGACCCTCTACCTTGGTAACAACGAGTTGAACGGGAGCATCCCGACCCAACTCGGCAGCCTCTTCTGGTTGACCCGACTTGATGTCAGCGCCAACGAGTTGAGCGGGAACATCCCGACCCAACTTGGCAACATTCCCGGCTTGTGGGGACTCAGCCTCAAGGACAACGGGTTGAGAGGGAGCATCCCGTCCGAACTTGGCAACCTCTCCAATTTGTACTGGCTCCATCTCGATGGCAACGAGTTGAGCGGGAGCATCCCGACCCAACTCGGCAACCTCTCCAACTTGTACTTCCTCGACCTCGCCAACAACGAGTTGAACGGGAACATCCCGACCCAACTCGGCAGCCTCTCCAACTTGACCCATCTTGACGTCAGCGTCAACGAGTTGGACGGGAGCATCCCGACCCAACTCGGCAACCTCTCCAAGTTGCAGGAACTTCGTCTCCAGTGCAACGAGTTGAGCGGGAACATCCCGTCGCAACTCGGCAGCCTCTCCAAATTGACCGACCTCCACCTCAATGACAACGGGTTGAACGGGAGCATCCCGTCGCAACTCGGCAACCTCTCCAACTTGGAGGTACTTGCGCTAGGCGGCAACAGTCTGAACTGGGTGATTCCGACATGGGTCGGCAGCCTCACTAGCCTCAGTTCTTTCTCCATCGGGAACTTGCCCGGCGATTGTGGGGGCTAAACAAAGCAGGCGCCTCGCATCGGCCATCACCGAATGCGAGGCGCGGTCGCCCGGGTGCGGAAGGGCGTTGCGGCGTTGGGGCGTGGGCGTTATCACTCTGTGGTTCCCGCCTACGCGGGAATGACGGGAGGGGCGAGCGACACGGGGTTTAGCGCGGGCGAGCCGTCGCGTAGGCGAAGAGTTTGTAGACGAGTTTCGCGGCGGCGTAGGCGCACGCCTCGGGGCCTTCGTCCGGCGCGAGTTCCACGACGTCGAAGCCCACGATGCGCTTGCGCTCGCCCACCGCGCGCAGGATGCGGAGCGCCTCCCACCAGCCCATTCCGCCGGGCTCCGGCGTTCCCACCGCCGCCATAAACGACGGATCGAAGGCGTCGAGATCGAACGAGACGTAGACGTTTTCGTCGAGCGCGTCGAGGATGCCCTCGACGTCGGTCACGGGCTCCGCGCCGCGCGGGAAGAGCGCGACGCCGCGGTCCGCCGCGAACGCCGCCTCGTCCGCTGTCATGCTGCGAACGCCGACGATGGCCATGCGCTCCGCGTAGTCGAGCGCGAGCCGGGCGGCGCAGGCGTGGCTATGCGGCGACCCATGGTACGTCTCCCGTAAGTCGGCCTGCGCGTCAAAGATCAGAACGCTGAGCCGGCCGCGGCGCGCCGCCATCGCCGCGACGGCGCCGGAGGTCAGCGAGTGCTCGCCGCCGAGCATGCCGACGAGTTTGCCCTGGTCGGCGTAGAAACCAACCGCGTCCGCGATGCGGGCCGCCATCGCCTCGGGGTCGGCGAGCGCGGGCTCGACGGCGGGCGCGGTGTGGATGCCGACGGCGCAGGGCTCGCGGCCCAACTCGGGATCATAGTCCTCCATCTCCGCCGACGCGCGGATGATGGCCGCCGGGCCGCCGGCCGTTCCCTTGCGGTAGGACGTCGTCGCCTCGTAGGGGACGGGCAGAACGACGCAGCGCGAGCGGCTCAGCGCATGCTCGTCGGGGTCGAGCGCGAGGAATGTCGCGGGAACGGATGGCCAACTCGGCATTTGCGTAACTCCCTGCGCCCAGTAGATTCTCGCTTACGCGGGCAGGGCGGGGCTTTCCAGTAGGTTCCCGCTTTCGCGGGAATGACGATGCGGCTTGGGGGAATTTGGAGACGGGCGCGTTGCGCCCCGTCGCGGCGCTATCGCGCCGACTGGATTCCCGCCTACGCGGGAATGACGGTAGGCTAGGCGCTATCTCGCTTCGAGGGCAGGGCGGTAGGTTGGCAATATACCGTTTTTCGAGGGAAGGACGGCGGTTTGCGCTTGGCGCTAGACGCGCAGGCGGACGGCTTCCCGCTCTTCCTCCACGACCGTTTTGGCGGTGACGGGGTCGAGGTGCTCCAGGCCGCGGTCGAGGACCCAACTGCGGACGTCGTCCATTGGGAAGAACTCCCGGACTTGCGCCGTCGCCTCGTCCGCGTCGAACTCCTTGCAGGAGAACACGTCGATGTTGACGTACCCTCGGTCGGGGAAGGTGTGGACGCTGATGTGGCTCTCCGCGATGATGACGAAGCCGGAGACGCCCCAATCCTCCGGGGTCGGCCCGTGGTAGGTGTAGACGGCGGGCGGGATGATCTTCGTCATTCGGATCCGGGAGGGGAACTCATCCAAGAAGCGGCGCGTCAGGTCGGCGTCGGAAAGGTGGGCGCGGTCGCAGCCGTGCCCGTCAATGACCAAGTGCATTTCGGGATTCTCCCTGCCGGGTTTGCTTGAGGGCAGCCCCGTTTGGGGCGCGGACGGGGAGTATAGCACATTGCGGGGGCGTGGCGTTTGCGGCTATTCGCTCACTCCGCCGATCAGTCCCCGTCGAGCGCGGCGAGGTCGGAGAGTTGGCGGTGCAGCCAGTCGACGATGTCCTCGCGCTCGATGCAGCCGCGCATGAGGTTGGCGCGCCGCTCGCGCTCCTCCGGCGGCATCGTCAGGGCTTGACGCAGCGCCCGCGCCGTCCCCTCGACGTCCGCCGGGGCGACCGGCAGCGCGCCGACGCGCAACTGCTCGTAGGCGCCCGCCGTCTCCGAAAGAATGAGCGCGCCGTTCTTGCGGTTGACGATGGGGCCCTCCTTCGCCACGAGGTTCATGCCGTCTATGACCGCGTTGACGAGCAGCGCGTCGTAGTGGCGCATTCCGGCGATGGCCTGCGCGTAGTTGTTCTCGTAGAAAACCTGGATCGGCGTCCAATCCGGCGTTCCGAACCGCTCGTTGACGCGCCGAACGACCGCGTCCGTCTCCTCGACGTAGCGCTGGTATTGCCGGATGTGCGTGCGCGAGGGGACGAGGAATGCGAGGAAGCGCACCTCGCCGCGGAACTCGGGATGGCGGTCGAGCAGCGTCTCGTAGGCGGCGAAGCCGCGGATGATGTTCTTGCTGGGCTCGGCGCGGTCGACGCGGACGATCGTCTGCTTGCCGAGCAGCGGGCGGATGCGCTCGTCGTGCTCGGCGGCGCGGGGGGAGTCCGCGATCTCGCGCACCTCGTTCACGTCGATGGAGATGGGGTAGTTGCGGACGCGCGTCACGCGGCCGTTGTAGGTCACCGTCCGCTCGCGGTAGTCCACCGAGGCGTTGTCCAGGAAGGCGTCGCAACTGCCGAGGAACGACCGGACGTCGCGCCCCGCCTGAAAGCCGACGATGTCCGCTTGGCAGAGGCTGTCGCAGATGGCGGAGCGGATCATCGCCGGCAGCAGTTCCCAGTAACTCGCGGTCGGCCAGGGAATATGCGTGAACTGGTGGATGCGGGCATGGGGCAACCGCTGCCGGACGAGGCCCGGGACGAGGTACAACTGATAGTCGTGGACCATCACGAGCGGGCGGTCGTCGGAGCGGTTGGCCTCCTCGACGGCGGCCTCGGCGAATTGGCGGTTGACCTCGACGTAGCCGTTCTCCCACGCGTCGTAGACGGCGGCGTCGACGCGGGGGGTGTAGGGCGAACTCCACATATAGTGCTGAATGAACCAGAGGAGGGGGTTGCAGATGACGTTGTAGTGCTTGTGGTAGGCGCGGCGCGGGGTGTTGACGAATCGCGTGGAGACGCGCTGCCCGGGCAGAGGCGAGGGGACGGCGCGGCCTTCGTTGGCGGCGGCGGCGCGACGGTCGCCGTCGCTCATCGCGGAGGCGATCCACGTGAAGTCGACGTGGTTCGTCAGGCCGCTGAGCGCCGTGACCACGCCGCCGCTGCCGCGCCTCGCCTGCAGCGCTCCGCCCGGAGCGGCGTGGTACTCCATCGGCCCGCGGTTGGAGACGAGGATGAGGCGCTGGCCGCGCAGGAGGTCGGCGGCGAGCGCTTGGAGGGGGCTTCGCTCGTCGGGGGGGGCGCGCTCGGTCATCGGCTATCCTCCGCGCCTCGCCGCGCCGCGCGCGTTTCGGATGAGGCCATGCGCTCACGCTACCACAGAGAGGCGGGCGGGTCAAACGAGGGATGGGGGAGGCGGCCTACTCCGGATGGCTCCGCAGATGCTCGACGTAGGCCGCGATGCCGGAGTCTATGTCGCACGCCGGCTCGTAGCCGACGTCTTCGCGGATGCGCGAGAGGTCCATCACGGGGTTGCGCGGGGTCGCGCCGCTCCGTCCGGGCTTGAGCGCCGAGCAGACGGCGCCCGGCAGCGCCTTCCGAACCGCCTCGAACACGCGCCCGTTGGAGGCCGACGCGCCTGACCCAATGTTGTAGACGCTATGCGCCAGCGAGTCCGCCGTATGCACGAGTTGCGCGCCCCGCGCCAAGTCGCCGACGTATGTCCAATCGCCCTCGTCGTCCGCCATGAGCGCGCCGCCCGGCCTGTCCGAGAAGTCCGGCTCCTCGCCCTTCAGCGCGGCATGGCACATCCGGCTCATCGGGTTGAACATGCTGTAGTAGTGCGGCCCGTAGATGCTGGCGATGCGAAGAGAGACGACCTCGACGCCCGCCCGCTCCGCGTAGTGCAAAGCGTGGATCTCCATCGCCTTCTTGAACGCCTCGACCTGCGTGCGGGAGTGAACGGGGAGGGGCGTATCCTCGCGGAACGGGCCCTCCGGCAGGCCGCCGTAGACGGAGACGGAACTGGCGAGCGAGACGCGCCGCATGCCGAGCGTCCGCGCCGTCTCCAGCGTGTTCTGCAAGGCGTTGACGTAGATGCGGTAGTCCTCCTGCGGGCTGATGCCGCGGGCGGGCGGCGCGGCGAACGTGATGATGCTCTCGGCCTCGCGGCGGTGCGCGACCTCCATCATTTCGTAGAGTTTCGTCGCGTCCATGCGCTCGACGAACGCGCGCTCATCCGCCAGATGCGGCGCGAGCGCGTCCGGAACGCGGCGGGCGTTGTGCTGCGTGATGACGACGCGCTCCCCTGCCTCGAGCAGCCGCAGCGCCGCGTTCAGCCCGATGAATCCCATGCCGCCGATGATCAGAATCATTCGCGCTCTCCTTTCGGCGGGTCGTCCCGCCGCCCATCCGCAATAGTAGCGCCAGCGGCGCGCAGGCGGGCATTATTGCGAATAACGCCGTCGGGAATCCGCAACGATCGCAAGTTGTCAGAGAGATCAACCTCTTCCAATGCGGGCAGTCCGTCGAACAGCCCGTCGGGGAGCGACTCGATGCTGTTGCGCGAAAGGTTGAGACGCCTGAGGGAGGTCAATCCTCTGAAGGCGCCCTCTTCTATCGTCGACAAAGGACCGCGAGGGAAGTGAAAATGGTTGCCGAGATAAAGCGTTTCCATAGACGAAAGCCCGTCAAACGCTCCCGCAGGGAGAGTTGGGTTACGTATGGAGACGCTAAGCGACGTCAGTTTGGGCAGCCTCTTGAGCAAACCGCT
Source organism: Dehalococcoidia bacterium (assembly GCA_965242755.1). Lineage (GTDB taxonomy): Bacteria > Chloroflexota > Dehalococcoidia > Lucifugimonadales > Australimonadaceae > Bin16. The sequence goes on along the minus strand of OZ251500.1, from coordinate 2,062,597 downwards.
CTCGAACAAAGGCGTCTCGTCGCCGCCCCAGTGCAGTTCCCGAAGAGCGCCGAGTCCATCGAAGAGACCGTTGGGCAGCGGTTCCGCGCCTCCGTAGAGCAAGGAAAGCAGCCTCAGCGAGGGGAGGCCGTCGAAAACGTCTGCGGGGAGCGATACGATCCACGTGCGGGTCAGGCGCAATTCCCGCAATCCGGACAACCCGTTGAATACGTCGGCGTCCAACGCCTCGAAATTGTTGTCGGAAAGATCGAGGGCTTCCAAGGAATTGAGCCCGTCGAACACGCCGACGGGAAGAGATTCAAAGGTGTGGAATTCCCCGAACAGCCAATCCGGGTATGCGACGTACCCCCTGCCGGAAAGATTGAGCGAACGCAGGTTGGCGAGGCCCCTGAATATCCCCGGCTCCAGAGACCGCAACCCGGTGGCCGTCAAGTTCAACGATTCCAAGGAAGTTAGCCCTGCGAAATCCCCGGGCTGCAACACGCCAATGTTGGTTCCTTTGAGATCAAGCGTCCCGGCGAGGCTGCTCAGCCTTCCCGCGTCCGCTTCCGCGCAACCAACCCCGGGGCCGAGCATCGTGAGAATCCCGTCTCGCACCGGCGCGCTGCGGCTGCAGATTCCGTCGCTCGCCGCCGGACTCGGCGTCGGCGCAGGCGCGGCCGCCTTCGGGGTGGGCGAGGGAGACATTGGCGACGAGGCCAACGCCGTTGCGGGCGAGGCGCGCTCGCCCGATTGCAAGGCGTCGGGATCGCTCGCGCAACCGACGGCGGTCAACGCAACGATGACGAGCAAACCTGTGAGCAAGCGCAATGTTCCCTCACGCGAAGACATCGTTGTCCCCGCCGCCGCCCGCAATAGTAGCGCCAGCGGCGCGCAGGCGCGCGGGCGACGCAGGACTCTCCCCAGCCATCTCCGTTTATCGGACTCGCTAACGCCTACGCTAGGCAAGACGCGACGGAGTAGGATTGAGCCGTAGCGGCGGAAGCCGGGCAGGCCGCGTCCGCGCGAGGGAACGCGGCTCGAGTTTCTCCCGACCCCACGGAGCCGCCGCAAAGCGGCTTAAGCCTAGATGAGAGGGAAGGAGGGGTTGGTTATGAAGAAGATCATCATCGGACTGATCGTCGTCGCGGTCATCGTCTCGATCATCATCACCCTCGCGGGCTAGCCGCGAGCGGCGGCGGCAGAGTCACCGTCGCGTCGCCGAGGAAGAGGGGCTCGCCGCGCAGCGTCCGCGCAAAGAGTTCATGCGTGAGGTCGAGGTCAATGCGGTTGTAGTCAACCAACCGCTGCGGCGCATCCTCCCACGCCCGGTCGTTCCGCCGGTGGTCCCACCGAACCTTCTCCTCGCCGAACGTGTACAGGCACAGCCGGTCGAGGCTGATGCGCCGCCCCGTCGCGCGGACGACCTCCGCCAGCAGATCGTAATGACGGCGAACGATCAGCCCCTCGCCGAGCGCGTCGCGCATATGGCGGTCGAGGACGGGCAGGTCGAATCGGGCGCCGTTGTAGGTGACGACGGGGCCGTCGAACGCGGCGAGCGTCTCCCGCAGCAGCGCGAGGCTCGCGGGCTCCGCCGTATGCATGCCGTAGAGCGAGCCCTGCCGCGTCCCCGTCAGCAGCAGGCGAAAGCCCTCCGGAAAGTTCCGCATCGAGCCGCCCGCCGTCTCGATGTCCAACGCGATGAAGCCGTCCGCGTCCATAGCCGCGCAGGATAGCGCAGGAACGGAGCGGCGGCGGGATGCGCGCCGCAACGCGGATCTCCCGCGAGGCGTATGATGAGCGGCGGACGGCTGGAGCGCCAGCCGCGCAAGGAGGGACGGCATGCTCAGCGCGGAACAGAACCAGAGGCTCACTCGCGTCGGCCCGGGAACTCCGATGGGCGAACTCCCTTCGGCGCTACTGGCACCCGATCGCCCCGAGCGCGGAACTCTCCGCCGACAACCCCACGAAAGAGGTTCGCATCCTCGGCGAAGACCTCACTCTGTACCGCGACGCGAAGGGAACGCTGGGGCTCATCGAGCCGTCGTGCGCCCACCGGAAGGCGAATCTCGCCTACGGCGTCCCGGAGGAGAACGGCATCCGCTGCGCCTACCACGGCTGGATCTTCAACGAGACGGGGCAGTGCGTTGACCAGCCGTCCGAGCCGGAAGGCTCGAAATTCAAGGACAAGGTTCGGATCAAGGCGTACCCCGCGCAGGAGCGCGGAGGCGTCGTCTTCGCCTATATGGGGCCGCCGCCCGCGCCGATGCTCCCGCGATGGGATTTGCTCGAGTGGGAGGGCGTCGAGCGGCGCGTCATCGCAATGGAGTTGCCGTGCAACTGGCTGCAGTGCATGGACAACTCGCTTGACCCCGTGCACTTCGAGTGGCTGCATAACTACTGGGGCTCCTACGTGATGGGGATGGAGAAGCCGCCCGAGGAGCGCGCCGCATGGAAGCGGCAAATGCAAGGCGACGGCGCGCGCGGGCGGCACGAGATCAAGGTGGGCTTCGACCGCTTCGAGCACGGCGTGATCAAGCGCCGCCTGATGCAGGGCGACGCCGAGGAGAACGAATGGTGGCGCATCGGCCATCCGGTGCTCTTCCCCAACATCCTGCGCGTCGGCCAGCAGCGGCAGCACGGCTTCCAAATGCGCGTCCCGATGGACGACACGCACACCTACCACATCGTGCTCCGCGTCCGCGTGCCGGAGCCGGGCGAGGTCATCGAACAGAAGGAAGTCCCCTACGTCTACGAGAAAGTGTTCAAGGACAACGGGCGCATCCGCGCCGACTGGGTGCTCGGCCAAGACCAGGCCGCGTGGATCATGCAAGGCCCCATCAGCGATCGGACGACCGAGTCGCTCGGCGTGACCGACGTGGGCATCATCCTCTACCGCAAGATCCTGGAGGAGCAGATGCGGATCGTGGAGGATGGCGGCGAGCCGATGAACGTCCACCGCGAAGACAACGGCGTCATCGTCTTGCCGCAGGAGCATTCCTACTACCCCGGCTACGACGTAACGGGCGGCCCCTTCCGCGAGAAGCCGAACCGCAAACCCCTCGTCGAAGCCCAACTCGCCCCGGAAATAGACGCCAACTTCGCTTAGCCCAAGAACGAACGGGGGGCGCTTATGCGATGGCCGGAAGCCGCTGACGAGATCGTCGTTCGGGACGGCCATCTCACCATCAACCTCTATAAACTGCGCGACGGCTGGCATGCGCTGATCGAGTCGGCCTACGAAGGCCGCGTGTTCGAGGGCAAAGTGACCGAAATGTCCGGCCTCTTGGCGGGCCATCCCGCCGTCGCCGCGGCCGCCGACGGAGCGGACGAGGAGGAAGCATCGTGACGGACAGGCTCGCGGGCAAAGTCGCCATCGTAACCGGCGCGGGATCGAGCGGCGAAGGCGTGGGCAACGGCAAAGCCGCCGCCGTCCTCTTCGCCCGCGAAGGCGCGAGCGTCGTCCTCGCCGACCGCGAACTCGCGCGCGCCGAAGAGACGCTCGCCCTGATCAAGGACGAGGGCGGCGACGCCTTCGCAATCGCCGCCGACGTCACGAACGCCGCCGACTGCGAGGCGATGGTCCGCGCGGCGGTCGAGCGCTACGGGCGCCTCGACGTCCTCCACAACAACGTCGGAATCTCGACGCGCGCCGACGTCACCGAGGTCACGGAAGAGCAGTGGGACCACGTGATGGCCGTGAACGTCAAGAGCATCGTGCTCGCATCCAAATACGCCATCCCAGAAATGAGGAAGAGCGGCGGCGGCTCAATCATCGCCGTCTCCTCCATCGCCGGCCTCCGCGCCAACAGCAGCGCCCCCTACACCGCCTCCAAAGCGGCGGTCATCGGCCTCGTCAAGTCAATGGCGGGCGACCACGGGCGCGACGGAATCCGCGTCAACTGCATCGCTCCCGGCCTCGTCTACACGCCGATGGTCGCGCCGCGAATGGACGATGACCTGCGCCGCATCCGCCGGCAAGCCGCGCCGCTCGGCACGGAGGGCACGGCGTGGGATGTCGCGTGGGCGGCAGTCTACCTCGCCAGCGACGAGGCGCGCTGGGTCACCGGCGTAACGCTCCCCGTCGACGCCGGCCTCCTAACGACGACGCCCGTAACGTACAACCGGCTCGACCAGCAGCGGCACGGCGGCCCCGGCAGCCGCTAGGCGCCGCCCGCGCGCCCGGCCGCTCTCCCGCCACCGGGAGAGCGGCCGGACCCATCCCAACCTCGCCCCTTGCCCGCGCAGCCGCGACCCTCACTCGGCGCGCAAGCGCCGCCCCCGCCCTCTCCTTCTTGGGAGAGGGCAGCCGCGTAGCGGCGGGTGAGGGTTGCCGCCCTCCGCGAAAAAGCGGGAACCTACCGGGTCCGGGAACCGTCATTCCCGCGTAGGCGGGAATCCAGTCGGCGCGCCACGCCCGCTATACTACGCTCCGATCCATTGAGCGAGGAGGCGCGATGAAAGCAGTTCGGTTTCATGAGTTCGGAGGGCCCGATGCGCTGCGGTTCGAGGATGTTCCCGAGCCCGTTCCCGGGCCGGGCGAAATCCTCGTTCGCCTCGCCGCTTGCGGCGTCAACTTCATCGACACCTACCAGCGCTCCGGCGCCTACAACGTTCCGCTTCCCCATATCGCGGGGCAGGAGGGCGCGGGCGAGGTCGTCGCGCTCGGCGAAGGCGCGGAGGGCGTCGCCGTCGGCGACCACGTCGCCTACACCGGCGTCGGCGCCTCCTACGCCGAATGCGTCGCCGTTCCGGCCGCGCGCGCCGTCCGCCTGCCCGACGGCGTAGACGACGCGACCGCCGCCGCCGTCATCCTGCAAGGAATGACCGCCCACTACCTCGCCGTCTCCACCTTCCCCCTGCAGCCGGGTCACGCCTGCCTCGTGCACGCGGCGGCGGGCGGCGTCGGCCTTCTCCTCACGCAGATCGCCAAGCGGCGCGGCGCCCGCGTCATCGGAACCGCCGGAACGGAGGCGAAAGCGGAACTCGCGCGCGACGCCGGCGCCGACGAGGTGATCCTCTACCGCGAGCAAGACTTCGCGGCGGAAGTCGCGCACCTCACCAACGGCGCCGGCCTGCAGGTCGTCTACGACTCCGTCGGCAAGGACACCTTCGAGAGTAGCCTCGACTGCCTCGCTCCTCGCGGGTATCTCGCGCTCTACGGGCAATCGAGCGGGCGCGTTCCGCCCGTTGACCCGCAAACGCTGAACGCCAAGGGCTCGCTCTTCCTCACGCGCCCCACGCTCGGCAGTTACGCGCTCACGCGAGAGGAACTCGAATGGCGCGCCGGCGAAATCTTCGGCTGGGTCGCCGACGGCTCCCTCAATGTCCATATCGGCGGCACGTTCCCTCTCGCCGAGGCCGCGGAAGCCCACCGCCGCCTCGAGGGGCGCGAGACGACCGGCAAACTGCTGCTGACGCCGTAGCGCGGGTCGCCGCTATGCTTTTCGCGCTATGCGATTAGGCCGCGCTTCGCTGTTCGCCGCGCTCTCCGCGCGGTTGCATTCCGTCCCGCGGCGGCCTGACGGGTTCACGCTGTTCATCATCGGCGCGGCGCTGCTTGGGGCGGGGCTGGCGATGGCGCGGCAGGTTGAGCACGGGGTCGGGCTGACTTGGGACTCGGTGAATTACATCGGGGTCGCTAGGAATTTGCTCGACGGGGAGGGGTTCGTTGAAATTACCGGACGGCTTTACACCTACTGGGCGCCGCTTTACCCTACTCTGCTCGCTGCGGCAAGTTTGCCGCGGCTTGATCCGCAGGACGTCGCCGGCCCGCTCAACGCCGCGGCGTTCGGCGTGGCGGTCGTCGCGTCAGGCGCTTGGCTTCGGCGCAGGGTCGAGTCGCGTTTCTTGGCGGCTTGGGGCGTTCTCGTCGTTGCGCTTTCGCTTCCTTTGGCGTGGGCGGCTTCGATTGCGATGGCGACGATTCCCTTCAGCGTATTGATCTTGCTGGCGCTGATCAATATGGAGCGATTTCTGCATACGCAACGTCGGCGGGACTTGGTTCTCGCATCGTTGTTTTCGGCGCTTGCGTGGACGATGCATTACACGGGAATTGCGCTGGTTGTTTTCGCGGCGGGGCTGCTCACGCTTCAGCCCGGGGTTTCGCTTGCAACGAGGTTGAAGCGCGTAGGCGCATACGGAGCAATCGCGTCGCTGCCGGCGGCGCTGTGGATGACGAGGAATTATTCGCTCACCGGTTTCGTCGCCGGCGAGCGAGGGTTTGAGGCTGAATCCTTCCCCGCTTTGACAGCGGAAGTCGTTGCTTGGATGAGTCAGTGGATATTCGTTAACCTATTCGTGGACAGCCGTTACGGGATTAACCAATGGCCTGCGGCGACCGCTTTGACGGGAATCGCCGTTCTGTTGCTTGCGGCGGGAGCCGTCTACGCGCTGTTTCGGTCGGCGCGGAACGAGGAATTCCATGCGGGTTGGTCTTCGTATTACGTGTTCGCGGGTTTCGCGGTCATTTACGCGCTGTCGGTAACGCTGGCGCTTGCGTTGGGGAACGCCGCGGCGGAAGGGAATGACCGTTATCCATTGCCGGCGCACATTCCTCTTCTGCTGGGCGCGGTTTTCGCGCTGGACAGATTCTTCGCCGCGGCGCTGAGGGAGTGGAGCGCCCTACGCAAGAGGCTTGCTTATATCGGAGCGTCGGCGGGGCTTTGCGGATGGCTTGCGCTCACCGCCGCGCTGCATCCGCTTGCGATACGCGAGGCGAACGCTTACGGCATTGGCTACAACGCGATCCGGCATTCGGAGGTTTTGGAGTACGTTTCGGAGAACCTCATTGGAAGAGCGACGTACAGCAACGACACGCCGGCGGTCTACGTTCGGACGCGAGGACGCCTGACGCCCGAACACCGGATCGCGCTCGACGACGACGGCGCTTACATCATCTGGTTCCATGGCGTCCCGCGCCCGGAGTACGACGCCGCCGACCTTCGCGCGACGCCGGGTCTGGAGACCGTTGCGGAAATGTCTGACGGCGCGGTGTTCAGGATCAATGCGGCGCATAACCCGCGAGTCGGCTATCAGTCCGCATTTGACGCGCTCGCCGCTCGGGAGCCCGCCGCGCGCGCCGTCTACGATTTGCATCTCGACGGACGGACGCTTGCTTACGCCAAGTCTCCGTGCGGCAAGGAGGACACCGCCGCGCGCTTTTTCCTGCATATCGTTCCGGTTGACGCGGGCGATCTGCCGGACGAACGCGGACGATACGGATTCGACAATCTTGATTTCGAGTTCCGCAACGTCGGCGTTCGGTTCGACAGAGTTTGCATGGCCGCCGTCGCGCTGCCCGCCTATCCCATCGACGAAATCAGAACCGGCCAGTTCGCCGATGGCCGGCGTTTGTGGCAGGCGCGCTTCTCCTTGTCCAAGTGAATCGACCGAGCCACGCGGTCGTCGCGGCGGCGCCTGCGGTCGGGGCGCTATACTTGCAGCCGCTATGCATCCAGCCTCTTCTTCGCCGTTCACGGCCTTCCTCGCCCGGCTGCGGCCTGACGGATTCACGCTGCTCATCGCCGCCGCCGCGCTGCTTGGGGCGGGGCTTGTGATGGCGCGGCAGATCACGTACGGGGTGACGATAGGCTTTGACGGCGCGCGATACGTGTCCGCCGCGCGGAGCGTATTGGAAGGGAACGGCTTCACGCTGTACGACGGATCGCTGTACATCTTCCATCCTCCGTTGTACCCTGCGGCGCTTGCGGGGGCGAGCCTCGGCGTGGTTGATCCGACAGACGTCGCGGGGCCGCTGAACGCCTCGCTGTTCGGCTTGATCATATATCTCACGGGGCAATGGATGCGCGGCAAAGGGATGTCGCGGTTTCTGGTTCTTTGGGCGTGCGGGTCGATAGCGTTCGCGGCTCCGCTTACCCGCGTCGTATCGGATGTTCTCGCTGAGACGTTTTTCATTTTGTTTGCGACGACCGCTCTCGCGCAAACCGATAATTATATGCGGACGGGCACGCGGTCATCGCTGCTGTGGATGGGCGCGCTCACCGGCCTTGCGTTGATTACTCGCTACATAGGGATCGTTGTTCCCTTGGTCATTATTGGGGCTCTTATTCTGCAACCGGGAGTCGGGCTGTTTCGCAAAGCGAAGCGGATCGCGATCTACGGCGCAGTCGCGGCGCTGCCCCTCGCGCTTTGGGTAACGCGGAATATGCTGGCGGCGGGTTCGCCGACGGGGAACAGGCGTTCAGGGGACTACGTGGTGACCGACGTCCTAGTGGACGTTATGGAAGTGGTGGGCGCTTGGATGCTCCCGGGCGCGTCCGAACTCGTTCAGCGGTTCGTTGGCCCGGTCTTCGCCGCGGCGTTTCTGATCGGACTCGCCGTGGGGATTTGGCGAGCCTGGACGTCGGCTCATAAGGGCGGGGATAGGGGGCGGTTGCTGTTCGCGCTGTTTGACGCGTTCGCGTTGACGTTTCTCGTCATGCATACGCTGCTCATTCTCTATCGGAATCCGCATGGGATTCAAGAGCGGCACTTCGTTCCGATCTACATTCCGCTGCTGTTCGCCGTCGCTTTGGGCGCGGATAGATTCATCAGGAGCGCGCAAGCGAAAAGGCTGCTCGGCGACGTCGCCGATTTGGCGTTGATCAGAACGTTCGGATGGAGCGAGAAACTAAGGATCAACACAGCGGCGGCTTTGGCCGCGTTGATCCTGCTGTCGTGGTCGGCCTGCAACGCGGATCTCACCGTCGATCATATTCGGGAAAATAACGCGGGGATTTCCATAGCCTACGCGGGTCCGGAGTGGGTGGAGTCCGAACTCATGGAGCGCATACGGCAAACGCCCATTGACGGCGCGCTCATCAGCAACCGGGCCTATCCCATCTACCTCCGCACTGGAGAGTCGGCGATATACGAGAACTTCCCCAGGAACTACAGTGATTTGCCGGAGAGGGCCGCCGCGCTTGGCGACGGGGCGTTCATCGCTTGGTTCAACGGAGACGACTACCACCAACCAAGCGACTTTAGAGGCATCGACGGGCTCGAGATCGTCGCCGACGCTGAGGACGGCGTTTTGCTTCGAGTCAACTCTAACGCTCCGAACAGGTTCCGCCGCGCTTACGACTCTCTCTCCGCGCGGGAGCCCGCCGCGCGCGCCTTCTATGCTATGCATATCTCCGGGCGAACGCTTTCCTACGTCAAGTCGCCGTGCAGCCGCGAGGCCGCCGCCGCCCGCTTCTTCTTGCACGTCATTCCGATCAGCGTGAGCGATCTCCCGGACGACCGCCGTCGCTCGGGGTTCGATAATCTTGATTTCTCGTTCCGAAATCGCGGCGCGCAATTCGACGGCAAGTGCGTCGTCGGCATTCCGTTGCCTTCGTACCCTATCGAGAGGGTAAGAACAGGACAATTCGCCGGCGGCGCGCGCCTATGGGAGGCGAGTTTTCCCGTTGGGGAACGATTGCCGTAGTTGTCGGCGGGTCTAGTAGATTCCCGCTTTCGCGGACAGGGCGGCAGGTTACGCAAGGCTCTTCCGCCGCCTCTATGCTATACTTTCGCCTATGTCTGTTCCTCCCGCATCGACCCTTGGCGCCCGCGCCGCCGCACGCTTTCGGCCGGGGAGGGAGGGGCTGCTCATCGTCGGGGCAGCCGTTCTGGGCGTTGGCCTCGTTTTCGCGCGGGAATTCTCCTACGGTCCTGGGCTTGGGCCCGACTCGGCGATATACGTCAAGGTGGCGCGCAACCTTTTGGCCGGAGAATTCTTCAGGCAACTCTACGGCGAGCCGTTCATTTTGCAACCCCCACTCTATCCAGCGTTGCTTGCCGCCGCGAGCCTGCCTCTGGGCGATCCGAAAGACGCGATTGCGCCGCTCAACGCCGCGATTTCCGGCGCGACGATTGTTGTCGTTGGGACTTGGCTGCGGCGTCGCATCGAGTCGCGCTTCGTCGCGGCGTGGGGCGTTCTCGCAGTTGCATGCTCGCACCCTCTCGTCTGGGCAGGAGCCATTGGATTCCCACTCGCGCTATTCATTTTGCTGACTATGGCCGCGCTCATCAATGCGGACAACTATTTCCGCGATGGGAGGCGCTCATCCCTGGTATGGGCGTCGCTCTTCTCCTCTCTCGCGTGGCTGACGCATTACACCGGCGGAGCGGCCGTCGTCGCTGTCGCCGTCTTGCTGGTCGCTCGTCCCGACGCCGCCTTAAGCGCGAGGATCAAACGCGCTGTTTCTTATGCGGTCGGCGGCGCCGCCCCTCTAGTTTTATGGCAAATGCTGATCATCTACAGAACCGGAGAATTACTCCCCCTAGGGCGCGGCGTAACGTATTCTTCGCTTAGTCTAATTGGAGACACATCCACGGCGGCGAGCAAGTGGGCGTTCGTCAACCTATTCGTGGACAGCCTTCATGGAGACGGCGTTCAATGGGCGTTCGCATCAGCGTTGAGCGGCGCGGCTCTTTCAGCGCTTGCGGTTGGCGTCGGCTGGGGCATCATTCGCGCCTCATTCAAGCAAAGCGACGGCCTCCGCGTATGGGAAATGTGGGGTACTCTTTTCGTATTCGGCGGATTCTCGTTGGCCTTCCTGTTCTTCTACCTTGTTGCGCTGATGATGGGCCAGACTTGGCACGGCGCGCAAGACCGGCATCTAATTCCCGCCTACCTCCCGCTGCTCGCCGCCGCGGCCGTCGCGCTGGATAATCTTATCCGCCGCGCCAGAGGCAATGAGCGAACTTCCTTCGCATCCGGCTTATCCGTTCACCTCGCTCCTTCGACCATCGCGATGGCGGCGATGGGACTGTGGCTCGCGCTTGCGCTTGCGTTGCATCCGGTTGCGATAGCGGAAGCGAATGCTTACGGCATCGCCGGCGGCGCAGGCCACTACGGGCGCCCGCGTTATGTGGACTCTGAAACCATCCGGCATGCGCGCTCGCGCGTCCCCGCGGCGGACATCTACTCCAACGACGCGCTTGCGCTGAGTCTATACGTCCCGCGGATACCTTCTCCGCGGCCTATTCCTCATCGGATGGAGGAATTGCCCGGGTGGATAGGAGCCGCGCCCGACGGCGCTTTCGTCGTTTGGCTCCACGCATTAGGAGGGCTTCCGAACTACGCCGCCGCCGACTTGCGCGCTACGCCGGGCTTAGAAGCCGCGGCGGAGTTGGCCGACGGCGCGGTGTTCATTGTCGATAAAGCGCATAATCCGCGCCCCGCCCGCCAAGCCGCCTACGACGCCGTCGCGGCCCGCGAACCCGCCGCCCGCTCCGTCTACGACGTTTTTCTCGACGGGCGAACGCTCGCCTACGTCAAGTCGCCCTGCGCCCGCGAGGAAACCGCCGCGCGGTTCTTCTTGCACATCGTCCCCGTCGACATGAACGATCTGCCCGACGGCCGCAAGCGCTGGGGGTTCGACAACCTCGACTTCTCCTTTGAGTTCGACGGCGTTCGACTCGGGGATGCCTGCATGGTCAGCGTTGCCTTGCCCGCCTACGCCATCGCAGAAATCGAAACCGGGCAGTTCGAGGGCGACAAGCGGCTCTGGGATGCGGAAATCCGTTTCCCTCAGTAAGGCGCCTCATGGCGCATTGGGCCTGCCTCCCGCTTAGTTGCGTTGACCCGCCGCCGGTCTTGCGGTACGCTGCAAGCCGCTATGAGCGCGCCCGGCGACAACCCGTCAAACCGCTTTGGGCCGGAACGCTCCACGCTCTTCATCCTCGTTGCGGCCATCTTCGGCGCCGCGCTCGTTCTTGCCCGCGAATTTTCTTACGGACTTGGGCTCGGTCCGGACTCGGTGGTCTACGTCGAAGTCGCTCGCAATCTGGTGAGCGGAGAGTTCTTCACGCAGTCGCACGGAGAGCCGCTTATTTTGCAACCCCCACTTTATCCATCGCTCCTCGCCGCCGCAAGTTTGTCAATTTTCGACCCGAAAGAGGTCATGGCGCCCGTCAATATCGTTGTTTTTGGAGCGGTTGCGTTCGTTGCCGGAAGGTGGATAGCGAAGCGTATTGAGTCGCGCGTTCTCGCGGGGCTGGGCGTTCTCGCCGTCGCGTCGGCGCATCCGCTCGCGTGGGCGGCGTCCATTGGTTTTCCTGTCGTTCTGTTGCTGCTGTTCACGATGCTCGCCTTAATTAACGCGGACAACTATTTCCGCGAGGGACGGCGCTCGTTTTTAGCGTGGGCGTTGGTTTTCTCCGCTCTGGCGTCGTTGACCCACTACACAGGGATAGCGGTCGTCGTCTCCGTCGCGGCGCTGCTGGCCGTTCATCCCGGCGAGACGTTGCCCGCTAGAGCGAAGCGCGCGGCTTTGTCCCTGCTCGCCGCCTCCGTCCCCTTGGGCGCGTGGTGGATAATCGTTGTCTACCGGACGCGAGAATTCGCTCCTTTGGAGCGAAACATTGACTACTCCTTTCTCGGATTAACCTGGGACATAGCGACGTCTGCGAGCAAGTGGGCGTTCGTCAATCTTTTCACGGATAGCCTGCACGGAGACCTCGCGCAATGGCCAATCGCCTCGGCGCTCGCCGCGGCTGCTTTGTCGGCGCTCGCGCTTGGGATAGGTTACGGAGTCGTTCGCGCGTCATTCCGCGGGAGCGCGGGGCTTGCGCTTTGGGAGCGTTGGGGATCGCTTTTCGTCTTTGGCGGATTCGCGTTGACGTTCCTGTCCCTCTACTTCGCAGCGCTTCTGATGGGGCAGACGTGGGACGGCGCGCAGGATCGGCACCTCATCCCGGCCTACCTCCCGCTGTTCATCGCCGCCATCTTCGCGTTGGATAGGCTGATAAGCCATAGGCATGGCGAAGAGCGGCTATTCTCAATAGGCGGTTTGCCGATTCGTCGCGCTCCGTCGATCATCATAGGCGGAGCGTTTGGCCTTTGGCTTGCGCTTGCGCTGGCCTTGCATCTCGTCGCGATACGCGAAGCGAACGCCTACGGCATAACGAAGTGGGACATTGGCGTCTATGGATCGCCGCGTTGGGTGAACTCCGAAACGATTCCGTATGTCCGCGAGCAACCCCCTCAGGGCGTCGTCTACTCCAACCATGCCGAAGCGTTGACCCTTTACGCTCCCGGCCTGCCCACGCCGCGTTCTCTCCCCAACGCAACGCCCACTGAGTGGGTCGCGCTCGCCCCGGACGGCGCCGCGTTAGCGTGGTTCCATGACGTCGGATGGAGTTCGCATTACGATGCCGCCGACTTGCGCGTGACGCAGGGCTTGGAATCCACCGTGGAGTTGGCCGACGGCGCCGTGTTCATCGTCAACAAGGCGCATAACCCGCAGCCCGCCCGCCAAGCCGCCTACGACGCGCTCGCGGCCCGCGAGCCCGCCGTCCGCTCCGTCTACGACCTCTATCTCGATGGGCGAACGCTCGCCTACGTCAAGTCGCCGTGCACCCGCGAGGAAGCCGCCGCGCGATTCTTCCTGCACGTCGTCCCCGTCGACAAGAACGATCTGCCGGACGCCCGCAAGCGCTGGACGTTTGACAATCTCGATTTCTCTTTTGAGCGCGACGGCGTCCGGTTGGACGACGTTTGCATGACAAGCGCGCGGTTGCCCGCCTATCCCATAGCCGAAATCGAAACCGGCCAGTTCGCGGGCGGCGAGCGGCTATGGGATGGGGAAATCCGTTTCTAGAGCGTGTCCAAATTAAATCCAGTAGGTTCCCGCTTTCGCGGGAATGACGGGCGCCGGGGATGGGAGGAGCGGCGCTGCGCGCCGCTTGGATGCCTGCCGGGCAAGCAAAGTCCCCCCGCCTTTCCCAGCCTGCGCTACAATAGGCGCATGAGCGCGGCAGGGGAGCAATCGTTGCGGCGACGGCGGAGCGTGGATGGCGTTCGCGCCCGGCTCGGGCGGTTCTTGGAGCGCCGAGGCTACGCGGCGGTCAGCACGCCCATCATCGAGCCCACCGATCTTTTTCTGAAAAAGTCGGGCGGGGAACTCGCCGCCCAAATGTACTCGTTCACCGACCCGAGCGGGCGGCGCGTCAGTTTGCGCCCGGAGTTCACGTCGTCGGTCGCGCTCGCGTTCGCGGAGAAGCGCCTGCCGGGGCCGACGCCCCAGCGATGGCGCTACGCCGGCCCCGTCTTCCGGCGCGAGCGCGGCGGCGAGTTCGAGCAGTTGGGCGCGGAGTTGATCGGCGCCGGCGGCGCGGCGGCGGACGCGGAGGTTTTGGCGCTCGCGGCGCAAGGACTGAGCGCGCTCGGCGCGAGCGGCCACCGCCTGCGAATCGGCCACGTCGGAGTCGCGGCGGCGTTGTACGACGCGCTTGGGCTATCGGAGCGCTCCCGCGTCTTCCTCATGGGGCGGCTCGCGGCGCTGCAGTCTGGCGAGGAGTCGCCGGAAAGCCTGCGCGCCGGCGCCGAGCGATTGGGGCTGCTGTCGCCCGACCCCGACGAGCGGCTCGCCCGCGCCGCGCGCCGGGCGTCGCCGGAGGAGGCGGAGGAGATGGCGCGAGGGCTTGGCGGGCAGGCGTCGCTCGGCCCGACCGGGCAGCGGACGCCCCAGGAGATCCTGCGCCGCTACGTGAAGAAGTTGCGGCAGACGGACGCGCCGGGGGCGTTCGACCGCGCCGTCGCGCTGTCCGGGGAGTTGGCGCGGTCGGCGGGGCCTGCGGAGCGGGCGAGGGAACGGCTGGGGCGCGTCGCGTCGCGCTGCGGCGCATCCGCGGACGCGCTCGCGCCCCTGAACGACCTGCTGGACGCGCTGGCGATGTACGACCTGCGGGGCGCGCCCGTCCTCGTCGACGTCGCGCTGGCGCGCGGGCTCGCCTACTACACCGGCGTCGTGTTCGACGTCGAGCGCGGCGCGGGCGGGCGGCGGCGCGTCATCGGCGGCGGCGGGCGCTGCGACGAACTCGTCGGCGCGCTCGGCGGACGGCGCCCCGCGCCCCTCATCGGGTTCGCGTTGGACCTCGACGCGGTCGCTGAACTGCTGCCGCCGGGCTACGCGGAAGAGGACGCGGACGGCCCCCCGACGGCGCTTGTCACGGCGCAAGAGGGCGCGTTCGCGGAGGCGGTGGCGACGGCGGAGCGGTTGCGCGCGCAAGGCATACCGGCGGAGTTGGACTTGGGGAGCGCAAGCGACGCGGCGGCGGCGCGCTACGCCAAGCAACGGGGGATAGAAACGATTATGCGCGTAGGGCAGGACGGACGTGTCGCAGAACGCTTCATCTAGCGCGCCCGGCGCCGGGGTTGGCGGACGCGCCGGGCTTGGCGGACGCGGCGGGCTGCGGCTCGCCGCGCCCAGCGACGGCGTGATGCACGAGTTGACGCTCGACTTTCTCGCCGCGAGCGGCATGCGGGCGCGGAGGCCGAGCGCGCGGGGCTACACGGGCGAAATCCCGGCGGTCCCGGGCGTGGAGGTCGTCTTTCAGCGCAACGCCGACATCACGGCGCGCGTCGAGGACGGCGACGCCGATATGGGGCTCGTCGGGTTCGACAACTACGCGGAGCGGCGCGTCGAAGGCGGGGACGCGATGATCGTCATAGACGCGCTGGGCTACGGGCGCTGCGAATTGGTCGTCGCCGTGCCCGACGCATGGGTGGACGTGGAGACGATGGCCGACCTCGCCGACGTCGCCGTCGAATTCCAGGAGAGCGGGCGCGAATTGCGCGTCGCCACGAAATACCCTTCGCTGACGCGCCGCTTCCTGCACCGCCGCGACGTCAACTACTTCACCCTGGAGGAGTTGTCCGGGGCGGTCGAGGCCGCGCCGTCCATCGGCTACGCCGACTTCATCGTCGACCTCACGGCGAGCGGGCGGACGCTTAGCGAGAACCGCCTCAAGCGCGTCGCGGACGGCGCGGCGCTGGAGTCGGAGGGCGCATTGATCGCCAACCGCCGCTCGCTGCGCGAAAATCCGGCGCGGCTGGAGACGGCGCGGGAGATCATCGAGCGCATCGAGGCGAGCCGCGCCGCCCAGGAATACCTGCGCGTCACCGCCAACGTCGCGGGCGAAACGGAGGCGGAGGTCGCGGAGAAGGCTCTCCGCTCCCGCGAGGCGCGCGGACTGAGCGGCCCCACCGTCTCCCGCGTCTACTCCGCAGAAGGGCGCAGCGTCTACTCCGTCACCTCGCTCATTGCGAAGAGCGACCTCATGGCGGCGGTTGACCACCTCCGCGGCATTGGCGGATCGTCCGTCAGCGTATCGGGCCCGGAGCGCCTCTTCCGCGAGGAGAGTTCCGCCTACCGGCGGCTGCTCGGCGAGTTGGGGCTGGCGTGAGCGGCGCGATGCGAATCTTGCGCGGGAAGCAGGCCGCGCTCGCCGCGCTGACGCGGACGCCCGGCTTTCAGGAGCCGGCGTTGTCCCCCGCCGCAGCGGAGCGGACGGCGACGGCGTTCGGCGAGCCGCTGACCGCCGCGCAAGCCGTCGCCCGGGTCGTCGCCGACGTCCGGGAGCGCGGCGACGCGGCTGTTCGGGAGCATGCGCGGCGCATCGACGGCGTCGAACTCGATGCGTTGGAGGTTCCGCGCGTCGAATGGGAGGACGCGGCGGCCCGCGTCGGCGCGGAGTTGCGGGACGCGCTCGCGCTCGCCGCCCGACGCATCCGCGCCTTCCACGAAGCCGCTATGCCCGCGGAATGGCGCGATGCGGAAGCCGGCTACGGCCTGCGCGTCGTCCCCATCGAGCGCGTCGGCCTGTACGTTCCCGGCGGCTCGGCGGCGTACCCCTCCACCGCGTTGATGTCGGCGATTCCGGCGCGCGTCGCGGGCGTGTCCGAGATCATCGTCTGCTCGCCGAACCCCGCGCCCGTCACGCTCGCGGCGGCGCTGGAGGCGGGCGTTGACCGCCTCTTCGCCGTTGGCGGCGCGCAAGCGGTCGCGGCGATGGCGTTCGGAACCGACAGCGTCCCCCGCGTCGACAAATTGTGCGGGCCGGGCAACCTGTTCGTCTCGCTCGCCAAACGGCAGGTCTACGGACACGTCGACATAGACGGTCTCTACGGCCCGACGGAGACGATGCTCATCGCCGACGAAACCGCCGCCCCCGCGATTGCGGCTGCGGACCTCCTCGCGCAGGCGGAGCACGACGCGCTCGCGTCGCCCATGCTCGTCGCCGTGGGCGATGCCGTCGCGGACGCTATTGCGGACGAGGTCGAGCGCCAGGCGGCGGCGCTGCCGCGCGAGGAGACCGCCCGCGCCGCGCTATCCGGGCAGGGCGCCGCGGCCGTCGTGGAGAGCGTTGAGGACGCGCTGGAGATCGCCAACGCCTTCGCGCCGGAGCACCTCTGCCTGCTCGTCGCGGACGCGGAGCGCTACGCGGGAAGCGTCCGCAACGCGGGCGGCATTTTCGTCGGCGAGTCGTCCCCGGAGGCGCTGGGCGACTACGCGGCGGGGCCGAGCCACGTGATGCCGACGGGCGCGACGGCGCGGTTCGCGTCGAGCCTCGGCGTGCATACGTTCCTTAAGCATATCCCCGTGATCGCGCTCCCGCCCGCCGCGCTGCGGGAGGCCGGCCCGGCCGCCGCCGCCATCGCGCGGGCGGAGGGGTTGGACGGGCACGCGCGGGCGGCGGCGATGCGGCTGGAGGGGCGGCGATGACGCGCGGCGCGGCGGACTTCCTCCAACCCCACTGGCGCGACCTCGATCCCTACGACGCGGCGGAGCCCCCGGAGACGCTCGCGCAGCGCGCCGGCGTCGCCGAAGACGCCGTCGTCAAATTGAACGCCAACGAGAATCCCTACGGGCCGTCCCCCAAAGCGCTGGAGGCGCTCCGCCGCAGCGACCGCCTGCACGTCTACCCCGACCCGGCGCAGACGGCGATGCGCCGCGCCCTCGCGGACTACACCGGCGCGCAGCCCGACCAGATCGTCGTCGGCAACGGCAGCGACGAGATTATCGACCTCGTGTTCCGCGCCGTCCTCGCCCCCGGCGACCGCATCGTCAACACGCCGCCCACGTTCGGCATGTACGACGTGACGGCCCGCATCTGCGGCGCATCCGTGGTCGCGGCGGAGCGCAACGCGCGATTCGAGTTGGACGTCGAGCGAACGCTCGACGCGGCGAAAGACGCGAACGCGAAACTGATCGCGCTCGCCTCGCCGAACAACCCCTCCGGCAACGCGGCGCCCCAAGCCGACATCGAACGGCTCCTCGAGGCGGACTGCATCGTAATGATGGACGAGGCATACGCCGAATTCGCAGGGCGCAGCGTCATTCCGCTCGTCGGGAGCCATCCCAACCTGATCGTCTTGCGGACGATGAGCAAGTGGGCGGGGCTGGCGGGGCTGCGCGTCGGCTACGGCGTGATGGACGCGGCGATGGCCGACGCGCTGATGCGCGGCAAGCCGCCCTACAACGTGTCGCAAACGGCGGAGGCCGCGCTGCTCGCGTCGCTCGAGGACGCGGCGCTGCTGAACGAGCGCGCCGCCCTGATCATCAAGGAGCGCGAGCGTATGGCCGCCCTCCTCGCCGCGCTCCCGGGCGCGGAGCCGCTGCCGTCGGAAGCGAACTTCATTCTCTGCCGCCTGCCCCAGGGTCGCGGCAGGGAGATTCACGACGGCCTAGCGTCGCGCGGAGTGTCGGCGCGCTACTACGCCGGAGGCGCGCTAGCCGACTGCCTCCGCGTCAGCATTGGAACCTCCTCCGACACCGACAAACTCATCGCCGCCCTAAAGTCGGCGCTGGGGTAGGGGGGGCGCCGGCCCGGTCCTCTTCCAGAAGAGACATTGCACAACCTACCGTCATTCCCGCGTAGGCGGGAATCCAGTCAGCGCGCAAGCGCCGCTCCCGCCCTCTCCTTCTGGAGACCTTTGCATAACCTACCGTCATTCCCGCGTAGGCGGGAATCCAGGCGGCGCGGAGCGCCGCTCCTCTCCTACGTAAGCGCCTCGTCATTCCCGCGAAAGCGGGAACCCACTGGGGCAGAGGAGTTATGCAAAGGTCTCTTCTGGGAGAGGGCAGCCGCGTAGCGGCGGGTGAGGGTTGCCGCCCTGCCGCGTAGGCGGGAAACTCCTGGGAACGCCCCCACCCCGCCGCCCCCCTACGGCAGCGCGCCCAGTTCCCGCAGAATCGCCGTCGTCCCCTCCAAGTCCGCGAGGTCGGCGAGCGCGACGTCGGGCCGGCTTATCTCGTCCAACGGCGTCAGCAGCCGGTTGACGTTCACGTCTCCCGCGAGCGGATACTCGTAGGTCTGCCCAGCGAAGTACTGCTGCGCGAGCGTTCCCAGCATAAAGCGGACGAAACGCTCCGCGTTCTCCCGGTTGCCGGCGGTCGAGAGAATCCCCGCGCCCGACACCATCACCAGCGAGCCGGGCCCGCCGCTCGGCAAGTGATAGTTGCGCGCCTCGAAATCCTCGCCCTCTTCCGCAATGAAGCGGTAGAGGTAGTAGTGATTCACGAGACCGACGTCGATCTCGCCCGCCGCGACCGCCGCGACCTGCGGCGTGTTCTTCGGATAGACCACCGCGCCGTTGGCGACCATGCCGCGAATCCAGTCCGCCGCGCGCTCCTCGCCCCAGATCCTCCGCATCCCCGTCACCATCGTCAGGAACGACCCGTTCGTCGGCGCCCAGCCGACGCGCCCCTTCCATTCCGGCCCCGTCAGTTCAGAGAGGTCGGCGGGCAGTTCGCTCTCCTGGACGCGCTCCGGGCTGTACACGAGCACGCGGGCGCGGCCGGATATGCCCGTCCACAGCCCTTGCGGCGACCGCGCCCATTCGGGAGCGAGTTGGAGGATGTCGGCGGGCAGCGGCGACAGCAGCGGCTCCGCCGCGCCCAATCCGCCCGGATCCTGCGCGTAGAAAACGTCCGCCGGGCTGTTCGCTCCCTCCTCCAGCAGCGTGGCCGCCAGCGACGCCGTGCCGGCGTACTTCACCTGAACGTCGATGCCAGTCGCGTCGGCGAACTGCCGGATGATCGGGTCAACGAGGCTCTCCCCGCGCCCGGAGTAGACGACGAGCGTTCCGGGCGACGCTTGCGCGGGCGGCGGGGCCGCCGTCGGCGCGGATCCGATTGGCGCGGGCGTATTCGCGGGAGTGGGCGTGTTCGTTGGGCTTGCGCCGCCGCAAGCCGAAACCGCGAGCGCGGCGGCGAGAGCCCCGATAAGAGCGATGCGGGGACGCGCGAAAACCTGCATAGGGCATTCTCCTCATAGCCTTAAGGCTAACTTACTCTATAGGTTAGTGCGCCCTAAGCTATCTGTCAAGCATGGATGCGCCTAGAGATTCCCGCTTTTTCCGCGGAGCGGCTGTCATTGGGGTAGGTTCCCGCTTTCGATGGAATGACGAGGCGAATGGGGGATGGCTTGGGGACGAGCCGCAACGCGCCCTGTCTTGGCGTTATCGCGCCGGTTTTGGGGATTCCCGCCCGCGCGGGAACGACGACCGGTTTCGCAAGGCCTCAGAGGGAGAGGTCGCCGCGAAGCGGCGCGCGAGGGTAGACTTGGCGGGCGGCGCGGCGCAAAGCCGGGGCGCTAGGAGGCACGCGATGGAAGTGAAGGAACTGGGGCATGTCGTGCTGTTCGTGAAGGACATCGAGCGCTCGCGCCGTTTCTACGGCGAGTTGCTCGGCTGGCGCGAAGTTCGCCGCGAAGGCGCGCGCCCGAACACGGCGATGTTCTCGACCGGCCGAACCCACCACGAGTTGTACCTGATGCAAGTGGGGGAGGACGCGCAGCCGGTTCAGCAGGGCCGCCGCCTCGGGCTGTACCACATCGGCGTGAAGATCGGCACGACCGACGAGGAACTGCGGGACGCGCTGGCGGAGTTGCAAGCGGCGGGCGCCCAAGTCGTAGGCTCCAACGACCACGGCTTCACGCACAGCCTCTACATCCTCGACCCGGACGGCAACGAGGTCGAGTTGTACATCGACGTGCAGCCGGAGACGTGGCGCGAGGAATTCGCGGAGCCTGCGTCCGCGCAAGCGGTCGCGGTGTAGCGGCGCCCGCGGTCCGCAAATCCCCTCACGCCTCCGGCGGCGGAGGCTCGCAGCGGCGGACGGTCGAGATGAAGCCCGTGTGGCCGATCATCCGGTGGTCGGGGCGCGCGCTCGTCTCGGAGAATGTCCATGCGCGCTCCAGCAGTTCGACGGCCTCCGCGAAATGCCACCTGTCGTCCCGCGAGAGGCGCATCATCAGTTCGTGGACTTGCAGCGCGGTGGGCAGGTAGGCCGCGAACGCGCCCCCCGTCCGCAGGACGGCGGCCGCCGAGTCGAGCAGACGCCACGGCTCCGGAACGTCGGCGACGACGCGGTCGGCCTCGTCCGTTCCGAGCCCGCTTTCGTAGGCGTCGCCGACCACGACGCGATGGTTGGCCGCGCCCGGCGCGAGACGAGCGACGTTCGCCGTCGCGGGTTCGACGATCTCCTCCCGAACCTCATGCGTCGTCACGGAGCCGGCCGGCCCGACGGCGCGGAGCAGCGCGGCGGACGCGGCGCCCGACCCGAGTCCGATCTCGATCACGCGGGCGCCGGGGTAGACGTCGGCGCGCATCAGCAGGGCCGCGAGGTCTTTGGGGTAGATGACCTGGCTCTGGCGAGGGAGTTCGCGCACCGCGTCGGCGAACGGCGGGCGGATGATGAAGAGGAGATGGCCTTTGCTCGCGCGGAGGAAGAAGCCCTCGCGCCGCCCGATGACCGCGTCGTGGGGAATGTAGCCGAGGTGCGTCTCCAGCAGCGCGCCGGCGCGGAGGACAATGGGGTAGCGGCGTTTGCGGCGGTCGTAGACGAGGGCGGCGTCGCCTTCGGCGAACGGGGCGCGCTTGAGGGTCGCTTCGTCGGCGTAGTCGGTCATCGTCGCGGTTGGGCGTTGCGCCCGGAGGGTTGGACGCGGCGGACGGAGCGATATGCCCCGCGCTCCGCCCGCCGCGTTGGGGCGCTAGCCCTGCAGCCGCGCCAGTTCGCCGAGGATCGAGTCCGGGTCGGGCAGCGCGCCTTGGTAGTGTTCCTTGTAGCGGACGACGCCCTCCGGGTCGATGATGAAGAGGGAGCGGGCGCACATACCGGAGTCGGCGTTGAGTATGCCGTAGGCCTCCGCGACGGCGCCGTGCGGCCAGAAGTCGGAGAGGAGGGGGTGCCTGAGGCCGCCCATGTTGGCGGCCCACGCCCGCAGCGAAGGGCGGGAGTCGGAGCTGAGGCCGACCAACTGCGCGTTCTTGTCTTCGAACGTCTTCAACGCACGGTTGAAGGAGGAGGTCTGCGTCGTTCAGCCGCCGGTGAAAGCGGCGGGAAAGGCGTGGATGATCACCCACGAGCCTCTCGCGCCTGCGAGGGAGAATTCCTCGCCCTCGTGGCTCTTGAGCGCGAATTCGGGAGCGGGCTGGCCAACGTCCACCATCGGGAGCCTCCTTCAGTTCGGAGCGCGACATTCAGGCTAGGCCGCTGATGATAGCGCGCGGCGGGGAGAAATGGCAAGGGGATTCTCTCTCCAATCCACAAGAATGCCTTAAACCTGCAGCCATGCGCGCTCTGGGCGGCGCAACCTAACCCTCACGCAGGCGGCTTCGCCGACCCCGACAATCCGCAATTCGACAACCTCGTCCGCTTCATTGAGACGCTGCAGCGGCGCATACGCTCTGACCGCGTGACCATCCGCGGCAGCGACATCGCCCGTTGACGAGTACGTAATCCTAATCTTGCATGTCGTCACAGGAACCGTGCTACAATCGCAGACGAGGAGCGTTTGCGATGGCGAGAACGCGCAGCCGGACAATCGAGCGTCCGCAGTCGGCGGAGTTGGACGACAGCAGCGAGCATCCGGCGCTCACGCCGCTGATGCGTCGCCTCGCCCGCGAGCTGTGGGAGATCGTCCGGGCGAAAGCGGAAGCGCAGGGGCTTCCCATCGTTGAGGCGTGGCTCAGCCCGCGCTGGGATCTGGAGGACGGCCCGGTGGTCTTCCTCGACGTGCACTTGGACTGCTCGCCGGAGCGGGCCAACGCCTTCCACCGCAGCCTCAATCCCGACCGCGAGAGGTGGAAGTCCCAACTCAGCGAAGAGGAGTTGGAGGCTGCGACGTGGATACCCCTGAACCCGGTCGGGGTCGCCAAGGCTGCCGTCAATGGCGCTTGACCCTGCGGAGTTCCTCGCCCACGCCTCGTTGCTGATGGAGGTCGGCGGGGAAGCCGGTTGCCGCTCCTCGATCAATCGCGCCTACTACGCTTGCCACTTGATGGCGCGTGACCGGTTGTTCGGGCTCGACGCCACGCGATGGGAACCCCCGCCTCGGAGGCCGTCGCATCGCGCCGTCGTGAGAGCGCTCCTGCGTTCTCTTCCGGTGGGCGACGCGGCCGACCAACTCGAACTGCTGAGGCGGACGCGCGAGATTGCCGATTACGTCCGCGACTCCGCGCATCCGGAAGCGCAGGCGATGTTCAGACGGCGCGGCGTGTCCGGTTGGCGGGAGTTGGCGCAAGTTTCGCTCGCTCACGCCCGCGAGGTGTTCGCCGCCTTGCAGCGTTTGCCTGCTGAGGCGTGACGCCTCCGCCTACAGCCTGCCGAACTCGCGCGGGGTGTCAGGCGTGGGGCGCTCCGCAGGTGCGGCGCGCACGGGTCCATACCGCCCAGCCCCCACCCCCCCACGCTTACGCTCGCGCGATGCCGTAGGAGGCCGCGTTGTCCAGCAGGCGGCGCATGCCGCCGACGCTGATGGACGGCGACCACGCGGACGTCAGCCAGAGGTCGGTGACGGCGGCGTAGATTTCGGAGAGCGCCATCGAGTCGTCCGGCGACGCGAGCAGCAGCCGCAACGCCGTCTCCAGCGTCGGATGCTGCGGCGAGAGGTAGCCCTCCCGCCCGGCGCAGCGCTCCTTGAAGAGTTTCCGCAGCGCGGGATACGTCATCGAGCCGAGGTCGCCCGACGCCTTCCCCTTCTTCGCCGCATCGCAAAGGCGCGAGCCGAGCACGACGCCCAGCGAGCGCCCCTGCCGCTCAATCAACGACGGGACGACGGCGTAGCGCGGGTTCTCATCCTCGGCGGCTCCGCCGACGGACGCGGCTGCGGACGCTTTCTCTTTGGCCATTGCGTTGCCTCCCTACCTATTTCGTAATGTCGAGCGGCTCGGCGAACAGCGCGGAGTGGTCGAGCCAGTCCAGCAGTTGCACGACGGCGCGCTCCCCCGCCCGACGGACGGGAACGTCCTCCGGGCAGACGGCGAGCCCTTGCGCGAGCCCCATCGAGGTGAGCAGGTTGGAGCCTTGCCCGCCGGTGAGCCGCGCGCGCAGGCCGCCGTCCCGCCGCTCCAGCGTGACGCGGGCGTAGACGCGCCGCTCGTCCGCGTTCACTAGGTCGTCGTCCAGCGTCGCGCTCACCATGGGGAGCGGAGTCGGCTCGCGCCCCATCATTTTGGCGAGCGCCGGCCTTGCGAACTCCACGAGCGCGACGAGGGCGCTGACCGGGTTGCCCGGCAGGCCGAGGTGCGGAACCTTCCCGCCGTTCGGCGCGTTCAGCAGGCCGAACGCGATGGGGCGCGCCGGACGCATTCGCGCGGCCCAGAAGTCCACGCTTCCCAGTTCGGCGAGCGCCTCTTTCACCATATCGAACGCGCCCGCGCTCACGCCCGCCGACGTGATCAGCAGATCAGCGTCCAGACCGCGCCGGATCTTGGCGCGGAGGTCGTCCATATTGTCGCGGGCGACGCCGATCAGGACGGGCTCGGCTCCCCAGCGGCGCAACGCCGCCGCCGCGCCGTAACTGTTGCTGTCGAACAGCCGCCCCGGCTCAGGCGCCTCGCCCGGCGTTTGCACTTCGTCCCCGGTGGCGAGGATGGCGACGCGCGGCCTCCGCGTGACGGGCGCGTCGGCGAATCCGAACGAGGCGAGCAGGCCGAGCGACGGCGGATCAAGGATCCGTCCGCGCCGCAGAATCAACTCGCCGGCGGCGGCGTCCTCGCCCGCCGGACGCGCGTGATCGCCCACGCCCGGCGCATAGCGAACGGCGACGTAGTCGAGAGCGAGGCCCGTCGCGCGGCGCTCCACCTCGTCTGTGAACTCATAGGGGACGACGGCGTCGGCGCCGTCCGGCACGGGCGCGCCGGTCATAATCCGGACGCACTCGCCCTCCCCAACGACGGCGTCGGGCAACTGCCCGGCCTGCGCCTGCCCGACGACTTTCAGCGTAACCGGAGACGCCTCCGACGCGCCACGCGCATCCGCCGCCCGCATCGCGTAGCCGTCCATCGCGGAGTTGGCCAGCGACGGAATGTCGAAGGGCGAATGGACATCCTCCGTGAGCGTCAGGCCGTCCGCCTCGAGGAGCGGAACGCGGGCGGACGGCAGGCGCTCGACGAGGCGCAGGATGCGCTCGAGGGCTTCCTCGACACTGAGCATATCCGCCGTCCGCGGATGCGCGTGCGCGCGCCCGCGCGCGCGGCCGCGTCCGTGGACGTGCTCCGACGCATGGCCGTGGGAATGGGCATGGCCGTGGGCGTGTTGTTCGCGCTCGCTCATTGACCGTCCACTCCCCGGAAGGTTGCGCCCAACTCGTCCTCCATGCGTTTGCGGATGGACGCGACGGCGTCGTTGACCTCGCCCGCCGTGAGCGTTCGCTCTTGCGATTGGAACTCGACATTGAACGTAAGCGACTTCACGCCATCCGGCAGCGCGCCGCCCTCGAACAGATCGGACGGCGTTGCGCGAACCACAAGCGGATGCGCGGCGATGACGTCGAGCGCCGCCTGCGCGGGAACGCCGGCGCGCAAGTCGGGCGCGATGTCGCGCGTCGCGCTGGGGTAGCGCGAGAACGGCGCGAACGACGACCGCATCGAGGGAACATGCGGCGCGAGGCTCGTGAGGTCAATCTCAACGATGGCGGCGCAAGAGGCGGGAACGTCGTGCGCCCGCAGCGCATCCGCGCTCACCTCGCCTACCACGCCGACCTGCTCGCCGTCCACGAGAACGGCGGCGGCGCGGCCGGCGCGCAGCATAGGGTCGCTCGCAGGCGGGAACGAGGCGCTTACGCCGAGCCGCGCCAACAACGCCTCCGCGACGCCCTTCGCGTCGTAGAAGTCCGCCGATTCCGGAGCGTCCCCGCCCGCCGCGCCGCGCTCCCAGTGGGGCGCCTCGCGGGGGCCCGCGAGAACAACGACCGCAGCCTCACGCTCGTCCGGCAGGTCGCCGGGGCGCGGAATGAAGACGCGGCCAACCTCGAATCGCCGGACTATTACCGGCCAACGGCGCGTTGCGGCAGCCGCGCCGCGCAGCAACGCCGGGCGCAGCGACGTCCGCAAACTCGTCTGCTCCTGACTCATCGGATTGTGGACGGCGAGCGGCTCGCGCCCATCCAGCAGGGCGGCGTCCTCGCGGCTTACGAGGGAGCGGGAGATTGTCTCTTGCAGTCCGAACGCGACAAGCGCGTCCCGCGCCTCCTCGCGCAGCGTCCGCTCCGGCTGGGGGATCGCGCTTGGGACGGGCCCCTCCAGCGGCGCGCCTTCAATGGCGTCGTAGCCGATGATGCGCGCGACCTCCTCGATAACGTCCTCTTCAATATGGATGTCCGTCCGCCAGTAGGGAGGCGTGACCGTCATTGCGCCGTCCGCCGCATCCTTGACCGCGAAGCCGAGCGCGTCCAGCGTCGCGCGCGTCTGCGCTTCGGGGAAGTCCGCGCCGAGCAGGCGGCGCAGACCGGCGCGGGAGAACGGAATGCGGGGCGCGGGGCGCGCGCCCGGGAACACGTCGCAGACGCCTTGCGCCGCCTCGCCGCCCGCCGTCTCCAGAATGAGGCGAACGGCGCGGCGCAGCGCCCGCTCCGCCAGTTCAGGGTTCAGACCCTTCTCAAAGCGCAGCGAGGCGTCCGTCCGCAACTTGAGCGCGTTCGCCGTCCGCCGCGTGTTGATCGCGTTGAACGTCGCGGACTCCAGCAGCACGTCGCGGGTGGACTCGGTCATTTCGGAGTTCGCGCCGCCCATCACGCCCGCGAGCCCTATCGCGCGCTCCGGGTCGGCGATCATCAGCATCGGCGGGCGCAGCGCATGCTCCTGCCCGTCAAGGCTTGCGAAGCGCTCCCCCTCGACGGCGGGGCGGACGATGATCCGCGCGTCCCGCACGGCGTCCATATCGAAGGCGTGCAGCGGCTGCCCGTACTCCAGCATCACGTAGTTGGTGACGTCGACGACGTTGTTGATGGGGCGGTGCCCCGCGTCTTGCAGGCGCTTCCGCAGCCAATCGGGCGACGGCCCGACGCGGACGCCTCTGATGAGCGCGCAGGCGTAGCGCGAGCACAACTCCGCGTCGGCGATCTCGACGCTCACCGCGTCCCGTATGGGAGCGCCCGCCTCCGGGTAGTCTGCGGGGGGCTCGGCGACGCGCTCGCCGGCGCTCGCCGCGGCCTCATGCGCGACGCCCAGCACGGAGAGGCAGTCGCCGCGGTTCGCCGTTACCTCGATCTCCAGCGCGCCGCCGGACGGCAGAACGTCGGAGAGCGGCGCGCCGACCGGAGCGTCGGCGTCCAATACGAGGATGCCCTCGTGCTCGTCGCTCAGCCCCAGTTCGCGCTCCGAGCAGACCATGCCCGCCGACTCGACGCCGCGAATGACCGCAGCCGTCAACTCCATCGGCTCGCCCGTCTTGCCGTTGACGAGCGTCGCGCCAACGGAGGCGAACGCGATCTTTTGCCCCGCGGCGACGTTCGGCGCGCCGCACACAACCGTCCGCCGCTCGCCGCCGAGGTCGACGTCGGCCAGGCGCAGCCGATCGGCGTTCGGGTGCGGCCGGACGTCCTCGACGCGCCCGACGACGACGTTCGCCCAGCCGCCGCCCGGGCCGGGATCGTAGGCCGTCTCCAGCCCCGCGATGGTGAGGCGACGGGCCAGTTCCGCCGGGGGCGTCCGGAGCGGAACGTATTCGGCGAGCCAAGAAAGGGGAACTCTCATTGCGAAGGGGGCGATGCTCCAGCGAGGCGGCGCTGGTGGATAGTATAACGCGCATCGCGCCCGTTGGGGAGTGGGGGGGTGTGGGGAATGATAGGGAGCGCGCCTTGGCGCAAGCGCCAATCCCGCCATCGGGAGAAGGCGAGAAAGGGCAGCCGCGCAGAGGCGCGCGCGGGTCGCTCAACGGGGCGCCTCGCGCCCCGTCCCTCAATTCTCCCTCGGCGGCCTCGTCATTCTCGCGTAGGCGGGAATCCAGACGGCGCGACAGCGCCAACGACAGGGCGCGGAGCGCCCCGTACCGAGCCATCTCCTGCCTCGCATCGTTCCCGCGAAGGCGGGAACCCGCCTCGTCCGCTACGCTCCGCTTGCGGGGCTGCGGCGCGAGCGGCGAGGCTTCTTGAGCAGCCCGAAGAGGAGGGCAAGGAGCAGGAGCGCGAAGAGCAGCAGGCTGCCCGGCGCGACCCCGCCGCCTCCGCCGGTCGGCGCGGACTCCGCGCTCGGGGAGCCGTCCGCGGTCGTTGCGCCGCCGCCTCCGGTCGCCGACCCGTCGAAGGTCGCCGAGCCTGCGCCGGTCGCCGCGCCGCCGCCGTTCCCTCCGCTGTCCAGGTCGTCCGTGATTGCGAACGGCGGAGGCGCCCCTCCGGTCGCGCCGCGCTCCGGAGGCGTGATGCGCCCTTGCGTCATAGGCGTAGGCGTCGAGGCTAGGCCGGGCGCGTTGGACGAAGGCGCGGCGGGATTGCCGGCTATCGGGAGCGCCCGCGACCCAGAGTCGAGCGACGGCGGCCCCAGGCGGTCGGGGCCTTCCCGTAGCGGGTCCGGCGGCCCGATCCGGTTCGGCCCGAACGCATCGGGCGTTGGTGTCGGCGTAGCGGTTGGCGTCGCCGTAGGTCGGCGTCCAGATTCCCTGCCCGGGTCGCTTGGGGGGCGGAACGCCGGCGTTGGGGTCGGCGTCGCCGTAGGCCGGCCTCCCGATTCTCTGCCCGGGTCGCTCGGAGGGCGAAACGCCGGCGTTGGGGTCGGCGTCGCCGTAGGGAGAATTTCGGGCGGCGCGGCCGGCAGGGATGTCGACGCGGGCGTAGGCGTTGGCGTGGGGGTTGGGGTTGGGGGTAGAGGCGACGGCGGCCTTGCTATGAAGGCGTTCGGCGTAGGAGTAGGAGTCGGCGTCGGCGTGGGGAAGGTCTCGGAGAGCGCAGGCGGGCGAACCACGGATGTAGGCGTGGGGGTAGGCGTAGGCGTCGACGTCGGGGTAGGCGTTGCCGTCGGGACGGGGACTATCAGCCTCGGAGGCCCCAAGACGTTGCTGCCGGGCGGCTCCACATAGACGCTCGTAGGCGCGGGGGTCGGGGTTGGCGTCGGAGTAGGCGTAGCGGTCGCCGTAGGCGTAGGCGTCGACGTCGGGGTAGGCGTTGCCGTCGGGACGGGGACTATCAGCCCCGGAGGAACCAGGCCGTTGCTGCCGGGCGGCTCCACATAGACGCTCGTAGGCAGAGGGGTTGGCGTAGGAGTAGGCGTAGCGGTCGCCGTAGGCGTGGGCGTGGGCGTAGGAGTCGGCGTCGACGTAGGCGTAGGCGTTGCCGTCGGGACGGGGACTATCAGCCCCGGAGGAACCAGGCCGTTGCTGCCGGGCGGCTCCACGTAGACGCTCGTGGGCAGAGGGGTTGGAGTAGGCGTTGCCGTTGCGGTTGGGGTGGGCGTAGCGGTAGGCGTAGGCGTTGGGGTTGCGGTTGGGGTGGGCGTAGGAGTCGGGGTTGGGGTTGCGGTTGGCGTGGGCGTAGGAGTCGGGGTTGGGGTAGGCGTGGGTGTTGCCGTTGGGGTAGGCGTAGGCGTAGCCGTCGGGATGGGCGTGGGTGTTGGGGTAGGCGTCGCCGTCGGGACGGGGACTATCAGCCCCGGAGGAACCAAGACATTGCTGTCGGGCGGCTCCACATAGACGCTCGTAGGCACAGGGGTGGGGGTTGGCGTCGCGGTTGCCGTTGAAATCGGCGTGGACGTCGCGGTAGGCGTAGGCGTTGGAATCGGCGTAGGCGTCGCGGTAGGCGTAGGTGTGGGCGTCGGAGTCGACGTTGGGGTAGGAGTAGGCGTTGCCGTTGGCGTAGGAGTCGGCGTGGGCGTAGGAGTGGGCGTTGCCGTCGGCGTGGGAGTAGGGGTTGCCGTGGGCGTGGGAGTAGGCGTTGCGGTCGGCGTGGGAGTAGGCGTTGCGGTCGGCGTAGGAGTTGCCGTTGGGGTAGGCGTGGGGGTTGCCGTTGGCGTAGGCGTGGGGGTTGCCGTTGGCGTAGGCGTGGGGGTTGCCGTTGGCGTAGGCGTGGGGGTTGCCGTGGGCGTTGCCGTGGGCGTGGGCGTTGCCGTTGCCGTTGGAGTAGGCGTTGGGGTTGCCGTCGGGATTGGCGTCGGGGTCGGCGTAGGCGCTGGCCTGACGGTGATGTAGAACCCGATGTTGGCCGAGTCGCCGTCAGAGTCCGTCGCGCTCCATGTGAACCACGTCTTGGGGAAGATGGATCTGGGGGTTCCGTAGAGGTAGTGGATGTTCTCCTGCGCCTCTCTGCCGATGCCGCCGGGGAGGCTAGGCGAGAGGCCGTACTCCGGCGCGCCGTCCCCGCCGCTCGATTCGGGCAAGTAGAGGTCGCTGATTTCCTCGCCGACCATCCATACCTGGTCGGAGATGGATTGGCCCCCGAACGACGGCTGCAGATCAGGCGTAGGCGTAGGGGTAGGCGTGGATGTTGCGGTCGGGATTGGCGTGGGCGTAGGCGTGGGGGTTGCCGTTGGCGTAGGCGTGGGGGTTGCCGTTGGGGTAGGCGTGGGGGTTGCCGTTGGGGTAGGCGTGGGGGTTGCCGTTGGGGTAGGCGTGGGGGTTGCCGTTGGCGTAGGCGTAGCGGTTGCCGTTGGGGTAGGCGTGGGGGTTGCCGTTGGCGTAGGCGTAGCGGTTGCCGTAGGGGTAGGCGTGGGGGTTGCCGTTGGCGTAGGCGTGGGGGTTGCCGTTGGGATAGGCGTGGGAGTTGCCGTTGGGATAGGCGTGGGGGTTGCCGTTGGGGTAGGCGTGGGGGTTGCCGTTGGGGTAGGCGTGGGAGTTGCCGTTGGGATAGGCGTGGGAGTTGCCGTTGGGATAGGCGTGGGAGTTGCCGTTGGGATAGGCGTGGGAGTTGCCGTTGGGATAGGCGTGGGAGTTGCCGTTGGGATAGGCGTGGGAGTTGCCGTTGGGATAGGCGTGGGAGTTGCCGTAGGCGTTGCCGTGGGCGTGGGGGTAGGCGTTGCCGTGGGCGTGGGGGTAGGCGTTGCCGTCGCCGTCGGAGTAGGAGTAGGCGTTGCCGTGGGCGTGGGGGTAGGCGTCGCCGTCGGAGTAGGAGTAGGCGTTGCCGTGGGCGTGGGGGTAGGCGTTGCCGTGGGCGTGGGGGTAGCGGTCGGGATTGGGGTAGGCGTTGGGGTTGCCGTTGGCGTTGCCGTGGGGGTTGCCGTTGGGGTAGGCGTAGGCGTCGCCGTTGGGGTAGGCGTAGGCGTGGGGGTAGCCGTGGGCGTAGGCGTTGCCGTCGGAGTAGGCGTAGGGCAGAACGAGGAGGGAGAACCCACGACAGGGTCGTCGACGTTCCCCGGCTCGCGGCATTCCGGCCCGCCTGGCTCGCCGGGCTCGCTGCCGTCTCCGGGTTCGATGACCGGGGCGAGGGGGCCGATGGACGACGTGGGCGTAGGGGTCGGCGTTGGCGTTGGCGTTTCGTTGTCGGAGAGCGGATCGTTAACTCGGGCGACGGGCCCCGGCGCTCCCTCTGGAGTAGGCGTGGGCGTCGCGGTGGGAGTCGGGCTAGGCGTGGGCGTGGGCGTCGGGCTAGGCGTTGGGGTTGGCGTAGGCGTCGCCGTAGGGCAGAACGAGGAGGGAGAGCCCACGACGGGGTCGTCGACGTTCCCGGGCTCGCGGCATTCCGGGCCGCCGGGTTCGCCGGGCTCGTTGCCGTCCCCGGGTTCGATGACCGGGGCGAGGGGGCCGATGGACGACGTAGGCGTAGGGGTCGGCGTAGGCGTTGGCGTTTCGTCGTCGGAGAGCGGATCGTTAACTCGGGCGACGGGGCCCGGCGTGCCCGCTGGGGTGGGCGTGGGCGTCGCGGTGGGAGTCGGGCTAGGCGTTGGGGTTGGCGTAGGCGTCGCCGTCGGGGTGGGGGTTGGCGTAGGCGTGGGGCAGAACGAGGAGGGAGAGCCCACGACGGGGTCGTCGACGTTCCCGGGCTCGCGGCATTCAGGGCCGCCCGGCTCGCCGGGCTCGCTGCCGTCCCCGGGTTCGATGACCGGAGCGAGGGGGCCGAGGTTCGACGTAGGCGTGGGCGTGGGTGTTGGCGTAGGCGTTTCGTCGTCGGAGAGCGGATCGTTAACTCGGGCGACGGGCCCCGGCGTGCCCTCTGGAGTGGGCGTAGGCGTCGCGGTAGGAGTCGGCGTAGGGGTCGGCGTAGGCGTGGGGGTTGGCGTCGGGCTAGGCGTAGGAGTAGGGGTAGGCGTGGGGGTTGGCGTCGGGCTAGGCGTAGGAGTAGGGGTAGGGACTTCGTAGCGGTCTTCTCTCGTGATCACGTTGACGATGAACGAGAGCGTGTCGAAATCGCCGTCCGCGTCGGTCACGCGGAGCGTCTGCGCGCTGTCGAGGACGGTGATGCGGGGCGTTCCGGAGACCGACGGGCCGGACGCTGAGAAGGAGAGGCCGCTGGGGAGTGACGAGTCGAGCGAGTAGGAGAGCCGTCCGTCGCCGCCGCGCGCGGCGGGCAGCGATTCGCTGCACGGGATGTTGAGGATGCAGGAGACGATGATGGGGTACGTCCGCGAAGGGAAGCGCGGGTGCGAGTCGACGATGAGCCCTCCGCCGAAGGCGGGCGTAGGCGTGGGGGTGGGCGTGGACGTTGGCGTTGGCGTTGGGACGGGCGATTCGTCGCCCGGAGGGACGGGGCGCAAGGGGTCTGATACGCGGGCGACGGGTCCGGGCGTTGGGGTAGGCGTAGGCGTGGGAGACGGAGTCGGCGTAGGCGTGGGGGAAGGCGTCGGAGTGGGCGTAGGCGTCGGGGATGGCGTAGGCGTAGGCGTCGCGGTTGGCGCCGCGTCGCAGGGAGAGGAGGGAACGGCGTCGCCGGGCTCGCCGACGTTGCCTGGCGTTTGGCATCCCGGCCCGCCCGGGCCGCCGGGCTGGTTGGGGTTTCCGGGATCGATCACCGGGAAGACGGGGCCGCCTGCGGGCGTGGGCGTAGGCGTAGGGGTCGGCGTGGGCGTGGGGCTAGGCGTAGGCGTGGGAGACGCGGTGGGCGTAGGCGTGGGAACCGGCGGAGGGTTGGTGTCGCAGGGCGAGGACGGGGGCTGGCCGCCGAAGTCGTTGACGCTGCCGGGCGCTCGGCAACCCCGCCCGCCCGGCTCGTGCGGCTCGTTGGGGTTTCCGGGGTCGACGACGGGCGCGGCGGGCGCGCCTCCCGAGATAGGCGTAGGGAGAGGCGTAGGGGTAAGCGCGGCGACGCCGACGCCGGGGGCGCCGGGGCCCGTTTGCCCTTGGACGGGCGCGACGGCGAAGAACGCGACGGCGACCGCCGCCGCGGCGACCACGGCCGCAGCCAACCCCCGGGAAATTCTCAATTGCACGCTGTTTCGCTCCCAAGCGAACGAGAGCGCGGGCCGCAATCCGCAAGCTCGTCGCCTAACCGTTCGCCGCGTCGAGACAGGGCCTACGCCATGCCCGTCTCGAAACGCCCGGCGGCAATCATATACGCATCGCCGCGGGAATGCAATAGGGGCGTAGTAGAGAATGAGCGCGATCCTTACGCCCACTGCTCGCGAAACTCGCGCAGCGCTTGCAAGACCTCGAGCAGCGCTTGGCCCCACGGCGTTCGGCCCTGCTCGAGCGGAATGTGGACCTGCTGGTTGCCGACCGTCGCGTTGCGGCCGAGCGCGCGCTCGAGGGCGAATTTCGCGCCGCCCGCCTCGTCCACGAGTTTCAGCGTTACGCGGTCTTTGCGGCGCGTGACGGACTCGACGCCCGCCGCTTTCGCCATCACGCGAGTCCGCGCGATGAAGAGGAGATTGTGCAACTCGTCGGGGAGCGTTCGCCCGAAGCGCTCGCGGAACTCGCGCGGCAGGTCGTCCATTTCCTCCGGAGTTTCGGCGCGGGCGAGCCGCTGATACATCGCCATTCGCGTCGGCATATGGGGCACGAGGTCTTCCGGGACGGCGGCGGGCAGGGCGAGGTCGACCACGGGGTCGGGGGCGGCGGGAGCCGGAGGCGGCGCGCCGCTCGCGGCGGCGCGCGCCTCGGCGACGGCCTCCGCCAGCAGCCGCGTGTAGAGATCGAAGCCGATGGCGTGAATGTGGCCGCTTTGCTCCCCGCCGAGCAGGTTGCCCGCGCCGCGGATCTCCAGGTCTTTCATTGCGATGCGGAAGCCGGCGCCGAGTTCGGTGGCGGCCATAATCGTCTCCAGCCGGCGGCGCGCCGTGTCCGTCAGCCTGCGCCCGCGCTCGACGAGCAGATAGGCGTAGGCGCGCTGCGAGCGGCGCCCGATGCGTCCCCGCAACTGGTACAACTGCGCCAGCCCGAACCGGTCGGCGCGGTCAACGATGAGCGTGTTGACGTTCGGAATGTCCAGCCCCGACTCGATGATCGTCGTGCAGACGAGGACGTCGGCCTCGCCGTCGGTGAAGCGCTCCATCTGCTCCGCGAGTTCGTCCTCATGCATTTGGCCGTGCGCGACGAGCGTTCGGGCATCGGGGACGAGTTCGCGGAGGCCAGACGCCGCGAGTTGAATCGTCTTGACGCGGTTGTGCAGGAAGAACACCTGCCCGCCCCGGTCGAGTTCGCGCTGCACCGCCTCCTTGATCAGATCGTCGGAGCGCTCCGCGAGGTACGTCTTGATCGGCAGGCGCTCTTCCGGGGGCGTCTCGATCGTGGATATGTCGCGGATGCCGGACATCGCCATATGCAGCGTGCGCGGGATCGGCGTCGCGGTCAGCGCGAGGACGTCGACCTCGCTCCGCAACTCGCGCAGCCGCTCCTTGTGCGCCACGCCGAAGCGATGCTCCTCATCTATGATCACGATGCCCAAGTCGTTGAACGCGACGTCCTTCTGCACGAGGCGGTGCGTCCCGATGACGACGTCGACGTCGCCGGAGCGCAATCCGCGCACGACCTCCTCCTGGTCCTTGGGGGCGCGGAACCGGCTCAGCATCTCCACGCGGGCGGGAAACAACTCCATTCGCTCCGCGAACGCGCGGTGGTGCTGCTGCGCCAGCACCGTCGTCGGGACGAGAATCGCGGCCTGCTTGCCGCTCATCACGGCCTTGAACGCCGCCCGCAGCGCGACCTCCGTCTTCCCGTAGCCGACGTCCCCGCACACCAGCCGGTCCATCGGCCGCGCCGTCTCCATATCGCCCTTGACGTCATCTATCGCCCGCTGCTGGTCGCCCGTCTCGACGAACGGGAAGGCGTCCTCCATCTCGCGCTGCCAGGGCGTGTCCGTTCCGTGGGGAAAGCCTTCGGACGACTCTCGCTTGGCGTAGAGCGCGAGGAGGTCGACGGCGAGCCGCTTCGTGGACGCCCGCGCCCGCGCCACCGCCCGCGTCCACTCTTGCCCGCCGAGCCGCGTCGGCGACGGCGGATCATCGCCGCCGCCCGCGTAGGGGGAGAGGCGCGCGAGGTGCTCCATCGGCACGTGCAGGCGGTCGCCGCCCGCGTACTCCAGCACGAAGTACTCGCGCCCCCCCTGCTCGCCGTCCTCCCCGTTCCGCAGGGCCGTGCCGATGAACTTGCCGACGCCGTGGTCGACGTGCACGACATAGGAGCCGGGCGTCAACTCCTCGACGGTCGCGGCGCGGAAGCGTTGGGCGTGACGGCGCGGGCGGGAGACCTCGCGCTTCCTCGCTCCGAAGACCTCCGCGTCGGACAGCAGCGTCGCCAAGGGCGGGCCGCCGTCCTCCGCCGCGAGCGTCCAGCCTCCCTCGATTCCCGCGTGGACGATGGTCACGCCCTCTTGCGGGGACGACGCAAGTTCGCGCGTTTCCGCCGCGCCGACGCCTTCCTCCTGCAGCAACTCGCGCAACCGCTGCGAGCGCCGCGTGGCGATGACGACCGCGCCGCGCTTGCCGCTCCGCGCCGCCTCCGCCATGCGGTCTATCGCTCCCTGGTAGGCGGGCGCGGCCTCGAACGGCAGCGCGAGCGCGGAGCCCGATCCCGCCGCCTCGCCTCGCCGCCCTTGCGTCCCCGCGTGATGGTAGCGGCTGAGCGTCAGCCGGAGGGGGAACGCCTCCAGCGCCCGCGCCGCGCCGTCCCAGTCCGCGATGGGCGGCGGGAAGCCCATCGGGAGGCCGCCGCGCTCCTCTTTGGCGAGCCGCAGCCGCTCGGCGTTCCCCTCGACGCGGCGCGCGGCCTCGACCGCCTCGAACGGCTCGTCCACAATCACGAGCGCGTCGTCGGGCAGATGGTCGAGCAGCGTATGGCGCAGCAGGAAGCCTGCGTAGAGCGCGGCGTTGTCCTGCGAAACGCCCGCCATCAGGTCGGCGAGTTCGTCCTGGACGCGCCCGCGCTCGCTTTCGCTCACGTTGGCGAAGTCCAGGCCCTGCATGAGCGCGTCCATCGCTTGCGGGTCGGCGAGCGCGGGAAGCGCCTCGCCCGCCGGGAGCACGGTCACGGACTCTACTGACTCCGCCGACCGCTGCGTGTTCGGATCAAAGAGGCGGATGGAGTCGACCTCGTCCCCCCAGAGGTCTATGCGCGCAGGGCGGTCGCTGCCCGCGCCGTAGACGTCCACGATGCCGCCGCGCCGCGCCGCCGTTCCCGGATGATCAACCATCGGGCCGACGGCGTAGCCCATCCGCGCCCAGTGCGTCAGCAGCGCCTCGACCGCGACGCGGTCGCCGCGCCGGATCGTCCGCGCTCCCTCGCGCAGCGCCTGCGGGCTCAGCGTCTTCTGCAGCGCTCCCGTGACGGATGCGACGACGATGGGCGGCGCGCCCCCTCCGCCGCCGAGCGCCCATAGCGCGCGGACGCGCTCATGCGCCGTGCCGGACTCGACCGACAGGCGCTCGTAGGGGAGGATCTCCGCCTCCGCGAAGCGCAGAACGGGCGTCTCCGCGTCGCAGTACGCCTCCAGTTGCGCGAGCAGACGGCGGGCGTCGTCGGGCTGCGGACAGAGGACGAGCGTCGGGCGCCCCAAGTCGCGCCGCAGCGCCGCGATCACCGGGGCCTTCGCCGCATCCGGGGCGGTCGCGTCGAGGACGCCGGGCTGCGCGAGCGCGTCCGCCGCCCGCCGGTAGCCGGGCGACCGCGCCAGCAAGTCGAGCAATCCCGTGAGGCTCACGAACCCTCCGCGCCGCATTCGGACGCGCCAACAAGCGCCCCTCGCGCAACGCGGGGGACGCTATGGAGGATAAGTGTAGCAGGCTGTGGGGGGGGAAGGCGGCAGGCGGCGCCGATCCCGCCCTCCGCCGATGGCGGGAGAGAGCAGCCGCGCAGCGCCGATCCCGCCCTCCGCCGATGGCGGGAGAGAGCAGCCGCGCAGCGCCGACCCCGCCCTCCGCCGATGGCGGGAGAGAGCAGCCGCGCAGCGCCGACCCCGCCCTCCGCCGATGGCGGGAGAGAGCAGCCGCGCAGCGCCGATCCCGCCCTCTCCTTCTGGGGACCTTTGCATAACCTACCGCCCTGCCCGCGTAGGCGGGAATCCAGGCGGCGCGGAGCGCCGCTCCTCTCCTACGTAAGCGCCACGTCATTCCCGCGAAAGCGGGAACCTACTGGGGCAGAGGAGTTATGCAAAGGTCTCTTCTGGGAGAGGGCAGCCGCGCAGCGGCGGGTGAGGGTTGCCCCGTCATTCCCGCGTAGGCGGGAATCCAGTCGGCGCGATAGCGCCAAGACGGGGCGCAACGCGCCCCGTCCCCATGACCCCTAGCGCACCTCGTCATTCCCGCGAAAGCGGGAACCTACCCCGCGCCTACCCCCACAACCCCAACGCTACCCCCGCGGACGCCCCGTCCCGAGCGTTTGGCGCGTGACGCGGCGCTGGATGCGCGCCTCCTCTCGCGCTTGTTGCTCCTCTGCGGAGAGCGCGTCCGCGCCGGGGAACTGCCCGCCGTCGCCGCCGAAGGCCGCTCCGCCTCCGAACCCTCCGCCGAAGCCTCCGCCGCCGAACGGGCCTCCTCCGAAGCCGCCGCCTATGTCACCGACCTCGATGCTCGACGCATCGAGGCCCCCGTCCGCGCCGCGCTCCACGAACGCGGTGACGCTCGCGCCCTCCGCCAACTCGTCCCCGGCGTCCGCCGCCGTCAGCGACGCGGACACGATCGTCTGCTCGCCCGCCGAGAGCGCCGTCGTCCCGTCGTCGCCCGCGACCGTCAGCGTTCCGTCCGCGAACGACTCGACCGTCCCTGAGATGATGGTGACGAACGAGGCGAGCGCCGGCGCTTGCGCGAGTTCGTCGGGGACGGGGCCCGCGAACACCGCGAGCGCCGTCATCGCGCCCGGTTCGCCTTGCGCCGCGACGGTGACCTCCGCGCCCTCGGCCAGCCAATCCCGCTCTCCCCCGATGACGGGTGAGGACAGCCGCGCAGCGCCGATCCCGCCCTCCGCCGATGGCGGGAGAGAGCAGCCGCGTAGCGCCGATCCCGCCCTCTCCTTCTGGAGACCTTTGCATAACCTACCGTCATTCCCGCGTAGGCGGGAATCCAGGCGGCGCGGAGCGCCGCTCCTCTCCTACGTAAGCGCCACGTCATTCCCGCGAAAGCGGGAACCTACTGGGGCAGAGGAGTTATGCAAAGGTCTCTTCTGGGAGAGGGCAGCCGCGCAGCGGCGGGTGAGGGTTGCCCCGTCATTCCCGCGTAGGCGGGAATCCAGTCGGCGCGATAGCGCCAAGACGGGGCGCAACGCGCCCCGTCCCCATGACCCCTAGCGCACCTCGTCATTCCCGCGAAAGCGGGAACCTACCCCGCGCCTACCCTACCCCCACAACCCCAACCTACCCCTGCGGGCGCCCCGTCCCGAGCGTTTGGCGCGTGACGCGGCGCTGGATGCGCGCCTCCTCTCGCGCTTGTTGCTCCTCTGCGGAGAGCGCGTCCGCGCCGGGGAACTGCCCGCCGTCGCCGCCGAAGGCCGCTCCGCCTCCGAACCCTCCGCCGAATCCCCCGCCACCGAACGGGCCTCCTCCGAAGCCGCCGCCTATGTCCCCGACCTCGATGCTCGACGCCTCGAGGCCCCCGTCCGCGCCGCGCTCCACGAACGCGGTGACGCTTGCGCCCTCCGCCAACTCGTCCCCGGCGTCCGCCGCCGTCAGCGACGCGGACACGATCGTCTGCTCGCCCGCCGCGAGCGCCGTCGTCCCGTCGTCGCCCGCGACCGTCAGCGTTCCGTCCGCGAACGACTCGACCGTCCCTGAGATGATGGTGACGAACGAGGCGAGCGCCGGCGCTTGCGCGAGTTCGTCGGGGACAGGGCCCGCGAACACCGCGAGCGCCGTCATCGCGCCCGGTTCGCCTTGCGCCGCGACGGTGACCTCCGCGCCCTCGGCCAGGTAGTCCCCGGCCTCCGACGGCGTTTTCGACACATTCACCGGCGTATCGGGCGCGACGGCAACGTCCGCCTCGCCGTCGGCGGTGTCGAGCCGGAGCGTTCCGCCGGCGTAGGACAAGACCGTTCCGGTCAACGGCGTCGCTCCGCCCCCGGCGAATCCGGGAGCGCCGCCTCCGCCGTCCGGGCCCGCTCCGCCCGGAGGCCCGAACGCGCCCGGCGGAATCTGCCCGGACTCGATGGCCTGGCGGATCTGCGCGGCCATTTCCGGGTCTTGCGCCATCGCCTGCCGCACTTCCTCCGGCAGATCCTCTTCTCTGAACACGGCGCCGCCGTTCCCCTCGCCGGCGTTTCCGCCGCCGTTCGCCGCGCCGTCACCGGCTTCTCCGCCGCCGCTCGGATCCGGCGCGAGCGAGGAGGTTACGGGCGGCGCCTCGGGCGGGGGGAAGACGAACGTCGCGCCGTAGCCCGCGCCCGCGCCCGCCGCGGCGACCGCCAATACCGCCAGAATGAAGCCTTTCGCTCCCACCTTTCGCCCTCCTCGCGCCCTACGTTGACCGCAGGGCGGCGCGCGCTCCGCGCGTTACTCGCGCCGCAGCGCCTCTATCGGATGCAGTTGCGCCGCCCGCGCCGCGGGATAGATGCCGAAGAACAGCCCAATGCCCGCCGACACGCCCAGCGCCAAAGCCGCAATGTTCCCGCTCACCACCGTCGTCACCGGAATCCCGATCAACGAGACGCCGTTCAGCAGACGCGCGGCGCCGACGCCCGCCGCGACTCCCAGCAGCCCGCCCCCCAAACTCAGCAGCACCGCCTCCGTCACGAACTGCGCGAGAATGTCGCCCCGATGCGCCCCCAGCGCCTTCCGTATCCCAATCTCCCGCGTCCGCTCCGTGACGGACACAAGCATAATGTTCATCACGCCGATCCCGCCCACCAGCAGCGATATGCCGGCGACCGAGCCGAGAAACACCGTCAAGGTGTTCGTCGTCTGGCTGATCAGATCAATGATGGACTGCGACGTGTCTATGGAGAAATCGTCCTCGCTGGTTATGCGGTGGCGGAAGCGCAAGAGCGTCGTCACCTCGCGCTCTGCCTCGTCCACCCGGTCGGGCGCCGCCTGCACGTTGATCGTGTCGACCGTGACGGCGCCCTCTATCGTGCGCCCCCCGGACAAGCGGAAGAACGCCGTCGTCAGCGGAACGAATACGCGGTCGTCTTCGCTGCCGAAAGCGTTGCCCCCCTTGCTCTTCGTCACGCCGACGACCATGAACCGCTGCCCTTCGATGAAGACCTCCGAGCCGATGGGGTCGCGCCCCTCGCCGAAGACGAGACGCGCCGTCTCCGGGGCGAGCACGGCGACGGGGCTGCGATTCAACACATGGGCCGGCGATATGAACTCGCCGCGCTCAATCTCGAAGTTCCGCACCTGCGCGAAATCCGACGTCACGCCCTGAATCTGCGTGAACGTTCCGCTCTCCCGGTAGGCGACCGACCCGAAAAGGTTGATCTCCGGGGCGGCGCGAAGGACGTTCGGCGCGAACACGGGGTCAACGAGCGCGAGCGCGTCGTCTTGCGTGAGGTCGCCGCCCGACGGCCGCGCGTACAGCAGATCGGAGCCCAGCGACTCGATGCTGCTCGTGATCTCCGCCTGCGCGCCGCGTCCGATGGACATCAGCGATATGACGGCCGCGACGCCGATGACGAGGCCGAGCAGCGTCAGCGTCGTCCGCAGGCGGTTCGCGCCGATGGACGACCACGCGGCGCCGAGCAGTCCCAGCGCCCTCATGCCTCCGCCTCCGCCGTCCGCGCCCGCCGGGGCGAGGGGACGGGCTCGTCGCCCACGATGAGGCCGTCGCGCACGGAGATGATCCGCCGCGTGTGCTCCGCAATCTCCCGCTCGTGCGTGACGAGCGCGACCGTGAGCCCCTCGTCGCGGTTCAGCCGCTGCAGAATCGCCATAATCTCCGCGCTGGAGCGGCTGTCGAGCGCGCCCGTCGGCTCGTCCGCGAGCACGATGGCGGGCGATTTCACGAGCGCCCGCGCGATGGCGACCCGCTGCTGCTCGCCGCCCGACAACTCGCGCGGGCGGTGCCTGCTCCGATGGCTCAGCCCCACGGATTCGAGCGCCCGCAGCGCGCGCTCCCGCGCGTTCCGCCGGTCGCCGTACAGCAGCGCCAGTTCCACGTTGCCCAGCGCGGTCAGACGCGGCAGCAGGTTGTAGGTCTGGAACACAAATCCGATCTTCCTGTTGCGCGCCGCCGCGAGCCGCCCGTCCCCCCAGCCGCTCGCCTCCTCGCCCTCCAGCAGGTAACTCCCCGACGTCGGCGCGTCAAGGCAGCCGATAATGTTCATCAGCGTGGACTTGCCGGAGCCGGACGGCCCGACGATGGAGACCATCTCGCCGCGCTCCACGCTGATGCTCACGCCGTTCAGCGCGGGCACGGCCACCGCGCCGAGCCGGTAGACCTTCCGCAGATCGCGCGTCTCTATGATGCTCATCCGCGCAGCCTCCGCCCGCCTAGAATTCGCCTTCGAATTCCACTTCCACTTCCGCCTGCCCGCCGCGTCCGCCTCGCGGAGGCCCGCCGAACGCGCCGAACGCCCCGAACCCCGTGTTCGCCGCGGCTGGCTCCGGCATCGCGACCTCCTCGCCCTCCGCGAGCCCGTCCAGCGCCACGACCCAGAAGCCGTCCGTCGCCCCGATGCGAACCGCCCGCTCCTCGACGCCTCCGTCGCTCCATACGCGCACCGTCGGCGCGACGACGCTGCCTCCGACCGCCGCCGTCGGAATCAGCAAAACGTCCTCGTACCGCGCAATGACGACCCTCGACGTCGCGCTGAGCCCCTCGCGCAGATTCACGCCCGCGGGAACGTCCAACCGCACTTTGACCGGGAACGTCACCACGCCCGACTGCGAGGTCGTCGCCGCGCCGATCTCCGTAATCGTTCCCTGCAGCGTCCGCCCCGCCAAAGAACTCAGCGTCACTTCCGCCGACACGCCCACCGACACCTGCAAAACGTCCACCTCGTCAACGGAGCCGTCCACCTCGACGATGGAGAGGTCTGCGACGGTGATGGACGGGCGCGAGGCGCCGTTGCCCTCGCCTTGCGCGAGTTCGCCCTCCTTGATCGTGACCTCCTCGACGAGCCCGGCGATGGGCGCCGTGAGATCCGCTCCCGCCAGTTCCGTCCGCGCCGTCTCGAGCGCATGCTCGGCCACCGCGACCTCCGTCCGGCGCAGCGCGACGTCCAGAGGATCCACCGTCCGCGCATCCTCCAGCGCATCCTCCGCCGCGGCGACCGCCGCCAGGCGCTGCGCGGTGGTCAGCGGGTCTACCGTCCGCGCATCCTCCAGCGCGTCCTCCGCCGCGGCGACCGCCGCCCGGCGCTGCGCGACGAGCGCGGCGTCGCCCGCTTGCGCGTCGGCCAGCGCTTCCTCGGCGCGCTCAACCGCGCTCTCCGCGTCCGCGACCGCCTGCGCGGCGCCTAGCGTCGCCGTCGCCAACCGCGCCAGCGTCTTGTCCAACGCAACGCGGGCGGCCTCAAGCGCGTCCCACGCGGCCTTCATCTCCGCGTCGGCGCAACGCCCCATCGTCGGCGCCTCGTCGTCCTTGCATGTCCCCGCGACGGGGCCGGGGAAGAAGACCCACGAGAACACGACGAACTCGCTCCACGCCGTCGCCGGGTCGTCTTGCGGCGCGGCCAGCGTCTCGTCGCGGCGGTAGCCGCCCCCGAAGCCGTTTTCGCCGAACAGCGCGTCAAGGTCAACGCTCCATTGCGCGAGCATATCCGCGGGGCTCTTGAGCAAATCCTCGTCCGAAAGCGCGATTCCAAGCCATTGCGCGAATAGGTCGCGGTACGCTTTCTCCGCGTCCGCCGCCGTCTTGCGCGCCGCCTCCTCGTCGTCCGCCTCGTTCTTCCGCGCTACCGCGAGGTCCGCCCGCGCGTTCGCCAGCGCCGTCCGCCTTCGCTCCAGCGCGGCCTCCGCGTCGGCGATGGCTTGCGCGTCCGACGCCTCCCGCGCGTCCGTCAGCGCCTTGCGGGCCTCCTGCAACTTCACCTCCGCGTCCGCGACGGCCTGCGCGTCCGGCCGCCGCGAGTCGGCGAGCGACTTGCGGGCGTCGCGCAACTGCGCCTCCGCGTCGGCGACCGTCTGCGCGTTCGGCTCCTGCGCGTCCGCGAACGCTTTGCGCGCGTCGCGCAACTTCACCTCCGCGTCCGCGACGGCGCGCTCCAACGATGCCCGCGCCGACGGAACCACGCGGGCGAGCGTCTGCCCTTCGCTCACCGTCTCCCCCACCGCGACGAGAACCTCCTCCACCTCGCCCGACACGTCGAACCGGACAACTTTGCGCTCCGGGAAGATGACCGACCCGCTGGTGGAGACGGCGTTCACGAGCGGCCCGCGCCGGACGGCGACGATCTGCTCGCCCTCCGCGAGCCCGCCCGAAGGCGCCGCGTCCCCTCGCGTGAGCGCGAATGTCCCCGCGCCCGCCCCCGCGAACACGATCAGCAGCGCAACGACCTGCCAGAGGTAGAGGGGCCCCGCCTTCCAAGCCAACGCTCGCATCGTCCGCGCGCTCCCGTAATCGTTGAGTCCGCGCGCAGGCCGCCCTGATTCGGCGCGATCCGGAATCGGCGATCCGGAATCGAGGCGATCCTCGCACGGGAAGTCCGCCGCTCAGTATACGCGCCCGCCGAAGGGCGCGCCGCCGCGCCGGCGCTCTCGCCGATGATCTACGAACGAGCGCGGGGATTGGATCCATGTGAGAGGGAGGGGATGCCGGGGAGAGAACGGCGGAGCGATGCCCGACCGCCGCGCATGCGTCCCCTGCTATACTTACGACGACTCCCCGCGCTCCCCGACGCCGATCCGCTACGCCCGCCCCCAACGGTGCCGTCTGCTAACCATGCGCGCCGCTCCTCTACGCCTATGCCGTCATTCTTGCATAACCTACCGTCATTCCCGCGAAAACAGGCGGCGCTCGCCTTAATCGCCGCAATCGCCGCGCTCGCGCTCGCCTCGTGCGCCGCGCCGTCTCCCGCGCCCACCGCAACGCTCGCGCCTACGCCTACCCCAACGCCTACCCTCGCGCCGACTCCCACGCCCGCCCCCACCTCGACGCTCGCGCCCCCGCCTACCCCAACGCCTACCCTTACTCCTACGCCTACCCTAACGCCTACCCCTACCCTCGCGCCGACCCCCACGCCAACGCCAGCCCCTGCTCCTACGCCTACTTACACTCCCGCCCCGACCATCGCGCCGACCCCTACTCCCGCGCCTACCCCGACGCCAACGCCTGCCTACGATCAAGTCGACGTCACCCTGGGGGGCTTCACCTTCAGGGCGGACG
This sequence comes from Dehalococcoidia bacterium, assembly GCA_965242755.1. Classification (GTDB taxonomy): domain Bacteria; phylum Chloroflexota; class Dehalococcoidia; order Lucifugimonadales; family Australimonadaceae; genus Bin16. The sequence goes on along the minus strand of OZ251500.1, from coordinate 2,018,013 downwards.
TCGCCGACACGGTCGACTTGCGCCAACTCGGACTCGGCGGACGCGACTCGCTTGCGCCGAACAGGGCGATGTGGTTCGTATTCGACCAGGCCGCGCCCCGAACGTTCTGGATGCTCAATATGCGCTTCCCCCTCGACATCGTATGGGTGTCGGATGGCTATATCGTGACCGGCGTCGCCGAGCGCGTCCCGCATCCGGAGCCAGGGACGGACTCCGTCCATCTCCCCAACTACCGCTCGGTCGTCCCCGTTCGCTACGTGCTGGAGATCAACGCGGGGATGGCTAGCCAACTCGCCATCGCTCCCGGCGCTCGCGTAAGCGTCACGCCTCGCTAAACCTCCAGCGGCGTGTCGTCCCGGTTCGCCCACTCCCCCATCGAGCCGTCGTACATCCGAACGGACGCATGGCCGATGAGCGTGAGCGCGAGCGTTGCGTGCGCCGCACGCACTCCTCCCTGTCAGTAGACGTGCACGGGCGTTTCCGGCGTGATCCCGAGCCCGCGCGCAATCTCCTCAATCTCTTCGCGCGGCCTGAACGTTCCGTCCTCGGCGACGAGCGCCGTCCACTCCAGATGGCGCGCTCCCGGGACATGGCCGACGCGGGCGTTGCCCCGCGAGTTCGCGCCCGTGTGCTCGTCGAGCGAGCGGACATCCCAGATCACGACGCCCTCGTCGCCTATCGCCGCCCGCAGCGACTCGACGTCGGACGCGATAGCGCGGTTCGGAGGCTTCGGCGTGAACGCCGCGCCCCCGGCGGAGGCGGACGACGGCCCGGCCTCGACCGGCCTGCCCTCGGCTGCCCACTTGCGCCAGCCGCCATTCAGCACGCGGACGTCGGCGTGGCCGTAGTAGGTCAGAACCCACCAGAGGCGCGCCGCGTCGCGGCTGTTGAAGCGGTCGTAGCCCACGACGAGCGAGTCGTCGCCGACGCCGACGGACTCGAACCACGCTTTCGCCTCGTCGGGCGGCGCGACGAGCCTGGGATTCGCGGAGCCTTTGATCTGCCAGGTCGGGGAGAGCGCCGCGCCGGGAATATGGCCGGCCTCGAATGCGCTCCCGTCCTGCGCCATCTCGATCACGCGCAGGTTGGGGTCGCCCAAACGCGCCTCGAGCCAGTCCGTCTCCACGAGCAAGTCGGTTCGGGCGTAGCCGCTCATTGCGCCTCCTCTTCTAACGAAACGCCGCGCCGGAGGTTGCAAGCCTACCAAAGGCGGCGGCAACCCCGCGCCCGCCCGCGCCTAGCCCCGCCGAGCAGCCGCTAGTTGACGCGGAGCGCGCGGCGCGTTAGATTCCTGTATGCGGATGCGCTGCGGAGCGTTCGTTTTCGTTGCGGCGCCTCTTGCGGGAGGCGGAAATCGCGCGGCGGGCGGGCGCGCAGGCGGCGATTCTCATCGGCGGCGTTCGTTGGGCTAGGCGCGTTTCATCGTCAAGGGAGGTTGACATGAGCAGGAGAGCGGTCGGACGGAGAACGAGGGCATCGGGGGCGGCGCTGGCGGCGTCCGTCCTTGCGCTTGCGGGGCTGCTGGCGGCGTGCGGGAGCGATCCGACGCCAACGCCCGCGCCCACGGCGACGCCGCGCCCGGCGGCGACGCAGGCGCCCCAAGCCGCGGCCACCCCGACGCCGGCGCCCTCGCTGCTGGAGCGTCTGCACACGGCGGCGGCGCAGGACGAGGGCAAAATCGTCTGGGCGACGACCGACACGGAGGAGCGGACGACGGCGATCATCAACGCCTTCCAAGCGCGCTATCCCGGCGTGCGGGTGGAGTTGGTGACGGCGAACAGCGCCGACCTCCGCACGCGCCTCTTCGCGGAAGCGACCGCGGGGCGCATCACGGTCGACGTCACCGACCCGGGCCGCGACAACCGCGTGGTCGACGAAGGGCTGGCGGAAGACCTGACGGACATCGTCGAGGAGTTGGGCGTTGACCCGAATCTCGTGTATTCGGACAACCGCATCTTCCTGAAGGTGGGAGTGCCGCACGCGCCGATCTGCAACACGGACAGGCTTTCGGCGAGCGAGTTCCCGCAGTCCTACGAGGATATGCTCGACCCGAGTTTCAACGGGGAGATCGTGGTGGAGAACCGGCTCAAGGGGTTCATCTACCTGACGAACATTCCGGAGTACGGCGACTCGCGCCCGCAGTTGTGGGACGAAGACCGCGTGGCGGGGTATCTGGCGGACGTGAAGGCGAACAACCTGCGCCCGCAGCGCGGGAACGGCACGGTCGGCGACCTCGTGGCGTCGGGCGAGGTGTCGTGCGCGCTGGAGATCAACCTGAGTTCGTTCGAGAACCTGCGGGAGGACGGCGCGCCGCTGGACGTCGTGCCCGTCGAGGTCGTGTCGGTGGAGCCGGTGCACCACTTCGTGCCGAAGGGCTCGCCGAACCCGAACGCGGCCAAGTTGTTCGCGGCGTTTCTGATGGGGCCGGAGGGCCGCGCGCTCTGGACGCGGGTCCGCCCAACGTCCGACCTGACGCTGTCGGAGGACACGGAGTACGCGAGGCTGATGAAGTCGAAGGGCTCCGCCATCGTTCCGCCCGGAACGGAGTTGAACGACCACTTCGGCCGGCTCACGAACCGCTACTTGGAAGCGATCGGCCTGCCGACGGGCTAGCGCAAAGGGGCAAGCGCGGAGGAGGCGGACGCCCGGCGAGGCTGGGCGCCGCTTCCTCCGCGCCGCCTTTGGCGCGATCTGATCTGAGACGATGATCGGGCAGCATGCAATCGGGCGGGCGCTGCGTCCGCGCCTGCGGACGGACCCGCAGGTTCTGGCGATCGTCGCGTGGCTTGGGGCGCTGCTCGCGTTCCTCGTGCTCGCGCCGCTCGTGCTGGTGCTGTGGTTCAGTTTCCGCACGGCGGGGCCCGGCGAGCGCGGCGGAACGTTCACGCTCAGCAACTACGCCGAGACGTTCGCCAACCCGCTCACCTACGAGTTGCTCCTCAACACATTCTGGTTCTCAATCGGCTCCATCGCGGTCGGCCTCGTGATCGGCGTGGGATTCGCGTGGCTGATTGAGCGGACGAACACGCCGCTGCGGAACTTCGGGTTCGTGTCCATCGTGATCAACAGCGCGATGCCGGCGAGCATGTTCGCCATCGCGTGGGTGCTCGTGCTGAATCCGCGCACCGGCCTCGTGAATCTCCCGTTCACGGCGCTGCTGGACTGGGACAAAGGCCCGTTCAATCCGAACACGATGGGCGCGATGATCTTCGTCGAGGGGCTGCGGCTCGCGGCGACGATCTTCCTAATGGTGATCGGGCTGTTCCGCAGTATGGACCCGTCGCTCGAAGAGGCGGCGGCGATGTCGCAGGCCGGAACGTTCAAGACGGCGCGGCATATCACGCTGCCGATAATGACGCCGGGAATCCTGGGCGTCGTGGTCTATATCGCCACCTCGACGGTGGGCGTGTTCGAGATCCCGGGCGTGATGGGCATGCCCGCCGGCATTCACGTGCTTTCGACGCGCATCTACCTCGCGACGAGCCAAACGCCGCCGGACTACGGATTCGCCACGAGTTTGGCGACGATCGCCGGGATTCTGGGCATCGTCGGCATCTTCATCTATCACCGCGTGACGCGGATTCAGCAGCGGTTCGCCACCGTCACCGGCAAGGGCTACCGTCCGCGCCGCATCGAACTCGGGCGCATGGGGCGCGGAATCAGCGCGACGCTCATCATCTTGTTCTTCGCGCTCACGTTCGGCCTGCCGATGTTCATCCTGCTTTGGGCGAGTTTGATTCCCTTCTATCAGGCGCCCCTTCCCAAAGCCCTGGATTTCGTGAGTTTGGACGCCTACCGCTTCATCCTCACGGGGCCCGGGCGGCACGAGTTCCTGCAAGGATTGCGGAACTCGCTGATGCTGATCCTCGTCGTGCCCGCCGTCACGATGCTGCTCTCGGCGGTCGTCTCGTGGTTCGTCGTGCGGAGCAGGGCGCGGGGCAAGTCCATCCTGGATATGCTCGCCTTTATGCCGCACACGGTGCCCGGGATCGTGATGGGGCTGGCGTGGCTCATCATCGGGCTGTTCGTTCTGGTTCCGGCCTACGGAACGATATGGCTAATCGTCATCGCGCACGTTTCGCTGTTCATCGCCTACGGAACGCGGACGACGAACGGCGCGATGTTTCAGATCCACCGCGAGTTGGAGGAGGCCGGCGCGATGAGCGGCGCCGCGTGGCTCAGCGTGTTCCGCCGCATCATTCTGCCGCTGCTTATGCCCTCGCTCGTCGCGGGCTGGCTATGGGTCGCGATTCACAGCGGACGGGAACTCACGGTCGCGCTGCTCCTGCAGTCGAGTTCCAACCGGATCATCTCGGCCTACGTCTGGCAGCAGTTCTTCGGGGGCCGTCTGAATCTCGCGGCGGCGGCGGGCGTGGTCTTGGTCTTGCTCATCATCCTGCTCGTCGCGCTCACGCGATTCGCGGGACAGCGGCTGAGCCGGCAATAAGCGGACGGGAGGTCATCATGGCGACGGCGCTTCGGGTAAGCAACCTCACCAAGCGGTTCGAAACCGACCAGGGGGAAGTCCACGCCGTCGAGGACGTCACGTTCGACGTCGAGGCGGGGGCGTTCTTCACGCTGCTGGGGCCGTCGGGATGCGGCAAGTCCACGACGCTGCGGTGCATCGCGGGGCTGGAGCGTCCGGACGATGGGGAGATCACGCTGGAGGGCGCCGCGCTCGTGTCGGGGCGCGGCGGCGCGTGGGTTCCGCCGCACCGCCGCCCGATGGGAATGGTGTTTCAGTCCTACGCCATTTGGCCGCATATGAACGTGTTCGACAACGTGGCGTTTCCGCTGAAGCAGGGCCCGCGAAAGTTCTCCGGCTCGGAGGTGCGGGAGCGCGTGCTGCGCTCCCTCGCGCTCGTGCACTTGGACGGCTTGGAGAAGCGCCCCGCGCCGCAACTGAGCGGCGGGCAGCAGCAGCGCCTCGCCCTCGCCCGCGCGCTCGTCAACGAGCCGAAAGCGCTGCTGCTCGACGAGCCGCTCAGCAACCTGGACGCGAAGTTGCGGGAGGAGATGCGGAACGAGTTGAAGCAACTCACCTCCAGCCTCGGCATCACGACGCTGTTCGTGACGCACGACCAGTTGGAGGCGCTGACGCTCTCCGACCAGGTGGCGGTGATGGACGGCGGGCGGCTGATTCAGTACGGGCCGCCCCGGGAGATCTACGAGGCGCCGCGCAACCGCTTCGCGGCGGAGTTCATCGGAACCGCCAACTTCTTCGAGGGGAAGGTCGGCGCGCCCGCGGAGGCGGGCGGAACGGCCATCGTCGAGACGCCGCAAGGCGCGTTGCGCTGCGTAACGAGCGAGGCGCTGGCGCAAGGCGCGACGGTCGCGGCGGCCGCGCGTCCGGAGAACGTCGAGTTGCTCAAGGAGCGTCCGCCCCAGTCCGACGACGTCAACGTGCTCGAGGGCGCGCTTACGAGCGTCGTGTTCCTCGGCAGCGCGCTGGACTGCGAGGCGGAGGTAGGCGGCGCCATCGTAAAAGCGACCGCGCGCCCCAGCGCCGACCTCCGGGCGGGCGACGCGGTGTTCCTAGCGTTCGCCGCGTCGGACTGCCGCGTCGTGCCGGTCGGGGCGGCGTAGGCGCGGCGCTAGCATCGGCGGGGGCGGCGTAGGCGTAGACTGCCGCGCATGCGTTCATCGCTTATCAAGAAGCGCATCGCCGAACTCGTCGCGGCGGCAATGTTCTGCGCGGGCGTCGCGCTCGCGGGGACGATGGCGCTCGCCGCCCTCTCCATCGCCAACGAGGACCGGACCGCCCTCGCGCAGGAGAGCGGGGGCGCCGGCGGCGAGGCGCAGGAGGACGACATCGAGGGGCAGGACGACGTGACCGTCGATTGCTCAGGCGGCGGCTCCGTTCCCGCCGGTTCCGCGCAGACCGTCACCTGCTACGTCGAGAACGACACCGGCTACAACATCAGTTGGAGCGTGTCCACCACAGGGGGCGTAAGCGTCATCAGGCGGTCGTTGGGTCGCCCAAATCTTGGGAGAGTGCGCGAGGCGACGATTCTCGTTCGAGTGAACAGCGCCGGCAGCGTCAGGCTCAACGCATCAGACCACGACGACGCGGATTGGGACTCCGTGAGTTTCACCGTCATCGCCCCCACCGACACGCCTACGTTTACGCCCACTCCCGACGCGACGGCGACGCCTACGCCTATTCCCACCGCGACGCGAACCCCTACGCCTACGCCCACCCGCGCGCCGACGGCCACGCCTACGCCGACCCGCGCGGCCACCGCGACCCCGACGCCAACTTCCACGCCAAGACGGGCGGAACCGAGCATCTCTATCGTCGGGCTCAAATCCACGCTGAACCCGAACGAGCAAGACGACTTCATCGTCAAGGCGAGCAACCTCATCATCAATCTCCTCTACCGCATTTCCGTCGCCACGACTGCCCGCAACATCGGCTTCAACTCCGGCGAGGTCGGCGGCGGCGTCTCCGGGCAGGCGGAAGACGACGATGAGAACGAGGAAGAGAGCGAGCCGGGGCCGGTCGGCCTCAGCAGTCACTTGTGCGGACGGGGCTTGCAGGGCGAACAGTTCACGGCGGGCAGCCGGACCAAGAGCCTGCCGCTGACGCTCGACGCCTGCTACGGCGGCATAGGAACGCTCATCGCTTGGCTGTACGAGGTGGAGCCGGAAGAGCCCGACGAGGAACTGCTGCTTGACACGGCGCGGCAGACCATCACCGTGGCGACCGCGACGCCAACGCCAACCCCTACGCCGACGCGCACGCCTACCCCGTCGCCAACTCCTACGCCTACGCCATCGCCAACCCCCACGCCTACGCCTAGCCCCACGCCCACCGGGTCGCCGACGCCAACTCCTAGCCCTACTCCTACCCCCGCTACGCCTACGCCCACTCCTACGCCTACCCCAACGCCGTCGAGGACGGATCCAAGCGTCGAGATCGTCGGGCTCGACTCTGCGATGAAACCGGACCAGCAAGACCCGTTCATCGTCCGGGCAGGCGGCCTGCTCGTCGATCTCCTCTACCGCCTCTCCGTCGTTACGGGGGCGCGCAACATTGGCTTCAACTCCGGCGAGATCAGCGGCGGCGTCTCAGGGCAGGCGGAAGCCGATGACGATGACGACGAGGAGAGCCAGCCGGGGCCGGTCGGCCTCAGCAGCCATCTGTGCGGACGCGGCTCGCAGGGATTCCGCATTCCCGCCCGCAGCATCGCGCACGATTGGAACCTCGTGCTCGACGCCTGCTACGGCGGCATAGGGACGCTCACGGTGCGGCTCTACGAATACGACCCGGACGAGCCCGGCGAAGAACTGCTGCTTGACACGGCGCGCCAGACCGTCCGCGTGGCCACCGCGACGCCAACGCCGACCTCAATCTACACGCCTACGCCTACTCCCACCTTTACCCCAACCCCGACGCCCACCCCCACCGGCACGCCAACGCCTACAGGCACCCCGACGCCGACCGGCACGCCGACGCCCACTTCCACCCCAACCGGCACGCCAACCCCAACGGGCACGCCGACGCCCGTCGGCGCCATCCGATCCATCACCCTCTCCGCCGACACGACTACCCCCGCCGTCAACAGCGGCGTCGTCATCACGCCAAGCGTCAACACCTCGCCCGCCGGCCTCCGTCCCACCGCCTACCGATGGCAGTGGAAGCGCGCCCGCGTCTGGTCGGACCTCGGCTACGCCAATGAGCAATTACTCATCACGATGGGGCAACGGATGACCGCGTCCTTCCGCGTCGTCGTGCAACTCGGCTGGGGCGTGAGCGCGACCTCGCAGGAGATCGAAATCGCCTGGGGCGCCTCCCCAACCGCAACGCCAACGCCAACATCCACGCCTGCCCCCTACATCGCGACGGCGCGGAACGTCCGCATCAGCGACGCCGGCCTCGTCACGTGGGACACCTCATCAAGGGCGGCGGGGGGCTACAGGGTGCGGTACGTTCAAGGCGTAGGCGCATGGAGCGCCGTCGCGGTGGGCGTTGCGACGACCTCATACAAGATTCCGGGTTTCTCCGCGTCTCAAGTGCAGAGGGCGACGGTTGATTTCCTTGACGCGAACAGGCGCGTCATCCGCGGCACGCGAGGCTCCGCGAGCCGCGCGGCGCCGCTGCCTGTTCCAACCGGAGTGACCGCCGCGACGGTCGACGCCGCGAACATTAGGCTGGCGTGGAACGCTTCGGCGGGGGCCAACCGCTACCGCGTGGAGATTAGCCCGGCCGGCGAGAATGGGTGGGCGAGCCTCCCCGTTACGAGGACAACCTCCTACCTGATGGCCAATCTCGACTGCAACACGGCCTACGATTTCAGGATACTCGCGGCGCATCTGACTTCGAACAGCGTCAGGTGGAGCGCCGCGTCCGCTGCAGTCTTGGCGAGAACGGCGGCGTGCCCGCCGCCAACGCCAACGCCTACCGCGACTTACTATCCGAACAGCGGTTCATTCTCCTACGACGGAAACCTCGGGGCAAGCGCGCGTATGACTTGGGATAACCCCGCTTGGTCATCGGGAAGCGATTGCAACATCATCCATCCTTATGACTGCGCGACATACGAGCACGACTTAGTAATCAGGACAGACTTTTTCTCTGGACGCATCACCAGTTGGTGCACGTCTATGTCAGACCTTCCTGGCGACTATGACGACTGCGCTACCGCAGGTGTTTTTGAACGGACCGGAAATGTATTTTCGTTTGGTTCCGCCCGTGCTCATGACATAGTGCCAGGCAAACTGTACAGAGGGTCGTGGGTATTTAAAAAACTGGGGAATGCGACAAGCGCTACCGTTGAACTAATGGGGCAAGAAGGGCACTTTGCTCAAACTGTTTCTGACGCTCTAGGTCTGTCTCTTGTGGAAATTGCTAGGTTGATTGCCGTCAATCCTGGATTAGGAATTATTATTAATACCCCATGCACTACGGTGAAGACTCGTTTTTTGCCTGATCTTCGCCCGTGGTGTGTCAAATCCGACCGCGGCACGACACTGGACTCTATCGCTTTGATGCACGGAGTTGCAGTTCCGCATATCCATAAGACCTACCCTTCATCCGTGCAATAGGGGGCTTCCACCATGGGGTTTCACATAATGTCCACTGTCTCGCTTATCGGCGCCGCGTTCGCGTTCGTCGCGTGCGGAGTGGGGCTGCCGACATCGGTGCCTGACCTTCCTATGCAGAATGCCGCGCCCACGCCTACCCCAACCATCACGCCAACCCCAACTGGGGACACGCACCGGGCGGCGATCAGTTTTGGCGAAGACACGCCCATCAGCGACACCGACCTGCTGGCCCTGCTCGTTAAACATAACGTGAAGGGCCGTTGGGCGCATATCGAAGTCTACGAATACAGCGGACAGTCCGTGCCTTCGGACGCAACAGATCCCGTGACATTCGTCACAACGATACGTGAAGAAGTCACGAAAGGCTATGCGCCGGCCTTGACCGATCACCCCACTACAGCGCACGCTAGGTGGTTGGCTGAAAAGTATTCTCGTCAAGATTTGAGGACATCTGAAAGGGCTCGAGCAGAAGTAGCGGAACTGATCCGTTCCGACAAGGCACTGACTCAGGCCCAACAGTACGTTTTCAACGGAGGGCCCATAATCTATTCCGTGATAGCGGTCGGCAAAGAGGACGACTTGCGCCGACTCGGCGCGGAGGAGCGCGTGCAAGGCTTCAATATAGCGACGATAGACCAGCCATGGATGGTTTGGCCTCCGTTCGCCACGCCAACGCCAACACCTATTCCGTCTGGCGTGGGTGGTCAATCCGCGCCAACCGCGACACCGACGCCCACGCCGCTGCCGCCTCAAGTTTTGTACGACCGCATACTTACGCTCGCGGCGCGTGACCTTCCCGGCCAACCGCCTTTCCAAACGCCTACTCCCACCCCAACCCCCACGCCATGACCGCGCTCCGCATCGCATTGGCGCTTGCCGTCGCGGGGGTTGCGCTCGTCGTGGCTGGCATGGCGTTGCGGCAGTTCACAGGGCCCCCTGCTACGGATAACGCGACCACGGCTAGCGCGGCTGTGCATTTCGCCTTGGACAGCGCCTGCGGAGGGAACAGAGAGCGTTACTACGACACGGTAACGTCATATATGCCGATAGGAGAGGATGGATCGCCTGTCGGGACTTTCGTCTATGAACAATCTTACGACGGAAATGATTCAGATGGCCGGGCCTCCGTGCCATTGTATGAAGGCGGCCATCGAATATACCTAATTATCGCCAAGGGAAACAAAATATACGCAAGGTTTGATGACGCGCCTCCAGGGTGGGAAGTGTCGGATAGAAGCACTGCATCCAACGCATTTCATGTATGCCAACCTAGCGTTCAAGGCAGCGCCGACGCCCGTTCTTCAACTGCAATTATTGAGTCTCTTGTCCAAAACATCAGATCTGCTGATTACCAATACGACGGAGAAGTCACGCTGGAAGGAGTTCGCCTTAGGCATTACGTTCGCTCCGACGGCGCTGCAGGAGCGTCTGATCCTCCTACCCCAACTCCGACCGCCGCCACGTTCAGGGAAGCGTTTGGAGGCGCCGATCTTCGTCAAATTCTTGATGAGGTATGGATCGATTCTTCGGGGCGTCTTTTCCGTATGGATAGCCGCATAATCCTCCCGTTCAATCACGTGATTCGGGTCTCTACAAAGTTCTCCGGCTACGGCGAACCCAACGTAATAACTGCGCCCACGCTGCCCACCGTAGCCCCATCCCCTACGCCGACGCCTGCGCCATGACCACGCTCCGCATCGCATTGGCGCTGGCCGTCGTGGGGGTTGGGCTTGCGGTCGCCGCGTGCGGGGAGACATCGCCAACCCCCACGTCTGAGGCCGCGCCCACGTTCGTTTCCCCCGAGCTGGGCACGCCTACCCCAACGTCAACCCCAACGCCTGGCCCAACTCAAGCCACGCATTGGGCTCAAATTGAGTTCAAACAGCGCGTGAGCGACGCGCACCTCCTCAACCTTCTTCGAACAAACGGTGCGATGATATGGAGAGCATATATGGCGAACGGAGACTATAAGAGAACGAAAGGCCTCCAAGGACTAGTTGACCTCAATTTGTTGGCGCGGTTGGATCCGGCAACTCACCGTTCAGTTTTCGATTCCGCTGTCTTTCTTACGGAAGCCCAAGAGGATTCAGCGTATACATTCTCGCAAGTTGCGAGCGGAGCGCTGCCGGATTACGCAAATGCTTTTATGGATCGGAAGGACGTTCAGCAAGTTAAAACGAATACGGAAGCGCGCAGGGAAGTCGCTGAAATTCTTGCGGCGTATGGACGCGCAAAGGCGGCTTTAGAGTGCGCTAGGAACGGCGCTCCGCACATCTACGCGCTAATAGTCTACGGCAAAGAACAGGGACTCCGACGAATGGGGGGCGATGAGAGCGTCCGCAAATTTACAATGATTCCAATCGGAAGTTACCCTACTTGGGACCGACCTTCGCAAGATTTCTTAGATAATGATGGCGTGTCCGGATCATCAGACACGCCTGTAGACGAGGACGGGAAAGCGTTGTTTGACCTATTGGATGGGGATGCAATTTATGCTCGCCTCGAGGCGCTGGCCAGCATTCCAACCCCGACCCCTGAGCCATGGCCAACTTCCACGCCCACCCCCGCCGCAACCGCAACTCCCACCCCACGCCGACGTCTGCGCCATGACCGCGCTCCGCATCGCATTGGCGCTCGCCGTCGTGGGCGTCGCGCTTATCGCTGCGGGCGCGGCAATCGCGCGGCGCGCGGAGGACTCAACCGCGAAGGCGCTAGCCGCCGTTCAGCGGGCGTGCGCCCAAATGCAGTACGCCGACTACGATGCCGCCTACACCAGCAGCCACGGCGACGAAGTGATGCGCGGCGACGCTCGTTTTTCAGGCGCGAGCAGCCATATTCGTGGAACCTTATACATACAAGGGAGAGCGACGGGCGGATTCGAACTCATCACAGTCGACGGGGTGGCGCACTCACGCGAAACGCTCCCCGGCAGATTGCAAGTGTACGGCAATTGGGCCATAGTTGGAACCGGTCTGTCTCCCCAACCCCCTTTGCCCTGCGCCAGGCCTGATAATTTCATAAGCGGCAGCGACGATGCAGGATCCGAGCGTCACTACACTTCTACTCACTCACGGGATTCGTTATCTGGCGGTTCGCCCGATACGGTGACTGATGAATTGTGGGTAGACTCATCAGGTCGCCCCACTCGCAGCAAGACGACCACGCTCCGCGTAGGCGACGGCGAGGAGCCTAGCGCGCTAGTTGAAGAGCAAACGTACTCCGGCTATGGCGAGCCCAATGTCATCACCGCGCCGGTACTGCCTGCGCCTACGCCCGCGCCATGACATCGCTCCGCATCGCATTCGCGCTAGCCATCGCGGGCGTTGCGCCGCCCCCTTGTCGAATTCCTGCCCCATCCGTCCCCGCCCCTCCGCTCACCGCTGCGAGCCCTGAATGCGCGACGCGCGGCCGGCCCATTCGCGCTCGCGGAGAACGTACTTTTGAATCTTGCCGGTGGCGGTCTTGGGCAGCGGGCCGAACTCGACGAGGCGCGGAGCCTTGAAATGCGCGAGGCGGTCGCGGCAGAACGACGTGATCTCCTCCGCCGTCAGCGACGCGCCGTCGCGAGGCGTGACGAACGCTTTAGGCGTCTCGCCCCAGCGGTCGTCGGGGACGGCGACGACGGAGACCTCGAGCACGCCGGGGTGCTCCATAATGACCTTCTCGACCTCCTGGCTGGAGATGTTTTCGCCGCCGGAGATGATGACGTCTTTGGCGCGGTCTTTCAGTTCGATCTGCCCGTCGGGGCGCCAAACGCCGAGGTCGCCGGAGTGGAACCAGCCGCCCTCGAAGGCTTTCGCGGTGGCTTCCGGGTCGTCGAGGTAGCCGGACATCACCCCGTTGGAGCGCATCACGACCTCCCCCATCGTCTCCCCGTCGCGGGGAACGTCGCGCATCCGCTCGTCCACGACGCGGACGCCGACGCCGGCGTGGACGTAGGGGACGCCCTGGGGCGCTTTGGCGAAGGCGCGCTCCTCGGCGCTCATCGCGTCCCACGACGGTTGCGGAACGCAGAGCGTGATCGGGCCGTAGGTTTCGGTGAGGCCGTAGAGGTGGATGATGGACGCGCCCATCGACTCCATCGTGCGGACGACCTGCGGAGCGGGCGGCGCCCCGCCGGTGGCGATCGTCAGGCCGGAGAGGTCGCGCCCTTCGGCGGCGGGCGAGGCGTACATCGCGGTGAGGACGGTGGGCGCGCCGCACATATTCGTCACGCCGCGCCGCTCAATGAGCGCGTAGACCTCGGCGGGCTCGACGCGCCGGAGGCAGACGTGCGTTCCGCCGACGGCCGTGACGGCCCAGGTGTTGCACCAGCCGTTGCAATGGAACATTGGGAGCGTCCAAAGGTAGACGCTGCGCCAGTTCAGCCCCGTGTCGATGACCTCGCCGAGCGCGTTGAGGTAGGCGCCGCGCGCGTGGTACTGCACGCCTTTCGGCATGCCCGTCGTGCCGGACGTGTAGTTGACGGCGATGACGTCCATTTCGGAGTCGATGGGGACGCGATGCTCGCCGTCGGGAGCGGACGCGAGGAACTCCTCGTACTCCGGTCCGGGGATGTCGTCCGCTTTCGGCGCCTCGTCCGCGACCTGAACGAAGAGTTCGACGCCGGGCGTCTCGCCGCGAACCTCGCGGACGACGGGGGCGAACTCGGAGTCGAACACGAGAACTTTCGCTTTGGAGTGGTTGAGGATGTAGGCGATCTCTCTCGCGGAGAGGCGGGTGTTGACGGCGACGATGGCGGCGCCGATGCTCATAGGGGCGTAGTGCCCTTCCAGCAGCGGCGGGAGGTTGGGGACGATGAACGCAACGCGGTCGCCGGGGCCGACGCCCGCGGCGCGGAGGGCGCCGGCGAAGCGGTTGACGCGCTCGCGCAGTTCGAGGTAGGAGTAGACGCGCTCTTTGTAGACGACGGCGGGCTTGTCGGGATAGACGAACGCGCTGCGCTCCAGAAACGTGAACGGGTCCAGGTTTTGGCGGAAGACGCTGTTGTCCACGGGTCTCCTCCCCAATGGGGCTCGGTCGGCGTGCATTCTACTCCGCGGGTCGGCGCGGGGGGCGGGGTTGGATGCGTGGTAGCATGCTTCGCAATCTTCCGTCAGGAGCGGTCAAGTGTCCATTGCCGAAGAGCGATTGCAAGCGTTGGGGTTAGCGTTGCCGGAGGTTTCGGCGCCTGTCGCCAACTACGTTCCCGCCGTTCGGACGGGCAACCTGCTGTTCGTGGCCGGCCAGGTGCCGCGGGACGACTCCGGCGCAATGATCACGGGCAAGGTCGGCGCGGATGTGGACGTCGAGGCGGCCTACGCCGCGGCGCGAATCTGCGGGCTGTACGCGCTCGCCGCCGCGAAAGCGGAGGTCGGCGACCTCGATCGGATCGAGCGGGTCGTCCGCGTGATGGGCCTCGTGAACGCGACGCCGGACTTCACGCGGCAGCCGCAAGTGATCAACGGCTTCTCCGACTTGATGGTCGAGGCGTTTGGGGAGGCCGGGCGCCATGCGCGGGTCGCCTACGGCGCAGGCTCGCTCCCCGGAGGAGCCGCGGTGGAGGTGGAGTCGCTCTTCGCCGTTCGCGGCTAGGAGCGGCGCCGGCGCGCCGCCCCCGCCCTCTCCCTCTGGAGACATTTGCATAACCTACCGCCCTGCCCGCGTAGGCGGGAATCCAGGCGGCGCACAAGCCCAAGACGGGGTGCTCCGCGCCCCGTCCCCAAGCCATCCCCGGGCCCCGTCATTCCCGCGAAAGCGGGAACCTACTGGGGCATGTCCCCGAGGTCTACTCAAGCGTCGCGGTCCGGTACGCCATGCGGCGCGTGGCGCCCCACGCCTCGGCGGCGGAGCGCTTGCGCTGCACGGCGGGCGAGTCGATCTGCTGCCCGCGCGAGGCGGAGCGGCATCTGAGGAGCAGCGGAATGACGCCGCGCGGCGCTACTCTGGCGCTATGGCGTATTCGGCGGGGGCGTCGGAGCGCGCGGGGTCGCTAGTTTGCTCGTCGAACAGAGGCATTTGGCGACTGCTTTTCGCCTTCCGCACGCGAGGCTTCTCGAGAAGAAAGGCGTAAGGATCGACGCGATCGTTTGCGATGCGATGCGCCGCTATTCGGCAATACTCCGGATTCAGGTCAACGCCGATGAATTCGCGCTCCGCAGCCTTCGCGGCGACGCACGTCGCCCCCGTTCCGTTGAACATATCGAGCACGAGGTCGCCGTCGAATCCGGTCTCCGCGGATCGGGCGAACGTGTACATTTTGATGAGCCGCAGCGGCAGCGCCAGCGGAAACGGCGCCGGGTGTCCGCCCGCCCGCGTCACGTCTTCCGGATACATTGGCCAAACCTGCAGCGTGAGGTTGAGCCACTCCTCCTGCGTTAGGCGGCTGGCCTCTTTGGCCCGCGCGTCTATGGGCGGCGGCGCGCCGTCTTTCACGAACACGTTGATGAACTCTATCGTGTTGTCCTCGTAGATGTTCGGCGGATACGGGTAACTGCCGAACATTTTGACCGACGTTTGCTTCTGCCAAACGAACAGGCTGAGCCGCTTCAGCGACGGGATTTCCGCGAGTATTCCCGCCTCGATGTCGGCGGCGATGTTCTTGAGATGCCGCGTGTGCTGGTCGTTTATGACCTTCTTTGGGATGGGCATGATCGGCGTGACGATAGCCAGTTTCCCGTTGGGGATGAGGACGCGCGCGGTCTGCTTCCAGACGCCCATCAACTGCGCGAGGTAGGTCTCGTAGTCCGCCTGCCCGATCTGCCCCGGCATACCGCCGTAGTCAATCACGTCCCAGTAGGGCGGGCTCGTGACGGCGAGCGCGGCGCATTCGTCGGGAATGTCGCGCAACCGCTCCTCGGCGTTCCCGACGAGCGCCTTGCCGATGAGGTCCGACGGCCAAACGGCCTTGTCAGGCAGTCGCCGCATTGAGCCCGTGCTGCTTGAACTGAATGAAATGCTCCGCGTCGGACTTCAGCAAGCCGATGCGCGAGTAGCGGGCGGCCTCGGGGAATCCTGACGCGAGGATGATGCCGCGAACGGGCGCTTGCCCGCGGTCACGGTGCACCCAACCGATGTACCGAAGTATCTGCCCGAAAACGGCGTCTTTGGCCTCCGCGGCCTTAATTTCGACGACGACGTAGTCGCCGTTTGACGCCTGGCACAAGAGGTCAATTGGTCCAATGGGAGTCGAATACTGCCGTCCGTTGGGGACAAGGCGCAGTCCGGGCTCCAGCATGCTGACCCGGCTTGCGTAGAAATCTTCGATGCCCTTCTCTATCTCCAGCCGCTCGACTTCCTCAATTTGCGATGCCGACAGTTGCCGGCGGTTGGCTCTGGCGACGGCCCTCGCAGCCTTGATGTTCGGCGCGGATTCAACCGCTTGCCTAACGTAAGTGAACCATGACGGCTGCTCATTCGGGTTGCCGTAGTACGCGAACCAGTCCGCCTTATTCTCGAACCGCTGAATCTTCAAGTTCGCCGCGCTTTCATCCACGATGGCGTCAATTTGCGCGCGGTTCGTCGCAACGAGGTAAGACTGCCCTTCTTCTTGCTGCGAATCGATGTATGACGCGAAAGTGAAAAAGGCGCGCTGGTAACTCGAGTCCTGCGCCGTCTGCCGCGCTCTCTTCTTCCCTCTAGGCGTGGAATTGAGGATGTCCAATACTTGCTCGCGCTCATCCTGATGGAGATTCCTCCACGTCAGAATGTACCGAACGATGCGCTCCATATCCTCGTGCCCTTTCGCTAGGTTCACGAACAGGTTGTACTCTTGAACGCTAACGCGGTAACCAACTTTCCGCATTACTTGGAGGAGGAAGAGGTGAGGCGCGAGTCCTTTGAAAAGGCGGGCGTCAGGCGCGCGTTGTCCGGGATTGGGGTATTGGTATTTGGCGATCTGGCCTTCCAACGCGGCGCGGCTTCCCTCGGCGAGAATTCGCGCTCCCGCCTCCGTCAAGACGGGCTGCTTGCCGTCGCGCACCCAGACCAAGCCCAGCAGTTCAAGCATCGCGCGCCAGATGCGAATGAGGGCGGTCCTGTCCCGTAGGTTGCCCTCCTTGTACGGGTCTAGGATGTTTAACCCTCGGCTTCGCTCTAGTATCGCGTCCTGCGTTTCGGTGTTCCAAGCCGAATCGACGAACTCATCCCCGATGAGCCTCGTCATCGTCTGGATGGTCTCGATGTTCGTCTCGTTCAGCGCGCGCGTCTTCGGCACGTACCAATACGTCCGGCAGCGCCGGAACTCGCGGATGAACGCCCCAACGACGTCGCCGAACGGGAACCCTGACGGCAAGTTAGCCATCCCGCCCCCCTCTACGCGCCCCAGATGAGGCGGTTGGGCTCGGCGTCGACGGGCACGGAGCCGAACCGCGCCGGAGCGCGCCAGCACTCCTCCTGCTGCGGCAGCGGCTCGTAAGCGGGCGCGTCGCTATGGGGATGGGGTCTGCGTCGGTGGTGGTCATCGGGGGGAGGATAGCATGGGATGGGGTTGGGGGGCAACCTCACCCCCGGCCCCTCTCCCAGAGGAGTCCTTTGCATAACTTCCTGCGCCCAGTAGGTTCCCGCTTTCGCGGGCAAGGCGGGGCGCTTACGTAGGAGAGGAGCGGCGCTCCGCGCCGACTGGATTCCCGCCTACGCGGACAGGGCGGCAGGTTATGCAAATGTCTCCGTTGGGAAGAGGTTAACGCTCGGCGGCTGAGTGGAGGATGCATGGCAACGCGATGACGGGGGATTGATTATAGCGCCGCGCAGCCGTCCGGTAGCCCGAACGCCAACCGACCCGAAACGAAATCGGCAGGCGGCGCGAGCCTTGCGGAACTCCCGTCCTCCGCGCGCTCCTGTAGTTCCCGCTTCGCGGGCAGGGCGCGGCGTTAGGAAGGAAGACAGGGCGCGTTGCGCCACGCGCCTCACAGCGCGAGCCGCCCCTGATCGCTTGGCGCGTAGTCCTGCACGTTGAGGCGCAGGCGCTGCCGGCCGTTCCAGTGGTCAACCTCCAGCGCGTAGACCGCGTCCACGTACCGGGACTGCTCCCATTGCTGGCGGAAGGCGACCGCATCCCATAGCGCTCCGCCGGAGCGGACGCTCATTCGGAAGTGCTTGCCCTCCGCGCCGACCGGCGCCGCTTGGACGACCTCCAAGCCGCGCGCGAGAAAGAGCGGCGCGGGGTTGCCGACGCCGAACGGCTCCATTTGGCGCAGCGCGGCGAAGACGGCGCCCATCAACTCGCCCGGCTGCGCCTCCGCGTCCGCGACGCCCTCCGACGCGGGAGCGGCGGCGCCCACGCGCTCCGCCGCGATGCTCTCCAAACGCTCCCGCAACTCCGGCAGCGCGTCCGCGCCGCACCGGAAGCCCGCCGCCTGCGCGTGCCCGCCGCTCCGCAACAGCAGGTCGCCGCACTGATCGAGCGCGTCGGCCCAGTGAAACGACGGCGCGCTGCGGCAACTCGCCGTCACGAGGCCGCCGTCAACGCCGTACACCGCCGCGGGCGCGCCGAACTCCTCCGAAAGTTTGCCCGCTACGAGGCCGACGACGCCCGGATGGAAATCGGGCTCGCCCGCGAGGATCAGCGGCGGAACGCTTGCGGGAACGAGCGCGCGGGCGCGCTCCAGCGTCTCGTCGGTCAGCGCGCGTCGCCGCTCGTTGCAGGCGTTGAGTTCGCAAGCGAGGTCGTAGGCGCGGGCGGCGTCGCCCGTCAGCAGCAAGTCGAGCGCGGCGTCGGCGCGGCCAAGCCGCCCGGCGGCGTTGATTCGCGGCGCGACGCCGAAGCCGATCGTTCGCGCGTCCGCTTCCTCCGGGCTGCCGCGTCCGAGCCCGATGAGCGCGCGCAATCCCTCCGACCGAGTCCGCCGCAGTTCGCGCAGGCCGTGATGAACGATGTAGCGGTTCTCCCCGATCAGCGGCGCCATATCCGCCACCGTGCCAATCGCGGCCAACTCCGTCAGCCCCTCGCTCCAGTCCGCGCCGAACGCCGGCTGCAGGAGCGCCTGCGCGAGTTTCAGCGCCATCCCCGCGCCGGTGAGATGCTCGAAGCCGTACCGCGAATGCGGCGCCCGCGGATTGATCACCGCGACCGCGTCCGGCAGGTCGGCGCCGACGAGATGGTGGTCCGTGATGATGACGTCCGCGCCGAGCGACTTGGCGAACGCCGCCTCGTCGACGTTCGTGACGCCGCAGTCCACGGTGACGATGAGCGTCGCGCCTTGCTCCCGCAGGTTGGCGATGGCGTCGCGGTTCAGCCCGTGCCCCTCGCTCACGCGGTGGGGCAGATAGCGGAGCGTCCGCGCCCCGCAGCGCCCCAGCGCCTTGACGAGCAGCGCCGCGCCGGTAACGCCGTCCGCGTCGAAGTCGCCGAACACGGCGACCGTCTCGCCGCGCCGCCGCGCCAGGTCGATGCGCTCGACGGCGCGCTCGATGTCCGGCAGCGCGCCAGGATCCTCGAATAGCGCGTCCGACGCTTGCAGGAAGTCGCTCGCCTCGTCCGCCGAGCGGACGCCGCGCCGCCAAAGCAAATGGCCGACGATGGGCGGCATCTCGCCGAGCGGCGACGGGTCGGTCGGGGGCGCGACGCTCCAGCGGCGCTGCTTGCCCGCGAGGACGAGAGGCGCCGCGCTACGCAACGCGCCTGAAGATCAGCGAGGCGTTGTGCCCGCCGAAGCCGAGGTTGTTGCTCATCGCCGCGTTCACCACGCCCTTCTGCGCGTGATGCGGCGTGTAGTCCAAATCGCAGTCCGGGTCGGGATGCTCCAAGTTGATCGTGGGGGGAATCGCGCGCTCCGACACCGCGAGAACGGAAATCGCCGCCTCAACGCCGCCCGCCGCGCCCAGCAAGTGCCCCGTCATAGACTTCGTGGAACTGATCTTGACCTTGCGCGCCTCGCTCCCGAAAACGGCCTTGACCGCCTCCGTCTCCAGCCGGTCGTTCATCGGCGTGCTCGTGCCGTGCGCGTTGATGTAACTGACGTCCGCCGGGTCCATTTCCGCGTTGGCGAGCGCGAGCGCCATCGCCCGCGCCCCGCCCTCGCCGCCGGGCGACGGCTGCGTCACGTGATAGGCGTCGGACGACGCGCCGTAGCCCGCGAGTTCCGCAAGCGGGGACGCGCCCCGCCGAACCGCGCTCTCCTCGCCCTCGATGATCAGGACGCCCGCGCCCTCGCCCATCACAAAGCCGTCGCGCTCCGCGTCGAACGGACGGCTCGCGCCCTGCGGGTCGTCGTTGCGCTTGGAGAGCGCCATGCAAGCGTTGAATCCGGCGACGGCGATGGGGCAGATCGGCGCCTCCGTCCCTCCGGCGACGGCCATGTCTATCTCGCCGCGCCGGATCATTCCCGCCGCGATGCCGATGCTGTCCGCCCCGCTCGCGCACGCCGTCACCACGCAGTAGTTCGGGCCCTTCGCGCCGGAGAGAATGGAGATCTGCCCCGGCGCCATATCCGCGAGCATCATCGGAACGAGGAACGGATTGACGCGGTCCGGCCCCTTCTCGTGGAGCACGCCCCACTGCTCCGAAAGCGTGAGGATGCCGCCGATGCCGCTGCCGACGACGCATCCGACGCGCTCGGGGTTGACGCTACCGTCGGTCAGATCGAGCCCTGCCTGCTCCATCGCCTGGGCCGCCGCGCCGACCGCCATCTGCGCGAATCGGTCGAGGCGCCGCGCCTGCTTGCGGTCGACGTAGGCCGTCGGATCGAAGCCCGGCGCCTCGCCTGCGATAGTAGTGGCGAATCCGTCCGTATCGAACGCCTGTATCGGCGCGATGCCGGACTTCCCTTGCAGCAAACTCTTCCAAGCGGACTTCGCGTCCAAGCCCACCGGAGTGATGAGCCCGACGCCCGTCACATAGATCTTCGTGGCCAACCCGCGCTCTCCTTGCGTCCGACGATCGGGACAGCGAGGGGGAGTATATCGCAGCGCCGCGGGGGGGAGGCGAGGGGCGGGGAGGTTCCCGCTTCCGCGGGGAATGGCGAGGAACCCGCGCGCGCCGCTGGGCGGCTGCCCTCTCCCAGAAGAGACCTTTGCATAACCTACCGTCATTCCCGCGTAGGCGGGAATCCAGTCGGCGCGCAAGCGCCGCGACGGGGCGCCGCCCCGCCGACCGACAAATACCCTCTCCCGCCGGGAGAGGGCCAGGGTGAGGGCGGCCCCACCCCCTCGCCCATCCTCGTAGGCTGGTAAGCCATGACGACCCTGCTCAACCGCCCTGCCCGCGTAGGCGGGAATCCGGTCGGAGCGATAGCGCCGAAGCCGCAGCGTAGCCTAGCGCGCGGGGGCGGACGGAACGTCCGGCCCCATGCCGAAGCGCTCGACCTCTTCGTCCGCGCCGTCCCAGGAGGCGATGGCGTCCACGGCGCCGCGCTCTTCCATCGAGAGCGTCCAGTCGGCGGCGGCGTTCGCCTCGACCTGCTCCGGGGTCATCGCGCCGGCGATCACGGAACTGACGGCGGGGTGCGCGAGCAGCCACGCGAACGCAAGGTCGAGGACGGAGCGTCCGCGCTCGCCGGCGAAAGCGTCGAGTTTGGCGAGGACGGAGCGGGCGCGCTCGTCGCCTTGCAGTTGGCCGACCATCCGTCGCGCGCCGCCGGGAACATCCGCGCGCCCGGCGTACTTGCCCGTGAGCCAGCCGCCCGCGAGGGGGAAGTAGGGCAGGAAGCCGACGTTGCGCTCCGTGCAGTAGGGCAGCAACTCCAACTCCACCTGCCGGCGCATCAGGCTGTAGTTGTTCTGCGCGGAGACGAACCGGGCCCAGCCGCGCTCGTCCGCCGCGCGGTTCGCGTCGGCGTGCCGCCAGCCGGAGTAATTGCACTCGCCGATCCAGCGGACTTTGCCCTCCGCGACGAGGTCGTTCAGCGGCTCCAGATACTCCTCGTGGGGAATCCCGTGGGGGACGAAGTGGATCTGGTAAAGGTCGATCACGTCGGTCTGCAGTTTGGCGAGGCTCTCCTCGGCGTTTTTGAGGATGCGGTCGCGGGGCGACTCGCCGTTCAGGTCGTTGAGGTTGAACTTGGTGGCGATGATGAACTCGTTGCGCTTGCCGCGCAGCGCCTCGCCGATGTGGACTTCGCTTTGGCCGCCGCCGTAGATGTTGGCGGTGTCGATGAAGTTGATCCCGACGTCCAGGCACTTGTCGAGGACGCGCTTGCTGGCGGCGTGGTCCGTGATGCGGGAGGGGTTGCCGAAGTTGTTCGTTCCGAGCCCGATGACGGAGACGTCGAGGTCGCTGTCGCCCAGTCTGCGGTATTGCATGCCTACGCTCCTTCGCGCCCTCCGCTCTTTCGCGTGGCGGCGCGGAGGCATGATACCGCACTGCGTCCTCCGTAGGTTCCCGCGTAGGCGGGCATGGCGAATGCGCCGGGCGATATGGGGACGTGGCGCGGGGCGCCGTCGGGCGCGAGGCGCCCCGTCCCCATTAATCCCAGCGCCTCGCCCTGACCGCGAAAAACGGTCCGCTTCTCCGCCGTCTGCCCGCTGGCGCCGGAGGAGACCCGCATACTCGAGGCCGCCCTCATCCGCGACTGGAACCCGCGCCGCAACCGCGTCTTCGCCGGCGAGCCGGGCGGGTAGGGAGGAGCCCGCGTAGAATCCCCCCAATAGATCCAAACCCGCCCGGCCGTCGTATGATGCTGGTGAAGGGAGCGTTATGCGGCTGCAAGCGGTGATGGGCGCGCCCGCCCCCCTGCCCGACCAATCGGACGCGGAACTCGCCCGCGAGACCGCGCGCGGCTCCGCCGACGCCCTCGAAGAGTTGTACAACCGCTACAACCGCCCGGTGTTCAGCATGGCCTACGGCATCCTCAAAGACTACGCGCTCGCCGAAGACCTGACGCAAGAGGCGTTCGCCGCCCTCTGGACGCGCGCAGGCCGATTCGACGAGTCCCGCGGCGTCTTCCGCCACTGGTTCCTCCACCTCGCCCACAACCGCGTCCTCGACGAACTGCGCCGCCGACGCCGCATCGCCCTCGTCACCGCCGACGCCGATCCCGACGACCCCGCGCTCGGCCTCGCCGCCCCGGAAGACACCGCCGCCAAAGCGATGACGAACGTCCTCTTCCAAGAGGCGAGCGCCGTCCTCCGAACGCTCCCCGACGAGCAGCGCGCCGCTCTGTCGATGGCCTACATCGAAGGCGCGACGCAGCAGGAAATCGCGCAGCGCGTCGGCGTCCCCCTCGGCACCGTCAAAACGCGCCTGCGCCTGGGGCTGGAGAAACTCAGGCAGGCGATGGCCCCCGAGCCCGCGCGGGAGGAAGCATAATGGCGAACGATATGACGGACGCGACGAGCCCCGACGACGACATCGCCGGCCTGCTGCCCGCCTACGCCCTCAACGCGCTCCCCCCGGAGGACGCGCTGGCCGTCGAGCGCGCGCTGGAGCGCGACCCTGCTCGCCGCGAGGCGCTCGCGCAGTATCTGGAAGGCGCCGCCGCCCTCCACGACGCGCACCCCCTCGCCTCCCCCAGTTCCGACGCGCGCGAGCGGCTGATGCGCCGCATCCGGGGCCCGCGCCAGGCCGCCGCGCAACCGCGCCCCGCTCCCCGCGTTCCCTTCTCCGCGCTCGGCGTCGCCGCCGCGCTCGCCGTCGCCGTCGTCGGCCTCAGCGTCTTCTCCGCCGCCCAGCGCCAGCAGGTCGCGGACTTGCGGAACGAGGTGCAAGTCGTCACGGCGGAGGCGGAGACCGCCCGCAGCGAACTCGACGAAGTCAGCGACTTCGTCGCCGAGGGCGCCGTCACCTCCCGGCTCGATCCGGTGGACGCCGCGCTCGCCGAAACCGTCTCCGCCGGCGCAACGGCGCCATCCCAAGAGCCCGGCGCGCTCGACCCGCATGGCGCCGCCCCGCATGGCGCCGATAGAGACGCGCGGGCGCATAGCGCCTACTTCCGACCGCGAGGCGCCATCGTCACCGGGCCCGGCGGCGAGAGTTTGCTCATCACCAAGGGCCTGCCGCCCCTCGAGCCCGGCCACGCCTACGTCGCCTGGTGGTGGGACGCCAACCGGCATGCCAAGTCCGCCGCCGTCTTCACCGTCGACGAGGGGGGCTACGCCCGCATTCGCTTGCGCGGCGACGTCACGCGGATGCGCGGCCTCACCGTCACCATCGAGGGCGAAAACGGACGCGAAGCGCCAGGCCTCGACCGCGTCCTCGCCGCCGAATTCGCCCTGCAAGAAGCGCTCGCCGCCGGTCATTAGCGCCGGCGGGTTCCCGCGTTCGAGGGCGGGGCGGTTGCATTATTGCCGTCATTCCCGCCTACGCGCCCAATGACCGTCATTCCCGCGTAGGCGGGAATCCAGTCAGCGCAATAGCGCCACGACGGGGCGCTCCGCGCCCCGTACCCGAAGCCCCTGCGGCGCCTCGCCCTGCCCTCGAAAGCGGGAATCTAGCCGGCGCGACAGCGCCACGACGGGGCGCCCCGCCCCGTCCCCAAATCAACCCGAGTCCATGTCATTCCCGCGAAGCGGGACCCTACCGAATACCCCGGCCAATCGCCCTGACCGCTATCGCGCCATGCGGATTCCCGCCTACGCGGTCAGGGCGGTAAGAATGACGCGGGCGCGCTCTCCTACAAAAACTCGGGCGGGCGCCGGGCCGCCCAGGGGCGCGCCGCCTCGAACGCCGCCGATGCTCGGAGCAACGTCGTCTCGTCGCCGGGCTGTCCGATCAGCATTAGGCCGACGGGCAGGCCGCCCTTCGTGAAGCCGCATGGCAGGCTCGCCGCCGGGCGCCCCGTGAGGTTCGCGTGCAGGCAGAACGGCGTGTAGCCCCACGACGGATGGACTTCCCTGCCGCCGATGCTCGACGGATTGCGCTCGACGGGGAACGCCGCGACCGCCGTCGTCGGCAACGCGAGGAGGTCGCGGCGCTCGAAGAGGTCGTCGAACGCGCGGCGGTGCCATTCGCGCTCCTTCATCGCCTCGGCGTAGCGGGACGCGGGCCACGTCCGCGCCTCCGTGAGCCACCTCAGCAGTTGCGCGGGGAGAAAATCGCCCTGTCCGCCCTCCAGCGCCGGGCCGAGCGTGATGACGAGGTCCGTGATCATCAGCGTAGCGAACGCGGCGATCGAGTCCTCCGTGGCGACGGCGGGCGCGTCCTCTTCGACGATGGCGCCGAGTTCCTCGAACGCCCGCGCTCCGGCCTCCGCGAGCGCCAGGACCTCGGTGTCGACGGCTTGCGCGTCCATCGCGCCGCCCCACGCGATTCGCAGCCCGCCGACGTCCGGGGCGTCAACGGCCTCGAGGAAGTCGGGGGGCGCGGACATCAGGCAGCGCGGGTCGCGCGGGTCGGGCCCGGCGAGCGCGTTCAGCAGCAGCGCCGCGTCGCGGACGTTGTTGGCCATCGGCCCGTTCTGCGCGAGGCCGCCCCAACCGGCGCGGCGGGCGTAGTCGCTCGGAACGCGCCCGGCGCTCGGCTTGAGGCCGTAGACTCCGCAGAAACTCGCAGGAATGCGGATGGATCCGCCGGCGTCGCTTCCGTTGCAGAGGGGAACGAGCCGCGCCGCGAGCGCCGCGCCCGCCCCGCCGCTCGACCCGCCCGTCGTCCGCGAAACGTCCCACGGATTGCGGCATTCCCCCGCGACGGCGCTCTCCGTCGTGCCCTTCCATCCGAAGTCCGGCGTATGCGTCTTGCCCGCGATGATCGCGCCGCTCGCTCGGATCCGCTCGACGGGGACGTCGTCACGGTCGGGAACGTTGTCGCCGAACAGCAGCGACCCGTAGGTCGTTCGGATCCCCTTCGTCGCGTCCAAGTCTTTGACGCCTATCGGAACGCCGTGGAGCGGGCCGAGCGCGTCGCCGTTGATGACGGCGGACTCTGCGCGCCGCGCCTCTGCCATCGCCTGCTCCCCGGCGACCGTGATGAACGCGCGCAACTCGGCGTCGTAGCGCGCGACGCGCTCGAGGAAGTGCGCCGTTACCTCGACGGGCGAGACGCGGCGCTCGCGGATAAGCGCCGCGAGTTCCCACGCCGCGCAGTCCGTGAGCGCCGCGGGGGCGTCCGCGGTGGCGCTTGCGCGTTGCGTCGTCATAAGCCGTTCACCTCGCGGGCGGGACGGGCGGGATAGCATAGCGCAGAGGCGCGGGGGCTGGTTTGGAGACGTCATGGCTCACCAGCCTACGAGGATGGGCGACGGGGCGGGGGGGCAACCCTCACCCTGGCCCTCTCCCAGAGGGAGAGGGTAATTTTCGCTGCCTCCCGGCGGATTCGGGGCGGCGGCGCGGTGGGCGCCGCCCTCACCCTGGCCCTCTCCCGCAGGGAGAGGGTATTCTGCATCATCATCGGCGGTTGGGGTGGGGGGAGGGAGGGGGACGCCGGCGGGGTCGCGGGGGCGTAGGAAGGGCTCGTTGCCAGTCCAGATTTGCAACGAGGGCGGGCGCATGAAGGCTAGGGCTAGGGCGTCGGCGCGGTCGGGAGAGGGGATGCCGCGCTTTCGGGTCTCGCGCTTGCTCTCGAGTTTCACCTGCCCGGAACTGGAGACGTCGTAGCGGAGGGAGAGGAGTTGCGCGGCTAGCGTGTCGTCGGACGGGAGCGCGATGAGGCGGTCGTTCATCAGGCGCCGGAGTTCCCAGAAGATTTCGGAGCGGAGGTTGGCGAAGCGCGTCGGATGGGGGGCTCTTCGCCCGAATTGGACGCCGTAGACTGGGGCGCCGGTCTCCTTGAGTCGGTCGCATACGCCGCCGCCCACGCCGTTTTCGTCTACGAAGATCGCCTCGGCGCGCAGTTCGCTGGCCATGAGCGCCGCCTCGCCTGCTACGCGCATCGTGTCCATTTCGCGGCCCAGCGATTTCGTTGCGATGACGCGCTGGCCGCGCCGGGCGATGAGGACGGATTTGTCCTCGCCGAATCTGGCGACGTCGACGCCGAGGTAGACGGGCTCGCGCTCGTCCTCTTCCGGCGTTGGGGCGCCGTCGCCGGATGGGGCGAAGTCCGCCATTGCGTCGTCCACGGCGGCGCGTCCGACGAGCGAGTCGTTGAGCGCGTCGGGGAAGACGGCGTTGACGGACGCGGCGAATTTCGGATGGTCGGCGCCCCAGTCGCGCTTGCGGTCGGCGATGTCGTCCGCGTCGATGAGGCCGGGGATCGGGGTCGCGCCGTCCATCAAGTTGGGCGTTTCCGACGCCGGGATGCGGAGGGTTTTGTAGTGGTCGGCCTTGCCGTGGTGGGAGTCGTAGAACTCTCCGCTCGTGGAGAAGGCGTTGCCGACGAGGATCGTCTTCTTGGCGTTGAGGCGGCGCGCGGCGTCGAAGTGCGATTCCTCGACGGCGTGCGCCTCGTCTACGATGAGCATCAACTCCGGCGAGTGGAAGCCGAGGATGTTCTCCGGCTTGTTCGTCGAGAAGGCGATGGCGAAGCGCTCCGGGGAGATTTCGTAGCGCGATTGGGTGAGTTTGCCGGAGAGTTCGACCGACGCTTGGGCGACGGCGGACGCCATTTCGGGCCAGAGGATGCGCTCGATTTGGCGTTGCGTCGGGGCGATGACGACGACTTTGGCGCGGGGGCGGGTTTCGACCCACCAGAGGATGAGGCGGGCGAGCGTCCAGTCCTTGCCGGAGGCGTTGCAGCCGACGACGGAGGCGCGGCGTTCGTTGGCGGCGAGGCGCATCATTTCGGTTTGCTTGGGGTAGGGGGCGCCGGCGTTGGGGAGGGCGTGGGCGACGAAGGCGACGGGGTCGTCGCGGAAGCGCGCGAGGGGGTTGCCCTCACCCTGGCCCTCTCCCGGAGGGAGAGGGTATTTTGGGCGACGCGATGCGGCGCGGCCTTTGCGAGGCTTGGCGCTGGGGGCGTCGTCGTTGCCTTTGTGAGGCTTGGCGGCGCGGTGGAGGAGGTTGCGGAGTAGTCGCATAGTTGACATTATCGTAGAGTGATGGGGAATGCGACAAGGGGCAAATGTCACAATTTTGGGGCCCAGTAGGTTCCCGCTTTCGCGGGAATGACGTGGCCTCGGGGATGACCTGGGGACGGGGCTTGCGCCCCGTCGTGGCGCTTCGCGCCGACTGGATTCCCGCCTACGCGGGAATGACGGTCATTGGGTAGGTTCCCGCTTTCGCGGGAATGACGTGGCCCCGGGGGATGGCTTGGGGACGGGGCTTGCGCCCCGTCGTGGCGCTTTCGCGGCGCCTGGATTCCCGCCTACGCGGGAATGACGGGACCGGGGGGGTATCGCGTATGGATTGGGTTCGCGCTTTCGCGGGCAGGGCGTGGCGGCGGGGGGATGGCTTGGGGACGGGGCTTGCGCCCCGTCGTGGCGCTTTCGCGGCGCCTGGATTCCCGCCTACGCGGGAATGACGGTCATGGGGGTAGGTTCCCGCTTTCGAGGGAACGACGTGGCGGCGTGGGATGGCTTGGGGACGGGGCTTGCGCCCCGTCGTGGCGCTTGCGGGGCGGGTGGGTTCGCGGCTGCGCGGGAATGACGGTCATGGGGGCGCTGTCGCGCCGGGTGGATTCCCGCCTACGCGGGAATGACGGAACCGGGGTTAGGTTCGCGCTTGCGCGGGGATGACGCGGTTGGTTATGCAACGCTCCGCGCATGGCAAGCCGCGCCTCAGGAGCCTCGCCATCCTCTGCTAGACTGCGCGCCGCGATGATTCGACCCGGCGGCAAAGCGGCTTGCGTCTGCGCCGACGCGCTCTTGCGCCGCGAGTTGCGCGCCGACGCGCTCTTGCGTCGCGGGTTGGCCGAGTTGCGCGACGGGAGGCCGGCGGTCGAGGGGTTGCCGCGGTTCACGCGGAGGCGGGCGTTGCGTAGCGCGGAGGCGGCCGCGGTTGGCGCGGAGGCGGCCGCGGTTGGCGCGGAGGTGGGCGTTGCGTAGCGCGGAGGCGGGCGTTGCGTAGCGCGGAGGCGGGCGTTGCGTAACGAGGAGGAGGCCGCGGTTCGGGCGGAGGCGGGGGGTGCGTAACGCGGCGGCGCTGGCTTGGAAGGAGGCGCGCGTCTATTACGCCTCGCCTACGGCTTATGTGATCAGCGCGGCGTTTCTCGTCATCTCCGGGCATTTCTTCGTCGCTAGCGTTACGGCGCCTGTCCCGGAGGCTTCGCTGCGGGGCGTGTTCACGCCGATCACGTTCGCGCTTGTTCTGTGGGCGCCCATCGTCAGCATGCGGCTGCTGGCGGAGGAGCAGCGGCTCGGCACGATGGAGTTGCTGCTGACCGCGCCGCTGCGGGACTGGGAGATCGTTTTGGGGAAGTTCGCCGCGCTCGGGGCGATGCTGCTGGGCGTGGTTCTGCCGACGCTCGTCTACGCGGCGCTGCTGTTTCGCTACGCGGAGCCGGACGCGGGGCCGCTCGTGACGGGCTATCTTGGCCTTCTGCTCTACGGGCTGAGCGCGTCGGCGCTTGGGCTGTTCGCGTCGTCGCTCACGAGCAATCAAATCGCGGCGGGGGTCGCGTCGGCGGTCGCGCTGCTCTTCCTCACGCTCGCCGGGCAGGCGGCGGGGCTGGTCGGGGGCGCGCCGGCCGCGCTGCTGGAGTGGGCGTCGCTGCCGGGGCATTACACGTCGTTCGTCGAGGGCGTGGTCGAGTTGCGGGACGCGGCGTACTTTCTGACGTTCATCGGGGCGCTGCTCTTTCTGACGACGCTGAGCCTTGAGGCGCGGCGGTGGCGGTGATGCGGCGGCTGCGCGAGTGGGCGGCGCCGCTTGCGGGGCTAGGCGTCATCGGCATGGCGGGCGGGCTGCTGCTCGCGGCCTACGCGCCGGAGTTGCGCCCGTTCGCCGTTCCGACGCTCGCGGTCTCCGCGTTGATGCTGGCGCTTGCGGGAGTCGCGTCGCTTGGCGGATTGGCGGATGCGGTCAAGGGGCGGCGCGGGCGGCTGTCGGGCGTGAGCATCGCGAGCGCGGTCGCCGCGCTCGCCGCCGCCGGAGCGCTCAACGCGCTCGCGGGAGCGTCGGGCGTCTCTTGGGATTTCACTGCGACGCGGCAGTTTGAACTTGCGCCGCAGACGGCGCAGGCGCTCGCGGCGCTCGAGGCGGACGTCGCCGTAACCGGTTTCGCGGTCGAGTCGGACGAGCGTGAGCAGCGCTACCGCGCCGTCGCGGAGGGCTATCTGCGGCGGTTCGCGCGGGAGGCGGGCGGGCGGCTGCGCTATGAGTTCGTTGATCCGGAGGCGCGCCCGTCGGCGGCGCGGTCGCTTGGCGTGACGGACTCGCCCGCGCTCATTTTCACGTCGCCCGCGTCGGAGTCGCCGGTCGCGCTCGGGGCGGGATCTGCGTCGGCGGGCGCGTCGGAGCAGGAGTTGCTGACGGCGATTCTGCGCGTCTCGCGCTCGCGTCGGCACGCGGTCTACTTCCTTGAGGGGCATGGCGAGCGGGCGATCAACGATCTGCGGGCGGACGGCGCGGGGGTCGGCTTCGCCGCCGCTGGACTGCGGAACGACGGCCATCGCGTCGAGGCGCTCGATTTGGGAGCGAGCGGCGCGATGCCGGACGATGCGTCGCTGCTCGTGATCGCGGCGCCCGCCGCGCCGATTCCGCCGGACGAGGAGCGCGCGATTTCTGAATGGTTGGACGGCGGCGGGCAGGCGCTGCTGATGGCGGAGCCATCGGCGGAGTCGCGCGGCGCGATGCGCGGGCTGCTCGCCCGGTGGGGCGTCGAGGCGCTGCCGGGCGCGGTCGTTGACCCGGAGCGCTCTGTTCCCGGCGATCCGCGGACGCTCACGGCGCGGCGCGAGCAGTATCCCAGCGGGGCGGAGGTGACTGCGGGGAGCATCGTCGCGGAGCCGTTGGGGCCGACGCTGTTTCCCTGGGCGGCGGCGTTTCGTCCATCGCCGGAGGCCGCCGACCGCATTGAGCGTGGCGCGCCGCTGCCGATGCGGTTCGAGCCGCTCGTCACGACGTCCTCGTCGGCGCGGGCGGAGGGCGGCGGCGGCGCGCCGGGAACGCTCACGCTGCATCTGCTGCTGCAAGCGTCCGCGCCGTTCGATCCGGACATCGAGCAAGCGTTCGGCCCGGCGGGCATCCGGACGCGGCTGGCGATTTTCGGGGACGCGGACTTTGCAAGCAACCGCTACTACGGCGAGGCGAGCAACGCCGACCTCTTTCTGAACGCGGCGAACTGGCTGCTGCGCGACGAGGCTCTGATCGCGGTCCGCCCCAAGCAGGAGGTGTTTCGTCCGCTCACGCTCACGGCGTCGGAGTTCAACTTCGTCCGCTACGTGAGTTGGTTTCTGCTGCCCGCGGGCGTGGCGGCGGCGGGCGTCGTCGCGTGGCGGCGCAGGCGGTAGGCGACCTGAGATGCGGAACGCGGTCGTCCGGCTCGCGCTGCTTGCGCTCGCCGCGCTTATCACGGGCGCCGCATGGTGGGCGCTGCTCCGCGACGGCGACGAGGACGAGCGCGGCGCGGCCGTCCCTGCGCGGCGCGAGCGGCTCTACGCGGTCGCGCAGGACGACATCGCAAGCGTGATGGTTCAGACGGCGGACGGCGAGGCGGCGTTCCGGCGGGGCGCGGACGGATCGTGGGCGTTCGACGCGGATCCGCCGCTGCCGGTGAATCCCGACCGCTGGGGCGGCGTCACGCTGCTGCTGTCGGGCCCCGAGGTCGAGCGATTCCTCGTTGCGGCGGACGCGGGCGGCGCGGGCGAATTCGGGCTGGACGCGCCATCCGCGTCCGTTCGCGTGGGGCTTGCGGACGGGAGCGCGGTGACGGCGCGGCTGGGCGATAGGACGCCGGATGGGCGGAATATCTACGCGCAGGTCGATGGGCGGGATGCGGTCGCGCTCGTCAACGCGCCGTGGGGCGATGCGGTGACGCGGTTGGCGTCGGATCCGCCGTTCCCCTCGTGGTTCTACGCCGTTGATCCGGCGCGCGCGCGCCTGTTTGAAATAGAGCGCGAGGGGCGGGCCGTCACGTTTCTGCTGGGGCTGACGGAAACGGACGGCGAGGCGTCGGCGCGCGTCCACGCGGGGGGCGCGTCGCGCGACCTGACCGCCGGCGAGCGGGCGGCGCTGCTCAGTATCGTCGGCGGCCCGGGCGAGTTGCGCGTCCTCGCGCCGGATGCGGCGGACGTTGCGGAGACGGGGCTGCGGGAGCCGTCGCTCATTGTCCGCGTGAGTTACGAGCGCTCCGCGCCGGCGGACGGCCCGCGCCTCGCGAGCGCCGTCTACGCCGTAGGCGCCCGCGCTCCGGGCGGCGGCGCCTACTACGCCGCAACGCCCGACGCGGACTATCTCCTAACGTTCGACGCGGCGTGGGCGGATGCGGCGCTGGCGCTTGCGGCGCGGTTTGGGGAGTAGGGTAGGGGCTTGCGCGCGGCGCCGCCTACGATCCCAACTTCGCGTCGGCGAAGGCGGCGGCGTAGAGATGCGCGTCCTCGTCGGTGGCGCCTTGCGCCTTCTGCGACGTGTAGGCTTCCTCGTAGGCCGCCGCGTAAGTCGCCGCGTCCCGCTCCTCGCGCCCCGCGAGTTTCGCGTCGGCGTAGGTGAGCGCGTAGATATGCATCATTGCTGCCTCTAGGCCAAGTCACGCGAGCGGCCTAACGGCGTATGTTGACAAGTCGGCGTCGGATAGGGCATCGTTGTCGACCAGGGCGTAGTGGCGTTCGTTGGAGATCGCCAAGTCATCTCCTGATCGCTCGAACTCGAACAGAACGATGGTGGTTTCGTCCATAAATTGCGCGCCTATCGGCCGGCATATCAGGTTGGGGAACTTGACGGCGCACATTGCGAAGTCTTGCTCGATCTGCACCCTTCCCAGCCGGTCTTTCGCTCCTTTCGCTTCAACCGGGAACACGTAATGCGCGCCTCTCTTGTCGAGCCCAACATACACTTCGTCCACCTCCACCGCCCCGACGTTAGGGATGGAAGTCGCCATGTGATTTTGCAAGGAGTAGCAAGTGACGCCGACGAACGTGTCGATGAGGCGGTTGTACCTGATGACGGCCAGCAACGCTTGCTCGTCGGTCTGAGCGTAGCGTGATATGATGCCCGGCGTCGCGTCGGGAATCTTCGTAACAGCGAGCGAGGCGTTGGGGCTGAGATCCAAGGCGCGGGCCAAGTCAAACCGGTACAACCCCGTTCCCGCGCCCCTGATGACCCATTCGTAGCCTAGCGGAGCCGTATCCGCTATGGACTGGGGCAAATCCTTGCGGTACCGAAAGCTGTACGGGATGTCTCCCAGGTTCTTGGGACGCTGGAGGCCAAGGCTCTCCGCCGCCACCACCAGGTCGTCTCGCGCAAATTCCACTTGCTCCGACCCGTCGGAGAAGCGTTGCGCGAAAACGAGTTCGACGATGCGGTCATACTGGGTAAGCGCGGCCATTTGACCCTCCGTTCCATTCCAACAGCAACGCTTCTTCCCGCAACTGCTCTCTCGTCGCAGTCGCCAGGCGCGTGCGAAACAGTTCAAGCCCACGGACCTGATAGCCCAGACTCTCCGCGATCTCCGCAAGCAAGGTTCCCGTCCGAATCATAACGCGAAGGTAGGACGCCTGGTCGCCTACGATATAGGCGAGTTTCGCTCCCGGACGGAGCGCCTCCCTCAGGCTTGCCAGATGCCGCGTCATTCCACCGAAGTAGAGCGTGACGACGCGAGGGTACATTCTTTCAAAGCCTGACGTCTTCCCCAATTCCAAACGCCGATCCTCGATGCAATTGGCTATTTCTTGCACCTTCCGGTTATCCGAAACCCAGCGGTCGTCGTCGTCTTTCTTGTAGACGTTTCGTGTATTCGACCTGACCAGAGAGCCCTTCAGTTCCCGCAGTCCAATTTTGTTATGGATAAACCCCAATAGAACCGACTCCAGCCTAGTTGTCCGCGTGTAGTCTTTCTCATTGGGATACGGCGGAGAGGTAATCACCGCGTCGATCGTCTCTTTACCAAGAACGCTTTGGGCATTTCGCGCATCGGCGGCGTGGACTCTGCTTGACGCCGATGCGTTGCGGCGAACAGACTCGATATCGGCGGCCATTCTCCTGACCCGCTCGAGCCACTTCCGTATGACAGGAACATCCTTTTTCAGACTGCCTACTCCCACCTCGGGGCCGAACTCGAGGTTGCTTATCGATCCAACCAGCGCGTCGGCGAAGGCCAACTTGCAGTGATGCTGCAATGCCGGGAATTTGCCGATCGTTTCGCCAAGCACGATCGCCTTGTGGAGAGGCATAACGCTGACGGAGTTCGTCAGCAGGAGCCGATTCTGGTCCGGCGCAAGTTTGCGTATGAACGGGCCGCTGCACAGGTCGGAGCAATCGGCTTCGTCGTCAATCCCCATCGCCCGCAGCGCACGGTCGGCTTCCGCCGCGATCTCTTCCGCGTTCCGAAGCAAGCCCGCAGGGCTAACTTGCCAATCGGTCTTCACCTCCGACGCGAAAACCGCGAACGGGTTAGCCTCTATCCCGATGCTGGGAACGCCTTGCTTTTTCGCCTCTACGAGCGTCGTTCCCGTCCCGCAAAACGGGTCGAGCACGGTCATATCCGGGCCAACGTTGAACGAGGAGAGGTAATCCGCGACCAAATGCGGAGGGAACGAGAGCACAAACCGATACCAGCCGTGGACCGCGCGGTCGTCATCGGCCACCTTGTTGGCGGAGCCATTGGGGCGGGGCGCAATTGC
Source organism: Dehalococcoidia bacterium (assembly GCA_965242755.1). Classification (GTDB taxonomy): domain Bacteria; phylum Chloroflexota; class Dehalococcoidia; order Lucifugimonadales; family Australimonadaceae; genus Bin16. The sequence continues at coordinate 1,983,463 of OZ251500.1, read as the reverse complement.
AGCCGCGCCCCTTCCGCCAGCGTCCACCAGCGCCGCGTCCGCTAATGGGCGCGCCGCGAGCCCTGCCACCTTGCTCGTCGCCGAGATCATGCCCCTAGCATTGCCTACGCCGCCGAATTTGTCAACAAGGGGTTGGCACGGAGCTCCCCCTTACCCCAGCGCCGCCGCGACATCCTCCTCGTGAGGCCGTAGACCTCGCGGGCTTTGCGGGGGGTTAGCAGGCCGTCCTGCAGGTCGCCCTTGACGAGGTCGCGGTCGCGGTCGGCGGGAGGGAGGACGCCGCCGCCGCCGCCCGTCTCGATGCTGAACGACTCGCCGGGCTTGAGGCCGATGTTGGATGCGATGCCGGGATAGCGCTCCTCGCGCTCGCTGCGCCCTGGGCACGGCGAGCCCGACCTGTTGGAGGCGATGCCGGGATAGCGCTCCTCGCGCTCCGGGTCGCCGGGGTGGACGACGACGTAGGCGTTGGCGCCGTCGGCGCCGCCGTCCATGCCGGCGGCCTCGCGCTTGGCGGCGCCGCCGGAGAGGCGGCTCGCGGAGCGGTTCGGGGGTAGGGTCGGGGCGCTTGCGCGCGGCGCCCCGACTTGCGCTACAATGCCCCCTAACGGCGCGGGCGTAGCTCAGGGGTAGAGCATCTGCTTCCCAAGCAGAGGGTCGTGGGTTCGAATCCCATCGCCCGCTCCAGCCGTTTATCGTCTCGCTCAGTCCAGTAGGTTCCCGCTTTCGCGGGCAGGGCGATGCGCTCAGGTAGGAGAGGAGCGGCGCTGCGCGCCGCTATGGATTCCCGCCTACGCGGGCAGGGCGGGCAGATTAGGAGAATCCTATGGCTACGCCAACGCCGCAAGCGCGCCCCGAACAGGAGCGCATCGTTCGGCATGACGCCTACCGCGCGTTTCAGGCGAAAGAGGGCATTCCCGTCGTCACCGGCTTCGCGGTGGACGACCTCCGCGCGCTCGAACTGCAGCCGTGGGCGCGCCTCGACTGCCTCGGCGCCTACGTTAACCTCGACGGCGCGGGCGACACGAACGACGCCTACGTCGCGGAGATCCCGCCCGGCGGCAAGATGGCCCCGGAGCGCCACATCTTCGAGAAGAACATCTACGTGCTCGACGGACGCGGCGCGACGCTCGTCGGCGACGACCCCAACAGCCGGGTCAGTTTCGAGTGGAAGCGCGGCAGCGTCTTCTCCGTGCCGATCAACGTCCGGCATCAGCATCTGAACGGCAGCGGGGCGGAGCCGGCGCGGTTCGTCGCCGTGACGACCGCGCCGATCACGATGAACCTCTTTCACAACGAGGGCTTCATCTTCGACAACCCCTACGTCTTTGAGGATCGCATCGGCGACCCCAAGCGCTTTCAGGGCGAGGGGCGAATGTGGACGGCGACCACCGGGCGCACGAACGCATGGGAGACGAACTTCGTGCCCGACATCGAGACGTTCACGACGTTCGCGTGGAAGGAGCGGGGCGCGGGCGGCGCGCACATCAAACTCGAACTCGCCGAGCAGACGCAGACCGCGCATGTCTCCGAGTTCCCCGTCGGCACGTACAAGAAGGCGCACCGGCACGGCCCGGGGGCGCACGTCATCATCATCAAGGGCGAGGGCTACTCGCTGCTGTGGCCGTCGAGCGGCGGCCCTCGCGACGGGATGGAGCGCGTTGACTGGAGGCCCGGCTCGATGGTCGTTCCGCCCAACGGGTGGTTTCATCAGCATTTCAACGGCGGCGCGATGCCCGCCCGCTACCTCGCGTTCCGATGGAACAGCCAGAAGTACTACTTCTCGCTCGGCTCCGCGGTGGAGGGGGACACGGACGTTGACGTGAAGTCGGGCGGGGCGCAGATCGAGTATGAGGACGAGGATCCGGTGATTCATGAGACGTTCGCCGAGACGCTCGCCAAGTCGGGCGCGGAGTCGCGCATGGCGGAGTTCATCCCGCGCCTTCGCGTCGGGTGACGCCGGAGGGCGCGCGCGGCCTCTCCTGCGCTAGTAGGTTCCCGCTTTCGCGGGAATGACGATAGCGCTTACGAGGAGAGGAGCGGCGCGGAGCGCCGCTTGGATTCCCGCTCGCGGTAGGGCGGCAGGCTATGCAAGGTCTCCTGAGGGCGAGCGCGGTTTCTCCTGCGCGGGCAAGCCCGGCCACGTCTTCCTGCGGGTCTTCGGCGCAAATTGACATAATCCGTATCAGACCTATTGACACGCCCGCCTTGCTATGATACGATGCGTATCAAGTCAAGCGAGCCGCGACGGACAAAGCGGCTCTTGCAGCAAGGAGGCGAGACTATGGCTATCGAACGCTGGCATCCGTTCCGCGACCTGCATGCCCTGAGCGGGCCCTTCGGGGCGCGGCATTCCTTCGGCGCGCCCTACGCGCGCATCCGCCCCGACCGCTGGGCGATCCCGCTCGACGTCCGCCGCGAGGGCGACGAGGTCGTCGTCAGCGGCGCGCTCCCCGGCGTCGCCCCGTCCGACATCGAGGTGACGATCGAGGACGGGGTGCTGACCATCGAGGGCCGCGCGGACTCCGACGGGGAGCGCGAGGAGGGCGGCTACCTGCTGCGCGAGCGGCGCTCGGGCGCCTTCCGCCGGGCGCTCCGCCTGCCGGAGGACGTGGACGCGGACAACGCCGCCTCGTCCTACGCGCATGGGGTGGTCACCGTTCGCCTGCCGAGGGCGGAGGGCAGGAAGGCGCGGCGCCTCACGCTCGACGTCGCCGGGGAAGCCCCGGCGCGCGAGGAGGCCGCCGCGACCGCCTAGCCCATGCGGACAGCGGACGAGGGCTGACGCCGGACGCCCCGCGAAATCTCGCGGGGCGTTTCGTTGCCCAGCGGGTCCCCGGAATTCGCTAGACATTCGTTCTAATTTGCGTTGACAATACCGAACAAACATTCTATTATGCCTGCAATCACTCCTATGGAGGGGGTTGCGATGAAAACGCCAACGGCTTATCAGCGGGAGATCGCGGCGGCGGTCGCGGGGGACTTGCTGCGCGGGCGCGGGTCCGTCTTCACGGTGGAGGCGCCGCTCGGGGCGGGCGTCCGCGAATTGGCGTCGCAGTTGGAGATGCTGACGCTGAGCGTCAACGCGCAGGCGGGCGGCTCGCTGCTGCGCGTCGTCCATGCGGACGCGCCGACGGTCAAGGAGCGGCTGGCGGCGAGCCTTCGGGAGGGCGCGCCTCGCGGGTTGTGGTCGGTCGGAGAGGCGGACGCGCGGCTGGGGAGGGCGCGGGCGGTGTACGCGGCGCCGGAGCAGTTGGAGGGGTTGGAGGGGCGGTTCGAGATGGCGCAGGCGCTTGACGCGCACCGGCTGAGCGCGGATGCGGTGGAGCGCTTGCAGGGCATGGCGGACGCGGGCGCGACGGTCGTCCTCTACGGCCGTCCCCGCGACGGGACGACGCCTTTCGAGCGGGTCAAACTCGCCAACCGGGAGTCGGAGGCGTCGGCGGGGCGCCGGCACTTCCGCGTTTCGTTGGAGCGGGCGCAGGCGGAACTGCCCGGCTACGCGGCGCAAGTCGCGGATGCGCGGGAGGAACTGGGCGAGGCGCACCCGGAGTTCGAGACCGACTACGCGCTGCGCCCCGTTCCCGTCGGCGCGCCCGCCTTCCCTGCGAGCCGCCTGAGCGAACTCATCGCAAGCGGCGGGCCGCGCCGCCTCGCCGTCGCCGGCGAACTCACGGCGTCGGTCGTCATTACTCGGCTGCCGGACGACGGGGGCGGCGCGCTGCGGAGCGCGTCGGCGACGGCGGTCGCGACGGTGGCGTCGCGCCGCGGGCGCGAGTTGCGCGTTCTGGATCACAAGTGGGCGGAGGCCGCCGACGCGCCGTCGCTCGCGCGCTGCATCGCGCGTTTCACGCGGAAGACGTGGCCGTGCGAGCGCGTGGTCGTCCGCTCCCGGATGGAGCGCTCCGAGGAGGCGCGGCGGGCGCTGGACGACGCTCTTGGGACGCGCCTCGCGCGGTGGTCGCCGAACGCGGCGGGGCGGCGCGAACGCGAGGCGTCCGCCCTGATCGCCGCCGCGCTCACGGGCCGGCTAGGGCTCTACGCGACGGACGGCTCGCCGGAATACCGCGCGCTGCGGCGCGAAATGGAAAGCGCGTCGCTGCGCCCGGGAACGGAGGGCGGAGTCGCGCTGGCGATAGACGGGCCCGACGAGGGCTTTATGGAGGGGCTTTCGATGCTGGTTGGAGAGGACGCGGAGCGCGAGGGGCGGACGCTCGCCGGCTCGCCCGCCGCGCTCGCGTCCTGATTCGCGCTGCCTGAACGGACCCGACGAGAACGAATGGACAGCCGTTATGAGACGGACGAAGCCGTACAAGGAGAAAGAGATGAGCAAACGCGCGAAGACGACCCGGGGGCGGTACGCCCCAATGCCGGACGGCCTGCCGGAGCAGATGCACTACGCCGACACGGGCTGCGAGGCGTCCTTGTCCTGCCTGATGTGCCCGCTGCCGATGTGCAAGTTCGACGACCCCGCTTGGTACCAGGCGCACAAGAGGCGTGAGCGGGACCAGGAGGTCGCCGACGCCTTCCGCGAGGAGGGGCTGCACGTGTTCGAGGTGGCGGACCGCCTCGGCATCAGCGTGCGGACCGTGCACCGCGCGCTCCGCAGGACGGGGCTCGCCCCGGCGGCGCAAGCGGCCTAATCCTCCAGGCCGCGCCGGACAGCAGCGCAGGCAGCGCGAGCGACAGGAAAGAAGAGGCCGGGCTCGGAGCCCGGCCTCTTTCGCGTGGCGCAATACTTGGGGCGCGCCGACAAGGGGCGGCGCCGACGAGCCGCCGACCGGACGCTTCGGCTACTCCGCGCGCTCCAGAATGACGACGGGAATCTCGCGCTGGGTGGCCGCCTGGTATTCGTCGTAGGGCGGGTAGATGCTCGTCATCAGCCGCCAGAGCGCCGGCTTCTCGTCGGGGGAGGCGACCCGCGCCGTCGCCCGGAACTTATCGGCGGCGACCTGCGCGCCCACGGACGGATTCGCCTCGAGGTTCAGGAACCACTGCGGATGGACGGGCGCCCCGCCGCGCGACGCGACCACCACGTAGCGGCCCGCGTCCTCGCCGTAGATGAGGGGCGTCGTCGCGGGATTGCCCGACTTGCGGCCTATCGTCGTGAGCAGGAGCGTGGGAACGCCGCGCCAGATGTGGCCGTCCGCGCCGTCCGTCTCAACGTAGCGCTCCAGATGCTCCCGCACCCAGGGGCGCGCTCCGCCCGAGGTCGTCATTCGCCGCTCCTAGCCGGAATGGCCTAATCAAGTTTGCGGAATGAGTATGCAATGAGGGAACTGGTCGGGGTGATTGGATTTGAACCAACGACCCCCTGCACCCCATGCAGGTGCGCTTCCGGGCTGCGCCACACCCCGACACTGCGTACAGCGTAGCACAGCGGCGCCGGCTCGGCAAGGGGTTGCGCGCTCAAATGCGTTATGAGTATGGCGCGGAGGGCGGAGAGCGGTTATACTAGAGGCTATGGACGAGCAAGACGCGCGTTTTATGGAGGCGATGGAGAACACCCACGTGGTGCGGCAGCCGCGGCAGGGGCTGGCCACGTTCGGGTCGACGTCCGTCCGCTACTACCTCGTCACGGAGCCGTCGTACCGGAGCCTCGATGTCCCGGGAGACGGCCGCGAGGAGTCCGTCGTGCGGGAGGGCGTCGTGCGCGCCGAGCGTCCGCAGGTCGTGACGCCCTTCTACCTCCTCCGCAACGAGGGCTTCGGCGACAACGCGGAGCGCTACCTGCATCTGCAGCGGCTCGCGCAAGAGGTGGGGCAGGACCACCCGGGGCTGATGTACCGCTACAAGAACGAGGGCGGGGAGACGTCAGTGGTGTCCGGCGGCGTGGAGGAGGTTACGCGCAAGATCGTGGAGCGTCTGGACAAAGAGGACAAGGCGCTGGAGGCGGTGATCACCGGCTCCGACGACCTCTGGGACCTGTCGCTGATGAAGTTCATCTACGAATTCACGAGCCGCTCGGTGCGGACGAACGCGACGGAGATGCACGCGAACGGCTTGCTGCGGACGGACGGGGGCGTTCCGATGGACGCGCGGGTGCGGATCGAGCGGATGCTGGAGGAGGCGCGGAATGGGCAGCGCGACCCCCGGGATGCTCACCGTGAGATAGAGCGCTGGGACCTGTTCCACGAATACCAAGACCGCTTCTTCAGCCTGTTCCGCTGATGGGAAGGATCCGCTTTTCCCGCATAAGGCGGCCCGCCTCCGTCCGCCGCGCCGCCCGGCGGAGTTCCTCCTGGACTCTGCAGTACGCGAGGCGCAGGGTTCTCAATCCGAAGATTTCCGACTCGGCGCGGCGGGGCCCCTACTTCCGCGCCTACGTCTTTCAGGTGGGGCTCGCCGCCGCCGCGCTGATGTTCACGCTCTTGGCGGCGGAACTGCTCCCGCGCCTCGACGTCGCCGAGGCCGTGCTCATCAGCGCGATGGCCTCGACCGCGTTCGTGCTGTTCATCTATCCGCACTCCACGCATGCCGACCCTCGCCACGTCATCGGCGGCCACGCCGTCGCCATCGCCGTGGCCTCTCCGCTAGCCACGTTCGCCCACACCGTGGCGGGCGGCGGGTTCCTCGAGGGCGCGCCGCTGCTGTTCGGGTTCTACGCGGCGACGGCGGTGGGCGTCGCGATTCTGCTGATGGCGCTCATAGGGACGGAGCATCCGCCGGCGGCGGGAACCGCGCTCGCCTTCGTCGTTCACGGCTTCGCGTGGGACTGGATGGCGTTCGTCGTCATAGGAGTCCTGCTGATGAGCGCGACGCACCGCCTCCTCCGCAACAAAATCCACGACCTTTAGCGGGCGTCCAGTCAAAGCCCCAAGTGGATTCCCGCCTACGCGGGAATGACGGCAAGAAGGGGGTTCGCGCTTACGCGGGCAGGGCGGGGCGCTTACGTTAGGAGGGAGCGGCGCGGAGGCGGGGCGGCTAGCGCGCCCACCACGAGTCGGCGGGGAAGACGTTGGCGCAGACATGGCGGACGGGCTCCTCGGCGTAGATGTCCGCCGTGGCCTCGCGGTAGCGCAGGAAGTGGGGCGTTGCGCGGTGCGCCTCCAGAGCGGCCTCGTCCTGGTAGACCTCGAACAGGAAGAAGCGGTCGGGGTCGGCCTGGTCGCGGACGACGGAGAATTGGAAGTTGCCCTCCTCGTGCGCCGTCGTGCCCTCGCCGTCGGCCTGCGCCGCCGCGATGAAGTCGTCGGCGCGTCCGGGCTTCACTTTTAGACTCACCACGAGAACGAGCATCGCTCCGCCTCCGTTGCGTTGGAATCGCGGCGATTCTACTCCGTTCCTCATGCGCTTGTGAACGCGCTGAGGCCGATGACCGCCGCGACGGTGACGCATGCGCCCGCCCATTGCAACGGACGGGGGCGCTCGCGCAGAATGGCGACGGCGAGCGCGACGGTCACGACGGGGTGCGCCGCCGCGATGGGGGCGACGAGGGCGACGGGCGCGGCGTCCACGCCGAGGTTGTAGGCGGCGTAGCCCCCCGCGTCCAGCGCCGCCGCCGCGAGCAGCAGCGTTCGGCCTCGCGGCCCGCCGGGCAGGCGGACGGACTCCCCGCGCGAGCGGATCAGCAGGAACGTCGGAATCGCCGAAAGCGCGCGGACGATGAGCACGGCAAGCATCGGCTCCGACGCCTCCGTCACGCGGTCGAGCAACGCGAGCGCGAGTCCGAGTCCCGCCATCGCGCCTAGCCCCCACTGCAGCCCCGCGGCGCCGCCGGAGCGCGTGGTCGGCTGCGCGGAGAGCATCAGGATGCCGGCGAGCGCGCCCGCCATCAGCGCGGCCTGCCAAGCCGACACGCGCTCGCCGAACAACACGACCGCCGCGGCGACCGTCACCGCCAGCCACGCCGACGCCGAACTCGTTACGACGGAGACCGATCCGCGCCGCAGTCCGGTGTAGTAGCAGAGGTAGCCCGCGCTGAGGAAGGCCGCGCTCAGCGCGCCCCAGAGCGCCGCCGCTCCCCAATCGGCGTCGAGGCCGCCGCCCGCGGCGTTGGCGAGAACGAACGGGAGAGGCAGCGCGAGGCCAAGCGTTTGGATCAGAAAGGCGGCGCTGAGGCTGCCGGCGCGCACGGAGACGGTCCGCGCGAGGTAGTCGGCGACGCCCCACGAGAGCAGCCCCGCGCCGCCCCAGAAGATGCCCTCCGCCGCGTTGATCGGCGCCGCCTAGATAAGGTAGACGCCTTCGCGCAGGCGCAGGTCTTCCAGCGCGCGGATGGCGCGAGCCTGCGCGGCGAAATCGGCGAGCGAAACGTCGACGAGCCCAGCCTCGGCGAGCATCGAGTGCAAGGCGGGAAAGAGCCGCTCCGCCGACGGATCGACGTTGAGGAAGTCGCCCGCGAAGTGGTAGGGCAGGAACTCCGGGCCGAAGTACGCGAAGTTCTCGCGCAGGATGCGCCGCTCCTCGCCTTGCGCGACGGAGCAGCGCGCCTCGACGTAGACGTCCGTCAGCGGCGGCGAGAAGTCCACGTACTGCAGGCGACCGCCTTCGCCGACGAAGTTCTTGATGTGCGGGTCCAAGGACAGCCTTGCGTTGACGGCGCGCTCAATGATCGAGGCGGCGCCATCGAGCGCATCCGCCTGGTCGGGCGCGCTTGGGTCCGGGGCGGCGTAGCGCTCGACGAGATTCTGCCCGCCGTCCTCGCAAAGGAAGACGACGCCGCCTGCGCCGTCCTCCCAGCGGTCGGCGACGTAGGGCATTGGAACGCCCGCGACGGACAGCGCCGCGCAATAGGCGTCCATCTCCAGCATCAGTTCCGCGGAGGAGAGGGGCAGGGGCGCGTTGGGGCGTATCGTTTTCTCGACGAACGGCGCGCCGTTGACGATTCGCCTGCGGATGCGCGTGTTGTGGACGGAGAAGCGGTCGGCGCCGGGCATAAGGGGCATTGTACGCGAGCGGGGGGCGCGGGCGGGCGTTGCCCGCCCGTCACGCGGCGACGAAACGCGCGAACGCTTCGTTGCCCAGGAGTCGGCCTTGCTCCGTGAGGCGGAGGGAGCCGTCCGCCCATTCGAGGAGGCCGAGGTCGGCGCATTCGGCGACGGGGCCGGGGAAGGCTTCCTCGATGCTTTCGCCGAAGCGGGCTCGGAATGCGGAGTCGGGAACGCCGGAGTTGAGGCGCAGCCCCATCATCATCGTCTCCGCCATCGCGTCGCGGCGAGCGACGGGCAGGCAAGAGTCCACGGCGCCCGCGGAGGCCAGGGACGCGGGGGCGACGGCGCCGCGCGGAGACCAAGCGTTGACGCGCTCAACGTAGGCGCGGGGAGGCTTCGCGTTCGCGAAACGAACGCCGAACGGGCCAAGCGCGTCGCCGCCGTAGAGATAACTATGGGCGCCGGGCCCGACGCCGAGGTAGGGAAGGCAGCGCCAGTAGGCGAGATTGTGGGCGCTTTCGCGCCCGGGCCGCGCCCAATTGGAGATCTCGTACTGGACGAAGCCGGCGCCGCCGAGCGTTCGCTGAGCGAGAAGGTACATTTCGGCGGCGAGGTCGGGGTCGGGCGCCGACGTTTGCCCGAGGCGGACGGCGGCCTCCATCGGCGTCCCGGGCTCTAGGGTGAGCGCGTAGGCGGAGACGTGGTCGGGCTGAAGCGCGACGGCATGCTCTAGAGAGCGCTCCCAGTCGGCGGAGCGCTGATCCGGCAAGCCGAACATCAAGTCGAGGCTGACGCGGGCGAATCCGGCGGAGCGGGCGTCGCCGACGGCTTGGGCGGCGCCCCGAGCGTCGTGGCGGCGTCCGAGGAAGCGCAATTCGGCGTCGTCGAACGATTGCGCGCCGATGGAGACGCGGTTGAATCCGGCGCGGCGCATAGAGGCCAACCGCTCGAGGGAGCAATCCCCGGGGTTGGCCTCTATGGTGGATTCGGCTTCTTCCGGCAGGCGGAAGGCGCGGCGGACGGCCTGGGTCAGGCGGTCGAGGTCGCGGGTTGGGAGATACGACGGGGTGCCGCCTCCGAAGAAGACGCTGGCGAGCGGCGGAGCGCCGAGCCATGCGCCCCATCGTTCAATCTCGAGGGCGAGGGCGTCGGAGTAGGCCGTCATCAGCGACTCGGCGCCCGCGTAGGCGTTGAAGTCGCAGTAGGGGCACTTGGATTCGCAAAAGGGAATATGGACGTAGAGGGCAAGCGGCGGCGCTGGAGCGTTCATCAGGAATAATCATACCCCGTCCGCGCCGCGCCCAGTAGGTTCCCGCTTTCGCGGGCAGGGCGAGGCGCAGGCGTAGGAGAGGAGCGGCGCTCCGCGCCGCCTGTGGATTCCCGCCTACGCGGGCAGGGCGGCGGGTTATGCAAAAGTTCTCCCGGTTGCGGCGCGGCGCGCGTTGCGGTAGGATAGGGCGCGTCCGCTTGACATCCTCTACCCGGAGGCTCGCCAACGCAATGTCCGTCATCAGCGCAGCGCCGCCCAACGCCCGCGCCGTCTACCTCGCGCTCATCATCCTGGGCGTCCTCGCCGCCGCCGTCGCGGGGTCGGTCATCGGCTACATCTCCTACAACTACGTCACGCGCGAGGAGTTGCGGAACCCCGTCCCCAAGGAGAAGAGCCACGGCGAGGGGCATGCATCCCTCCCCGACGGGCTCGCGATCGTCTAGCGCGAGCCGCGAGGCTCACGCGACTTCAGCGCCGCGATGACGACGAACTCCCCTTTCCGATTGGACGGCCAGGTCGCGGTGGTGACCGGCGGAAGCCAGGGCATCGGCAAAGCCGTTAGCCTCGCGCTCGCGCAGGCCGGGGCGACCGTCGCGGTGACGAATCTCCCCGGCAAGCGCGCCGACGTCGATGCCTTCGTCCTCGAGATCGCGGACGCGGGAGGCGCGGCGCGGGGCTACGATCTGGACGTTGCGGACGTTCCGAGCATCGGGCGCGCGTTCGCCGCAATCGCCGACGACCTCGGCGGGCCGCATATCCTCGTGAACAACGCGGGCGTGTCCTCGCGGGCCGCCGCGCTCGACGTGTCGGAGGCGCATTGGGACGCGGTGCAGAGCGTGAATCTCAAGGGCGTGTTTTTCGCGGCGCAGGCCGCGGCCCGGCGGATGGCTCCGGCCGGCTACGGGCGCATCGTCAACGTCGCGTCGCAACTCGCGGTGACCGCCGCGCCGAACCGCGCCGCCTACGTAGCGGCGAAGGGCGGCGTCGTCGCCCTCACGAAGTCGCTGGCGCTGGAGTGGGCGGAGCGCGGCGTGACGGTGAACGCCGTCGGCCCGGGGCCGGTGGACACGCCGATGACGCAAAGCGCCGACCCGAACCGCGACGAGGCGGCGTTCCTCAGCCGCTCGCCCATCGGCAGGCGCCTGCAGCCGGACGAGGTCGCGGGCGCCGTCGTCTTCCTAGCGAGCCTCGAGGCCGGCGCCGTCACCGGGCACCATCTCCTCGTGGACGGCGGCTGGAGCGTCGGATAATGCGCGGATCAGGCGCATGCGCGCCCGATTCCCTCTGGCGGAGAGGGCCGCGCCCGATTCCCTCTGGCGGAGAGGGCCGCGCCCGATTCCCTCTCCCTCTGGGAGAGGGCAGGGTGAGGGTTAGGAATGGCGGGAGAGGGCAGCCGCGCGGGTTAGGAATGGCGGGAAAGGCAGCCGCGCGGGTTCGGAGTTGGCGCTAGACTGCGCGGCGTGTTAGGATTGGCGGGAAGGTTGCGCGCCTGCGGCGTTGACAACGCCGCGCCGCGCTGATAGAAAGGGAGTTGCGCGTTTGCGCGGGGAGAGCGAGGTTTGGCCGGAACTGCCCATCGCATCCTATTGCATAATGCGGGGCGCAGGGTGGACAATAGCGCCTCCTGCCGCGTCTTGCGCCCTATGCGTTGCGGGCGGCGGCGTGGTATAGTTAGGCAAGCGAGCCCCGGGATCAGGGGCGCAGGACAGCGTTAGCGAGGCGTCCGGGCGAGCCGGGCGCGGAAACGATAAGCGTTAGCGAGGCGTCCGGGCGAGCCGGGCGCGGAAACGATAAGATAGACGCCGGCTCTCGGTGAGAGCGCCGAACCCATAGAGACTACGGCTCCATAAGGGGGGTAGAAGTGAGATTCACGAGGATTCCGCTCATAGCGACACTGCTGGCAGGGGCGCTCTCGCTGCTCGTCGTTTTGCCTGCGATTGCCCAGAGCACGCAGGGCGTCGAAACCGACGGCAGGCAGAGCGTGGGCGGCGCGCTCGAAGTCCAGGTGTACCAGAACATCGCCGACATCCGAGCGCGAGGCATCGCCGCCGCCGACGCCGACTCCAGCATTACGATGGACGCCGCGACGGGCAATAACCAGGACGCCACCGGACGAGGCGCGCCTGAGGGCGCGACCACGGACACCATCGCCCGCGGCGACCAGGCGCTTGGCCTAAAGGACTCCAGCGGCGACGACGCGTTCGACTTCTCACGCGTTCCCGACCCCCGCAACACCTACTTCAACGGGCGTCTGTACGTTTCCAACGACGACGATGCGTACAACACGGTCCTCATCACCGCCCAGGTTCCCGGCGGCGCGAGTTCCTTGGAGTCGAGGACAAACCGCGCGGACGACGTCAACACGCCCGCGGACGAAACCATCGACGACGGCTGGAACGCCCTCCTGACGTACAACAGCGCGGATGTCGCTGACTGCGCGATCGCGAAGGCCAAGAACTCGCGGTCGGGCAAAGAGGTCGACGTCGCGCTCTTGGCCGTCGGCGGCATAGGCGACGGGACGATCAACTCGGGGCATGTCTACCAGGGCGTTCTGACGGTCTGGGACAGAGGGACGGACCGCGTTGAAGACCGCAACGCCCCGTGCACCAACCTCCCCTTCGCAGACCCTGTCCTGCTCGAATCCGTTCCCGACGGGGAGACGCCGTGGAGCGTCACAGACACCACCAACAACCAGCCTGCGGCGATCCTCTCTTCCCGCGACGGCGACACGATTGAGATCACGGTCGCCGGCGTTCGGGGGCGGCTGACGCTGACGGTTGACGGCGACGAGCCCACGCTGACCGGCTTGACGCCGGAGAACGGCGGCACGACGAACAGTTCGCGCGTGACGCTCGGCTTCACGGTGAGCGACGACGGCGCAGGCATGCGCTTCGACGCCGAGGATGGCCTGAGCGGCGACGGCGACTCCAGCCCCGCCAACGGCGACGGCGACCAGCGCTACAACGAGCCCCTCACGTCGGGCACGCAAGGCGCGCCGGGCACCGGCGCGACCGAGGACATCCAGATCTACTACAACCCCGGATCGCTGACCGACGGCGACATGGGCGAAGACGGCTTCCAATTCAATCCGAGCCAGGAGTTCTCCTTCTACGGCACCAGCGGCTGGACGGAGGTCGCGCTCGGGCGGACCTACCGCCTCGCGATGGTCTTGAACAGCCAGTCGTTCAACAAGTACGAATGGCAGGTCGTGGCCAAAGACCGCGTGGGCAACGCCGTCACGACCGACGGCGACGACGACGAGGATGACGAGCAGCCGTTCACCTTCTCCCTCGACAACGAAGACCCGGTGATCAGAGAGGTGCGGACGGGCGTGAAGTTCGACTCGAGCAGCAGCCCGCCCAGAGAGAAGGCTGACCGCTCTTGGATCGCGCTCAGCATTGTGAACGAGGATGACGGCGGCGATGACCGCGTTGACCGCTCGTCCGTGCAGGCGTCCGACTTCACGGTCTCCGGCGCCACGGTCGTGGATGCCGTCGTTCCGACGACCAAGAAGAAGTGCGAGGACGACGACCCGGATACGACCGCCGACGAGACCAAGGACAACGTCAAGGACATCGACGGCGAGTGCATGGACTTCGACCCTCGCGCGCGCATCTATCTGCAGTTGTCGGCGCCGCTGGAGGCGGACGAGACGCCGACGGTGCAGACGCTTGGCGGCGTGTTCCAAGACGTCGCGGGCAACAACAACAAAGTCGAGTCGCTGAGCGGCAGCAGCGATCAGGTCAAGGACAGAATCGACCCCGGCGTCACGGTCACCGTCACGGCGACCGGCGAGGCGACGAACCGCGCCGCGACGAACGACGACGGCGAGTTCACCATCCGCGTGACCTCGGACGAAGACCTGCGGAGTTTCCCCAAGGTCTGGTTCGCCACGATCGACGGAGTCGCGCTCGGCGACAGCGGCGCCGACGCGGCGGTCGGAACCATGCTCGGAGTGGCCGCGCTTGATAGCGACACGCCCCGCGAGTTGGAGCGCAACGTCTGGGAGACCACGGTTGACAAGGACGAGTTCCCCGGCTCCGGCTCGCGCCTCGTCGCAGTGTTGGTGCGCGCCGAGGACGAGAACGGCAACGCGGGGAACAGCGACGGCTGGACGCTCGCCCAAACGGGCGGCTCCGGCGAGCCGGTCCCAGGCACATACGACCACGACAGCGACGACGACACGGACGAGCGGCCGAGGACCAGGTTGGACTTCAAGAAGTTGGACGACGGCGGCTTCCTGATCGAGGTCGACAGGGACGATGTGTCCGCGCCGACCGTGAGCGTTCAGCCGCCGGCCGAAGGCGAAACGCGGATCACGGAGAGCCTCACGCCCTACGTGCAGTTGAACTTCAACCACGAGGACGCCAGCAACACCGAGGCGAACGAGTACGGGATCGACAACCGCGACGACGCCGACGATGCCCCGTCGACCTTCTACAAAGCCGACGCCGGCGAGGACGAGGACGCGATCAAGACCGACTCGCACGAGGGCATCGAACTCACGAAACTGACGGTGGACGGCGTCGACCGCTTGGAGGATGTCCGGCGGGTCGGCTCCAGCAAGGGCAGTTTCATCATCGCGTTCGTCGAGGGCTTGTCCATCGGCAAGCACGACGTTGTCTACGCCGCGACGGACGACATCGGCAACGAACTCCCGGCGAACTCGGCGGGCGACAGGGAAGGGGAATTCTCCTTCACCATCCGCTCCCGCGCGGGCTACAAAGTGAGCCTCCGGCCGGGCTGGAACCTGATCTCCTTCCCCGGAACCCCGGAGAACCCGGCGGTGTCCGCGGTGCTTGACGGGATGGAAGCGAACACCGTGCTGTCGTACCAGGAGGGCGAGTGGCTGAGCGCCATCCGCCCGGACGGCGGCGAGTGGCAGGGCACGCTCGAGCAGATCGTCGGCGGCTACGGCTACTGGGTGCAGACGACGGCGGCGGAGACGATCACCACGGTGATCCCGCCGACGCTCCCGAATCAGGTGCTCCCCACCGTGCCGATCACCTCCGGCTGGAACCTCGTCGGCGTGATAGACGCCGCGCAGCGCGCGACCACCGCGGCCAACGCCGCGCAGGACCCGGACAAGTACTTCGTCAACGTGAGTTGGCGGGTCGCCTACGGGTTCGCAACACAGGGCAGCCAATGGGTGAAGATCCTGCCCAAGCCTTCGGGCACGGACGACGGAACGAACAACACCGCGATCAGGAACGGGTCGGGCTACTGGCTCTGGAGCACGGAGCCCGGCGTGCTGGTCCCGTAAGACCGGCGTAGGAAGACGGCAATGCGCCCCCTCTCCCCGAACAGGGAGAGGGGGCGCGGGAAGCGCAGAGCGCCAACGACAGGCTCTCATACCCGAGAGCGCCAAAACTTAGAGCCTACAGCTCCATCAAGGGGGGTAGAAGTGAGATTCACGAAGGTTCCGCTGATAGCCATACTGGCGGCAGGCGCGCTCTCGCTGCTGGCTGTCTTGCCTGCGCTCGCGCAGAACGACACCCGAGGCATCCTCGGGAAAGACAGCTCCTTCCAGGTGGAGACGCTCAAGACGGCTGCCGACGCCAACCCCGCGTCGACCTACTTCAACGGCGTCCTGTACGTCTCTAACTCCAGAGGCGTCAATCGCGTCCTCGCGGATAACGCGGACGCGGCGGCCGACCTCGACGAAGTCGCCAACCTGCTCAAGGTGACGGTCACCGAGGGGACGGACGAGCGCCTGCAAAGCGAAGGCGCCGACACCGCCGATGAGAATGACGATGTCTTCGTTAACTGCTACAAGGTGACGGTGGACAATCGGCGCAGCGGGCAGAAGGTCACAGCCTATGTCCCGCAAAGCGGCGATACGTTCACATTCGTCGAGGTCATCCCCTATGGCCAGGAGAACTCGAATGCGAACGGCTGCTGGAGCGGCTCCGAAGACGACCTAGCCGCGGACGCCACCCGAGCCCCCAAGAAGGCTGCGGCGCAGATATCGGCGCGAGACGGCGACACGCTCCGCCTCACCGCAAAGGGCGCCTTCTTCTCGCACGAACTGACCGTTGACGGCGAGGGGCCCGAATTCTCCAATGTCGCCCCCGCGCACAAGTCCTACAGCAGTTCCACCTCCGCCAGATTCCAGTTCACGGTCACGGACGAAGGCGCGGGCCTCCGCCACGACGGCGAGTTCACCTTCGACTTGGGCGATGAAGACGCCGAGAACGTGGACAAGGACAACGACGGAATTCGCGGCGGCGAGCCGCTCTCGGTGGCCGACGCCGACGCCGGCGAGAAGATTGGCGACTCCGCGGACATTAGCCTCACGCTGAACGCCGACGACCAGATTTACCTGGGCACGAACCGCTGGCGCGCGATCGCCGTCGGCAGGTCGTACTCGATGGACGTGAGCCTCCAATTGAACGAACTTGCCAACAATTGGCAATTGGACGCGCGCGACCGCGTCGGGAACCAAACGATCTCCGACGCCGACTCAAGCAAGGACGGCAAGGACAACTACACGATCACGGTGGACACCGGCAAGCCGACGCTCTCGCTCGCGCGGACGGGCATCGCCTTCAGCGCAAGCAAGAAGAAGGAAGTGGTGGACCGCTCGTCCGTCGCGGTCACGCTCAAGAACGGAGACGCCGGCGGCGACGACGACCTGAGCGCCGTGGACCACACCGATTTCCGCGTCACCGGCCACGCGGTCACGGGCGCCAGCCTGATCACCGTCAAAGCCGACTGCGGCAACACGGTAGCGAGCGAGCGCGAGCCGCTTGAGTTGGGCGGCGCCTGCATTGAGAAGCCGAAGGCGCGCGTCTACCTCCAACTCGCCGACGAACTCGAACCCGACGAAACGCCCGAAGTGGAAGTGCTCGGCGGCGCCGTCGTTGACCTCGCGGGCAACTCCAACGACCCCGGCAAGATTAAGGCGAGGGACATGATCGCCCCGGGGCTCACGGTGACGATCAACCCCGGCTCCGAAGCCTCCGGACGCCCGGTCATCCGGAAGTCCGGCCAGATCATCGTGCGCGTGGTCTCCGATGAGGAACTGCGGCGCAGGCCGGCGGTCTGGTTCGCAACCCTCACGAACACGGGAGAGCAGAACGACGCCGATCTGGAGATTCTAGTCACCAGGCCGGGCCCGAGCATCACCGCCCAGTCCGCTGACAACACGTGGGAGCGTGTCTACCGCGCCAACGCAACCGGCCTTTCCGGCTTGGACGGCCTTGTCGCGGTGATCGTCACCGGCGACGACGCCCCGGGCAACACCGGATCCTCCGGCGGGGTGACGCTCGGCGACGACGGCATTCCCACCCAAGGCGACGGGCTGGACTTGGAAGACCTTATGGCCGGCGCCCTCCTCATCGAGGTGGACGACGACATCGCCAAGCCGGAATTCTCGCTCGCGCCCTACCGCGACAACGACGAGAAGGTCACGGAAAGTTCCCGCCCGTTCATCACCATCGAATTCGCCGAGGCGAACGAGGCGGTCTACGACGTCGGCGCCACGGACGCCGATGAAGGCGAGAACATCACCAAGGTTCGCCTCTCCGAAGACGGCGACGACATCAAGTTGGACTCGCACGAGGGCGTGCGGATCACGCTCGCCACGCTGGACGGCGAAGACGTGTCCGGCGACCTCGCAGCGATTAACTCCCGCAAGTACACGCTGACGACCAGCGGCCTCGCGGTCGGCAGCCGCGCGCTGAAGATCACCGGCGTGGACGACGCGGGCAACGCGAGGACGGACACCTTCAACTTCACCGTCGCGGCCCGTCGCGCCTATGAGGTGAGCCTGACGCCCGGCTGGAATCTCGTGTCGATCCCGGGCACGCCGACCGACTCATCCGTCGCGTCCGTGCTCGGCGGCGCGCCGCAGTCTAAGATCGTGCTGTCCTACCAGAACGACGAATGGGTGACGGCGGTCCGCGTTGACGGCGGCGGCTGGCAAGGCACGCTGACCGACATCGTCGGCGGCTACGGCTACTGGATCCAAACCACCGCCTTCGAGAAGGTCTCGGCGCGGATCCCTGAAACGGACACCTCGTCCGTCCTCCCGACCGCGAGAGTGACGGCGGGCTGGAACCTGCTCGGCGTCGTGGATGTCGAACAGGCGAGCGCCGGCAAGAACCCCAGCGGCGGCCCCGACGCCGACAACTACTTCTCCAACCTGAGCTGGAGCGTCGCCTACTCCTACGACACGCGCCAGAACGACTGGACGCGCATCCTGCCGAAGACCGACTCCGCCAACGACGCCATCAAGAACGGCAAAGGCTACTGGGTCTGGGCCACCTCCCCCGGCACGCTCGTCCCCTAGCCCCCCCGCGCGTCCTTAGCCTCCGCGTCTCGCCCCATACGGACGCAACGAAAGCCCCCGCCGACATCGGCGGGGGCTTTCTCATACCCGGCGGGCCCGCGCCCCGCGCCCTCCCTGCGCCCCGCCCGCCACGCCCGGGAGACATTGCCGCCGCCCTGACCGCGTAGGCGGGAACCCACCCCCTCGGTCCCGTCATTCCCGCGTAGGCGGGAATCCAGGCGGCGCGACAGCGCCGCGACGGGCGCGCCACGCCCCCCCATTGGGGAGAAGGAACCGCCCTCACCCTAGCCCTCTCCTAGAAGGAGAGGGAACCAAACCAATTCCGACTCCCTCTCCCAGCCGCCGCGACTCCCTCTCCCTCTGGGAGAGGGCAGGGGCGAGGGTTGCCCCGCGCCCGTAACAGATTCGTAACCGATGCGTAACGGATCGGCAACGAACCCTGCGCGGCGGCGCGTGATAAATTAGACGCACATTCCACACGGGAGGAGCGCCGCATATGGACAGTGGGAATACCGCATGGTTGCTGACGGCTTCGGCCCTGGTGTTGCTGATGACGCCGGGCCTCGCCTTCTTCTACGGAGGCCTCGTCCGCAGCCGGAACGTCATCAGCACGATAATGCTCTCGTTTATGAGCATGGCCGTCGTGAGCGTCGTCTGGGTCCTTTGGGGCTACAGCGTCGCGTTCGGCGACGGCAACGCCTTGGTGGGCGACCTTACGCTGCTCGGGCTGTCGGGGATCGAGCCCGGCGACGATATGCTGTTCGCCGTGTTTCAGATGATGTTCGCCATCATCACCCCCGCGCTGATCACGGGCGCGATCGTCGAGCGTTTCAAGTTCACCACCTACCTCGTGTTCCTCGTGATCTGGATCACGGTCGTCTACGCCCCCATCGCGCACTGGGTCTGGGCGGAGAACGGCTGGCTCTTTGAGATGGGCGCGCTCGACTTCGCGGGCGGCACCGTCGTCCACATCAACGCCGCCGTCGCCGCCGTCGCGGCCGCCATCCTCGTCGGCAAGCGGCGCGACCCCGGCCTCGAGCCCGGCAACGTGCCCTACGTCGTCATCGGCGCGGCGCTGCTCTGGTTCGGATGGTTCGGATTCAACGCAGGATCCGGCCTCGCAGCCGATGGCGTCGCGGTCAACGCCTTCCTGGTGACCAACATCGCCGCCGCGACCGCCGCCCTCACGTGGGGCATCCTCTCGCAGATCCAAAACAAGAAGATGAGCGCGGCGGGCGTCGCCACCGGCGCCGTCGGCGGACTCGTCGCCATCACTCCGGCGGCGGGCGCGGTCGGCGTGATGGGCGCGCTTGGCGTCGGGCTCGGCGCGGGCATCTTCTGCTACGCCGCCGTCCTCCTCCGCCCGAAGATGGGCTTCGACGACTCGCTCGACGTCTTCGCCGTGCACGGCGTCGGCGGGATATGGGGCGCGCTCGCCACCGGCGTCTTCACCGTGTCGGCGTTCGCGGGCGTCGCCGGCCTGATCGAAGGCGAAGCCAGGCAGTTGGGCGTTCAGGCGGTGGGCGTGATCGCCACGATCGCCTACTCGTTCATCGTCTCCTTCATCATCCTTAAGGTTCTCGACCTCATTCCGGGGTTGGGCCTGCGGGTGAACGCCCGCGACGAGGACGTCGGACTGGACGTCGCGGCGCACGGCGAGCGCGCCTACGTGAGCGACGGGGCCGACTAGCATACGCGCGCGCATAGCGCACCGGGGGCGCGCGGTTCGCCGCCGCCCCCGGACAATTAGGAGGCACGACATGGCAATGCTGAGCATAGAGGCGGTCATCCGGCCCGAGCGCATCCACCACGTCACGGAGGCGCTGGAGTCCGTCGGCTGCCAGGGGTTCTACTACTGCAACGTCACCGGCGAGGGGCGCCAGCGCGGCGTCGAGGTGTTCGTGGGGCGCGGCGGCGCGATGGCGAGCCGGCACTCCGTCCCCAAGACGCTCGTCCGCACCGTCATCACCGACAACATGCAGGAGGCGGTCATCGCCGCCATCATTGAGGCCGCGCGCACCGGCGACAACGGCGAGATCGGCGACGGCAAGATCTTCGTCGCGCCGATCGCGGAGGTCGTCCGCGTCCGCACCGGCGAGCGCGGCGAGTCCGCCGTCTAGCGACGCAAAGCGGCGCCCGGCTCGCGCCGAGCCGGGCGCCCGCCCCGCTCACTCCTCCCAATCGCGCAGCGCGTCCCACCTCGGCGACAGGCCGAGCCCTGGCGTCTCCGGCATCGTCGTTATCCCGCGCTCCGGGCCGACGCAGCCGTCGAACGCCATCTCCCCGCACTTCCACATCACGTAGTGGTACTCGACGCGCCAGCCGTTGGGGACGGCGGCCTGCAGGTGCATGTTGTGGTGCGGCCAGCCCCCGCCGTTGGCGATTGGGAGATTGAACGCCTGCGCGAGCGCGGCGATCTTCATGCCCTCCGTGTAGCCGCCGCAGTAGACGACGTTCGGCTGCAGAATGTCCACCGCGCCATGCGTCAGCAGTTCCCGCGCGCGGAAGCGATGCCCTTCGTTCTGCCCCGCCGAAATCGGAATGCTCGTCCGCATCCGCAGATCGCGCAGCAGCGCCGCGTCGTTGCCCCACACCGGCTCCTCGAACCACTCGACCCCGCAATCCTCAACCGATTTCGCCAGGTTGAGCGCGTTGTTGAACTGGAACATATAGTTCGCGTCCATCGCCAACTGGATGTCCGGCCCCACCGCCTCCCGCACCGCCCGAACGCGCGCCGCGTCCTCGCGCCAGCCCTGGTGGCCGCCCGCCACGCCGACCACCATCTTCAGTTTGTCCTCGCCCCGCGCGACGAAATCCCGCGCGACCTGAACGAGTTGCGCCTCCGTGTACTCCGGCAGCCCGAACGTGATGTACGCCGGAACCTGCGCTTGGGCGCCGCCGAGCAGCCGCCACACCGGCATATCCAGCGCCTTCCCCTTGACGTCCCACAGCGCGACGTCCAACGCGCTCACCGCCGACGACCACGCGCCCGTCTGCGAGCGCGGGTTGTGCTCCTCGTAGCAGGTATGCCAGACGCGCTCCGTCTCGAACGGATTCATGCCCCGGACGAGCGGCCCCAACTCCGCGTTCAGATGCTCGCGGACGGCCTTCCGCTGGATGGGCCCCGTGATGCCGTAGCCCGTCACGCCCGCGTCCGTCTCGACCGCGCACAGGACGAACGGGCGCATCACCGGCTCGTCGAGCAGCGGAACCGGCACGGGAACGTTGTAGGTGGTTGCGCGGACATTCTCGATTTTCATCTGCGCTTCTCCGTTGGAGTGTTAGGCGCAACATACCCGCATTGGGCAGGAATCGCAACGCCGGCCGCCCAAGCGGACGCGCGGTGGCGCGCGATCAGATTCCGCGGAATCGGCCCCGCGCCGCCGGGCGCTATCCTTGTTCCTAGTTCCCCCCGGCGAAGGATCGTTCTATGCAAGCCCCGAACCTAGGCGCCGCGATAGGCCGCGCCGCCCGGCTCCGCCCCGACAGGGCAACGTTGATTTTGGCTACGGCCTCCCTTATCGGCGCGGGGCTGATTCTCGCCCGGGAAGTTAACTACGGCGTCGGGACGACGCTTGACTCGGTGGCCTATATCTCCGCCGCGAGGAACGCCGCGGACGGGAACGGATTCGTCGTTCTCCACGACCAAAGCCATTACGTCAACTACCCGCCGCTCTTTCCCGGACTGCTCGCGCTCGCCGACCTGCTCGGCGCGGACCCGCTGCGGGCTGCGGGCTGGCTCAACGCCGCCGCGTTCGGGGCCGCCGTTTTCATCGCGTCCGTATGGCTCCGGCGGAGGGTTCAATCGGCGCTCCTCGTTGCGTGGGCGACCGTCGCGCTCGTCGTCGCGCCTCCGCTGGTCTACGTAGGGTCGATGGCGAAAGCGGAGGCGGTCTTTATCCCGCTTACGCTAATGGGGCTTCTAGCGCTCATTGCTTACACCGAGGGGAAGCCGAAGCGTTCCCTGCTCATTGCATCGGCCGTCTTCGCCGCGTTGGCGCTCCTGACGCGCTGGTTCGGCGCGCCGCTTGCGCTGACGGGCGCGCTTCTGCTGCTGTTCCAGCGCGACGCGGCGCTTCGCCAACGCGCCGCGAACATTCTGCTCTACATGGCGATTGCGATGACGCCGATCTGCTTATGGCTTGCGCGGAACCTCCTGCAGATCGGCAGGCTCAGCAATCACGCCGACATTCCGCCTGCGTTTTCATTCACGGAAAACCTGTCAGCGCTGATGCTCCGGTTCGCGGAGGCGTTATCCGGATGGTCGCGGCTAGGGCGCGCCGCCTACTTCCGGCTGACCGACTACGCCGACGGCGCAGGGACGACCGCAACGCTGATTGGCGCGGGCGCGCTGTTTGCGATTGGCGTTTTGGCGGCGCTCTTCCTCTTTGCGCGAGTCGCCAAACCCAATGCGCGGCGGCGTCCGCGCCGATCCGATCCCGCATTCGTCCTAGCGCTTTTCGTCGTTGTCTACGCCGTCTCCGTCGTTGCGATGATCTCGTACCGCGGCGTCGAGAGTTTCGGCCTCAGGTACTACGCCCCGATTCATATCCCCATGCTCCTCCTTGCGGCGCTCCTGCTCGACCGGTTTCTCACGGCCAGGCGCAACCGCCGGACCGCGGCGGGGGACGACGGCGCGGGGCTCAGGGCGGCGTTCGCGCGCAACGCGGCCGCTATCGCCGTCGCGGCGGCGCTTACGCTCTGGCTCTTGCCGCAAGCGAGTCTCTACGCCGATCGCTTCCAACGGCACTTGAACGAAGGGCTGGGCATAACGTCCCGATCGTGGGAGGAGTCCGAACTCATCCAGTATCTGCGAGCGAACCCGCATCAGGGCGACTACGAACTCGCGAGCAACATTCGCGGGCAGGTCTATTTGCTGGTCGGACTGCCCGTCACGCACCACGAGATCCCTTGCGACGCGGAGGGGCTCCTCGGCCTGGCGCGATGGATGCACGGCGACGGCCAAGACCTCTACATCATCTGGTCGGACCGAGAGGCGGCGTGCGCGACGCCCGACGAGATCCGGGCCGCGTTGGACGCGGAAACGGCGGCGGACCTTGCGGACGGGACGGTTCTCATCGCGCGCAAGCCGGGGTGACGCGCCGCTGATTCGGCGATTCGTTGCATCGAGGAACTCCACGTCCGCCTCGCCGCGCAGCCGCCCCGCCGACGCCGGCCAATGTAACATTGCACCCTCTCCTATGGACGGCCAATCCCCGAAACTCGCCGCGCGCTCCGGCTATGGGCTGGAGTTGCGCGGCGTCTCCAAAGCCTACGGCGCGGCCTACGCGCTGCGGTCGGTTGACCTCGCCGCGCCGTGGGGAGGCGCGCTTGCGCTGTTCGGGCACAACGGGGCGGGCAAGAGCACGCTCCTGCGCGTCGCGGCCGCGCTCGTCAAGCCCGGCGCGGGGGAGGCCGTCGCGGCGGGCTTCGCTCTGCCCGCGCAAGCCGCCAACGCCCGCGCCGCCACCGGCTACGTCGGCCACCGCAATATGCTCTACCCCGATCTGACGCCGCAGGAGAATCTGCGCTTCTACGCCCGCCTCTACGGACTGTCCGACGGCGAGCGGCGCGCCGACGACGTGCTGCGCGACGCCGGGGCGGAGCGATGGGCGGGCCGCCGCGTCCGCGCGCTCTCGAACGGCATGCAGAAGCGGGTCGCCGTGGCCCGCGCGCTGCTCCACCGCCCCGCGCTTCTGCTGCTCGACGAGCCCGACGCCGGGCTCGACGCGCAGGGCAAGGCGTTCCTCGAGGGCGTCGTTCGCGCCGTCGCGGAGGGCGGGGGCGCCGTCGTGTTCGCAACGCACGACGTCGAGCGCGGACTGGCCGCCGCCGACCGATACGCCGTCCTCCGGGGCGGGCGCGTGGCCGCCGAGGGGAGCGCGGCGGACGCGGACCCCGCCGCGGTCGCGCTCGCGGCGGCGCCGGAGAGCGGGGCGTAATGCGCGCGGGGCTGCGCGCGGCGCTCGCCGTCTACGCCAAGGACGTCCGCATCGAGGCGCGCACGCGGGAGACGCTTGGGGCGACGCTCGCCTTCGCGTTCGTCGCGGCGTTCATCTTCACGTTCGCGTTCGATCCGTCGCCGCGAACGCTCGCCATCGTCGGCCCCGGCATCGTCTGGGTCGCGTATATCTTCACGGCGATGCTGGGAATGAATCGGACGTTCCTCTTGGAGGTCGAGCGCGGAACGCTGGACGGCCTGCGGCTTGCGCCCGCGCCGCCGGAGGCGGTCTACTTCGGCAAGTTCCTCGGCTTGCTCACGCTCCTGACGGCGGCGGAGGCGCTGTTGGCGCCCGTCTTTCTCGTTCTCTACGGCCTCTCGCTGCTGAACGTTTGGTTCGCCGCCGTGGCGTTCGCCGCGACCATCGGGATCGCCGCCGTCGGCGCGCTCCTCTCCGCAATCGCGGCGAACGCCCGGGCGCGGGAGGCGCTGCTGCCGCTGCTCTTCATTCCGCTGTCGCTGCCGCTCCTTATCGGCGCGGCGTCCGGAACGGCGGCGGCTTTGGACGGCGAAGGCTGGAGCGGCGCGGGGCGCTGGCTGCAACTCATCCTCGCGTTCGACGCCGCGCTCCTTGTGGTATCATTATGGGCGTTCGAGTTCACGCTGGAAGAATGACCCCCAACGCGACATCCCCCGCCCGCCCGTCCTCGCGCGCCCATTCGTCGGGCGCGTGGAGGCAGTGGCTCCTGCTCGCCGCCGGAGCGCTCGTCCTCATTGACCTCTATCTCATCTTCCAGTACGCCCCCACGGAGCGGGTGATGGGGATCGTGCAGCGCCTCTTCTACTTCCACGTGCCGGTCATCCTCACGAGTTTCCTCTCGTTCGTTCTCGCCGCCGCCGCCGGCGTCGCCTATCTCGCGCGGCGCTCGCGGAAGTGGGACAGGATCGCCTACGCATCGACGGAGGTCGGCGTGGTCTTTTTCACGACGGCGATCCTCACGGGAGCGGTATGGGCGCGGCCGGTTTGGGGCGTTTGGTGGGTGTGGGACGCGAACGGAACGCTCACGTTCGTCCTCTGGCTGATTTTCATCGGCTGCTTGATGACGCGCGCCTACGCCCCCGACGCGGAGCGCGGAGCGCGCTGGTCGGCCGTGGTCGCCGTCATCGGCGCGGCCACCGTGCCTTTTCTCTATATGGCGGCGGACTGGTGGGGCGGGCTGCATCCGGAGCGCGTGACCGGCCCCGGCGCGCAAGGCTCGCTGGAGCGCGAAATGCTGCTCACGCTCCTCTTCTCGTTCGTCGCGTTCATCGTTCTCTTCATTGCGCTCGTCGCCGAGCGGACTGCCCTCCGGCGCGACGAAGACGCGCTTGAGGAGTTGCGGCGCGCCGCCGCCTAACCCGCGCCGCCCGACGCGCAGGCGCAGCAAACAAGGAACGTTATGCCGCGAATGATCCGCCTCCTCTCCGTTCTCCTCTCCGCCGGCGCGTTCGTCGCGCTCGCCGCGCCCCCCGCGATGGCCGCCGCGT
This sequence comes from Dehalococcoidia bacterium, assembly GCA_965242755.1. GTDB lineage: Bacteria > Chloroflexota > Dehalococcoidia > Lucifugimonadales > Australimonadaceae > Bin16. The sequence continues at coordinate 1,957,562 of OZ251500.1, read as the reverse complement.
CCGCGCAGAGCGCGCCGGGCGAGAGCAATCTCGGCTATCTGCTCGCCGGAACGCTGCTCACCTGGGCCGGCTTCTTCGCCTACGCGGTCTACATAGGGCGAAAGAACCGGGAGTTGCGCCGGGAGGTCGAGGAGTTGCGCGCCGCGCTCCGCGAGCGCGGCGACGGCTAGGGGGCGCTCACGGGGAGGGTGGTTCATCGTATGGCCTCGTTACGGTCATGTTGAGGGCTTGCTGCAATTTTCGCCCCGGGGATTGGGTCATTTTCGGTCATCGGGAGACTCCTTTTTCCGTGTTGGCCGTGTTTTGGGACATTTTGGGGCGGGCCGTTTTGAACCCCAGATGAGCCATTTTGAGCCCTTAATGAGCCCCGAATGAGCCCTTAATGAGCGGTTTTGAGCGGTTGCCCGCCGCGCCTCTCGTTCGGCGCCGCGCTTGCCGGGTTGGGCTTGGGATTGTCATTGCCCCATCGTAGGGATGGGCAAGGGGACGGCGCAAGGGGCGGATGTCACAGTTGCGGCATTGGGGGCAACCGCGCGCGTGGGCAACCCTCACCCGCCGCTGCGCGGCTGCCCTCTCCCAGAGGGAGAGGGGGGGGGCGGCGCTTGCGCGCCGGAGTGGCCAGTAGGTTCCCGATTTCGCGGGGAGGGAGTGGTTGGCGGGGATGGCTTGGGGATGGGGCGCGTTGCGCCCTGTCTCGTGGCGTTTGCGTGGCGGGTGGGTTCGCGGCTGCGCGGGCAGGGCGGCAAGAGAGGGCGGTGCCTTGCGCCGCCGAATGCGGACACGCCCCCGTTGACATTGCGCCCCCGCTCGGCGCATCTTAGGCTAGGATTAGGCCAACGCCCCCCTGCGGAGACGCCGTGACGGAGACCAACCTCAACGCGCCGATATTGCCCGGGATCGAGAACCGGACGATCGTCGTCAACGACAACCTTCCCGCGCTGCGGGCGCTGCCCGACGCCTGCGTCGACCTCATCTACCTCGACCCTCCGTTCAACAGCGGGAAGGCCTACCTCAACCCCATCGGGCTCGCGGAGCAGGAGGAGCGCGGCCTGCTGCAGGATATTCGCCTGCCCGCTCCGCAGGAGCGGCCCGACCCTCTCGCGGCGGTTCAGGATCGGCTCGTCGGGTTCGTGGACGTGTTCACGATGGAGCCGGACGACCCGAACTGGAAGGTGGAGTGGGTCGCGGAGATTGGGCATGTCATTCCCGCGCTGCCGCCGATTTTGGAGGGCGCGGGTCGGGCGCATTCGCCCTCGATGCAGGGGTACCTCACGTTTATGGCGGTGCGCCTCGTGGAGATGCAGCGCATTCTCAAGCCGACCGGCTCGATCTATCTGCATTGCGATCCGACGGCGAGCCATTACCTCAAGAGCATCATGGACTCCGTGTTCGGCGCGGCGAACTTCCGCAACGAAATCGTTTGGCGGCGCACATCGGCGCACTCCAACGCCAATAAGTGCGGCGCTATTCACGACACGCTTCTGTACTACTCCAAGACGGACAGCGCCGTTTGGAACAACGACGTTCATCAAGCGTATGACCCCTCGTACATTGAGGATTACTACCGCTACACGGACGAAGAGGGGCGGCGTTTCCAGTCGGGGGATTTGACTGTTCCGTCCGCTGCGGCGCACAGGCAATTCGCGTGGCTCGGCGTCACGCCGGCGAAGGGGCGCGGATGGGCTTTGGACCGCGACGGGTTGGAGCGCTTGAAGGCGGAGGGGCGAGTATTCATTACGAGGAACGGGTTCCCTCGCCTGAAGAGGTATCTTGACGAGGCAAAGGGGATGTCGCTTCAGGACATCTGGGCGGACGTTCAGGCCGTGCGCTCATGGCATAAAGAGGCGACAAAATACCCGACGCAGAAGCCGCTTGCGTTGTTGAACCGCATCATTGAGGCGTCCAGTAATCCGGGCGACGTTGTGCTGGATCCGTTCTGCGGGTGCGCGACGGCGTGCGTCGCGGCGGAGCAGTTGGGGCGGCGATGGATCGGCATGGACATGGGCGTCGAGGCGTATCGCCAGGTCGTCAAACGGCTGCGCGGCACCTTCCCTGAAATGGAGGTCGAGGGTGCCACCGCCGGCCTCCCCGACGGCAAGAAGGTCCATCGGGTCGCGGAACTGCCTGGGCAGACGGACGAGCCGATTCGCCCTGTTTCGGAGGAGGAGGCCGCCGCGGAGGCGCGCCGCCGCCCGCGGACGCTCGCGGAGCGGCGCGACCTGTACGGCCGGCAGGAGGGCTTATGCCTCGGCTGCGGCGTCCGGATGGACTTGCGCCAGATGGAGGTTGACCATGTGGTTCCGTTGGTCAAGAGCGGCCCCGACATCATGGTGAATTTGCAACTCCTCTGCCCTCCCTGCAATCGCGCGAAAGGGAAGACGAGGACGATGCCGGAGTTGTGGAAGATCACGCGGGCGACGGGTCGGCTGCTGAATCAGTTGCAGGTGGAGTTGCTGTACCGTGAGCGTGATGCGGAGCGGATGGCGGAGGAGTCGATGATGAAGCCGGGCATTCGGGAGTTGTGGCAGTTGCCGGAGCGGTAGGGGGCATGTGCGCCGCTTTGCGGCGCAACCCTCACCCGCCGCTACGCGGCTGCCCTCTCCCGCCATCGGGAGAGGGCGTGGGCGGCGCTTGCGCGCCGGGTGGGTTCGCAGCTGCGTTGGGAATGACGGTCATGGGGTGGGTTCGCGCCTGCGCGGGCAGGGCGGGCGCATACGCGGTCGGCGCGTGATGCGGCGCGCGGGACGCGGGGCTCTGCATAAGAGAGGAGCGGCGCCGATACCGCGCTATTGCAGCGCTCGCGGCGTATAGTGGAGCCGCCGACCCAATGGAAACGACCAACCCGCAGCTCGCCGCGCCCGCGCCGGAGCGCCCCGTGTCCGCGCAGGCGCTCCGCTACCCCGACTTCCGCATCCTCTGGATCACGACCGGGCTCGTCGCGGGCGGCGTCTGGTTCCAGCAGGTCACGCTCGGCTGGCTCGCCTACGACCTCACCCGCGACCCCTTGCACGTCGCCGGCGTCGTCGGCTCGCGGACGCTCCCCCTGCTGCTCTCCCCCATCACCGGCGTCATCGCCGACCGCGTCGACCGGCGAAAGTTGCTGTTCGTGGACCAGGCGCTCGTCACGGCGCTCGTGTTCGGATTCGCGCTGCTCCTCAGGCTCGACCTGCAGCGCGTTTGGCATCTCTACGCTTTCGCGCTGACGTTCGGGCTGCTCTGGGCGGCGAACAATCCCGTGCGGCAGGTGCTGACGGCCAACACCGTGCCCCGCGAGGCGCTGATGAACGCCACCGCGATGATCTCGATGGCCTTCAACCTGATGCGCGCGCTCGGCCCGGCCGTCGGCGGGGTCGTCATCGCGTGGTTCGGGCCCGACGTCAACTTTTTCATTCAAGGCGCGCTCTTCCTTGCGGCGCTCGTGATGCTCGCGCGCTTGCGGACGCCCTACTACACCGCCGACCGCGCCATGGCGAAGGAGCGTTCGCCGCTGCGGAACCTCGCCGACGGCTTCCGCCACGTCATCAACGAGCCCGTCACCCTGCTTACGGCGGGCGTGACGTTCGGCCTCTCGTTCACGATGCTGGCGATGGTGTTCAACCAACTGCCCGTGTACGCCGCCGAGATTCTGCGGAACGAGGACGGGACCTACCTGGGGTTTCTGCTGATGGCGATGGGCATAGGCGGATTCCTGGGGACGGCGCTGCTGGCCGCGTTTTCGTCGGCGCGGCGGAAGGGGCTGCTCGCCTCGGGCGCGTTCGCGCTGGCCGCCGTCAGCGTCGTCGCGCTTTCGCAAATCGCGTCCCTCTGGCTCGCCGTCGGCGTCCTGCTCCTGCAGCAGATGTTCGTGCAGGTGGTGATGACGACGAATATGACCATCGTGCACACGATCACGCCGGACGCGCTGCGCGGGCGCGTGATCGGCGTCTATCAGATGGAGATCGGCATGATGCCGTTCGGGGGATTGATCGCGGGGGCGCTCTCGCGCGTCTACGGCGTGGACAACGCCTTTCTCATCGGCGGGATAGCCGCTCTCGCGCTCATCGCCGTCCTCAGCGCCGCGGCTCCGCGCTACCGCCGCTTGGAGGCGTAGGCAGAGCCGAAGCCCCCGCGCAACGCTTTCCTGCTACTCGCCCCGCAGTCCGGCGATGTAGTCCGCGATAGCCATGGCCTCCGGCTCGGAGAGCCCTTGCGCGCCCATCGTCGTCCCCGGCGCGAACGCCTGCGGATCCGCGAGGAACTGCGCGAGGCTGTCCCGCGTCCATACGCCGCCGAGCGAGCGGAGCGCCTCTGACGAATTCCATCCGTCCACTTCCCCGATGCGCCGCCCGATGAGGCCGACGAGGTGCGGGCCTATTCCGTGCTGATTGGCGACAAGGCTATGGCAGGCGGCGCAGTTCACCGCGTATAACCGAGCGCCTGACGCTGCGGCGGCCTCGTCCGCGTCCCCGACGACGACGGGAGGAGTAGTAGACGGTGGGCCGCCCGATCCAGGCGCGTCTGCCGCTCCGTCGCCCAAGGGGCCGCAGCCGATGACGTAGACGAGTTGCTGACGCCGCGACTCCTCATCGCAGTGCGGGGAGAGGCTGAGGAAGTGGACGCTGCCGCCGTCGGCAAGCACGGCTATGCGCCCGTCCGGCATCTGCGTCAGGTCGCGCATGCGGTAGCCGACCTCGATGCGTTCGACATACCGGACATCCGTCCCGTCGCGACGGACCCGGAAGAGCGCTTTGCCGCTTCCCTGGGCGCCCGCTAGCGAAGCGACCAAAAGGTCGTCTCTCCACAACGGAAACCATTGCTCATCGTTCACAATAACGGCGGAGATGCCGATCGAGGGAACCCAAGCGAAGCGGGGTTTTACGAAGCCTTCGTGCTTGCCTGCAGTCTCCCACTCCCGTAAGCTAACTCGCCTGGTGTAGTCGATTCCGTAACTCGCCGAAGGCCACCCGTAATTGGAGCCGGGCTCGAGGATATTGAGTTCATCGCCGCCTAGCGGCCCGTGCTCCGTCTCCCAGAGATTGCCCTCCGCGTCACGGGCGAATCCTTGCGGATTCCGAAGACCGAAAGCCAGAAACTCCGCTTCTCCCGAATCAATCGCAATCCGAACCAATTTGCCCATATGAGATTCGGGATTCTGTGGCGTCCACTTATAGTTGTGATCTCCGACGACAACGAGGAGATGATCGGGCCCATCCGTCAACATTTTCCCGCCCGCGTGCCTCCCCCAAACCCCCTGAGGAGGCATGCAAGGATCGGCGTCGAATATCGTCCTCCAATCAGGCGAGACTGAAGCCGCCCCCGCTTGCCAAAGAATCGTTGCGGCAGACAAGCGGAACCGATTGCATTCTCCTGTGAAATAATGATGCGTAACGAACATCTCCCAGAGGTCTTCCGACTGCTGCCTCAGCAAAACGTCGGTGACTCGAAAGACGTCAGGGTAGAAGGTCGCGCTGTCCTGATGAGACAGAAGTCCTTCCAGATTCATCGGAACGCGGCCATCCAGATAGTCCACGGCTCCGTTCGGACGCGCCAGCGCTATCCGGCCCCATGGCGTTACGACGAGCGCGTTGTTGCAGAGCGGTTCGATCGCTCCTCCGGTTGCGTTGTCCCAATCTACAGCGACCGACTGAGACTCTATATGATGCAAGAGCGTAGCCAGAGCGCCGTCCGACGCGAATGCGCCTCCGCCCGACGGAAGAGCCGCTCCCTCGCAACCCGGCGGGAGCGTCGGGCTAGGGAGGGTCGGCCCCCAACCGTCTTCAAGGCCGACAACCCCCACCGCCGCCGTCGCCGTGTAGGACAAGCCATCCTTGTCGTAGTCCACCTGAATTTGCATGCGCTTCCCTCGCGCCGCTGCTGGGACTAATTTATCGTAAGACCTCTCCTCATCGAGATCCAATAGTTCACATTCTTGCCCGTCTGAATCGCATACCGACCAAACCCACAGCGACCTGCGGGCGAACGGACGTTGACTGGATAATTGGACCTGCATAAGGTCTCCCGCCCTGTAAGGAGGCGAGGACAGGATTCCGACCGCATCGGGGGATGCTGATCGAAGTTCAGGAGCCGTCACCGCAACGGGGGGGGACCATGCGGATTGACCGTCGTTGTTGACCGAGGCGGTCCGAATCTCGTACTCCAGCCCGCTCATCGCCGCCCACCGCTCCGCAATGACGTAGGGCGGCGAGTTTGCCTCATGTTCGCTCCACTCGAAGGGTTCGACGCCGTTCTTCAGCCTGGCGGCGACCTTATAGCCTGTCGCGCCATCGACCGGGCTCCACGAAACGGCGAGCCGCCTGTCGGCGGCGGACGCCGTGACGCGGGAGGGAGCGGCTAGCGATGCGATGATTCTAGGGGTAGGCGTAAGGGTGGGCGCGACGGACGCCGATGGCGCAGGCGACGGCGCAGACCCGGAGCACGCGGCGGCGGCTATCGCCGCGAAGCCAAGCGCCGACGCCGCCCAATGAAACAAGCGTCCCGTTCTCCGCGCTTGATGACGATCTGTTCCAGGCAACGAGTTGGCCTCCCGCAGCTTGCCTATTCGCTTCTCCAATGCTAGCGCCCCGCGCGCCGCCGGCGCGCGGGGCGGCGCGCGTAGGCAGGACTCCGATTTCGCGATCAACGCCCCGGGGCGGCGAGCGCATCGACATCGACGCGCGTTTAGCCGCTTCAGCGGCGCGGCCGCCTCTTGCCTGAGGAGCAGGTTTGTTGCTTCTCTTCCAGCCCGCTTGTTGAGTATGCCACAGACCGAAGCGGGTTTGCCGTTGCCGGGCGCGCTCCATTGCGGCGTTGGTCGCGCCTTCGCGCTCATCGCCGTCCTCAGCGCCGCCGCTCGGCGCTGCCGCCGCTTGGAGGCGTAGCCTACTCGCCCCGCAGTCCGGCGACATAGTCCGCGATAGCCCTGGCCTCCGACTCGGAGAGCCCCTGCGACCCCATCGTCGTCCCCGGCGCGAACGCCTGCGGATCCGCGAGGAACCGCGCGAGGCTGTCCCGCGTCCATACGCCGTCGAGCGAGCGGAGCGCCCCTGACGAATTCCATCCGTCCACTTCCCCGATGCGTCGCCCAACGAGATTCGCAAGATGCGGACCGATTCCGTGCTGGTTGGCGACAAGGCTATGGCAGATTTCACAGTTCGTCATGTAGAGTTGCGCTCCACTGGCGGGCTTGCCTTCCGCTGAGTTTGCGCCGTTCGCTAAACTCGACGGGTCTTGGCTGATGTATGCCCCTCCCGCGTTCTCGTCCGTCGAATCCGCTTGGTTCGCTTCGAACGCGGCCAAAGCGTCGCAGCCAATCGCGTAGACCGGCAGTCGCTGCCGCAGTCGCTCCTCCGTCCGGTCGGCGCAGGGTTCTGATGATCGGCTTAGGAAGCGGACTGTTCCCCCGTCGATAAGCAGCGCTATGCGTCCGTCCGGCATCTGGGCGATGTCTCGCACTCGCCCGCCGACAGGTATCCGCTCCACATACTGCGCGCGGGTCCCGTCGAGCCGGACGCGGAAGAGCGAGCGCCCGGTTTCATCGGATCCCAGCGAACCGATCAGCAGGTCGTCTCTCCACAGAGGAAACCATCGTTTGTCATTCACGACCATGGCGGATACGCCGATGGCGGTGGCCCATGCGAATCTGGGTTTGACAAAGCCTTCGTGCTCGCCCACAGCGTCTACTTCTGAAGCCATGACGTATCCGCCGTACGGAATTCCGTAACTTGCCGAAGGCCAGCCGTAATTGAGACCGGGTTCGAGCAGGTTGAGTTCGTCGCCGCCCTGCGGCCCGTGCTCGGTTTCCCAGAGATTGCCTTCCGCATCCCGCGCAAACCCTTGCGGATTGCGAAGGCCAAACGCCAGGATCTCCGTCTCGCCGGAGGCGATTTCGACGCGGACCAGTTTGCCTAAATGGGATCCGGGATCTTGAGGAGCCCAGAGAGCGCGTCCGCCCGGCGTGTCCCCGCCCGTATTTAGCCAGCCATGGTCGCCAATCACGACCAACAGATGCTCCGCCCCGTCAGTTAACATTTTCCCGCCCGAGTGATATCCGCTATGCGCCGGCGAGTCCAAGCATGGATCAGCATCGAACAATGTTCTCCATGAAGGGGACACTATAGGGTTGCCGTTTTCCATCGCAACCATCGTGGACGACAAGCGAAACCGAGTGCAATCTCCAGTGAAGTAATGATGAGTGACGAACAGATCCCATAGATAATTGGAGCGCTGCTTCAGCAGGATATCGGCGACTCGAAACCTGCTGGGAGCGAAGGTGGAGCTGTCCGGATGCTCGCGCAACCCCTCTAAATTCATCGGAACTTGCCCTTCGAGTTGCTCCACCTTTCCATTCGCGCGCACCAAGGCCATCCTCCCCCAAGGCGTCGCGACCAGCAGGTCGTTGCAGAGCGGCTCGCTAGCCCCGCCGCCTACGCCGTCCCAATCGATTTGAACCGATTCCGATCCCACGTAGTGCAAAAGCGTAGACAGAGGAGGTTCCGGGGTAAATGCGTTCACGCTCGCGGAAGGGGCCGCTCTCTCGCATCCCGGAGGCATATCCACTTGAGGAAAAGTCGATCCTGTGAGACTGACGACCCCAAGAGCAATCGTTGCGGTGTACGACAAGCCGTCTTTGTCGTAGTCTGTCTGAACCTGCACGCGCTTTCCTCGCGCGGCCCAAGGAACAAGGTAGAGATAGGAAGACGGTTCAACGATGGGCAACAGTTCGCACTCTTGCCCCTCCGGATCGCATACCGACCAAACGAACAGCGACTTGCGGTCGATCGGCCTCTGGCTCCTCAGGCTCGCGCGCATCAGATCCCCCACCGCATACGGGCCGGAGGTCTCAGTTTCAAGGGCCCCGGCGGGCGCCCGGGGAAGTTCGGGGGCCGTCACCGCAACGGAGGCGGACCAAACGGATTGCCCTTCCGCGTTGACCGAGGCGGTCCGGACTTCATACTCTAGCCCGCTCATCGCCGCCCACCTGTCAGGAACGACGTAGGGCGACGAGTCCGCCGCGTATTCGCTCCACTCGAAGGGTTCGACGCCGTTCTTCAGCCTGGCGGCGACCTTGTAGCCCGTCGCGCCGTCGACCGGGCTCCACGAAACGGCGAGGCGCCTGTCGGCGGCGTCCACGGCGACCCCGGAGGGCGCGGCGAGCGACTCGACGATCCTGATCGCAGGCGTTGGGGCGGGCGCGGCGGACGCCGAAGGCGTAGGCGACGGCGCAGACCCGGAGCACGCGGCGGCGGCTATCGCCGCGAGGCCAAGCGCGGCGGCCGGCAGCCAAAAACGAGAGGCGCGACCCGCCCTCCGCGCTTGACGATATGCTTCAGGCAATGAGTTGGCCTCCCCGCGCGGCTTGCCCGTCCGCGTCCCCAATGCTAGCGCCCCGCCGCCCGATGGTGTAACCTGCGCGCCAATCCTGACCCGTGCCGGAGCATGCTATGGGCGACGACGTTGAGTTCAACCCCTATTACGGGGTCTTCCCCTACCGCGACTTCCTCAAAGAGGAGGGCGTCCCCGTTTTCGAGGGCTACGCCGTGGACTGCCATACCGTCCCGGTCGAGCCGTGGGAGCGCCTCGGCGGGCTCGGAACGTACGTCCACGTCGCGGGCAAGAGCGACTACCTCTCCGCCTACGTCGTCGAGATCCCCCCGGGCGGCGAACTGAAGCCCGAGCGGCACATGCACGACGAACTGATCCACGTCGTCTCCGGGCGCGGGTCGACCGTCATCGAGCGCCCCGACGAGCGCAAGTACTCCTTCGAGTGGGGCCCCAGCGCCATCTTCGCCATCCCCCTCAACGCCAAGCACCAGATCTTCAACGGGTCGGGAACGGAGCCCGCCCGCCTCGCCGCCGTCACCGACCTCCCCATCATCTTCAACGTCTTCCGCAACGCCGACTTCATCTACGACAACGCCTTCCAATTCCCGGAGCGCATGGCCGCCGAGAAGTACTTCGAAGGCGAGGGCGAGTTCCGCCAGGTCAAGCCCGGACGCCACCAGTGGGAGACGAACTTCGTGCCGGAACTCGTCAACTTCGAACTCCCCCCGTGGGTCGCGCGAGGCGCCGCCGGCAACAACATCCAGTTCCTGCTCGGCGACTCCTCGATGCACTGCCACATCTCCCAGTTTTTTGAGGGCACCTACAAGAAGGCGCACGCCCACAACGCCGGCGCCCACATCTTCTGCGTCACCGGCGAGGGCTACTCCCTCCTCTGGAAGGAGGGCGAAAACCCCGTGGACACCGTCCGCGTCGACTGGAAGCCGGGCACGCTCTACGCGCCGCCCGACGGCCCGACCTACCACCAGCACTTCAACGTCTCGCCCGGCCAGTCGCGCTACCTCGTGTTCGACTTCGGCGGCGCGCGCTACCCCGTGCTCGAGTCCAAAATGTGGAACTACGAGAACATGGACAAGTCGGAGAAGGCCGGCGGCATGCAGATCGAGTACGAAGACGAGGACCCGCGCATCCACGACCTCTTCGAGGCGGAACTCGCCAAGCGCGGCCTCAAGTCCCGCATGGGGGAGTTCATTCCCAACCGCGCGTAAGAGCGCCGACTACTCCGCGAGGCCGTCGGAGCAGACGATGCGGACGACCCGCGGCTGCGCGGCTTCCGCGTCCGCCGCCTCCGGCGGGTTGAGGCGGTGGCGCTCGCGGAGCGCGTGGAGGCGGTCGAGCAAGGCTTTGCCTTGCAGCCCCAAGCGGCGGGCGTCGTTGAGCGCGGTCTCCGCTTCATGCGGGAGGTCGTTGGTGAAGATGCGGCGCAGGGCGTCCGCGCGCGGATCGTCGACCTCCGGGTCGCGGAGGCTGCGCTCGACGTAGCGTCGGCGCGCGTCGTGGGGGCGGCGGGCTCTGCCCAGCCGTCTGCCGAGGCTCCGGCGGAAGTCGGCGCTCGCGGCCGTAACGCGCTCGTTCGTATCGTCGGGAAGCGGAGCGGCGGGCGTGTCCGGCTCGCAGGCGGCGGCTGCGGCGAACTGCGCGGGGCTCACTGCGCGGGGCTGCAAGTCGCTCCCGACCGCGTAGCACTGCCTCACGCCGCCGGCCGCCATAAGCGCAAGCGTTTCGCCTGGCCGGGGCGGATCGAACGCGGACGGCGGCGCGCCGGGGTCCGACGGCGACACGAGCGGAATTTGCGCCCCGCCGCCTTCCTCGCCCGATCGTCCGCCCGCTTGCGCGCCGCCTGGCTCCGAGCCCTGGGCGGACCTGACGCGCAGCGCGGAGCGGATCCCGTCGGGGAGCGAGGCGAGCCGTTCCCAGAGCGACGGATCGCTCTCCCTGATCCGTTGGAGCAAGGCGACGCCGCGCTGGCCCGCGGCCGCCTCGTCCATGTCATCCTCGTCATCGGGCAACTCTTTGCGTTCGTAGATGCGGTACATCGCCGCGCCGTTCAGCCGCTCCGCTTCCGAGAGGAGTTTCGTGTCCAGCCCAATGAGGTCGTGGAACCACTGGACGCGGTTACGGAGGCGCTCGGTCAAGGAAAGCCTCGCGTCCACTTCCATGTCCGGCCACATATTGTGGAGGTGGATGAAGGCGTGTTCGGAGCCGATGCGGTCGACGCGACCGAAGCGTTGAATGAGGCGCACCGGGTTCCAGTGGAGGTCGTAGTTGAGCACGCGGGCGCAATCCTGCAGATTCTGCCCCTCCGACACGACGTCGGTCGCGAGGAGCGCGCGCGCTTCCGCCGCGCCGCTTGGCGCGCCGCCGTTCGAGCCCGGGGAGAAGCGCCGCGTGATCTGCTCAATCTGATCGCGGTTCGAGCCGGAGAGTCGCGCGATGGACGGGTCGGCGCCGTCCGGATTCAGTTGGCGGTAGAGGTAGTCGATCGTGGTCTCCGCCTCCGAGAAGACGAGGAGTTTGCCCGCCTGAACGTCGGGGCGCTTGAGGAACTCGCGGAGCGCGGCGAGTTTGCTGTCGTCCTCGGGGCCGATGTCCTTCACCCTGTCGAGCAACCCGCTCAGCGCGGCGTGGTCCTTGTCGAGGTCGGCGATCCAGTCCTTGACGCGGAAGTCCGCGGCCGCATGCGTGAATTTGCCGCGGCTTCCGCCGCCCGCGCCGCCCCGCCGCTCCTCTTCCTGGCGCAAGACGTCGAGCAGTTCGTCCGCGCCGAATCCCTGCCCCGCGAGCATCCGGGCGGCGGTTCGCCCGATGGGGACATAGCCGGATTTGAGCGCTTGCGCGAATTTGCGGTTGCTCTGGGCGAGCGAGTTGAGCGTGGAGCGGAACGCCTCGATGCTGGACTCCAGCCGCTTGAGCAGTTGGACGCGCATCAGGCCGGCGATGCGGTCTCCGGCGCGGAAGAGGTCGCGGTGCTCCGGCTTGTCGCGGGCTTCCGGCTTCACGTACTCGGCGGCGCGGTAGCGCGCTCCCGTATGAGCATCCAGCGCCGCCATCAGGTCGGGCAGCGCGCCCGCTTTCTTGTAGACGGCGTCCAGGCGGTAGGAGAGGTTGTCGAGGCGCGGCTCGGGGAAGCGAACGGGCTTGCCGTTGACCTCCGCGCTTGCGCCGTAGATTTCGACGATGTCCTTCCGGCGGCGGCGTATGAACACCGGATGCAGCACATTCTCGACGTCGGCGCGGGGGACGCCGGGCGGCGACGGCTTGTTCATTGGGGCGGGGCCGGCTCGCCCGCCGCGCTCCCATTTCTCGTAGGACTTGCGGTAGTTTTCGTCGTCGGCGCGGAATTCGCGCCAGCGCTGCGCGTTGCGGAAGTACTCCTCCAGGTTGACGGGGTCGATGTCGAGGCCGTGCGCCGTCTCGTCGAGGAAGAGGCGCAACTGCCGGTAGACGTCCATCGGGCCGAGGTTCTGCGGAGTGGCGCTGAGGAGGACGACTTTGTGGGAGCCCGATTCGAGGTAGTTCCGCAGGCCGCGCGAGCGGCGGTTGACGTTGCGGAAGTTGTGCGCCTCGTCCACCAGCACGGCGCCGCGGTTCGGGTACGCCTCGCGCAGAATGATCCCGCCGCCGGGCGCGTCCGCGTCCACGTAGCGCCCTAATTCGTCGTCGTACTCCTGCCCGGGCGGTTCGCCGATTATGCTGTGCGAGACGACCTCCGCGCCGAGTCCGAATCGCTCGTTGAAGCGGCGCCACATCGGAACGAGCCCGGCGGGGCAGAGGATGAGCGGCGGCCCGTCGTTCGGATAACTCACGCGCAACTGGCGCAGGATCTCCGCCCCGATGAACGTCTTCCCAAGCCCCACCACGTCCCCGATGTAGCAGCCCCCGCGCTCGTCAATCATCCGCAGCGCCCGCGCCGCCGCGTCCAGTTGGAAGTTCGCCAGTTCCTCGGAGCGGCCAGGCGCGAGCGGCAGCGGCTCTCCCGCCTCATCCCCGTAGAGTTCGCACAGCGCCTTGAGGTAGACCTCGTAGGGCGTCGTGCGCGCGAGCGCCCATGAGCGGTTCAGTTCCTCGACGATCTCCTGCCCGATGTCGGCGGAGTCCTCCCACAGTTCGTCGAACCAGCGGCCCAACTCCCGCATCTCCGCGTCGCCGGTCACGCGCACGTTCAGTTCCGTGTTGCGCGTGAAGCCCGCCAGCGTCAGGTTGGACGACCCCACCACCGCCGCCCCCGGCTCGGCGTGGCCTTCGTACCAGCAGAGGTACGCCTTGGCGTGGAGCGGCCCGCGCGCGTAGGAGCGGACCTCCGCGCGCCCCGACGCGATCAGGTCGCGCAGCGCGGCGACGGCGCGCTCCGACGCGGCGTCCTGCGGCATCAGCGACGCCGCCTTGCCGACGTTCTCGGCGGCGCGGCGCGCCGACTCCTCTCGCTCCCGCCGCCGCGGGGAGTCGTCCGCCTCTTGCCGCGCCCGAATCGCCTCCGCCTGCTGCAGCCCGTAGGCGACCTGCTCCGTCACCTGCTTGTCCGCATGCCCGACGAGAATCCGCGCCTTTTGGACGCCGGCCAGACTATCCGCGACCGCCTCGAATCCGCTGATGAAGAAGTAGCCGACGGCGAAGTCCGCCCGCGCGGAATGCGCCAGCATCTCCTTGAGCCGGTCAAGCAGAGGCGGATCGGTGCGGGCGTGCAGAACGTTCATTGCGATGGGAGGAGGTTGGGCCTACGCGGCCCGCCGAGTGTAGCATATGCGGCTCCGCGCGCCGCATTTCCCCGTAAGCGACTTTTGCCTTCCCTGCATCCCAGGAGAATCCCCGCCTACGCGGTCATGGCGGGGGGCGCCGGGGTCCGTTAGGCGGACGGCGGGAATCCGGCGCGCGCGGCGTTGGCCTTCGCCCGCTCGGCGAGCCGGTCTTGGCGACGGCAATGCTCCGCCCACTCTTCCGCCGAATACGGCGGGTTCGGAACGAGGCCATGCCGGCGCTCGTAGGAGCGGAACGCCGGGCCATGCGGCGGAGGGAGACTCTCGTCCAGCGCCGCGTCCGCCGCGTCCAGTTCCTCGCATGCGCGCCGCGCCCTCTCCAGCCCTTCCCGGATGTCCGCCTCGTCCATCGTGTCTTCGTAGAAGTTGACGTGATACGCCTGAAACGCCCCCAACCCCTGCAACTCCTCGTCGCCCGTCTCCTGCGCGACGTAGCGGGCGACGTCGCGGTAGTCGGCGTTCGCCTTGACCGGCCAGCCGCGCTTGTAGGCGATCTCGCGGAGGCGGTGCGACACCGAGCCCCAAATCTTCTCGCACGCCTGAACGCGGTCGCCTTCCTCGATCATCCGCGCCGCGTGGTCAAGCAGCCGTTCGCTGTGGGCGGCGTGGCTTTCGATTGGGTCAACCGGCGCGAGCATCATATTCGCCTCCCGCCTTCTACGCAGGGGACTCGATCCAGCCCTTTTCGCCGAGCGCGTCTAGGGCTAGGCGGATTTGCCGTTCCGAGAACCGCCGCTTTCGCTCGCCCCAAGCGTGGACGCGGGCGATGACCTCTTCAGGCGGCGCGGACGGCGATGCGACCCAATGCGTCGTCGCCAGCAGTTCGAGGCCGAAGGACGATTCGAAGCCGTCAACGAGGTCGCTCACGCGCTCAAAGCGCACTCGGGTTTCGGGGTGGTCTTGCAGGAAAGCGTTGGCGTCGTCAACCGTCCCGGGCACGAGGTCTATCGTCTCATCCGGGGCGTCGCGGCTGGCGTAGCCCGACACGAAGTGGCCTTCGATGGCTTTCAGGACGTGGCGCAGGTTGTCGGCGTAGGGGCCGTAATGGCCTTCCTGGAACCGCAGGTTCAACGGTTCGCCCGCCTCTTGCATAAAGTACATGAGTTTCTGGGTCTCCAACAACGTTACGAACGGGTCCAGCAGCCCCGCCAGGTAGCGGTCGATCAGCGCGACGAGCGCCGCCCTGCCTACCGTCATCTTCGGCGCAAGGGGACTTGGGACGAACGGCTGCGCTTGACCGCTTGGCTGGAAGACAACGACTCTGACGCTTTCCATCGCCCCGATGGTTTTCTCGATGCGCGGGCGCACCGCGCTCCAGTCCAGCCCGCCGAGCCCGCTGCCCAACGGCGGCAAGGCGATGGACCGTATCCCCCGGCTCCGCACTTCTTCGCCCAGCGCCGCGAGGCCGGACTCGATGTCCTCCATCTTGCTCTTGCCGCGCCAGTGCCGCTTGGTCGGAAAGTTGACGATGTAGCGCGGGTTGGCGGGCGACTCCGTTTCGAACACGAACATGCGCCCGGGCTCGACCTCTTTGCGCTCGCAAGCCCTTGCGTATGCCCGCGCGTTGTCGGGGAAGGCTTCCTTGAAACTCAAGGCGACGCCCTTGCCCATAACGCCAACGCAGTTGACCGTGTTGACGAGCGCCTCGGCGTCCTCGCCCGTAATGTCGCCTGTCTTGTACTCGATCATCGCCGCCGCCTCTCGCTAGTAGCACCAGGTCGGGGTCGCCTCGACAACCGGCTGATGTTCCGCTCCCGTCATCGCCACCCGCACTCTATCACAGATTTCGGGCGAGTGAGCGCCAATGCGCTCAACCAGACTCCACGGGAACGAATGTTCCATCAAGAATTCTGCTTGCTTCCCCCGACGTCCTCGCCAATCCTGAGACTCCACCGCGTCCCAGTCGACCTTGTCTAAATGAGCCAAGTCGTTGTAATCCTCAAATTCCTTGGCGGCGGCGCTGGATGTCGTGAACGCCCAGCGGCGGCGGTTGGCGTCCGCCCAAGCGACTGATTGGCGCAGGTCGGCCTGTAAGTGAACGATTGGGCCTTGCCCGCCCTGATAGGTCAGTTCAGGGAGGTTCGCCATGTGGATCACGTACAGCATCACGGAGCGCGGGCAGAAGTAGAACGGGGCGCATTCGCCCACATGCAAATCCGGATGGCTGTTGCCCAACGTCAACTCGCTCAGCCGCCGCCGCTTGATCTTGTCCACGCCGATCGTCGTGCCGGGCGCGTCGCGCCGACCAGCCTCCGCGTCGCTCCAAATAAAGCCGTCCGCGACGATGGACGGCAGGCGGTCTACGTGAACGATGTGGTAGATCTTCGGGTTGGCTGGAACAGGCATAGCGTCTCCCTCTGCTCATCTTAACAGAATCTGGGGGAGGGCCGGGCGCGAGCAGGCTCCCCGAACCCGCTTGCGCGCCGTCCTCTCCCAGAGGGAGACCTTTGCATAACCTACCGTCATTCCCGCGTAGGCGGGAATCCAGGCGGCGCGGAGCGCCGCTCCCGCCCTCTCCCTTTGGAGACCTTTGCATAACCTACCGTCATTCCCGCGTAGGCGGGAATCCAGGCGGCGCGGAGCGCCGCTCCTCTCCTACGTAAGCGCCCCGTCGTTCCCGCGAAAGCGGGAACCTACTGGGGCCCGGGAGTTATGCAAAGGTCTCCTCCGGGAGAGGGCAGCCGCGTAGCGGCGGGTGAGGGTCGCCGCCCTGCGCGGAACCGCCCTCACCCCCGGCCCCTCTCCCAGAAGGAGAGGGGAGTTGGGGCGCGCCCCCTACCCGCCCTTACGCAGACTCCTCGCCTTCTCAATGCGCCGCGTCACCAACTCCGACGCCGCCTCGTACACCCCAGCCCGCTCCCCCTCCGTCAGACCCAACGCATCGAACACTACCCCGTCTATCTCCCGACGCTCCGCCGACGGATCCAATACGTCCCACTGCGCCGAACGAAAGATGTCCTCATTGGCCTCTCCATACGTTGAAGGGTCGAGTATCAGCAAGTTTTCGGTCTCGTAGGTTTGTATCTCAAGCACGCCCTGCCCGAAATTCGCTCGAGCAGTGATGTTGACGGCCAGTTGCGTTACTGATGAGTTCATCAAAGCGCAGATGATGGCAGGAGCGGCGTCGGATGCGAATATCTGAAAATTGTCGGTGAAAAGCATGCCGTTACGGACAAGGAATGTTCGCGCGGTCGTGTTCACGAGTTTGTTCATAGCCAAGTTAATTGGTTCTCTGTCCCCCAGCCCATACCAGAGTTTGCGCGAGCGGACGCTGCTGCGCTTGTGGAAGCCTTGCGCTTCGCCGTGGCGGATGTAGTTGAGCGCGGCGGTTCCGGCGAGAGCCTCGCGGTCTTCGTTGCAGAGGAAAAGGCGGTAGGGGAGCGTCGCGGGATCCACCAGGATGCTGCGCGACTCTTGCGGGGAGGTCATCACGGGCGCGAGGAAGCGCTCCTCCATTCCCCAATGGGCGACGGCGGCGCGGTCGAGGTAGAAGAAGTCGTTCGCGCCGGTCTTTATGCCGAATTTGACATTCGCAACGTCGCCGAGGCGGACGAGTTTGCCCGCGCCTTTGGCGAGGATCGCGTGATAAATGTCCGGGGCGCGGAGGTAGACCGCTCCCCACTTGTCGGCGGCGGAAAGGCGGAATTCCGAAAATTGCGAAGTCGGCGGATTTGG
This sequence comes from Dehalococcoidia bacterium, assembly GCA_965242755.1. Taxonomy (GTDB): domain Bacteria; phylum Chloroflexota; class Dehalococcoidia; order Lucifugimonadales; family Australimonadaceae; genus Bin16. The sequence continues at coordinate 1,939,815 of OZ251500.1, read as the reverse complement.
CGGCGTAGGATACGCCGCCAAATCCGCCGACTTGGTCTCCCCCGAACCGCTCGTTGCGACAATCTCGCGCCGTTTCTCCGCGTCCGCCAGCGCCAAGTCGAACTCCGCCCGCAGGGAGACGAACCGCGTTTGGGCCGCCCCCCGCGGCGGCGTCTTTTGGATGATGCTAATGATGGTGTTGACGTCGGCGGTGGAGAATTGCCGTTCGACGGCGCTTTCGTAGACGGCGCGGACGGAGGCGTCGGCGAGGAGTTGCGCTTTCAGCGGCTCGCCGTAGCCGACGTCCAGCCATGAGTTGGAGCAGATGAACACGTGCATGCCGCCGGGCGCGAGCAGTTGGAGGGCGCGCAGGTAGAAGTAGCAATAGAGGTCGGAGCGCCCCCTCGCAGCCGGGGCGTACAGCCGCTCCAATTGCGCTTTGGCGGGGCCGATCTCCTCTTGCCGGACGTAGGGCGGATTGGCGACGGCGATGTCGAAGCCGCCGCGCTTGGCGAAGACGTCGGCGAACTCGATGCGCCAATCAACGGCGCCTTCCGGAGCGGCGGCTTCGAGCGCTTCGGCGAGCGCGGCTTTCGCGTTCTGAACGTCGAGTTCGGCCTCTTGCTTGGCGGAGCCTGCGGCGGCGAAGTGGCGCTCTTTGGCGCGGTCAAGCGCGTCGGCCTTTTCGAGCGCGGCGCGCCGGAACAGATCGGGATAGTCCGCCGGGTTGGGGTCCGGGGCGAGGAGGCTGTCGCCGCAGACGATCTTGAAGTCGAGGTTGGGGAGCGGCTGGGGGCGGTCGCCTTCGTGCTCGATGGCGAGGGAGAGCCAGAGGCGGAGCATCGCGATGTTGACGGCGAATTCGTCCTTGTCGGCGCCGTGGATGTTGCGCTCGATGACGCGGCGCTTGAGGTCGTGCATATAGTTGGCGCTGGCGCGGAGCGCGTCGGCGTCGAGCAGGGACGCGAGTTCGACGAGTTCCTGCAGCATGCCGAGCAGATAGGCGCCGGAGCCGCAGGCGGGGTCCACGACGGCGGCGCCCCGCAGCGCGTCGCGGAGCGCGTCCGCATGGTCGACGGTCGCCCGCGTAAGGGCGCGGTCGTCCACGAACGCGGCGAGGTCGTCCCGCCCCAGCGCGGGCAGGCGGTCGGCGAGGTAGCCCTTGAGCGCCTCGCGGCACATAAAGGCGACGACGGGCCGCGGCGTGTAGTAGGCGCCCGACGAATGCCGGCCCGTGACGAGTTCCTCGAACACCTTGCCGAGCATCTCCGGGTCGACGGCGACCTCGACGTCGAAAGGCGTGGACTCCATCACGGTGAAGTTGAACTTGCCGAACAACTCGCTGAGGACGGGCCTGACGGCCTCGTCGGGGACGACGACGCCGGAGCGCTTGTCGAGGGGCGTTTCGGCGAAGAGCCCGCCGTTGAGGAAGGGGACGCTGCCGATGAGCGCGGCGAGCGGCTTGCCCTCCCAGTTGAGGTCTTGCGATTGGGAGTTGTTGAGGCCGGCGAAGAAGAGGGGGCGCAGCCGCTCCCCGTAGAAGCCGACGCTCCCCCGGTTGGCCTGATAGTCGGCCCAGAGCGCGTCGAGATACTCCCTGTCGCCGCGGAACGTCAGCCATCCCTTGCGCGAGAGGAAGTAGACGAACATCAGCCGGTTGAAGAGCGTGAGGACGAACAGGCGCCTCTCGTCGCCCTCGTCGTCCGCGAACCCCTGAACAAGCGCGGCGGCGCCCTCGAAGAGTTCGCGGTAGGTTGAGAAGAAGGCGTTGGTGACGCGCTCCACGTCGAAGGCGGCGTCGAGGGCGCCGCGGAGGTTGCGCGTCGTCGTCCATTCGGCGTAGATGTTGGCGACCTGCTGAACGGCGGTGCGCCGCGGCAGTCCGCGCTCGACGACGATCCTGCGAAGCGTCGGCCGCCGTCCGCGGAACGCCGGCCGGACGACGTGGATTTGCGACGCGGCGCCGGCTCCAGCCTGCGACGCCCCCGGTCTCGACGCGGGGCCGACTCCGCCGGCGCGTTCGCTTGAGGCCGCGCAGGTGAAGACGAGCAGCAGATCCTCGCCGAGGCTTTCGGCGATGCGTTGCGCCGCCGTCGCCGCCTCCGCCGCGCGGACGCGGTTCGGGGGCGCGTCGCCCTCCGCGAGGTCAACGTAGAGGACGTGAACGCCGTCGAGCGAGGCGACGCGCCGGGCGTCTTCGGGGAGCCTAACGCTCGCGGACGCGCCGCCCGTCCTATGCCGCGCGTCCGCCCCATGCCGCATGTCCAGGGCGACTAGGCCGGACGCGCGCTCGAAGTCCAGCGCCTCGACGAAGAGGCTGCGGACGGCGGCCTCGCGCTCGTCGGCGGAGTTGGCGCGGAAGACGCGCCCGATGGCGCCGTCGACTTCGCGGGCGTCGTTCAGGTTGGCGATGGGCATAGCGGAGCGCAAGCGTACACCAGCGGCGCCGCGCGCCGCAAGCGGCGCGGGGACTACCGTCATTCCCGCGTAGGCGGGAATCCAGCTCGCCGCGCAAGCGCCTCCTCCTCTTCGTAGAAGAGGAGCATAACTGCGTAGACGACGATGGGGCGCTGAAGGGCGAATGCCTACGGCAGCCTAGGCGGGTTCCTGGATTCCCGCCTACGCGGGAATGACGAGCGCTTACGTGGGAGCGCTTCGCTCCGCTATGGATTCCCGCCTACGCGGGGCAGGGCGACAGGTTATGCAAAGGTCTCTATGGGCGGAGCGCAAAGCGGCGCAATCGGATACTATAGCGACATGCGCGTTCGCTCGCGCGGAACGAGGCGAACCGACGCGGAGGAGGAACGCGCCGTGGGCATCGCGGACAGAGATTACTACCGGGAGCGCGGAGCGTCGCGGCGGGCGCCATCCGCCCCCCTCTCCCGTCAAACGGGAGAGGGACGGGGTGAGGGCTCCCGCCTTCACGAGAACGACCGGAAGCGGCGGGCGCGGGGGCGCATGGCGTTCGCGTCGCTGGCGCTGGCGGTCGCCGCTGCCGCGGCGGTCGTCGTGGCGCTGCTGCTGCTGGCGGCGGGCTGCCGCGGAGCGGACGAGGCGGATCCGACGTCCGCCGCGCCGGAAGCGGCGCCTGTCGCGGAGTCTGCGTCGGGGTCGGCAGGCGGCGATGGCGCAGGTTCCGAGTCGGAGAGCGATGGCGGAGGTTCCGGGTCGGGGTCGGCAGGCGGCGACGGCGATATGCAGACGCCGCATCCGACGTCCACCCCGGTGGCGGAGTCCGGGGACACGGGCGGGGCGGTGGGCGACCGCGCGCCGGAGTTCGTCGGCGTCAATCGGTGGCTGAACAGCGAGCCGCTGACGATGGCAGGATTGCGCGGGAACGTCGTCCTCATCGATTTCTGGACGTACACGTGCGTCAACTGCATCCGCACGCTGCCGTACCTGCGCGACTGGCACGCGAAGTACGCGGACCGCGGCCTCTCGCTGATCGGCGTGCACACGCCGGAGTTCGAGTACGAGAAGGTCACGGAGAACGTGATCAACGCATCGGAGAAGCAGCGCGTCGTTTGGCCGGTGGCGCAGGACAACGATTTCCGCACTTGGCGCGCCTACGGCAACCGCTACTGGCCCGCCAAGTATCTGATCGACGCGAACGGCGTGGTGCGCTACACAAAATTCGGCGAGGGCGCTTACGACGAGACGGAGCGCCTCATCCGCGAACTGCTCGAAGAGGCCGGCGGCGACGTGTCGGACATCGCCGTGAACCCGGATCGGGGGCCGGAGGCCGACCGAAGAGCGTATGAGGCGTCCTCGCTCGAGGATCGGCAGACGCGCGAGATCTACGGCGGGTGGAACCGCAACTCCTCGCCGACGGGCCTCTACATCGCCCATCCCGAATACTACGACGGCGCAGGGCTTACCCAGTTTTACCGCGACCCCGGGATTCACCTCAACCAGTTTATGTACCTCAACGGCTCATGGCGCTCCGGCGACGAATCCATCATCCACGCGAGGTCGACCGAAAGCCTTGAGGATTGGCTCGCGCTGCGCTTCCTCGCGCGCACGGTGAACATCGTCGTCGGCTTCCCGGAGGGGACGGAGCCGTTCGAGGTGGACGTTTTCATCGCCGATTTGCCGCCCGCCGACGCGGATCCGGGCGTGGAACTCGACTACCGCCCGCTCACGGCGGACGAGGCCGGCGAGCACATCGTCATCGAGGGCGGGCGCAGTTACTTCGTCGTGGACGAGCCGGACTTGTACAACGCCGTCGCGCTGCCGGAGTTCGCCGCCGCCGAGGTCAAGTTCGCGTCCAACTCCCCGGACTTCGCGCTGTTCGCGCTGACGTTCGGCTCCTACGACGAGGTCTACTAGGAGCGCGTTCGCTATGCCGCGCCCGCTTCCGCATACGGCGCTCGCCGCCCTCGCCGCTTGCGTTCTCGCCGCCGCATGCTCCGCGCCGTCGTCGCCGACCGCCGCGACGACCCCCACGCCCACGCCCATTCCCGCGTCCGCCGCGCAAGACGGCGAGTTGATCGCCATCCTCTCGACGACCGTCCTGCGGACGGGGACGCAGCGCGTGGCGTTCCTGCTCGCGTCGGGCACGGCGCTCGTTCGCGCTCCGCAGGCGACCGTCCGAACGTCGTTCCTTGACGGGGAGGCGGAGGGCGAAACGGCGACGGCGACGTTCCACGAATGGCCGTTCGGCACGCGCGGCTCCTACGTGACGCCGCTTACGTTCCCGCAAGCGGGCAGGTGGCGGCTGGACGTCAATGCGGACGGCGGCAAGGCGGCGCTGGAGGTTCGCGTGGACGAGACGTCCGTCGTGCGCGACATCGGGCAGATCGCGCCGTTCAGCGACACGAAGACGCTGCAGTCGGCCGGGGGCGACTTGACGAGCATCACGTCGCACTACCGCGCCGACCCTGCGCTCTACGAGGTGAGCATTGCGGAGTCGCTGTTCAGCGGCAGGCCGACGGTGGCCGTGTTCGCCTCGCCCGCGTTCTGCACGACGGCGACTTGCGGCCCGCAGGTGGACACCGTCTCGGAACTGCGGCAAGCCAACCCGGACGCGGCGGACTACATTCACGTCGAGGTGTACGACAACCCGCAGGAGATTCAGGGCGACCTTTCGCTAGGCGTTCTCTCGCCGCATCTGGCGGAGTGGGGGATAGACCAGGTTCCGCACTACCGCAACGAGTCGTGGACGTTCGTAATCGGAACGGACGCCCGCGTCGCCGCGCGTTTCGAGGGCTACGCGGCCCTTGAGGAGTTGGAGGCCGCGCTGCAAGCGGCGGCGGGGTGAGAGCGGGGCGGTGGGTTTCCGCGAAAGCGGGGATGGCGGGGGCGGGGTGGCGCTCCTGCGAAAGCGGGCAGGGCGGGAGGTTTGCAAATGTCTCCGGAGCCTGTGCTACACTACCCATCGCAGACGGATGCGCCGAGCAGACGCGGAGTTCGCTATGACGACTGTCCAACAGCCCGCTCGCCCCGCCCCAGGGAGCAACTACCCTCCCGTTGACCCAGGAGACCTCCCGAGCCTGAGGCCGCTGCCCGACGCTATGCAACAGAACCCCTACTTCCTAGACGCGGTCAGCACGCTCAAGACGCGCTTCAGCAAAGACCCAAGCGCGCTGGTCGAGGGCAACACCGTCGTCTGCTACGACCCCTACGACCTCAACAAGCGCGTGCTCCCGGACTGCTACGTCGCGTTCGGCGTCAATCCGCCCGAAATCTACCGGCAGAACGGCTACCTGATATGGGTCGTCGGCAAGCCGCCCGACTTCGTGCTGGAGATCGGCTCCAAGAGCACGGCGCGGCGCGATCTGACCGAGAAGCGCGACCTCTACGCGAGCATGGGCGTGCCGGAGTACTGGCGGTTCGACCCGACGGGCGGCGACCACTACGGGCGCGCGCTAGCCGGCGAGCGGCTGGCCGGCGGAGCCTACGAGGAGATTCCGCTAGGCATCGACGCGGGCGGATTGGCCTGCGGAGAAAGCCCGACGATTGGCCTCAGCCTCTGCGTGCGCGGGGGAAATCTCGTGTTCTACGATGCCGCGGCAGGGGAGTACCTCCTGACCTTTGAGGAAACGCAGTCCGCATTGGAGGAAGCGGAGGGCGCGCTGCACGAAACGCAAGGCGCCCTACACGAAACGCAGGGCGCGCTCCGCGACTCGCAGTCTGCCCTTGACGCGGAGCGCGCCCGGGCGCGCGACTTGGAAGAGCGCCTGCGTCGTCTTCAGCAGGAACGGTAGGCGCGTAGAGATTCGCGCCGCGCAGGAGGCAGGCGCCGCGACGCTCTAGCAGCCGTCCTGGTCATCGGCGACGACCGCGTCGGCCTCAATCTCGACCAGCATCTCCGGATCCGAAGCCGCGCGCCTCTGCATCGCCATTCGCCATTACGCCAACTCCGCCTCCGTCGCGCCCTCCTCGCCGCACGTCCTACGCGCTCGCGCCCCGCGAACGCGGCGAGCCGCGACGATGTACGCGCGACCGGAACCTGCTACACTAACCCCCGCAGACGAATGCGCCGAGCAGGCGCGGAGTTCGCTATGACAACTGTCAATCCCATCGCTCGCCCCGCCCCAGGGGGGCCCTACCCTCCCGTTGACCCCGGAGACCTCCCAAGCCTGAGGCCGCTGCCCGACGCTATGTACCAAAGCCCCTACTTCTTCGACGCGGTCACCACCCTCAAGACGCGCTTCAGCAAAGACCCCGGCGCGCTGGTCGAGGGCAACACCGTCGTCTGCTACGACCCCTACGACCTCAACAAACGCGTGCTCCCGGACTGCTACGTCGCGTTCGGCGTCAACCCGCCCGAAATCTACCGGCAGAACGGCTACCTGATATGGGTGGTCGGCAAACCGCCCGACTTCGTGTTGGAGATCGGCTCCAAGAGCACGGCGCGGCGCGACCTGACCGAGAAGCGCGACCTCTACGCGAGCATGGGCGTGCCGGAGTACTGGCGGTTCGACCCGACGGGCGGCGACCACTACGGGCGCGCGCTGGCCGGCGAGCGGCTGGTCGGCGGAGCCTACGAGGAGATTCCGCTAGGCATCGACGCGGGCGGTTTGGCCTGCGGAGAAAGCCCGACGATTGGGCTAAGCCTCTGCGTTCGCGAGGGGAATCTCGTGTTCTACGACGCCGCGTCGGGGGAGTACCTCCTTACCTTCGAGGAAACGCAATCCGCGTTGGAGGAAGCGGAGGGCGCCCTACACGAAACGCAAGGCGCGCTCCGTGACTCGCAGGGCGAATTGCGCGAGGCGCGAGGCGCGCTCCACGAAACGCAGGGCGCGCTCCGCGACTCGCAGGGCGCCCTCCACGAAACGCAGGCGGCCCTTGACGCGGAGCGCGCCCGGGCGCGGGACTTGGAAGAGCGTTTGCGCCGCCTTGAGCGGAACGGTAGGCGCGTATAGAGATTCGCGCCGCGCAGGAGGCGGGCGCCGCGACGCTCTAGCGGCCGTCCTGGTCGGCGGCGACGACCGCGTCGGCCTCGATCTCGACCAGCATCTCCGGGTCCGCGAGGCGGCTGACCTCCACGAGCGTCGAGGCGGGGCGGATGCTCCCGAACGCCTCGCGGTGGGCGCGGGCGACCGCCTCCCAGTCGGCGATGTCCGTGACGTAGATGCGCGTCCGAACGACGTCGGCGAGCGCCGCGCCCGCTTGCTCCAGCGCCGCCTCAATGTTCCGCAGCGCCTGCGCCGCCTGCGCGTAAGCGTCGCCCTTCCCCACGACCGCGCCGTCGTCCCCGGTGGCGGCGGTTCCCGATACGTAGGCGGCGCCGCCGACGCGGACGACTCGCGAGAAGCCGATGACGCTCTCCCACGGGCTGTTGCCGGGAATGTTGACGCGCGGCATCGCTAGTAGAAGACGGAGCGCGAGTTGCCGCCGGCGGGCGCGACCGCCTCGCCCGTGATGCAGCCCGCCTGTTGCGAACAGAGGAATACGACGACGGCCGCGACCTCCTCGGCGGTAACGAGCCGGCGTATCGCGTTGTTCTTGGCGATGCGCTGCTCGGCCTCCTCCGGCGCAATCCCCTCGCGCCGCGCCGTCGACTCCAGACGCTCGACGAGCGCGCTCGTGCGGCTGACGGCGGGATGGACGGCGTTGACCGTGACGCCCTTCGGCCCGAGTTCCTCGGACATCACTTTGGTGAAGTTCATCACCGCCGCGTTTCGCATGCCGCCGCTGATGCCCGCCGCGTTCCGCGCCGCCATGCCGTCCATATTGACGATGCGCCCCCATCCGGCGCGCTCCATATAGGGTACGGCGGCGCGGGCGCAGCGCAGGTAACCCATAATCTTCACGTCGAAGTCGCCGCGCAGCATCTCCTCGTTCAATTCCTCGAGCGAGTCCGGCCCGCCGGTTCCCCCGACGCGGGCGGCGTTGTTCACGAGAATGTCCAGCCCGCCGAGCGCGTCCGCCGCGTCCGCGACGAGGCGCGAAACGTCGTCCGCGACCCCGGTGTCGGCGCGGAAGCCGAACGCCGCCGCGCCGGTTTCGTCCGCGATCCGCTTCGCCGCCGCCTGCGCCGCGTCCCCGTCGCGGGCGCAGAGCGCGACGCTCACGCCTTCGCGGGCGAGTTCCAACGCGGTCGCGTAGCCGATGCCCCGCGTCCCGCCGGTCACTAGGGCGCGTTTGCCCGCTATGCCAAGGTCCATAAGGTCGTCCTCCGTTCGCCGATATGGTATCTCAAGGGTGTCTAATTAAGCCCAGTAGGTTCCCGCTTTCGCGGCCAGGTCGGGGCGTTGGGGAGGTAGGAACGGCGCTTGCGCGCCGCATAGATTCGCGCCTGCGCGGTCAGGGCGGTCGCCGCGCAGGGTTGCGCTATCCCCCCGCGCTACGCCAACTCCACCTCCGTCGCGCCCTCCCCGCCGCGTTCGCGGGGCGCGAGCGCGTAGGACGCCGCCTCGCGGCCCGCTGCCAGCCGCCGCCAAACGGCGTTGCGAAGCGCGCCTGTCCCCTTGCCGTGGATGACGCGCACCCGCGCAAGCCCATGCGCGAGCGCCGCGTCCAAGTACGTCTCCAACGCCTCAACCGCATCGTCCGCCCGCTTCCCCCGAACGTCCAATTCGATCCCAACGCTCCCCTCAACGCTGACGCTCTCAGGCGCATGCCCGTGCCCGCCCCCCTCTCCCGTTAGGCGGGAAAAGGATGACGCGCGGGCAGTGTCCGCCCGACCTTGCCCGACCCCCTCTCCCGCTGGGCGGGAGAGGGATGGGGTGAGGGTGGATGCCGCGAGTGCATCGTCCCCGACGCGCCGCAGCCGCGAGGCGTCAAGCAGCGCGCGGGCGGAGCCGACCAGCGTCTCGACGCGCCCCGATCCGTCCGGCGCGGCGAGCGCCGTTCCTCTGAAGCCCAGCGGCGCGATCTCCACGACGTCGCCCGCCGCGATCCCCGCCTTGCGCTCGCCCGGCGCGGGCGGACGCTTCCCCCACGAGCGCGAGCGCAACTCGCGGCGGACATCCTCGACCGATTCCGACGCCTCTCTGACGACGCGGGCGGGAGGCGGCCCGCCCTCCGATGCGCGCCATTCGACGGCGGCCTCCGCTTGCCGCAGTTTCGCTCGCGCGCGACTCGCCTCCTCGCGCAACTCCGCCCGCGTTTGCTCGACCACGGCGGCCTGCGCCGCGTCCAGCGCCTCGATCCGCGCGGCGAGGTCGGAGGAGCGTTGCGCCGCCTCCCGGCGCGCGGCCTCCGCCTTGTCCAACTTCTCGCGGACGGCGGCGCGCTCCTGCCGGATCGCCGCCAGCAGCCCCTCCGTTTCGCGGTGGACGGGGCCGAGCCGCTCCCGCGCCGACGCGACCACCCGCGCGTCCAACCCGACGCGCTCGGCGATCTCCATTGCGTAACTCCGCCCCGGCAATCCCATCGAGAGTTTGTACGTGGGGCGCAGCGTCCGGGCGTCCAACTCCACGCTTGCGTTCGCCATCGCCGGATGCTCCTCGGCGAGCGCGGCGAGCGCGCGGTGGTGCGTCGTCGCCGCGCAGAGGACGCCGCGCTCCGCGAGATGCGCCGCAATCGCGCAGCCCAGCGCCGCGCCCTCGTCCGGATCGGTCGCCGCCCCCAGTTCGTCGAGCAAAACGAGCGAGCGCGGCGTCGCGCGGGCGAGAATCTCCGCAATGGCCGTCAGATGCGAACTGAACGTGGACACCGAACGCTCGATGCTCTGCTGATCCCCGACATCGGCGTACACGCCGTCGAAAACGGGCATCGCGCTCTCCTCGCCGCAGGGGAGGCGCAGCCCGCTCTGCCGCATCAGCGCGAGCAGACCGAGCGTCTTGAGCGCGACCGTCTTGCCTCCCGTGTTGGGGCCCGTGACGACGAGCATCGTCGCGAACGGCCCGACGCTCAGCGAAACGGGGACGGCGTCCGCTCCCAGCAGCGGGTGCCGCGCCGCGATGAGCCGCGCCTCGCCGTCGCTCTCCTGAACGGCGGCGCCGTCGTAGGAATAGGCGTAGCGGGCTTTGGCGAACGCCGTATCCAGGCGAGCGAGCGAGTCCATCGCGTGGAGCGCCTCGCCCGCCCGGCGCCCGACGCTCGCGGAGAGACTTCGCAGAATGCGCCGCGCCTCCTCTTGCTCGGCGTCCGCCGCCTCCCGCCACCGGTTGCCGCGCTCGACGTTGGCGAACGGCTCGATGAACAACGTCGCGCCGGAGTCCGACGCTCCATGCACGACGCCGGGCACCTTGCCCTTGAAGTCGGCCTTGACGGGCAGCACGAGCCGCTCGCCGCGGACGGTGAAGAGATTGTCCTGCAGCGCGTCCGCCGCCTCGCCGGAGTCGATGCGCGCCTGCAGTGCGTTCGCCGCCCGCTGATAGGCGTTGCGGCTTTCGGCGCGCAGCCGCGCGAGGAGCGGGCTTGCGTCGTCGCGCAACTCTCCGGCGGGCGTGAGTTTGGCGCGAATCTCGCGCTCCGTCGGGCGGAGGTCGGCGATGTTGCGGGCGATGTTTCGCAGCAGCGGCGCCCGCGCCCCTTGCGCTCCGCCGAGCGTCTTGGCGCGGCGCACGGCGTCCAGCGCGTCGGCGACGGCGATCAGTTCCGGGCCGGAGAGCGCGGCGCCCATCGCGGCCCGGCGGAGGATAGGGCGCGGGTCGCGCTCCAGAGCGAGGTCGGGCGCGTCGTCAAGGAGCAGCGCGGCCTCGCCGGTCTCTCGCTGCAGTTCGGCGACCGCCGCCGCGTCGTAGGCGGGCGTCAGCGCCAGTGCGCGCTCGCGGGACGTTGGCGTCGCGGCGTAGGACGCCAGCGCCTCGCGGACTTTGGGGAAATCGAGCAGGTCGAGCGCCCGCTCGCGCAGATCGGGCCCTGCCGCCGCGCCGGGCGGCGCCTCCGGGGAGTTCGTCATAAGGGCGATTGTACGCCGCGAGAATGCGCCAGCGCCGTTGCGCCGCCCGCGCCCGCCCTACCCGCCCTACCCGCCCTACCCCCGACGGCTCCGCCAGCCGAGCGCGGCGAGCGCGACCCCGGGCAGGCCGAACACGACCGCCGATGCGACGGCGACGAGCATCTGCCCGCTCGCAGGCTCCGCGATCAGCCCCGCCTCCGACGCCGCCGACGCGCCGCGAAACAGCAGCAGCGCGACCGCCGTCGTTACGACGACCCAGGCGAGCCCCGCCGCGATCTGCAAACGCCACATCGCCCTAACGCCTCCTAACGTCCGTCGGCTAACGCTCATGTCCGACGGCTAACGCTCCTGTCCGGCGGCTAATGCCTGACGACCGGGTCTATCGGAACGCTGCCGGCGAGGCCCGCGGCCTCTTCGAACGCCGCCGCCGCCGACAGGAGCGCGGCCTCTCCCGCGCGCGGCGCCGTCAGTTGCAGGCCGACGGGCAGCCCCGATTGCGTGAATCCGCACGGCACGGAGATGGACGGGCAGGCGGTCAGCGTCAGCGCGAACGACATCAGCAGCCAGCCCGTGTAGGTGGCGAATCGGACGCCGCCCGCCTCCGCGACGTAGCGCTCGTTGACGTCGAACGGCGGAACGAGCACGGTAGGGCAGGCCAGGACGTCATAGCGCTCGAAGAAGGCGGCGGCGCGGTGGTAGAGCGCGCCGCGCGCCGCCTCCGCCGCGTTCGCTTCGCCGGCGGAGAAGACGAGCCCTTGCTCAATGTTCCCCCGCAACTCCGGCTTGATCAGGTCGCCGTTGTCTTGCAGGTGCTTGCCGTAGAGCGCGGCGAATTGCGCCGCCCGGAGCGTCTGAAAGATCGGCTCCGCGTCCGACAAATCGGGCGCGTCCTCCGCGACGTCGGCGCCCATCGCCTCAAACAGCGCGGCGGCGCGCCCGCAGATTTCGCGGACTTCCGCATCCACCGGCGCGATGCCGAGGTCGGGGGAGTACGCCACGCGGCCCGGCGCGCGGGGGGAGTCCGCCGCCTCTAGGAACGGGCGCTCCGGGCGCGGCAGGCTGATCGGATCCACCGGCTGCGCGCCGCTCGCTTGCGTGTCCAGGAACAACGCCGTATCGCCCACCGTCCGGCCCATCGGGCCCTCGACGGAGAGCGTTGCGAACGGTAGTTCCTTCGGCCCGTGGGGGACGCGCCCCGGCGTTGGGCGCAGGCCGACGACCGAGCAGAAACTGGCGGGGATTCGCAGGCTGCCGCCCAAGTCGCTGCCCGTGGCGAGCCAAACCTGCCCCGTCGCCAAGGCGACCGCCGCGCCGCCCGACGAGCCCCCGCACGTCATTCGCGTGTCCCACGGGTTCCGCGTCTTGCCGAACACCTCGTTGAAGGTGTTGGCGCCGGCGCCGAACTCCGGCGTGTTGGACTTCGCCAAGACGACGCCCCCCATCGCCTCGATGTTCTCGACCAGGTAGTCCGACCGCTCGGGGACGTAGTCCTTGTAGATGAGCGAGCCTCGCGTCGAGCGGACGCCGGCGACGTCCTTGAGGTCTTTCACGGCGACGGGCAGGCCGTGCAGATAGCCCGGGGGCGGATCGGAGGGCGGCCCGTCCGCGGTGAGGCGCGCCGCATGCGCCCGGGCGCGCTCGACGGCGAGGGTGGGCAGCGCGTTCACTGCGCCGTCCGTCTCCGCGATGCGCTCCGCCGCCGCGTCCACCAGTTCGACCGGGGAGATTTCCCGCGCCGCCAGCCGGTCTACGGCTTCCCGGGCCGTGAGTTTCACAAGGTCGTTCACGCTTCGCCTCCCGTCCGCCCGCGCCGCGCCGCCGTTAGCGCGGACGCCGCGAGCGTCGTCGTCTCGCCGCCGGTCACGTCCGCATCTCCACGCCTGCGCGCTCCTCGGCGAGCAGGAAGGTCGCGAGGTTGTCCCACTCGCCCCAGCCGCGGCGGGCGGCCTCATCCTGGACGCGGAGCGCCATCGCCGCGAGTTCCATCGGGGCGCCGGACTCCTCCGCGAGTTCCTGTCCGAGGCGCAAGTCCTTCCGCGCGAGGTTCAGCGTGAAGCGGGGCGTTTGGAAGTCGCGGAGGAACACGACGTTCGGTATCTGCAGGAGCAGCGTCTGCTTGCCGAACGCGGCCTCCCGCAGCGCCTGCAGCATCACCTCCGGCTTGACGCCCGCCTTCGCCGCGAGCGCCATGCCCTCCTGCACGACGATCCGCGTCGTGAGGGAGATGGAGTTGTGCGCGAGTTTGGCGACGGTTCCCGCGCCGATGGGCCCGGCGTGGATGATGCCCTTTCCGATCGCCTCGAACACGGGCAGCAGTTCGCGGAACGTCTCTTCGTCGCCGCCGACCATCACGGCGAGCGTTCCCGCCTCGGCGCCGAGCGTTCCGCCGCTCACCGGGGCGTCGAGCATCCGCGCGCCGGTCGCCTCGACGCGCTCCGCGACCTTCCGAATCCGCGACGGCGACCCGGTTGACGTGTCGACGTAGACGGAGCCGGGCCCGAGGCCCTGCGCGAGCCCTTGCGGGCCGAGCGCGACCGCCTCGACCTCGTCGGGGCCGGGGAGCGAGGTCAGCACGACGGGGGCGCGGCGGGCGACCTCCTCCGGCGACGCCGCCCATTCCGCTCCCGCCTCGCGGTGCGGAGCGGTCTTCGCCTCGTCGATGTCGTGGACGACGAGGTCGTGGCCGGCCTGCATCAGGTTGCGCGCCATCGGCCCGCCCATATTGCCCAGCCCGATGAACCCGATCCGCATAGCCTCTCCTCTCCCGCGCCCGGCGCGGGGCGCAGGCAATTACGGGGCAGTCTAGGCCGCTTGCGGCTGCGGGGTCAAACGGCACCGGGCGCGCAGGCGCTATACTAAGCGACGTCGCAGGAGGGTTCCATGCAACCGACTGGGAAAGAGGCGGCCGAAGCGGCGGAGTACTGGCGGAGCCGAACGGTCACGCAAACCGTCGATGAGGAGTTGGCCGAACTCCGCGAGCAAGCGCGGGCTTACGAGCGGCGGCACGGCTGCAGTTCGCAAGACATGCTAGAGGCGGTCAGGGAAGGCAGGGCCGCGCAAACCGGAGAAATCTGCGAATGGATGAACGTCTACCACGACCTGACGTTGCTGGCGGAGCGGTCTGGCCGTATGACTGGCATCCCTACGACGACTACCGGAACGTCCACTACCGCCTCCTCAAAGCGCTAGAGAACGAGGGCATTCTCCTCGAAGACCGGCTGTCCGTCCGGGAGAGCAGAGAACGCGGCAGGCTGATCGCGGTTCGCATCGTTGGCCAACTGCGTTGCCGATTCGACCTCGCGATAAGCGTTGACATGCGGCTGGACGTCCGCCGCTCGCGCGCCGCCCCGGAGGTCAAGGGCGCGCGCTACTCCTACCACGCTTGGCTGTACGCCTCGAGCCGGCAACTCATTAGGTACGATATGAGCCATCACTGGCTTGGCCTGCACTGCCATTTATTCGACTCGACGACCGGAGAAGAGGAAGTCTTTACGCACTTGCCCATCGAGATGCTCCCGTCGTTGGATGGATTCATCCGAATCGCAGACCGCATGGCGGAGGCCGTTCAGTCCGGGCAATAGGTCGAGAGGGGTGGGCTGAGTCCGCGAGCCTTAGCCGCCCCCATAAAGCGCCGCGTCGGGGTGGAACGAGCGCCAGCCGTGCCAGAACGACGTTATCGATGGGATGCGGGGGAGCGTTCGCGGGCCGCCGACCTCCGTCAGCGCGTCCTCGCCGGGCGTCCAGAGCGCGCCGTCCGCGCTGCGGACTCCGCCGCCGTCCGCCGGCGCGAACGTTTCGCCGCCCCGCTCGTAGACGCGCGCCTCGCCGAACGCGCTCCGCCCGATGAGCGCAATGGCCCGCCCGCCGACGGCGTCGTTGATCACGGGCTCCTCGGCGAACGCGGACACGGGGTAGGCTTTCGCCTCGCCGCCGATGCGGACGCCGATGACCGTCTCTTTCTGCGCGAGGTCGCCGCTGCGTCCGAAGACGGGGAACATCGTCTGCGGCGAGTTGAAGTAGGCGTAGTAGATCGCGTCGGGCTCCCATTCGTTGCGGTAGACGTCGGAGGGGTAGACGCCCGTCTCGACGTCCAAGACGGTCGCGTCGGGATGCTCGGCCAGCCATTCCTCCCACGTCGTGAGAACGGACGGGAAGAACTGCAGGCGGATTCCGCTCGCGGCGAGCGGCCCGGCGATGGGCTCGCCGGTGAACTGATTCCAGAGCGACTCGGTCGCGCGGTCGTACATCAACTTGTTGCTGCGGTAGAGCATTCCCGACGTGCCGAACGTTGTGGGCTCCCCGTCGATCTTTGCGGAATACACGATTCCGGCGAAGCAGAGCGTTCAGTAGGCGAGCGCGATGGGTTCGCCTCCCAGCGTATCGTTGGCCATTTCGTGCGGATTCATAATGCGGAGCGGATAGGCGCGATGCTCGCCGTTGATCGAGACGCCGAACACGCGGTCGCGCGGGTCGAGGTAATCAGCCTCGCTCGCGGCGAGCGTCGGGGGCGACCGCAGGTCGGGAATGCCGTCGGTTCGGACGCCTCCCCATGCGATTTCCGCAAGGTCGATGCGCTCCGAGCCGGGGACGGACGTGAGGAAGGCGGCCATTCGCGGGTCAATGATCGCGAGGAGGTTGGCCTTCCATTGCGGATATTCGGAGGGGGGCGCGAATTCGGCGCGGCGGGGGCCGAGCCATTCCATCGCGGCGTTCCACGGGCGGGCGTCGAGCCAGAAGTCCTGCCCCGTGAACTGCTCGAGGGCGGCGCGGTACGCCTCGTTGACGGCGCCGCCGCCCCAAAAGCGCAAGACCTCCACGATGACGGGCGCTTGGGAGACGTCGTTCGCGGCGACGGCGTCCGCTATAGCGCCCAGCGTCGTCCCCGGCTCGTGGCCGAGTCCGGAGTAGGTGCGCCACATCGCGTCGTTGGCGTCGTAGGGCGCGTCGATTTCAGGAGTCGCGGCGTCCGGGGATGCGGCGGGGCTTGGCGCGGCGGTTGCGGTCGCTGTCACCGCGGGGAGCGTTGGCGCGTCCACTGACGGCGATGGGACGGTCGCCGTGGCGGACGGCGGCGCGGGCTCCGGCGTGTAGGCCGTGGAGGCGCAACCCGTCCATACGGCGGACGCGATCAGAACCGGCGCGACCAGAGCGGAGAGAGCAAAGGAGCGTCGCGGCATTGCGCCTCGATTCGGGGGCGCGCGATTTGCCCGCGCCCGCGTTTGCGATAATACCGGAAATGACTACGCTGGCGGATTTGGGAGAGGCCGCGCTGATCGAGC
Source organism: Dehalococcoidia bacterium (assembly GCA_965242755.1). Taxonomy (GTDB): domain Bacteria; phylum Chloroflexota; class Dehalococcoidia; order Lucifugimonadales; family Australimonadaceae; genus Bin16. The sequence continues at coordinate 1,923,261 of OZ251500.1, read as the reverse complement.
GCATCGCGTCGCGCGTCCGCGACGCCGGAGCGGACCGGACGACCGGCGGGCGCCTCGCCGTCGGGATCGGGGACGACGCGGCGGCGTGGCGCGCGGACGGCCTGCAGGTCGTGACGTCCGACGCGATGGTCGAGGGCGAGCACTTCCGCGCCTCGACCTCCTCATGGGCGGACGTCGGCTGGAAGGCGTGGGTCTCCAACGTGAGCGACATTGCGGCGATGGGGGCGGAGCCCGTCGCGGGGCTGGTCGCGCTAGGGCTGCCGCCGTCGCTTCCGCTCCGCGCGCTTGACGCGCTCTACGACGGCCTGCTGGAGGCGTGCGCCGCCTACGGAACGGCGCTCGCGGGGGGCGACGTCGTGAGTTCGCCGACGGCGTTCGTGTCCGTGACGATGACGGGCGCCTGCGACGGCGCTCCGCTCATGCGGTCGGCGGGGCGCGCCGGCGACGCGCTGTGCGTGACGGGGCCGCTCGGCGCCTCGCGGGGCGGCCTGCTGCTGCTGGAGGGCGGCGCGGAGCCGGACAGCGAGGCGCGGCGGAGTTTGGTGCAAGCGCACCGCAGGCCGTCCGCGCGAGTGGACGCGGGGCTCGCGCTGCGGCGTCTGGGCGTCCGGTGCGCGATGGACGTCTCCGACGGCTTGGCGGCGGACGTTCGGAAACTGGCGCGGGCGAGCGGCCTCGCGGCGCGAGTGGAGACGGCGCGCGTTCCCGTCGCGGACGCGCTCGCGGAGGAGCGCCCCGGCGACGCGCTCCGGCTGGCGGTCGAGGGCGGCGAGGACTACGAGTTGCTGTTCGCGGCGCCGCCGTCAATCGCGGATGCGGCGGTCGCCGCCCTGCCCGGAAGCGCGCTCATCGGCGAGTTGGAAGAGGGCGCGCCGGGCGCCGCCGCGTTCCTCGACGCGCAAGGGAAGCCTGTCGCATGGCGCGCGGCGGGCTGGGAGCGCTTTGGGTGAGGCGGGGCTTCGCGGGTCACGGCTCCCACCCGCACCCCATCCCTCTCCCGCCCAGCGGGAGAGGGGGTCAGGCAAGCGCTATCGCGCCGACTGGGTTCCCGCCTACGCGGGCAGGGCGGCATTGGGGTGCAACGGTCTCCTCTGGGAGAGGGTTAGGATGAGGGTGGTTCCGTCCCCCGAACCCTCACCCGCTGCTTCGCAGCGTCCTCTCCCAGAGGAGAGGACGATAGGCGCTCAGTTTGATTCCCTCTCCCTCTGGAGACCTTTGCATAACCTACCGCCCTGACCGCGCAGCCGCGAACCCACCCGCCGCGCAGCGCCATGAGACGGGCACCACGCGCCCCGTCCCCAAGCCATCCCCCGGCGCCACGCCCCCGAAAGCGGGAACCTACCCCTCCACGACCGTCATTCCCGCGAAAGCGGGAACCTACTGGCCGCCGGAAGTTATGCAAAGGTCTCCCTCTGGGAGAGGGTAGGGTAGGGCGGGCCGCCCCCCACTCCGCCCTGATAGAATAGCCCCATGATCGGCAAACTGCTCAATGTCTTCGGCGACTCCAACGAGAAGCAGGTGAAGCGCTATCGGGGGCTCGTGGACGCCGTCGGCCGCCTTGAGGAGGCGATGGCCGCGCTGCCGGACGGCGCGCTCGCCGCCAAGACCGTCGAGTTCCGCGAGCGCATCGCCAACGGCGAAACGCCGGACGGCCTCCTCCCGGAGGCGTTCGCCGTCGTCCGCGAGGCCGCGCGGCGAACCATCGGCCTCCGCCACTTCGACGTCCAACTCATCGGCGGCAAGGTTCTCCACGAGGGCAAAGTCGCGGAGATGAAAACCGGCGAGGGCAAAACGCTCGTCGCCACGCTTCCCGTCTACCTCAACGCGCTGTCCCGCGAGGGCGTCCACGTCGTCACCGTCAACGATTACCTCGCCCAGCGCGACGCCGCTTGGATGGGGAAGGTCTACACGTTCCTCGGCCTCTCCGTCGGCTGCCTGCAGCACGAATCGTCCTTCCTCTACGAACCCGGATCGGAGCCGCGCCCCGGCGCGCCCGCCGATATGCGCCCCGTTCCCCGGAGGGAAGCCTACGGCGCGGACGTCACTTACGGCACGAACAACGAATTCGGCTTCGACTACCTCCGCGACAATATGGCGGGGGACGCCGACCGGAAGGCGCAGCGCGCGCTGCGCTACGCCATCGTTGACGAGGTGGACAACATCCTCATAGACGAGGCGCGCACGCCGCTCATCATCAGCGGGCCGTCGCAAGAGCCCACCGCGACCTATGGAACGGCGGCGCGCGTCGTTCCCCGATTGCAGCAGGACGCGGACTTCACCATCGCGGAGAAGGAGCGGCAGGCGCTGCTCACCGACGCGGGCATCACGAAGGTCGAGCAGGCGCTCAATGTCCGCAACCTCTACGATCCGGAAAACTACGAACTCACCCACTACGTCGAGAACGCGCTGCGGGCGCAGTTCATCTATCAGCGCGACAAGGACTACGTGGTGCGCGGCGGCGAGGTCGTGATCGTGGACGAGTTCACGGGGCGCCTGATGCCCGGGCGGCGCTACGGAGAGGGGCTGCACCAGGCCATTGAAGCGAAGGAGGGCGTCAAGGTGCAGCCCGAAATGATGACCTTCGCGACCGTGACGCTGCAGAACTACTTCCGTATGTACGGCAAACTCGCGGGAATGACGGGCACCGCGCTCACGGAGGCCGAGGAGTTTTACAAGGTCTACAAACTCGAGGTCGTGTCCGTGCCGACGCATAGGGAGATGGTCCGGCAAGACCACTCGGATTTCGTCTACAAGACGCACGCCGCCAAGTTCAAGGCGGTCGTTGACCAAATCGCGGAACTGCAGGAGGAAGGGAGGCCCGTCCTCGTCGGCACCGCCTCCATTGAGCGGTCGGAGCAATTGAGCGGCCTGCTCCGCAGGCGCGGCGTCAAGCATGAGGTGCTGAACGCCAAGAACCACGCGCGCGAGGCGCAGATCATCGCCGACGCCGGCAAGCCCGGCGCCGTCACCGTCTCGACGAATATGGCGGGGCGCGGCACGGACATCATCCTCGGCGGCGCCCCCTCCGCCCGGGATCCGGAGGAGTGGCGCCGCGCCCACGAGGAGGTCGTCGCCAAGGGCGGCCTGTGCGTCGTCGGCACGGAGCGCCACGAGTCCCGCCGCATCGACAACCAGTTGCGCGGACGCTCCGGCAGGCAGGGCGACCCCGGCGAAACGCGCTTCTACGTCTCCCTCGAGGACGAACTCCTCACGCGGTTCTCCGGCGGAATGATGGGGCGCCTCGTCGGCAAAGCCCTAGAGGAAGACGTCCCCCTCGAAAGCGGCATGCTCACCAAGAGTTTGGAGATGACGCAAGGGAAGGCGGAGTCGTACTACTTCGACATCCGCAAGCACCTCGTCGAGTACGACGACGTCGTCAACACGCAGCGGGAAGTGATCTACAAGGAGCGCGACCGGGCGCTGGGCGACGCCGACCTCAAGGCGAACATTCTGGAGATGATCGGCAAGGAACTCTCCTCGCTCGTTCGCGGTTACCTGGCGGGGGAGTCCGAGAAATGGGAGATCGAGCCGCTGCTGGCGGAGGCGGGCGTCATCATTCCGCTGCCGTCGGGATTCGACGCCGACGCCATTCTGCGCGAGGGCGCGGACTGGGCGGAGGAGACGCTGCTCGCCGAGGCGGAGGCGCTCTACGAGCGGCGCGAGGCGGAGTTCGGCGCGGAGATGATGCGCGCCATCGAGCGCGCCGTGACGCTGCGGACGATAGACACGCTCTGGGTGCGCCACCTCACGACGATGTCCGATCTCCGGCAGGGCATCGGCCTGCACGCCTACGGCCAGCGCGACCCGCTCGTCATGTACAAGAGGGAAGGCCACGAGAAGTTCGACTCGCTGCTGGAGGACATCCGGCGCGACATCGCCCGAATGATCTTCCACGTCGTCCCGGCGGGGCATGCGCCCGGCGCGCGCGCGCCCGCGCCCCACGACGGGGCGAACGGCCGGGCGCAGCGCGTCGGCGTCGGCGCCGCCGATACGGTCCTGACCCGCGCGAGCGGGCGCGCCAACGGGCATGCGTCCGGCGCCGCGCCCCCCGATCTGCCGCCGGACGCGCCTCGCTGGATGCGGCGCCAGGCCGAGCGCGCGGCGGGCGGCAAGAAAGCCCGCAAGCGCAAGGGCGCGTAGCGAAGGCGCCGCCCCGATGAGCCGTCCGCATAACCCGCCGCCCTGCCCGCATCTCCCGCCCTGCCCGCGCAACCTCCCGTCCTTCCTACGCAACCTCCCGTCATTCCCGCGTAGGCGGGAATCCAGTCGGCGCGGAGCGCCCCAATCCCCGCTATCCGGCGAAGGAGAGCCGACCGCGAGCGGAGATCGGCCGGGTTACGCGAAGGCCGCCTGATGCGGACCAACGCCGCGCCGCCCCTGACCGCCTCGCCATCCGTGCGCGTCGGCGTTCCGCCGGAGGAGACGATCCGCCGCTTCCGCGCCGCCATCGCCGGCGGCGCGCCCTGGCCCGACGCGATGCTCGATGCCGTCGGCGAATGGAGCGCGCCCTCCGAAACGGTGGACGGCGTCCGGCTCGATTACCTCATCGGAGGCGAGGCGTTCGACTGGCTGCTGCTCGCGGAGCGCCTGCTGCGGACGGCCCCGGAGGGGCGGATTCCGGCGGACGAGATCGAGCGGCTGCTGTTCACCGGCGCGCTGCCCGACGGCGTGAGCGAATCCGCGTTCGCCGAGGCGCTGGGCCCCGAAAAGCATCGCGCCCATCTCAACTACTTCTACGGCGTCGTCGTGGAGGAGGCGCTCCTGCTCGCCGTCGAGCGCGAGGTCGAAAAGGAGCGCAACTTGCGCGGCCTGCGCCACTCGTCGGGCGTGGACGACGCCGTCGCGGAGCGGCTCTACGGCGAGGGTTTGCCGTCGCTGCTGCGCCGGTTTCAGCGCGAGCATGGCCGTCCCCGCCGCGTTCGGCTCACGCTAGGGGAATCGAGGGAGTTCACGTACTGGCTCTTCAAGCGCCGGCTCGCGGCCTCCGACCAAGCGCGAGCGGCGAGCGATATGCGAAAGGGCCTGCGGATGCTGACCGCCCTCCGCGACGGCGCCGGCTAAGCGAGCCGCTTGCCTAGCCTGCCGTCATTCCCGCGTAGGCGGGAATCCATTCGGCGCGACGGCGCCGCTCCTTCGCGCCCGGGCGGAGGAGGCGGAGGGGGTAGAGGCGCTTGCCGCCTCCTGCGGCGCGCCCTATACTCTTGCGCCGTTGGAACTCGCTTTGGAATCCGCCGCGACCTCTCCGCCCACGCCTTTGATCTCCGTTGTACTGCCTACGTACAACGAGCGCGAAAACATCGCGGCGCTCGCGCCCGCCATCCTCGACGCGCTCTGGAGCGCGCCCTGCGAGGTCATCGTCGTTGACGACGCGAGCCCGGACGGCACCGCCGACGCCGTCCGGGAGATGGCCGCCGCCGACCCGCGCGTCCGCCTGTTGGAGCGCGTAGGCGAGCGCGGGCTGGCTGGCGCCGTGTTCGCCGGAGCGCAAGAGGCGCGAGGGCGATTCGTCGCCGTGATGGACGCGGACTGGTCGCACGATCCGGAGGAATTGCCGGATATGCTGGCGCGGGCGTTGGACGGCTACGACGTCGTCATCGGGTCGCGCTACGTCGAGGGGTCGGCGTTTCTGGGGCAGCCGCTCCTTCGGCGGCTGATCAGCCGCTTGCTCAACGCGGCGGCGCGGACGATGCTGCTGCTTCCCTACAACGACGTTCTGACGGGCTACGCGGTCTGCCGCCGGGAACTGCTGGCGGAGCCGCTCACGCGGTACTCGTCGCCGGGCTTCAAGTGGCTGCTCGAGTTGCTCGCCGCGAGGCGGGGGTTGAGCGTCTACGAGTGGCCCATCGTATTTCACGACCGGCATGCGGGGTTCTCGAAAGCGGGCGCGCGCGAGGCGCTGCGGTTAGCGGCGCTCTGCGTCAGGCTGGCGGCTCGGCGCTGCCTCCGCCGTGAGCGCTACGTTCATCGCTAACGACTAGCCCCCGGCTCCCGCCCGCCGCCTCAGGCGGCGCCGCGCCCACAGCAGGAGCGCCGCGTCGAGCGCGGGCAGCAGGATCAGCGCGCTCCACCACGGGAGCGGCGTGAAGGCGACCGCGAGCAAGACGAGCGCCGCCAGCGCCGCCAGCCCGCCGAGCAGAATCGCCGCGACCGCCGTCGTTTCGTTCATCGCCCGCCCAGTATAGCCCCGACCCGCGCTGCGGAGCGTCGGATATGCTAGAATAGGCGGAAGCGCCGCCCGGCGACTCGGAGCGCGCCGCAGGAGAAGATTGGTTTGCCCGAGCGTTCCCTCGTTCTGCTGAAGCCCGACGCCGTGCAGCGCGGTCTGATCGGGCAACTGATCGCCCGCCTCGAGGCTCGCGGACTCAAGATCGCCGGCCTGAAGTTGATGCGCCTCGACTTGCCGCTGGCCCGCCGGCACTACGCCGAGCACGTCGAGAAGCCGTTTTTCGCGGGGCTCGCGGAGTTTATGATGTCCAGCCCCATCGTCGCGATGGCGGTCGAGGGCAAGGGGGCGGTCGATGCCGTCCGCGGCGCGATGGGCGCGACCAACCCGCAAAGCGCCGCGCCCGGCACCATCCGCGGCGACTTCGGCCTGGACATCGGACGCAACCTCATCCACGGCTCGGACTCGCCGGAGGCGGCGGAGCGCGAACTCGCCATCTTCTTCGCCGAGGAGGAACTCTTCGACTACCCCCGCGACAGCGAGCGCTGGATCACTGAATTCTGACCAGTTCCTTCCCCTCGCGCCACACCTGCTCCAGCCGGTAGAACGCCCGCTGCTCCTCGCTGAACAGGTGAATCACGACGTCCCCGAAGTCCAGCAGAACCCAGCCGGACTCGGCGGTTCCCTCGCGGTGATTGACGCGCAGCCCGGCCGCCTCCACCGTCTGCGTCAAATCGCCCGCGAGCGCGTTCAACTGCCGGACGCTCCCCGCCGTGAGCACGACCATATAGTCGGTGAAAGCGGAGACGCCGCGCACGTCCAGCAGCGCGACGGCGGACGCCTGCTTGTCGGACGCGGCGTCGACCGCCTCGCGAGCCGCCGCGCCCGCGTCCGCCGGAATGCCCTCGCCGTTGGCCATACTAAGGAGGGATTCTATCCCAAGTCGGTCCGCGGCCGCCTCTCGTTCCTTGCGCGGGAGCCCGCGACGGGGGACGCCCATCGCCCCGGACTTCCCGCGCGCGCGTCTGCGCTTCTCTTGACAGATTCGCGCCGCGCCCGTAGCCTATTGTCGACCTTCGTAGTCAACAATAGGCGCTCCCCTCCTTTGGCCGCGCGTTTGGCCGCGCGCCGCGGCTGGCGAGAGAGCCGATAGAGACGCGCCGAGAGAGACCAGGATATGACGACCGCCGCGAACAGCGCCGTCCGTGAAATCGCCGAGCAGTCCTATCAGTACGGCTGGACGACCGACGTCGAAGAGGAGTCGGTTCCGCCGGGACTGAACGAGGACATCGTGCGGTGGATCTCGGCGCGCAAGGGCGAGCCCGAATGGCTGCTGGAGTGGCGGCTGAGGGCGTTCCGCCGCTTTACGGCGCTGCTGGACGAGGCGCGCCTGCCCGCTTGGGCGAACGTGAGCCATCCGCCCATCGACTTCCAGGCGATCCGCTACTACGCCGCGCCGAAAGCCCCCGCCGAACTCAGCAGCCTCGAGGAGGTCGACGCCGAAATCCTCCGCACCTACGAGAAACTGGGCATTCCGCTGGAGGAGCAGAAGCGGCTGTCCGGCGTGGCGGTGGACGCGATCTTCGACAGCGTGAGCGTCGCCACGACGGCGAAGGAGACGCTGGCGAAGTACGGCGTCATCTTCTCGTCCGTGTCGGCGGCGGTTCAGGAGCATCCCGACCTCGTCCGGAAGTATCTGGGGTCGGTCGTGCCGCACTCCGACAACTTCTACGCGGCGCTGAATTCGGCGGTGTTTTCGGACGGGTCGTTCGTCTACGTGCCGCCCGGGGTGCGCTGCCCGCTGGAGTTGTCGACGTACTTCCGGATCAACGCGCAGGAGTCGGGGCAATTCGAGCGGACGCTCATCATCGCCGACAAGGGCGCGTACGTGAGTTACTTGGAGGGCTGCTCGGCGCCGATGCGCGACGAGAATCAGTTGCACGCCGCCGTCGTCGAACTGGTCGCGCTCGACGACGCGGAGATCAAGTACGCGACGATACAGAATTGGTATCCGGGCGACGACGCCGGGAAGGGCGGCATCTACAACTTTGTGACGAAGCGGGGCAAGTGCGCCGGCCCGCGCTCCCGCATCTCGTGGACGCAGGTCGAGACGGGCTCGGCCATCACGTGGAAGTACCCCAGCGTCATTCTGCAGGGCGACGGCTCGACCGGCGAATTCTATTCCGTCGCGCTCGCCAAGGGGCGGCAGCAGGCGGACACCGGGACGAAAATGACGCACGTCGGCAAGAACACGTCCAGCCGCATCATCTCCAAGGGCATCTCGGCGGGGCGGGGGAACAACACCTACCGCGGTCTCGTGAAGGTTTTGCCGGGCGCGGAGAACGCGGCGAACTACACGCAGTGCGACTCGCTGCTGATCGGCGATCAGTGCGGCGCCCACACCGTGCCCTACATCGAGGCGAAAAACCGGACGGCGAGCGTGGAGCACGAGGCGTCCACGACGCGCGTGAGCGAGGATCAGATCTTCTATTGCCAGCAGCGGGGGATGACGCGGGAGGCCGCGCAGTCCGTGATCGTCAACGGCTTCGTCCGCGAGGTCGTGAAGCGGCTGCCGCTGGAGTTTTCCGTGGAGGCCGATCGCTTGCTGGAGGTCAACTTGGAAGGAACGGTGGGCTGATGCTGGAGGTTCGCGGGCTGCGCGCCGAGGTGAACGGCGTCGAGATCCTGAAAGGCGTTGATCTGCGCGTCGGCGCGGGGGAGACGCACGCGATTATGGGGCCGAACGGCTCCGGCAAGAGCACGCTGGCTTTCACGCTCGCGGGCCGGCCCGGATACGACGTCACGGGCGGCGAGGCCGTGTTCGACGGCGAGGACCTCCTCGCGCTCGCCCCTGAGGAGCGCGCCCGCAAAGGGCTGTTCCTCTCGTTCCAGCACCCCGTCGAGATTCCGGGCGTGCGGATGGACCGCTTCCTGCGCGCCGGCTACAACGAGACGCGGAAGAGCAAGGGCGAGGCCGAACTCGATCCGCTCCAGTTCGACCGGCTGATTCGCGGCAAGGCGAAGGCGTTTCGGATGGACCCCGCGCTCATCAAGCGCTCCGTGAACGATGGCTTCTCCGGCGGGGAGAAGAAGCGAAACGAGGCGCTGCAGATGGCCGCCCTGGAGCCGCGCCTGCGGATCCTGGACGAAATCGACTCCGGCCTCGACGTTGACGCGCTGCGCGAAATCGCGGAGGGCGTCGTCGAAATGAGCGGGACCGAAACCGCGACGATTCTCGTGACGCACTACGAGCGCGTCCTCTCCTACATTGAGCCGACCCACGTGCACGTGCTGATGGACGGGCGCGTCGCGCGCTCCGGCGGACGCGAACTGGCCCGCGAGGTCGAGGCGCGCGGCTACGACCGGCTCGCCGCCGGGGCGGGCGCCTGAGTCCGCCGATGCCCGCGACCGCGAACTCCGCGACCTCCGCGACCGCGTGGGCGGAGCAGTTCCGCGCCTTCGAGCGGAACGGCGCGTCCGACGCTCCGCACTGGCTCGCCGACATGCGCCGCGCCGCCTTCGCCGCGTTCGAGCGCGACGGATTCCCCACCGACCGCCGCGGCAACGAGCCGTGGAAGTACACGAACGTCCGCCCCATCGCGGAGTCCGTCTTCACGCTCGCGGAGCCCGACGGCGATGCGCCGATTGACCTTGCGCCCTACGAGTTGCCTTGCCCCCGCGTGCACCGGCTGACGTTCGTGGACGGGCGCTACGCCCCGGGTCTCTCGACCGAGCCCGCGAGCGAGGCGGGGCTCCGCAGCGGCGCGCTGCATCGCGGCGGCGACGGCCCCGTGATCGGGCGGCTCGCGGACGCGATAGCCTATCGCGTCCCCCTCGCGCAGGAGCGCCTGGGCAGCCTCGCGTCCCCTGACGACGACGCTTTCACCGCGCTCAGCGCCGCGTTTCTGCGCGACGGCGCGTTCGTGCATCTGCCCCCCGGCGTAGTCGTCCCCGAGCCGATCCATCTGCTCTTCATCGCCACCGGGCGGGCGGAGTCCGCGACGCATCCGCGCGTCCTGATTTCGGCGGACGAGAACAGCGCCGCCACCGTGCTGACGAGTTTCGAGAGCCTTGACGGCGATGGCGCGTATCTCACTAACGCCGTGACGGAGGCGGACGTCGGCCCCGGCGCGAATCTGCGCCTCTGCGCGCTGCAGAGGGAGAGCGCGGGCGCGTTCCACATCGCCGCGACCCGCATCCGGCAGGCGCGCGGCAGCCGCGTCTCGTCCGTCGTCGTTGACTTGGGCGCGCGGCTCGCGCGCCGCGAAATATCCGCCGCGCTGGAGGAGCCGGGCGCGGAGGTCAGCCTATGCGGGCTGTACTACGGCGACGGCAAACGGCACGTGGACAACCGCGCGTTCGTTGACCACGCCGCGCCGGAAGCGTCGTCCGTCGAACTGTACAAAGGCGTGTTGGACGGCGCGTCGCGGGGCGTGTTCTGCGGCGGCGCGCTCGTCCGCCCCGGCGCCCAAAAGACGTCCGCCCGCCAGGTCAACAAGAATCTGCTCCTCTCCGACGACGCGGAGGCGGACTCGCAGCCCAAACTGGAGATCTTCGCCGACGACGTCTCCTGCTCGCACGGCTCCGCGGTCGGCCAGCCCGACGCGGACGCGCTCTTCTACCTCAAGAGCCGGGGCATCGGCGAGGACGCGGCGCTCGCGCTGATCGCGCGCGGATTTATGAGCGAGGTCGTCGCCGCGATAGAGGACGAGGCCGCGCGCCAGCGCGTCGAGGACGCCGTCGCGGCCCGGCTCGGAGGAGGCGCATGATGTACGACGTTCAGCGCGTTCGCGCCGATTTCCCCATCCTGCGCCGCGAGGTCAACGGCGTCCCCCTCGTCTATCTGGACAACGCGGCCACCTCGCAGAAGCCGGCGGCGGTGATCGCCGCGCTCACGGACTACTACGAGTCGCGCAACGCGAACGTGCACCGGGGCGCGCACGCGCTCGCCGTCGAGGCGACCGTCGCCTACGAAGAGGCGCGCGCCAAGGTCGCGGCGTTCATCAACGCGCCCTCCCCCGAAAACGTGATCTTCGTCCGCAACACGACCGAGGCGATCAACCTCGTCGCCCAAGCCTGGGCGGCGGAGCGCCTGAAGCCGGGCGACCGCATCGTCTCCACCGAGATCGAGCACCACTCCAACCTCGTCCCCTGGCAGCACGCGGCGCGGACGAGCGGGGCGGAGTTGCGCCTCCTGGCGATGGCCGGCGACTACACGCTTGACCTCTCCGACCTGGACGCTCTGCTGAGCCCGAACGCGCGGCTCGTCGCCCTCACGCAATCGTCCAACGTGCTGGGGACGATCACGCCCGTGAAGGAAATCGCGGAGGCGGCGCGGCGAGCGGGCGCCCGCGTTCTGGTGGACGGCGCGCAGAGCGTTCCGCATATCCCCGTGGACGTGCAGGACATGGGATGCGACTTCCTCGCCTTCTCCGGCCACAAGATGCTTGGGCCGATGGGGATCGGCGCGCTCTACGTCTCCCCGGACGCGCTGGAGGAGATGGCGCCGTTCCTGCGCGGCGGCGAGATGGTGCTCGAGGTCACCTACGACGACGCGAGTTGGGCGCCCCCGCCGATGAAATTCGAGGCCGGCACCCCCAACGTCGCGGACGCCATCGCGCTCGGCGCGGCGACGGACTACCTCTCCGCGCTGGGCATGGCGAATGTCCGCGAGCACGAAATCGCCCTCACCTCCTACGCATTGGAGCGCTTCCGCGAACTCGAGGAGGCGGAGACCTACGGGCCGACCGACATGGCCGTTCGCGGCGGCGTCGTCTCCTTCTCGCTCGGCGGCGTCCATCCGCACGACATTAGCCAGGCGCTCGACGCCTGCGGCGTCGCCATTCGCGCCGGACACCACTGCGCGATGCCCCTCGTCCGCAGCAGGCTCAACGTCCCGGCGACGGCGCGCGCCAGTTTCTACCTCTACAATACGGAGGCGGAGGTTGACGCGCTCGTCTCCGCCCTCAAGCAGACGTTGGAGTACTTCGATGCGGATGCCCGAAAGCCTCGATGACCTCTACCTCGACGTCATCCTCGATCACTACCGCCGCCCGCGCAACCAGGGGCTCCTCCCCAACCCCGACCTGAAGTCCGAAGGGTTCAACCCTTTCTGCGGCGATCAGGTCATTCTGACGATGACGCTCAACGGCGAGGGGCGCATCGGCGAGGTCGGATTCGAGGGCGAGGGCTGCTCCATCAGTCAGGCGTCCGCCTCGATGCTCTCCGTTCATCTCGCAGGGCGGACGCTGGACGAGGCCGAGTCGCTCGTCCGCGTGTTCAAGGGCGTGATGCAAGGCGAGGAACTCGATCCGGAGCAAGAGGAGCAATTGGGGGAGGTCGCCGCCTTGCAAGGCGTGCGCGAGTTCCCCATCCGCGTCAAGTGCGCCCTCCTCGCCTGGACGACGCTGCAAGACGCCATCGCCGACCACCGCAAGCGCTAGTGGGTCGGGGGCGCGGGGCGCATTCCCGTAGGCGGGAGCCTACCCCATGGCCGTCATTCCCGCGTAGGCGGGAATCCAGTCGGCTCGACAGCGCCAAGACGGAGCGCAACGCGCCCCGTCCCCGATGATCCCCAGCGCCCCCCCCGTCATTCCCGCGTAGGCGGGAACCCACCCGCCGCGCAAGCGCCAAGACGGGCGCAAGCCCCGTCCCCAATGATCCCCAGCGCCCCCCGTCATTCCCGCGAAAGCGGGAACCTACCCCCGATGCCGCCCTGACCGCGTAGCCGCGAACCCAGCCGGCGCGATAGCGCCGCGACGGGGCGCCACGCGCCCCGTCCCCAAGCCATCCCCCACGGCCACGTCATTCCCGCGAAAGCGGGAACCTACTGGGATCCCCAGCGCCCCACCCTCCCCCCCGCCCCCCCCGACTCCCTCTCCCTCTGGGAGAGGGCAGGGGTGAGGGCCCCGCAACTCCGCTGGACATCCCGCCCCCAAAAGCGTTGACATCCCCGCGGATTGCTGATAGAAAGGGGTTGCGCGTTTGCGCGGGAGGGGCGCGGTTTGGCCGGAACTGCCCATTGCATCCTATTGCATATCGGGGGGCGCAGGGTGGATAATGGCGCCTCCTGCCGCGCTGGGCGCCCATCGCCGGGCGCGCAGACCACGCGCAGGCCAGGTGTGATATAAAGGAACCTGCCCCCGCACAACACGGGGGCGCCGCAGCCTAGAACCACAGCTCCGCAAGGGGGGTAGAAGTGAGATTCACGAGGATTCCGATCATAGCGACACTGCTGGCGGGAGCGCTTTCGCTGCTCTTCCTGTTGCCCGCGTTCGGCCAGACAACCGGCGACCTCGACCGAACGGAAGGCTTGGACAGGTCCGGCGCCCTCCGGGTCGGCGTCTTCAAAGACATCGCGGACGCCCAAACCATCAAGCTGAAGCGGGTTGACGGAACCACCTACAGCCGCAGCGACTTCTACCTGCCCGACGCCGACGGCGTTTCCGCGAACGCTGCGTCGGGGCAGCCGGGCGTAGGCAGAAACATCGGAGAACTGCTGACATCCGCCGTCACGTCAGGCACGCTTGCGGAGGACGACCCCGCCTACCTCGCCAGCGGGCACATCGACACGCGGAACACCAGTTTCGGAGGATCGCTTTACGTCAGTTCCCAGGACGCGGACGGCGAGGGCGGCTACAACACCGTGCTGATCTCGCTCCTCGCCGACGAACTCACCGAAGGCACGGGTTGCGACGACAAAGACGACGACTCGAACTTCCCGACGGCCACGGTCTCCAACCTCAGCCGCAACTACGACATCAACGTCCCCCTGACTCCCACCCACGACGACAGCGACCCTGCCACGCCCGCCAATAAGAAGTACGCCCAGGCGTTCTTCACCGTCGTGGACGACACGCAGCCCGACACCGCCCTGATGCGGGAGGACCGCCAGAGGCACGGCGTCCACTGCGCGGACGGCGACACCGACTCCTCGAACGTGGCCCAGATCGCGGCGCGCCACGGCGACCGCCTCACCGTTCGCATCCCCAACGCGGCGAGCGACATCACCCTCATCGTGGACGCCGAAGGCCCGGAGGTCAACCTGATCAGCCCGGTGGACGGCGACGCTCTCGAACCGAAAGCGCTCTCCTTCCGCTTCGATGTCCGCGACCCCGACTCCGGACTACGCCACGACGGCGAGTTCACCACGAGCGACGACGGCGACCCCACGTCCATCAACCCCGACCGCGACGCCGTCCGCGGCGGCGAGCCCCTCTCCGAAATGACCTCGTCCCTCTTCTCCGGCGGCAACGGCAAGGCCGCCGACATCCAAGCCGTCTTCTGGAAGATAGACGAGGACCAAACCGATGCCGAGAATGGCGTCGGAACGAGGCTCGAACTGCCTGACGCGGACCGGTCCGACGACATCACCGACCAGGGCGCGTGGTCGCTCATCGGCAGCCGCGCCGGCGTCGGATACTCCTTCGCGGCGCAAGGCAACAACTTCGATGAAGCCGTCAACGCCTTGCAGTTGCAGGCGATGGACCGCGTCGGCAACACGACCACCTCCGACGCGGACCTGGAAAAGCGCGGCGACCAGCCCTATGTCTTCTCCGTCGACGCGACGGACCCCCTAGTCGCAAAGGTTCGCACGGGCATCTCCTACGACAACGGCGACAACGAGGAGACCGTTGACCGGGCCGCCATCGCGCTGGAGTTCAGCGAACCAATCAAGTCAGGCGACATCGTGGCGAGCCGGATCACGGTCATCGGAAACTCGGTCGTCGGCGTGATCCAGCCCGACGGCGAGCCCATCGTCTTCCGCGGCGAGGAAAACGAAGACAACCTCAAGCCCAAGCACTGCACGCTCGACGATGAGGTTGACGATCCCGAGTCGACAGACGACGAGGATATGATCCCCAACCCCAACAAGTGCCCAGGCGCGGACATCGAAGGCGATAAGATCGTTGACACGCGCAACTTGGTGTACCTGCAACTGGGTTCGTCGCTCACGGCCGACGCGACTCCCGACGTGTCCCTGCTCTCCGGCGCGGTGCAAGACCTCGCGGGCAACGACATCGGAACAACCACCAGGAAGGCGGAAGACTGGATTGCGCCCACGCTGATGGTCACCGTGACCGGAACGAAGGGCGACCGCCCAATCGCCAACGACGACGGGGAGTTCGTGGTCGAAGTCACCTCGGACGAAGACCTGAGCGGCCGCCCCCGCGTCATCTTCGCGCAGATCCTCGGCGTGGACAACGATGGCGCGGACCCGCCGTACTCTTACAGCATCGGCGACCGCGTGTCGGCTCTGGCGGACTGCACCTTGACGCCGCAGGAAGCCGACAACACGTGGCGTCGCGCCTGCGGAGTGGGCGAGCAGATCACCAGCAACGATGGCGACATCACCGGCATGGTCGGCGTGTTCGTCCTAGCGATAGACGATGAGAATAAGAACTTGGCGGTGTCGCCCGTGAAATGGGAAGACACGGATGACCGGTCCGCGCCCGGCCACCAAGTCGCGGCGCTCTCCGCGTCTATTCTCCCCGGCACCGGAGCCGCGGTGGACGCCCAAGAACTGCACGACGCCGGCCTGCTGGTCGAGATAGACACGGTCTTCAACGCGGCCAAGAATGAAGACAACTCGCAAGGGGCGCAGATGTCCCCGGACGAGAGCGTCACCCCGCAGAGCGGCGACGACGAGAAGAAGACGGAGAGCGCCAACCCGTTCATCCACATCGACTTCACGGGCGAGAACGCCGAGTACGGCCTGGGCGACTACAAAGACTCCCACGGCACGGTGACGATCACCGAGATCAAACTCAACGACGAGGACGCGACCGACCAACTGAGCCGCGTCGCCAAGGACGAATTCTCCGTGGTGCTCCGCAACCTCTCGGTCGGCAAGCACACGCTCACCTACAAAGCGGAGGACGACGCGGGGAACAAGTACAACGACGGCGAGTTCAAGTTCGAGGTGCTCCAGCGGAAGCCCTACAAGGTGGAGGTGAAGCCGGGCTGGAACCTCATCTCGCTGCCCGGCGCCCCCGAAAACACCGCCATCGCCGATGTGCTCTCCGGCACGGAGTTCCTCACCCCCGTTCTCGCCTACCAGAACGGCGACTGGCTCACGGCCCGCCGAACGGACGGCGACGGCTGGGACGGCAGTCTGACGGACATCGAAGCCGGCTACGGTTACTGGGTGCACGCCCAGACCTTCGAGACGATCGAGACGCTCCTGACGGAGATCGACCCGGCGTCCGTCCCGCCGACGGTGCCGGTCGCCAGAGGCTGGAACCTGCTCGGCGTCATAGACGTCGACCAGCGCTCGGCCGGCAACCCGCCCGGAACGGGCAGAAACGCCGACGGCGAGACCACCGCCGACGGAGAGGCCGACAACTACTTCAACAGCATCCCCTGGAAGGTCGCCTACTCCTACAACACGCAGGCGAGCGTCTGGCAGCGCTACACCCCCGACGACGGCGACGCCGACTCGGTGGACGAGATCCTGAACGGCAACGGCTACTGGGTCTGGTCCGAGCGCCCCAGCACGCTCGTCCCGTAAGCGCAAGCGCGCAACGCGAAAGCGCAAGAGAGCCCCCGCCGTCCAACGGCGGGGGCTCTCTTTCTCTTGCCGCCCTGCCCAACCTATCCTGATACCGTCATTTCCGCGTAGGCGGAACCCACCCGGCGCGCAAGCGCCATGGGACGGGGCGCAACGCGCCCCGTCCCCTTTACCCCCGGGGGCCCCGTCATTCCCGCGTAGGCGGGAACCTACACCATCGGGTTGCCGCCCCGCCCGCGTAGACGAGCCCTACCCCTACACCGTCATTCCCGCGTAGGCGTGAACCCACCCCGCCGCGCAAGTGCCAACCTTCCCTCGCCCTCTGGGAGAGGACGCCGCGCAGCGGCGGGTGAGGGTTGCCGCCCCGCCCTAATGCCGTCATTCCCGCGTAGGCGGGAATCCAGTCGGCGCGATAGCGCCATGAGACGGGGCGCAACGCGCCCCGTCTCCATCAACCCCTGCGCCGCCTCGTCATTCCCGCGAAAGCGGGAATACCCTATCGACCCCGCCCCGCCCGCGCAGACGTGACGCATCCTAACGCCGCCCCGCCCTAATGCCGTCATTCCCGCGTAGGCGGGAATCCAGTCGGCGCGCAAGCGCCATGAGAGGGGGCGCACCGCGCCCCGTCCCCTTTACCCCCGCGCCGCCCTCGTCATTCCCGCGAAAGCGGGAACCTACCCCATCGGCCCCGCCAGGCCCGCGCAGACATGACCTACCTCCAGTGTGACATTTGCCCCTTTCGCGGTGAGCGCCTCCTTCTCTAATCTCCCCTGCGGTGCCGACGGCCGGCCATTGGCCTCGCGCCCATAGGACGAGGAACAGCCGAAAACGAAGGAGGCGAAACTGATGCTGACGAAAGTGAAGACGTGCGCGCTGACGGGGCTGGACGGACAGATCATCGAAGTGGAGGTGGATGTCGCGCCCGGGCTCCCGCACTTCGTGGTCGTGGGGTTGCCCGACGCGGCGGTGCAGGAGGCGCGCGAGCGCGTGCGCGCGGCGGTGCGGAACTCCGGCTTCGAATTCCCAATGCGCCGCATCACCGTGAGCCTCGCGCCGGCGGACTTGCGAAAAGAGGGGCCGTCCTACGACCTCCCCATCGCGGTGGGCATCCTCGCGAGCAGCGGACAGATCGACATTATGCTCGGCGAAACCGTGCTCATCGGCGAACTCTCGCTGGAGGGCCACCTCCGCCACACCGACGGCATCCTCCCGATGATCGGGCTCGCGCGGGACAGAGGCATGCGGACGGCCGTGGTGCCCGCTACCAACGCCGACGAGGCCGCGCTCGTGGAAGGCGTCGACGTGCTCGGCGCGCGCACGCTGCGCGAACTCGTGGAGCACATCCGCGGCGACGCCCCCATCCTCACGCACTCCCCCATCGTCGAATTGCAGTCCATCGCCCCGGAGGAGCACTCGGTGGATATGGCCGACATTCGCGGGCAAGACCAGGCGAAGCGCGCAATGGAGATCGCCGCCGCCGGAGGCCACAACCTCCTAATGACCGGCCCGCCCGGCAGCGGCAAGACGCTCCTCGCCCGCGCGATGGCGTCCATTCTCCCGCCGCTCTCATCGGGCGAGGCGCTGGAAACGACGAAAGTCTACAGCGTGGCCGGAATGCTCCACGCCAACGCCCCGCTCGTCTCGACCCGCCCCTTCCGCTCGCCCCATCACACCATCTCGCACGCGGGGCTGGTCGGCGGCGGCAGAATCCCCAAGCCCGGCGAAGTCTCCCTCAGCCACCGCGGCGTCCTCTTCCTCGACGAACTGCCCGAGTTCGGCCACAGCGTCCTCGAGGTGCTGCGCCAGCCCATAGAGGACAAAATGGTGACGATCAGCCGCGCCAACGGCTCCGTGACCTACCCCGCCAACTTCATGCTCGTCGGCGCGATGAACCCCTGCTTCTGCGGCAACCTCGGCGACCCCAAGAAGCCCTGCTCCTGCTCCCAGCAACTCCTCAGCCGCTACCAGAAACGCCTATCCGGCCCGCTCCTCGACCGCATGGACATCTTCATCGACGTGCCGCGCGTCGAGTACGAGAAACTCACCGGCGAGGCCACCGGCGAGCCCTCCGCCGGCATCCGCGAGCGCGTCTGCCTCGCCCGCCAAGCCCAGCAAGCCCGCTTCCGCGGTTCCTGCGCCCAAGCGAACGCCGATATGGGGCCGTCCGACGTCTGGACGCACTGCCGCCTCGACGACGCCGCGGAGGAGTTCGCCCGCGCCGTGATGGAGCGGATGCACTTCTCCGCCCGCGCCTTCCACCGCACGCTCAAACTCGCCCGCACCATCGCCGACCTCGCAGGCGCCGACGTCATCGGAATGTCCCACCTCGCGGAGGCCGTCCAATACCGGCAGCGCGGCGGGATGGAGTAGCCGGTGGGAGCGCGAGGCGGACGCTCGCGCTCGCTACGGAGACAATTGCATAACCTGTCGCCTGCCCGCGTAGGCGGGAATCTACCGCGGCTCCGGGGGGTTATGCGAAGGGTCGCTCTACAGCGACGGGCGGACGCTCGCGGCGGCGCGCCGCGCTTTGGCGCGCGCGTCCGCCGGCGTCTCGCCCAACGCGAGCGCGACGCCCATCCGACGCCGCCCCGCGACATCCGGCTTGCCGAAAAGCCGCAGCGATGTTCCGGGCTCGGCCAGCGCGCCGTCCAAGCCGCCGTAGGTTACGGCGGATGACTCGCCCTCCGCGAGTATCGCGCAAGACGCGGCCGGGCCCCATTGCCGGACCGCGGGGATCGGCAAGCCGAGAATGGCGCGAACGTGCAGCGCGAAC
Source organism: Dehalococcoidia bacterium (assembly GCA_965242755.1). Taxonomy (GTDB): domain Bacteria; phylum Chloroflexota; class Dehalococcoidia; order Lucifugimonadales; family Australimonadaceae; genus Bin16. The sequence goes on along the minus strand of OZ251500.1, from coordinate 1,903,815 downwards.
TCCGAGAGGTCTTGCGACGCGAGCGTCACCATCCCCGTGTCGTGCGGGCGCGGCGAAACCTCGCTGAAATAGACCTCGCCGCCCTTGACGAACAGCTCGACGCCGAACACGCCCGCTCCGCCGAGCGCGGAGGTCACGGACTCCGCGATGCGATGCGCCTCCTCAAGCGCCTCGTCCGCCATCGGCTGCGGCTGCCACGACTCGCGGTAGTCCCCGTCCTCCTGCAAATGCCCGATGGGCTCGCAGAACGTCGTCCCCCCCGCATGCCGAACGGCGAGCAGCGTGATCTCGTAGTCGAACGCGACGTAGCCCTCGACGATGATGCGCGCCCCGTCCCCCCGCGCGTTTTCAACGGCGCCGCGCCACGCCCCGGGGATGTCGTCCGGCGACCGGACGACGCTTTGCCCATGCCCGGAGGAACTCATCACGGGCTTCACGACGGCGGGAAAGCCGACCTCGCGCGCGGCGACGGCGAGTTCCGCCTCGCTCCCCGCGAACCTGTAGGGCGACGTCCGCAATCCCAGTTCCTCGGCGGCGAGGCGGCGGATGCCCTCGCGGTCCATCGTCAGGCGGGCGGCGCGGGCGGTGGGGACGACGCGCCAGCCCTCGCGCTCCAACTCGACGAGCGCGTCGGTTGCGATCGCCTCGACCTCGGGGACGATGTAATGGGGGCGCTCCGCCTCGACCGCCTCGCGGAGGGCCGCGCCGTCGCGCATCGGAAAGACGAGGGAGCGGTGCGCGACCTGCATCGCGGGCGCGTCGGCGTAGCGGTCCGCGGCGATAACCTCAACGCCGAGCCGCTGCGCCTCAATGGCGACCTCCTTGCCGAGTTCGCCCGCGCCGAGCAGCAGCAGGCGCGTCGCCGTCGGAGAGAGCGGAGTCCCGATCGACGTCATCAGGCGCTAGGACTCGTAGCGGATCTTGTCCAGCCGCCGGAAGTTGTGGATGGACTCGACCCAGCGGATGGTGCCGGAGCGGGAGCGCATCACGAGCGATTGCGTGGTCGCGCCGCCGGCGAAGAAATGCACGCCGCGCAGCAGTTCCCCGGAACTCGCGCCGGTGGCCGCGAAAAAGACGTCCTCCCCGCCGACGAGTTCGTCCGTGTCGTAGACGTGGTCGACGTCGACGCCTCGGGCGACGGCCTCCTCGCGCTCTTCGGGCGTGCGCGGCCACGGCTTGCATTGGATGGCGCCGCCGGCGCAGCGGACGGCGGCGGCGGCGAGCACGCCCTCGGGAGAGCCGCCGACGCCCATCGCGGCCTGCACGCCGGAGTTCGGGAGCGCCGCTTGAATGACGGACGCGATGTCGCCGTCCGGAATGAGTTTGACGCGCGCGCCGGCCCCGCGTATCTCGGCCAGCAGCGCCTCGTGGCGGGGGCGGTCAAGCACGGCGACGGTGATCTCCTCGGGCTGCAGGCCAAGCGCCTCGCCGATGTTGGCGAGATTGGCCGCGACGCTCGCGTTGATGTCTATGGCGTCCGCCACGCCGGGCCCGACGGCGATCTTGTCCATATAGAAGATGTCGGCGGGGACGCGCATCGTGCCTCTGCCGGAGAGCGCGATGGCGGCGATGGCGCCGGACATGCCTTTGGAGAGCAGCGTCGTGCCGTCTATCGGGTCAACGGCGATGTCCACCTTCGGGTCGGAGCCGTCGCCGATGCGCTCGCCGATGTAGAGCATCGGCGCCTCGTCCTTCTCCCCCTCGCCGATGACGACGACGCCGTCCATGCTGATGCCGTCGAGCGTGTGGCGCATCGCGTCCACGGCGGCCTGGTCAACGAGTTCCTTATCGCCGAAGCCCATGTGCCTTGCGGCGGAGAGGGCGGCGGCCTCCGTCACGCGGACGAGTTCCATCGCCAGGTTGCGCTCGATGGGCTGCCGCGTTCGCTGGGTCGTCATAACGTTCACGCTCCTCCGCGCCGTCCGACGCGCCCCGCGATTCTAGCAGGGCGGGTAGGTTCCCGCTTTCGCGGGGCAGGGCGGCGAGAGGCGCCCCCCGGTCCCCGTCATTCCCGCGTAGGCGGGAATCCAGTCGGCGCGGAGCGCCGCAAAGCAGGCGTCCGCGTAGGCTGCGCCGTCCGCAGGCGCGGGCGGTAGGTTCCCGCTTTCGCGGGAATGACGTGGCGCCGGGGTTGGTTTGGAGACGGGGGTTCGTCGTCATGGCTCACCAGCCTACGAGGATGGGCGAGGGGGCGGCGGGCGGTTCTGGGTTCCCGCTTTCGCGGTCAGGGGGATGCGCCGTGGGGTCTTCGGGGACGGGGCGCGTTGCGCCCTGTCGCGGCGCTTGCGCGCCGACTGGATTCCCGCCTACGCGGGAATGACGGTCAATGCCATCGGCGCCGGTGGCGCCGCCCTCACCCTGGCCCTCTCCCAGAGGGAGAGGGTAATTTTCGCTATCGCCGGGCGGATCAGGGGCGTCGCCCGGCGGACCCGAGTCGTCGTCCCGTGCGGGGGGAGGGAGGGGGACGCCGGCGGGGTCGCGGGGGCGTAGGAAGGGCTCGTTGCCCGTCCAGATTTGGAGGGACGGCGGGCGCATGAAGGCTAGCGCTAGGGCGTCGGCGCGGTCGGGGGACGGGATGCCGCGCTTGCGCGTCTCGCGTTTGCTCTCGAGTTTCACCTGGCCGGAACTGGAGACGTCGTAGCGGAGGGAGAGGAGTTGCGCGGCTAGCGTTTCGTCGTCCGGGAGCGCGATGAGGCGGTCGTTCATCAGGCGGCGCAGTTCCCAGAAGATCTCGGAGCGCAGGTTGGCGAACCTTGCCGGATGCGGGGCGCGGCGTCCGAATTGGACGCCGTAGACTGGGGCGCCGGTCTCTTTCAGGCGGTCGCAGACTCCGCCGCCTACTCCGTTCTCGTCTACGAAGATCGCCTCCGCGTTGAGGTCGCGCGCCATCATCGCGGCTTCGCCCGCCACGCGCATCGTGTCCATTTCGCGCCCTAGCGACTTCGTCTCTATGACGCGCTGGCCTTGTCTTGCGATGAGGACGGACTTGTCCTCTCCGAATCTCGCCACGTCGACGCCGATGTAGACGGGCTCGCGCTCGTCCTCCTTCCCTCCGTTGGGGCGCCGTCGCCGGAGGGGGCGGACTCCGCCATTGCGTCGTCCACGGCGGCGCGGCCGACTAGCGAGTCGTCCAGGGGAATCGGGGAAGACGGCGTTGACGGACGCTGCGAATTTCGGGTGGTCGGCGCCCCAGTCGCGCTTGCGGTCGGCGATGTCGTCGGCGTCAATGAGGCCGGGGATTGGCTCCGCGCCGTCCATCAAGTTGGGCGTGTCGGAGGCCGGAATGCGGAGCGTTTTGTAGTGGTCGGCTTTGCCGTGGTGGGAGTCGTAGAACTCGCCGCTCGTGGAGAAGGCGTTGCCGACGAGGATGGTTTTCTTGGCGTTGAGGCGGCGGGCGGCGTCGAAGTGGGACTCTTCCACCGCGTGGGCTTCGTCTACGATGAGCATCAACTCCGGGGAATGGAAGCCGAGGATGTTCTCCGGCTTGTTGGTGGAGAAGGCGATGGCGAAGCGCTCCGGGGAGATTTCGTAGCGGGACTGGGTGAGTTTGCCGGACAACTCAATGGACGCCTGCGCGATGGCGGATGCGAGTTCCGGCCAGAGGATGCGCTCGATTTGGCGTTGTGTTGGGGCGATGACGACGACTTTGGCGCGGGGGCGCGTCTCGACCCACCAGAGGATGAGGCGGGCGAGCGTCCAATCTTTGCCGGAGGCGTTGCAGCCGACGACGGAGACGCGGCGCTCGTTGGCTGCGAGGCGCATCATTTCGGTTTGCTTGGGGTAGGGCGCGCCGGCGTTGGGGAGTGCGTGGGCGACGAACGCGGCGGGGTCGTCGCGGAAGCGGGCGAGGTTTTCGCTCACGGCGACGGCGCGCGTGCGGTCGCGGCGGCCTTTGGGAGGCTTGGCGCTGGGGGCGTCGTCGTCGCCTTTGGGAGGCTTGGCGGCGCGATGGAGGAGGTTGCGGAGTAGTCGCATAGTTGACATTATCGTAGAGTGGTGGGATTGCGACAAGGGGCAAATGTCACAATTGGGGGATGGCGCTTGCGCGGGGGCGTACCCTCACCCGCCGCTTTCGCGCCGCGCCTCTCCTAGAGGAGACCTTTGCATAACTAGGCCCGTTGCGATTCAGCGGAGATTTCCGGGGCGCGGAGCGCCAATTCGCCCCACCTAACCCCCCACAGGCCGCCCTCATCCCTCCCTGCTCGCCCCGTTTTCGGGGCTCCGCAGGGCCTCTTACCCCAAACGGACGCACTATCCCCTAGGCAACCGCTCCTGCGCGCGCCGCGCACAACCCGTCCGCCCGCCGCAAGTTGTACGCCATAACCTTGAACATCGCCTCCGCAACGTTCTTCTCCAACCCGACATACCGCGTCCGCCAGTACCCGTAACTCCGCTTCAGCGTCCCAAACACCCCTTCGACAGGCGCCCGAACCTTCGACACAAGCGCGTTCCTCCTCCGCTGCCAATACGGCAACTCCTCCTGGTTCTTATGCGACCTATGCATGATCCGGTCATTGATGCCCTGCTCCCGCAACCGCTTCCGACGCTCCTTCGACTCATACGCCTTGTCCGCGCACGCCCGCCTTCTCATCGCCCATGATCAGCGCGTCCGCCACATCCGTGTCCGCCACGTTCGCAGGCGTCGTGCCACTGTTGGAGGATGATGATTTTCACCATCGTGAGGGGAGGGTAGGCGGGGCGGCCTTCGGGGGATGCGTAGAGGCCGCTGACCTTCTTGGCGACTTTGGGCCAATCGATCATCTGGTCGATGCGGTCGAGTTGGTCGTTGCGTCCGATGCATAGCAGTTCTCCTCGCGTTGGGGCGGGTTGCGCCAATTGTGCGCGATGTCGGGAGTTATGCAAAGGTCTCCGCCGGGAGAGGGCGGATTCGGCGCTTCGCGCCGCATAGATTCCCGCTTTCGCTCCGGGCGGCAGGTTATGCAAAGTCTCCTTATATGGCGCGCTAACCCTTATGCGCTGAAGAGCGCTATCGTTACGGGCGTCCGCCGAGACGTGAAGAGCCGATGGCCGCCCAAACCGCGCAATCCGCAACCCCTGCCGATTCCCCCGCATCCGATCCCTCCGCCGTCGCCGCCGCCGGCGGAGAGCGGCGCGCCGTTCTCCCCATTGAGGGGATGACGTGCGCCGCGTGCGTGAGCGCCGTCGAGGGCGCGCTCGCGCGGGTCGAGGGCGTGTCGGAAGTCGTGGTAAACCTCGCGTCGGAGACGGCGGCGGTGGCGTTCGCGCCTTCCGGGCGGCGCGTCGCCGCGATGCGCGACGCCGTGAAGTCCGCGGGCTACGGGATCGCCGAGGAGAGCGTCGCGCTCACCTTCTCCGGTATGAGCGCAGGCGCGACGGCGCAGGCGCTGGAGGACCGGCTCGAGCGCGTCGAGGGAGCGCTGCGCGCCTCGGCGAACCTGGGAGCGGAGCAGGCGACGGTCATCGTCGTTCCGGGCGTGGTCTCGCCCGCCGCGCTGCGCGAAGCCGCCGCCGAGGCGGGGTTCCCCGACGCCGCGGTCGCCGGAACGGACGCGATGGACGCGGAGTTGGAGCGGCTGTCGCGCCGCGCCGAGATCCGGTCGCTGCGGAACCGCGCGGCCTTCAGCTTGGCGAGCGCGGCGGCGATTATGGCGCTGATGCTCGTTCCGTCCGTCGAGGACGCTATCGGAACGCAATGGGCGAACGCCGTTGCGCTGGCGCTCGCCACGCCGGTGCAGTTTTGGGCGGCGCGCCATATCTACGCAAGCGCGTGGGGCGCCCTCCGGCACCGGACATCCAATATGAACACGCTCATCGCGTTGGGGTCGTCCGCCGCCTATTTCTCCGGCGCGGCGGCCACGCTCTCCGGCGGAGCGTTCGGCGGCGATGCGGTCTACTTCGACGCATCCGCCGCGATCATCGGGCTGACGCTGTTCGGACGGATGCTGGAGGCGCGGGCGAAGGGCAGCGCGTCGGAAGCCGTCCGCGCGCTCATCGGCATGCAGCCCCGAACGGCCCGCGTGACGCGGAACGGCGCGGAGGAGGACATTGATGCGAGCGCCGTCGTCCCCGGCGACGTCGTTCTCGTCCGCCCGGGCGAGCGCGTCCCCGTGGATGGCGTCGTTATCGAAGGCGAAAGCGCGGTGGACGAGTCGATGCTGACCGGCGAGAGCGCCCCGGTCGAGAAGCGCCCCGGCGACGCCGCGCGGGGCGGTTCCGTGAACGCATCGGGGAGCCTCCGCGTAGAGGCGACGAAAGTGGGCGGCGCGACGACCATCGCGCAGATCATCCGGCTAGTGCGGCGAGCGCAAGGCTCTCGCGCCCCCGCGCAGCGCCTCGCCGACCGGGTGGCGGCCTTCTTCGTGCCCGGCGTGCTGATCATCGCCGCGCTCACGTTCGCGGGATGGCGGGCGTTCGGGCCGGAGCCCGCGGGGCCGACGGCGATGCTGAACGCCATTGCCGTGCTGATCGTCGCGTGCCCGTGCGCGCTTGGGCTCGCCACGCCGACGGCGATTATGGTGGGCGCGGGCGCCGGAGCGCGGCGCGGCATCCTCGTCCGCGACGCCGAGGCGCTCGAGCAGGCGCGGCGGATCAACGTCGCGGTCTTCGATAAGACGGGCACGCTCACGGAAGGGAAGCCGCGCGTCACGGAGGTTCTGCCCCGCGAGGTCGCGGAGGACGAACTGCTGACGCTCGCGGCGTCGGTGGAGGCGCACAGCGAGCACCCGGTCGCGGCGGCCATTGCGCGGGCGGCGGGCGAGCGCGGCCTGCGGCCCGAGCCCGCGACCGGCTTCCAATCGGCGCCCGGGCTCGGCGCGAGAGCGAACGTCGGCGTGGACTCCATCGCCGTCGGCGGACTCGGCCTGGCGCGCGCGGCGGGCATCTCCATCGGCGGCACGGCGGAGTCCGCCGCCCGCGTGCTCGCCGAGCGGGGGAAGACGCCGGTCATCGTCCTGCGAAACGAGGACGTGATCGGATTGCTGGGCGTTGAGGACGCGCCGCGCCCCGAGGCGGCGGAGGCGGTCCGAATGCTGCATCAGATGAGCGTGGAGACGGCGATGCTCTCCGGCGACGTTTCGTCCGTCGCAGAGAGCGTTGCGGCGCGGGTCGGCGTCAAGCGCGTGATGGCGGGCGTTTTGCCCGGAGGAAAGGCGGCGGAGATCGAGCGGTTGCAGGCGGAGGGGAAACGCGCGGCGATGGTCGGGGACGGCGTGAACGATGCCCCGGCGCTCGCGCAGGCCGACGTCGGCGTCGCCATCGGAACGGGGACGGACGCGGCGATAGAGGCGGCGGACGTCGCGCTGCTAACGCCGGACACGCGGCTCGTCGCGGCGGCGATCAGCCTGTCGCGGGCGACGATGCGGACGATCCGGCAGAACTTGGCGTGGGCGTTCGGCTACAACCTGCTGCTGATTCCGGTCGCGGCGGGCGCGCTGAACCTTGCGCTGGGAGACGGCGGCTCGCCGACCGCGCTGCGCTGGGCGCTCGGCGAGCATGGCTTCTTGAATCCAATGCTAGCCGCGCTTGCGATGGCGTTCAGTTCCGTATCGGTGGTCGCCAACAGCCTGCGCCTGAAGCGCTGGCGGCCTTGAGGGGGTAGGTTCCCGCCTACGCGGGAATGACGGGGCGGGTAGGTTCCCGCTTTCGCGGGAATGACGTGGCCTGGGGATTGATGGGGACGGGGCGCGGGGCGCCCGGTCTCTTGGCGCTTGCGCGCCGACTGGATTCCCGCCTACGCGGGAATGACGGCAAGAAGGGGTAGGTTCCCGCTTTCGCGGGCAGGGCGGGAAGTTACGCGAGCCTCCTGCCCCGGCGGGAGGCGCTAGCGCGATTGGCGGGCGTGCGTTCCTTCCGATTCCCAACTCGTGATCTTGATGGAGTTCTTGAACTCTTTGGTCTCGCCGCAGCGCTTGCAGGTTCCGTGACTCGTGGGGCCGTTCGGGCTCTGGATCGCCCAGTGATGGGCGCAATCCGGTTCGACCGGCTCCTCGAGTTCCGTCGTCTGCTGGGTCATAGCGTCCGTTCCCTCCGCAAGCATGGCGCCGCTCATCCGCGCCGCTCGATGGGGACGAATTCGACGTCCATCGGGCCATCGTAGCGCATCTGGGGCCTGATGAGCATATTCTTGCCCTGCTGCTCGAGAATCTGCGCGACGTAGCCCGGCACGCGGGCGACGGCGAAGATCGGAATGAACAGGTCTTCCGGCACGCCGAGGAGATAGTAGACGGAGCCCGCCCAGAAGTCCACGTTGACGCAGATGCCGCGCTCCGCGTAGGGCTTCATGCGCTCCTCGACCTCGCTGAGGATTTGGAACCACTTGGGGTCGCCCTTCCTCTCGGCGAGACGGCGCGAGCCCTCGCGCAGGTGCCGGGCGCGCGGGTCTTCGGCGCGGTAGACGGCGTGCCCGAACCCCATAATGCGCTCGCGGCGCTCGCGTTTGGCGGCGAGGTACGCCTCGACGTTCTCCACCTCGCCGATCTCGAGCGCCATCTTCATCACGCCTTCCGCCGCGCCGCCGTGCAGCGGGCCCTTCAGCGTCGAGAGGCCGGTGACGACCGCGCCGTGGACATCCGCGAGCGTGCTCGCCGTGACGCGCGCCGCGAACGACGACGCGTTCGATCCGTGGTCCAAATGCACGATGAGGTCTTTGTCTATGAGGCGGGCGGTCTCGTCGTCGGGGCGCTCGCCGAAGAGCATATAGAGGAAGTTGGCCGCGTGGGGGAGGGACGGGTCGGGCGGGACAGGGGGCAGGCCGCTGCGGATGCGGTGGTGCGCGGCGACGATGGTCGGCGTCTGCGCGGTGAGCGTCACGCCTTTGCGGAGCGTCGCCTCGTGGGAAACGTCGTCGACGTCGGGCTCGAAGGCTGCGAGCGCGGAGACCGCCGTGCGGAGGACGTCCATCGGGTGGCCGCCCTTCGTTCGCTCGATGATCTCCGCGACTTCCGGGGGAATCGCCCGGCGCTCGCGGAGAGAGGCGCTGAAGGCGTCCAATTCCGCCTGCGTCGGAAGACGCTTCTCCAGCATCAGATGGACGACCTCTTCGAAGGTCGCCTGCTCCGCCAGGTCGTGGATATCGTAGCCCCGGTAGATAAGGCGCCCGACGGAGCCGATGACGAGGCTGGACTCGGTGGACTCGAAGTAGACGTCCCGAAGCCCGCGCTTCAGTTCGACTTCCTGCTCTGCCATGCGCTCTTCTCCCTCCGTGTTGGGCGCGCCGCGCCCTGCGCCGGGCGCATCGCCGCCGGCGCCCCGCGCCGACGGGCGCGAGCATACCTTCGCCGCCCGCCCGGTGTCAACGCGGCGCGCTTGCTCCGTAGGCGGAGCCGCCAGCCTCCGCGCGCGGGCGTATGCGTCGTTCCGCGATTGTAGCGCAGCGAGCGCCGCGCGGGGAGGCTAGACGCTCGTTATCGTTCGCCTATAATGCGCGCGATGACGGCGATGATGATCATGACCTGTCCGCGGCGGAGCGGCGGTTGCGCGGGGAAGCGCGGCGAGAGCGCCGGATGACCGACGGCAGGCAGGCGCGGATAGAGGAGGTCGCCGCGCTCGCGCTGGACGAGTTCCGCCGCAAGCACGAACTGCGGGAGCAAGCGGTCCGCGCCTCCCGCGAGGTCGTCCGCGCCTCCGCCAACGCGATCCGGGCGGTCCATCGCGGCGATATGGCGCAGGCGCGCGAACTCATCGAGTCCGCCGGCGCGCTCGTCCGTGAAACGCGGGAGACGCTCGCCGGCCATCCCGACCTCTATTTCACGGGCTACACGCAGGACGCGCAGAAGGAGTACGCGGAGGCGCGCGCCCTGCTCGCCTTCATCGCTCCCGACGAACTGCCGCTCCCCGCCGAGGTCGGCGTCGAGACGCCCGCCTACCTCAACGGCCTCGCGGAGGCCGCGAGCGAACTGCGCCGCTCCATCCTCGACTCGCTGCGGCGCGGCGACGACTCCCGCGTCGAGGAACTGATGGCCGCGATGGACGACGTCTACAACATCCTCGTCGCGATGGACTTTCCCGACGCGCTCACCTCGGGCCTGCGCCGGACGACCGACCAGTTGCGGGGCGTGCTGGAGCGCACGCGGGGCGACCTCACGATGACGCTCAGCCAGCGCCGCTTGGAGCGCCTCCTCAGAGGGCGAGCGGCGGAGTGAGCCCCCTCGGGCGGCCTCCGGCTTCAGGCCGCCGTTTCGACGAGCGGGGCGATGGCGCTCACGTCGGTCGCGGCGCGGGCGGCCTCCAGGTCGTGCATGCGCTGGAGGTTGAGCCGGAAGTCGGGAGTCGTTCGCAGGGCTTGGCCGATGCGGAGCGCGGCGTCCGCCGTGATGGGTCTTCTCCCGCGGACGATTCGGCTAATGCGGGCGGTCGGCATGCCGACCGCTTCCGCCAAGCGGCGCCGGCTGACGCCGAGTTCCCGCAGGATGTCCGCGAGATGCTCGCCAGGATGGATTGGGCCCGTTGCTGTCATCGCGCATCCCCAGCGGTGGTAGTCCACGATCTCAATCTCGACGGCGCCGTCGGGCGTCCATTGAATTGACGAGGAGCGCGTATGCCCGCTATGCTCTCAATCGGCTAGCGGGGCCGCCCCTAACTCTGGGGGGAGGCGAAGACTTCACCCCCAGAGTGGAGCAGGGTGGCGCCTGCAACGCCCGGCCGACCTCGCGGGCCGTTAGGGAGCGCAAGCCCCACGCGAGGACTCTAGCGCATTGCGCCCCACTCTGTCAAGACGCGGAAGAGTGCATCGTTCCACCCAACCTCGACCGCACAGCCCCTTTGCGCGCCGCCCCACCGACGCCCGCGCCAGGCGACCTATCGGACAGCCTCAGCTTGCGCGGCGCGCGGCCTCAGCTGTACGCTACGCGGGCTATGGAGACTAGGCGAGACATCGATGCGCGCGGCGCGGCGGGGCCGAACGGCCTCGCGCCGGCGGATTCGCCCGCCGCGGATGGCTATGCGGAGGCGGGCGGAAGGCCGGGGCCGGCTCTTGACTACCTCGACTCGATCCGGTTGGGGGACTGCGTGACGCTGATGGGCGAGTTGCCCGCTCGGTGCGTCGATCTGGTCATCACCGACCCGCCGTTCGCCATTGATTTCAAGGCCGCGAGAGCCAACTACAACCGCACGGAAAGCCGCGTCATCGCGGGCTACAACGAGATCGAAGAGGGCGATTACCAAGCCTTCACAAACGCCTGGCTTTCGCAGGCCACTCGCGCGCTGAAAGACTCCGGGAGCATGTATATCTTCTCCGGTTGGAACCACCTGAAAGACTTGCTCATCGCGATTGACTCCTGCGGTTTGACCACGGTGAACCACCTGATCTGGAAGTATCAGTTCGGCGTGGTGACGACCCGCAAGTACGTGACGTCGCACTACCATTGCCTGTACGTCTGCAAGGACGACGCGGCGCGGAAATTCCGCCCTTACGCCCGGTTCGACAAAGACGCCAAGAACGGCCATTCCGGGTCGGCGCACTACAAGGACAAGGAAGACGTTTGGGAGATCAAGAGGGAGTACTGGCACGGCGACGTCAAAACGCCCACCAAACTCCCGTCGGAAATCGTCCGCAAGATCCTCGCCTACTCCAGCGACGAGGGGGATGTCGTTATGGATCCGTTCCTGGGCTCCGGGCAGGTCGCGGTCGTCAGCAAGATGGAGGGGCGCCGCTACATCGGGTTTGAGATTGCGCCTGAGTCTTATGAATTCGCTCGCCGCAGGCTAGAGTCCGGCGAGTACCGGATAAAGGAACAACCGGCTAACGGCGACGGTAAGGAACAGGCGGCGTTGATATGACAGCCATCGTGGACTTGGCGCTCGCTATCGCGCGTGTTGGCGCGAACGCGAAATTGACGCCCCCGCTCGAGGCCGTCAACGCATTCAGCCATTTCTTCGTGAGCGGAGCGCTTGACGTTTCGCGCATCGATGAGCGCGACGGCGGATGCACGCGACGGGAACTGCTGACGCGAGCCCTGCTGCTGAACGCCGTCCTCGACCAGGGCCCTGACATTGCCGGGGTGAGAGACTTGATGGTCCGAGCCGTCAACACGCTCTACGAAAACGAAATCCGAATCTTCCACACGCCATTGGACTTTTTCAAGGAGATCAACGTCTCCGTGAGCGAGATATGGAACGCGCACGAGCAGGTGAAGATTGCGCGCTCGCACCGGTGGGCGGAGGAGAATCAGTCAACGGCGTCCAAGTACAACCTCTATATGGACAACACGAAACAGACCTTGAACTACGCCGTGTTCCGGTGGGGCGTTCCGCTCGCTCTCCCCTACCTCCTGAGCCAGCGGAGCGATGAGGCGCGGCGCCCCACGGCGTTGTTGGACTACCTGGAGTCCTATCCGTCGGCGGAGAGGATGAGCCAAGGCGTCAAAGACGACGAACTCTTCGGCTTGGGCAAGGCAATCGGAGACAAGGCGTGCCACCTGTTCGCCAAATGGATGGTTTCGACCTTCAACCTTGCGCGAATCGACGAGCCTCCGTGGGGCGAGTATTCCTACGAAGTCCCGTTCGACTCCAATGCGGGCCGCGTCCTATGGCGAACAGGCTACCTCCTCGCGCTTTCAGATATGGACGCATACAGGAAAGGGCAAGTGGTGCAGCTCAACGCAGGGAAAGGAGGAGCGCATTACATACGAGTCACCAACATGCGCGGCATGGCCGTCAGCGCGCAAGTTGACCAAGACGTTCAGAACGCCTACAAAACCTTGTGCGTCAACCATTTGCGCTCGCACAAGAACGCGCCTCAGAAGATCGAGATTCAGCGATTCCAGCATCCGATTCTCTACCTGAACAAGCAGCGCGTGTCGGATTTCGACGACGGCCTCATCGAGATTGGCCGAAACTATTGCTACAACCACGAGAACCCGGACTGCGCTAATTGCCCCATCAGCCAGTATTGCCGAGGCTACCAATCCGACAAGAGCCTCATAACGGAATACAGGACCTGACTCGACCTGATCGATCCGTTCCTTTTAACAAAATTAGCTATAATTATTCTTGAAAATAATGCCTAAAATTGCTTGACAACTGTAGCCTTATGATGTGAGAATTACACTATGCAAAGAATACGAAAGAGAGGAGCGCAATGACAATCAGAAAGGCCATGTTCCCGGTTGACTACCTCAAAGTGGAATGCAAGGCAAAACCGAACAGGGACAGCATGCCCAACGCGATCTGCGCCTTCCTTGACCGCTTCCACGACGACGATTCGGACGCGTACTGGGAAAAGTACACGCTCTGGGCAGTGTTCGCGCACGAGCAAGTCGAGCGCCTCTTCCCTGACTGGTTCGCCAGTTGGCATGAGGAAAACGCCCAGGACGACGGCTGCTGCTTCCCCCAGGATCTGATCGAGGACTTCGGGGAAGAGCACACCCTAGAGGATTGCCTGCAGACGCTGGACGTCGGCAGGTGGCCGAAATCCGATTGGGAATCGGGCCTCGTCAAGCGTCCGGACTAGTTCCTAGCGAGGCGTCGACCAACTCGCTAGTTCTCCCCTCCCCCCCGCCTACGCGGGGAACGACGGAGGAGGCAGGTTCTCGCTTTTCGCGGGCGGGGCGGGGCCCCCGTCGTCGGCGCCGTCGCGCGGATGGTCTCGCTCTTCGCGCACGTTGTTCAGGTTGTTGATGACGATGGCGATGAAGAGGTTGAGCACGATGAACGTCGCGATGACGATGAAACTCACGAAGTAGATCCATGCGAGCGGATGGGCCTGGATCGCCCGGTGCATCAGCACCGCCCAATCGTCCAACGTCACCATCTGCAGAATGGCGAGCGAGGAGAGCCCAAGGCTGCCCCAGTTGTCCGGGTCGAGGTCCTTGAAGAGGTAGTAGCCGGTGACGGCGTAGACGTAGATGAGGATGCCCATCAGGATGATGATGTAGCCGACGCTCGGGATGGAGCGGACGATGGCGGCGACGATGATGCGGAGGCCGCGCACGGACGAGATGAGGTGCAGCACGCGCAGCAGGCGCCCAAGCCGCGCCGCCATTGCGAACGAGCCCGTCACCGGAAGCAGCGACAGGACGATGATGGTGAAGTCGAAGACGTTCCAGCCGTTGCGGAAGTAGCGCCGCACGGGGCGGGGCGCGAGCGCCGTCATCTTCAGCGCGGCCTCGATGATGAACACGGCGACGACGAGTTGGTTGCCGAGCGCCAGCCAGCCGCCGTAGCGCGCGGTCACTTCCTCGTCGGTTCCGAGTCCGATCAGCACCGCGCCCGCGAGGATGACGATGGTGATGAACCACTCGAACACGCGGACGCCGATGATGCGGCGCGCTATTGCCGGCAACCGATGCATTCCGAACGCTCGCTCCTCCGTCCTGCGCTCCTGCGGCCTCTCAATTCCTCTCGGGCGGCGGCGGGGCGCAGGCTCCCAGAGGAAATGATACACCACGCCGCCCCTACCCCGCGCGCAGCGCGGCGTCCGCCTCCTCCGCGCTGAAGCCGTAGACGGCGCAGGCGCTCTCGCGCGAGACGTAGCCGTTGCGAATGTCGGAGGCGACGCGCCCACGGTCCCGGTCGCGCGGATTCCCCACGCCGCCCGCCGACGCCGTCTCCATCCGCACGACGTCGCCCGGATCAAGCGGCACGTTGGAGACGAGCCCCGCGTAAGTCCGCTCGCGCTCCGTGCCCGGATTCATCACGATGCGCCCCGCCCTGCCGCTTCCGCCGCCGTCCACGCCGTGCGCGGGAACGAGCGCGCGCGGCGTTCCCCCCGCGTACTGCGCCGGCGTCCGCACCTGATACTCCCGCCGCAGCGCCAGGCCGCCCCGATGCTCCCCTGCTCCGCCCGTGTCCGGCACGAGGTTGAACTGCCGCATATCCACGTCGAACTCCGACTCGATGATCTCGACGCCCGTGTACTTCGCGCCGCCCGACCACGAATGGCCGGTGCCCGTCCAGCCGTCGCCGCCCGCGTAGGCGCCGTTGCCGGAGATGACGATCTCATACTGCACGTAGCGTTTCGCCGCCGCGCCCGTCGAGCCGAGCACGAGCAGGCCAGAGACGCTGTTGTGCGCCACCGCCGGGCGCCCGGAGACTTTGCTCAGCGCCTCGAACACGACGTCCTCGACGACGGGCATCGTCATCGAGTAGAAGCCGACCGGCGCGGGAAACGTCGGGCAGATGACGCTCCCCTCGCGGAAGCGGCACTCGACGGCGCGCGCCAGACCGTGATCGTTCGGAACGTCCCCCATCATCGCGATCGCCGCGTAGTTCGCCATACCGCGAACGAACGGCGGACGGACGTTCACCGGCCCGGCGGACTGATCGCCGGAGTCGCTGAAGTCCACGATCAGGCGGTCGCCCCGCTTCTCGACCGCGGCGTGGATGCGGATGGTTTGGCCCGGATTGGCGGAGTCGTCTATGAACGCCTCGGCCTCGGCGGAGCCGTCGGGCCAGCCGGCGATGACGCGGCGCGCCCGCGCCTCCGTGCGGTCGCCAAGCCCCGCGAACGAATCGAGCACGGCCTGCTTGCCGTAGGTCTCGATGGTGTGGCCGAGCCGCCGGACGCCGATGCTCCAAAGCGCGCCGGCCTGCGCCTCCAAGTCGCCCAGCACGAGTTCCGGCGTCCGCGTGTTGCCCCGCAGGAACTGGACGACCTCGCGATGCAGAACGCGCCGGCCCATAAACTGCACGGGGAGAATGGACAGCCCCTCGCCGAACAGGTCGCGCGCGACGGCGTTCCGCGAGCCCGGCGATTGCCCGCCGATGTCCACCTTGTGCCCCATCGAGGCGCAGAACGCGACCGCCTCGCCGTCGGCGAACACGGGCATCACGACGACCATATCGTTGGGGTGCGGGCAGCCGGAGTAGTACGGGTGGTTCGTGAGGAAGCAGTCGCCCTCCTCCATATCGGCGAGGTCGTAGAACTCGCGGACGCCGCGGACGCAGTCGGGGTAGGCGCCGAGGTGCGTGGGCAGCGGCGAGCGCTGCCCGACGACGTTGCCGTCGCGGTCGGTGATCCCCGCCGAGAAGTCGTGGGACTCGCGGATGATGGTCGAGTAGCCGGTGCGGAGGACGGCGGCCTGCATCTCGCGGACGATGCCGTCCAGCCGCGCCCTGATGACTTCCTGGGTGATGACGTCCGTCATCGCGCCTCCCTGCGTAGCGCGCGTTCGAGCGGGATTGTAGCGCATCGGGGGGCGGCGGCGCGGCGGGGACGGCGCGGCATCACGAACAAACTGCAGAAGATCAGCGAAGACCTCTCCACGATCCGGACGAAGCAGCACGCCCTCTGGGACGTCGTCGCGCTCAGGAGCCAGCCCAACTGGTCGGGCACGGTCACCAGGGCGATGCCGAACCTCGGCAAGGTGGAGATATCCGCCAACCCCAAAGAGCGGCAGACCCAATACTCCGTCAAGGCGCAGCACGGAACGATGAGCGACGCGATGATCGAACTGCTCGCCAAGCAGACGGGGTTCCTCGACTACGAGAGGCGGTTGCTCGACGGCGAAGCGGCCACGTACCTGCAAGTGGACAAGAACGCGATCATCGTCAACGTCCCCGCCGTGGAGTGGACCCCGAGGTCACGACGGAATTCGTCACGAAATTCTTGGAATTGGATGGACGCCGACTTCAACTGGGCGGGAGCGTCGCACCGCCCGCAGCAAGCCGCCGACGGCTGGGAGAAGGTCTTCGCCTTCTACGAGCGGCGCCTGGGGTAGAGGCGGGGGCGATTACCAGAGAATCTGGACGCCGTGCTGCTCGAAGCGCGCCTCATTCGAGACGAGAACGAGGTCGCGCGCCTGCGCCTGCGCGATGAGCATGCGGTCGAACGGGTCTCGGTGAACCCCTTGCAGAGCCCCGGCGCGAGCCGCGTCTTGCACCGATATGGGCAGTTCCTCAAATCCCTGGCTCTCGACGGCGCCGGCCACGTCAAGAGCGACAACGCCCGCTTCGGGGAGTTTGCCGAGCCGGTGCTTGGTGGTTATCTCCCAGGCCGACGCCGCGCTAATTAACACGCTGTTCGCTTCGTCCTCAATCGCGTGGCGGGCGGCGTCCGGCAAGCGTTCGCTCCCAGCAAGCCACCACAGGAACGCATGCGCGCCAAGCAGCAGCCGCAAGCCTTACGACTCCCACGCCGCGAGTTCGGATTCGGGGAGAGGATCGAAGAAGGCGTCGCCCACCTCGATGCGGCCCCGCATCGCGCCGAATCGCCGTTTGGGTTCGCGGGGGATAGCCGTCGCCGTAGGCGCGGGTTCGTCGACGACGGACGCGGCGAGTCTGAAGAGAATCTCGCCGTTCACGCTGCGGTGGTTGGCGCGGGCGGCGTCCTTGATGCGCCTGTGCACCTGCTCGGGGACGCCGCGAAGGGCTACGTTCGGCATAGCGAAGCCTCCTGTCCGTGGTAGGGGAATGGTAGCATGCATGAGGGCGCGAGGCGCCGTCACGAGGAGGGCGCGGCTTGGCGGCAGCGCGGGGCGGCAGGGCGCGACGCGCGCCCGTTGCACAGAGGCATTGACTCTACCGCGCGGCGCCCGGTACGATATGCAATGCAAGGAGGGGATGTGTACCTAACGTACTTTGACGACACTGGCGGAACAGGACGGAACTACTCCGACCCTCAGCAGCCGGTTCAGGGGCTGTGCTCGGTTTCCATAGAGGAAGCGATTTGGCGAGACGTCGAACGCGATTGTCGGCGAGTGGTCGACGAACACTTCCCTGAAGAAGCCGACGAGTTCCTCGCGTCGGGGGCCTTTGAGTTGCATGCCTCGTCGATCTATCAGGGGACGGGGACATTCAGGCGCAAGGCTTTCCATGAGCGGCTACGCTTGCTTGACGACATCGTCGGCATCGTCATAGCCCACCGTCTCCCGGTCCTGGGGGGTACATCGACAAGGCGAAAGCGCGGGACATCCTCGGCAGGTTCCCTTTGACGGACAAGATAGACAACGCTCTCTTCATGATGCTCTACGCTAATCTGGCCGTCCACATGTCGATGAGCGTAGGCTCTGAGCGAACAATAATGATCGGCGACCACGACTCGATCAAACCGAACGAGGCCGAGCAGTTCGAACAACTAGCCAACCGCCCCGAACCGGGGCGGAATATCCTCGAATCCGTCCGGTTCGTAGACTCCCATCGTTCATTCGGGGTTCAACTCGCCGACTCTGTCGCGTACCTCGCGCGCCGTCATATGACGCGCCCCCATAAGCCTATCCCTGCAAGCGACCGCTTGTTGGGCTGGCTCGGAGACGCGCCGTATGAAGACAAATGGGGCGCAATCTGGATAGAGGGGGGTTGGAGGTGGAAATAAAGGGGCGGCCGAGCCACCCCGTAGGGTGAAGGGGTCGCCTATTGGAGCGGCCCGCTCCCGGTCGCCGCTTCTCATTATAGGCAGCGCATGGCGGCTTGTCAATAGCAAATCGCCGTATCTGGAGCATGCGCGCGCCCGCCCCGCCACGCTAGCGCTCCCGTCACCCCATCAACATCCGATCCTGCGTGTCCCCCACCAGCGAGCGCGGATCTCGCCGGAATCCGACGAGCAAGCCCCGCGTGACTGCGGCTAGGGGCCTGCCGAATATGCTACGCTTCCGCGGCGCGCAGCGAGCCTGCGCGGGAGCGTCGCCTTGCGATTCTGTCTCACACTGAGCATGATGGTTGCAGGGTTGCTCCTTCTCGCGGGGTGCAGCGACGCCGCGCCTCCGACCGCTACGAGCGCGCCCGCCTCCGACGCAACCGCTCCAACGCCCACGCCTACCCCTGAACCCATTGCTACGCCTGCGTCTACGCTCGAACCTACCTCAACCCCCACGCCTACCCCTCAACGCACCCCGACCCCTACGCCTACTCCCATACCTACTCCAACCCCCACGCCTACCCCCCAGCCCACCCCGACGCCCGCGCCTGCTCCCCAACCTGCCCCAACCCCTACGCCTGCGCCCGAGCGCCGTCCAGCGTTGACCGCGACGGATATTTTCGAAAGGGTCGCGCCCGCGATGGCGTACATTGAGACGCCAACGTCAACCGGCAGCGGAGCGCTGACGGACGGCGGATACGTCGTCACCAGCGCGCATGTCGTTTGGCCTTTCGACGAGGCGCGCGTCGTCTTTCCCGACGGGTCGGAGTTCCCGGATGCTCCGGTGAAGGGCTGGGATTTGCTCGCGGATTTGGCCGTCATCGGCCCGCTCGACCACCCGGCGGAGCCATTGCCGTTCGAGGAGAGCGCAAGCCCGGCGATAGGGGCGGAAGCGTACCTCATCGGATACCCGGGCGAGGTGGATGCGTTCCCGCAACCCGCCATCGTTCGCGGCATCGTATCCCGCATTCGCGCATGGGACGCCGCCGGAATGACGTACTTCCAGACGGACGCGGCAATCGCCGGCGGCCAAAGCGGAGGCGCGCTGATGTCGGAGAGCGGACGACTCATCGGAATCAGCGGATTGAGTTTCAGCGAGGCGGAGTTCGGTCTCGTTCTGTCTATGGCCGACGCCGCGCCGCGAGTCCGCGCGCTCGTCGCCGGCGGCGACGCGTCGGGGTTGGGCGCGAGGCGCGTTCCGCTAGCGGGCGGCGCCGCTCGGCACAGCGTGACGCTCAGCAACTTCTGGGATCAGCGCGCGTTCTTGATCAACGAGCGCGCCGGAACCAACGTGGACTTGAGCTTTTCCGGCGTCAACGACGGCAGGTTCGCGGTGTACGACTCGTTCAGCGAAGAGCGGCTGAGCCGCGACGAGACCGCATCGGGCGTCGAGTCGGGCAGCGTGCCGCTCCAATACGACGATCCCCTCTTCCTAGTCGCGGCACAGTTGACGGAGGAGCCGGGCGATTTCACCGTGAGGGGCAGCGCTAGGCTGATTCCTTTGAGTGATCCGGACGACGGCAAGCAACTGACTCCGGGGCGGACGCTGCTGGGGAATCTTGATTTCCCGGGAGACGCGGACTACTTCCTGCTGACGCTGCGCGAGGGCGAGCGCGTCGAGGTCGCCGCGAGTTCGGCGTTGGCCGACGCGTTTCTGCTGATCGACTACCAAAGCGCGACGGATGAGCAGATCATCGTTGACGACGACAGCGGAGGCGGACTGTTCGGAACCGACGCGCAAGTCGTCTACGAGGCGTCTCACACGGGGAGTTACTTCGTCGTCGTTCAGGACTACGACGGCCTCGCGCCGGGCGGCTATACGCTTACGGCGCGGGAGGCGAGCGCCGATGCGCCGCTCACGGCGACGACTAGGGCGGATTTCCTCGACTCGAACGGCGGCGACGCGAGCGGCGGCGGATTCGGCCTAGATGAGTTGCGCTCAGCCTTCACAGGACTCCCAGATTCCTTCGAAGAACTGGATCCTGCGACGGAAGGGCTATCCGCCTCGGGTCTCGACGTTGATTACCTAACGGACGCCGTCGCCTACGCCTCGTCGGAGCCGTTCCAACTGATCTGGGCACTCAGCGGCGAACTCACCGACCTCGAGCGCATAGCGTTCGACTCTGGATTGTCTTCTCCCGCGTACTTGGACGAATTTAGGCGAAGCGTCTTCTCCGTCGGACGGCAAGGCGACCGGTTGACGGGCGGCGGAACGCTGCAATTGCCGGACATCGGCGACAAGTCGGTGGGCGTTTGGGTGGGCCTAGTGTCCGACGGGGTTGCGCTGCGAATGGAAATAGCGATTTTCAGGCGAGGAAACACCGCCGCGTTCGTCTATTCCTACGTCCGCCCCGGCGCGGTTCCCTCGACTACGACTGCGGACGCCGCCCGTATGCTGGACGATGCCATAGCGAACGCCTTGCGGTAGGCTAGCCGCTAACGCCTCACGCTCTAGAGTTGGCCCGAACGTCACGGAAGCGACAGCGCGGCTTGCCGCGCTGGGCCGTCGAGCGTCAGACCTCCGCGCATCAGGACGTCCATTCCCAAAAGCGAGGGCATGCCGGCGGCGCGGTTGAGCGACAGGAACACGTGGTCGAGATCGACCACGTGTTGCAGGCCGTCTATCGCGCGGAATCGCAGCGTCGCCCGGGTGAGCGAACCTCGAAAGAGACCGCCCGGGCTCTGCGCCCCGGCGTTTCTCGGCAAAGATTCTTGCTGCTCGGGAGCGATGATTCGCGTCCAGTCGGCGAACGCCAGCACGGTGGCGTCCGATCCGGTGTCGACGATGAACTCCACCTCGGTTGACCCCATAGAGTAAGCGGGCAGTTCGCAGACGGCGACCACCACGATTCGCGCCGAGAAATCAGTTCTCTGGATGGTTGCGGGGATTTCCGGCATTGGCGCTCAATCTAGAGGACGAAAATCTCGTCGGGCCCGCGCAGGTAGTCCACCACCACGTGACGGATGTCGTCGCCCACCGCCGCCCGCGCTTCATTGATCATCGTCTCCACGCTCAGGCTGACGGCGACCACCTTCCCCTTGTAGACGGCGATGCTGTGTTTCGGGTATTTCGCGTAGAGTTCGTCCCTGCGCTCTTCCAGCCAGGCGCGGTCGGCCGCGTGCTGCGCCAGGGACTGCTCTTCCTCATGCGTGAAATACGCGCGTTCGCCGACGCTTTGCAATTCCCGCGCGGGTTCCGCCATCGCAACGCCTCCTTCCCTGCAACGACGCCATCATACCACGAGCGCAGGCTCTTCGGGGCTCCCACCCACTCGGGGGAGGGCGGCAGGCTATGCCCCCCCCCCCCCCGCCCCCGCCGTGCTATACTCCCTCCCAACGGCCCGCCGCTCCGCAGGCCGTCCGGAGGCGAGCCGATGAGCGAGAGCATGCTGTCCTTGGTTGTCGTAGGCGGAGGGCTGCTGGCCATCGCCCTCACCCTGTGGTTCGGGTTGCACAGCTTCAAGGGCGGCATCACGGACAAACTGCAGAAGATCAGCGAGGACCTCTCCACGATCCGGACGAAGCAGGACGACATCTGGGCTGTTGTGGCGCCCCATTCCGCCCAAGCATCAGGACTGACGGGAGGCATGAGCGCTTGAAGGCGATATTCATCCGCGAGCACGGAGAGCCCTCCGTCATTGCATACGGCGATATGCCGGAGCCGGAGGCGGGGCCCGGCGAGGTCGTCGTGCGCGTCCGCGCCGCCGCCCTCAACCGCCTCGACCTCTACACGCGCGCTGGCCTGCGCGGCACGAAAATCCGCCCGGAGGCGATGCCCCGCATCCTCGGCGGCGACTGCGCCGGCGACGTCGCCCAAGTCGGCGCGGGCGTAACCGGGCTCAGCGAAGGCCGCCGCGTCGTCGTCAATCCGCTCTACGGCGCCAGCCCGCCCCAGGTGCTCGGCGTGAACCGGCACGGCTCCAACGCGGAGTTCGTCGCCGTCCCCGCCGAATGCGCCGTCCCCATCCCCGACGGTCTTTCCTACGAGCAAGCCTCCGCGCTCCCCACCGTCTACCTTCCCACCTGGGCGATCATCGTGCGCGAAGGCCAACTGCAAGGGAGCGAGACGGCGATGGTCCTCTCCTCGTCCAGCGGCGTTGGGACCGCGGCCATCCAACTGATCAAGCGCGTCGTCGGCGCGACCTGCATCGCCGTCACCAGCACGGGCGAGAAGGTGCGCCGCTCGAAGGAACTGGGCGCGGACTACGCCATCAACTACAAGACGGAGGACGTCGCGCAGCGCGCCAAGGAACTGACCGGGGGCAAGGGCGTTGACCTCGTGGTCGACAGCACGGGGGCGCTGCTCTTCGAGGCGGCCTACGCTGCGCTCGCCCGCGGGGGGCGCTACGGCGTCTGCGGCGTCACGGCCGGCTACCAGGCCTCGATCCACCTCGGCCAACTCTTCAGCAAGGAACTCAAACTCTTCGGCGCGTTTATGGGCTCGTCCGGTGAACTGCGGCAGATCGTGGACGCGGCGGGAATGGGCAAGATCGGAACCGCCGTCCACGCCGTCGTCCCGCTCGCGGAAACCGCCGCCGCGCACGAAGAGATGGAGCGCTCCGAGCACTTCGGCAAGTTCATCGTCTCCGTGCCCTAATGGAGGCGGACGCCCCTCCCTCCGAGCAACCGGCGGCGCGGCGGCAAGGCCGCTGGTTCTACGGATGGACGATCGTCGCCGTCCTCTCCGTCATATCGTTCGCGGGCGGCGTCGAGACGAACCCCGTGCTCGGCGTGTTCCAAGGCCCAATGACCGACGACTTCGGCTGGAGCCGCGCGCTCTATACGATGCCGATGTCCATCGGCTCCTTCCTCGGCGGAGTCGTCGGCCTCGCCATCGGCCCCGTGATGGACAGGCACGGCTCGCGCTGGGTGATGACCGCCGCCATCGCGCTGATGGGACTCACGTTCGTCCTGATGGGCGCGGTGCAGGAGTTATGGCATCACTTCGTCCTGCAGATTCTCGGGCGGACGATCATCGCGTCCACCTTCTTTATGGTCATCGGCGTGGTCGTCCCAAAGTGGTTCGTGGCGATGCGCGGGCGCGCGGCGGCCTTCGCCAACCTCGGCCAGCGCGCCGGACAGATCGCGTTCCCCGTGATGGTCGAGCGCATCCTCACGTTCGGCACGTGGCGGACGGCGTGGGTTGCGATGGGCGTCGCCGTCTGGGCCTCGTCGCTCCTCCCCGCGCTCCTCTTCCTGCGGCGCCGCCCCGAGGACTACGGCATGCTGCCCGACGGCGCCGACCTCCGCAGCGCCCCGGACGCCGCGGGCGCCTCGAGCAGGAGCGACGCTCCCCTCGAAGTCTCGTTCAACCGCCGCGCCGCCCTCCGCTCTCCCGCCTTCCATCTCATCGCCGCCGCCGTCAGCATCCAGAGTTTCGTCACCACGAGCATCCACTTCCACTGGTTCTCCTACCTCACCGACGCGGGCGTATCGAGCGTGGTCGCCGTCGTCTCCGTGTCGCTCTCGCCGCTCGTCTCGATGCCCGTCTCCGTCGCCGCCGGATTCGCCGCCGAGCGCATTCCCGTCCAACGCCTGATGGCCGCGAGTTACTTCCTTATGGCCGTCAGCATCGTCCTCTTCCTCTTCGCCGACGATGCTCTCCTCTCCTACGTCTTCGGCGTCGTCTTCGGAACCGCGACGGGGATTCTCTTCACCGTGATGAACGTCGTCTGGGCCGACTATTTCGGGCGCGACGCGGTCGGCGGCATACGCGGAATGGTCTCGCCCATTCATATGCTGAGCAACTCGCTTGGCCCGCTGACGGCGGCGTGGTCGTTCGACCTCACCGGCAGTTACGCGCTCATCTTCACCGTCAGCGCCGCGCTCAGCGCCGTAGGCGGCGCGCTCCTCCTCCTAGCCCGCCGCCCGCGCTGAGCGCGCCTGCGCGGCGAGGCGGGGAACCACCCTGACTATGGCCCTCTCCCTAGCAAGGCGAAGGAACCAGAACCACCCCCGCCCTTCCCGCGCCCACTGCTCCCGATGGAGACATTGCATAACCCGCCGCCCGCCCGCCATCCCGCGCACGCGCGAACCTACCCCATGACCGTCATTCCCGCGTAGGCGGAAACCTAACTATCCACCGGGAGTTATGCAAGGGTCTACAGAAGGAGAGGAACGAACTGCGCCGCGGCGCGCGGGGGCATGCGATTTGCGGGCGCGCCTCATTCGGCCCTCGCGCGGAGTACAATAGCCGGGCGGCGCTTCGCGCCGCTCCTACCCCACGCAACGCCTCGCCCCCGCGAACCCCAACCCCCCCGCAGGAGAGAAACCCCTATGCCCCTCGTAGCCGTCATCGTCGGAAGCGCCACTGACCAGCCCGTGATGGAGGACACGATCAAGACGCTCGCCGACCTCGGCGTCGAGGCGGAACTCGTCGTCGCGTCCGCCCATCGCAATCCCCGTAAAGTGCAGGACTACGTCGAGGCCGCGCCCGCGAACGGCGTCGAGGTGTTCATCGCCGCCGCCGGAGGCGCCGCCGCCCTCCCCGGCGTCGTCGCGTCCCACACCACGCTCCCCGTCATCGGCGTCCCCATCGCGTCCAGCGCGCTCGGCGGCGTGGACGCCCTCCACTCCATCGTCCAAATGCCCCCCGGCGTCCCCGTCGCGACCGTCGCCGTCGGCGCGTGGGGCGCCCGCAACGCCGCCCTCCTCGCAGCCCAAATCCTCGCCCTCAAGTATGCTACGATACGGGAAGCGGTGGAGCGCCAGCGCGAAAGCCTCCGCCAACGCTAAGCCTCGACAACCCCCGCCCCGCCGATGATCATCCTCACGGACTTCGACGACACCGCCGCCGTCCAAAACGTCGGAACGATGCTCTTGGACCGCTTTCAGCCCAACCTCGACGCCCCCGGCGTCGTCCCCTGGCGCGCCATCCTCCAACGCTACGCCGACGGCGAAATATCGCTCGCCGAATACCAGGAAATCGCCTTCCGGCAGATCACCGCCCCCGTCGGCGAGCAAGCCTCCTACGTCCGCGCCAACGCCCAACTCCGCCCCGGCTTCGCCGACCTCGCGGAATGGTGCGCCGCCAACGACGTCCCCTTCGCCGTCGTCAGCCACGGCCTCGACTACTACGTCGGCGCGCTCCTCGACGCGGAGGGCGTCCGCGTCCCCTTTCACTGCGTCCAAACGCGCGGCGCCGACGGCAAAACGTTCGAGTACGCCTTCGCCGACCCCACCTGCGCCTGGTTTCCCGGCAACTGCAAGTGCAAGGCCATCGAATTCCATAGGCGCGGCGCCGAGCATGTCGTCTACGCCGGCGACGGACGCTCCGACGCCTGCCCCGCGGCGCGCGCCGACTTCACGTTCGCCCGCGAGCCCCTCGAGGGAATCTGCCGCGACCGCGGCATCCCCCACGCGCCGCTCTCCGACTTCCACGCCGTTCTCGCCTACACCAAGTCCCGCCCCGAGGCTAGCCCCGAGGCCGCCGAGGCCCGCAATGATTGACCGCTACTCCCGCGAGCCGATGAAGCGCGTCTGGTCCGACGAGGGCAAGTATGACCGCTGGCTCGCCGTCGAAATCGCCGTCTGCGAAGCCTGGACGCGGCTCGGCGTCATTCCGCAGAGCGATATGGAGCGCATCCGCAACGCAACTTGGGACGCCGCCGCGCTGGACGCCAAATTCGCCGAGACGCGCCACGACGTCACCGCCTTCCTGCATTCCGTAACCTCCGGACTCGGGCCCGAGGGCCGCTGGGTCCACTACGGCCTCACCTCCAACGACGTCTGGGACACCGCGACCGGCCTCCAAATCCGCGACGCCTCCGCCATCATCCTTGACGGCGCGGACGCGCTCATCGAAACGCTCGCCGAGCGCGCCGTCGAGCGCAAGCGCACGCTGATGATGGGCCGCACGCACGGCGTCCACGCCGAGCCCACGACGTTCGGACTCAAACTCGCCCTCTGGCGCGAGGAGATGCTCCGCAACCGCGACCGCATCCGCCGCGCCGCCGACGAAGCCGCCGTCGGCAAAATCTCCGGCGTCGTCGGCACCCACGCATCCGTCCCCCTCGAGGTCGAGGTCTACGCCTGCGAAGCGCTCGGCCTGCCCTACGCCCCCCTCTCCAACCAAATCGTCCAGCGCGACCGCCACGCCGCCTTTATGACGACGCTCGCCGTCGCCGCCGCGTCCCTGGAAAAATTCGCGACCGAAATCCGCGGCCTGCAGCGCACCGAGATCCGCGAGATCGAAGAGCCCTTCGGCGCCGGCCAAACCGGCTCCTCCGCGATGCCCCACAAGCGCAACCCCGACCTCTCCGAGCGCGTCTGCGGCCTTGCCCGCGTCATCCGCGGCAACGCCGTCGCCGCCCTCGAAAACGTCGCCCTCTGGCACGAGCGCGACATCTCCCACTCCTCCGCCGAGCGCGTCATCCTCCCCGATTCCTGCGCCGCCCTCGACTACGTCCTCCATCTCTTCAACGGCGTGATGCGCGGCCTCCGCGTCTTCCCCGAACGCATGACGGCCAACATCGAATCCTCCCGCGGCCTCGTATTCTCCCAGCGCGCCCTACTCGCCCTCGTCGAAGCCGGCATGCCCCGCGAAACCGCCTACCGCATCGCCCAGCGCTGCGCCGCCGACGCATGGGAGCGCGGCGCCGACTTCCGCCATAGCATCGCCGCCGACCCCGACGTCCGCGCCATCCTCAGCGACGCCCAAATCGCCGCCCTCTTCGACTACGCTTACTACACCGCGAACGTCGACGCCCTCTTCGCGCGCGTCGGCCTCGCAGACTTCGCAGACCCCGCCTAGACAAGGAGACAACCGCCAATGCCCTTGCTTGACACGCCGCTGCCCAACCGCCTCTACAGAGGCAAAGTCCGCGACACCTACGACCTCGGCGACGGCCTCCTCCTGATGGTCGCCACCGACCGCATCTCCGCCTTCGACGTCGTCCTCCCCAACGGCGTGCCCGACAAAGGCCGCGTCCTCTCCCTCCTCTCCAAATTCTGGTTCGAGCGGACGGACGACGTCGTCCCCAACCACTTCGTCGCCCTCGCCGACGACCCCGCCGCGCTCGGCCCCCTCGCAAGCCATCCCATGATCGCAAGCCTCCCGCCGGAGGTCGCCCGCCAAGCGATGATCGTCAAGCGCGCCGAGCGCGTCGACGCCGAATGCGTCGTCCGCGCCTACCTCACCGGCTCCGCCCTCGCCGACTACAACGCGACCGGAACGGTCTTCGGCGAGCCCATGCCTCCCGGCCTCGTGGACGGCAGCAAGTTCCCCTCCCTGATGTTCACGCCCACCACGAAAGCCGAGGTCGGCCACGACGAGCCGCTCAGCGCCGACGAACTCGCCGCGCTCGTCGGCGCCGATATGGCCGAGACGCTCCGATCCCTCTCGTTCGCCGTCTTCCAGCGCGCCCACGACATCGCCGCCGAGCGCGGCATCATCATCGCCGACACCAAATTCGAATTCGGCGTCCGCGACGGCGAAATCATCCTCATAGACGAAGTCCTCACCCCCGACTCCAGCCGATTCTGGGACGCCGACGGCTACGCGCCCGGCAAGTCGCAGCCCAACTTCGACAAGCAATTCGTCCGCGACTGGCTCCTGACCCAAAAAGACTGGAACCGAGCCGCCCCCGCGCCCGCCCTCCCCGACGACGTCGTCCAAAAGACCACCGAAAGATACTGGGAAGCCCACCGCCGCCTCACGGGAGCGAACTGACCCGCAGCCGCGCCCAACCCCCCCTCTCCTTCCGGGAGAGGGGCCGGGGGTGAGGGTTGCCCCGCCCTGCGCGCGCAGGCGGGAATCCAGTCGGCGCGACAGCGCCATGAGACGGCAAATCGTCGGAGGCGATGGATTATCGGACGTCTATCTCCCGCACGCGCCAATCGGCTTTGGCCTTGAGGCGCCTGAAGTGGAGCCTAACGCGGAAGTCCTCGCCTAACGTCGGGGCGTTGCGCCCAGCGAGCCAGATCGTGTCGCCGTCGTTCGGGTTGTACTTGCCCTGCAATTTCCCGTTGGGAATGCAGGCGGCGATGATCCGGTCGAGCGCGTAGCCGCCGCCGCTCTCGCCGTAGACGAATTTGACGATGACGGTGACGACGTGGAATGTCCGTCCGTCCCGTTGGATGTCTTGGTCCAGTTTGCCCGCCTCGTCCACGACGCGCCCGGCCCGCCGCATCTTCACGCGCATAGAGGTTTGCGACATCTGGATCGTGGCCGTGCGGTCGCCGTCCGCTTTCTCGGCTTTGGCGTCCACCATCAAGGCGACGGCGCGGGCTTCCGGCGTGAAGACGTAGACGACCCGCTTGAAATCCACTTTGCCGTAGAGCCGCTCTTGCCGTCCGGAGAATCCCATCGCTTCAATGGCTTCCCGCGTCACGTCTTCCGCGATGTCTTGAGGCTGGTCAGTCTCCTCTCTGAAGATCGCGGCGGCTTGTTCCCGGTAGTCCGTCAGCGCTTGGACAACCATTGAGAAGGCGAACTGCTCCAGCCGTTCGATTTCGTCAGGCGTCATTGGTTCTCTTTGCGGCGAGCCGCGCGTAGTCGGGGTTTGCTTCGATGCCGACCCATCCGCGGCCCAGCCGTTTCGCCACGCTCGTCGTGGTGCCGGAGCCGACGAACGGGTCGAGCGTCACTCCGCCCAACGGCGAAAAGAGGCGAATGACGCGCTCGGCCAACTCCTCGGGGAATTCCGCTTCGTGGCGCTCGTTCCGGCGAACGGAGCGTATGTCCCAAACGCCCCGGGATCCCCAATCCGCCCACTCTTTGGCCGTGAGGCGCTCCCTGTCGTATTCGGTTATGCCGGGCTTCCAAAAGACGTAGACATGCTCGAACTCGTCCACTGCCCGATACGAATTGGAGTGCCACCGGCTGTTGACCCAGCATGGGTCTTTGCGCCAAATGCGTTGGTCGTACAGGAAGAACCCGGCTTCCTCCGCCCATTCGGCGACTAAGCATCCGGTGAGCATAATCTTGGTGGAGTAGTCGTATTTGCCTCCCCGAACGTTGTTGTCTTCGAGGCGGCGCTGGATGGTTTGCTCGCTGCAGCCGAGCATCCGCGCCAAGTCGTAGCGGCTAGCGTCGGGATGGCGCTCTTTGGCCGCCAGTATCTCGCTTTTCGTAACGGAGACCTTCTTGCGGCGGACGTTGTCGGCTTGGAAGCGCGGGATGGACTCGTCGGGGAAGCACAGAATGTCGCCGATGTTGACCGCGAGGAACCCGCCGGGTTTGATCACAGGCTTATGCAAATGGATCACATCGGCCACGAGGCTCTTCCACCCGTCGAAATCCAAATGGCTCTCGTAGGACTTCCCGACGTAGTACGGAGGCGACCAGAAACTCAAGTCCACGGCGGCTTCGGGGATTGCGCCCATCATGCGGCGCGCGTCCCCAACGAGGATGCGGTTTAGCCAAGCAGGCTGCTCTTCCTCTGGTTCAGAGCAAATGGCCGCCCTGTCAGGCTTCAAGCCCGGTTGGGCCCGCTGGCCGGTTTCAAGCGGGGCGACCGCCTCCGTTTGCGTTGCGGGGTGTAGGAGCATTCCCGTGTCCTTGCCTTAGCCTCCTAGACGCTGAGGCTATCTAACTACCTCCGCCCGCTCGCGTCAATAGGGCGATGGCAGATTCCTGTCCACTTAAGCCTCTCCGACCCTTGCGGACGCGCCGTCCATTCTCCCGACCCCCACCTCCTACCCCATTGTCGCCCTACCCGCGCAGCCGCGAACCCACCCGCCGCGATAGCGCCACGAGACGGCGCGCCCCGTCCCCCGTCCCCAATCCACCCCCCGGCGCCACGCCCCCGAAAGCGGGAACCTACCCCAGGTCCCGTCATTCCCGCGTAGGCGGGAATCCAGTCGGCGCGCAAGCGCCACGACGGGGCGCAAGCCCCGTCCCCAAGCCACCCCCGAGGCCACGTCATTCCCGCGTAGGCGGGAACCTACTGGGTCCCCAAATTGTGACATCTGCCCCTTGTCGCATTCCAAATCACTCTACGATAATGTCAACTATGCGACTACTCCGCAACCTCCTCCGCCGCGCCGCCAAGCCTCCCAAAGGCAACGACGACGCCCCCAGCGCCAAGCCTCCCAAAGGCCGCGCTCGCCGCGCATCGCGCCCAAAATACCCTCTCCCTCTGGGAGAGGGCCAGGGTGAGGGCGGCCAGGGTGAGGGCAACCCCCTCGCGCGCTTCCGCGACGACCCCGTCGCCTTCGTCGCCCACGTCCTCCCCAACGCCGGAACCCCATACCCCAAGCAACTCGAAATGATGCGCCTCGCCGCCGCAGAGCGCCGCGTCTCCGTCGTCGGATGCAACGCATCCGGCAAGGATTGGACGCTCGCCCGCCTCATCCTCTGGTGGGTCGAAACCCGCCCCCGCGCCAAAGTCGTCGTCATCGCCCCAACACAGCGCCAAATCGAGCGCATCCTCTGGCCCGAAATGGCGTCCGCCGTCGCGCAGGCGTCCATCGAGTTGTCTGGCAAACTCACCCAATCCCGCTACGAAATCTCCCCGGAACGCTTCGCCATCGCCTTCTCGACGAACAAGCCGGAGAACATCCTCGGCTTCCATTCCCCCGAACTCATGCTCATCGTTGACGAAGCGCACGCCGTCGAAGAGTCCCACTTTGACGCGGCGCGCCGCTTGAACGCGAAGAAAACCATCCTCGTCGGCAACGCCTTCTCCACGAGCGGAGAGTTCTACGACTCCCACCACGGCAAGGCCGACCACTACAAAACCCTCCGCATCCCGGCATCGGAAACCCCCAACTTAATGGACGGCGCAACCCCCATCCCCGGCCTGATCGACGCCGACGACATCGCCGACCGCAAGCGCGACTGGGGCGCCGACCATCCGAAATTCGCCGCGTCCGTCAACGCGGTCTTCCCCGACGCGCTCGATGATTCGCTCGTAGGACGCGCCGCCGTAGACGACGCAATGGCGGAAAGCGCCCCGTCCGGCGAAGGCGCCCCAACGGAGGAAGAGGACGCGCGCGAGCCCGTCTACATCGGCGTCGACGTCGCGAGATTCGGAGAGGACAAATCCGTCCTCATCGCAAGACAAGGCCAGCGCGTCATCGCGACCAAATCGCTAGGCCGTGAAATGGACACCATGCGCGTAGCCGGCGAAGCCGCGCTCATGGCCAACGAACTGCGCGCCGAGGCGATCTTCGTAGACGAAAACGGCGTAGGCGGCGGAGTATGCGACCGCCTCAAAGAGACCGGCGCCCCAGTCTACGGCGTCCAATTCGGCAGGCGCGCCCCCCATCCGACCCGCTTCGCCAACCTCCGCTCCGAGATCTTCTGGGAACTCCGGCGCCTAATGAACGACCGCCTAATCGCCTTGCCGTCCGACGAAACCCTAGCCGCGCAACTCCTCTCCCTCCGCTACGACGTCTCCAGTTCCGGCCAAGTCAAACTCGAGAGCAAACGCGAAACGCGCAAGCGCGGCATCCCGTCCCCCGACCGCGCCGACGCCCTAGCCCTAGCCTTCATGCGCCCGCCGTCCCTCCAAATCTGGACGGGCAACGAGCCCTTCCTCCGCCCCCGCGACCCCGCCGGCGTCCTCCTCCCTCCCCCAACCAGGGACGACCACGATGATGCCGAATTCCCTCTCCCACCGGGAGAGGGCCAGGGTGAGGGCGGTGCCCACGGCGGCGTCGCCGCCGCCCCGAATCCGCCGGACGACAGCGAAAATTACCCTCTCCTTCTGGAGACCTTTGCATAACCTACCGCCCTACCCGCGTAGGCGGGAATCCAGGCGGCGCGGAGCGCCGCTCCTCTCCTACGTAAGCGCCTCGTCATTCCCGCGAAAGCGGGAACCTACTGGAGCGCCTGAGTTATGCAAAGGTCTCTTCTGGGAGAGGGCCAGGGTGAGGGTTGCGCCCCCGGCGCAGCGTTCTCCTATGACCGTCATTCCCGCGTAGGCGGGAATCCAGTCGGCGCGCAAGCGCCGCGACGGGGCGCGGAGCGCCCCGTCCCCGAAGACCCCACGGCGCATAGCCCTGACCGCGAAAGCGGGAACCCACCAGAGCCGCTCGCCGACCCCGCCCCGTCGCCCATCCTCGTAGGCTGGTGAACAATGACGCCTCTTGACCGCCCTGACCGCGTAGGCGGGAATCCAGCCGGCGCGACAGAACCAACCCGCCCTCTCCTTCTGGGAGAGGGCAGCCGCCCTGCCCGCGTAGGCAGGGAACCTAACTGGGCTGCGGCTCGCCGACCGCGACAGCCTAGCCCGCCGATGCGCGCCCGGCCTCGCTCCACATTCGCGCCCCCATCGCTCCGACGACGGCGACGAAGAGCGGGTTAATGTACGCCCACATCCCGCTGTAGGGCAAAACGCACTGGCCGGTGGTTTCGTTGAAGCTCCAGTTGGCCTTTTCGCAGAGGTCGATTTCTATGTCCACGACGAGTTGTTCATGGCCGCCGAGTCCGACCGACCACTGAAAGGCGAAGGCGATGAGCAGCGCGGACACGGCGACGAGGGGAACGTTCGCGTCGAGGAAGCGGCGGACGCCGGCCTCGCCGTCGGGATAGCCCGCAGCGTCGGCGCGGCGCTTGCCGCGCTGGGCCGCTTCAAGCGCGATGACGATGGAGGCAAACATCAGCCAGTCGATCGTCCGCCACCAAGCGGGGTTGACGGCGAAGATGAACTGGACGGCCACGATGAGGGCCGTGAGCATTGCGTAGGCGGCGAGCAGTCGCGTCAGGATAGCCATCGGGTCCTCCTACGATCCGCTGGATGCGCCGGCGGCGGCGCGCCACATTCGCGCTCCCGCGCCGAGCAGAACGAGCGGGATGGCGACGTCCAAGAGGTTCCAGATCAGCCAGTCCGTATCGGGAGATTCCCGCAGGATGTTGGCCCAGTTCCAATAGAAGAGCAGCCCGACGATCAGCGTCGCGTAGAAGAGGACGTTGACGGACAGGTATTCGCGGAGGGGCGCGTCGTCCGCCGAGAAGCGCCGTTTGGCGGCGAACAGCGCGATGAGCGAGACGGCGATGGCGACGCCCATCAGCCAGTCGAGCGCCGTCCAGATCGGGTAGGGCTCGTCGCCGCCCGGGTGATACCAGGGCACGGCGACGAAGTGGACGGCGACGGCGGCGCCCGTCAGCATCACGTAGACGGAGAGCAGACGCATAACGATAGGCATTCGCGCGGCCTCCTTCATTCGCGGAGTATATCGCCCGCATCGTCCAACCCCGCGTCGCCGCAGCGAGACGCCGGGCGCGCGACGCAAGACATCAGGCTTGCGTCGCGCATTCTAAACGCGCGCCCCGCGCCCGCGCAAACCGCTTTCGCGCCCCGGTTCGCGCAACCCTCCGCTCCCTCCCGCTGACTGGATTCCCCGCGTAGGCGGGAACCCAGTCGGCGCGCGCGGGTTGCATCGCGCGCTGTACGCCGCGCGCTGCGCGTGATACGCTCACGCTAGCCGGCGGGCGAAGCCTGCGGCGGAGAGGAGCGACGCTATGACGATGCGCGTAGTCGGCGCGAGGCGCCCCCGCATAGAAGGCCCCGACAAGGTGAGCGGCGCCATCCGCTACGCCGCCGACGTCGACCTCGACGGCTGCCTCTGGGGCAAAGTCCTCCGCAGCCCCCACCCCCACGCCCGCATCGTCCGCGTCGAGACGGAGCGCGCCAAGCGCGTCCCCGGCGTTCGCGCCGTCATCACGGGCGCGGAGCATCCCCACTGGATCGGCAGGATGATGCGCGACCTCCCCGTCCTCGCGGTGGACAAGACGCGCTTCATCGGCGAGCGCGTCGCCGCCGTCGCGGCCGACTCCGCCGACGCGGCCAACGAGGCGCTCGCGCTCATCGAGGCGGAGTACGAGGAGTTGCCCGCCGTGTTCGATCTCCAAGAGGCGCTGACGCCGGGCGCGCCCCTGATTCACGACGACCCCACGCAGTACGCGGGCGCGTTCGTCCACCCGGAGCGCCCCGACTTGCCGAACCTCTGCTCCTACGGACGCTGGACGCACGGCGACGCGCAAGCCGCGCTTGACGCCTCGCGCCGCGTCTTCGAGAACACGTTCACGACGCAGAAGGAGCACCACGTCTATATGGAGACGCACGCCTGCGCCGTGTCCGTTCACGCGGACGGGACGGCGGACGTTTGGGCGTCGAATAAGAGCCCGCACTTGCTGCGGGGGCAACTCGCGGCCTGCATCGGCGTGGAGCCCGCGACGATTCGCGTCCATCCGATGCCCGTCGGGGGCGACTTCGGGGGCAAGGGTTCGCCGATGGACGCGCCCGTCGCCTATCTCCTCTCCCTCGAGACGGGGCGCCCCGTGAAGATGGTGATGTCGTATCAGGAGGAGTTGCTCGCGGCGAACAGCCGCCATCCGGGAACGATCACGATCCGCGCCGGCGTGACGGCGGACGCGGAACTCACAGGGATGCAGGTCGAGGCGTATTTCGACGGCGGCGCCTACGGCGCGTTCAAGCCCGCGCCGAACGTCAACCTGCACGGGATGGAGCAGGCGGGCAGTTGCTACAGATTCACCGCGCTGGATATTCAGAGTTCCATCGGCTACACGAACACGCTGCCATCCGGCCATATGCGCTCGCCGGGCGGCCCGCAGATCAACTTCGCGGTCGAGGCGCACCTCAATCTGATGGCGGCGGAGTTGGGCGTGGACGCCGCCGAGTTCCGCAGGCGGAACCTGCTCCGGCAGGGCGACACGGCCCCGAACGGCGAGAAGTGGGGCGTCGTCAAGGCGGTCGAGGCGTTGGACGCCGCCGTCGAGAAGATCGGCTGGGGGTCGCCCAAGCCCCCGTTCACCGGACGCGGCGTCGCGATGTACGAGCGCGGCCCCATCGGCGGCGACTCCAGTTGCCGCCTCGTCCTCCATCCCGACGCGTCGCTCACGCTGCAAGTGCCCGTCGCCGATCCGGGGCAGGGCGCCTACACCGCGATGCAGCAGATCATCGCCGAGGACTTGGGCGTCGATCCGCAGACGATCGCCGTCGTCGCCGCGCCCACCGACGAATTGCCGTTCGACCTCGGCGTCTCCGGCAGCCGCGTGACGTTCGCGCTTGGCTTGACCGTGCAGGATGCGGTCAACGGACTGCGGGCGCGGCTGCGCGAGGCGGCGGGCGATGCGCCGTTCGCGGACGCGGCGGCGGAACTCTGCCGCGCCAACGGCGGCGACGTCGCGGTCGACGCCTACAAGAAGGTGCCGCTCTTCCCCGACCCGCCCTCCACCGAGTTCACGGCGCAGGCCGCCGAGGTGGAGGTCGATCCGGAGACGGGCAACGTCACGGTTCGCAAAATCGTCAGCGCGCACGACGTCGGCTCGATCATCAACCCGGAAGGCCATCGCGGGCAGATCTTCGGCGGCGCGATTCAGGGGCTCGGCATGGCCACCGTCGAGGAGCATCCCATAGAGGACGGGCGCCCGGTCGCGCTCAACCTCGCCGACTACAAGATTCCGAGCATTATGGACGCGCCCGAATTCGAGATTGCGCTCATCCCCGGCGGCGAGGGCCCCGGCCCGTTCAACGCCGGCGCGATAGCGGAGTCCGCGAACGTACCGACGGCGTCGGCCATCGCCAACGCCGTGCACGACGCCGTCGGGGCGCCCGTCCGCGACCTCCCGCTCACCGCCGAGCGCGTCTACCGCCTGCTCCGCGGCTAGGCGCGCCCCGACTAGCCGTCGTCCCGCGAGGCGCGGGCAGGCGAGGCGCCTGGGGACTGGGGACGGACGCGGCGCTGCGCGCGGGGTAGGGCGGTGGCTTACCCCCTCGGCGGAGGCGGCAGTTGCCTAGTCGAGGCGGCGGAGTGCATGGGCAGTTGCTCTCGCCGCCCCGCCTGCGGTACGCTGAACGAAACGGCCACGCGAGGCGAACCCATGACGACCACGAAGCGCAAGCCAACCCCTAGCGGCGTCCCGCCCGACGCCGACCCAGGCGTCCCGCCCGACGTGCACGCGATGCTGATGGCGAACCCGCCCACCGAGGAGGAGAAGGCGCAGTGGCTCGATAATATGCGCCAGTCCGACCGTGACCGCCGCTACCTCGACGGCATCAAAGAGCAAGTCCTCGCAGAGCATGGCGACTGCTGGATCGCCGCCTACAAGGGCGAAGTCGTCGCGCAAGCGGACACATGGCAAGCCCTCCACGACGCCCTCGACGAACAGGGCCTCTCCGCCAAGGCCGCCGTCCGGCATTTCCAAAGGAACCCCAGGCCGATGATCGGCAGGCTCCCGCAATGGCGATAGAAGGAGGCTGGGAGAGGGAATACTCCGAGCCTGCTCCGTATGTCAACGGGCGCGTCAAGATAGCCCGGCTAGGAGTGGAGGAGGATGTGCGCTTTCTCGTCGACACGGGCGCGGACGCGACGACGCTCCAGATAAGAGACAGGGGCCGGCTAGGCATCCTGCCCAACCAACTTGCGCCGCAGGTGTACGTTGAGAGCGTCGGCGGCCTATCGGCTTACGCGCAAGAGCCCGCCTCCGTCTGGTTATACGACAGGGCCGCCGACGCTTGGCGGATATTCGCCATCCTGATCGAAATCTACGCCGGAGAGGGAGACGCCGGCGACTTCCCGTCCCTGCTTGGCCGCGACGTCCTCAACCGCTGCCGGTGCGCCATAGACGCATCCACCGGTAGCGTGCTGCTGGATCCGGTCATCGTGGACGAGGCCAGCGGCTCGGTCTACTATCCGCCCGCCGTCCGTCGGCTAGGGTAGGATTGCGGAGCGCGCCCCGCTTGCGGTGCGCTGAACGACACGGCCTTGCGAGGCGAACCCATGACGCCCGCGAAGCGCAAGACGGCGGCGAGCGCCGTCCTGAAGACGATAGGCATCGCCCTGAAGATGCTGCGCTGGGGGGTGATCATCATTTGCGCCGCCGCCGCCGTGTATCTCGTGCTCTGGAATTTGGCGGTAGCCACAGCATTGGATTAGCAATGCGCTGCTCCGTCGCCGCGCAACCGCAAGCCCCTACCCAACATCGATCACAATCCGGCAATGGTCGCTCGGCCCCCACTCATCCGAGGTCTTGTTCATCGCGCGGACGCGAACGCTCTCATCAAGGACGCGCGACGCGAACACGTAGTCGAGTTGGTTGCCGCTGAGGATGTCGCGCTCCTTGAACGCCGATTTCTGCGGAGGGCACAGATACGTCGGAACGTTGCAGGTGTCCAGCGGCACGTCAACGGAGGGCGGATCCGCCTTCCTGCCGCCCTCGTCGGCCCGAGGCCCCATGAACTCCATGCCGATGGCGGTCATCCGGTCAAAGATCGTCTTCGCCCGGATGGGCATTTCGTTCCTGCTCCCTTCGACTGCGCCGCGAATCGTGTTGAGGTCGCCCGCCGCGATGATGCGATGGTTAGCCGGGTTCGTGTGCGCGATGAACCCGGAGAGGTCGGAGATGATCCGGTGCGCGGATGCGTCAGCGAACTCCCGGATCACTTCTGTTCCGAGTTTTCTGATCACGGGAGCATTGCGCGCGAGCGGGTGCGGCCAATACCACCTCGCGTACATTGAGACAACGATGAACGGCTCGCCGTCCGGCAACGGCGTCACTTGCGCCGCCGCGAGCGTCGGCAGGTCGCTGACGGCAATTTCGTCATCCTCTTCCTTCTTCGCCATCAAGGGTATGGGGCGGAACCACTCGACATCGACGCGGTCGGAGAGTTTGACGACCGCCGGCCAGCGGTCGTGCTTGTCCCAATCCCAGCGCTCCTCGCTGCCGCCGAGCGCGCCTTGCATCTGCTCCGCCGCGCTTCGTCCCACCTCTTGCAACAGCGCGATGTCGGCGTCCATCTCTTGGAGCGCCGGATATGCGGCCGGGCTCCTGCGTATGTTCCAGCACACGATTTTGACCATTGCGTATCCCTTGCGCCTTACGTGGCTTCCGCTCATCAGAGTCCGATCATAGATTGTATCTCCCTAACGAATAACCGTCGCAACCGCCAAGCCAAGAACCCGGACAGGCGGCGCTCCGCGCGTCGCTCCCTTGCATTCTGTCTCTCGTCCTGTGGGTTGCAGTGTGGTAACTTATACATAAGATGGGCTATGCGATTCACCGAGTTCACAATGGGTAGCCGACGGTACGTCGCCTTCGGCACGTTCCTGCTCTATCAGAACGCCCACCGCATCGAGGACGACCACCTCGTCCAGCTCTCGGAATTCTACCCGTCCATCACGAAAGGATCGCAGACCGGCTTCGACGTGACGGACGAGGGGGAGGCGACGGCGGCGGAGTTGAGCGCCCGCTACGGACGTGTGATCCAACTGCCGGAGGCGGCGTTGGAGGTGTTCCGCGCCCAGCGCGCTGCGTTCCACCGCAGCGCCGAGGCCCACGCCAACCGCATTGCGGAGGAGCGGCGGGTTGACGTCGTGACGGACGACCCGGTCCTTCGCATCGAGGTACTTGACCGGTTCGCCTCCGCGACAGAGATGGGCGAGGCGTTGGACGACGGTTGGGTCTCCGCTCGGACGCTGGAGGTTGCGGAGCGCGTCGCGGGGCTGTCGGAGGAGGAGATGGCGAACTACGAGAACTGGCGCCGGCAACTGACGGCGCGGCCGGAGCCGACGGCGCGGGAGTGGCTGGCGGCCGCGAGGGCCGCCCTCGAGTTCGCGCATAGGCAACCCTAGCCGAGCAAGCGCAACGGCGCGCAATCGCCGCCCCCTACCCAACCTCGATCACAATCCGGCAATGGTCGCTCGGCCCCCACTCCTCCACGCCGTTCATCGCGCGGACGCTTACGCTCGCGCCAAAGCCATGCGAGACGAACGCATAGTCGAGTTGGTTCCGCGTGGTTTCGGGCGATGCCCTGTTGGAATGGTAGGTGGGAACGTTCCGCGTATCCGGCGGTACGTCAATAGAGGGCGGATCCGCCATCCTGCCGCCCTCGCCTGCCCGGGGGCCGACGAACTCCATGCCGATGGCGTGCATCCGGTCGAAGATCGTCTGCGCCCGAATGGGCGTCTCCAGCGCGCTGTGCTCCGTCGCGCCGTATATCGTGTTGAGGTCGCCCGCCGCGATGATGCGAGGCGCTTTCGGCCATCCGCCAATGAAAGCGGAGAGGTCGGAGATGATCCGGTGGACGGAGGCGTCGGAGTAGATCGTCGAGTTGTCGGCGCGCGGATGCGGGGACAGCCATCGCCCGTACATCGAGACGACGATGAACGGCTCGCCGTCCGGCAACGGCGTCACCTGCGCCGCCGCGAGCGTCGCAGGGTCGCTGACCGCGATTTCGTCCTCTCCGACGTCCGTCACGGGGAGAAGAACGGGGCGAAAGCGCTCGACCTCGACGCGGTCGGAGAGTTTGGCGACCGCCGGCCAGCGGTCGCGCTTGCCCCAATCCCAGAGATCTTCGCCGCCGCCGAGCGCGCCGTGCATCTGCTCCGCCGCGCCCGGCCCCACCTCTTGCAGCAGCGCGACGTCGGCGTCCATCTCTTGGAGCGCCGGATACGCCGCATCGCTCATAGCGATGTTCCAGCAGACGATTTTGACCATTGCGTATCCCCTTGCGCCTTACGTGGCTACCCGACCATCGGAGTTCGATCATGGCTTGTATCCCCCCCAACGCGCCTATCACTCCCGGCGCCCCGCATAGGCGGGAATCCCTGAAATGGCGGTTGGTTACTCCCATTCCGGCGGCTTGGAAATCGAGCCATTCCCCCCCGCCTCACTCCCGCCGCAGCGTCTCCCGCGCCGTCAGCGCGAACAGCGCCGCCGCTCCCGCCGCCGCTCCCGCGAAGACGAGCAGCGTCGCCTGCAAGCCTAGCAATCCCGCCAGCAGCCCCGCGCCCAGCGGCCCCGCCATCATGCCTAGATTCATCGCGACGTGAAAGGCGCTGACGAACGCCCCTCGACGATCAACCGGCGCGAGGTCCATCGCGTAGGTCTGCAGCGTGTTCGTGTTCATCCCCTCCGCGACCGCGAACACGCCCACCGCCACGGCGACCGCGAGGAACGCCTCCGACGCCCCTAGCAGATAGACGGCGCCCCCAAGCAGCAGCAAGCCCGCCGTAAGCGGCCCGCGCCGCCCAAAGCGGTCGACCGCCATCCCCGTCGGCATCGCCGACAGCATCGTCAGAACGCCGCCCGCCGCCACGAGGTTGCCGATTACGTCCGGCGACAGCAGCAGCGCGTCCTGCGCGTGAATCGGGTAGTAGGTTCGGAAGATCCCCGGCCCAAGCCCAATCATGCCGAACGAAAACGCCGCGACCGCCAGCGCGCCGAAATCCTTGCTCCGAAACATCCCCCACGGAATCCCCAGCCCGATGCGGCGCGCGGCGCCCGCCCTCACCCCATCCCTCTCCCGCCCAGCGGGAGAGGGAGTCGCCGTTTCTTCACGCAACGCGGACGCGCCCGACTCTGCGCCCACCCTCACCCCATCCCTCTCCCGCCCAGCGGGAGAGGGGGGCGCCGTTTCTTCACGCAACGCGGACGCGCCCGACTCTGCGCCCACCCTCACCCCATCCCTCTCCCGCCCAGCGGGAGAGGGAGTCGAGCAGTCTGCGCCTACGCGGCTAGGGCGCTCCACGGCAGCGGATGGCTCCGCCGCCCCGTCTGACTCCCTCTCCCTCTGGGAGAGGGCAGGGGTGAGGGCCGGCCGCGTCTCCGGAATGATGAACAGCACGACGAAGACCGCCGGAATCTTCGTGGACGCGATGAAAATGAACACCCAACGCAACTCGAACTGCGCCGCGATCAGTCCGCCGACGAGCGGCCCCGCGAGCATCCCCAGCCGCATCGCCGTGTCACGCAGCCCGACGCCGCGCCCGCGGTTGGCGACCCGCGTCAGATCGGCGATGAGAATCCCCGAACTCACCGTCCAGAACGCGATGCCCACGCCCGCCAGCAACTCCAGCAGCGCGAACTGCGCGTAACTCCCGCTGAAGAACTGCGCCACCAGAATCGCCCCGTGCGACGCCGCCCCGAGCAGCAGCATCGGACGCCTCCCCCACCGGTCCGACAGCAGCCCCGTCACCGGGCCGGAGAGCAGCCGCGGCATCGCGCTGAACGACGACACGAGCCCGATCTGAAAGAGCGACGCCCCCAGGGAGTCCGCGAAAAGCGGCCGCGCCACCCACAGCGCGCCCGTGCCGAAGCCCCACATAAAGAAAATGACGACGACGGGCGCCGCCAAACTCGAGACGTCCGGCGCGCCGTCCCCTTCCGCGAGCCGCATGCGCGCGCCCGCCTAGCCCGCCTGCGCCGCTTCCAGCGCGTCCGCCATCGCCTCGCTGTAGCCCGCGACCTCCCGCAGAACCTCCCGCGTGTGCTGCCCCAGCAGAGGCGGCGGCGCGAAACGCTCCTCCTGCCCCATCTTGATCGGATTGCCCGACGCCCGGAACCGCCCCGCCGTCGGATGATCAATCTCCGTCACCATCCGCCGATGCAGAATCTGCGGATCCTCGCACGCCGCCGCAATGTCGTTGATCGGCGCGCCCGGCACGTCCCACTCGACGAACAGCGCGCTCCACTCCGCCTGCGTCTTGGCGAGGACGGCCTCCGCCAAAATCGCCTCCAACTCCCCGCGATGCGCCGTCCGTCCCTCCGCCGTCTTGAACCGCGGATCGTCCGGCAAACCCTCCAGCCCCGGAACCGCGGCGGCCATCATCTCCGCCGTCTTGAACCAGAACGGCTCCGTGCTGCAGTGGATCTGCGCCCAGAGCCCGTCTTTCGTGCGGAACGCCTTCGCCGGAATGTTGCTTGGATGCCCGGAGCCGATCGGACCCGGCGTCTCTCCCGACGCAAGGTAGAACGCGCCCAAGTGCGCCTGAAACGACGCCTGCATATCCAGCATGCTCACGTCCACGCGACTCCCGACGCCTGTTCGCGACCGCTCGTGCAGCGCCGCCAAAACGCCGAACGCAAGTCCCCAACCCCCGCCGACGTCCCCCATCGGAAACCCCATATACACCGGATCGTCGCCCTGGTTGCCGGTGACGCTCATCGCGCCGCCGAGCGCCTGAACGACGCCGTCGAACGCCGGGCGCTTCGCGTAAGGCCCGTCCTGCCCGAACCCGGAGAGCGACGCCGATATGATCGCCGGGTTGATCGCGCGCAGCGTCTCGTGGTCGATCCGCAAGCGCTCCAGCACGCCGGGGCGGAAGTTGTCGAGAACGACGTCCGACTTCGCCGCGAGCGCGTAGAAGGCGTCGAGCCCCGCCTCCGAGCGCAGGTCGAGCGCGGCGCTCCGCTTGTTGCGGTTGAACCCCAGGAAGTACGCGCTCTCGCCGCCGAGAAAGTACGGCCCCAGTTTGCGCGAGGCGTCGCCGGAGCCCGGCTGCTCAATCTTGATGACGTCGGCGCCCAAATCGGCGAGCAGCCGAGCCGCCAGCGGCCCGCCGAGCACCGACGTCAACTCAAGAACGCGAACGTCCGCCAGCGGCGCCGTCACGATTCCGCCCTCCGCCGCCGCGCCCTTCGCCGCCGCAACGCATCAAGACGCGGCGCATGGCGGACGCGCCGGGGTATTGCCGTTCGCTTGCTCATCGCGGGGGAGTATACGCCCTCCCGCTGGCGGATGGCCTGCGCTGTAGGGCCCCGGCGCGCAAGCGCCAAGACGGGGCGTCCCCCACCAGCCGCCCCGTCATTCCCGCGAAAGCGGGAACCTACCCCTGGCCCCGTCATTCCCGCGTAGGCGGGAATCCAGTCGGCGCGATAGCGCCTCATCCTCTTCGTAGAAGAGGGGCCCTTGCCCCGCAGGCGCTGGTTGCCGATGGAGGGAGCGCCAATGACGGTCAGTATGCGGGCG
This sequence comes from Dehalococcoidia bacterium, assembly GCA_965242755.1. Taxonomy (GTDB): domain Bacteria; phylum Chloroflexota; class Dehalococcoidia; order Lucifugimonadales; family Australimonadaceae; genus Bin16. The sequence continues at coordinate 1,860,885 of OZ251500.1, read as the reverse complement.
GCGATTACGAAGGGATGGAGCGCCCGCAGCGTCCTACGCGGGTTCCTGGATTCCCGCCTACGCGGGAATGACGGTTCAGGATGCGGGCGGCGATTACGAAGGATGGAGCGCCCGCAGCGTCCTACGCGGGTTCCTGGATTCCCGCCTACGCGGGAATGACGGTTCAGGATGCGGGCGGCGATTACGAAGGATGGAGCGCCCGCAGCGTCCTACGCGGGTTCCTGGATTCCCGCCTACGCGGGAATGACGGTCAGTATGCGGGCGGCGATTACGAAGGGATGGAGCGCCCGCAGCGTCCTACGCGGGTTCCTGGATTCCCGCCTACGCGGGAATGACGGTTCAGGATGCGGGCGGCGATTACGAAGGATGGAGCGCCCGCAGCGTCCTACGCAGGTTCCTGGATTCCCGCCTACGCGGGAATGACGGTCAGGATGCGGGCGGCGATAACGAAGGATGGAGCGCCCGCAGCGTCCTCCGCAGGTTCCTGGATTCCCGTCTACGGGGGAATGACGGTCAGGATGCGGACGGCGATACGGAAGGATGGAGCGCCAACGATGGAATACGCAAGCGGCCCCGCCCAGCCCGCGAAAGCGTGAACCTCCAGCGATGCGGGAAGTCAGGCACGGGCGCCATCGCCGCAAGCGTATAATGACCCGCGCATCCGCGCCCAGTAATTCCCTCTCCCTCTGGGAGAGGCACGCCGCGAAGCGGCGGGTGAGGGTTCAGGAAGCAGCCTATGTGCGGAATAGTCGGATACACCGGAACACGCGACGCCGCGAGCATCGTGCTTGACGGCCTCGCTAGCCTCGCCTACCGCGGCTACGACAGCGCAGGCATCGCCGTCGCCGACGCCGACGGCTCCCTCTTCCTCCGCAAAGCCGCGGGCAAACTGGACAACCTCCTCCACCTCGTCGGAAGCGAGCCCGTGAGCGGACGCTCCGGCGTCGGCCACACCCGCTGGGCCACGCACGGCCCCCCCACGGCGGTCAACGCCCACCCCCACGCCGACGGGGCGGGCGAAATCGTCGTCGTCCACAACGGCATCGTCGAAAACTACGCCGAACTCAAGGCGCGGCTCGCCGCCAACGGCCATGCGTTCCTCTCCGAGACGGACAGCGAGGTCATCCCGCATCTGATCCAGGAGTTGCTGGCGGACGGCGCGCCGTTCGAGGAGGCCGCGCGCCTCGCGGCCGGGCGAATCCACGGAGCGCACGCCATCGCCTGTATGTACGCGAAAGAGCCGGGGCTCATCGTCGCGGCGCGCAGAGGCAACGCGGGCGGCGTCGCCGTCGGCATGGGCGCCGGCGAAGCGTTCATCGCAAGCGACCTCCCCGCGCTCATCCCCCATGCCTCCCGCGTCCTCTTTATGGAGCCCGAAGAACTCGCCGTCATCCGCCCAGAGGGATTCGAGTTGCGGACGATGGAGGGCCGGAGGGCGTCGCGCTCGCTGCACTACGTCGACGCGCCCCGCAGCATTCTCGAGCGCGGCCCCTACAAGCATTTCACGCTCAAGGAGATCCACGAGCAGCCCGACGCGGCGCAGCGCGCGCTGCACGAGCGCATCGCGTTCGCCTCCGACCAGGTCGCCCTCCGCGAGTTGCCTATGAGCGAGAGGGATATGCTCGACCTCAACCGCGTGCTGTTCGTCGGGATGGGAACGAGCCTCCACGCCGGGCAGGTCGGCGCCCGCTACGTCGAAACGCTCGCCCGATTGCCCGCGTCCTTCGAAGTCGCGGCGGAGTTTTCGCACCGCGACCCCGCCCTCGACGAGCGCACGCTCGTCGTCGGCGTCACGCAATCGGGAGAGACGGCGGACACGCTGCACGCGCTCCGCGCCGCGAGGGCGCAAGGCGCCAGGACCGCGGCGATCACCAACGCCCCGGGCAGCGAGGCGACCCGCGCCGCCGAATGCTCGCTGCTCATGCACGCGGGCGCCGAAGTGGGCGTCGCGTCCACGAAAACGATGGTCTCCTCTATGGTCACCGCCTACCTCATCGCGTGCGCGCTCGGGCAAGGGCGCGGAACGCTCGCAGGAGAACGCGCCGCCAAGCGAGTGGACGACGCCGCGCGCCTCCCCGCGCTGCTCGGCGCCAGCCTAGAGATGGCGGACGCCTGCATGGACGCCGTCGCGGAGCGCTGGTTCAAGTCGCGCTCCTTCCTCTTCATCGGACGCGGACTGTTGGAGCCCATCGCCCGCGAGGGCGCGCTGAAAATGAAGGAAACGAGTTACATCCACGCGGACGGCCTGTCGGCGGCGGAGATGAAGCACGGGCACATCGCGCTCATAGACGGCGACGCGCCCGTCGTCGCCCTCGCCCTCCGCAACTCGCTCTACCCCAAAATGCTGAACGCCATCGCGCAGGCGCGCGCCCGAGGCGGGCCCGTCATCGCCGTCGCCACGGAGGGCAGCAACGAGGTCACCGAACTCGCCGACGACGTCATCTGGACGCCGGAAACGCCCGCCTTGCTGCAGCCCATCGTCGCCGCCGTCCCCGCGCAACTCCTCGCCTACCGCATCGCCGACCTCCTCGGCAACGACATAGACCAGCCCCGCAACCTCGCCAAAAGCGTCACGGTCGAATAAGCGCCGCCGCCCCCGCGCAATATCGGACGCGCGTCCGATGCGCGGCGCCCCTCCCGCCGCGCTATCGTATCGCCCAATGCCCCAGGAGGTTGCCGCGGCGGGTTGACGATCCTGCTACTACTGTGGTAGCATGTGACCAGATCACCCCGGAGGCCGAGGCCCCGGGCTACGGGTGGCCGCTCTTCGGGGCGGCCACCCGTATTTAAGGCTTGGATGAAGACCAACGTTTACATTATCGTTGTCAACCCTGTTCGCAAGGCTGGCCGGGGAGTCGCGGCGCTGGAGCGCGCCTCGACGAGAATGATCCATCGCATCAATCCGTCTCACTTACGAGATAGCCAGTTCCCTGACCGCATGACGGATTCGAAAGGAACGTTCTCTAAACCGCGCGGATGGTGACGCCCCGCCAGTCTCGCGCATAGAGACAGGGACACGCGTCGCGCGCTGCGTCGCAGGGTGGCGCAGCGCGGCGCCCCAGGATTCGCGAGGCCGCCCGCGAGATAGGCGTTCGCCGACTTGTCTCCCGGCAAAGCGCGCAAGGAACCGCCCGCGACTTGCGGCGCCAACTTGACGAACGGCGTAGAATGGCGCCAGCGCCGTCGGAACGAGTCCGGCGGACGGGCAACGAGAGAGGAGGGCGAGCGATGCTTTCCAAAGAGAACAACGAGCTGATCACGAGGGTCGGGCCGGGCACGCCGATGGGCGACGCGATGCGCCGCTACTGGATCCCCGCCCTGATGGACTTCGAGTTGCCGGAGCCGGACTGCGATCCCGTCCGCGCAAGGCTGCTCGGCGAAGACCTCGTCGCCTTCCGCGACTCCAAGGGGCGCGTCGGCCTGCTCCCCGACGCCTGCCCGCACCGGCGCGTCAGCCTCTACTTCGGCAGGAACGAGGAGGAGGGGCTGCGCTGCGTCTACCACGGCTGGAAGTTCAACGTGGACGGCGAGTGCGTCGACCAGCCCAACGAGCCCGACGCGAGCAACTTCAAGCACAAGGTGCGGACGCGCGCCTACAAGACGTGGGAGGGCGGCAACGTCATCTGGGCGTACCTCGGCCCGCCCGACCAGGCCCCGCCTCCGCCGGAATTCGAGTGGACGACCGTGCCGGACTCCCACCGCGGCGTCACCAAACTCGTGCAGACCTGCAACTGGGTGCAGGCCGTCGAGGGCGGCATCGACACCTCCCACTCCTCGTTCCTGCACAACAACGACCTCTCCGACAAGACGCTCCTGCGCTCCCGCTCGACCGCGCCCCACCTGGAGGTGGAGCAGACGGACTACGGCTACACCTACAGTTCCGTGCGCCCGCTCTCCAAAGAGGAGGGCGCCTACGTCCGCACCTACCACTACGTGCTGCCGTTCCACCAGATCCGCGCCGGGCAGGTCGGGCGCAGCGGAGAGACGGTGCAGCCGCGCAGTTCCGGCCATTGCTGGGTTCCGATAGACGACGAGAACACGATGGTCTTCAACTGGACGTTCACGTGGGACGACAACCCGCTCAAGGACAAAGACCGCCGCCTCGCCGGAACGGGCAACGAGTGGGACGAGGACATCGACCGCGCGACGTTCGCCACGAAGCGCAACAAGGGCAACGACTGGCTGCTTGACCGCCGGATGCAGCGGACGGAGAACTTCTCGGGCATCGTCGGCGTGAACACGCAAGACCGCGCCCTGCAGGAGACGATGGGGACGATCGCCGACCGCAGCCAGGAGCGGCTCGGCACGAGCGACCGCGCCATCATCGCGATGCGGAAACTGCTGCTGGAGGCGATCCGCGTCAACGCCGACGGCGGAGCGCCGCGCGGGTCGCGGGGCGAGTTCCGCGGCGTCCGCGCGATTGACCGCATCCTCCCCGCCGACCAGCCGTGGACGGTCCTCAAGCCGGAGATGTACCCCGTAGGCGCAGGGCGCTAGCCGCGTCGCTTGCGGGATGCCGGGAAACTGGAGGCTTGTCGCGGCTGCGCGGATAGCCCAGGAGGCGGGCTTGGCGCTCGGCTCAGGCGACTCGCGCTACGGGACGGGAACGCAGTCGGAGCGGCTACGGTAGAATAGCGCGCGGGCGAAAGCGCCGCGATGAAAGGAAGGGTAGAAGAGCCTTGCTGAGCGAATCGACTGCCGCGATAGTGCGGGACATTCTGCTGAGTTCCTATCTGGCGGTTGGCGTCCTGCTGACGCTTTTCCTTCTCGTGGCGTCCTGCCTGCTCTTCAAGGCCGTCCGCCGGTTGCTCAGCGCGATGACGAGCGCGGCCGACAACGTCAACAAGGCTGCGGAGAACGTGAACAAAGCCTCGGAGACGGCGGTCAAGTTTATGACGGCGCCCGCGAACGAGGGCAAGGCGGCGTCCTTCGCCAACGGCATGGGAATCGTGATCGGATTGCTGTCCGGGCTTCGCGGGAGGCAGCGGTAAGCGCCGGGCGCTCCCGCGCGTCAATCGCGGATAGGCGGAGGAGCACCGGGGGATTTTGGGGACAGCGCGTGTTGCGCCCCTCCGCGGCGCGCAACCCGCGCGCGCCGCTTCGCGGCTGCCCTCTCCCGCCATCGGGAGAGGGCGGGAACGGCCCCGCCGCCTCCCCCTACTCGTCCTCTTTCCAGAAGCGCTCTTCGTAGACTTGCCAGCCCTCGCCGCCGAGCCGCGACTTTACGTCCTCGATCATTCCGGGGTTGCCGCAGAGGTAGACGGCGGTGTCGTCTTTCGGGAGGCTCCAGCGCTGCATGTACTCCTCGATGAGCGTGTTGACCCGGCCGACGGGGCCGTTCCAGCCCCGGTTGCGGTCGGCCTGGGGGCGGCTGACGGTGGTGATGAAGGTGACGAGTTCGGGGTGGCGCTCGGCGGCGCGGGTCAACTCGGAGTCGTAGACGAACTCGTCCTGGTGGCTCGCGCCCTCCATCACGTAGAAGTGGTGGCCGCGGATGTTGTCCTTCTGCGCCTGCCGGATCATGCTCACGAAGGGCGCGACGCCCGTCACGGTGCCGAGCATCAGGTGGTGGTGGAACTGGGGCTGAAAGACGAACAGCCCCTTGGCGCGCGGGCGCATCGAAACCCAGTCGCCGACGTGCAGGTTCCACAGGATCGGCGTGAGTTTGCCCCCGTACTCCGGCAGCACGTACTCGATGAACAACTCGATCAGCGGCTCGTAGGGAGCGGACGCGATGGAGTACGGGCGCTCGATGCCGCCCTTGCCGATCGTGATGTACTGCCCGGGCTTGAAGCGGAACGGCTCGTTCGGGCGCACCCACAGGAGGAAGAGGTCTTCCGCGACCTCCTGCTTCTTCGCCACGTACGCTTTCGGAAGGTTGGCCAAGCGGTCCGGCTGCTGCATTACGCGCTCTCCCGCGGCTGCGGCGCGGCGCGGACGATGCGCGCCGGCGCGGCGTTCAGCCGCTCGATGTGATTCATCGGGTCAGGGCGGTCCGAGGCGTCAACCTCGACCGCCAGGGCTCCGAACAACGTCGTCAGCGAAATGACGCCGACGGGAACCGCGTCGGAAATCTCCGCGACGCCGCGCCGCTCCTCTCCGTCCTCCGTCACTGCGGCGGCGGCGTCTCCGTCGCGGAGTCCCGCGCGCGCCGCGTCGGTCGGATGCAGGACGAGGCGCTCCTCGCGCTCGACGCGGTTGCGCTTGCCGTCCGCGACGACGTCCGGCTTGCGCCCCGGCTGAATGAGGACGCGCCCATGCGCCAGCGCCAGGGGGTGCTCCACGCTCCGCGCCGGGCGCGGATGCCAGGCGACCGGCTGCAGGCGCGCCTTGCCGTAGCGCAAGATTCCCGCGAGCGGATCGCCCTCTCCCGCCGTGTCCTCCGCGTCTTCCGCGCCCTCCGGCGGAAGCGGCCAGCGGAGCCCCGTGAGCGTATTGCCCGTGTAGCCGACCTGCGTCGGCTGCGGCTCGTCCGCCGGGAGCGTCGGAACGTCCAGCCGCTCGCGCAGCAGGCGCTCCATCTCGATGCCCGCGTACTCGGGGACGACGCGCCCAATCTCCTCAAGCGCCGCGTCCGGGCCGTCCCACGCGAGTCCGTCCGCGCCCATCGCCTGGGCGACGCCGGCGACGATCTCCAGATCGCTCCGCGCATCCGTCCGCTTGTTCTTGACGACCTTCCGCAGCGGCTGAACGCGCCGCTCGATGTTCGTGTACGTTCCCGTCTTCTCCGCCCAAACCTCCGCGGGGAAGACGACGTTCGCCCGCTCCGTCGCCGCCGACGGGAACGCGGCGCTGACGACGAGGAATTCGAGCGCGTCCAGCGCGCCCGGAACGTCGCCGAGCGAGCCGTCCTCGTAGTGGACGTGGTCGCCGAGCATCAGCATCGCCTTGATGCGCCCGGCGCGCGCCTCGTCGAAGATGCGGCGGTTGCCCGCGCCCTGCTCGGCGGGGAGCGACGCGCCCCAGAGCGCCTCGACCTCTCGCCGGGCGGCGGCGTCCGCGACGAAGCGGTGGCCCGGCAGCGACGACGGCCACAGCCCCATATCCCACGCGCCCTGGTCGTTCGCGCCGTGATAGATGGGCATCACTCCCGCGCCGCGCTTGCCGACGTTCCCCGTTGCGACGGCGAGCGCCGCCGCGATGCGCGAGGTCGTCCGGCGCGTTCCGCCCACGGAACTGTCGCCGCCGAGCAGGAGCGTCGCCGGGCCCGACGCGGCGTAGAGGCGCGCCGCCTCCGCGATCCGCTCCGCCGGAACGCCCGTCTCCGCCGCGACCGCCTCGAGCGTGAACGGCGCGAGCGACGCCGCCAGGTCGTCCCATCCCTCCGCATGCGCGTCCAGGAACGCCGCATCCGTCAGTCCGCCGTCCACGACGGCGCGGAGCAGCCCGCCGAGCAGCGCCGGGTCCGTTCCCGGGTACGGCCGCAGCCAGATGCTCGCGTAGCGCGTCAACTCCGTCTCACGGGAGTCCGCGACGATGAGGCGCTGCGTTCCGGCGCGAACCGCGCGCTTGATCGGAACGGCCAGCACGTTCTGCTCCTCCGTGAGGTTCGCGCTCACGACCATCGCGACGGCGGACTCCTCGAGTTCCCACGCCGTCATCGTCCCCGCGAAGTAGCCGAGCGCGTCCTGCAGCCCCTCGACGATCCCGGGCTTGTCGTTGGACGCGACGTCGACGTTGTTGGACCGCATCGCCGTCCGCGCGAACTTCTGCGCCGCGTACAACTCCTCGTTCGTGTTGCGCGGATTCGCCATTAGCGCGAACACCGCCCCGCGATGGGGCGCGAGCCCGGCCGCCGCCGCCTCGAACGCCTCGCCCCACGTAGCCTCGTCAAGCGCGCCGTCCCTCCGAACGAGCGGCTTCCGGATCCGCCGCTTGTCGTTCACGTAGTCGAATCCGAACTTGCCCTTGAAGCACGCCTGCCCGCGGTTCGCCGGAGCGTTCAACTCCGGCACGGCGCGAACGACGCGCTCCCAGTGATTCACCTCGTAGGTCATCGAGCAGCCGACGGGGCACTCCGCGCAGACCGACTGCTCCGTCCGCGCCGCCCGCTCCCACTTGTGCGCGCTCTCCGTAAGGGCGCCGACGGGGCAGACGTCGATGCACGCGCCGCAGAATTCGCATCCCGACTCCAGCAGCGAGTCGCCCATCACGGTTCCGACGAGCGTCTGCCCTGCGCGCTCCGTCATGCCGATGGCGACGTCGCCGCGCAATTCGTCGCACGCCCGCGTGCATCGCGCGCAGACGATGCAGAGGTTGTAGTCGCGGTCGTAAAACGGGTCTTTCGTCTCCACCTGGAGGTTGCGGTACTGGTAGGTCAGCGGGGAGACGAGTTCCTGCGCGTGGAAGCGCGTCGTGTCTTTCAACTCGCAGCGCTCGTTCTTCGGGCAGGTTACGCACCGGTCGACGACGTCCACGTTCCGCAGGCAAACGTCCTGCGGCCCGCACAGGTCAACGCGGTGGCAGGTGAGGCAGCCGTGGGGGTGCTCCGAAAGCAGCAGGTCGAGCGTCGTGTCCCGCACCTTCACGGCCTCCGGCGCTTGCGTGCTCACGACCATGCCGTCGCGGACGGGGAGCGTGCACGACGCCGGGGTTCCGCGCTGCCCTTCGATCTCGACGACGCACATCCGGCAAGCGCCGTAGGGCTTCATGCCCGGGTGATAGCAGAGGTAGGGAATGTAGACGCCCGCGTCGTTCGCGGCCTGCACCACCATCTTCCCCGGCGAGGTCTTGATCTCCCGCCCGTCTATCGTGATCGCGATTTCGTCCGCCATAGCCTTTATCCCCGCCGTCGCCTACCGCGCTCCCGCGCCGGCGGGCTCGGCGCGCGCGACGAAGTCGGCCTTGACGGACGCCGTCGGCGTGTCGCCCGACATTTGCGCGCCGCGCCGCGTCGCCTTCGGCCCGACGAACAAGGCGAGAGGCGCCGCCGCGCCGCCGTTCAGCCTATCGCGGAACTCATCGCCGAAGAATTTCACCGCGCTGGCGACCGGGTTGTAGCCCAACTGCCCGTGCCCGCACAGCGAGCCGCCCCGCATATTCACGCCGACGCGCTCCATCAACTCCATATCGCCGCCGCGCCCCGACCCATCCGCGATGCGCTCCAAGATCTCCAGCAGGTGGCTCATCCCCAGACGGCACGGGAAGCACTTGCCGCACGACTCCATCTGATCGAACGCCAGCAACGTCCGCGTCAAGTCCACCACCGACCGCTCCTCGTTGCAGACGATGAGCCCGCCGGAGCCGAACATCGCCCCCGCGCCCGCCATCTCGTCGAAGTCCAGCGTCATATCGAACTGATCGGCGGGCAGCACGCCCCCCAGCGGCCCGCCCGTCTGCAGGAACTTCAGCGGCTTGCCCTCGGGGTCGCCGCCGCCCATTTCCTCAACGATCTGCCGCACCGTCACGCCGAACGGAACCTCCACGAGCCCGGGGCGCGCAACGTCCCCCGATAGGCACGCGATGGCCGTTCCGCTGCTCTTCTCCGTGCCGATCCCCGCGAACCACTCCGCGCCCCGCCGGACGATCTCCGGCGCGTAGCTCAGCGTCTTGATGTTGTTGATGTTGGACGGCTTGCCCCAAACGCCGTAGGCCGCCGGAAACGGGGGCCGAAACCGCGGCATCGAGCGCTTCCCCTCGACCGCCTCCATCAGCGCCGTCTCCTCGCCCGCGACGTAGGACTCGCCGACGAGCGACACATCCATATCGAACGCGAACTCCGTCCCCAGCACGCCGCCGCCGAGCAGGCCGTTCTCGTAGCAAGCGGCTATCGCCGCCCGCGTTCGGTCTATCGGCGCGTCGTGCCCGTGCCGGATGAAGACGACGCCGTTCGACGCTCCCGTCGCGTAGCCCGCGATGACGCAGCCTTCGATCAGCGTGAACGGGTCGGCCTCCAATATCGTCTTGTCGTTGAACGCGCCGGGATCGCCCTCTTCGCAATTGCAGAGGATGTACTTCACCGGCGCGGGGTTGCCCGCGAGGAAACTCCACTTCATGCCCGTCGAAAACGCCGCGCCCCCGCGTCCGCGCAAGCCCGAGTTCTTGACCTCCTCCAGCGTCCGCTCCCGCCCCAACTCCGACAGCGCGCGGTCCAGCCCCGCGAATCCGCCCCGCGCCACGTACTGATCAAGGTCGCCCGGGTCGATCTCGCCCGCGTTCCGAAGCGCGACGCGAACTTGGCGCCGCATCATCGGCAAGTCCTCCAGACGCGGAACGCCCGCGACGTCGCAGTCCACGCTCGCCAGCGCCAACTCCGCGACCGCCTCGCCGCCCAGAACGTGACGCTCGACGATCATGGCGGCATGCTCCGGCGCGGCGTTGCCGTACAGAACGCGCGGCCCGTCCGGAACGGCGACGTCCACGAGCGGCTCCGCGTAGCACAGCCCCCGCGTCCCCACCTCGGAGATCGTCGCGTCCGCTCCGCTCCGCGCGACCGCCTCGCGCAGCGCGGCCAAAACCTCCGGCGCGCCCGCCGCCTCCCCCATCAGCCCGGAGCCGACGCGGATCCACGGCTTCGCATGGAGCGCCTCCCAGCGCCGCGCCGCGCGCTCCGCGAGCGCCTCATACGCCGCCGTCACGCCGCCGGCTCCTCGGAGCGCAACCGCTCCAGCCGGCCGACCGCCGCGTCGAGCGACATCCGCCCCGCGAGGCGGTGGTCGAAACTCATCGCCGGCGCATGCGGGCAAACGCCCAAGCACGTGTTGAACTTCAGCGAAACGCTCCCGTCCTCCGTGTCGCCCTCGCCGTCCAATCCCAAATGGCGCGCCAAGCCCTGCAGGATCGGCTGCGCCCCCAGCACGTGGCACGTCGGCCCCCAGCAAACCTCGACGGAGTGCCGCGCCGGCGGCGTGAACCGGAAATTCGGATAGAACGACGCGACGCTCCACGCCTCGTTAATGCTCGCGCCCGCGCTCAGCGCCGCCTCCTCTATCGCCTCGAACGGCAGATAGCGCAGTTCGTCCTGCGCCGCCAGCAGCGACGAGAGCACCGTGACCGTCGGGGAGGGCTGCTCGGCGATGGCGCGGCGCGCCCGCTCCCGCAACCCCGCCGACCCCATCGCGGAGTCCGCCGCCGCCATCGCGGAGTCCGCCGCGCCGCCGCGCAACGCGCCGCCGCCGGACGCGGCGGCTGCTTCGGATATAGGCGCGCTGGTCATCGGATGCGTCGGCTCGTATTCTCGCGTCGCGGCGTCGGCGCAATCGCGCGGCGCCGCCCCACGAATCCTAGCACGCGGCGCGCCTACGGGCAAGCGTCGGGGGCGTTGGCGCCAATCCGCCCTCTCCTTCTGTAAGACCTTCGCATAACTTGCCGCCCTGCCCGCGCAGGTGGAACCTACCCATGACCGTCATTCTCGCGTAGGCGGGAATCCAGGTAAGGCGTGCGGCGCGCGCGAACGCGCCGAATGGGGCGGGGCGCAACGCGCCCCGCCCCCCTATATTCCCCGGGGCCCCGTCATTCCCGCGAAAGCGGGAATGTGGATTCACACTGGAAGCGCAACAGTTCCGGACGACCCCAGAATACCTCAGACGGCGTCTGGTAGCCCAGCGCCGAGCGCGGCGTGTTGTTGTAGCGCGACGCGCACAACGTCAACTCCTCGTCCGGCACGCCGTCCAAGTTCGTCCTCCGCGGCAACTCCCGCCGCAGACGCCCAATCGCGTTCTCCACTCCCCCCTTCTGCCACGGCGACCGAACGTCGCAGAAGAACGTCTCAACTCCCAACTCATGCAACTCGTGATGCCGGGCGAACTCCGTCCCGTTGTCGAACGTCACGCTCCGCCGCATCTCCATCGGCAGCGTCCCCATCACGGCCAGCATCGCGCGCGCAACCGCCTCGGCGCCCTTGTTCTCCGGCCGCTGCAGGAGCGTGAGCCGCGACGCCCGTTCGTGCAGGACCAACAGCGCCTGCTTCTTCACCCCGAACAGCATCGTGTCCGCCTCCCAGTGGCCGAACTCAACGCGGTCCGCCGCCCTCGCAGGCCGCTCCGACAGAGGCCGCCTCGCCTTGATGAACAGGGCGGAACTGCGGCCCTTGCGCGAGCGGCGCCCCCGCGTCGCCTTCCGCTTCGGCAGGAAGTTCCGCCAGTCGTAGTCCTTCGTCCTCTTCACCTGCGCCGCGATGAACCGGTAGATGCTCTCGTGGGAGATAACCGGCCTCCCCATCTCCAACGCGAGGCGGCCGGACACTTGCGGCGGCGACGCGCCCCACGCCATGCGGCGCAGGACGGCCTCGCGCAGGAGATCGTCGCGGTCGAGGCGGGGGCCCTTCCACCGCCGCGCCCGCGCCTTCTCGTCCGCCTTGGCAGCCTTGTACTCGCCCGCGCTCATCGCGTTGCGGTTGATCTCGCGAGAGATCGTCGATGGCGAGCGATCCAGATTTGTAGCGATTTCCCGGATCGGGCGCCCCTCTTGGTATAGGCGGGCAATCGCGCAGCGTTCCTCGATGTCGATGTGTCGGTATCCCATGGCTCCACCACCTTGCTCTGGCGTTGCGCTTCGTTTGTGAATCCAGGGAACCTACTGGCCTCCCCGCCCTGCCCGCCTACGCGGGAATCTACCCCATGACCGGCCCGCGTAGGCGGGAATCCAGTCGGCGCGCGCGGGGCGCCGCCGCGTCGCAACTGCGGCATACGGACCTGGCGCCCCGCCCGCCCCCTACACCCCAACCCCCAACTCCCCCAGCGCCGCTTGCGCGCCCGCGTCGAGCGCGAGGCCGTCCTTCGCGCCGGCGGCGCAGGACGCGCTCAGCGCGGCGAGGAGGTCGGCGGGCGGGCGGGCGCCCTCGGCGCGATGGGCGGCGGCCTCGCGCAGCGTCTCGTAGGAGCGGTCGAGGCTCCAGTAGAAGGAGAGCAGGCGGGCGGCCTCCCACTCCGTGCGGGGCGGGGGAACGTCGCTCAGATTGACGAGCGCGTTCACGACGTTCGTGTAGCGCATAATCCCCGCACGCTCGTTGTCGGGCGAGCCGTAGTAGCGGCGGCGGCGCAGGAGATTGATGCGGCGGACGTACTCCTCTTCGCCGTAGACGTTGCGCGGCAGCCACTCCTCGCGCAGATCGAGAACCTCGGCGCCCGCCGCGTCCGCGACGGCGACCGCGACGGACGACCCGATGTGCGGGTCGTACTCGAATTTGACGGCGTTGCGGAGGACGGCCTCCTGCAGTGCGAGCGTGATCTCGCGCGGGATCTTGCGGTAGCGTTCGCCCTCGGCCGCGTCGTTCGCGTCGGCGCCCAGCCCGCCGGTGTTGAAGGCGTAGAACTCCTGCCTCGCGCCGTCCGCCTCCATCCGCCGCAGAATGTCGTAGAGGAGGTTGGCGTTGTCGTCCTCCAAGCCGATGATGAACGGGTCGGAGAAGTACTCGACGTAGGGCCTGCCGATGGCGCCCGCCGCCGCGCCCATCTGCACCGCCTCGCCGTACATCAGCACGCGGAGGTACTGCTCCAAGTTGAGTTTGCGGAGCGGCGGCACGACGGTGTTTTCGCGCATCACCGCCTGCCAGACGATGCGATGCATGCGCTCCATCGGCACATGGGCGGCCTCGTCAAGCGCGCCGCCGGTGACCTTGCGGATCACGTCGGCGACGCCCTTGCGGCGCAGAAGCCGGCGACGCGAGAGGACCATCCGCATATTGCGCGTGGGGTTGCGCGAGAAGTCCGGCTCCCCCGTCTCCGGGTCGACGACGACGTTCTCGAGCGTCTCCTGCGGGTTCGGCTCGCCGGGCGCGCCGCGAACGACGTCGTAGGTCACGGGGTCGTCCTCGCGGGTGAGGCCGGAGGGAACGGCGTAGAAGTTGTTCTCCGTGCCGTCTATGCCGTAGGCGTAGGAGACGCGCCCGCCGTCCGCCTCCGCCGCTATCGGCTCGGCGAGCCGCTGCAGGAGGATAATGTCGTCGTTCATCGGATAGACGCCCTCCTCCGGGTCGGTCGGAAGGGAGAGGCGCCGCGCGAGTTCGCTGCCCGCGAGTTCGATCATAATCGTGAGCGTGCTCTTGCCGTGCAGCGACGGCCCGGTGGTGACGACGGCCGCGTTGCGGAGCACGCCGTCCACCGAGCGGATGCGCGCGACGCTCAACGCCGCTTGGAGCGCGAGCCCGCCGCTCGTCTTCGTCTGATGCATCGCGATGCTGAGCGGGCCCATCTTGTGCTCGCCGACGTAGTCGAATCCGAGGTGCAGGGAGAGTCCGCGCGTCGGCGCCTTGAACACGAGCCGCGTGAGCCCCTCGGCGACCGCCTGCTCACGGGCGTCCGCCGGCAGGTCGAGCGTCTCCAGCCACTCAGGGATAGAGAGTTCCACGATGTCCGGCGGGTTGGCGCGCTCGGCCTCCGGCAGATCGAAGGTGAGTTGCCGCCAGAGGTAGGGCAATTGCGGGTAGCGCGCGCCGACCACCAACTGCCGCGCGTGGAACGACCGCCCCGGCGCGTCGCAGATTTGCCGGTCGGATTGGACGACGACCTCGCCCGCAGCGAGCCATTCCGTGAGTTTCGCGGTGATGACGGGAAGGATGCGCGTGAAGAGGCGCTGGTCGTCGTGGCCGAACTCGAGCGAGTCGCGGTTGGGGCGGAAGCCGTCCATCAGGTAGCGGGTGAGGGCGGGCTGGCGCGCGACGCCGCGCTGGCTGTAGAAGGCGAGGCCGCCGGAGTTGAGGCGCGCGACCACCTCGGGGCCGGCGCGCTCGGCGGCTTTGCCCGCCGCGTTCGCCTCCGCGCCCTCCTCCTCGACCTTGCGCCACTCCTCCAACGCGGCGGCGCGCTCGGCGTCCGGCAACTTGCCGAACTCGCGCATCCGCCCCGCGAGCCACTCGTCGGAGGGATTGAACAGCGGGCTGCCGGGCGCGTGCCCGCGCTTGGCGACCGCGATGAGATCGTCGAGGGCCGCCCCGAACTCAGGCAACACCTGCGGCAAGGGCTGATCGCTATGGGAGTCGGTCACGCTTACTCTCCGGGCGCGACGGGCGCGAGGCGCATTCTACGCCAAACGCGCCAACGCCGTCGCGGGGCGCCCCGCTCGCGCGGATCCACGCTTGCGTCGGCGGGCGGGAACGACAAGGCAGGCCGCGCGGGGCTACGCGCCGAAGACCTCGCGGACGGAGCAGGAGAAGCCGGGGAGGACGTCCTCCCCGTCGAGCGCCCCGCCCTCGTCGAGCGTGACCACCGCATGGCCGTCGCGGTGAACGTCCACGAGGCGCTCGTCAGGATGGACGACCCAGACGAGGCGGACGCCGTAGCGCAGCCACATCAGCGCCTTGTCGTTGACGGCGGTCAGCCGGTCGGAGGGCGAGACGATTTCGACGACGAGGTCGGGGGCGACTTCCGCGTAGCCGGTGACGCGCTCGTCCGTCGGGCTCTTCTCCGCCGAGAAGAAGGCGACGTCGGGCTCGCGGACGGTGTCGGGGTCATGCTCGAGCCAGACGCCGGAGTCGGACGCGGTGAGGATGCCCAACTTCCTGGCCTTGACGAACGTCCCCAACGGTATCGTCAAGTTCACAACGATTTGGCCGTGCTCGCGTCCGGTCGGCATCGTTTCGCTCAATACCCCCCTGATCAACTCGCCGCGGACGCCCTCCGCGTCGAGGCGCAGCAATTCGTCCGCCGTGATCAAGCCTTGCGCCGTTTGCGGCGCCGTCGCGGTCGCGGTCGCCATCGCCATATTCGCCCCCTCGCGTGGTTCGGCCTATCGCGCTAGGAGGCCGCCGATTGGACGGCCTCCTCCATGCGGCGGTGGAGTTCGCCGACGAGCGGGATCGCCGGGCCGTAGCGGTCGGACTCCCAGACTGCCCCGCCTTTGTGGTACTGCGTGCGCGTGTTGCGGACGAGTTCGGGGCGCGTCTTGGCCCAATCGGGGTCGAGCCACGCCTCCGCGGGAACGCCGCCCCCGTACAGGATGTCGCCCATCTCCGCGGGGTCGCGGAACACGTTCATCGGATCGCCGCCGTCCTCGACGATGCGGATCTGCTCGTCCAGTTGGCGGCGGAGGAAGACGACGGGGATGTCGGTGCGGCCGAGGTTCTCCGCCGAGCGGTCGGTGAGCGGGCCTTGCGACCACCAGCCGATGAAGTCCTGGTTGAGGATGCAGTCGAGGATCGGCTTGCGGATGGGCTTGCCCTCCTCGTCGAGCCTGCCGGTTTCCTCGAAGAGGGGGACTTCGTAGTAGGGGACTTTGTCCTGGCGGGGCGCGTCGACGCCGGGGGGAGCGGCGTAGCAGTTGTAGGAGATGTGGTAGGTGTGCTCGTCGTCGATGGGGACGCGGATCTGGAATTCGCTCCACGGGGCGCCCGCCGCGTTCTGCTCGGTGTAGAAGGGGAAGATGACGGTGGAGTGCCGGGACTTCTTGTCCTCGGGCGCGCCGAGTTCCTTGGAGAAGATCACGCCCTTCTCCATGCCGTAGTCGGTGGCGTGGACGTAGAGGTCTTTGATGCCGACGCCCTGCTGCATAAACGTTTTCGTCATGCGGGCGAGGCGGTCGTGGTCGCCCATCTTCTCCAAGACGTACTTGAAGAGGAAGCCGTGGAGCCAGACGCCGTGCGTGGGGTCGCCGGTGTTCTCTTGGCACTGCAGCCAGTTGGCGTTGAGTTTGACGACGCCCATCTGCCGGACGGCGTTCGGCCAGACGAACAGGTCCCACGGGGGGAGGAGCGGCGCGGGCTGCGGCCCCATATAGGCGAAGAGGAGGCCCCCCATCTCCTGAACGGGGTAGGCCGTGAGGCTGATCCGGCGGTCGTGGAAGGTGTCGGGGCGCGCCTCCATCGGCGCCTCGACGCACATTCCCGTCGCGTCGTAGAGCCAGCCGTGGTAGGGGCAGCGGAGGCCGTTCTCGTCGGGAATGCCCCAGCGCAGGTCGACGGCGCGGTGGAGGCAGCGGCGGCCGATGAGGCCGACGGCGCCGGACTTGTCGCGGTAGCAGGTGAGGTCTTCTCCGAGGATGCGGACGGGCTGGACGGGATCCTCGTCCAGTTTGGCGCTCGGCAGGAAGGGAACCCAGTACCGGCGCAGCAACTCGCCGCCCGGCGTGCCGGGGCCGACGCGGGCCAGCCGCTCGTTCTGCTCCATAGTCAGCATCGTGGCGCCTCCTAACGGACTGCTAGGCGCAAGCATACCACGCCCGCGCGCGCGGGGGCGTCAAGTCATTGAGAGGGCGCTTTGCGCGGATAGGTTCCCGCTGCGCGGGCGAGGCGCTTGCGTTATCGCCGCCCTGCCGCGTAGGCGCCGCCGTTGGCGGGCGCGGGCGGTAGGTTTCCGCTTTCGCGGGCAGGGCGTGGCACCGGGGTTGGTTTGGAGACAGGGCGCGGAGCGCCCCGTCTTGCGCTGCGGGAGTTCGTCGGCATTGTCACCGGCCTACGAGGATGGGCGCCGGGGCGGGGCGGCCCTCACCCTGGCCCTCTCCCAGAGGGGACCTTTGCATAACCTACGGCGGCCAGTAGGTTCCCGCTTTCGCGGGAATGACGAGGCTCTTACGTAGGAGAGGAGCGGCGCTTTGCGCCGCCTGGATTCCCGCCTACGCGGCCAGGGCGGTAGGTTATGCAAAGGTCTCCAGAGGGAGAGGGTATTTTGGGCGCTTCGCGCGGGCGCGACGCGGGGCGGCGCGGCCTTTGGGAGGCTTGGCGGCGCGGTGGAGGAGGTTGCGGATTAGTCGCATAGTTGACATTATTGCAAGGCGGCGGGGATTGCGATAGGGGCAAATGTCACAATTTGGGGGATGGGGCTCGCGCGGGGGCGTACCCCTCACCCGCCGCTTCGCGGCGCAACCCTCACCCGCCGCTTCGCGGCTGCCCTCTCTCAGAGGAGACCTTTGCATAACTTCCGGCGGCCAGTAGGTTCCCGCTTTCGCGGGAATGACGGGGCGCTTACGTAGGAGAGGAGCGGCGCTTCGCGCCGCCTGGATTCCCGCCTACGCGAATGACGGGACATTGGGAGGATCTCGCGCAGGCAGAACCACGAAACGGGGTGAGCGCCCCCTTGACCGTCATTCCCGCGTAGGCGGGAATCCAGGAACCCGCGTGGGCTGCAGTTGGCGTTCCCTCTATCCGCAATCGCCGTCCGCGCCCCCTAACCCGTCATTCATGCTCTCTTCTGCGAAGAGGAGGGGGCGCTATCGCGCCGACTGGATTCCCGCCTACGCGGGAATGACGGTCATTGGGACGGTTGCGCTTGTTCGCGAGGATGTAGACACAAGGAAGGCGATGCTGGCGATGCTGGCGCGAGTCATACGGGGAGTGTAACGCCTCTTCACGGCCCTGCCCGCGCCCCCATGACCGTCATTCCCGCGTAGGCGGGAATCCAGGAACTCGCGTGGGCTGCAGTTGGCGTTCCCTCTACCCGAAATCGCCGTCCGCGCCCCCTCCTCTTCGCAGAAGAGGAGGGGGCGCTTGCGCGCCGACTGGATTCCCGCCTACGCGGGAATGACGGGACCGTGGGTAGGTTCCCGCTTTCGCGGTCGGGCGGGGCGCTTGGATACGAGAGGAGCGGCGCGGCATAAGCGTCCGCCTTGCCCCTCGCGCAATCTAGCCAGCCAATGGGATAATGCGGAGACCGCCCCGCCAGGCGGAAGGAGCGCAACCGTTGACCGATCCGATTTTCCATCGCGACGCTTACGCCCGAACGTTCGACGCCCGCGTGACCGCCGCGGACGGCGCGTCCGTCGTCCTTGACCGCACCGCCTTCTTCCCCGGAGGCGGCGGGCAGCCTTGCGACGTCGGAACGCTCGCCGCGGCGGACGGCGCGACGATGCGCGTGATCGGCGTCCGCCGGCGCGACGGCGAAATCCTGCACGAGTTGGACGGCTCGCCGCCCGCCGTCGGCGCGGAGGTTCGCGGCGAGTTGGACTGGGACAACCGCTACAACCTGATGCGGACGCACACCGCTCTCCACATCCTCTGCGGCGTTGTCTGGCGCGATTTCGGGGCGCATGTGACCGGCGGGAATATGACGCCGCTCGCCGCGCGAATGGACTTCGAGTTGGAGCGTATGAGCGCCGACTTCGCGGAGCGCGTCGAGGAACTGGCCAACGCGGAAATCCGCTTGGCGCGTCCGATTAGCGTTCGCTTTCTCCCTCGCGAAGAGGCGCTCGCCCACCCGGATCTCATCCGCACGAAAATCAACCTGTTGCCGGAGGGCATCGCCGAAGTCCGCGTCGTGGACATCGCGGGGCTGGACGTGCAAGCCGACGGCGGCACGCACGTCGCCGACTCCTCGGAGGTGGGGCGCATCCGCGTCGTCGGCCACGAGAGCAAGGGGCGCATCAACAAGCGCCTGCGGATAGCGGTCGAGGACGCCTAGCGGCGGCGCGGGGCCGACGCAGTTAGGTTCCCGCCTACGCGGGAATGACGTGGCTCTTATGTAGGAAGGAGCGGCGCTTCGCGCCGCCGGCAATCCGCGCGCCGCTTTCGCGGCGCAACCCGCGCGCGCCGCTACGCGGCTTGCCCTTTCCCGCCATCGGGAGAGGGCGGATTTGACGCTTGCGCGCGCCCGTTCAGAGGCCGAGCGCGGCGAGGAGGCGCTTGGCGTTCGCTCCGGCGATGAGTTCGCCGTCCACGACCGCGGCGGGGCGTTTCCAGTAGCGCGGATCCTCGGCGAGGAGGTCGAGCATGCGCTCCTCGCTGAGGGAATCGGGGTCGACGCCGCTCTTGCGGAACGCGGCGGACTTGGGGTTGAAGAGCGCGCTCGGAGGCTGGCCGCCGAGGAGCGCGGCGATCTCCTCGCGGTCGAGGCGTTGCTTGAAGAAGTCGCGCTCGGCGAAGGCGACTCCGGCTTGCGAGAGCACCGCTCTCGCCGTCCGGCAGGTTCCTCAGCCCGCCCAGTGGTAGAAGGCTATTTCCGGCATTGCATGCCTCCTCTGTTCCCGCGAAATCGGGATAATGCCTAGTATCGTCATTCCCGCGTAGGCGGGAATGCAGGCGGCGCGCAAGCGCCATCCCGCCCTTATGTTGTGACATGGGCGGGGCAGACCGAATTGCCCTCTGGGAGAGGGCAGCCGCGCAGCGGCGGGTGAGGGTTGCGCCGCGCAGCAGCGCGCGGGTCGCCTTGCCCGCGAAAGCGCAAAAGCCCCCGGCATGGTGGAGCCGAGGGGACTCGAACCCCTGACTTCCTGCTTGCAAAGCAGGCGCTCTCCCGACTGAGCTACGGCCCCGCTCTCCGCCGCTCAGTATATCCCACGCCCTTGCGCCCGCCGCTTTGCCGCGCTCCTTACCCATCCGACGGCGGACGCAGGCCCGGGAGGGCGAGGCCGTCCATTGTTTCGGGGACGACGCTGAATCTGCCGAACGGCGGAATGAAGTACGCGCCCGCGATCCGCCCGGCGAGCGCCGTCAGCAACTCGCGGACGACGGCCGTCCCCTCCTCGGCGGCGCCGTCGCCCGCGCGCTCGAGGCGCTCGATGACCTCCGGCGGCGCGACGATGCCGGGCACTTCGTTGTGCAGGTAGCGCGCATGCCGGACGCTGCGGAACGGCAGCGCGCCCATCACGACGGGCAACGGGAAGCCGCCCAGCAGCGACCGCATCCGCTCGACGGGCTCCGGCGAGGAGACGGGCTGCGTGAGGAGGAAATGCGCCCCCGCCCGAACCTTGCGCTCCAGCGCCCGCGCCTCCGCGTCGGGATTCGCCGCGTGAAAGTTGAGCGCCGCGCCGATGAAAAACGACGTCGGCTGATCGAGTTCCTTGCCGTTCGCGCCGACGCCCTCGTTGAAGCGCGCCATCAGCCGGATGAGGCCGGACGCCGTGACGTCGGCAACCGGCGTCGCCTGCGGATAGTCGCCCGCGAGCGGCGGGTCGCCCATCACGGTGAAAACGTTGCGGATGCCGAGCGCATGCGCGCCGAGCAGATCCGAGTGCAGCGCGAGGAGGTTGCGATGGCGGACGGCGACGTGGAGCACGGTTTCGACGCCCATCCGCGACTGGACGAGGCTCGCCGCCGCGAGCGCGCTCATGCGCCCCTGCGCCCTCGGCGAGTCCGCGACGTTGACGGCATGCGCGTGGCCGAGCGCGGCGCGCAACTTCTCCATCGTCTCGCCGAACTCGAACCCGATGGGCGGGGAAACCTCCACCGTGACGACGAACTCGCCGCGCGCGATGCGCTCCGCAAGCCCCGTCGGAGGGGCGGGCTCGGACGCGGCGCGGCGCGGCTCCTCCTCCGCCCGTTCCGCGGTCCGCGGCGCGGAGGCCGGACGCGGGCGCGACGTCCGCATGCCTCGCAGCGCATCGCGCGACGCGGCGACGTGCTCCGGCGTCGTCCCGCAGCAGCCCCCGACCGCCGACGCGCCCGCCCGGACGGCCTCCCGCATCGCATCGCCGAAGTACTCCGGCGACGCCGCGTACTCCAGCCGTCCGCCCACGTAGGCGGGCAGGCCGGCGTTGGGCTGAACGACGAGCGGCAAGCCGGACAGCGGCGCCATGCGCTCCACGACGCTCCGCAGGAGGTCGGGGCCGACGCTGCAGTTCGCGCCCGCCGCGAGCAGCCCCTCCCCGTCGAGCGCGGCGGCGGCGTCCTCCGGCGAGTCGCCGCCGGGCGTCAGCCCCTCGCCCGTGAACGTCAGTTGCGCGATAACGGGCAGACCGCAGACGGAGCGGACGGCGTCCATCGCCAGGCGCAACTGCGCGACGGACGGGAACGTCTCGAGCAAGATGAGGTCGGCGCCGGCGTCGGCGAGCGCGCCGGCCTGCTCCGCGAGGGCGTTGCGCGCCTCGCCCGGGCCGAAGAGACCCGCGTCGGCCTCGCCGCCGAGCGGCCCCATCGCGCCCGCGACCCAGACGCGCTGCCCGTGCAGCCGCGCCGCCTCTTTCGCCAGCGCGACGCCGGCGCGGTTCAACTCCGCAACGCGCCCCGCCATCCGATGCGCGCCCAAACGCGCCGCGTTCGCGCCGAACGTGTTCGTCTCGATGAGTTCCGCGCCCGCCCGGAGATAGCCCAAATGCACGGCGCGGACGGCGTCGGGCCGCGAAACGTTCGCCGCCTCCAGCGGAGCCTCGGTTACGCCGCGAGCGTGGAGTTGCGTGCCCGTCGCCCCGTCGCAAAGCAGCGGCCCGCTCGCCAAACGCTGTTCAAGGGAAACCGCCATTCCCGCCATTCTAGCAGGCGGCGGGCTAGACGCTCGCGGAATGGACGGCGCGGACGAGTGTCACCGGTCGCGGCGGCCGCGGACGAGCGTCACCTGTCGCGGACGGCGGCGACCGCTTGGCGGAACGCATCCGTCGTCCGCGCGACGTCGTCGTCCGTATGGCAAACGCCGACGTACATCTTGCCGGGCGGCTTGAACACGCCCTGATCGAGAAGGGCGTTGTCGAAAACGCGGTTCGCGGCTTTGTCCACGAGCGTCGAGCGGTAGTCAACGATCGGCTGATCGGTGAAGTAGACGTCGAACATGACGTCCGCGCCGCTGACGACGGCGGGCAGTTCGGCCTCGTCGCAGAGGCGCTGGAGCGCGTCGCGGAGCGTCGCGGCGCGCCGGTGGTACGCCTCGTAGACGCCGGGCCCGCGCAGGATTTCGAGCGTGGCGAGTCCGGCGGCGCAGGCGACGGGGTTGCCGCTGAGCGTGCCGATCTGGGGAACGTGGTCGCCGCGCGCGGAGGCGGGGTCGTAGGCGTCCATAATCTCGCGGCGCGCGGCGACGGCGGCGAGCGGGAAGCCTCCGCCCACGATCTTCCCCAGCGCGGCGACGTCGGGCGTCACGCCGTAGTATTCCTGCGCGCCCCCGTAGGCGAGGCGGAAGCCCGTCACCACCTCGTCGAACACAAGCAGCGCGCCGTAGCGGTCGGCGAGTTCCCGCAGCCCTTGCAGGAAGCCCGGCTGCGGGGCGATGACGCGCTGAACGGGCTCGGCGATGATCGCGGCGATTTCGTCGTGATGGCGGTCGAGCAGGGCTTCAACGGCGTCGAGATCGTTGAACGGCGCGACGAGGACGGTCTCCTGAACGGCCTTCGGAATGCCCGCGGAGCCCGGCTCCGGCTGGGGGAACGGCGCGGAGCCGGAGGGGGCGAGGCTCATCAGCGAGTAGTCGTGCATCCCGTGAAAGCCGCCCTCGAACTTGATGATCTTGTCGCGCTTGCGGAAGGCGCGGGCGAGTTTGAGCGCGTTGTAGGTCGCCTCGGAGCCCGTGCTGACGAACCGCACTTGCTCGGCGCACGGGACGGCTTCGATGATGCGTTCCGCGAGTTCGACGGCGTAGGCGTTTTGTGTGAAGAACGTCGTTCCCTTCGCCATCGCGGCGGCGGCGGCCTCGACGACTTTCGGGTGCGCGTGGCCCAGGATCATCGGGCCGGAGCCGAGGAGGTAGTCGATGTACTCGTTGCCGCTGAGGTCGCGGATGCGCGAGCCCGCGCCGTCGCGCGCGACGAAGGCGTGGTCGTCGTCGAGGCGCAGATTGCCGAGCGTCCCGCCGGGCAGCGCGGCGGCGGCCCGGTCGAGCATCGCCTGCTCTTCCGCGGAGCGTTTGGGGTTCGTCATAGGCGTGGATTGTAGCGCTCCGGCGGCGCGGTGCATCCCGCCAAACGCTCGCGTCCGTCCTTAGTTAGGTTCCCGCCTACGCGGGAATGGCGGTAGGTTATGCAATGGTCTCGCCAGGGAGTAGGGGCAGCGCACGGGTGGTTCCACGCGGGTTGCGGCACCGGCGAGGTTCTGATAGAAGTCCCAACGCTGCAACCTTAGCCCGCGCGCTTGACGATGCGCCGCGAACCGTTGGATTGCGATGAGGGCCGTCGCGCCCGACGGAATTTTACATGCTGTTGCCCTTGTAGGGGTCGTCATATCTATAGTATTATCATAGAGATATGGCGCGCTTGCAAGGCGCGCTCCTGATGTTGCTCTGCCGGATTAGGAGGTTGACAGGCTATGAAGGGCTTCCCCAACCAGATAGCCGATATGCACAAACTGACGCTTGCGTTGGTGGTGATCGCCGACCGCCTTGCCCAATCACTACCTATCGACGACGGGGCGTTAGGCGAGGCGCTCTTGTGGGCTCGCGTCATCAGGCCGCAGAACGAAACGCAACCTGTTGACGACTACCTTCGCTCCATGCAGCGTAGGCGGTTGTCCAACCAAAGTCATCGGACGGCGGCTCGCGGGTTGAAAGAATTCTTTCGACTTGCTGGGGTTATCGCGATCAATGGCATAACAGAAACAGGAGAGAAAATTGTCAGTGCGTCTTCCGCTAACTCGAGCGAACTTTTGAAGGATTGCTGGCGCGACGCGCTAAGGCAAATACGAATACAGAATGAACAGGGCGCGTCTCACCCGTACCAGATGCTGTTGCGCTTGCTTGCCGAGCGTCCTGATATGCCGCGCTCGTTCGCGCCTCTCGTTTTCGAGGCAGCAGACGATTCGGAATCGGAGCGCCAGCGTATAGTGTCCTTGCTTGACATAGGGGACGAAAACGTTATCCGTCAGAAGATTGGCGTTACAAAGACTAATTGGGATAACGCGAAGAAGATATTGCCGGCGCTAGGGGTGCAAGCAGGGGATATAACGGAGACAGGAGGCAACCTCCGCTTAACCGATTCCGCGCTGAATCATTCCGTCAAAAATCAAGGGGTTCGC
This sequence comes from Dehalococcoidia bacterium, assembly GCA_965242755.1. Taxonomy (GTDB): domain Bacteria; phylum Chloroflexota; class Dehalococcoidia; order Lucifugimonadales; family Australimonadaceae; genus Bin16. Next base: position 1,836,371 of record OZ251500.1, on the reverse strand, counting down.
GAGGTCACAGTCGACACAATTGCCCAGCCCACGCGACAAGGAGAAATAGGCGAATGGCCCCGTGCTATAGAGTCTATCGAAATTGATCCGGTATCCCTGCGCTCCGCCATTGCTAAACGCAACGAAAGGACGCGCATGCACGATGAACTGGTTCGCGCGTTCGCCAAGGCTGTCCCTGATATTAGCGCGATATGGGAAGGCGCTATAGATTTGGGCGCGATAGCTGCAAATCGGGGAATCCTAGCCGAAATGAAAACACTTGACGGCACTTTGGAGGACGAGCGTTCTCAAGTAAGACTAGCCGTAGGCCAGTTGCTGTACTATGAGAGGTTTTCTTTGCCAGAATCACTTAAGGGAATAGTGGACCTTGGCGCGTTGGTGAAGGTTGTTGTGTTCAACAGACGACCTTCAGCGCAGCACTTGGAGTGGATCGAATCCCTAGGCATAGCAGTCGCGTGGTTAGGGGAGGATGGCTTCAGCGCCTCACAACGTTCTAGGCGGCTAGGCATCGATTTCCTGTAGACGCCTCTGGGCGATCTCCCTGTATTCGGGATTAATTTCCGCTCCGGTGAAGCGCCTCCTGTGAATTTTCGCCGCTACGCATTCAGTCCCAGATCCAACAAAAGGCACTACGACGAGGTCGCCTTCGTTGGAAAAGTGTTTGATGATCCGCTCGGACAAGGCGAGAGGTTTTTGGCTCGGATGGGCTACCTTTTCATTTGCAAAACGCCGCCCTGAAAGCGTAGGAAACATCCAGACATCTCCCTCAAGTTTCCCATCAGGATGAGGAACCCATTCTTTGCCGTTTTTGTAGACCTTGTGCCGTAACCTCGCTTCGCTTTTATACGGCTTACGCATCGCGTGAAACGTGGAGGCTTTGCTTGGCGCAAACCAGAGGATGACCTCGTACTCGGACGGAGGAGCCGTCCGGTAGGTGGTGAATCCGTTTTGGTAATGCCAAACGATCTGGCGCCGGTACTCTAGCCCCATCTCGTGCAGCGCGACATGCAGAAATGCGGCGGAATTGTGCAAGCTGTACACCATGATGTTTCCGCGGGGAGACAGCACGCGCGCGGCCTCCTCCATCCACTGACGCGACCAAGCGATCCACTCAGCAAGAGTTCGCCGGGGGGTTGTCGCCCCAAAAGGCTTGTTTATGCTGTAAGGCGGATCTGCGAGCACCAGCCCCGCGCAGCCGCTAGGCAAGCCATGCAGGAATTCTATGGCGTCTCCGCAGACTATCTCATTTGTCGGGATCGTCCCGCTGGCAAATGAGGATGTACTGATGGTGGACGTTGGGAACGAAAGCGGTGGGATAACCATAAGGAAACACTCTCTTCTTTGGCTGGTGGAGCACTATGACTCCCTTTGTTGTGAATCCTCGCTCCTGCAGGCTCCTGGATAGATCCGCATGGAACATGTAATAGCGAGACTTATGTCGGAAGTCGCTCACTACAACGCAAAGGTGCGCTCTCGGGGTCATCACGCCTTTGCATTGGCCGAGGCAGTCCGCCAATTCGTTGACGAACACCTCGTAGCTGGCAATGTTGCCGAGGTCGTCCGGGTCGTCGCCGTAGTGATGGTCGAGCCCTTGCCCTATTCTCTCTTGGCTAGCCTTGTGGTCGACTTTGCGAAGGATGTTCCAATAGGGCGGGCTCGTCACGACTAGCGAAACCTCGAGGTCTGCGAGGTCGCAGAGGGTTGTGCGGGCATCGCCGCAGATGATTTCTTGGCGGGTTTGCCCACGGATTTTGTCGGGGACTTCCTGCTCCAAGCGCTGTTCGGCCAACGCGACATACTCGGGGTTGAGGTCGATGCCCACGCCGTTCCTGCCTGTCAGCGCGGCGGCTTTCAAGGTTGAGCCTACGCCGACGAACGGATCGAGGACGGTTTCCCCCGACTTGGTGAAGAATTGGATGACGCGGGCGATGTCCTGGTAGGAGAATGGAGCCGGGTGCTGGCGTTCGATTGCGGCGTGAGGGTGGTTCTTGCCCAGCCCCTTCTGCGTCCAGACGGATATGGTCTCCCGCACCCACTCGGTTGCGCTCAGGTCGTTGAGCCTGCGCGCCGCACGCTGGACTGCTGGCTGTTTGAGGACGGTTGCCTTGGCGAGAGGCGTCTGCATTGGGTTCCTACACCTTGTCGGGCTCTGTCAGCATCGGGCTCGGCCGCCGCTGCTTATGTTCCTGCATGTTGCTCATCGCCGCAATGCCCTGATGTCATACGGCGGAGCCGATGATAACGCATAGGGAACGCCTACGCCCGCCTACTCTACGCCATTCGCGCCGCATTCGCGGACAGTGGCGCGAATGCTTCGCCCCCAACCTGCCCGCCGCTGCGGGGAACCCCGCCTACGCGCGCCGCTTCGCGGCGCGACCCTCGCCCGCCTCTGCGCGGCCGCCCTCTCCGCCCAGAAGGAGAGGGCGGGGATTGGCGCGTCGCGCCGCATGGATTCCGCCGAGCCTTGAGACACTCGCGGCGCGGCGTCCCCGCTTTGCGCTCCGCTGTAGTAGAATCGCGCCCCGCGCCGGAGCGTCCAATCCGGCGGGCGCAGGAGATGAGCGGATGCAAATTGAGTTCGGCGTGATCACCTCGATGAACTGGCTGGCCATCGCGGTCACGGCGGTGGTCGGCTACGCGATGGGAGCGGTCTACTACATGGCGCTCGGCAAGCCGTGGATGGGCGCGGCGGGGCTGACCCCGGAGATGATCGAGGCGCGCAAGAACGAGAACACGCTCTCCTACGCGCTCGCCGCGCTCGCGTCCGCCGTCGGCGCCGTGATGCTTGCATTCATCGTTCGCGCGGCGGACGCGAAAACCGCGCCGGAGGGGCTGCTCATCGGCCTCATCGTCGGGATCGCCGTCACCGCCGTCGGGCAGATTCCGAACTACGCTTTCCAGTTCCGGGGGTTGAAGTTGTACCTGATAGACGCGGGCTATCCGATGCTGCAGATGCTCGCCGGCGGAATGATCCTGGCGACTTGGCGGTAGCGGCGGCGCGGATGGGGCAGGACGGCGGAGGCGGCGAACTCGCGGGCCGCGTTCGAGAGGCGCTGGCGCGGACGCAGGCGCGCTTCTTCCGAACGCAGCGACCGGAGGGCTACTGGATCGGCGAGTTGGAGTCCAATCCCACGATGGAGGCCGAGCACGTGATGCTCGCGCGCTTTATGGGGTCGGACGAAGGCGGACGCATTCCCCTCGTCGCGGAGGACATTCGGCGGAGGCAGTCGCCGGACGGCTCGTGGCGAATGTACTACGGCGCGCCGGGCGACCTCAGCACGTCCATCGAGTGCTACTTCGCGCTGAAACTCGCCGGCGACGGGGCGGACGCGCCGCATATGGCGCGGGCGCGGGAGTTCATCCTCGCGGCGGGAGGCGTCCCGAAGGCGCGCGTCTTCACCAAAATCTGGCTCGCGCTGTTCGGGCAGTGGGACTGGGGCGCGACGCCGTCGATGCCCCCGGAGATGCTGCTGCTTCCGAAGTGGGCGCCGCTGAATATCCACCGCTTCGCAAGTTGGGCGCGGGCGACGATTGTCCCGATGACCATCATTCTCACGCTCAATCCGACGCGCCCTCCGCGCCCGGAGGAAGGCGTCGCGGAACTCTATCCCGGCGGCAGGGCGAACTACGCGCTCACCCGATGGAAGACGACCCCGTTCTCGCTGCAGGGGGGCGCGCTGCTCGCCGACAGGCTGCTGCGCCTCTACCGCAAACTGCCGTTCACGCCGGGCAGGAAGCGGGCGCTGCGCGCGGCGGAGGAGTGGATCATCGCCCACCAAGAGGCCGACGGCTCTTGGGCAGGGATCCAGCCTCCGTGGGTGTACTCGCTCATCGCGCTCAGCGCGCTTGGGCGCCCGCTCGACCATCCGGCGGTCGCCAAGGGCATGCAAGGGTTCCGGGGCGAATGGAGCGTTCCGTCGGAGGACGGCGAGGCGATGCGCGTGCAGGCGTGCCTGTCGCCGGCGTGGGACACCTGCCTTGCGATGACGGGGCTGCTCGACTCCGGCGTTCCGCCCGACCATCCCGCGGTCCGGCGGGCGGCGCGGTGGCTTCTCGACCGGGAAGTGCGGACGAAGGGCGATTGGGCCGTTCAGCGTCCGCGCCTGGAGCCGAGCGGGTGGGCGTTCGAGTTCCACAACGACAACTACCCGGACATAGACGACTCGGCCATCATCGTTACGGACTTGGCGCGGACGCGCCTTGAGGACGCGGAGGGCGAGGCGGCGCGGGAGGCGGCGATCCGTCGGGCGGCGGCGTGGCTGGAGGGCATGCAATCGTCCAACGGGGGGTGGGCGGCGTTCGACCGCGACAACGACTCGCGCTACCTGGCGAGCATTCCGTTCGCCGATTTCGGCGAGTTGCTCGATCCGCCGAGCGTGGACGTCACCGCGCACGTCCTTGAGGCGTTCGGCAAACTGGGCTACGGGCGCGGCCACCCGGCGGTCCGGCGCGGGCTCGCCTACGTATGGCGCGAGCAGGAGCGTGACGGGGCGTGGTTCGGGCGGTGGGGCGTGAACTACATCTACGGAACGGCCGCGGTTCTGCCGGCGCTGGAGGCGTTGGGGGAGGATATGCGGCAGCCGCGCGTCCGCAAGGCGGTCGAGTGGCTGCTGTCGCGGCGGAACGCGGACGGCGGATGGGGCGAGTCGTGCGCGAGTTACGTCGACCCGTCGCTGCGCGGGCGCGGGGAGAGTTCGGCGTCGCAGACCTCGTGGGCGCTGATCGCGCTCATCGCGGCGGGAGAGACGGAGAGCGAGGCCGTCCGCGGGGGCGTCGAGTTTCTGCTCGACCGCCAGCGCGAAGACGGGGAGTGGGACGAGCCGCAGTTCACGGGGTGCGGATTCCCCGGCTACGGCCCGGGCGACAGGCCGTCCGCGCGCAAGCCGGCGAACGCGCAGGGGCCGGAGTTGAGCGCGGCGTTTATGATCAAGTACCACCTGTACCGCAACTATTTCCCGCTGTGGGCGCTCGGACGCTACGCGGAGCGGACGGGAATGATCGGGGACGCTCCGCGTCCGCCTGGTGTAGAATGAGGGATTGACGGCGTTGCCCCGCAAGGCGTTGAGCGCTAACCTATGCGCCGCCCATGAGAGGGGCGGCAAGCGTAGAATGGCTGAGCGGATTCCTTAGCGGCGCGGCGAGGAGCGCGCGGAGCGTAACGATGGCGAAAGTGACTACTCCTGTTCGGGCGCGCCCGCCCAAACCGTTCGCTCCGCCGTTTGACGCATGGCTCGACCGCGCGCCGCCTCTGGCGACGCATGCGGCGATCAGCGGCGACTTGCTCGCGCGTTCGGAGCATTCGCTGCGGAACGGCGGCGCGGCGGCGCGTGCGGCCTCGTCGGAGGAGATCTACGGCGCCGCCGCGCATGCGGTCAAGAAGATCGCCCGCGCGCGGGGATGGCCCCATCACTCGCACGACTCGCTGCGCCGCATCGTGGACTACCTGGCGCAGGAAGCGGGGGGCGAGGCGGAGGTCTCCCGGTACCTCGGCAGCCTCTTCGCCGACCTGGACGCTTCGCATCGGAACTTCTCCAACGACAACCTGACGGCGGAGGAACTGCGAGCGAAGCGCCGAACCCTGAAAACGTTCCTGTCTCTCCTGCGCGAGGCGGATAGGCGCATGCCGAAGGGCACGCCGCCGCCGAACAACGAGAGGTACCGGGCAATCGCCCTGTCCTACCTGCAGCAGTACGGAACGCCTAATCCCGCCTACCGGAACGCCGCCCATGAGAGGGGCGGCCCCCGCCGTTCGTGAGGAAGGAACAAGAAGCGGAATGAACGCCGCAGTCACCCGCATAACCGTCGAAACCACGACCGCGCCCGAATTCTTGGACATCACCGAGGACATCCGTAGGCGCGTCGAGGAATCGGGAGTCCGCAACGGCCTCGCGTGCGTCTACTCGCTGCACACGACCGCCGGCGTCGTGATCAACGAGAACGAGCCGCTCCTGCTCAAGGATATGGAGCATTTCCTCCGCCGCATCGCCCCGCGCGACGACTACTACGCGCACAACGACTTCGCCATCCGCACCGTCCACATGACCGCCGACGAGGAGCCCAACGGCCATTCGCACTGCGCCCGCCTCCTCCTCCCGTCCAGCGAGACGGTCCCCATCATTGACGGCGAACTGACCCTGGGCCCCTGGCAGAGCGTGTTCGTCGTGGAACTCGATCCCCGTCCCCGGACGCGCGAGGTCATCATCAGCGTCCACGGGGACTAGGCCCGGCGATGGCCGCCGCGCCACGGGCCGCAGCCGCGCCCGATCCGTCCCCCGCGCTCGCCGACGCCTACGCGCATTGCGCCCGAATGGCGCGGGAGCGTTACGAAAACTTCAGCGTCGCCTCATGGCTCGCCCCCGCGCGGCTCCGCCGCGATCTGCAAGTCGTCTACGCTTTCTGCCGCGCCACGGACGACCTAGGCGACGAAGCGGACGGCGACCGCCTCGCGCTGCTGGACGAGTGGGAGGCGCAACTCGACCTCGCCTACTCCGGCGAGCCCGCCCATCCCGTGATGGTCGCGCTGCAGGACACGGTCCGGCGGGCGGAGATCCCCCGGGAGCCGTTCCGCAAACTCATCCAAGCCAACCGAATGGACCAGGGATCGGGCCGGTTCGAGACCTACGCCGATCTGCTGCGCTACTGCGACCACTCCGCCAACCCCGTAGGCCGCATGGTTCTTCACGTCTTGGGCGAGGCGTCGGAGGAGAATTGCCGGCTTTCGGACGCGACGTGCACGGCGCTGCAACTCGCCAACTTCTGGCAAGACGTCGCGCGCGACCACCGCATAGGGCGCGTCTACATTCCGCAAGAGGATATGCGGGCGTTCGGTTGCGCGGAGGAGCGCATCGCGGAGGGCGTCGCGGACGCGGCGTTCCGCGAGATGATGCGCTTCGAGGTTGACCGCGCCGCCGCGCTGTTCGCGGAGGGCGCGCCCCTAGCGAACCGGCTGCGCGGGCGCGCGAAACTCGTGGTCGCGCTGTTCGGCAAGGGCGGCATGCGCGTGTTGGACGCGATCCGCGAGCAAAACTACGATACGCTCCGCAAACGCCCCGTCGTCACTCGTCCGCGCAAGGCTTGGCTGGCGCTCGGCGCGGTCGTCCGCATGGCGGCGCGGCGACCGCTGTGACGCTGCGCCGGGACGACGGGGGCCTCGCCGCCGCCTACGCGGAGTGCCAGGCGATCGCGAAGCGCGAGGCGCGCAACTTCTACTACGCCTTCCTCGCGCTGCCGCCGCGCCGCCGCCGCGCCGTCTACGCCGCCTACGCCTTCAGCCGCCTCGCCGACGACATCGCCGACGGCGAAGGCGGCGCGGACGAGAAGCGCGCCGAACTCGCCGCCCTCCGCCTGCGCCTGAGCGCCGCCTTCGCCGGGCGCCCCGACTCCCCCGTTCTCGCCGCGCTCGCCGACGCGGCCTACGCCTACGCCGCTCCGGAGTCGCTCTTTCAAGACGTGATAGGCGGCGTCGAGATGGACCTCGAGCCGCGGCGCTTCGCCGACTTCGGCGCGCTGAAGCGCTACTGCTACCACGTCGCCTCCGTCGTGGGGCTCATCTCCATCCGCATCTTCGGCTACCGCGACGAGCCGCCCGCCGAGGAATCCGCCGTGGACTTCGGCATCGCGATGCAACTCACCAACATCCTGCGCGACCTGCGGGAGGACGCGGAGCGCGGGCGCGTCTACCTGCCGCAGGACGAGATGGCGCGGCACGGCTACTCGGAGGACGACCTGCGGCGCGGAGCGCTCAACGACGAGTTCCGCGCGCTGATGGCGGCGCAGGCGGCGCGGGCGCGGCGCTACTTCGCGTCGGGCGCGCGGCTGCTCCCCCTCGTCGAGCCGGAGTCGCGCGCCTGCGCGGAGGGCTTGCTGCGCCTCTATTCGCGCCTGCTCGACCGCATGGAGTCGCGCGGATGGGACGTGTTCTCACGCCGGGCGAGCCTCTCGACGGCGGAGAAACTCGCGCTCACCTGCAAACTCTGGACGAACGCCAAACTGCGGCGGGCGCTGGGGCGGTGACGTCCGCCGTCGTCTTGGGCGGAGGGATCGCGGGGATGGCCGCCGCGCTGCGCCTCGCCCGCGCCGGCGCGAGCGTCACGCTCGTTGAGCGGCGCCCCTACCTCGGCGGGCGCGCCTACTCGTTCACCGACCCGGAGACCGGGCGGCAAGTGGACAACGGACAGCACGTCTTCCTCGGCTGCTGTACGGCGTACCGCGATTTCCTGCAGGAGGTCGGCTCGCTTGACCTGACAATCCGGCAGAAGCGGCTGCGCGTGGAGGTTCGCTCGCCGGACGGCAAACGGGGAACGCTCGCCGCGCTGCCGTTGCCCGCGCCGCTGCATCTGCTGCCGTCGCTGCTGCGCTATCCGCACATTGGCCTGCGCGAGAAGGCGCGGGCGGCGCTTGCGCTCCTGGCGATGCGGCTCGAGCGCGAGCGCGACCGCCCCGCGCTGCGCCGCATCTCGCTGCGCGACTGGCTCCGCGCCCGCGGGCAATCGGATCGGGCCATCGCCGCGTTCTGGGACGTCATCGTCGTCCCCGCGCTCAACGACTCGTCGGCGGACGTTTCCGCGAGCGCAGGGATTATGCTGTTCCAGGAAGCTCTCCTGCGAAGCCGCAACAGCGCGAACGTCGGATACGCCAAAGACGGCCTCTCCGCGCTGATGGGCGCCCCCGCTCAGCGGCGCCTCGAAGAATTGGGCGCGGCCGTCCTCACCGGCAAAACGGCGGATGCGCTCATCGTGGAGAACGGACGATTCGCGGGCGCGCGCATCGCCGGAGGCGAAACGCTCCGCGCCGACGTCTGCATCAGCGCGCTCCCCCCGGACGCGATGCTGCGCCTCCTGCCCGACGAATGGCGCGCGCATCCGTCGTTCGCCCCGGCGGAAACGCACGAATGGTCGCCCATCGTCAACCTGCACGTCTGGTGGGACCGCCCCGTGATGGACGGCGATTTCGTCGCGTTCGTGGACAGCCCCGCGCAATGGGTGTTCAACAAATCGCGCATCGCCGGCGAGGAGGGGCCGGAGCAGCGGATAACGGTGTCGCTGTCGGCGGCGTGGGAGTTTTGGCCGATGAGCAAAGAGGAACTGCGGGCGGCGTTCCTGCCCGAACTGCGGCGCCTCTTCCCCGCGGCGCGGGACGCGACCGCGACGCGCTTCGTCGTCGTCAAGGAGCGCCGCGCCACGTTCCGCTCCCTCCCCAACGCGCCCGACAACCGCCTCCCCTCCGCCACGCCCATCGGCGGCTTCCTCCTCGCCGGCGATTGGACGGCGACGGGCTGGCCCTCGACGATGGAGAGCGCAACGCGAAGCGGCGCCGCCGCCGCGAACGCGGCGCTAGCGCAACATGCGGCGCTGCCCGCGTAGGCGGGAATCCATAGCGGCACGGCCGCGCCATGAGACGGGGCGCCGCGCGCCCCGATGACCCGCGCCATCGCCGACCTTTTGGGCATGGACGACTTGGAGCAGACGCGCCGAATGGCTTGCGCCATCATCGCGAACGACATGATCTTCCACGAGCGCATCTCCGGCATGCGCAAAAGCGTCAAACCTTTGAGCCTCGTATGCGGACCAGGCGTCGCCGACCCCAAAGAGTCGACGCTCAATGCGCTCTTGCTGTTCGCCAATGACGGAATACGAATACGCGATTCTAGCGATGGCGAGGGCGAGCCCAACGTACAGGGCAACCATGTGGCATTTGCTCATATCTACTCCTCTTACGCCGTCCCGGCGCGAGCAATGAGGTTGCCGAACACGTCGGAGTAACTGTTGGACGAAGGGGCTTTGCCGTCGGCTAGCCTCGCCATTCGACCACTCCCTCCGCTATGTCGCACCCGATGAACCTTCTGGACTCTCCGCACGCATCCATGACGGAGAAACTCCCGGCGGCGGGATCCACGACGAGGTCTCCTGGGCGCGTGACCGCCTCGATCAGGGCGCGCTGCAAACCCACCGGCTTGACGTGGGTATGCGTCTTTCCGTTGACGCTCTCCCGCCACACATCCGGGATCGAGCGGTCGACCCAGACGCCCTTCGCCCGCTTCGGCTGCTTCTGCAAGACCAACAGGTACTCGGAGCGCCGGCGCGTCCGGTATCCCATGCCGATGCGCTCCTTGTCCCACACGACCATATCCACGACGTCCAACGGCAGGCCGTCCGCCCAATCCTGCGCGCCCTCGCAGACGTGGAACTTGTCCATCCAGAGGAACAGGTGGCCGGACGGCGCCAGCGCCGTAGATATGCCCTTCATAAAGGAGCGTATGACCTCCGGGGTCATCTGAGGCAGTTCGCAGCGTTCGCGGCCTCTGGACACGCCTTCGTTGCCGTAGCGCATCTTGTCGAGGATGCCGCGGTATTGCGGGTCGAAGAACGCAGCTGACGCGGAGCCTGCGGGGATCGCGGCCAGGAGAGCCCGGCCGTCCATCTTGTAGCATACGCCAGCGTCCGGCTCGCGCCGCGCGTCCATCGGATTCTTCGTTCCCGCCATCGCGTCTCCTGCACGCTGAGACCCTTGCGTAACTCCTTGCACCAATAGGTTACCGCTTTCGCGGGCAGGGCGGTAGGTTACGCAAAGTCCCCCGCGGCCGGACTTGCGGCGAGCTAGTCGTGAGGAGTGCGGCGGAGTCAGTCTACGCCCTTCAATATCCGCTGCACTTCGTCATCGGAGAGCGTGCTGCGGGTCATGTTGCGAGGGTACACCACTGCAACTGGTTCTTTAAAGTTCAGAGCGGTAACTTCGGCTATGAGGCGCGTGGCGTCGTCAAGATACTGGCGGTAGGGGGCAGGCTCGTCTTCTAGGATGACCTGCCAAGCCTCGGCCAGAGCGTCAGCCGTCGACGTAGAAACAGGGCCGAAGTCGCAAGCTCGACAGAAATAGACATTGTAGAGATTATCGCGAATACCTCCCATTTGCTCCCTATGCTGCCTCCGGGCGTTCAGGAAAGTCTCATGACTGATGAGTTCGCAGACAGAGAACAGCGTTGTGACTTCCGCGAGTTTCTCTCCGCGCTCTACTTTCTCTTTGGAGTACTCGCTAAACACCGCGCGAACGTGCGGACAAACGACGCGCAACGCTTCCCGCCGCCTCTCGCGGTAGGCGATGAACTTCTCCGTCTCGCGCCGCTTGCGCGCCTCCGGCGTCTCCCGTCGGAGAATCCGATAGCGGACAAACGACGCCACGCATGCCCAAGCCTTTCGCATTTGGCGTCGAGCCCACCGGAACAGGAGGGAACGTGCCTGTGTTTTCCACGCGGCAACGATTCCCCTTGTCAGCCATGCCAAGAGCGGGAGATAGGGCAGGTACGGCAGTAAGTCTCTCGCGGACTCGAGCACGCCGTAGGCCTAGTTCCAGAGGACGATGTACTTGTCGAACCACCCTCCGATGTCGCCGCCGGAGACCAGCGCGACGGCCCCGAAGAACGCGGCGGCGGTTATCGCCGCAATGACGGCTTCCCTCACGATGGGCTGACTCACCATGGCCTCGCCTCCTCTGTCTACCTTGCGGAACCTCGCGCTGACCCCATAGTAAGCGCGACGCGCCAGGATTGCAAGTAGCGTCAGGCGCCCCCACCCCCCTAGCCTCCCGCCCCCCATTGCGGTATAGTCTCCCTCGCTACGACCCTGCCCGGCCTCCGTCCATTGCGCTGGACATGTCCCTCAGTACGGGCGCGGACCCCGCGCCCCCTTGTCGTCCAGCGCATATTCAGGGTCGTAGCAAGTCCTGTGCCTTGTGCTGACAAGGGGGTTCTTGCATGGCCGACCACCGCTACCTCGCAGGCAACGCGCTCGTCTGCGGCGACAACTACGCCGCGCTGCGCGAACTCCCGGACGAGTGCATCGACCTCATCTACCTCGACCCGCCCTTCAACTCCAACCAGTTCTACGTGGCGGCGTTCGGCGACAAGGGCATCGTCAACCAGCAGTTGCGCGACATCTGGCGCTGGACGGTGGAGACGCAGAACGCCTTCGACGCCTTGCCGCGCGGTCAATTGCGCGACAGCCTGCTCGGGGTGCGCCTCCAAGCGGGCGAGAAGTCGCCGATGGCGGCCTACGCCGTGTTTATGGGGCGCCGCCTCGCGGAGATGCGCCGCGTCCTCAAGCCCACCGGCAGCGTCTACCTCCACTGCGACTGGCATGCGAACGCCTATCTCCGGATCCTCATGGATGCGGTGTTCGGCAGCCAAAACTACCGGAACGAAATCATTTGGGCATACGCGCCGTCGGGCGCCGCCCCTCGGTACGGGTTTCACCGGAAGCACGACGACCTCCTGTACTACTCCAAGGGGAAGACCCCGCGCTTTCACCACTTGCATACCGAGATGGATGAGCGAACGCGGGCTACTTACAATCACGTGGACGACGACGGACGCCGCTACAAGGAATCTCCCGGCGGACGTTCGTACTTGGACAAGCAGAGAGGCCGCCCCATTCCGTCGTGGTGGACGGACATCCCCTCATTTGGAACCGCCACGAATAGCCTGGAGCGACTAGGCTACCCAACGCAGAAGCCGCTCGCGCTGTTGGAGCGCATCATCGAGGCGTCGTCGGACCCTGGCGACCTCGTGCTCGATCCGTTCTGCGGATGCGGCACCGCGGCGGACGCGGCGGCGTCTCTCGGCAGGAAGTACCTCGGCATAGACATCAGCGGCGTCGCCGTGCGCCTTATGCAGCAGCGACTGGAGTCGCGCGGCGACGCCGTTGTCGCGCCGGTTGTCTACGGCCTCACGTGGGACGAGTTCGAATGGGAATCGTTCAAGCGCCGCGCCCTCGCCCAACGCGACGACGTCGAGGACGGCATTCCCGGCTGGGCGTGGGCGGAAGACCGCGTCGCCGCGTTGCTCAACGCCGTGCCCAACGAGCGCAAGACCGGCGACGGCGGCGTGGACGCGCGGTACTTCGGCGCGGTCGACTTGCAGCGCAAGGAGGGCGTCGTCGTGCCGATTCAGGTGAAGATGCATCGCGCATCGTCGGTCGGGCGCCCCGATATGGATCGGCTGCTCGGCGTGCAAACGCGGATGAACAATCACGGGCTGCACGCGCCGATGTCCATAATGGTGAGCCTCTATCCTCCGCCGCGAGCGCTGCGCGTGTTCGCCGCCGAGCAGGGGCGCGTCACGATCACGACGCAGCAGGAGGGCGCGGTGGACTATCCGCGTATGCAAGTCTTGAGCGTCGAGGAGATGCTGCGCCACGGCGAGCGCCCGAAACTCCCGCCGGTGGATCCGCGCTCGTTGGTGGGGGACACGCAGGATCGGATGCTGCTGGGGTGATGGGGGGCCATGCGGGGCGCCACGCGCCCCGGGTCCCTGTTCCGCCCCCCTGCTGAACGGGAGAGGGGTGGCGCCTCGAAAGCGGCTCGCGCGGGTCGTCGGGGCGCAGAGCCTGTATAATGTCGCCATTGGAGAAGAGCGCGGGAGGTGAGGAGATGAACGAACGGGCAATTGGCCCGCTGATGGCCGGGGTCGGGATACTCTTGGGGGTCATCTTTGCGTGGGTGACCGGGTTGCTTGGCGACGCCGTCGACGCGCTCATGGATCTCTCCCGGCGGTGAGACGCTTCATTCAGAGGGCGGCCAAGCGAATCCCCGTAAGCGTCCAGCTAGCGGCGTGGACGGTTACCGCAATTGCCCTGCTGTGGGTGTTACTCGTCTCCGCGCCGTCCGCAGAGGCTTTGTTCGGGCTCGCGGGACCGGTCGTCGAGTTGGTGAAAAGGCTTCGGAACGCCGCTTTCTGGAATCGGTCTACGGAGGCAGGTTGGTCGCTGAGCCGGCCGTATGAACTCCGCAACGGCGCATGGCGTTGCGACATCTACTATCTTGACGCGCAAGGGGAAGTGAAAAGCCACTCCGTAGGAGGCGCCACCGCCGATGAAGCGCAGACGGAGGCTCGCCGCAGAGGACGCGACTTGTTTGGGAAGTAATGCTTAGCGCACATGTCCCAGCGGCTCCTAGCAGTCATAGTGGACGGACAGGCTGGGATAACCTGCCGTCATTCCCGCGTAGGCGGGAATCCAATCGGCGCGATAGCGCCCCGCCTCTTCTAATGAAGAGGAGCCCGGCCCCGCAGGCGCCGCTTCGACAGAGGGAACCCCAGCTGCGGCCTACGCGGGAATGACGGGACCGGGGGGCACGGCGACGGGGAACAGGCCGCGCCGCTCCCTTTCCTATGCAGGCGCCCTCGCCCTGCCCGCGAAAGCGGGAGCCTACGCGGAACGCATACGCCTATTCCCCGCCGCCGAGGAACGCCTTGAGGCTTTCGGCGGACGCGCGGCTCATTCCTTTCACGGAGGCAATCTCCTCGACGCTCGCCGTTTGCACGCCCGCCGCGCTGCCGAAGCGGCGGACGAGTTCGCGGCGGCGCTTCGGGCCGACTCCGGGCGCGTCGTCGAGGCGCGAGCGCGTCGCCGCCTTCGAGCGCCGCTGCCGGTGGTAGGTGATCGCGAAGCGGTGCGCCTCGTCCCGCGCGCGCTGCAGCAGATACAACCCTTGCGATTGGCGCGGCAGCAGAACAGGCTCCGGCGCATGCGGCAGGAACACCTCCTCCTCGCGCTTCGCCAGCGAGCACAGAGGAACGTCCGTCACGCCCAACTCCAAGAGCGCCTGCTGCGCCGCGCTCAAATGCCCCCTCCCCCCGTCAATCACGACCAGCCCAGGCGCGAACCCAAACGAGTCCCCCCCCTCCGCCCGCCCCTCTTCATCCGTCCGCCCCGCCCCTTCCCCGCCAACGCCGCCTTCGCGCCCCCCAACGATTCCCTCTCCCCCTGGGAGAAGGCCATGGTGAGGGTCGCCCCGCAGAGTTCCCTCTCCCAGAGGGAGAGGGCCAAGGTGAGGGTCGCCATGCAGGATTCCCTCTCCCTCTGGGAGAGGGCCAGGGTGAGGGTCGCCCTGCAGAGTTCCCTCTCCTTCTGGGAGAGGGCTAGGGTGAGGGTCGCCCTGCAGAGTTCCCTCTCCCCCTGGGAGAAGGCCAGGGTGAGGGTCGCCCTGCGGATTTCCCTCTCCCCCTGGGAGAAGGCCAGGTTGAGGGTCGCCCCGCAGAGTTCCCTCTCCCTCCGGGAGAGGGCTAGGGTGAGGGTCGCCCTGCGGATTTCCCTCTCCCCCTGGGAGAAGGCCAGGGTGAGGGTCAGGGTTCCGACCCAGCCGCCGAAAGCGCCGCCGGAGCATCTCCTGCATCGAGGCGTAGTCGTCCACGCCGCTCACGCCTTTGATTTGGAAGCGGCGGTAGTGCGCCCGCTTGGGGCGTCCGTTCTCGAACACCACCATGCTGCCCACCGAGTTCGTCCCCTGGATGTTGGAGACGTCGTAGCACTCGATGCGGCGGGGGAGTTCCGGCAGGTTCAACTCCTCTTGCAATTCCGCGAGCGCCTGCAGCGTCTTGTCCGATTCGTGGAGCCACTTGATTCGCCGCTGCGTGAGCGCCTCCATCGCGTTGGCCGCCGCCATCTCCACGAGCCGCCGCTTCGCGCCGCGCTTCGGGCTGGAGACCGTGACGCGCTTGCCCCGCTTGCCGCTCAGCCATTCCGCGACGGCGTCCGCGTTTTCGATGGGATGCTGCGTCAGCAGCGCGGCGGGGACGTCGGTCGCGGCCTCGTAGAACTGCTGAATAAACTGCTCGATGATCGCCGCCTCGTCCTCGTCCTCGCCGCCTTCCATTGCGAAGTGGTCGCGCCCGATCAGTTTGCCGCGGCGCGCGCGGAACAATTCGACCCACGCCTCGCCCTTGTCGTAGGCGAGCGCGATGACGTCCGCGTCCTCGTTGCGGTTGGAGACGACCTTCTGCCGCTCGGACACGGAGGCGATGGCGCGCAACTGGTCGCGCAGGACGGCGGCGCGCTCGAACTGCATATCCTCCGCCGCGCGCTCCATATTCGCCCGCAGTTCGCGCTCCACGCCCTCCGAGTCGCCCTCCATAAAGCGCAGCACCTGATGAATCACCTCGCGGTAGCCGTCAGCGTCCGCCTCTCCCGTGCATGGGGCGACGCAGCGATGGATGTGGAACTCGAGACAAGGGCGCTCGTCCGTTCCCGTGATCGTCTTCGTGCAGGAGCGGTAGGGGAACAGTTTCTTCAGCAGGTCCATCGTTTTTCGGACCGACCCCGCGCTTGCGAACGGCCCGAAGTAGCGGGCGCCGTCGGGGAGGATGCGCCGCGTGAAGTACACCTGCGGGAACGCCTCGGCGAGGTCGATCTTGATGTAGGGATACGTCTTGTCGTCTTTGAGGCGGGCGTTGAAGAACGGCTTGCGCTGCTTGATCAGGAGATTCTCCAGGAGCAGCGCTTCCTGGACCGACTCGGTGACGATGAACTCGAAGTCCGCGATGCGGCGGACCATCGCGCGGACGCGGCGCTCCTTGCCGGCGGGCGCTTGGAAGTACGACCGCACGCGGTTGCGGAGGCTCGCCGCCTTGCCGACGTACAGCACCGCGCCGTCGGCGCCCTTCATCAGGTAGACGCCGGGCTGCGCGGGGAGCGCGCGGAGGCGGTCGGCGAACTCCTCGGCGCGTGGCTTTATGCGGGCGCGGGGGGGCATTGGGGGTATTCTACGCTTGCGGATGGGGAGGGAGGCGAAGGAGCGCTGCGGGTTATGCTACGCTTCGCGGCGGGCGGCGAGCCCGTAGCGGAGGGGAGCCTTGCGATTCTGTCTCACGCTGAGCCTGACGGTTGCGGGGCTGCTCCTTCTCGCGGGGTGCAGCGGCGCCGCGCCCTCCACGCTCGCGCCCGTCTCTGACGCAACCGCTTCAACGCCCATGCCTGCCCATGAACCCATTTCAACGCCTACGCTCGAACCTACCTCAACGCCCACGCCTACCCCCATACCCACCCCAACCTCTACGCCTACTCCCATACCTACTCCAATCTCCACGCCTACCCGTCAACCCACCCCGACGCCCGCGCCTGCTCCCCAACCTACTTCGACGCCTATGTTCACTCCCACCCCGTTGCCGACCACCGCGCCTACGCTCGAATCAGCGCCGCCTCCGACCCCCAACCTAAATGAGACGGCGGAGCAAAAATGGCTCCGCGAGGAGTTCGAGGCGCGAGGGTTAGAATTATCAGTAGACTCGTTCGGTTGGGCGCAGCCTCACGACGCTTGGGAGTTATTGCAACTTGCAGAAGGAGCCCCAGCGGCGTTCCGCTCTTTCGTTGAGTGGATCGGCGATGGCGCAGGCCGGAAGGACGAGGCATCGAAAGTCTTGCCGCCGTACACTTATTTGGCGCTCATCGATCAACAGAAAGAGCAAGTCGCCATCGCGTCACTCGATTGGGCGAAACCCGATGGAATATGGAGTTTGATGGACATGGCCCAAAACGCGCCTTCTGCTTTCGAAGCCTTTATCGAGTGGAGTCAAGACAAAACCCGCAAGACGGAAATCCATGATATATTGGAGTTTTACACCAACCTAGCGTTGAAGAATGAAGACCTTGCAATTAGCATAATAGAGATGCCGTTTTTGAGCGAACTTACTCAAGTTGACGTAGAAGCTTTAGGTTGGGAATTATTGCAACTTGCAGAAGGAGCCCCAGCGGCGTTCCAGTCTTTCGTCGAATGGATCGGCAACGGAATAGGCCGGAAGGACGAGGCATCGAAAGTCTTGCCGCCTTACACTTATTTGGCGCTCATCGATCAACAGAAAGAGCAAATCGCCATCGCGTCACTCGATTGGGCGAAACCTGATGGAATATGGAGTTTGCTGGACATGGCCGAAAACGCGCCTTCCGCTTTCGAAGCCTTTATCGAGTGGGGTAAAGACAAAACCCGCAAGACGGAAATCCACGCTATATTGGAGTTTTACACCAATATAGCGTTGGAGAATGAAGACCTTGCAATTAGCATAATAGAGATGCCGTTTTTGAGCGAAGTTACTCGAGTTGACGTAGAAGCTCTGGGTTCATTGAAAGATTTAACCTCCTTAATGAACGCGCCTGATGGGAGGAATTATCTTGAATGGACGCTTTCTCATCCTACTCTAGAAGGCGGCATAACAGACAGCCATGCCCTCGTGGTCGCTTATTTGTACGGCATGACTGACATTCAGCGGTCTATGGCGGAAATCTTATTGGACCCTGCGCAAACCAAAGTAGAAGAACGTCTAATCAGCCTACCACTCGCGGGCGAAATGAGGTTAGCAGTCATTCGTCATGGCGTGCGTTCACCTAATGAGGAAGAGTCGCTCGCTATGAAATTTTTGGAGCACGCAGTGCGTGTGCAAGAAGAATTTATGGGTGCGCCTTTCCCTCACCCTCACGCTGTCGTGCTCCTTTCTGATGTGCATCCTCGTGGAGGAAGAGGCGGTCCTGACGGAATGGCTATAGCGTCCCGGGAAAATCTTGGCCTCATCGCGCATGAAATAGCCCACACGTACTGGTGGGATGCGCTTACTCCATTTGCATGGATAGAAGAAGGTGCCGCAACTTTTTTGGAGCGCATATCAGTGCAAGCATATCAAGGCATCTCGCCGCTGTCGTTCCACCAGGAAAGCGTATGCAACCTTGCGACAAACCTCGCTGATTTAGAGCGTTTGGCGTCAGAATTAAAGCGGGAAGTAATTTATCAATCAGCCTGCTCCTACACGCTCGGGGATGTGATATTCAAAGATCTGTATGTCCTTTTAGGCGATGAGGCGTTCCGTCGAGGGTTCAAAAATCTCTACTATACGATCAATTTGGACATCTATTTCATGATAGGTGAAATAGATGCTGCAATGGCTGTCCGAGACGACGCATGCCCAGGCAAAGACAAAACCATTTGTCATCTGCGCTTAGCCTTCACCGTTGACGCAACTTCGGAGCAGGCCGCCATAGTGGAAGAGGTGCTGGCGCGCAGATACTATGGCGTGGAGCCTTGATGCATGCGGCTGATCCGGGAGCCGGGCCCGGCGAGGTGGTCGCGCACATCCGCGCGCCTACACTGCCCGCTATGGCCACCACCGCTACTCCCAACGGAGACGCATTTGCATAACCTGCCGCCCTGCCCGCGAAAGCGGGAATCCAGACGGCGCGCAAGCGCCGCGACGGGGCGCGGGGCGCCCCGTCGCCAAGCCCCCCCCGGCGCCCCGCCTTGCCGGGTAGGCGGGAACTTACTGGCGCATGGAGTTATGCAAATGACGCCCCTCCCCCCAGTTGACCCCGCGCCCCCGCGCGCCTACACTTGACCCTATGGCCATCTACCGCTACTCGCAATGGGACGGGTCGCAGGACGTCGCGCCGCCGTCCGCCGACGATCTGTTCGACCGCCTCTCGGAGCAGATCCTGCAAGGCGACGACCTGCGCGGCGCGCTGAACCGCATGATGCGGCACGGCATGCGCGGCGAAGGCCAGCGCGGCGCGGGTCTGCAGGAACTCCTCGAACGCCTGCGCGACGCCCGCGAGCGCAACCTCGACCGCTACAACCTCTCCTCGATGTTCGACGGCATCCAAGAGCGGATCGAGGAGATCGTCGGCAAAGAGCGCGAGGGCATCGCCCAGCGCCTCCGCGAGATCGATCCCCCCCCCGGCGACTCGGACGCGCCTAACGGCGGCGAGCCGGGGTCGGCGGGCGAGCCGGCGAGCGGGGAGGCGCCGGGCGGCGAGGCGCAGTCGGCGAGCGCGGCGTCGCCGGCGGGCGGCGAGGCGCCGCCGGACGACCTCGCCGATATGCTGCGCCGCATGGCCAACCGCCGCCTCGAGCAACTCGACGCGCTCCCCCCGGGCGCGGGCGGCCGCATCAAGCAGTTGCGCGACTACGACTTTATGGACGCCGGCGCCCGCGAGGATTTCGACGCGCTGATGAAGGAACTGCAAGGCCAACTCCTGCAGCAGTACTTCCAAGGCATGCAGGAGAGCCTCCAGAACCTGACGCAGGCCGACCTCTCCCAGATCGCCGAGATGGTGCGCGACCTCAACGACCTCGTGAAGCGCAAACTGCAAGGGGAAGACCCCGACATCGCCCCCTTTATGGCCAAGTGGGGAGCGATGTTCCCGCCCGGCATCGAGACGTTCGACCAACTGATGGACTACATGTCCCGCCAGATGGCGCAGATGCAGTCGCTGATGAACTCCATGACCCCGGAGATGCGCCGGCAGTTGGAAGAGATGATGGACGGACTGATGCAGGACAACCGCCTCGCGTGGGATATGTTCGAGTTGGGCGTGAACCTCGAGCGCCTCAACCCCAGCGCCTTCCCCGACAACGACTTCCGCATGTTCGGCGACGAGCCCGTGACGCTGCAGGAGGCGCTGCGGCTGATGGGCGAGTTGAACGATATGGAGGAGTTGGAGGGCCAAATCCGCCGCGCCATCCGATCCAACGACGCGACGCAGATCGACGCGGACGCGCTCGGCGACGCGCTCGGCGACGAGGCGCGACGCTACGCCCAAGACCTCCAGCGCCTCACGAAGGAACTCGAGGACGCCGGCCTCATCCGCAAGGGCGGCAACGGCTGGGAACTCACGCCTCAGGCGATGCGGAAGATCGGCGACAAAGCCCTCACGGACATTTTCAACCGCATCCGCGGCGGAGACATCGGCGACCACAACCGCGACAAGAGCGGCATCGGCGTCGAGATCACGGACGAGACGAAACGCTGGGAGTTCGGCGACCCGCTGCACCTCAACACGCTCCGCACCGTGAGCAACGCCGTGATGCGCGAGGGGCAAGGGACGCCCGTCCGCATCAGGCCGGACGACTTCGAGATCGACCAAACCATCGCGCAGACGCGCGCCTCCACCGTCATCGCCATAGACATGTCGTACTCGATGTTCTGGGACGGCGCGTTTCAGGCCGGGCAGCGCGTCGGCCTCGCGCTCGACACGCTCATCCGCTCCAAGTTCCCCAAGGACCATGTCACCATCGTCGCGTTCTCCTACTTCGTGCTGCCCTTGCAGTCCAATATGCTGCTCGACTCCTACTGGGTCGAGTTCGGCGGGGGCACGAACTTCGAGGAGGCGCTCCGGCAGTCCCGCCGCATCCTCGGCCGGCAGGGCGGCACGAACAAGCAGATCATCCTCATCACCGACGGCGAGCCGACCACCTACAACTGGGCCGAGGGGTGGGCGGACGGCTCGCGCGGCGGCGGCTCCGGGCGGCGCAGGCGGCGCGACGGCGGCCTCATTGAGGCGACGATGCGCGAGGTGATGCGCTGCACGCGCGACAACATCACCATCAACACCTTTATGCTGGACCAGAGCCCGTCGCTGCTGCGCTTCGTCCAACTGATGACGAAGATCAACAAAGGGCGCGCCTTCGTCGCGAGCCCGCACAGCCTCGGCTCCTACGTCGTCTCCGACTACGTCGCCAACCGCAACCGCGTCATCCGCTAGGGGCTTAGCGGCCCGTGAACCGCGGCGCGCGCTTCTCCCGGAACGCCCGAACGCCCTCCAGAAAATCCTCGCTCGCCTCCGCCTCCTCCGGCGCGGCCAAGCGCTCCGGCGGCGTCTGCCCCGCCGACCCGAACTCCAGCAGGTCGCGCAGAACTCGCTTGTGCATCCGGTGCGACGCCGGCGACAGCGCCGCAATCTCCTCCGCGAGCGCCCGCGCCCGATCCGCCAACTCCTCGCTCTTCACCGCCATGCTGACGATGCCCAGTTCCAATGCCCGCTCCGCGGAAATCGCGCGCCCGCTCAGCAGCAGGTAGGCCGTCTCCCCCGGCCCGGCGAGCCGCAGCAGACGGTCGACGTGGGCGTGCGAAACCGCGATCCCTCGCCGCGCGGCGGGCAGCCCGAACGATGCGTCCGGCGACGCGATCCGAATGTCCGCGCACAGAGCGAGTTCCAGCCCTCCGCCCAGGCAATGCCCTCGGACGACCGCAATCGTCGGCTTCGACAGCCCTGCGAGGGCGTCGCACGCCGCGTGAACGGCGCGGCGGTACTCCCGCGCCGGCTCCGGCGCGCTGCGCGTCTCCTCGAAATCGGCGATGTCCGCCCCCGCCGAAAACGCCCGGTCCCCGGCCCCCGTGATCAGCGCAACGCGGACGCCGGCGTCCGCGTCCAACTCCCCCAGCGCTTCCGGCAGCCGCAGCCACATCGCATAGGAGATCGCGTTCCGCCGCTCGGGGCGGTTCAGCGTCAGCGTCGCGACGGCGCCGTCGCGCTCAACGAGAATGGCGTCCTGCGCTTCGCTCGGCATAGGCGCTTCATTATATCGTCCGCCGGCTTCCCTCTCGGAGGCCCTGCATAATTTCCCGGCCGCCTCTAACCCTCACCCGCCGCGAAGCGGCGGCCTCTCCCGCCATCGGGAGAGGCGGATTTGGCGCTATCGAGCCACTCTGGATATCCCGTCTACGCGGGAACGACGACGGTTACGCAAGGGTTTCCCATGGAGTTACGCGAAAGCCGCCATCGGGAGAGGCGAATTTGGCGCCCGCGCGCCTACTCCGCCCCCGCCACCCATACGAGGTCTTCCGAATCCGCGGTCACAGGGCCGCCGTCGAAGTCGCCGTAGACGGCTTGTAGATCGAAGCCGCACAACTCCAGCAGATGCTCCATTTCGTAGCGGAAGGTGTAGCGCTGCTCGAAGTCGCGGATGAGCCGCCGCTCGACGACGCCCTCGTCGCTGACCTCCTCGATGATCAGGCGGACATTATTGACCTGCGTTGCCTGGTCCCAGCCGTTCTGTCCCCAAACGATGATCGTTCCGCCGCCCGCGCGCTCGACGTCGCGCAGGTGATGCGGCTGCGATGCGAGGTTGTCGTCCGCGAGCGAGCGGACGTCGGGATTGAACGCATCGAGCGCGAGCGTTCCGCCGGGCGTCAGCAGGCGGCGCGCGCTGAGGAGGGCGGCGCGCTGCTCCTCGACCGTGAGCATGCTCTGGAAGGAGCGGAACGGCATAACGACGAGAGGGAAGAGCTCTGCGAGTTGCAGATGCGTCATATCGCCGGCCTGGAAAACGCACCGCGCGGCGAGGCCGCGCGACGCCGCTTTCGCCTGCGCGGCGGCGACCATCCTGGGCGATATGTCCACGCCGGTGACGGCGACGCCTTCCGCCGCCATCGCCAGGCTGACGCGCCCCGTGCCGCAGCCCAGTTCAAGCGCCGCCCCGCCGCTCTCCCGCGCCAACCCCGCGTAGAAGGCGAGGTCATGCGTCAGGTCGGCGTAGACCGCGTCGTAGACGTCGGCCCAGTCGTCGTAGGGGAATTCGTAAGGCATCGCGGCTCTTCCTTCTCCCTAATCCACCGGAACCTCGCCGCCATGCGCCTTCCAAAGCGCGTGGTATTCCGCGGCGACCTCCGGCGGCTGGCCGGCGAGGAAGGGGAAGGCGGGCGGATGCTTCGTCGGCGCGAACTGCCCGATTTCGGCGCGGATGCGCGGCAGCGGCGTCTTCACGTTGCGCGCGGCGTCGCGCAGGATACCCTTCGGATCGCCCCCGTCCTCCACGACGGCGAGGTCGTCCATCAGCCGCTTCCGCATCAGGATGACGCCCCGGTCGCTCTCGCCGAGATGCTCGTTCCACCGGTCGGACACCGTCCCCTGCCCCGCCCACGCCGTGAAGTCCTGGTTCATAATGCGGCTGGTTATCCAACGCCCCGTTCGCTCGTCAACGGCGGGCGAGCGCCAGTGCGGAATGCGCTCCTGCTCGAACGGCGCGTCGCCCGGAATCGGGTCGATGAACCAGCCGACGCTCAGCGTGTTCTCGTCGTCCACCGGCACGCGCCACTCGAAGTGGCCGGTGTAGAGCGCGTTCGGCCAGAGGCAGACGCGCCCCACCGTCCACAACTCGTTCTCCTCGTCGGTGTCCGCGCGCACGCGCAGATAGCGGTAGCCGAACTCGAACTCGTCGAATCCGAGCCGCGTGTGCGTCGGGGAGTAGCCCGCGTCGCCCTTTTGCCGGAGCGACCAGTTGGCGTGCAGCCACTCGAAGTGCACAGGGTCTATGGAGTTTTCCTGGCACTGCAGCCAGTTGCACGGAACGTCGGAGAAGACGACCTGCTTGTAGCCGCGGTCGTAGTAGCGGTCCCAATCCCACAACTCCGGGGCGGGCGCGGGGCCGATGTACGCCCAGACGAGCCCCGCCTTCGCCTGCGCTTGGTGGGCGCGCGCCTGAACCTTGTCCTTGAACGCGCCGTCGGGATGGGCTATCCGCTCGAACGGCTGCTCGATGCAGCGGCCATCCGCGTCGAACAGCCAGCCGTGATACGAGCAGCGCAGCCCGCCCTCCTCCGTCCATCCGTAGGAGAGGTCGGCGCGCCGGTGGGGGCAATGGCGCTCCAGCAGGCCGTAGCCGCCGCTCGTCCCGGCGTAGCCGCCGCCGTCCGCCCTATCGCCTCCGTCGCTCGGGGCGACCTTGAACAGGACGAGGTCTTCCCCCATCAGGCGGACGGGCTTGACGGGGTCGTTGTCCAATTCGCCGACCGCCGCGACGGGGTGCCAGTAGCGGCGCAGCAGTTCGCCCATCGGCGTTCCGGGGCCGACCTTATGGAGCAAGTCGTTCTGTTCGCGGGTGAGCATCGCCGCCTCCCCCTCGGCCTATCGCCGCGTAAGATAAGCCGCGCGTCGGCGCCGCGTCAACGCCCTGTGACGCATTGGGATTGTCTCATCGTAGGGGGAAGGACGGAGCCGCGCAAGGGGCGGATGTCGCGGCTTGGGCTGGGGTTCGCCGCCTAGCGCAAGGGCGCCGTCCGCCCTATACTTGCGCTATGACGAACGAACCCGAACTCCGGATCTACACGAAACGCGGCGACGCGGGCGAGACGGGGCTGCTCTACGGAGGGCGCATCTCCAAGAGCGACCTGCGAACGGAAGCCTACGGCGCGGCCGACGAGGCCGTCTCCGCGCTGGGGCTCGCCCGCGCGCTCGCCGCCGACTCGGAGGTCCGCCGCATCGTCAAGCGCCTCCAGCGCGAACTGTTCACCGTGGGCGCGGAACTGGCGACCGACCCCTCGGAATACGCCAACCTCCAACGGCATTTCTCCGTCGTCACGCCCGAAATGACCGCCGCGCTGGAGCGCGACATAGACGCATTAGGCGCGCAGGTCGCCCTCCCCCGCAGTTTCATCATTCCCGGAGCGTCCGCCGCGTCGGGAGCGCTGGACGTCGCGCGCTCCGTCCTGCGCCGCGCCGAGCGGAGGGCGGTCGAGATGCGCGACCGCGGACTCGCGCCGAACGCCGAACTGCTGCGCTACCTCAACCGCGCCTCGGACCTCGTGTTTATGCTCGCGCGCTACGAAGACCGCGCGATGCCCTTCGAGCGCCTCACCGCCGAGGACGCCTGCTGAAAGCGAGGCTACGGCGCCGCGTTCAGAGGAACCGCGCCAGCCTGGGGGCATAACCTGCAGCTCCGCCCGCGCAGCCGCGAACCTACCCGGCGCGATAGAGCCATGACGGGGTGCGTTGCGCCCCGTCCCCTACGATCCCCGGCGCCCCGCCCTGCCCGCGAAAGCGGGAACCTACTGGAGGCAATCTGCGTCGCGCCCCTGACGCGCTCGCTCAGCCGCATCTAACATTGATGGAACGAGTACACTCCCCCTACCCTCGCGCGGTCGTGTAGAATCGGGGCGGCGCGTCCGCCGACGACCGACCATCCGCTCCGGGAGCAAGCATGCCCCTCTACGAAGAACTCAAAATCTTCTCCGGCAACTCCAACCCGGCCCTCGCATCCGCCGTCGCAGGCTATCTCGGCGCGCCCCTCAGCGCGCTCCAAGCCTTCAAGTTCAGCAACGACAACACGTTCGTCCGCATCCACGAGAATGTCCGGCAGCGCGACGTCTTCCTCGTGCAGTCCTTCTCCGTGCCGGTCAACGACAACGTGATGGAGATGCTGATTATGATCGACGCGGCCAAACGCGCGTCGGCGGGGCGCATCACGGCGGTCATTCCCTACTACGGCTACGGGCGCACGGACAAGAAAGACCAGCCCCGCGTGCCGATCACCGCGCGCCTCATCGCCGACCTCCTCACCACCGCGGGCGCCGACCGCGTGCTGACGATGGACCTCCACGCCGGGCAGATCCAGGGCTTCTTCAACATTCCGGTCGACGAACTCACCGCGATGCCCATCATCGTTGACCACTTCAAGACGCTCCAACTGGAGAACCCCGTCGTCGTCGCGGTGGACATCGGCATCTCCAAGCGCGCCCGCGATATGGCCGAGCAACTCGAGGCGCCCCTCGCCATCATCGAAAAGCGGCGAACCGGCAACGACGACAAGAGCGAACTCCTGAACGTCATCGGCGAGGTCGAGGGCAAGACGGCCATCCTGATGGACGACGAGGTGGACACGGGCGGAACGATGGTGAACGCCGCCGCGGCGCTTGAGGAGGCGGGCGTCATCGGCGTCTACGCATCGTCCACGCACGCCGTGCTCTCCGGCGGAGCGGCGGCGCGACTCGAGAGCGGCCCCATCAGAAGTTACGTCTGCGCCGACACCATCCCTCTTCCGCTTGACAAGACGAACGGCAGAGTCAAAGTCGTCTCCGTCGCGCCGCTCTTGGGGGAGGCGATCCTCCGCATCCACACCGGAACGTCCGTCGGCGCGATGTTTCAGAAGCAAGCGCATGGCTGACGACCGCGTCTACGCCCGCCACGATCTCGGCGTCTGCTCGTTGGCGGAGCCGGAGTCGGTCGGCCCGCCCGGCCAGCGCTACTTCCGCATCCGCGCCATCGGCGAGAACGGCTCCGCCATCCTCTGGCTGGAGAAGGAGGAACTGCATGAACTCGCCTCGGCGGTCAAGCGCATCCTCGGCTCCTCCGTCCGCGCCACCGGCGAGCCCATCGGCGTCGCGAGCCCCGACGACCGCGCCGACTTCAACTATAAAGTCACCGCCCTGTCCCTCGGCCACGACCGCGACTCCGGGCGCTATATGGCGCTCGCGCACTGCTCCGACGAGGAGGGGGACGCCGTCGCGCTCTGGCTGGAGCGCGACGCGCTGGACTGGCTGGCCGACCGCGCGTTCGAGGTCTGCGACGCGGGGCGTCCGCGCTGCGTCTTCTGCGGCGCGCCTCTCGCCGACTCCGCCCGGCACGCCTGCCCGCGCGCCAACTAAACAATGACGCTCTACGCGCACTACCCCTACGCGGAACTGGCGGAGGGACGCCACGACGCGCCGCCGTCGTCCCCTTGCGCCGAGGCGTTCGTCCGCGACGCGGAGATCGGCGACGGCTGGCTGCATCCCGCCGCGTCCAACTACACGTTCGTCGTCCGGCTCGCGCTCGACGGCAGAGAGGGTTGGGGCGTCTACAAGCCGCAAGCGGGGGAGCGTCCGCTGCGCGATTTCCCGTCCGGCACGCTGCACCGGCGCGAACGCGCGGCCTACGAGTTCTGCAAGGCGCTCGGCTGGGGGCTGATTCCGCCGACGACGATCCGCGAAGGCGAGGCGGGCGAGGGCTCCCTCCAACTCTTCGTTCCGCACGATCCGGACGCCAACTTTTTCACGCTGCGGGACGACCACCAGGAGGAGTCTCTCCGCCTCGCCGTGTTCGACCTCCTCGCCAACAACGCCGACCGTAAGGGCGGGCACTGCTTCCCGGGTCCGGACGGGCGCGTCTGGGCGGTGGACAACGGCCTAACGTTTCACGCGGAGCATAAACTGCGGACGGTGATCTGGGATTTCTCCGGCGAGGCGGTTCCCCAGGACTTGCTGGCGGACGCGCGGCGCGTTCTGCGCGAGTTGGACGATGGGGGAGCCTGCGCGGACGCGCTCGTCAACCTGCTGGCGCCCGCCGAACTCGACGCGCTCCGCGAACGCATCCGGCGCCTGCTCGCCGACCCGTCGATGCCGTCGCCGCGAACTCGCCTGGATTTGCCGTGGCCGTGGGTGTGAGGGGGCGCGGGGGCTAGCCCATCGGCGTTCGGTCCATCGTGGGGAATGGCGGCAACCCGCGCGCGCCGCTACGCGGCTCTGCCCTCTCTCAACATGCCGCCCTGCCCGCGTAGGCGGGAATCCAGGCGGCGCGCAAGCGCCACGACGGGGCGCCCCGTCCCCAAGTCGTCCCCGGGTCCGCGTCATTCCCTGTAGATGTCAAGTAATTCGTTGACAGAATCACCGGGCCTGGAGGGGCGTCTTGCCGCCCAACCCCTGATGCGGGCGCTCCATGTCGTAGTACAGCGGGTAGAGCGCCAACCCCTTCTTCAACTCATCCACCGTCTCGAATGTCGTCCCATCCAGCAAGTCTTCGTTCAGCGTCCGCCAGAACCGCTCAACCTTCCCGGTCGTCCGCCGCCGGTACGGGCGCGTGTAGCGATGCTTGATCCCCAACTCGCCCAGCAGCCGCTCCATCGGGTGCCCCGCCGCGTTCCGTCGGGACGCAACCTCCGCCCCGTTGTCCGTCAGCATCGCCTCGAACCGAACCCCGTAATTCTGTCAAGGAATTACGTAACATCTATAGGGAATGACGGCAGACAGGGCCACCGCGCGGGGGCCCTATCCTATAAGCGGCAAGCGGACGCCGCCGCGGCGCGCGGCGCGCAGGCAGGAGGCGTAGGCGATGGGGACCGCGACAGCCGTTGACGGCGACGGCCACGTGATGGAGGACGCGAAGCGCATCGCGCGGATGCTCGACGAGCCCTACCGCGAGTTCCGCGCCCCTAGCGGCGTCTCCGACGATTTCGTCCCCATCGAGCCGCTCACGCCCCTGGACGGCATGGACCGCAATTTGGGAACGCGGCTGTTCCGCGGGAAGGCGCACGGCCCCGAGGACTGGCTCGCCGCGCTCGACCGCGGGCCGCTCGAGTGGTCGGCGGTGTACCCGACGCTCGGGCTGTACGCGGGCTACGTGAAGGATCCTGGCTATCAGGCGGCGCTCTGCCGCGCCTACAACGACTGGCTCGCCGAGACGTTCTACCCGCGCTGCGGCGGGCGGATCCTCGGCGTCGCGCTGCTGCCGACGCGGGACGCGGACGCGGCGGCGAGCGAGGTCCGGCGGGCGCGCTCGCTCGGCCACGCGGCGGCGATGTTCCCCGCCGACGGCGACCACCTGCTCGGCAACGCGCGCTATAACGCGGCGTATGAGGCGGCGAGCGACGCCGGCCTGCCCATCGCCGTCCACGCCTCCGGATCGTCGCTCGCGCCGGGCGCCGACCTCTTCCCCAAGTTCATCCAAACGCACTCCGTCGCGCACCCCTACGGCATCCTGCGGCAGTTCACGAGCATGATGTTCGAGGGCGTGTTCGAGCGCTTCCCGTCCGCGCGGTTCGCCTTCCTCGAGGCGGGCGCGACGTGGCTGCCGTGGTGGCTCGACCGCTTGGACGAGGAGTACGAGGCGCGCGGAAACGTGGACGCCCCGCTCCTGACGCGCAAGCCCAGTTCGTTCCTCCGCAAGGGCGGCAACGTGTTCGTCGGCTGCGAGCCCAACGAGCGCATGCTCGGCCAAACGCTCGACCTCATCGGCGACGACGTCGTTATGTACGCCTCCGACTACCCGCACTGGGACTCCGACTACCCGGAGTCGCTGCGTTCTATGCAGACGCGGGGCGACCTAACGGACGCGCAGCGCGGCGGCCTGCTGCGCGGCGCCGCGTCGCGCTTCTACGCGCGGGATTAGGTCGGCAGCCTGCCCGCATAGGCGGGAATCCATGCGGCAGCGCGGCGCGCAAGCGCCAATCCCCCTCTCCTTCTGGAGACATTTGCATAACTCCTCTGCCCCAGTAGGTTCCCGCTTTCGCGGGAATGACGGTGCGCTTACGTAGGAAAGGAGCGGCGCTCCGCGCCGCCTGGATTCCCGCCTACGCGGGAATGACGGTAGGTATGCAAAGGTCTCCTGGTAGGCGGGGAATTAACCCATCCCTCCCCCTCCCCCCACTCACGAAAGCGCGAAGGCGGAGCCGCGCGGGCCGCGCGCTACCTCTATGCGGACGGGGAACGCTTCCTTGACGTCGTCCATATGGGTGATGACGAGGATGCGCTCGAATCGGTCCTCTATGGCCTGAATGACCTCTAGGATGCGGTCGCGCCCCTCCGCGTCCTGCGTGCCGAAGCCCTCGTCTATGAAGAGCGTGGGGAGCGCGGCGCCGGCGCGCCACGCGAGCAGGCGGCTGAGCGCGATGCGGAGTGCGAAGTCCACGCGGAAGCGCTCGCCCCCGCTGAACATTTCGTAGGCGCGCGTCCCCAACTCGTCGCCGATCACGATGTCCAGCGTCTCGACGGCCTCGCCGCCGCCGCGCCGTTCGCGCTGCGAATCGAGGCGGAGCGCCATGCGCCCGTCCGTCATGCGGCGCAGGAGGTCGTTCGCCTCGTCCTCGATGCGGGGGAGCGCGGCCTCCATCAGCAGCGCCTGCACGCCGCCCTTGCCGAACGCGATTTGCAGGTCGCCGTAGGCGGCGGACTCTTCGGCGAGCGCGCCGCGCCGGGCTTCCGCCCGCTCGAGTTCGGCGGCGGCCTCCGCGATTTGGCGAACCTCGTTCTCGAGGGCGCCCTTGCGCGAGTAGAGGACGTTGCGGGCGGCGGACGCCTCTTGCAACTCGCGCTCCACGGCGTCGCGCTGCGCGGCGTAGGAGGGCAGTTCGCCCAACTCGCGGGCGATGGCGGCGCTCGCCTGCTCGGCGCGGGCGGCGTCGTCCTTGGCTTCGGCGGCGCGGGCGCGGGCGCGGTCCAACGCCGCCGCGTCGTCGGGCAGGCGCTCCTGCGCGGCGGCGAGCGCCTGGCGCTCCTCCTCCCAATGCGCGAGTTCGCGCGTCCGGGACTCGGCCTCCGTGAGCGCGTCCGGATCGAACGCGAGGTCGGCGAGGCGCTCGCGGAGGCGGCCCGCCGCCGCCTGCTCCTCTTGCGCGTAGGCGCCGTTGGCGAGCGCGGCTTCGCCGTCGCGGATCAGGGCGAGCGCGGCGGGAGCCTGCTCCGCCGCCGCCTGCGCCTCTTCGCGTTGGCGGGACAGCCGCCCGCGCTCCTCCTGCGCTCGCTTGCGCTCCGCGTCCAACTCGCGCAGGGCGCGGCGCGACGCGGCGTCCGCTTCCGCGGCCTCGCCGTCCAGCCGGACGGCTTCCCGCTCTTGCGCTTGGTAGGTTTCGATCTGCTCGGCGATGGCGCGCTCGTAGCCGGCGCGGATGCGCTCCACGCCGTCCTCTTCGAGCCGCGCGGCGCACAGCGGGCAGACGGCGCCGTCGGGGTGGTCGTGGTCGAGCACTGCGAGTTTCGACCTCGTCCTCCGGCCCTCCTCCTTGAGGCGCTCGTTGTCCCGCCGGAGCGCCTGCGCTTGCGCCGCGAGCGACCCCGCGCGCTCTCCCGTCCGCTCCGCCTCTTCCCGACGCGACGCGGCGGCCTGCTCATGCGCCGTCAGTTCGCCCTCTTGCGCTTGGATGGAGGGCAGCGACTCCGCGCGCGGGACGAGTTCCGACTCCAGCCGGCGCCGCTGCGCCGCGACGTCGCTCTCCAGACGCGCCCGGGCTTCCGCGGCGGCGCGCTCCAGCGGGGCGAGTTCCGTCTGCAGGGCGAGCGCCTGGCGGGCGGCCTCGCCGAGCGCGGCGGCGCGCTCCCTCGACTCCCGCAAGGCGCCGAAGCCGCGCTCGATCTCGTCCGCCCGCGCGACGGCGGCGCTCCATCCGGCGATGCGCTTCTCCAACCGCGCGGCCTCTTGCTCCTCGCCTCGCTGACGCTCACGGGCGCGGCGCGCCTGCGCGTCCTGATCGGCCTGCTCCTCGCGGCGGCGCTCCAGATCGGCGACGCGCCCGCGCAGCAGTTGCAGGCGCTCCTCCAAGCCGGCGACCGTCGCGTCGGACTGCGCGAGGCCGCGCTCCGCCTCCGCCAACTCCGCCCGCGCCTCCGCGCCCCGCGACGCCCGCTCCCGCAGACGCGAGACGTTCAGTTCGTTCGCCTGCGCTTGCCCCTCCGCGTCGCGCTTGCGGAGGCGGGCGCGCTCCGCGAGGCCGTCGTACAGGCCAAGCCCCAGCATTTTGGCGAGCGTCTCTTTGCGCTGCCCCGGCGCGCTCGTCGTGAAGGCGTCGGCGCGCCCCTGCACGAGGAACGCGCTGTTGACGAACGTGTCGTAGTCCATATTGATCAGCCGCTCAATGGCGGCGTTGGTCGCGGGGATCGTGTCGGCGGTCACGGGGCGGAACTCGCCCGCGGCGGTCTGCGCGGCCAGTTCTAGCGAACTCTGCGGAGTACGCCGCGCCTCCGAATAGCGCCGGGTCACGCGGTGGCGGACGCCGTCGGCGTCAAAGACGAGTTCGACGCGCATCTCCGTCTGCCCGTGGTGCAGGAGTTGCTCGTTGCGCTGCCCGCGCGCCTTGCCCCACAGCGCCCACGTCATCGCGTCGAGCAGCGCCGACTTGCCGTGCCCGTTCGGCCCGCACAGGCAAGCGAGGCGGACGCCGTCCAGATGCAGCGTGGGGGCGGCGTCGCGGTAGGAGAGGAAGTTGGAGAGCGTGAGGCTGATGGGGAGCATAGGCTTATGGCGCGATGGCGCTTCCGTCGAGTTCCAACACGCTGTGCGGCGGGAGCGTCAGGCGCTCGCGCGCCCAATCGCGGACATCGTCCTCGTGCGTGAAGAGAATGACCTGGTTTGTCTCGCTGATGGCGAGCAGCGTTTCGAGCACGGCCTGCTTGCGTTCGCTGTCGGACGCGCCAACGACGTCGTCGAGGATAAGCGGGCAGGTCTCCCCGCTCCCTTTGGTGAGATGGCGAGCGAGCGCAAGCCTGAGCAGAAGGTAGACCTGCTCCGCCG
The DNA here is from genome assembly GCA_965242755.1 of Dehalococcoidia bacterium. Classification (GTDB taxonomy): domain Bacteria; phylum Chloroflexota; class Dehalococcoidia; order Lucifugimonadales; family Australimonadaceae; genus Bin16. Next base: position 1,803,816 of record OZ251500.1, on the reverse strand, counting down.
TACCGTGGGAGAGCAGCGCGGCGTTTCTCCGTTGACCGCCTTGCCCCGACACCTCGACGCGCAAGTCGGCGGGATCGATGAAGCAATCCGTATAGCGCCCGCCGGTGACTTGCGGCAGACGCTCCAAAACGGTCGCCTTCAGTAGAGGCGCGATGTCCCGGTGCACCTTGTCTTGCGCCTCTTTGAGAAATCCCGCGGTCATTTCGAGCGTCTCGCTCAGCTGACTCCAGCGCCGCCATTCGCGCTCGGCCTCATCGAGTTCGTCCTCGGCGTCGGCCACGCTGGGGAGGCTTTTCTCATATTCGTCGAGTTGGCCGCGCTCCGCGCGCCAATCGTCCTCGACCTGTTTCGCCTCGCTTCGCAAAGACTCCAGCAGGTCATCGGACGGCTGCCCTGACTTGGCTTCGGCGAGCTCGTTCTCTCCAACGTCCTTCGCGCGTTTGTCGGCGTCCGCCCGCAAGCGCGCCGCTTCCGATTCAACCTGTTCGAGCGAGTTTTCGCCCAAGAGTTGCTGGAGTTCGTCCCAACGCTTGCTCCGCTCCTCGGCTTCGGCGATGCTTTGCTTGCGCCGTTCTTGCCATTCCCGCAATCTTTCCGCCAGGCCGTCCGCGTCATCCGCCTCGACTTGCGCGGCGACGGCGGCTGCGCGGAGCGCGTCCGTCGCCGCGTTGACGGCCTTGACAGCGAGCGCGTACCGCTCGTCCGCGTTTTGACGCTCGACGCGGGCGCGCTCCCATTTGACGCGGTTCTCCTGGGTTTCGCGGTCCAATTCGGCAAGCCATTCGCGCGAAAGATTCCTCGTCCGAGCGCTCGCCAGCAACGCCGCGTCGGCGGAATCAACGAGGGACATCGCGTCCCGCCGCAAACGCTCCGCTTCCGCCGCAACTTCTTCCGCCGAACTCCCGCCCAATTGTTGCTGCAGTTCGTCCCACTGCTTGCCTAACTCCTCATACTCGCGCAGCGCCTTGCGTCTTCTTTCCTGCCAATCGCGCAGGGCTTGCGCTTGCTCCGCCGGCTCCGCCGCGTCGGAGCCGCATGCGGCGGCCGCGGCTGCGAGATTGCCCAGCGCGTCGGAACGCCGTTCTCGTTCGGCCTGATAATCGCTCTCTTCCTTGCGGCGGTCTTCAAGCCTTTGAACGATGCTGTTTCTGGCTACGTTGAGCACAACCTGTTCTCTCTCTGCTCGGGCCTGCTCACGCGAGCGGGCTGCCGCCTGCCAACGCAGCGCGCCCCCCGCGCCAACGATTCCTATGACCGCGAGCGGAATTCCCCACGCCCGGAAGTCGGGCAGTGAAACTGCAACACCGATTCCCGCTACCGCGGCGACCAGCCCGATAGCCAGCGCTGTGAAAGGCAAGATTCTTGACGAGGGAGGAGTCGGCGCGGCGGTCGAGTCGAAATCCGCGAGTTCCTTTTCGATGTCCTCAACGTTCCGTCCCGACGGCTCTTTGAGCGGAGCGCGCGACGACCAGGCTTCCCAATCCATGATGGCCTGGCGCGCCTGCAATGCGAGTTCCTCGTCATCGGCAGAGAGACGCGGCGGCTGACCATCCGGGAAATGGGCGCTCAGTTCGCGGATGCGCCCCAAGTGCCGCTCGGCTTCTTGCGCCTCACGCTCGGCGACGGCGGCTCTCGCCGCGACCAGTCGGGCGTTGCCCTCGGCAACCCGGCGGTCATACTCCTCCGCCGTTGGGCCGTCCGGCTCCGTCAGGCTAGGCCGCGACTCCCACGCGTTGAGCGCCGCAGCCGCCTGATCCGCAACGCCCTCGCGCTCCGGCGACAGACGGGGCGCGCCTTCGGGGAATTCGGCGTTCAACTGCCTGCCCTGTTCGAGGCGTTGTTCGGCTTGAATGGCCTCGTATTCGGCGAGCGCCGCCGCCACGGCGTCCGCTCTGCGCCAGGCTTCTTTGGCGTCTTGTTCCCGCCTGACCACGTCTGCGCGACGTTGCAGGTAGGATGCGTTGGCTTCTTGCGCTACCTTCAAAGCAGCCCGGGCTTGACGAGCCCGTGTTTCCGACTGACGGAGCGGCTTCTTTGACGCAGGATGGTTGGTGCCGACTTCATCCCGGCGGTAGGAATCGAGAATGGCGAGGGCGCGAGCGGCGGTTTCATCCGCGCCGGCGGTCGCGGCGGCGCGTTGCATGTCGTCTTGGAGAGCCCCCGGATTCTCGAGGATTTCCAATACGCCCGCTTGCCGGACGCAAGCGACGCTGAGGAACGTTCGGCGGTTCAGCCCAAGCCACTTGGAGCCGTCGGGCGCGCCGTCGATGAAGATTTCGCCGGAATAGTCGCGGCCTGCGCGGCTGGCGTCCACGGCGCTGCTGTCCACTCTTCCCGCGAGGTCGTGCCGCAATTCCACGACGCGCCCGCCGTCAAGGGCGACGACCGCGCCGACTTCCCATGCTCCGCCACTCCACGGCTTGTGGCGCTCGGCGAACTCGCGCTCTTCTTTGGTCGGCGTTCCCTTCCGTCGGCGCGCGCCGCAAAGCCCGGCGTAGAGGGCGGCGCGCCAAGAGGACTTTCCCGCCTCGTTCGGGCCGTAGACGACGTTCATCCCGGGGGCGAGTTCCAGCGTCTCGTCTTGGAACGGACCGAAGGCATGCGCTTTCACCAATTCGAACCGCATTAGAGCACGTCCAGGTCTTTGCGCCCGTCCAGCGCACGGAGGCCGGTGATGAGCGTTCGCCGCTCGTCTTGCGGACTTAATCCCGCGTCCCGCACGTCGTTCACGAACCGTCCGCGCACCGTGCGTTCCTGACTGATGCTTTCGATGTCGTATCCGGGGCGCAAGTCGCCAATGCGGATCTGCGCGGAATCGAAACCGCCCAGCGCATCGCGCAAGGCAGGCTCATTGCATTCTAGACCAGGATCGAGGTCGCCTTTCACCGTCAGGCGCGCCGCTCCCGACAGCCCTTGCGTTCGCTCGGCCAAGCGGGCGCGTATCTGTTGCTGCGAATCGCAACCGGTGACGTCGAGCTCGAGGTCGTGAACCTGCGTCGCTGCGACGACGCGGCGTTCGCGCTCAACGGAGACGTCCTCGTTGATCGTCGCGACCACCGCTCCGCGTTCTCCGGTTTCGCCGAACTCCAAAGGGTCGGGGTTGCCCGGATAGGTGTGGGACTGCGCGTCTTTTGGCCGGTGGTAGTGGCCGAGGAAAGCGTGGCGGAAGCCGGCCCGTTCGATCTCCTCCGCGTCGAACGGCGCATGAGGCTCTTTGCCTCCACCTTGCTCGGAGAACCAAGAGCGCTCCGAGCCGTGAAAGAGCGCAATATGCGTTCCCGCCCCTTCCGCTTTGAATCCCTCGAGGAAGTTGGGCGTGTTGGCGGGCTTGCAGTGGGCGGCGCCCCACAGCGTGACGCCGTCCGCGAGATGGACGGGCGCGAAGCTCGGCTCTCTGAAGACGTGGACGTTGGGGCTCCACTTCTGCGCCGCGTAGATGCTGTTCGGGCTGTAGTAGTCGTGGTTGCCGGGCGCGAGGTAGACGCGAATCGGGTCGAGCGAGGCGAACTCGCGGCGGAGGAAGGCGGCGGTGTCTTGCGTCGCGCGCTCGCCCTCGTAGAGGTCGCCGCCGCAGAAGAGCGCGTCCGCCTGCTCGTCGCGGGCGATGTTCGCGATGGCGTGGAGAACGTCGCGCAACGCTTGCCGCCTGCGGCGCGCGGCGTCTCCCGTCGCGCCGAGCCAAGCGAATGCCGAGTCGAGATGGAGGTCTGCGAAGTGAACGATTTTCATTTGCCGCGCAAGCATCAGGCGATGCGGCGGGAGGTTACCACGATTCCTGCGGGCGCGCCGCGGCGATCTGCGCCTTGCCCCACAGCGCCCACGTCATCGCGTCGAGGAGCGCCGACTTGCCATGCCCGTTCGGCCCGCACAGGCAAGCGAGGCGGACGCCGTCCAGATGCAGCGTGGGGGCGGCGTCGCGGTAGGAGAGGAAATTGGAGAGCGCGCGGCTGATGGGGAGCATAGGCTTAGGGCGCGATGGCGCGCCGGGAGGCGAATTGTAGCAGAGCGGCTGCGCGGGGGCGGAGGTTAGCGGTCTCCGTACCCCTCACTCCCCTCCTCTTCTTCGCTAATGCTCGCGCCATCCTCCCCATCCGCCGCGCCGTCCGCCTCGGCTTCCTCCGCCTCGTCGTCGCCGTTCTCGCGCTTTACGCCGTAGCGCCTATCGGTGACCGACGGCTCCTCGCTCAGCGCGCGGCGGATACGGGCGACGCGCTCAGGGTCGAGGCCGAGCGCGTCGGTGACGGCGTCGTCTATCCGGCGGCGGATGGGGTCGGCGTCCATATATGGGAAGGCGCGCAGCGTTTCGCTTTGCAGGCTTCCGAACGCGGACGCCATCCGCTCCCGCGCTCCGGGGAAGGCGGCGAAGTCCGGCACGCGAATCGACCGCAGCGCTTTCATCGAGAAGTCGGGGTAGACCTGAATCCTGTTGCCGCGTCCGCCCAGCAGCGCGAGCAGGCCAATGGACGAGTTGAGCCACAGCGCCCACGCCTCCTCCGTCTCCCCGGACCCGTCGTTCGGATGCGCCGGCGTCCAGAGCGACCCGACCGTCCGCTCGGAGACGATGACCGCCCCTACGCGGGAGAGCGGCAGAGCCAATTTCATCGGCAGCAGCAGGCGCCCGCGCCTGTCCCAGTAACGGGCCGCGTCTCCGGTTTTCGCGGCGATATCCGTGTCCGGGCGGGCGAGCATCGAGCGCCGCAAGGCCGTCTTGTGATGCCAGAGCGCGCGCCGGCCGCCGGTAGTCGGCATAGCGCTGCGCTGAAAATGTTGCCGGATCGCCCGGCCGGCCGGATCGATGGACGCCAGATCGCCGAGCGGCGCGAGGCCCTCCGCCGACTGCAGCGCGAGGTACTCCTCGTTCAGAACGGGCGTGAGGAAGTTCGCCGCGAACCAGTCGCCCTCCGCGATGCGGTCGGGCGGAATTCGCTGCTCCGTGAAATCGTCTTGCGCGTCCCCGCGCCGTATCCGCTCCGCGAGGCGCAGCGCGTCGATTCGCGTCGCGGGGTTGCGCGCGAGGTTGATCATCCGCGTCGGCGGCTTCGCGCCCCGCTCGAGGTCGTCCCAACGCCGGGCGATCAACAAGCATTCGCCGATGCCCGTATTCTCGGAGAAGAAGACGCGCTCGGGGTCGTGAATGCTGACGATCAGATCGATGTGGAACTTGCGCGCGAGGAATTGGCGGTAGGGCTGGTTCGCCGCGCCGGACAGCGCAACGGTCGGCAGCACCATAGCCAGCGTTCCGCTCTCCCTCTTCACGAGCCAATCGCCGAGCATGCCGAACGCGCCGCCCGACGAATGGAGCCCCGCCGCCGCGAGCGCGCCCGTCTTGGAGAGAATCTCCCGCTCTTTGCTCTTGATCGCTTTTTCTTCCGCCTCGCCGAATTGGTCGTGCCGGATGTCGTTGCGCGTGAAGGGCGGATTCATAATCACGAGGTCGGCCTGCGGCGGGTGATGCGGCCGCGTGTCCTGCTCTTCGATGTGCTGCGCGAGCGTCGGCCAAAGCGCGAGCGGCTGCTGGCCGTCGATGAATCCAACCGATCCGATGTAGGTTTCGGGGTTGTCGGACTTCCGCGTTACGCGGTAAGGCCGCTTCTCTTCGTCCAATTTGTGCCAGCCGAGCAAGGCGCGGTGGATGTTCATATTGACGAACTTGACGGAGGGGGAGTCCATGCCAAGCGTCGTCGCCGCGAGGTGCGCCGCGGTGAGGTTGATGTCGTAGCCCCACAGCACGTCCTCGACGAGCCGCCGGTCGAACTCATCCTCGTCAACGCCGTCGGAGCGCAGGTCGCGCAGACGAGCCGCCGCCGTCATCAGCAGCGTGCCCGTCCCGCACGCGGGGTCGCAAACGCGGAGCGACAGCGGATCGGCGGCGCTCTCCTCCTCTATCGCCAGTTCCGCCAGCAGCGTCGCGGCGGCGGTGGACGTGTAGTACGAGCCGTCGTAGCGGGCGGATTCCAGCACGCGGTGAAAGATGCGCCCGACGAGGTCGTGGCGGCTTCCGGCCGTCTTTGAGGAGCATTCGACGGCGGCGCGCCCCAAGTCGCGGAACAGCCGGAAAGAGGGGGGCAAATTCGCGAGCGCCTTTCGCGCCGTCTCGAATATCGGCTTGTAGTCCACGCGCAGGATCAGCGCCCAAGCGTCGTCGAACGCCGTGTACGCGAAGCCGGACTCCGCGCACTCCTGAACGCTCGTCGGCGGCCACCGCCCGTCGTGCCCCTCGGGGCGGGGCTGGGTCTGCAGCCGGAACTGGAAGAGCATCGCGGCCGCGATGACAAGCAATCCGCGCTTGGCCGCCGTTTCGTAAGTCCGCTGCTCGCGCTCCTTGCCGTCCTTCCCCTTCCTCTTCGTCCGCTTGGGCGGGAGGTCGAGCGCCCGCGCGAGGTTTTCGCGCTCCTGCGCGTTCAGCATAAGGACGGCGTCGTCCAGCGCGTTCGAGAGGATGCGCGCCGCGAGGTTCGTCTGGTCCACCTGCAGCGGCGCTAGGCGAATCTCGCGCGCAAGGTCCTCCGCCGTTCCCTCCCGCCACTGGACGGTCGCGTCGGGGTCTTGCCGGACTTGCCATATCAGCGTGTCCGTGGGGAGCGTGGCGAGCGTCGCCTCTTCGGGGTAGCAGAGCGCGAAAGCGACGTCGGCATGCCCTGCGCGGAGGCGTTTGTCCGCGTCCCGCGCCGCTTGGCGCTTCCGCAGCGTGGTTTGCCCCTTCTTCGCCTCCACCACGACCTTGATGTTCTCGATCGGAACGAACACGTCGAGGAAATTGCCCCCGGCGAGCGACTGCGTGACGGCTTCCGGCAAGCCGTAGCGCTCGTTGAAGAGCAGCGTCAGCCGGGTGGTTAGGGTGTCTTCGATGTCTCGCGCCATATCCGTTTGCGCCTCCCGCGCCATCGTCTACGCTAACTTAGCGGAAGGCAGCGCTTGCGCGCAAGGGGCTCTTGTCCGATTGGTGCGGGGGCCCTCACCCCATCCCTCTCCCGCCAAGCGGGAGAGGGGGCAGGCGGGGGGACTGCTTACGCGGTAAGGTCGGAGCCCCGGAGTGAAGAGGGGCGCGCCGCGCATCCTAGTTGGCGACGAGGCCCTCGAGGTTGTCCACCGGGGCGCCGGAGACCATTCCGGAGAAGACGAAGTCGGCGACGACGTCCGGGTCGGCGACGATCTCGTTGGGGAGCCAGAAGAGGGGGATGTCCTGGTGGAGGTTGTAGTAGTAGTCGCCGACCTCGCGGAGGATGTCGTCGCGGTCTTGCGGCGTGTTGGTTTGGTACGCCTCGCGGATCATCGCCTCGGCCTGCGGGTCTTGCAGTCCGATGTAGAGCACGGGGATGATTGAGGAGCCGTAGACCTGGACGGTGATGAGTTGCGCGCCGCTGGTGGCGATGGGGACGACGTGGTTGTCCCAGCGCATTTCGCGCTGCTTGGCGCGGTACTCGTTGGGATCCACGCGCTGCTCGACGACGTCCACGCCGATGTCGCGCCAGTAGTTGGCGATGGCCTGCATCACGTCCACGCCGGACGGCACGGCGGGCTGAACGGTCAACTGGATCGTGGTGGTCAGTTGGTCGATGCCCAACTCCCGCAGGCCCTGGGCGAGGAGTTCGCGGGCGGCGTCGGGGTCGTAGCCGTACTCGTCGGGCCAGCGCGCGACCCAATCGGGGTTCCATCCGACGCGCTGAGGGTTGTTGGGCAGGTAGTGGTTCTTGTGCATCGTGAGGCCCTTGCCGTCGAAGAAGGCGGCGTTGAGGGCTTCGCGGTCGATGGCTTTGTTGAGCGCCTTGCGGACGTTGAGGTTGGCGATGGGCGTGTCGGGGTAGGCGGGGTACTCCTTCTGGGCGAGTTCGCCGCTCCATTCGCCGAATCGGTCGTTCCCCAAACTCGGCCCCGCGGGGACGTAGACGCCCTGCCACGCGAGGAAGTATCGGGCGGCGGGCACCTTCGCGGTGTACCGGACGAATCCGTCGGCCTCCGCCCTGACGCTGAGCTCCTCCGGCAGTTTGGAGAGGTGGACTTCGCCGGCGAGGAGTTTGGCGAGGCGGGTGGACGCTTCGGGCGTGAACTGGAATTCGACTTCGGGGAAGTCGGGAGTAACGCGCCAGTGGTTTTCGACGCGCCGGTAGACGACGCCGGTCTGCTCGTCCATCTTGATGATTTCGTAGGGGCCGGTGCCCGCGAGCGGGGGCTCGCCCGGTCCGGGGTCGCTGGCGCCGACGAGTTCGGCGAGGCGCGGGTCGTCCTCGTATGCCCCCCATTCGGCGGTCGGCTTGCCGCCGAGCATGCCATGCGCTCGGGAGAATGAGTCGGCTTTGCTGGCGATCTCCATGCCGCCCTGGATCTCCGACACGACTTCAAAGACGTCGGCGTTCGGGGCGGAGGTTCGGAATACGACCTCGTAGGGGCCGACGATTTCGACGTCTTGCACGACTCTCCGGAGCGTGTTGGCCTCGCTGCCGACGTCGTCGGGGAGCGTGTTCATCAGCCAGGAGAATCGGACGTCGTCGGCGGTGAATTCGCCGTTCCCGCCGTGGAATTGGACGCCTTCGCGGAGTTGGAAGCGCCACGAATGGCCGTCGGGCTCGAGGCCCCACTCGGTTGCGAGTTGGGGAATGTAGGCGCCGCTCGTTTTCTCGAAGCCGACGAGGTATTCGTAGTGGGGGCGGATGTACCAGTTGCTGGATTGGCCGGGGATGCGCCGGAGGTTGCTGAACTCCGTCGGGGGCGCGACGGCCATAATGACGCGGTCGACGGCGGGGCCGGCCGGCTCGGTCGTCATTGCGCTGGTCGCCGGGGCCGCGGTCATGCCGGGCGCGGGCGTGTTGGTTGGCGGGACGGGCGTCGAGGTCGGATCGAAGTTATCGCAGGCGGCGGCCGCGAGCAGCGCGGCCAGCGATCCCGCGGCGACGGCGATAAGGCGGACGCGGCTTCGTATCGCGCTCATAGGTTCCTCCCCTTCCCGCGTTCGCGGGATATGCGTCTGTTCTCCGCCTACGCGCCGTGGGCGCCTGCTACGGCGCAAGAGCGGCGGGGCGCTCGCCTCTCCCGCCGCATGAGTCGCCTGAGGCCATAACGCCGCCATTGTAGCAGAGAGCCCCGCTAGGAGAGGCGCCGCTGAAGCCTTCCTGAACGCGACCACGGAGGGCGAGCAGAGCTTGCTCGATGCCCTTCTCGCTCAGCAGAGCGTGGTGGTAGCCGTCAAGCAACTCCAGTCGGCGCGCGCTGGATACGTCCGCGCGCGGAGGTCAGGCGGCGCCGAGCAGCCGGGCGGCCTTGCGGATCAAAGGCCATGTCTCCGAAAGATGCCCGTAGTAGCGTCTGCGCTCCGCCGCGCTCATCATCTGCAGTTTGTCAATTTTGACCGACCCGCGCCGCAGCCGCCGGGCGATTTCCCCCACGTCGAGGCTTCCCTCTGCGATGTCCACCGCGAACGCAACCGCATCCGCTCGCGGCATCCAGAAGAGGTAGCCGTTGACGAACAGGAAAAAGAAAGCTGCGGTCAGGCCAAGCCGCTTGTTGCCGTCAACTAGCGGGTGGTTCTTTACGATGGAGCGGAACAGGACGGCGGTCTTGTCGAACACCGTCCGCGCCAAGTACCGCCCATCCCACGTCTGGCGCGGCGCGGTCAGCGCCGACTCCAACTTTCCCTTGCCCTGCTCCCCGCCGAGGTAGGCGAAATCCGGCATGGGGTCAGGGTAGTCCGGGTAGAACTCCGGGGCGAGGAGGTAGATGACGCCTTCGACGACGGCGGTCGTGAGGAATATGTACCGTCGCTTAGCGATGGGCGAGGTCCCGCAGCGCATCGCCGTGGAGCAGCACCGCGATGCGCGTGACCAATTTGACCACTTCCCGCCGCTTCTTGGGGTCGTCCAGAGGCCGCCGAGTCCTCCGGGATGCGGCTGTCCGGGTCGCGCCCTTCACGGTCAGGCGCTTTTTGGCAGGGGCTGTGGTCGGCACGGCGTTCACCTCAATCCGCGCCCGATTGTAGCGCATGCGCCCCGCCGGGCGCAATAGCGCATGCGCCGCTGTCTCCCCGCGCCTCTCCAGCGCCCGCCTGCAGCCCTGGTCCGCCCACGCGGGAATCCAGCGAGGCGCGGGGGCGCCGCTCCTCTCCTACGTAAGCGTACCGCCCTGCCCGCGTAGGCGGGAATCCAGGAGGCAGCCCCCATCGTAGGCGGCGACGGGAGCGCGCGAGGGGCGAACATCGCGGGCGGAGCGGCGAGCGGGGTAGGGAGGCGAGGGCTGGGGGGATAGACCTGCGCTTCGCGACGGTGTGAAGCGAGTGCGGTCCAGTGTCTAATGATACAACCCCATTGACATCCTTCCTTGAGTGCTGATAGAACATGCATGCGGCGGCAACCTGCCGACGAGGAGGTTCAGAGATGGAAGAATGGATCAGGTACGGGCTTGCCTTGCTGGTGGGTGGTCTCTTGGTTAGCTGGCCAGTCCGTGCCTTGTTCAAGCCTCTCCTTGACCGAATCGGAGCACGAATCGCAGTCCCTGCCTGGTCTAAAGAGGAGTGGGCGTACTGGGTGAAGTACCAGCACTTGAACTTCGATGCCGTGGATTTCGAAAAACAACTACTGAACGCATACCCAGTTACGGCATATGCAGCGACCTATCAACGGTACACAGACCTCTTCAAAACTTTTGTGCACACGAACGTTCCGTCTTCGATGCACCCGATCCATCAAGCCATGCAAGAAGCATATACGTATATGGCACATGCAAACGATATAATTCGAAAAATGTCGCGAGAGAATTCGCTCGAGGAAGTTGGTATGCCTGTGTTCCTACACGCCTGTCAATCATCCGATTCTCACGTTGAACACTCGAAGAGGTTGATGGCGGAATTTAGCACTCGCCGCAAACCTATCCCGATTGAAGTTGTCGAAACAAGAGAGAATTTCGATGCGTATGTAGGCAAGCACACCAACTAGCCTAAGGGCAGAACCCTCGGCGTTTGGGGAGTATGCATACCCGCCGTCGCCCGATCCATCTCTCTCGACTGCCTGTATACCCTCGGCGTTTGGGGAGTATGCATACCACCCTCCCCCCTACTCGCTAGGCGGCTCTGGCCTGTATACCCTCGGCATTTGGGGAGTATGCATACCCCTGAGCTGCCGGGTTCACACTCCCCATTCCTGTATACCCTCGGCATTTGGGGAGTATGCATACCCGCTGGGACTGGCGGGGTAGACAGGGAAATCCCTGTATACCCTCGGCATTTGGGGAGTATGCATACCCCTCCTCGTGGGGTTCTTGACCCCCTCGAACCTGTATACCCTCGGCATTTGGGGAGTATGCATACCGCTGGGGCGCGGGTTGGGCTAGACTGGCTGTCTGTATACCCTCGGCATTTGGGGAGTATGCATACCTGTGATCGCAGGGCACATGTCGCCGGTTCACCTGTATACCCTCGGCATTTGGGGAGTATGCATACCACAGCGGCTTGGTTTTCACGCGATCATCTCACCTGTATACCCTCGGCATTTGGGGAGTATGCATACCGGACTGATCGACAGGGGAGAGGCGTGGGTCCCTGTATACCCTCGGCATTTGGGGAGTATGCATACCTGATTAGGAGCGCTTACTCCTGCCCTTGCCGGGGTTTCCTGCTTCGTCGAGCGCCACTCCGAACACGCTGGCCCAGAGATTTACGCTGCTCTCCGCAGGCGTAACTTCCCGCGTACATCGCGGTAGCGTTCCCGCTGCGTAAGCCCGAAGGCACCGCGCAGCATTCACGTCACGGTCGTGGACGGCCCCGCAACAGGGGCACGTCCACTTTCGAACTTTGAGGTTTTTGACCTCGGGGTTTTTGCAGCCGCACTCGGAGCAGGTCTGGGATGAGGCGAACCACATGTCGGCCTCCACGACCTGCTTGCCCGCCAATTGCGCCTTGTAGCGGATCTGGCGGAGGAGTTCGGCGGGCGCGGCGTCGGACACGCTCATCGCGAGGTTATGGTTTCTCCGCATTCCCTCGACGTTGAGCGTCTCGACGCCGATCACATCGTACTTTCGGACGATGGCGGTGGTGGCGTTGTGGATGGCGTCGTCGCGGACGCAGACGACTCTGTAGTGGGTCTCGGCGAGGCGCTTCTTGGCTTTGGCGTAGTTGGCGCTTTGCTCTTTGACGAGGCGCCCTTTGGCGTCCTTGCGGGCGCGCCGGGAAACTTTGCGCTGTTGGCGGCGGAGTTTGCGAAGCGCCTTCCGCAAGGCGCGGGGGTTCTCGCGCTTCGTTCCGTCGGATTCCGTTGCGATGGTTTCGCTGATTCCGGCGTCGACGCCGCCAACGGCTTGGCTCTCGCCGGAGGCGTAGCGCGTCGAATCGACCTCGCCGGTCACGCTGATGCTGATGAACCATCGCCCAGCGGTCTCGCTGATGAACGCCCGTTTCGGAACTCCGTCGAACCGCACCTCCTCGCGCATCCGCATCCATCCGAACGAGCGGAGATGGACGCGCTTGCCTTCGACTTCGATCTCCCGCGCCCTGCAGGCCGCCGTGAACTTGCGTGGCGACCGCCTGGTTTTCCACGTAGGTGCCCGGCTCTTGCGTTTGGGGTCCCACCAGTTCTTGCACGCCTGCTCGTAGTTCTTGCCGGCGCCCTCCACGACGACGGGGAACAGGGTGAGGAAGGGGAACTCGTCGGCTTTGACGCGGTTGAGTTCCTTGATGAGCTCATTGGGGCGCGGCTTGGTCTCGCGCTCGCCCGCGCGATAGCGGTCCATCTCCTCGCGCCGCCGCTCGTTGAGTTTGTTGTAGGCGAAGCGAGCGCAGCCAGCCGCCTGCCGGAGCATTTGCTCCTGCGCGGGCGTGGGATCGAGGCGTATCTTATGGGCGCGGACGGCTTCCATAAGGCCATACTACCATCGCGCATAGGGAAGGCTGTCAATGGGGCAGTGTCACATTGGAGCGCTTTGGCGCTGACCGCGGCCGCCGCCTCTCGCGCAAAGCGCCCGACCCTCACCCTGGCCCTCTCCCAGAAGGAGAGGGAATTTGCCGTCATTCCCGCGTAGGCGGGAATGACGGCGGCGCGGAGCGCCGCTCCTCTCCTACGTAGCGCCCTCGCCCTGCCCGCTAAAGCGGGAACCTACTGGAGCGCCTGAGTTATGCAAAGGTCTCCAGAAGGAGAGGAATTTGCCGTCATTCCCGCGTAGGCGGGAATCCAGACGGCGCGGTAGCGCCACGACGGGGCGCAACGCGCCCCGTCCCTTTATTCCAACAGGGCCCCGTCATTCCCGCGAAAGCGGGAACCTACTGGGAACGCCCCGCCTCCACCGCGCAGAGGCGCGCGCGGGTTTCCTCCGCGGCGTGGACGTTTTGGGATACGTTGCAGCGTAGCGCGGGCGATCGGGCAACCGATTCGGTTCCTGGATTCCCGCCTACGCGGGAATGACATGGCCGGAGGGGATTAATGGAGACGGGGCGCGTTGCGCCCCGTCATGGCGCTTGCGCGCCGACTGGATTCCCGCCTACGCGGGCAGGGCGGCAAGGGGTAGTTTCCCGCCTACGCGGGCAGGGCGCCGGCTCCGGCCTGCGCGCCAGCCCCTCTGGGCGGGAGAGGGGGGGTTGGCGCTTCTGCTGGGCGGGAAGTTAGGCGACGGTCGCCTCCGGCGCGATGCGCCCCTTGCTCACGCGGAGGACGCGGGCGCGCTCGCGGAACGCGCGGGGAACGGCGTCGAGGTCGGCGGTGGTCACGATGGCTTGAGGATAGCGGACGACCTCCTCCAACACGAGGGAGCGGCGGCGCTCGTCCAACTCCGAGAGCGCGTCGTCGAGCAGGAGAAGCGGCGGCTCGCCCTTGCGCTCCGCGAGCAGGCGCGCCTCGGCGAGCCGCAGCGCCAAGGCGGCGAGCCGCGCCTGCCCGCGGGACGCATGCCGCGAGGCCGCCACGCCGTCCAGCGTCAGGCGCAAGTCGTCGCGGTGCGGCCCGACGACGGTCATGCCCTGGGCGCGCTCCTGCCGGCGGGACGCGGCGAGCGCGCGGCGGATGGCGGCCTCCGCATCCTCGTCCGCCGACGGTTCGGCGGTGGATGCGTAGTCGGCGGCGAGCGCGCCGCCGCCCGACAGCCGCTCGAACGCGGCGGCGGCGTGGCCGCCGAGTTCGGGGACGCGCGCCCAGCGCTCGGCGAGCGCGACCGCGCCCTCCGCCGCGAGCGACTCGTCCCAGAAGGCGAGTTCGTCCTCGCCGGCGCGCCCCTCGCGCATCGCCCGCAGCAGGGCGTTCCGCTGGGCGAGCGTCCTCTGGTAGCGCGCCAGCGCCTGCGCGTATCGCCGCGACGCCTGCGCGAGCAGGATGTCCAGATAGCGTCTGCGCCCGGAGGGCGGGCCGAACACGAGGTCAACGTCGTCCGCCGAGAAGAGCGCCGCGCTCATCAGCCCCACGAGGTCGAGCGCGCGCTTGGGCAGGCCGTTGACGCGGACGCGCTTGACGACGCCTCCGCCCTCCCCGCCGCAGTCCAGCGCGACGCGCAGTTCAAGCGGGCCGCCGCGCCCCTCGAGCGACGCCGCGAGCATTGCGTAGCCGCCCTCATCCGCAGCCTGCCACGACACGAGGTCGCGCTCCGCCGCCGCCCGATGCGATTTGCCGATGGCCAGCAGATGGATAGCCTCGAGCAAGTTGCTCTTGCCCTCCGCGTTCTCGCCCGCGACAACGGTCAGCCCCGGGCTCAGCGCGAGGTCGAGTTGCCGGTAGGAGCGGAAGTTCGTGAGCGTAAGAGCGGCGAGTTGCACGCGGGCAATTTTACGCTAGGGGGCGGGGCGGGGGGAGACTTCGTCAGTTCGTAGGATCGGCCATTGCTTCGTCGTCCAATTAAGCCCAGTAGGTTCCCGCTTTCGCGGGCAGGGCGGGGCGCTGGGGAGGAAGGGAGCGGCGCTATCGCGCCGACTGGATTCCCCCGCGTAGGCCGGGCAGGGCGGCAGGCTACGCCGCCCCTAATGCGTGAGGATCTGGTGCAGGAAGGCTTTCGTTCGCTCCTCTTTGGGGCTGATGAAGAACTCCTTCGGGGGGCCTTCCTCCACGATCGTTCCCTCGTCCATAAAGATGACGCGGTCGGCGGCCTCGCGCGCGAAGCCGATCTCGTGCGTCACGATCATCATCGTCATTCCGGAGCGCGCGAGTTCGCGCATCACGTCCAGCACCTCGCGGATCATTTCCGGGTCGAGGGCGGACGTCGGCTCGTCGAAGAGCATGATGTTGGGCTGCATCGCGAGCGCCCGCGCGATGGCGACGCGCTGCTGCTGCCCGCCGGAGAGTTCGGCGGGGTACTTCTCCGCCTGCTCAGGGATGCCGACGCGCTCCAGCAGGGCGAACGCCGCCTGCTCCGCCTCGCGGCGCGGGAGTTTCCGCACCTTGATCGGCGCGAGCGTGATGTTGTTCAGCACGGAGAGATGCGGGAACAGGTTGAACGACTGAAACACCATGCCGACGTCGCGGCGGATCGCGTCAATGTTGCGGACGTCGTTCGTCATCTCCACGCCGTCCACGAAGATCTGGCCGCGCTGGTGCTCCTCCAAGCGGTTCACGGCGCGGATGAACGTCGACTTGCCGGAGCCGGACGGCCCCATAATGACGACCTTCTCCCCCCGCCGGACGGTCGTCGTGATGCCGCGCAGCACGTGGAACGAGCCGAACCACTTGTGCACGTCTCTGAAGACGATGATGTCGTCGACGCCGTCGGAAGCCGGGATTTGTTCGGGGGCGGCGGTCATGGGAACCTCCCTGCCGTAGGGGTTGCCGCAGGATTATACCTTGCGCCCTTGTTGTCGGGTTCGTCCTCGCAGGATGCGTACTCCACCCCCCCGCCCCCCGATGAACGCGACGCCCTCTCCTGCAGGCAGCGCACCGCAGGCGGGGCGCGCTCCGCAATCCTACTCTAGCCGACGAACGGCGGGCGGATAGTAGACAGAGCCGCTGGCCTCGTCCACGACGACGGGCTCCAGCAGCACGCTCCCCGATGAGGCGTCTATGGCGCACCGGCAGCGGTTGAGGACATCGCGGCCAAGCAGGGAAGGGAAGTCGCCGGCGTCTCCTTCTCCTGCGTAGATTTCGATCATGATGGCGAATATGCGCCAAGCATCGGCGGCCCCGTCGTACAACCAGACGGAGGCGGGCTCTTGCGCGTAAGCCGATAGGCCGCCGACGCTCTCAACGTACACCTGCGGCGCAAGTTGGTTGGGCAGGATGCCTAGCCTGCCCCTGTCTCTCATTTGGAGCGTCGTCGCGTCCGCGCCCGTGTCGACGAGAAAGCGCACATCCTCTTCCACTCCTAGCCGGGCTATCTTGACGCGCCCGTTGACATACGGAGCAGGCTCGGAGTATTCCCTCCCCCAGCTTCCTTCTATCGCCATTGCGGGAGCCTGCCGATCATCGGCCTGGGGTTACTTCGGAAATGCCGGACGACGGCTTTGGCGGAGAGGCCCTGTTCGTCAAGGGCGTCGTGGAGGGCTTGCCATGTGTCCGCTTGCGCGACGACTTCGCTTTTGTAGGCGGCGACCCAGCAATCGCCATGCTCGGCGAGGACTTGCTCTCTGATGCCGTCGAGGTAGCGGCGGTCGCGGTCGGACCGGCGCATATTTTCGAGCCACTGCGCCTTCTCCTCTTCGGTCGGCGGGTTCGCCATCAGCATCGCGTGCACGTCGGGCGGGACGCCAGGGTCGGCGTCGGGCGGGACGCCGCTAGCGGTCGGCTTGCGCTTCGTGGTCGTCATGGGTTCGCCTCGCGGGGCCGTTTCGTTCAGCGTACCGCAAGCGGGCGTGCTCCGCAATCCTACCCTAGCCGGCGGGCGACGGGCGCATCCCGCCCTACCCCATCTCGATGACGGCGCGGCCTACGGTCTCCCCGTCGTCGAGCGCGTAGCGGCGCGTGATTGGCGCGCTCGCGTCCACCGCGCCACGCCGGACAAGTTCGACGACCTCCGGCATATCGCTCCGCGCTTTGGCGCCGTAAGACCCGACGACGGCGATGCCTCGCCGGACGAACCGCGTGATCTCGAGCGGCGCCTCGACTCCCGCCGCCGCGATGCCGATCAGCGCGCCCTTCCCGCCGTCGCGAACGAACTCGAACGCGGCGAGCGCGACCGCGCACGCTACCCTACAGGGTTGTGCATTCTACGGAACGTGGCGCCTTCGCGGACTAGCGCCGCCCCACGCCGAGATGCGCCTCGAGGCGCTTGCTGAAGTACGACATCGCGTAGGTGAACACGAAAAAGACGACGGCGATGAAGATGAAGAGTTCGCGGGCGTGGAGCAGATACTCCGTGTTGCCCTGAATGAACGCGCGCCCGATCTGCACGATGTCCAGCATCGCGATGATGTAGACGAGGCTGGTGTCCTTGAAGAGCGCGATGAACTGATTGGCGAGCGCGGGGATGATGTTGCGGATCGCCTGCGGCAGCGAGATGAAGAGCGTCGTCTGCCATGCGGCGAGGCCGAGCGCGCGGGAGGCTTGCGCCTGCCCGGGATGCAGCGACTGCAGGCCGCCCCGAACGTTCTCCGCCATATACGCGGCGGAGAAGAGAATGATGACGATGGCGGCGCGCGTCACGGAGTTGAGCGGGAAGTTCTCCGGGAACGCCAGAGGCACGAGCACCTGCGACATAAACAGCAGCGTGATCAGCGGCATCCCCCGCATCACCTCGATGAAGAAGACGCAGAGCAGTTTGAGGACGGGCAGATTGCTGCGCCGCCCCAGCGCGAGCGCGACGCCGAGCGGAAAACTGAAGACGATGCCCGTCAGCGCGAGCAGAATGTTCAGCATCAGCCCGCCCCACTTCTCGACGACGACCGGCTCGAGGCCCAGGAAGCCGCCCCGCAGCAGGATAAGCGTGAGCAGGAACGCGCCCACCGATGCGGCGACCGCCCGGCCAGGCGTGTTCAGCGGCGTGTGGCGCCCTATCGCCCAGCCGGCGCCAAGCGCCGGAACGTTGGCCAGCAGGAGCAGACGCACGTCCCATCCCATCTCGTCGAGTCCGTAGGGCAGGAAGGCGAACGCGGCGGAGACGAACGCGACGGCGAACGCGGCGCGCTTGACGGAGACGGAGGCCGTGATCGCCCAGAACGCGCCCAACAGCGCGGTCGCCAGCAGCAGCCCGACCTGCGGGCGCCAGAAGCAATTCTGCCCCGGGCAGGACGTCTCGGCGTTGTACTGCCCGATGACGAAGCGCCCCCCCAGTTTGGCGATGACCTCCCAGTCGGCGCTGAAGAAGATCCACGCGAGCGAAAACCACAGGCCCACCGCAATGGCGGCGAGCGAGACCACGGTGAGCGCGCCGTTGAACCACGACCCGAACAGATTCTCCCGCGCCCAGCCGAGCGCGCCGACGCTCATCGGCGGCGGAGGCAGCGTCGGGGCGTTCGGGGCGTTAAGAGCCTGCGCCATCGCCTACGCTCCCTTGAACCCGATGCGCCAGTTGTAGATGTTGCCGACGAGCGACCAAGCGAGGCTCATCGCAAGGTAGGCGGCCATTATCAGGAGAAACAGAGAAATCGCCGGCGCCGTCTGCGTCATCGTGATCGTGACGCTCGTCAGTTCCGAGTAGCCGATCGCGCCCCCAAGGCTGCTGTTCTTCGTGAGATTCAGGTACTGGCTGATGAGCGGCGGAATAATGACGCGAAGCGCTTGCGGGAAGGTGACGAGGCGCAGCACGCCGATGGGAGAGAGGCCAAGCGCGCGGGCGGCCTCGAGTTGCCCCTTGCGGACGGATTGAATGCCGGCGCGAACGATCTCCGCGATGAACGCGGCGGTGTAGATGACGAGTCCGATGAGCAGAACGAACAGCCCGGCGCGGACCGTGAAGCCCCCCGCGATGCGCCCGAACGCCCCCTGCGGCGCAGGGTCGGAGACTACGAGCGGCGCCTGCCCGTTGGCGATCATCAGGACGACCCAGGCGATTCCGCCGATGAGGACGGCGGCCGCCGCGCCGCTGATCAGCGGATACGACGCGCGCCCCGACTCGATCTCCCGCCGCGTGAGAATCCGGTGGACGACGATGCCGACCGCGACGGCGATGACGGCGGCGCCCATCCAGAGATAGGCGGCGCCGCTCGTCGGCAGCGGCCAGGGGATGGAGACGCCGGCGTTATTGATGTAGACCCGTCCGAACAGGACGTGCGTGTTCCGCGCGGGCGGGAGGGAGAGCACGATGTAGAACCAGAAGAGCAGTTGGATGAGCAGGGGCACGTTGCGGAAGAACTCCACGTAGGCGCCCGCGATGCGCGCCACGAGCCAGTTGGTCGAGAGGCGCGCCACGCCGATGGCGATGCCCAGCGCCGTCGCCAGCGCGACGCCGACCACCGCCACGATCGCCGTGTTCGTCGCCGCCACGAAAAGCGCGTAGCCGAACGTGTCGGACGGCTCGTAGGGAATGAAATGCTCGCCGATGGGCGTCTGATACTCGCGGGAGAGAAAGTCGAACCCGTAGGGGATATTGCGGTCCTGGATAGCGTTGGCGACGTTGCTGAAGAACCACGCGACGAGCGCGACGACCAAGACGGCGGACGCGATCTGGAGCGTCCACTGAATGACGACGATGTGGCGCCAGACGGGTATGCCCTGATACGCGAGGATTCGGGGCGCTTGAGCCATGTAAGCATCCTGCGCCCGGTAGGCGCGGGGGCAACTCTACTCCCGCGCAAGCGAATTCGCAAACGCGCGGCGCCGGGCTAGGCGCGCGTAGGGGGGCTAGCGCATATTGACGACGACGAGCGTCTCGATCATATTTGTCGCGCGGGCGCCTGCCGGCTCCTTGCCTCAGCGCGCCCCGCCCCTCACTCCACGACGTGAACGCCTAGCGCGAAGCCGTCCCCGTCCGCTAGGGCGGCGGCGCTGGTGACGGGGCGCTCCAGCGCGGCGAACGCGCCGCCCTCGACGACGAACCGCGCCGCGTCCGCCGCGTCCGCCGCGTCGAACGCGCTCAGGCGGTCGTCCCCGACGTCGTTGGCCTCGTAGGTGGCGGCGTAGCGCGCCTCGCCGGCGCGGAGGGGAACCTCGCGGACGATGAGCGCGTCGCGGCGAACGACGGCGAGCCATCCGGTGTCGCCGGAGCGAGGAACCGCCGCGGCGACGCGGGGCGTGCTCAGCGCGTCGCGCTCGTAGTCGAACGCCAGCAGCGCGAGCGCCATCGCGTCGCGGATGGGAACGCCGTCCCCCGCCTTCTCCGCGATGGGGTCGGTGTGCGAGCCGTTGGAGGCGACGGCCCACTCGCCGGCGATGCGGAGGGCGTTGTAGGAAACGTAGGGGTTCCGTCGCGCGGCCTCCTCGTGTCCGGGGCGGGGCGCGACGGCGATGACTCCGCCGTTGTCCACGGCCATCCGGTTGGGGAACGAGCGGCTGGAGACGCGGTAGAGTGCGGCGTTTCGTCCGCTCCGCGTTCTGCCGACTGCGACGATGCGTCCAACGTACATTAGGTTGCTCCTCGCGGGCGGGGCGCTTTCGAGCGGCAACCTGCGCTTCTCACGGTCAGACGTTGGCGACGACGTGGGCGTAGCAAGGGTTCACGCTCTAAGTTTGCCACGCCGCATGTAATCGGCGCAATGCCTGTTTGTCGCGCGCCGCCTGCGCTTTACAGCAGGGCGGCGCCGGAGCCGGAGGGAGCGTCGTCGTCGTCCTCGCCGTCGGTTGCAGGCGCGGGGATGTCGTCGTCAGGGGCGGACGCGATGGGCGCGCCGGATGCTGGCGCAGGAGCGTCGTCGTCGGGGGCGGCGGACGCGACGGGAGCGACGGGGGCGTCGGGGACATCGGACGCGGAATCGTCATCGTCGCCGACGATGGAGGCGGAGGCTGCGGCGTCGAGGGGCGGCGGGGCGGAGGTGAAGAGTTCCTCGAGGGCGGGGCCCTCGACGGTTTCGTGTTGGATGAGGTGGCGGGCGATCTGCGCGAGTTTGGCGTAGTTGTCGGTGAGCAGGCGCTTGGCCGCGCTGTGCGCGTCGATGATGATCGCCTGCACCTGGTCGTCGATGTTCTCGGCGACCTTGTCGGAGTAGTCGCGCTGCTCGGAGATTTCGCGTCCGAGGAAGATCATCTCCTCGCGCTTGCCGAAGGTGCGCGGCATCAGGTTTTCGCCCATGCCGTAGCGCGTGACCATCGCGCGCGCGGTCTGCGTCACGTGCTCCAGGTCGCTGCTTGCGCCGGTGGTGACGTCGGCCTCTCCGAACGTGATCTCCTCGGCGACGCGCCCGCCCAGCGCCATCGTGATGCGGTCGAGCAACTGGGCTCGGGAGAGGAACATGCGGTCTTCCTCGGGGAGGGACTTGGTGTAGCCGGCGGCCATGCCGCGGGAGATGATGGAGATCTTCTGAACGGGGTCGCTGTGCTCGAGGAGGCGGCCGACGAGGGCGTGGCCGCCTTCGTGGTAGGCGACGATCTCCTTCTCGCGCTGGGAGATGACGCGGGTGCGGCGCTCCGGCCCCATTGTGACGCGGTCGACCGATTCGAGGAGTTCGTCCATCGTCACGGCCTTCTTCTGGCGGCGGGCGGCGAGGATGGCGGCCTCGTTGACGAGGTTGGCGAGGTCGGCGCCGCTGAACCCGGGCGTTTGGCGCGCGAGGCGCTCCAAGTCCACCTCTTCCGCGAGCGGCTTGCCCTTGGAGTGGACGCCGAGGATGGCGACTCTGCCGTTGATGTCGGGGAGGTCGAGGACGACGCGGCGGTCGAATCGGCCGGGGCGGAGAAGGGCGGGGTCGAGGATGTCGGGGCGGTTGGTGGCGGCGATGACGATGACGTTGGTGGAGGTGTCGAAGCCGTCCATTTCGACGAGGATCTGGTTGAGGGTTTGCTCGCGCTCGTCGTGGCCGCCGCCGAGCCCTGCGCCGCGGTGCCTGCCGACGGCGTCGATCTCGTCGACGAACACGATGGAGGGGGAGTTGCGCTTGGCCTGCTCGAAGAGGTCGCGGACGCGGGAGGCGCCGACGCCGACGAACATTTCGACGAATTCGGAGCCGCTGATGGAGAAGAAGGGAACCCCGGCCTCTCCGGCGACGGCGCGGCTGAGGAGCGTCTTGCCGATGCCGGGAGGGCCGACCATCAGCACGCCCTTGGGAATGTGGGCGCCGAGCGCGAGGAAGCGCTCAGGGTACTTGAGGAACTCGACGACCTCCTGCAGTTCGGTCTTGGACTCCTCGACGCCCGCCACGTCGGAGAACATCACGGTGGGGCGGTTGCCGGTGAACATTCGGGCGCGGCTGCGGCCGAAGCCGAGCGCCTGATTGTTCGTGCCCTGGGCTTGGCGCATCATAAAGAGGAGGATGAAGCCGAAGAAGATGAGGGGGAGGAATTGGAGGAGGATGCCGAAGAGGTTGCCGAGCCCGCCGCCGCGGCGCACTTCGACGAGAATGCCCTTCTCGGCGGGGTTGATGCCGGCGGCCTGCAGGATTTCGAAGATGCTCGTGCCGGGCTCTTTGGCGGCGACGAGGAGTTGGTCGGGGTTCTGGCGCGGCTCGATGAGGAGGCGGTCGCCGTCGACGGTGATCCTGGAGATCTCGTCGTTCTCGGCGCGGTTGAGGACGGTGGTGAGGTCCGTCTCCGTTCCGCTCTCCCCGTTGGAGAAGAGCATAAAGAAGACGGCGATGACCGCCGCGAAGACGATCATATAGATGAAGGTGTTGCCGACCAAGCGGTTCCGCATCGCTGCTGCGCTCCATTAGTCCCGCGTCAATGGCTCTAGTGTATCGCAACCGCGGGCGCAATGGCAAACGCGGCGCGGGCGGGAGCGCCGGTCGCTCCCCGCGGGGGCGCTATACTACGCGCCGATGTTCTCCTCCGTCCTCATCGCCAACCGGGGCGAAATCGCCTGCCGCGTTGTCCGCGCCTGCAACCGGCTCGGCGTCCGCGCCGTCGCCGTCCACTCCAGCGCCGACGCCAACGCCCTCCACGTCCAAATGGCCGACCGCGCAATGCACATCGGCGGCGCCCCCGCCTCCGAGTCCTACCTCAACGCCGACGCCGTCATCAAGGCCGCCAAGAAAGCGAAGGCGGAGGCCATCCATCCGGGCTACGGCTTCCTCTCCGAAAACCCCGCGTTCGTCTCCGCCGTCGAAAAGGCCGGCCTCGTCTTCATCGGCCCGTCCGCCGACGTCATCGCCCAAATGGGCGACAAAGTGATGGCGCGCAAAATAGCGAAAGCGGCCGGCGTCCCCGTCAGCCCCGGCACCGACGGCGAAATAGACGACTCCGAGGCCGAGGCCGCCGCCCGCGAGATCGGCTATCCCCTGATGATCAAGGCGGCGGACGGCGGGGGCGGCATGGGCATCCGCGTCGTGCGCGAGCCGTCGCAACTCGCCGAGGCGCTGGAGCGCGCCCGCTCCCAAGCGCAGGGCGCGTTCGGCAGCAGCCGCGTCTACCTCGAGCGCCGCATCGAAAACGCATCCCACGTGGAGGCGCAGATCATCGCCGACCACCACGGCAACGCCATCCATCTCTTCGAACGCGACTGCTCCGTCCAGCGCCGCAATCAAAAAGTGATCGAAGAGTCCCCCTGCGCGAAACTCGCCCCGGAAACCCGCGAGGCGCTCCTCGACTCCGCCGTCCGCCTCGTCAAGAGCATCGGCTACGTCAACGCCGGCACCATCGAGTACCTGCTCGACCGCGATGGGAACTTCTACTTCCTCGAGATGAACACCCGCCTGCAAGTGGAGCACCCTGTCACGGAAATGGTCACGGGCATAGACCTCGTCGAACTCCAACTCCGGGTCGCGGCGGGCGAGCCGCTCGGGGTCGCCCAAAGCGAGGTCGCGCGCAACGGCGCCGCCATCGAGGCCCGCATCTACCCTGAAGACCCCGTGATGCTGCTCCCCACCGTCGGCGTCGTCTCCAAACTCTCCGAGCCGTCCGGCCCCAACGTCCGCGTCGACAGCGCCCTCTACGAGGGCTACGAGGTCTCTCCCTACTACGAGTCGATGATGGCCAAACTCGTCGTCCACGGGCCGGACCGGGAGTCCGCCGTCGCCAATATGCTCGGCGCGCTGCGCGAATACGTCATTGAGGGGCCCGTCGTCAACATACCGCTGATCCGCCGCGTTCTCCGGCACAACGATTTCAAGACCGCCGCCTTCGACAACGCCTTCCTTGAGCGGATGCTTGACGAGCCGCCGCCGCGGGACAAGGAGCGCGCCGCCGCCATAGCCCTCGCCATTGCGATGGACCAGGAGCGCGACCACGAGCCGCAGTTCGGCAAGTGGCGGATGCACGGGCGCCGCATGGCGATGGTCGCGCGGCTCGGCAGCGGAGCGGCCTAGTGAAGCGCGTCCGCGTCAAAGTCAACGACGAGTGGTACGACGTCCGCGTCGGCGACCTCTACCAAAGCCCGGTCGAGGTCGTGGTGGACGGCGAAACGCTCCTCGTCGAAATCGGCGACCCTTCCGACGCCGAACTCCCGGCGAGGCGCCAGCCTCCTCCCAAGACGGAACTGCCCGGCCTGCGCGGCGTCACGCAGGGGAACGACCGCGTCGTCCGCTGCCCCCTCCCCGGCAAAGTCGTCTCCATATCCGTCGCCAAGGGCCAAGAACTCGACTCCGGCGACGAGATCTGCCTCCTCGAGTCGATGAAAATGGAGCAGAGCGTCCGGATGGCGCAAAGCGGCGTCGTCAAGGGCGTCAAGATCAAGAAGAACCAAACCGTCGAGGCCGGCCAGCCCCTCCTGGAGTTGCAGTAGATCTTGCATCTCCCCAAGCCCCAGTAGGTTCCCGCTTTCGCGGGAATGACGTGGCGTTTAACGTACGGGAGGGGCGGCGCTCCGCGCCCCCGTCATTCCCGCGTAGGCGGGAATCCAGGAAGGCGGAGAGGCGATTGAATGACGCAAGAGCCCTTTGGGGACGAGTTCGACCTCTGCGCCTTCGACGAATTGCGCGCGAAGGAGGCCATCGCCTTCGACTTCGAGCATCCGCGATTCGGCAGGCACGAGATCGCACTCTTCTGGGACGGCGAGCGCGTCGGCGCCCTCGACAACTACTGCCCGCACGAAGGCGCGATGCTCTCGCACGGCGTCGTGGAGCCGGGGCAGGTCGTCTGCCCGCTGCACGCCGCCGTCTTCGACGTCGCGACCGGCGAGTGCCTCGACCGCTACACTGACGACGCGCAACCTTACGAGGCCGTCGTCCGGGACGGGCGCGTCTGGGTGCGCGCTCCCGGCGAGAGCCTCGTCGCCGGCGCGTGACGGAGAACGCAAATGCTAACGAACGCCCTGAAGATCGCCGCCCTCATCGTCGCCGCAATCGCAGTCATCGCCTTCTGGTACGTCGCGCGCATCGTCATCGGAACGCTCGACGCCATCGAAAGCGTCCAGACCGCGATGCAATCGCAGATAGACGGGCTCATCGAGATGGTCGGCTACCTGCGCGACCAGTTGGCGATGCTCTGGGAGTTCCTGCGCTCGCTCCTGTCCAACGCCGTCGGAGGCGTCGCCGACCGCCTCGGCAGCCTGTTCGGCGGCGGCTAGCGCGCCGGGGGGCAACCCTCACCCCCGGCCCCTCTCCCTGGTAAGGAGAGGGGGGCGGAACCAGCGCGTAGGCGAATCCTGCTGGGCGCGGGGGGTTACGCAAACGCCTCTGCCGCCGCGGCGGTTGCGGAGTCCCGCTCCCGCACAATCTCTAGATACCGGCAGAGGGCGTTGGCGAGGCGCATTTGGCGAGGCGTTTTGCACTCGGGCTCGAAGAGGAGCGGGCTGGCGATTAGCGCGCTGACGCACCGCGCCCGCGACGTCGCCACGTTGAGGCGGTTGAGGCTGTAGAGGAACTCCATGCCGCGGGGCGCATCCTCCGGCGACGACGCGGCCATTGAGTAGACCACGATGGGCGCCTCCTGCCCCTGGAACTTGTCGACCGTGCCGAATCGCGCGCCGCCGGGCAGCAGTTTCCCGATCTCGGCCAGGTGCGCGTTGTACGGCGCGACGATGAGGACGTCGTCTTGCGTGAGCGGGCGCGATGCGCCGAGCCGGTCCGTCCACGACGCGCCGTCCAGCAGTCGGCGGTGGAGGTCGGCGACGCGCTCCGCCTCTTCGACCGACGCGCTCTGGTTGCCCTCGTGCGCCACGGAAATCAGCCGCAGCCCCGCGCCGTCAAGCGCGCCCGCTCCGCTGATCGCCTGGTTCTCGAGGCCGTGCTCCGATGTCAGCCGGTTGTCGTAGAAGAGTTCCGACGTGAACTTGCAGATGTCCGGGTGCATGCGGAAGGTCTTGCCGAGGAAGATGCCGCGGTCGTCCGGGATGGTGCGGCGTCCGCCGAGCAAGCGCTGGAGGGCCGAGGCGTCCGCGCCCTCCGGGTGGCTTCCCTGCTGCGGCTGCTCCAGTTGCTGCGGGTCGCCGAGCAGGATGAGATTTGCGGCGGCGGGAGCGACGGCGAGCGCGTTGGCGAGCGACATCTGCCCCGCCTCGTCTATGAAGAGCGCGTCGAGCGAGCCCACGAACTCCTCTCGCGCCCACACCCACGACGTTCCCGCGCCGACCTGCGCCTGCCCGTCCGCGAGCGCGGCAAGCACGGCGGGAGTGGAGTCGGTCTCTACGATTGGGGAGTCCGCCGCGTTATCGGGCTGTCCGCCGACCTTCTGCATGCAGCGCAGGTCTAGCCCTTCCTCTTGCGCGGCCTGCGCCGCCGCGTCGAGCAGGTTGCGAATCACGCTGTGGCTGTTGGCCGTTACGCCCACCTTCTTGCCGTCGCGGACGAGTTCGCAGATCATTCGCGCCGCCGTGTAGGTCTTGCCCGAGCCGGGCGGCCCCTGGATCGGAAGGACGCCGCCGTTGAGTTGGCGCGCGAGCCGCTTGGCGGCGTCCAACGCGCTCTCCTCTCCTTCGACGCGGAGCGGGGCGCCGGCCTCCGGCGCGGGCGATAGGCGGGGCGTTCGGGCGAGGAGCAGATCGCGCGCGGCCCGGTAGTCTGCGGATGGCGCGTCCACGCCGTTGTCGGCGACCCACTCCCCGATCCGCAGCAGCGAATTCTCATGCGCGTCCGTTCCGACGGGCGCGTTGGCGGCGTAGAGCGCGGGCGGATGGACTTCCGCCGCCGCCATCCTCTTCTTCACCGCGACCGTCCGCCGGAGGTAGTCAATCTCGACCACGGACCCGAGCGCCTCGCCGCCCATCTGATGGACGGCGTCGCCTTCGGCGATCGTGGAGTCCTGCGTCTCGAACTGATAGACGTGGATAGGCGCCCGGTCAGTGCCGCCGTCGCGCTCAAGGAACGTCAGTCCCGCGAGCCCGGCCTTTTCGTCGCGCAACTCGTCCTCGCCGAGGCCGCCCAGGCGGAAGTACTCCCACCACGTGGACTTGGCCTCGCGGCGGTGCCAGTCCAGCAGGTGCGCCGTCAGCCGGCGCGCCTCCTCCTCGTCCGTGCGCTCCGCGCCGTCGGGAACGCCGTCCAGCAGACGCTCCTTGAGCGCCTGAACCTGCAGTTGGCGGTCCGTGAGCGGCTTCGGCGGAGTGATCTCAACGACCGGCCTCGGAATATCCTCGCCGCTTTCGACGAGGCTGCGCCGCAGATCCTCCAGCCAGTCGCGGAGGCGGAGCGTCGAGACGCAATCGTCGCGGTTGTACTCCTCGACGACGCGCCGCATTTTCCCGACGGCGCCGCGCGTGTCCGGGTTGGCCTCCAACTCGAGGATGCGCCCCGCCTCCAGCAGCCGCTCCAGCGCGTGGCGGTTGTCGTTCGCCGCGTGGAGGTCAACCTCCCGCGCGTAGCCGTAGAACTGCTCCAAGTCCTTGATGGAGTAGCGCTCGACGCTTGCGAAGACCGCCTGCCGCGCCGCCGCGTGGAGGTCAACGAAGAGTTCGGCGCGCAGCATGCCGTCCACTTCCTCCTCGCGCGTCGCGTAGCGCCCCATCAGCCGCTTGAGCGCGCTCGGCTCGTAGGGCGCGAAGTGATAGATATGCAGACCGGGATGCGCCTTCCGGCGCGCCTCGACATAGTCGGTGAACTCCTGGAAAACCGCGCGCTCGCCGGCGGCGAAACTCCCGCCTCCGCCGTCCGCCCCGAACGCCCAGCGAGCGTGATACTCCGGCTGTCCGTCCGCGCCGAGCGCCGCCCAGCCGAACAGGTACTCGAAGCCTTGCGTTCCCACGAACGGCGCGCCCTCGATGTCGAAGAACACGTCGCCCGGCGACGGCTCCGGCAATCGCGCGAGGCCGCGCTGCGGTTCGCGGGGGCGCAGTTCGTGGTAGGGCGCGCCGCGCTCGCGCCCCTCCAGTTGGACGCGCGCCTGTTCGCGGGCGCGCTCGTAAGGCGCGACGGAGCCGCGCTTCGGCCGGCGAGCGAGCGGAAGCGGCTCTTTGGCGAGCCCCGCCAGCGTTTGGACGCCCCAACTCTGGATCTCGCGCCGCTGCCCGGTCGAGAGCCCCGCCACAAGCGAGAGGTGGTCGTCTCTGCGGCGCCGCCCGCCGCAATCCAACCGCCACCGGCAGACGTCGCAATGCGGAACAGGCTCGGGGTAGGTCGGAATCGCCTGCGCCTCGCGTCCGCGCCCCTCGCCGACCGAATCCTCCAACTTGCTCCGCATCAGCCGGTAGTAGGCGAGGTAGTCCTGCGCGCGGAACGATTCCGTGAGAAACAGCGCGTCCTCCTCAATCCCAGGAGAGACGACGTGCATATATTCCGGAGTAACGCCCTGAATCTCGCCCACGATGGCCGTGTAGAGCGCGATCTGTAGCACCGTTCCGGCTTTCGTTTCGCGGGCGAGTTTCGTGTCGGTGACCTCGTAGGACCAACCGCCGAGTCCGCTCGGACGCTCCACCTTGCGGAGGATGTCGGCGTAGCCGCGCCACCGTCCGCTCTCCAGCCGCGCCTGCGCGATGACGTCCGCGCCCTCGCGCATCGCGCGCTCCGCGTCCGCCGTCGACGTCTCCCAACCCAACTCGACGACGCGGACGCCGGGGCTCGCCGCCTGCAGATGCTCGATGTAGGCGCGCTCGTGCCGCTCGCCCTTCGCGATCAACTCCTCGATCTCGTCGTCCGTGTCCGTTGGGCGCGGCGCCTTGATCTTGCCCTCCGCCAGCGCGAGGTTGAGGTTCGTGAGATGTCGGCACGCCAAGTGGTTGGCGAGGTCGCTCGCCGACAACGCGATCCGCCCGGCTATGTCCTGCATTGCGCTCCCGTCCCTTGCGAATTCACTGAGCGGCTATGCTACACGACGAACTCCGCTTGCGCTCCGCGCCGCCCGTTCCGCGATGCGCTCCCCCATCCGCGAACGCGCAGCCTTGCGGTTGCGCGGCGGCGCGCTTTGCGATAAACAGGACGATGCGCTTATGACTGCATCCATTGCCTCATCGTTCGCGGCGCCGCTCGCCCGGACGCGCCGCATCCCATCGCCTTCCGCCCGCGCTTGCCTATCCGGCGAGCGGCCGGGCGCGCGGGCGCGATGAGCGGCGCGGCGCGGGGAGGCGGAACGCGGCGGTCGGCCTACGCGACGCGCGACCTGACGACGGGGGACACGCGCCGCAATCTCTGGTTCCTCGCCTGGCCGCAAATGGTGGCCGGCCTCTTCAACGCATCCGATCAGATCGCCGACATCTTCTGGGCGGGGCGCGTCGCCGGATTCGGGGCGATCGGCGGCATCGGCGTCGCGCAGGCTTACGGCCAACTCGTCATGATGGCGCGGATGGGCCTGGACGTCGGCATGCAGGCCGTCATCGCCCGCGCCGTCGGAGCGCGCGACGTCGCCCTCGCCAATCACGCGATGCTGCAGGCGTTCACGCTCACCGTCCTGCTGTCGCTCGCGCTCACCGCGCTCGGCGTCGCGTTCGCTCCGTTCCTGATGCGGCTCGTCGGCGTGAGCGAGGCGACCACGGCGGTCGCGGTTTCCTACCTGCAATTCCAATTCGTCTCGGCGGGCGTGCAGAGTTTCCGGCAGACGACGGGCGCGGCCTTGCAGGCGTCGGGCGACTCGCTCACGCATATGAAGTCCACCATCGCGTCGCGCCTGCTGCACCTCGTCATTACGCCGTTTCTGATCTTCGGATGGCTTGGCCTGCCGGAGATGGGCATCGCCGGGGCGGCGGCGGCGAACGGCGCGGCGCAAATCGTGGGAGTCGTTTGGAACCTCCGCGTCCTCGCGTCGGGATCGTCGCGGCTGCGGCTCTCGCTTCGCGGCTACCGCCTCGACTTTCCGTTGATGGGGCGGATCGTCCGGATCGGCGGGCCGGCCACCGCGACGCAGATGGAGCGCGGGCTTTCGGAGATGGCGCTCATCCGGATCGTCTCGCCGTTCGGCGACCTTGCGCTCGCCGCCTACGCGCTCACGCGGCGGCTGGAGCGGCTCACGAACATCGGCAGCCAGGGCATGGGGCGCGCGTCCGGCGTGTTGGTGGGGCAGAACCTCGGCGCGGGGCAGCCGGAGCGCGCCCGCAGCACGGTGAAATGGGCGGTCGGCTACGTAATGACGATACGCGGCGCCGCCGGCGCGCTGCTCATCGCCTTCCCCGCCTTCTTCATCGGCCTCTTCTCCGGCGACCCCGCCTTCATCGCCGCCGCGGTCGTTTGGCTGCGGATCCAGGCGGTCGCGGGCGTGTTCCTCGGCGGCGGCCAAGTCTTTCAGCAATCGTTCAACGTCGCGGGCGACACGCTCGCGCCGATGCTGGTGACGTTCCTCAGTATGTGGCTGCTGGAGATCCCGCTTGCGTTCGCGCTATCGCGCTGGACGCCGCTCGCCGAGTTGGGCGTGGCCGTGGCCGTCGCCGCCGCGATGTTCGCCCGATTCGCCCTCTACGGCGGCTACTACTTCACGGACCGATGGCTGCGCGCCCGCGTACTGCCGGGCTCCGCGCCGGACGGCGGCGGCGAGCCGGCGGAGCGCCCCAAGCGCGGCGCCGACGCTTAGGCTATACTATCCCTGCACGCCCCCGTAGCTCAGAGGATAGAGCGCCGGCCTCCGGAGCCGGGCGCGGGAGTTCGAGTCTCCCCGGGGGCGCCATCGTTTCGCATACCTGCCATCGTTTCGCATACCCGCGCCGAGGTTCCAGAATGCCCGATTCCCCCCATCGCTTGCCGGAGAACGTCCGCCCGCTCTGCTACCGCCTGACGCTGGAGCCCGACCTGACGGCCTTCACGTTCGCCGGGCAGGCGGAGATCGAGGTCGACGTCAAGGAGCCGACGGCGGAGATCACGCTCAACGCCGCCGAACTGCGGATCGCGTCCGCGCAAATTCTGCCCGCGGCGGGGCTGCCCTCACCCTACCCCTCTCCCAGAGGGAGAGGGAACGAAGCCGGCGACGGGCTGCCCTCACCCTACCCCTCTCCCAGAGGGAGAGGGAACGAAGCCGGCGACGGAGGAGGGGGCGAAGCGGGCGCCGTGGAGGCCGTCGCGATTGAGCAGGACGCGGAGGCTGAGCGCGCGACGCTGCGCTTTCCGTCGCCGATCCCGACGGGGCAAGCCGTCTTGCGAACGGCGTTCACCGGCGCGCTCAACGATCAACTCTGCGGCTTCTACCGCAGCCGCTACGCGGACGCCGACGGCGCGGAGCGCTATCTCGCCGCGACGCAGTTCGAGGCCACCGACGCCCGCCGCGCCTTCCCCTGCTGGGACGAGCCCGCCGCGAAAGCCGCCTTCGAAGTGACGCTCGTCGTCCCGCAAGAGTTGGAGGCGGTCTCCAATATGCCCGTCGCCCGGACGGAAGCCGCGCCGAACGGACGCAAGTCCGTCGCGTTCGAGCGCACGCCGCCGATGTCGACCTACCTCCTCGCGTTCGTCGTCGGCGATATGGCATGCGTGGAGGGCGACGCGGACGATGGGACGCGCGTCCGCGTCTGGGCGACCCGCGGCAAAGAGGAGTTGGGGCGTTTCGCGCTGGAGAACAGCATCGCCGCCCTCCGCTATATGAACGAGTACTTCGGCGTGCCCTATCCGCTGGCCAAGATGGACCATATCGCCGTGCCCGACTTCGCCGCCGGCGCGATGGAGAACTGGGGCGCCATCACCTACCGCGAAACCGCCCTCCTCTACGACCCCGAAAACTCCGCGCCCCAGGCGAAGCAGCGCATTATGGAGGTCGTCGCGCACGAAATGGCGCATATGTGGTTCGGCGACCTCGTTACGATGGAGTGGTGGGACGACCTCTGGCTCAACGAGTCGTTCGCGTCGTGGATGGGCGACAAGACCGTGGACCATCTCTATCCCGAGTGGGAGATGTGGACGCAGTTCGTCTCGCACGACGCGAACGCCGCGCTCGGGCTCGACGGCCTCCGCAACTCGCATCCCATCGAGGCGCAGGTGGACGACCCCGCCGAGATCCGCGAGTTGTTCGACGCGATCAGTTACAGCAAAGGCGGCTCCGTCCTGCGGATGCTCGAGGACTACGTCGGCCCCGAGACGTTCCGCGACGGGCTGCGCGCCTACCTCAACCGGCACGCCTACGGCAACGCGCGCGGCGCCCACCTCTGGGAAGCCATCGGCGCGGCGGCGGACGAGAGCGGACTCGACCTGCCGATGCCCGTCGTTCCCCTGATGGAGGCGTGGATCAAGCAGACGGGCTACCCCGCGCTGAGCGCGGAGATCACGCGCGGCGGGGAGGGAGCGCAGGCCGCGGTGACGCAGTCGCGCTTCCTCTACGACCGCCTGCTCGGCGAGCCGGAAGGCGACGCGCTGTGGCCGACGCCCGTCTCCATCGTCGCCAGCGGCGGGGGCGCCGCCAAGCGCCTCCTCTCCGGCGCAAGCGACCGCTTCGACGTTGACGGCGGCGCCGACTGGGTGAAACTGAACGCGGGGCAAACGGGCTTCTTCCGCGTCGCCTACGCCGAAGAGGAATGGCGGAGGCTCGGCGAGGCCGTCGCCGCCCAGTCGCTGCCCCCCGTTGACCGGCTCGGCCTGCAGAACGACGCCTACGCGCTCGTCAAGTCGGGGCGCCTGCCGGCGGCGGTCTTCCTCGACCTCGCGGAGTCCTACGCGGGCGAGCGCGACGCCGTCGTCTGGGGCGACCTCGCGGCCAACCTGCGCGGCATGGAGAGCCTGCTGGCGTTCACGCCGCACTTGAGCGCCTTCCGCGCCTACGCCCGCGGCCTCTTCGCGGAGGCGGCGGAATCGTTCGGATGGGACGCGCAGCCCGGCGACGGCCACCTGGAGGCGCTGCGCCGCAGCGTCGTCGTCAGCAACTTCGGCGGCTACGGCGGAGAGAGCGCCCTCCGCGAGGCGCTCGCCCGCTTCCGACGGCACGCCTCCGGCGAGGCCCCGCTCGCGCCCGACGTCCGCGCGGCCGCCTTCGGCCTCGCGGCGCAGCAGGGCGGGCGCGAGGTCTACGACGAACTGTGGCGCCTCCACCACGCCGCCGACCTCCACGAGGAGAAGACGCGCATCCTCGGCGCGCTGACCCGAACCCGCGACGCCGGCCTCCTCGCCGACCTGCTCCGCCGCGCGATGAGCGGCGAGGTGCGCTCGCAAGACGCGCCCATCGCGCTCGTCCAGGCCGGCGCGAACCCCGAGGCCCGGGCGCAAACGTGGGAGTTCGTGAAGGAGAACTGGGAGGAGATCGACCGCCGCTACGGGAAGGGCGGATTCGCCATAATGCGGCTCGTCTCCATCGCGGGCGGCTTCGCGAGCGCCGAGCGCGAGGAGGACGTCCGCGCGTTCTTCGACGCCCATCCCGCGCCGTCCGCCGCGCGCGCCGTCCGGCAAGCGCTGGAGAGCATCCGCCTCAACGCGCGCTGGCTCGAAATCAACGCCGCCTCCGCCGGCGAGCGGCTCGCCTCGCGTCCGCGGTAAGCGCGGGGGCGCCTCCGCTAGGTTCCAGCTTTCGAGGGAATAACCTACCGTCATTCCCGCGTAGGCGGGAATCCAGGCGGCGCGCAGCGCCGCTCCTCTCCTACGCCCGCGCGTAAGCCCCGTCGGGCGTAGACTGCGCGCATGCGTTCATCGCTCATACGGAAGCGCATCGCCGAACTCGTCGCGGCGGCGATGTTCTGCGCGGGCGTCGCGCTCGCGGGGACGATGGCGTTCGCAAGCGTTGACGCGGCGCGAGCGCAAGACGGCGGCGCCGTCTCCGGGCAGGTCGAGGCGGAGGGAACAGGAGGGCAGGCGGAGGAAGGCGCCGGCGGCGAGGAGGGCGAGGAGCAGAGCGAAGGGAGCGGCGGCGTTGGCGGCGCGGTCGAGGAGGAAGAGGATGCGCCCGACGCCGAGCCCATGCCCACCCCGACACCTATCCCCGAGGGCGAGGACGCGCAGCCTCCGCATCCCGACGACCTCCCCGCCCCGCCCACCCCCACGCCCACGCCCGAAGAGTCCGCGCCCGCGGCGCCTGAAGACTCCGCGCCGGCGACGCAGGAAGGCGGCGATTCCTCCGTCACACCGACGCCTGAAGACTCTGCGCCGGCGATGCAGGAAGACGGCGCACCCCCGCAGGAGGCGCCGAGCGGCGGAGTTTCGGGCGCGGCGGGCGCCGTCTCCATCAAGATCCAGCGCTCCGGCTTCTCGGTCACGGAAGGCAAGAACGTCTACTTCAAACTCATCGCCAACCGCGCCCCGACCTCGCAGTTGCGGATGAACGTCCGCGTCACGCAGCGCGGCTCCTACCTCACGGGCACGATCCCCACCGTCATCACGATGGACGCCGGCAGCACGCTGTCATGGCTCATCTTGCGGACGGACGACGACAGCGTAGACGAGAGTTTCGGCGCGGTCTACGCGAGCATCAGGACGGGAACGGGCTACAGCGTCGGGAGTCCGTCGTCCGCGACCGTCTACGTCTTCGACAACGACCCGGCGCCGCCGTCCATCAAGATCACTCGCGTTCGCTCGCCGATCGACGAGGGGGCGGAGGCGCGCTTCAAACTGACCGCCAGCCGCGAGCCGGACGCCCAGTTGCGGATAAGCGTCCGCGTCACGCAGACAGGGTCGTACCTCACCGGCACGATCCCCACCGTCATCACGATGGACGCGGACAGCACGGTTTCGTTGCTGATCCTGCGGACGGAGGACGATCGCGTAGACGAGACCAACGGCGCGGTCTACGGGCGGATCCGGAGCGGCGCCGGCTACCGCGTGGGCAGCCCCTTGTCCGCGACCGTCTACGTGCGCGACGACGATCCCACGCCGGCCAACCCCACCGACACGCCAACCCCGACCCCAACGCCGACCGCGACCCCGACCCCAACGCCGACGCCTACCCCCACGCGAACGCCGACCCCAACGGCGACGCGCACCCCTACGCCTACCCCGACGCCGTCGGCCACGCCAACGCGCACGCCAACCCCCACCGCGACGCGCACGCCTACCCCCACTCCTACCCCAACCGTCACGCCAACGCCAACCCCCGGCCCCCGCGTCGCGTTCGTCGGGCTCGCCTCCGCGATGAATCCCGGCGACCAGGACGACTTCGTCGTCCGCGCCAGCAACCTCATCGTCGAGGCGCTCTACCGCATCTCCGTCGCAACGTCGACGCGCAACATCGGCTTCGATTCCGGCGGCGCCGGCGGCGCATCCGGCGCCGTCTCCGGGCAGGCGGAAGACGACGAGGATGAGGAGAGCGAGCCGGGGCCGGTCGGCCTCAGCAGCCATCTCTGCGGACGCGGCTCGCAGGGCGAGCGGTTCACGGCGGCCAAACGGACCAAAGATATATCGCTCACGCTCGACGCCTGCTACGGCGGAACCGGAACGCTCATCGCGTGGCTCTTCGAGGTGGACGAGGAGATCCAGTCCATCGAATGGCTGCTCGACACCGCGCGCCAAACCGTCACCGTCGCCACCGCCACGCCCACCCCCACCGGAACGCCGACGCGCACTCCCACGCCAACGCCTAGCCCCACGCCCACTCCCACCCCCACGCCGTCCCCAACCCCAACGCCATCGCCTAGCCCAACGCCTACGCCAACCGGCTCGCCAACTCCCACCCCAACCCCATCCCTCACGCCGACCCCCACCCCCACGCCATCGCCGACGCCGACTCCTAGCCCAACGCCAACGCCGTCATCGGCGGGAGCGCCGAGCGCGCCGTCCGGCGTGTCCGCAAGCGTCGCCAATCGGCGCCTCTCCGTCTCTTGGAGCGCATCCACCGGCGCGTCCCGCTACAAAGTCCAGACGATCCTCAAGAACCGCGTCGCCTCTATGACTTGGCGCGAATACTCCACGAATTCCACATCCTACGCCGTCTCCGACCGATGGGCGCTCAGCGGCCAGACCTACGAGGTCCGCGTCGCCGCCGTCAACGCGAGCGGTCGCCAATCCGCGTGGTCCAGCGTCGCGACCGCGACCGCTCCAACGCTGCGCGCGGCGCCGTCCAACGCGGCGGCGCCGAGGTCGTCAGGGCCGTACTCGGTCGGCGACGCAATGGAGGCGCAGGCGTGGGGAATACGGCCCTTCACGAACAAGTCGAGGT
The DNA here is from genome assembly GCA_965242755.1 of Dehalococcoidia bacterium. GTDB lineage: Bacteria > Chloroflexota > Dehalococcoidia > Lucifugimonadales > Australimonadaceae > Bin16. The sequence goes on along the minus strand of OZ251500.1, from coordinate 1,767,559 downwards.
GGCGGTGGTTCCGTTGCGAGGCGAACGGGACGGGCTGCAAGGCGCTGCCGTCGAAGCGTCCGACGTGGCAATACATCGCGACGGCGGACGCGGTCGGCAAGCAGATGCGCGCGCAGGTGGACTACGAGAAGGGCGGCGTAGCCTACACGGCGACGGCGATCATAGGCACGGTGAGCGCCGCCGCGCCAACGCACACGCCCACGCCAACCCCCACCGGCTCGCCTACTCCGTCGCCTACCCCCACGCCTACTCCGTCGCCCACGCCAACGCCATCCCCGACCCCTACGCCATCTCCCACGCCGACGCCAACTCCTAGCCCCACTCCCACCCCATCCCCAACCCCAACGCCCTCATCGGCGGGAGCGCCGAGCGCGCCGTCCGGCGTGTCCGCAAGCGTCGCCAATCGGCGCCTCTCCGTCTCTTGGAGCGCATCCGCGGGCGCGTCCCGCTATAAAGTCCAGACGATCCTCAAGAACCGCGTCTCCTCTATGACTTGGCGCGAATACTCCACGAATTCCACATCCTACGCCGTCTCCGACCGATGGGCATTGAGCGGCCAAACCTACGAGGTCCGCGTCGCCGCCGTCAACTCGAGCGGTCGCCAATCCGCGTGGTCAAGCGTCGCGACCGCGACCGCCCCGGCGCTGCGCGCGGCGCCGTCCAACGCGGCGGCGCCGAGGTCGTCAGGGCCGTACTCGGTCGGCGACTCAATGGAGGCGCAGGCGTGGGGGGTGCGGCCGTTCACGAACAAGTCGCGGTGGCGGTGGTTCCGTTGCGAGGCGAACGGGACGGGCTGCAAGGCGCTGCCGTCGAAGCGTCCGACGTGGCAATACATCGCGACGGCGGACGCGGTCGGCAAGCAGATGCGCGCGCAAATGGATTATGAGAAGGGCGGCGTGGCCTACACGGCGACCGCCATCATAGGCGCTGTCAGCGCGGCCGCGCCAACGCACACGCCCACGCCTACGCCTACCGGCTCGCCCACGCCTACGCCAACGCGCACACCTACTCCGTCGCCCACGCCAACGCCATCCCCGTCGCCGACCCCCACGCCGACTCCCACCCCATCCCCTACCCCAACCCCCACCCCGTCCCCCACGCCCACCACAACCGCCACTCCCACCCCAACGCCCGTCCCCACCATCGCCGTAGAGGCGCAAGTTGACGATCCCTTCCCGTCGTCCGGCGACGCCGTCACGCTCACGGCGAGCGCGTCCGGGCCGAGCGGCGCGACTTTCTCCTACCAGTGGCAGCGCAAGTCGGGCGCGAGTTGGGCGAACATCAGCGGCGCGACGTCGGCCACCCTCTCGCAGACCTACAGCACGCGGGGCACGCGCATCTACCGCGTCCGCGCAACATCAGGCTCGATGAGCGCGACGTCGAGCGAGGTTATGCCGACGTGGGGCGTTTGGAACATCGTGATCGACTTGGCCAAAGACGTGCAAACGGCAATGGCGACGGACAGTTCGTACATCGCCAGCCAGCGTAGCCTAGTCACGTGCTTGAACGGACTGCGGCCGGTTTCCGGGGCGACTTCGACAACCGGCTCGTTTAGCACGTTCGAAGACGTGTTGTCTCGATACACGGGGAGCACGAAACGGAACTTGGAGTCGGGCGGCGCTTGCAACACGCAAGCGGATGCAATGTTCCGAACGGTTCAAACCGTCTCGAGAGCGAAACTGGCCAACCTCAAGAGCACGAGGCCAGAATACGCATTGTACCTCGCTACCGACTCGGGACGAGATTTCGAACTGAACATCGGAGAGACGACCACGGTTAAGCGCAATGTGGCGTTGCTCGCCAAAGCAAGCGCCACCAGCGCGTCCGGCGCATCCGGGCAAGAGACACAGAAAACAGGACTTGAGTGCCTCCCCGCCAATGGCCAAGAGCCATCCACCGTACAAGGAAAACTCGACGCGCTCAACTGCCTCGCCTTCACAACGCCATACAGTTTTTGGCAAGGACAAGTAAGCAACCCGACTTTGCGAAACCTGATCGATAGGCCAGTCTACAGGGATTGGCTTGGCCGTGGGGATTGGGAATGCACCTGGTCTCCTGATCCCGACAACGCTCTGCCGGCATGCCTCAAGCATGACGTCGTTTGGGATAGCATGAGGGCGTTTGTTTCAAATGCCCCGAATGACACAATTGATGCAGCCTGGAACCCGAGGAATAAATACCTTGCGGACGAGGAGTTTTTCTTTGACATCAAGGCTTATGAATGCCCTCGTGTGCCTGATGAATACCCGGATGCAGTAATGATTAATTCGTGGTGCAGAATTGGGGTAGTAGCTCAAGCGTTTATTATGCAATTCGGAGTGCGAAACTGGAACGACCTATCTAATGAAAGCTGGGTTTATACACAGTATGACTTGGACCACATCAGCGCGAATGACGAATACACCGCCTACAATATACCTACTGTTACTGACATCACGGTCAGCAGTTCCCCTTCGTATTTGCCGCACCAGACCGGATACAAAGTGAGTTGGCGATACGCCTCAGGAACGATGTCTAGCGCGACGGTGGATGAATACCGGCTCGTTTGGAAGCCCGTTTTTGGCGCGATGCTGGAGCGAGAGATTTCACCAGATGACTTGACCACAGGGACGGACGGCAAACTTAGTTACACCTTGTACATACTCGGCCGTATAGTGGAATTCGTCTCACTGGAGATTTCTCCGAACCGCAAATTGTGGTCGCCGCTTGTGTTCGCTTCCTACTACCCATCGCATAAGGTCAACCTGAAGTACTAGGAGAGGCGCATGGACACCGGCTTCGTCGAGATTCTGTGGCTCCTGCTCTGGGGATTCCTGCTGCCCTTGTTGATGCTGGGTTACGCGGTGACGCCCTTGCCTGTGTATATCGCTTTCCGATCCGCGCAAGCGCAAGGGGTGAAGCTCAGCTTTTGCGTTGGCGTCGCGTATTGGGCGGCTCTGTTCGTGCCCTGGCTCTATCTCATAGCGCGAATCAGCGGAGGTGGAATACCGCGCTGGGTTACTATTGCGCTGTATACAACGCTGTACGTTCTATGGATTGGAATGATCGGTTTGTACGTCTTATGGATGTTCGACTCTATCGAATCCGCTTATGCATTTGAAGAGAGAAGGGCGGATAGGGCAGGCATTGGCTTGCGAACTACGGTTGCATTCGTAGCCGCAGTAGCCGCTTGTTGCATCACATTAGTCTACTCACTATTGGGAGTATTATTCGAACGATTCTCTACGCTTGGCGAGGGCGGGAACAGGATCAAACAGATGCTTGTTCCGACCAGCAGAGACGCCTTTCTCTACACGGTCGGCTTGCTGTGGATACCGCTGCTTTTCAGCGCCGACAGTCGCGGCTATATGACAATGCTTGTAATCGTGTTCGTTGCATGGCGCGTATTCTGCAGGCATAAGGCGCGAAGGCCGGCCGCCAGCACGGAGCGGCAAACGCTCGCGCCCGATTGGCGCGAAGCGCTGCCTTTCGCGTTCTTCGCAATGTGGATACTGATGTTCCCAGTAATGTGGGGCTTCGCGTACGGTATTCTGAATCCATGAACCCGCTCAAGGAGGTCAAGATGAACGAGGTTGAGAGATTCGAATGGCTCCTTCCGATCTTGCCGGTGCTGTCCGTGGTGTTCCTGGTTCTCGTCGGCGGGGTGATCCTATCTCCGATTTTGGCTTGCGTCACGAGTGGTGTCGCTCGTAGGAACGGCGTGAAAACCATCCCGTTCATCGGCGCCGCCTACGCAATCGCCCTTTTCTTGCCATGGTTCTACCTAATGGCGCGAATCGATGGCAAGAAAATCCCTCAAGGAATCACTATTGCTCTGTACGCTGCGCTGTACACCCTATGGGTTGTGATAATTGGTTTGTACACTTTCTGGACGTTCAACGCTGTCGAATACAGCTACTCTTTCGAAGAAGGCAGGCCGCATAGGGCAGGCATAGGCATGCGGACAACTATCGCATTTATCGCCGTGATAACCGCCTGCTGCGTCACGTTGGCTTACTCATTCGCTGGCCTGCTATCCGAACGAATTGCCCTGTTTTTCAATACGGGAAACAAGGTTAAACGAATGCTCGTCCCAACCAACAGAGACGCGCTCCCGTATGCGCTCTGCGCTCTATGGATTCCGCTGCTCTTCAGTACCGGAAACTTCGGCTATATGACGATGCTTGCAATCGGTTTCGTGGTTTGGCGCGTATTCTGCAGAAGTGGCGTCCCAAACCAAGCCGCCAATGCCCAATGGCAAGCGCTTACGCCCAGTTGGCGCGAAGCGCTGCCCTTCAGTTTCTTCGCAACCTGGATCCTAATGGCCTTGCCGATGTGGCTCATCTCTTACGGGATTTTGAATCCATAAACCTGCTATCCTACTATCCATCGCATAGGGTCAACCTGAAGTGCTAGGAGCAAACGCATAATGGAAACCAACCTCGCGGATGCCATAGCCCCACTGGTCTACATGTTCGTCTTGGTGCTCTTGCTCGGATACATGGCGGCGCCGTTGCTTATGTGGATCTTCTACCGCTCCGCGCGCGCTGCCGGACTGAAAGTCAGCGTCTGCATCGGTCTCGCGTATTGGATGGCTTTGTTCTTGCCTTGGTGCTATCTCATGGCGCGCATAGACGGCGCGCGAATTCCACGCGGAGTCACTATTGCAATGTACACAACGCTGTACGTTCTATGGCTTGGAATGATCAGTTTGTACGTATTCTGGGCGTTCAATGCTATCGAATACAACTATGCATATGAAGCGAGAGGGACGGATCGAGCAGGCATCGGCTTCCGAACCTCGGTTGCGTTTATAGCCGCAGTAACCGCTTGTTGCATCACATTAATCTACTCGTTATTGGGATTGCTATTCGAGCGATTCTCCTCGTTTGGCGAAGGCGGAAATGATATCAAACAGATGCTCGTTCCAACGAGCCGCGACGCCTTTCTCTACTCGGTCGGCTTGCTGTGGATCCCATTGCTTTACAGCGCTGACAGTCGCGATTATATGACAGTGCTTGCAATCGTTTTCGTCGCGTGGCGCGTGTTCTGCAGGCACAGGGGACGAAAACCGTCCGCTAAGGCGGAACAGCAAACACTTGCGCCCGGTTGGCGCGAAGCGCTGCCGTTCGCGTTCTTCGCAATGTGGATTCTGATGTTCCCCGTAATGTGGGGCTTCTTTTACGGCATCGGGACTTCGTGACTGCTACACTCCCGTTGCGATGAGCAAGCGAACGCCATTCCTGCGCCTCAGCGCCATCCGCATCGCGTTGGCGCTGGCCGTCGCGGGGGTTGGGCTCTCGTTCGTCGGGGCAACCCCAACCCCCACCCCGTCGCCATCCCCCACCCCCACCGCAACCCCAACTCCCGCGCCCTCGTCGGGAACGCTCATCTCATTCCCTACGGCTATGCGGGGCATGGCTGTCCGCGCCCTCACGCGGCACGGCAGCCTATGGCTCGTCGGCGGCTACCGCAACGCATATATTCACATCTTCTCCAATAACGGCGCCTACGCCCGCCGCATCCTCTCCCCAGGCGAACTGCGGGGCCTGACCTCCGACGGCGCAAATCTCATCGGCGTCTCGACCCATAACCCGCGGATATGGAAGTGGGCGCTGCAGTCCAACGCGACCTCATCCGCGCGGCTGACGTTGAACGCGGCGATGCCCGCGCCGGCGGGAGGCGGACGCTACAAGGGCGAGGGCGCCGCCTACGACGGAACGTCCATCTGGGCGGCGATGACGGCTCGGACATCGGGCTCCGGCGTTCTGATGAAGGTGAACGCGACGACGGGCGCCGTCATCGCGACTTATCGGATGGACAGGCAGACGACGGCGCTAACCTATGAAAACTCCTACCTCTACGGGTTGGCGGGCGATGATTTGGTTCGCGTGTCCACGTCCAGGCTGTCAACGTCAGGAACGAACAACTGGACGACGGAGAGGAGTTCGGCGGGGCTCGCTGACGGGCTGGCGTTTAGGAGCGGGACGGCCTACGGAATCGCGGGGCGGCGCGGCAATGAGGTGCGGTCCGCCCGCGCCGCCAACGCCCCCACGCCTACGCACACCCCCACGCCAACGCCTACCCCCTCGCCTACGCCGTCGCCTACTCCTACGCCGTCCCCTACTCCTACGCCATCGCCTACCCCCACGCCCACCACAACCGCCACTCCCACCCCAACGCCCGTCCCCACCATCGCCGTCGAGGCGCAAGTTGACGATCCCTTCCCATCGTCCGGCGACGCCGTCACGCTCACGGCGAGCGCGTCCGGGCCGAGCGGCGCGACTTTCTCCTACCAGTGGCAGCGCAAGTCGGGCGCGAGTTGGGCGAACATCAGCGGCGCGACGTCGGCCACCCTCTCGCAGACCTACAGCACGCGAGGCACGCGCATCTACCGCGTCCGCGCAACCTCCGGCTCGATGAGCGCGACATCCGATGCGCTGCACCTCACGTGGGACGAGGCGACGATCGTGAATGAAATGCTGCGGGCGCTGGCGAGAAAGGTGACGGCGGCGTCCGCCTACTCAACCGCCGAGACTGCGCTGCTGAACTGCGTGCAACGACGCGCGGGAACGCGGCCCGGTTCGTTCAACGATGTCTTATCGCAATACACCGGCGCGACGAAGACGGCGGTGGACGCTTGCGAAACGAGCGGCGCCCCGCGCAGCGGAGCCTTGCCCGCGCTCAGCGCGACGACGATGTTCGCAACCTACCAAAACCTCGCGCGAACAAAACTCGCCGAACTGCGAAGGGAGAACACCGAGTACAATACACTGCTTTCGTCCAACGAAGGCGAGCGGTTCGCCGCGAGCGTGGGCTCTTCCGCAATGACGAAGCAAGCGGCGGCGCTGCTGTCGGTAGGCGTGGCGAGCCAAGCGCAACGAGAGGCCAGCAGGCCGGTGAGCGGCCAGACAACAGAGATCGTGTCAAGCATAGACTCGTGCATAGACTCTCGAAGGAGCAAGTACGTCGTTCTTAATTGCTTGGTGTTCGAGACGGCCTACCGTGATTGGATAAACCTCGATAATAGCCCAACTGCGAAGGCTGATTTCAGGACAGCCATTGAGAATTACAACGGAGGGAGCACTACTAAACTGGGCATAGGGGACGGTGTGTGTACGAAAGATGCCACTTCTTTCCTTGCGAAACTGCTAGGGCTGGAGGTGCTGCATCAACCCGCATGCTTAAAGCATGATGTCGCTTACGATAGCCTGCAAAGATTCATTGGAGGGACAGAACCCAAGAAAGGGGAGAAGGTGGACGCCGCATGGAATCCTCGAAATCAGCATCTTGCAAATGTGCAGTTCTACGTAGATCAAGTTTGCCGCGGATCAGGAGCATCGACAATCCAGAGGTGCATACAAGAGTCTACGTCCGTTGCCAATAACACAGGAATTTTAGGTCTGGTCTTCAGCATTGATTTCTTTGGGTTCCGTTTTCAGACTGGATTGAACTTCGCCGGCATCCGCCATTTAGCTGTTCGTGAATTTACAACTAAGGGACCAGTTACCGAACAGGACATTGTCCATACTATAAATACTCCTCGCTTTGTTGAGTGCGCGATTCCGAGTGTGTCCGGGCTCTCTGTGAGGCAGCAGCCTCAATCTAAAAGGGATTACGTAGTTGAATGGACTTACGACGGCGGATGCACGCAATTGTCTACTGAGAACGTCTGGCTGACTGGTAGACTAAGCTACAATATACGGTTGGGGCCCTCGCCGCACTCTTTTACGTACCTGTTCACCAATAGAATCACGATTGACGGGGTAAAGATTCGGCCCCGAGGGCACAAATATGGCCCACGAGATTACACGCAGGCAATCGCGCCGCCTTACGTTTTCAATTCCAGGTAGACGAAGGAGACAACGCTATGCAGATCCCTGACTTTGTCCCCATCGTTATCCGAATAGTGATCATTGCCGGACTGGCGTGGTCGCCATTTGCCGCGGTCATCACCGCTGTGGTCGCGTACCTGACGCGGCAAACCCGACAGGAAACTGCGGGATCAAGCATCTGCGGGTACGCGCTCGCGGGAGCAATCTACTCTACGTTGCTGATATTCCCATGGGCGTATATGCTGTCCCGAATGCTCGGCAAGCCATTTCCTGGCTTTGTCATCCGCACAGCATACGGAATGCTCTACTTAATTCTGTTTGGTATTTCAACTGGATTTGCAGTGTTCTTCATAATTGATGTATCGATTGATCCATACAAAAGCAGAGTATTCTACTTCGAGATAGCATACATGGTTCTCGTGGGATTTGCTGCAGCCTATGTTCTCGTGGTGTCAATCAATAGGTTATCGCGTATGCACTCTCTACACAGAAGAGAATCGCCAGTGGCGCAGTCTCCGCTAATAGCCTCTGCCTACTTAGAGCCTTTCGTGTGGGGATTTAGTGTGTTCGTTGGTGTTCTTTTTGCAGCGTTGCTTAGCATAATTTTGTTCATTTACGTGGCAAACCGTCCAATGATCTACGGCTATATCATTCTATCCTTCCTATTTTTTGCTATGCTTGCAGGGGTGGGCTTGCATCAAATCTATCGAAGAAGAGGTGAACATGGATAACGTCTTGCTAACTTACCTTTGGGCGGCTCCGCTGCTGGCGCTGATTGGCGTGGCGTGGGCTCCGTTCGCCGTCGCCATTGGCTTGATGATTGGCCGCAAGCAGGAGGCAACCGACCTCGATCCGCCGAGCACTGAGCGTTTCGTTGCCGTGACAGCGCTGCACTCCGTGATGGTGTTCCCGTGGGTTTATCTGTTCGCGCGTTGGGTAGGCAAACCAATTCCATATCGGTTTGTCAAATTCGGCTACGTCGTGCTCTACACTCGATGGTTTTTCTCGCCGATTTGGGTAGGTCTCTATCTTGTATTTCAAGCCTTTCGGAATTACCTTGATCCTCAAGGGCAGGATTTCGGGAGTTCATACATTGGATTTTTCGTCACCGTGGTCATTTTGGCAGGATTGAATTGGTATGTGTTGTTTCGGTCGTTAACTACCCTGAGGAAGCGGGAATCTACAAGGAAAGCGCAACAAAAATGGTCTTTTCCTAGCCACGACTTCTATTACTTGAAGCCGATATTCGTTTGGTTGATAACCGATATTGGAATTACCGTCACAGGTTTTAGCGCCTACATTCTTTTTTGGGCGCTCGCGCTATCAACGGCGGGAACATAGCTATGCTTGCAGGGGTGAGCTTGCATCAAATCTATCGAAGAAGAGGTGAACATGGGTAACGTCTTGTTAGCTTACATCTGGGCGGCGCCGATAATGCTCGCGGTTGGCGTGGCGTGGGCTCCGTTCGCCGTTGGCATTACTCTGCTCATCAGGCGAAGGATGCTTTCGGTAGGCCATACCGAAGCGCCGAACCCTGCGAAGACCATGATGATGACAGCGGTGGCATCCATGTTGATGGTGTTCCCATGGGTGTACGTCATGTCGCGTATGATCGGCAAGCCTGTTCACTGGCTTATCGTTTATTCAGTCTATCTTGCGCTCTATGTTCGCTGGGCATTGTCGCCGATTTGGTTAGGGCCTTTGGTGGGGATTTCAGGCATGTTTGAACGGGGGACAGACTATCCTTTTGGATCTGCATGTTTTCTTGCCTTTTTCACTGGGATGCTGGCGGTTATCAACCTCGCAATGCTAGGGTTCTCGCTGAATGCGCTAATTCGAAAGCGCCCAGCAATTGCCCGACCTACCGAACTGATGGTCTTTGCTTTCCCCAATACAGCATACCTACGCCCGATTGTCTATTGGTTCGTATTGGATATGATCATGATCTGGGGAGGGGCGTTTATTTACGTCTTCTCTCTCGTAGTGATAGGATCAACATGGTGAGTCGGGTGTGAAAGAGAGGCGCATGGACACTTGCGATAAGGAGGCGTTATGTTCCTGTTCTTGTTCTGGACGCTCTTTGGGACGAGCATGCTTATCTCACTCGGGATCGGATTGCTCGCTTCGTTGGGCTTGCTCTGGCTCCCTTTTGGAGCGTTGATTTGCGCGAGAGAAGGTCGCAAAAGCGGGCGTGCGATCCGTTACGGGCTTTCGGGGGCAGTTTGCTCGCTATTGTTTTACATTCCATGGCTGTTTATCCATAGATCGATGCAGAATCAACCGATTCCGCGCCGAAACATTACCTTGGCATACATTTTCTTGTACATTGCTTGGCTACTCGGACCTATAGGCTTTTTAGGTATTCCCGCTCTATTCTTCGGAGTTGGTTTTATCCAATTTGGCGTAATTCCGGTTTGGACAGGAATTTCATTAGCCTTCCTCATTGCGACCTCTCTATTCATTATTCGTGCTCGAAAACAGAGCGTTATGAGTGCTGGGTACCTTCCTAGACTGCCATATCTATTGCCATTAATTGGGCTGTACCTTAGTTCCGTTCCTTACGCCATGCTACTGCTCTGGGATGCCTTGGAACGAGGTTGGCGTTCTCCTTTTTAGGCGATAGAATGGGGGGGTTAGTACCAAACCGCATAGTCTTACGCTGGGGAGGAACGAGAATGGCGGCTCTTGCTGTGTTTTGGACGGGAGTGATGGCTGTCATCTTCATAAACTTGATGCTTGCCATGCTTGCGATCTGGGGTTTGATATGGATGCCTTTCGGAGCGTTAGCCTACGCCCGGGAAGGCAAGAAGAAAGGGCATAGCCCCATCCGGTACGCGGCGTCGGGAGCTATCTGCTCGCTCTTGTTTTACGTTCCATGGCTTTACGTTAAGAAATGGATAGAAGATAAGCCTTTGCCGCGCAAAAATGTCATCTGGGCATACGCTTTCTTCTACCTGATCTGGCTGTTCGGCCCCACTCCTGTTTGGTTAGTTTTGTTTCTTTCATCGTCAGATACTTCTGGCGTTCTGATTCTATTGCCTCTAGCGTTCGTCGCATTAACAGCGATAATCCTTATGCGCGCTCAAAAGCAGAATGCTATGAGTAACGGCTACTTCCCTCGAATACCTTATTTGCTGCCTCTACTCGGATTGTATGTCACTTTCGTTCCAATCAGCATACCAATTATCAGGTCTATGTTGGATTAGAGATGACTCTTGCCCTTTACCAACGGCAGCCTACTGGAACCTGCTACACTCCCGCCGCTATGAGCAAGCGAACGACATTCTTGCGCCTCAGCGCCATCCGCATCGCATTGGCGCTGGCCGTCGCGGGGGTTGGGCTCTCGTTCGTGGGGGCAACCCCAACCCCCGTCCCCACCATCATCGTCGAGGCGCAAGCCGACGATCCTTCCCCGTCGTCCGGCGACGCCGTCACGCTCACGGCGAGCGCGTCCGGGCCAAGCGGCGCGACTTTCTCCTATCAACGACAGCGGCAACGGTAGGTGTACGATGATAGGTTCGTTCCCTTTCCTCTCCATTACGTTGGAGGTTGTGCTCCTGGGCACAGCAGCCTTGGGACTGCTGCTCGCGCCTCTCACGGGGCTGGCGACTGGGCTGATGGCGCGACGGAAAGGGCTAAACGCTTGCAAGTACGGCGCCGTCGGGGCGTTCTACTCCGCCTTGATAATCCTGCCTTGGCTGTACTTAGTGGCGCGAATGGTTGGTAAAAAGCCTAACGCATTCTGCGTTGTTTCAGGCTATGGTTTCCTATACGGAATGTGGATGTTCGGCCAGGTGTGTACCTTTGGCGTGTTCAATGCTGCGACCAATTTTAGCCGTCGTGTATCTGGGAGCAGCGCTGGGGCAGATACGCCTTATGCCATTCTTCTGTTGGTAACTCTTGCGCTGCTTGCGGTTTCGATAATTCACATTCTTGTGTACAAACAAGCCTCCGTCAGTCGTTCAGCGCGATCTGATACCATTTTGATTCCGATTGCCTATCTCATGCCGTTCGTTTATGTTTGGGTTGGGCATATCCTCTTCGTTGTCTACGTAATTGAGTTCACGAGAGGACGGTAGATGACACATGGTGGGAGGCGAAGATGGCGTTCGGGTTGACATTCTATGCGCTGGCGTTGGAGACGCTGCTGCTGTACGTGGTCGCTTTCGGGGCGTTGTGGACGCCGGTCGGCGCGCTGATCTGTGCTCGGGTTGCAAAGTCCAATGGCCTGCCGGTCAGAGATAGCGCGGTTCGGGGCGCGGCCTATTCCCTGTGCTTGCTCTTGCCGTGGGCGTACTTCGTGAGGCGACTGTCAGGCAAGCGGATACCGCCCTCTTGCGTGGTTGCCAGTTACGTCTTCTTGTACGTCTGCTGGTTTATGCTCGTGTTCGCTAAAGGAATAGCCATTACTATAGGCATCGCAGGGCCAAACGGTATCATTGTAGTTCTTCATTCGGCGCTGTTGATTCTGTCTATAATGCAATGGTACTTCCTGCCTGTCGTAAGTAAAGAATCTGTGCTTCGTAAGAGTATCCAGTATGTACACTTATCTCCCTTCCTATACGTTTCGATTGCGCTGTTTCTTCAATTAGGGTATAATCTCAGTGTCAACGGGAAGTTGGTTTTCTAAACGCCTAGCGAAGGGAGCAATTATGATCTTTGCGATAGCCGTCCTGTTTATCCTCCTAACCGTGCCGCTGCATACCTTATGGGCAGCGGGAGCGCTGTGGGCTCCGTTCAACGCTTTGCTGTGCTTCAGAGCCTCGAAAAAGCAGGGGATGGACGGATGGCGTCACGGAGTTGCGGGAGCAGCGTATTCAATCTTCCTTTTCGCGCCGGGAGTGTATCTGCTGATGCGTTTGCGCGGCAATGCAATTCAACAGCCCCAGATTGTAGCGGCCTACATTGCGTTGTATGGGCTGTGGTGTTTTGCGCTAATAGGTTCGTCAGGATTTATGTTTCTTGCCAGCAATCCGTTCGACTTCGGGCAGCACATTGCCCCGTACTATGGAATTTTCTGCGCTATTATGCTGCTTTCCGCTATCATTTCTTGTCTTGAATTGTATGCTTTTTCAAGGAATCAACATCCACTGTATCGACAGATGGACATAAGCCAAAATCACTTCCTAAACCGGGTGCAATTGACGCCGTTTGTCGCTGTATGGTTAGGCGACATTGGTTGGGTTATGCTGATGCTTCGGACGTGAGATAGGATACCCGAAGGATGCGTTATGGGAATGACGCCCGAGCGGCGCTTGCGGGATCGTCCACGCGGCGGCACTAAGGCGCCTCCCCTCCGCCCCCTGCGCCCTAGTCCCTGATGTCCTGCAGGAGCCGCTCCGTCGGCAGTTCGTAGCCGAGGCCCCTCGACTTGGCGAGTTCGTAGGCGCGGCCGGCCACCGCGAAGAACTGCGCGCCCTGAATGTTCCCGCGCTCCGAATAGGTCACGGCGGACGGACCCGGGCGGCCCTCCGCGCCGTCGAGCAACCGCCGCAGGAAGACTACGCGGTCCTCCGCGATGACGCCGTGCGCGCGTCCGCTGCGCGAGCGCGACTGCCGGGCCGACGCCGGCGAGCCGTCGGGGTTGTTCGCCTCGTAGGCGATGTACTCGTCGTGCAGCGCCATTTCGGGAATGCCGACGGGCGCGGGCGCGGAGCCGAGCCGCAGCGAGCGGTCTATGCGCTCCAGCGCCTCGCCGTCCATCGTTCCGCCGACGCAGGTGACGTGCGCGCCGTCCTCAATGTCCTTGCCGAAGATGACCGGCTCGACCGCGTCGGTGCATCCCGCGACGATATGGGCGCCCTTGCACGCCTCCGCGGCGGACGCGACGGGGACCGTCTCGATGCCGAGATTCGCCTGGATTTCGGCGGCGTAGGCTTCGCGGTTGGCGGGCGTCGGGCTGTAGACCTGGATGCGGCGGATGTCGCGGACGGCGGCGAACGATTCGGCGTGGGTTCGCGCCATGCCGCCGGAGCCGATCATCGCCACGACGGAGGCGTCCTCGCGCGCCATATACGACGCGCCGATGCCGGAGTCGGCGCCGACGCGCATATGCTGCAGATGGCCGTCGTTCATAATCGCGAGCGGCTCGCCGTTCTCCACGCTCATCAGCAGGATGAGGCCGCAGAAGAGGCCGGGGCGCACGCAGTACTTCTCCTCGGTGCGCGTGCCGGCGTACTCCCGCTCGTAGATCACGTCCGACTTCATCCGGATGGCGAAGTAGCCCGACGCGGAGCCGCCCTCCATCGTGCCCCACTGGTACATTTTCGCTGGGTCGGAGGTGGGGATGCGGATGTCGATGCGCGGGCGGCAGACGGCCTCGGTCCGCGCCAATTCCTCGTAGGCGGCGGTCAGCGAGTCTATCGTGTCGCGCATCGTGAGCACGGAGGCGACGTCGTCGTTGTTGAGGATCAGCGTCATTGGGGTTGCTCCTTACGGGTTGCGCTCTATGACGACCGCGCCCGTTGTCCCGTCGTAGGTCATCGTAAAGTGGCGGAGTATGTCTCTGCCGATGATGGCGGAGTAAGGCAGTCCAACGCTCGAAAAGTGAACGCCGATGAACTCGCCGCGCGCGGCGTAACCAAGATCGGGAATGTGAATCTGGGCGATGTGCAAATTGAGCGACGCCCTCCCGTGAACCCCCGCGATGGCTTGGCGGTCGACAACGGGGAGGCGCAAGTCATCCGCGAGGTCGGAGTCTATCCCGCTTTCCGACGCTCCTGTGTCTATGAGAGCGGGGAACAGGCGCGCGCCAAGGTCGGGAGGCTTGACGCCGCTCGCGTCATAGGAGAGGTCGAGGCCTATCCGGACATCTAGCGTCGCTCCCCGATACGCCAGCATATCCGGCAGATTGTCGAAGCCGCAGGAGACCGTCGGCATCAGCGCAGCCCGTAGAGCAGGGAGGGCGACAAGCGGATCGGGCCGCGGCCGACTCTGCGGATGAGGTAGGGGCCGCGCCCGAAGCGGCGTATCGCCGTGTCGGCGGCGTCTTCGAACGCGGTGTACGCTCCGATGAGTTCGCCGTCGTGGATGACGACCCACTCGCCGAAGTGGTCGGTTTCGAGCAGGTCTTGCATCCGCTCGTAGGCGGCGATCTCCTCGCTCAACTTGGCCATTTCGCGCCTCTTCCGCCGGATTCCCCTCGACTAGGTAGGGAATCCGCTACCTTGCGGCGGCGGCCTCTTCGCGCCGGTCGAGGATCGGCGAGTACATTGTGGCCGCGCCCTGCCGCGTGGACGTGTCCACGTAGTTGTGCTGCTCCGTCATAAAGGGGATGTACAGGTTCTGGGCCGGGTCGCGGTAGACCTCCATCGGGTCGCCGCCGTCCTCCACGATGCGGATGTTGTCCTCCAGCATCTGCCGGAACATTATGATGCCTTTGTCGGAGCGGCCGAGGTGCTCGCCGGTGCGGTCGGCGATGGGGCCTTGCGTGATCCACGCGGCGGGGTCTTGCGCCGAGTTGCTGCGGAGTTCGGGGTAGACCGGCTGGTCGTTCTCGTCCAACCGGGGAACGGGCGGGCGGTAGAAGGGGATGTCCTCCGGCGTCTGCGGGGCGTCGCCGTCGATCATTGGGTAGCAGGCGACCCACCAGTGGCCGGTGCGCGCGTCGTCAATCGGGGTGCGGATCTGGAACGCGGGGCCCATCGAGAAGTTGCCGCGGTACGTCCCGGCGGTCAGGTTGAAGCCGTCGCCGCCCTGCCGGAGGTAGTTGGGGAACACGATGGGGTGGCCGTCCTTCCATTCGGTGTCCTCTTCGGAGCCGCCCTCCCATATCCGGCGCTTGATGATGCCGTGCTCGAAGGCGTCGAAGTGGATGACCTTGTGGGGGCGGCGCGTCCGCCGCTCCTCGTCGCCGTTCATTTCGCGGATGAAGTTCGCCCAGGCGACGTGCAGCCACTCCAGGTGGACGGGGTCGAGCGAGTTCTCCTGGCACTGCAGCCAGTTGCAGTCGAGTTCCGCGTAGCCGATGTCGCGCAGCACGCCGTCCGCCGCGAAGACGTCGTAGTTCGGCACGAGGGGCGCCGGCGCCGGGCCGAGGTACGCGAACACGAGCCCCGCCTTCACCTCGACGGGGTACGCGCGCATCTTCACCTTGTCCTTGAAGCGCGCCTCCGGGTCCTCCGTCTCCTCGTAGGGCTGCTCGATGCACTGCCCCGTCTCGTCGAAGAGCCAGCCGTGGTAGGGGCAGCGGATGCCGTTCTCCTCGGGGATGCCGTAGATGAGGTTCATGCGGCGGTGGGCGCAGTGGGGCTCGATGAGGCCGAAGGCGCCTGAGCGGTCTTTGTAGAGGATGAGGTCTTCGCCGAGGATGCGGACCTTCATCGTCCACTTGCCGTTCATTTGGGAGGCGGCGGCGACGGGGTGCCAGTAGCGGCGCATGAGTTCGCCCATCGGCGTGCCGGGGCCGACCCTCGTGTAGCGGTCGTTCGCTTCCTGCGTCAGCATGGCGATGCTCCTTATGCCGGATTGCGGCGGCGGATTGCGGGGATGTTCCTGCGCTATGGGCGCATTATAGCAAGCCGCGCGTTCCGTCAAGGGGGGGCGCTCCCGCGCGGCGGATACAAACCCGGACACTTGGGCAACGCCTCGGCGATGGCCTGTTGGGCGGCCATGCCCTGCGTATAATCAAAACACCGTTCAGCATGTTGCCCATCTATCCCGGCTAGCTTCGCCACAGTCTCCGTCGTCACGAAGCGGCAGCGCCGGGTTGCCCGCCGGCAGGTTACGCAACGCCGGCCTAATGGAAGGAGGGGCGCTATGGCTTACAACGAACTGACCCGGGAAGAGCGCTACGTCATTGAGGGGAAGGGGACGGAGCGGCCTTTCACGGGGGAGTACGACGACTTCTACGAAGAGGGAACGTACCTCTGCCGGCGGTGCGGCGCGCTCCTGTACCGCTCCGCCGACAAGTTCGACGCGCGTTGCGGCTGGCCCGCGTTCGATAAGGAAGTCGAGGGCGCCGTGCGCCGCGAGCCCGACCCTGACGGCTTCCGCACGGAGGTCGCGTGCGCCAACTGCGGCGGCCACCTGGGGCATGTCTTTATGGGCGAGGGCTTCACGCCGACCAACGCGCGCCACTGCGTCAACTCCCTCTCGATGCGGTTCGCTCCGGCGAAGTAGCAGCGGCGCGGGCGAGGCGGATTCGGCGGCGGAGACGGGGCGCGATGCGGGATTCCGTCCTCGTTCTCGACTTGGGCAGCAGCCGCCTGCGGTGCGCCGTCGTTCCGTTGGGGGACGCGCGCGGGGAGGGGCAGGGCGAGCCCGTAGAGGCCGCGTCGGCGCCCTATCCCGCGATGAGCGCCCGCGCCGGAGCGCTCGCGCAGGCGTTCAATCCGCGTTCGCTGAGCGAGCGTTTGCTGCGCGTGCTCGCGCAAGGCGCGCAGGCGGCGGGCCCGCGGAGCGTCCGCGCCGTCGCGGCGACATCGCAGCGCGGAGCGGCCTGCTTCCTCGACGCGCGCCTCAATGCGCTCAGCGCGTCGCCGAACACGGACGTCCGCGCCGTCTTTCAGGGCAGCGCCATAGACGAGGCGCATCGCGCGGAGATCCACCAAACGACCGGGCGTCTGCCCTCGCTGCTGTTCGTTCCGGCCAAGTTGGCGTGGCTTCGGGAGAATCGCCCGCGAACGACGGAGCGCATCGCCAAAGCCGCCGGGCTGGACGCCTGGGCCGCGTTGCAACTGACCGGAGCGCTCGCGGAGACCGCGGGCGGACTCGCCGAGATGGGGCTGCTGGACGTAGCGTCCGGCGCGCCCGCCGACGCGCTGATGCGGCGGCTTGGCGTTCCGCCGGAGATCCTCCCGCTGATCATTCCGCGCGGCGCGGCGGTCGGGCGCCTCGCGCCGGAGGCCGCCGACGCGACCGGCCTGCCGCGGACGGTCGCCGTCCATCTTGCGGGGCCCGACGCGCAAGCCGCCGCGCTCGGTTGCGGCGCCGTCGAGCCCGGCGCGGCGGCGATTTGCGCCGGATGGAGCGCCCCCGCGCAAGTCGCAACCGCCGCGCCCATGTTCGATCCGCAACGACGGACGTGGACGACGCTCCACGCGCTCCCTGACCTATGGGCGGTCGAAGCGAACCCGGGCGACGCGGGCCGAACGCTCGACGCCGTCCGACGCTTGCTCGCGCCTCGCGCCTCGGCCGCGCGGTTCGCGGCGATGGCGGCGTCGGCCTCAGAGAGCGGGGCGCCCGTCGCGGCGTTCCTCGGCCCTCGCGCGCTTGATCTCTCCAATCCCGGCATGACGATGGGCGGATTCTTGCTGCCCGCGCCCGTGACGCAGGAGGGACTGGACGCGCCAACCTTCGCGCGGGCGGCGTTCGAAAACGCCGCGTTCGCCGTTTGCGAGAGCGTCGCGCTCGCCCGGAGCGTCGCGGGCGCGGCGGCGGAAGGCGCCGCGATCAGCGGCGGAATGACGGAGAATGCGCTGTTCCCGCAACTCATCGCCGACGTTTTGGGCGAGCCGGTCAGCGTTCACCGGAACGCGACGGCGGCGGGCGCGGCCGCCCTGGCGATGTCTACCCCGGACGCGCTGCCCGCCCGCGCCGCAGCGTTCGCCGCGCAAGGCAGGCGCGTCGAGCCGGGCCCGCGCGGCCCCGAACGCCGCGAGGCGCATCGGAGGTGGCTGCGCCTCCGCGAGCGCATGGACGCAATGGCGGACGAGTTGTGACGGGGGGTACGCTACTAGTGACCTTGCGTAACTCCCGGCGGCCGGTAGGTTCCCGCTTTCGCGGGAATGACGGGGAGCCGTGGGAATTGAGGGGCGGCGCTTCGCGCCGCCCTGCCGGATTCCAATTCCGCGTAGCCGACAGCGATTAGGCGAGGGCTTGCAAGGCGCGAAGGTAGGCGCATCCGCGCTAGCGCGGATGCGCTCCAAATTAACCCCCCGGCCCGCGTCATTCCCGCGAAAGCGGGAACCTACCGGGCGCTGGCGGTTATGAGTTAGCGCGGCGCCGGAGGATCACCGCGCGGGCTGCGTAGCGGAAAGCCCGGTGAGCGGCTCGGTTAGCAGGCCGCCGCCGCTGTCGCGCCAGACGAGGACGGTGTAGACGCCGGGGCGGGTCGCAAGGGCGCCGAGCGATGCGGTGAACCGGAACGCCGACCCGGTTTCGCTCCACTCCCCGGCGATGACTTCGTTCGCGTCCAAGTTGGAGTAGAAGTAGCCGGCCCCGGGCGGCTCCAAAATGCGGGCGATGGGGTCGCCGCAGGCCGTGGTGAAGCCGCCGCCGACGCAGTAACTATCAAGCTGTTCTATCTGCGCCGCCGTCTTGGGCGTCGGCAGAGGATCGTAGTGCACGCTAACGACTTGCCCGATCCGAACGCCGGCCTCGCGCTTCGTCAGCGAGAAGGAGAGCGTTCCGTTTCGAGAGAGCGTCGGGGCGCCGGCCTCGACCGCGCCGCCCTCGAAATTCTGCGCGAACGTCACGCGCCTGCCGTTGAACGCGACGCCGAAGTTAACGGCGCGATGTCTCTCGCCGAGAATGTTGTCCCGATGCCCCCAGTTCGCATGCGCGTCGTCGTACATCATCAGGCGCTGCAACTCGCGGATGGCGGGGCGCGGCTGTGGGACTTGGCAACTCGTGAAGAGCGAATCGCAGTTGGCCGCCCGCCATTGCAAGGCCGTCCATCCGCTGGACGCCACGTTCTCCGCGACGTAACTCGTTCCGCCGGTCTCGGAATAGACCATATAGGGCTTGCGCCCGTCCGCCCACCAATGACCCTGGTAATTATGCGTGAGCATATCCTCGGCGTGCAGTTGCGCCGCAGGATTTAGGCCGAGCGCAAGGGGCGGCATGCCGTGGGCGGCTCTGTCGTCGTTCACGAGATCAAGCGCGTAGACGCTCAACTCCTGCAAATCGGCGGGCGAGAGGCGCTGCCCCAGCGGAGTGGGCGTTGGCTCGGGAGTAGGCGTCGCCGTGGGGCGGGGCGTCGGCGACGGCGTAGGCGTAGGGCGCGGAGTCGCGGTGGGCGTCGGGGTAGGCCGCGGAGTCGGCGACGGCGTTGGAGTGGGGCGCGGAGTCGGCGTGGCCGTCGGGCACGGCGGAAGCGTCGGCGTGGGAGACGGCGGCGGCGGGGTCGCAGTCGCGGGCGGCGCCGTCGGAGTAGGCGTCGCGGCGGACGTAGGCGTTGGCGCGCTCGTCGCGGTTGGCGTTGGGGTCGCGGCGGCGGCGCGCGCCTCGCGGCAACGCTGCGCCGGCGCGTGGTCGCGGACGGCCTGCGCGAGCAAGCCGCGATAGTGCCGCAGCCAAAGCGACCAGTCCTCGTGAATATGCCAGCCGGGGACTTGCGCCCGCTCAAGGCGGCGCGTCTCCACGAGGAACGCGGCGATCTCCAGCCGCGTCTCGAGCATTTCGATGCGGGCGCACGATTCGAGGATCGGCGCCGCATCGAGGCCGTCCAGCCCCGTCTCGAAAGCTGCTGCGCTTGCGGCGAGCGCGTCAGCGACCTGCTCTTCGCTCCAACCCCGCGTCCATTCGCGCCAGGCGTCGGTGAGCGGTTGCGGCGGCCAATCGGGCGTAGGCGTGAGCGTCGGAGTTGGGGCGATGGTCGGCGTCGAGGTGGGAGTCGCCTCGGCGGTGGGCGTCGCGGTGGACGTAGGCGTTGGCGCGCGCCGCGCCGGGGATGGGTCGCATGGGAACGGAGTCTCGGTGGGCGTTGGCGTCCACGCCGGCTCGGGCGTCGCGGTCGGCGCAAGCGTGGGAGTCGGCGTCGCCGCGGGCGCGAGCGCCGGCGCGGGCGCCTCATCCTGCCGGATCAGGAAGACGAGCGCGATGAGCGCCGCAAGCGCCGCGACTCCGACGACAACCATAATCATCCGGCCGCGCCCGCCGGACGAACCGCCGCCGTCGTTCCGCGGCTGGGGAGGCTCCTCGGGCGGAGGCGGACGGCGATACCGATCTTCCATCCGTTCGCGCTCGGCCTGGTCGTTTTCCTTCCGCTCTCGCTCCGCCCGTTCCCGCTCCGCTTGCTCCCGTTCTTTTCGCTCGCGCTCCCTGCGCTCGCGCTCCGCCTGATCACGTTGCGCCCGCTCCCTGCGTTCCTGCGCCGCCCGCTCCCGCTCCGCCCTGTCGCGCTCGGCCTGCCCTTGCCCCGGTTGCCCGGAGGCGGCCGCGCCCTTGCCGTTGCAAACCGAGCACTCCACTCCTGCGCGAAGGCTCTCGGACCCGACGAGCATGGAACGGGCCTTGGTCACTTCCTGCATCCGCAAGGTCGCGTCCGGAGCCTTGTTGACGTCCGGATGACGCTCCATCGCCTTCCGGCGAAACGCCTGCGTTATCTCGTCCGTGGATGCGCCGAGCGGAACGTCGAGGATCCGGTGGTACTCCGTGGCGACTCTGCCCGCGCCTCCGCACGCAGCGCATCGCCCCGGAGCCGCGCGGCTCGCTCCTTCGTTCCGGGGCGGATTCGCCTCCTGCCAACGGCGCCGCTCCTGTTCCTTTCGCTCCCGTTCCGCGCGTTCCCGCTCCGCCTGTTCCCGTTCCCTTCGCTCGCGCTCCGCCTGTTCCCGTTCCCTTCGCTCGCGCTCCGCCCGCTCCCGCTCCTTCCTCTCCCGCTCCGCCCGCTCTTCCGCCGCGCGGCTCGCCTCATCGGAACGGCGGCGGGCTTCCTCGGCGGCGCGGCGATTCTCCTCGCGGCGGCGCGCCTCCTTCTCCTCCTGCCGCGCCCGCTCGCGCCGCCGTTCGAGAATCTCCTCGCTCTCGTAGCCCGTCCCAAAGCATTGCGGACAGCGCAGCCATTCGCCGGTATGCGATGCGGTCTGCCCGTGTCCGTCGCAGACGGAGCAGACGCCGCCGTCCACGAACCGAACGTCATGCCCTTGACGACGGTGGCGCATCAGATGCTCGCCGCAGAGCGGGCCGAGCCCCGTAGCGAACGGCGCCTCCGAGCAATAGCCGACGCCGCGCTCCCTGCATCCGGCCTCGCCGCAGCGCGCCTGCTGGGGATTGTGGGCGTGCATCCGCCAGAGCGTGGACGGGAAGGATCTGCCGCACCGCGGGCAGGATCGGAGGCCGCCGCCGCCCGCCGCGCCGCCTTGCGCTCGATAGTACCCGCGGTCCTCGATGCTCATAGGCGGGGAGTATACGCCGGGCGGCGCCCCATAGCGCGCGGCGCGCCAGGCTACCCCCGTCCGTAGTACCTCCGCGCCACGACGTCGTCAATGACGGCGATCTGTTCGGGCGTCGCGCCGGCGGCGAACGCCTCGCGCAAATAGCACCCGGCTCTGTATTCGTCTCCGCAGACAGATTCGTATATCGTGTCGCGTCTGGCCAAGTAGAGATTTCTGAATCCCCTGCGGAAAGCGGCCTCTCCTAGCCGATTATACAATTCGAGGAATATGCCTCCACCGAGATTGTAAGGGCAGACTGAACGAATTCTGTATCGGCTCAAATCTAATTGCTCGAGGTCAACTAGGCTTTCGGCTAATGGGCACGCTCCTTCCTCATCCGGAAAGGAAGCGCCATTGTAGGCTCTTTCTGAAACGTTTGTCAGAAAGGTAGCGCCTCCCTCAGCCACCCATTGCGGCCAGAAGGGCCAGTATGTATGAGCCGCTTCATGCGCGATGATGCCAAAACTCTCGTCAGCAGAAGTGATAATTGCATTAGCCCCGCCGCTTCCTCCATACTGAGTCACATCGGCGATGAGCGCTATCGCGTGATTGTGCGGGACGGCGACGCCCATAAACTCTTCTTGTATTCGTATTGCATGCTCCAAAAATTTCATTGCTTGTTGACCGTCGTCAGACGTTGCGACTCGGGGACGAATGACTGACAACGCCATTTTCCCTGCAAGCGGAAGCGTGATAACACGCTCCTCCAGCAAGATTTGATCAGGGTCAAGGAGAATGTCTATCCAGACATTCGGATCCTTATTTACACTCCCAATCACGATAATAATGGCTCTCTTTTCGTCCGTAATACCGTTCCCGTTGAGGAGCGCGGGATGGGAAACAATTTGTTCAACATGATCACGAGGAAGACTGCGAAGAGTTTGCAACGTAATTAGGTCAAGCGTGTCAACATGAGACAGAAATGGCATTGCCAATTTCCATTCAGGCAACCTAATACCAATTGTGAAGAGAAACAATTCACGAAGAATGTCTAACTCGTCTGAGTTCATCCCGTCACGCACCCACGAGAAACCTTTTACTTCTGCTGCGGCAGAATTCTTTTCTTCCATAGTCGCTAGCATCTCGAAAGGCTTTACCACATCAGTTTCGTAAACAGCGATTCCATAATCGACGCTTAAGCAATCCGCCAGTCCATGGATCGCGTCTCCAATGTAGTTCCCGCCACACAAAGCCTTCTGTTTTTCCAAGCATTCATTCGTTGGATAATTTTCACCCTGCGGCGATTCGGCATACTCGCCATCATGTAAACAGGCGAGGGCTGTGTTATATCCATCAAGTATAAGCCGCCCCTTTGTAAATCCATCATGAACGGAATTATCTAAATGAAGAGTAACCTGAGGGTACGCTTCAAATATATCAACTAGATCCACCCAGGTTGCTTCAATTGCTAGGTAGACATGTCCTTTCGGCAGCGGCGTAGGCGTGGGCGTGGCAGTCGGCGTGGGAGTCAGCGTCGGCGTAGGGGTGGGCGTGACGGTAGGCGTGGGCGTGGGAGTAGGCGTTGGCGTAGCAGTAGGCGTAGGTGTAGGAGTGGGGGTTGGCGTTGGGCTAGCGGTTGGCGTAGGAGTAAGCGTCGCAGTAGGCGCGAGCGTGGGAGTAGGAGGCGGCGTAGGCGTAGGAGCGGGCTGAGCGCACGCCGACAAGAGCGCGACGGCGACGGCCAGCGCCGCGGTTGGCCATACCCTCCTGCTCAAGCGGACGTTCACGCTAGCCAATCCTTGCGCCTCTTCGCCTCAGTCGCGCCGATCATACCCCATCGAGGTCTCGCGCCGCGTGGCGGGCGCCCCTTGCGCGGCGGGGCGCCGCCCGCCTACGATAGGGCGCACCTTGCGCTAGGAACGAGCGGCGAGAGGCGATGACGACGGCGAGCGATACGGCGGAAGGGCGTAGGTTGCGGGCGTGAACCCGCTCGCCAACATCGCGCCGCTCGCCGCGTTCGTCCGCCGCCCGCGCCGCCATCCCACCTACCTCGGCTACCTCAACGGCTTCGTCTACGGCTACGGCATGGGCGCGTCCACGATTCTCTTCCCCCTCTACGCCATCAGCCTCGACTTCGACCTCTCGACGCAAGGCTTCGTGGTCGCCGCGCCCGGCATCGCGATGATTCTCCTCCGGCTCGTCGGGGGCGCCGTCTCCGACCGGTTCGGCGAAAAGATCATCCTGTGGTTCAGTTTCGCCACCGTTACGGGCGCGTCGGTCGCCGCGGCCTACTCCGCCGCGCTGCTACCGCTCGTCGCCGCGCAACTTTTCAACGGCGCGTCGCGCTCCGTCTACTGGTCGGCGGCGCAGTCCTACATTAGCCGGAGCGCCGAGGGCGAGGCCGGCAAGGTGATGGGGCGCCAACTGAGTTTCGAGTCCGGCGGCGGGCTGCTCGGCGGCATCGTCGCGGGGCTCGTCGCGCAGCAGTACGGCTACGCCGAGGCGTTCCTAATGACGGCGGGCGCGACGCTCGTCGGCTTCCTCATCACGACCTCGCTGCCGGCGCTGCCGCGCAAGGATCAGGCGCGGAGCCTCGCGGCGAGCCTCGCGCCGGTCAAGACGATGCTCTTCCGGCGAACGCTGCTGCACGCGCACCTCACGGCGTTCGTCAGCGCCGCCTACATCGGCCTCGTGATGGGACTCTTCGTCGCCTTCTTCCGCGACGCGAACTACACGGAGGCGGGCACGGCGCTCGTCATTCGCCTGAACAGCGTCGGCACGAGCGCGCTGGCGTTCTTCTTCGGCGCGCTGCTCGTCCGGTTCGGCAGCCGCCTGACCGCGACGCTCGGCATCACGCTCACGGGCGCGCTCGCCGTCGGCGTCGGCCTCACGGGGGACGTTCCCGTCGTTCCGGTTGTCTTTATGACGATCACGGGAATGACGTTCGGCAGTTTGCGGTCGCTCTACCCGACGCTTGCGGCGGAGAACAGCGAGCCGAATCAGCGCGCGATGGCGCTCTCCGTCGTCGGGCTCTACTGGGCGATCGGCATTTTCCTCTCGCCGCTGCTGTTCGGCTTCATCGCCGAGGCGACGAGCCTCCATGCCGCGATTTACATCTTCGGCGCCTTCGCGACGGCGGTGGGGCTGCTGTCGCCTCTGCTCTACGACTACGGGCGGCGCGCGCCGCAGGGAGAGCGCAAGTAAGATACAATCCCTAACGCTCCGCTCTATCCTTGCGCCTGCGAGGCGAGGCTCCGCCCGGCCCACCGTGAACGGTCCCTTGAAATACGATTACCTGCTCGTCGCCGGGCCGGGGCGCTCAGGCAGCGAATTGCTCTACGAGCGCCTGCGGCGGCATAAGGATTTCGCGTTCCCTGAGATCAAGGAAGGGTACTACTACCGCTCGCCGTCGAGATTCGAGAAGGCGTTGGCGCAAGCGAACGACGGCGACGCGAAGAGGATGCTGGCGGACGTGGCCAACTTGGGCTACCAAGACCAGGCTCTGCCGCCCGGCGTTCGGCGGCTGGCGGATGCCGGGCGCAGGGTTCTGCTCGTGATTCTGCTGCGGGGGCACCGCGACCGCGCCGTTTCGATGATGCGGTTCCGGAAGAGCCGCGGGGAGTTGTCGGCGCTTTTCGGCGCGAGGCGGCTGGAGCGCGCCGTCGTCCGCGATCGGCTGACGCCGGAGTCGCTCGACGCGCTCTACGGCGTCGGCGTTGACGCGCTGACGCTGCATTTCTCCGCGCTGACCGCGGATACGACGGGGGCGCTGAACGCGCTGGCGTCGCTCTGCGGGGCGGCGCCGTTCGACGAATCCGAGTCCGCGGTCGTGAACGAGTCCGTCCGCGCCCGGAACGCGCTGCTCGCCGCGGCCGGCAAGTCGGTCGCGGTCGGGATGCGCCGGTTGGGAATGCGCCGCCTCCTGCAGCGGATCAAGGACGCGCCGTCGGTTCGGCGATTGTTTTTCACGCCTGCGGCGGGGGAGCGCGGCGTTCCCCGTCTGAGCGAGGAGAGCGAGCGCCTCTTGGACGAGAGTTTCGAGGCGTGCCGCGCGCTTGCGGAGCGCGCGTCGGAGCCGCTTGGGGACGGGATCCTCTTTCGCGCAGGATATTATGAGCAGGGCGCGCGCGGCGGACCGGCGCCCCTGCCGGCGGGGCTGCGATGAGCGCGGCTTCGGGGACGAGCCGGCGGACGTCCGGCGCGCAGGAAGTCGCGATGCTCTTCTCGGCGAGGGCGAGCGTCCTATCGTTCGGGCTCCTCATCCAAAGTCTGCTCGCGTACTTCCTCTTGCCGGAGGGGCGCGGCTCCTACGCGATTTGCGTGACGTTCGCCGTGCTCGCCGGGGTCATCGTCACGCCGGGCATCGACAAGGGCGTCACCTACAACGTCGTCACGGGTCGGATGAGCGTGTCGCGCGGGGTCGCCGTCGCGCTGGCGATCATCGCGGGGGGAACCGCCGCGGCCGTCGCCGTCGCCGTTCCGCTGATCAACAGCGGCGTCGGGTTTTTCTCCGCCGCCGACCCCGCATCCTTCCGCTTGGCGCTGATCCTTATCCCCATCACCACCGCGGCGACCGCCGTCGAGCAGTTGCTGGTGGGGCTGCGGGGGTTCGGCTCGCTCGCGGGCTTCTGGATGCTCCGCGCCGTCGTGAACTTGGCCGCGCTGCTCATTCTCGTCGCGCAAATGGAGATGGGAATCAACGGCGCCATCGCCGCCTTCGCGATGGGGCAGGCGGTTATGACCGCCGCGTGCGTTCTGCGTCTGCGGAAGGGCTACGGACTGACGGGCAGCGCGCCGTCGCGCGCCGGATTCTCGCTCGCGCTGAACTACGGCTGGCGGTTTCACTACGCGCGGATAGCGTTCGCGGCGGAGGCGCGGATCGGCGTCTTAGTGCTGGGCATCATCGCGTCAACGCGCGAGATTGGGCTGTTCGACCTCGCGCTCGCGCTGATGCTGCAGTTCGGCGTGGTCGCCAGCATGGTCGGCAGCGTGCTCTTCCCCCGCGTGACGGAGGACGAGCGGAGCCGCCCCGAACTGGTCGCGCTCTGCATACGCCTCGTCTTCGCGGCCACGACGGGGGCGATGGCGGCTTTTCTCATTCTCATGGTCGTCTCGCCGATCTTCCCCCTCTTCTTCACCAAGCGATTCCTGCCGGTGGTCGACCTCCTCGTTTGGCTTGCGCCCGGCGGAATCGCCCACGCCTGCAGCGCGATCCTCGCGACGTATCTGATGGGCTCCAACCGCCCCGGAGCGTTGTCGGGAATCATTTGGACAGGAATCGGGATGAACGCCGTCATTCTGTTCGCGGCGTACCCGGTCGCGGGATTGCAGGGCGCGGCCTGGGCGATGAGCGCCGGTTTCATCGCGCGAACGCTGCTGATGAGCGTCGCCTTCCATCGGGCGAGCGGATCGGGCGTCGCGGCGACGTGGCTGCCCAGACGCAGCGACTTCGTCTACGTCTGGACGGAGGGGCGGACGGCCATTCGCCAGACGCTCGGCAGGCGCGCGGCCCATGCGTAAGCCCCGACGCGCCACGCTGGTGATAGACGAACTCAACTCCGGCGGCGCGCAGCGGGACTTGGTGCGCCTCGCATCCGGCCTGACGGCGGCGGGCTACGACTCGACGGTTCTCACGTACTGGCCCGGCGACTTTTTCGCAGGCGCGCTCGCGGAGGCCGGCGTCGCCGTCGAGCGCGTTCGCTCGCGCAACCGGCTTCACCTCATCTACGCGATGCGGCGCGCGATCCGACGGAGCCGCCCCGACGTCGTTCTGTCGTTCCTGCGGGGCGCGAACGTTCTCGCGGAACTCGCGGGGGCGCCGCGCCGAGCGTTCGCCGTCATCGCGATGGAATTGAACCTCGACACGCAGCCGAACAGCGCGCGGCGCAGGGCCCGCTACGCGCTCCACCGCCTCGCCGACGCCGTCGTCTCCAACTCCTACGCGCAACGGGAGCGCATGCTCGAAATCGCGCCGTTCCTCGCGGATAAGACGAGCGTCATCGTGAACGGCGTGGACTTGCGCGCGTTCGCGCCGCCGCCGTCGCCCCCTCCGGCGCGGGATAGCCGACTCCGCCTGCTCGCGCTCGCCAGGCTTCAACCGCAGAAGAACCCGTTCGCGCTGCTGGAGGCGTTCGACATACTCCGCAAGGAAGAGCCCGCGCTCGACGTCGCCGTTGATTGGCATGGCGACCGCATAGCGGCGAGCGACCGCAAGGGCGCGAATTGGGCGCGCTCTCGACAGCGCGGCCACACAGAATACGCGGAGCGATTCGAGCAAGAGGTCGCGCGTCTGGGTTTGCAAGACCGCTTTCGCCTGCGCCCCGCCGCGCAAGACGTCCTTCCGCTTCACCATGCCGCCGACGCATTAGTTTTGCCGTCCGTCTACGAAGGAACGCCGAACGTGGTTTGCGAGGCGATGGCCTGCGGGCTTCCCGTGCTCGCCAGCCGCGTCGGCGACAATCCGCGCCTCGTGAAGGATGGCCGAACCGGGTTCCTGTTCGATCCGAACTCGCCCGCCGACGTCGCGGACGCGATTAGGCGTTTCGCGGCGTTGCCCGCCGAAGCGCGGAGCGCTATGCGAGCCGAAAGCCGCGCGCGGGCCGAAGCGTCGCTCTCGGCGGACGAATTCAACGCGCGCTACATAGACCTCATTGAGCGAACGCTCCGCAAACGCGAGGGCGGAGCGCGCGGCGGACGCGAACGCGACGAGACGGCGGAGCCCGAGCCGTGAGCGCGATGAGCCGGAAGCCGTTGCATATCTGCTTGGCGTTGTCGTCCCTCAGAGGCGGGGGGGCGGAGCGCGTCACGCTGACGCTCGCGAACGCGCTGATTGAGCGCGGACATCGCGTCGATCTGTTCCTCGCGCAATGCAACGGCGCCTACCGCAGCGGCGTTCCCGCAGGCTTGCGCCTCTACTATCCGGGGCGTTGGAAAGCCGACCGCGGCCTGCTGCGCCACTGCCGCGAGCGGGGGATAGCGGTAAGGGCGCTGGGAGTCAACCCCGTCGCCGCCGCCCGGACGTGGCTCGAGTTGAGGCGTCGGCATCCGGGAATACGGATCAGGCCCGGCAGCGCGTACTACGCGCTCGGCGTCGCGGCGTATCTGCGCGAGGCGCGCCCCGACGCGCTCCTCTCCGCGCTGCCGATGGCGAACGCCGCAACGCTGCTGGGCGCCCAACTGGCGAACGCCCGGACGCCGATCGCGATCGGCCTGCACTACCTCATCGGCCATACGTACACGGAGGAGCAATTGTCCCGCGCGCGGGCGCTCTATCCGCAGGCGAGCGCGTTCGCCGCCGTATCGCAAGCCGTCGCCGATGACGCTTCCGCGCGCTTGGGGATAGAGCCGACGCAATTTCATGTCATTCGCAACGGCTTGCCCATCGAAGAAATCCGCCGGATGAGCGAGGAAGAGCCGCCGCATGAATGGTTCGCGGACGGCGGCCCGCCGGTCATATTGACCGTCGGCAGCGACGAGCCGCTCAAGGATCGCCCTACGCTCGTCGAGGCGTTTGGCCTCGTCCGGCGCGAGCGCGAGGCGCGGCTCGTGATTATGGGCGACGGTTCGCCGGATCACCGGCGCGGCCTCCTCGCTATCGCCGAACGCTTCGGCGCGGAGAAGGACGTGGCGTTCCTGGATTTCGACGAGAATCCCTACCGCGCTATGCGGAGAGCGGCGGCGTTCGCCCTTTCGTCGTGGCACGAGGCGTTCCCGTCCGTGCTCATTGAAGCGATGGCGTGCGGAACGCCGGTCGTCAGCGCGGATTGCCCCTCGGGGCCGCGCGAGATCCTGGGCGGAGGCAAGTGGGGAACGCTCGCGCCGATGCGCGACCCGCAAGCGCTCGCCCGCGCCATCGTCTCCGCGCTTGACGGAAACGCCCCATCAACGGACGAGGCCGCCCGCCGCGCGGAGGACTTCAGCGTGGCTCGGATGTCCGCCGACTACGAGGCGCTCTTCGCGCGGCTGGCGGAAGAGGCGCGCGCGCCGGGCGGCTAGTGCGCCCTCCCTTGAAAGAGGCGGCGCAAGACGACGCCCACCGAGAGGAGGAGCAGGCGCAAGTCCAACCAGGGGCTCATCTGCTCAATGTAGAGATTGTCGTACCGGAGTTTCCGTCCGGGATCCAGCAGGTAGCCGCCGCGCGCTTGCGCCAAGCCCGCGATGCCGGGCTTGACCCGAAGGCGGCGGTAGAAATCGGGGAACTCCCGAACGATGGCGTCGGCGCGCTCCGGCACCTCGGGGCGCGGCCCCACTAGACTCATCTCGCCCCGCAGGATATTGACGATCTGCGGCATTTCGTCCATACGGAGCGGACGCAGAACCTTGCCGACCAGCGTCACGCGGGGGCCGTCTTCTCCGGAAGAGCCGGCCGTCATCGTGCGGAACTTGATGATCGTGAACCGCTTGCCCCCGCGCCCCAAACGCTCTTGCGTGTAGAAGACCGGCCCGCGGTCGCACGCCCAGATCGCAAGCGGGATCGCGATCCAGAGCAGCGCCCAGAGCGGAAGGAGGAGCGCGTGAGCGACGACGATGAGGCCAACGTCGAAGTACGGCTTGTACCCGTCCCGAACGGGAGCGTCCCCATCGGTTATGCCCGCGTCTTGCGCCAAATCAATCGCCTGCGCTTCCTGTTGCGGCTTGTTGGCCCGCGCTCCAACGGAGACTTTGCGTAACGCAGCCAACCTCCGCTGCCCTGCATAACTCCCTGCGCCAGTAGGTTCCCGCTTTCGCGGACAGGGCGAGGAGCTCGCGTAGGAGAGGAGCGGCGCTCCCGCGCCGACTGGATTCCCGCCTACGCGGGAATGACGGCATGCTATGGCCTCCCGCGATGCTATGATAAACTGCCTCCTTGCGCCGCGCTATGTTGAGAGAAGAAGCCCACGCCCCCGCCCGCGAAACGCGCCCCGCTCCGGCCGCGCGTGCGCCCGTGCAGTCCTTCTCTCCGCCGACGGACTCTCAGCCGGTGGACGCGCCGCGCCCCCTCGTCGTTGACCTCGACCACAGCCTGCTGCGAACGGATCTGCTCTATGAAACGTTCTGGCGGCGGGCGGCGGCCAATCCTCTGAGGGCGGTAGCCGATCTGTTCGGGCGCGGCGGGAAAGCCGGGCTCAAGCGGCGCATCGCCGACGGCTCCGCGATCGACGTCGAGACGCTGCCGGCGCACGACGGCGTCGCGGCGATGGTTCGGCAGGCGCAGGCCGAGGGGCGCGAGGTCGCGTTCGCGTCCGCCTCCGACCGGAGCCTCGCGGAGGCCGTCGCCGAGCGATTCGGCGCGGCGCGGACGTTCGCGTCGGACGGCGAGACGAATCTGCGCGGCGAGGCGAAAGCCGACGCGCTCCGCGCCGCCTACGGGCATGGCGGATTCGACTACGTCGGCGATTCCCAAGCCGACTTCGCCGTATGGGATTGCGCCGCGAGCGTCATCGTCGTAGACCCGTCGCCGCGGATGCTCGCGCGGGTGACGGCGCGCTACGGAGACGCGGCGGTCGTCACGCGGGAGAGCCGGCATGGCCGCGCCTGGCTGCGCGCGCTGCGTCCGCATCAGTGGGTGAAAAACCTGCTGGTGTTCCTTCCCGTGGTCGCCGCGCACAGCGCGTCCGTCAACGCATGGGCGCTCTCGGCGATTGGGTTTGCGGCGTTTTGCGCCTGCGCCTCTGGCCTGTATCTGATCAACGATATGCTCGACCTTGACGCAGACCGCCGGCACCCGTCCAAGCGGCTGCGCCCGGTAGCGGCGGGACGCTTGTCCTTGCGATCCGCGATGCTGCTTGCGGGCGCGCTGTTCGCGCTGTCGGCCTTGCTGTCGGCGGCGGCGAATCCCGTGTTCGGGCTGGCGCTGCTCGGCTATGTCGGCGCGTCGCTCGCCTACTCCGGCTACCTGAAGCGCGTCGTTCTGCTAGATATGGTCGCGCTGAGCGGCTTCTACGTTTTGCGCGCCGTGAGCGGCGGAGTCGCGAGTTCCGTGCCGATCACCGTCGCGTTCGTCGCGCTGTGCTTCACGCTGTTCTTCGCGCTTGCGGCGGTGAAGAGGCAGACGGAATTGACCCGCCACGCGAACGGCGGACGGCGAATAGCGGGGCGCGGCTACCGGCCAAGCGATATGCGGTGGGTCACGGCGGCCGGGCTGCTCGCCGCGGCGGGCGCCGTCGCCGTCCTCGTCGCCTATGGATTCGTTTCTCCCAACGCCCCAACGCTCTATGCGAGGCCGGAACTGCTTGCGCTGACGGCGCTGCCCGCCGTCGCCTGGCTGGCGCGCATCTTCCGCAAGGGCGCGCAGGGCCGCGTGCACGACGACCCCGTCGTCTACGCGCTGAGGGACCCGTCGAGTTACTTGGCCGTCGCCGCCGTTCTCGCTATCGTCGGAGCGGCGGTCGTCTAGCGGCGTTGGGCCGCCGGTCGATCAGAACGAGAGTTTTTTGAAGACGCGCTCGGGAATGAGTTGGACGACGCACATAATCCAGCGCCAAAACCACGGCGTGTAGAGCACATCCTGCCCGCGCTTGGCGGCGCGCATAATGTCGGCGGCGGCGGCCTCGGGGGACACCATTAGCGGCTTCGCCTTCAGTTCCCACGTCATCGCTGTATCCACGAACCCCGGCTTGACGGTTAGGACGCGCGCGCCCTTGCGCTCTAGCCGATTTCGCAGCCCCGACAGATAGGCGTGGAACCCCGCTTTGGACGCTCCGTAGACGTAGTGCTTCAGCCGTCCGCGGTCGCCCGCGACCGAGCCTACCCCGACGACCACGCCGCCGCCTCGCGCCTCCAGCAGCGGCGCGAGGCGGTGCAAGGCGGCGACGACCCCGCTGAGGTTGTCGGCGATGACACCCGTCGCCAAGTCCGGGTCCGCGTCGATTGCGGCCTGCTCGGGCATTGCGCCGACGAACGCCGCGACATTCAGCGTTCCGGGATACGCGACGGCGGCTTCCGCCAAGGCGCGGGCGTCGGCGGGCTCGCGGGCGTCGAACCGAAAGGTTTGCGCGCCGACGCCGTAGCGCGCCCGGAGGTCGCCGCGGTCCCGCTCCAGTTCGGCTTCGTCGCGCCCCGCGAGCAGGAGGTCCGCGCCGTCGGCTGCGGCGAGCCGGGCGAACGCCCTCGCGATAGCGGAGGTCGCGCCGATAATGATCCACGTCTCGCGCTCAGTCATCCGCCGCCCTCCGAATTCGCAGTCGCCGCGCCATATCGGAGGTCATTCGCCCCTCCGGGTCAAGGCGGTCGCAGACCGCTCTGAAAGCGTCCAGTTCCGGGTGCATGCGGGGAACCGCGCTCGCCGGGAGCAGCGCGTCTTTCGCCATATAGACGCGGCCTCCCGCGTCGAGCGCCATCGCGCCGAGGCGCCCGATCAGATCGGCGGACGCCCGCGTCGCGGGGAAATCGAGCGACAATGTCCAACCCTCCATTGGGAACGACAGCATTCCCGCGCTCCCGGATCCGAACCGCTTGAACACGGCTAGAGGGGAATCCACGTCGCTGGAGGATGCTTCCGCGAGCATCGCGCGCAAGGCTTCCGTCGCATCCAGAGGAACGACGCATTGAAACTGATGCATGCCGCGCTTCCCGTAGAGACGATTCCAGTCGTCGAGGACGTCCAATTGGAACAAGAATGCGGAGAGCGGGCGGATTCGAGTCCGTCCCTCTTTCGGGATGCGGGCGTAGTAGGCCGCGTTGAACGCGCGCGCGACCGGCGCGGAAAAGAGGAACGACGGGGCGTCGAAGGGAACGGCGCGGGCGCGACGGACGCGCTCCCGGCTCGGCTCATCCGTGGACTCCCCCTCCTCGAGGATGCCACGCCCAAGCGACGCGCCCGTCGCGGTGGCGTCCACCCAGCCGACGCTGTAATAGCAATCGGATTCCATGAACGCTTCAATGAACGCCTCCAGGCAAGGCATCCTGCGCGTGAGCGCGAGCGCATTGCCGCCCGCGATTGGGCGCATCCGCAGGCGCGCCGAAAGGATCGCCCCAGTTAGGCCAAGTCCGCCGACCGTGGCGCGGAACGCCTCGTCGCCGGGTTGGAGCGTAAGCGTCTCTCCGCCGCCCGTCCGCAGGGTTATCTCCGTTACGCGCTGTCCAAAAGAGCCCTCGGCGCGGTGGTTTTTCCCGTGGATATCGTTGGCGATGGCTCCGGCGACGGTGACGAACCCCGTGCCCGGGGCGACGGGCGGAGCCCAGCCGCGCGGCCCGAAATCCCGGAGCAGTCCCCCGATGGTCGCGCCCGGCTCGACCTCGATCTCGCCGGTCTCCTCGTCGAAAGACAAAACGCGGTCGAGGCGGGATGCGATGACGGTCGCGCCGCCTGAGTTGAGCGCGGCGTCGCCGTAGGAGCGCCCCGCGCCGTAAAGGCAAAGGCTCGGCCCCGCCGCGTCCAGCGCCTCGATCAGTTCGCTCGCCCGCTCAGGGCGCGCCGCCTTGGTGGATGCGCGGAGCGCCCGCCCCCAGCCCGTGAGCGAGGCATCGCGCCAAACAACGGTCATCGACTAGTCTCCATTCCCCATAGGATACCCCAATTCCGCGCGTTCGTCCAACGACCAGCGGGACGCGGCTTGGTGGGGAAGGGGAGATTCGAACTCCCATGCCTTGCGGCACATGATCCTAAATCATGCGCGTCTGCCGTTCCGCCACTTCCCCTGCGCGCCCGGCGAAATCCTAATCCTGCCCCCTCCGCCTCGATCCGCGCGAAGCGCGCCGACGGCGCAGTCCGCCGCGCCTCCGGGCGGACGGAGCCTCCCTCGTCGAGTCCGCGCTTGCGCCGTCTGACGCGGGAATCTCTGCGGGGAGAGCGGGGGCGGGCGCGACGGCTTCTCCGTCCATCCGGCGCAACTCCCCGCTGGGCGGCCCCGCGAGCGCGCGCGGACGGAGAAAGACGAGCGTGAGGAGCGGCATCAGCGGGTGAATGAAGATGATCGGCAGGAGCAGTTGCGCGAGCCCCGCGCCTACTCCCGCCGCCGCCCACCGCGTTCCGTTCCGCCCCTTCCGGCGCGCCGTCATCGGAATCAGGCCGACGGGGACGATCAGCAGCGCCAGATACGCCGCCTGCTCCAGCGGATCAACTTGGCGGACGGCGGCCTCGTCCGTCCCGTCGGTCGGCGCCGGCTCGCCGTCCGCCTCGGGGCTGGCGAAGACGAGCGCGACGGCGAACAACAGCGCGAGGCTGCTCGTGAAGCCAAGAAGGGCGGCGAACACGGGCGGCATCGAGAAGAGGAACGGGGTTCTGGTCTGCATAACGAAAGGCTACCACGCCGCCGCCGCGCCCGCGCTAGAGGGCTCTGGACGTCCCGCCCTTGACATCCACCGCCTCCCTTGCGCGATAATGGGCGCGCGGCGCGGAGCGGCAGGCAACGCGCGCCTACGGAGGCAACGATGAGCGTCGACTTGGGCGGAATCTCGATCCCGAACGCCGAAGAGCGATTCGCGGAGATGAGCCACGGAACGACCCGCTACGTGGAGGCGGGCGACGGCTACCCCACCATCCTCGTCCACGGCGTCAGCTACACGAGCGGAGCGCACGACTGGGCGCTGAACATCGGGCCGCTCTCCTCCAAACTCCGCGTCATCGCCGTGGACGCGCTCGGCTGGGGCAAAGGCGAGGGCTGGCTCCAGCAGGAGTACTCCTTCGCCTACCTCGTGGACTTCATCCGCGAGTTCCAGGACGCGCTCGGCCTCGAGAAGACGAACCTCGTCGGCCACTCGATGGGCGGCTGGCTCGCCTCCCTCTTCGGCTACGAGAGCCCCCGCCGCCTCAACAAACTCGTCCTCGTCGCCAGCGGCGGCGCGATGCCTCGCCAACTCCGCAGCATGGTCGAGTTCACGCCCCCCTCGCGGGACGAGATCCTCGCCGGCCTCAAGAGCCGCGTGAACGCCGACGTCGACCTCGAGGCGATGGCCGACTACCACTACGCGCTCGCCCAAAACCCCGACCGCCTCGCCGCCTACCAGCGCGTCCTCAACCACATGAACAACATGGAGACGCGCTCCCGCTACAACACCGTCCGGCGCTTCCCCCACATCTCCGTGCCGACGCTCGTCGCTTGGGGGCGCAACGACGCCGTGAACGCCCTCGAAATGGGCGAAATGACCCACCAGGGCATTCCCGGCTCCAAGATGGTCGTCTTCGAGTGCGGGCACGGCATCCCCACCGAGGCGCCCGACGAACTCAACGCCGCCCTGCTCGACTTCCTCCCGGACTAACCGCCCCGCGCCCGCGCGGTTCAGCGCAGCGCTCCGGCGATCCATTCGCCCAGGAACGGCTTGGGATAGATGACGTAGAGGACGTTGTCCAAGAACACGTAAATGAATATCCAGACGATGGCGGCGGTCAGCAGAGCGACGGGCCATCGCGCGGGGCCGCGCAGCAGCGCGGGCGGCGCCGCAAGCGCGAACGCCAGCGCGCCCCACTTGAGCCCGACCGTCACGCCGACGAGCAGCAGCAGCGCGAAGAGGCCAAGCGTCCGAATCGCCGCGCCGCGCGCGCCCGCCTCGCCTCCGCTGATCAGCCCCAAGTCCATCAGCGTCGCCGGCGTCGGGCGGCCTCGCAGTCCGCGAAAGAGTTCGACGCTCAGCAGGCCAAGCGCGATCGCGGCGAGCCAAAAGGGATAGGTCGTGAATCGCCACGCATCCTGAATCGGGTTGCGAAGGTGGTCGGAGAGCAGGAGTCCGACGCCGGCCATGACGACGACGGGAATGAGGACGTCGGGGCTGCGGAGGCGCGCCGCCATGCTGGGTTTGCGCTCCTGATGCGCGCCGCCGGCGGGCTGGTCGGCGGGCGCGGCGCGCTCCATCCGGCGGACGGCGCGGAGCAGGACGACGGCGATGAGCAGCGCCGCGGCGAGTATGCCGAGCGTGAGCGGACGGCTGAGCGCGCCCGCGTAGCCGAATATGCTGACCGCGTTGAAATGGTTGCGCTCAATGATCTCGACGAGGATGAACCCCAAGATCATCGGCGGGCGCGGCCAGCGGTGGCGCTTCATCGCGTAGCCCATCGCCCCCACGCCGAGCGCGATCTGGATCCCCCGCCAACTCGTCGTGTCCACGAACGCGGAGAGCAGCAGAATCGGAATGACGACCGCCCCGACGACGGGGTAGGGAACGGTCGTGAGCCGCGCGATGAAGCCCGTCACGCCCAATCCGATGGCGGAGATGATGAGGTTGGCGAGCGCGAGCGTGAGCACGAGCAGAATCGTGATGTGCGCGTCGCGCCCCAGCATCTGCGAGCCCGGCGCCACGCCGTAGGGAATCATCGCCGTCACCACCAGCGCCCACGTCGGCGCGCCGGGAATCCCAAGCGCAAGCGTGGGCAGCGCCGCTCCCGCCTCTTTCGCGTTCTGCGCCGACTCCGCGAAAAGAACCCCGTCGAGCGAGCCCTTCCCAAATTGCGAGCGGTCTTTCGTCAGAATCACCCCGAAGGCGTAGCTCAGCCAGTCCACCACCGACGACCCCACTCCCGGAATCGCGCCGAGGAAGACGCCGGCGGCGGACTGCCGGACCGTCATTGGCCAACGGGAGATGCCGTACCGCGCGCCCCGCATCACCTCGCCCGCGCCGAGATTCGCGCCCTCGGCCGCCACCGGCTTCCGGCTGATCATCAGATCCACGATTTCGGGCAGCGCGAACAGCCCCAGAATGAACGGAACGAGCGGCATCGGGACGAACGGGTCCACCGTCAGCCGCCCCCACGAGCCGATGATGCCGAGCAGCATCCCGACGAGCGCGGAGATCAGCCCTCGCAGCATCGCTCCCCGGCTGAGGACGATCACCATGGCGATGCCGAGCATGCCCGTCGCGGCCACCTCCGGGAAGCCGAACCGCAGGACGAACGGGCGCGCGACGGGAATGGCGACCAGCAGAATGGCCGCGCCCACGACGCCTCCCAGCGCGGAGACGGCGTAGACGGCGCCGAGCGTGTGGGCGGCGCGCCCCCGCCGGGCGAGTTGGTGCCCCTCCAGGAACGTCACTTGCGTCGCCGCGCTCGGCTGGCCGATCAGCACGGCGGGCACGGAGTCGAGCGTATTGCTGACGCCGCTGATCGCCGCGAGCGCCACGAGGCCGATGGCCGGCTCCTCGACGCGGAAGAGAATGAAAGGGAACGCCAGCGCCATCACGAGGAAGGCGTTCATCCCCGGAATGGCGCTAGCCGCGGCCGCGAGCGCGACGACGCTCAGCAGCACGCCCCAGTACAGCGGCTGCGCGAGGTAGCCAAGCGCTTCGACGACGGGCGCCATCAGTTACGGGCGCGCCGACGCGCCGACGAAGGCCATGGGAGGTTCGCCGTCCGCAAGAGCGGGCTCGGAGGTCTCGCGCTCCCATCGGCTGCGCTCGGCGTCGGTCATAGGGGTTAGTGTACTAGGGCGCCGATGATGCGGCGCGCTCCGCGCCCTGTCCGCCCTGAATCCACCCCATGACCGTCATTCCCGCGTAGGCGGGAATCCAGTCGGCGCGATAGCGCCATGACAGGGCGCAACGCGCCCCGTCCCCGTTAACCCCTCTCCTCCACGTCATTCCCTCGAAAGCGGGACATCCTAGTCCCATCCCCACGGAAATCTGGCGTTGACAATCCCGCGGCGAGGGCTTAGGTTGCGCGCAAGCGGCCCCCAACTCCAAACGCATAGGACGGTTCCAACGATATGACCTCCAGAATCCTCGTCGCCCTCGGCATGCTCGCCGCCATTGCCCTCGCGCTCGTCATCGCCTTGCCCGCCACCGCCCAAGCGTCGCCTTGCGCCAACGGCGTCGCCGTTCCGAACCCGACGAGCAACCCCGGCCTCGTCGCGGACTGCGACGCGCTGCTCGCGGCGAAGGACGCCCTTCGCGGCAGCGCCAGCCTCAAGTGGGATGCCAACACGGCCATCAGCCAGTGGGACGGCGTCACCGTCCAACGGCGCGCGCAGCGCGTCACGCGGATCGACCTGCCGCGGCGAGGGCTCAACGGGCGAATCCCCGCGGAACTGGGCAAGTTGTCCGCGCTCGAGCATCTCAACTTGGCGCGGAACCAACTGACCGGAGCGATACCCTCCGAACTTGGCGACCTCCGCGCGCTCAAAGCCATCGCC
This sequence comes from Dehalococcoidia bacterium, assembly GCA_965242755.1. GTDB lineage: Bacteria > Chloroflexota > Dehalococcoidia > Lucifugimonadales > Australimonadaceae > Bin16. The sequence goes on along the minus strand of OZ251500.1, from coordinate 1,728,670 downwards.
CTGAGCGGGAACAGCGTCACCGGATGCGTGCCGCACCCACTGCAGGCGAAGGACGAGAGCGTGCAGATCGTTGGCCAGGGCTTCTCTTTCTGCCCCGAACCTACGCCGACCCCTACTCCATCGCCTACGCCCACGTCAAGCCCGACGCCGACCGCCACCCCAACGCCCACGCCGTCGCCTACTCCTACGCCCACCCCCACGGCGACGCCAACTCCAACCCCTACGCCTACCCCAGCGGGAACCCCCACCCCAACTCCTACCCCCACCCCCACGCCGACGATATACGAAACGGGCTGCTCGAACGGCACCGCCGTGCCCAACCCCTCGAGCAACCCCGGCCTGGTCAGCGACTGCGCCGCGTTGATGGAGGGCAAGGACACGCTGCGCGGAACGGCGAGCCTCGACTGGGACTACAGTAAGGCCATCACTTCGTGGGAGGGCATCGCCGTTGGCGGAACGCCGCGGCGGGTTACGAAAGCTGAATTGCTCCGTAAAACACTCAGAGGGAGCATCCCATCTTCGCTCGGCGACCTCTCCAACTTGACTCACCTCGACCTCTCATGGAACGAGTTGAGCAGGAGCATTCCATCCGAACTCGGCAACCTCTCCAACTTGCAGTCCCTCCGCATCCAGGCCACAGGTTTAAGCGGGAGCATTCCGCCCGAACTCGGCAACCTCTCCGACTTGCAGAGCCTCTACCTCGAGAGCAACGAGTTAAGCGGGAGCATCCCGTCTGAACTCGGCAACCTCTCCAATCTGCTGTATCTCAACCTCCAAAACAACAGGTTAAGCGGGGGCATCCCACCTGAACTCGGCAGCCTCTCCAGCTTGTGGGATCTCTACCTCTACAACAACGAGTTGAGCGGGAGCATCCCGTCCGAACTCGGCAACCTCTCCAACTTGTATGACTTCGAGATCGGCAACAACGAGTTGAGCGGGCGCATCCCAGCGGAACTCGGCAACCTCTCCAACTTGCAGAGCCTCTACCTCGGCGGCAACGAGTTGAACGGGAACATCCCGCCGCAACTCGGCAACCTCTCCAACTTGCAGAGCCTCTACCTCGGCGGCAACGAGTTGAACGGGAACATCCCGCCGCAACTCGGCAACCTCTCCAACTTGCAATACCTCCGCCTCAACGACAACGAGTTGAGCGGGAGCATCCCATCTGAACTCGGCAACCTCTCCAACTTGATCATCCTCGGCCTCAATGGCAACGAGTTGGACGGCAGAATCCCGTCCGAACTGGGCAACCTCTCCAGCCTGGTATCCCTCTTCCTTCACGGCAACGGGTTGAGCGGGAACATCCCGTCGTGGATCGGTAAATTCCCTAACTTACGGTACCTCTACCTCCACAACAACGAATTGGACGGGAGCATCCCGTCCGAACTCGGCAACCTCTCCAACTTGATCGTCCTCGGCCTCAATGGCAACAAGTTGGACGGCAGAATCCCGTCCGAACTGGGCAATCTCTCCAATTTGAACTGGCTCCATCTCGAAGACAACGAGTTGAGGGGGGGCATCCCACCCGAACTCGGCAACTTCTCCAGGTTGGTCGGCCTTCTGCTCAATGGGAATAAGTTGAGCGGGAGCATCCCGACCCAACTCGGCAGCCTCTCCAGGTTGCAGGGGCTCACCCTCGACTACAATGAGTTGAGCGGGAACATCCCGACCCAACTCGGCAACCTCTCCAACTTGGGCCACCTCGACCTCTCCAACAACGAGTTGGACGGGAGCATCCCGACCCAACTCGGCAACCTTTCCAACTTGACCCACCTCGACCTCAACAACAACTGGTTGAGCGGGAACATCCCGACCCAACTCGGCAGCCTCTCCAACTTGACCCATCTTGACGTCAGCGTCAACGAGTTGGACGGGAGCATCCCGTCGCAACTCGGCAGCCTCTCCAACTTGACCCACCTTGACGTCAGCGTCAACTGGCTGGACGGAAGCATCCCGTCGCAACTCGGCAACCTCTCCAACTTGACCTCCATGCAACTCAACTGCAACTTGCTGAGCGGAAGCATCCCCTCGTCGCTGGGCAACCTCTCCAACTTGACCAGCCTCAGCCTCGCCAACAACGGGTTGAGCGGGAGCATTCCGTCGTCGCTCGGCAACCTCTCCAACTTGGAGATTCTCGCTCTGGGCGACAATGAATTGCCTTATGGGATTCCCACGTGGCTCAGCCGTCTCACGAAGTTGCGCGGGTTCTCTGTTGGGGACTTGGGGGGCTCTCCCGATTGCGGGGACTGAGTAGGGCTAGGGCGCGCTCGGGCGCCGAACCCTCACCTGCCGCTTCGCGGCGTCCTCTCCCAGAGGGAGAGGGAAGGTTGGCGCTCCGCGCCTTGCCTGGATTCCCGCCTACGCGGGAATGACGGACGGACTAGAGCCCGCCTGCGCGGGTAGGGCGCTCTGGCGGACGTGGTACGTCGGGTTGGAGAAGAACGTAGCGGAGGCGATGTTCAAGGTTATGGCGTACAACTTGCGGAGGGCGGACGGGTTGTGCGAAGCGCGCGCTGCGGCGTTCGCGTAGGGGGTAGTGTGTCCGTTTGGGGTAAGAGGCCCTGCGGAGCCCCGAAAACGGGGCGAGCAGGGTGGGATGAGGGCGGCGGTTTGGGGGTTAGGCGGGGCGAATTGGCGCTCCGCGCCCCGGAAATCTCCGCCAAATCGCAATGGGCCTAGTTATGCAAAGGTCTCTGATGGGAGAGGGCAGCCGCAAAGCGGCGCGCGCGGGTTGCCCCGCCCTGACCGCGAAAGCGGGAACTCCTGGGCTTATTTGAAACCCTCTAACCGGCGGGCGAGGCGCGCGCCGTTCCGCTCCGCGCTCTGGTATCCTATGGGGACTGAGCGGCGCGAATCGCGTCCGCCAAGCCCCGGCGTTCCCGTCAGGGACAGGAGGAACCGACTAGCATGAGCGTCACCGTCCGCATTCCCGGCCCGTTGCGCCGGATCACCAACGGCGTTGACAAGGCGTCCGTGACCGCCGACACGCTCGGCGGCGTCATCGCCGAACTCGAGGCCGCCTATCCCGGCATTCAGGAGCGCGTCCTCGACGAGAACGGCGCGCTGCGCTACTTCGTCAACCTCTACCTCAACAACGAGGATGTTCGCTTTCTCGACGGGCTCGCCACGCCGGTGAACGCCGGGGACGAGGTGAGCATCGTTCCCGCCGTCGCGGGCGGCGCGGCCTAACGATGCCCGACCGCAGCGGCAACGATCAGGGGTTCACCGAGCGGGAACTCGCCGAGATCGAGGAACTCAACCGGCTGTCGGACGATCACGTTCCCTTCCTGCAGCGCCCGTTGTGGCGGCGCGTGTTCGTGGCGTTCTCTCTTCTCGTCGTGCTCGCCTTCCTCGTGCCGATCTTCGCGCTTTCGTGCGGCGGGAACGGAAGCGAGGCGCCCGCGCCGGCGACCGACTCCGCCTCCGGCCTGCCCGTCCCCGACTTCCAACTCGCGGCGGCGCAGGGCGGCCTCGTCAGCCTCTCCGGCGCGCTCGAGGAGAACAAGATCGTCGTCATCGTCTTCTACCGCGGCTTTTTCTGAGGGACTTGCCGCGCCCAACTCGGCGAGTTGGAAGACGCTTACCAGGAGATGCGGGCGCAGGGGGCGGAACTCCTCGCGATCAGCGTGGATGACGTCTCCGGGGCGCAGCGCATGCAGCAGACCGTCGGCGCGAGTTACCCCGTCCTCGCCGACCCGACCCGCGCGACCGCTCAGGCTTACGGCGTGTTCGATCTGCTCGGCGACGGCGTGGCCGCCCCCGCGACGATTATGGCGGACTCGGAGCGCCTCGTCGCCATTCAGGTGGGGCGAAACATCAGCGACCGCCCCTCCGCCGCATCCATCCTAGACGCGCTGCGTCAATACAACGACGGGGAAGAGGCGCCGGGCCTGCAAAGCGGCTAGGGGGCGTGCCTGATTAAGCCCTGTAGGTTCCGCTTTCGCGGAGCAGAGGCGGCGCTTACGTCAGGAGAGGAGCGGCGCTTCGCGCCAGACTGGATTCCGCCTACGGGGCGGGGCGGCAACCCTCACCCCTGGCCCCTACGCAAGCACTCCTGCGCGCGCCCCGCGCAACCCGTCCGCACGCCGCAAGTTGTACGCCATAACCTTGAACATCGCCTCCGCAACGTTCTTCTCCAACCCCACGTACCGCGTCCGCCAGTACCCGTAACTCCGCTTCAGCGTCCTCCGCTGCCAGTACGGCAACTCCTCCGCGTCCTGGAGCGACAGCCCTGCGAACCGCCGGAACGACAGGCGGTCGCTGACGGCCTCCTCTATCGCAACGTCGGAGGCGTTACCCGCTGTTGCAGGATGATGATTTTCACCATCGTAAGCGGCGGATAGGCGGGGCGGCCTTCGGGGGATGCGTAGAGGCCGCTGACCTGCTTGGCGACTTTGGGCCAGTCGATCATCTGGTCGATGCGGTCGAGTTGGTCGTTGCGTCCGATGTGGTCGGGGACGAGGACGTCGATGAAGGAGGGTTCGCTGGTCTTGCGATGCATAGCAGTTCTCCTCGCGTTGGGGCGGGTTGCGGCCAATTGTGCGCGATGTCGGGAAGTTATGCAAAGGTCTCCAGAAGGAGAGGGCGGAGTCGGCGCTATCGCGCCGACTGGACGCTCCGCTAATGCCACCAGCGCCTGCCGGGCGGCAGTTCCACGACGAGGCCGGCGCCTTGAAGCAGTTGGACGGCGCGAGGGACGTCCTCCGGGTGGACGAACAAGTGCATCAGCCGGTCGGCGTGGAAGGGCGCGTAACGGGAGAAGTCCTCTAGCGTCCGGATGTCCGCTTTGTGCGGGCGGAACGCCTCGGTCGAATAGACTACGCGGTCCGCGCTATGGCTCCCCCAACTACCATATCCGTGCTCAACGTGGATTTTGGCCATAGCAAGCCGCATGCGGAGTCCCGCTTGGAGCAGCAGATACGCGGCGCGGTGCGTTCCCACGGCGGACTCGGCGTTGGACGGCCCGACGACGGCGACCCAGACGTACTGCGGCCCGCCGCGACGCAACGCGGCGATGCGCTTGCGCCCTAGCCATGCCGCCAAGAGAACCAATGCGGCGACCGCCGCGAACACAACGGCCTGAAGGGAAACGTCCAAGACGACCTCGTAACTCCTATGGCTGGAGCATAGCGGCTAGCGCGTGGGCGGCAGCACCCGCAAACGCGGAACGAGCGCGCCGGCGATGGCCAACGCTCGCGCGGCGAGGCTCGCCCAGTCGGCGACGCGGTTCTCGGCGAACACGCCCTGAATGTCGGGATGCGACGAATCCGTGACGTAGTCGGCGACCTCGCGCATCCGCTTCAGCCTCCGCAGCATCCGCGCATCCTGACGCAGGCCGGGAGCCCTAGCGACGGAGTTGATGACCGTCCGATGCGACGGCCTTCTGCCGCCTCTCGCGTCAACGCCGAACAGCGCATCCCGCGCCGTGAGATGGCAGGCGTAGTAGGCGCGGTTGATCGCGGAGCGGTAGTCCGCCTCGTTCTCCGCCGTCCCCGCTAGACGCTGCGCCTGGCCGAGGAATAGTTCCGGGTCAAGCGGCATCGGCGGCTACAGGCCGGCGAGGGAGATCGGGAACAGCGTCTGGTCCGGGTTGATGTCCAACCCTAAGTCCGTCGCCACTTCCCGGCTTTCCGCGTCCAGGCTGTCGAGCCAGCGGTCGAAGTCGCCGTTGAACTCGTCCTCAAAGGCGAACGTCCGCTCGAAGGGGGCGGCGCACAGCACGGCGATGTACGCCTCGTCCACGCCTTCGACGTCCGTGTAGCCGCGAAGCCACGCTTCCTCGATGGGCAGCCCCTCCGCTTCCGCCTTCGCGCGGACGATCTCCCACAACTCGCCGGCGAGCCGCCGCGTCAGCGGAGTGAGCGCGGGATGCTCCATGCTCGTATCAAGCGTCGCCTTGCTTGGCGCGTCCATCGTCGCGGAGCCTTGCGCTTTCGCCATCGTCCACCTCCGTTGCGGGGGGCATTATAGCGCTCGCGCCTTGCCCGCATAGGCGGGAATCCAGCGGGCGCGGCGCAGCGGCGACGCGCGACATCCGCCGCTTGCCGCGTTCCGTCGGGACGCGCTACGATTGCGGCATCGCCTACGCGGAGAAGGAGTGTCTTATGAGTTCGCCGGAACGGATGGAGTTGATGGAGCGAAACATCAGCCGGCTCACCCTGCTCATTCAGCAGTTGGGCGAGTTCGAACTGGCCAACTTGGAAAGGCATGCCCGCTGGGAGCGGCGCATGCAGGAGATCGACGAGGAGATCCGCCGGCTCAGCGAGCAGGACGCCATCCACGCCGCGAACATCCGCGCGATGCTCGAGGTCATCGTCGAGATCCAGACCGACGTCGCGCGCATCGACGCCGCATCCTAAGGCGCAAGAGGCCCCCCAATGCAGCATCCCAACCCCAACTTCCATAACCGCTCGCTCTACCAGATGGACAACCTCGCCGTCCTCCGGGGCATCAACAGCGGGACGATTGACCTCATCGCAACCGACCCGCCGTTCAACAAGGGGCGCTGCGGCAATGATATTTTGTAGTCAGGGGGCGACGGGAAGGAAAGGAGAAAGGGATGGCGAATGAGAAAGACTTGAAATTCCCCGATGCGGAACAGATGCGCGAGGCTGCCGAGGCTCTACTGGCTCAGGCCGCTCCGTACGTGGAAGAGATAGGGAGAGCCGTAAAAGCCGGGATGGAGCTGGCCGCTCCGCACGTGGCAGCGTTTCTGAAGGCTTTGGACGAGTTGGGCAAAGACCCAACTCCGCTATTCGTGAGCAACCTCATCGAGTCCCAGAAGTTGGCTGAACCCGACCCGCGTTACGAATGGTTCCCAGTGCCCCTATCCGACTGGCCGCATGTCACGTGTGTCCGCATCGTGCTGTCGTACCAGGAAAAGGTGTGGCGGAGCGCCGTCCGCGCGGATAACGGCGAATGGCAGGGCACGCTCGAGCAGATCATGGGCGGTTACAACTACTACTGGATCTATGTCCAGTCGGACGCAGACGAGAAACGCTGAACAAGCGGAAGCCAGGTGAAGAGAAGAGTCGTGGACGGAGCGCATCCCATCCACGGTCGCCTCGCCCCAAGCCCGGTCGTTCCTGGTGGGTTGGGAGCATTGTTGCACGGGCGGCTAGGTTATGAGGTCATATCCTAATCAAGCGGCTCAACGGCTCCTTTGGCATCGCGCTCGACACGGGCCCTAAGCTTGTCCAAAGCAGCAGCCTTATCCCCATGGCGGAGACAGGCCAGGTAGAACTCCTCGAGCAGGCGCAGGGCAGTGGGCTCCGATCCGATGTCCATCGCGAATTGCAGGCGGAGCTGAGGCGAGGATTCTTTCTCGCGTTTGCCCTTCAGTCGGAGGTTCTCCGTGTTGGAGACCAACTGCAGGTGGTCGGGGTTGCAGCACGCCTTCTCCTCGCAGCAGTGGTCGACCACGAAGCCGTAATCGCCCGTGTGATCCAAGCCGAGAAGGACATTCTCAGGGTAGGCTTTCATGGCGTAGGCCAAGTGGTGAACGCGAATGCGCTTTCCCTTGAACGTGAGACGGCCATAGCCCCGGTTCGGAGAGCCCTTCCAAATCCAGCAATCGCCGCTCAGCCCTGGGGTTGGCTGGCGTGGGACATCCAAGCAGTCCTTGCGTATGTCATGCAACGTTTCGTACTTGGGCATTGTCTCCCTTGTTCATCCTCAGAATCGGGTCGTCCATGCAGTCTCTCTTTGCGATTGACTAGGTTATGAACCCCATAACCTAGCACTACTATAGCGCAATGCTAACTATAGCGCAATGCTAACCGTTTGTCAAATTAGTCTGCCCGCCGTTGCGCCCGCCTCGCCTCGTCGTTGGGACTTGGAGGGCGGCGCTATCGCGCCGACTGGATTCCCGCCTACGCGGGCAGGGCGGTCATGGGGGTAGGTTCCCGCCTACGCGGGAATGACGTGGCGGCGGGGATTAATGGGGACGGGGCGCGTTGCGCCCCGTCATGGCGCTATCGCGCCGACTGGATTCCCGCCTACGCGGGCAGGGCGGTCATGGGGGTAGGTTCCCGCCTACGCGGGCGGGGCGGGTCTCGAAGAGAGGCGGGCGGGTTAGTGTTAAGATATGCGGCGCTAGGCGCTGGGCGATTATACGCGCTCGCGCGGCGCCGGAGCGGATTGGAGGCGCGGAATGTTGAGCCACGCTGACAACGAACTCATTACGCGGACGGGGAAGGGGACGCCGATGGGGGCGGTGTTCCGCCGCTACTGGCTTCCGGCGCTCCTGTCGTCGGAACTGGAGGCGGACGGCGCGCCGGTTCGCTTCCGGCTGCTGGGGGAGGACTTGGCCGCGTTCCGCGACACGGACGGCGAGGTGGGGATCGTCGGGGAGCGCTGCCCGCACCGGGGCGCGTCGCTCGCGCTCGGGCGCAACGAGGCGAACGGCCTGCGCTGCCTCTACCACGGCTGGAAGTTCGACCGGACGGGCGCGTGCGTAGACCTGCCGACGGAGCCGCCGGAGAGCGGGTTCCGCCGCAAAGTGCGGGCGGGCGGCTACGCGGTTCGGGAGCGCGCGGGCGCCGTGTGGGCGTATATGGGCGCGCCGGAGAGCGAGCCGCCGTTCCCCGCCTACCTCTGGACGACCGCGCCGGACTCGCACCGGATTATGGCGAAGTGGATCCAAGACGCGAACTGGCTGCAGAGCCTGGAGGGCGGGATAGACACGGTGCACGCGTCGTTCCTGCACAACACGGCGGCGGGCCCGATGACCGCGCCCGGCGCGGAGCGCTCCAACCTGCTGTTCAACGACACGACGCCGAAGTTGGAGATTGAGGAGACGTCCTACGGCTTCCGCTACGCCGCGATCCGCCGGAGCGACAACGAGGACGAGCGCTACGTCCGGATCACGCCCCACATTATGCCCGCGTCGTCCTATCCGCCGGGCGCCGTCGGCGAAAACCGGATATGGAATATGTGGGTGCCGCGCGACGACGAGACGTGCTGGGCATGGGACGTTTGCTTCAACGAGACGACGCCGATGTCCGACGACTTGAAAGAGGAGTTGCGCGAATACCGCGGCTACTACGCCTTCGACCCCAAGACGTTCGTCAAGTACGCGGGGCCGGGCAATATGTGGCTGCAAGACCGCGAACTGATGCGGACGGAGAGTTGGTCGGGCATACGCGGCCTTTTCGTGCAGGACAACGCCGTGCAGGAGAGCATGGGCGCCATCGTTGACCGGACGGCGGAGCATCTGGGGACGACGGACGCGGCGATCATCGCGGCGCGGAAACTCTACATTAAGGCTGCCATCGCGCTCGCGGAGGACGGCGCCGAGCCGCCCGGCGCGCTGGAGCAGGGCGACTACGAACTGATCCGCTCGGAGGCGTACCGCCAGCCCGCCGCGCTCGCCTGGCGAGACGAGCGCCCGCTCGAGGCGCCGTTCACGGCGCGCTGAGCCGCTTCGATGCGCGCGGAACAGGCGAGCGCCGGCGTAGGCGTAGGGGACGGCGGGTCCGACGAAACGGACGGCGGCGGCCTCGCTCTGGACGTCCGCGACCTGCGGACGCACCTGTTCACGCGGTGGGGCGTGACGCGGGCGGTGGACGGCGTGAGTTTCGCCATCCGCGAGGGCGAGACGCTGGGGCTGGTCGGCGAGTCGGGCTCCGGCAAGAGCATGACGGCGCTGTCGCTGCTGCGCCTCCTGCCGGACGCGGCGCGCATCGTCGGGGGGCGCATCCTGCTCGACGGCGAGGACGTCGCGGCGGCGAGCGCGGCGCGCGTTCGAGAGTTGCGCGGCCGGAAGATCTCGATGATTCTGCAGGATCCGCAGACGGCGCTGAATCCCGTTTTCACCGTCGGCAACCAGTTGCGGGAGTCCATCGCGGAGCGTTCGGGGCGCGGCGGGGCGCGGCGGGGCGCGGCGGTTCGGGAGCGCGCCATGGAGGTGCTGCGGATGATGCGGGTCGCCGCGCCGGAGCGCCGCCTATCGGACTATCCCCATCAGATGAGCGGCGGCATGAAGCAGCGCGTCGTGGGCGGCATCGCCATCGAAAGCCGTCCCCGCCTCCTCATCGCCGACGAGCCGACGACGGCGCTGGACGTTACGATCCAAGCGCAGTACCTCAGCCTGCTCAAGGAGATCCAGCGCGAGACGGGCGTCGCCATTCTGTTCATCACGCACGACTTGGGCGTCGTGGCGCGGATGTGCGACCGCGTCGCGGTGATGTACGCCGGCCGGATCGTGGAGCAGGGCGGCATCCGCGAGTTGTTCGCCAATCCGTCGCATCCGTACACGCAAGCGCTGTTGGGCTCCATTCCCAAGATGGAGGAGCGCGCCGAGCGGCTGACGGCCATCGAAGGACAGCCTCCCGCGCTGTTCGCGCTCCCGCCGGGCTGCAGGTTCGCCCCGCGATGCCCAAGCGCATTTGAGAAGTGCGAGGCCGAGTATCCGCCGGAGTTCGCCAACGCGGACGGCCAAACGGCGGCGTGCTGGACCCTGGAGGAGAGGGAGACGTGGAAGCGGACGTCCTGCTGAAAGCGGAGAATCTCCGGAAGCATTTCCCCGTGACCGAGGGGCTGGTTCTGATGAAGACCGTCGGCTGGGTGCGGGCGGTCGACGGCGTGAGTTTCGAGGCGAGGCGCGGCCAAACGCTCGCGCTCGTCGGGGAGTCGGGCTGCGGCAAGACGACCACGGCGAAACTCGCGCTGCGCCTGGAGACGCCGACGAGCGGAAGCATCGAGATCGACGGGCGGAACATCCACGAGTTGCAAGGGCGGGAGTTGCGGGAGTTCCGCGCCCAAGTCCAGGCGGTGTTCCAGGATCCGTGGAGTTCGCTGAGCCCGCGGATGCGCGTGCGGGACATCATCGCCGAGCCGCTCGTCGTCAACAGGCGCGTCGGCAAGCGGGAGGCGCGGGAGCGCGTCGCGGAGTTGCTGGAGGACGTCGGCCTCAGGCCGGAGCAGGCCGACCTCTTCCCCCACGAGTTCAGCGGCGGGCAGCGGCAGCGCATCGCGATGGCGAGCGCGCTGAGCGTCTCGCCGCAACTGATCGTGCTCGACGAGCCCGTCTCCGCGCTGGACGTGTCGGTGCAGGCGCAGATTCTGAATCTGCTGCGCGACCTGCAGGAGCGGCGCGGTGTGAGTTACCTAATGGTGTCGCACAACCTAGCGACAGTGCGCTACCTCGCGCACGAGGTGGCGGTGATGTACCTTGGCGAGGTCGTCGAGCGCGCGGAGACGAACGAGCTGTTCGAGCGTCCGCTGCATCCGTACACGCAGGCCCTGTTTTCGGCGGCGCTCCCCGCCCGCCCCGGCGCGCGCCGCGACGACGAGATCATTCTGCAAGGCGAGGTTCCGAGCCCGCTGAATCCCCCGCCAGGCTGCCGCTTCCACCCGCGCTGCCCATTCGCGATGGACGTCTGCGCGGAGACGGCGCCGGAGTGGAAGGAGGCGTCGCCCGGCCGCTTCGCGGCGTGCCACTTGTTGTAGGGGGGCACTAGGGCGCGATCTCCAAGCGTAGAATGACCGCGGCGGGAACGCTGAGGAGGAGCCGGATGCGGACGACGCGCTTCCTATGGGCCGGGGCGCTCGGCTTCGCGCTTGGCGCGGCCGCAATCGCGATGGCCGCGTGCGGCGGCGCCGAAAGCGACAGGCCGACCATCATCTTCTCCGACTTGGACTCGGGCGTAGCGGTCGCGGCATCCTCGGGAGTTGGCGTTGCGGCGGAATCGCCGCCTTCCTGCGTCGCGGGCGCGGAGTCTTCAGGCGCTGCGGGGGCGGACTCTTCGGGCGTAGGCGTGGGGGTGGGCGGGGCGGGGAGGTCGTCGGGATGCGGAGGCTGCGCGTCCTCGCCCTCGGGGATCGGCGTCGCCGTAGGCAGGGGATCGGCGTCGGGCGCGTCCTCTTCTTCCTTGACCGCGCCGCCAACGCCGCCCTCCCCGGACTCGCCGCCGCTCCCTTCGCCCTGCTCCTCGTCGCCGGCGCCTTCCTCCGCCTGCCCGCCGGTTCCCTCCTCCTCGACTTGCCCGGAGACGGCGCCGCCGTCTTGCGCGCGCGCCGCGTCAACGCTTGCGAGCGCCATCGCGCCAACGAGCGCGAGCCCTCCGCAGAGGGCCGCGACCGCGACGAGTTCGGCGATGCGCTTCCGTATGAGCGATGAACGCATGCGCGGCAGTCTACGCCGCGCGCCGCGCATCCCTAACCTATCGGAAGGCCGCGCTCCGTGTAGATCTCGATGAGCCGCGCCAGCGAGGCGTCCGTCGCCTCGGCGAACGCATCCGATCCCTGGTCGATGACGTTGATCTTCCCCTCGCGCACGAGTTGGGGCACCATCTGCACCTGCTCCCACTCGCGGTCGGGCACCCGGCCTTGCGGCACGTCGGAGCGCAGGCTCGGCGACGGCGACGGGTCGAGCGTGATCGTCTGGTAGATCTCCTGCCCCTCTTGCGAGTAGTACCAGTTGTAGAAGAGTTGCTGGCACTTCGGATGCGGCGGCTGGTCAATCGCGCTCAGCGTCCCGCGCACCTCGGTGGCGAGCCCCTCCTCCATCACGATGCTGTCCGTTATGGACGCGATGGGCAGGCCCAGTTCCATCAGCGTGTACGGCTCGCTGCCGCCGCCGAGCGCGATGTGCCACTTGCCGCGCGCGAGGCCGTCCGCCAATTCGCGGTCGTTGTCGGAGCCGACCGCGTCGATCTCGGCGTCGAAGTACAGCCCGTCGTAGAACTCAGGACCGAGCACGATCCACATTCGAGTCCGGGTCGTCGCCGCGCCGGAGCCCGCCTGCCCCACCGTGCCGATCTTCCCGCGCCACTTCGGGTCGAGCAGATCGGCGTAGGAGGTGATCGAGGCGGCCTCCTCCGCGCTCACGAGATCGGTGTTGTAGAACACGTCGATCAGGTTGGCCGACCGCAGCGTGTCCGCAAGGGAGTACTGGTTGTCGCGGTCGGTCCAGTAGATCTTGTCGTAGAGGTACCAGTTGTCGGCGGTCCGGTTGAGGATGGTCGGCTCGATGATGAGCGGCTCGATGGGCGCGAGCGCTTCGGCCCGCCGCAGGCGCTCCAGCGAACTGGTGCCGACTTGGCTGATGTCGACGGTGTAGCGCCCGCGCGAGCGCTCCGCGATGATGCGGTCGGCGTTGCGGCTGCCGCTGCCCGTGCTGGCGATGACGCGGACGCCGTACTTGTCCTGGAACCACTGCAGCATCGGGCGCCCGACCGCGGAGTCGCTGCCGCCCATGGCCACCACGAGTTCGCCCTCCGCCTGGCAGTCGCTGACGAGGCGATCCCACTGCGCCGCGAACGACATGTCGGGGACGGGCGTGGGGGTAGCCGGGTCCGCGGGCATGGCGGCGGTCGGAGCCGGGGTGGGGCTAGGCGTCGGCGTGGGCGTGGGCGTGGGGTCTCCCCCGCAGCCCGCCGCGAGCGCCGCAAGCGCCGCGAGCCCGACGATCAGGCGTTTCGTTCCCCAGATGCTTTTGGCGGACGCTTTCGTTCCCCTCGACATTTGCTCATCCTCCCCGTTCAACGCGAATCGCGGAACCCGTCGGCGCGCACGGGCGGCGCCGCTGCTCTGCCGCTGCTCTGCCGCTACTCAGGGGACAAGTACCCGGCCGGCCCGTTGGGGTCGCCCAGCGGCAGCAGATCCTGCGCCGCGTCGCACCACGGCTGCTCCCGGTCGCCGCCGCACACCACGAGCGGCGTGGTGGCGAGCAGTTCGCCCGTCACGTCGTCCCAGAGGCTCACGGTCACCGGGTCGAACCGCCCGTAGAAGATGAAATCCTCGCCCTCGCGCGGGTCGAACCCCGCCTCCAGTCCCCACGCGAACGCGCCCGCCGCGTTCGCCCCCGGCAGTTCCTCGTAGTCCCGCCAAAGGTCGCGCGCGCCGTAGAGCACCGCCGTCACCCGGCTCTCCAAACCCTTCAGACCCCACGCGATGCTGATGCGGATCGGCTGCTCCGGCTTCAACCCGGAGCCGAGGAGCCATACGCCGTGGTCGCGCATCCGCTCGTCCGGGATCCGAACGATGGGCGGGAAGACGCGGAACGAGACCGCGTTCCCGTTCGCCGCCGCCGACTGGGCCGGCGTCGCGGCCGACGCCTCGCGGAACGTCGCGGCGGGGCCGACCGCAAGCCACAACGCGAGGGAGGCGGCGGCGAGGCCCAGCCCGATCAGGAGCAGCATTCTGACGCCGAGGGGAACCGCAAGCCGAGTTCTCATCGCTCCCTCCAACCTCCGCTTTATCGCGGGCGGCGCTTTCCGTAGGCGGCGCGAGCGGACATTGCGCTATCGCGCCGCCAAACCCGTTGCCGGAGAACCTAACACGCCGCAACAGGCAAGTCAATAGCGAGAATTCGTTGTCGGACGGTCTACCCCGCGCGTTATTCGGTCTAGCCCGCGCGTTATTCGGTCTAGCCCGCGCGTTGCGGCGCGCGTCACGCGAGGCCGAATTCGCGCTCCGTCGCGGCTAGGGCGCGCTCGAAGATGGCCGCTATGTCGTCCACCTCCTCTTCGCTGACGGTGAGCGGGGGCGCGAAGAAGGCTTGCTTCCCCGCGCGAATATGCAGGCCGCCGTCGTCCAAGCGGCGCGACAGCGACTCGACGGCGCCCGGCGCGTCGGCGAGCGGCGTCTTGGCTTGCTTGTCGGAGACGAGTTCCACGGCGCACATCAGGCCGAGCCCGCGAACGTCGCCGACCGCGGGATGCTCGCGCATCGCCTCGAGGCGCCCCAGCAGACGCTCGCCCATGCGCTCGCTCGCGCCGACGAGGCCCTCGCGCTCAATGATGGCGGCGTTGACGAGCCCGGCCGCGCCGCCCGCCGGGTGCCCGCCGTAGGTGATCCCGTGCTTGTAGGTCTTCTCCTGGCCGCCCTTGAACTCCTCGAAAACCGCGTCGCGGGCGACGCACGCGCCAACGGGGAAGTAGCCGCTCGTGATGCCCTTCGCCATCGTCATGAGGTCGGGAATCACGCCCCAATGCTCGACGCCGAACCACCTGCCGGTTCGCCCCCATCCAGTGATCACTTCGTCGGCGATGAGGAGAACGCCGTGCCGGTCGCAGATTTCGCGGAGGGTCGGCCAGTATTCCGGGGCGGGCACGGCGACGCCGGCGGAGAAGGAGACGGGCTCGGCGATGACGGCGGCCACCGTCTCCGGGCCTTCCTCGATGATGATCTTTTCGACCGCCTCGGCGCACTGGATGCTGAACTCGGAGGGGGAGAGCGATTCGTCGGCGCGGCGGTAGTAGGCGGGCTGCGGCGCGAGGCGGAAGTTGTCGGGGAGGATGGCGGCGTACTCGTCTCTGCCGAGCACGGGGGAGGTCGAGACGCTGAGGGCGCCGCGCGTCGTGCCGTGGTAGGAGCCCTCGCGCCCGATGAACTTGCGCCGACCCGGCTCGCCGCGGTTGTAGTGGTAGCGGTAGGCGATTTTCAGGGCGGTTTCAACGGCTTCGGAGCCGCCGCTCGTGAAGTAGACGCGGTTGAGGTCGCCGGGCGTGAGGGAGGCGACTTTGGCGGCGAACTGCGCGACGGGCTCCGACCCGTACTTGAACGTGTTGGCGTAGTGGAGTTTGCCCAACTGCGCGGCGACGGCGTCCGCGATCTCTTGCCGCCCGTGCCCGACGTTGACGAGCATCAGGCCGGCCATGCCGTCGTAGCCCCAGCGCCCGTCGGCGCTCTTGATGCGGACTCCGTCGGCCTCCGTGAAAAAGGTCACGCCGTTCTCCGCGATGTCGCTCCAGTCTTGGGTGGGCATCCAGAGGTGGGCGATGGCGGCTTGCTGGATGTCGTTGAGCATTTGGCGTTCTCCTAACCCGCGCGCGCCGCTGCGCGGAGCGCCTCTCCGCAACGAGGACCTTATCATAACCTATCGCCCTGCCCGCGTAGGCGTAAAACCCACCGTCGCGCAAGCCCCCCTTAGACCGCCATCCCGCGCAGGCGGGAATCCAGGCGGCGCGGAGCACTGTCCCACGCCCTCTCCTTCTGGAGACCTTTGCATAACCTACCGCCCTGCCCGCGTAGACGGGAATCCAGTCGGCGCTCTAGCGCCATGAGACGGGGCGCAACGCGCCCCGTCCCCATCAATCCCCGGGTCCACGTCATTTCCCCGTAGCCGCGAACCCACCCCCGCGCAAGCGTCATGAGACGGGGCGCAACGCGCCCCGTCCCCATCGATCCCCAGCCGCCACGTCATTCCCGCGTAGGCGGGAACCTACTGGGCAGATCCGCCCCGCCATCCCGTCAGCCCGGCGCCGCGCTCCCATCCCGCGCCGACCCGCGCGCCGAACGCGCCATGCTCAAATGCAGCGCGAACGCAGCCAAGCCCACGAGCAGCACGACGAACGCCTCGGCCGCGCGCAGCGGCCAATCCACTTGCAGCCACAGCATAAACGTCAGCAGCGTGAGCAAGAGCATGCCGACCATCGCAGCGACTCCGGCCAGCGCCTGCCTCCAAGTAGGGCAACTAGCCGCGATTCCTGCAACCGCAATGATCAATGCGAATAACCCGATAACCGCTTTCCATGCGTCCGGTTCGATCAGGTCGCCGCCAAGCGTTTCACTGGGATAGAGCCCGGCGAACAGGATGGCGATGGAGCAGATTAACGCAGGGGCGAAGGTCACAGTCGCCGCGCATAGATGCCCCCACGTTCGTTTTTCGCGCTTCGATAAAGCAACAGGAGACAAACCAAGCGCGGTGAATGAAACCGCAAGCGCAACGGCAAGCCACAGAAAACCTTCATCCGGAAGCTCGCGCAGTTTGTTGACAAACGAGAAATCACTCGGCATGAACTGCCCCACGACGACCTCGAGCTCCGTTCCGTCAGGGGCGACTACGGCGACGCCGTGCATGCCCATCGCTGCTATCACGTTCCCGCTGGCGTCGTCGTAGGCGATGGCCCGCGGCGTGAAAGTCGGTATCCTGCGTCCATATTCTCGAGTGTCGCGGATATGCAGCCATACGTTCGAACGCTTCGCAAATGCTTCGGTGGAGTAGACGAGTTCCCGCTCGCCCCCGTCCTCTCGGAAAACGTCGGGTCCGTCTATCACGTAAGCGACTCCCGATGGCGTTCTCGCTATGGTGAATAGTTCATAGAAAGAGGTTCTGCCCGCTAAACCCCACGTATATCCGCCATCCGCGCTCTTGTAAAGCGCCGCGTCATAACTGTAAGCCGACCCGTCGCCTTCTTCCGCGCGCGCATAGACGTTTCCGTCGTCGCCGATCCATACAGCGGTTACGCCCTCAACCGGCGGGGCATAGGACGTGGCCACGGTTGCGAGCGCCGCGACCGCCATCGCCAAGAGCGCGAGCCGCGCCCGGACGGATTGCGGACTCGCCGGAGGCCGTCGCCATACCCAAAGCGCTGCCGCCATCGCAAACGGAATGACGACCGAGTCCGTCGCGTCCAACGGCGTCCCGTGGCTCGACCCGCCGACGAGCGCAAGCCCGCGCAGCGCTGCGTTATGCACTGGCTCGAACGTGTTGAACGCGGCGTAAAGCAGAGGCAAGCCCAAGTAAGCGGCGCCGAACCCCGCGCGTCCGCCAAGCGCGCCGAACCCCGCGCGCCCGCCAAGCGCTCTTCCGTCTACGAGGAACGACAGCAAGTACGCGAGGAGCGGCGGCGCGAAAATCATCCAAGCCAAGTCGCTCAATTTGCCCGTCGCCCAAGCGTCCGGCCACGCCCGCTTCAGCGCAATGTCGTTGACGAGCAACACTGCGAGGGCCGCAAGCGTCAGCGGATGCGTCAAAGCCGCCGCCGCCCGCCGCCGAAAAGCTCCCCGCTCGGAGCCGCCGCCGCCGTCGCGCGCTGCGCCGTCGTCGCGCACTATAGGGCTTCGCGGGGACATGGCCATCAACAAGCGCTCCTTGCGTCTCGCCGAACGAGTGTAGCAGCGAACCCCCCATTGTTAGAGGGCGTCCGCAAACGCTCGCGGCGGGAATTCCGCAAGCCATCGAAGAACGTTGCGGAGGCGATGTTCAAGGTTATGGCGTACAACTTGCGGCGCGCGGACGGGCTGTGCGAGGCGCGGGGCGCCGCGATTGCGTAGGGGGTAGTGTGTCCGTTGGGGATAGGAGACCCTGCGGAGCCATGAAAACGGGGCGAGCAAGGAGGGATGAGGGCGGCCTATGGCGGGTTAGATGGGGCGAATTGGCCCTCGGAACGGCGGGGAACTGCCCAATCGCGCGGAACGCTCAGTTATGCAAAGGTCTCAGTAGGAGCCTTTCCCTGCGCCCAGGGGGTTCCCGCTTTCGAGGGCAGGACAAGGCGCTTACGCAGGAAAGCAGCGCTGCGCTGGATTCCCGCCACGCAGGAATGACGGTAGCAGGAAGGCGCAGCCAACGTTGAGACGACTCCCTGAGGTTGGCCGATGAGGGTCTACACCTACTCCGAGGCCCGACAGAAACTCGCATCCCTGCTGGACGCCGCTCAGCGGGAAGGCGCCGTCCTGATTCGCCGACGAGACGGCCGGTCGTTCCTGCTGCAGCCGGAGCCCTCCGCCGCTTCGCCAATGGACGTGGGAGCGGTTGACCTCGGCGTCACCACGGACGAGATCGTCGCGCTCGTCCGCGAGGGACGGACGCGGGGCGCCTAGCGCTCCGCCTCGCCCCGCCGACCCGGAGCGCGAGGAGCGCCGCCCATACCCGCTCTTCCTAAGTCGCGTCCGTTCGCGTAGAATCGGCGCCGCCAACCGGCAGACGAGCCGCATCGGCATCCTAGGCCGCATCGGCGCTACGAGAGGAGGCGCGTTATGGGCAGACTCGACGACAAGGTGGCCGTGATCGTGGGCGGAGGCAGGAACATCGGCCGCGCCTCGGCCAAACTCTTCGCATCCGAAGGCGCGAAGATCGCCATATTCGATATGGACGAAGGCCGCGCCGCCGCCGTCACCGAAGAGGTCGCGGATCAGGGCGGCGAGTGCATGTACGCGCTCGGCGAGGTGCAGAGCGTCGCCGACGTCAAGGGGATGATCGCCAAAGTGGTCGAGCGCTACGGGCGGATCGACGTCCTCCTCAACTGCGCCGCGATCTCCGACCGCAAGCCGATGCTGGAACTCGACGACGACGAGTACCGCAAGATCATCGACGTCACGATGAACGGCACGTACTTCACCTGCAAGTACGTCGCGGAGCAGATGGCGAAGCAGGGAACCGGCGGCTCCATCGTCAACTTCTCCTCCGGCTCCGCCTATCAGGGCAACACGCAGCGCGTCGCCTACGATATGGCGAAGGGCGCCATCGTGACGCTCACGATGGACATGGCGGCGCAACTGGCGCAGTACGGGATCCGCACGAACGCCATCGCCCCCGGCATCACGGGGTCGCAGGTCGGCGGCATGATCGCGTTCGAAGACCGCAAGACGAACAACCTCGTCGGCGGGCGCGCGGGCTACCCGGAGGAGCAGGCCAGCGTCGCGCTCTTCCTCGCCAGCGACGACGCCCGCCACCTCTACGGCCAAACGCTGCGGAACGACGGCGGCGGCTCCGTCGTCTAGCACCCCTAAAAGCAGGAGAAGCCCAATGCCCGAGAGTTACGAAACGGTCGCCGAGCGCGGCGAGGTCCGCCCGAACGAACTGAAGGTCGTGCAGGTCGGCGAGAATCAGGTCATCCTCACGGAACTCGGCGGGGAGGTGGTCGCGTTCGACAACATGTGCACGCACGAGGAGTGCGACCTCTTCTACGGCGCGGTTGACGAGGACAACGAGATCGAGTGCGACTGCCACGGGGCGCGGTTCAACGTGCTCACCGGGGCGGTCGCCGCTCCGCCCGCCGAGATTCCGCTGCCCGTCTACGAGGTTCGCGTCGAGGACGGGCAGGTGGCGGTTGGCCCGCGCAAAAACTAGCGCGCCCGCCCAGGAGCCGCGAAAGCGCAAAGCGTGGTGGCGCGACCCGTCGCTCATCACGATGGCCGTCCTGCTCATCGCCGTCTCCGCCGCCGCGTTCGCGCGGAGCGGGCTCGACGGGCTGCGCGAGGGCGGCGAGGGATCGCTGCTGCTGTTCCGGCAAGCCGCGCCCGCGCTCGCGCTGGGGTTCATCCTCGCGGGAATGCTCACGGTCCTCTTTCCGCCGGGCGTCGTCGGGCGCTGGATGGGGGACGAGGCGGGCGCGAAGGGTCTGCTCATCGGCGCGACGGCGGGCGTTCTGTCGCCGGGCGGCCCCTACGTGATGTATCCCATCGCGGCGGCGCTGATGAGCGGCGGCGCGGGCGTCGCGTCCATCTCCGCGTTCGCGGCCGCGCGCAATATCTTCACCGCCAACCGCTTCCTCGTCTACGAACTCCCCTTCCTCGGCGTGCCGCTCGCGCTCGCCAAGACGCTCGCCACCGTTTGGCTCATCGTCGCGGGCGCGCTGCTCACGCCGGTCGTGTTCCGGTTGATGCCGAAGGGCGCGCAGGAGGCGGCGCGCAAGCGCATCGGCGCCGACGCGCGCCCGGAGGGCGAATGACGCTCGCGCTCCTCGCAGGAATCACGGCGCTCGCGGCCGCTCTCGTTCTCCGCAAGGAGGGCGGAGCCGGCCTGCGCGACGGCGCCAAGACGAGCGCGCTCCTCCTGCGCTCCGTCGCGCGAATGCTCCTGCTCGGCATGCTGCTCGCCGCGATGACGCAGGTGATCCTCCCCGCCGACCTCATCATCCGCTGGATGGGCGCCGAGTCGGGCTTCACGGGGATTCTCATCGGCATGGCGGTCGGCGCGCTGATCCCGGGCGGCCCATACGTCGTCATTCCGCTCGCGGCGTCCGTCTTCCTCGCCGGGGCGGGCGCGGGGCCGGTGGCGGCGCTCATCACCTCGTGGAACACGATCCCGCTCACGCGCACCGTGATGTGGGAGTTGCCCTTTCTCGGCGGAGCGTTCACGACGAGCCGCATCATCGTCAACCTCCCTTTCCCCATCGCGGCCGGGCTGCTCACTCCGCCTATTTACCGTCTGCTGACGTGAGAGGGAGCCTCCAATAAACGCCCTCGTTCGCTAGGGCAGGCCGATGACCTCCAGCGCGGGGCGCAGGACGGAGTTCACGAGCGCGTCGCCCTGATAGGACAGGCCGATGACTACGGCGACCAGCGTTCCGTCGGCGCTGTAGCCGTCGGCGGTCGAGACTCCCGTCGCCGCAATCGCTTGGAACGATCCCTGCGCCTCGAATGAGAAGAGCCGCCACGTCAAGCCGTTGGCCGACGTCTCGCCCAATTCGTCCGGCTCCGTAGGCAGAGTCGCCAGCGTTTGCTGGAGAAAGACATCCGGCGGCGCGCCGGGGATCAGCGATTGGATGAGGGTGGGCCCGCCGACGCGATGGCGCATGAACACGCCCGGCGCCTGCTCCATCCACCCTGCCGGGCGCGCGCCCAGAATGCCGAACTCCTCAATGGGGACAGTCGCCAGCGCGGTCGTCTCCACGGGCGCGACCCACTCCGGCGCGCCGATTTCTTCCGCGCAGGAGGCGTCCACCGAGCCGTCGCCGTCGAGGAACGCCAAGATGATCGTCTGCGGGCATTCCCCGGCGTAGTAGAGGCCGTGCCCTCCGGCGGGAATCTCGACGTAGGTCGAGGCGCCCAGATTGGCGGCGACGGCCATGCCGAGCCCCGGCGGCGTGATCGGGTCGAACTCGCCCGCGACCACAAGCGTCGGAATCGCGCTCGTCACCGGCTCGTTCTGAATCGCGGGCCCCTGCGGAACGTCCCAAAGTTCGCACTGCTCCATCGCGCTGCGGGCCGATAGGCCGGCCGGGTCCAGCAGCGCGGCGTAGAGCGGATTCTCCGCCACCGCGGCCCCAAGCGCCGCCTCCGACGTGTAGGGCGCCTCCTCCCGGCACGTCGTGGAGAATCGCATCCCCTCCACCGTGAACGGCATATTCGTGAGCGTCGTGCCGAGCAGAGCGTTGGCGGGCTCCACGTTCCCCTTCGCCGCCTCCGTGATCACCTCCGGCAGCCAAGGAATGACGTCGGTCTGGTACAGCGATTGGAAGATTTCCGAGGCGAGCATCGAGCCCGTCATCAGCGTTTCGACGCGCTCGCCAGTGAGCCCAAGCGTCACAGCGCCGGGCTCCGGCGAGGCCGAGAGGCTTTCGACGGCGGACGTCAGCGCGTCCGCGAGGTCGGGATAGTTGGCCGCGCAAGCGACGTCGGCGGCGCAGGAGTCCGTGAGCAACCGGAAGGCGCGCTCCCCTCCGACGGAATCTCTTCAAGGAGGCTCGCCTCTAGCGGGTAGGCGGAGTCCAGCACGACGCGGCGCACGCCGTCAGGGAAGTCGCGCATCACCGTCTGCCCAAGTTGCGTTCCGTAGGAGACGCCGTACAGATCCCACTGATCGTAGCCGAGCGCGGCGCGCAGCAGATCGACGTCGGCGGCGTTCGCGCCCGAATGGAACAGCGAAAGGTCTATCCCCTCGCCCGCGAGCCGGTCGCGGCAGGAGCCGACGGCGTCCAACGCGCGGCGCGCCTCTTCCTCAGGCGAAAGCGCCAGACCAACGAGGTCGAGCGTCAACTCCTTGATTTCAGAGCAGTCCAGCGACGGCTCCGAGAAGCCCGTCCCGCGCTGATCGAACACGACGACGTCCCTGCCCGCCTGCATCTCCGCCAGCATCGGGTAGACGAACGGCAGCGCCTCAAGCGTCTTCGATCCCGGCCCGCCGTCGAGATACGCGACCGGAACGCCCGCCGACCCCGACAGCGCCGGCAGCACCGCGACCGCCAGCCGCATCGTCCCGGCGGCGAGGTCGTCGTAGTCGGCGGGGACGGTCAGAAAGCCGCACTCGACGGGCAAGTCGGCGACTCCCTGCGGGCACGGCGTGGACGCGAACCGATCCTCCGGGGCGACCGTCGGCGTAGGCGTAGGCGCGGGAGTCGGCGTCGCCGTGGGTTCCGGCGTCGCCGTAGGCGTAGGCGTCGGCGACGAGCAAGCGGCGATGACGAGCGAAACGACGATAAGGAGCGGCGGAAGAAAGCGTGTGGTTGTCATTCGCGCATTGTAGCACATCGAGGCGGTTGTCTACTCCCGCGAGGGGGGAACTTGGGGCGTAACCTCTTGCCCCGTCATTCCCGCCTCCGGCGCGTCCGTTCACGACGTTTGGAGACGCTAGAGCGGCTCGACCAAGACCTCCCCGCCTTCCTCGACGTCCATCGTCACGCGGGAGCCGTCAAGCAAGTGCATGCCGACCAACGGCTCGTTGCCGATCGCGTAGACCTGCGCAACCTGCTCTTCGCCGTTCCACAGCACATTGGCGAGGTAGACGTCGCAATTGCTGGACTCGCCGTTTGCGAACCTGACATGTTCCGTCTGAGGGCTAGACAGCCCCAGACGCTGAACGTCCGGCGCAGGCAGGGCGACCGTTCCCGTGAAGCCGGTGTCGAGAACCGCCTGATACCGCCGCAGGCCGCCGTCTCGCCCCCGAACGACCAGAGGGATGATGGGAACGAGACCCCGAACGACGCCGCTAGCCATCCTTGTCCGCCTGCAGCCCCCCGAAGGCGTGGACGGTCTGGAAGCCGACGCGCTTCCTCCAGATCTCGGCGTCGGGCCGGCGTTCGAGAAGCCGCATCTGCGCGGGAACTTCGTCTCGCGGGTTCGCCGTCATCTCGTAGTCGCCCGTGCGGAGGTCGATCACGACGATCTTCCCCGTCTCCTGGGGGTAGACGAGCGGGCGTATCTTCTCCATATAGATCGCTCTGCCGCGCGCCTCGCGGCTCCTGCGGCGGAAGGGCAGTTTGATATTCATCGGGCTCCTCCTGCGAACGCGCTGACTCCCCGGCGGGCGCAAGCATCATCGTAGGCGGCGGAGAAGGAACGCGCAAGGGGCGGATGTCGCGCAGGGGCGCTATCCTCGCGCTCGCGCTATGAATGCCCCGGATGTCAATCCCCGCGAGCGGTTGCCCGCTGCGACGCTGGCTATTCTGTCTGTCGCCGCGTTGCTGGCCGCGCTCGCCATTGCCTGCAGCGCGTCCGATCCCGCGTCCAGCCCCGAGCCGCCAACGCCCGCTCCGACGTCCGCCCGCGCGGGCAGCCCTAGCGAGCCTGCCGCCTCGCCAACGTCTGCTCGCGCCGTATCGCCAACGCCCGCGCCCGGCGCGACGGCGACCGCGACCGCGGCGGCTTCCCCAACGCCGACTCCGTCCGCCGCCGCGACGCCCGCAGGGGACGGGGAGCGCAACGCTTACGGCGTGCTAGCCGACCCCGATTACGCCGAGTCGCTCGCGGCGTCGCGCATCCGAACCGCCGTCTGGGAAACCGACTTTCGCTTCCACGTCGTTCCCTACGAGGAGGTCTTGTCGGGCGGCGTCGGGCGCGACGGCATTCCGCCGATTGACGATCCGTCCTTCGTATCCGTCGGCGCTGCGCGCGAATGGCTCGCGGACGCGGAGCCCGTCATCGCGCTCGAATACGGCGGCGAGGCCAAAGCCTACCCCTTGCAGATCCTCACCTGGCACGAGATCGTCAACGACGACATCGCCGGGCTGCCCGTCGCCGCGACGTACTGCCCGCTCTGCAACTCCGCGCTCGTTTTCGAGCGTGAGTTGGGCGGCGCGCTCTACGATTTCGGCGTCTCCGGCAACCTTCGCAACAGCGATCTGATTATGTGGGACAGGCAGACGCAATCGTGGTGGCAGCAACTCACCGGCGAGGCGGTCGCGGGGGAACTTGCGGGCGCGCGGCTGCGCGTCGTCCCCGCGCAGATCGTCTCGTGGGGCGTTTTCGCCGACGCTTATCCCGACGGCCTCGTTCTCGACCGGCCGAGCGCAAGCCGGCCCTACGGCTCCAACCCCTACGTCGGCTACGACTCGCCCAACTTGCCTCCGTTCCTCTATCGGTCTCCGACGGACCCGCGCCTACCTCCGAAGGAGCGCGTCGCGGCGGTCGAGATCAGCGGCCAGGCCGCCGCCTTTCCGTATTCACGCCTCGCCGAGGAGCGGGTCGTGCATTACGAGGTCGGCGGCGAGCCGGTGGTCGTGTTCTTTCAGTTCGGCGCGGCGTCCGCGCTTGGGGCGGCGTCCATCGCGCAGGCCGCCGACGTGGGGTCGACCGGCGTGTTTCGTCCGTCGCTCGACGGGCGCGCGCTCACGTTCGCGCCGAGCGATGGGGAGGGCGGCGCGGCGTTCACGGACGACGAGACGGGCAGCGGATGGAGCATTCTCGGCGCGGCGGTCAGCGGCCCGCTCGCCGGAGCGCAGTTGCCGCGCCTCGAGGCGCAGGACCACTTCTGGTTCGCGTGGGCCGCCTTCAAGCCTGAGACGTTGGTGTACGAGAGTTCGTAACTTCCTGCGCTCCAGTAGGTTCCCGCTTTCGCGGGCAGGGCGGGGCGCCTGGGATCATTGGGAGACGGGGCGCGTGGCGCCCCCGTCGTGGCGCTTGCGCGCCGTCTGGATTCCCGCCTACGCGGGAATGACGGGCATGGGTGTGGATTCCCGCCTACGCGGGCAGGGCGGAACGGTTAGATCTCTTTCGTGAGGGTGGCGAGGAATTCCTGGTTGCTCTTGGTGCGGCTCATTCGCTCAATGATGCGCTCGGCGGCTTCGGCGGGGTTCATCGCGTCGGTGGAGATCATCGAACTCATGCGGCGCAGGAGGTAGACCTGCCGGAGAGTGAGGTCGTCGAGCATCAGTTCCTCTCGACGGGTTCCGCTGCGCTGGATGTCGATGGAGGGGAAGGTGCGCCGCTCGGCGAGGCGCCGGTCGAGGTGGAGTTCCATGTTGCCGGTGCCTTTGAACTCCTCGTAGATGACGTCGTCCATGCGGCTGCCGGTTTCGACGAGGCAGGCGGCGAGGATGGTGAGGCTGCCGGCTTCCTCGGTGTTGCGCGCGGCGCCGAAGAAGCGCTTGGGAGGGTAGAGGGCGACGGGGTCGATGCCGCCGGAGAGGGTGCGCCCGCTGGTGGGGACGGCGACGTTGTAGGCGCGGGTGAGGCGCGTGATGGAGTCGAGGAGCACGACGACGTCGCGTCCGTCCTCGACGAGGCGCCTAGCGCGCTCGAGGCAGAGTTCGGCGACGCGGCAGTGGTCTTCGACGGGCTCGTCGAACGTGGCGCTGTAGACCTCGCCGTCGACGGAGCGTTTGATGTCGGTGACTTCTTCGGGGCGCTCGCCGATGAGGGCGACGAGGATGTGGAGGTCGGAGTAGTTGGCGGTTACGCCGGCTGCGATCTGCTTGAGGAGCGTGGTTTTCCCGGCTTTGGGGGGAGCGACGATGAGTCCGCGCTGGCCGCGTCCGACGGGGGAGAGGATGTCGATCATCCTGGTGGCGATTTCGGAAGACCGCGTTTCGAGTTTGATTTGGGCGTCGGGGAAGATGGGGGTGAGGCGCTCGAAGGTTTTGCGTCGGCGGGCGACTTCGGGGTCGAGTCCGTTGACGGCTTCGATGCGGGTGAGGCCGTTGTAGCGCTCGGTCTCTTTGGGGGTTCGGACGTGGCCGAGCACGAGGTCGCCGGTGCGGAGGCCGTAGCGGCGCATCAGGGTTTGGGAGACGTAGGAGTCTGCGCGGGCGCGGGCGCGGCCGTTGTGGCGGAGGAAGCCGTAGCCGTCGGGCATGGTTTCGAGGACGCCGCTGGCGAAGTGGCGGCCTTCGCTGTCGGCGTAGGCGACGAGGACGTCGTGCATCAGGCCGTCGCGGGTTCGGGGGGGCGGCCCCTCGCGCTCCGGGTTGAGTTCGTTGAGGACGGCGAGGAGTTGCTCGGGCGTTTTGGTTTGGAGTTCGACGATGTTCATTGGGACTTGTCTCCGTTTGGGATTCGGCGCGGATGCGCAGGCGCGTCGCCCGTATTGGGCATAGGCGGATGGGTGGATGTCGGCGGAACGGGCGGCTTGGCCTCGTCCTCGTCAGAAGTGGGGTATTAGGGCATGGGGCGTTGGGGTTGACGGCGGCGGGCGATCAGTCCGTGGCGGGGCAAGATACTCGAACAAAGGCGCAAGGTTCCGCAATGGCGGGGAGTCTACTCCATGCCGCGCGGGGAATGCAAGGGGTTGCGCGCCGAATTGCGAACGCCGCCAATCCGCGCGCGCCGGAACGCTACCGCCCCTGGGCGGGCGCGGCGTCGGCGGGAGCCTCCCGCTCCGGCGCGGCCTCAAGCGCCTCGAGGCGCTCGCGCAGCGCGCTCCAGATGACGTCGTATTCGGCTCGGACCTCGGGCGACGCGAGAAAGGTGGGCTGCGAGTCGTCGCGGTAGTCGGGGCGGAGGGCGATCTGGCCGAGGAAGGGCAGGTCGAGCGCGCTCGAGAGTTCGCGCCCCGCGCCGGAGCCGAACACGTCGCCCGTGTAGTTCTCGACGACGCCGAGGACCTCGACGTTGAGTTTGCGGATCATATTGATGGAGCGTTTCGCGTCGAGCGCGGCGAGGCTTTGCGGCGTGGTCACCACGACGAAGCCGTCCATCGAGAGGACCTGCATCACGGTGAGCGGGGCGTCGGACGTGCCCGGCGGCATATCCACGACGAGGAAGTCCAGTTCGCCCCAGTCGGTCATTTGGAGGAACTGGTTGATGGCGTTGTGGATCATCGGGCCGCGCCAGATGATGGCCTCTTCGGGATTCTGCTGGAAGTAGGACATTGAGACGGCCTTCACGCCGAACGCCTCGGCGGGGACGATGCGCCCGTCGACGCTGTCGGGCGGCGCGCCCGCGCCCAGCACCTCCGGCGCGTTGGGCGTGTCGATGTCCGCGTCCAGCAAGCCGACGGCGTAGCCGTTGTCGGCGAGGCAGGCGGCGAGGTTGACGGCGACGGTGGTTTTGCCGACGCCGCCCTTGGCGCTGTAGACGCCGATTTTGGCTTTGATCTTGCCGAGGGAGCGGCTAATGGCGCGGCGCTGCTCCCATTGGCGCTTGATCTGGGCGAGGCGAGCCTGCCGCTGCTCTTCGTTCATCGTCATCGGCGGCGCGCTAGTCGTCGATGCCGAGCAGTTTGCGCCCGTCCTCGGTGATGCGGTCGGGCGACCACGGCGGATCGAAGGAGATTTCGACGTTGACGTCCTTCACGCCGTCGATGTCGGCGATGGCCCACTCCGCCTGCTGGGCGATGAAGGGGCCCATGCTGCATCCCGCGGCGGTGAGCGTCATATCCACGTGGACGTTGCTGTCGTCGTCCACCTCGACGCCGTAGATGAGGCCGAGGTCGACGACGTTGACGGGGATCTCGGGATCGTAGACGTCCTTCAGGGCTTGGGTGACTTCTTCGACGGTGATGTCGGCGGGCATAGTCGCGCTCCTTCGCTCCGTGTGGGTCCGATTGTATCAGAAAGCGGCGCGGGGCGCGAACCTATCTGAGTGCTCTGCCCTAAACCGCGCCTAACCGCGCAGGCGAATGCATCCGCTGCGGCTCCCCATGCGATACAATTCATCGTCGGCGCGGCGGCGGCGTTCATCGGACGGCCGCCGGCGCAAGACGGACGCCGCCGAGAGTCCCCTAATGACCCCAACCCCCTGGCTGGAACTGCAAATCCGCGTTCCCTTCGAGTTCGTGGAGCCCGTCGCGGAACTCTTCCGGCGCTACGGGAAGGGCGGCGTCGCCATTGAGGAGGCGGGCGGATGGAACCCCGACGAAGGGGAGTCGCCGCCCCCGCGCCAGAGCGCGATTATCCGCGCCTATATGCCGCAGACGCCGGCCTACCGCCGCAACCGCGAACTCGTCCACATCGGCTTGCAACTCGTCGGCAAACTGACCGATCTGCCGCCGCTGGAGGAGCGCGAAATCCAGGAGCGCGAGTGGGAAGAGGCGTGGAAGGCGCACTTCACGCCGCTGCGCGTCGGCGAGCGCCTGCTCGTGCAGCCCCCTTGGCTGCGCGGCGAGGCCGCCCCCGGCGATGTCGTCATCGAGATCGACCCCGGCCTCGCGTTCGGCACCGGCCATCACCCCACGACGAACCGAACGCTCGCCTGCATGGAGCGTCTGCTGCGCCCCGGCGACGCCGCGCTCGACGTCGGCGCGGGCTCCGGCGTGCTGAGCATCGGCGCGGCGAAACTGGGAGCGTCGCGAGCGCTCGGCGTGGAGATCGACCGCGTCGCGCTCAAGGCGGGGCGCGCCAACGTCCGCGCCAACGGCGTCTCCGGGATCGTCCGCCTCTACGCGGGAACGCTCCCATGCGAGCGCGTCCCTCCCGGCTGGGCGAACCTGACGCTCGCCAACGTCAACTCCGTCGCGCTCGCCAACCTCGCCCCGGAGTTGCGCCGCGCAACGGCGGACGGCGGACGGCTCGTCGCATCCGGCATCCTGCAGGAGCGTCGCGCCCAAGTAACGGACGCTTTCGCCATCGCCAGCCTCGCTATCCTAGAGGAGCATCACGACGACGACTGGGTGACGCTCGTCTGCGAGGCGTCGGGCTAAGTGCGCCTCGACGGCGAGATAGCGGAACTGGGCGCACTGCCCTGCCCGCGCAGCCGCGAGCCTACCGGGTTCGGGAGAACCCGTCACGCCCCCAAGACGGCGTGGCGCAGCATGTCGTTCGCGCGCGTCTGCCAGCCGGGGCCGCCCTCGCGCAGGCAGTCGACGACGTCCGAGTCGAGGCGAATCGTCACGCGCGTCTTGGGCAGGACGCTTCGTCCCGCCTTGCGCTCCGCCTCGAGACGCTTCACGAACCGCCGAATGAACGGGTCGTCCATCGCCGGAAACAACTCGCCTGTCACCTCCCGCGTGTCGGGGTCGGACGCGATGGCCGCGTTGATCTCGGCCTCTTCCTTATCCGTTGGCCATATCGTTCCGGGCTTAAGGGGCGTCATAGCGTCTCATCTCCCTCGGATTCGCCTTCCGCATACTGATGATGCGGATGATGTCTCCGCGCTCCGCGTAGGCGACGGCGTGTAGGCGGTCGCCTATGTAGCCCAATGCGAAGAGGCGTTTCTCTCCTTGTCTGCTGCGCGGCTCTCGCTGCGCCGTCGCCCAATCAAAGCGGCTGATGGTCTCGAAATCAATGCCGTGCTTGGCGATGTTGCCGCGCCGCTTGGCCTCGTCCCACTCATAGGGCATAACGCCTATTGTACCGCCCTGCCCGCGTAGGCGG
Organism: Dehalococcoidia bacterium; assembly: GCA_965242755.1. Classification (GTDB taxonomy): domain Bacteria; phylum Chloroflexota; class Dehalococcoidia; order Lucifugimonadales; family Australimonadaceae; genus Bin16. The sequence goes on along the minus strand of OZ251500.1, from coordinate 1,698,752 downwards.
GAATCCAGGCGGCGCAAATCGCCGCTCCTCTCCTACGTAAGCGCATCGTCATTCCCTCGAAAGCGGGAACTACTGGAGCAGAGAATTTATGCAAATGTCTCCGTGGGAATGGCAATTGCGCCGCGTCCGTCGTTGCGGACGCTTGCGGGGGCGGGGCTGTGGAGGCGCGGCTCTGACGATGCAGGCCCAATCCGCCGAATCGCGCCGGACGGCTAACCGCTCAAACTGCCTACCGCGAATCGCTCGCCGGCGGGCGGATGCACTCCTCCCCAGCATACGAGGCTGCCGTCGGGCCGCAAGGCGCAAGTCTCTAGCCTGTTGCTGCTGATCGACGTAAACCGTTCGCCATCCGGCGGCGACGCCTGTCCAGTGTTATCGTCCCCCCAACACGCCGCGCTCCCGTCGGGCCTCAGCGCGCAGGCGTGGGCGGCGCCGGCGCTGATCGCCGTGAACCGCTCGCCCTGAGGCGCGGACAGTTGGCCGAACGAGTTGTCTCCCCAACACACGGGAGAGCCGTCGGAACGCAGCGCGCACGTATGGTAATATCCGGCGCTGATCGCCGTGAACCGCTCGTCCTGAGGCGCCCACAATTGGCTGAACGAATTGTCTCCCCAGCACACGGGAGAGCCGTCGGAACGCAGCGCGCACGTATAGTCATATCCGGCGCTGACCGTCGCAAACCGCTCGCCTTCCGGCGGCGACGCGCTCCCGGAATCGTTGTTTCCCCAACACGCGGCGGAGCCGTCGGCGCGCAGACCGCATACGTGGTAGCCGCCCGCGCTGATCGCCGTGAAACTCTCGCTTTCCATTCGCCGAGATTCTTCATAGATGCTCGAGTCCCCCCAGCAGACGGGGCTGCCGTCGTCCCGCAGCGCACAGGTGTGCGCTCCCCCGCTGCTGATGGATGCGAAACCGGATGCGCTGCTGATGGATGCGAAACCGGAGGCGAAGCGTTCGTCGTCGGGCGGCAGCCCCCCTATTCCCGCCCAGCAGACGGGGCCGCCGTCGGCGCGCAGCCCGCACTTGTACCCGCCTCCTGTGCTGATCGCCGTGAAACGCTCGTCGGCCGACGGCAACGCTGCTTGGTCTCCCCAGCAGACGGCGGCGCCGTCGGCGCGCAGACCGCAGACGTGGCCGCCGCCGACGCTGATCGCCGCGAACCGCTCGTCCTCCGGCGGCGACGAGGCGCCGAAACTATCGAACCCCCAGCAAACCGGACTGCCGTCGTACCGAAGGGCGCAGGTGTCATACTCCCCGCTCGTGATCGCCGCGAACCGTTCTCCCTGCGGCGGGGCGATGCCGGCGGTGTTTCCCCAGCAAACCGGGCTTCCGTCGGGCCGCAGCGCGCAAGCGTGCCCTCCGCCCACGCTGACCGTGATGAATCGCGCATCCTCCGCCGGGGGCTCCCCGGGATTCCATCCCCAACAAACGAGCGTCTGGTCGAGCCGGAGCCCGCACGTTTGAGCGCCCCCCGCGCTGATCATCGCGAGCCGCTCGCCCTCTGGCGGCGACGCTTGTCCTTCGCTGTCCGTCCCCCAGCAAACCGGGCCGCCGTCGAGGCGCAGCGCGCATGTGTGGAACTCGAAGAGGGAGATGCCCCCGCTGCTGATCGCCATAAACCGTTCGCCCTCGGGCGGCGACGCATGTCCCGCGCTATCGTCCCCCCAACACGCCGCGCTCCCGTCAGTCCTCAGCGCGCAGGAATGGCCATTGCCGCTGCTGATCGCGGTGAACCGCTCGCCCTCGGGCGGCGACGCTTGCCCTGCGCTATTGTCCCCCCAACACGCGGCGCTGCCGTCCGGCCTCAGCGCGCACGTATGGGCCCCGCCGCTGCTCAGCGTCGTTGCGTTGAGCGCGGGAGCGATAGGGGCGGGCGAAGTAGGCGCGGGAGAGGCGGGCGCGGCAGTCGCGGTTGCCGCGCGAGGGACGGCGGACGGGGTTGCCGCGGATGCGGGCGGCGGCGTAGGCGACGACGCGACGGACGCCGTAGCGGGCGCGGTGGGAGCGTCGGCCGGCGCGCGAGGGACGGCGGACGGGGTTGCCGTGGATGCAGGCGGCGGCGTAGTAGACGACGCGGACGCCATGGCAAGCGTGGAGGGAACGTCGGTCGGCGCGCGTGGGACGGCGGACGGGGTTGCCGCGGATGCAGGCGGCGGCGTAGTAGACGATGCGGACGCCGTAGCGGGCGCGGTGGGAACGTCGGTCGGAGTCGCGTCGGAGTCGCAGGCGGCGACTGCGAGGAGCGCGAACGCGGCGAGCAGGGGGACGGCTAGCCGGAGCATAGGGGGAGTGTAGCACGCGCTGTTCGGGGAGGGGTTCGCGGCCGCTAGTCGCCGCGAATCGTCTCCGTCAGTAGGTTCCCGCTTTCTCGGGAACTGTAGATGTCAGGTAATTCGTTGACAGAGTCACCGAACAGCAAGTTCTTCCACTATCTCATCGGCCGCTCGCTGTCGTCGGGAAAGCGAAGGCGTGAGGGAGGAGGCGCGTTGCGGGCAAGTTCACATTCAGATGCGGCAACGGAACCCACTCGCCATGCGCCGCGACCTGGCGAGGTTCCCCTCTGCTGGCGCATCGGGAGCGCCGCCCCCCCGGAGGCGCCTTGTACGCCGCGCCCGCGCTCACCTTCGTCCACAGCGCCCATACGCCGTTGCCCCAGTCGCGCCACTCGCCGGCAGGGGGATTGGGATAGAGTCGATGCCAGCGCCCGCCTTCGTCTGCGCCTGCCGCCGCCCCCGCTCGGCCCGAACGGAGTAGACTATGCGCTATGCTTGACCGGCTCGAAAACGCTTTGGATGCGGCTCGGCGGGAGCGGCGCGTCGCCGTCATTCCTTACGTGACCATCGGGTTCCCGACGCTGGACGACACGCTCGCCGTCGTCCCCGCCATTGAGCGCGCCGGGGCGGACGTCATCGAACTCGGCGTTCCCTACAGCGATCCGCTCGCCGACGGCCCGACGATCCAGGCGGCGAGCCATCGCGCGCTGCGGGGCGGCGTGACCGCGCAAAAGTGCGTGGAGGCGGCGCGGACGCTCAGGCAGGCCGGCGTAAGCGTCCCGCTCGTCTTTATGGGCTACTACAACCCGATTCTGCAGTACGGCGTCGAGGCATACGCCGCCGACTGCGCCGACGCGGGCGTGGACGCGCTCCTCGTCCCCGACCTGCCGCCGGACGAGGCGGGGGAACTGCGGGACGCGCTCCGTCGGCGCGGACTGGGGCTCGCGAGCATGCTCGCCCCGACGAGCACGGACGAGCGCATCGCGCTCGGCTGCGCCGCGTCCAGCGGATTCGTCTACTGCGTGAGCGTGGCGGGCGTGACCGGCTCGCGGAGCGACTTGCCGGACGACTTGCCGGAGTTCATTGCGCGGGCGCGGCGACATACGAATTTGCCCATCGCCGTGGGATTCGGTGTCTCGGAGCGGCGGCACGTCGAGCGCGTGGGCGAAATCGCGGACGCCGCGGCGGTCGGCAGCGCGCTGATCGAAGCGATCGGCTCCGCCCCGCCCGGAGAGGCCGCTTCGCGCGCGGAGGCGTTCATCAGAGGTCTGGCGGATCCGTCCAGACGCATATGAGCGCGGGGAGCGGCGCGGTCTACCTGTGGCTGGGCTTCGGCGTCGTCTGCGTGTCGTTCGCGTCCATCTTCATCCGGCTCGCCGACGCGCCCCCGCTCACGGTCGCGGCCTACCGAATGAGCATCGCCGCCGTAGTCGTGGGAGTCGCGGCGGGCGTTGCGGCGCGGCGCAGATTCGCGGCGATCCGCCGCTCCGACTTGCCGATTCTCGCGTTCTCCGGCGTATGCCTCGCGGCGCACTTCGCGCTCTGGATCACGTCGCTCTCCCTAACGTCCGTAGCGAGTTCCGCGTTGTTCGTAACGGCCACGCCGGTCTTCGTCGCGGCGGCAGCGCATCTGCTGCGCGTGGACCGCGTCGGACGGCTTACGGCGCTCGCGGTCGCGGTCAGCATTTCGGGGGGCGCGGTCATCGCGCTGGGCGACTGGGACGCGGGCGGACGGAGGCTCGCGGGCGACGCGCTCGCGCTCGGCGGAGCGGCGGCGGTCGGGGGCTACCTGCTCGTCGGGCGCCGCGTGCGGGGGCGCATTCCGAATCTGCCCTACATCGCCGTCGTCTACGCGGTCGCCGCCGTTGCGCTGCTCGCCTTCGCCGCCGCGAACGGCTCGCCGCTGATCGGCCTGCCGTTGGAGTCCTACCTCTGGATGGCGCTCGCCGCGCTCGTTCCGCAGGTCGTGGGGCACACGATACTGAACTGGGCGCTCGGCTACGTTCCCGTGACGAACCTCACGCTCGCCGTGCGCGCCGAGCCCGTGCTGGCGACGCTGCTCGCCATTCCCATCCTCGACGAGATTCCCCCGTGGACGGTCGTCCCCGGCGGCGCGCTGCTCTTGCTCGGCGTCTACCTCGCCGCCCGCAGCGAGGATATGCGCCGCCGCGATGGGTAGTCGGACGAATTCGCGTTGCGCCCGCCCCGCCCTCGCCGCCGTCACCGGGAAAGCATCGGGAATACGCGGATGACGATCAGCGCTTCGACGGCGACGAGGACGACGAGGACGAGAATGTAGGGAATGACGATGCGGAAGATGTCGCGCTCCTTGCCCGCGAGGCCGACCACCGCCGCGCCGACGAGCACCTTCGCAGGCGCCATCGGGCTGCCCACCGACGCGCCGATGGACTGCACGCTGGAGATCGTCACCGCCCCGATGTCCAACGCGCGCGCCGTCTCCAACTGCAGCAGTCCGAACATCACGTTGGAGTTCGTGTTGCTGCCGCTCATAAACGAGCCGAGCAGCCCGATGAACGGCGAGACGACAGGAAAGAGCGGCCCGGACGCCGTCGCGATACCGCGCGCCAGCAGCACGGTCATGCCCGTATCCGCCATCACGACGGCCATCATCACCATCGTGGTCACGCCGATGGTGGAGCCGAGCGTCTGCGCGTAGGTGAGGCGCATCGCCTCCGCCGCCGCGCCGCGCCGCCAGCGCCCCGCGAGCGCGTAGACCCCCGCGCTGACGACGATGGAGAAGAAGATGAGCGGCGCCGGATGGTTGAGGATGCGGAGCGGCGCGTAGTTCTCCGCCGCCGCGACCGCGAACCCTTGCGCGGTGACGAACGCCGGGTAGTCGAGGCTCCACTGGACGCCGCTGACCGCCTCCTTGACGGCGGGGATTTGGGAGAAGGCGCTCAAGGCGATGAGCATGAGGTAGGGCATAAACGCGAGGAGGAACGGCATAGGCCGCGCGTCGGGCTCCGCGTTGTCGCCGGCGCCGGCGGGCGCGTACTCGCCGGGCGTTTCGTCCGCCGGGGCGCGCGGCAGCAGCGGCGTGCGCGCCAGCAGCGCGAGGGCGGCCATGCCCAGGACGGCGGGGACGGTGGATGCGATCTGCGGCGCGTCGGCGAGCGCGAGTCCGTACATCGCGGCGGCCATCAGCGCGCCGGAGACAACCACGATCGGAAGACTGCGGCGCAGCGCGGCGAATCCGCCGTGGATCTGCGCGACGAGCATGCCGCTGACGATGATGACCGGCCCGAAGAGCAGCGCCATATGCGGCGCGATGACCTCGCCCTCGATGCCCGTCACGAGTTGAATCGTGTAGTAGGAGGAGCCCATCGAGCCGAACGTCACGGCCCAGCCGTGTCCGACGAGCGCCATCGCGGCGGCGCGGGCGGGCGGAAAGCCGAGCATAATGAGCAGCGGCGCGGACACCGCCACCGGCACGCCGAACCCCGTGACGCCCTGAATGAAACTCGAGAAGCCCCAGCCGATGAGGAGCGCCTGAACGAGCCGGTCGCTCGCCAGCGCCGCCATCGCCCGCCCAATCGCGTCTATCCCCTTCAGCCGGTGCACGAGGTTGAAGAGGTAGACGGACGTCCAGACGATGGTGAGGACGAACAGCGCGAGGCTAAGCCCTTTCGCGGATGCGATGGCGACGTGGTCTCGCGCGGCGCCGAACGCGAGGAGGGCGAGGGCGAGGGCGAGCAGCCACGCGGCGGCCCCTGCGCGGGGCGCGCTCCAATTCAGCCCCAGAATCGCGGCGATGAGCAGAATGACCGGCGACGCGGCCAGCAGCCAGTTGAGGATCGTGACGTCGGGGCCTGTCATACGCGACCGCGAGGATAGCGCCTAGCGCGGAGGGGGGCGGAGCTAAGGATGTCGTAGTCTCGCGTTCCCCGCTCCTGCCCGGCTATACTACGCCCCACCGCCACGCCGCCCATAGGAGGCGCCAATGCCCGATTTGGACCTGCTCCGCGTCGACCATATCGGAAGCCTAGCGCGGCCCCGCGCCCTGCTGGAGATGCATGCGCGATTCGACGCCGGCGACGCCTCGCTCGAGGAGTTGACCGCGATCGAGGACGAACTGATCAGGGACGTCGTCGCCAAGCAGGAGGGCGTCGGCTTTCCCGTCGTCAACGACGGCGAGTTCCGCCGGCGGAACTTCCAGGACAGTTTCGGCGCGGCGGTCTCCGGTTACGACGCCCCGGAGAGCCGCGAGGAGTACGAACGGTGGCAGGATGGCGCCAGGTCGCAACGCGAGGAGCGCGTCGAGTCAGGGCCGCAGGTCGCGGGGCCGCCCGTCGTCACGCGCCGCGCCGCGAAGGAGCGCCTCGCCTTGCGCCGCAACCTCCCGCTCGAGGAGCATCGGTTCGTCGCAAGCGTCGCAAGCGCGCCCGACAAAGTCACGCTCATCGGCCCCGACCGCATCGCCCAGCGATTCGACTGGCAGGCGTCCGAGGGCGTCTACGCCGGATTGGACGATTTCACGAGCCACGTCGCGGAGATCGAGCGCGATATGGTTCTGCAGTTGGCGGACGCGGGCTGCGCCTACGTCCAGATAGACGCTCCGGGCTACACCGCCTACGTGGACGAGCCGTCCCTCGCCGCGATGCGCTTGCGCGGAGAAGACCCAGCCGAGAGCCTCGCCCGCTCCATCGCGGCGGACAACCGCGTCATTGAGGGCGTGGAAGGCGTGACCTTCGGCGTTCACGTATGCCGGGGCAACTCGCGGGCGATAGACCCCGCGACCGGCCGGATGGTTCCGCAGTGGCATCGCGAGGGGCGTTACGACGCCATCGCCGAGCGCCTCTTCACGGGGCTGCGCCACAAGCGCCTGCTCTTGGAGTACGACAGCGACCGCGCCGGGAATTTCGAGCCGCTGCGCTTCGTCCCTGCGGACAAGGTTGTCGTGCTTGGCCTCGTGACGACGAAAAACCCTGAGGTGGAGCGCCCGGACGACCTGCTGCGCCGGATCGATGAGGCGTCGCGCTACGTCCCTGTCGAGCAATTGGCGATCAGTCCGCAGTGCGGATTCGCCAGCGGCGCGACGGAGACGCTGCCGGAGGACGTCCAATGGCGCAAGTTGGAGACGCTGCTCGAAACCGCCGCCCGCGTCTGGGGCTAGCGGGCGGCAAGTAGCCGCGAACCCATCCGCCGGCGCGATAGCGCCATGAGACGTAGACTCGAGTCCGCCTCCCTTGAGGAGACATTTGCATAACTCCTCTGCTCCAGTAGGTTCCCGCTTCGCGGTCAGGGCGGCAGTTATGCACCGCAAGGCCAGCGAACCCTCCTTCATCGACGTCCTCGTCCCCGACCACATCGGACGCAACGACCAACTCGACCGCATCGACCAGATGATCGATTGGCCCAAAGTCGCCAAGCAGGTCAACGGCCTCTACGCCTCTCCGAAGGCCGCCCCGCCTACCCTCCCCTCACGATGGTCAAGATCATCATCCTGCAGCAGCGGGTAACACATCCGACGTTGCCATAGAGGAGGCGGTGAGCGACCGCCTGGCGTTCCGTCGGTTCGCGGGGCTGTCGCTCCAGGACGCGGCGCCGGACCACTCGACGATCGCCGCTTTCGGAAGGCGGTTGCGGAGCGGGGGCTTGCGCGTCGGCTGTTCGCGGAGGTGGGCCGGCAGTTGGAGAAGAAAGGGTTGCTGGTGAAGAAGTGGACGCTGACCGACGCGTCGCCGACCCATTGCAAGAGTGCTGGGGTGAGCGGAGGGAATCGAACCCTCGATCTCCAGGGCCACAACCTGGCGTCTTAACCCCTCGACCACGCCCACCGCGCTGGAGTCTCATTATACGCGAGCGCAGGGCGCGGGTCAAACGCTTGGGCGGACTCGTTGCGCCTGAGCAAGAGCGTCCAGCCGAACGCGGCGGAGCGGGATTGGCGGACATCTATTCAGGCGTTGCGGCGCAGGCGGGAGGCGAGCCAGACGCCCCAGGCGACCGCCCACGCTCCGGCGAGCGCTTGCGCCTGCCACGCGAGGCCGAAGTAACTCGCCGCGAGCAGCGGGCCGAGCGGCGCCGCCCCCACCGCAACGAACACGACGGTCAGTTCTCCTGCTGCCTTCTTCATTTGGCGTCTCTCCTTGCTGAGCGCGGGCGCTCTTCGCCGATTCGCGTGCGTGTCGCATTTGTGGCATAATGCGGTCAAAGGCGCGCGGAGCGCAATAGGCGGATGTCGCGGCGGCTTCCGCCGGACGCGAAGAGCGCCCCTCGCTAGCGGAAGGAGAGGCGTAGAGCAAGGCGATGAGATACCAGTACGACCCCACCGCGCTGATCGACTTCCTCCGAGAGTGGATGGAGAAGTGCGGAGTCACGCAACTGTCCCTGGCGAAGCGCGCGGGCATTCCGCACTCGACCCTGAGCGTGCTCTTTAACCACCGGGTCTCGCCCACCGCCCAGACGCTCCGGAAGTTGGCGACCGCGATGAACGTTCCCGTCGGCAAGATGCTTGTGCTCTCCGGCCACCTCACGGAGGAGGAGTTCGAGACGCCGATCAAAGAGGCGGACCTCGCGCGCCTGTACGAGGTGGGCGACCTCAACGCGGCGGAGTGGGATCAGGTGCGCGATTTCGCGCGCTACGTCCGCAGCAAGCGCAAGAAGCGCAAATAGGCGGACCCCACGACGCGGCCCGCTCCGCCGCCATCCCGGCGTAGACGCCTCGCGCTCAACGAGAACGGGGGATGTTATCGGAGCGTTGGCCAGGCGGGGGTTGATCAGGAGACCGGCAGCAGGCTCCGGTTGTTCGAGCCGCCAACGGCGACGACGCCCGTCGTGGTTCCAAGTCCGACGGCCACGAGCCCGATGGTGTTGACGCCGCCGAGCGCGACCACGCCGATGCAGTTGACGCCCCCGATGGAGATGAACGCGATGGAGTTGACGCCTCCGATGGAGACGAGCCCCATCGAGTTGATCAGCCCAAGCGTCACGAACCCCATCGCGTTGATCAAACTGATGGCGACGAAGCCGACCGCCGTGTTCCACCACCTGACCGCGACCAGCCCCACCGTCACCCACTTGTTGTCGAGGTTCGCCATGTCGCCGGGCGCGTTCGTCCGTTCCGCCATTGTTCCCCTCCTCTAGGCGCAAAATAGGCGCCGAATGCGGCGGGGAGTATAGCGCCGCCTACGCGGGCAGGGCGGCAGGCTACGCAAATGTCTCAAAATGTCTCAATATGCAGTGAGCGAGCGCAGGGGGGCTTGCAATCCGTTTCGCCATGGCGTATGCTGTTCCGCGAACATCCGACAGAGCGGAAGAAGAACGGAAGAAAATGCTGGACACAGCCGCCAAGCAACGCATCATCGGGGAACACCAAGCCAAGCCGGGCGACACCGGCTCCACCGAAGTCCAGGTGGCGCTCCTCTCCGAACGCATTCGCGGCCTCACCGATCACCTCCGCCGGAACCACAAAGACCACGCCACGCGCAGAGGTCTCCTGAAGTTGGTCGGGCGCCGCCGCCGCCTCCTACGCTATCTCGCAAGAGAAGACGCCGGACGCTACCGGACGATCATCGCGAAACTCGGGCTCCGCCGCTAACCGCGAGCGGACGGGCGCGCTCCCCAAGCCGCCCGCCCCGAACAAGCCTTGCTCCCGCCCCAACTTCTCCTCCAGCGCAACGGCCTGCGAAAGAAGAGGAGTTAGTTGCCTATGTCCACCATCCACGAAATCGAAGTCGCCGGACGGACGCTCTCCGTCGAAACCGGCAAATTGGCGCAGCAAGCCCACGGGGCCGCCGTCGTCCGCTACGGCGACGCCGTCGTCCTCGTGACCGCCGTTATGGGAGGCGTCCGCGACGGCCTGGACTTCTTCCCCCTGACGATCGAGTACGAAGAGCGCCTCTACGCCGTCGGCCGCATTCCCGGCAGTTTCTTCCGCCGCGAAGGCCGCCCCACCACCGAGGCCACGCTCGCCGCCCGCCTCATCGACCGCCCCCTCCGCCCGCGCTTCCCCAAGGGCATGCGGAACGAGGTCCAGATCATCGCCACCATCCTCTCCGCCGACCACGTCAACCAGCCCGACGTCCTCGGCATCATCGGCGCCTCCGCCGCCCTCTCCGTCTCCAACATCCCCTTCAACGGCCCCGTCGCCGCCACGCGCATGGGCTGCGTCAACGGCGAACTCATCGTCAACCCGACCTTCGAGCAACTCGCCGCGGGCAGCCTCGACCTCACCATCGCGGGCAGCCGCGACGCCGTGATTATGATCGAGGCCGGCGCCAAAGAGGTCGGCGAGGAGGTCATCCTCGAGGCGCTCCGCATCGGGCAGGAGAACAACGTCAAGATCATCGAGTTCCAGGACAAGATCGCCGCGGAGGTCGGCAAGCCCAAGACCGAGCCCGCCTTCGCCGACGCCGCGTCCCCGGAACTCCTCTCCGCCGTCGAATCGCTCTCCCGCTCCGCCATCGAAGCCATCATTGACCGCGGCGAGGGGCGCGGCGAGCGCAACGAAGGCGTCAAGCGCGCCGAAAAGGAGGCCGTCGCCCAACTCGGCGCCGACTACGACCCGAAGGCCGTCGCCAAAGCCTTCGACGACGTCCTCAAGAAGACCGTCCGCGCGAAAGTCATCGCGGAGGGCAAACGCCCCGACGGGCGCGAACTCACCGAGGTGCGCCCGCTCTCCAGCGAGGTCGGCCTGCTCCCCCGCGCGCACGGCTCCGCCCTCTTCCAGCGCGGCGAAACCCAAATCCTCACCGTCGCCACCCTCGGCTCCCGCGCCCTCGAGCAGAAACTCGACGGCCTCAGCCCCGAGGACACGAAGCGCTACATGCACCACTACAACTTCCCGCCCTACTCCACCGGCGAAGCCCGCCGCATGGGAACGGGGCGCCGCGAGATCGGACACGGCGCCCTCGCCGAGCGCGCCCTCCTCCCCGTCATCCCCAGCGAGGCCGACTTCCCCTACGCCTTCCGCGTCGTCTCCGAAGCCATCGGCTCCAACGGCAGCACCTCGATGGGCAGCGTCTGCGGCAGCACGATGGCGCTGATGGACGCCGGCGTTCCCATCCTCCGCCCCGTCTCCGGCGTCGCGATGGGCCTGATGACCGACGAGCAGGGCAACTTCCAAGTGCTCACCGACATCCAGGGCGTCGAGGACTTCTTCGGCGATATGGACTTCAAGGTCGCCGGCACGAGCGAAGGCGTCACCGCCCTCCAGATGGACATCAAGGTCGCCGGCATCACGCAGGAGATCTTCCGCCAAGCCCTCGCGCAGGCGAAGGAAGGCCGCGCCCACATCCTCGCCCATATGCTCTCCACCATCGGCGAGCCCCGGGGCGAACTCAATCCCAACGCCCCGCGAATGACGCGCATCAGCATCCCCGTCGACAAAATCGGCTCCGTCATCGGCCCCGGCGGCAAGACGATCCGAAGCATCATCGAGGCCACCGGCGCCACCATCGACGTCGCCCCCGACGGCGTCGTCACCGTCGGCGCCACCGACGGCGCCACCGCGCAAGAGGCCATCCGCATGATCGAGGGACTCACGAAAGAGGTGCAGATCGGCGAGCGCTACACCGGCAAGGTGACCCGCCTGATGAACTTCGGCGCCTTCGTCGAAATCCTCCCCGGCAAAGACGGGATGGTCCACGTCAGCGAACTCGACACGCAGCGCGTCGAGTCCGTCGAGTCCGCCGTCAAGGTCGGGGACGAACTCGAGGTGATGGTCATCGAGATCGACCGGATGGGGCGCGTGAACCTCTCGCGCCGCGCCGTCCTCGAAGACCTCTCCCCCGAAGACGCCGCCGAACGCTCCAACGGCCGCCCCGGCGGCGACCGCGACCGGAGCGGCCCCCCGCCGCGCTACGGCGACCGCGACCGCAGCGGCCCTCCCCGCGGCGGCGACCGCGACCGCAGCGGCCCTCCCCCGCGCGGCGGCGACCGCGACCGCAGCGGCCCTCCCCCCCGCTACGGCGACCGCGACCGCGGCGGCCCTCCCCGCAGCGGCGACCGCGACCGCGGCGGCCCCCCGCGCTACGGCGACCGCGACCGCGGCGGCCCCCCGCGCGGCGGCGACCGCGACCGCGGCGACCGCCGCCCCCGCGAGTCCGGCCGCCGCTAAGCCTCAAGGGAACGCAGACAGACGGGCGGGGCGCAGACGCGCCCCGCCCCTCGAAAGGCCGCGTCGCTACGCGCCGCCCCCGCACGCAGCGCCCTCAATCTCTACGCATCCACCGAAGGCCGACCCGCTTACCCGCCCATCACGATGGTGAAAATCATCATCCTTCAGCAGTGGGTAACGCCTCCGACGTCGCGATAGAGGAGGCGGTCAGCGGGATCTCCGGGCTCGTTCGCGGGGTTGAGTTGACGCCCGCGAATGTGGCCGACACTGACGTGGCCGACGCGCTGATCATGGGGGATGAGGAGGCGGTGTACGCGGACAAAGCGTATGAGTCGAAGGAGCGTCGGAAGCGGTTGCGCGCGCGGGGCATCAATGACCGGATCATGCGGACGGGTTGTGCGCGGCGCGCGGCGCGGCGATTGCGTAGGGGGTAGCGTGTCCGTTGAGGGTAGGAGGCCCTGCGGAGCCCCGAAAACGGGGCGGGCAGGGAGGGATGATGGCGGCCTGTGGGGGGATAAATGGGGCGAAATGGCGCTCCTTGCCCCGAAAATCTCCACTGAATCGCAACGGGCCTAGTTATGCAAAGGTCTCCGGAAGGTGAGGAGGGGTAGCGCTTGTGCGCCGACCTGGATTCCCGCCTACGCGGGAATGACGGGACCGGTGGCGTTTGCGCGCGGCGGGGTGGGTTCGCTGCTACGCAGGCAGGGCGGCGGGGTATGCAAAGGACTCTCGTCGGAACTTCCGCCACGCACGTCTACTTCCGTCTCTGAATTCCCCAGCCGTGAATCGACAAGCGCGACACTGACCGCCCGCCGCGCTAGGCTTCGCGGTCGCCGAGGCGCCGCTCCTCGCCGCGCAGGAGGCGGCCGATGTTGTCGCGGTGCATGGCGATGATCAGGGGGCCGCAGGCTAGCGCGAACCATAGGTGCGGCGCCGGCTGGTCGAACGCCGTTGCGGCGACGATGAACGCTCCCATCGCAGCCGCGACGCCGAGCGCGGAGCCGAGCGAGACGTAGCGCGTGAGCAATACGGCGGGCGCGAACGCCGCGACGCCCGCGACGCCGGCCCAGGGCAGCAGCGCCGCCGCCGCTCCGACTCCGGGCGCGACGCCCCGCCCGCCGCGGAAGCCGGCGAATACGGGAAAGATATGGCCGATCAGCGCGGCGGCGGCGGCGGCGGCCTCCAGCCAAGGATCGCCCGACAGCCGATCCGCGAGCAGGGGCGGCGCCGCGCCTTTGGCCAGGTCGAGCGCAAGCGTGACGGCGGCGGCGCGCTTGCCGGCGGCGCGCAGCACGTTCGTCACGCCCGTCTTGCCGCTGCCGAGTTCCCGCACGTCGCGGCCAATCGCCAGCCGCGCAACGAGGAGGCCGAACTGCACGCTGCCCAGCAGGTAGGCCGCGGGAACGAGCGCCCACTCCACGGCTAGCGCCGCTCCCTCGTCCGGGACTGCGAACCCTTGCGCGGCGACCGCCGCTCCCTCGTCCGGGACTGCGCGCCCTTGCGCGGCGACCGGCGCGCCCGCGCCGCCGCCTTCGACCGGTTGTCTCCGATGACGTGGACGCCGCCCTTTCCGCGAAACTCGATCTTCAGCGGCGACCCGTCGAATCCGAACTCCTCGCGGATCGTGTTCGCCATATAGCGCTCGTAGGAGAAATGGACGCGCCCCGTGTTGTTGACGAAGAACGTGAACGCCGGCGGGCGGACTCCGTCCTGCTTCACGCGGTAGAGTTTGAGCCCGCCCTTCGGCGACCCGGACGGCGGCAGGTGGCGCGACACCGCGTTCATCACCGCCCGCGTCAGCCGCGCGCCGTCCACCCATTCCATCCGCTTCTCGTGCAGCGCGAACGCGGCGCGGAGCATTCCCGGCACGCCGCTCCCGTCGAGCGCGGACGTGAAGACGACCGGAACGTTGGGGAGGAAGCGCATCCTCGAGCGTATCCCGTAGACGAATCGCCGCTCCTCGCGGCGCGGGTCGTCCTTCTCGATGAGGTCCCACTTGTTGACGACGACGAGCACGGACTTGAACGCCTCCGCCGCCTGCCCCGCGATGTGCAGATCCTGGTCGGTGGCGGGCTGCCGCGCGTCTATGACGACGAGCGCGGCGTCGCAGCGGTGAATCGCCGACGCGGCGCGCATCACGCTGAACTTCTCGATGCCGGGCCGCACCGCGCCGCGCCGCCGGATGCCCGCCGTGTCGATCAGCAGGGCGGGCGCGCCCTCGAACGCGAACGGCGAGTCGAGCGCGTCCCGCGTCGTCCCCGCGACCGCGCTCACGACCGAGCGCTCCTCTCCCAGTACGGCGTTGGCGAGCGCGGACTTCCCGACGTTGGGGCGTCCGACGATGGCGATGCGCGGCGCCTCGGGGGGAAGGTCGCCGGGTTCGCCGTCAAGCGGGACGCGGGCGATGAGCGCGTCCATCAGTTCGCCAAGCCCGCGCCGGTGCAGCGCGCTCACGGGAACCGGATCGCCGAGCCCCAGCGACGCCGCGTCGAACGCCAATGCTTCCTGCGCGGGGTTGTCCGCCTTGTTGACCGCGACGACGACCGGCTTCCCGGCTTGGCGGAGGCGCTGCGCGACGTATTCGTCGGCGTAGGCGGGGCCGGAGCGCGCGTCGGTTACCAGGACGACCGCGTCGGCGCTTTCGATGGCGGCGTCGGCCTGCGCCGCGATATGCGCCTGAACGTCGGACTCGGGCTGCGGGACGAGGCCGCCGGTGTCGGCGAGCAGGAATCGCCGCCCTTCGAACTCGGCGGTCGCGATCACGCGGTCGCGCGTGGTGCCCGATTCCTCCGCGACGATGGCGGAGCGCCTGCCCAGGAGCGCGTTGAACAGACTCGACTTGCCGACATTGGGCCGGCCGACGATGGCGACTAGGGCCGCGGCGGCGGGAGGCGCGCCCGCCGGTTGCGCCGGAGCGTTCGCCATTGGGCTACTCGCCGGCGGCGAGCAGGCGCAGGACGGCCTTCTGCGCGTGCAAGCGGTTCTCGGCCTGATCGAACGCGGCGGACTGCGGATGCTCCAGCATGCCGGGCGGCATCTCCTCCCCGTAGTGCACGGGCATCGGATGCATCACGAGCGCGCCGGGGTTGGCGAGCGCGACGAGATTCTCGTTGACCTGAAAGCCTGCGAAGGCTTCCCTGCGCTCCGCGGCCTCCGCCTCCTGCCCCATGCTCGTCCATACGTCGGTGTAGAGGACGTCGGCGGCGTCGACCGCCTCGTTGGGGTCGTCCGTGAGCGTGAGGGCTCCGCCGTTCGCGGCGGCGCGGAGCCGGGCGGCGTCCGCGTCGGAGAAGGCGTAGCCCGCCGGCGACGCGGCGGCGAAGTCCGCGCCGAGCGCGAGCGCGCCGAGTCCGAGGCTGCGCGCGCAGTTGTTCGCGTCGCCGATGTAGGCGATCTTCAGCCCCTTGACGCGCCCCTTCCGCTGCCGGATCGTCAGCAGATCCGCGGCGGCCTGGCAGGGATGCTCGACGTCCGAGAGCGCGTTGATCACCGGGACGGAGGAAGCCGCCGCGAGCCGCTCCAGCGTCGAGTGCGCCGTCACCCGCGCCACGATCGCGGACGCCCAACGCTCCAATACGCGGGCGGCGTCCTCCACGGGCTCGCGCGCATCGAGCCCGACCTCTTCCCCGGCGAGGTAGACGGCATGCCCGCCCAATTCGTGGACGGCGACGTCGAACGAGACCTTTGTGCGGAGCGACGGCTTCTCGAAAAGCATAACGACGACGCGGCCGCGGAGCGGCTGCGCCCCGCCGATGCGGCTGCGGAGCGGCTGCGGCCCGCCGACGCGCCGCGCGGCGTAGGCGCGGCCCGCGTCCAGCAGCCATGCCAACTCGTCGGGCGCGACGTCGGCGATGGAGAGGAAGTCCGTCGCCACGGCCTACTCCCGCCTGGGCCCGTTGAGGTCGGAGATCGTCTCGACGTAGGCGTCCCACGCTTCGGCGGCGAGCGACTTGGTGGCCTCGACCTCGGAGGGCGCGACGCCGCGCCGGGCCGCGTCGTAGGAGAGCATCGCCAGGTCATACCAGCGGTAGTAGCGGCGCTCGCGCTCGGTTTCGGGAACGATGGTCGTCATCATAGGGGTAAGGATACCGCATTCGCGCCGCCTCATGGCTATTGGGTTCCCGCTTTCGCGGGTGGGGCGGCGACCCGCGCGCCCGGCCCCTCTCCCACCCGGCGCGCAAGCGCCGCCCTCGCCCTTCCGGAGACCTTTGCATAACCTACCGTCATTCCCGCGTAGGCGGGAATCCAGGCGGCGCGGAGCGCCGCTCCTCTCCTACGTAAGCGCCCCGTCATTCCCGCGAAAGCGGGAACCTACTGGACGCGGGGAGTTATGCAAAGGTCTCTTCTGGGAGAGGGCAGCCGCGAAGCGGCGCGCGCGGGTTGCCCCCCAACCCCCTCCCATGCTATCCTCCCCCCCGTGACCACCCCCGACGCAGACCCTATGCCCCATAGCGACGCGCCCGCTTACGAGCCGCTGCCGTTGCAGGAGGAGTACTGGCGCGCTCCGGCGCGATTCGGCTCCGTGCCCGTCGACGCCGAGCCCAAAGGGTGGGACCGCTACACCGGATTCCGCAAACTCTACCCGCGCATCGATCTGCCCACCCAAATCGTCGAGCGCGTCGCACTCGGCCTCGACCTCCCCCACGAGCCCAACCGCCTCGTCTGGGGCGACTGCCTCCACGTGATGCGTCAAATCCCCTCCTCAACCATCGACCTGATCTAGGTTTATGACAAACGGCCATTGCGCCAGACCAGCGAGGTTGCCTACCGTTGATGGCGATGTCGGCGAGTCCGGGGCCGACGCGCAAACGCGGAAGGAGTTAAGGTAAGGCCGTGGCGAACGCAGCGGCAACCGTATACGAGAAGCGTCGCTACGCCGTTCAGAGCGTGGCCGAAGCGAAGTCCATCGCCTCCATGTTCTTGGCGGACATGGGCGCGGACGGGATTGTTGGTTCGTTGGGGCTGCCCGAAGTGGACGACCGCTATCACTTCTGGCGTGTTCCCTTAATCAGCCATCGGGCGCAGCGCTTGGGCGAAATCGTGATTGACGCGCGCACGAGCCTCGTCCAACGGGACAAGTCCACGAACATCGAGGTGATCTGGGAACGCAACCGTTCGGCGGAGGCAGGAGAGCGCCGGCCTCCCGCGAACATGGCGACGATCGCGCGCTCCCAGTTGCGGAACACGATCGTTCAAGGCGACGCGGAAGAGACGCTGCAGGAGTTGCCCGCCGGCTCCGTAGACCTCGTTTTCACAAGCCCCCCGTACTTCAACGCGAGGCCGGACTATACCGAATACGCGGCATACGAAGATTACCTGGCCAAGATGGGGAGGGTTGTCGGGCAATGCCACAGGCTGCTCGCCGAGGGGCGGTTCTTCGTGATCAACGTGGCTCCCGCGCTGCTCCGCCGCACAAGCCGCAGTCAATCGTCCCGCCGCATAGCGATCCCTTTCGATATGCACGGCGTCATCATGCGGCAAGGCTTCGACTTCGTGGACGACATTATCTGGGAGAAGCCGGAGGGCGCGGGATGGGCGACCGGCCGAGGGCGGCGGTTCGCGGCGGACCGCACCCCGCTGCAGTACAAAACCGTGCCGGTTACGGAGTATGTGCTGGTCTACCGGAAGCAGTCCGACCGCCTCATTGACTGGAACATTAGGAACCACCCCGACCCGGATGTCGTGGAACGCTCCAAGGTCGAGAACGGCTATGAGCGAACGAACATTTGGCGCATCAAGCCGGCGTCGACCAAAGACCACCCGGCGGTCTTCCCGTTGGAACTCGCAAGCCGCGTCGTGCGGTATTACTCCTTCGAGGGCGACGTAGCGCTTGACCCGTTCGCAGGGTCGGGGACGGTGGGCCAAGCCTGCGTCGAACTCAACCGGCGGTTCGTCCTCTCGGAGTTGGAGCCTGAGTACATTTCGGTTATCAAGCGCAAAGCCGTTCGCTGGCTAGGCTGCGAGGCGGAGCATATCAATTGCATCGGCACGCCGCCCATTAGCGCCGGGGCGCTCCTCTGATGAGCCTCGAAAGCCACTTTCCCCGCGAAGCCCGCGACTTGATCGCGCTGAGAGGGCAGGACCTCATCGAGACGCTGGGGTTGCCCGCGATACGGAATGTCGTGAGCGAAGTTCTCGTCGGGTCGAACGTGCGGAACGCCACCGAATCGCTGACTCGACTGCGGTTGAGCATGCTGAACGCCGGCCTTCTCACGACCTACGCCAGCATGCAACGCGCGGGGATAGACGCGAAAGACATTCCGAACATCGCGTATGCGGAGCATCAGGATTCCGGCGCGAGCGCAACGGACAAGATCATCCTCCGCTGGATGCTCGGCCTTACGAATAAGCAAGTTCAGAACGTCTTGCGCTCGGACGACGCGGCTTGGAAAGATTACATCGCAGGTCTCCGGGACGGCATGGACAAATCCGCCGCCGAGTCGCTCAAGCAGTACGGCGCGCTCCCGTTGTCTCTGGACGGAGCCGCGCTGTCCTGGGATTGGGCGTTGGCGATGATGATGGGAATCGGCGCGCAGACGCTCGCTATCAGGGGGGCGGAGAAGTCGCTCTACGGGAAGTTCTTCGAGAAACTCGTGCTCGGCTCCGTGTTGTCAATCCTCGGCTTCGCGCTCGTTGACCCGGAGAGTGTGTTCGAGAAATCGTTCTGGCTCTCGACGCAAGGAGAGAAGCGCGAGAGCGACGCGACTGCGATTTGGCGCCTCGGCGAGGGCGTGCGTTTCGACATCGGATTCATCGGCGCGGGCAACCCGGAGGTCACGCTCGACAAAGTCTCCCGCTTCGAACGCGAGATCGAGATGGATGGCATCAATCACTATATGCGGACCTTCATCATCGTCGACAGCGTCGGCAAAAATAGCCGCATCCCGCAACTCGCGGAGGCGATAGACGGCACCATCATTCAGATGAGCATGAACGATTGGGTGCGAACGCTTGGCGAAGGATTGGAGCAGGTTTTGGCAGGCTACAAGTCGCCGGTCGCCAACCTCGCTCACGGCGCTTACGCGGAGGCGATCCGCAAAGGAGTCGAGGAAGCGCCTATCGAGTCGATCTTCAGAATTGTCGCCTCGCCAAGCGGCGGGAAGTAGCGCCGCGCGGATCCGCCGCCGCGCCAGGAGTTGACGCAGCCGGAGAACATCGTCGACGTGCCCGATCCGTCCGGCGACTTGGAGGGCGAGTTCGAGATCAAGGTCGCGGCGCAGGCCGCCTCCCCGCTCAAGAACTGGCGCGAGGTCTTGGAAGGCATCGCCTACCCGGCGCAGACGGTCGAAATCACCGGCCAAACGATCACCGACGTCGAGAGCCGGGAACTCACGGACGGCGGCTGGACGATGCGCGAGTCGCATGCGCCCTACACGGCGATGAGCCATGTCGACGTCGAGGCGGCCCAACTCGCGGACGGCGTTCAGGAGGAGTTGCTCGCGATAGCGGAGCGTCTGCTGCAGGAGGCCGGGCACTCGTCGCAGTTCAAGGGGCGCGTCTACGACATTCTGCTGCAGCACGTGCGAACGAAGTTCCTCGACGGCGCGTCGCTCCGTCTCGCGCAACAGCATCATCTCGAGGCCGCGCGCCGCATGCTCCCCAAAGTCGAGGAGTCGATCCTGGGCGTCCCCGGCCTCGTCGAGGGCATGGTGAAATATGCCGATCAGTAACCGCAGCGTCTACGACAGCCCTCGGAAGAGCCCGTACAAATTCGAGCGGTGCGACAGCGATATGGAGCGGATGATGATGGTCAAACTGGAGCGCGATCCGGAGGTCGTCAAATGGCAGAAGCGGCACAGCGTCTCCATTCCGTGGATCGACGCGCAGGGCCGCAAATGCAACTACCGCCCCGACTTCCTCGTCGAGTACGCCGACGGGAGGAAGGAGATCATCGAGGTCAAGAACCCTGCGCTGATCGACTCCCCCGCCGTCCAGCGCAAGCGCTCCGCCGCCGAGGCCTGGTGCGCCGCGCGCCGCATGGCGTACCGCATCGCGACGCTTGAGTAGGTTGCGCCCCGCGGCGCGGGGCGCAACCCGCGCGCGCCGCTGCGCGCAGCCCTCACCCGCCGCTGCGCGGCTGCCCTCTCCAGAGGGAGAGGGCGGGGGCGGCGCTTGCGCCGCCGCCTTGTGCGCCGCCTGTTTCCCGCGTAGGCGGGCAGGGCGGCGCCCGGGATTGATTCCCTCGCCCTACTAGGGAGAGGGTTAGGGTGAGGGTGGTTCCGCCCCTGCTGCTGGATTCCCGCCTACGCGCGCGCATGGCGGCAGGTTATGCAAAGGTCTCTTCCGGGAGGGGCCGGGGGGAGGTGGTCGGCGGCGCAGCGGCGGGCGCAGGTTGAGACGGGGCGCAAGCCCCCATCCCCCATTAAGCCACGGCGCCACGTCGTTCACGTGAAAGCGGGAACCTACTGGCTGCCGGAAGCGGGTTGCAACGCGAGCGGCCGCGAGAGGCGCTACAATCGCGGCGATTAGGCCCCGCTTGGCTGGAGGGAACGCGCAATGCTGTCCGCAGAGGTTAACGAGCAACTGACCCGCGTCGGCCCCGGAACGCCGATGGGCGAACTGATGCGCCGCTATTGGCATCCCGTCGCCGCGGCGGGGGAACTCGACGAGCGCCCCACGAAACCCGTGAAAATCCTCGGCGAGGAACTCGTGCTCTACCGCGACAAGTCGGGAGCGCTCGGCCTCATCGACAGGTTCTGCCCGCACCGGCGCGTCGACCTCTCCTACGGCATCCCGGAGGAGCGCGGGCTGCGCTGTATGTACCACGGCTGGATGATGGACGAGACGGGGCAGTGCATCGAGCAGCCGTTCGAGGAGACGGTGCATCCCGACGGGCGGTTCAAGGAGAAGGTGAAAGTCGCGGGCTACCCGGTTCAGGAGTTGGGCGGGCTCGTGTTCGCGTATCTCGGCCCCGCGCCGGCGCCGCTGCTGCCGCATTGGGAGCAACTCACCTACGCCGACGCCGTGCGCGACGTCGCCATCACGACGCTGCCGTGCAACTGGCTGCAAGCGCAGGAGAACTCCGTTGACCCGGTGCACACGGAGTGGCTGCACTTCTACTACGGCAACTACGTTCGGGACGGCGTGGCCGCCGCGCCGGAGAGCCAGCCGAAGACGATCAAGATCGCGTTCGACGCTTTCGAGTACGGCATCGTCAAACGCCGCCTGCAGGAGGGCTTCCCGGAGGACGGCGAGGACTGGGCGAAGGGGCACCCGATTATGTTCCCCAACATCCTCTTCGTCGGCGATCAGGTGCGGACGACGACGCAGTGGCGCGTGCCGATGGACGACGAGAACACGTATCACGTGTCGTACTACGTCTACCGCGCCAAGCCCGGCTGCCCCGTTCCCTATCAGGAGAAAGCCGCCTACCGCTACACGCCGCTCTACGAGCCGGACGGCCGCTTCTACACGGGCGTCACGTTCAACCAGGACTATATGTGCTGGATCACGCAAGGCGCCATCGCCCAACGCGACAAGGAGGCGCTGGGGCAGTCGGACGTCGGGCTGATTCTGTTCCGCAAGATGCTGCGGCAGCAGATGCGGGTCGTCGAGGACGGAGGCGACCCGATCAACACGTTCCGCGACCCGGCGAAGGCGAACCGCATCGCGCTGCCGATGGAGAGCGTAAAGCACGGCATCAAGCCCGACGGACGCTACCGCCCCGGCGAGGGCGGGGAGAGCCCCATCATGCCGATGATTGAGGAGGTTCTGCGGACGTGGGTCGCGGACGAGCCCGCCCACGCGCTGCCGAAGGATCTGCACTTGTTCTAGGGCGAGCGCGCTGCGAGGCGGTTACGCGCCGTTCGAGTGGGCGGAGCCGTTCACGTCGTCGGCGCGACGCGAGGGCGGAGGCTCCGTGAACGCCTCGCCTGCGGACTGCGCCGCAAGCATCCGCTCCAGCCAGGCGTCCCACTCGGCGCGCTCCGCCAAGCGGCCCGCTTCGCGGCCTTCCGCGAGGCCCGCTTGGCGGCCTTCGCGCAGGATGCGCGCCTTGCGCTCGTCCAACTTCCGACTCAACAGCGTCGAGAGCATCACGACCTGTCAGGAGGCGGCTACGCGTCGTTCGAGTGAGCGGAGCCGTTCACGTCGTCGGCGCGGCGCGAGGGCGGGGGCTCCGTGAACGCCTCGCCCGCGGACTGCGCCGCAAGCATCCGCTCCAGCCAGGCGTCCCACTCGGCGCGCTCCGCCATGCGGCCTTCGCGCAGGATGCGCGCTTTGCGCTCGTCCAACTTCCGGCCCAACAGCGTCGAGAGCATCACGACCTCCGTCAGGAGGCGGCTACGCGCCGTTCGAGAAAGCGGAGCCGTTCACGTCGTCGGCGCGGCGCGAGGGTGGGGGCTCCGTGAACGCCTCGCCTGCGGACTGCGCCGCAAGCATCCGCTCCAACCAGGCGTCCCACTCGGCGCGCTCCGCCATGCGGCCTTCCGTGAGGCCCGTTTCGCGGCCTTCCGCGAGACCCGTTTCGCGGCCTTCCGCGAGGCCCGCCATGCGGCCTTCGCGCAGGATGCGCGCCTTGCGCTCGTCCAACTTCCGACCCAACAGCGTCGAGAGCATCACGACCTCCGTCATCCCTAGCGACATCCCCGCAGAGGCCACCGCAATCGACGCCTCCGCCATGAACGCCGCCAGTATTGATTGTACCACGCTCTTGCCCGCGCCCGCGCCGAACAGCGTATCCCACGCCACCAGCGAGGAGCCGCCGGTGAGCAGGGTTAGGAAGAACGTGAAGTAGAGCCATCGCCACTGCTCGCTGACGCTCCAGATGGACTCTCTGCGGTCGGAGCGTTGGGCGGGCTCAGGGGCGTCGTTGGACTGCATAAGGTCTCCTTTGCGTGCTTGGGTTGCGCGGCGCCGGCTGCGCGGCGAATCCTAGTCTCACAAGGAAGGGCGCGACCGCGCAAGGGGCGTTTGTCATGTCGCCGGGGAGATGCGAACTGCCCCGGCGTGAACGATGGGAGCGGCGCTTGCGCGCCGACTGGATTCCCGCCTACGCGGGAATGACGGCAGGACGGCAACCCGTGCGCGGCGCAGGGCGCGCTAGCCGTCGCTGGCTTCGCCGGGGATGCGCGCCGCGTCGGGCGGGCGGCGGCCGCCGCGGTGGGCGAGGGCGGCTAGGCCGCCCGGCACGGGGCGGAGTTCCTTGCGGATGTTGAGCAGGCCGGCCTCGTCCGTGCGCCGGATCTCGCTGGAGAATTCCGCGCCCCAGACGAGAATGAGCGAGACGAGGTAGAGGAAAAGCATGAGCAGGACGATGGTGGTGATGCTCCCGTAGACGAGGTCGAGGTTGGAGATGTTGGCGAGGTAGAACGAGAAGCCGAGTTGGGTGATTTCGAAGCAGATTCCGGCGACGATTCCGGCGGGAATCGCGTCGCGCCAGCGGACTTTGGCGTCGGGGATGAATTTGTAGAGGATGAGGAAGAGCACGGCGCTGAGCAGCGTCGAGACGGTGTTGATCGTCGTCTCCCATATAAAGAGGAGTTCGGCCTGGGCGGCTATGGCGCGCCCGATGGTGCCGAGCGCGGCGGTGAAGACGAAGAGCAGCACGACGCCGACGGAGCCCGCGACTTGGCCGGCCTGGTAGAGGATGAAGTGGGGAGGCTGGGAGACTTTCCACGCGCGGTTGAGCACGCGGTGGACGGCGCCGAAGATGGCGCGCCCCGACCAGACGAGCCCGAGGAGCGCGAGGGCGCTGAAGGCTCCGCGCGCGGCGGCGAGCCCCTCGATGTTGCCTCTGATGAGGGTGGAGTCGCCGATGCCGGGCAGTTCGCGCCCCAGCAGATCGAGGAGGACGGTTTCGATCCGCCTGTCGTCCACGAAGTAGCCGCCGATGGCGATGGTTGCGAGCACGAGGGGGAAGAGGGAAAAGATGCCGTAGTAGGCGACGCCGGCGGCCATATGGGAGCCGTCGTCGCGGGAGAAGTTGAGAAAGGCGCGGTAGATTAACTCTCCGAGCGAGCGGAGAAAGGGGGGCGCGGGAAAGCGGTGGATGAACGGCCGCGCGCGGTCAAGGAGACGCAAGTGCCACGGGCGCATTCGTCAATTGTAAGGCGGGGAAGGGGCGGAACGCCCTATGATACGCTTGCGCGCCAAGGCGAGTTTGCGGTCGCGGAGAGGAAGGCGGCGTGGACGCCTGGCGCGCCGGCGGCGATGCTGCCGCTCTCCGGCGTGAGGGGCGCGCCGTTGAGCGTCGTGGCGACTCCGCCGGCCTCGCGGACGATGAGGATGCCCGCCGCCATATCCCAAGGCTGCAGGTAGTGGTGGGCGTAGAGTTCGAGGCGTCCGCATCCGGCGTAGGCGACGCCGAGCGCGGCGGAGCCCATCATCCGAACGGACTGAAACCCGGGCCATAGGTCGCCGACGGCGGCCAGCAGCAGTTTGCCCTCCGGCCCCTTGTAGCCGACGTCGAAGCCGAGGAGCGATTCTTCGAGGCGCGTTTCGGACGAGACGGCGGCGGGCGCGCCGTTGAGCGTCGCGCCGCGTCCGGCGGCGGCGGCGAACGTCTCGTTGCGCGCGGGGTCAATAATGGCGGCGGCGACCGGCTCGCCGTCGGCCCAGAGGGCGACGCTCGCGCAGAAGTGGGGGAGTCCGCTGGCGAAGTTGCGCGTGCCGTCAAGCGGGTCGACGTGCCAGCGGAAGGGCGAGCCGCTCCCGTGCGCGCCGGACTCCTCCGCGGCGACGTCGTGGTCGGGGAAGGCGGCGCGCAAGACTGCGAGAGCGGCGCTCTCCGCCGCGCCGTCGACCTCCGTGACGCGGTCGTTCCATCCGCCTTTCGTTCGGAGGCCGAGCCGCTCGCGGGCGTCGGGAAGGAGCGCGTCGGGAATGCGGCGCGCGATCTGATCGGCGGCGGCTTCGGCGGCGCGGAGTGCGATTTGCAGGGCGTCGCTTCCGTCCGCCGCGACGGGGAGTTCCGGCGGATTGGGCATCGCTAGCGCAGCCCCATGCGCTCGTAGACTTCGTCGACGGTGGCGGATGCGACGGCGCGGGCGCGCTCGGCCCCGGCGGCGAGGATTTCGCGGACGCGCCCGGGAGACTCCGCGAGTTCGCGGCGCCGCTCCCGGAACTCGCGGAAGTAGGCGTTGATCCCTTCTGCGAGGTCGCGCTTATCGTCCACGCAGCCGATGCCGGCGGTTTCGCACTGCCGGCGAATCTCCTCGATCTTGCCCGGATTGAAGAGTTTTTGGAGAGCGAAAACATTGCAGACGTCGGGCCTGCCGGGGTCGGATCGGCGGACGCGCTGCGGATCGGTGACCATCGTCATCGCGCGGGCGGCGGTCTCCTCGTCGGAGGCGGCGAGTTCAATGTGGTTGTCGAGGCTCTTGCTCATCTTGCTCTCGCCGTCGGTTCCCGTGATGCTCGGCGAATCGGTGAGGAGCGTTTGGGGCTCGGGGAAGACGTCGCCGTAGAGCCGGTTGAAGCGGCGGACGATTTCGCGGGAGATTTCGAGGTGGGGCGCCTGGTCGATGCCGACGGGCACCTTGTCGGCCTTGTAGATCACGATGTCGGCGGTTTGGAGGACGGGGTAGCCGACGAGGCCGAAGGGGACGTTCTCCTCATGCTCGCCGATCTGCCGGACGCGCTCCTTGAAGGTGGGGACGCGCATCAGCCAGCCGAGCGGCGCGCTCATACTGAGCAGCCCCTGCAAGACGAGGTGCTCAGGGACTTGGGATTGGACGAAGAGCACGGAGCGTTCCGGGTCGAGCCCGGCGGCGAGCCAGTCGAGCGCCATCTCATGCGTGTCGGGGGCGATGGTTCGCACCTCGTCGGCGCCGGAGAGCGTCGTCAGGGCGTGGACGTCGGCGACCATATAGAAGCAGTCGTAGTCGTCCTGCAGGCGCGCCCAGTTTTGGAGGGCGCCGAAGTAGTTGCCGAGGTGCAGCCTCCCAGAGGGGCGCATGCCGGAGAGTATGGTTCCGTTGGTCATTCGCTAGTTGTCCTCGCGCCGCGCCGGGCGGGTTGGGTCAATTGTAGGCGATTGCGGGGCAGCGCGGGGGTGGGGGTAGGGGCGAGTCAGTGGAATTCTCTGCGGCGAGGTCTTGCGTAACCAAAGCCGACTGCATGCGGTTGCCTAACCCTCCGACCTCTCCTGTGTATGGAGTGAATCGGAGCGCTTGACGCTCGACGCCCGCCTCTTGCTATCATTAACGATTGACGCGCCCGCGCTTCCGCCGGCGCGCATCAGAACGCTCCTCAGAGGTGGGACCGAACGTTATGCGAACCGGACGAATTGCGCTGCTGCTCTTTGGACTCGCCCTCGCCGTCGCCGCGCAGACGACGGCGGCTCTCGCCCAGCGCGCGAGCGACGTGCGGCTCGACTCCGCCGTCCGCTCCCTCGAAATGGGCCCCAGGGAGGTCCGCGCCGACCTCACCGTCGATCTGCACAACAACACGGCGGAGCGCCGCCTCGTCCGCCTCGTCCTCGAAAACGCCCCGGCGGGCTGGGACGTCGCCGTCTGGGATCGGTTCTTCGACTTCAAGATCGGCGAGATCGTCGTCGAGCCGCCCGCCGAGGGCGAGACCGGCCCCAGCCAAAGCCTCCGCCTGCGCGTCGACCTTCCCGACGACCGGCCGCCGTCGGGCTCGTACTCCTTCCGCCTCCGCGTGACCTCTCCCGACGGGAGCGTGCAGTACGACAGCGCCGACTACACCATCGTCGTCCCCGATCCGCCCGCGAGCGACGACGCCGGCGTCTCCCTCTCCGTCACCTATCCCGTCCTGCGCGGCCCGGCCACGAGTCAGTTCGAGTTCGAGGTCGTCATAGACAACGACACGGGCGCCGACTCCTCGTTCAGCCTGTCCGCCGACGCGGTGGACGCCGTCGGGCAGCCCCTCACGGGCTGGCAGGTCGCCTTCTCGCCCTCCTTCGGGCAGGAGCGCGTCATTTCCAGCGTGAGCGTCAACGATAGCCTCACGGAGCGCGTGGACGTTCGGGTGACGCCGCCGCGCAACACGCCGCCGGCTGACTACTTCGTCGCCGTCCGCGTCGGCGACGAGGCCGGCTTTGAGGCGGCGACGCTCCTGCAGATCACGATTCGCGGGCGCGGCGAGGTGCTTGCCTCCACGGACACCGGCAGGCTCAACCTGGAGGCCACCGCCGGGGAGACGGCGTCCGCCAAGATGCGCCTCACCAACTTCGGGGCCGCCGACCTCGCCGACATCACGCTGCTCGCCGACGCGCCGCAAGGCTGGCAGGTCGAGTTCGACCCGTCCACCTCGCCGCTCCTGCCCGTCAACAATCAGATCGACATACCCTTCACCATACTGCCCGCCGCCGACGCCATTCCCGGCGACTACCTCATCACGCTGCGCGCCAATCACCCGGACACGAGCGACAGCGTGGAACTCCGCGTCACCGTCGCGCAGTCCACGATCTGGGGCTGGCTCGGCATCGTGCTCGTGATCATCGTCATCGGCGGGCTCGGCGCGCTCTTCTGGAGGCTCGGCAGGCGATGACGAGCGACGCTCCCCCGCTCATCCAAGCGGACGGCCTCTCGAAGGTCTACGGCGATTTCACGGCCGTGGACGGCGTTGACCTGGCCATTGGCGAGGGCGAGGTGTTCGGCTTCCTCGGCCCCAACGGCTCCGGCAAGAGCACGACGATTCTGATGATGCTCGGCCTCACGGAGCCGTCCGGCGGAACCGTCCGCGTCTGCGGCCTCGACCCCGCGCGCGACCCGCTCGCCGTCAAGCGGCAGGTCGGCTACTTGCCCGAGTCGGTCGGCTTCTACGGCGATATGACGGGCGCGGACAACCTGCGCTTCACGGCGCGGCTCAACGCCATTCCGCGCCCCGTCGCCGAGGAGCGCGTCGCCAACCTGCTGGCGATGGTCGAACTCGCGGACGCCGCCAATCAGCCCGTCGCGCAGTACTCGCGCGGCATGCGTCAGCGGCTCGGCCTCGCCGACGTCCTCCTCAAGGAGCCGCGCCTCGTCATTCTCGACGATCCCACGCTCGGCCTCGACCCGACGGGCGTCGTCTGGCTGCTCGGCCTCATTGAGGAACTGAGCGCGGAGCGCGGCATCGCCGTCTTTCTCTCGTCGCATCAACTGCACGAGGTGCAGCGCGTCTGCCATCGCGTCGGCATTATGTCGCGCGGCAAGGTGGTCTTGCAGGGGACGGTCGCCGACCTCACGGCGCAGACCGACGCGGGAGGCTTCGGCGTGACGCTTTCGGTGGACGGCGCAGGCGAGGCGCTGGACGCGGCGCTCGCGGCGCTCCCCGGGGCGCGCTCCGTGACGCGCTCCGGGGGCGAAATCGCCATTGAGAGCGAGGCCGACGTCCGCGCCGAGGCCGCCGCCGCCGTGCATGCGAGCGGCGCCCGCCTGCTCGGCCTCCGCTCCCGCGAACGCGCGCTCGAGGATATTTATCTGCGGTACTTTCGGGATGGGGGCGTGGCGTAGCGCGTGGGGCGGGACGCCATGAACTTCGCGCTGATCGGATTGATGCTTCTCGCCGTGTTGCTGGTTGGGTCCGCGTGCGCCGCCGCCGGCCCTGCGCCTACGGAAACCGCCGCCGCGCCCACTTCCACCCCAACGCCTACCCCTGACTCCGCGCCCGCTCTCATCGCAACCCTTGCGCCTACCCCTACCGCAACTCCCGCGCCTACCCCTACCGCAACTCCCGCGCCCACTCCCACATCGACTCCCGCGCTTACCCCTACCGCAACCCCTGCGCCCACTCCCACATCGACTCCCGCGCCTACCCCCGCATCCACTCCCGCGCCCATTCCTACCACAACTCCTGCGTCCATTCCCATTCCTAGCAATTACCACACATCCTGCTCAAACGAGGTTGCTGTGCCCGACCCGTCGAGCAACCGGGGTCTGGTCGGCGACTGCGCCGCGTTGATGCGCGGCAAGGACGCGCTGCGCGGAGCTGCGAGCCTAAACTGGGGGTATGACAAGTCCATTACGGCTTGGGATGGCGTCTCCGTCAGCGACGCGCCTCAGCGCGTCACCGGCCTCGACCTGGCGTACAGAAGCCTAGCAGGCGGCATTCCGCCGGAACTCGGCAACCTCTCCAACCTAACCCGCCTCATACTCAGCGGCAACGAGTTAAGCGGCGGCATACCGCCGGAACTCGGCAACCTCTCTCAACTTGCAGCGCCTCCATCTCGCCGACAACCAGTTGAGCGGCGGCGCACCCCCGTCGCTCGGCAACCTCTCTAACTTGCGTAGCCTCAATCTCTCCGGCAACCAGTTGAGCGGAGAAATTCCATCTGAACTCGGCAACCTCTCCAACTTGACTCACCTCTACCTCAGCGGCAACGAGTTGAGCGGCGGCATTCCGTCAGAGATCGGCAACCTCTCCAACTTGCGAAGCCTCTACCTCTACAACAACCGGCTGAACGGAAGCATACCGCCGTCGCTTGGACAACTCTCCAACTTAACCCACCTCTACCTCTACAACAACCGGCTGAACGGGAGCATACCGCCGTCGCTTGGACAACTCTCCAACCTATCCTACCTCGACCTCAACAGAAATCAGTTAAGCGGAAGCATCCCGTCGTCGATTGGCAACCTCTCCAACTTGGTCATCCTCTACTTCAGCGAAAACCAGTTGAACGGGAGCATACCCCCGTCGCTGGGCAACCTCTCCAACGTACAGGAGCTCAGCCTCGGCGGCAACCAGCTAAGCGGCGACATCCCGCCGGAACTCGGCAACCTCTCCAACTTGCACCGACTCAATCTCGGCAATAATCAGTTGCAAGGGAGCATTCCACCGGAACTAGGACAACTCTCCAATTTGTTCTACCTCAACATCCATAACAACCGTTTGAGCGGAAGCATCCCGCCGTCGCTCGGCAACCTCTCTAACTTGCGTAGCCTCAATCTCTCCGGCAACCAGTTGAGCGGAGAAATTCCATCTGAACTTGGCAACCTCTCCAATTTGGCGTATCTCATACTCAGCGGCAACGAGTTGATCGGCGGCATTCCGCCGGAACTCGGCAACCTCCCCAACCTGTCGCGCCTCTACATATCCGACAACCAGTTGATAGGAAGCATACCGCCGTCGTTCGGAGACCTTGCCAACCTATCGTGGTTCTACCTTGCCGGCAATCAGTTGACAGGCTGCATACCTAATGGTCTACCGGGTGCGTACAACGACTTCGTCGACGCGGACTTGAGATTCTGCGCCGCCGCTACGCCGTGATCAAATAGTCAGCGTAGCCTGGCCTCAGTCTGCCGCCGGAGGAATGGGCGGCGTTCGTAAGGACACTCGACCGCTTCGTCGCGCAAGCGCGCAACCTCGCCGCCGACTCGGGCCACCCGCAGTAGGGGCGAGGCGAGAGAGACCTATCCTATCGCCGCGTCACGCCGACGCGAACGCTTGCGCGATGGCGGCGAAGTCGTCGGGGACGAGGCTTGCGCCGCCGACGAGCGCGCCGTCCACGTCGGGCTGGGCGGCGATGTCCGCCGCGTTCGCCGCGTTCACGCTGCCGCCGTAGAGAACGCGAACCCCGTCCGCCGCCGCGCTTCCGAAAAGCGACGCGGCCTGCCCGCGCGCGACGGCGGCCATCTCCTGCGCGGTCTCCGGCGTCGCCGCCCTCCCCGTTCCTATCGCCCACACCGGCTCGTAGGCGATGATGACGGCGTCCGCCTTCTCCGCGCCGACGCCCTCCAGCCCCGCCGTCAGTTGCCGCCGGACGACCTGCTCCGCGCCGCCCGCGTCGCGCTCCTCCAGCGTTTCGCCGACGCAGAGGATCGGCGCGATTTCCGCGGCGAGCGCGGCGCGGACCTTCGCGTTCACGAAAGCGTCCGTCTCGCCGAAGAGTTGGCGCCGCTCGGAGTGGCCGAGGATCACGTACGTGCAAAGCCCGACCAGCATCGAGGCCGGCAGTTCGCCGGTGAACGCGCCCTTCGCCTCGTGATGCATATTCTGCGCCCCGACCTGCGCCGGGAACCCGGCGAGCGCCTTCGCGACCGACAGCAGCGCGGGGGACGGCGGACAGACGACGCGCGACGCGCCCTCGATGCCGCCGACGGCGCGCGCCACGTCCGACGCGAGCGCGGCGGCCTCCGCGATCGTGGGCGGATTCATCTTCCAGTTGCCTGCGACGAACGGCCTACGCATAGCGTTGCATTCCCCCCTAAACCCGCGCCGCGAGGTGCTCGCGGGCGTCGTTCTCGATGGTCGCGGTTTTGGGCATCACGAGGTCGAGCGAGCGGACGCGGAAGGCGCCGCCGTTGCGCGCTTCAGGCGGCTCTTGCCCCTCCTGCAATTCGCGGACGGCGCGCAGCAGCCTGCGGCGCACCTGAATGATCGCGGCGTCGCTGCTCACCAGCCGCTCGCGCGTCCGGTCGGAGACGGGCCCGCCGTGCTGCACCTCCGTCACCGCGAAATCCTGCGCCGGAATGGACTTGATGCCGGTGAACGAGTAATGCCGCTGCTGCGCCCGGTCGATCAGGTAGTCGTTGCCCTTGTTCTCCCGCGTTCGGAACTCGCCCGGGATCATTTCGGGGAAGAGGACGCCCTTGTCGCGGTAGACGGCGAGTTCCTCCGGCGCGAGGGGGCGGTCGGCGTGCCATCGGACGCGGAAGGCGACGGAGCGCTCGTCGTCCACGGGGACTTTCACCTGGCAGAGGACGGTGTCGCCCGGGCGGGCGGCGATCATCGTGTAGAAGGGAATCATCCACTGATTGACGCGCCAGTAGTAGTTGTCGCCTGCGTCGCGCCGGGCGGTCAGCATCACGCCGTAGTCGGTGTCCTTGACCGTCCACGCCGGCGCGCGGTCGGATGCGGTGAAGTCCTCGATGCCGTTCGTCCGCCCGTCTATGACGGTGCCGCCCTTGACGTAACTGTGGAGGAAGCCGAGGTGGGACGAGTCGATGTCCGCCTCCATCGTCTGGAGGAAGTTGCAGTCGAGGAACATTTTGGAGATGTAGCGGTGGGAGTCGGGGACGCGCGTCCACTCCATTTCGGGGAATTCGGGGGCGCTTTCGGGCGGGCCGAGGTAGCCCCAGACGACGCCTCCGCGCTCGAGGGCGGGGTAGGCGCGGGCGCGCACCTTCTCGCGGAACGTCCCGCCTTCCGGGGCGTTCGGAACGTCCAAGCAGGAGCCGGCGACGTCGAACTTCCAGCCGTGGTAGACGCAGCGCAGCCCGGCTTCCTCGTTGCGCCCGAAGAAGAGGTCGGCGCCGCGGTGGGGGCACCACGCCTCCAGCAGGCCGATCCTGCCGTTGGAGTCCTTGAACGCGACGAGGTCTTCGCCGAGGATGCGGACGCGCTTGGGGTCGCAGTCGGCGGCGGGCAGTTCGCTAGCGAGGAGGACGGGCGTCCAGAAGCGGCGCGCGAATTCGCCCATCGGCGATCCGGGTCCGACTTTGGTGATGAGGTCGTTCTCTTCCTGGCTCAGCATCGCGTCGCCTCCCTGCAGCCGCAGGCTGCCGTGCGGCAGTCTACACCTTGCGGGTTCGTCCGACGAAGATCCAGCCCCGCGCGCTACCCCCCAACCCCACCCCCCAACCTCGTTGACGCTCGCGGGGGCGCGCTGCTATCATTGACGCAGCGCGCAGCCGATAGCGATGCGCCGCGCAAGGAATACGCCGCGATGCGAATGATCGGAGCCAGCGCCGTCTGCGATGCCCTGCTCAAAGAAGGCGTCGACGTCGTCTTTGGCCATCCGGGAGGAGCGATCCTCCCCTTCTACGACGCGCTTTGGCATTATCCCGGCATCCGCCACGTGCTGATGCGCCACGAGCAGGCCGCCGCCCACGCCGCCGAAGCCTACTCCCGCCTCACCGGCGGCGTCGGCGTCTGCATCGCCACCTCCGGCCCAGGCGCCACCAACCTGATGACCGGCCTCGCCGCCGCCAAAATGGACTCCACCCCCCTCCTCGCCATCACCGGCCAAGTCGCCCGCCCCTTCATCGGCACCGAGGCGTTCCAGGAGTGCGACACCTGCGCCATGGCCGCCCCCGTCGTCAAAAAATCCTACCTTGTGATGGACCCCGACGACATCGGCCCCATCCTCCACGAAGCCTTCCGCATCGCCCGGCAAGGCCGCCCGGGCCCCGTGCTCATCGACATCCCCAAAGACGTGCAGGCCGAGGCGCTCGACTTCGAGTACTCCTCCGAATTCACGCCCGACGGCAGCGTCGGCGGCTCCCGCCCCGCGCCCGATCCCGAAAGCGTCCGCGAAGCCGCCCGCCTCATCAACGAAGCGCAGCGCCCCCTCCTCATCGCAGGGCACGGCGTCCACATCTCCGGCGCATGGAGCGCCCTCTACGACGTCGCGGAGAAAACCAACGCCCCAACTCTCAACACGCTCCACGGCGCATCCGCCTTCCCCCGCCACCACCGGCTCGGCTACGGCATGATCGGCATGCACGGCATGTATTGGAGCAACGCCGCGACCACCGAGTCCGACCTCATCGTCGGCGTCGGCATGCGCTTCGACGACCGCGTCATCGGCAGGCCCGGCACCTTCGGCCCCAACGCCCGCATCATCCACCTCGACATCGAGCCCTCCCAAATCAACAAGAACGTGAAGGCCGACGTCGCGCTCGTCGGCGACGTCAAAGCCGCCCTCGAAGCGCTCCTCCCCCTCCTCGAGCGCAACGCGCGAACGCCGTGGCTCGAGCGCATGCGCGACCTCGAACTCGAGCACCCCAGCCTCGACGTGCCCGACAGCGACTCGATGACGCCCCAATACGTCCTGCGCGAACTCAACAAACTCGTCGAGCACGACGACGCCCCCGTCGTCGTCACCGGCGTCGGCCAGCATCAGATGTGGGCCGCCCAATTCCTCTTTATGCCCAACGCCAACTCCTTCGTGTCCTCCGGCGGGCTCGGCGTGATGGGCTTTGAGGTGCCGGCGCTCATCGGCGCGCAGGTCGCCCGCCCCAACTCCACCGTCTGGGGAATCTGCGGCGACGGCGGCTTCCAAATGACGCTCCAGGAACTCGCGACCATCGCCCAAGAGCGCCTCCCCGTCAAAATCTGCATTATGAACAACGGCTACCTCGGCATGGTGCGCCAGTGGCAGGAGTTGTTCTACGACCATCACTACAAGTCCGTCTCGATGAGCGGCCCCGACTACGCGCAACTCGCCGCCGCCTACGGCATTCCCGGCAGGCGCGTCGACGAGAAAGAGGACGTTGGCTTCGCGCTCGCCGCCGCCGCCGCCCATCGCGGCCCCTACCTCCTCGACTTCCGCGTCGCCCCTGAGGAGAACGTCTACCCGATGGTGCCGCCCGGCGCGTCGCTCGCCCAAACCGTCGAAGACCCGCGCGTCGTCCACTACCGCGAGCCCGTCCACGTCATCGAGGGCATCGTCTCCTACCCGTAGCGCCCCCCTCCCCGCCCTCTCCCGATGGAGACCTTTGCATAACCCCGTCGCCCTGTCCTCGAAAGCGGGAGCCTACGGGTGCTGTGATAAATGCGGGAAGAGAAACCGCTCTTCCCAAAGCCGCTCCTCGCCTTCGAATTGACCGGTTGCGACCTCGTCGATAGGGTAGCCGGGCAGAGCAACGCCGATAAGGCAAGTCCCGTTGAACCGCGCCCCGGAGTCCTCAAACGAGAAATCCAGGTTGTCGAAGCCCAAGCGTTCGCGGTCATCAGACAAGTCGTTCACGTCGACGGGAATGATATGAAGGAAGAAGCGCGATTCCGTTTCCTCTCGGTCGCAAAGCGACTTGACGTAGAAGAGCGTTCGTCCGTCGAGATGGAGATCGAAGACCGAGCGGGCGACAGGCGGGGTCGCGCCGACGGATTCATAGGCGGCGTTGTAAGCCGGACGCGGGTCGTAGACTCTGTTGACTCTGAACAGAGTTCCGTCGTGCGCTTCGAAAACGATTTCAACTCCCTGGTGCCCGCGAAGGTCGGCGGCAGTGTAGTCGCCGGGCAACCTATGAAACCACGCGATGGAATCGCCGTTTCGAACAGTCTGAATCCATTGCTCAAATTCTTTCCATTCCTTTGGCGCCCAGAAAGGGAGTATCGAACCCCTGGTGACGGCGTACACGCCGAAATGGTTGTTTGTATGCACATACGTTCCATCGAGATTGCGCTGAACATGGCGGATGAGTTCTGAATTGCGTAGATACGGGGAACCGTACGCTCCGACGCCGTGAGCGCTCGCTTCGCGTATCGCCAGCGGCTGAAGAGCCACAGCGAGCGCAAGCCAGCAGCATAGCGACGCCCCCAGGAAAACGGCGGAAGTTCGCCATCTTCCTCCCCGGTTAATCATGCGCGGAAGAAGCCGGTCTAGCGCAATGATCATAGCAATGAACAACGGGAGATAGAGCGGCATGATATGGCGTTCCTGCACCCCGTGCCAAGTGTACCCCAACATCGCGGCGAAGAGGTAGCAACTAGCGTAGACAACGCCATAGGAGGCGAAAAGCCGCCATTCCGCCCATCCAGCAGGAGTCCGCGCCGTCTTGAACAAAATCAGCGCGAAGGCGGCCGCGGCGGCGAAAAGGCACGCGCCGATTGCAACGGCGGCAATGGGCCACTGGGCAAATTCTCCGTACCGGCTATCGACGAACAAGTTGATGAAAACCCACATCGTGATGAGCGCGATCATGTCGCTCACTAAGTCGAACAGCGAGTAATCAACAAGGAACTTGCTGCCCGTCGCGTCGCCAATTCGCAGGAAGTTATACCCCATCCAGAGACCTATGGGAAGACAAGCAATTGCGCCGTAAGCAGCGACTCGCGCCGCCCGCTCCATCGGAACGGCGTTCCTCTGAAAGATCAAGAACAGCGTTACGCAGACGATAACCGCTCCCCCCATATAATGGCTAACCGCCGCAAGGCCCGACCATAGCGCGGCCTGAGCCAGCGTAGAGAACTTGCCGTTGCGAAGGTAGCCGTCGGCGCTGATTAATGCCAGCGTCGTGAACAGAATCAACATCGGCGTCGCCAGTGCGTAAGACGCGGCCCACAATAGCGGAAGCGCGCACGCAATCGCCAAAATGCCCCATGCCGCGAGAAGCCGCGACGCTAGACGATTCTTCAGCCAAATCCCCGCCGCGGCGACGGTGAGCCCGAACAGCGCCGCGTTGAGCGGACCGGCGGCGTCCTGCGGGTCCGCTCCGAACAGTCCCGTCCCTGCAAGCGCCATTGGGTAGAGCGGAGCCCAGAAGGTGTACGGCCTGCCGTAAAGCTCAGTGAAGCCTTCCCCCTCGAGCAAGTTCCGCGCCACGATGATGTAATTGACCGAATCGTGTTGCAAACCGACGCCGTGCGCCGCTTGCCGCGCAAGCGTAAGCGCGAAGCCCAGAAGAGCGGCGAAGCAAATGAAGATGAGGAAGCGCTCGAGCCGAAGGCGTCCAGCGACCCGCGAGGCGAGCGATGACGTTTCAGTCGGCATAACCCCTCATTCTAGCAGGGCGCAGGGAGAGGAGCGGCGCTTGCGCGCCGTCTATGGATTCCCGCCTACGCCGGCAGGCGGTAGGTTATGCAAAGGTCCTCTGGGAGAGGGCAGCCGCGAAGCGGCGGGTGAGGGTTGCCCCCTACCCCCCTATCCCGCCGCGCCCCTCCCCGGCTCGGCGCGCCGCAGCGTCTCCGGCACGAGAAAGATCACGATGAGCGCGCCCAGGAAGGCGGCTCCGCCGAGGAACGAGAAGGCCGCCGCCGACCCCGCGATGGCCGTGAACGCGCTGAAACTCGCGGGACTGAGCGCGGCCCCGCTCTGCGCCACCGTCCGCGAGACGCCGAAGAACATCCCCCGCGCGTTGACCGGAGCGACGTCCGTTCCAAGCGTTTGCATATTGCCGGAGATGACGTTGACCGCCATATGCACGGCGGTGAAGGCCGCGACGAACCATGCGTAGGAGGCGTCGAAGTAGGCGGTCGCCGCGAGGAAGCCCATCGCCGACGCCGAGAGGATGAGGCCTGGCACGATGGTGTACTTCCGCCCGAATCTGTCCATCACGTAGCCGCCCGCGAAGATGATGGGAATGCCGGCGGCGGCCATCGCGCCCCGCAGATAGCCGAGTTCGTCGGGCTCGAGGTTGTAGGCGTAGGCGGCGTAGAGCACGATCACGCCGCCCCCGAAAATGCCGCCCCGCGTCACATTCGCGAGGAACTGCACGGCGAACACCGCCGGCAGCGGCGGAACGAGCAAGCGCCGCCAAACGCCCGCCTCCGCGCTTGCGTTCGGGGCGGCGCCGCCTCCGGCGCTCGCCGCGGAAGCCGGGGAGCGTTCGCGCCGGTCCGGGGCTGACTCGCGGAGAACGTAGAAACTGGGAATAATCGCGAGGAGCACGATGGCGGCGTGCATAACGAACGGCGACCACAAGCCCCAGGCGACCGCCGCGACGCCCCCGATGACGGGGCCGGTCAGGTTGCCGATCTGCTGCACGCCGAACATGCTCGTGACCTGCTTGCCCCGCTGCGACGACGCGCCCGTGTCCGCGATCACCGTGATGCGGCTGAGCATCCACATCTGCTCGCCCCACCCGGCGATGAAGCGGTAGACCAGCAATTCGTAGTACGAGCCGTCTACGGCGACTTTCGCCACGAGAAGAGAGGCCGCCGCCGTGACGAGCGGGCCGGCGAGCAGAACGCGGCGCCGCCCAAGCCGGTCGATCAGATAGCCGGTCGGCAGCGGCGCGGCGAGCGTGCCGACGAGTTGCGCGACGAAAACGAGCGACGCGGCCTCCAAGCCGACGCCGAGCTCCTTCGTCAGTTCCGGCAGCACCGGCACGGTGACGCCGAGCCCCAGCCCCATCGAAATCGCAGGCAAGTGCAGCGTGAGCAAAAGGCGCGTGAGATCGGTTTTCGGAGCCTGCGGGGACCCGGACGCCATCCTGCCTCCTATGCCTCTCGACGAAATCTACCCGTTGCCCCAGCAAACGGCGGTTCCGTCTGATCCAGAGCCGGTAAAACGCCCCTTATTCGGCATCAGGCGTCGGGTTGCCAGAAGGCGCGGACGCGCTCCTCGGCGGCGGATGGGGTTTTGACGCTCCGCAATTGCGACGCCCAGGCGCGGCCGGGATGCATCGTGTCCCACCAACTGCGCTCGCTGTTCCGCCTGCCCGACCCAGGGTCATGGTCGCCGAATCCGTCTAGGCTGAGGTTCCAGACGGGGCGGAAATGGTCAACGAGGAACCGCTCCGCAAGCGTTATCCATACGGGCTCGACCGCCAGAGCCCTGCATCGGAAGTCGTCGGCGTCGAGGTTGACGGCCTGCCCGATGGACT
This sequence comes from Dehalococcoidia bacterium, assembly GCA_965242755.1. Classification (GTDB taxonomy): domain Bacteria; phylum Chloroflexota; class Dehalococcoidia; order Lucifugimonadales; family Australimonadaceae; genus Bin16. The sequence goes on along the minus strand of OZ251500.1, from coordinate 1,660,248 downwards.
TGGCGTGCTCGTTGATTCTGCGCCGGAGGGCGGGGACAGCCGCGTCAACGGCGTCGCCCTTCCGTGAACCAGGCGGGACCGCCTTGCCGACGTATATCGGCGATTCGCTTGACGCTATCGGGGCGTAGGCGGGCAGAGCGCCTGTGTAGTAGAGCGCGTAGACGCCCGGCCCTTCGATGGACGCCGCCTCTCCGAGCGAGTGTTGCGGTTGTTTCTGGAAATGGACGACGAGCCCCATCATCAAGTTGTCGTAGGTGAGCGGATCGTAGAGCATCAGGCGCGCAATTCCACGACGGATTCGTAGAGGCGTCCGCTCCCTGGGACGCGGGCGTTGACGATGCTGCTTCCGACGCGCGCGTCCCGCGGCGAATGGATTTGCACGGCGTTCAACCCGCTCCGTTCGGCGATGACCGCGAGAAAGCGGTCGGTGGGGATATGCACGCCCTGCAGAATGCTGTTGCCTATCACGACTAGGGCAGTCCCTCCGGGTCGGAGGCACCACTTCGCGCCTTCCATAAACCTCCCGCAATCGTTGAAGTATTGGGCGGCGTAGTTCGCCCAGCCGTTGCCGCCGTAGATGCCCCGCTCAGGGTTCTTCTCCCGCACTTCGGCGACCGCATCCCGTATGGCGGGGTCTCCGACGGACGGAGCGACTTCCACAATGCCCCGCTCCCGAGCGTTCTGCCAGTAGGTTCCGAAGTTCATCGCCTCCAGCCGCTTCAAATCGCGCGGGGTTTCGCAGAATCCAAGCCAGTAGAGTTGGGGGCGCGTGTTGCGGTTGTAGTGATAGTTGTTCAAGTAAGGCGGCGAGGTGACGAGCAAGTCAACGCTTTGCGCGGGGATGCTGCGGTAGCCGTCAAAGAATGATTGGGCGAATACGCTCCCGTCGGAGCGCTGGGGCCGCGAGCGGGCGCGGCGGCTCCAGTCAGCGTCGTCGGCCATATCGGACAATTTGGATGCGACCGCGTCGAAAACGGGGAAATCGTCCACGTCGGGGCGCCCTGCGGTCGACTTGCGGCCCAGGCTGGGCTCGTAGGAATAGTTGGAGTACTGCACCATCGTCGACGCGAACGCAAGTTTGAAGAGGTCGGCTGTCTGAGGGCAGTCCAAAGTTCCGACGAAATCCAATGCCAGCAGAGTCTTCCGCAGCACGTTCGGGCTGTAGAACGGCGTTCGAGTGCGAAAGCCCGCCGGAGGAGCGGAACGCGGTTCGACGCCGTTCGCGCCGGCGGCTTCCCCAAACGCGGCGAATGCGTCGGCGGCCTCGCGCAGCCTTGACGAATCCACCCGGTGAGCGGCGAGTTTGGTTCGGCAAGCGAACGCGGCGTAAGGGTTGATCTCGAATCCGACGGACTCATGGCCTGCGAGGTCGGCTTCCAAGAGGGTCGTGCCGACTCCCGCGAACGGATCAAGCACGACGCTATAGCCGGGAGCATGGCGGTCAAGGGCGTCTTCGACGAACTGTTTGGAGAACCCTGCGATCCATGGCGCCCAGCGATGAACCGGAGCGTCGCGGTTGGCCGCGAACGCGGGGTCGCGGAAACTGCAAGCGGCGGCGGCCGCTGCGTCGGGCGTAGCGTCCGCCGGAGCGATAGGCGTTTCCAAGGTCGCTTGCGTCATCATAGCCTCTTATTACACGACGCTTGCCCCGGCGTCAAGCGCCACGCCGCCATCGCCCCCGCCGCACGCCCCGCCCCCGCCGCTACGCGGCGCGGAGCGCCCCGTCCCCAAGCCCACCACGGCGCCCCGTCATGCCCACGAAAGCGGGAACCTACCGGAGCCCCCCCACCCCCCGCTCCTCAGTAGTCCAGCCCCGGCGCGGGGAAGCGCGAGGCGAGGTCCGCCGCCTCGTCGGCGACGGCGCGCAGCGCGGGGGCGTCGCCGCGGCTGCCGAGCGTCCGCGCGATGAGTCGCGCGACCTTTTGGCATTCCTCGACGCCGAAGCCGCGCGAGGTCACGGCGGGCGTCCCGATCCGCAAGCCGCTCGTCACCCGCGGGGGCTGCGGGTCGTTCGGAATGGCGTTCTTGTTCACCGTGACGCCTACGCCGCCAAGCGCCGCCTCCGCGTCCTGCCCCGTCCATCCGGCGGGGCGCAAGTCCACGAGCATCAGATGGTTGTCCGTGCCGCCGGAGACGATCCGCAGCCCTTCGCCCTCCAGCGCCGCCGCCATTGCGCGGGCGTTCTCGACGACTTGCCGTCCGTAGTCGGCGAAATCGGGGCGGAGCGCCTCGCCGAAGCAAACCGCTTTCGCGGCGACGGCGTGCATAAACGGCCCGCCCTGCGCGTAGGGGAACACGGCGCGGTCGACCGCCCGGCGGCGCTCCTCGTCGCAGAGGATGAACGCCCCGCGCGGGCCGCGCAGCGACTTGTGCGTCGTGCTCGTCACCACCGCGGCGTGGGACAGCGGAGAGGGGTGCGCGCCCGCCGCGACGAGCCCCGCGATGTGCGCCATATCCACCATCAGCGTCGCGCCGACCTCCTCCGCGATCTCGGCGAACCGCGCGAAGTCTATGGAGCGCGAGTAGGCGGTGAACCCCGCGACGATGATCTTCGGCCTGCGCTCACGCGCCTGCTCCGCGATGGCGTCGTAGTCCAGCCGCTCCGTCTCCGGATCGAGCCCGTAGGACGCGAATTCGTACAACTTGGCGGAGAAGTTGACGGGGCTGCCGTGCGTGAGGTGCCCCCCCTGATCGAGCCGCAGCCCCATAATCGCGTCGCCGGGCTCGCAGAGGGCGGCGTAGGCCTCCATATTGGCCGCCGCACCCGCGTGGGGCTGCACGTTGGCGTGCTCCGCGCCGAAGAGTTCCTTCGCGCGGTCTATGGCGAGGCGCTCCGCCGCGTCCGCGAACTCGCAGGAGCCGTAGTAGCGCCGCCCCGGATAGCCCTCGGCGTACTTGTTCGTTAGGACGGAGCCCTGCGCCTCCATCACGGCGCGGCTCGCGTAGTTCTCGGAGGCGATGAGCACGATGTTGCGGCGCTGGCGCTCCGCCTCTTGCCGCACCGCCTCCGCGACTTCCGGGTCTTGTTCGATCAAAGCGCTCAACAGCGTTGCCTCCGGCGTCTCAGCGCATAGGAATGCGCGGGCGCAATGATCAGCGCAGCCGAGCGCGCATGAGCGCCGCTGAGCGCAAGGCAAGCCCGCGCAAGCGCTGATCCGTCGCTGCATAGGATAGGCGAGCGCGCCCAAGCGCGCAATCGCGCCTGGTATGCCTTGGCGTACTCCCGACGACATACACCGACTCATGGCCCGTATAATGAGGCGCGGCCGGGGCTAGCGGCGACAACGGAGCAGGCGATGACGCAGGCGGGAAGCCCCTGGTCGCCATTGCGCCCTGGGAAGAGTACGAGCAACTGCTGGACGTCCTCGCCACGCTCGACGTCTCGACCGACCCCGAGATGATGGCGCAGATCCGCGAGAGCGAACGCCAACTCGCCCGCGGCGAAAGCATGTCCATCGCCGAACTGGAGGCGCGGCTGGCCCAGGACTCCGCCGCCCAGCCCGCCGAGGGCTAGGCGGCCCGTCGTAGCGCCGCAGTCAGTATGACGGGACATCGCCCTATGGCGCATCGCGGCTCCTTAGGGTATAGTCCAATGCGAGATCGCTGCGGAGAAGCCGGCTATGGTCAATCGGAGCCTTGACTACCTTGCGGGCAACGCATTCGTCTGCGCGGACAACATTGACGTTCTCCGCGCCTTGCCGGATGCCTGCGTTGACCTGATTTACCTGGATCCGCCTTTCAACAGCAACCAGTTCTACGTGGCGGCGTTCGGGGACGCGGGACTTGTCAAGCAGCAGTTGCGCGACATCTGGCGCTGGACGGTGGAGACGCAGAACGCCTTTGACGCCTTGCCGCACGGTCAACTGCGCGACAGCCTGCGCGGGGTTCGCCTGCAGGCGGGTGAGAAGTCGCCGATGGCGGCCTACGCCGTCTTTATGGGGCGCCGCCTCGCCGAGATGCGCCGCGTCTTGAAGCCGGCGGGAGCAATCTACCTCCACTGCGACTGGCACGCCAACGCCTATCTCCGCATGCTGATGGACACGATATTCGGGGAGAAGCAGTTCCGCAACGAAATCGCGTGGGGGTACAGAACGGGCGGAGTCAGCAAGAATTACTGGCCTCGCAAGCACGACACGATCTTCTTCTACGTGAAGTCTTCGGCGTACCGCCATCGCCCGCTCCAAGAGCGGGTCTACTACGACAAGCCGTTCTTCACCCCGAACGTCGACGAAGAGGGCAACTACTACGCCGACGTCTACGTCCGGGACGTTTGGGACGACATCAAACCGGTCATTAACGTGTCCAAACAGCGCGTCGGCTACCCGACGCAAAAGCCGCGCGAACTGGTCGAGAGAATCGTGGCGGCGTCCTCCAACCCCGGCGACCTCGTGCTGGACCCGTTCTGCGGCTGCGGGACAGCCGCCGACGCGGCCGCAGGGCTTGGCAGGAAGTACCTCGGCGTGGACATCAGCGGCATCGCCGTGCGCGTGATGCAGCAGCGTCTGGAATCGCGAGGCGAAGCGTTCGCCCCAATTGTCTACGGCCTCACCTGGGACGAGTTCAACTGGGAGGACTTCGAACGGCGCGCGCGCGCCCAACGCGACGACGTCGAGGACGGCATCCCCGGCTGGGCATGGGCGGAAGACCGCGTCGCCGCGCTCCTCAACGCCGTCCCCAACGAGCGCAAGACCGGAGACGGCGGCGTGGACGCCCGCTACTTCGGCGCCGCCGACCTCGGCAACCAGAAGACGATCGTTATTCCCATACAAGTGAAGATGCGCCGCGGAACGGTCGGGCGGCCCGATATGCAAAGGCTGCTTGGAACGCAGACCGCTATGGTCAACGGCGGCGCGCACGCGCCAATGTCAATTATGGTGAGCCTGTATCCGCCCAATGAGTCGTTGCGCGTGTTCGCCGCCGAGCAAGGGCGCGTCACGATCACGACGCAAGAGGAGGGCGCGGTGGAGTATCCGCGCATGCAGGTCTTGAGCGTCCAGGAAATGCTGCTGCACGGCGAGCGCCCGAAACTGCCGCCTGTCGACCCGCGCTCCCTCGTCGGCGACACGCAGAGCAAGATACTAATCCCGTAGACGGGTCGCGGGCGAACAATGAATCTGCCGCTGAAAATCGCGCTGTACTTCATCTATTTCGAAGGGCTGGCGGTCCCTCTGTTCACCGTCATGGCGATTTACTCCGTGCAAAGGAACGCCGACATATTCCTGAAACTCATGCCGTTTCCGCTGCTTGCGATCGCCGTAATGATTTTGATTTTGCGCGCTTCCAGAGGGGGTAAGAGGCGCAAACTGCTCCTCAGCCTAGCCGCCGTCGCATCCATTCCCTTGGCGGCTATGATCGTATTGACTATTGATAATTTCTTGCCGGGGGCCGGAGTCATCGGCCTGTTCCCCGCGGTCATATTGCTGGAGGAGGCGCACTGCGCCGAGCGGAGGCACCGGCGGACGCTGATCGCGCGGCGAGCGCTTGGCGAGGGCAACGGCAATGAATGACTTCTACCTGACGGCCTACGCCATAGCGTTCGGCGTCGTCTTCGCGCCGTCCGCCGTCCTCTACGTCGTGCTGCGGCATTTCTTCGCAGGCGCCGCCCCCGACGACGAAGGGCGGGAGGAGACTGACGCAAGGTAGGCGCCCGCTTGCGCGGCGGGGCGGCGCCCCCGCGCACCCGGCCCCTCTCCTACCGCCCTGCCCGCGTAGGCGGGAACCCAGTCGACGCGGAGCGCCGCCCCCACCCTCTCCTTCTGGAGAGGGCAGCCGCGCAGCGGCGGGCGAGGGCCGCGCCAGCGCAGCGGCGCGCGCGGGTTGCCGCTATGCCCGCGTAGGCGGCGCCCTACCCCGTGCTATACTCCCCAGCAGACCTCTCCGAAGGCAAGCGATGATGACCACCGCAACCGCAATACGGGCAGCGCCCCAAACGGCCAGCGAACTCCTCACGGCGGACGACCTCCTCCGCCTTTACTCCGACGGCGTCTGCGGCGAACTCATCAGAGGAGCGTTGAGCGAAACGATGCCAGCAGGACTCCGGCACGGCCAAATCGCGGTGAACTTGGCGGTCCTGTTGGGCGTTTTCGTCAAACCCAAGAAACTCGGCGTTCTCGCCGGCTCCGACTCCGGGGTCCGGCTCGAGCGCGACCCCGACACCGTCCGCGAGCCCGATGTCGCCTTCTTCTCGGCGGAGAAGATCCCCTCGGGCGCGGACGTTCCCGGCTACGCCGAAGTCGCCCCCGACCTCGTCGTCGAGATCGTCTCGCCCACCGACCGCCTCTCCGCCGTCAACGACAAAGCGCTGATGTGGCTGCGCTACGGCGTCCGCCTCGTCTGGGTCGTCCGCCCGGAGGAGCGCCTCATCGACGTCCACCGCGACGGCCATCCGGTCGTCACGCTTGACGAGAGCGGCGCGCTTGACGGCCACGACGTCCTCCCCGGCTTCTCCTGCGCCGTCCGCGAGGTCTTCGGCGCGTAAGGCGGGAATGCGACGCCGCAATTCTCCGCCCCAGTAGTATCCCGCTTTCGAGGGAACGCCGCGGCGTTCGCGCTTAGGCCAACGCGACCATCGCGACGCGCGGTAACATCCCCGATATGCGAACGCTCATCGTCAGCGATATTCACAGCAACCTCGCCGCGCTCGAGGCCGTCGTCCGCGCCGCCGAAGCCGACGGGCCGCTCGACGGCGCGTGGTGCATGGGCGACGTCGTAGGCTACGGCCCGCGGCCGGTCGAGACCGTCCGCCTCCTGCGGTCGCTGGGCGCGGTCTGCGTGATGGGCAACCACGACGCGGGAACCGTCGGGCTAATGAGCCTCGCCGACTTCAACGAGGATTGCCGCATCGCCGACGAGTGGAACGCCGCGCGGCTGGACGACGAGACGCGCGAGTATCTCCTCGCCCTCCCTGAGACGCTGGAGATTGACGGCTTCACGCTCGTCCACGGCTCGCCCGCCGCGCCGCTATGGGACTACCTCGGCTTCACGTCCGACGCGCAAGAGGCGCTCGACCTCGCGCCCACGCCTGACATTCTCGTCGGCCACTCGCACTTCCAATTCGTCAACCGCGACGGCGTATTCGAGGGCGGCCTGCGGCGGAATCCCGTCCGCCCCGAGCGGACTGCGGAGCGCGGCGAGGGGCGCATCATCGCGAACCCGGGCAGCGTCGGCCAGCCCCGCGACGGCGATCCTCGCGCCGCCTACGCTATCTACGACAGCGAGGCGCGGACGCTGTCGCTCCGCAGCGCCGCCTACGACGTCCGCTCCACGCAGCGCGCGATGGAGGCCGCCGGCCTCCCGGAATGGCTCATCGTCCGCCTGAGCGAGGGTCGGTAGCGGAGCGGTCCCGCCGCCGCCTAGCGCCGGCGAAATCGCCCCGCCCCCGCTTGACGCGCCGCCCCCCGACTCCTTACAATCCGCGTCCGTGCAACGCATCGCTTCGCGCCCAAGCCCCATTCCCGGACGCCTCCGGCGCGCCGTCTCTTCTCCCTCTCCTGCGCTCCTCTCCCGCGCTCCGGGCGGAGCGGCCCGATGACCACGCGCTACGTCTTCGTGACCGGCGGCGTCGTCAGTTCCGTCGGCAAGGGCATCTGCGCCGCCGCCATCGGGCGCATCCTCAAAAGCCGCGGCCTCTCCGTCGCCGTCCAAAAACTCGACCCCTACCTCAACGTCGACCCCGGCACAATGTCGCCCTATCAGCACGGCGAGGTCTTCGTGACGCGCGACGGCTGCGAAACCGACCTCGACCTCGGCCACTACGAGCGCTTCATCGACATTGAACTCACGCGCAACTCCAACATCACCGCCGGCCAGGTCTACACGCAACTCATCGGCGAGGAGCGCCGCGGCCTCCATCTCGGCGGCACTATCCAAACCGTCCCCCACGTCACCAACGTCATCAAAGCCTTTATGCGCCGCGCCGCCGCGCCCCCCGCGCCCGACGTCGTCCTCGTCGAGGTCGGCGGCACCGTCGGCGACATCGAGGGCCAGCCGTTCCTCGAGGCGATCCGGCAAATGCGCGCCGAGGTCGGCCATCGCAACGCCTTCTACATGCACGTGACGCTCCTTCCGCACATCGGCGCGACCGGCGAACTCAAGACGAAGCCCACGCAGCACTCCGTCAAGGAACTCCGCGCCATCGGCATCCAGCCCGACGCCATCGTCTGCCGCTCCGATCACCCCATTCCCTCCTCCATCAAGGAGAAGGTGTCGCTCTTCTGCGACGTGCAGCCCGACGCCGTCATTCCGATGGAGACGCTCGCCAACATCTACGAGGCGCCCCTCGCCCTCGACGCGGAAGGCGTCGGCGACCTCCTCGTCCGCGAACTGGGGCTCCCCGCCGCCGCCGGCCCCGGGCTCGACGGCTGGCGCGCGATGATTGAGCGCGCCGCCGATCCCGGCGGCAGCCTCCCCATCGCCGTCGTCGGCAAATACGCCGATCTTCCCGACGCCTACCTCTCCGTGCGCGAAGCCCTCCGCCACGCCGCGCTCGACGCCGGGCGTAGCCTCGACGTCCAATGGGTGCGCTCCGAGGACGTCGAGCGCGACGGACCCCACGCTTGGCTCGAGGAAGCCCGCGGCGTCGTCGTCCCCGGCGGCTTCGGCCCCAGAGGCGTGGAGGGGATGGTCCAAACCGCCAGATACGCCCGCGAGCGCGAACTGCCCTATCTCGGCCTCTGCCTCGGCATGCAGGCGCTGGTCATTGAGCGCGCCCGCAACGTCCTCGGCCTCGCCGACGCCGACTCCACCGAATTCGCCCCCGACTCGCCTCATCCGGTCATTGACCTGATGCCCGGACAGCGCAACGTCAACGAAATGGGCGGCACGATGCGCCTCGGCGACTACGCCTGCGCGCTGACGCCGCGCTCCAAAGCCGCCGCCGCCTACGGGGCCGACCTGGTGAACGAGCGCCACCGCCACCGCTTTGAATTCAACAACGCCTACCGCGAGCCCCTCCAAACCGCCGGGCTCCTCGCGTCCGGGCTCTCTCCCGACGGCGACCTCGTCGAGATCGTCGAAGACCTCGAGCATCCCTTTATGGTGGGCGTGCAGTTTCACCCGGAGTTTCGCTCGCGCCCTGAGCAGCCGCACCCGCTCTTCCGCGCCTTCGCCCACGCCGCCTCCCGCGTCCTCCGCGAGGGGGCGCAGCACGAACTCCCGGTGGGCTGACCCCGCGGGGGGGGGTAGCCCCGTCTTGCGCTGCCGAGGGTTCGTCGTCATGGCTCACCAGCCTACGAGGATGGGCGACGGGACGGGGCTGCCCTCAGGTACAGACCGGGAACATAGGTGACAGAAACCCGAATACATGGGTAACGCCTCGGCGATGATGCATCCCAACACATCGAGGAGGACCAATGTTGCCCTGGATCAATACCACCGCCGTAGACCAGCGCCGCGCCCTTATCGACGACGGGGAGGACGCAGGCGAGCGTTGGGCGCGGGAGCCCCTCGCAGGCGATGAGGAAGCGGGAGTCGGCGTCGATGAGCGTAAGGGGGTCGAGGCGCGCGCTGTCGCTTGTCCGCGCCCAGCCCTTGAAATCGATGGCCCAGCAGTCGTTGGGGGCTTGGACATTGGCGAAGGGGTCTGCGAAGGGAGGGGAGCGGCGTGAGCGCTTGCGGCGCTTGACGAGACCCTCGCGGTCGAGGATGGCGCCGGCGGTGGAGGGCGTTGGCCAGGGCAGGTCGGGATGGGCGCCGCGGAGGGTTGGGATGATCTTCTTGGGGCCGAGCAGGGGGGCGTTCCGCTTGGCGTCGACGATCATCGCGGCGAGATTGGGGTCTGTGGCGCGGGGGTTGCGTGGAGCGCGTGGGAGGTCGTGGAGGCCGGCGTCGCCGAGCTTGTTGAAGCGGTTGATGAACTTGTGGGCGGTCTTGCGTGAGACGCGGAACCGCCGCGCGAGTTCGGCGATGGGGGCGTCGCCTGCGATCCAAGCGGCGACGAGGGCGCGGCGCTGGTCTACGGCGGTGGTATTGATCCAGGGCAACATTGGTCCTCCTTGATGTGCTGATGCGCATCATCGCCGAGGCGTTACCCATGTATCCGGGTTTCTGTTACCTATGTTCCCGGTCTGTACCTAATCAAAACCCCCGTCAGGGCGTTACCTATGTATCCGGGCTAGCGTTACCCATGTCTCCGGTCGTTCAGGCGGCCAGTTGTTCCCGCCTACGCGGAACGACATGGGCGGTGGGGGGATGGCTTGGGGACGGGGCGCGTGGCGCCCTGTCTCATGGCGCTTGCGTGGCGGGTGGGTTCGCGGCTGCGCGGGAATGACGGACGTGTGGACTAGATTCCCGCTTCGCGGGAATGACGTGGCCTCGGGGATGACTTGGAGACGAGGCTTGCGCCCCGTCATGGCGCTCCGCGCCGCCTGGATTCCCGCCTACGCGGGAATGACGGGACCGGGGAGTAGGTTCCCGCTTTCGCGGTCAGGGCGTGGAGGCGGGGATGGCTGGGGGACGGGGCGCGCGGCGCCCCACCGCCGGCGCGCCGCCGACGCTACGTCCCCAGCACCCCCGGGGAAAAGACCTCGTCGAAGGCGTAGCGCTTGGCCATGATGCCTTGCTCGCGGCTGATGTCGATGTACCAGTCGAGCATACGGCGGTTGGCGGCGATGCCGTAGACGAACGGGTCGCCCCACTTCTTGAACTGCTCCTCGACGCGCTCGCGGAGGTAGATCACGGAGAAACTGCCCCGGTCGCGCAGCAGGTCGTAGTAGGCTTGCGCCTTGGCGCGCTCGAAGGCGTCGTAGACGCGCATCGCCAGATCGGGGCGCTCGCGGTCGAGTTTCCCGCTCATCACCATCATATGGACGGGCGTGAAGACGCTCTCGTCGCGCCAGAGGCGGAGGTCTTCCTCCTCGTAGTCGGGGAAGAGGCGCCGGATGCGCGAGTCGCTCGCGACCCAGCCGAACAGTTCGGGGTCGGAGACGTCGCCGAGGAAGGCGTCCACCTCGCCGTCGAGCAGCCGCTGCAGGTGGTCTTTCACGCTCACCTTGCCGTCCTGCACGGTTTCGACGCTCGCGGACTTGTCGTAGATGGGGAAGTAGTCCTCGGCGTCGGTCACCAGCCAGCGGAAGGTGGAGGTGTCCACGCCGTGCCGGCGCTTCAGGAGCCCGCGGCACCACGTCACGATGGCGGAGCGGAAGGAGCGGGTGGCGATGCGCTTGCCTTCGAGGTCTTTCGGCCCGCCGATGCCCCGGTCGTTGCGGACGATCATATACCAGTGGGCGCTCTTGCGCTTGACGAAGAGGGGGAGTCCCACGATGTCCCAGCCCTGGTCGATGGCGGCGAGCCAGTAGCCCATATTGAGGTCGCACAGGCCGAAGTCGCCCGTCTTCATCCGCGAGTCGCTCGCGGGCGTCGGGCCGAGCTCCTCGACCGGGTCGAGTTCGACGCCTTCGATCTTGACGCGCCCCTCCATCAGCGGCCTGACGATCTCGTAGGTCATAGAGGCGTATCCCACCGAGACTTCCAGCCGCATCGGCTCCGCGTTGACCATAGCGCGTCCTCCTTCCGGGCGGCGTCCGCCGCGCAGGGGTAAGGTAAGCCAGCCGCGGCTGAAGGTCAAGGGGGCGCCGGGCCAACTTGCGCCTGCCCGCTTGCGCGCTCATTTCCTGCTACTATGCGCGGTGAACCCGCCGCGAGGAGAGGATGCTATGACGACGATGGACGCCGACCGCGACATTCTGCGCGCCGCCGAGCCCGAGGGCGCGCTTGATGAGTTGATCCTCGAGGACCCGTACCGGGCGTGGCTCGCCCGCGAAGGGGTCAAGGTCATCGAGGAGTACGCCTTCGAAGACCTGGCGGAGGTCGAACTGGGGCCGTGGGAGCGCAAGGGCGGCAAGGGCGCGGCGCTCAACATTCCCTACCCCGTGCTCATCAACGACGCGCAGTTGGTCGAGATCAGGCCCGGCGGGTCGTCGGAGCCGGAGCGCCACCTCTACGAGGAGATCATCTACGTCGTCGGCGGGCGCGGCGCCGCGAGCGTCTGGACGGGCGGCGGCCCCAAGCGGACGTTCGAGTGGAAGCAGGGCAGCCTGTTCGCCGTCCCGCTCAACGCCTCGTATCAGATATTCAACGGCAGCGGAACGGAGCCGGCGCGCTACCTGTCGGTGACGACCGCGCCCTTCACGATGCGGCTGTTCAAGGACGACGACTTCATCTTCAACAACGACTTCACGTTCTCCAAGCGGTTCAAGGGCGAGGACGACTACTTCAGCGGGAATGGGACGCTGTACAGCGGGCGGGTGTGGGACGCGAGTTTCATTCCGAACGTGCCCGATATGCCGCTCTACTCGTGGGAGGGGCGCGGCGCGGGCGGGATCAACGCGATGTTCGAGATGGCGGGCAACGCGATGAAAGGGCACGTGTCGGAGTTCCCCGTCGGAACGTACAAGAAGGGGCACCGGCACGGCCCCGGCGCGCACCTGCTGATCCTGAGCGGCGACGCGGGCTACTCGCTGCTGTGGCATGAGGAGGACATGTCGGACATGACGAAGGCGGATTGGAAGGTGGGGGCGATGGTCGTGGTGCCGAGCGACGCCTGCTATCACCAGCATTTCAACACCGGGTCGCGGCGGGCGCGCTATATGGCGCTCGGCTACGGCTCCGGCGGAACGGCGGCCGGCCTGCACACGCCGTTCGCGGGCTCCGGCAAGGGCGACGTGAGCCAGAAGCAGGGCGGCATGCAGGTGGAGTACGAGGACGAGAATCCGCTCGTGCTCGACCTCTTCGAGGAGGAGTGCCTGAAGCGCGGCGCGAGGCCGGATATGCGCCGCTACTTCCCGGCGCGGACGCAATTCAAAACCGCGCTCCCGGGCTAACGCGCGGAGCGCGGAACGACGGCGGCGCGGACGCAATTCAAACCGCGCTCCCGGGCTAGCCCGCGGAACGCGGAACGGCGGAACGCGGAACGGCGGCGCGGCTGCGGCGGGACGAACGTCGGCGGACGAACGAAGGAGGCAGGCGATGGCGGAGTTGAGCGTGGAGGGGCTGACGCACTGGTCCATTCCCGTGGACGACCTCGCGGAGTCCGAGGCGTTCTACGGCGGACTGCTGGGGCTGGAGTCGAAGGGCCGGCTCGCCAACGACTCGATGTCGTGCTTCAGCACGGGCGACACGAACATTCTGCTGTGCGCGCAGACGACGCCCGTCGGCGGCTCGCCGCCCGGGGTGCACCACTCATTCACCGTGACGCCGCAGACGCTCGAGCGCGCCTGCCGGCTCTTCCGCGAGAAGGGCGTGCGGGTGGACAGCCTCGTCTACCGGGCGAAGGGCCACTTCACCGGGCGCGAGTTGTACTTCTTCGACCCCAGCGGCAACCGCCTGGAGTTGCGCGACCCGACGTGGAGCGCGGGCATGCCGGAGCCTCCGCTGGAGGAGTTGTCGCGGGGGTAGGGGGGAGGGAGGCTGCATACCTCCCGTCATTCCCGCGTAGGCGGGAATCCAGTCGGCGCGCAGGCGCCGCGACGGGGCGCAACGGCCTACCGCGCCACGGCAAACTCCGCGCTCCAAACCTCCCCCGCGCCGCTGACGTACTGCCCCGTCCGAACGCTCGCGATGGGATAGTCCGGCAAGGCGACCCGCGCCGCGCACCTCCCGTCAAACCGCGCCCCATTCAGAAAGAACCGGAAATCCAAGTTGTCCCAACCCAACTCCCGCCGCGCCTCCGGCAAATCGCTTACGCGCTTGGGAACGATATGCAGAAAGAATCTCGCCTCGGTGTCCGCCTGCTCGCACGGTTCCTTGACGTACACGAGGTCGCCGTCCGCGATGTGGACGTCAAACACGCTCCGCGCCGCCGGCTCGCTTCCCGCGACGACGCGGTAGGCCGCCGCGTAGCGCTCCGGGTTGGCGGAGAACGCCGCCTCCCACAAATCGTCCCCGCCCTCTACGTACTGCGCCGTCCGGATCCCGGCGATGGGGTAATCCGGCAAGGGGAACAGCGCGACGCACGCGCCCTCATCCAACAGCGCGCCATGCTCATGGAAAGCGAACCAGTATCGCTCATGGCCGCGTCCGCGCCATTGCTCCGGCAGATCGCCCACGCGCTCAGGGAACACGCTTACGCGGAACGGGCGCTCCGTCTCGAGTGGGTCGCATTGCTCTTGGATATAGACGAGCTCGCCGGCGGTTAGGTGGACGTCGTAGGCAGAGCGCGCCAGCAGACGCCCATCCGCTTTCGCGCGGCTCATCGCATTGCGCGCGGCGGCGGCGTCCAGCCGTTCCGGGCTCCATTCGAAGTCAATCTCTTTGATGGGATAGCCGGGCAAAGGAACCGACGCGACGCACCTGCCGTCGAAGAAGGCTCCGCGTTGCGTGAGCGGGTATCTCGAAACGTCGAAACCTTTGCTCCGCCCGCCGGCGGGCAAATCGCTCGCATCGTCCGGGGTTATCCGCAATAGGAAACCCGTTTCCGTTACGAACGACGGGGCGCAAGGCTCCTTGACCAGCGTCAACGAATCATCCGCGCGGTAGACTGCAAAGACGGCGTCGAGAATAGGCTCTTGGGCTAGGGTTTCCGCGTAGGCTTCGCGAAGATTGGCCTTGCGCTCTATGGTTAGAATCGTGTTGTTGTAGACGCGCACTCGATGCAGAGCGAGGTCGGGGCGCGCTCTTGTCTCCCCTCCTCCTATGGCGAACGCGCCGAAGCCCGGCGGTTTGGCTATGCGCTCCCGCGCCGACTCCGGCAAAAACGCTGCGTTGTACCGGCTCAGCGCGTCCGAGTTTCCCGTTATCGCGGACGCCGGCGGCCATATGAGATGGGCGTTGTCGGCGAGCCATTCGACCGCTTGCCGGTGCGAGTAGCCCCAGTAGTCCATCGTGTACTGCGACAGCAGCCGCTCCGGGGCAACCCGGTCGACGAGCGGGTTGAAGTAGGCCAGCTGCATTGGATGAATGAGCGCCATCGAAGCGAGCGTCGCGGCGACGCCCAATCCAACCGCGGCGAACGCCGCCTGCGACAGCCGCGCCCGCCGGAGAGCCGTGGCCAGCCATTGCAGCCCGAACGCGCCCAGCGCGGAGAACGGAGCCCACAAGAAATACAGGTGCCGCCAGCCGTGGTAGATATTGGCGTCCAGCGAAATCACGGCGAGGATCGGCAGCGTGAAGCAGCCCGCCAGCAGCAGCCCAAACCGCAGCCGCGTGTTCCGCAACGCCTCGCGCGGGGACTTGGCCGACCGGAGGAGGATGACCGCCCCGCCGACGAGCCCCAAGAGCAACGCGAACGGCGGACTCGTGATTGAGAACCAGACGGGGATGTATTCGGGGAAGTCCACGCTCCGTCCGAGCGCCCCCCGGAACAACGCCTCAGGCTTGTAGGGATAGTCCGCCAGGACCGTCCACCACTCCGCGACGTGTCCAATCGGATCCGTCCACAGGTACGGCAGCAACGTGAAAAAGGCCAGCCCAGCCGCCAATACGAACGCCCCCGCCGTAACGAGAATGCGCTTGCGCTCCGCCCATCCCGACGCGAAGGCGAAATCCAACGCGCGCAGCGACGGAATCGCGGCGAGGAGAACGACGCCCATAGTGCGGAGGTTCAAGAGTATGCCGACGCCGACGCCCAGCAGAACGAACGCGGCGACCGTCCCGCGCCTGAACGCCCTGTGCGCTAGGTAGAGCGCGACGACGAACGCGACCAAGAACGGAATATCCTTGCCGTTGAAGAACGAGTGCGCGAATAGACGCGGGTGCAAGAGAAAAATGAGCATTGCCGTAAGCGCGAGGAGCCGGGCGCCGAACAGCCGCCTGGCTACGAGATACGTGAAGAGCCCCCCGGCGAGAAAGAACAAGTGCGTGAGCAGATGCCTACTCAGATAGACCGCGCGACTGCCCTCCAAATCGAAGGCGCGCTCAACGAGCAGGACAGGCAATTCGAAAGCGATGCCGTAGGTTTCGACAGCGTTGTTCCGGGCCCCTGCACGGAAGGCGGCGAGGTCGCCGTCTGCAAGGTAGCGGAGGTTCGTCTGCGCAATCCGTCGCTGTATGGCTTCATCCCCGTATTCCCCGGTGATGCCGTAGTCATCAAGAACGGCGAGGCCCGCGACCAGAAAGAGCGCAAGCGCCAAGAGCGCGCCCCAATGCGGCGCAAGCGCTTTCATAGGCGCGCTCGCCAAATTTTTCGAGAGGTGGGGTAATAATGTCATAGGTATGTCAGGATTCCGTCACTGCGCGTGGTCAATGTCATTATATGGAGATCGAACGCGCCACGAGCGAGTGGGCGTCCCGCGTCGCATCGCCTGCCGGCGCTTGATTGGACACGCCGCGGAAGACCGGCAATGGCGGAACAAAGGCGGTACACTAACGCCAAATCGTCGGCGAGGAGCGGAGCAAATGCTGGAAGAGCATCGGATGGCGAGCGGGATGAGCGTTTGGGTCGCGCGGCCGGAGGCGGACGACCCGCGCCCCGCCGTGATGTGGCTGCACGAGCGCTACGGCGTCGTCCAGCATCCGAAGGATATGGCGGAGCGGCTCGCCGGCGCGGGCTACTTCGGCGTCTGCCCCGACCTCTTCCATCGCTTCGACGGCGACCGCGCCGCCCTTGCCCAGGGCGAGGCGCGCGTCGAAATACGCGACGACGAGGCGGTCGCCGACCTCGACGAGACCATCGCCTTCCTGCGCGGACTCGACTGCGTTCGGAGCGACGCCATCGGGATCATCGGCGTCTGCCAGACGGGACGGCAGCCGATGCTGTACGCGGCGCATCGCAACGACGCCGCGGCGGTCGTCGCGCTCTACGGCGGCGTGGACGGCCCTGACCGGCGCCCGACGCCGGAGCAGCCCGCGTCCGCGAGCGAACTCATCGCCGCGCTCAATTGCCCTGTGCTCGGCCTCTTCGGCGAGGCCGACCACGTCATCTCCGTCGAAAGCATCCGCGCGTTCCGCGACGCATTTGAGCGGGCGGGCAAGAGTTACCGCATCCGCATCTTCCCGGGCGCGCCGCACGGATGGTTCAACGACACGATGCCGGGGCGTTACCGCCCCGACGCGACCGCCGCCGCGTGGGAGGAGATCCTCGCGTTTTTCGAGGCCGCGTTCGGCGAAGGCTGGCGTCCGGGCCGCGTCGTTTGGGAGTTCGCAAGCGACGTCTCGCCCGACTACGACTACGCCAAGAACGTCCGCTTGGAGTGAGCGCGGTTCCTCGCGGGCAATGCCCCCTGTCACTCGCCGACGGCGATCCGGACCGCCCAGAGGTTGCCCTCTTCAATGAATTGGCCCGTCTCCACCCGGCGGATTTCGTAGTCGGGGAGCGGGCGCTTGGCGATGCATTCCCCGCCATTCAATGCGCCGAACTCATCGAAACGAAAACTGAAATTGTCGTAGCCGCTCCGCTTCCGCTCTTCTGCGAGCGCATTGCCGTTCACCGGGAACACGCGGACGAAAAAGCGCGGCTCGAGTTCGGCGGATTCGCACGGATTCTTGCGGTAGACAAGCGAGTTTTCCTCAACGTCAACCTTGAAGAACGACCACGGCAGAACGCCGATGCGCTCCACGAGATAGAGATCGGCGAACCACGCCTCGCGCGCGAGTTCGACGCGGATCCGCGGGTCCAATTCCCGCAAGTCCCGCCAGTCGTAAGTCCGCCTATGCGTCGACAGAATCCATAGGCGCTTGGCTCCGCCCTCCGTCGCCCTGAGCATATCCTGAATGCACCCCTGATAAGAGACATCGACATCGCATGCGCCGTACCGCCAGTTGTCCGGCTTCCGCTCGTGATAAAACTGCGCTACGGGGACCGCCGGAGCCTCTACGTAGACGACGTCGCCTTCCCGCAACCGTTCGTCCAATACTTCGAATAAGGAGTTGATGTCCTCGAACTCCCGATACGGCGCGTTGTCCCTGAACGTAGTCGCGCCCGTCGCAAGGATGGCGCCAATAGCGAGCGCGAAAGCGGCCCAGCGCGCGTTGGGGCGGAGATGATCCATCAGAGACTGCAGATTTTGCCCGGCCGCGAGATAGACGATAGGCCCCAAGTACAGCGATTGCCGGATGAAGTCGATGGGATAGACGCGCAAAAACGCGGCCGCCAACGCGACGCCGAGCGACGCCAGCAAGAGCGTGTTGACGATAGGAAATCTCGTCTTCCTCAGCGCGGGGATCAGCGACGCGGCGAAAGCCGCGACCGCGACTCCGGCCACGATTGCGGGCAGATGGTATTGCAAGAGAATCCAAATGCGCCCAAAGGCGAATTGCGCCATGCCGATGACGTCGGAGTACGATCCCGCGTAGTGATGAGGCGCGAGATAGCCGCCTAATGCGCCTTCGCCTCCAGTCCATTGATAGCGCAGCGTCGCCGCGTAGCTCAGCGCGCAACTCGCCGCGAAACAGGCGACGGGTATCGCGAACGCCGCAAGTTCCCTTTTGACGCTCGTCGTCGGCTCTGGTTCGCTCGACGCGCCTTCGCCGGTTCGCAGCCGCCTCGCCTGCTCTATCGCTATCGTCCCCAGCGCCGCTGCTCCGAACAGAACGAGCCCATATTGCGTTAAAGGAGCCGCGAACAACGCCCCGCACAGCAGCGCGTTCCGCTTGACCAATCCGCGAAATCTGAAGAACGCCAAGACGCCGATGATGATCAAAACCGCGGCGAAAGCGTCCACGGAATACTCGCGGGCGTCTTGCGCGTGCGTCACCGCTTGCGGCGCGATTGCGGCGAGCAGCGCCGCGATAAACGCCGCGCGCCGGTCAATCCCCACGCGAGGCGCCAGCAAGAGCAACGCGGCGACAGTGAGCACGCTCGCCGTCGCGGGAACCAAACGAATGCTGAACGCCGAACTCTCGACCGCCTGCGCCGCCCAAAGGATCAACGGATAGAGGATCGGCGACGAGTTGAACGCGCGCGTATTCGGGAGAACCTCCGCGAGCCCGCCCCTCGAATTCAACGCCGCGACGGCCTCGTCGTACCACACGGAGTCGCCCGCGAGATCGTAGAACCGCAGCAGCGCCGCGACGGCGATCAAGACGGCGCATGCCGCGTAGTACGCCTGGGGGTTCCGCGCCAGGCGGCTCGCCCATCCCTCGCCGACGCCGGCGCGAGCGCCGCCCCCTCCGCCACGCCGCCGCTCGGCCCGCCGCCGCGCGCGGGTTCCCCGCCCTGCCCGCGAAAGCGCCTCCCCTACCCCCGACGGATGCGGCTGAGGAGCGCGAGCGTCGCTAGGGGGATCGTCACCAGGCCGACGACGCCGACGCCCGCGCCCGCCGCCAAGAGGTCGCTCAGCATCCAGCCCTCGCTGATGAGCGCGCGCATCCCGCCTAGCACGTAGGTCACCGGGTTGTACTGCACGATCGTCGCCATCCAACCCGTCATCGTCTCCTGCGGCACGAACAGCGGCGTCAGGAACACCAACGGGAAGAAGATGATGAAACTGGTGTTCACCGCCGCGGGATTGCCCGTCTTGAGCGCGATTGCGTAGGTGAATCCGTTGTAGACGACCGCCCAGACCAGCGTGAGCGCCAGCAGCGCGACGACGCCGAGGAGCCCGGTCGCGAAGTCCACGCCGATGGCGAACGCGAGAATGAGCACGGGAATGGACATCGCGACCGCCAGCGCCATATCCGCCACCATAAAGCCGAGCAGCATCGCCAGCCGGTTCATCGGCGTCAGCGCGAGCCGGTCGAAATAGCCGCTCTGAATGTCCAAGACCATCACGTTGGCGCGGCTCAAGCCGGTCACGGCGAACAGGACGGCCACCGGAATCTGGAACGCCTTGTAGTCGAAGTCGCTCGGCGTCGCCCCGCCGAACGGAGAGCCCTCGAGGAGGTCTTGCATCATGCCCACGTTGATGGCGAAGAAGAACACGGGAATGATGAGCGCGGGGACGAACACCTCCATATCGCGGGGAATGGAGCGCAGCGCCCGCCCGCCGAGGCTGCCGACGTCCCGAAGGAACCCGGCGCGCTTGGCGACGACGTTGGTCATCGGCCTCGCCGCGACCGCGCTCATACCGCAGCCTCCAGCGCCTGCCGCTCGCTCTCCCTCTGAGTCGACTCCGCGTCGGCCTCCATGCGCTCGCCCGTGATCTGCAGGAACACGTCGTCGAGCGTCGGCGTCCGGAGCGTGAGCGAGTTCACGCCGACGCCCGCCTGATTGAGCGCGAGCGCGACGTCGCTCACGAGCGCGGCGCCGTCCGTCGTCGAGATGGAGAGTTCGTTCTCGTAGGCGTCCACCTTTTGGATGGAGTTCACGCGGTCCAGGGCGGCTCGCGCCTGCTCCGGATCCGCGACGTTGGCGACGATGACGTCGGCGCCGACGGCGCGCTTGAGTTCGGCGGGGGCGCCCTCGGCGGAGAGCACGCCGTGATTGATGATCCCGACCCGCTCGGCGAGCGCGTCCGCCTCCTCAAGGTACTGCGTCGTCAGGAATATCGTCACGCCCATCTCCTTGTTGATCGCCCGCACGTACTCCCACACCCGCGAGCGGCTGATCGGGTCGAGCCCCGTCGTCGGCTCGTCGAGGAAGAGCGCCTCCGGCGCGTGGATCAGCGAGGCCGCCAAGTCCAGACGCCGCTTCATGCCGCCGGAGTACGTCCCGATGAGGCGGTTGATCGCGTCCCCGATGTCGACGAGGTGCTCCAACTCCTCGATCCGCCGGTTCGTTTCGCGGCGCGAGAGCCCGTAGAGCGACCCCTGCAGGCGCAGCAACTCCAGCCCCGTCTGCTTCGCGTCGAGCCCAACGTCCTGCAGCGCCGTGCCGATCTTCAGGCGAACGTTGATCGCGTCGGAGACGACGTCGTGCCCCGCCACTCGCGCCGACCCGCTCGACGGGAGCAGCAGCGTCGTGAGGATGCGGAGCGTCGTCGTCTTCCCCGCGCCGTTGGGCCCTAGGAAGCCGTAGATCTCCCCTCGGCGCACCGCGAGCGTCACGCCCTTGACGGCGCGCACATCGCCGAAATCGCGGTGCAAGTCAGTCGCTTCTATCGCATAGGTCGAATCCGTCATGCCCTCTCCGTCCTTTCTCATGGTAGCGCATCGCCGCGCGTCTTGCAACAGCATCAACGGCAAACCTACCGGCCGCCGCCGCGACCGCGCAATGGCCTGCTGTCGCATTAGGGGAGGGGGCGCAATAGGACGGCGAGCGGGGCGCCCCTCACTCGCCATCGGAGGCCTTTGCATAACTCCTCTGCCCCAGTAGGTTCCCTGGATTCACAAACGAAGCGCAACGCCAGAGCAAGGTGGTGGAGCCATGGGATACCGACACATCGACATCGAGGAACGCTGCGCGATTGCCCGCCTATACCAAGAGGGGCGCCCGATCCGGGAAATCGCTACAAATCTGGATCGCTCGCCATCGACGATCTCTCGCGAGATCAACCGCAACGCGATGAGCGCGGGCGAGTACAAGGCTGCCAAGGCGGACGAGAAGGCGCGGGCGCGGCGGTGGAAGGGCCCCCGCCTCGACCGCGACGATCTCCTGCGCGAGGCCGTCCTGCGCCGCATGGCGTGGGGCGCGTCGCCGCCGCAAGTGTCCGGCCGCCTCGCGTTGGAGATGGGGAGGCCGGTGATCTCCCACGAGAGCATCTACCGGTTCATCGCGGCGCAGGTGAAGAGGACGAAGGACTACGACTGGCGGAACTTCCTGCCGAAGCGGAAGGCGACGCGGGGGCGCCGCTCGCGCAAGGGCCGCAGTTCCGCCCTGTTCATCAAGGCGAGGCGGCCTCTGTCGGAGCGGCCTGCGAGGGCGGCGGACCGCGTTGAGTTCGGCCACTGGGAGGCGGACACGATGCTGTTCGGGGTGAAGAAGCAGGCGCTGTTGGTCCTGCACGAACGGGCGTCGCGGCACACGCTCCTGCAGCGGCCGGAGAACAAGGGCGCCGAGGCGGTTGCGCGCGCGATGCTGGCCGTGATGGGGACGCTGCCGATGGAGATGCGGCGGAGCGTGACGTTCGACAACGGGACGGAGTTCGCCCGGCATCACGAGTTGCATGAGTTGGGAGTTGAGACGTTCTTCTGCGACGTTCGGTCGCCGTGGCAGAAGGGGGGAGTGGAGAACGCGATTGGGCGTCTGCGGCGGGAGTTGCCGCGGAGGACGAACTTGGACGGCGTGCCGGACGAGGAGTTGACGTTGTGCGCGTCGCGCTACAACAACACGCCGCGCTCGGCGCTGGGCTACCAGACGCCGTCTGAGGTATTCTGGGGTCGTCCGGAACTGTTGCGCTTCCAGTGTGAATCCACATTCCCGCTTTCGCGGGAATGACGGGGCGCTTACGTGGGAGAGGAGCGGCGCTGCGCGCCGCCTGGATTCCCGCCTACGCGGGAATGACGGTAGGTTATGCAAAGGTCTCCCATCGGGAGAGCAACTGTGTTGCGTGTCAAGGGTTAGGCGGGCGACGGCCTCCACGCGGCGCCCCGCATCAGCATCGCGTTCAGCATCGTCAGCAACTTCCGCTCGCGCGCCACCAACGCAACCCGCCCAGGCTTCCCCGCCGCGACCAGCCGCTCATGGAACGCCCGCAGAGCAGGGTTGCAGCGCACGGCCGCGAGCGTCGGCATCCACAACGCTTGCCGCAGCGCCTTCCGCCCGCCCCAGCACGCACGCGGCAGACGCATCTTCCCGCTGTCACGCGCAAGCGGGGCGACCCCCACCAGCGCAGCAACCTCCTTCCGACTCATCGTCCCCAACTCCGGCAACTCCGGCAACTGCGCCAGCAGCGTCACAGCGAGTGTCGCGCCGACGCCAGGCGCGCTCCGCAGCAACCGCTCCTTCTCACGCCACAGCGCGCTCCCCTTCACCCGCAACGCCAACTCCGCGTCAACCTCCTCGATCAGCCGCGTCAGCAGGGGTGGTATGTCCGTTGGGGGTAAGAGGCCCTGCGGAGCCCCGGAAACGGGGTGAGCAGGGATGGATAAGGTGGCCTGTGGGGGGTTGGATGGGGCGAATTGGCGTTCCACGCCCCGGAAATCTCCGCCAAACCGCAACGGGCCTAGTTACGCAAAGGTCTACGGAAGGAGAGGGCGGAAAGGCTCTGTGCGCCGCCCCGCCCCGTGCGGCCCGTCATTCCCGCGCCACGCCCGCCGTCCGCAGGGTCGCCCGCCCCCTCCCTCTCGCCGCGCGTGATATGGTTGCCGTGCGCGCGATGACGACTCCCCAGCCCCGCATATCGAGACTCTGGCCGTTCCGGGGCGTCTACTACGGCTGGGCGGTGATGACCGCCTCGATGCTGACGGCGGCGGCGAGCGTCCCGATGCAGGGCCCGATTATGGGCGTCTTCCTGCGCCCCATTCAGGACGAGTTGGGCTGGTCGGCCACGTCTATCAGCGTCGGCTTCGCGCTAGGGTCGGGCTTGGGGGGCGTGTGCTCCGTGTGGGTGGGCAGGGCGCTCGACCGGCGGGGCGCGCGCGGCGTGATGGTCGTCTCCGGAATGATCATCGTCGGCTGCATGGCGGGGCTTGCGGCGATGACGCAGGCGTGGCACTTCTGGGGGCTGTTCGGCGTGGCGCGCGGCACGGCGGCGGCGGGAGCGCAACTCGGCACGATGGTCGCGCTCGCCTCGTGGTTCGTTAGGAAGCGAGGGCGCGTCGTCGGGCTGCTCGGCGTCGGTCAGCGGACGGGCCAAGCGATTATGCCCATTCCCATTGGACTAGTGATCGTCCACTTCGGCTGGCGCGAGGCGTGGGTCGCTCTCGCCGGCTTCGCCTTCCTCGCCATGGTTCTGCCCAGCGCCGCCTATATGCGCCGCCGCCCGGAGGACTACGGACTCCTGCCCGACGGCCAGCAGCCGACGGCGGAGGTTCGCGTCGGCGAGACGTCGGAGGCGGCGGGCGAGACGCTGTGGAGCCTCGCGGAGGCGAAGCGCACTCGAACGCTGTGGGCGCTCATCGTCGGGCAGGCCGCCGTCGTGCTCGCCGTCAACGCGACGAATCTCCACATCACCGCGAGTTTTCAGGACAAGGGGCTATCGCAGCAGACCGCGGTCAACGCGCTCACGGTCTACCTCGTCGTCGCCGCGCTCTCCGTGTTCGGCTGGGGACTCATGATGGAGCGCGTCCACACGCGCTACTTGGCGGTGATCTCCGCCGCGCTCTTCAGCGTTTCGATGGGGCTAGCGACCGTCGCGTCGTCGTTCGCGATGGCGGCGCTGTTCAGCGTCGTGTTCGGCAACGCGCTTGGGGTGTGGACGGTGGTGAGCCGGATGCTGTTCGCCAACTATTTCGGGAGGCGGTCGTTCGGCGCGATACGGGGATTCGCCGCGCCGATTATGGCGGGCGTGAGCATGATCGGCCCCGTCTTCGCGGGGCGGATATGGGACTTGACGGGGAGTTACGACGCGGCGTTCGCGACGTTCGCGGGGGTGTTCGTCGTCGCGTTCGGAGCGTTCGCGCTCGCCGCGCCCGTCCGCAAGCCCGCCGGGTAAGCGCGCTTAGGCGCGCCTAAACAAAGCCCCATTGAGATTCCCGCCTACGCGGACAGGGCGGGGCGCGCGCCGACCCTCCCCCAATCTTGCTATGCGCGGCTATTCGCATTAGCATTTCCCTCGATGTTCGCGGCGTTGGCTTCTCTATTCGTTCGCAGACGGCGATGGCGGGCGCGATGCGGAACGGGGCGTTTCCGCGCCGCGCTCGCGCTTGCGCTCGCGCTCTCGGCCGCCGGTTGCGGCGCGGCGACGACGGCGGGAGAGGACGCGGACGGACGGCTGCGCGTCGTGACGACGGTGTCGCCGATCACGAGTTTGGCGGAGAGCGTCGGCGGCGGTCTCGTCCAGATTGAGGGCGTCGTGCCGGAGGGCGCGGACTCGCATACGTTCGAGCCCGCTCCGTCGGCGGCGCGCGTGATGGCGGAAGCCGACCTCATCGTATTGAACGGGTTGTTCCTTGAAGAGCCGGCGCTGGCGATGGCGCAGGCGAGCAAGAAGGACGGCGCGGTTATTCTGCCGCTCGGCGACCGGGCGCTCGCGCGGAGCGAGTGGGCGTTCGACGCGTCGTTCCCGGAGTCGGAGGGGCGCCCGAATCCGCACTTGTGGACGAGCCCGCCGCTCGCGCTGCGCTACGCGGCCCTGATCCGCGACGAACTCTCCGCTCTGGACGCCGCGAACGCCGACTCCTACGCGGCGAACTACGAGCGCCTGCGCGAGCGGCTGGAGGAACTCGACCGGCGCATCGCGGAGGCGGTTGCGACGATTCCGCCCGCGAACCGCAAATTGCTGACCTATCACGATTCGTTCCCGTATTTCGCGCGGCGCTACGGGCTGGAGGTCATCGCAGCGGTTCAGCCGTCGGATTTCACGGAGCCGTCGGCGCGGAGCGTGGCCGCGCTCATCGAGCAGGTTCGGGAGACGGGCGTTCCGGCTGTGTTCGGCTCCGCGGTGTTTCCGAGCCGGGTGATGGAGCGCGTCGCGGCGGAGGGCGGAGCGGCGTTCGTGGCCGGGCTGCGCGACGACGACCTCCCCGGGAAGCCGGGCGATCCGCGGCACTCCTACGCCGGGCTGATGCTGGCGAACGTCGAGGCGATGGTTCCGGCGCTGGGCGGAAGCGCGGACGCGCTGGCCGGATTCGACGCGAGTCCCGCCTTCCAAACGGCGGGCGGCGCGGCGTATCCGCAGTAGATGGGCGAATGCTGCATCCGTCGCCGCATCAGCCGCAGGGAGGCGCTCCGGTCGTGGAGTTGCGCGGAGCGGCGTGCGGCTACGACGGGTCGCCGCCCGTGCTGAGCGGACTGAATCTGACCGTGGAGCGCGGGGAGTTCGTGGGGCTGCTCGGTCCGAGCGGCGCCGGCAAGACGACGCTGCTGCGGACGCTGCTGGGCGCGGCGCGGCTGTTCGAAGGCGACGCGCTCGTCGAGGGGCGCTCGGTTCGGGAGCGGCGTCCCCGCGCGGGCTACGTTCCGCAACTCGAGACGATCGACTGGCGGTTCCCCGTCACGGTGGAGCAAGCGGCGCTGATGGGGCGGACGGCGGAGCGCTGGGCGCTGCCGTGGCGCAGCAAGCGCGACAAAGAGGCCGTGTTCGGCATGATGGAGCGGCTGGGGATCGCAGGGCTGGCCAAGCGGCACATCCGCGAGTTGTCGGGCGGGCAGCGGCAGCGCGTGTTCCTTGCGAGGGCGCTGGCGAGCAGTCCGCGCCTGCTGCTGCTGGACGAGCCGGTGATGGGGGTGGACATCAAGACGCGGGACGACGCGCTGCATCTCCTGCACGACCTCAACCACCAGGGCGTGACGATCCTGATGACGACGCACGAGATCAACGCGGTGGCGGCGCACCTCCCGCGCGTGGTTTGCCTAAACGGGAGCGTCGTCGCGGACGGGCCGCCGCGGGACGCGCTGACGCCCGCCGCGCTGAAGCGCGCCTACGGCGCCGATCTGCGCGTGATCGAGCACGAGGGGATGACGATGGTCACGGAGTCGCCGCACCGCTTCGGGTCGTCGGCGCATGCGGATCGGGAGACCTCCGCGTAACCTATCCCCAATCGGACATTCTCCCCTTGCGCCGCCCTTCGCTCTCGCCTACGATTGCCCTCGGCGCGACGGCGGCGGCGGGATTGACGCGCCGCTAGCGCCTATAATCAAAGGAAGACCTTGTTGGGGATGAGTTCGCGGCGAGCGGACTAGACTTGCAGAAAGGATGGGGGGATGGAAGCCGGAACAGACCACTCCGCATTCAACGCGCCCCCCTTCCCCAGCAGGACGCTCCTTGAGTTGGACAACCCGGGCGCGATATACGGCTCCTTCCCTGCCACAGATGCGACTGCTCCCCTAGCCCTCTACCGCAAGATGGAGCGTCTGCTGGGAGTGGACGAATCCGCCGCCCGATTGGGGTTGCATAAGGGAACCTTGCGCCGCTGGAGGGAAACCAACCGCGTCCCTCCCGCTTACGTTCGCGACATCGAGCGCATTATGCGCGGCGCCTCCGTCGCAATCGGATCGCCCGCTCCGCGCGACGTGGACGCCTTCTACACCAAACCCGAGGTAGGCGAGTCCTGCGTGGCGATGCTCAACGAAACGATGGTCGGAACGCTCGGGGCGAACCCCGACGACTACCATTTCATTGACCCGTCCGCCGGCTCGGGTTGCTTCTACAACGTCCTCCCATCGGATAGGCGCACCGGCATAGACATCGTGCCGCACCAGGGACTGGTCTATCAGGACTACCTGGCATGGCGGCCTCGCGAAGGGCTCCGGTGCGTCGTGGTCGGCAACCCGCCGTTCGGACTCCGCGGTCACCTCGCGCTGAAGTTCATTAACCACTCGGCGGAATTCGCCGACATCGTCGGGTTCATTCTCCCGCAGTCGTTTGAGAGCGACGGCAAAGGGGCGGCTAGCAAGCGAGTGGACTCGCGCTACGCCCTGGCGCTCAGCAAGCCGTTGCCGCCGGACTCGTTCCAATATCCGGACGGGAGGGACGTGGAAGTCGCCACGGTGTTTCAAGTGTGGACGAAGGTCGGAAGGGAACGAATCCCGCCCGCCTCCCGCCCAGACGTTTCGGACTACGTCAGGGTCTATTCCTTGTCCGACGGCGGCGCTCCATCCAGCACGAGAAACAAGGCGATGCTGCACAAATGCGACGTCTATCTCCCGTCCACCTGCTACAACGGCATGCGGGCTTACGATACATTCGACGAGTTGCCCCATCGAAGAGGGTACGGCGTCGCGGCGAAACGATGCGCGAGCGAAATCGCGCGGTTGCTCCGATCCGCCGATTGGGAGAGCGTCGCCTTCCGATCCACGAACGGCGCGCTAAACCTGCGAACGAGCCTCATAGAGGGCGTGGTCGCCGCGGGAGGATTCCGCCGATGACGGCGAACGACCGAATCAAGGACAGACTGATACGGGCTATTCGCGCGGCGAAGGACGCGCGGCCAAGCCCGTTCACCGGCGCGTCGTTCGCAGAGATGCTTGATCTGGAAATAGACGCCAGAGGCAACGTCGGGGAGTTGTTCGTGTCGCGCTTGCTGCAGGACAGGGGAGACTCCGTCGTGCAAAACGCTCAAACGAATCCGCAGGACAAGCAGTGGGACATCAAAGTGGCGCGACTCGGAGAGCCCGAGATAACGGCCGAGGTCAAGACGGCGACGATGGGGAAGAAGACGCAGACCTTCCAGCATGAGAACTTGCCCCGCAACCGCGACTGCGACATTCTCGCGCTGATCGACATCGCCCCTGATGCGGTCTACGGAACGATCGAGTTGCCGTCGGAACTACCATGGGACGAACCGGATGATCGGTGGACGGCAACGCCGAAGAAGATGACGTTGAGGAAGGACAGCCAAGCCTACAAATGGACGCTAACTATCCGCGACGTTCAAGACCGGGAAATCGTCACGCCCGCCAAATTCTACAGTATGTGGGATGACGCGGCGCGTAGGCTTACGACGCTGAAATCGGCGGTCGGCGGCGCGGGCGGGTAGACGGGTAGCGGGGATGCTGGCGCCGTTTGAGTACGATTTCTTCGTTCGCGGAGCGGTCGCGGCGACGCTCGCCGGCGGGCTGTGCGGGCTCATCGGCGTGTACGTCGTGCTGCGGCGAATGGCCTACGTCGGGCACGGCCTGTCGCACGCCGTCTTCGGCGGAGCGGTCGTCAGTTATATGCTGTCCGTCAACTTCTTCCTCGGCGCGAGCGCGTGGGGGTTCGCGTCGGCGATGCTGATCAACCTTGCGGCGCGGAAGAGGAAGATCGGCGAGGACGCGGCGATTGGGATCGTGACGACGGCGAGTTTCGCGCTCGGCGTCGCGCTCATCAGCCGCTTCCCGACGTTCACGCGCAGTTTCGACGCGGCGCTCTTCGGCAACATCCTGGCGGTCGGCGGGGGCGACGTGCTCGCGCTCGCGGCGGTCAGCGCGGCGGCGGCGGTCGGCGTGTTCGTCGGCTACAAGCATATTCTCTTCACGACGTTCGACCCGGAGACGGCGGCGTTCTACGGCGTGCCGACGGCGTGGGTGGACGCGCTGTTCTCGCTGACGCTCGCCGCCGTGATCGTGGCGTCGCTGCAGACGCTGGGGGTGACGATGATCGCGGCGGCCATCGTGATTCCGCCGGCGGCGGCGCGGCTGCTCACGAACGATTTCAACCGAATGGCGCTGCTCTCGACGGGCATCGGAGCGGCGTGCGGGCTAGGCGGCGTCTACGCGAGTTGGCACTTGGACGTCGCGTCGGGGCCGTCGGTCGTGCTGACGTCGGCGGGAGCGTTCCTTGCGGCGCTGGCGTGGAGCGCGCTGCGCGGGCGGCTCGCCGCCGCCCGATGGCGGCGGCGCGGATAGGGGTAGGGGGGGCGGCGGCGGAGCCCGTCGAGGGGGGGCGCACCTTCAGTGTCACGCCCGGCGCGACGCAGACGGGCGGGACGGGGAAGCGCACGCCGTAGTCGCTGCCCGCGTCCTTGTGCACGAGGCCGATGTAGGTTCGTGGGTGATTCAGCGAAGCACCCAGTGGCTAGCGCCACCTGCAACGGGAGCGCCTACGCGCTCCTATTCCCACGGGTGGGGGGGGCGACCGTTCATCGTTCCACCTCCTATAATCAACCATGCTACACCTGCCACGGTAGCAAGTCAACAGTCTCTAGCCGCGTTCGTCGGCGTGAGCCTCGTAAGAGGACAACAGGGCTTGGAAGGCCTCGTCCTCGCGGTAGTCTTCAAACACAGGGAACTCCCGCGCCTGATCTACGGTGATTTGGCGCAGATATAGAGCCTCCCGAAGGAAGCGCATCATATCAGCGCGAACACCTCGGAGCGCCGCGATGCCTGCTTGCAGGGCGATTGAAGGATCAGCGCGCCCACTACGGATCTGCGCCTCTAGTATTGCGAGCTCGTTTTCCATCTCATCGAAATGCCTCAACCGCTTAAAGGCGATTGCTTTGTTAATAAGCGGAAGTTCGAGATCTTTATTCCTAAGAATTTCGATGTCTGCACGCCGAATGACCGCCGTATTGTCCCCTGCAAGCAAGAGGTAGTATGTTGCGTCAACTGTGGTTGGAGCTGTTTCAACGAACTTCCTGA
Organism: Dehalococcoidia bacterium; assembly: GCA_965242755.1. Taxonomy (GTDB): domain Bacteria; phylum Chloroflexota; class Dehalococcoidia; order Lucifugimonadales; family Australimonadaceae; genus Bin16. The sequence goes on along the minus strand of OZ251500.1, from coordinate 1,630,337 downwards.
GTTCATCAAACTCGCCAACATCCACAAGGATGCGCATGATACTTTGGGCAGCTGACAGTTTCCTACCCAACTCGTATTCTTGTCTCCACCAGCGGAGCGCAGTTTGTTGGTCTCCAACATGTTCTGCTCGCATGGCTAGTACAGGGAACGGCAAAATGTTAGCAATTTCGTCCGGCAGCCTCCAGAAAGCCTCGCGCATGCTAGATGCATCTCGATCGACGATTGGGTGAGATAGAGCAAGAGGGTTGGCATCGTAGAGAATACTGACACGATCACGTGTAAACTTGTAAGGCTCCGATAGTCCAACGGGCAGACCTTTCCCCGTGGCATCGTTGATCTCAGCCATTAACTCATCAAACCCGTCCACGCGGACAACAAAGACGCGCTTATCCTTGGCAATCTCCTGCAGCCTGTATGAAGCGTCTTGTGCATGTTTATGCATGCACCAATAGATTCCACTCGGGAACGAATTTTTGTCACGCAATGCGCCTTTCAGTGCATTCATCACGGAAGCATCTCGTCCGCTGTATCCGACTACCACCAGCCCGTATTCGCGGGAGAACTGTTTGAGTTTATCCTCTGTATTGCTTTCCAGAGACTTTGTTTCGTCAGGCGTGTTCTTGATGCTGTCATATAGAAAATCTCCGTGCATTTTGACGATTTTAGGCCTGGCGGAATTTACGCGAAGATTCCTCATAGCCGAGTCGTGAGCGGCGACTAACGGCCTGGTGGAGTCCGTGTAGCGATAGCAGGCTTCGCTCAGCAAGTCATCGAAATTCGTGGTGAACACGATGTCGAAGTACTTGTGCTCCAGCAAGTTGGCGAGGTAGGCGTATCCCCAACCGGGCTGCGCCTTCTCCACGAGGTTTTCCACTGCGATCCGCCGCTGGCGCGGCGTATCGTACATGATTTCGAACAAGCGACCGTACTCCCCCTCCCCGTACCACGGCTGGATGTCGACCCACTCGAGGAGGGGCTGGTCGACCAGCGCGCGCTCGTACAGAGTTCTTCTCCAGTCCCGAACCATCTCCTCGGCAGTCTTGACGCCCGAAGTGACCGACGCTCCCGCCCCCAAGAGGAGAGCGTAGCTCGGCACGCCCTCGCTACGGTTGATGATCTGGTCGATCAGGTGCCTGGTGTCGCGCTGTTTCATTGGAGGCATGGACTTTACCTTATCTGCGGGGGGCTCTCCCGCGCTTGGCGATGCCATGTAACCAGGTCGTCGCGCCTTTGTCAAGCATTTTTCCCAACCGAACCCCTCACCTCCGCAGCAAGCGCGCGACCTTCTCGTTCGGCTTCTCTCGACCAAGGGCGAGGTCGTAGGGCGTACTCCCATCATTCGCAAGAGCGTCAGGGTCCGCCCCTCGCTTCAAGAGACGGGAGACCACGGCGGGCGCAGCATTGGATTCTGCCGCACGGTGCAGCGGCGTCATGCCGGATTCGTCTCTTGCCGCGATGTCCGCCCCTCGCTTCAAGAGAAGGGAGACCACGGCGGGCGCAGCATTGGATTCTGCCGCACGGTGCAGCGGCGTCCCACCGAATTCGTCTCTTGCTGCGATGTCCGCCCCTCGGTCAAGGAGAAGAGCGAAGACGGCTGGCTCTGCGTTTCTCCTTGCAGCCTCGTGTAGCGGCGTCCCACCGAATTCGTTTCTTGCTTCGATGTCCGCGCCACGTTCGAGGAGAAGAGCGACCACGTCAGGCTCTTTGTTGTGCGCTGCCGCATAGTGCAGAGGCGTCCCCCCGTATTCGTCTCTTGCTTCGATATCCACCCCCCGGTGAAGGAGCAAAGCGGCGACGGCGGAACCTGGGGGTGCGTATTGTCGCAACGTGCAGAGGAGTCCAGCCATTGTCGATCCTTGCTTCGACGTCCGCGCCGTGGTCAATGAGGATGGCGGCGACGGCGGGCTCTGGGTTGTTCTTCGCCGCCAGGTGCAAGGGTGTCCACCCATCGCCGATGTCACCATAAACGTTCGCGCCGCGGTCGAGAAGGGTGGCGGCGACGGTGGGCTCTGCGTTGTGTGCCGCCGCACGGTGCAGCGGCGTCCAATCGAGTTCGTCTCTTGCTTCGATGTCCGCGCCGCGGGCGAGCAACAGGGCGGCCACGGCAGGGGCTGCGTTGTTCGACGCCGCGAAATGCAGCGGCGTCCAGCGTCATCGCTCTTTGCGACGATGTCCGCGCCACGGTCGAGGAGATCCGCGACCGTCGAGGTATCCGCGTTCGCCGCCGCCTGGAGTAAGTCGGAGTCTAGTTCGCTGTTGTCCATCATGTCGCCTTCGGCACTTTCGGCCAAGTATCAAGTATGGAGTATAACACAACGCGGGCACGGGCGCAGTACAATCGCCGCCGCGCCTGATGCGCGCGCCTACGATGGGAGAGCCGCATGTCGCGCAAAGCGCCCGACGAACTGAACCTGCGGATGAGCGCCCGCGTGGGCGATGTCCGCGATAAGGTCGTCCAGTTCCTCAATAGGGCGTACCGGGCGGAGCATTTCCGCGTGTTCATCATTCACGGCAAGGGGCAGGGCGGCGACGGAACGGGGCCTGTCCGCCGCGAAACGCTGCGCCTTCTGCGGGACGACGCGGGCGTTCTGCAGTACGTCGACAACTTTCATGTCGCCCATCCCGACCGCGGCGGGGAAGGCGCGGCGCAGGTCAACCTCCGCCACTAGCCCCGCGTCCGGCATACCTCCTGGATTCCCGCCTACGCGGGAATGACGACAAACGGCTAGATAGGGGAGCACCGGCGCGGGCAGGGGTAGGGCGCCCCACCGCGCTGCGCCTGCGGAACGGCGCGGGCCGGCGAAGAGGGCTTGCGCGGTTGCGTTCCCGGCGATTGGGGTAGAATACGCCGCAACCGGACGGCGGAGGCGATGCTTATGACGACGACGGCGGACCTGCGGGAAGCGGAAATCCCCGAGAAGATGGATATGTGGGAGGCGGGCGACCCCTACTTCGACTGGATCGAGCGCGAAGGGGTCAAGCGCATCGTCGAGTACAAGTTCGAAGACCTCAACGAGGTCGACCTCGGCGACTGGGAGCGCAAGGGCGGCAAGGGCGCCGTCATCAACATTCCGAACCCCCAACTCCCCAACGACGCCCACCTGGTCGAGATCAAGCCCGGCGGGAAGTCGGAGCCCGAGTCGCATATGTACGAGGAGGTGATGTACGTCGTCTCCGGACGCGGCGCGACGAGCGTGTGGCTGGAGGAGGGGCAGAAGGCGACGTTCGAGTGGGCGGCGGGCAGTTTGCTGGTGATTCCGCTCAACGCCCGCTACCAGCATTTCAACGGGAGCGGAACGGAGCCCGCCCGGTACGTCTCGATGACGAACGCGCCGCCCGTGATGCGGCTGTTCCGCAGCGACGAGTTCGTCTTCGGCAACCCGTTCCGGTTCACGGACAGGTTCTCCGGCGAGGACGAGGACTTCTTCAACGGGCAGGGGACGCTTTACCAGCGGAAGGGGACGAAGTTCGGGACGATGTGGAAGACGAACTTCGTGCCGAACGCGGACGTGATGCGGCTGTGGAAGTACCGCGACCGGGGCGCGGGCGGCATCAACACGCATTTCGACCTCGCTGGCAACGTGACGGGGACGCATATCTCCGAGTTTCCCGTCGGCACGTACAAGAAGGGGCACCGGCATGGGCCGGGCGCGCACTTGGTGATTCTCGGCGGCGTCGGCTTCTCCGCGCTCTGGTGGGACAACGAGAAGAGGAACTACGAGATCGCGCCGTGGAAGAAGGGCGGTATGGTGATCGTGCCGGCGGAGGCGACGTTCCATCAGCACTTCAACACGGGGTCGGAGCCGGCGCGCTACCTCGCGCTTCGCAGCGGCGACGGCCAGCCGAGCCAGTGGGGCGAGTCGAACGTCAGCATCAAGGAAGGCGGGATGCAGATCGAGTACGAGGACGAGGATCCGGACATTCACCGCATCTTCGAGTCGGAGCTCGCCAAGCACGGCGCGCCCTGCCGGATGAAGGCGTTCATCCCCTACTGCACCGGCGAGGTCGGGCCGACGAGCGAGCGGGACACGTAGGGCGGCGCATCGGCGGGCCCCGCGTCCCCGCTCCGCCCGTGCATCCGATGCGCTCCGCCGCGCGGCGCTCAGTGTTGCGGGCGGCGCTCGCGCCGCACTGGGGCGCGCTGCTCGCGCTCGCGCTGTTTCTGATCGCCGGCCTCGCCGTCCTCGACGACTACGGAGTGACGGTTGACGAGTCCTACGCTCGGAACATTTGGCTGCTGAACATCGCTTACCTTCAAGGGGATCTGGATGCCCTCAACATAGGCCACGACAAGTTCTACGGCGGCATCTTCCAGGGGCCTCTCCATCTCGCCGAGCGCGCGTCTGGGCTGGATGACAGCCGAGGCATCTACCTCGCCCGTCATCTGATCGCGCACCTCTTCTTTCTGGCGGGCGGGCTTTTCGCGTGTCTCCTCGCTTTCCGTTTGTTCCGCAACCGCCCCCTCGCTTTGCTTGCCATGCTGTCCTTCCTGCTGCATCCGCGTTTGCACGCGCATTCGTTCTTCAATAATTACGACATTCCGCACCTCGTGGGATTCATCGGCTCGCTTTACCTCGCGCATCGGGCGTTCAGTCGAAACACGCTTCCCGCATTTGTTCTGCTGGGCGTTGGAGCGGGGATGCTCCTCAACCTCCGCATAATGGGCATCGTTCTGGTCGCGGGAATTCTTGCGATGCGCGCGCTCGACCTCGCCTTCGCGTCCGGGTGGGCGGAGCGCAAGCGCATCATCCTGACGTCGGCGGGCTTCGCGCTAGCCGGCGCGCTCGCGGCCTACGCGCTAGCGCCATTCCTCTGGGCCGACCCGGTTGGACGCTCTATTGAATGGTGGTCGGTCCTGTCCGCTCAACCGACCATCGCCGTCGAACTCTTCAGCGGGAAGGTCTATTCCAGCGTGGAGTTCCCCGCGGACTATCTGCCGAAATGGTTCTCCATCACGAGCCCGCCGTTCGCGCTGCTGCTGGGGGCGGTCGGCGCGGCGGCGGTTTTGGCGGGGGCGGTCAGAGCGCCGATGGGGACGGTTCGGAACACGCGCCTGCGCTTCGGCGCGCTGGCGCTCGGCTGCGTCGTTGCGCCCGCTCTCGCCGTCATCGCTCTGGACTTCAACGTCTACAACGGGTGGCGGCATTGGCACTTTCTCTGGGCCCCGTTCTCTCTGCTGGCTCTGTTCGGGCTGCGATGGCTCGCCTCGGCGTTCCGGCAAGCGCGGGCGGCGGCCTACGGGGCGGCGGGCGCGGGGTTGGCCGCGACGCTCATTTCAATGGCGCTGCTCCATCCGAACCAGCAGGTCTTCTTCAATTTTTTCGTGGATAGAACGACTCCGGAACATCTGGGCTCCCAGTACACGATGGACTACTGGCGGCACCCGGCTCGGCAAGCGCTCGAATGGCTCCTCGACCGCGACCCAATCGCGCAGGTGAACGTGAATATGTCCGGCTTCGACGGCATGCTGGAGCGCAACGCGCGGATCCTGCCTGACGCAGACAGGGAGCGCGTTTCCACCGCGCCGGACGCCGACGCGCTTACCTTCGCGTACGGACCCGCGGCGGACGAGGCGCGCGCGCTCCGCGCGCTGAGCGTCTACGGCAGCGCGATGATGTCCGTCTCTCGTAAAGCCGATCTGCGGGCAGCCTACGCCGCGTCAAGGTCGAGCGGTCCGATCATCCGCGCCGAATTCGCCGTCCACCGCTTGGACGGCGCGCTGGTTTACGTCAAAGAGCCTTGCGGCGAGGCCGATGCGACGACCGGCCGCTTCCGATTGTGGGTCGTCCCTGATCGCCCGCCCGACCTGCCCGCTATGTGGGCGCGTTTCGGGTATGAAGACCGCAGTTTCTCCTTTCCTGGTCACGGCGCGGTTTTCGACGGCAAGTGCGTCGCTTCCGTTCCTCTCCCTTCCTATCCAACTGCGTCCATCCGGACGGGACAATTGCTGCCGGGCATCCGGGCATCCGCGGAAACGCCGTTGTGGGAATCCACCTCCGTCCTGAACCCTGACGCATGGAGGGCGCGGTGGCGAAGCGCCGTCTCCGGCGAGCCCCTTGCGCGAGCCGAGTTTGACATCTACCTCGGCGGCAGCGCGTTGGTCTACGCGAAGCAGCCGTGCAGCCCGGCGGACACAGAGACGCGCTTTTTCCTGCACGTTACGCCGGAGCGATTAGACGACCTGCCGAGAGGGCGGCGCGGGCATGGCTTCGACAACCTTGGCTTCAAATTCTTTTTGCGGGGCGGGCATTTCGACGGCAAGTGCCTCGCCCGCGTTACGCTCCCCGACTACCCCATCGAGTCCATCCGAACAGGGCAATACGTCAGCGGGGTAGGGGAGGTATGGAGCGCGGAGTTGCCCGTTGGGGAAATGAGGCATTCGCTCAAGTAGGTTCCCGCTTTCGCGGGCAGGGCGGGGCGCGGCGCGCGGTAACCCTCACCCGCCGCCGCCGCTTCACGGCATCCCCCCCGTCCCCGCCCCCGTTTGCGCCCGGCGCCCCCCACGGGGTAGAATAGGCTATGCCGCCGCAGCGTTCGCGTCCCCCCGGCGGGCGCCGGCGCGCGGCTTCTCCCGCGCATTCCTTCTCCCGAGGTGACCGATGGCCTCCGATAGCGTGTATCTGACGACCGCCGGTCTGCGCGAGTTGGAGGAGGAATTGGACAAACTCCGCGGCGCGCGCCGCCAAGAGGTCGCCGAGCGCATCCACGACTCGAAGGACGTCGGGGATATGGAGAACGCGGAGTACGACGAGGCGAAGAACGAGCAGGCGTTCGTCGAGGGCCGCATCCAAGAGTTGGAGTCCATGATCGCCAACGCCGTGATCATCCCCGATCACTCCCAAGCCGGAGCGAAGTCGGACGTCGTGGAGGTCGGCTCCATCGTCGAGGTGCGGTCGGCGCGGGGGAAGACGACCTACACCATCGTCGGGAGCACGGAGGCGTCGCCCGGCGACGGGCGCATCTCCAACGAGTCGCCGCTCGGAAGGGCGCTGCTGGGGAAGAAGGCGCGGGACACGGTGGAGTTCGCCACGCCCTCCGGGTCGCAGTCTATGAAGATCGTCTCCGTTCAGTAGAGACCGCCGGGCGGCAAGCCCGCTTTCGGAGAGAGGCCGATGCCCCAACGCGGAGACGAGTTGCTCGCAAGCCGCCGCGCCAAGTTGGAGCGGCTGCGCGAGCGCGGCGTAGACCCGTACCCCCCGCGGTTCCGCCGGTCGCATACGACGGCGGAGGCGGCGCGCGCCTTCGCGGAGGCGGAGGCCGCGGGAAAGCCCGCCCCGGAGGCCGCCGTCGCGGGGCGCCTCGCGCGCATTCGCCGCATGGGCAAAGCGTCGTTCGCCGACGTCGAGGATTCGGAGGGCAAACTGCAACTCTTCATCCGGAGCGACGCGCTCGGCGACGGCTACGCGCTTCTGGACGACCTCGACCTCGGCGACTTCGTGGGCGCGTCCGGGACGATGCTGCGGACGAAGGCGGGCGAGGCGTCGCTGGGCGCGGACAGCGTCGCGCTGCTGGCGAAGGCGCTGCGTCCGCCCCCAGAGAAGTATCACGGCCTGCGCGACGTCGAGCAGCGCTACCGGCAGCGCTATCTCGATCTGATCGCCAACCGCGAAGTTCACGAGACGATGCGCGCGCGGAGCCGGATCCTCGCGGCGGTGCGGGCGTTCTTCGACGCGCGGGGCTATCTGGAGGTGGACACGCCCGTGCTGACGCCGGTCGCGGCGGGCGCGATGGCGCAGCCGTTCCAAACGCATCACAAGGCGCTGAACCGCGAACTCTTCCTCCGCATCGCCACCGAACTCTACCTGAAGCGCCTCATCGTGGGCGGCATGGACAAGGTCTACGAGATCGGGCGCGTCTTCCGCAACGAAGGCATAGACGCCGACCACAACCCCGAGTTCACGCTGCTGGAGTCCTACGAAGCCTACGCGGACTACAACGACGTGATGCGCCTCGTGGAGACGCTCGTCCCGCAGGCCGCGCTCGAGGCCGTCGGCGGAACGAACGTCGAGCGCGGCGGCGAGGTCATCCGCCTCGCGGGGCCCTGGGCGCGCCTCTCCCTCCGCGACGCGGTGGCCGATTTCGCCGGCGTGAATCTGGACGATTGCCCCGACGCGGCCTCGCTCGCCGAGCGTATGCGCGCGCTCGGCGTTCCGGCGACTTACGCGGAGAGCCGCGGCAGGCTCATAGACAAACTCGTCAGCGCGTTCGTCGAGCCGAAACTCATCCAGCCGACGTTCCTCGTGGACTATCCGGTCGAGATGTCGCCGCTCGCCAAAGCGAGCCCCGCCGACCCGCGCTACGCGGAGCGTTTCGAGGCGTTCGCCGCCGGGATGGAGATCGCCAACTCGTTCACGGAACTCAACGACCCCGATGTCCAGCGCGCGCGGCTCGTTGAGCAAGAGGATATGCGGATACGCTATCAGGGCGAAGACCTCGACCGGCTCGACGAGGACTTCCTCACGGCGCTGGAGCACGGCATGCCCCCGACGGGCGGGCTAGGCATCGGAATAGACCGGCTCGTGATGCTGCTGACGGGGCAAAAGACGATCAGAGACGTGATGCTGTTCCCCCAGGTGCGCCAAATTGAGGAGCGTCAAACCGAGGAGCGCGGGATCGGAGAGGCGGAATGCTGAGCGCGAATCTGCTGCGCCGCAGCCCGGAGACGATCGAGCGATCGCTGCGCCGCCGCGGCGAGGACGACGCGGTCGTCGGCGAACTCGCCGCGATGGACGCCCGCCGCCGCGAGGCGCTGAGCGAACTCGAGGAACTGCGGTCGCGCCGCAACGAGGCGAGCCGCGAGATCGGCGCGCTGATGCGAAGCGGCGCGCTGGACGAAGCGGACGCCCGCAAGGAAGAGGCGCGGAAGATGGGCGAGCGCGCCCGCGCCCTCGACGACGAGGCGCGCGCCCTGGAGTCGTCGTTCCACGACGCGATGCTCACGCTCCCCAACGTCGTCGCGGACGCCGTGCCCGACGGGCCCGACGAAACGGGCAACGTCGTCGTCCGCGAAGAGGGCGAGCGGCGCTCCTACGGCTTCCCCCTGCGAATGCACTGGGAACTCGCCGAATCGCTCGGCGTCACGGACTTCGAGCGCGGCGCGAAAGTGTCGGGGCGAATGTTCTACGCGCTCGGCGAAACCGGGGCGCGGCTGCAGCGCGCGCTCGTCCAATGGATGATCGACCTCCACCGCGAGCGGCACGGCTACGAGGAGCGCGGCCTCCCCTTCCTCGTGCTCGGCGAAACGATGCGGAACAGCGGCAACCTTCCCAAGTTCGCCGACGCGCTCTACCGCGACGCGGAAGAGGACCTGTGGCTCATCCCCACCGCGGAGGTTCCCCTCACGAGCCTGCACGCGGACGAGATCCTGCCGCCGGGATCGCTGCCCATCAAGTACGTCTCGCACACGCCCTGCTTCCGGCGGGAGCGCGCCGCGGCGGGATCCCAAGCGCGCGGCCTCAAGCGCCTGCACCAGTTCGAAAAGGTCGAGATGTACCAGTTCACCGCGCCGGAGGATTCGCCCGCCGCGCTTGACGAACTCGTCGAGCACGCCTCCGACGTCGCGCGCGGGCTCGGCCTCCCCTTCCGCATTCTGCAACTCTGCTCCGGCGACCTCAGCTTCCCGTCCGTGATGAGTTACGACGTCGAGATCTGGACGCCCGCGTCCGCCGAGTGGCTCGAGGTGAGTTCGTGCTCCAACTGCGCGGACTTTCAGGCGCGGCGCGCCAACATTCGCCATCGGAGAGAGCACGGCGCGCGCCCCGAACTCGTCCATACGCTCAACGGCTCCGGCCTCGCCCTCCCGCGCCTCATCATCGCCCTCCTGGAGACCTACCAGGAATTGGACGGCTCCGTCCCCTTGCCCGACGCGCTCGTCCCATACATGGGCGGCCAGCGAACGCTGGAGCCTGGGTAGGGGGAGCGCGGCGCTAGGTCAGGCGCCTTCGAGCGGCTTTCCGTAACGAAATCCGTGTCCTGCAGCGCTTGACAAGCGCCTCATGGCCTGTTAAGGTAGGGATTACCCCCTCGGGCGCCGAGGCCCCGAGTAGCGAGGCCGCTCTTCGGAGCGGTCGTCGCATTTAAAGGACGCCTTGCGAACCAACGTCTACATTGACGGATTCAACCTCTACTACGGCGCCGTTCGCAACACGCCCTACAAGTGGCTGAACCCGGAGTCTCTGGCGCGCGCGCTCCTTCCCGACGCATCCATCAACCGCATTAAGTACTTCACCGCCCCCATCAAGAGCCGCAGCGATAGCCCCGACGCGCCAAGCCGGCAACAGGTCTACCTTCGGGCGCTCCGCACCATCAACGGACTGAGCATCGTCGAGGGCAAGTTCAAAGACCGCGAAGGACAGTACCCGCAATATCCGTTCGCGTACGGGCCGAAAGGCGATTCCGCCGCAGCCTCGCCGCTCAAGGTGCAGATCCAGAGGAGCGAGGAGAAGGGCACGGACGTCAACATCGCATCCCATCTCCTCATGGATTGCTTCAACGGCGAGTACGAGCGCGCCGTTATGATTTCCAACGATTCCGACCTCGCCCTGCCTGTCCGGATGGTTCGAGACGATTTCGAAAAAGAAGTCGTCGTCATCAACCCTCAGCGCGGGGCGCGGCGAGGGGTTTGGGAGATGCAGCGGGCGTCGTCCCGCGTCGTCCACCGCATCAACGCTTCCCTCCTGGCGAGTTGCCAGTTCCCCGACCGCCTCACGGACTCGGACGGGACATTCTCCAAACCGCGCGGATGGTAGGCCAGGTGGCACCCTCCCCCAAAATTCCCTCATCGCCAGATGCAGTTACGCAAGGGTCTTCGTTCTCCCAGGCGGCAACGCGCCGTCATGGGAGAAAGTCAGGGAATTGGCGTTCGCTTGGCGCAAGATAACCGCCATACTAGACAACGAGACCCCGCCCTATGTCTGGAGAAGGTCGGCGCGAGGCTGGGACAAACTCTATCCCTAGCCCAACATACCCTGGAGGAACCAACTTGCAACGCTACGGGGAGCAACGGAGCGCTGCGTCCGCGCCGCGAAAGGGGCTGCAGCAGCGTGCTACACTCCCCCTATGCTCCGACTAGCCGTCCCCCTTCTCGCCGCGTTCGCGCTCCTCGCAGTCGCCGCCTGCGACTCCGACGCGACGCCGACCGACGCTCCATCCGCGCCCGCTACGGTGCCCGTCGCGCCGTCTCCTACGCCGCCCGCCGCATCCGCGGCAACCACGTCCGCCGTCCCTCGCGCGCCGACCGCCTCCGCGGCATCCGCGACCGCCACGCCCGCCGCTCCCACGCCCACCTCGCCCGCCCCGGTCGCTCCCGCGCTCAATGCAACGACGCTGAGCAGCGGCGGTGGCCATACGTGCGCGCTGCGGCCGGACGGCGGCGCCGCGTGTTGGGGGGACAATAGCGCAGGGCAAGCGTCGCCGCCCGAAGGCGAGCAATTTACGATGATTAGCGCAGGGGTAGCGCACTCCTGCGGGCTGCGCCCCGACGGGACGCTCATTTGCTGGGGAGCCGATGACGCGGGGCAAGCGTCGCCGCCCGAGGGCGAACGGTTTATGGCGGTCAGCGGCGGGACGTCTCCCTTTTGGCCCCATACATGCGCGCTGCGCCTCGACGGCAGCGCGGCGTGCTGGGGAAGCGACAGCGAAGGACAAGCGTCGCCGCCCGAGGGCGAGCGGTTCACGATGATCAGCGCAGGGGGCGGTCAAACGTGCGCGCTCCGGCCCGACGGGACGCTCGTTTGTTGGGGATGGACTCCCGGGACGCCCCCGGCGGAGGATGAGCGATTCATCACGGTCAGCGTGGGAGGAGGGCACGTTTGCGCGCTGCGACCCGACGGAAGCCCGGTTTGCTGGGGAAACACCGACGGCATCGCCCCGCCGGAAGGCGAACGGTTCGCGGCGATCGCCAGCGGGTCGTTGGACACGTGCGCCCTTCGGCAAGACGGCAGTCCGGTTTGCTGGGGGTTCGATAGTTTCGGAGCCTTGCCGGAGAGCGAGCGGTTCGCGGCGATCAGCGCCGGCGGCGGGCATGTCTGCGGTCTGCGCGCCGACGGCGCCGCCGTCTGCTGGGGAGGCCGAGCAGCCTTGCCGTCGGCCGATGAGCGGTTCACGGCGATCAGCAACGGAGGCGGGCATAAGTGCGGTCTGCGCGCCGATGGCGGCCTCGTCTGTTGGGCTGGGGCTGAAATATGGTCGCCGCCGCCCGACGACGACGAACGCTTCGCCTCCGGTTTCGCATCCATCAGCAGCGGGCTCTTGCACTTCTGCGCGCTGCGGGACGACGGCAGCCCCGCCTGCTGGGGGGATGAGGGCCTCTACCCATACCCGGAATTGTGGCAAGGCGAGCGTTTCACGGCGATCAGCGCGGGCGGAGTCCATACGTGCGGTCTGCGCGCCGACGGCTCCCCTGTGTGTTGGGGGCCGATGGAAGATGACTGGGGCGACTTGTCGCCGCCGGAGGGCGAGCGGTTCACGGCTATCAGCGTCGGGTTGAGTTACGCCTGCGGTCTGCGCGCCGACGGCTCCGCCGCGTGTTGGGGAAACAACGATTCCGGGAGCGCGTCGCCGCCGGAAGGCGAGCGGTTTGCAATGATCAGCGCCGGATTCGACTATACGTGCGCGCTGCGCCTCGACGGCTCTCCCTTGTGTTGGGGAGAAAACTTGTTAGGCGACCCGATAAGCCAATTGTCGGCGCCCCAGGATGAGCGGTTCACGGCGATCAGCACGGGCGGCGACCACGCATGCGGGCTGAGGCCGGACGGGAGCGCGGCGTGCTGGGGAGATGGCGGCGCGGGTCAGACGTCGCCGCCGGAAGGCGAGCGGTTTACGTCGATCAGCTGCGACTGGCAAGACACTTGCGCCTTGCGGCCCGACGGCAGCCTCGTATGCTGGGGAGGAGGGCATCCGCCCGCCGGCGAGCGATTCGCGGTAGGCGCGCTTGCCGGATTCCCGTCTGCGCGGGAATGACGGCGCGTTATCCGAGATCGCAAGCGGAACCTCCGCCTTTGCCGCCCGGCGCAAGCGTATAATGGCCTATCCCGCCGAATCAGAGGAGATTCGATTTGCACCAACGCAGCGTCTTGCCGAACGGCCTTCGCGTGCTCACGAGCGCGATGCCCCACGTCCGCTCCGTCTCCACGGGGATATTCGTCGGCGCAGGGTCGCGCTACGAGGACGACTCCCTCGCCGGCGCGTCCCACTTCCTGGAGCATATGCTCTTCAAAGGCACGGCCAAACGCCCCGATCCTCCGATGATCTCCGGCGCCATCGAGTCCGTCGGCGGCGTCATCAACGCCTCCACCGACCGCGAGGCCACGCTCTACTACACGAAAGTCGCCCGCGACCACTTCGACGTCGCGCTCGACGTGCTCGCGGATATGTACGCCGCCCCGCTCCTCGCCGACGAGGAGATCGAGCGCGAGCGCGGCGTCATCCTCGAAGAGTTGGCGATGACCTACGATCAGCCCGACGCGCTCGCCGACCTCCTCATCGACCGCGCGCTCTGGCCCGACCAGCCGATGGGGCGCGACGTCGGCGGCTCCCGCGAGTCGGTCGGCGCGCTCACGCGCGGGCAGCTCGCCGACTACCACGCGCGGCAGTACGTTCCGGCGAACACGGTCGTCTCGGTCGCCGGCAATGTCTCCCACGAGGAGGTCGTCGAGAAGGTCGGCGCGCTGCTGGGCGGCGAGCGCTCCGGCGATGCGCTTCCGATGCATCCGGCGAGCGTCCCGGAGGGCGGCGTCCGCGTGGAGTGGAGCAATCGCAAGACCGACCAGGCGCACGTCTGCTTGGCGGTGAACGCTCCCTCCGCCAACGCCGAAGACATGTACGCCGTCGGCATGCTCAACGCGGCGCTCGGCGAGGGCATGACCAGCCGGCTGTTCCTTGAGTTGCGCGAGCGGCGGGGGCTCGCCTACGACGTGCACAGCAGCGTGATGCACTACCGCGACTGCGGCGCGCTCGTGGTCGGCTGCGGCGTGGACACGGCCAAAGCCGCCGAGAGCGTTCGCGCCGCGCGCGCCGAGTTCGCCAAAATGCAGGAGGGCGTGACGGAGGAGGAACTCGCCCGGGCGCGTGAGTACTCCATTGGGCGGCTGGGGCTGCGCTTGGAGGACACCCGCGCCGTGATGGGCTGGATGGGCGGGCAGGAACTGCTGCGGAACGAAGTCCGCACCCCCGACGAGGTCGTGGCGCGGATACGGAGCGTAACGGCGGAGGACGTCACGGATGCGGCGTGCCGCTACCTCGGCCCGGACGGCTGCCGGCTCTCCGTGGTCGGCCCCTACCGCTCCGCCGCGAGATTCGAGCGCCTGCTGAGGGGTTAGGAGGGCGTTGCGACGGCGGGGCGCGACGGGCCTCCGCGCATACAATGCGCCTTCCGCCCGTGCGCTGGCCGGACTAGGATTGGGAGGCAATGCCCATCCAAGCCCTGTGATTCTGTCAACGAATTTACTTGACATCTACAAGAATGACGCGGCGTTACGCAAGAGAGGGGCGGCGCTTCGCGTCGCCCGCCGGGCTCCTGACGCGGCGCCGGCTTCGGTTACGCGATGCATCCGTCAGAGGCGCCGCTGTTCCTTGCGGCATTGAACGGCAACGCCGCGGATGGCGTATCATTCGGAATCAGCGTCAGGAGACGCGGCGACGGAGAAGTGGAAACGACTAGACCGAATAACGGCGCGAGCGCGGGAGTAGACGCCATGGCCCCGCGCCCGCCTATTCGCAAGGCGCTGGTCATCGGCAGCGGGCCCATCGTCATTGGGCAGGCCGCCGAGTTCGACTACGCCGGCACGCAAGCCTGCAAGGCGCTCCGCGAGGAGGGCGTCTCGGTCGTCCTCGTCAACTCCAACCCCGCGACGATTATGACGGACGAGGGGGTCGCGGACGCGGTCTACATCGAGCCGCTGACGGTGGAGACGCTGGAGCGGATCATCGCGCGGGAGCGTCCCGACGGTCTGCTGCCGACGCTCGGCGGGCAGACGGGGCTGAATTTGGCCGTCGCGCTGCACGAGGCGGGAGCGCTGGAGCGGCACGGCGTGCGGCTGCTCGGCACGTCCATCGAGACGATCAAGACGGCGGAGGATCGGGAGTTGTTCCGCGCGTTGCTGGAGCGGCTTGGGGAGCCCGCGGCGCCGAGCGTCGTGGCGAATTCGGCGGCGGAGGCGATGGAGGCGGGGCGCGCGCTGGGGCTGCCGCTCGTGGTGCGCCCCGCGTACACGCTCGGCGGGACGGGCGGCGGCTTCGCGACGACGTGGGAGGAGTTGGAGGCGGTCGCGGCGAGCGGCGTGGCGGCGAGCCCCATCGGGCAGGCGCTCGTGGAGCGCTCGATGCGCGGCTGGCGCGAGGTCGAGTACGAGGTGATGCGCGACGCGGCGGACACCTGCGTAACGATATGCAATATGGAGAATCTGGACGCGATGGGCGTCCACACCGGCGACAGCATCGTCATCGCGCCAAGCCAGACGCTCTCCGACAAGGAGCATCAGATGCTGCGCTCGGCGAGCATCCGGATCATCCGGGCGCTGGGCATAGAGGGCGGCTGCAACATCCAGTTCGGGCTGTCGCCGCATCCGGTCGTTGGGGAGTCGCTGCCCGGGGGCGCGCCGGATCCGATGGAGTACTTCGTCATTGAGGTGAATCCGCGCGTGAGCCGGTCGTCGGCGCTGGCGTCGAAGGCGACGGGCTACCCGATTGCGCGGGTCGCCGCGAAGATCGCGGCGGGGCGCAGGCTGGACGAGATTCCGAACGCGGTTACGCAGCGCACGAAAGCGGCGTTCGAGCCTGCGCTCGACTACTGCGTCATCAAGTCGCCGCGCTGGCCGTTCGACAAGTTCGCGCGCGGCGACCGCGCCATCGGCACGCAGATGAAGGCCACCGGCGAGGTGATGGCGATAGACCGGAGTTTCGAGGCGGCGTTGCAGAAGGCCGTCCGCTCCATCGAAATCGGAGGCCGAACGCTCCTCTGGGAAGACCCCGAGTGGGAAGGGGCGCCCGCCGAGGACCTCCCGCTCGAGCCGACGGACGACCGCCTTTGGGCGATGGCCGCCGCGCTCCGGCGCGGAATGTCCGTTGACGCGCTTGCCGTAGCGACGCACGTGGATCCGTGGTTTCTGCACGGGTTGGCGCGCATCGTCGCGATGGAGGCGCGTCTGCGGACGGAGCCGCTCGACCGCGCGCTGATGCGGGAAGCGAAGCGCTTGGGCATGCCCGACGAGGCTATCGCGGCGCTGACGAGGCGGACGCATGAGGAGGCGCGGGCGCTGCGGAAGGAACTGGGGCTGAAGCCGGTCTACAAGATGGTGGACACCTGCGCGGCGGAGTTCGAGGCCGTCACCCCCTACTTCTACAGTTCCTACGAGCAGGAGAACGAGGCGGAGCCGCTGGACGGCGAGAAGGCGGTGGTCATTGGCAGCGGGCCCATCCGGATCGGGCAGGGCATCGAGTTCGACTACTGCTCCGTCCACGCGGCCTGGGCGCTCAACGCGGCGGGCGTCAACTCCATTATGGTCAACTCGAACCCCGAGACGGTCTCGACCGATTTCGACACGAGCGACCGCCTCTACTTCGAGCCGCTCGACGAGGAGAGCGTCCGCGACGTCATCGAGAACGAGGAGGTCGGCGGCGCGCATCCCCCGTCGGTTGTGCAGTTCGGCGGGCAGACGGCGATCAACCTGAGCCAGGCGATCAGCGCGGCGGGCCTGCCGATTCTCGGATCGTCGGCGGACGCGATAGACCTGGCGTCCGACCGCGAGCGCTTCGGCGGGCTGATGGCGCGGCTTGGCGTTCCCCAGCCTCCGGGCGACACGGCGTTGTCCGCGGAGGAGGGCGACGCGATAGCCGCGCGGCTGGGATTCCCCCTCGTCGTGCGCCCCAGTTACGTGCTCGGCGGGCGCGCGATGGAGATCGTGGACAATCTGACGGAGTTTCGCCGCTACCTCGCGCGGGCGTTCGAAGCCGCGCCGGGCCGGCCGATCTTGGTGGACAAGTATCTGCAGGGGCGCGAGGTCGAGGTGGACGCGGTGGTGGACGGCGAGCAGGCGCTCATTCCCGGGATTATGGAGCACGTGGAGCGGGCGGGCGTCCATTCGGGCGACTCCATGGCGGTCTATCCGGCGGCGGGGCTGTCGGCGCATGAGCGCGACGCGATCGTGGACTACACGACGCGCATCGGCATCGCGCTAGGCGCGCGCGGCCTGATCAACATCCAATACGTCATCGTGAACGAAAGCAAGCCGTTCGGCCTGACCGTCGCGGCGGACAGCGGACTCTCGTCGGTGTACGTCATTGAGGTCAATCCGCGGTCGAGCCGCACCGTGCCCTTCATCTCGAAGGTCACCGGCATTCCGATGGTGCGGCTGGCGACGAACGTGATGCTGGGGCGCTCCCTCGCGGAGCAGGAGCGCGAAGGCGGCTTGCAGCCGGACCCGCCGATGACGAGCGTGAAAGCGCCCGTGTTCTCAATGTCCAAACTCGCCGGAGTGGACTCCTACCTCGGCCCGGAGATGAAGTCCACCGGCGAGGTGATGGGGATAGACGTGAGCCCCCGCGCGGCGGTCGCCAAAGCGCTCATGGCCGCAGGGCTGATGCTCCCGCCGACCGGCCGGATCCTCGTCACTATCGCGGACAGAGACAAGACGGACGCGGCGGCCTGGCTCAAGACGCTCGGCGCGATGGACTACGAGTTGTACGCGACCCGCGGCACGGCGGCGCTCCTTCGCGGCCTCGGGCTGGCCGTCAACGAAGTCAACAAAGTCGGCGAGCCGGAGCCCAACGCCTACTCCATCGTCGCCGACGGAACGGCGGACGCCGTGCTGAACACGGTGGCGGAGGTCGCCCAAGCGCTGCGCGACGGATTCGAGATACGCCGCGCCGCGACGGAGCGCCGCATTCCGTGCTACACGTCCGTGGACACCGCGCGGGCCGCGGTCGAGGCGCTGGCGTTCGGCGGCTCCGACTACAACGTCGCGCCAACCGTGGACTACGTGCGCGGCGCCGTCCAAGCGGCGGAGCGTTCGCCTGTGCGATAATCGCCCGACGACCCAGTCCGGCGCGGAGGAGCGGATGGTTCAGGAACCCGGACAGACGCAGTTGCCCGAACGCGAGGGCGAGCCCGCCGCGCCATCCCGCAGCAGGCGCGGACGCCGAGGCTCGCGGACGAGCGCCGACACTGCGGCGCCGTCCGCCGCAAGCGATTCTCCCGCCGCATCCGAGGAGACGCAGACTGCCGCGCCCTCCCGCAGCAGACGCGGACGCCGCGGCTCCCGGGCGAGCGCCGACTCTGCGGCGCCGTCCGCCGCAAGCGATTCCCCTCCCGCATCCGAGGAGACGCAGCCAGCCGCGTCCTCCCGCAGCAGACGCGGACGCCGCGGCTCGCGGGCGAACGCCGAGGCTACGGCGCCGCCCGCCGCAAGCGAATCTCCCCCCGCCGCATCCGAGGAGGCGCAGCCCGCCGGGTCATCGCGCGGCAGACGCGGACGCCGCGGCTCGCGGGCGAACGCCGACTCTGCGGCGCCGTCCGCGGCAAGCGACTCCGCCGCTACGGAGAAGAAGCGCGCCGCTCCGTTGCTCCGCCCCGGCGAGCGGCGGGCGACGGCGCAGGGCGCGGTTATCGGCATGCCGGCGGGGACGGAGGGCGAGGAATCCCCTCGGGGCGAAGGCGCGTCCAAACGCGGAGGCCGCCGCGCCGGACGGCGGCGCGGCGAGCAGGAGAGCCCCGCGAAAGCCTTTATGCACCCCAGCGAAAAGGAGTTCGCCGACCTCCTCGACTACTACCAGATCAACTACCTCTACGAGCCGCGCTCCTTCCCCTTGCGCTGGGACGGGAGCCGCGTCGTGGAGATGTTCACACCCGACTTCTACCTGCCGGAGCACGACCAGTACTTCGAACTCACCACGATGAAGCAGAACCTCGTCACGCAGAAGAACCGGAAACTCCGGCGCGTGCGGGAGCTGTACCCCGAGGTGAACGTCCAACTCCTCTACCGCAAAGACCTGATGCGGCTGATGGGCAAGTACGGGTTCGGGCCGCTCGCCGGCGTTTCGGTCGAGGGCACGGAGCGCGTGCTGTTCGACGAGGCGCGCGTGCAAGAGCGCGTCCGGGAACTTGGCGCGCGCATCACGGAGGACTACGCGGGCGAGGAGCCCGTGCTCATCGGCGTCTTGCGCGGCGTCGTCGTCTTTATGGCCGACCTGATGCGCGCCGTGAACCTCCCTATGCAATTGGAGTTTATGGAGATCACCCACTACGGCGAAGAGCGCCAGGAGAGCATCGACGTCATCCGCGACGTGACGACCGACCTCACCGACAGGCACGCCATCGTCGTGGAGGACATCGCCGACACCGGCCTCACGCTGCGCTACCTCAGGGAGCACCTGGAGGCCAAAGGCCCCGCGAGCCTCCGCGTCTGCGCCCTGCTCGACAAGTCCGTCCGCCGAATGACGAACGTCCATCTGGACTACGTCGGCTTCGAGATCCCCGACGAATTCGTCATCGGCTACGGATTGGACTACGGAGGGCGGTACCGCAACCTGCCGTACATCGGCGTCCTGCAGCCGCCGGAGCCGAAGGCGGTCGCGCAGCGGTAAAGCGCGCGGGTTGGGATTGGCGCCGGAGGTCCGCCGGAAGATTCGGCGGGATTGGCGCCGCAGATTCGTAGGCTTGGCGCCGAAGCGCCGCCGAGGTTCGTAGGCTTGGTGCCGAAGGCCGGATTCGAACCGGCATGAGGTTGCCCTCAACGGTTTTTGAGACCGCCGCGTCTACCCTTCCGCCACTTCGGCCCTTGGGGTGATTATAGCGCCGTTGGGGGCGATTGGGCGTAACTCTACTGCGTCGGTAGGTTCCCGCGTAGGCGGAAATGATCTGAGATTGCGTAGGAGAGGAGTGGCGCTCCGCGCGAATGGACAGACGCGATGCTGGCCGGGTATCATCCCTTGATCTGCCCATCAGAGGAATCCGCATGGCCGAAACGCGCTGGCATTTCCGCCCGATGACGCCGGGGGAGATCAACCACGACCCGATGGAGCGGGAGTTGTTCGCCGCCGAGACGATCAACGAGCGGCTCGTTCGGGAGGCGGTGCAGAACTCGCTGGACGCAGCCATATCGAGGGCGGACCAAACCTACGCGGGGCCTGTCCGCATGCGCTTCTCCCTGCAGGGCGTTCACGATCCGCTGGATGCGATCAGCGCCGCCGCATACGTCGAGGGGCTGGAGGAGCATCTGCAGGCGGGGCTCGACCCGAACGACGACTTCCGCCGGCAAGTCGCTCTGCGAGGCCTCGCCAACAGCGGGATGCCGTACTTGGTAATCGAAGACGCAGGCACGGTCGGGCTGGAAGGCGACTGGCTGCAGTTCGACGAGGACGCGGACAACAACCACTTCTACTGGTTCTTCCGCAACGTGGGGCGTTCCGGCAAATCCGCCCTTGACGGCGGCTCATGGGGCTTGGGCAAGTGGGTGTTCCCCGACGCATCGCATGCGAACGCCTACATCGCGGTCGCGCGGCGCCGGTCGGACGGCGAGACGCTGATGATGGGGCAGGCGGTCTTAACGATGCACAAAGTCGACGGGCGGCGGCACGACCCTTACGGGTATCTCGGGGAAAGGGACAAGCCCGGCGACGAGCACAGCCTGATATTGCCCCTGCTCGCGTCCGACCCCGCGCGCCGGCCGTTCATTGAGCGGTGCATCGAGGACTTCGACCTGCGGTTCAGGGACGAGCCGGGATTGTCCGTGATCATTCCGTTCCCTCGCGTGGACGGAGACCCGCCGATAGACCGGCGGCAAATCCTCGCGGCGCTCGTGCATAACTACTTCTACCCCATCCTCGCGGGTCGGTTGGAAGCGACCGTCGACGAGGGCGGCTCCGCCGTTACGGAGGTGACGGCGGACACGATTGACGATGTCCTTGCCCATCTCAACCTGGACGATGAGGGCGAGCGCAGCGCGGGCAGTTATCAGCGGCTCTTCGAGATGTGCCGCGACGCTGCGACTCTTCCGCCCCGCGAGCACGTCGAACTGCATTCGCCGCCCCGGAACGTCTCGTCCTACGAGCATCACGCGATGCTCGCCGGGCTGCGCCCCCGGTACGAGAGCGGCGAAATGCTGGCGTTTCGCGTCCGGACGAGCGTGGAGCGGAAGGGGACGGACCGCGCGGAGCCGACCAGTTTCCGTCTCTACGTCCAGCATGACGATTCGCTGACGCAGGGGCACGACTTCTACGTGCGCGGCGACCTGTCCATAACGAAGATGGATTTCGTTGGGCGGCGCAGGGCGCGGACGCTCCTCGTGGCGGACGGGGCGGAGCCGCTGGCGGCGATGCTTCGTGACTCGGAGCCTCCCGCGCACACGGCGTGGCTCCCGCAAAGCGAACGCGCGGCGAAACGCTGGGTGGCGGCCAAGAGGCGGATCGACGAAGTCCGTAATGCGCCGAACAGCCTGCTTTCCATATGGGATGCCGCGCCCGTGGAGTTGCAGCGGGACGCGCTCGCCGACATCTTCCCCGCAGACAGTCGCGGCGACAAACGGCGGAGAGCCAAGAACGGCAAGCCCAACGGGAAGCCGGACCGCCCTGACCAGCCGCCCTCTCACCCGGACTTTGACGTCCAGCGCGCGGAAACGGGATTTCGCGTGCGCTTCGCCTCCGACGTCTCCGATCCGCCGCAGCGCGTCCGGCTCAGGGCCGCGTATGAGACGCCCCGCGGCAACCCGATGAACGCCTATAGCCCGCACGATTTTCGCTTGCACGGCGCGGACGCGCTTGAAGTTCGCGCCGAAGGCTGCCAAGCGCTGCCGGGGGCCGACGGCAACGAACTCCTGCTGGATGTCGCCGACCCCACGGCGTTCTCGGTAACCGTGCTTGGGTTCGACATGCGTCGGGATGTCTTTACGCGGGTGGAGCGGGTCGCCGACCCGGCGCAGGGCGAGGGAGCGGACAATGATCCGGCGGTTTAACTTCACGGGCCGGCGGCGCATCGAGCAGGAGCGCGCCGCGTTCGAGGTGACCGAGGCGACCGACGGCGGGCCGTCCACGTTCAACGCGACGCTCAATTTCGACGGAATGGGCCTGCCCGATGACGCGCCGGTCACGATCGAGGCGTACCGCGGGCGGATGGCGATGCGCTTCCCGTGGGGCGAGGTGGGCGCGCTGGCGCCTCCGCCGGACCGCCGGCTCGTCAGCGTGCCGGACAATCCCTCGTTCCGGGTGAAGGTGGTGGCGTCCGACGGATCCGGCTTGCTGCTTGCGATGGCGAACCGCATCAGGCCGCGCAGGGAAGAGCGCCGCGGCGCGTTGCTCTGGCTGAAGCCGAGCGACGCTCTGGGCAAGGAGGTCTGGCGGCTGGATTTCGTCGACCGTGACGGCAACCCAACGCTGCTGCTCAACAGCAACGTGCCCGGCATTGAGGCCGCGGTTCAGAATGACGGCGCGTTTCGCGGGTTGGTGTTCCCAGAAGCGATGCGGGCGGTTCTCGTCCGCGCCCTCATCGTCGACGACGCGGATTTGGAAGACGACGGAGGCGATTGGAGCGAATGGCTGCGCTTCGCGCGCTCCTTCCACGATGAACCCTTGCTGTCCGGCGAGGACGGCGACGTCGACCGCGCCGCTCGGATGGCGTGGATAGACGCGGCCGTGGCGGCGTTCGCGCAGAAGCAGTTCCGCGCCAGCGACGCCTATGAGGCTGCCCTCGGGCGAAGGTGATTGACGATGAGCGAACGGGTTGAAGTCTGCGAATTCACGCAGGAAGGGATGCGGATCGCGCGGAACTATCTGACGGGGATACGCGCCGGCGGGTGGACGCCGCTTCCGGGCGGATTGCTCACGGAGCATACGTACTCGCTGCCCGTGGAGCCGGAGGTCTGCGTCGAAGAGCGCGCTTTCGCCAACAGGCGCGAGGCGGGCCAGTACCTCGCCGCGCAACTGGAGCCGCTGGGGCCGGACGTCGCGACGATGCCCTACCTCTGGTCGTGGCTCGGGATGTTCTACCTCGAATCGATGACGCAAGACCCGACGCGGCGGACAGGCGAATACCCTGATGCGGCCTACCTGGTGGACCCGGCGCGCGACTCCCGCAACCGTTCGCATCACCGCTTGCTGATGGCCCACGAGGTTTGGACGCAGTGGGGAGAGGACGCTTGGCTGCTGCTGGACGAGCCCGTCAACGCCATGCGGCATTTCACGCTCCGCGTCGTCCAATCTCCCGAGATCTTCCGATCCAAGGGCGTCGTTCCGCTGATGCACACGCTCTACGCCGACAGGGCGACGGGCGGCATGCGGCGCGGCGCGCTCGGGACGAGCAGGGCGACCGCGCCTCCCGGCAGCCTTCCCCGGCTGATCGAGGCGCTGAACCAGTTGTCGCTGACCTACGACGTCTACGGCATGACCGAGGAGCAGTTGCTGCGAGCGCTGCCCGCTGAGTTCGACCGTTTCCGTCCGTAGGCGGCCTTTGCGTAACTCAGGCCGCCCAGGATGTTCCCGCTTTCGAGGAATGACGGGGCGCCCCGCGCCCCATCATGGCGCTTGCGCGCCGCATGGATTCCCGCCTACGCGGGAATGACGGTAGGAACCCTCACCCGCCCGGCAGCGGCGACAAATATCCCCTCTGGGAGAGGGTTACGCGCCAGGCCACGCTCCCGCCGCTCACCGGCTTTGCTTGCGGGGCGCCCCTCCCCTCCCCCTCCCTCCCTAGTACACTAACCCCTATGACCGACGCCGAACGCAGCCGATGGGAGCGCGAAACCTACGAGCCCGCCGTCCGGCGCTCGCCGGAGCGCAAAGACGCATTCCGCACGGAGTCCGACATTGAGGCCGCGCCGCTCTACGGGCCGTCGGACGCGGATGCGTCGGCCTACGCGGAGCGCGTCGGCTTCCCGGGCGAGTATCCGTTCACGCGCGGCGTCCACCCCACGATGCACCGCGGGCGGCTCTGGACGATGCGGCAGTACGCCGGCTTCTCCACGCCGGAGGACTCCAACGCTCGCTACCGCTTTCTCCTGTCGCAAGGGCAGACCGGCCTGTCGGTCGCGTTCGATCTGCCGACGCAGACGGGGTACGACGCGGATCACGAGATGGCGCGCGCGGAGATCGGCAAGGTCGGCGCGCCGATCTCGAGCCTCGCCGATATGGAGGCGCTGTTCGACGGCATTCCGCTTGCGGACGTCACCACCTCGATGACGATCAACGCCACGGCGCCGATGCTGCTCGCGCTCTACTTGGCGGTGGCGCGGAAGCAAGGCGCGCCGCTCACGGAGATCGGCGGCACGACGCAGAACGACGTGCTGAAGGAGTACATCGCGCGCGGGACGCACATCTTCCCGCCGGGGCCGTCGCTCCGCCTGGCGACGGATATGTTCGCCTACTGCGCGGCGGAGGTTCCGCGTTGGAACACGATCAGCATCAGCGGCTACCATATGCGCGAGGCGGGCGCGACGGCGCCGCAGGAGGTCGCGTTCACGCTGGCCAACGGCGTCGCCTACGCGCAGGCGGCGGTGGACGCGGGGCTGGACGTGGACGCTTTCGCCGGGCGCCTCTCGTTCTTCTTCGCGTCGCACAACAACCTCTTCGAGGAGGCGGCCAAGTTCCGCGCGGCGCGGCGAATGTGGGCGGCGATTATGCGCCGGCGATTCGGCGCGAAAGACCCCCGATCGTGGATGCTGCGCTTCCATACGCAAACCGCAGGCGTGACGCTGCAGGCGCAGCAGCCCGACGTGAACGTCGTCCGCGCGACGGTGCAGGCGCTCGCGGCCGTTCTCGGCGGCGCGCAGTCGCTCCACGTCAACTCGAAGGACGAGGCGCTGGGGCTGCCCACCGAGGAGTCGGCGGCTCTCGCGCTCCGGACGCAGCAAGTCTTGGCCAACGAGTCCGGCGTGGCCGACACGATTGACCCGCTCGGGGGCTCGCACTACGTGGAGCATCTGACCGACGAAATCGAGGCGCAGGCGCAGGCGTACATCGACCGCATCGACGCGATGGGCGGCGCGGTCGCGGCGATAGAGGGCGGCTTTCAGCGCGGCGAGATCGAAGAAGCCGCGCACCGCCACTTCCAAATGGTCGAGAGCGGCGAGCGCGTCATCGTCGGAGTCAACGCCTTCACGTCGGACGCGGAGGAGCGCATCGCGTTGCAGGCTATCCCCCCGGAGGCGGCGGAGCGTCAAATCGCCCGCCTCGAGCGCGTGCGGCGCGAGCGCGACTCCGCCGCGAGCGAGGCGGCCTTGCGGCGCCTATCGGAATCCGCGCGCTCGCCCTCCGAGAATCTGATGCCGCCGATTCTGGAGTGCGTCGAGTCCTACGCGACGCTCGGCGAGGTCTGCGACGCGCTGCGCGACGTCTTCGGCGTCTTCCGCCCGCCGGAGTAAAGCGGCGCGTCGCCGCCGCGCGGGAGCGGGAACCAAACTGGGCGCGCGACGGAATCCGTACAATGCCCCACCACGCCAACTTTTTTGCGGGAGGCTCCAATGCCTGATTTCTTCGACGTCGTTCGCAGCCAGAGGGGCGTCGCCCACTACAAGCCCGACCCGTTGCCGGATGGCGCGGTTGAGCGAATCATCGAGGCGGCGACACGCGCCCCTAGCGGAAGCAACCGCCAGCCGTGGCGATTCATCATCGTCCGCGACCGCGAGGCCAAGCGGCGACTCGGCGAGTTGTACGTCGAGGCGCAGACCCGCTCGCGCGGCGAGCCTCCGTCGCGCCCGGCGGACGAGCCGCCCCATTTCAGCGAGGCGATGGCCGACGTGCCCGTCGCGGTGATGGCGTGCGTCGAGCGGTGGCCAATCTCCGGCGGCGAGGCGTACCGCGGCGCGTCGATCTACCCCGCCGTCCAGAACCTGATGCTCGCCGCCGCCGCTCTCGGGATCGGGACGCGCCTCACGACGATCTGGCAGCACTGCTACGACGAGGTCGCCGAACTGCTCGGCGTCCCCGATAACTGGGAGATGATGGCGCTCGTTCCGATGGGCTACCCGCAGGAGCCCGACCACCTCGGCGGAAGCCGTCGCAAGCCCGTCGCCGAGATCGCCTACTACGACCGCTGGGGCAACGCGGAAGGGTAGGGACGGGGGCGCTCAGCGCGATAGCGCCGCCTGGATTCCCGCCTATGCGGGAATGACGGTCATGGGGGGTAGGTTCCCGCCTACGCGGGAGTGACGGCGCGGGACGGGTCTGATTCCCTCTCCATACTAGGGAGAGGGCCAGGGTGAGGGTAGCCGCTACCGCGCCGCCGAATGCGGACACGCCCCCGTTGACATTGCGCCCCCGCTCGACGCATCTTAGGCTAGGATTAGGCCAACGCCCTCCCTCGGAGACGCCGTGACGGAGACTAACCTCAACGCGCCGATATTGCCCGGGATCGAGAACCGGACGATCGTCGTCAACGACAACCTTCCCGCGCTGCGGGCGCTGCCCGACGCCTGCGTCGACCTCATCTACCTCGACCCGCCGTTCAACAGCGGGAAGGCCTACCTCAATCCCATCGGGCTCGCGGAGCAGGAGGAGCGCGGCCTGCTGCAGGATATTCGCCTGCCCGCCCCGCAGGAGCGGCCAGACCCTCTCGCGGCGGTTCAGGATCGGCTCGTCGGGTTCGTGGACGTGTTCACGATGGAGCCGGACGACCCGAATTGGAAGGTGGAGTGGGTCGCGGAGATTGGGCAGGTCATTCCCGCGCTGCCGCCGATTTTGGAGGGAGCGGGGCGGGCGCACTCGCCTTCGATGCAGGGGTACCTCACATTTATGGCGGTGCGCCTCGTGGAGATGCAGCGCATTCTCAAGCCGACCGGCTCGATCTATCTGCATTGCGACGACACATCCGGCCATTATCTCAAGAGCATTATGGACTCCGTATTCGGGTCGGGGCGCTACCTAAACAATTTGATATGGAAGCGCGCCACCTCGCACAACGACGCTCGCAGGTTTGGGCGAATCACCGACTACATTCTCTTCTACGCGAACGGCGACGACTACACGTGGAACGGCGAGGAGATCAGAGAGCGCAAGACCACTCCCGCCATTCGCAGGGCGTATCCGTCCAGCGACGAGCGCGGACGCTACCGCAGTTCCGATCTGACGGGGCCGCTTCACGACGCGCCTCTGGGGGCGCCGAGCACGCAGCCGTGGAGATCCTACGACGTGCACGCGATGGGGCGAGTCTGGTCGGTTCCGTTGACGGGCGACTACGCGAACTACATAGAGGAGATGTTCATTCCGGGCTACACCGCGATAGAAGGCGTTCACGCCAGGTTGGACGCGCTTGACGCGGCGGGGCTCATTCATCATCCCAAGCGGGGCAAGTGGCCGGGGCTGAAGCGGTACGCCGAAGCCGACCTCGGCAACCCGCAGCAGAATCTCATCCTCGACCCCATCGGCTTCACCAACTACTCCACCCGTCGAGCCGAATACACCGGCTACCCAACGCAGAAGCCGCTTGCGCTGCTGGAGCGTTTCATCGAAGTCTCCAGCAATCCGGGCGATGTCGTGCTGGATCCGTTCTGCGGGTGCGCGACGGCGTGCGTCGCGGCGGAGCAGTTGGGGCGGCGGTGGATCGGCATGGATATGGGCATCGAGGCGTATCGCCAGGTCGTCAAACGGCTGCGCGGAACCTTCCCGGAAATGGAGGTCGAGGGCGCGACCGCCGGCCTTCCCGACGGCAAGAAGGTTCACCGGGTCGCGGAATTGCCTGGGCAGACCGACGAGCCGATTCGCCCGGTTTCGGAGGAGGAGGCCGCCATCGCCGAGCGTCGCCGTCCGCGGACGCTTGCGGAGCGGCGCGACCTCTACGGTCGGCAGGAGGGCTACTGCCTCGGCTGCGGCGTTCGCACGGACTTCCGTCATATGCGTGTTGACCACGTGGTTCCGTGGGTCAAGAGCGGCCTCGACATCACGGCGAATCTGCAACTGCTTTGCGGCGGTTGCAACGAGACGAAGGGGCACACGAGGACGATGCCGGAATTGTGGAAGATCACGCGGGCGAAGGGGCAGTTGGTGAATCAGTTGCAGGTGGAGTTGCTGTACCGTGAGCGTGATGCGGAGCGGATGGCGGAGGAGTCGATGATGAAGCCGGGCATTCGGGAGTTGTGGCAGTTGCCGGAGCGGTAGGGGGGGCGACCCGCGTTCGCCGCTTTGCGGGGCGACCCTCACCCGCCGCTTCGCGGCTGCCCTCTCCCAGAAGAGACCTTTGCATAACTCCCCGCGTCCAGTAGGTTCCCGCTTTCGCGGGAATGACGGGGCGCTTACGTAGGAGAGGAGCGGCGCTCCGCGCCGCCTGGATTCCCGCCTACGCGGGAATGACGGTAGGTTATGCAAAGGTCTCCAGAAGGAGAGGGCGGATTCGGTGCTTGCGCGCCGACCAACGCCTCCTACGCTCCCCGCCCCTTCCCCAGCAGACGCGCCAACTCCGGCAGAACGCCCTTGCGCCCAATGCCGACCGCGTCGGCGTAGAGGTCGCGTATCTCGGCGAGGTCGGCCTCGTGGCCGTGGTTATGCTCGGCGGCGTTGCGCGCTTGCCGAAGCCGCCTTAGGGTCTCCGCCGCCTGCTGTTTGATGAACTGCAAGCCCTTCTCGTCCACGCCGGCCTGCTCCCGAAGGAAGCGGCCGGCCCCGATGCCGTCGCGCAAAAGGGGTTCGTAGGTCTCCAAACTTGGGCTTTTCCTGTACGCGCGCTCCCGAGCGAAGCGTATCTCTGCGAAATCGGGGCTTCGGTAGTCCGCCTGCTCGTCCGCCCAGGCGATGAGCGGCTTCCACAGGCGGTCGCGCAGCAGTTCCTCTGCGGCGATACGCAGTTCGTTGAGAATAGCCGCCGTCCTGCCCGCGTCGCTCCTCGCCACGAACGCTCGGTCGGCGTTCACCAGCACCGCTTGCGCGCGGTTGGGCAGCGTCTGCCAGAGGTCGCCGCCGAAGTAGTAGACCTGTAGCCTGCGCGCGGCGTCGACGTCTTCGCTCTTCTCCCATAGGCGGCGAATTTCGGGCAACGACAGCGAGCCCTTGACCCACTCCTTCAGCAGGATGTCGTAGTACATCAACGGCCCGGTAAAGCCGTCGTTATCGGTTGCTTCTTCACCGGCGCAGAACGTTCCCAACGTGATCCGGTCGAACAACTTGAGAACCTCGTCCCAGTCGGTGTTCGGGTTACCCTTAAGCGCTTTTATCCAGTTGACGATGCGCTGGCCAATGCCGTCGAACGTCCACCGCTCCTTGTCCGGCGCGTTGGCGCCAAGCCGCACTTCGGAGAGCATCTCTTTCGGGAGATTGTCCGCCATCAGCCGCAACGCCCGCTCGTAGTCGCCGTCAGTCACGGCTATCTCCACGTCCACCCGCGCGACAACTAAGTCGGGGCCGAGCACGTCCTCCATGAGGTTGGGCTTGCCCTGCAGATGCCATAGGCGCTCGCGGAGGCTTGTCACCTTCCGGACGTCCGCGCGAACGTCATCGCTGAGGAGCGAGTCGTGGAGGCGGTATGTCCGTGCGAGGTGAATCGCGTGGATATGGACGGCGGCGATGAGCGTGTCCTCGTCGTCGCCCATCCCGTCGGGCGCGTAGGGCAGGTCGAACTCCTGGCGGAGTTCGTCGAATGCGCGAACGACGTATTCCGCCGCGTAGTCGTCGTCCCTCATCGCCACGAGATCGGCGACTTCTTGGATGATGAATTCGCCCGACAGGCTCCTCAAAACCTCCATTCGCTCGTGGAACGCTTCGGCGGTGGGATAGACGCGGTTGGAGAAGAACTCCCAAAACAAGTTGGAGGAGTCCTCTACCACGTTCGCCCCGCCCTGGATCTTCCAGATGAGGTTCAGCGTTCGCGGCAGGTCGGGAATCCAAAGCATCGCCGCTACTCCCCCGCCGCCGCCGCGACAGCCTCGACCTCCTCGAGAAGGGCGGAGAGCATATCCGCCTCCTCGACGACGCGCGTCTTGCGGCCTTTGCGGAAGATGACGGCGCGCCCGTTCCCCGCCGCGATGCCTACGTCCGCGTCTTTCGCCTCGCCGGGGCCGTTCACCTCGCAGCCCATCACCGCGACTTTCACGGGCGTGTCCATGCCCTTCAGCAGGCCGTCCACCGTGTTGGCGAGTTTGCGGATGTCCACGTCGGCGCGTCCGCACGAGGGGCAGGCGACCATCTGCGCGCCCTTCTTGCGGATGTCGAGCGCCTTCAGAATCTCGTAGCCGACCTCCACCTCCTCGCGGGAGTCGTCGCTGAGGGAGACGCGGATCGTGTCGCCGATGCCCTCGTAGAGCAGCACGCCGAGCCCGATGGCGCTGCGAATGGAGCCGGAGCGCGCCGTGCCCGCCTCCGTGATGCCGAGGTGCAGCGGATAGGGAACCATCCGCGAGAGTTTGCGGTACGCCTCGACCGTCGTGTCGACGTCGTAGGCTTTCAGCGAGATCTTGATCAGGTCGAAGTCCAAGTCCTCCAGCAGTTGAATCTCCCAGAGGCCGGTGGCGACCATGTGGTCGACGGCGGAGACGGCCTCGCCGTCGCCGGATGCGGATGCGCCCTTGACGAGGCGGTTCACGCCGTCGGCGTGGCGGTGCTGCCCGCGCGTCACGCCGATGGCGCCGACGGGCGGCAAACTGCCGAAGTTGACGCCGATGCGGATGGGCGTCTCCCGCGCTTTCGCCTCGCGGACGACCTCGCGCACCTTCTCCGGGTCGCGGATGTTTCCCGGGTTGAGCCGCAGGCAATCCACGCCCTGATTCAGCGCCTCGAGCGCGAGTTGGTGGTGAAAGTGGATGTCGGCGACGACGGGGATGCCGGCCTGCCGCTTGATGGGGCCCAGCGCTTGGGCGGCCTCCATATCGGGGACGGCGCAGCGGATGATTTCGCAGCCAGCCTCCTCGAGTTCGCGTATCTGGCGGACGGTCGCCTCGACGTCGCGGGTGTCCGTCTTGGTCATCGACTGGACGCTGACCGGGGCGTCTCCGCCGACCTTGACGTCGCCGACCCAGACGGGCTTGGTTACGCGGCGGCCCATAGCGCTCCTCCCGGCGAACGCTCCGCGCTCGCCTATTCCCCCGCGCCGGATTCTATCAGCGTTTGGCGCCCCTGATACTGATAGGAGACCTATGCATAACTGTCGCCCTGCCCGCGTAGGCGGGATCCAGTCGGCGCGCAGCGCCAACCCCGCCCTTATATGTTGTGACATGGGCGGGGCAGGCCGAACTGCCCTTGGTTACGAGACCGAAGAGAGCGTGGTCGCCCCGCCGTCCCTCACTCTATCAGCCCGGACAGTTGCTGGGGCCAACGCGAGCCCGTATTCGTAAGGATGGGCGATGGAGACTGAACCTTGGCCGAACAGGAGGACAGAATGACCAAGACCGATGCCGGCGCCGACGAGGCCGTGTTCGTAGGCGTAGACATCGCGAAGGACCGCTTCGACTTCGCCGTTCACCCCTCCGGGGAGACGGGGCATGGCGGCGTGAACGCGGCGGAACTGGAAGGTCTCGCGGAGCGGATGAAACGCTTGAACCCGCAAGTCATCACCATGGAGGCGTCCGGCGGCTACGAGGCGCCGGTCGCGGCTGCGCTGGGCGCGGCGGGCCTGCCCGTGGCGGTAGTGAACGCGCGGCAAATCCGCGACTTCGCCCGCTCGATGGGCATCCTCGCCAAGACGGACCGGCTGGACGCGCTTGTGATCGCGCGGTTCGCGCAGGCGACGGGCATCGCGGCGAAGCCGCTGCCGACGGCGGAGGCGCGCGAGTTGCAAGAGTTGGTGGTTCGCCGCGCCCAGTTGGTGGAGCAGCGGGCGAAGGAGCGGATGCGGCTGAAGCAGGCCGGCGCGACGGCTGCGGTTGCGCGGACGATTGAGCCGGTGTTGGAGTTGCTGACGCGGCTGATCGAGGATGTTGACGCGGAGTTGGCGGGTCGGGTGAAGGGGAGCGCGCTTTGGCGTGAGAAGGAGCGGCTGCTGCGGAGCGCGCCTGGCGTCGGCGCCACGCTCGCGGTGACGCTGCTGGCGCAGTTGCCTGAGTTGGGAACGATGAGTCGGAAGGAGGCTGCTGCGCTAGTGGGGGTCGCCCCGCTTGCGCGGGACAGCGGGAAGATGCGTCTGCCGCGAGCGTGCTGGGGCGGGCGGAAGGCGTTGCGGCAAGCGTTGTGGATGCCGACGCTCGCGGCGGTGCGCTGCAACCCTGAGTTGCGGGCGTTCCATGAGCGGTTGGTTGCGGCGGGGAAGCCTGGGCGGGTGGCGCTGGTGGCGTGCATGCGGAAGTTGCTGACGATGCTGAACGCGATGCTGCTGCGTGGCGCGGCGTGGAGGTCGGCGCCCGCCTAACCCTTGACACGCAACACAGTTGCTCTCCCTATGGGAGACCTTTGCATAACTCCCCGCGTCCAGTAGGTTCCCGCTTTCGCGGGAATGACGGGGTGCTTACGTAGGAGAGGAGCGGCGCTCCGCGCCGCCTGGATTCCCGCCTACGCGGGAATGACGGTAGGTTATGCAAAGGTCTCCTATGGCGGGACGGGCATTCCCTTCCGACGAGGAGGGCGTCGGTGTCTGCCTCGTCCACAAGGACGCAGGCAGCGACTACGGCGTCAGCGCCCCCGACTTCCCTGCTGCATCACGGCGGGCGCGACATTGGATAAGGCGCGGGAGACGGCGGCGGAGGCGCTCGCCCTCCATCTCGACGGGCTCAGCGAGGACGGCGACGACGTTCCCTCGCCTCGCTCGGCGAACGCCGTCGTCGCCAGCCCCCGAGGCCGCCGACGCGCTTGTGGTGGTCATCGTCGAGGCGTCGCGCCCGCTCCGGCGCGCGGTAGGTTCCCGCCTGCGCGGGCAAGGCGACAGGTTGCGCGCCTGTCTCTGGGGTCGGGCGCGGCGGATCGCTTGCGCTCGCAGGCGGCGCGGGCCGACGCTTGGCGTGGTATACTGAGCGGCGGCGCTCCTGCGGGCGCGCCTCATTCCCCCGTCGCCGGGCGTTTGGGCCTCGTCGCCCGACCGTCCGGCGCAAGAGAGAGCGTTATGGCGAGTTGCGAGTTGTGCGGCGCCCGCAGGCGGGCGGGCAAGAACGTGAGCCATTCCAACCGGCATACGAACCGCTGGTTCCTGCCGAACATTCAGCGGGCGATCCTGACGATCAAAGGGCGGACGAAGCGCATGAAGGTCTGCACGCGCTGCCTCCGCACGGTCCAGAACAAGCGCATGACGGCGGCGTAGACAGGGGAGGGGCGGCGCTCGCGGGGGCCGCGCTTTGCGGTGTCCGCGCCCGTGGCAAGGAGAGGGCAGAAGAGGCGCTTGCGCGCCGACTGGATTCCCGCCTACGCGGGAATGACGAAGACAGGTGTGGTTTCCGCCTACGCGGGAATGACGAAGACAGGGTTAGGGTTCCGCCTGCGCGGAAATGACGAAGACAGGGTTAGGGTTTCCGCCTACGGGGTCAGGGCGGCAGGGGGCGGTTCCCGCCTGCGCGGGCATGGCGGCGGGCTTGCGGGGCTCCTAAGGGCGCAGGCGCGGCGGGAGGTATTTGCGCTCGGCGGCGAGGATGAACGCGGGGCGGTCCGTCCACGGCTCCTCGCCTTTGCTCCGCATCTTCTCGTCCAACTCCGCCATCGTGCCCTCCTTCTTGATGCTGTTGTGGCTCTGGCACATCAACTGAATGTTGCCGTCCACGTCCGGGCCGTCGTGCCGCTTCCTGGACACGATGCGCTCCGTGTTGAGGTGGCGGAGCGCCATGGGCTCGCCGTCGGCGGCGCAGCGGCCCTCCTGTTCGATGTAGCGAATCTCCCGGATATTCGGCGAGCGCGTCTCCGGCTCCCCGAACGTCAGATCGAACGGCTGCGGCGCGTCCGTCCGAACGGGAACGTCGCCGCCCGTCCGCCGCCAGAGGTTGCCCTTCGCGTCCTCCTTCTCGTAGGAGATGACCTTGTGCCGCAGTTCGCCCGCGTGCGTGAGGAGCCGCCCCGTCGCGCCCGTCTCCTTCATCCCCAACTCGGTCTCCATGCGGCGGACGACCAACTCGTAGGCTTTCGGGCTGACGTCTATCCCAATCCAGCGGCGCTTCTCCGGCAGCGCCGGGTTGCGGGCGTTCGTCATTCCCTCCGCCGCGACGCACGCCGTGGCGCAGCCGCAGAACGGGTCGAGCACGACGTCGCCCGGATTCGTGGACGCGCGAATGACGCGCTCCAGCAGGGCCCGCGGCTTCTGCGTCGGGAAGCCCGTGCGCTCGTCGTTCTTCCGGGGAAACCATCCGGCGGAGCCGTACAACTGCATCACGTCCGACCAGACGTTGGAGAGCGGAACGCCGGGGCTTTCGTCGAGGTACTGCCGGATAATCCGCCCGCCGCGGGAGCGCGTCTGATAGCGGCGGCCATCCTCGTCGGTGTGCCGAAACCAATCGTTGACGTACCGCTGGCTGTACGGCGTGTGCTGCCGGTTGTAGACGTGGTCGCCGTAGGACTTGGCGTAGACGAGCAGCGTGTCGTGAACCTTGACCGGCTTCTTGCCCGCCGTCCGCCCGCCCGAAGGCGTGCCGTAATGCCAGATGACCTCGTCCACGAAGTTCCGATGGCCGAACACGTAGTCCATCGCGGCCTTCAGGTAGTGGCTCGCGTTCGGGTCGCAGTGGAGGTAGAGCGAGCCGCTGTCTTTCAGCACGCGCCGCATCTCGATCAGGCGGATGCTCATATAGGCGAGGTACGCCTGCATCGTCTCCCCGTGCGTCACCGCCGACGCCGTGATGATGTGATGCAGCGGCTGCTGCTTCGCCCGCAACTCCAGCATCCAGCCCTTCCGCACGCGGTCCATCGACCAGCCGTCGTGGAACCGCGCGTCGGGATCGAACGGGTTCTGGTACTGCGCGTTGCTGTTGAACGGCGGGTCGAGGTAGATCAGATCGACGCAGGCGGTGTTCATCCCGCGCAGCACGTCCAGGTTGTCCGCCGTGAAGACCGTGCTGGGCGCGACGTGCCTGCCGAAGGTCGCCTCGGCGCCGCTCGCCGTATCGCTCGCCGTCGTCATCGCCTCTCGCCGCTCGCTCCTAGCGCAAGGTGCGCCCTATCGTAGGCGGGCGGCGCCCCGCCGCGCAAGGGGCGGCTGGCGCAGGGAGGAGGGGAATACCCCAATGGGCATTCGTGTAATCGCGCCGCCACGTTGACAGGCGTCTACAAGCGGCGCTTTTCGCGCCGCTCCATCGCCCCCAACGGCACCCCGTCATTCCCGCGAAAGCGGGAACCTACTGGATACGGGAGTTGTAGAATCTCCTACGCGGTTTGGACAAAGTATTGTGGGTAGTGTTCTCGGATGTAATGCCTCAAAGCCCCCAGTTCCTGACTTGCAGCGTCATATCCTGCTGGAAACTCGCCGCCGAATTTCATCATCATTGCTTGTATTAGATTTAGCAACTCGAGTGCCTCACTCGCTATTGCTTGGAGAATCGACACAACACGCAACTGATCGTACTCGCCGTAGCCCATCGGCAGCATAGGTATCCCTTCAGGCGAGAGGCGCGCCTGTGCACGGGCTCCTGACGGGTGCGCGAAAAGGCTGAGCGTCTTGTATATCTTATCGCTCCAGCGATCTTCTTCACCCAGATCTTTAGCCATCGAGCGGAATTTCACCGCCTTCCCTTCCAATACACATTCTGCAGTTTCGGGATGTGTTTCCGCATGCTGAGCCGTTAACGTGCATTCTGAACTACTCCTAACCAGAATCATAGACTGATCGTATAAGCCGTAATCCAGCAAGAGCTTGGCACCTAGCAAACCGTTGAAACTTTTCACTCCTAATAGTTCCCATGCCTTATTCAAGTCGTCGTCTGTCCTCGGTGCATTCTGCAAACCATCTCCGGCTTGGGCAAATGCCTTATTCAAGACATTGATCTCATACGAGTGCATTGTGTGAATAGTTCTCGCGGTGCTCATTCCTTCCACCCATTTCACCACCTCCAAATCCTCCTCCGTCGTAACCTTGATGTTCCCCCTGTCTCCATCGAACGTCTGCACCTCGACGCCGATGCGCTCCGCCATCGCCGCGTCGTCGGTGGTGTCGCCCGCGATTTCGGCGTGGGCGCGCTCGAGGATGTCGCGGCGGAAGACTTGCGGCGTCTGCGCCATCCGCAACTCGGCTCGGTCGAGCGTTTCGAGTACGCCGCCGTCCGGCGCGACGCGCTTCACCGTGTCGAACGCGGGGACGACGGCGACCGCCGCGCCGGTGGGGCGCGCCGCCTCGAGGCCGGCCTCGATCATCGCGGGCGTGACGAACGGGCGCGCGCCGTCGTGGACGACGATCCAGCCGCAGTCTTTCGGCAGCGCCTCGAGCCCGGCGCGGACGCTGTCCTGCCGCCTCGCGCCGCCGAGGACGGGGGGCATCGTCTTGCGCCAGCCTTTCTCCTCGCGGATGGCGGCGACGGCGGCGCGGTTGCGCCCCGAAACGACGAGCGCGACGCACTCGACGTCGGCGCAGCGCTCGAAGACGTCGACCGTCCGCGCGATGAGCGGCTCGCCTGCGAGGTCGGCGAGCGTCTTATCGCCTGCGGCGCCCATGCGCGAACTCGCGCCCGCCGCGACGATGATCGCGCCGACCTTGGGGTTAGGCAAGGATGCAACCATAGGGGTAGGATAGCGCCCGCGGAGCCCGTTTGCGTAACTCACGGCGGGCGAACCGCGCGCGCCCTAACGGATATACTCGCGGCGCAATGAGTTCCCCCATCGCCAAAGCCGTATGGGACCGCTACGGCGCCGCGCTGCAGCATCGGGACTTCCGATGGGTGTGGCTCGGAAGCCTCGGCGGGCAGTCGGCGTACTGGGCGCTCATCGTCGCGCGAGGCGTGCTCGTCCTGGATATGACGAGTTCGTCCGCGCTCGTCGGCGTGACGACGTTCGCGGCGATGGCTCCCCGCTTCCTGATGCCGCCCCTCGCGGGATACGTCGCCGACCGCTTCGACCGCCGGACGGTCTTGGCCGCCGGCTACACGCTGCAACTCGGCCACGCCGCCGCGCTCACGGCGCTCGCGTTCTCGGACGCGCTCGTCGTCTGGCACGTCGTCGTCCTCTCGTTCCTCAACGGCAGTTTCCGCGCGTTTCAGATGACGGCGACGCAGGCGCTGATTCCGAATCTCGTGCCCCGCGAGCGCTGGCTCAACGCCATCGCGATGAATCAGGCGTCGCTGCAAGGGGCGCGCCTCTTCGGGCCGGGGCTCATCGCGCCCGCGCTGCTCCTCTCCGGCCCCGACGCCGCCTTCCTGGCGAGCATGGCCTTCTACGTCGTCGGCGTCGCCTGCATCCTCGCCGTCCGCACGCGCTCGACGGGCGAACTCACGCGCGCCGATAAGATGGGCGCGAGCCTATGGGCGGCGCTGCGCTACGCATGGGCGGACGCGCGCCTGCGGGCGCTGTTCGTCCTCATCGCGCTCCACTGTGCTATGACGATGTCGTTCGAGTCGATGCTCCCCGTGATCGCCCTCGACGTCCTCGACGACGCGGAGGGCGGCGCGACCTACTTGATGATGGCGGTCGGCGCGGGCGCGCTCGTCGGCGTGATCGGCCTCGCGGGAGTGCGGAGCGCCGCCGCGCGCGGCAGGCTCCTGCTCGTCACGGGAGCGGTGAGCGGCGCCGCGATGCTCGTGGTCGCGGCGTCCGAATCGCTGCCCGGGATGCTCCTCGGCATGGCGGCGATGGGCGGCTCGCAGGCGGCGTTTATGGCGGCGGGGCAGGCGATGGTCCAGTCGCTCGCCCCCGACGGCATGCGCGGCAGGCTGACCGGGCTGAATCAGGTGAACGTAGGCGGCACGATGGCGGCGGTGAACCTCGCCAACGGCTACGCGGCGGACGCTTTCGGCGCGTCGAACGTGCTCTGGGCGCTGGGGATGGGGTTCGTCGTCGTGGTGGCGGCGAGCCTCGCGCTGGGCGTCGCGCGCGGGATCTACCGGGGCGCCGTCGCCGTCCCCGCGCGGGCGGCGTAAGCGCCGCGGGAGGTCGGCCTATTCCCCACGACGGCGAGCGCCAATGCGATGCGGAGCGTGGTCATGGCGTGGGGGTTGGGGTGGGGGATGGGGTTACGGTGGGAGTAGGCGTGGATGTCGGCCACGGCTCAGGGGTCGGGGTTGGAATGCTGGCCAGCGCCTCGAGGCGAGCGTAAATTGCATCCCCATCCAATAGATCAAACAACGCTTTCCCATCCTCGTCTACAGGCGTGTCTGATGATCCGGACACCCCGTCATTATCTAAGAAATCTTGCGAAGGTCGGACCCAAGTAGGGTAACTTCCGATTGGAACCATTGCAAATTCGCGGACGCTCTCATCGCTCCCCATTCGTCGGAGTCCCTGTTCCTTGCCGTAGACTATTAGCGCGTAGATGTGCGGAGCGCCGTTCTTAGCGCGCTCCAAAGCCGCCTTTGCGCGTCCATACGCCGCAAGAATTTCAGCGACTTCCCTGCGCGCTTCCGTATTCGTTTTAACTTGCTGAACGCCCTTCCGATCCATAAAAGCATTTGCGTAATCCGGCAGCGCTCCGCTCGCAACTTGCGAGAATGTATACGCTGAATCCTCTTGGGCTTCCGTAAGAAAGACAGCGGAATCGAAAACTGAACGGTGAGTTGCCGGATCCAACCGCGCCAACAAATTGAGGTCAACTAGTCCTTGGAGTCCTTTCGTTCTCTTATAGTCTCCGTTCGCCATGTACGCTCTCCATATCATCACATTGTTTGTTTGAAGAAGGTTGAGAACATGCGCGTCGATCACGCGCTGTTTGAACTCAATTTGAGCCCAATGCGTGGCTTGAATTGGGCCAGGCGTTGGGGTTGGGGTAGGCGTTCCTTGCGCCGGGGAAACGAACGGGGGCGTGGACTCAGACGAGGGGGTTGGCAACGTCTCTTCGCAGGCGACGAGCGCAAGCGCAACCCCCGCGACAGCCAGCGCCAATGCGATGCGTATGGCGTCGAGGCGCAAGAATGTCGTTCGCTTGCTCATCACAAGGGGAGTATACATCACGTCTGGTTCGCGCGGAGCCAGCCTACAAGCGCGCCGATTTGCCCGCCTAACGCTGCGATTGCAAGCATCAATATCGCGAAGAAAATCACCGATTCTCCATAGAAAGAAGCATATGGTTGATTCGATAAAGCATACACGCCCAAGAGAATCAAGAGAGTTGCAATGGCGGTCGCCGGCGCTGTTCCGCAAAATACATGCTTTGTGACGCCGTTTTCCCGTAGACGTATCCAAGCCCCTCGAACCACTTCTCCTATTCTGTATTGTTCGACTAGACAACGCATATCATTCCGATGCGTGATGCTCCATCCCGCGAATCCGCCAAGCGATACGCCTAACGCCATTGAAGCGAACGCAATGACTAGCAAAAACACATCGCCAAAGCAATTCATTATCCAATACGTGCAACCTCCCTGAAAAACGAACACTAGAGGGGAACCCACGGAGCCGGGGAGCGCTCCGAAGAGCGCCCAAACTAGCACGCGAAAGCGTCTGTTCAACGCCAAGAGCACGCCCCCCCAAGCCCATACGAATCCCATAGGAGCGACCAAGTAGAGCAGGAAGTTCGCCACCGGAGCCAAGTCATGGCCGTAAGGGTGGACTCCGTTTTGTCGCGCGACGGCAACGCCAATGCCGCAGATCGCGGCAGGCATCGCTCCGATGAGCGCGCCCAACATGGCGTGGCCAACGGCAATGCGACGCACTTTGCTGGTAGCTATCATAGAACGCCTAGCCCTCTTCGGGATCGTAGCCAACCTATAAGCCAACCAACTTGCCCGCCGGCCACAGCGACGCTTGCGGAAAGCAACATAAGCAGAAACGCGTACGAAGCCGTTCCATAGTAATCATCGCCTATCAAGTACAGCGCAAATATCAGCGTGGACCATATCAACCCAGCAATACCTGGCATCGCGCCGCAATAGGCGCACTTCCGCTTGTTTGAGTCAAAAAGCGTTCGAAAACGCAAGTTGCGCGCGCCAATATCAGATAGACGCCATCCCAGAACAGCGCCAATAGGAGGAGCCAATAGCATGATCAATAATGCGGAATAGAGCAACAGTCTCTCGAGATAATCCCATTGGGGACAACCTCTCGTTGACATTCCGATGAACAATGCGAATAGAATTGCCCCTCCGGTCAACGCGCCTATAAGCCCGCCTCTCAACAATTCGCGAAAGCCATCCACTGCGAACGCGACGCCGGAGACTCCCCATACGACAAATGCCGGAGCAGCGATGTAGATCGCCAACGAGGCATACCCCCACTTTTCAGTGTAGACGTTTGACGCGCAAGCGTTTTCGGTCAAGCGCAGCGTGACGAACCCTGTTATGCAAAACAAGGCAGGGAGCAAGCCTAGGGCGCCCGCCGGCGCAAATCGGCGTATGGTGGTCATCATCTACCTCCAATCAATAGGTGGCGAGCATCAGGATTTCGGCTGTCCTCTTGTCAACGGCGACTTGGAAAGTAGTGTACTTGTCTCCCCATTGGTCTGTCCCGTTGCCGGACAGAGTGAAAACTATCACGTTGCGGTCTTGAACTGATTCGCCAAGCACGACGCCATGTGTCGCCGCGTGAGCAGATAGGCTTTGCTCGGACGATGTGGTTGAGATGGTTTGAAACCCGTAATATGCGGCAACGCTGGAAACGAGTTGCGCGAATGCACGGTTGCTTATATGCTCTTCAATGGAATTGATTGCGTCTTGGCTCCCTGACGCTCCAGATTGCCTTGCTCCATGGTCCGATGTCACAGTCCATGATGTGTACGGCGCGACCACGCCGGAGACACTGTAACGAGAGCTATTGTCGCTACGGCATACACCGCTTGAAGGAGGAGTATGAGGGTGTGCATCTATGCAATAAACCGCACTGCTTGTGGGCATCCATGTTCCTGCGGTGGACTTGTATGTGTTGTTCGTGATAGTGGATGTCCCCATAGGGATATTATGAACTGCGCCACTGCGTAGAGATACGCTCCCGACTTCGCCGCCAGAAGCAAAGCGCTGAGCCACGCTAAACCCCAAATTCAAGGACCTTACTTTTTTGCCATCGACGCAGAAATCCCAACTATTGTCTTTGGGTGCAGGTTGCCCGTCGCAAGTTTCATCATTGACGACTTTGTAGGTATGGGTGCTGGAAGTGCTTAGCCTGTCTCCTACGCTGGAGACAGCTTTGCCTCCAGGCGTCTTGTAAATAATTACGACTCTAGTAGCGCCGAATGTGATAAAACCTTTTTGCCATCCAATTTCGCCAAATGCATGGTTGTCATCTCGTGCGGCAATCACTCGCATGTAAGAGAAGTCCGCCAGGGCCCAAGACACGCTTGGGGAATCTGTCGTAATCGTCGCGGCAACGCCTGTATTGTCAACGGTTTGTGCAACCCTGGCATTGATGAGTCTTGAGCATTTACGAGTTGAACCAGCAACAGGAGTAGTGTGGCTGCTCCATGTTGTTTGCCCGTTGACAGTGCGCCCGGCTGCTATGGAGAA
Organism: Dehalococcoidia bacterium; assembly: GCA_965242755.1. GTDB lineage: Bacteria > Chloroflexota > Dehalococcoidia > Lucifugimonadales > Australimonadaceae > Bin16. Next base: position 1,588,959 of record OZ251500.1, on the reverse strand, counting down.
TTGGTATGATTTCGAGCAATCCAAACCGCGCATGTCCCACGTGCTCTTTCCGCTTGCCGTTGTGGGGCTGCTGCCGGGAATAGAGGAACTGATCCAAGATCCATACCGTTCGAACCTGCCTATAAGCCTGATTCGATGCCTGACTTCATATGTTGAGACACTGCCGCTTGGAGCGTTCCAACTCAGAGAAACCCTGCTAGGGCTTTTTGTTTCGACGCTTAGGCCTGTCGGCACTGATGGGGCCGCGCCTCCTGATGGCGTAGGAGTGGGAGTAGGCGTAGGTGTTGCCGTAGGCGGAGCAGTATTGGATGCGCGGCTCGCGGAGCCTCGCGTGCCGCGGATGATCCGCCTGTTCGCGTCAAGGAAGTCGACCGTCGCTCTCTGCGCCTGCGATGCGGAGAAACCCGGAATCTTGTATGAGGTCGTCGCAACGCCCACCGCGACGGCGCTCCATGCGCCTACGTCTTGAACGTACCGCACCCTATAGCCCCCCGCCGCCCTTGATGAGGCGTCCCACGTAATGAGGCCGGCGTCGCTGATGCGGACGTTCCGCGCCGTCGCGATGTAGGGGGCGGGCGTGGATGTTGGGGTAGGCGTGGCGGTCGGGGAGGCGCCCCAGGCGATTTCGATCTCCTGCGAGGTCGCGCTCACGCCCCAGCCGAGTTGGACGACGACGCGGAAGGACGCGGTCATCCGTTGCCCCATCGCAAGGCGCAATTGCTCGCGGGCGTAGCCGAGGTCCGACCAGACGCGGGCGCGCTTCCATTGCCATCGGTAGGCGGTGGGCGTGAGGCCGGCGGGCGAGGTGTTGACGCTGGGCGTGATGACGACTCCGCTGTTGACGGCGGGGGTAGTCGTGTCGGCGGAGAGCGTGATGGAGCGGATGGCGCCGACGGGCGTCGGCGTGCCCGTTGGGGTTGGCGAGCCGGTTGGGGTGGAAGTGGGCGTCGGCGTGCCGGTCGGCGTCGGGGTGCCTGTAGGCGTTGGCGTGCCGGTGGGGGTGGGCGTCGGGGTTGGGGTAAAGGTGGGAGTAGGCGTAGGCGTGTAGATTGAGGTCGGCGTTGGCGTCGCGGTGGCGACGCGGACGGTCTGCCGCGCAGTGTCAAGCAGCAGTTCCTCGCCGGGCTCGTCCGGGTCGTATTCGTAGAGCCGCGCCGTGAGCGTCCCTATGCCGCCGTAGCAGGCGTCGAGCACGAGTTTCCAATCGTGCGCGATGCTGCGGGCGGGAATGCGGAATCCCTGCGAGCCGCGCCCGCACAGATGGCTGCTGAGGCCGACCGGCCCCGGCTGGCTCTCCTCGTCGTCATCGTCATCGGCTTCCGCCTGCCCTGAGACGCCGCCGCTGATCTCGCCGGAGTTGAAGCCAATGTTGCGCGCCCCCGTAACGACGGAGAGGCGGTAGAGGAGATCGACGAGCAGGCCGCCTGCCCGGACGATGAACGGGTCTTGCCGGCCCGGCTTCATCGCAGAGTCGAGCCCGACGATCTCGACGCTCGGATCCGCCCTCGACGGCGTGGGGGTAGGGGTTGGCGTCGGCGTCGGCGTAGCGGGAGTAGGAGTAGGGCTAGGGGTTGGCGTCGGCGATCCGGTGGGCGTGGGGGTTGGGCTAGGGGTGGGAGACGGCGTTGGGGTTGGCGTGGGGCTAGGGGTCGGGGTCGGAGTTGGGGTGGGCGATGGAGTGGGCGTTGGGGTTGGCGACGGGGTTGGCGTGTGCGTCGGCGTTGGGGTTGGCGTTGGCGTCGGCGTGGCCACGGTGATGGTTCGGCTCGTCGAGTCCAGGAACCTCTGGAGGTGCCGATCCTCTTCGTCCACCTCGTAGAGCCACGCGCCGAGCGTTCCGCTTCCCCCGTAGCAGGCGTCAAGCGTGAACGACGCGTCTTTGGTCCGCCTGGCCGCGATGAACTCGGTGGATTGCCAGCCCCGCCCGCACTGGTGGCTGCTGAGGCCGACCGGCCCCGGTTGGCTCTCCTCGTCATCGGCTTCCGCTTGCCCGGAATTGAAGCCGATGTTGCTCGCCCGCGTCGAAAGGGTGATGCGGTAGAACAGATCGATGATGAGGTTGCTCGCCCGGACGATGAAGTCGTCCTGCTCGCCTGGCTTCATTGTGGATTTGAGCCCGACGAACGCGATGCGGGGTCCGGGCGTTGGCGTCGGGGTCGCGGTGGGCGCGCGAGTGGGGGTAGGCGTGGCCGTCGGCGCGGGAGTGGGCGTCGGCGTCGCCGTCGCGCCGGGAATGGGCGTAGGGGTAGGCGTGTCGGTGGGGGCGATGACGGTGAAACTGACGGTGTCCTCATCCCAATCCAAGTGATCCTCTGCCCGCAACGTGAAACTGCCTGCGCTGTTCACTCTTGCGCTGACGGTCGCCCGGTAAGTTCTATCGGGCCTCATGCGTCCCAACGAGGCGCCGAGGCTGCGGACGCCGCCGGTCGTGGTCACGCTCAAACTGATGTTGTAGCCCGTGTCGTTCGAGACTTCGCACTCCACGGACTGGATTGACCCGGCGGGGACGGCGCCGCCGTTGCCGCACAGGACGTACACGTCGTCCTGCCCCTCGACGTCGTCCTCCTGCGCCTCGCCGCCGGCACCGCCGCTCTCCTGCGCGAGGACGGTCCGATCCTCGTTGACGATGGAGAGGGCGGCGAACGCCATCGTCCCCGCGAGCGCGACTCCCGCGCAGAACATCGCCGCCGCAACGAGTTCGGCGATGCGCTTCTTGATGAGCGATGAACGCATGCGCGCAGTCTACGCCCGGCGGGGATAGAGCGCGTACACCGCTCCCGGCGGGCGGAACGCCGCGCGTCCGCGCTATCGGATAACATTCGCGGCGCAATGAGTTCCCCCATCGCCAAAGCCGCCTGGGACCGCTACGGCGCCGCGCTGCAGCATCGGGGCTTCCGGTGGGTGCGGCTCGGAGGCCTCGGCGGGCAGTCGGCGTACTGGGCGCTCATCGTCGCGCGCGGGATCTACCGGGGCGCCGTCGCCGTCCCCGCGCGTGCGGGATAAGCGCCGCGTCCGCCCGCCGGAGCATGCCGCAATGATTCATCCGCAAGACGACGCGGCGCGGGAGGGAAACCTCCGAGCGCTCCTCAAAGCGCATTTCGGCTACGACGAGTTCCGCGCGCATCAGGAGCCCGTCATCGCCAACGCGCTCGCCGGACGGCACAGCCTCGTGATTATGCCCACGGGCGGCGGCAAGTCGCTCTGCTACCAACTGCCCGCGCTGGCGACGGACGGATTGACGCTCGTCGTGTCGCCGCTCATCGCGCTGATGAAAGACCAGGTGGACGGCCTGCGCGCCAACGGCGTTCCCGCCGCCTGCATCAACAGCGGCCTCGCGTTCGCCGAGCAAGCGGAAGCGCGGCGCAAAGCCCTCGCGGGCGAACTCAAACTGCTCTACGCCGCGCCCGAACGGGTCAACGCGCCCGACTTCCTGCAGTTCCTCGCCGGCCTGCGCCTCAGCCTCATCGCCATAGACGAGGCGCACTGCATCAGCGAGTGGGGGCATGAATTCCGCCCCGACTACCGCAAACTGGCGAACCTGCGCGGCATCTTCCCCAACGTCCCCGTTATGGCGCTCACGGCCACCGCGACCGAGCGCGTCCGCCAAGACATCGTCCGCCAACTCCGGCTCGGCGATTGCCAGCGATTCGTCTCCAGTTTCGACCGCTCCAATCTGACGTACACGGTCAAGCCGAAGCAGCGCGCATGGGAAGACCTGCTGGAGTTGCTCGCCGCGCGAAAGGGAGAGCCCGCCATCGTCTACTGCTTCTCCCGCCGCGAGACGGAGGAACTCGCCGAGCGGCTGACGGCGAACGGCCACCGCGCGCTCGCCTATCACGCGGGACTCGACGCGGAAGCCCGACGCGACGCGCAGGAGCGGTTCATCGACGGCGAAGTCCCCGTCGTAACGGCCACCATCGCGTTCGGCATGGGCATAGACAAGCCGGACGTCCGGCTCGTCGTCCACGACACGCTGCCCAAGTCCGTCGAGGGGTACTACCAAGAGACGGGCCGCGCCGGGCGCGACGGCGAGCCGAGCGAGTGCGTCCTCTTCTTCTCCGAAGGCGACCCCGCCAAGCATCGCTACTTCATCCGGCGAATGGAGGAAGGGGACGCGCAGGAGAGGGCGAGCCGGCAGTTGCGGGAGATGGCCGACTACGCGCGCCTCCGCTCCTGCCGCCGCAAGCATCTGCTCGCCTACTTCGGCGAGGCGATGGACGGAGACGCCTGCGGACGCTGCGACAACTGCCTCGAGGAGCGGCAGGAGGCGGACATCACCGTGATCGCGCAGAAGATGCTCTCCGCCGTGATCCGCACCGGCGAGCAGTACGGCGCCGCCTACGTCGGCAGAGTGCTGCTCGGCGGCGCCGACAAGCGCATAACGGAGCGCGGCCACGACCGGCTCAGCGTCTACGGCATCGTCGGCGACTACGACCGGAGCGGCCTCCGCGCCGTCGCCGAAGAGATGACGCGCAACGGGCTGCTGGAGCGCGGGGAACAAGCCTCGCTCAAAGCGACGCCCGCGGGCCGCGAATGGCTGCGCGAACGCCGCAGCCTCATCGTCGAGGCGTCCGCCGGCGCGTTCACGCCCCGGCGCGCGCCGCCGCGCCAGCCGGCGCTCCGCCCCGCCGCGCCCACAGGCGCGCCGGGCACGAGGCCCGCGGGTTCGCCGGGCGCAATGCCCGCAGGCGCCCCGGGCGCAATGCCCGCAGGCGCCCCGGGCGCAACGGCGCCCGAATACGACGCGGCGCTCTTCGCGGCGCTGCGGGCGTTGCGCCGGCGGATCGCCGACGAGGAGGGCGTCCCGGCGTTCGTCGTCTTCAGCGACGCGACGCTCCGGGCTCTCGCCGCGCGCAAGCCCGCGACCCGCGAGGCGATGCTGCGCGTAAGCGGCGTCGGCCCCGCGAAACTGTCCCGCTACGCGGAGCCGTTCCTGCAAGCCATCGCAGCGCATCAGAAGGCCGCCGGGTAGGCGGGGGGGGATGCGCTCCCATCCCCCCCCGCGCCGCGCCTAGCGCCCTGCGCGCGGCGGCTCCAAGCCGAACAGGCCGAACAACTCCTCGCGGTTCAGTTGCGCGGAGAGGTCTAGCGACACGTCGTCTATGAGTTGATCGAACAGCCCTTGCTTACGCTCCAATATTCGGTCTATCCGCTCCTCTATCGTGCCGACGCAGGAGTACTTGATCACGTTCACCTTGACCGTCTGCCCGATGCGATGGCTGCGGTCCTCCGCCTGCCGCTCGACGGCGGGATTCCACCAGCGGTCGAGATGGAACACGTAGGACGCCTCCTGCAGATTCAACCCCAAGCCGCCGACGCGGAGCGATAGGACGAGCGCCTTGTGCTCGCTGTTGGACTTGAATCGCTCGATGACGGCGCTCCGCTCCTCCGGGGGCGCGCTCCCCGTAATGGCGAGCGGCGCGAACTCCCGCAGACGGCTGACGGCGGCGGCGACGCCCCATTCCTCGGCGAATTGCGAAAACACCAACGCCTTGTGCCCTTGCGCCGCGAGGCGCTCGATCCGGTCGCGGATGTCGTCCATTTTGCTGGACTCGCCCGTCGCGGGGTCTGCGTTGCATATCTGCTTGAGCCGCGTGATGAGCGCGAAAATATGCGAGACGCCGACTTCCGAGCCGAGCGACCGCAAGTAGACGACTCCCTCACGCTCGGCCCTCTCGTAATTGCGGCGCTGCGCGGGGCTCAGTTCGATGGGGCGCATCGAGACGAGTTTCTCGGGCAGATCGTCCAAAACCTCGCTCTTCTTCCGGCGCAGTTGCAGTTCCGCGTGACGCCGCATCAACGCGGGGCCCGGCGCGTAGCGCTTCGGCTCTCCCGCAGGGTCGTGGTCAACGAACTCGAGGATCGAGGCCAACTCGTCCTCCTGATTCTCGATAGGCGTGCCGGTCAGCGCCCACGAGCGCGTTCGGGTAAGCCTCTTCAGCGCGACGCTCGTCTCGTTGCGATTCTTGATCCGCTGCGCCTCGTCGGCGACGACCACGTCCCATGCCCGCTGACCCGCGGGGCCGCTGAAGTCCGACCGCAGCGTCTCGTAGCCGACGAGCGTGACGTCGCGCCGCGCCTTCCACCAAGTCGCGCGGTCGGACGCCGACCCGCGAACGATGATCGCCGAGAGTTCGGGCGCCCACTTCTCAATCTCGCGCCGCCACTGGTCGAGCAAACTGGACGGCGCGACCACGAGGCACGATGCGATCTTTCGTTGCGCCTTGAGGATGCGCGCCGCCGCAATCGTCTGCAGCGTTTTGCCGAGCCCCATATCGTCCGCAAGCAGCAACCGCTCGCTCTCGATGAGCGCGTTCACGCCCTCCACTTGGAAGGGCATCAGGGTTCCGGCCCAGTCGAGGCGGACGCTCCAATCGGGGCGCGCGTCTTTCAGCGGAGCCGCGAGCGCCGCCCAGAGCCGCTCCGCAAGCGTCAACCCGCGCGGGTCGGCGTTCGACGTCGGCCGCGGGTCGGCGGAATCCGCGCCTGTAGGAGACGCGACTCGTTCGGGGGGCGCCGTGAGCGATGAGACGGACATCAGGCCGGGCGAGCGCGCAAACGCCTGCACTTGCGGGTCGGCGAACGCCTCGGTCAACGCGGTCGCGGCGCGGTCGAACGGCTCGGCGTCTTCCAAGTCGCCGCGCCGAACTCGGCGCAACGGCGAATGCGGAGCGCCGCCCGCGTCAACCGACTCCGGCAGTTCGTCGCGCAGCGCGAGCGCGAGCGGCGGCGCGGGGGACGCGGCGCGGAGCAGCGCGCCCGCCAGCATGCTCAGCGCGGCGTCACGGGGACGCGCCGCATAGCGGATCGACGGGTCGCGCAGGTCTGCATGGGCGAAGGAGAACGCGAGCGGCTCGCCTTGCGCGTCCGTCTGAAAGAGCGCGGCGCGGATTCCGCCGCCGTTCGCATCCTCGTCGAATCGCAGCCACGCGACCGGCTCGCCGGCGGCGTTGGCGTTGGCGGAGGGGGCGGGCATTGCGTTCCGTCGCGGCTACTCGCGGGCGCCGGCGCCGTCCGCGTCGTCGGGCGTCTCGCGCTCGATGTCCGGGTTTTCCTCGTAGCGGTAACGGAACTCGTCGCTTTCGGTTTCGATATTGGCGCCCGGGTAGCGGCGGAGCAGATCCCATTCGTTGATGGCGGCGCGAACGTAGTAGCGCATCCGGTTCTGGTAGCCCGCGCCCCGCGCCCATTCCAGAGACGGAGCGTCCCAGCCGTAGGCGTCCCTGTAGACCGCCCGCAGCGTCTCCAGTGTGCCTCGTATGTCGGTGTCCGTGAGCGGATTGAGGGGTGGGCATTCCCGCTCGAGGAGGCGCATTCCCGTTTCGGCGCCGGGGATGAGGTCGCCGTACCTCTCCGCCAACTTCGGCCCCACATAGTCGCGGTCCTGTCTCCCGTCGGCGCTAATGACAGCAGCGGCGAAGTCGTCGGAGACAGTACCCACAGTCACGAGTCCGGGATACGAATAGCCGGCGCTTTGCCCGAGCCATCGGGCAACCTCGGCGTAGGATCTCCCGCGCTGGAGCAGCGAGTACGAAGCGATGAGTTCGATCTCGTCCAGCAGCACGACCCAGCCCTTGTAGCCCGCCGCCTTGATGAGTTCGACGGCGAACCGCATCCGCTGGGGCGGCAGTTCGGCGGCCTTCGGCGCGGAGAAAGCGTAACTCTGCAACTGGCTGATCTGCCGGAGGCCGCCCTTCACTCGCGCAACACGGATCCGGTCTCCGGCCCAGAAAGCCTCGATCTCGTTGTTCAACTCGAGGTCGTTCGACCTTTCGTGCACCATCAAACTTGCGGGAAACATCGGGCTGAGGCCGCTCTCCTCGGCATCGTTTGCCCAGACGAAAAACCCGGCGTAGTCGTCCTGTTGCGGACGCAACCTTTGCCCCAACTCCTCTATGAGGCGCCCGCTGCGGTCGGGCATCCGTCCGTTGTCCATCGCCGACTTGAACATCTTGCCCAAGTCGTAGAGCGGCGTCTCCTTGCTGACGGCGACCCTGCTGCAGACGAACCCTTCCGCGAGCGCTTGGCGCTCCAAGTGCGTAAGCAGGTGCGACTTGCCGGAGCCGAAGCCCCCGGAGACGAGCATGCCGAGCGCGGAGGGGGGCGGGTTCTCTCGGTCGGCGGCCCCGGCGAGCAGGTCGGCGAACCGGGCATCCGCCTGCGGCTGATTGCAGCCGAGCATCTTCACGGCCTCTCCGTTGGGCACGCCGTTCCGCAACGCCTCCAGGGCGCGGCGGCAGGCGAGGGCGCGGTTCGTGTTCTCCGTCGGTTGCTCCATTGCCGCCTTCCTTATGCGATTCGAACGAGCGACGCCACGGGGTTGACCAAGTTGCGGTCGCGCACGTCGTCCATCACCCTGGTCTGCAGAGCGGGGTAGGCGCCGTAGCCTCGCGGGGTGCCCGGGGCATCGTCAAGGAATTCCTGATCGGTCACAACCGCCATTAGCGCATTCGCCAGACGGTCCACGCCGTCTATGAACTCGCGCAGCAGTTGGTAGTGGTCCATAGCCATCGCGCGCGTGTAGTAGCGCAAACCATCCTTCGGATTCTTCGCCACGGTGACGCGGGCGTTGTCAAAGAGAATGACCGTCCCCGCGCGACCGGCGAACTGAACCCAGTACAGGGCGGCTTCGATGAAGTACCGCGCCGTCGTTCGGTTGATGGGGGTGTGGACGGAGAATTGCCGAACGTTGCGTATCGGAACGGGCCCGCGCAGCCAGTCGAGCAGCGCTTGCCCTGCGTATCCGTCGGTTCCCGCGGCAGCCTCGCTCAGGCACAGGTGGCTCATCGCCGCCCTGAAGTCTCTGGGCATGCGGTAGTTTTTGAGGACCCGGTCCTGTATCGCCGGCTTCATCTCCTGCACGACGAACTGCGCTTCGAGGCCGTTGGCCTGAGCGACGGCGTCGAACACGTTGCTTGACGCGGGGTCAACGCCTTCGGTCCGGTAGTTGCGCTCGGCGGCGAGGCGCAGGATTGCGCGGCGCGCCAAGAGCCGCCAGTCCAACTGACGCGCCATAGCGAAGAAGATGTCCTGCGGCATGTGGGCGCGCATCGTCGCCGCGTTCAACTCCGCGAGCGCGTAGTCCTTCGACCCGAGCCGCTCCCGCAGACTCGCCGCCAATTCCGCTCTCCGGTCTTCGGGCGCGACGACGAACTTGACGGACGCGCCGCCATCGCGGATGAACGTAGTCAGGTACTCCGCGTCCATCGCGTCGAGCCAGTCATTGAGGGGGATGGGGTTCGGCATTAGGCAGCCTCCGTGAACCGGACGGCGTAGTACTGCGCGTCGCGCCCGTCGGAGTCGACGAACGTAAAGACATCGCCGGCCTTGGGGCTGCGCATGCCTGTCGACGCGGCAAAGGAGACGACCGCGCCGCTTTTCGTCGTCGTCGCGCCGCTCGTCTCCAGCAGGTAGAGGTCGCGCGCGAAGTCAAGGTTGGTGTACTCGCGCCGCTGGCCCGGCAGCGAGGTGAAGAGCCGGTAGATTCGCGCGAGCGGCACGACGCGCCCTTGCTTCCCTGGCATTAAGCGCGATGCGGTTTCGTCGCCGCGGACGATGTCCACGTACACCGCATGTAAGGATTCGAGGAACTGCGCGACGGGGTACTTGCCCGGCCTCTTCTGGTTCTCCGCCAGCAGTTGCGCGACGCGGGATGGGCGGATGGCGGAGTCTTGCTTGCGGTCGATGCGGATGGCGCGCTCGCTGGGGAGGATGCGAACGATGGACGGCGACGCGAACAGGCGGCCGTCGCGCTCGTGGAGCGTCAGGCCGCGCTCGGCGGCGGCTTCGCGCAACTCGTCCGCGTAGCCGTCTCTGATGCGCGCTTCCTCGTCGGCCTCGTTGAGCGTCCACGAGCCTGCGGCGGCGGACACGTCGGCGCTCAAGGCGCTCAGCGCGCCGTCGAGCCTGCCTTGCTCCCGTTTGATGGCGGCGATGTTCCCCTGTTTGGCGGCGTTCTGCAGCCGCCTCGCCAAACCCTCGAGGTCTTTCGCCGACTTCAGCGCGGCTTCCGCCGCGTCCTCGACGTCGGCGAACGCCTGCTCCAATCTCCCCATGCCCGTCTCCTCAATGTGATTGCGCCGCGCGCAAATATAGCGCCATCCGGCGGGCGGCGCAACGTTGCCGTGTCGCGCCGTGGCGCGGCGGTTAGGTAGGCAGGTTCCCGCGTAGGCGGGGAGGGCGAGGACGGGGCGCGTTGCGTGCGCCGCTTTGCGGCGCAACCCTCACCCGCCGCTTCGCGGCTGCCCTCTCCCAGAGGGAGAAGGCGGGGGCGGCGCTATCGCGCCGACTGGATTCCCGCCTACGCGGGAATGGCGGCCATTGGCGCAACCCCTCGTCGCCGCTAGTCGCCGCCGCCCTCACCCCTGCCCTCTCCCGCTAGGCGGGAGAGGGCGCCCTGTCCTGAGATCCGCCCCCTACCCCAAGAAGCGGCGGATCTGCCCGGCCTCTTCGATGAAGTGGCGGGTTTGGGCGGTGCGGTTCTGGACGAGGCCGGCCCAGACTGCGGTCGTCAGGCCCTCGTGGATGCGGTCGATGTCGTGGGCGAAGCGGACGAGCAGGCGGCGGTAGTTGTCGCCGAGCAGTTGGGTGACGCGCGTCTCGTTCGAGAAGCGGAGCGCGGCGCCGAGGTCGTCGCTCAGGCTGGGGTACGTCTCGCGGAGGTAGGCGAAGTCGTCGTCGTCGAGCGCGGCGAGGCCGAGCAGTTCCGGGGGGACGCCGATGGAGTAGAGCGTCGCGGCGAAGGCGATGGCGCGGGGCAGCGTGACGTCCTCCGCGCCGGCGAGCGAGCGCCCGTAGCCGAAGAGGCCGACGTGCAGTTTGCGCTCGCGTCTGCGGGGCACGTGCGCGGACGCGGGGGCGATGGTCGGGGCGAGTTGCCGCACTTGCCGCTGGTACTCGGCGCCCGCCTTGTCGAGGATGGCGTTGACGCGCGCTTCGTCGACGGGCGGCGCGGCCCCGCGCTCGCGGGCATGCATCCGCGCGATGGCGGCGCGGACCTGCTTCTCCGGGTAGTCGAACTTGAAGGCGGATTGGACGGTGAGCGTCTGGACGCTGGGGTATTCGCGGAAGGCGCGCTCCACGTTGACGGGGGTGAGGTGGCCGCGGAACGGCACGGATCCGGCGCCGATGATGGGGTAGAGGGCGGTTCCGGTCTCGGCCTCGAGGAGGCTGAGTTTCCAGAGGGCGGTTTTGAGCATCAGTTCGGCGCCGACGATGCCGTGGTTGAGGGCGGGGTCGCTGCGGGCGAGGAAGACGCGCTGATGCTCGACCTCCCAGCCTTGGAGGTACTCGCGGACGATGGCGTCGGCGCTCATCATCTGCTCGCGCTCTTCGAAGAGGGGGATGACGCGGATCGTCTTGGGGAAGAACTCGCCTATCCAGTCGCGGATGACGCCGCCGCCGGGGAGGGTTCGGCTTTCCTGGCCGGCGATGAAGTGGGCGTAGTAGTCGCGGATGCGGATGATCTGCTCGGCGTTGGCGGCGAAGGGGAGTATGACCTCTTGGATGGGCGGGTCTATGTCGCCTTCGTAGAATTCGCGGGCGACGTCGTAGGCGGTGGGGATGCCTTGCAGCGCCTCGATGAGGAGTTTCCGCATTTCGACTTCGATGGAGGGGTTGGGGACGCGGAGGGTGATGACGGCGTCGCGCCCGAGCCGCTTTTGCTCGCGGAAGTAGTCGGGGTAGTTGCTGAGCAACTTTTGGGCGACGTGGGTGTCGGCGTCTTTGCCTTCGGAGTCCCACATCTGCTCGTCGCAGCCGAGTTGGAAGACTTCGGCGGCTTCGATGATTTCGCCGTCGCCTTTGATGACGCCGTTCACGGCGTAGGGTGGCGCCTCCGCATTGTCGGGGTGCTGCGTGCTCATCACTTTCGGGATCAGTTGCAAGACGGAACCTCCGCGTGGCGGGCGTTGGGGGCAATGATACTCCTATGCGGGGAGGGGCGCCCGCCCGCCATTCTCCCCATTGGAGCGGCGCCCCCGTCACCGCGCGATGTCGCGGCGGTGGAAGCGGACGAGCGCGAGCGCGAAGCCGGCGAGCGCGACGGCGAAGAGAACGGCGACGTCCCTCCACAGCGTCGAGCCGCCAATCGCCACCGCCAGCGGGTCGAAGTAGTAGAAGAGGCCGAACGGCGCGAGCGGCTCCATCGGGCTCCAGATAACGGAGACGAAGTCCACGAAGTACATCGCCGTCAGAATGCCCGCCGTCACCGCGACGGTCTTGCCGCCGTCGGAACTGCCCGACGATATGAGGACGGCGATCGCGCCGGCGGCGAGGTAGAGCGCGGCGGCGTTGAGTTGCGCCAGCAGCAGCGTCGCGTTGTCGAGATCCGCCGCGACCCCAATGAGCAGCGCGCCCGCCAGCGAGCCAAGCCACGCCATCGCGGCAACGACGGCGACGCCCGCGGTCAGCGCGCCGACCTTCGCGGCGAGGTAGCGCCAGCGCGCGATGGGAGCGGCGAGCAGCATCAGCGCCGTCCCGCGCTCCACCTCGCGGGCCGCCGACCCGCTCGCCAGCGACAGCACGAACGACATCGCGGCGATGACGTAGACGGGGTGGCGGTAGTCGAGCGCGACGTAGGAGGTGAGCGTCGCGCCGAAGCCGCCCTGCGCGCGGAACATCGCCGCGAAAATGTCGGGCAGCGAGTCGTAGAGGTCGCTCAACTGCCCCGCGCCGCCGAGCGCGTCGAAGGTGTAGACGATGATGAGGCTCATCGCAAAGAGGCCGAGCGCCGCCGCGAGGAGCCCGACGCGATGCGCGTGGAGCGTCTGCGCGAAAACGCTACGCATCAGGCGGCTCCTTCCCACCGTTGGATGCGTAATAGCCCATAAAGAGGTCTTCCAAACTGAGGCGCTCGTAGACGAGGTCGGCCACGTCGTGCTTGGCGAGTTCCCTAATGACGGCGTTGACGTCGCCGGAGACGGCCAGCCGCAGGCGCGTTCCCTCCCTTGCGGCGATTTCGGCGCAGGGAACGGCGAAGCCGTCGGGCGGCGGCGCGCGGAACTCGACCTCCATCGTTCGCGCCTTCCCCTCGCGCAGCGCGTCCACCGACCCCGTGCCGGCGATGCTTCCCGCCCTGATCAGCGCGACGCGCCCGCACACCTCCTGCACGTCGGGAAGCACGTGCGACGACATAAAGACGGTTGTTCCCCTGCCGCGCATCTCCCTAATGACGGCGAAGAGTTCCTGCCGCATCAGCGGATCGAGCGCCTCGGTCGGCTCGTCCATAAGCAGGAGATCGGGGTCGTGGCGCATCGCGTGGACGAGCGCGAGTTTCTTGGCCATGCCGGATGAGTAGCCCTTGACGTTGCGGCGGAGGGCGGCGTTCGGCAACTCCAGCCGGTCGAGCAACTCCTTTTGGCGCGGGAGTTCGCCGCGCAAGCCGCGCAGCCGGGCGGTGTAGTCGAGGAACGCCTGCCCGGTGAAGCCGCCGCCGAAAGCGACGACGTCGGGCAGGAAGCCGAGCCGCGCCTTGACGGCCACGCCGTCGCGCCATGCGTCCATGCCCAATACGCGCGCATCCCCCTGATCGGCGCGAATGAAGCCCGTGAGAATGCGGATGGTCGTCGTTTTGCCCGCGCCGTTGGGTCCGAGGAAGCCGAACACCTCGCCCTGTTCGACGGCGAGGTCAACGCCCCGGAGCGCCTCGACGCCGCCGAAGCGCTTCCGCAAACCCGCGACGCGGATCGCGTCCGCCGCGCCGGGCGCACTCATGCCGCTTGCTCCGGCAGGATGCGCTCTTTCCGCTGCGGCGCCGCCTGACGCAAGGTCATCCCCTGCGAGCGCGAGGCGCGCGCCGGTGGAATCTCCGCAGGTAAGCCATCGCGACTTCCCGGTAGCGCGAGTCCGTCGGCGGCTGCGTCGCCGCCGGAACCTGCTTGTCCGCGTTCGCCAGCAGGAGCAGGAATTTTCGCAGAGTCTCCTGCCCCTCGTCGATCTGCTCGACGGACAAGTTGTCGTTGTAGAAGTTCCGGTGCAGGCTCTCCAAATCGCTGAAGAGCGCGCCGACGTAGCCCGCGTCGGCGACTATCCCCTCCGCCTGCTTCCCCAGGTAGCCGACGATGGTCCGCAGCGCCTCATGCGAGTGATGCGGCCAGCCCCTCCTGCGAGCGATCTTCTTCACCGCGTGCGCGGCGGAGCCGTACAGTTCCTCCGACGAGACGACCCGCTCGCCCGCCTTCAAGGTTCCGTCGGCGCGCGTCCGCAGCCGCGCGCTAATGGCCGCATGCGTGTCGGTCGGCTCGTCGCGGTCGAGCCACGCGTCGAACGGCGGGGCGAAAGGCTTGGAAGTCGAGTTCGTCATCCGCTGCATCCGGAGGCAAATGCCTTGCGCGGGAGAACGCCCCGCGCCGACGCATTATACGCGGACCGCGCCGGGCGCGCGCCTCTCTGTAACCGCCCTGCCCGCGTAGGCGGGAATCCAGCGGCCGCGGAACGCCTATGACAACACGGCGTTGACAGGCGCCGCCGACCTGCATACGCTAGGCAATCAGCGGCGACGCGCGACACCGCCCCTTGCCGCGTTCCAACAGGACACGCTACGATTGCGGCATAGCCTTTGCGCGGAGAAGAAGGAGCGTCTTATGAGTTCGCCGGAACGGATGGAGTTGATGGAGCGGAACATCAGCCGGCTCACCCTGCTCGTGAAGCAGTTGGGCGATGTCGAACTGGCCAACCAGCAGAGGCAGCTCGACTGGATCCAGTGGATGGAGGAGAGCGACCAGCGCATGCAGGAGAGCGATCAGCGCATGCAAGAGAACGAGCGGCGCATCCAGGAGAGCGACCAGCGCATGCGCGAGAGCGACCAGCGCATGCAGGCGATCATGGCGAATCTCCGCCGGCTCAGCGAGCAGGACGCCATCCACGCCGCGAACATCCGCGCGATGCTCGAGGTCATCGTCGAGATCCAGACCGACGTCGCGCGCATCGACGCCGCATCCTAAGGCGCAAGAGGCCCCCGATGCAGCATCCCAACCCCAACTTCCAAAACCGCTCGCTCTACCAGATGGACAACCTCGCCGTCCTCCGGGGCATCAACAGCGGAACGATTGACCTCATCGCCACCGACCCGCCGTTCAACAAGGGGCGCGACTTCCACGCGACTCCCGCGTCGCTCGCGGCCGGCGCGTCGTTCCAAGACCGCTGGTCGTGGAAGGACGACGTGCAGCCGGTTTGGGTGGAGCAAATCGAGGACGGCTGGCCTGAGACGCATGCGCTGATCGAGGCCGTGCGGCTCACCGACGAGCCGATGGCCGCGTACTTGTGCTTTATGGGCGTGCGTCTGATGGAGATGCAGCGCGTGCTGAAAGACACGGGGAGCATCTACCTGCACTGCGACCCGACGGCGAACGCCTACCTGCGGCTGCTGATGGACACGATCTTCGGCAAGGGGTGTTTTCGCAACGACATCGTATGGAGAAAGTACGCCGGGCGCAAGAACAACGCGACGCGCAAATTCTCCACTCAGCAGGAGACGATACTCTTCTACGTCAAGACGGAAGATGCGCTATTCAATATCTTGTACGAGCCGATTTCCGACAAGGAAATCCAGAAGAAGTACAAGATGAAAGACGAGGAAGGCCGCCTCTATAGGGAAGCCTGGGGCCGCCGTTACCAACTCACCGGCGAGAACCGCAGGATTTACCTGGACGAGCAACCGGGGGCGGCGATAGGCTCCCTGTGGGCGGAAGATGGCTTGCAGTTGAACACATCATCCGCTGAGCGCGTCGGCTACCCAACGCAGAAGCCGCTTGCGCTCTACGAGCGGATAATCCGCGCTTCGTCTAACGAGGGCGACGTCGTGTTTGATCCGTTTGCGGGCTGCGCGACAACGTGCGTCGCGGCGGAGCGGCTAGGCCGCCAATGGATCGGCGCGGACTATTGGGGAGAAGTTATGCCCATCGTCGTGTCGCGCCTCGACGCCAGCGTTCCCGCCCCGCTCGGCGGCTCTTGGAGCGGCGCGATCAACCTCGAAACCGCGCCGCCGACGCGCACGGACGCCGGGGACAACGCCGCCCCGGAGCAAGCGTTGCCGATGAGCACCCTCGGCTTCCGCCGCCGACGTTGGAGCGACAAGGTGATGCTGCAAATGCTCACCGACAAATTCGGCATCCGTTGCTGGGCTTGCTCGTTCGACTACCCCGACACCGACTACTACGACCTCGATCACGTGCGTCCCAAGAACGACGGCGGAATGAACGATCTTTCCAATCGCGCCGTGCTCTGCAAGCCGTGCAATCAGAAAGTGAAACGCGATTCGCTGTCGCTGACTGGAGTCCGCGCCGTTCGGGGCTTTACGTCGCGCAATCCCCATCCGGTCGACGTGCAGGCCGCCGTGCGCTGGGCGATGGAGCAGGAGCGAGCGTTCGACGCGAAGCGTGGCGTGCAGGGGATTTTGTCCTGAGGGAGACCTTTGCATAACCTACCGTCATTCCCGCGTAGGCGGGAATCCAGTCGGCGCGCAAGCGCCAATCCGCCATCCGCAGGCCAGGAGAGGGGGAAAATTGGCATAGAATTCGTCTTCACAAGAGTTGCGCGCCCGTTGGCGCCGGGTTATTCTGGCCAGAGTCAATAGTGACGCGCCACCCCTGCTAGGGCAACGGAGAGCAGCGACATGGTCGACTTGAACTATGTGAGGTTGTGGCTGATACGGGCACGGATGGATGCCGAGGCCGCGCTGTCAATGTATCGGCGTGACCCCGTGCTTGCGCTGTACTTGGTCCAGCAGGCGACCGAAAAGGCGTGCAAAGCCTTGCTCTTCGCTACGGGGAAGCCGTACAAAGAGATCGTTAATTTCCGGCATGATTCGCTGAATGTGTTCTTGTCTTTTACGCAGACACTCGTTCCAATTGAACGGATGAAACAGTCGCTAGTAGACTTGGTGGATCAGGACGTATACATGAAATTGGACCAAGTTGCGAAATTATCTGAAAACCTTAAGCAGATCCCTTGGAAAGAGTTTGCTTCCTACGACGGAGCAGTAGTAGGTGAATTGATTAGTATCCCCGACCGTTATCGCAAGAGGCGCGAAAAGGCGGTGCAATTACTCCAAAGGGCGCCTCGTCTCACTATTGAACCGAGCCAACTCGAACTGGCTAACCTAGTGACCATCATCAAGGCATACGTCGCCGGAAACCTCGGTCACTTAGGCGAAAATTGGATTGACGTTACTCCAACCATGGCTCAGAAGTTCATTGATATGATGGGGATCCGTTATACCCATGAGGAAGCTCTGCAAACGGGTACGGTAACGCTCACAGGCAAAGAAATATCCAAAGGTTTTGACGGGCAATTGCGCTTCGGGGAATTGATGATTAGCCTGTACATTATGAGCGTGGTAACTCTCCCCCACGAGGCTTTTACGCGGTATCCGTCGGACCCTGGAGACAGCGGCAACCCCCCGCTAGGTTGTGAGCAATACGATTCTTCTATCGGCGCAATTGCTCATATCAAAAAATTGTCTAAACGCGCACTATTCATTTCACGGGAGTTACATAACAACGCAGAGGCAGTTACTGCCGGAGTTCAAGTTCTACTCGAGGCAATTCGCGCCGAGCGCGAGCGTGAGGAACAGGCGCGCCGCCAGGCCGAGGTCGAGCGCGACGACGAACATCAGCAGGGCTAGCGGGGCTAACGGGGCGCAACGCGCCCCGTCCCTTTATTCCAACAGGGCCCCGTCATTCCCGCGAAAGCGGGAACCTACTGGGAACGCCCCCGCCTCCACCGCGAAGCGCTTCTCCCGCCCTCCGCCCTCTGGGAGAGGGCAGCCGCGTGCGGCGGGTGAGGGTTGCCGCCGCCCCCGTTGAGCGTAGCGCGGGCAATCGGGCAACCGATGGTTCCTGGATTCCCGCCTACGCGGGAATGACGATAAGGGGTAGGTTCCCGCCTACGCGGGCAGGGCGGTTGCCGCGCAAGGTTGCGCCGCCTGCCGAATTCCTATCCCCGCGCATTTATTGGGCGCCCTCTTACGGCTCAATGAGGTCGCCCAGCGCCGGGTCCATCCGCGCGCCGAGCGAGGGCGCCCACTCCAGCCCGCGCTCAATTTCGCCGCCTTCGCCCTCCACCTCCAAAGATCACCCAGCCGCCCTCTTACGGCTCGATGAGGTCGCCGAGCGCCGGGTCAACCCGCACGCCGAGCGAGCGCACCCAGTCCAGCCCGCGCTCAATCTCGCCGCCTTCGCCCTCCACCTCCAAGATCACCCAGCCGACGCCCTCTTGCACGTCGGCGCGCCGGATGTTGGTCTGCACGTCGAAGTTCTGCCCCAGCCGGTAGATGACGGGCTCCTTGATCATCCGGTCGAGGAAGGTGAGGCGGACGCGCTGCATCGAGGAGGCCATAGCGTTCACGCGGGGACGGCGGCGCGCCGCTCTTCGAACGCCGCCACCGTGCCCTCGATCGTGATGGGGTTGACGACGTCGCTCACGATCTCCGTCGTCTTGAGTCCGTTGCCCGTGATGTAGACCACGGTGGACTCGTCGCGCCGGATCACGCCGCGCTCGACGAGCCGCTTCAGCCCGGCGACCGCGACGCCTCCCGCGCCCTCCGTGAAAATGCCCTCCGTCTGCGCGAGCAGTTTGATGCCCTCCGCGACCTCATGCTCCTCCGCGATGACGGCGGAGCCCTCCGACGCCTCAATCGTCTTGAGCGCGTAGTAGCCGTCCGCCGGGTTGCCGATGCCGAGCGACTTGGCGATGGTCGCCGGCTTCACGGGCCGGATGACGAACCGCTCCTCTTCGTAGGCCGTCGCGATGGGCGAGCAGCCCCGCGCCTGCGCGCAGTGCATCCGCGTCTCCACCGGGCCGATGATGCCGGTCTGCTCGAACTCCTTGAGCCCCTGGTGGATCTTGGTGAACATCGCGCCGGACGCGGACGGCGCGACGGCGTGCTTCGGGGCGCGCCAGCCCAACTGCTCGGCCACCTCGTAGCCCAGCGTCTTGCTGCCCTCCGCGTAGAACGGGCGCACGTTGATGTTGACGAACGCCCACGCGTACTGGTCGGCGAGTTCGCTGCAGAGGCGGTTCACGTCGTCGTAACTGCCGTCCACGGCGATCATCGTCGGATTGTAGATCGCCGCGCCGAGCACCTTTCCGTGCTCCAAGTCGGACGGAATGAAGACGTAGGCGGTCATTCCGGCGCGCGCGGCGTGGGCGGCGACGGAGCACGCGAGGTTGCCCGTCGAGGCGCAGGCCAGCGTGTCGAACCCCAACTCGATGGCTTTCGCCGCCGCCACCGCCACGACGCGGTCTTTGAACGAGTAGGAGGGATTGACGCTGTCGTTCTTGATCCAGAGTTCGTCGAGGCCGAGGCGCTCGGCGAGCCCGCGCGAGCGGATGAGCGGCGTGAACCCGGCGTTGATGTCCACGGCCGGGTTGTACGCGGCGGGCAGGAAGTCCTGATACCTCCACAGGCTCGGCGGCCCGGCCTGGATCCGTTCGCGGGAGGCGATGTCCGCGATGGCCTCGAAATCGTAGACGACCTCGAGCGGGCCGAAGCAGAAATCGCAGACGTTGAACGCGCTGACGGGGAAGGTCCGGGAGCATTCCTTGCAGCGGAGAGCGGCGACATTGACCATTGGCAACCTCCTTAGGCGCGCGAGCGCTGTGACGCGCGCGGCGGTTCGCCTACTCCGCGCGCGCTGCCCGATCCTCCGCGTTCCGCGCAAGGCCGGGCGGCGCATCGTTCACGCATGCGTATCGTAGCAGACGCGCGCCCGCGTCGTCAAAGGGCGGGGCGGCGCAAGGCGCGCGCTCGCATCGTCAAAGGCGCATGTCGCCCCGCCGCGCATCCCGCCCCGCCCGCGTAGGCGCGATCCCAATAGTCGGCGCGTAAGCGCCATCCCCGCCCTCTCCTTCTGGAGTCCTTTGCATAACTTCCGGCGGCCAGTAGGTTCCCGCTTCCGCGGGAATGACGTGGCGGCGGGGATGGCTTGGGGACGGGGCGCGGGGCGCCCCGTCTCATGGCGCTTGCGCGGCGGGTGGATTCCCGCCTACGCGGGAATGACGGTATAGAGGGAGTAGGTTCGCGCTTTCGCGGTCAGGGCACGGCGGCTGGGGATGGCTTGGGGACGGGGCGCGTGGCGCCCCGTCATGGCGCTATCGCGCCGCCTGGATTCCCGCCTACGCGGGAATGACGGTCGAGGGGGGGTCGCGGCGGCGCGGAGCGCCGCTCCTCTCCTACGTAACGCCGCGTCATTCCTCGAAAGCGGGAACCTACTGGGCCCGGAAGTTATGCAAAGGTCTCTTCTGGGAGAGGGCAGCCGCGCAGCGGCGGGCGCGGGTCGCCCCCGCGTGAGGGCCGCCCCCCCTAGCACTCCGCGAGGTTGCGGAGGCGGTGGATGTCCTGGTCGGCGACGCTTCGCAGCGACGATGGGATGCAGCCCGTTAGGGCGTTGCCGCCTAGGCGCAGCCAGGCTAGGCTCCGCAGGTTCGTCAACTCCGTCGGGATGCTTCCCGTGAGCGCGTTGTTGCTTAGGCTCAATTGCGTCAACTTGCCGAGGCCCCCCAACTCCGACGGAATGGAGCCCGTGAGGCCGTTGTTCAGCAGACTTAAGACCTCCAACTTGCTCAGGCTTCCCAACTCCGACGGGATTGACCCGGTGAGATCGTTGTCCGAAATCCACAACTCGCGCAGATTCGCTAGGCCGCCCAACTCGGCGGGGATGCTTCCCGTCAATTTGTTGTCGTTCAGGCGCAACTGCTCCAGCGCCGCGAGGCCGCCCAACTCCGGCGGAATCGCGCCCGTCAACTCGCCCCCGTTCAGAAACAGCCGCGTCAGCGCGGGCAGTTTGCCCAACGACGCAGGGAGCGTCCCGGTTAGGCGCCCATCCACGATCCGAAACTGCGTCACCCGCGCGGGCGTTCCCGTCGTTTTCACGCCGTCCCAATCGGCGATGGCGCGGCTTTCGCTCCAGTTGAGCGCCCCCGTTCCGCGCAACTCGTCCTTCGCCGCGAGCAGCGCCATGCAGTCCTGAACGAGGCCCGGATTCGCCGCGTGATTCGCCACCGCGGAGCCGCACTTCGGAGGCGGCTGCGCCGGCGTGAACGTCGTCGTTTCGCCGTCGCCGGGCGTGATGTCGCCGTAGGCGCCGATGTCGCGGTAGTATTGCGTAATGCCGCTCGCGTTGGCGATGCGTTTCCCTGCGAAAGCGTCGCTTCCCGCCGCCGCCGCAACGCGCCGCTTGAGATCGGCGTAAGGCAGGCTGTATTCCGGATCGTCTTGCGGAACGCCGTGGCGCGCGGCGACGCGAGTCGGATCGGATGAAAAGGAGAGTTGGAGTTGTATGTCCCATTGCTCGACAACTTGCCACGATTCCACCGCGACGGTGGCGTTCGCTCCGAGCGGCGCGAGGAAAACGACGGACTCTCGGTTGCCCACCGATTTCTCCAATTCCGACGCCGCTTCGACCGCTATTTCGTCGCGCAGCGCAGTCAACTCCGCTTCCGACAATTTCTCATCGTCGCCCAGCGCCCCAACTGCGTGGGAGCGGCTGTACAGACCATAAGAAGGCGCGCGGTTTCCCGTCTCATACGCGACGATCACGTTGCGCGGCCCCGCGCCCAGCAGATACTCAATTACCGTGTATTGCGCGTAGCAGATCAGAAAGACGTAGTCGGTGTTCAGACCGCCGTCAACTATCGCTGAAATGTTCGCCTCCCACGTCGGGCGGAACACCTCCTCCATATCATTGACGTAGGTCATAAATTGCCGCCGCAATTCCGTATCCGACGGCAGCGTTTCGTCCTCGTCAATCCCGAGCCAAAATCGGATCGCGTCCTCCCTCTGCCCGGCGGTTCGGGCGAGGCCGCGCCAATCGCAACGGAATGTCCGCGGCTGCGCCACTCCACGCGCCGCGATATGCACCGGCGAACGCGCCGACGTGAGGTAGCCTTTCTCCAACACTTCCTCGACGCTTGGCGTCTCAATTTCAAGGTCGAACGCCGCGCCGCCGGATGACAGCCCCGCGACCACGCTAATCCCGCTGACGTCGCGCGGCGAACAGTCCGCCCGCCCGTTGTCGCAAGTCGGAGGAGGCATGGGCGTCGGCGTGGAGGTCGGCGCCGGCGCGGCGCACGCCAACGCCGCAAGCGGCAGCAGCGCTCCCGCCAACGCGATCCGCAAAATTGAGATGATGGCCAGGTTCATTGGTCGACCTCTCTCCATACGAATCCGCCGAACCCATCAGGCAACGGCCTAGCATGCGCCGCCGCCCAACCGTTAGATTCGCTCCACTTCGCTATGGTGCGCTTATTCGATCCACCGTCGCTCATCGTGAACAGCCTGACTTCTCCTCCGCGAGGAAGGTACACTGCCATTCTATCACCACGGGGCGACCAACTGGCTAGTGCGCCAGGCTGCCCCCGCATGATACGGAGGTTGGAGCCATCGGCGTTGACGGCGACGAACGGGCTCTGATGCAAGCGAACCTCAGAGCCGTCGGGTGACCAAGAGACTTGCCCGCGCGTAACTCGAGTGCCGCCGAGATGGTCGAGACCGCCTGACTCCGGCAATACATCGGGGAAAGAGGCCACCGCCTGCCGGTTTGTTCCGTCACTGCTTATCGTGTATATCGTTGAGACATCGCGGTCATTCCATACAAATGCAACGCGACCTCCATCTGGAGACCAAGCCGGCAGGCTGATTGTGTCTGACAAACGCTGAAGACTGCTTCCGTCCATGCTTATGGTATAGATGGACTTGCTGTCGCTATAGGATAATCCTTGTTCGTAATTCTGTCTAGCAATAAACGCAATTTCTCGCCCGTCCGGCGACCAAACAGGCGGATCGTAAGTTTCTAAAATCATGTCATGATATGGTAGGACAATAAACTTATGAACAAGGCTATCTAGATCAATAACCGCCAATCTCCACGCGATGAACAATGCTATTTTAGAACCGTCCGGAGACCAAATCGGAGTCATAGAATCAGAACTTGTCTGCTTTGTTATGCGAGGCAATTCTCTGCCGCTAAAAGAAGCGCTTCTGACTTCCATAGGCGGTGATTCATGAGTAAATGCGATGATTCCTTCTGATGAAACACTTGCTGCATGAGTAAGTGACAAGTTTCTCTTTCCGCTAGGAAACGAACGCAAATTCGCTCCCCACGCTTCAACGATATGCATAGTTGCACCCGCATTGAAAACGATATGGGCTCCGTCAGGGCTCCACAACGGCGGGATAGGGTATTGCGCTCCTCTGAGATCTTCATGTCGGTAAGGAGATTCCCCCCAAGCAATGGGACAAGCGATGGCTGTGAAGAGCATCATCCAGCTCAAAGCGCTGATGCCAATGATGCGAATCACTAGTTCACTCCTTGATACAGAGCGTAAATCGCCATAATATCGAACGGATGCGGGGCGCAATCAGGCTCATTGACATTGAATATCGGTATCCTCCAGTCATAATTCATCACAGAGTCTGGTATCCTTGGGTGCGCCATGGCATATAGTCCATATTCACTCAAAAGCCTACTAATATTGAAACCAGATATTCCTAACGCGTGTCCAGCTTCATGGAGTATTAACTCGTAATTCTCATATTGCGATCCTTCACAAGTGTTAAATCGAATATCAGAAGGCACGTCAGTCTCCATCGGCCTGTTTCCTCTTATTAGCATATCAACGGTTCTCCTTGATCCTGTCAGCTTTATAGAAGCCTGTGGGTTTCCGGTATAAACGGGTGATATAACGCAGGCCGGGGTGTTGTCATTAAAGAAAAGGCACATAGGCAAGGCCTCTGTGTCGATCTCATGATTGAATCTTATGATTTGCAGGATGATTTGTCCTATGTTGTCTATTCCGATTGTTTGCCGGACTTCATGCTTGAAAGCATCAGGATCTGCAGGAGGAGCTGCCGCCATTATGATTTCATTGACATCGTTAAGATGGGCCACTGCGAACTCCATTGGATTGGAGCTAGCGCAAGTGTCGGAGATCGCGTACTGAGTTCTGATTATACCTAGTTCCCATGCAGTAAAGGCTTTGTTAATGAGATTAACCCACCCCTGTTTAGTGTCAGATGGAAACGTGTTGCGACAAATTGTGTAGGAGAAAAACCTGCCGGGCCAATGTCCAAAGAATGGGTATGTCGCGACTCGGCTACCTCTACGCGGAAAATCGGACGAGACCCACGCATATGCATCTCGTGCCGAGTACACTTTTGTGCCCGCGGCCGTCGTGTAGTTAATTTGGAATGCATAAATGCTCTTATTTTGAAGTCCTGTTATGTCTTGGCTAACGACAGTCGAATCAGCCTGACGAACCGTGCGCGTGGCTGTCGATCCATAGTATGGCCACTCCGCAGACCATAACCATTCTTCATGGGTGTGGTCAAAGAACGAACTGCCTAATCTCCTATACTGGACCGTGTACCCCGATGCTCCACTAACTGCATTCCATTGCAACCGAACTGTGCCGGTGCTCCCCAAAGCGCTCCCTCCGTCAAGGATTGGATTATCTACCAGTTGCATAATGCTGCTATAGCCGCTGTCCACGTAAGGATCCGACGTGTCATCATCGCCGGTATTCATTGGCGGACCTCCGAGGTCGTAGATGGACCTGACCTTGAATTGATATGCGTCGGCATGAGCGAGCCCTTTGCCATTAAGGATCGAATCGAGCGCAATTTCGTAAGAAGGTTGTCTTGCGGAGAATACCTTGGAACTACTCCCGCTGGTAACTTCCACCTGATAGCCGGCCAAGGCGTTAGGAACGGCGCCCCAACTCAGCCGCGCCTTGCGCTGCGGCAACGGCGTGACCGTGAAGTTGGCGGGCGTCGCAAGTTTCACGTCGTTGTCATTGACGGTCACGCTCGCGGAGGCCGAGCCGCTAACCACCACGTAGGGCGACGCCGCGCCGCCGGACAGCGTCGCCGTGATTGAGCCGTCCGGCTCGTCAACCTCGTCGTTCTCCGTCGCCACGGTGACCGTCGCGCTCGTTCCGTTCGCGGCGATCGTCACGCTCGTCGGCGCCGTTCCCTTGATGAACGCGCCGCTCTGCGTCACGCTCACCGGGATGGAGATGCTCGACAGCGGGGCTCCCGCCGCGGTGATCGTGAACGTCGCGTTCGCGCCCTCCGTCACCGGCGAGGTTCCCGCCGCAATGCTGATCCGGGGCGTGTCGCGCACGCTCACGCTCGCCGACGCCGCGCTCCCGACGGCGTAGCCCGTTCCCGTCCGCACTTCCGCGCTCACGGAGCCGTCCGCCTCGTCAATCGAGTCCTTCGCCGTCGGCACGGAG
The DNA here is from genome assembly GCA_965242755.1 of Dehalococcoidia bacterium. Taxonomy (GTDB): domain Bacteria; phylum Chloroflexota; class Dehalococcoidia; order Lucifugimonadales; family Australimonadaceae; genus Bin16. The sequence goes on along the minus strand of OZ251500.1, from coordinate 1,563,726 downwards.
AGCGTCGCCGTTGTTCGGCTTGCGCTGATCGTCGCGCTCGTCGGCGCCGTTCCGCTGATGAACGTTCCGCTCTGCGTCACGCGGACGGTGACCGCGAGGCTCGCCGCCGGCGCCGCGCTCGCCGTGAGGGTGAACTCCGCGTTCTGCCCCTCGGCGACCTCCGCCTTCTTCCGCGCGATGGACACCTGCGGCAACACCTCGATGTCGAACATGAGGCTCGCCTTGTCGCCGTCGCTGTCCGTCGCCGTCCAAGTGAATTCCGTGTTCGCCAGCAGCGCGCTGGGGGTTCCGCTGACGGAGCGCCCGGAGCGGCTTACGCCCGCGGGCAGCGCGCGGCTTCCCGTAGTCTGCCCGCGGCTCAGCGAGTAGGTAAGCGCACCGTCGCCGCCGGTGGCCTGCGGCAGACTGAAGGACGTGATCGCTTTATTGTGCGTCCACGACTTGTCGGAGATCGTGGTGGCCGTCCCGAAGGTGGGCGCGAGGTCGGCGTTCACGGTGATGTAGAAGGAGAGCGTCGCTGAGTCGGGGTCGGTGCGGTCGCTGTCGGTGACCTTCCACGTGTACTTCGTTCGCGCCATCGTTCCGGTCGGCGTTCCGCTGACGGAGCGTCCGGAGCGGCTAACGCCCGCCGGCAGCGCGGGACTCAGCGAATAGCGGAGCGTTCCGTCGCCGCCGGTCGCGCGCGGCAGCGTGAACGAGGGTATGCGCGTATTCTGCTTCCACGTCTTATTGCTGACGGGGGTTCCGAACGAGGGCGCTTTGTCCACCGGCACCGGGGTGGGCGTGGGGGCGACGGTGGGCGTGGGGTCGTTATCCCGCACGGTCATGGTCGCGAGCGACGGCGAGCCGACGGTGTAGCCCGTCCCGTCAATGACTCGCGCCGTAATGCTGCCGTGGTTTTCGTCTGCGGAGTCGTCTTTCGTCTCGACGGCAAGCGTCGCCGTTCTCTGGTTCGCGCTGATCGTCACGCTCGTCGGCTTTGTTCCTTTGATGAATGACCCGCGCTCACTTACGCTGACCTTCACGGTGATGCTGGATGCCGGAGCCGGGCTTGCCCGCAGCGTGAACTCCGCGTCTTGCCCTTCCGTAACGAAACTACGGTTCCGCGAGATCGTGATCGTAGGGGGGCAGGCGGTCGTCGTGGTCGACGCGCTTGACGACCAATTGCTCCATCCCTTCGTATTCGTATTGTCCCCGTCCGCCCGGATGCGGAACGTGTACCGCGTGCCGCAAGTCAACCCTATCACCGGGACGGACGTGCTCGAGCGCGTGGGGTGGATGTCTCGAGGCCCGCCCGATATTTGGAACCGCGAAATGTTGCTTTGCGCGCTCCACGCCACCCGCGCGCTCGTTTCCCCCGTCGATGTCACGCGGAAGTTCGACGGCGCCGGCGGCGTAGGCAGGGTTGGGACGCATAGAGATCCTACGCACTTGACTGTCACCGTCGCCACGTCAGTGTCAAGGGTGGTTACTTCGACGGGATCATCGTTGTGGTCAACCAGACGCAATTGCGATTCCACTTGATACGTTCCCTCGTCGCATGCGTATAGGGTAAGCGTCTTGCTGAACGTGGTGGCTCTTCGGGGGGCTTCGGCCGACACGATCACCCCGTCGCACCGGTTGTCGAATCCGATGCCGCCCCGGCTGTGGGTTTCGCCGTCCGATCTGAGCGATCTCACTTGGAAAATGAATTGATGCCAGTAATCAGGGTTTAGGCCGGTGGCGCTGACCGTGAAAGCGTCGCTCGTGCCCTCGTTCATTTGCGAGGCCAACCCGGAGATCATCCCTTGCGCCGCCTGCCCGGACACGCCTGCGGCGGCGTCGCGGGCATCTTGGTATTCGGCGATCCTCGCCTTCTGCCACTCCGTCAGTTCCGGCTCCGCCTCCCCCTCGCCGTCCGCGCCCGCGTCGCCGCCCTGCTGCCCGTCCCCGCCGCCGGCGTCTTGCGCCTGCGCCGTCGGGCCGTCGTTGAGCAGACCGGCGACGGCGAGCGCCATCGTCCCCGCGAGCGCAAGGCACGCGCAGAGCAGCGCCGCCGCGACGATTTCCGAAACGCGCTTCCGCATCGCCCGCAAGCATAAGCGGCGCGGCGCGGCGAGTCAATGGTTATGCAAAAGTTCTCATGGCGCACCTCTCTACGCCGCCTTCCGCGGCGGCTTCGCCAGCGACACCGCGACCAGCGCGGCGACCAGCGCTCCGAGAAAGACGGCGAACGCCAGCGTGTAACTCTCGCGGACGTCGTAGACCCACCCGGCCAAAATCGGACCCGTCGCCGCGACCGGGCCGGACAGCAATTGCGAAAGCCCGCGTATCGCTCCCAAATGCCGCCGCCCGAAATAGTTGGCGAACAGCACGACCTGCGCCACCGTCCATCCGCCCGTGCCAAGACCGAACACCACCCCGAACGCGACCGCCGTCGGAATATCGTCCGCACGGATCAGCATTCCCATCGCAACGCACGACAAGGCCGTCGCCAGCGCCGCGCCCCAGCGAACGTGAAACTTGTCCATCAGCGCGCCCCATCCGTAGGCCGACACCGCCGCCGTCCCCATAATGACGAAGACGAACGCCCCGGAGAATTCGCGGGGCGCCCCGCGCGCCTCCACGCTCGGAACCGCGTGCACGTTCACCGCCGTCTGCACGAAAAACACGATCATCGTCGAGACGGTCAGCAGCCAGAAAGCCGGCGTCCGCCGCGCCTCCGCCAGCGTGAACGAGACCTCGCCGCCCGCGTCCGCGCCGTCCGCCCTCTGCGAATCCGCCTCGCCTGCGGGCGCGCCGTCGGGCAGCATTCCGTAGTCCTCCGGCCTGCGTCGGATGAACAGCCAGCCCGGAATCACGATCAGGACGAGCGTCATCGCGGCGAGCGCGGCGTAGGCGTGCCGCCACGAATACGCGATGATCAGGGGCGTCGCGATCGCCAGCGGAACGAGCGCCTGCCCGGAGCGCAGACCGATGCTGAGGAACGCGACGGCGCGCGCCCGCTTGCGCGTGAACCAGTTGCCCACCGCCACCATCGTTCCGAGATTGACGCCCGTCAGCGCCGCCGTCCGCCCTATGCCGAACAGCGCCCAGAACTGCCAAACCTCCCGCATCAGCGCGAGCCCCGCGAGCGAGGCCGTGATCGCCAGCCCCGCCGCCACGATCGCCATGCGCGCCCCGTAGCGGTCGAGGCGGCTTCCGATGGCCGCCGCTCCCGCCGCCCCGCACAAACTGCCGATGGCGAACGCCGTCGAAATCTCCGCCCGCGTCCAGCCCAAATCCTCGCTGATCGGCGTGACGAACACGGAGAGCACGGCGCCGTACATCGGCGTCTGCGCGAACGCGATCACCGTCGACGCCGAGACGATGCCCCAGCCGTAGTAGAAGCGGGGCGGCCATAGCGCGGGCGGCGAAGGGCGAGGCGGGGAGCGCATCGGATGGCCGCGAAACGCGGGCGCCGCCTACCGGCGGCCTCCGGCGGCCAATCCCTCGCGAAGTTCCCCGAACGGGCGGCGTCTAGTCACGGCTGACGGCTCCTGCGGATGCGCTCCCGCCGACGCAGTCTAGCAGACCGCCCCAATCGGACTGCGCCTCGCCTCGACGCCGCGCGGACGCCGCTGCCTACGCTCAGACAACCTCGCGCCCGTGGCGACGCTGTATAGTTCCCCTTGCAGGGAATGACGATTAGCGTGGATTCCCGCCTACGCGGGCAGGGCGGTAGAATAAGCAAAAACGGACGGCGGACGGCAGGCGTGTTTTGGCGATAGATCCCTCCAACGCGGCGATTCTGTACAACGCGGCTTCCGAACGGGCGCGTCCGCTGGCGGAGGCGCTGGCGGAGGCGTTGGGCGCGCGGCGCCCCCTGCTGTCCACCGCCGACGGCGAAACAGACCTGGCGGCGCTCGGTCCGTCGGCGCTCATCACGGTGGGAGGCGACGGCACGCTGCTGCGCGCGGCGCGGATGGCGGCGGAGGCGGACGTTCCGCTGCTCGGCGTGAATCTCGGACGCTTGGGCTTTCTCACGGAGATCGAGGCGGCGGACGCGGTTCGGCTCGCCCCGGAGTACCTCGCCGGGGGCTACGCATGGATGGACGAGCGGCGCATGGCGCAGGCGGAGACCCAAGCGGAGGGCGCGCCGCGAAGCCCGGTCGCCGTCCTGAACGACGTCGTGGTGGGCAGGGGGCGCATCGCGCATCTCGCGCGGATCGGCGTCTCCGTCAACGGCGTCGAACTGACGACGTATCAGGCGGACGCGGTGATCGTCGCCACGGCGACGGGGAGCACGGCCTACGCGCTCGCGGCGGGCGGGCCGATCCTCTATCCGGCTTCGGGCGACCTCGTGATCGTTCCGGTCGCCACGCACGGGGACTTGGACGCGCCGGTCATCGCGCCCGCCGAGTCGTCGGTCGAGTTGGTGGTGAAGAGCGCGCATGACGCGATAATGACGGCGGACGGGTTCGTGGACGTTCCGCTGCGGCGAGGCGACGCGGTGACGGTGTCGGCGAGTCCGCGCCGCGCCCGCTTTCTGCGCGCCGGGTCGCCCAATCGCTTCTACGAGACGCTGGTCTACCGGCTGCGGCGCGGGTCGGAGCAATCGGTGAGCATCGCGCGAGGGCTGGCGGCGGAGGGGGCCGCGCTGCATCGCGTGGAGGAGGCGCCGCATGGCGGATGAGGCGGAGCGGATGATAGGCGTGGAGGGCGAGTTCGCGGGGCGGCGCGTCACGCTGCGCGTCGAGCGTTTGCGGCTGGCGGACGGAACGGAGACGCTGCGCGACGTCGTCCATCACCCGAACTCCGTCGTCATCGCGCCGGTGGACGCGGACGGGAACGTGGCGATGGTTCGGCAGCACCGGCATGCGGCGGGGCGCGACCTGCTGGAGTTGCCGGCGGGCGTGATCGAGGGGGACGCATCGCCGTTGGATGCGGCGCGGCGTGAATTGCGGGAGGAGACGGGGCTTGACGCGGCGAAGTTGCGGGAGATCGGCAACTTTTTCGCGGCGCCGGGCTCGATGACGGAGCGCCTCTACGCCTTCCTCGCGACGGGCCTGTACCCGAATCCGCTGCCCGCCGACGAGGACGAGCGCATCACGGTCGAGCGCGTTCCGTTCGCGGAGGCGGTACGCATGGCGCGGGCGGGGGAGTTGAACGACGCGAAGACGCTAGCGACGCTTCTGCTTGTGGCGCCCTACGTCCCCGGCGGGGGCGTGGTGAGGGACTAGGCGGGCAGGGCGATTGCGCGGGGGGCACCGGGGGCGCCCGCCGCCCCTCACGCCCCCAACTCGCGGACGACGCGCTCGACCCTCTCTTGCGGGACGCCGCGGCGCGCGACGGAGGAGCCTACGCCGTCGAGAAAGACCCACGCGACTTGCCCCGCCGTCGTTTTCTTGTCGCGCGTCATCGCTTCCAGAATCGCCTCGGGCTCGACGTTGGCGTAGGACTGCGGGAGGCCGAATTGCGCGAGCAGCGACGCTTGGCGCTCCGCGACGTCGGACGGCGTGACGCCTTCGGCGACGCCGAGCCGGGCCGCGCCGGTCATTCCGACGGCGACCGCCTCGCCGTGCAGGTAGGCGCCGTAGCCCGCCGCCGCCTCGAGGCCGTGCCCAATGGTGTGCCCGTAGTTCAGCAGGCGGCGCAGCCCGCTCGTTTCGCGCTCGTCGGCGCTGACGATGCGCGCCTTGACGGCGACGTTGCGCGCGACCGCCTCGGTCGTCAGGTCGGGGTCGAGCGTAAGCAGCGCGTCGGCGTTGCGTTCGTAGAAATCCACGAGCGGCGCCTCCAGCGCGAAGCCGTGCTTGATCGCCTCGGCCCAACCCTCGCGGAGCGCGCGCTCCGGCAGCGTTCGGAGCGCGGAAACGTCGGCCAGAACCATCGTTGGGTGATGGAACGCGCCGACCATATTCTTGGCGATGGGCAGGTCGACGCCTGTTTTGCCGCCGACCGCCGAGTCCACCATCGCGGTGAGCGAGGTGGGCACTTGCACGAGGCGGACGCCGCGCAGGAACGCCGCGGCGGCGTAGCCCGCGAGGTCGCCCACGACGCCGCCGCCCACCGCGACGATGGCGTCGCCGCGCTCGGCCCGGCGCTCGGCGAGCCACTCCCACAGAACGGACGCGGTCGCCAGGGACTTGCTCTCCTCGCCGGCGGGAAACGTGAACAGCCCCATTTCGACGCCCGCCGCGTGGAGCGATCGCTGCGCCGCGCGCCCGTAGGGATGGACGACGTTGCTGTCGCAGACGATGTAGGCGCGCCCGGAGAAGCCGGACTCGACGAGGCGGCGCCCCAACTCGGCCTCCAGCGTCTCCCATCCCACGAACACGGGATACGCGCCCGACTCGACGGCGACGGTCGCGGCGAGCGCGGGGTCGCTCTCCCAAGCGGAGGGCGCGCCGAACCGCCGCCATGCGCGGACGACCTCGTGCGCCGCCTGCTCGACGGTCAGGCCGTCGGCGTGGATCGTCCAATGGGCGAGGGCGTAGGCGGCTTGGCGCTCGCGCTTGAGCGACTCGATCCGCCCGAGGGGGTCGTCGGCTTGCAGCATTGGCCGGACCATCGCCTCGGGGCCTTCGGTTTCGGCGGCGTGCGAGAGGCGGCGGTAGATCGTTTCCGGGCGCGCCTCCAGCGCGACGACGAGCCCCGACGCGAGCATGCCGCCGAGCGATTGGTCGTGCATCACGGAGCCCGCGCCGGTGGAGACGACGACACGCTCCTCGCCGGCGAATTCGGCGATGACGGCGCGCTCGAGGGCGCGGAAGGCGGGCTCGCCGTCCTCGGCGAATATCCGCTCGACGGGCTTGCCGGCGCGGGCGACGATGCGCTCGTCGGCGTCGGCGAACGCCCATCCGAGCAGTTGCGCGGTTCTGCGCCCGACGGCGCTCTTCCCCGCGCCGGAGAAGCCGATGAAGTAGATGCGATTGCGGGCGCTCATTCAGTGGCTCGTGCGCGCGACAGCGCGTCCGCTATGCTAACAGCCTCGAACCCCAACGCGCCGCCCTCCGCCGCCGCGAGCACGCCTGCATCCTCGGTGACGATGATTGCCTCCGTAGCGACGGCGAGGTAGGCGAGGTAGCGGTCGTCGTCGGGGAATTTGTCGGGGAGGGGGACGGCGGGCGGGTTGGGCGCGAAGACCGCGATGTCCGGAGACCAAACCGCTCTTGTTATCGCCGCGAAGACCTCTTGGTCAATTTCCCTGTCGTCGAAAGCGTCCGCGTGCCGGGAGAAGTTCCTCCACAACTCCAGGCTCATAGCCAAGCGATGCTCGTTCCGCAGCGACTCTTTCACCAAGTCCCCGGCGTTCAGGTAGTCATCGCCGACCCGCGTGTAGCGGCCGGCTACGGATTCGACGGGGCCGCCTCCGGCGATAGCCCATATCAGGACGTTCTCGTCCAACGCGAAGACGAGAGGCTCCATTAAGCCTCTCGCGCGGCGAGGACGTCCATCAGTTCGTCAAGGTCCGCCAGGTCCTCTTTCATAAAGCCTGGGAGCCCGCCGTAGATGCGCCCCATTTCGTCTATCTCGCGCTTCTCGGCGGTCGCCGCGCCGCTCTCGTCCTTGTCGAAGGCGTAGACGACGACGTCCTCCCGCCGCAGAACGCCCTTCGCGACGAGCAGCAGCACGCGGGAGACGATGCGGTCGCTGTGCGTGCTGATGATGAACTGCGTCCCCTGCTTGGCGATGGCCGCGAGCATCTCGACGAAGTTGCGCTGGGCGCGCGGGTGCAGGTGCACCTCCGGCTCCTCAATGCCGATCGTCGCCTCGTTCCTGACCATCGGATCGCTAGCCGCGAGCGCGATCTGCAGGAACACATGGCTCAACTGATTCGCGCCGAAACTCTCGTTGTTCGCGCCGACGGGCATCCGCCCGTTCGCGCTCCGAGGCGGGAGGAAAACGATTGAGACGCCCCATTCCTTGCCCGTATGGGTCAATTGAGACCGAATTCGCAAGCCGGTGACGGTTTCCAGCCAGTCCGAGACCTGCTCCTCCATCCTGCGGTTTTTCGCCAGCGCGGTGGCGGCGTTGCTGGAGAAATCCCCGTACCCTGCTGCGGATAAGTCGCCGCGCGCGTCATTCCGCAACGGGAAGGTCTGTCCCATAAACCCGCGACCGGCGGGGATGAAGAAGAAGCGGCGGAGTTGGATAGGAAGCGCCTTGCCAAGCCGCGCGACGTCTTCCTCCGAGTCTTTCGCTATGCGCGGATTCATCTCAGCTAGGCTAGCCAACTCCTCTCCATAGGTGATAGACGATTCAAAGCCATTGAATGGGCGGGGGGCGCTTGGATGAATCCCCTCAGGCCAAGTCTCCTCTAGCGCGCTGGGAGAAGGCGTCCTTATCCGTATTGACTGATTGCTTATTTCCACGGACTCGCTAGCGCCTCCGGAGAGCGGGCAGTAGTGGTCAACACTGAGAGGCAATTCGCCAAGAAGACGGCTTATGCCGTACTCGGCGTACTTGCTAATAGTCGGCCATGGCGTCGGGCCGAGGGCATCCATCCGAGCGCTCATCGAGATTCGGACAGGCAACGCCGTGTCCCCCCCGTGGACGACCTCCTCGAAACTACCGAGGTCGGCGAGCGCAGGCGCGCCCTCGCGCCCGGTGTACAGAGCCTCGCCTGCGAGCGACGATTGCTTGAGGAAGGCGAGCGCCTGCAGCACGGACGACTTGCCCGTGCCGTTGCGCCCCACGAACACGGTGATCGGCGCAAGGTCGAACGCCTGGTCGCGGAAGGCTTTGAAGTTGCGGAGTCCGAATTTCAGCAGCATCGTGTTCCCGTCCGTTGGCCGCGCAAGGCCGGAGGCTACGCCTCGCCCCCTATGCTATCACGCTCCCCCCACAGCCCGCCATGCGCGGCGATGGCCGCGTCAACCTCCCCCATCAGCCGGACGGTGTCGCGCAAGGCGACGGCCATCCGCATATAGCGCCGCCGGTCCTCGAGTGAGAGCGGACGCCCAACGCGGTCGCGCAGCCATTTCTCCAACGGCTGAAAACTCCCCAGTCGGAACGCCCACGCCTCCGGCTCGATTCCCTCAAAGTACTGCCCTTGCCGCAGGAGGTCGCTGTCGTTGACGTAGACCCTGCCCCGCTCGAGCGGAACGTCCTCGCCGGGGACGGACTCGCCGGGGGGGTAGTAGCGCGGGTAGCCCTTCTCGACCGCGCCGTTCCCCGCAATAGGAAAGCCGAGGCCGGAGATGTCCAGAGCGGACTCCTGCAGCAAGTGCGCGGAGGTCAGCGTCGCGCCCGCCTGCGCGAGCGCGCGGAAGACCGGCGCGCCGGTCGGCGGCGGAACGCGGGGGAAATCGGCGCGCAGGAACTGATCGTAGCGTTCGCGGTAGGACGGCGCGTGCAGGACGGCGTAGACGTAATGGAACGCGTCCTCCGGGCCGAAGGTCGTTTGCAAGTCGCCCTGTCCGTCGGCGATGAACCGCAGCCCTGTTTTCTCCTCTAATGAGGCGATGAACTCGGGCGAGAGGTTGGGCCGCCGCGAACCGGACTCGGAGAGCCCTTGCTCGGCTTCCTGCTCGGCGGGGTGGAGGTAGAGCGGAAAGAGCGAGTTGATTTCGCTCGTGATGTTGGAGATGGCGCACGCCTCAATGATCGTGTCGCTCACGCCGCAGAGGTTCCACGGCTCGCTGACGCGGGATTGCTGCCTGCAAGCGATCAGGGCGAGGTTGCGCCTTCCGTTCGCCAGCATATGCCGCATCACCTCCGGGCGCGGCCTGCAGAGGAAGCCGTTGCTCGCGCCGGTGTAGTAGGTGTAGCGAACGTCGAACGCCCGGTATTGGATCGGCGCGACCAAAGCCTTGCTTACGCCTGAGTTTTTGACGTCCTGCTGGGCAAGCGGCGCCGACCAGTCTTTCGAATCTCGGGGCAACCGGTACCGCCTACGCGCCGCGTCGGGCGACAACGAGGCGAAGTCCAGAGCCACGTCGAAGGCGTCGTCGGGCGTCCAGCGGATGGTTAGGTCGTCGCGGGCGGTCACGACGCCGACGGAATTGACGGGCATCATCTCTGTGACGCTTGGCCATTGCCGGTATTCCTCTTCAAGCGTCGTGTCCCACGGCTTGAAGAGATAGTTAGGCGAGGCGGGGTCGAGGCGCTCCCACTGGGTCGTCGTTACGTCGGACGCGGCGAGCGTTTCGTACTTGGTTTGCCGCGCGCCCCGGAGGTCGGCGTGATGGACCTGCGCGGGGCCGCTCTTGCCCGGCTCCTTGACGAACAGCGCGATGGCGACGCCCTGCTGAATGTCGAAGACGTTTTGGTCGGGGCCGCCGTCGGGCGCGATTTCTCTGGCGCGGGCGTTGCCGTGCAGATCGAGCAGGTAGATGTCGGTGAACGTCTCCATCAACTGCTGGCGCATACCTCGGAAAGTGGGGTTGTCGAGGTAGGCGTGGTTGGTGATGAAAGCGAGGACGCCGCCGCCGGACTGCTCGATGCGCCACTGGCCGAAGCGGATGAACTTCACGTAGTCGTCCTGCAGCCACTTAGGGTTCTTCTCGCCGAGCGGTTTGCCGTCGACGCGCTTGTAATCCTCAATGGCGCGGCCGATCCACGTGCGCTTGCCGTTGCGCCAACTCGCGTTTGCGGAGTGGCCGGAGTAGGGCGGGTTGCCGAGCACGACCATAATGGGGAGGTCGCGCTTAATGCCGGAGGCGGCGTTGGCCTCGTCGGCGATGGCGCGCATTGGGCCGAATACGGCCTGAACCTGCCGCTCCTCCTGCTCTAGCGCGTTGGTGAGGTAGACGCCGAGCCGCTCGCCCCGCTGGAACTGGTATCCCCAGTTCGCCCTGCGCTCCTTCGGCATATCCATCGCCGCGAGTTGCATCCCCAACTTGAGGTGCGCCATCGCGTAAGGCGCCATCAGCAACTCGAATCCGAACAGGCGCGGGAGTAGCGCCTCTTGGATGTACGACGGATTCCATATCCCCGCCTTGTTGCCGGCGAAGTAACGCTCGCGCAGAAGGTCGATCACGGCGTAGAGGAAGGTTCCCGTTCCGCAAGCGGGGTCGAGAATCAAGACGCGGCGCGACTCCTTCTCCTCAATGTTGCCGCCGCCGTCGTCTTGCGAGTACTTGACTGTTGACCAGTCGCCAAGCCCTTCGCGGAGTCCGAATTTGTCGCGGAGCAGGAGGTCAACGGAGCGCACGATGTAGGAGACGACGGGCTCCGGCGTGTAGTAGACGCCTCTGCGCTCGCGCTGCGCCGGGTCGTAAACGGCGAGGAACGTCTCGTAGAAGTGGAGTATCGGGTCTTCCTTCGCGCCCCGGCTGCCGAAATCCTCGAGAACCTTGTCCATCTCCGCCTTGTCAAGGAGTTGGGTGAGGTTGTCCACGAAGTCCGCGAACGGCTCTTCGCCGAGTTGCGGCCCCGCGACGGTGTTGAAAAGCGTTTGGAGGAAGGGGTTGGCCGCCGGAATCTTGTAGGCGGCGGTCTCCCTGCGGAACGTGCCGTACTGATGATTCACGCGGGCTGCGAACAGGCCGTAGGCGAGCGTCTGCGCGAACATATCGGCGAACTCCGCATGCTCCTGCCCGGGAGTCAGGACGCTCTCCGACGCCTCGTAGAAGTCGCGCAGGGGCTGCGACACCGAACCGTTTTCGAAGCCGCGCCGCACAGAGTCGCGCACCATTCGCGTGATCTGCGCCATCCTCTGCGCGAGATCCTCGGGCGTCGCCACTTTGAGGATGCCCTGGCGCAGGAACGGGTCGAGCAGTTGCTCCGTCGCCTCGGCCGAGTCCTCGCTCGCCGCGAGCCGGCCGCGCTCGTCCATCTCCGCGAGCCGCGCCGTCTTGTAGGGCTTGCCCTCCAAATACCAGCGGAACTCCGTGTAGTTGGTCAGCAGGAGGTTCGGGAGGTTCTCCCGATAGCGTTTGATCTGCTCGCCGTTGGGCGTGGTTGGGCGCGCGCGGCTGCTGTCCCGCTCAATGGCGCCGAGGTCGGAGCCGACGTCTTTGGCCTCGACGTAGCCGATAGTGAGGCGGGCGCCGCCGGTGCGGGAGACGACGAAGTCGGGCGCGCCGACCGCGATGTGGGAGGGCTCGTTGGTGGCGACGACGTCATCGCCGACGGCTTCGAGGAGCGTTTTGAGGGCGGGGCGGTGGGTGTGCTCGGTGGCGTTGCCTTGGGCGAGGTTCGCCCGCAACTCGTCCAAGTACCGCCGAAGCGCGTCCGCCGCGTCCGTCATCGCCCGCGCTCCCCTACGCGCTCCCGCCCGCGCCGAGTCGCGGGCCAAGAGAGGCGAGATAGGCTTCGTAGTTGCAGCGTATGCGTTTCATCTGCATCCTGACTCGTCCGTTGGCCGCGCGAGGGCGGCGGAGGCTACGGCCTCGTCCGCTATGCTATCACGCGCTCCGCAGGTCCGCTTGCCTGCGCTCCGCGAGGCGGATGCGCGCCGCCAGCCGACGCGGCGGCGACATGGCGAACGCCGCCGGCGCCATCAGCGCCCCCACCGCCGCAAGCGCCCACACCCCAAGCCGGTAGTCCCCCGTCGAATCGAATATTCTGCCCAGCAGAATCGGTCCCGCGACTCCCGCCGCGACCGATCCCCCTTGCAGAATCCCCACGATGGAGCCCAGCGACCGCGTTCCGAACATCATGCTGCCCAGCGTCCCCCGCATCGGAATCACGCTGCCGAATCCGACGCCGAACAGCGCGACGAACGGCATCGAGAGCCAGACCGACGTCGCCTGCACGAACTGCAGGTAGAGCATCGAGAGCGCCAGCATCGCCGCCACCACGGCGAGCACGACCCGGTAGTCCGCGCGGTCGAGCATCCATCCCGCGCCGATCCGCCCGATCCCGCTCAGCAGAAAGACGAGCGTGAACGTCAGCGCCGCCCCCTCCGGCGACAATCCCGCGTCCTGCACGAAGTACGGAATCTGATGCACCTGAAACGCGGAGTTCACCATAAACATCCCGGAGAGATAGCCCGTGAACAGCCAGAACTCCTTTGTCCGCGTCGCCTGCCGGACGCTCATGCCCCGCTCCGGCGGACGCCGCAGCCTGCCCGCCGCGTCGCGCGCCTCCCCCGCCTCCGGCGGATCGCCGTCCGGATGCATGCCGTAGTCCTCCGGGCGGCCCCTCGCCACGGCGCTGATCAGCGTCAGCAGCGCGAGGACGATGATCCCGTAGGCGATGAGAATCGCGCGCCAGCCGTAGTCCTCCTCCAACGACGTATTGAGGATGACGAACGGCGAGCCGAATATCGGCCCCATCACCGCGAGCCCGGTGGCGAGCCCGCGCTTGCGGCGAAACCAGCGCGCGATGACCACCGGCCACGTGACCGCGTGGCTCATTCCCGACGTTCCGACGGAGATGAAGAAGATGGCCGCGTAGAACGTGGCGATGCTGTTGACGAGCCCCAGCCAGATCAGCCCGCCTCCCGCGATCACGGCGCTCCAGAAGATCAGCGCGCGAGGGCTCACCCTGTCGAGCAACACGCCCACGAGCGGGCTGAAGATGCCCGACTCCAGTTGGCGCATGGACATCGCGCCGCTGATGACGGAGCGCGACCAGTTGAAGTGCGCCTCGATCGGGAGAATGAACGCGCTGAGCCCCTGAAAGTACGCGGCGGAGAGCACCGCGTTCGTGAAAACGCTGCCCGCCACGATCCACCACCCGAAGAAAACGCGGCCCGGACGTTTCGCGCCCGATGCGGAAGGCGAAGGTCCGGCGGGAGGCAAGGATTCCAACGATGCTCCTCATGCTGCGCGGAGAGAGGAAAACGGCGGCGGGCGACGCAAGCCCCCGCATAGTAGCAGACGGCGTAGGCTCCGCCGGCTGCATGGAGCGAGTCCATGTCTTGCAATCGCAGCCCAAACGCCTACAATAGAAGGGCTTGCGTTTAGAGCATGTCCGTAGGAGCAACGCCGACGATGGCCGGTCAGTCGCAAACCAAAGAGAACGTTGTCACCCGCCGGGGGTTCCTCAAGCGCGCCGCGCTCGCGGGCGCGGCGGCGTCCGCGCTTGGGATTCTCGCGCGGGGGCGCGCCGCGGGCGTCGGCAAACAGGGGCGCTCCACGCCCGCCGGACTCCCCGGCGAAGGCTCGATCTTTCAGCCGCGCGGCGACTCGCGCATACAGCGCTAGCGGGCGGACGCGAACGATGGACGACATCGACCGGAAGGTCATCGCAAGCCTCCGCGAGGACGGGCGCGCTTCGCACGCTCAACTGGGCCGCGAACTCGGCCTGAGCGAGGGAACCGCCCGGCGGCGCCTCAACAAACTGCTCGACGACAAGATCATCCGCGTCACCGCCGTCCCCGACCCCGAACGGCTGGGCTATCACACCTCCGCTTTCATCGGGTTGCAGGTCGACCCGTCGCGGGTCGAGGCCGTCGCGGACGAACTGGCCGCCTTCCCTGAGGCCGAGCATGTCTCCATCACGACCGGCAGTTACGACATCTTCATTTGGGTGAACCTCGTGAATTCCGAGGCGCTCGCTTCCTTCCTGCACCACCGCGTCGGGCTCATCGAGGGCGTGCGCCACACGGAGACCTTTATGAGTTTGGAGACGCGCAAGCGCACCTGGGGCAGCGGAATCCTGTGAAGCGGTCGGCGCCCGCCGCCCTGCCCGCGTAGGCGGGAACCTAACATGGGGCCCCGGGAGTTATCCGGGGTTCCGCGCCCGGTTGCTGCTATCCTAAACCCTCGCGCATAAGCGGCGGCGAGGCGGCGCTCCCATTCGCGGCGCAGCCGCGCCGCAACCAAGCGACAGCAGGAGGACGGATGATCAACGGAGCGTTTCGGGCGCGGCTCAGGGCGGGCGAGCCCCTCGTCGGGGTGTTCGTCAGCATCGAGTCGCCGACGACGGTGGAGTTGCTCGCGGCCGCGGGCGTGGACTTCGTGATGATCGACGGCGAGCACAATCCCATCGGCCCAGCCGACGCGGCGGCGATGATCCGCGCAGCCGACGCGAGCGGCGTTCCGGCGATGGCGCGCGTCGGCGAGAACGCCCAGCAGGTGATGGCGAAATACCTGGACGCGGGCGCACTCGGCGTGATGATGCCGATGGTGAATTCGGCGGCGGACGCGCGCTACCTCGCGGACTCCGTGAAGTATCCGCCGGCGGGCAGGCGCGGCCTCGCGGGCGTGCGGGCGAACGACTACGCGACAAGCCCAGGCTACACGGAGGCCGCGAACGAGGCGACCGTCGTGATGGCGCAGATCGAGACGCAAGAGGGGATCGAGAACGCGGACGCCATCATCGGAACGGATGGCGTGGACGCGGTGTTCCTGGGCCCGTCCGACCTGTCGGTCGCGCTGGGCGTTCCGGGAGAAGCGAAGCATCCGCGCGTGCTGGAGACGATTGAGCGGCTCGCGGAGAAGATCGTCGGGGCGGGCAAGACGGCGGGCACGATCGCCCGCGCGCCGGAGGATTACGCCTACTGGCGCGACCGCGGCGTGCAACTCTTTCTCACGGGAGCGAACGCGCTGCTGCTGAGCGCGGCGAGAGGTTACGTTGACGGCGCCCGCGCCGCCGAGGAGGGGCGCTGATGGCGGAGCGCGAAGCCGTCGGGTTCGTCGGAACGGGAATTATGGGCGCGCCGATGGCGCGGAACTTGGCGCAGGCGGGCTTCGCGGTGACGGCCTACAACCGGACGGCGGCCAAAGCCGAGGCGCTGCGCGAGCATGGCGTCGCCGTCGCGGAGTCGCTCGCCGAGGCGGCGCGGGGCGCGTCGGTCGTCATTGCGATGCTGCCGGACACGCCCGACGTTCTGGCGGCGGTCGAGGGCGATGGCGGCGTCGCGGAGGCGATGGAGCCGGGCGGCGTTTTCATCGATATGAGCACGATTTCCCCCGGCGAAACGCGGGCGCTGGCGGAGCGGCTCGCGGGGCGCGGAATCGCGATGCTTGACGCGCCGGTCAGCGGCGGCTCGTGGGGCGCGGAGCAGGGGACGCTCACGATTATGGCGGGCGGCGAGCGCGAGGCGTTCGAGCGCTGCCTGCCCGTGTTCGAAGCGATGGGCAAGACGATCACGCTCATGGGGCCGTCGGGCATGGGGCAGACGACGAAACTCGTGAATCAGATTCTCGTTGCGGGAACGTGCGCGGCGGTGGCGGAGGCGCTCGTGTTCGCGTCGGCGCAGGACGCGGACTTGCTGCGGACGATAGAGGCGGTGTCGGGGGGCGCGGCGGGGTCGTGGCAACTGGCCAACCTCGGCCCGCGGATGGCGCGGCGCGACTTCGCGCCCGGCTTTATGGTGAAACTGCAGCAGAAGGATTTGCGCCTGATTACGGAGGCCGCGCAGGAGCGGTCCGTCCCGCTCGCCGTCACGAGCATGGCGCGGCAGTACCTCACCGCCGTCGAGGCGATGGGGCTCGGCGACGAGGGGACGCAGGCGGTCGTCAAGGCGGTGGAGGCGCTGGCGGGCGTCGAGGCGCGGCAGGAAGGCGGCGCGGCCTGACGGAGCGCGCCGGGGGAACGTCGACGGCGGAGTCGGGGCGCGTCCGCCGCGCTTGGGAGCGGGCCCACTACCCGGTGGTGATGCTCGCGTTCGCGGTCAACGGCGCGCTCACGGCGTTGCTGGGGCGCTGGCTGCTGGGCGGCGTGATCGGCTTGGAAGGGTCGCTGTGGTCGGGGCCGTGGGGCTACCGGCTGGCCTATCTCGCGCTCGTTCCGCCGCTCTACTGGACGCTGCTGCTGGCGACGGGCGCGCTCTTCGGCAAGGGGGCGTACTTCCGCAAGCGCGTCCGCCGGATATGGAGCGCGCCGCTTCGCCTGCGGCGGTTGCGTGGGTGAGCGGCGGGCCGGGCCGCGGAAGCGCAGCGCCCGCGCTTGGGTTGCCCAATCCTCCGCAATCGCGTATCCTGACCTTATGAGCGCCGTCTACACTGCCCGCGAAGCGCGAACCCGATTCGCCGAACTCCTGCGTCGCGTCCGCGGCGGCGAAACCGTCACGGTCTCCTATCGCGGCGCGCCTATCGCCGAGATGCGCTCGCCCGTCAAGATCGTCCCGCCGGCGGAAATCGCCGCCGCTCCGCCGCCGTCCGCGCCGCCGCTCTCTGAAGGGGAAAACGACGTCCACTCCCAGCCGCCGGCGCCGAGCCTCTCCGAAGAGGAACTCGAGGCCCGCATGGCCGATATGCGGCGGCGAGGCATCCTCTACCCCGCGAACGGCCCCAAGCAGCCGTTCAAGCCCGTCTGCTCGAGCCCCGGCGCCCTGGCGCGCTTCCTCGCCGAACGCGACTGATGGCGTCCGCCTACGTGGACTCGTCCGCGCTGATCGCAGTCGCTTTCAACGAGCCCGGCGCCGACGCCGTGGGAGAGACGCTGAATGAGCGTTCGCGGTTGGTCTCGTCGAACCTGCTGGAAGCGGAAGTGCGGTCGGCGTTCGCAAGAGAAGGCCGGCCTTTCGAAGATTCCGCCGTCTACGGCGTGGAATGGATATTGCCGACCCGCGCGCTAACGCAGGAGATCGCCGAAGCGCTCCGCGCCGGATACCTCAAGGGCGCGGACCTGTGGCATCTGGCGACCGCGCTCTACGCCAAGCGGGAGTTGAACGACCTCGCCTTCATCACGCTAGACATCCGCCAGCGGGCGGCGGCCCAAGCCCTGGGCTTCCAAACCTAGCCGGACGCTCGGCGCCGCATCCCATCCGCTGCGTCGCCAGCGGGCGCTAGCGCGCAGCGACGACGAGCGTCTCGACCATCTTGTCGTGCAGCGCCTGCCGGTCCTTGTCCCAGAGCGGCCAGACGTAGTTGACGACGTAGAAGATCCCGCCCGTCATCGCGGAGAGTATGCCGACGACGATCCACTCGACGACGAACTCGCGCAGGAAGGTATGCCCCCAGTTGGACGGCTCGCCGTTCGCGCGGATGACGCGGACGCCGACGATCTGCTTGCCGGGCGTCTGCCCGCGTCCAAGCGCGGCGAGGAACCACATCGAGTAGACGAGGAACGCGAAAGCGGCGGCGGCGGCCAGCCCCCATCCCCAGTCGCCTACGAACGGACGGTCGATGAGCGGAATCCGGTCGGCGGCGACCGTTCCGTCCTGCGCGGCGCCGCCCGCGGCTCCGACCGCCAGGCCGAACAGCGCAACGAGAACGACGGCGAGGACGATGATGCGGTCGATGGCGTGGGCGATCAGCCGCTGCAGCCATGTCGCCAGCGAGTGGCCGTGCCGGATGTTGGAGGAGGCGTTGGTCATATGGGCTCCTTGATCTCTGGGCTAGCGCGCCTATGCCCAACTGCTATCGAACACGACTCCGTTGAACGGCCCCCAGTCGCCCTCGGACCCCTCGAAATTGATTGCAAGCCACGCCCAGGCCAGTCCGAACAGCGCGGCGAGAACGATAGAGCCGACGATGACGCGGTCGATGACATGAGCGATCAGCCTCTGCAGCCACGTCGCCAGCGCGTAGCCGTGCCGGGTGTTGGAGGGTTCGGCGGTCATTTGGCCAGCAGGTCGAAATCACGCGCCGACAGGGACATCGGCCCTCCGGATTTTGCGGGCGAGGGTTGCGCGGACGGCTTGCAGGTCGGGGCCGAGGCGCTCTTGCTCCGCTTCCAACGTGAAATGCAACTCGGCGATGGCCTCCTGCAGGTTGGCGATTGCCTCCGAGAAATTGGCGCCGAAGCCGAACTCGTTGACCTCGACCGCCTCCAAGACGCACTGGCCGTCCTCCGTCGTCCACTTCACCTCGATGGGCTCGACGACGCGGAGGCGGACATCGCGCAGCGCGCCAAGCATGAACTCTTTCGGGCTGGCCGACGGGGACATTGGGGTCATTCTCTCCTCCTCGTTCCCCGTAGTTTAGCGCCCCCGGTAGGTTCCCGCTTCGAGGGAATGACGACCGCGCTGGGGAACACGGAGCGGCGCTTCGCGCCGCGTCTGGATTCCCGCCTACGCGGGAATGACGACGGTCTGCGGCGCAGGCGGCGGCGCCCCCCGCAACCCCCCGTCACCCCAGCCCGCGCTCGCGGCGAGCCTCCTCCACGGAGAGGATGCCGGCTTGCACGAGGGCGACCTGCCGGCGCGTGCGCTCGCTTTCGGTTTCGGAGAGCGCCTCGACCTGCGAAAGGTCGAACGCGACGGAGAGGCCCCGCGCCGCAGGGCCGAGCCGCGGCAGCAGCCCCTCGTTGATTGCTCCCGCGAGGAAGGTGAGTTCGGGGACGATCGTCTTCTCCCAGAACATGCGGCGCGCCTCGCGGACGTTGTTCAGCGTCGCGTGGCTGAAGTCCTCGAGCAGAGGCAGCGGAACGCCGTAGACGCGGGCGACGCCCTCCAAACTCCAGCGCAAGCCCGACAGCCACTCCATATCGCGCTGGCTGAGGCCAAGTCGCTGCACGTCCCAGCCGTCGCCGGTGACGAGCGGCTTGTGGGCGCGGTCGGGGCCCGTGTGGCGCGACTCGATGCGGGCGTAGAACTCGGAGAGTTGCGCGTCGGTGACGGGCCCGTGCGAGCGGAAGACGATGTCCTGCGGCTGCGCGCCGTTGCGGAAGAACTCGCGGTTGAAGCGGAGCGCGTCCATGCCCATATCGGCGGTGAGGCGCGCGGCGGCCAGCGGCGCGAAGCCCGCGAACTCCTCCAGCGGATTGAAATAGCGGAACCAGACGACCTCCTCCGGCAGAAGGGCGGTCTCCTTGCCGCGCTCCTCGTAGACGAACCCCGCGACGTAGCGGTTGGGGTCGCGCACGACGCGGACGCGGTCGGGGCGGAGCGCCCAAATCTCGTCGGGCGCCGCCGACGCTTTGTCCGAGCGCCCCAGCAGCCAGAAGGCGGCGCCCCAAAGGCAGAGGTACGTTTCCGTCGCGATGAGCAGATCGCTGCGGCTCCACCAGCCGTTGGCGGCGTCGATCAGCCGCTGAACGGGGTGGTCGGGGCCGACCCACCGCGCCGCGCCCGCCGCGTCGATCTCGCGGACTTGGAGGGGCGGGCGCGAGACGGCCTCGGCGCGCAGTTTCACCGCCGCGTAGACATCGGCGCTCTTGGCGTAGTACTCGCCGTAGACGGGCGACTGCCACTCCGGGCCGACGCCCCTGTCCGGCGCGAGCGTCCGCATCGCCGACGCCACCGGCGCGTTCCCGCGCCGCGCCGGAACCACTCCCTGCATCACGTCCCGCAACGTACCAAGCATCATTCGCCTCCTTGCCTTACGGATCAAGCGTTGGCTCTCAGCCTAGAGGGCGGAGGCGCGTCGGCGCAACGGGCGGATGTCATAGTGGGGAATTTATCCCCCCCTACCCTACCCCCGACGCAGCGCGGCTACCCCCGCCGCAGCGCGGCTAGCGCTGACGCTAGGTCGTCGGGGAGCGGTGCCTCGAATGCGCGGCGCTCCGTTTCGGCGGGGGGCATCGCGATCTCCAGCCGCGCCGCGTGCAGGAAATGCCGCGCCACCAGCCGCGACCGCTTGCCGTACACCGCGTCCCCTGCGAGCGGATGCCCCAAGTGCGCGAAATGCGCCCGAATCTGATGCGTCCGCCCGGTGACGGGGCGCGCCTCCGCGAGCGTGTACGCCCCCATCGGCCCGTCGAACCGCTCCAATACGCGGTAGCGCGTCAGCGCCGGACGCCCGCCCTCGACCGCCGCCATGCGCTTGCGCTCGACCGGATGCCGTCCGATCGGCGCGTCAATCTCGCCCTCGCCGCTCCGCATGAGCCCCGCCGCGAGCGCGAGATACGTCTTGCTCACGCTGCGCTCCCGGAATTGCCGCGTCAGGCTGCGATGCGCCGCGTCCGTCTTGGCGACCACGATCAGCCCCGACGTGTCCTTGTCCAGCCGGTGCACGATCCCCGGACGCTCGACGCCCCCGATGCCGGGCAACTCCGGCGCCAGCGCCAGCAGCGCGTTCACGAGCGTCCCGTCCGGATGCCCCGGCGACGGATGCGCCGTCAGCCCCGCCGGCTTGTCCACGACGATGATCTCCGCGTCCTCGTAGACGACGCCGACGGGAATGTCCTGCGGAACGAGATCGAGCGGAACAGGGGGCGGAACGACGACCTCCACCGCATCGCCCGGGCGGAGCGCCGCCGACGGCTTGGCGGGGCGTCCGTTCACCGCGACGAGCCCTTCGCGGGCGAGCGCGGCGGCGCGGGAGCGGCTCAGCGTCGGGTCGCGCGACGCGGCGAACACGTCCACCCGCGCCCCGGCGTCCGCCTCCTCCGCGACGTAGCGGGAGACGGCGCTAGTCGGCGTATTCCTCATCGCCGGGGTACAGTTCCCGAATGCCGGCGGCGAATTCCCGTTGCCCTCCGTGACCGGGATGCCTGACCTTGACGAATTCCCTGCCGCCTCCCGCTCCCTTGACTTCTTTGGCCGCCGCGTTGCCGACCGCGATGAGACGCATCGGGTTAAGCGCGTCGATGAGTTCCTTCAACGCCTCGCGTCCCGCCGCGTACTCTCGGGCGTTGGGCTCCCGATTGCTGAACGGCTCGTCGGGCCTATGCGGGTGCAGGGGGAAGACGTTCCAGAGGAAGACCGTTTCCTTGATGCGGTGCAACTCTTTCCAGACGGCCTGCGTGGTGGGCTCAGGGATCATCTTGCCCGTAGTCGGACGCGGCAACTCGATGCCCCACCGCTCGCCGTGGGCTTGGAGAACGTAGTCGTCCGTGAACGCCAGCCCTGTCCGCCGCGCCCCCTGGTGGCCGGGGCAAAACCCGACCCATAGGGAGTCCGTCCCCAGTTCCAAAGCCCGGTCAATAACCGCCGCCAAGGCGCCGCGCCGAAGCGCGGGAGCGTCCGGCAGGTCGTAGACAGGGCAGACGTCGGCGTAGGGGTTGAACGTGTCCGCGAATCGCAACTCCGCCAACCCGCCAACGAAATCTTCAGCGAATCCCATCGCGCCTCTCCTTTCCTAATCCGCGTATTCCTCATCGCCGGGGATCGTCGTCGTCGCGAGCGCGGGGCGCTTGGGGCGGGCGAGCAGCACGAGCGCCGAGAAGATCGCGATGCCCGTCACGATGGAGGCGTCCGCGAGGTTGAAGATGTACCACGGGCCGATGTCGATGAAATCCGTGACGTGCCCCAGCGTGATGCGGTCGGCGAGGTTGCCGCACGCCCCCGCGAACATGAGGCCCAGGCTCGTCTGCGCCCACGCGCCCGAGTTCGCCTGCGACCGGTAGAACAGCAGCAGCAGGCCGATGCCGACGATGGACGCCGCCGTCAGCACCATATTCTGCCCGCCGAACAGTCCGAACGCGCTCCCCGTGTTCCAGACGTGCGTGAACCGGAAGAGCCCCGTCTCCGGCCACGACTCGCCCCGCGCCAGCGTGAGCACAACCGCCAGTTTGGACACCTGGTCGGCGGTGAACGCCAGCAGCGCCGTGAGAATCGCCACGCCGTGTCTGCCGAGAAACGCCCCCATCGCCGCTCTAGTCTATCAGCGGTGACGTTTGCCTGGGCATGGCGCGGCGCTGGGGATTGATGGGGACGGGGCGCAACGCGCCCCGTCATGGCGCTATCGCACCGACTGGATTCCCGCCTACGCGGGAATGACGGGGCCTCAGGGGCGAGGCGACGGAGGACGGGGCGGGAGGTCACACACCCCATGCTATACTCTCACGCAGACCTCTGCGAAGGCGCAACGATGACCACCGCAACCGCAATACGGGCAGAGCCCACAACGGCGAGCGACCTCCTCACGGCGGACGACCTCCTCCGACTCTCCGCCGACGGCGTCCGCGGCGAACTCATCAGAGGAGCGTTGAGCGAAACGATGCCGGCAGGACGCGAGCATGGCCAAATCGCGGGGAGACTGACGGTTCGCCTGGGCAGTTTCATCGAGTCCCGACGCCTGGGCATCTACACGACTTCCGACTCCGGCGTCTGGCTCGAGCGCGACCCCGACACCGTCCGCGAGCCCGACGTCGCATTCTTCTCATCCGAGAAAAGCCCGCCCGACGAGCGCGTAACCGGCTACGCCGAAGTCGCTCCCGACCTCGTCGTCGAGATCGTCTCCCCCACCGACCGACTCTCCGCCGTCAACGACAAAGCCCTAATGTGGCTGCGCTACGGCGTCCGCCTCGTCTGGGTCGTCCGCCCGGAGGAGCGCCTCGTCGACGTCCACCGCGACGGCGGTCCCGTCGTGACGCTCGACGAGAGCGGCGCGCTTGACGGCCTAGACGTCCTCCCCGGCTTCTCCTGCCCCGTCCGCGAGGTCTTCGGCGGGTAAGCGGGAACCTGCCGACCCGCGCGCCGCCCTTTCTCCCTCTGGAGACCTTTGCATAACCTACCGTCATTCCCGCGTAGGCGGGAATCCAGTCGGCGCGATAGCGCCCCCTCCTCTTCTACGAAGAGGAGCCCGGCCCCGCAGGCGCTGATTGCGATAGAGGGAACGCCAACTGCGGCCTACGCGGGTTCCTGGATTCCCGCCTACGCGGGAATGACGGGACCGGGGCGCTATCGCGCCGACTGGATTCCCGCCTGCGCGGGCAGGGCGGGCGTGGGGGCGCCCCCTACGAGCGGCGGGCGCGGGGGCGTTCGGCGTATTCGGGGGCGGGCGGATGCGGCCCGATTTGGCGGTCGGCGTCCGCGAGGCGCGGCAGCAACTCAGCGACGCTCTCGAGCCCCATACGCAACGCCGCCTCGCCCTTCCAGTCCTCGTAGAAGTTCCGATGCAGCATCTCGGCGGCCTGGTAGAGCGGGAAGATGCGCTCGTCGCCGCTGAGTTTGGCGAGGTGGACGGCGATGACCTCGTTATGCGTGTGCGCCCGGTTGCGCCAGCCTCTGCGCGCGGCGATGGCTTTCAGCGCATGCGCCGCCGCGCCCCACGCCTTCTCCGACGCCTGCAGGCGGTCGCCCTGCTCCAGTTGCTCCCACGCGTGGCGGATCAGCCGCTCGCTGTGGACGGCGTGGTCTTCTAGGGGTTTCGGCTGCGCGCTAACCATTGCGGAACTCCTTGCGCCGCCTAGTCTAGCGCGCGGAGCCCTTTGCATAAATTCCGACGGCCAGTAGTTCCCGCTTTCGCTGGAATGACGTGGCGACCCTCACCGCGCGCCGCCCCCTTCTCCCTCTGGAGACCTTTGCATAACCTACCGCCCTGCCCGCGTAGGCGGGAATCCAGTCGGCGCGATAGCGCCATGACGGGGCGCGACGCGCCCCGTCCCCCCTTTGACCCCGCAGCCGCGCCCTGCCCGCGCAGCCGCGCCCCCCCGGCTTCGAAGCGCCAATACTCCCTTCTCCCTCTGGAGACCTTTGCATAACCTACCGTCATTCCCGCGTAGGCGGGAATCCAGGCGGCGCGGAGCGCCGCTCCTCTCCTACGTAAGCGCCCCGTCATTCCCGCGAAAGCGGGAACCTACTGGACGCGGGGAGTTATGCAAAGGTCTCCTCTGGGAGAAGGGCCGGGGATGAGGGGCGCCCCCCTACGGCGGGAGGTCCGCGAGCGCTTCCTCGAACTTTCCGTCGAAGACGAGTTTGAACGTGCCCTTCATTGGGCCGTCGCGGACTTGCATCTCGCCCCAGTCGTTGAACGCGCCTTGCAGCGCATCGAACAGGCTGCCCTTGTACTCCGTGTCTTGGTTGTCCAAGTGGCCGCCTTTCGTTTCGAACACGAAGACGTGGCCGCCCTTCCCATTTCCGCCCATCGCGATGAAGTCCGGGTAGATGCGCTGCTGCCGCCAGCCGCGCAGGTAGTAGCCCCCGCGCTGCCGCGCCGCCACGCGATGCCACCAGCGCAGCGCCGCCTGCTCGTCGAGATAGCGCGCGAACCGCTGCTCGAGCCCGTTGAACTGCTCCTCGTAGAGCGGCGTGTAGAGGCTCAACTGCAGCGGCTGCCCCGGCTTCCGCTGGAACTCGTGGAAGGAGTCGGGAACCCGCAACTCGTAACTCTCGTACAGGCGATAGCGCGGAGCCTCCACCCGCAGGTCGAACTTGATCTCGTTGTTCCGCAGTTTCCGCTCGAAGGCGACGGCGGCCTTCTCGTCCGCGGCCTTTATGACGTGCTCCCGGAGGATTCCCGCGTGGTAGGCGCGCGCGTCGTAGATCGCGTCGTCGGACGCGCCGGCGGCCCTGAGCCGCGCCAGCATCGCTTTCGTTAGCCGCGCCGCCTGCCACGGATTCGGCACGACGTCGGCGAGGCGCCGGGCGAACCACGTCACGGACAGCGTCTTGTCCAGATCGAGGTCGCGCGTGGTGTAATCCTCAGGCCGGAGGCCGCCCAGGTCCATAACGCCCTTGTGGATTTGGATCGCGCTCGGCTGGACGCTCTGCGGGTCGGGCTCTCGGATTTCCGCCCACTTGATCTCCGGCAGGATATGCCGCTCGTAACTGAGATCCTCCCACTCGCTCTCGCCCTTCTTTGCGTCCTCCGTCCGGTGGAGCACTTTCGGAAGGAATATCTCCTCGTTGCGGAACCGCTCGCGGCGCTCGATCAATTGCAGTTCGCCCGCGCCCTCCGCGCCGCGCCGCCATTCCCGAACGCCGTCCCCCAACCCGGTCAGCCCCTCCCGCTCCAAGCCTTCGCGCACCTGCCGCACCGCGACGCCGACGTCGACGTTCCGGCAGAAGACGTAGCACTGGTCGAGCGCCTCCCTTCCGATCCGCCGCGCATTCGGCATTCGCATCACGCGCCCCACCAATTGCGTCACCGACACGGCCGCCTGCGTGTTGTCCAGCATCACGAGAACGTAGGCGAACGGGCAGTCCCAACCCTCCATCAGCGCCGACTTCGTGATGATCCACCGAACCGGCGAGTACGGCGACAGGAGATCCTCGCGCTCGAGTTCGTGGGTTTCGGACGACTGGATTCGAACGGCGTCGGGCGGAACGCCCAGGTTCGCGATGAGGTGCTCGCGCGCGTCCTCCGCGTGCACGTAATCCGGCAAGCGCTGGTCCTTCCCCGTGCGCTCGACGCGGACGACCGCGATGGGCCGAATGTAGCGCCCTTCGTCGGCCTCCAGCGCCCGCGCCTCCGCGTCCAAATTCTCCAGCAGCGCCGCCGCCTCGTCCAGCGCAGGCTGCCACCCCACTCCCGGCCCGGAGGCCGACGGCGCCGCGTTCGTGATCGACGCAACTTGCACCGGATGCTTGATCATCTCCTCGTCTTTGAGTTCGACGCCGGATATGTCCACCAGCAAGTTGCTCACGCGCGCGCTCGGCGTGGCGGACAACTCGATCACCATCCCCGGATCGAGCCGGTTGACCGCCCCCACGAATTCCTGGGTCGAGGCGTCGGTCTTCCCGTAAGCCTTGTGCGCCTCGTCGAGAATGACGACGGGGCGCAGGATTTTGAGCACGTTGAACAAACTGCGCTTGATCGGCCCGTCCCCGTCGTGGCGCTCCAAGTCGGGGCAGCGCTCCAGCAGCGCGCCGTCCCCCAGCAGATCGTCGCGGTCGGGGAAGAACGACGGATAGAGCCCCGCGTCGCGGAACAGCAGCAGCAACTCCCTGCCCTTGCGCCGGTTCGCCGCCGGCAGCATCAGCAGCAGCACGCACAGGTAATTCGCCGTGTCCAGATTCTCCAACTGCGGCAGCCGCGACTCTCCCGGCTTCTTCTCCAGGATCTTCACTTTGCCCGCGCTCGCGTGCTCCAGCATCAGCCGGTACGGGTGCTCCCGCGTTCGCAAGGCTTCCCGCGTTTGCCGGAAGATCTCCCGCGTCGGCGTGATCCACAGGACAAGCCCCGTCCGCCGGCGCATCCGCTCCAGCGCCGCCGCCGCAAGCAGCGTCTTCCCCCCGCCCGTCGGAACCTTCAGACACACGTGCGGAATCGAGCGCCCCGCCTCGTCCTTCCGCCCGACATACGGTCCGGCGCTCGCCGCCGCGCCCCCGGACTGCGCCAGCCGCTCCCACGCCTTCCGCGGGAAGTCCAAGACCGCCTCCGGAATCTCCCCGGCCGCCTCCGGCCAAGCGTCGACCACGGCGTCGGTCTGCTTCCGCGCCCGCTCCAACTCCTCAAGCCAGCGCCCGAACGCGCCCAGCGCCCGCGACTGATACTCCTTCAGATCCATCGCCTACGCCCCCCGCCGCGTCTCGTAGGGAATCTGACAGAACGTGATCCCCATCGGCGTCAAGTCGTCCTGCTTGATGTACCGCCCCACGCCGAACACCACCGCCTTCCGGCGCGCCTGTCCCGCCTCGCGGCCGGCCAAACACGCGTCCTGAATCCGTTGCGCCCGCGAAAGCCGCAGCATGCCGTCCTCGCCCTCCAACCACTCAATATCCGGCTCGTACAGCAGATAGTAGTCCGTCTCTTCCGTCGAATGGAATAGCCCATTGTCATTCCGCGCCTCGAGCGACCCCTCCCCCGCCGACCGCCCCGTCGCTATGAACAGCAGCCACGCCGCAAGCGACGAATACGACGGCAGCGGACCCGCCGTCAGCATCGCCTCCACGTCGATCGGCCCGCCAAGCCTGCAATACGTGAATTCGCCGCCGAGCCCGTCCCGCAGCCGCGTCCGCGCCTGGGGCGCGCCCCGAATCACCCGCCGAACGCGCTCCGCCGTGATCGTGTCCGCGTATCCCTCGCACTCCACCAGAATAAACCGCCGATTCCCGCCGTCCTCCTTGTTGAGCGCAAGCACCGCCTCCGCCGTCGTGCCGCTGCCCGCGAACGAATCGAGGACGAGGGAATCCTTACCCGAATTCCCTTCGGAAATGGCTATCAACTTCCGGATCAGTTTTGTCGGTTTGGGGTTATTGAAATCGACGTTGCTGCTCTGGAACGCCGTTTGCAGTTCCCGGGTTCCCTCATCCGTAGTGCCGGCGACGTCGGCTAGGAGCAAGTCAACAGGGACAATGCCCTTGGCGTTCGACTCGCTAAGGAAATTCTTGAGGCGAGGGTAGCGCATATCGCCGTTGGTTCCCCACCAAAGCCTGTCGTCTTTGACGTGTTCTTCGTGAACAGCCCGGCTGTACTTCCATGCATGGGTAGGATGGTCAACCATTGCGTTTGTGCGCGGGTTTAGCACGGAGTACACAAGGTTAGGGCGTTGCTCCTTCGTAGCAGGATTGACGTAAGAACTTGACGCCCACGCGCCGCGCGGGTCGTCGTCGGGGTTTGAGTAGGTTTCATTCAATTGTTCGTCACGCACCGTCCTGATGCGGCTAAGCGCGTCGGATTTCCTGTAGAAAATTATGTGCTCGCGTTGATTCGAAATCAGTTTGGCGTTGTTGCTCCTGCCATGCCGGTGCTGCCAAACGATGTCCGCGACGAAATTCTCCTCGCCGAAGATCTCGTCCATGAGCATGCGGAGGTGATGCTGCTCGTTGTCGTCGATGGAGACGAA
Organism: Dehalococcoidia bacterium; assembly: GCA_965242755.1. Lineage (GTDB taxonomy): Bacteria > Chloroflexota > Dehalococcoidia > Lucifugimonadales > Australimonadaceae > Bin16. The sequence goes on along the minus strand of OZ251500.1, from coordinate 1,535,586 downwards.
GATCACGCCGTCGTCGGCGAGAAGGGCGTGGAGGAGGTGGATGCGGGGCCACATCATGCAGAGCCACTTGTCGTGACGCAGCAGGTCTTCGCCGTCGACCGGGCCGTTCTCTGCGAGCCAGCCGCGCATCAGGGGGCTATTGACCTTGTCGTTGTAGACCCAGCCTTCGTTGCCGGTGTTGTAGGGCGGGTCGATGTAGATGCAGTTGACGCGCCCCTCGTAGCGGGGGAGGAGGCTTTTGAGGGCGAGGAGGTTGTCGCCGTGGATGATGAGGTTGCCGTCGGGGGGCGGCGCGCCGCCGCCTGCGGACGCCGCGCCTGGGAGCGCGACCGACTTGGCCGCGACCGGAACCAGCGCGCGGACGGGGACGGTCATGTGGTGGGCGTAGATATGCTGTTTGCCTTCGAAGTGCAACTTCGCCATAGCAGGGGAACGATACCACGCCTCGCGCGCGAGCGCCAACAGGCGGGTGTCGCGCGCCCCTCGCCTACGCGGGCAGGGCGGCAACGGGGTAGGTTCCCGCTTTCGCGGGAATGACGTGGCGGCGTTGGGATCCATGGAGACGGGGCGCGGGGCGCCCCGTCATGGCGCTACCGCGCCGGCTGGATTCCCGCCTACGCGGGCAGGGCGGTAAGGTGCGGGTTACGCAAGGGCTCGGAATATGGATGCAACACGCGGCGCGGAGCGCGACGCGCCTAAATCAGGTTGGCGCTGAGCAGGCGCGCGCCCGCTAGGAAGAGGCCGACGCCGATCACGCCCAGCACGGCGCGCCCGCCGACCCTCGGCGCGAGGCGCGCGCCGATCTGCGCTCCCGCGAACGCGCCGATTCCGGTGACGAGCGCCTCGCGCCATACGCCGCCCCCGCCCTCGCCGAGCGCGAAGTGGACGACGAGCGCCGTCGCCGCGGCCACCGCCAAGTCGAGTTGCGAGGTGGGCACGGCGACCGCTTTCGGGATACGCAGGGCGAGCATCATAAAGGGGACGTTGATGATGCCGCCGCCGATGCCGAAGAATCCGGCGGCGAGGCCGGCCCAGGGGGCGACGGCGGCGGTCATTCGCTCGTTCACGCGGTACTCGTAGCGCGCGCCCGCGCTGTCCGTGATCGCGCGGGGTCGCCCCGTCCGCGCCGGGGCGTAGGGGCGCGACTCCAGCGCGCTGCGGGCGACGAGGTAGGCCGCGCCCGCAATGAGCGCTCCGCCGAAGACGGTCTCGAAGACGGCGCGGTCGGTCGCGTTGTTCAGCAGCGCGCCAGCGACGGCGCCCGGCACGGCGAGGGAGATGAGGATGCCGGCGGTGCGGAAGTCCTGCAGGCGCTTCCGCCGATACGCGACGCTCGCGGATGATGCGTTGAAGAGGACGGCGGTCAGGGATATGACGGCCACTGCGCCGTGGTCGGCGTCGGGGAAGAGGAAGAGGAGGGCGGGGACGAGGAGGAAGCCTCCGCCGACGCCGACGACCGCGCCCACCGCGCCGATGGGCAGCCCCAGCAGAAAGAGGAGCGAGTCTCCGGCGAGGGTGAACTCGGTGAACATCGGCGTCCCGCGCTAGGGCGCTTCCCGTTCGTCGCTCCGAGGCGCAAGGGCGATGCCGAGTTCGTCGAGTTGCGCCTGGTCAATGGGAGAGGGCGCGCCGAAGAGCGGGTCCGCGCCGATCTGGGTTTTGGGGAACGCGATGGCGTCGCGGATGGAGTCGGCCTTGTCGGCGAGCATCATCACGAGGCGGTCGACGCCGCCGGCGAAGCCTCCGTGCGGGGGCGCGCCGTACTCGAACGCCTCGAGGAGGTGGCCGAATTGCGCCTCCACGTTCTCCGGCGAGTGGCCGAGCGTTCGGAAGACGGCCTCTTGCTTGGCGCGCTCGTGGATGCGGATGCTGCCCCCCGCGAGTTCGTAGCCGTTGGCGGCGAGGTCGTAGGCTTTGGAGAGGACGGCGCCCGGGTCGTCGGCGAGGCGCTCCCAGTGGTCGTCGAAGGGAGCGGTGAACGGATGGTGCACGGAGTCCCACCGGCTTTCGCGCTCGTTCCACTCGAAGAGGGGGAAGTCGGAGACGACGCAGAGCGCGATCGTGTTCGGGTCGGCGAGGCCGAGCCGTTCGCCGATATGGAGGCGCAACTGGCCGAGCGCGGCGGCGGTTCGCCCCTCCGGCCCCGCGACGATGAGGATGAGGTCTCCGGGCGCGGCTCCGCAGGCCGCGGCGACGGCCTTGATCTCGTCTAAGGAGAGGGCGCGCGCCAGGGTCCGGACGTGGTCAAGCGTCAGGGCGTCGAGGGAGCCGGCCGCCTCGTCCAGGGCGATGGTCACGAGTCCGCGCGCGCCGTGCGCTTTGGCGCGCTCAACCAGGTCGTCGGTCTGCCGGCGGGGGAGGGACGCGAGGCCGGGGGCGGCGAAGCCGCGGACGACTCCGCTGGCGCTGACGGCGTTCGAGAAAACCTGGAACGCGCTGCTTGCGGCGATTTCGGAAACATCGGCGATCTCCAGCCCGAAGCGAATGTCCGGCTTGTCGCTTCCGAATCTGGCCATCGCCTCCGCGTAGGAGAATCGGGGAACGGGAAGCGGGACGCGCTTGTCGGGCCGGACGGTTTGGATGAGCGCGGCGTAGAGGTCGGTCATTAGGCTAATGACGTCCTCGTGGTCGGCGAAGGCCATCTCCAAGTCCAACTGCGTGAACTCTGGGAGGCGGTCGGCGCGAGGGTCTTCGTCGCGGAAGCAGCGGGCGATCTGGAAGTAGCGGTCGGCGCCCGCGACCATCAGCAACTGCTTCAACTGCTGGGGGGACTGGGGGAGGGCGTAGAAACTGCCGGGGTGGATGCGGCTGGGCACGAGGTAGTCGCGGGCGCCCTCCGGCGTGCTCTTGATGAGGATGGGCGTTTCGATCTCGATGAAGCCACGCTCTTCGAGGTAGTCGCGGATGAACTTGACGGCGCGGTGTCGGAGGCGGAGGTTGTCGCGCATAAAGGGGCGCCGGAGGTCGAGGTAGCGGTAGCGCATCCGCAGGAGTTCGTCGACCGGGCCGTCCTGGCTCACGTCGAAGGGGGGCGTCTTGGCGGCGTTGATCGTCGAGGCGGCGGTCGCGGCGACCTCGATCTCGCCGGTGGGCAGGTTGGGGTTCGCCGTGCCGTCGGGGCGCTTGCGGACGACGCCGGCGATGCTGATCACCCACTCGGCGCGGAAGCGCTCGGCCTCGGCGAAGGCGTCCGGGGACTCGTCGGGATGGAAGACGACTTGGACGACGCCCTCGCTGTCGCGCAGGTCTATGAAGATGAGGCCGCCGTGGTCGCGGCGGCGGCGCGCCCATCCGGCGAGCGTTACCTCTTGGCCGACGTTTTCGAGGCGCAGCGCGCCGCAGGATACGGATTTCAGCAAGGCGTTCACTCGACTCCGCAGGGTAGTGGCGGCGGCCCGCCGGAGCGCGTCCGGCGCGGTTGCGGGGAGGGGAGGCCGCGCAGTGCGTACCTTACCGCAAGCGGCGCGCCCGCGCTATCGGGGGGACTCGCCCTGTCCGCCCTCTTCCCATCGGCGCTTGCATGTGCTATAACTAAGGAGGGTGCGTCCCAGGATGCGCCGCCGGCGATTCTCGTGGACGCGCGCTGGGCGAGTGAAGATATCCAACGAGCAACGCGAGCCGCGCGAAGCGGTTCTCACCGTGGAACTGGACGACGCCGACGTCGAGCCGTACCTCGACCAGGCGTACCGCCGCGTCGCGCGGCGGCTGGCGATCCCGGGCTTCCGCAAGGGCAAGGTCCCCCGCCGCGTCATCGAGCAGATGTACGGGCGCGCCTACCTGCTGAACGAGGCGTTCGACCCCATCGTCAACGAGTTCACCTCCAAAGCCGTCGAAGCCGAGGGGCTGCTGCTCGGCGGCATCCCCTCCGTCAATGTCTCCGAATACGACCCGTTCCGCTTCATCGCCGTCGTCCCCCTTCCCCCCAGCCTCGAACTGGGCGACGTCGACGCCGTGCGCGTGCCCATGCAGGAAGCCGAGGCGTCGGACGACGCGGTGGAGTCGGTGATCCTGAGGATGCGGATGGAGCAGGGCGTGTGGGAGCCGGTGGACGACGCCGTCCGGATGGGCGATCTGGTCAATATGACGATGGTCGGCTGGACGGACGAGGACGGCGAGCGGCGGGAGTTCACGCGCTCCGATGCGTCGAACTACATCCCGCGCGACGGCGTGGCGTATCCTGTGCCGGGGATGGACGAGGCTCTCGTGGGCATGTCCGCCGGAGAGCGGAAGGCGTTCGAGATTCCCGTCTCCGCGGATTCCAGGGATCCGGAACTCGCAGGCAAGACGGCGCGTTTCGACGCGGAGGTCCACTCCGTCAAGCGCAGAAGCCTGCCCGACGCGGACGACGAGTTCGCGAAGAGCGTCGGCGAGGGGTTCGAGACGGTCGACGAACTCCGGGAGCAAATCCGCGAGAATCTGCTCGCGGGGGAGAGGCAGCGGTTGGAATTCCTGCACCAGGAGGCCGTGCTCGCCCGGCTGACGGAGGAAGCGACCTTCGCCGTCTCTCCCCTGATCATCGAGCGCGAGTTGGAGCGCTACGTTAACGGGCGCATCGACGCGATCAATTCGGGGCGCGCCACTGTGGAGGAGTACCGCGAGTATCTTTCGTGGCAAGGGCTGTCGGACGAGGATGCGCTCGCGCTCGCGCGCCCCAATGCGGAGGAGCGCCTCAAGCGGGCGCATGTCCTCCGGGAGATGACCGACCGGCTGGAGATCGCGGCGGACGACGAGGAGGTCGACGAGGAGATCGAGATCATCGCCAGCGCCTACGGCGAGCACGCCGACGCGCAGCGCAAGCATTTCGCCGACGCGGAGAGCCGCGAATCCATCCGCCGGTTGCTGGCGCAACGGAAGACGCGGGCGGCGATCAGCGCAATGGCGCTGCGCGCCGACCCCGCGGCGGACGAGCCGCCCCTCGCGGAATCTTCGGAGAGCGCGGACGCCGACGGCGAGGCGGGAGCCGCATAGGAGACGGCGCCCGCCGTCCCGCAAGCAAGGAGGAGCGAACCAGGATGCGAGATTGGCCAATTCACGGCCCGCTGAACGCGGGGGCGACCCGACAGCCGGAGAACATCATCCCTATGGTGATCGAGACCGGCGCCCGCGGGGAGCGCGCCTACGACATCTACTCGATGCTGCTCAAGGAGCGCATCGTCTACCTCGGAACCCCCATCAACGACCAAGTGTCCAACCTCATCGTCGCCCAACTCCTCTACCTGGAGCGCGAAGACCCCGACAAAGACATCAACCTGTACGTCAACAGCCCCGGGGGGGTGATCACCTCCGGGCTCGCGATCTACGACACGATCCAGTTGATCAAGCCGGACGTGGCGACGATATGCGTGGGGATGGCGGCGAGCATGGGCACGGTGCTGCTGTGCGCGGGGGCGAAGGGCAAGCGGTTCGCGCTCGCCAACTCGACGATCCACATGCATCAGGCGCTGGGGGGCGCCCAGGGGCAGGCGGCGGACATCGAAATCGCCGCCCGCGAAATCCTGCGGAAGCAGGAGAAGATCCTAAGCATCCTCTCCCAGCACACCGGCCAGCCCGCCGAGAAGATCGCCCGCGACGGCGACCGCGACTTCTACCTGTCGGCGGACGAGGCGAAGGAATACGGAATCGTGGACGAGGTCTTGGGCTCGGTTCCCGCCTCGACGAACGGCTAGCCGCGCGCGCAAACCCCTATAGCGCGCGATGCGCGCGTGATAAAGGACGGTCAACCGATGCCCAACACGCCGACTCTTCCGACCCGCAACGAGCACGTCTGCAGTTTCTGCGGGAAGGCGCAAAACCAGGTGAAACGCCTCATCGCGGGCCCGGGCCGCGTGTTCATCTGCGACGAGTGCGTCCGCCTCTGCCAGCAGATCGTCACCGAGGAGCGCGTCCCCGCCGAGTCCAAGTCCGAGAACATTCCCCGCGGCCTCTCCCCGAAGGAGATCGCCCAGCGGCTCGACGAGTACGTCATCGGGCAGGACCGGGCGAAGCGCGTGCTGAGCGTCGCCGTCTACAACCACTACAAGCGCGTCCGCTCCAACGCCGCCGCCAACGACGTCGAGATCGAGAAGAGCAACATCCTCTTGATCGGGCCGACCGGCTCCGGCAAGACGCTCCTCGCCCAGACGCTCGCCCGCATCCTCGACGTGCCGTTCACCATCGTCGACGCGACGACGCTCACCGAGGCGGGCTACGTCGGCGAGGACGTCGAGAACATCCTCCTGCGCCTCATCCAAGCGGCGGAGTACGACGTCGCGAAAGCCGAGCACGGCATCATCTACATCGACGAGATCGACAAGATCTCGCGGAAGAGCGCCAACCCCTCCATCACGCGCGACGTGTCCGGCGAGGGCGTGCAGCAGGCGCTGCTGAAGTTGATCGAGGGCTTCGTCGCCAACGTTCCCCCGCAAGGCGGGCGGAAGCACCCGCAGCAGGAGTTCCTGCAACTGAACACGGCGAACATCCTGTTCATCTGCGGCGGAGCCTTCGACGGACTCGAGAAAACGATCGCCCGCCGGATTATGTCCAACCACCGCATCGGCTTCCACTCCGACCGCGCGGGCTCCGGCACGGACGACGAGATCCGCGAGGCCGTCGAGCCCGAGGACTTGCTGACCTACGGGTTCATCCCGGAACTGATCGGGCGCCTGCCGGTGGCCGTCGGCCTGAAGGGGCTGGACAAGGAATCGCTCGTGCGGGTGCTGACGGAGCCGAAGAACGCCGTGGTCAAGCAGTTCGCGCATCTCTTCGCGCTGGACGGGGTGGAGTTGCGGTTCACGGACGCGTCGTTGGACGCGGCGGCGGAGCAGGCGATGGGGCGGGGGGCCGGCGCGCGCGGCCTGCGCTCCATCATCGAGGACGCGCTGCTGGACGTGATGTACGAACTGCCGTCTATGGATATGGCGGCGGAATGCGTCATAGACGCGGGCCCCGACGGGCGGCGCCTGGGCCTCCCCATGCTCTACTCGAAGACGGGCCAAGTCATCCCGACGCGCGACGCGGAGTCCCGAAAGACGGCCTAGCACGGCGGGGCGCGCGAGAGGCCAAGGCTCGTTATGGCGCCGCTCTCAGCCGCGGGCGGCCGCCTGCGGTCGGCTGCGCGCCGCGCGCTGGCGCCGCACTGGGGCGCGCAGCTCGCCCTCGCGCTCTTCCTCGTAGGCGGCCTCTCCGTCCTCGACGATTACGGCATCGCGGCCGATGAGGAAGAGCAGAGGCAGACAGCCGGAGCGACCCTCGGTTATCTCGCGAATGGCGATCACGACGCCTTCCTTGCCGGGCTCTTGAACAGGCACAACAAGTTCTACGGCGCCGCGTTCGAGGCGCCGCTTCTTCTCGTTGAGCGCGCCTTCCAGCTGGGAGACAGCCGCGGCGTCTATCTTTTCCGTCACCTGCTGATTCATCTCTTCTTTCTGACCGGGGGCGTCTTCGCGTACTTATTGGCGCGTCGGCTGTTCGACGCCCGCCTCCTCGCTTTGCTTGCAATGCTGCTCTTCCTGCTGCATCCGCGTTTGTACGCGCATTCGTTCTTCAACACGAAAGACATTCCGTTCTTGATTGCGTTCATCGTCGCGCTCTTCCTGGCGCACCGCGCGTTCAAGAGAGACACGCTGCTTGCGTTCGCGCTGCTGGGCGTTGGCGTTGGAATCGCCGTCAACCTTCGCATTATGGGCGTCGTTCTGCTCGCCGCGATTCCGGCGCTGCGCGCGCTTGACTTCGCATGGGGAAGAGGATGGGGGGAGCGGAAGCGCGCGCTGCTCACGACCGTAGCGTTCGCTCTGGCGAGCCTCCTCACGGTCTACGCGCTGCTGCCGTACCTATGGGCTGACCCGGCGAGGCGGCTCATCGACTGGGGAGTCACGCTGTCGGCCCACCCTTACGCCGATACGCTGTACGCGCTCTATCGCGGCGAGATCTATAGGAGTTCGGAGTTCCCGCCCGATTACCTTTCGGTTTGGGCGTCTATAACGACCCCGCCCTTCGCGCTGCTTCTGGGATTGATAGGCGCGGCGGCGATCTGCATGCGGGGAGCGCAAACATTTCGGAACGCTTTGCGGAACACGAGGCTGCGGTTCGGCCTGCTGACGCTCGGCTGCGCCGCCGCGCCCATCCTCGCCGTCGTTCTCCTGGACATCAACGTCTACGACGGATGGAGGCAGGCGTATTTTCTCTGGGCGCCGTTCTCCGCGCTAGGCGCGTTCGGGCTGCAATGGCTGACCACGGTCCTCCGGCGGGCGCAGCTGTCGCGAGCGGCGTTCGCCGCAGCCGGGTTAGGCGCCGCCGCGACGCTCGCTTCTATGGCGTTGATCCACCCCAACCAGCAAACGTTCTTCAATTTTTTCGCGGACAGAGTCACGCAAGAGCGCCTGCGGAGTCAGTACGTGATGGACTACTGGGGCCATTCGCACCGGCAAGCGGTCAAGTGGCTTTCGGACAGGGCGCGCCTCCTTTGGCCGTCGGCGTCCGCGATAACCGGAATCTCGGAAAGGATGAGCAAGGACAACGCGGAGTTTTTGCCGGAGTCGGCGAGGGAGCGCATAGCCGAACCGCCGGGCTACGGCGCGTTCGCCATCGGCGAGGAGACAAGAGCGCGCCCCGACCTCGCGCTGCATCGAGTGCAAGTCTACGGCAACACGCTTTTGACCATAGAGCGCAAGCCCGACCTTCGTGAATCTTACGCGGAAACGCTGTCCCAAGAGCCTATCCTTAACGCCGTCTTTGCAGTCTATCGCATGGAAGATTCGTTGACGCTGGTCAAGGAGCCTTGCGCCCCGTCGTTCGTAACGGAAACGAGTTTCCGATTGCGGATAACCCCGGTCGACGCGAGCGATTTGCCCGCCGGCAGGCGAAGCAAAGGTTTCGCCGTTCAGCATTATCCGCTTAGCCATCGAGGCTCGATGCTCGACGGCAAGTGCGTCGCGTCGATTCCTTTGCCCGGCTACCCCATCGAAGAGGTTGACTTCGAATGGAGCCCGGAACTGCCGGACGCCGCCGTCGCGCGCGACGCGGCAAGTCGCGCGAAGGCGGCGGGGCGGCTGCTGGCGCGGTCCGCCTACGACATCTACCTGTCCGATGGTCAACTCGTCTATATCCAAGAGCAATGCGACCCGCTTGATACGGAGCCCCCGTTCCGCGTAAGCGTGTTTCCCCAGCGCGTAGATGACCTGCCGGAGCAATGGCGCGGACGCGGCCACGAACGCTTCTGGTTCAGGTTCCATCAGCGCGGCGCGCTGATGGAGGACGGGGCATGCGTCGCGCTGTTCCCCTTGCCGGACTACCCCATCGCCGCGATCCGGACAGCGCAGTACATAGAGGGCGGGGGCGATTTGTGGGAGGCGGCGTTCTCTACGAACCCGGAATCCTACGCGGCGGCCTACCGCGCCGTCGAGGGGAGCGAGCCGCTCGCGCGCGGCGCGTTCAACATCCACGTCCTCAACGGCGACCTCGTGTACGTCAAGGAGCCATGCGAGCAGGCGGACACGGAGGCTCGATTCTTTCTGCATATCGTCCCTGAGCGCGTAAGCGACTTGCCGGAGGCGCGTCGGGGGGCGGGGTTCGCCAACCTTGACTTCCGATTCTTTCTGAACGGGGCTCGGTTCGCCGGGAGATGCGCCGCGCGGGTCGCCTTGCCGGACTATCCCATCGCAAGCGTTCGGACGGGGCAGCACGTCAGCGGCGCTGGGGAGGTATGGAGGGCGGAGTTCCCGCCCTCTCCCGATGGCGGGAGAGGGCAGCCGCGTAGCGGCGGGTGAGGGTCGCCGAAGCGTGGCGAGTATAATGACTTTGGATCAACCGCAATGATGGAATTCCCACATACCTATGACATTACCCCCGCCCCCTCGAAAAATTTGGCGAGCGCGTCTATGAAAGCGCTCGCGCCGCATCGGGGCGCGCTCTTGGCGCTTGCGCTGTTTCTGGTCGTTGGGCTCGCCATTCTGGACGACTACGGGGTTGCCGCAGACGAGCCTTTTCAGAGGCAGACAGCCGAAGCGACCCTCGGTTATCTCGCGAACGGCGGTCTCAATGATTTCCTTGCCGGGCTCTCGCACAGGCACAACAAGTTCTACGGCGCGGCGTTCGAGGCGTCGGCTTACTTGTTTGAGCGAGCTTTCGGGCTGGAAGACAGCCGCAGCGTCTGGCTTTCTCGCCACCTGCTGATTCATCTCTTCTTTCTTACAGGGGGCGTCTTCGCGTACTTATTGGCTCGCCGGCTGTTCGGCGCGCGGCTGCTTGCGCTCTTCGCAATGCTGCTCTTCCTGCTGCATCCGCGTCTGTACGCGCATTCGTTCTTCAACAGCAAGGATATTCCGTTCTTGGTTGCGTTCATCATCGCGCTCTACCTGGCGCATCGCGCGTTCAAGAGGGACACGCTGCTTGCGTTCGCGCTGCTTGGCGTCGGCGTTGGCATAGCCGTCAACCTTCGCATTATGGGCGTCGTTCTCCTCGCCTCGATTCCGGCGCTGCGCGCGCTCGACCTCGCCTTCACGCCTAGTTGGCGGGAGCGCGAGCGTATTCTCCTCTCAACCGGAGCGTTCGCTTTGGCGAGTTTGCTGACAATTTACGCGCTGCTGCCGTACCTGTGGGCCGACCCGATTGCCCGCGCCGTCGAATGGTGGACGACGCTCTCCGATCATCCCTACAAGCCGTATGCCTTGTTCCGCGGATTGCTCGGACGGAGCGTGGACTTTCCAGAATACGTTACTACCTGGTTCTCAATCACGAGTCCGCCGTTCGCGCTGCTCTTGGGGCTGGTCGGCGCCGCGTTCATGCTCTTCTGGTCGGCCAAGTCCCCGCGCAAGGCGTTGCGGAACACGCGGTTCCGGTTCGGGTTGCTGCTGGCGGGGTGCTTCACACTGCCCATAATCGCAGTGATTTTACTGGACGCCAACATTTACCAAGGATGGCGGCATGGGTATTTCTTGTGGGCGCCGTTCGCGCTGCTAGCGGCGTGGGGGCTGCATGGGGTCGCCGGAACGCTTCGCTTACGGCTCCTCCGGGCGGCGGTCTACGCCGCGGCAGGCGCGGGTTTGGCGGCGACGGTCATATCGATGGCGCTCATCCATCCGAACGAGCAAGCGTTCTTCAACTTCTCCGTGGACAGGGTCCAGCCGAACTTCCTTCGAACCCAATACCACATAGAGCATTGGGGCAACGCGGTGCGGCAAGGGTTCGAATGGCTGCTCCAATCGGACGCGATTCCTTCCGGCGCCGACATCGCGGGGCGACGCTATTGGCCAAATCGGGGCATTCTGCCGAACGATGACCGCGAGAAAATATCGTGGAATCCAAGCCCGGACGCATTCGTCATCAGGCATGTCTCCTTGGAGCGGCCCGACCGCGCGGTCTATTCCTTACGGGTCTACAACAACACGATAATGACTATTGAACGTAAAACTGACCTCCGCGCGGTCTACGCGGCGACGCAAGGGCGCGCGCCTGACGTCGCCGGCGCCTATGACGCCCACCGACTAGACGACGCGGTCGCTCTCGTGATGGAGCCTTGCGCTCCGTCGTTCCTGACGGAAACGGCGATCATTCTGCGCGCGACGCCGGATGATCCCGCCGACTTGCCTCCGGAGCGCGAAGGCAAGCGGTTCGAGCCGCTCAATTTCCGACTCGTCGAATACGGCGCGTTCTTCGACGGCAAGTGCGTCGCGTCGATCCCGCTCCCGGATTACCCCGTCGCGGACTTCGATATCACGTGGCTCCCGGAATTGCTGGACGGCAACGCCGCGCGGGGCGCGGCGCGCCGCGCGGAGGCGGACGGCTTGCCGCTGGGGCGGGCGGCGGATGGCGACGTTTACTTGACCGACGGCGAACTGACGTACGTCAAAGAGTCGTGCGAATCGCTCGATGTGGAACCCGTCTTCTATCTTGACGCATTCCCGGTTCGCGCGAGCGACCTTCCGCAGGAGCGGCGGGAGCGCGGCTTCGAACGTTTCCATTTTCGCTTCCACCGCAACGGCGCGCTGTTTGATGGCGCATGCGCGGCGTTCTTCCCGCTGCCGAACTACTCCATCGCTGCAGTGCGGATAGGGCAATACGTGGAAGGCGGGGACGATTTGTGGCAGGCGGCGTTCTCCGCGAACCCGGAGCGATACCAGGCGGTCTACCGCGCCGCCGCGTCGAGCGAGCCGCTCGCGCACGCCGCGTTCGACATCCATCTCCTCGACGGCGACCTCGTGTACGTCAAGGAACCTTGCGAACCAGCGGACACGGAGGCGCGATTCTTCCTGCATATCGTCCCCGAGCATGTAAGCGACTTGCCGGAGGAACGCAGGGAATTCGGATTCGACAACTTGGATTTCCGCTTCTTTCTGAGCGGGGCGCGGTTTGACGGCAAGTGCGCGGCGCAAGTTGCCCTGCCCGATTATCCCATCGCAAGCGTTCGGACGGGGCAATACGTCGGGGGCGAGGGGGAGACATGGAGCGCGGCGTTCGCTGTGGGACGGTAGGCGGGCGCGTCCGGCGGCAGCGCCGAAGTGTCGGCGAGTACAATGACTCTGGTCGAGCGCAATGACGGAATCATGCTTATGACATCACCCCGCGACTCCCGGGGTTGGGCAGTTGCGAGCGGCGTCAAGAGAATTCTGGCGCCGCATTGGGGGGCGCTCATCGCGCTCGCGCTCTTCCTGGTCCTTGGGCTCGCCGTTCTTGACGACTACGGCGTCGCGTCAGACGAGCCTTTGCAGAGGCAGACAGCCAGAGCGACCCTCGGCTATCTCGCGAACGGCGACCTCGACGCCTTCCTTGCCAACCTCTCGCACAGGCACAACAAGTTCTACGGCATGGCGTTCGAGGCGCCAATCCAATTCTTTATCGTTAGGCGCGCCCTTGGGTTAGAAGGCGGCCGCAGCGTCTGGCTCTTCCGCCATACGCTCATTCATATCTTTCACCTGGCCGGGGGATTCTTCGCCTATCTGTTGGCGCGCCGGCTGCTCGGCGCCCGCCTTCTCGCTTTGCTTGCAATGCTGCTCTTCCTGCTGCATCCGCGCCTGTACGCGCATTCGTTCTTCAACAGCACGGACATGCCGTTCGTGGCTGCGTTCATCATCGCGCTCTACCTGGCGCATCGCGCGTTCAAGAGGGACACGCTGCTTGCGTTCGCGCTGCTTGGCGTCGGCGTTGGCATAGCCGTCAACCTTCGCATTATGGGCGTCGTTCTGCTCGCGGCGATTCCGGCTCTGCGCGCGCTCGACTTCGCCTTGGCGCCTAGCTGGGCGGAGCGCAAGCGTATCCTCCTTTCAACCGGAGCGTTCGCTTTGGCGAGTTTGCTGACAATTTACGCCCTGCTGCCGTATCTGTGGGCCGACCCGCTTGCGCGCGCCATCGAATGGTGGACGACGCTCTCCGCTCATCCAAACCCCATTGAGGAACTCTTCAGAGGAATAGCCTACCCAAGCACGGAGTTTCCCGCGGATTACGTTCCGGTGTGGTTCTCCATCGCCAGCCCGCCGTTCGCGCTGGCGCTCGGGCTTATTGGCGCGGGGGCCGTTCTCGGCGGCGCCGTCCGGGCTCCGCGCGCTGCGGTTCGGAGCGGGAGTCTGCGGTTCGGTCTGCTGTTGATCGGTTGCGTGGCGGCCCCTGTCGCCGCAGTGGTTCTACTGGACGTGAATGTCTATAACGGATGGAGGCAGGCGTACTTTCTCTGGGCGCCGTTCGCGCTGCTGGCCGCGTTCGGGCTGGCGGCGTTGGTCCGGGCGCTGGGGCGCCCGCGGCTGCGGGCTGCGGCCTACGGAGCGGCGGGCGCAGGCTTGGCCATGACCCTGGCCTCAATGGCGCTCATTCATCCGAACCAGCACGCGTTCTTCAATTTCTCCGTCGATAGAGTCACTCCCGAATATCTGCGAACGCAGTACGTGATGGATTACTGGCGCCATCCGATGCTGCAAGCCCTCCGATGGCTCTCGGACAACGCCAACCGCATCCCGGACAAGGCGGCCGCAACGGGAGCATCCAATTGGGAAGAATATAGAAACGCCGTGTTCATGCCCGACGCGGCGAGAGCGCGGATCGCGGGAAACGCTGGTTTCACGGTCGTTCCCCCTGCCTCATCGGAGTCGTGGTCGAGCTCCGCCCGCGCGCTCCATCACGCACGGGTCTACAACAACACGATAATGACCATTGAGCGGAAGGATGACCTCCGCGAGGTCTACGAAGCGACGCGCGGGCGCGAGCCCGACGTCGCCGGCGCGTATGACGTCCATCGTCTGGACGGCGCGGTCGCCCTCGTGATGGAGCCCTGCGCGCCAGCGTTCATAGAGAACGTGGGCGTAACCTTGCGTGTAACGCCGGTCGACCCTAGTGACTTGCCCCCGTGGCAGGAAGGCAAGCGGGAGGAGCCCCGCTCCTTCCCTCCCCGCGAATTCGGAGCATTCTTCGACGGCAAGTGCGTCGCGTCGCTCCCGCTCCCGGACTACTCCATCGCCGAATTCAGGCTCGTCTGGGGCGCTGAACTGCTGTCCCTCGATGCCGCGCGCGCGGCGATGCATCGCGCTCATGAGGATGGACAACTGCTTGCGCGCTCCGCCTATGACATCTACTTGGCCGACGGCGAACTCGTCTATTTCCAAGAGCAGTGCGACCCGCTCGAGACGGAGCCTCCGTTCCATGTGAGCGTGTTCTCTGAGATCGCGGATGATTCGACGGAGGAACGGCGGGGATGGGGCCGCGAAATCCACGAGTTTGGGTTCCACGAGCGCGGGGCGTTGCTGGAGGAGGGCGCGTGCGTCGCGCTGTTCCCGTTGCCGGACTACCCCGTCGCCGGGATCCAAACAGGGCAATTCATAGATGGCGGGGATTATTTATGGGAGGCGGCGTTCTCGATGAACCCTGAGCGTTACGCAGAGACCTACCGCGCCGTCGCAGGGAGCGAGCCGCTCTCGCTCGCCGCGTTCGATGTCCACGTCCTCGACGGCGGCCTCGTGTATGTCAAGGAGCCGTGCGAGCAGGCGGACACGGAGGCGCGCTTCTTCCTGCACGTTGTCCCCGAGCGCGTAGGCGACTTGCCGGAGGAACGTAGGCAGTTGGGGTTCGACAATTTGGACTTCCGGTTCTTCCTCAACGGGGCGTGGTTCGACGGGAGGTGCGCCGCTCGCGTTCCGTTGCCGGACTATCCCATCGCATCCGTTCGGACGGGGCAGTTCGTCGGCGGCGAAGGAGAGGTCTGGAGCGCGGAGTTCGAGGTCGCCGACCCGTAATGCGGCTTGGGCGAATCACCGCCCGGCGGGGCGGGGCTTCAGCAGGGGGCGGATGAGTTTGTTGAGCGTCGTGGAGGCGTGGACGAGGGCGCCGGCGGAGGCTTCGGCGAGCGCGGCCTCGGCGAGGGCTTCCTTGAAGCCTTGCGGCGAGCCGTCGAACTCGGGGAATTCGGTGTAGGCGCGGCCCAGTTCGCGCAGCGTGTGCGCGTCGCTGACGGCGGTGACGGGCAGGCCGCGCTCCTCGGCGAAGCGCTTGGCGGCGGCGTTGTCGGCGGAGCGCATCGTGCGCGCGTTGAAGCCCTCCACGATGTCCACGTAGGGGAGAATCTCCGTCGCGGTTTCCTTGTCGAGCGCGGAGCGCCCCATGCCGGTGAAGGGATGCGGGATGGAGACGAGCGCGCCCTGCTCCTTGATGCGCCGCGCGGTTTCGACGGGGCCGAGGCCCGGGGGGACATCCTCCTGCAAGAAGAGGCCGGTTATTTCGCCGGCCGTTGACTTGATCTCGGCGCCGATGATGACGGTGAACGGGGCGGCGGCTTGGACGGCGCGGGCGCCCGCGATGGTGTTGTGGTCGGTTACGGCGATGCAGTTGAGGCCGACCTGCTCGCACCGACGGACCAGCGCATCGGGCGCGACGAGGCAGTCGTAGGAGAAGCGCGTGTGCATATGGAAGTCGCCGCGCAGCGTCACCGCAAGGCTCCGCCGGGAGGGTAGTCGGGCTCCGGGGGCGCGTTCGGCTGGGGCGGGAAGTTGCGCTGGATTTCGCTCACTTGCAGTTCCGCTTGCGCGAGGAGGTCGTTGCAGGTTTGGGCGAGGCGGACGCCGTTCGCCAGGAGGCGCGTCGCCTCGGCGAGGGGGATGTTGCCCTCTTCGAGCGTTTGGACGGTTTCGCGGAGTTGCGCGAGCGCCTGCTCGAACGTGGGTTTGGGTTCGGGGCGGGGCGGGGGCTGCTGTTGCATAGGGCTGCTCACTTGGCGGAGGTTACGACGGCCTCGACGGCGCCGTCGCGCAAGGTTGCGCGGATGGGGTCGCCGGGCGCGACGTCGGACGCGGACGCGACGGGTCTGCCGTCGGCGCGGGCGACGACGGCGTAGCCGCGCTCCAAAACGGATGCGGGATTGAGGGCGTCGAGCGTTTTTTGGAGGGCGGCGACCTGCTCGCGCCGGAAGCGGACGGACGACGCGTGGGCGGCGCGGGCGCGCTCGAGGAGTTCGTCCACGCGCTGGCGATGCGCGTCGGCGTCGGGGATGGCGCGGCGCATGCGGCTCGTCAAGGATTCGACGTCGGCGCGGCGGAGGGCGGCGTAGCGGACGGTCGCGCCGCGCGCGCGGTCGGCGAGGGACGCCGCCTCGGCGGCGAGGACGCGAACGTCGGGCGCGACGATGGCGGCGGCGGCCGAGGGCGTGGGCGCGCGGAGGTCGGCGACGTAATCGGCGATGGTGTAGTCGCTCTCGTGGCCGACGGCGCTGACGACGGGGACGCGGCTGGCGTAGACGGCGCGGGCGACGGGCTCGGAGTTGAACGCCCACAGGTCTTCCAAGGAGCCGCCGCCGCGCGCGACGATGATGACGTCGGTCTGGGCGGCGTTGAGGGCGCGGATCGCGGCGGCGATCTCGGCGGGCGCGTCGGCGCCTTGCACGACGGCGTCGCAGAGAACGACGTGGCCGAGGGGATAGCGGGCGCGGAGGACGGTGACGATGTCGTGGATGACCGCGCCCTGGGCGGACGTGGCGACGCCGATCTTGCGGGGGAACGGGGGCAGCGCGCGTTTGCGGGCGGCATCGAACAGGCCCTCGGCCTCCAGCATCGCCTTGAGGCGCTCGAATTCGGCGGCGAGCGCGCCCGACCCGGAGGGGAAGAGCGCGTCGGCGTAGAGTTGCGTTTCGCCTCTGGCGGGGTAGAAGGAGACGCGCCCGCAGGCGGTGATCTGGGCGCCGTTCGCGGCGTGCTCGCCGCCCTGCCGGTCGCTGAAGAGCACGGCCTTGATCTGGTGCTCGGCGCTTTTCAGCGTGAAGTAGCGGTGCCCGACGCCGGACGCGAAGAGGTTGGAGACCTCGCCCGTCACCCAAATATCGTTGAGGATGCGGTCGCGGTCGAGGCTCGCCTTGATGTATTCGGCGAGTTGGGCGACGGTGTAGATCTGCATCGGGCGGCCCTGCGCGCGGGGCTATCCGCTCACGCGGGTCACGTACTCGCCGGAGCGCGTGTCCACGCGCACCTTCTCGCCGGCGCTCACGAACATAGGGACGGTGACGCGGATGCCGGTTTCGAGCGTGGCGGGCTTGCCGCCGCCGGACGCGGTGTCGCCCTTGTAGCCCGGGGGCGTCTCCGCCACGAGGAGGTCCACGGTGGTGGGCATCTCCACCATAATGGGCTTGTCGCGGTGGAAGACGAGTTCGCAGTCGGTCTGATCCACGAGGTAGTCGGAGGCGTCGCCGACCACGTCCTTGCCGACCTCGTACTGGTCGTAGGAGGCGGCGTCCATAAAGGTGTAGACGCCGTCGGACTCGTAGAGGAAGGTGCAGTCGCGGTTTTCGACGGGCGCCTTCGTGAGTTTGATGCCGTAGCCTGAGAAGGACTTGTCGAGCAACTGGCCGGTCAGCAGGTTCCGCATCTTGATGTGGTAGACGGGGGCGCGCTGCTGCATCTTCTGCTGGTAGTACTCCTCCACCTTGTAGGGCGCGCCGTCCATCTCGATGGTCGCGCCTCTGCGGAGGTCTCCGAACTCCATAACCATAGGAACTCCTTGCTAGACGGGAACGACGTCCCGTTTGTGGGCTTTCGTCAGCGCGCGGGCGCGCCCGTTCTCCATCACGACGAGGTCTTCGATGCGGACGCCGCCCCAGCCGGCGACGTAGATCCCGGGCTCGACGCTGAAGACCATGCCGTCCTCTATCGTATCGTCGGAGAGGGGGCTGACGCGGGGCAGTTCGTGGACGGCGACGCCGATGCCGTGGCCGAGGCTGTGGCCGAAGTTGTCGCCGTAGCCCGCCTCCGCGATGACGCCGCGGGCGATGCCGTCCACCTCGGCCCCGGTCATTCCGGCGGCGGCTCCGGCCTCCGCGGCTTCCTGCGCCGCCAGAGTCACGTCGTAGACCTCGCGCCACGACGGCGACGCGCCGGATCCGGGGCCGGGCTCGCCGAGGAAGAACGCGCGGGTGATGTCGCTGCAGTAGCCGTCGCAGAGCGCGCCCGTGTCGATGTAGACGCCCTCGCCGCGCCGCAGTTCGCGGTCGGTGGGGCTGTGGTGCGCTTTCGCGCCGTTCGGCCCCGACGCGACGATGGTGGGGAACGAGAGGCCGTCCGCGCCGCGCTCCCGCATCGCGCGCTCGATGTCCCACGCGACCTGCCGCTCCGTCATTCCGGGCCGGAGCGTCGCGCCGACGGACTCGACCGCGCCGTCGGCGATGGCGATGGCTTTGGCGAGGATGGCTATCTCGTTCGCGTCCTTGACGGCGCGGAGGCGGTCGGCCATGCCGCCCGTGGGGACGAACTCCGGCCGCGGCTCGATGTCTTCGACGCGCTTGGTCAGGCTGGCGAGGAGCGCGACGGAAACCGCGTCGTCCTCGAACCCGATCCGGCGCGCGCCGGACGCGGCGGCGGCCTCCTCCAGCCAGCGATCCTCTCCGGTGATCCGGACGATGCGGAAGCCGGGCGCCTGCTCCCCCGCCTGCTCCGTGTAGCGGGAATCCGTGGCGAGGAGAGCGTCGTCCCGCGTGATCCAGAGGCAGCCGTGCGTGCCGCGAAACCCCGAAAAGTAGGCGACGTTCTTGCTGGGGCAGCGCTCCGTGTTGAAGATCAGCATCGAGTCGAGGCCGTCCTCGGCCATGCGGGCGCGAAGCCGGGCGATGCGGGATTCGGCGGTCATCGGGCGTTCTCCTCCGCGGCGAGATACTCCAGCGCGAGGACGTAGCCGCGAACGCCGAGCCCGCTGATGATCCCCCGCGCGACCGGCGCGGTGAGCGAGACGCGGCGGAACTCCTCCCGCGCGTGGATGTTGGAGATGTGCGTCTCCACGACCGGCGCGTCGAACGAGGCGATGCAGTCGCGGAGCGCGACGCTCGTGTGCGTGAGCCCCCCGCCGTTGAGAATGACGCCGGACGCGCCGGGAGCGTTGGCGTGCAGGTAGTCCAGGATCGCGCCCTCCGAGTTGGACTGAAAGAACTCGACGTCCGCGCCGAGTTCGGCGGCGCGCTCACGGACGGCGCGCTCGACGTCGGCGAGCGTCGCGCCGCCGTAGACGGCGGGCTCGCGCCGCCCAAGCGCGTTCAGGTTGGGGCCGTTCACGACGAGGATGGTCACGCGCGCTCCAACGCGATGTGCCCGTTCTTGACGCATTCGCAGGGATAGACCTGCGGAACGCCCTCGGACTTCTCTCCTCGCGGGTCAACCTTCCGCGCCGCGGCGTCCCATTCCTCCACGGTCATGCCGTCTCGGAGAGCGGGCCAGGTGTGCCGCTCACGGTACGTCCCTTTGCGGGAGGGGCACGCGGCGTTGAGAACCTTCACCCTCCACTGGGAGTATTCCGACCTAGGGAGCCGACCGGAGTCGCATACGCTCATTGTTGACCTCCTTGGGTTGCTAGGCGCCGCCCGCCGGGTCCGGCGCGGCGGAGTGCGCGAGCGGATGGGCGGCGAGGTAGGCGCGGCGCGCCTCGTTGCGGCTGACGTGAGTGTACACCTGCGTCGCGCTGGGCGTCGCGTGGCCGAGCAACTCCTGCACGACGCGGAGGTCGGCCCCGCCGTCCAGCAGATGCGTGGCGTAACTGTGGCGGAGCGTGTGGGGGTGAACGTCCTCGCGCAGGCCGGCGCGGCGCGCGTAGCGCCCGACGATGCGCTGAATGGAGCGCGCGCTGAGCCTGCCGCCCCGCGCGTTGCGGAAGAGCGGCGACGCGCCGCTCCTAGGCCCATCCTGCCCGTCGAGGTAGGCGCGGACGGCGTCGCGCGCTTTCGCGCCGAGCGGCGCTTGGCGCTCCTTCGCGCCTTTGCCCCAAATGCGGACGGTGCGCTCCTGCAGATCAACGTTCCCGCGGTCGAGGCCGGACGCTTCGCTGACGCGGAGGCCGCAGCCGTAGAGCAACTCGAGGAGGGCGGCGTCGCGGAGGGCGTTGGGCTCGTCTTTCCTCTCGTCGCCGGGCGATTCGACGAGGCGGGCGGCCTCGGGAACGGACACGAGGTCGGGGAGCCTGCGCTCTTGCTTCGGCGTGAGCCTGCCCATCAGCGTGGAGTTTGGCCGCCAGATGGGAGCGTCGGGGAGCAGGCGCCGCTCAATCAGGTAGCGCATAAAGGAGCGCAGAGAGGCGAGCATGCGGTGGACGCTCGCCCGCGAGTGGCCGCGGCTTCCGGCGGCGCGTCCGCTCTCCACCGGGCGGCGCTCCAGCAGCCACGCGACGTAGTCGCGGACGAGGCTGCGGTATTCGCGGGCGGCGCCCGCCTCTCCGCCGCGACGGACGAAAGCGTCGAGGCCCGCGGCGTCCGCGCCGAGCCGGATGTCCTGCTCCGCGAGGTACTGAGCGAACGGCGCGACGTCGGCGGCGTAGTTGCGGACGGTCGCGTCCGAGAGCGCGCGCGTAGAGCGCAGGGAGCGCTCATACTCGGCGACGAGCGGTTCGCGGCCGGGCGCGTCGCCCGCGGCGGCGCGGTCGGATGCGTTGCGGTCGGCGGCGTCCATTGCGGAGGGATTATACCCGCGCCATGCCGTCCGCTCATAGCGCTCGGCGCCGCGAGGTTTGGGGGATGGGGGCGCGGGGGGCCTACGACGGCGGAGCGGACGCCGCCGGCAGCGTCTCGTCCCACTCCATGCCGCCGCGCTTCCACTCGTAGCCCCAGCCGATGACCATCACGGCGGTGAAGAACAAGACGGCGCCGAACGCCGCCCAGCCCAGCGCGCTCGCCTGCGACGCCCAGGGGAAGAGGAACACGATCTCCACGTCGAACAGCAGGAAGAGGATCGCGAAGCGATAGTAGCGGACGTTGAATCGCTCCCAGCGTCCGCGCTCCGGCTCCATGCCGCATTCGTAAGGCGTCAGCTTAAGGGGGTTCGGCCTGTAGGGGCGCGCCTTGATCTTCGCGCTCAACTGCGAAAGCAGCAGCACGCCGCCCGGCAAGGCGACCGCGACCACGGAGAGCATGAGGACGAATCCGTATTGCCGGAGGTAGTCTTCCATAGCATCGAATGATACGCGCCGGCCGGCGCAATCGGCAAGGGGCGACAGATTCCCGCCTACGGGGGCAGGGCGAGGCGGCGGGGATGGCTTGGGGACGGGGCGCGTTGCGCCCCGTCTTGGCGCTATCGCGCCGACTGGATTCCCGCCTACGCGGGAATGACGGTCATTGGGGGGTAGGTTCCCGCCGGCGCGGGCAGGGCGGGGCGGCCGGGGGATGGCTTGGGGACGGGGCGCGTTGCGCCTCGTCATGGCGCTATCGCGCCGACTGGATTCCCGCCTACGCGGGAATGACGGTCATTGGGGGGTAGGTTCCCGCCGGCGCGGGCAGGGCGGGGCGACCTGCGCGCGCCGCTTTGCGGCGCAACCCTCACCCGCCGCTTCGCGGCTGCCCTCTCCCGCCATCGGGAGAGGGCGGGGTCGGCGCTGCGCGCAGCGCCCCGTCCCATTGCCCCCATGTCGACTCGTCATTCCCGCGTAGGCGGGAACCTACTGGCCGCCTCCGGCGGGGGGGAGCGTCGGCCTTGCGCGCGAGGCGCGGCTAGTTCTCCGAGCCGGGCTCGCCGCCCTCGTCTTCGGCGAAGGAACTGTTGGAGAAGACGCCGACCTCGCGGCCCTGGTGGACGTGGACGATGAAGTCGTCGCGCTCGAGGCCGATGGCGTCCATGAGCTCGTCGTCGAGATCTGCGATGAGGTCTTGGATTTCGTCGGGGGTGTAGCGCTCGGAGACGCAGAGCGTGGCGTGGACGATGCGCCCGTAGAAGTGGACGTCGAATCGGCCTTGCGGCTGGGGCTGGTCGTCCTCGTAGAGGGTGTAGACCTCCGAGAACGGCGTGCGGCATTCGCGTTCGAAACGGATCATCGTCGCTCCCTGCTGCGCGATTGGGCGGCTCGCGCGCCCGCTTACGCGGGCGTTTGGCCGTCGCCGAGCGCGACCCACTTGTAACTGCGTTCGAAACGGATCATCGTCGCTCCCTGCTGCGCGATTGGGCGGCTCGCGCGCCCGCTTACGCGGGCGTTTGGCCGTCGCCGAGCGCGACCCACTTGTAACTGGTCAGTTCCCGCAGGCCCATCGGCCCGCGGGCGTGCAGTTTGTTGGTGCTGACGGCGACCTCCGCGCCGAGCCCCAGCCGTCCGCCGTCGTTGTATCTCGTGCTGGCGTTCACGAGCGCGAGGGAGGCGTCCGCCTCGTCAACGAAGCGCATCGCGGCGGCGTAGTCCTCCGTCACGATCGCCTCCGTGTGGCCGGAGCCATGCGTTTCGATGTGCTCCAGCGCCTCGTCCATCGAGTCCACGATTTTCACGGACATGGTGAGCGAGAGGAACTCCTGGCCGAAGTCCTCGGGGGCGGCGGCGTGGACGAGCGTTTCCGGGGCGGGCCCGATGAGGGAGAGAGCGCGCTGGTCGCAGCGCATTTCGACGCCCGCCGCGGTGAGGCGCGAGGCGGCGCCGGGCAGGAAGGACGGCGCGGCGGACGAATGCACGAGCATCGTGTCGAGCGCGTTGCAGACGTCGGGGCGCTGCGTCTTGGCGTTGAAAACGATGTCGGACGCCATCTCCGCGTTCGCCGAAGCGTCCACGTAGATATGGACGACGCCGACGCCGCCCGTGATGGCGGGGACGGTCGCGTTGTCGCGGACGTAGCGGATGAGCGCCTCGCCGCCGCGGGGAATGAACAGATCGAAGTAGTCGTTGAGGCGGATCATCTGGTCAACGACGGCGCGGTCCGTGTCCGTCACGAATTGGACGGACTCGGGGACGGCGTCCGCCTCCTCGAGCGCCTGCCGGATGAGCGCGATGATGGCGGCGTTGGAGTGAACGGCTTCCTTGCCGCCGCGCAGCGTCACCGCGTTGCCGGACTTCAGGCAGAGGGCGGCGATGTCGGTGGTCACGTTGGGGCGGCTCTCGTAGACGCAGCCGATGACGCCGAGCGGCACCCTGCGGCGCTCGACGCGGAGGCCGTTGGGGAGCGTTCGCGCGTCGAAGCGCTCGCCGATGGGGTCGGGGAGGAGCGCGACGCCGCGGACGTCGTTCGCCATTGCGCGGACGCGCTGCTCGTTGAGGAGCAGGCGACCGAGGAGCGCGTCGCTCAGGCCCGCCTCGCGCCCCGCCTCCATATCGCGGGCGTTCGCCTCCAGCGCGGCGGGCAGGTTCGCCTCCAGCGCGTCGGCGACGGCGCGGAGGCCGGCGTTCTTGCGCTCCGTGGGGAGCGTCCGCAGACGCTTGGAGGCCGCGCGGGCGGCTTGCGCTTTCTCGATCAGTTCCGGCGATGCGGTCGCGGCGGTCATTCGTTCGCTCCGTTCTCGTTCAGACTGCGGCGACGAGGTTGTTCCGGTGGATCGCCTCGTCGCCGTGATGATGCCCCAGCAACTCCGCGATGCGCTCGGATCGCTCGCCCGCGATCTTCCGCAACTCCGAGGAGTCGTAGTTCGCTATGCCGTAGGCGATGCGGGCGCCGTCTTCGGAGACGACCTCCACGACGTCGCCGCGGAGGAAGCGGCCGCGCACTTCGCGGACGCCCGCCGGCAGCAGGCTGCGCGCATGCCCGGCGAGCGCGCGCTCCGCGCCGCCGTCCACGACGAGCGCGGCATCCTTCTTCGTCATGCCGCTCAGCAGCCAGCGCTTTCTGCTTTCGGCGGCGGCGGCGGTGGGCGGGAAGCAGGTGCCGTCGCGCAGCGTCCCGCAGGCGGCCTCGCGGACGACGGTCGGGCTTTCGCCGCGCCCGAACATCACGGCGACGCCGATGGAGGCGGCTTGCCGCGCCGCGCGCAGTTTCGACGCCATGCCGCCCCTGCCGGGCCCGCCCTCGAGCGGCTCCGCCAGCGCCATCACGGAGTCGTCTATGCGCTCCACGCGCCGAACCGGCTTCGCGGAGGGGTCGCGGTTCGGGTCCGCCGTGAACAGCCCGCCCGTGTCGGTGAGGATCAGCAGCAGGTCGGCGTCCACGACGTTGGCGGCCATAGCGGAGAGCGTGTCGTTGTCGCCGAAGCGCGGGGTCGCGATCTCCTGCGTGTCCACGACGTCGTTCTCGTTGACGATGGGGACGACGCCGCGCTCCATCAAGCCTTTGAGGGTGTTGCGCGCGTTGAGGTAGCCCACGCGGTCTTCGACGTCGCGTGCGGTGAGGAGCGCCTGCGCGACGATGATGCCGCGCTCCGCGAAGAGTTCGCGGTAGGCGTGCATGAGGCGGCTCTGCCCGATGGCGGCGAGCATTTGGCTCGTCGGAACGCCCTTGCCTTTGGCGACGGCGGGCGCGGCCTCCCGCCCCGCGGCGATGGCCCCGGAGGTGACGAGCGCGACTTGCGCGCCCATCTCCGCGACGTCGGCGATCTGCCCTGCGAGCGAGGCCATGACGTCGAGGTCGAGGCGGGTCGTCTTGCGCGTGAGGACGTTCGTTCCCGCCTTCACCACGATGCGGCGGTAGCGCAGCGCGCCGCCGATCCGCGTCGGAGCGTCGGGAGTAGCCGTCGGGAGAGCCATAGGGAGCGCCTCGATGCCCCGAGCGCGGGGCCGCGCCCCATTGTAGCGCATCGCTGCCTGGCGGCTTGGGACGGGGCGCGCGGGAAGGGCGGGAGTTGGCGGTCGGCGATTTCGTCGCCGGGGGGTGTCTCATTTTCGGTCATTGGGGGCATCCTTTTTCCATGTTGGCCTAGTTTTCGGGCGTTTTGGCGTGAGCGGTTTTGAGACGCTAGTGAGACGTTTTGAGACAGGAATGAGACAAAATGAGACATTTTGAGACAATTTGAGACATTGGCTTTACGCTCCTCTCTGGTTGGCGTCCGTTGCGCGCCTGCGCTGGGCTTGGGGTTGTCATATATCCATCGTAGGGATGGGGTTGGCGGCGCGCAATGGGCGGATGTCGCAGTTGCCGGATCCTGGTAGGTGGGTTCCGCCGCTTTCGCGGGCGGGGCGACCCTCACCCGCCGCTGCGCGGCTGCCCTCTCCCGCCATCGGGAGAGGGCGGGGCGGCGCTTCGCGACGGGTGGGTTCGCGCCTACGCGGGCAGAGCGGTATAAGGGGCGCTATCGCGCTGCTATGGATTCCCGCCCGGCAAGGAGCGCGAGACTTCTCATCGTCATTCCCGCGTAGGCGGGAATCCAGGAACCCGCGCAGGCTTGCCGTATGCGAGGGGTACGGGCGCGCCCTGCGGCCAGTAGGCTTCCGCTTTCGTGGGCGGGTCGATGCGCTAGGGGATAATGGGGACGGGGCGCGGGGCGCCCCGTCATGGTGCTACCGCGCCGACTGGATTCCCTGGATTCACAAACGAAGCGCAACGCCAGAGCAAGGTGGTGGAGCCATGGGATACCGACACATCGACATCGAGGAACGCTGCGCGATTGCCCGCCTATACCAAGAGGGGCGCCCGATCCGGGAAATCGCTACAAATCTGGATCGCTCGCCATCGACGATCTCTCGCGAGATCAACCGCAACGCGATGAGCGCGGGCGAGTACAAGGCTGCCAAGGCGGACGAGAAGGCGCGGGCGCGGCGGTGGAAGGGCCCCCGCCTCGACCGCGACGATCTCCTGCGCGAGGCCGTCCTGCGCCGCATGGCGTGGGGCGCGTCGCCGCCGCAAGTGTCCGGCCGCCTCGCGTTGGAGATGGGGAGGCCGGTGATCTCCCACGAGAGCATCTACCGGTTCATCGCGGCGCAGGTGAAGAGGACGAAGGACTACGACTGGCGGAACTTCCTGCCGAAGCGGAAGGCGACGCGGGGGCGCCGCTCGCGCAAGGGCCGCAGTTCCGCCCTGTTCATCAAGGCGAGGCGGCCTCTGTCGGAGCGGCCTGCGAGGGCGGCGGACCGCGTTGAGTTCGGCCACTGGGAGGCGGACACGATGCTGTTCGGGGTGAAGAAGCAGGCGCTGTTGGTCCTGCACGAACGGGCGTCGCGGCACACGCTCCTGCAGCGGCCGGAGAACAAGGGCGCCGAGGCGGTTGCGCGCGCGATGCTGGCCGTGATGGGGACGCTGCCGATGGAGATGCGGCGGAGCGTGACGTTCGACAACGGGACGGAGTTCGCCCGGCATCACGAGTTGCATGAGTTGGGAGTTGAGACGTTCTTCTGCGACGTTCGGTCGTCGTGGCAGAAGGGGGGAGTGGAGAACGCGATTGGGCGTCTGCGGCGGGAGTTGCCGCGGAGGACGAACTTGGACGGCGTGCCGGACGAGGAGTTGACGTTGTGCGCGTCGCGCTACAACAACACGCCGCGCTCGGCGCTGGGCTACCAGACGCCGTCTGAGGTATTCTGGGGTCGTCCGGAACTGTTGCGCTTCCAGTGTGAATCCACATTCCCGCCTACGCGGGAATGACGGGAGGGCAGGGCGATGCGCCGGGGGTCGGGACGGGCGCGTGGCGCCCCGTCATGGCGCTACCGCGCCGACTGGATTCCCGCCTACGCGGGAATGACGGTCATGGGATAGTTCCCGCTTTCGAAGGAATGGCGAGAGCGTCGGGGGCGACATGGGGACGGGGCGCTCCGCGCCCTGTCGTGGCGCTTCGCGCCGACTGGATTCCCGCCTACGCGGGAATGACGGTCATGGGATAGTTCCCGCTTTCGAAGGAATGGCGAGAGCGTCGGGGGCGACATGGGGACGGGGCGCTCCGCGCCCTGTCGTGGCGCTTCGCGCCGACTGGATTCCCGCCTACGCGGGAATGACGGTCATGGGGTAGGTTCCCGCTTTCGCGGGAATGACGAGGCTCCGGGGTGCGACGTGGGACGGGGCGCGTTGCGCCCCGTCTTGGCGCTATCGCGCCGACTGGATTCCCGCCTACGCGGGAATGACGGTATAAGGGGCGCTTGCGTGCCGACCAGATTCCCGCCTACGCGGGCAGGGCGGTCATGGGGTAGGTTCCCGCCTACGCGCATGGGTTTCCGCCTACGCGGGCGGGGCGGCTCACTCCCCTCGCGCTCGCTTGCCGTCCAGCCACGCTTGCAGGATGATCGCCGCCGCCGCCGCGTCCACTACGCCCGCTTCTCTCACTCGGCGGCTCATGGGGCGGCCTTTGCCATGGGGGGCGGACGCGCGGAGGTTGCGCTCCGCCTGCGCCGAGGAGAGGCGCTCGTCCATCGTCTCGACCGTCGCGCCCGCTTCCTTGAGTTTTCGCACGAACGCCATCGCCGCTTCCGCCTGCGGGCCGACGCGCCCCGCCATCGTGTAGGGCATGCCCACGACGATCACGTCCGCCTCTCGCGCCTCCGCCTCGCGCAGCGCATCCGCGACCGCCGACGCATCGTCGTCGCGGATGATTACGCCCGCGGGAGCGGCGATCCCCGTCTCCGTGTCGCCGGAGGCTACGCCGATTCGCCTCGCGCCGACGTCCAATCCAATGACGCGCATTCGCCGTCCTGCCGTTTGCGTTCGCCGAGCCTCGCGCCTGACCTGCGCGGACGCTAGCCTGCCGCCTCGTTCGCCGCGCCTCGCGCTTGACCTGCGCGGACGCTAGCCCGCCGTTCGCGTTCACCCGCCCTCGCGCCTGGCCCGGCGCGGGCGCTAGTCCGCCGCCTTCGTTCGCCGCGCCTCGCGCTTGACCTGCGCGGACGCTAGCCTGCCGTTCACATTCGCCGCACCTCGCGCCCAGACATGGCGCGGACGCTAGCCCTCTGTTCGCGTTCCCCGCGCCCTCGCGCCCGACCTGGCGCGGACGCTAGGTCGCCGCTTGCGTTTGCTGGGCGACGACGCCTGCGACCGCCGCTAGCGCGGCGTCTAGCCGCGAGGCGTCTTTGCCGCCCGCTTGCGCGAGACGGGCTTGGCCGCCGCCGCGTCCGCCCATCTCCCGCGCCGCCGCGTCCACGATGACGCCCGCGCTGAGCCCGCGCTCCACGAGGTCGTCCGTGACCATCGCAAGCAGCACCGGGCGGTCGTTGAACAGGGCGCCGAGCACGACGACGCCGGAGCCGACCTTGTCGCGCAGGCGGTCGCCCATTTCGCGGAGCGCCGCCGCGTCCGCCGCGCCGCTGCGCGCCGCGACCACCATCGCGCCGCCGACGTCCCTCGCCTGCGCGAGGAGCGCCTCCGCCTCTTGCCGCGCCGACTCGCGCTGGTCGGTCCGCGACGCGCGGCGCGCCTCTTCGACCTGCGCGAGGAGCGCCTCGATGCGCTGCGGCAGTTCGGCGGGGGCGGCGCGGAGCAGCGCGGCGGCCTCCTCCAACCGGCTCAGCCGTCCGTTGATCCACTCGTCCGCGCCGCGCCCGGTCACGGCCTCGATGCGGCGGACGCCCGCGCCGACGCTGGACTCGCCAATTACGCGGAAGACGCCGATCTGCCCGGCGCGCTCCAAGTGCGTGCCGCCGCACACCTCGAAACTCACCGGGGCGTCCTCGTCGCCGATTCGCACCGCGCGGACGCGCTCGCCGTAGCGGTCGCCGAAGAACGCGAGCGCGCCCGCCGCCGTGACGTCGCGGTACGACGCCTCGCTCTTGACGAGCGCGTGGTCGGCGCGGACGGCCTCGTTGACGCGGCGCTCGATCTCGCTCAACTCCTCGCGCCCCACGCCGGAGACGTGCGTGAAGTCGAACCGCAGGCGGTCGGGCGCGACGAGCGAGCCCGCCTGCCGGACGTGCGAGCCGAGCGCCTCGCGCAGCGCCGCGTGCAGGAGATGCGTCGCGGTGTGGTTCCGCGCAACGTCCAGCCTGCGCTCCGCGTCCACCGATGCGCGGACGGCGTCGCCAAGCGCAAGCGCCCCCTGCGTGATTTCGCAAGCGTGGGCGATGACGTCGCCGGTCGGCTTTTGCGTATCGCTCACTTGCGCGGCTCCGCCGGGCCCCGTGACAGCGCCCGCGTCGCCGACCTGTCCGCCGCCCTCCGGGTAGAACGGCGTTTCGCGCAAGACGATCTCGACGAGATCGCCCGCGGCCGCCCGCTCGACCGGCGCGCCGTCTTTCAGGATGCCGACGACGACCGTCTCCGCCTCTATGCGGTCGTAGCCGGTGAACGGCGATTCGCCGACGGCGAGCGCTTCGTAGGCGCGGAGCGCGCCGCGTCCGCCGCCGAATCGCGCCGATGCGCGCCCGCGCTCGCGCTGCGCGTCCATCTCGCGCTCGAATCCCGCGACGTCCACCTCCAACCCATGCTCGCGGGCGGCCTCCTGCGTCATCTCCAGCGGGAAGCCGTAGGTGTCGTACAGGCGGAAGGCGTCCGCGCCGCTGATCATTCCCCCTGCGGCTGCGAGTTCCTCGAGTTCGGGCATGCCGAGCGCGATGGCCTCGTAGAAGCGCTCCTCCTCCGACTCCATCGTCTTGAGGACGAATCGCTCGTGCTCGCGCAGTTCGCGGTAGGTTTCGCCGAATCGCTCGATGACCGCCCGCCCCGTCTCCGGCAGGAAGCCGGGCTGCAGGCCGATCTTGCGGGCGAAGCGGACGCCCCGGCGGATGACGCGGCGCAGCACGTAGCCGCGACCTTCATTCGCGGGGACGACGCCGTCGGCGATGAGGAAGGCGGCGGCGCGGGCGTGCTCCGCGACCACGCGGATGGCGAAGTCGTCGTTCGCGTCGGCGCCGTAGGTCTTGCCCGCGAGGCGCTCGACGCGCTCGCGGATGGGCGCGAGGAGGTCGGTTTCGTAGGCGGAGGGGACGCCCTGCATAATTGCGGCGACGCGCTCGAGCCCCATGCCTGTGTCTATGCCGGGCGCGGGCAGATTCGTCCGCGATCCGTCGGGCGCCTGATGGAATTGCGGGAAGACGAGGTTCCATATCTCGACGTAGCGGCTCGTGTCGTCGCCGGGCTTCGTTCCCGGCCCATGGGCCTCGCCGAGGTCGTAGTGGAGTTCGCTGCAGGGGCCGCACGCGCCTTCGTCGCCGGCGGGCCCCCAGAAGTTGTCCTCGTCGCCGAGCGTCACGATGCGCTCGTTCGGCACGCCGATCTCGTCGCGCCAGATCGCCCGCGCCTCGTCGTCGGTGTGATGGACGGTGACCCATATCCGTTCGGGGGCGAGGCGCAGGACTTGCGTTGCGAACTCCCATGCCCACGCGACCGCCTCGCGCTTGAAGTAGTCGCCGATGCTGAAGTTGCCCAGCATCTCGAACATGGTGTGGTGGGTGAAATCGCCCACGATGTCGATGTCGGTGGCGCGGAAGCACTTTTGCGCGGAGGCGAGGCGCGGACGGGGCGGCTTCTCGTCGCCCGCGTAGTAGGGCTTGAACGGGGCCATGCCGGCGGACGTGAGCAGGAGCGTCGGGTCGCCTGCGGGAACGAGCGACGCGCTGGGCGTCACGAGGTGGCCGCGCTCCTCAAAGAAGCGCAGATAGGCGGCGCGGATCTCGTCGCCGGTTACGGGGGGCGCGTCGGGCAAAGCGTCATCCTTCACGGGAGCGGCGGAGACTATGCTACGAACGCAACGCCGCGCTTGTCAATCGGCTGCGGCGGCCGCGCAGTTTGTAGCCGAAACGCGCCATCTTCCCCTTCCGCGTCCACGCCGCGTCAGGGTCCGTCTTGCTCTGCCCACGGCCTTCGATTGGGGGCGCCGCGCCTGCGCCTCAAGCGCCGACGCGTCGATCAGCGCCCCCTTCTTTACCCGCCCCCCCTCTACCGCGCGGCGGCGGGCTCCCACGGCGGCGCCTCGGCCCACGGACGGAGGAAGGTCTCGATCTCCCGCAAGTGGTCGGGGCTCTGCCCCGCTTGCGCCGGCGTGAAGCGCGCGAGGCGCGCGGGGTTGTTCATCGAAGGCCAATGCTCCAGCGGCAGGCGAATGCACTCGTTCTCGCCCTCGTCCCGCACGACGCCCATCGGCTCGCCCCCGTCGGCGACGACCGCCATCTGATCGGCGAGCAGTTTGCGGTAGAGAATGACGCCGCGGTCGGACTCGCCGAGATGCTCGCGGTGGCGCGGCGCGATCCCGCCCTGCGTGATCCACGCGACGAAATCCTGATGGTTCACGAGGTCTTCGATGAGCCGCCCGTCGTCGCCGTAGAGCGGAACGTCGAAGTAGGGAATCGTCTCTTGCGGGCGGACGGCCTGCCCGGGCGCGGCGCGGTAGAAAAACCACGTCACATGCAGCGTGTTTTCGTCGTCGACCGGCGTGCGGAACTGCATCGAGCAGCGGACGGAACTCCCGACGAAGAGGATTTGCGGGAACATCACGGGGTGGCCGATGGTCCAGTCGCCGTGCGTCTCGTCGATGCCCTCCGTCACGCGCCGCTTGACGATGCCGTAGTCGAACACGTCGAACCCGATCTTCTGGTGGCGCTTCGGCAGAATGCCGACCTCGTCGGGCTTGGCGAGGCCGAGCCGGACGGCCTTGTCGTGCTGCTGCCGGACGCCCCAGTAGCCGTGCAGCCACTCCAAGTGCACGGGGTCGAGCGAGTTCTCCATGCACTGCAGCCAGTTGCAGGGCAGCGGCGCGAGCGCGACTTCGCTCCAGCCGTCCGACCACGTGAACGGCTCCCAGTTGGGCAGGAGCGGCGCGGGCGCGGGGCCGAGATAGGCGAACACCATCCCCGCGAGCGTTTGGACGGGGTAGCCCGCGATCTTCACCTTCTCCTTGAAGCGCCCGTCGGGATGCACCGTCTCCTCGAACGGCTGCTCGATGCACTGGCCCGTCTCGTCCATCATCCAGCCGTGGTACATGCAGCGCAGGCCGTTCTCCTCGGGGATGCCGTAGGAGAGATCGACGCGGCGGTGCGGGCAGAAGCGGTCGATCAGCCCCATCGTCCCGGACTTGTCCTTGTAGAGGACGAGGTCTTCGCCGAGGAGCCGGACGGCTTTGGTGGGGCGGTCGTCGAGTTCGGCGGCGGCGGCGATGGGGTGCCAGTAGCGGCGCATGAGTTCGCCCATCGGCGTGCCCTGCCCGACTCTCGACAAGCGGTCGTTTTCCTGAACGCTCAGCATCTCGTCACCTCCCTGGGCGCTGCGCTTCCACGATCCGGACGCCGCCGATTGTAGCGCCTCGGCGCAAGCGTGGGCGCCGCTTCGTGGCGCCCTCTCCATACGCCGCCCCGCCATGCCTCCGCGAAAGCGGGAACCTACTGGGCAGATCCGTCATTCCCGCGTAGGCGGGAATCCAGTCGGCGCGACAGCGCCGCAACGGGGCGCAACGGCGCCCCGTCCCCTAGCCATCCACCACGGCCACGTCATCCCCTCGAAAGCGGGAACCTACTGCGCGCCCGGTGCCCTCCCCCGCCATTCCCTCGAAAGCAGGA
The DNA here is from genome assembly GCA_965242755.1 of Dehalococcoidia bacterium. Classification (GTDB taxonomy): domain Bacteria; phylum Chloroflexota; class Dehalococcoidia; order Lucifugimonadales; family Australimonadaceae; genus Bin16. The sequence continues at coordinate 1,503,099 of OZ251500.1, read as the reverse complement.
ACCCACTAGGCGCGCCGCGCCCTCCGAAACCCGCAAGCGCGGCGTCCCCTCTCCCGACCGCGCCGACGCCCTAGCGCTAGCCTTCATGCGCCCCCGTCCCTCCAAATCTGGACGGGCAACGAGCCCTTCCTCCGCCCCCGCGACCCCGCCGGCGTCCCCCTCCCTCCCCGCCCCCCAACCGACGATGCCCCGGATCCGCCCGGCGACGGCGAAAACTACCCTCTCCCGCCGGGAGAGGGCCAGGGTGAGGGCGCCACCGACCCGCATCCGACGGACGGAGCTGACCCCTCGCCCGGCGGCGGCGACCCGCGCCGCCGGCAACCCTCACCCGCCGCGAAGCGGCGCCCTCTCCCTAGCATGGAGAGGGCGGGATTAGCGTTTGCGCCGTCCAACAGCGATGCCCCGCCGACCGACAGCGACGCCCCGCCGACCGACAAATACCCTCTCCCTCTGGAGACCTTTGCATAACTCCCCGACATCCCGCGCAATTGCCCCAACCCGCCCCAACGCCAAAGGAGATTGCCATGCATCACAAGACCAGCGAACCCTCCTTCATCGACGTCCTCGTCCCCGACCACATCGGACGCAACGACCAACTCGAGCGCATCGACCAGATGATCGATTGGCCCAAAGTCGCCAAGCAGGTCAGCGGCCTCTACGCATCCACCGAAGGCCGCCCCGCTTACCCCCCGCCCACGATGGTGAAAATCATCATCCTCCAGCAGTGGTACGACGCCTCGGATGTCGCGATAGAGGAGGCGGTGAGCGACCGGCTGTCGTTCCGCCGGTTCGCGGGGCTGTCGCTCACGGACGCGGTTCCCGACCACTCGACGATCAGCCGCTTTCGGAAGGAGGTCGCGGAGCGGGGGCTTGCGCGCCGGCTGTTCACGGAGGTGGGCCGGCAGTTGGAGAAGAAGGGGTTGCTGGTGAAGAAGGGGACGCTGATCGACGCGTCGGTGATCAAAGCGCAAGCGCGTCGCCCGCACTCGGAGGCCGGGGGGGCGAAGCAAGACGGACCCTGACGCCGCGTGGACGCGCAAGGGGAAGAAGTCGCGCTTCGGCTACAAGCTGCGTAACGCGCTTGTGTCGAAGGTTCGGGCGCCTGTCGAGGGGCGTGTTTGGGACGTTGAAGAGGAGTTACGGGTACTGGCAGACGCAGTGCGTGGGGTTGGAGAAGAACGTTTAGGAGTCTCTGCGGAGCCCCGAAAACGGGGCGATCGGGAGGGATGAGGGCGGCCGTTGGGGGGATAAATGGGGCGAATTGGCCGTTGGAGCGGCGCGGAACTGCCCAGTCGCGCGAAACGCTCAGTTATGCAAAGGTCTCCTGGTATGGAGAGGGAATCAGCTCCGTCCCGCGCCTCCGCCCTGCCCGCCTACGCGGGAATCCAGTCGGCGCGACAGCGCCAAGATGGGGCGCGTCGCGCCCCGTCCCCTTCATTACCAGGGTCCACGTCATTCCCGCGTAGGCGGGAATCCAGGAACCCGCGCAGGCTGCAGTTGGCGCTCGCCCTTCCGTCGCCCTATGCGAGGTCTCAGTCAGCATCGCAACTGCATCCCCCTCCCCTTACCCCTCCGCCGCCGCCAGCAGGCGGCGCAGGTCGTGCTTCGCGGCGAGGATGTCCGCCCACAGGTCGCCCGCGTCCGCTAGGCGCTCGGGCGCGCTCCAAATGGTGAAGTCGCTCGGATAGACCTTGCCCAGTTCGTCCCAGCGCAAAGGCATCGAGGCCGGCGCGCCCGGAAGCGGGCGCAGCGAGTACGCCGACGCGATGTTCTTCCCCATCACGTTCATATTGTGATCGAGGAATATCTTGCCGGCGCGCTTGCCCACGCTCCACTCCATCGTCAGATCGCGCGGGCGGCGCCGCAGCAGGAAATGCCCGATCAGTTCGCACGCCTTCCGCGTCACCGAGTAGTCGTACTCCCGCAAGATCGGGACGTAGACGTGCAGCCCCGTCTTGCCCGACGTCTTGAGGAACGACGAGAGCGACAACTGGTCGAGCAACTCCTTGAGCGCCAGCGCCGCCTCGCCGGCCTTGGCGAACGCCCGCCGGTTCAGTTCCGGCTCCTCGCCTGCGCGCTCCTCTCCGGAGTAGATGTACGGGTCAAGGTCGAACACGATGAAGTCCGGGTAGTTCAAGACGCTCGCCCGCAGTTCCTCCTTGGAGCCGGTGAACCGCTCCGTCAGGCGCGTTCCGTCCGGCTCGGCGGTCGTCCGCGAGAACCACGGGTGCAACTCGATGTCGGCCAGTTGCGCGAGCCAGAGGAGCGTCGGGAGGTTGTTGACCATCAGGTACTCCACGTCCGCCTCGTTGCTGGACGAGAACACCCGCGTCGTCTCAACGAACGATGGGAGGTCATGCTCCCAATGCTTCTGATAGAAACTCCCGCCCGTTATGCCGTTCGGGTAGCGCGTCATGGTGATCGGCCTGTCGCGGAGGTGCGGCAGCAAACTGGGCGCGACCTGCGCGTAGTAGGCGAGCATATCGCGCTTGGTCGCCGCCGCCCGCCCGTCCGCCGCCGGCCAAAGCGCCTTGTCCATGTTGGTCACGCGGATGCGATGCCCCGCGACATCCAAATGGCCGTCGCCCCGGAGTCGCCGGATCTGCTCGACCGCGTCCATCGCCGCGTCGCGGACTCCGCCGCCCGCGGTTGGCGGAGCGACCGCCGCGGCGGGCTCCGGCGTCTCCCGGGCGACCGCCCTCGCAGGGACGTCGTCCCGCAATCCGAGAAAGACGGGCGAGCGCAGAACGCCGTCCTCCGTCCACATCGAGAACTTCGCCTGCGCGACGATTTCCGGCTTGACCCAAGTGACGCTTAAGCCCTTCAGATCGTCGGGCGCGGAGGGGAACGGGCATTCGTCCGTCCGCAGCGGCGCGAGCGCGTCCAAAACGCTTTGGAGCGCCTGCTGCGTGAAGCCGCTCCCCGCGCGCCCGGCGTAGGTCAGCGCGCCGTCGGCGTAGTAGGCGAGCGCGAGCGCGCCGAAACTCGACGCGCGCTCCCCCTCGCCCTGCGTGTAGCCCGCGACGACGAACTCTTGCGAGAGCGTCCGTTTGATCTTCAGCCAGTCGCGGGAGCGTTGCCCCGCCTCGTAGCGCGAGTCCAAACGCTTGGCCATCACGCCTTCCAAGCCCAGTTGCTCGGCGGCGCGGAAGAACGCCTCCCCCTCCGCCTCAACGCCCTCCACGAACCGGACGCGCTCGCTCGGCGCGACGGCGGCGCTGAGCGCGCGGCGGCGCTCGCGCAGCGGCGTCTGCCGCAGGTCGCGTCCGTCGAGATAGAGGACGTCGAACGGATAGAACGCGACCGGCGGGGCGTTCCGATGGACGGCGGCCCCCTCCGCGCGGGGAGCGGCGGCGTTGTTTTGCAAGAGCAGGAAATTCGGCACGCCGTTCGCGTCGAGCGCGGCGACCTCGCCATCGAGGATCATCTCCTTGTGAGGCAAAACCGCCAGGTCGCCGGCGATCTCCGGGAAGTTGCGCGTCATATCCTTGCCCGTCCGGCTCAGCAGGCGGACGGCGCCGTCTTGCAGATACGCGGCGATGCGGAAGCCGTCGAGTTTCGGCTCGAACAGCCAGCCCTGCGCGGAGAACGGGCCGTCCACCGCTTGCGCCAGCATCGGCTTGATCGTTCGCGGCATCCGCGCCGCCTTGCCGGCGGGCGCGCCGCCGACCGGCGACGGGTCGGGCAGCCTGCCCGCCTGCAACTGCTCGACCGTCAGGCCGGAGAGAACCGACTCGCCGTCGTCCAAAACGTCGCGTTGCGCGTCGGCGTGGGCGTCTTTGTGCTTGATGAGCAGCCACTCGTTGGGGGAGCGGGTCGTCCGGACGAGCGTCCACGAGCCGCGCAATTTGCGTCCGCGCAGCGTGAACGAGAGTTTTCCCGCCGCGAAGCCGGCCTCCATGCGCCGCTCCGCCTCTCGCCTATCGTTCCAACTGAGGCCGCCCTCGTCGGGAGTGTAGACGCCCGCATCCCAAACGATGACCTGCCCTGCGCCGTAGTTCCCGTGCCCGATCACGCCTTCGTAGGATGCGTAGTCCAGCGGGTGGTCCTCCACGAGCACTGCGAGGCGCTTCTCCGCCGCGTTGAGCGACGGACCCTTCGGCACGGCCCACGACTTGAGCGCGCCGCCGAACTCGAGGCGGAAGTCGTAGTGCAATCGGGAGGCCGCGTGCTTCTGAACGACGAACGTCGGCGCGCCGGGCCGGATGGCGGGAGCGCCGGGCGCGGGCTCGCGCGTCCCGTCGAAATCGCGTTTCTCTTCGTATCGCCGCAGAGTCATCGCAGCTCCGTTGGCGCCCCTCGCATCACTTGCCGCCCTGCCCGCGAAAGCGGGAATCCAGGCGGCGCAAGCGCCGCCCTCTCCTAACGTAAAGCGCCCCGTCATTCCCGCGAAAGCGGGAACCTACTGGCAGCGCCCCCGCCCTGCCCGCGTAGGCGGGAATCTACCGGGCAAAACCCGCCCTGCCCGCGTAGGCGGGAATCCAGTCGGCGCGAAAGCGCCAAGACGGGGCGCAACGCGCCCCGTCCCCACCAATCCTTACAGCGCCCCGCCCTACCCTTGCGCGGCGCGGGCGGCGGCGACGCGCTCCTCGGCGATGCGATTCGCGGCTTCCGCCGTCGCGACGCCCTCCGAATCGGCGAGCGCGAGGATGCGCCGCATCGTCTCGTAGATCTCCGCCGTCTTGGCGCGGGCGGCCTCGCGGCTGTAGGGCGGCGTCAATTCGTAGGAGACGTTGATGACGCCGCCCGCGTTGGCGATGAAGTCCGGCGCGTAGATAATCCCGCGCTCCCGGAGCCGCCGCGCGTCGCCGGGCGAGGCGAGTTGGTTGTTCGCCGCGCCGCAGACCACGGAGCACGTCAGTCGGGGGATCGTCCGCTCGTTCAACGTTCCGCCGAGCGCGCACGGCGCGAACACATCGCAGGGCGCGTCGTAGATCGCGTCGGGCGGGACGATGGATGCGCGGGGGAGTTGCGCGGCGCGCTCGGCGGCGTCGGCGTGAATGTCCGCCACGATGAGTTCCGCGCCCGCGTCCGCGAGATGCGCCGCAAGCGACGACGCGGCGTTGCCGAACCCCTGCATAGCGACGCGCTTGCCCTCCAGCGAGTCGCTGCCCCAAGCGGCCTCCGCGCAGGCGCGCATCGCCTGGAACACGCCGAACCCCGTCATCACCGCCGGATTGCCGCTGCCGCCTTGCTCCTCGACGCGCCCGACGACGTGCGCCGTCTCCTTGGCGATCCACTCCATATCCTGCGCGTTCGCGCCGACGTCCTCCGTCGTGATGTAGCGCCCACCGAGCGACTCCACGAATCGCCCGTAGGAGCGGAGCATCGCCTCGGTTTTCCGGACGCGCGAGTCGGCGACGATGAGCCCTTTGCCGCCGCCGAGCGGCAGCCCCGCCGCCGCCGACTTGTACGTCATCGCGCGGGAGAGGCGGAGCACGTCCATCAGCGCGTCCTCGTCGGTTGCGTGGGGCCAGATGCGCGTTCCGCCGAGCGCGGGGCCGAGCGTCCGGTCGTGGATGGCGATGAACGCCTTGAGGCCGGCCGCCGGGTCAGTCCAAACGGCCAACTCCTCGTGGCCGCTCGCCTGCATATACTCGATGAACTCCATTCGGACGCTCCGCTTCCGCGCGCAGGGCCGCGCCGGGTCTTGGGAGCAATTGTACACGGCGGGGCGTTTTCGATTCGCTATTAGCCCGCGCGTCTGCTATAATGGGCTCTCGTTATGCGGTACACGCCTTCGGAACAGCCATCGCCCGAGCCTCCCGCGAGCGGCCTCGCGGCCGTTTTCACGCGGCGGCGCAGGCTCGTGATTCTGGGCGTCGTCTTGCTTGCGGCGTTCGGCTACTTCGGGTTCACCGCGTTTCAGTCCGCGACGTCCTTCTACGTCACCGTCGACGAGTTGGCGCAGGACGACGGCCTCGCCGGAGCGTCCGTCCGCGTCAAGGGCGCGCTCGTCGAAGGCAGTTTCGCCCGCGCGAGCACGGCGAACACCCTAGCGACGTTCGCGCTCCACGAGAACGGGGCGGAGATCGCGGCCAGTTACGACGGCGTATTGCCCGACCTCTTCTTCAACCCCCATTCGGAAATCGTGCTGGAGGGCGTGTACGAGCCGGGAGGCGTGTTCGAGGCCGACCGCTACTGGGTCAAATGCCCCTCCAAGTATCAGTCGCTCGACGTCGACAATCCCTACGAATACGACAATCCCTACGCCTCCGGCGCAGGGGTCTGATGACGCAGGCTCCGCCCCGGCGGCCGCCTCAGGCGTTCGCGCCCGGAGGCCGGCGCGCCCTTGACGGGCTATGGCTCGCCTATGCGCGCGAGACGGGCGACGTCGGCGCGCTTGCGCCCGCGCAACGGGAGGCCGTCGCTCGCGGCGCCGCGCAATTCAACGAGGGCGACTTCCGCGCGAGCCACGAGACGTGGGAAGCCTGCTGGGTCGGCGCGGCCTACCCGGAGCGCCTCTTCCTCCACGCGCTCGCCAAACTTGGCGCAGGGTTCGCGCACGCCCGGCGGCGCAACGCCAGAGGAATGAACGGCCAACTCGCCGACGCGGTTCGCTTCCTCCGCGCGTTCGCCCCCGCCTACGCGGGACTGGACGCGGAGCGCCTCGCCGACGACGTCGGCGCGTGGGCGGCGGAGCGAACGCCCATCGGCGACTTCGGCCCGCCCTATCCGGCGATAGCGAACGCGGAATAGGGCGCCGGGTAGGAGGCGCGGTGCGCGACCGGCAGGTGACGACCAACGAGGCCAAGATCCGCGGCGTCCGCGTGCGCCTGCGGAAAACCCTGATCGACGGCCACGTCGTCGAGATGAGCCTCTGCTACCGGATCAGCGACGCCGAGAGCGTCTACGAGAAGCCGTGGGACGACGACCTGGACCATCACCTGGCGATGGGCATGGCCGCCGTTAACCGCATCGCCGCCGACGAGACGCTGGGCAAAGCGGTCGCCGCCGAGCCGCGCGTTCTCGACGGGATCTGCTGCCGCGAAGCCAAGATCGAACGCTGCCAAGACGTCGCGCCCGGCAGCCACTACTGGATCATCACGAAGGCGGACGGAACCCGCGTCGAGCCCGGCCCCTACAGTTGCGTGCCCGGGACGCCCCCGCTGGACCACAATCTGCTGACGGAAGACGCCGAGCCGCAGCGCGCCGCGGGATTCTTGCGAGAGGAGCCCTAAATGAACCGGTCAATGACGTTCGTCGAGCAAGGGAGCGTCAGGTTCGAGCGGTTCGATCCGAGCGGCAAAGCCGTGCTGTGGGTCATTCGCCCCGGCGAATCGAGCGCGGAACAGGATTGGCATGCGCGGGAGCACATCGGCGTCGTGAACGCTCCGGGGGCGTTCGGCGCGGTGGACGCCGGGTTTGGCGTTCCCGGCCTGTTGCCCCCGTCCGACCTTGAGAACTACGACGAAGAGCATCCCTGCCTCGACCGAGCGGCGTTGACGAAACTGCTGACGCTGTACATCCGCTGGGACGAGTTGCCCGACCACGCCGACCTCCCCGCCGTCTACCACCACCGGAAACTCCAAGCGGGAGAGGGCGGATCCACGGGGGGGGGGGGGGGGGGCATATGCGGCATTTGCGGAGCCCCGGACACCGGCGTCAACGTCGTGTACGGAATGAACACCTACCTCGACCGTGTGTTCGATTTTGTGGAGTCCGTCAGCGGGCGGCGCATCGAATAGCGGGCGCGAACGCGCCGCCGCCCCTATGCTACGATTGCGGGCGCAAGGCGTTTGAACGCGCCCGCCATTTCCCTCTTCGCGCCGGGCGAGGGCAAGCGATGGCATGGAAGAAGGGTCTGATCATCGCAGGATATGTCGCGACGGCGCTAGCGGGAGCCCTAGGGCTATACGTGGCGCTAGGGCATCTCTACGTCGCTCTCCTATTCACCGCCTGGTTCGTCGCCGGCAGAGTTGATTAGCGCGGAGCCGCGGCAGCGAACCGCGCAGGCTACGCCTTCCGCGCGGAGGGGCGGGTATTCCCGTCCGCCCCTCGCGTTGCCGCCCGCGCCGCCCCTGTGCTACGATTGCGGGCGCAAGGCATTGCCGTTGGAGACGTCAGAATGCTGGACAGCCTCGTCAATATCATCAACACGCTCAAAGAGCGAATCCGCGCCCATCGCGGCGAACTCGAAGAGAATGAGACGCGCACGCGCATGGCGCTCATAGACCCGTTGCTCACCGTCTTGGGCTGGGACACGTCCGACCCCGGCTACGTTAAGCCGGAATACCCCGTCACCGGCGGCAAAGCCGACTACGGCCTGCGGAACGCGGGGCCAACTCCCGCAGCCTTCATCGAAGCCAAGAAACTCGGCGAGCCTTTGGAGTCGCACCGCGAGCAGATGACCCGCTATTCCAATATGGCGGGCGTCAAATACGCCGGCCTCACCAACGGCGACCGCTGGGAACTGTACGAGGTGTTCAGTCCAACCTCGCTTGACGAGCGGCGCATCCTGGACTTGTCCATCCTCAACGACCCTCCTCATCAGAGTGCGCTGAAACTGCTGCTCCTTTGGAGGCCGAACCTTGAGTCGGGCGCTCCTATCCCTGCGAATGAGTCGGTTCTCGGGCAAGGCGGCGCTCCTCCGCTGCCCCCACCTCTGGACGAGCAAATAATCTCACTCAGACGCGAAGGGCTATCCTTCAGAGCCATTGGCGCGAAAGTGGGGATGCGCCACTCCGCTGTCCGAAACGCGCTCATCCGCCTGGGGGAGCACACCAACACCGCGGCGAGCGAGGAACTAGACGAGGCGCTCGCCTACGCTCAAGATTTGGCGATTGCGCGCTTCAGCGGGGAGACGATTGAAATACCTGCCCCGACGGCGGTGCTGCGGGCGCAGTTCCGTGAGCGGTTTGCGCCGTATCCCATGCCGGTCAATCCGGAGCAGTTGTTCGCGGCGGACGGGACGTTTGACAAGGCCGCCGCCAATGAATTGCTGTGGCAGGTGAAGGAGCAGGCGCAGGCCGCCGCGCCCGGCAACAGCAAGGATAAGGTTCAGGCGGGAAACAAGGCCGTCGAGGAATGGAAGGCGACGGCGCGGGAGTACGCCGACGCGCTGCGGGCGGAACGCGCAGCGCGCGAGGCCGCGGAACGCCGCCGTCCACAGGGATAGGCGCGCCTAGCAGAGGCAGCGCGGAGCCCCCATGGCCATCCCCAACGACGAGGAACTGCTGCGCCTGCTGCATAGCGGCGAGTCGCATCGCGTCGAGTTCAAGGAGTCGCTGAGCGGCGACGCGGCGAACAAGGCGCGCGAAGCGGCGTGCGCGTTCGCCAACGACCTCCCGGGCGACGGCTTGCCCGGGGTGGTTTTCGTCGGCGTGCGGGACGACGGATCGCCGACGGGCGCGCCCGTTACGGACGAGTTGCTGCTGCGGTTGGCCGACGTCAAGACCGACGGGAACATCGTGCCGCCGCCGTCCTTGTTCGTGGAGAAACGCTCGCTGGAGGGCGCGGAGGTCGCCGTGATGGCCGTGCTGCCGTCCGATTCGCCGCCGGTTCGCTGCAGGGGACGGATCCACGTTCGGACGGGCTCGCGGCGCGGCGTTGCGACCGAGCAGGACGAGCGCATCCTCAACGAGCGCAGGCGGCACGGCCGGCGGCCTTTCGATCTGGAGCCCGTCCCCTCGGCGAGGCTGAGCGACCTGAACCTGACGTTCTTCGAGAACGATTACCTCCCGCAGGCGTTCGCGCCCGACGTATTGGAGGCGAACGACCGCACTCGGGAGCAACGCTTGGCGTCGCTGAAAATGATCGCCGCCCCCGACGACGCGACGCCGACCGTGCTCGGCCTGCTCGCGCTGGGCAAGAGCCCGCAGGATTTCATCCCGGGCGCCTACGCCCAGTTCCTCAAGATCGAGGGAACGGACCTCGCGGATCCCATCGTGGATAGCGAAGACATCAGAGGGTCGGTCTCGGACGTGATCCGCCGCCTTGACGAAAAGATCAACGCCCACAACCGCGTGGCCGTTGACATAACCTCCGCGAGAACGGAGCGCAGGGAGAGCCTTCACTCCATCCCCGCGCTTCAACAAATCACGCGCAACGCCGTGATGCACCGCGCCTACGAGGCGACGAACGCCCCGACGCGGGTGACGTGGTTCGCCGACCGGGTGGAGGTGATCAGCCCGGGCGGCCTCTACGGGAGCGTCAACAAAGAGAACTTCGGAGCGCCGGGCGTAACCGACTACCGCAACCCCAATCTCGCGGAAGCAATGCGGGCGTTGGGCCTCGTCCAGCGCTTCGGCGTCGGCATAGCGCTGGCGCGGCGCCTGCTAGAAGAGGCGGGGCATCCTCCGATGAAACTCCGCCCCACCGAAAGCCACGTCATCGTAGAGGCGCCGGCGTTGCCGCCGAAGGCGCCTAAGCCGAATTCGAGCCGCTAGGCGGCGGGGAATGGCTCCCCGTTGCCCACTCGGCGTTGCCGTTCCCGTCACCCCTGTGCTACGATTGCGGACGGCACGGCATTACCCATCGGAGGAGCATCGCATGCCCGTGATTGACGAACTGCGCGGCCTCAGCGCAACGGCGCAAAGCTTGCGGGAGAGGTCTCTCTCCGAACGCGACACGGAGAGGTTGCTGGTGGACCCGTTCATTGGCGCTCTCGGCTACAACACTCGAGACATCGACGAGGTCGAGACGCAGCCCCGTATCCCGGTCGGCTCCACCGAAGTGAAGTGCGACTACGCGATCAAACGCGACGGGGTGCCTCTCATTCTGATCGAAGGCAAGAGGCTGGGGCTCCGCTTGGACAACCCGGGCCAGCTCGGCACGTATTTCGAGCGTGAGCGCGCTGTTTGGCTTGGCGTCTACACGAACGGCTTGGAATTTCGCTTCTACTGCGGCGAATCCGTAAGCGGCTTGAAGCAGATGGACGCCCAGCCCTTCATGACGCTCGACCTCTTAAACTTCGATAACCGCGCGGCGGAGCAGGTGTCGGCTTTCGCCAAAGACCGGTTTGACCCGAACGAAGTGAAGGGGTTGGCGCAAAGGATCAAGGACAGGCAATCGGCTGCGGAAGCCCTGCGCGGGGAACTGCGGAGCCCTTCCGACGGGCTGGTCAGGCTGGTTATGAACAGGGTCGGCGCGGACGATCTTGATCGGTACAAGCCCATCGTCACAGAGGTCGCGTGCGAAATCTTGGGGGCGCCCAACGCGCAACCCCAGCCGACGCCGGCTCTGCCAAGCGTTCCTATGCCGTCCGGTCCGACCGTCGTTCGCGCGTCGGGCGCAACGCCCGCAGGCATAACAATCTACTGGGGTAAGCGCGGGCGGAATGACGAGGCGATTCTGCTGGAGCAGAGACAAGGGCGCGTTTGGTTGAATGGCCAGGAGTTCTCCTCACCTTCCGGGGCTTGTAAGGATTTGACGAATGGCGCGTACAACGGCTGGGATGAGTGGGAATACGATGATCGGCAAACGCAGAGACGGCAGCCCATAACCGGGCTACGCGGACTCTCCGACGACGAGCAGATGCGAAGGGCGGGAGCATCCATGGGATTCGTTCGGGAGCCGCAGCCGCGTTCCCCCCGAGCGTGATGGTCCAAACCGCCGAAAGCGCAACCTCGCCGCCCGCGTTAGCCGGGGCTTGGGACGCCGTCGCGGGCGGTTTCGCGGCGTGGGGGCTCAGGCAACCGCGACCGGCGTTGCCCAAGCGTCTTCCCGACGCTTCCCGTGAGTTCGCGGCTTACGCGGCCGATGAGGTAGTCCGCCGCTGTCTGCGCCCCGTGCTCGCGGCGCCCGCCGACCGGATCGAGGAGCGCATCGCGTTGGTTCGCCCCTACTTCGCGCTCCTGATCAACGCGATGCGGAGCGCGGTCGCGGTCGAAATGAGCGGAATGAGCGAGAAGCGGCGCGAGCGCGCGAGGAAAGAGATGATGGACGGGGCGCCCAACGCCTCTGCGCGGCGCGAAGCCGAGGCTCGCCTGGGCCCCGCCGCCGCGCAAGCGTTCATCGGCGGCGCGCGAACCGCGTCGCTCGTCAAACAGTCCGCGCGAGACGGCGAAATGGGGCCTGCGGATGCGGAGCGCATCGAGGCTCTTCTGCTCGACTGGACGCTCGCGTCGTTCGCGGTGGAGCATTACCTTGCCGACGGACAGCATCGCGGCAAGCGGAACGCCGTCGCGCTCGCCTTCCGAGCGGAAGATTCCGCGGACGCCGCGCACTACGCCGCCAAAACCGCAGGCGTCGTCAAGCCCGCGCAATTCCCGGGCGTCGTCCGTTCTTACGAAGCGAGCGAGGAAGACCTGCTCCTCGCCGACCTCTCGGCGCGCGGCGCCGCCGAAATACAGCGCCGCCAAGAGGCCGCGCTCGCCGGTTGACCATGGCCGACCCGCCGGCAACCTCCCGTCATTCCCGCGTAGGCGGGAATCCAGTCGGCGCGATAGCGCAGAGACGGGGCGCAACGCGCCCCGTCCCCATGTAGTCCTCCAGCGCCCGCCCTGCCCGCGAAAGCGGGAACCTACCCCCCGTCTCGCCCTCTCCTACACGCCCATCCCGCCCTCTCCCGCTGGGCGGGAGAGGGCAGCCGCGAAGCGGCGCGCGCGGGCGGCGAACGCTTACGCGGCGGGCCGCGCGACCCGCGCGGCCGGGCGCTTGACGAGCGACGTCGCGGCGGCGGCTTTCGCCAGCCGGTCGTCCGGCAGGTCGACGATGCGGCCGCACTGCACGCACTGCAGGTACGGGCCGTACATATCGCCGGACGCGCGCAAGTCGCCCCGGCACCGCTGGCACGCTTTCATATAGACCGTCATCGCCTACCTCCTCCCTCGTCCGACGCTCTCGCGGCAAATTACGTTTCGGCGGGCGGTTTGGATCTCCCGGTCGAACGAAGGCTCGCCCGCGCCGCATATCCGGATAATAATGCTTGACACGCCGTATGTCAACGTATAGCATACGGATTGTCCCGCGAATTCAGATTGCGCGTTCGGAAGCCGGGAGGACGGCGCATGCAGGAGAGACGCAGATCGGCGAGCGCGGAGCGCATCGCTCCGGCGTTTCGCATCTTCGTGGAGGAGGAGCGCGCCGCGCCCCCCGCCCGGCGCGCGCGGCAAGCCGCGTCCGCCCCTCCGCCCCCCGCCGAGGAGGCTGGAGCGCAAGAGGAGGGCGTGTACATCATCAGCGTCGCGGCGCGCATCTTGCGGATGCACCCGCAAACGCTCCGCAAGTACGAGCGCGTCGGGCTCGTGCGCCCCTCGCGGACGGTGGGCATGCTTCGCCTCTATTCGGAGCGCGACCTTGCGAAATTGCGAATGATCAAGCATCTCGTGGACGAGTTGCGCCTCAACCTCGCGGGCGTGGAGATGGCGCTCGCGGTGTTCGACCGGCTCGCGGCGGCGGCCCAAGCGGCCCAGGCGCCCGCCGCCCGTCCGGCGAGAACGGCGCCGCTTCCCTACGAGGAGGCGATGCGCGACATCATCAATATGTTCCTCGGCGCCGACGGCGACGCGCCCCGGCCCGGCGGAGCGAACGGCAGGCGAAGCGAATGACGACGGAGCGAACGGAAGAAGAGCAGGCATCGGACGGCGCGGACGAAGCGCAAGCGCCCGAAGACCCGACGGCGAAGGCGGAGCGCGAGCGCGACGAAATGAAGGCGCTCGCCCAGCGCGCCCAAGCCGACCTGAGAAACTACAAACGGCGGACCGACGAGGAGCGCTGGACGCTCGCCCGCAGCGCGTCCTACGCCGTCATCGGCAAACTGCTGCCCATCGTGGACGATCTGCGGCGCGCCGTTGACGCCCTCCCGCCGGACGCGCCGGAGGAGTGGGCCGGGGGCGCGCGCCTCATCCTCCAGAACGCTCTGGCGCTCTTGGAGTCGGAAGGCGTGACGCCGTTCGAGCCCGCCCCGGGCGACCCGTTCGATCCGGTGCGGCAAGAGGCGGTCGCCTCCCGTCCGAGCGCGGAGCACCCGGCGGGCGCGGTCCTCGAAACCGTCAGCCCGGGCTACGGGGCCGCCGACCGGACGCTGCGCGCGGCGCAGGTCGTCGCGTCGAGCGGCCCTCCGCCCGGCGAGGGCGCCGAATAGTCCGCGAACGCGGCGGGCGGGCGTCGGAAGGCGTCAGCAACAGCATCAAACGCAAGGAGCGCAACGAGCGATGGCGAAAGTGATCGGCATAGACCTGGGAACGACGAATTCGGCGATGGCCGTGATGGAGGCCGGCGAGCCCGAAGTGCTCGAAAACGCGGAGGGCGGGCGCACCACGCCGTCCATCGTCGCGGTCAACCCCAAGAGCGGCGAGCGCTATGTCGGCATGGTCGCCAAGCGCCAGGCCGTCACCAACCCGACCAACACCGTCTACTCCGTGAAACGCCTCATCGGGCGGAAGTTCACGGAGATCGAGGAGGAGCGCAAAACGCTCGGCTACGCGGCGAAAGCCGGCAAAGGCGGCGACGCGGCGGTCACGATGGGCGAGCGCGACTACTCCCCCCCGGAAATCTCCGCGATGACGCTCCAGAAACTGAAGGCCGACGCGGAGGCCAAACTCGGCGAGCCCGTCACGCAAGCCGTCATCACCGTCCCCGCCTACTTCAACGACAGCCAGCGGCAGGCGACGAAGGACGCGGGAACCATCGCCGGGCTCGAAGTGCTCCGCATCATCAACGAGCCCACCGCCGCCGCCCTCGCCTACGGCCTCGACAAGCATCAGGACGAGATCATCGCTGTCTACGACCTCGGCGGCGGCACCTTCGACATCTCCATCCTCCACATCGGCGACGGCGTGTTCGAGGTCAAGTCCACGAACGGCGACACCCACCTCGGCGGCGACGACTTCGACCAGCGCGTCATAGACTGGATGGCCGACGAATTCAAGCGCGAGCAAGGCATCGACCTCCGGCAAGACCGCATGGCGCTCCAGCGCCTCAAGGAAGCCGCCGAGCGCGCCAAGATCGAACTCTCCAGCGCGCAGCAGACGGAGATCAACCTCCCCTTCGTCACCGCCGACGCCTCCGGCCCCAAGCACCTGGCGATGACGCTCAGCCGCGCGAAACTGGAGCAACTCGTCGCCGACCTCGTCCTCCGAACGGACGCCCCCTGCCGGCAGGCGCTGAAAGACGCCGGCGTCGCGGCGGGCGGCGTCGCCGAAGTCGTGCTCGTCGGCGGTATGACGCGAATGCCCGCCGTCATCGAAAAGGCGAAGGAACTCTTCGGCAAAGAGCCCCACAAAGGCGTCAACCCGGACGAGGTCGTCGCCGTCGGCGCGGCCATCCAGGCCGGCGTGCTGCAAGGCGACGTCACGGACATCCTCCTGCTCGACGTCACCCCCCTCACGCTCGGCATCGAAACGCTCGGCGGCGTAGCGACCCCCCTCATCAAGCGCAACTCCACCATCCCCACCTCAATGGCCGAAACGTTCACCACCGCGTCCGACGGCCAGCCGAGCGTCGAGATCCACGTTCTGCAGGGCGAGCGCGGCATGGCCGCGGAGAACAAGACGATCGGAAGGTTCAACCTGGACGGCATCGCCCCGGCCCCGCGCGGCGTTCCCCAGATCGAGGTCTCGTTCGACATCGACGCGAACGGCATCCTCAATGTCTCCGCGCGGGACAAGGCGACCGGCAAGGAGCAGCGCATCACGATCACCGCGTCGTCCGGCCTCGCCAAAGACGAGGTGGAGCGGCTCGTCAAGGAGGCCGAATCGCACGCCGAAGAGGACGCCCGCAAGCGCGAACTCGCCGAAGCCCGCAACATCGCCGACAACAGCGCCTACCAGGCCGAGAAAACGCTCGCCGAGTTCGGCGACCAGGTGGACGACTCCGTCAAAAGCGACGTGCAGGCCCGCGTCGCCGACGTTCGGAGCGCGCTCGCCCGCGAGGACGCGGACGCCGCGGCGCTGAACGCGGCCGTCGCCGCGCTCGGCGTCGCCGTCCAGAAGATCGGCGAGTCCGTCTACGCCAAACAGCAAGAAGGCGCCGCCCCCGGCGACGCCGACGCCCCCCCGGACATCGACCCCGACGCGCCCCCGAACGACGCCCCCTCCCCCACCGGCGACGACGCCATCGAAGGCGAGTACCGGGAGGTGTAGGGGAGAGCGCGAGGGGTGAGGGCGTGGCGCCCTGCCCGCGTAGGCGGAACCTACCTCTACCGTCATTCCCGCGTAGGCGGAACCTACCTCTACCGTCATTCCCGCGTAGGCGGGAATCCAGCAGGCAGGCCAGATGCGGATCTAGCGCCGCAGATTGACCTGCGCCGCGCCTTCCCCGCCGCGGCCGGGAGGGGCGACCCAGAAGGAGTCGATGTACTGCCGAACGCCCGCGTCGTCCCGCAGAAGGCGCAGCGTTTCGCGGCGGACAGGCCCCGTTCCGTCGCCGCCCTGCCCCTTGCCGTGGATGATGAACACGCGGAAATGCCCCGCCCGATACGCTCTGTCGAGAAACTGGACGACCATCCCGCGGACATCGTCCACGCGGGCGTTCATCCGCAGATTCAGTTCGTCGGGCGCTTTGCGCGACACGCGGCTCTCCCATCGTAAAAGCGCGCGCCTCAAGCGCAGCGACGGCGATTGTACCTCATCGCCTGAGTTGCGCTGTGTTATACTTCCCCGAAACCACCGAAGGCGACCTGATGGACAACAGCGAACTGAACTCAGACTTACTCGAGGCGGCGGCGAATGCGGATGCCGCGACGGTCGCGGATCTCCTCGACCGTGGCGCGGACATCGCAGCAAAAGACGCCGACGGCTGGGTGCTGCTGCATTTCGCGGCGGCATTCAACGAGGAGCCCGCCGTCGTTGCCTTGCTCCTTGACCGGGGCGCGGACATCGCCGCAAGGGACGACACCGGCCAGATGCCGCTGCATCGTGCGGCAGGATGCAACGCCGCGCCCGCCGTTGCCGCCTTGCTCCTAGACCGGGGCGCGGACATCGCCGCACGAGACGACAACGGCTGGACGCCGCTGCATCGTGCGGCGGCATTCAACGAGGAGCCCGCCATCGTTGCCTTGCTCCTAGACCGGGGCGCGGACATCGCCGCAAGAGATAACGACGGCTGGACGCCACTGCACTATGCGACGGCATTCAATGCCGCGCCCGCTATCGCCGCCTTGCTCCTAGACCGGGGCGCGGACATCGCCGCAAGAGACAACGACGGCTGGGGGCTGCTGCATTTCGCGGCGGCATTCGACGAGGAGCCCGCCGTCGTTGCCTTGCTCCTAGACCGGGGCGCGGACATCGCCGCAAGGGACGACGACGGAGCGATGCCGCTGCATCAGGCGGCGTCGCACAATGCCGCGCCCGCCATCGTTGCCTTGCTCCTAGACCGGGGCGCGGACATCGCCGCAAGAGATAACGACGGCTGGACGCCGCTGCACTTCGCGGCAGCGCACAACGATGAGCCTGCCGTCGCCGCCTTGCTCATTGACCGTGGTGCTGACATCGCCGCGAGAGACTACACCGGGGGGACGCCTCTGCACTGTGCGGCGGCGCACAACACTGAGCCTGCCGTCGCCGCCTTGCTCATTGACCGTGGTGCTGACATCGTCGCGAGAGACTACACCGGGGGGACGCCTCTGCACTGTGCGGCGGCGCACAACACTGAGCCTGCCGTCGCTGTCCTCCTCCTCAACCGGGGCGCGGATATCGCTGCGAGAGAGGACAACGGCTGGATGCCCATACACAAGGCTGCTGCATTTAATTCGGATCGGTATGTCGTCTCTCTCTTGCTCAACCGGGGCGCGGACATCGCTGCAAGAGACGACACCGGGGGGACACCGTTACACAAGACGGCGGCGCACAACAAAGAGCCTGACGTGGTCGCTCTTCTCCTCGAACGCGGCGCGGACATCGCCGCGAGAGACGACAACGGCTGGGCACCGCTGCACTGGGCGGCAATGTTCAACGCAGAGACTGCCGTCACCGCTTCGCTCCTTGACCATGGCGCGGATATCGCCGCAAGAGGCATCACCGGCTGCACGCCGCTGCACCAGGCGGCAAGGAGAAACGCAGAGCCGTCCGTCTTTGCTCTGCTCCTCGACCGGGGTGCGGATATCGCCGCAAGAGACATCACCGGCTGCACGCCGCTGCACCGGGCTGCACAACTCAATGACGCGCCCGCCGTGGTCGCCCTTCTCTTGAAGCGAGGGGCGGACCCTGACGCTCTTGCGAATGATGGGAGTACACCCTACGACCTCGCCGTTGGTCAAGAGAAGCCGAACGAGAAAGTCGCGCGCCTGCTGCGGGGGTGATGGGGGGCGGTGGAGGTGGTTGGCGCCGGAGGACGGGGACGCTCGAACTCCTCGACGGCGCGCAACTTGCTAGACGCATTGCTATACTAAACTCCACTGGCCAGCCAGCGACCTCAGAATTCCCACGTAGCCAGAAGGGCAACCTTGAAATGGACAACTCGGAAATGAACGAATTGATCGATGCGGCCATCGCCACGGTCGATGCGGCCTTCGCAGCAAGAGGCGACACGCCGTTGCACTATGCGGCGATGGGCGCCGAGCCCGCCGGCGTTGCCTTGTTCCTTGACCGCGGCGCGGACATCGACGCAAGAGACGACACGGGCAGGACTCCGCTACACAGGGCGGCGGCGCACAGCACGGAGCCTGCCGTTGCCGCCCTGCTCCTTGACCGTGGATCTGACATCGACGCAAGAGACGACAAGGGCTTGACGCCGCTGCACTTCGCAGCGGGGTTCAATTCGGAACGGTCTGTCGTCTCTCTCCTGCTCAACCGGGGCGCGGACCTCGAAGGAAGAGGCGACGGCGGCTGGAGGCCGCTGCACTTCGCGGCTTGGTTCAACGCAGAGCCCGCCATTGCCGCCCTGCTCCTCAACCGAGGCGCGGATATCGCCGCAAGAGACGACAACGGCAAGACTCCGCTGCACTGGGCTGCATGGAACAACGTAGAGTCTTCTGTCGTTGCCCTGCTCCTCGACTGCGGCGCGGACATCGCCGCAAGAGACGACAATGGCTGGACGCCGCTGCATCGTGCGGCGGCGCACAGCACGGAGCCCGCCATTGCCGCCTTGCTCCTTGACCGCGGCGCGGACCTCGAAGGAAGAGTCGACGGCGGCTGGAGGCCGCTGCACTTCGCGGCTTTGTGCAACAGAGACCCCGCCGTTGCCAAGATTCTCCTTGAACGCGGCGCGGACCCTTCCGCTCGCACGGACGAGGGGAACACTCCCTACGACCTCGCTCTTGACCGCGAGGAGCCCAACGAGGAGATTGCGCGTCTGCTGCGTGGGTGAGGGAGAGGTGGATTCCCCGGAGGCAGTTGACAAGCCCCAGAAGGGCGTGAGACACTGCCCTAGTCCATGCATGAGATAGGTTGAGAAGAGGCGATGACTGCGATACCGAAATTTCTCAGTTCCATCCTGCGTCCTGAACATCAGTCTGCCATCCTCGGCTACATGATGCGGACGATCGCTTTGCGGGTTGGCGAGCAGGAGCCTGTTAGCTCAGGCTTCCTCTTCCCTGCGAAGCCTTACGACATTTTGATCACATCCGCCCATGCCGCTTACGCTATCCCGAAAAACGAAGGCACACCTATACAAGCTCTCCTTAAGGAGCACCCGGACGATCACGGGACATGGCGATGGATTCCGGTTAAGGTGCTCGCTCAACACGGCGACGACATGGATGGCGTGCTCGTACTAGGGACGACATGGAAACTATCGGACAAACCTCGTATACGTATCGATACGAAGGTCGCTCTTCCTTCAAGAGTCTTAATGATCGGATTTCCCTACAACATACGAAATGCCCCCTCGGATTCCCCGCTCCCATTCCCGATGATCAGGTCAGGGGAGGTCGCAGGGTTAGACCCTGCTGGCGCGATATACATAGACGGTCTGTCCTATCCAGGCATGTCAGGTTCTCCAGTGATTCATTGGGTCCATGGCAAAGGTTGGGCTCTAGCGGCTATGTTGTCAGGGGAATCAGTCGCAGGCTCAAGCGAATCGCTGCAGACATACGGTTTTCTACGAGCAACCCTCTTACCCGACATTAAAGACCTCCTACCGTGACATACCGTTGCGCCGCTTGCCCTCCATCTCGACGGGCCGGCGTCCCCTCGCCGAGTTCGGCGATCAGTTGGACGACGCCGTCAAGAGCGATGTGCAGGCCCGCGTCGCCGACGTTCGGAGCGCGCTCGCCCGCGAGGACGCGGACGCCACGGCGCTGAACGCAGCCGTCGCCGCGCTCGGCGTCGCCGTCCAGAAAATCGGCGAAGCCGTCTACGCCAAACAGCAGGAAGGCGCCGCCCCCGGCGACGCCGACGCCCCCCGGACATCGACCCCGACGCCGGCGCCCCCCGGACGCCCCCTCCCCCCCCGGCGACGACGCCATCGAAGGCGAGTACCGGGAGGTGTAGTGGGAGCGCGAGCCGCCGCCCGCGCGCGGCTGAACTCGGCGCCTTCCTCTTCGCAGGCCCCCCCCCCGCCGTTGACCCCGCGCCCGTCGGCTACTAACATCGTTAGCCGACATCCCCGCCCCCGGAGTTCCGCCTATGACGACCGCCCGCGAGCCGCTTCCCAAAGCCTACGACCACGCCCAAGTCGAGAGCAGGCTCTACGAATGGTGGGAGCGCTCCGGCTTCTTCCGAGCGGCCCCCGACCCGGACAAGCAGCCGTTCACCGTCATTATGCCCCCCCCGAACGTGACGGGCGAACTCCATCTTGGGCACGCCCAGCGCGCCGCCATAGAGGACGCGCTCGTCCGCCGCCGCCGAATGATGGGCGACGCCGCCCTCTACCTCCCCGGAACCGACCACGCGGGCATCGCAACGCAGGTCGTCGTCGAACGGCAACTGGCGAGCGAGGGGCTCACGCGCCACGACGTCGGACGCGAGGCGTTCCTCGAGCGCGTCTGGGACTGGGTCGAGAAGACCGGCGACACGATAGACAACCAGCACCGGCGGCTCGGCGTTTCGTGCGACTGGGAGCGCAAGACGTTCACGCTCGACCCCGGGCCCGTCCGCGCCGTCCGCTCGACGTTCAAGAACCTCTACGACGAGGGGCTGATCTACCGGAGCGAGCGCATCATCAACTGGTGCGTCAGTTGCCGCACCGCCCTCTCCGACTTGGAGGTCGAGCACGAGGACGAGAAGGGCGCCCTCTACTACATCCGCTACCCCTACGAGGACGGCTCCGGCCACATCACGGTCGCCACGACGCGCCCCGAAACGCTGCTGGGCGACACGGCCGTCGCGGTCAATCCGGACGACGCGCGCTACGCGGGCGCGGCGGGCAAGCGCGTCCGCCTCCCCGTGCTGGGGCGCCTCATTCCCGTCGTCGCCGACGACGCCGTCTCCGCCGAATTCGGCACCGGCGCGCTCAAGATCACCCCCGGCCACGACCCGAACGACTTCGAGATCGGCGAGCGCCACTCCCTGCCCGTCATCAACGTGATGAACGACGACGGAACGCTGAGCGACGAGGCCGGCCCCTACGCCGGAGTCGAGCGTTTCGAGGCGCGCAAGGCCGTCGCCGAGCAATTGGAGCGCGAGGGGCTGCTGGAGAAGATCGAGCCGCGCTCCCACTCCGTTGGCCGTTGCCAGCGCAGCGGCGACGTCGTGGAGCCCATCGTCTCAATGCAGTGGTTCGTGAAAATCGCCCCGCTCGCCGAGCCCGCCCTCGCCGCCGTCCGGGACGGGCGCATCCGCATTGCGCCGGAACGCTTCGTCCGCGTCTACGAAAACTGGATGGAGAACATCCGCGACTGGTGCGTGTCCCGCCAACTCTGGTGGGGGCACCGCATCCCCGTTTGGTACTGCGCCGAATGCGGCGGCCTCACCGTCGCGGTCGACGACCCCGACCAGTGCGAAGCCTGCGGATCGGACCGCCTCGCCCAGGACGAGGACGCGCTCGACACCTGGTTCTCGTCCGCCCTGTGGACGCACTCCACGCTCGGCTGGCCCGACGCCAACGCCGACTTGGACTACTTCTACCCCACCTCCGTGATGGAGACGGGCTACGACATCCTGTTCTTCTGGGTCGCCCGGATGATTATGATGGGCATGAAGAATATGGGCGACGTTCCCTTCCGCGCCGTCTACCTGAGCGGGCTCATCCGCGACGAGCATGGGCAGAAGATGAGCAAGACGAAGGGGAACGTCCGCGACCCGCTGGAGACGATAGACCGGTACGGCGCCGACGCGCTCCGCTTCGCGCTGACCACGGGCAGCGCCCCCGGAAGCGACGTCCGCTTCAGCGACGACCGCCTCGAGGCCGCGCGCAACTTCGCCAACAAACTCTGGAATATGGGCAGATTCGTCATCGGCCAAGTCGAAGGCCAAGACGGGCTCGACGGCTGGTACGCGACGCCTCCCCGCGAGCATCGGCAGGATCGCTGGATGCTCTCCAAAGCCCAGCGAACCGCCGTCCGCGTGAACGACCTCATCAACGAATTCCAACTCGGCGAGGCGGAGCGCGTCCTCCACGACTTCCTCTGGAGCGACTTCGCGGACTGGTACATCGAACTCGCCAAAGTCCGCCTCCGCGAGGGCGACGACCAGCCCCGCCGCGTCCTCGCCCACGTCCTCGAGCGCGCCCTGCGCCTCCTCCACCCCTTTATGCCGTTCGTCACCGAGGAGATCTGGCTCCGCCTCGCCGCCGCCCTCCCGAAAGAGGGAAACCTCCCCGAGTCCGTGATGGTCGCGCCCTACCCCGATCCGAAGGCGCGCCTCTCCGACGACGAACTGGCCGCCCGCCGCGAGGCGGACGCTCCCGCGTCGGAGGAAACCGACCTCCTCATCGAGGTCATCCGGGCGATTCGCAACGTCCGCGCCGAATTCAAGATCGACCCGCGCCTGGCGCTTGACGCCGCCGTCGCCGCGCCGCCCGCGACCGCCGCCGCCCTGCAGGAGGAGAGCGCCGCGATCCGGAGCCTCGCCCGCGTGGGCGTCCTCCGCTTCGGCGTTGCGAACGCCGCCCCGGGGGCCGTCCGCCTCGGCGAGGCGAACGCTGCCTCGGGCGCTGTCCGCCTCGTCGTCCGCGACGCGACCGTCGCGCTCAACGTCGGCGGCGCCGTGGACTTGCGCGCCGAGGCCGACCGGCTGCGCGGAGAGGCTGCGGCGGATCGGGCGCGCCTCGCGGGGCTGGAGGAGCGCCTCGCCAACCCGCAATTCGTCGAGAAGGCGCCGCCCGACGTCGTGGAGCGCGAGCGCGCCAGACTGCGCGACGGCCGGGCGCGCCTAGAGCGCATCGCCGAACTCCTGCGCGAGATAGGAGCGTGACGCCATCAGGGGCTCTCCGCGCCGCGCCCGCCTCGCCGCCCTGCCCGCGCGTAGCCGGGAATCCACCCCATTCCCGCCCTGACCGCGTAGGCGGGAATCCACACCCTTCCCGTCATTCCCGCGTAGGCGGGAATCCACTGGGCGCAGAAAGCGCCCCAACCCCGAACTCCGCGCTCCAAATCTCGCCAACGCCGCCGACGAACTGCCCCGTCCGAACGCTGGCGATGGGATAGTCCGGCAAGGCGACGCGGGCGGCGCACTTGCCGTCGAACCACGCCCCGTTCAGGAAGAACCGGAAATCCAAGTTGTCGAACCCTAACTCCCGACGTTCCTCCGGCAAATCGCCTACGCGCTCAGGGATGACGTGCAGGAAGAATCGCGTCTCCGTGTCCGCCTGCTCGCACGGCTCCTTCACATACGCGAGGTTGCCATTGAGGAGATGGAGGTCGAACGCGGCGCGCGCGAGCGGCTCCCTCCCCTCGACGGCGCGGTAGGCCGCCGCGTAGGGTTCAGGGTTCGCCGAGAACGCCGCCCCCCACAAATCGTCCCCGCCATCTACGTATTGCGCCGTCCGGATCGCAGCGATGGGATAGTCCGGCAACGGGAACAGCGCGACGCATGCCCCGTCCTCCAACAGCGCGCCATGCTTGTAGAACTCGAACCAGAATCGTTCGTGGCCGCGTCCGCGCCATTCATCCGGCAGGTCATCCGTGCGCTGAGGGAACACGCTTACGCGGAACGGGCGCTCCGTCTCAAGCGGGTCGCATCGCTCTTGGACATAGACGAGTTCACCGTCGGCTAGGTAGACGTCGTAGGCGGAGCGGGCGAGCAGTCGCCCCTCCGCTTGCGCGCGGCTCATCGCGTCGCGCGCTGCGGCGGCGTCTAGCCGTTCCGGGCTCCATTCGAAGTCAATCTCTTTGATGGGATAGCCAGGCAAAGGAACCGACGCGACGCACCTACCGTCGAAGTAGGCTCCGCGTTGCGTAAGCGGGTCTCCCGAAACGTCGAAACCTTTGCTCCGCCCGCCGGCGGGCAAATCGCTCGCGTCGACCGGGGTTATCCGCAACAGGAAACCCGTTCCCGTCACGAATGACGGGGCGCAAGGCTCTTTGACCAGCGTCACCGAATCATCCATGCGGTAGACTGCAAAAAAGGAGTCGAGAATAGGCTCTAGGGATAGCGTTTCCGCGTAGGCTTCGCGAAGATTGGCTTTGCGCTCTATGGTCAGGAGCGTGTTGTTGTAGACGCGCACTCGATGCAGCGCGAGGTCGGGGCGCGCTCTTGTCTCCCCTCCTCCTATGGCGAACGCGCCGTAGCCCGGCGGTTTGGTTATGCGCTCCCTCGCCGATTTCGGCAAAAATGCTGCGTTGTGCCGGCTCAGTACGTCCGAGTTTCCCGTTATCGCGGACGCCGGCGGCCATATGAGGCGGGCGTTGTCGGCGAGCCATTCGACCGCTTGCCGGTGGGAGTAACCCCAGTAGTCTATGTACTGCGACTGCAGCCGCTCCGGGGCAACCCGGTCGACGAGCGGGTTGAAGTAGGCCTGCTGGATTGGATGAATGAGCGCCATTGAAAGCGCCGTCGCGGCGACACCCGCGCCGGCCGCGGCGTAGACGCCCGCCCGCAGCCGCGGCCGCCCCAGCGCCCGGATCAACGCCGCCAGCCCGAACACGGCCAGCAGCGCGAACGGCGCCCAGAGAAAGTACATATGCCGCCACCCGTCGTAGATATTCGCATTCAGCAGAATTACTGCGTCGACAGGGACTGCCGCGCAACCGACCAGCAACAGACCGAACCGCAGTCTCCCGCTCCGAATCGCGGCGCGCGGAGCCCGGACGGCGCTGATGAGAACGGCCCCCGCGCCAATAAGCCCAAGCGCCAGAGCAAACGGCGGGCTCGTGATGGAGAACCACGTCGGAACATAGTCCGCTGGAAGTTCGTTGCTCGCATACAGCGTTCCGCGGAACAACGCGGGCACAATCGCAGGATGATTGGAGAGCGTCGTCCACAACTCGACGGCGCGGGCAAACGGGTCGGCCCATAGGTACGGCAGCAGCGCGTAGGCCGTGAGGAGGCTCGCCAAAGCGAACGCTCCGGTCGTTAGCAGCGCGCGCTTCCGCTCTTCCCGCTCTCTTCCCCATGCGAAGCCAAGCGCGCGCAGAGCCGGAATCGCCGCGAGCAGAACAACGCCCATAATGCGAAGGTTCATGGCTATTCCAACGCCGACGCCCAGCAGCGCGAACGCGGCGACCGTGTCTCTCTTGAACGCCCGATGCGCCAGGTGGAGCGCGACGATGAACGCAACCAAAAACGCAATGTCTTTGCTGTTGAAGAACGAGTGCGCGTACAGACGCGGATGCAGCAAAAAAAGCGCCATCGCAAAGAGGCCGACGAGACTATTGCCGGACAATCGGCGGGCGAGAAAGTAGGCGAACAGTCCGCCCGTCAGGAAGGAGAGATGAATGAGCAGATGCTGAGCGAGATAGACGCTGCGGCTGCCCTCAATCCCGAGGGCGCGTTCGGCGAACAGCAGCGCCAACTCGAACGAGGGTCCGTAGATGCGAACGTAGAACGGCGCATCAAAGTATGCTTCCCCGCTCCCTGTTAGGAAGCCCCAGACCATCGCCGCGCGCTGCGCGTTGACAGGCTCATCCCACGCGATGCCGTAGTCGTCGAGAACGGCGAGGCCTGCGATCAGGAACAGCGCAAGCGCGAGGAGCGCGCCCCAGTGCGGCGCGAGCGCTCTCATAGGCGCGACCGCCCAATTTTTTCGGGGGGGGGGGGGGGGGGTAATGTCATAAGCGCGTCACAATTGCGACACTACGCATGCTTGCGCGGTCCTCCGGGGTTTCGATGCGGACCCTCCGATTGCGGCCTCGCCCGCGCGCCAGTTGCGGCGCGGGCAACCTGCGCCGAGCCGCTACGCTTATCCCTCCGACTCGACAGACGAGTCCGTTGCGGCGGGAGCGTCGTCGGAGGCGACGGCGCGGCGCGAGGCTCTTCGCTGCGCTGCGCGGGAGCGCGATTCCATGTCGCCGCCGGAGGCGGATCGGGCGGGCGCCGCGCCGGGGGGCGATTCGAGATAGGGCGGGCGGTTGCGCCATAGGACAAGCGCGGCGAGCGCGACGGCGATGAGCACGGCGGAGGCGATGTGCGCGACGGGCACGGCGCCCAGCCGCCAGTTGTCGGAGCGCAAGAACTCCAGCGCGGAGCGCTCCAGCGAGTACCAGATGAAGTAGTAGAAGAGGATGTCCCCTTGCCGCAGGCGGCGCCCGAACTTCCGCCCAATCCACAGCAGAACGACGACGCCGAGGAAACTCAGCAGCGACTCGTAGAGGAAGAGCGGATGGAAGCGCGGCGTCGCGGTGGCGTCCCACGGGAAGTTCGCGCCCGCGTCGTAGATCGGAATGCCCCAGGGGAGCGTCGTCTCCGGGCCGAAGAGTTCCTTGTTGAAGAAGTTGCCCCATCTGCCGACGGCTTGGCCGAGCAGGAAGGCGGGCGCGCCGATGTCGAACCAGCGCAGCGCGCGGATGGGCTTGCCGCGTCCGGCGCGGGCGCGCCGATTGACCCACCAGACGTAGACCACGAGCGCGAGCGCGGCGCCCGCTATCGCGCCGAATATGCCGATGCCGCCGGAGCGGAACGCGAATATCCGCAGAGGGTCTTGGCTGTAGAAACTCCACTCGTCTACGACGTGGTAGAGGCGGGCGCCGATGAGGCCGAACGCCGCGCCGATCACGGCGATGTTGAGCACGTGGTCGGGATTCTCTCCGAACCGCTTCGCCTCGCGGTGCGCCAGGAGAACGCCGGCGACGAGCCCGGCGAGAATCATCACGGAGTAGAAGCGAACGTCCGCTCCGAAGACGACGATGCCCTGAAAACTGACGTCGAACTCCAACTGCATCTCCCTGCGTCTCTTGCCTCGGATCCTACCCCGCGCCTCGCCCCGCGCCTAGACCGCCGCCGCCGCGACGGGCGACTCGACTTTGTAGAAGCGGGCGCAGTTGTCCCAGAGGATCTTGCGCTTGTCCTCGTCGCTCAGGCCGAGGTCGAGGAAGGCGCTGACCGCGTTGGGGTAGCGCGAGTCGCCGTGCGGGTAGTCGGTCGAGAAGACGAGTTGGTCGGCGCCGGCGTAGTCAACGGCGTACTTGGCGGGCTCTTCGTCGGGCTCGACGGAGACCCAGCACTGGCGCTTGAAGAGGTCCGTCGGCGACTCCCGGAGTTCGGGCATATAGGCGTCCAACTCCAGTTCGTGCATCTCCTCGATGCGCCAGAGGAGCCAGGGGAGCCAGGCGCAGTTGGCTTCGAGGAACGCGGCGCGCAGGTTGGGGTGGCGCTCCAAGACGCCCCCGCCGACGAAACTGCCGAGCCCCATCATCTGCTCGAACGGCTGGGCGTAGACGCGGCGGAGCATAAAGTTGTCGAAGTGCTCGCCGGCCTGCTTGGACATCGAGCCCGACGCCTCGTGAAAGCCGATCGGAACGTCCAGTTCCTCAAGCGCGTCCCAGAGCGGCTCGTAGATCGGGTCGTGCCAGTTCTTGCCGTTGACGACGTTGGAGCGGACGAAGACGGCCTTGAAGCCGAGTTCGCGGACGGCGCGGCGCGTCTCGGCGACGGCGTCGTCGACGTCGTAGACGGAGATCATGCCGGCGCCGAACATCCGGTTGGGGTCGAGGGCGCAGAAGTCGTACATCCAGTCGTTGTAGGCGCGGGCGATGGCGGCGGCGAGGCCGGGGTCCGTGTCGGGGCGCGTGAGGACGCTGAGGCCGCGGCTGGGGAACATCACGGCGGCGTCTATCCCCTCGATCTCCATCGCCTCCATCTGGCAGGCGGAGTCCCACCCGCGCGAGGCGTGGTCGCGGTAGAGGATCTGGTTCTTCTCGTAGTTGCGGCCTTTGCGGTTGATGCCCGTCGCGCCGGTGCCGTCGCGGACGTCGGCGAGGTCGGGCCAGCGGATGCGGAGGTCGCGCACGTTTTCGGAGGTCACGCCGACGGGGGCGGCGCTCCTGTAGCGCGCGTCTATGTAGCGCTCCCAGAGGTCGGGGGGCTCCATAATGTGCATATCGCTGTCGAAGACGAGGAAGCCGTTCTTGGCCATCGGGCGCCTCCTATGGGGCTGCGTTCTGGGGGCAATCATACTCCGTTGCGCGGCGGAGCGCTTGGGGTTTCGATGCGCCGCGTCTTGAGCGGCGGGAACCTACTGGATCTCCCGCCCTCCCCGCGAAAGCGAGACACCCCCCCGCGCCATCCGCCCCTTGCGCGAGCGCCCGCGCCCGCGTAGCCTAGCGCCCGCCGCTCGGGAGATGCGGCGACCTTGACGAATACAGAAGAGAGAGGCGCCCCAAGATGATCCTCGAACCCGGAATGAACCTCACCCTGCGCCCCATGCGCTACCCCGACTTCTACGAGATGTACAAAAACGGGATACGCAACACGTGGACGGTCGACGAGGTGGACTTCTCCGACGACATCAAAGACCTCCACGCCAAGCTGAGCGAGCCGGAGCGCCACCTCATCAGCCGCCTCGTCGCGTTCTTCGCCACCGGCGACTCCATCGTCGCCAACAACCTCGTGCTGAACCTCTACAAGCACGTCAACGCTCCGGAAGCCCGCCTCTACCTCTCCCGCCAACTCTTCGAGGAGGCCGTCCACGTCCAGTTCTACCTCACGCTCCTCGACACCTACGTCCCCGACCTCGACGAACGCCATGAGATGTTCCGCGCCATCGAGACGGTGCCGTCCATCAAGAAGAAGGCCGACTTCAGTTTCAAGTGGATCGACTCCATCCACGGGCTCGACGCGCTGGACACGGAAGAGAAGCGGCGCGCCTTCCTGCTGAACCTGATCTGCTTCGCCGCCTGCATCGAGGGGCTGTTCTTCTACGCGGCGTTCGCCTACGTCTACTTTATGCGCTCCAAAGGCCTGCTGAACGGCCTCGCCTCCGGCACGAACTGGGTGTTCCGCGACGAGTCCGCGCATATGACGTTCGCCCTCGAGGTCGTCCGCACGGCCCGCGAGGAGCACCCGGGCCTCTTCGACGCCAAGATGGAGGCCGACGTCCTCCAAATGATCCAGGAGGCGGTGGACTGCGAGACGCAGTTCGCCGAGGACCTCCTGCAGGGGGGCGTCGCCGGCCTCACGGTCGACGAGGTGCGGCAGTACTTGGAGTACGTCGCCGACCAGCGCCTGACGAACTTGGGCATGCCGACCTTCTACGGCTCGCGCAACCCCTTGACCTTCATGGAACTGCAGGACGTGCAGGAACTCTCGAACTTCTTCGAGCGGCGCGTCTCCTCCTACCAGGTCGCCGTAGGCGGCTCCGTCGCCTTCGACGAGGAGTTCTGATCGCCTGCCCCTCCGAAAAGCGAAGACCTACCGGCCCTGGTCCCGCCCTGCCCAAGTAGGCGGGAATCCATACGGCGCGAAAGCGCCATCCCGCCCTCTCCTTCAGATCTTCGCATAACTCCCCGACATCGCGCAATTAGCCGCTAACCCGCCCAACGCGAGGAGATTGCAATACAGAGCGAGACCAGCGCCCCTCCGCCTCCACCGAAGGCCGCCCCGCCTATCCCCCGCTTACGATGGTCAAGATCATCAAGGTCATGGCGTACAACTTGCGGCGCGCGGACGGGTTGTGCGGCGCGCGCGCAGGAGCGATTGCCTAGGGGGTAGTGTGTCCGTTTGGGGGTAAGAGGCCCTGCGGAGCCCCGAAAACGGGGCAAGCAGGGAGGGATGAGGGCGGCCTACGGCGGGCTAGGCGGGGCGAATTGGCGTTCCTTGACCCGCAAATCTCCGCCAAATCGCAACGGGCCTAGTTATGCAAAGGGCTCTTCTGGGAGAGAGGGGCCTTGGGCGAGGGCTGGATAGCGTACTATACGCCCAATCCGGACGGCGCAGGAGGCAGAGGCGATGAACGGCGTCAGCGGCGTGAATCACGTGGCGGCGATTGCGCGGGATATGGACGAAACGGCGCGCTTCTACCGCGAGGCGCTCGGCGTTCCCATCCGAAAGGTCGTGAACGACGAGCCGGGAAGCCGGCACTACTCCTTCGACCTCGGCGGCGAGGGGACGCTGGACTTCTTCGAGGCGCCCGCCGGAGCGGAGGGAACGCCCCGCGACACCGTCGGCGCGCTGAACCACCTGGCGATAACGGCGACGCCCGAATTCATCGCCGAGGCGGAGTCGAGGCTCGCGGCGCTCGGCGTCGAAACGCGCTCCGCCGAGCGCGAGGGGCAGCGCACGATCTACTTCCACGACCCCAACGGGATAGACCTGCAACTCTACCCGTCAACCGGCGGCAGCCGAGCGTAGCGTCGGCGCACGGAGGTCGGAGCCGTCTGGAATTGAGGCCGTCTGAGGGGATAACGCCGCGCTATGGCCACCGTGGGATTCGTCGGATTGGGGCGAATGGGGAAGCCGATGGCGTTGCGCCTGCTGCGCGCGGGATTCGGCGTCGTCGCGCTGTCGCGGTCGCGCGCCCCGGTCGAGGAGGTCGTCGCGGCGGGCGCGGAGGAGGGCGCGTCGCTCGCCGACGTCGCGGAGCGCGCCGACGTCGTCTGCACGTGCCTGCCGGACGTCGCCGCGTCGCGGAGCGTCTACTTGGGCGCGGACGGCCTCGCGGCGAACGCCCGAGCGGGCATGACGTTCGTCGAGCATGGCACGATTGCGCCGTCCCTCGCGGTCGAGGTCGCGGAGGCGCTGGCGGCGCGGGGCGCGGGCTACGTGGACGCGCCCGTCTCCGGGGGCGTGGAGCGCGCAGAAAGCGGAACGCTCACGGTGATGGCGGGCGCGTCGGCGCGGGATTTCGAGGCGGCGCGCCCGGCGCTTGAGGCCGTAGGCGCCGCCGTTCATCACGCGGGGCCCGTGGGGCAGGGCAGTCTAATGAAACTAGCGAATCAGTTGCTGGTGGGCATCCATACGCTTGCGGCTTGCGAGGCGTTCGCGTTCGGAGAGGCGGCGGGCGCGGACGGGGCGCAGTTGGGCGAGGCGCTGGGCTCGTCGTGGGGCGCGAGCGCGATGCTGTCGCGGAACTGGCCGCTGCTGCTGTCGGGCGACTACGGCTCGCGCGCGCCGATCCGCCTGCTCGCCAAAGACCTGGCGCTCGTGGAGGACGCCGTGCTCGACTTGGGTGTTTCCTTGCCTCTGGCGCGGAGGGCGAGGGCGCTGTTCGACGACGCGATGGCGCGCGGCATGGGCGAGGACGACGTCGCGGCGATGATTCGGGTCGTGAGGGGACAGGCGTAGGAGGGAGGGGCCGCCCTAGCGCCGCTTGGCGACGGCGCGGCGCATTTCGTCGGCGGCAAGGTCGTGCCAGCGGCCGCTCCGCAAGAATTCGCCGCGCTCCGCCGCTCCCGCCCGCAAGCGCCGGTAGAGCGCAGGGTCTTCAATCAAACGGACGATCGCCGCGCGCAACTCCTCGACCGAGCGGGGCGCGACCAGCAGACCGCTCTCCTCGTGCTCGACGACCTCCGGCAGCGTGTTCCATCTCGCGGCGATCACGGGCAGCCCGCATTGCATCGCCTCAATGACGACGCCGGGGTAGCCCTCGCCGCGGTAGTAACTAGGAAACAGCAGCAGGTCATGCTCGGCGAGAACGCGGGGAACGTCCGCCGGCTCCAGCGCGCCCTCGTAAGTCGCGTTCGGATGCCCATCGAACAGCGAGAAATCCGTGTCCGACATCGCGGGCCCGTAGACGCTCAGGCTGCACCCGTCGGGAAGCGCGCTGCACGCCTCCAGCGCCTCGCCGAGCCCTTTCGCCATACGCAGTTGCCCGATGAACGCCAGCCGTTGCGGACGCTCCGGCGCGCGGACGAACGGCGGGCGGACGTCGCGGGAGTTCGCCATCCAATGGACGTTCGGCCTGTCGCCCAAGTCCTCGCAAAGGCGGCGCGACTCCACGAGAACCGTCGCGCGGCCGAGGAACGTCGCGTCGGCGATGCGTCGGCGCAGCGCCCCGTACCGAGGGTAGACCTCGCTCATCGCGCCGCCGAGGAGGCGCAGCCCCATCGGCTTGCGATGCGCCGCCGCGATGAGCCACGCCGCGAGTCCCACGGTGAACGCGGAGTACGCGGAGACGCTGAGGAGCGCGGCGTCGGCGCGGCGCATCCGGCGGAGCGCCGTCCACAGCACGCGGACGCCCGTGATCAGTTCGTGCCATCGCGCCTTGCGCCGCGAGATGTTTGGGCGGGGGCGCGCCGAATTGACGACGTCGACGTCGAAGCCGCGCTCGCGCAGCCCCTCCGCGAGGCGCGCCGTCATCACGCGCGCGCCGCCGATCACTTCGTTCGGCGACCCCGCGCTCGCGGGCATTGGGCCAATGAACAAGAGCCGCAACTCGCGCGCCTGCTTCCCTCACCCTAGCCTAGCCCTCTCCAGAGGGAACCAAACTGCGTCGCGCCTCCCGGCGCAAACGGGAATCTACCCTATCCCCCCGTCGCGCGAGAGCCCTGGTTCCTCCCCCCCTCTCCCTCTGGAGACCTTTGCATAACCTACCGTCATTCTGGGAGAGGGGCCGGGCGCGCGGGTGGGCGCCGTAAAGCGCCGACGGGCAAGGCTTACGCCCCCGCTTTCGCTTTCGCCTCCGCGGCGTCCCTGAGGGCCCGCTCGTACTGCCGACGCATCTCGTCAACGAAGTCGTCCCACTCCTGCGGGGAGTACGGAGGGATCGGCCTGATGCCGTGCCGCCGCTCGTACCTCCTAAACCGCTCCCCATGCGGGTGGATGTGGCGGTCGGGCAACGACGCGTCCGCCGCGCGCAGCAACCTGATCATCTCCCGCGCCGACGCTATCCCCTCCTCTATCTCCGCCCGGTCTTTCGCGTCCTCGTGGAAGTTCACGTGAAAGCCATACGCTCTGGAGTACAGATTGACCAGGTCGGGAATGTCGGCCTCTATGCTGAGGTGGCGAACGATGTCCGACTTATCGATATGCGTGTCGTTCGGCCACATCCGCTTCGCAGCGATGTCGGATATGGCGTGGGAGACGGCGCCCCATATCTTCTCCGACGCCTGCAGGCGGTCGCCCTGCGCCAGCATAACCGGCGCGTGACTCAGCAGCGCCTCGCTGTGAACCTCATGAGTCTCTATGACCATAGCCCGCGCTACTCCTGACCGTCCGCCATTCTTGCCTACCGAGGCAACCGCCGCCTGCTTCTCGCGCGCTCGACGCGCCGACGGTATTCGAGGTCGTCCGGCATAGGAGCGTCACGGGAGATGGCCGCGTCCGCGTCGCGGAGCATCCGCGCCAGACGCTTCGCCTCGTCTAGGCTGTCGCGGATCGCCGCGAGCGAGTACGCGTCGTCGTAGAAATTGACATGCATGCCCTCGATGCTCTTGAAGAGCGGGGCTATCTCGCGGTTGCCGGACTGCTTGCCGACATGCGCCGCGATGACTCTTCCGTCGGCGTGATGAGCGTAGGGCCACCCCCGGCGGACGGAGACCGATTTCAGCACATGCGCCGCCGCGCCCCAGATCTTCTCCGACGCCTGCAGCCTATCCCCCGCCTCGAGCATCTCCTCCGCATGAGCAAGCATCCGCTCGCTGTGGACGGCATGGCTTTCAATTGGGTCAACCGGCGCGAGCGTCATATCCGCCTCCCGTCTCCTATGCTATCACGCCCGCCCTACGCGCTAGCGCGAACGCGCCGCTCCAATTTCCCCCTCAGCGCCCCACGCCGCCGTCGCGGCGCGGCGCGCAGCCCGCCCCTAATCCCGAATGTCCTGCAGGAAGAGCGACGTCGGCATCTCCATCCCTAGCCCGGCCTCGCGAACCTTGTCGTAGACGACCTTGCCGACCGCCGCGAACTGCAAGCCCTGATTGCCGCTGTTCAGGTAGAGCGTAACGTCGTCCCGCGACTTGCGCCCCGCCGCATCGCCGCTCACGAGGTCGTTGAACGTTGGGTGCGCGGACGATCCGAACTGCTCCATCCGCCGCGCCGACGACGGCAAGCGCCGCATCTCGTCCTCGGTGCCCGCCACGAACGCGACGGGGCTATGGCCGCGCCCGTACTGAACGCGCGGATCGTCGGCGAGCCGCGCCCCCGCCACGCCCTGCCGAACCGTGGCCGACGCGCGCGCGAACACCGCCTCGTCGAACTCGTACCCGCCGAGGTTTGTGACGTGCATCCCCGGCTCCAGCCACTCGCCGCGCAGCACGGGGCGCATCGAGTCCGTGCACGTCGACACGACGTCCGCGCCGCGCACCGCCGCCTCCGGATCGTCAACCGGCTCGACCTCGACGTCGAGCAGGTCCATCATCTCGGCGGCGTAGGCTTCGCGGTTGCGCTTCGTGGGGCTGTAGACGCGAACCTTCTCGATGGGGCGCTCGTTGCGGAAGGCTTTGAGGTACGTCCGCGCCATGCCGCCGGAGCCGAGCATGCCGACGACGCGCGAGTCCTCCCGCGCCATATAGCGGACGCCGAGCCCCGCGCCCGCGCCGACGCGCATATGCTGCAATTCCCCGTCGTTGATGATCGCCAGCGGCTCCCCGTTGCGCGTGCTGAACAGGAAAATCAGCCCGCAGAACGTCCCCGGCTCCACGCAGTGCTTCTCCTCCGTCCAGTTGCCGTTTTCGTCTTCCGGCCACGACACGACGTCGGACTTCATGCGGATGGCGAACACGCCCAAGTCGCGGCTCGCGCCCTCCATCGTTCCCCACCTGTAGTAGTCGTCCTCCCGCCCGGTCGGCACGTACATATCGATGCGCGGGCGGTGGATCGCGCCGCCGTCGGCCAGGCCCCGGAAGGCCGCGTCTTGCGCGTCTATCGCGTCCCCGATGGTCAGCGTCCGCTGCACCGTCTCGTTGTCTATGAACAGCATTCCGCGCTCCTTTCGCGTCGGTCAGGACGCGAGGCCGAAGTCGGTCTCGTACAGCCGCTCCAGCCGCTCCAACTGCTCAGGCGTAAAGCCCTCCCGCCCTACGCAGGCGGCGGCCTCGTCAATCTGCGCCCTCTCCGAAAAGCCGACGAGGACGGTCGAGACGTTGCGGTTCGTCAGCGCGAATCGGATGGCGACCTGCGCGAGCGTCTCTTGCGGATCGCGCTTGAGGAACTCCAGGGCGCGGGCGCGCTTGGCGTTGCGGGCGCGCTCCGGGTCGTTCGCCGGCCCGCCGCGGTTCATCTCGTGCGGCTCCGCGCTGCCGGAGAGCGCCCCCGCCTCCAAAACGCGGAGTATCACCGTCCCGATGCCGCGCTCCGCCGCCGTCCCCATAATCCGCCCGTAGTCGTGCTGCGCGAACCCCGGCGGCATCGCCCGGTCGGACGTCGGATTCAGAACGTTGTAGTAGACGAGCAGCGACTTGAACCGGCCCTTCTCCGCGACCTTGCGGTACGCCGCCGGGTCGCCCCCGAACGCGCAATAGCCGAAATGCCGCAACTTGCCCTCGCGCCGCAGCGCCTCGAACGTCTCCTGCACGCCCCCCTCGCCCAGCATCTGCTCGACGTCCAGCAGCGCGCCGATGGCGAGCGTCTTGCCCGGATCGCGCTCCGCCGTCACGCGGTTGTGCAAGTGAACGATGTCCAGGCAGTCGAGGCGGAGCCGCCGGAGGCTGCGCTCCACCGACTTGCGGATGCTCCCCGCGATGTCGGCCAGTTCCTCCTCCTGCAGCGCGACTTTGGAGCCGACGAGCGGGCGCTCCGGCAGTTGCGCGAGCACGGGGCCGAGATTCTCCTCCGACTTCCCCTGCCCGTAGGTCGCGGCGGTGTCGAAGTAGTTGATCCCCAACTCCATCGCGTGCGCGGCGGCGCGGACGCGGTCGGCCTCGCTTCCCCAGATCATCAGGCCGGCCGTGTTGCCGCAGCCGAATCCGATTTCGGAGATTTTGAGGTCGGTGTCGCCGAACTTGCGGTAGCGCATCGCGCCTCCTCCCTTACTGAGCCCTTTGCATAACCTGCCGTCATTCCCGCGTAGGCGGGAATCCAGGCGGCGCGGAGCGCCGCTCCTCTCTTACCTAAGCGCCGCGTCATTCCCGCGAAAGCGGGAACCTACTGGCCGCCGGAAGTTATCGCGTCGTCCCCTTACTGATCTTCGCCGGACGCCGCGAGCGCCGCGGCCGCCGACGTCACCGCGCCTACGGCGGTCACCACGGCCAGCGCCGCGCCAATGACCGCGACGGTGGAGGCGTTGCCCGTGCTGATCTCAAACGACAGCCCAAGCGCGTTCGTGACGCTGTTGATCAGCCGCGCGACGAAACTCGCCACGCCGATGGCGGCTGCCGCGATGACGGACACCCAGAACGAGCAGAGGGCGATCATCGCCGCCGCCGCGCTCCCCACGGCGTTGCGCGTGCTCTCCGCCGCCTTCCCCGCGCGCCCTCGCGCCAAGAGCGTGAACACGCCGAACGCGATCACGACGATGGGAACGGCGAGCGCGGCGACCACCGCGAGCGCGGTGAAGAATCGCAATCCGTTGACCATCAGCAGAACCGCCGCCGTAACGACGGCGACGCCCGCGATGGCGTAGGTGGTGTAAGCGGCTCGAGTAGCGGCGCTCAATCGCGGCCTCCTTTCGCTTTGCGGGCGTGCGCTTCCTTGCGATGGCGAATGTTACAACACGCGCGGGGCTGGCGGGGGCGCTGGCGCGGCCCCCTCCGCCCTGCCCGCGTAGCCGCGAACCACCCGCCACGCAAGAGCCACGAGACGGGGCGCTCCGCGCCCCGTCCCCAAGCCCACTACGACGCATCGCCCCGCCGCGAAAGCGGGAACCTACCGAACAGCGCCGCGCCGCGCCTTACCCTACCCCGCTCCGCTACAATGACGCGAGGTTGAGGCGCAGGAGACAGGGGCCGGCGCTATGGAAGCGCAGATCGTCATCATCGCCGTGCTGCTCGTCGCCGCGGGAGCGGCGGTTCCCGTTTGGCGGCGCGGAAGCGACGCGAACGCCCTCGCGCTAGGCGGCGCGATCCTCGGGGGCGGCGTCGGCGCGATTACGCTCGGGCTGTTCATCGTCAGCGGCGTTCGAGACGGCTTCGACGCGCTGCTGTTCACGGGGCTGCCGCTGCTGATGGTCGCAGGCGGCCTGCTCGCGGCTCGGGCGGCGCGAACGCCTCCGGGCAAGATGCGACGCGCCTTGCTGCTCGCCGCCGCCGCGCTCTTCCTCGTCGGCGCCGTGAGCGGCGCGACGTTCGTCATCGCCGGAGCGGCGGGCCTGCTCGCGGCGGCCTGTTGCCTCGTTGCGCTCGGCAACCCCCGCGCGCTGCTGCGGAGGATGGATCCGCGGGACTAGGCGGGCAAGCGGGCGCGGGAATTTCCCGCTTGCGGAGACATTGCATAACCTGCCGCCCTGCCCACGCAGCCGCGAACCCACCCGGCGCGAAGAGCCGCGACGGGGCGCAACGCGCCCCGTCTACATGGATCCCCGCGCCCTCGTCATTCCCGCGTAGGCGGGAATCCAGTCGGCGCGATAGCGCCTAAGACGGGGCGCAACGCGCTAGCGAACCCTCACCCCCGGCCCCTCTCCCAGAGGGAGAGGGGGGCGGAGCAGGGGGGCGGGCGGGCGGTAGGAGCGGCGGGGCATAGGGGGGACAACGCGCCGACGCGCGGATTTGTCCCTCTCCCTCTGGAGAGGACGCCGCGAAAGCGGCGGGTGAGGGTTGCCCGCCCTGCCCGCGTAGGCGGGAATCCAGTCGGCGCGCAAGCGCCGCGACGGGGCGCAACGTAGACGACGATGAGGCGCCGAAGGACGAGCGCCTGCGGCGGCCTACGCAGGTTCCTGGATTCCCGCCTACGCGGGAATGACGGCCAACCTACAGCCGGTAGAGCGCCACCGAGTTGTCGACGAGCACTTTGCGCTTCGACTCCTCGCTGATCGTGTCCAAGTTGCGGAACGTTTCGATTGCGTCCACCTCGCTCGAGGTGTCCGTGTGCCCGTAGTCCGTTCCGATGACGATGTTGTCGTCGCCGATGTAACTGAACACGTAGGGGAAGTCGTCGTCGGTTTGCGCCGACACGTAGATGTTGTACTCCGCGAAGGGGTTGTCCGGCAGTTTCCATCCGGCGCCCCGCGCCCGCCGCGACGTTTCGTGCATGATCCAGGGCACCCACTGGCACGACGACTCGATGAAGCCCCAGCGCAACTCAGGGAACCGCTTGGGAACGTCGCTCAGGATCAGCCCGTTGCAGGCGTGCACCGTGGGCATTCGGAAGGTCGGGAGCCCCCCGCTCGGATCGTAGGCCGACGCTATCGCGTCGACGTACGCCTGGTTCGCGTTGGCGATGTGAATCGTCATCGCCATGTCGTGCTCTTGCGCGGCCTCCAAGTAGGGGAAGAAGTAGGGGTCGAGCATAAAGCGATGCCCTTCGAACGGCTTCATCACCACGCCGACGGCGCCGTTCTCCTTCGCCCACGGCATCATGCCGATCGCCTCGTCCAGGTCGGTGAGGGGCAGGACCGCCGCCCAGCGCAAGCGCCCGGCCGACTGCTTCCAAGCGTCGGCCATCCAGCGGTTCCACGCCTTGCACAGCGCGCGGTCAACCTCCGGCCGCTGCGTGACGTCGCGGATCCACAGCGTGTTGTGCAGCACTTGCACGTCCACGCCCAAGCGGTCCATATGCGCGAGGCGGAGCGACACGTCGTCAAGGCCGCGCGCCTCCTCGGCGGTGACCAGGTCGCGGCCGGCGCGCTCCGACATCGCCTGGAGTTCGCGCTCCACCGGCGACGGCGGGCGCAGCCCCGCGA
The DNA here is from genome assembly GCA_965242755.1 of Dehalococcoidia bacterium. Taxonomy (GTDB): domain Bacteria; phylum Chloroflexota; class Dehalococcoidia; order Lucifugimonadales; family Australimonadaceae; genus Bin16. The sequence goes on along the minus strand of OZ251500.1, from coordinate 1,464,255 downwards.
TCCGCCCGTCTATCACCCAGTACCGGCTGGCCGGCGAGTCCGGGTTCGTGAACAGCAGCGGACGGAACTTCTCGTCCCCCGCGTCCAGGTAGTCCCACGTGCGCTCGCTTTCGATCACGTGCGCGTCCGCGTCCACGGCCTGCAGCGCCGTTGCGGTGGTCATCGCCTCTTCTCCTCTTGCGGGAATGCCGCAAGTATACCCCAAGGCGCGCAAGCCCTAGACATGCGCGGGGGCCGCGTATGACGAGGCGGCGCGCCGTTGCGGAAGCGGCGGGCGCTACCTCGTCCTAACGACGAACGTCTTGCCGATCTTGTCGTGCCAGCCCTGCCGGTTGTCGTCAACAAGGATCCAGATGTAGCCGATCAGGACGACGACGAAGGAGACGATCTTGCCGACGATCTCCCGCAGAAGGACAGCGCCGATGCCGACCTTCGCCCCGTCGGCGCCGACCACCTTTATGCCAAGCGCCATCTTGCCGAGCGTCGCGCCGAACGCGCCGGTGAGAACGACGAAGTAGGCGGTCCCCCAGAGGCCGCCGACCGTCTGGAAGTTGGGCTGGAAGTCGGAGACCTGCTCGACGAGGCCAATCCCCAGGAAGGCAGTAAGAAAGACGACGAAGGCATCGATGACGGCCGCGAAGAGTCGGGCCCAGCGGCTGGCGTAGTTCATAGGTTGCGCTCCTTATCGAGCGGCGCGGCGGGCGAGGCGCGCTTCGTTGCGGAGAGGCGCGCGCCGCCCGACCCGCGGCTCTCGTTACTTGGCTTTGACGACGAACGTCCCGCCGATCTTGTCGTGCCAGCCCTGCCGGTGGTCATCAACGAGGATGCGAAGGAAAACGATGAGGAAGACGAGTCCGCCTACGAGTCCCGCGAGTCCCGACGCCGACCCGTCGCTCAGAGCCGAGCGCAGGACGACAAAGAGGACAACCTGGACGATGTAGTTGCCGGCTCTGCCGATGACTTCGCGGACTGCGACGGCGCCGGTGGTCGCCTTGCCGCCGTCCGCCCCCACGACGCGCATGCCAAGCGCCATCTTGCCGAGCGTTGCGCCGAACGCGGCGGTCAGCGCGAAGTAGTAGACCAACCCGGTGACCACGACGACGACGGTGTCTCCCGACAGCGTGGTGAGGTTCTCGGTCGATTCCGCCGCGTCTCCGCTAGAGCCAAAGACGCCCACCGCGGCGAGGATGACCCAGACCACGACAAGGACAATGAAGTCAATGACGGCTGCGAAGAATCGCGCCCAGCGGCTGGCGTAGTTCATAGGTTGCGCTCCTTATCGGGCGACGCGGCGCGGCGGGCGAGGCGCGCTTCGTTGCGGAAGCGGCGCGCCGCCCGACTCGCCGCGCTCGTTACTTGGTCTTGACGACGAACGTGCCGCCGATCTTGTCGTGCCAGCCCTGCCGGTGATCGTCAACGAGGATGCGAAGGATGATGATGAGGAAGACGATGCCTCCGATGAAATCGCCGAAGGTTCCGCCCAGGATGAATCCCAAGGCGATTCCGACGATGGCTCCGCCCCCGCGGAGGATGATCTCGCGGACGAGGATTGCGCCGGCGCTCGCCTTGCCGCCGTCGGCGCCGACCACTTTCATGCCGAACGCCATCTTGCCGAGCGTCGCGCCGAACGCGACGGTGAGCACGACGAAGTAGCCGAACACGACGACCCACGGGATGATCCTGTCCGTCGCGGTGAAGTCGTCCACGTTGTCCGCGCCGAACAGTCCGGCTGCCCAGAGGGCGCCGATGATGATGGCGAGGACGATGCCGTCGATCCACCACGCGAAGAGTCGGGCCCAGCGGCTGGCGTAGTTCATAGGTTGCGCTCCTTTGGTTGGAGTATGGGCGGCCATCATAGCATAACGGGCTGGGGAGCGCCTCCGCGCGCGGAGGCGCAAATTTAGGGGGGAACGGCGCGATGGGGGATATCAGTAGGTTCCCGCTTTCGCGGGAATGACGGTCATGTGGGTAGGTTCCCGCTTTCGCGGTCAGGGCGTGGCGGCGGGGATGGCTTGGGGACGGGGCGCTTGCGCGGCGGGTGGGTTCGCGGCTGCGCGGGAGTGACGGTCATGGGGTAGGTTGCCGCTTTCGCGGTCAAGGCGGTCTGTCCAGTAGGTTCCTGCCTACGCGGGAATGGCGGCGGGTTACGCAAAGGTCTCCACTGGGATTGGAAAGACAATGGCCAAATGGATAGCGCGCCATTCCCGCGAAACAGGAACCTACCGGGCGCAGGAAATGATGCAAGGCTTCCGCAGGAGGAGCGCCGCTCAGAGTAAGCGGGCGCGGCCGGTCCGAATCGCAGGCGCGCAAGCACCCCCGCCCCCGTCACCCCCCCAGGCGCGCAAGCACCCCCGCCTCGTCACCCCCCGATGAGCGCTGTCGCTAGCGTGCTGACCGGGCGGAAGATGAAGCCTAGCGGGTTGAGGTTGGTGGCGATCGTCAAGCCGATGAGGGCGATTAGCGCGATGGGGCCGTAGCGCTCCAGGCGGGCGATGGCCGGGGTCCAACTGCGCGGCGCCGTTCCCGCCAAGATGCCTCCGCCGTCCAGCGGCGGCAGCGGCAGCAGGTTGAAAACCGCGAGGATGAGGTTCAGCAAGACGCTGTACGTCGCGATCCAACTCGCCCACGCCAGCGGATTGAGCGATTGCAGTCCCTGCCGCGTGATTTCGGGGTCGAAGAGGCCGATGCGGAAGAGGAGCGCGAACGCGAGGGCGAGCGCGACGTTGGCGGCGGGGCCCGCCGCGGAGACGGCGGCCATATTGGTCGAGCCGTACGGCAGGCGGTAGGTGTTCACCGGGACGGGCTTGCCCCAGCCGAACCCCGCGACGAGCAGCATCGCCGTGCCCGCCGGGTCGAGGTGGCGCGCGGGGTTGAGGCTCACGCGCCCCAACCGCGCCGCCGTGTCGTCGCCTAGTTTCTGAGCGAGGGCGGCGTGCGCCGCCTCGTGAAACGTGATGGCGATGAGCAGCGAGACCGCGAGGGCGGCGAACAGCGCGAACGCGGCGAACGGATCGTCGAAGAGGCCGTTTATTCCCGCCAGCAGCATCGTCCGCCTCGCTCGGAGCGCGCGCCGGGGCGCGCCGCCCGGCTAATCGTCGTCATCGTCCAGGGAGACCTTTGCATAACTCCCGGGCCCCAGTAGGTTCCCGCTTTCGCGGGCAGGGCGCTTGGGTAGGAGAGGAGCGGCGCTCCGCGCCGTCTGGATTCCCGCCTACGCGGGAATGACGGTAGGTTATGCAATAGTCCGCCTCGCTCGGAGCGCGCGTCGGGGCGCGCCGCCCGGCTAATCGTCGTCCCAGTCGTCGTCATCGTCGTCGTCCGGGGGAGGGGCGGGGCTCGCGGCGGCCTCCGTCCGCCCCGGCTGGGGGATCGTCGCGCCTGAGCGGTCGCGGCGGCGGGGCGACTTGCGCGGCAGTTCGCGCAGCATCGCGAGCGTTTCGCGGAGCGTCTCCGCGCTTTGCCCTTTCGCGTCGACGATGAGGGCCGACGCGCCGGCGTCGCGCAACTGCTCGGCCTCCGCTTTGGACGGGAGCGCCGGCAGGCGCGCGAACACGCGGCGGGAGGTCGCGCCCCGAATGCGCCCGAAGCGCATCAGTTCCGCGACGGTGAGCGGCGCGCCGAGCGTTGCGAGGAAGGCGTCCACCGGCAGCATGCCGAGCGTCCGCAGCAGGGCGTCGTCCATTTCCGGCTCCGCCTGCATGACGATGGTGCGGCCTTCTCCGGCGATGGCGCCGGCAAGCGTCGCGGACGACGAGAAGACCTCGAAGTCCGCCCCGGCGGGCGGCGCGTCCAGTCCCTCCTCCGTCCACGCGCCGAACGTCGTTTCCCCTAGCGCTTTGGCGGACTTCTCGATGGCGGCCATTTGCTTGGCGCCCGCCGCCTTGATCAGCGCGCCGTCCGCTCCCGACGCGGCGGCCGCCTTCGCCTGGGCGGCGTCGCCGGCGTCGACCGCGGCGAGCAGCAGCATCGGCGCGACGCTCTCGCGCTTGGCGGCGCCGCCGAAGCCGAGCGGCTGCGCGGCGCCTCGCTCGGCGCGCTCCAGTTTGTCGATCAGTTGACCCATTGGCCGGGCGATTCTATCAGGCGCGGCGCGCCTGTGCTACCCTACGCGCCTATGATTGGAAACGCGCATCAGGGCGGCGCAGCGCCGCTCGTCAAACGGCTCGTCTCGAGCGGCGTAGGCTCGCGCCGCGCCGCGGCCGCGCTCATTAGGGAGGGCGCCGTCACCGTGAACGGCGCGCCCGCCCCAAGCATCAGCGCCCTCGTCGGGCCCGGCGACGCGGTGGCCGTGAACGGCAAACCCCTCCCGCAAGGCGATGCGCGCCTCGTCTACCTGCTCCTCAACAAGCCGCCCGGCTACCTATCCGCCGTCCGGGGCGAGCGCGGACGCCCCGCCGTTCTCGATCTCGTGCCCGACGCGCTCCGCGTGCCCGGCCTCGTTCCCGCCGGGCGCCTTGACGCGGACAGCGAGGGGATGCTCCTGCTCTCCAACGACGGCGCGTTCGTGGACCGCGTGACGCATCCGCGCTACGGCGTCGTCAAGGAGTACCGCGTCCTGTTGGATGATGCGCTCTCTCCCCGCGACCGCGACCGCCTGCTGCGCGGCGTGCCCATCGAGGGCGGGTTGGCGACGGCGCGCGCCGTATGGTCCGTGAGCAAGCGCGAGCCGCGCTACGCCGTCGAGTTGACGGAGGGGAAGAAGCGGGAGGCGCGCCTGATGATGCAGGCGGTGGGGCGCAAGACGCTGCGCCTCGAGCGGGCGCGGATCGGCGGGCTGCGGCTCGGCGCGCTGCCGTCCGGCGCCGCGAGGCGCCTCTCGCCGCGGGAAGCGCGGTTGGCCGCGTATGGCTAACTCCGGCAGGCTCGTCTGGATCGATATGGAGATGACCGGGCTCGACCCGGAGATCCATGTCACGCTCGAGATCGCGGTCGTCGTCACCAACGCGGACTTGGAGGTCGTCGCCGAGGGCCCCGTGATCGCGGTCGCCCGGTCGGACGAGGAGATGGCGCGGATAGACGATTGGAGCCTGCGCGTGCATTCCGAGAGCGGCCTGCTGGAGCGCGTCCGACGCTCGCCGGTCGGCGTCGCGGAGGCGGAGCGGCGGACGCTGGAGTTCCTGCGCGAGTGGGTCGGCGAGAAGGAGGCCCCGCTTTGCGGCAACTCCGTCCATCAGGACAGGCTCTTCCTGCGCGCCGAGATGCCGGACTTGGAAGCCTACCTCAACTACCGCATCGTGGACGTCAGTTCCATCAAGGAACTCGTGAGGCGCTGGTATCCGCGCATGCCCCTGCTCGTCAAGCGGCGCTCGCACCTCGCGCTCGACGACATCCGCGAGAGCATCGAGGAGTTGCAGTTCTACCGGGAGCGCGTCTTCCGCCGGGGGTGACGCGGGCGGCGCCCCGCCCCGCCGCGTCGCCTGCGGCCCCCCCGCCGCTACCCTTGCACGCGCTTCGTCAGGTTGCGCCCGAACTCCTGCATAATGCCGTCCGTCTTGCGCTTGATGATGCCCTGCCCGAATTCGCCCAGTTTGCCCATAATGTTCGCGTCCGAGCGCACCGCGAGGCTGCTCGCGCCGCCGCCCGCATCCTCCACCGCCATTTCGATCTTCACGCGGACGTTGCCCGGCACCTTGCGGTCCGCGCCCTCGCCCGTCATCGCCACGCGCATCGCCGCGTCGTCGCGCGAGTCCACGGACAACTTGCCCGCGAGCCCCAGCGCCACCGGCCCGACGCGCACCTTCACCGTCCCCGTGTACGCGCCCTCGCTCTCCGCGATGTCCGACGCGCCTGGGATGCACGCGCCGACCGACGGGATGTCGGTGACGAACGCCCACAGCGCCTCCGGCGGCGCGCTCACCTTGTACGTGTAGTTGAACTCCATGCGACCCCAACGTCCTTCGGATGAATTCCCGCCGCAACGCGACGGGGCTGTCCTATGGTAGCAGCATCGCCGTCTAGGGCGGAGACCTCCGCGCGCTAGCGCCGCCTACTCGCCCGCTAGGGCGCGGCGCGCGCTGAGCACGCGCAGGAGGACGACGCCGTTCGTCAGCGCGGCGAGCGCGGCGAGCGTTCCGACGCCGTAGGCGGGGCCGCCGCCGGGCGCCAAGCCCCCCGCTAGCGCGCCAAGCATTACGAGCAGCAGACGGACGTCCCTCGACGCGAGCGACGCGACGCCGCGGTCGAACATCGTCCGCCGCGACTCGTCCACGCGCGCCCGGGTGTAGGTCACCGCGAACGATCCCGACAGCGCGGCGAATCCCGCGGCCCAAGCCGCCGTCCCCGCGCCGCCGCTCGCCGCCCAGAGCGTCAGCCCCAGCAGGACGAGCGCGTCCGAATAGCGGTCGACCACCGCGTCGAAGAACGAGCCGAACTTCGTGCCGCGCCCCGCGAACCGCGCCAGGTCGCCGTCCACGCCGTCTATCACGGAGCCCGCCTGCGCGAGCAGCCCTCCCGCTATCGGAACGCCAAGCGCGAACGCCGCAAGCGACCCCGTCGCGACGCACAGGCTGACGACCGTCACCTGATTCGGCGTCATCGGCGACCGGGCGAGCAGCCGCGCTACCGGACGCGAGAGGCGGCGGTTCAGGTGGCGCGAGACGAGCCCGTCATAGGCGGAGGCCGGGGGCTGAGCTGATGTGCTCATCGGCGCTCCTGTAATCCTCGACCGTGTCGATGTCGCACCAGAAGAGCCCCTGCACGTCGAGCGTCGCGACGCCCCGCGGCCTGCTGGCGAGGCGCTGCATCACGCTGTTCAACTCCAGCCCGGCGCCCTCCTGCTCGTAGAGATCATCCAGGTCGGCGAACAGCGACGGCTGAAAGACGAACACGCCGATGTCCACCGCGTTCCAACGGCGCAACTCCTTGCCGATCCGCCGCAGGTAGCCGTCCTCGTCCACGAGCGCTTTCGTCGCGTCGCTCAACTGGCTCTCCATGCGCGCCGCCGAGTCCACGCCCAGCACGGCGGGAGGCCCGCAGGCTTCCGCGAGGCGCGCCGCGACGCCCGGCTCGATGACGTGGTCGCCCATCGCGAGCATAAACGGCCCGTCCGACGCGAACTCCCGCGCCGCGCGGACGGAGACGGCGTTGCCCCCCTCGTGCTCCGGGTTGTGGATGAATTCCAAGCGCATCCCGTCGGGCGTCCAGTCGCTCAAGCCTCCGACGATGCGCTCCGCCTGGTGGCCGACGACGACGCCGACCTCCCGAATGCCCGCCTCGGCCATCGCCGCGAGGGGATACCAGATGAGCGGGCGCTCCCTGAGGCGGATAAGCGCCTTCGGCGCGCGGTCGGTGTACGGCCGCAGCCTGCCGCCGTCGCCGGCGGCGAGGATGACTCCACGCATAACGAACTCCTTTTTCGGTTGTAGGGTCCGGGTTCGCCCGAATCCGCCCTCGAATCCCCCAAAGGGGAAGGGCGGAGGGCCTTGCTCCCGCCAATTGCGGGGGCGGTCTATGAGCGGACGGGTAGCCTGCGCCTAGGCTCTCGCCGCCGTTTCGCGCGCGCGCGCTTCCTCTACGATCTTCGGCGTGAGATGCGCCGGCGCCTCCGCGTAGTGATCGAACCGCATCGAGAGCGTCCCGCGCCCCTGCGTAAGCGCGCGCAAGTGCGTCGAGTACTGCAGCGCCTCCGACTGCGGCGCGTTCGCCTCGATGTGCGCGACGCCCCCGGCGGGGGTCATCGCCGAGATGTGCGCCCGCCGCGTGTTCAGGTCGCTCACCACCGCGCCGGCGAACTGCTCCGGCGCCTCGATGTTCAGCCGCATCACCGGCTCCAGCAGCGCGGGCGACGCCTCAATGACGCCCTTCTTCATCGCCATCCCGCCGGCGATCTCGAAACTCTGGCCGGACGAGTCCACCGAGTGCGAACTGCCGTCCGTAAGGATAACCCGAACGTCCACGATGGGGAAGCCCGCGAGCGCGCCCTCCTCCATCGTCTTGCGCGCGCCCTTCTCGACGGCGGGAATGTACTCGCGCGGCACGTTGCCCCCCACGACCTCGGAGGCGAACTCGAATCCCTCGCCGCGCCCCAGCGGCTCCAGCCGCAGGAGCACGTGCCCGTACTGCCCGTGCCCGCCCGTCTGCTTCTTGTGCTTGTACTCCACGTTCGTCGTCCGCGAAATCGTCTCGCGGTAGGCGACTCGCGGAGGCGCAAGTTCCAACTCGACGCCGAACTTCCGCTTCGCGCGCTCCGCCATCACCTCGACGTGCGTGTTCCCCATCCCCGCGACGATCAACTCGCCCGTTCCCTGATCCCGGCTCAGCACGAGCGAGGGGTCCTCCTCCGTGAGCCGCGCCAGCGACGAGGAGAGTTTCTCCAAGTCCGCCTTGCTCTTGGGGTGCACCGCGCTGTGGAACACCGCCTCGGGGAACTCCATCTTCGGCAGCGCGAGCATATCCGCTTTCGTCGTCAGCGTGTCCCCCGTGACCGTGTGCGCCAACTTCGGCACGCAGCCGACGTCGCCCGCCGCGAGGCTGGGGACGCTCTCGTGCTTCTTGCCGATGGGGACGAACACCTGCCCGACGCGCTCCATATCCCCCGTTCCGCTGTTGGCGAGTTCGCCGTTGGCCGCGACGGTTCCGCTCACGACGCGGAAGTAGGAGAGTTTCCCGACGAACGGGTCGGCGGTCGTCTTGAACACGAACGCCGCGAGCGGCCCGTCGGCGTCGGCGCGCAACTCGACCTCCGCGCCGCTCTTCTCCGCTTTCGCGGGCGGCGCCTCGTCCGGCGACGGCGCGTAGCCGACGATGGCGTCCAGCAATTCGGGGACGCCGACGCCGGTGACGGAGGAACCCGCGAGCGCGGGAACGACCTGCCCGCCGCGAACGCCCGCGCGCAGCCCCTGCGCCAACTCTTCGTCGCTGAGGCTGCCCTCGTCCAGGAACTTCATCGTGAGGTCGTCATCCGTCTCGGCGACCGCCTCCGCGAGTTGGTCCTTCGCGGCGGCGAACGCCGCCTCCATGCCGGCGGGCGCGTCCGCCCCCACGCAATCGGCCACGCCGGAGAGCGCCGCCTCCGCGCCGATGGGGAGGTTGACCGCGGCGCACTTGCCGCCGAAGAGCGTCCGCGCCTGCTCCATCGTCGCGTCGTAGTCCGCGTGCTCCTTGTCCATCTTGTTGACGAAGACGAACGTCGGAACGCCGGCGTCGCGCAGCAGCCGGCGCGCCATCTCCGCGCCGACCTCCACGCCGCTGGGCGCTGCCAGCACGAGCACGGCGGCGTCCACCGCCCGCAGCGCCGAGAGCGTCTCCCCCACGAAGTCCGCGTAGCCGGGCGTGTCGATCACGTTGACCTTCACGTCCTTCCAGACGCAGGGGAGAACCGCGAGTTGCAAGCTCGTCTGCCTGCGCTGCTCCTCCGGCTCGAAGTCCGACGCCGAGGAGCCGTCCTCCACGCGCCCCAGCCGGGTGACGGCCTGCGACGCGAAGAGCATCGCTTCGGCGAGCGAGGTTTTGCCCGCTCCCGAGTGCGCGAGAAGCGCGACGTTGCGGATCTGCCGCGTAGTGAACTGCTGCACGATGGACGCCCTCCCGATCCGTCAGGCGAGGTTGCGGGCATAATAGCCAATCCCCCCCCAACGCGCAACGCCCCGCTGTCCCTCTTCTTCCCCGCCGCCCGGCGTAGGGGGGAATCCAAGCGGCGGCGCGCGGGCGCCCCTCAGCGCCCCCGTCATTCCCGCGTAGGCGGGAATCTACTGGCCATCCCTGAGAGCGGCGACGATGCCAGCGTAGCGCTCGCCATGCGCCTCCAGCGTGAGGGCGCGGGCGTCGGGCGCATCGCCGAACGCGATGGTCACGGCCAAATGCTCCTGCGGAAAAACCGACTCCGCCTTCTCCGGCCACTCCACGACGCACGCGCCAGCCTCCAGCATCTCGCCGAAGCCCAAGTCGTCGGCCTCCAAGTCGCCGCCGTCCACGCGGAAGAGGTCTACGTGGTAGACGGGAACGCGCCCCTGGTACTCGTGAACGAGCACGAACGTCGGGCTGTGCGCGTAGCCTGACGCTCCCGCGCCCCATGCGATTCCTTGCGTGAGCGTCGTCTTGCCCGCGCCGAGCGGCCCGCGCAGGAGGTAGAGGTCGCCCGGCTCCGCGAGCGCGCCCAGCCGCCGCCCGAGCGCCTGCGTCTCATCCGCGCTCGCCGTCTCGAACCGCGCCGCGCTCACCGTTAGCGTTCCCGTCCCGCCGCGCTCCATTGGCGTACTCCTCCGCGCTTCGCGCCGCTATATCGCTCGTCGCCTTGCATAACTTGCCGTCGTTCCCCGCGAAAGCGGAGCCTAGCCGTCCGCGGGGAACGGAAGCGACGCCTTCCAGACCTCGCCCTCGCCGGGGATCCACTGCCCCGTCCTGATGCTCCTAATCGGATAATCGGGCAACGAAACCCTCGCCGCGCACTTGCCGTCGAACGCCGCGCCGCGTAGGCGGAAGTCGAAATCCAGAGCCTCGAATCCCACCTCACGACGTTCTCCCGGCAAGTCGCTCGCGCGCTCCGGCGTGACGTGGAGGAAGAAGCGAGGCTCCACGTCCGCCGGGGCGCACGGCTCCTTGAGGTAAGTCAGCGCTCGCGCGTCCTCGTCCAGGTAGAGATTGAACGCGGCCCGGACATCGGGCTCTCGGGACGCTGCGGATTCGTAGGCGGCGCGGTGCGCCTCAAGGTCGAACGGGAAGGCCGCATCCCATGATTCGCCGTCGTTAGGCGTCCATTGCCCTGTTCTGATGCTCCTAATCGGATAATCAGGCAGCGGAACCCTTGCCGCGCACTTGCCGTCGAACACCGCGCCGCGCAGGCGGAAGTCGAAATCCAGCGCGTCGAATCCTACGCCTAATTCCTTGCGCTCTTCAGGCAGGTCGCTTGCGCGCTCCGGCATTACGTGGAGGAAGAAACGAGGCTCCACGTCCGAAAGGGCGCACGGCTCCCGGGTGTAGATCAATGCGCGCTCTTCTCTGTCGATATACGCATTGAATATCCCTGGAGCGTCAGGCTCGCGGGACGCCGCTGATTCGTAGACGGCGCGGTATGCGTCGGGGTTGAATGGGAAGGCGGCATCCCATAATTCGCCGTCATCAGGCGTCCATTGCCCTGTTCTGACGCCGCTGACGGGGTACGCCGCTTGCAATGGGACTTTCGCCGCGCACTTTCCTTCGAACAGAAGGCCATAGGCGTAGAAATCGAAACTCCACGCATCGAATCCCCAACTCTCGCGGTCTCTCGGCAAGTCGCTTGCGCGCTCCGGCGCGATATGCAGGAAGAAGAGCGCCTCCGCGTCCGTCGGGACGCACGGCTCCCGCGTGTAGATCAGCGCGCGCTCCTCTCTATCGACATGCACGTTGAACCTTCCTCGAGCGTCCGGCTCGCGGGACGCGACGGCCTCGAGAGCCGGACGGATCGAGTCCGCATCGAAAGAGATCCTTGCTTCCCAGAGTCTGCCTCGGTCGCCGAATTGCCCTGTTCGAACGCTGCCGATGGCGTAATCAGGCAATGGAACCTGAGCGATGCATACGCCGTCCAACGAGAGTCCCCACAACGGGAAAGCGAAGTCCAAGTTGTCGTAGCCGTACTGCCTGCGTGATTCGGGCAAAGCGTCCCTTCGCTCAGGGAAGATGTGCAAGAAGAACTTTTGCTCGATGTCCGCCGGGGCGCATGGCTCCCGCGTATAGATCAGCGTGCGCTCTTCTCTGTCGACATGCACGTTGAACAGCGCGCGGGCCGCAGGCTGGCCATAAGCGTCGGATGCGATGGAATTGAACAGCGCGCGGTCAAGGTCGCCGGGGTTTGCGCTGGGCCCGTAGAGGAAGACGGCTGCGTTATCCGGGGTGAGCAGAGGAAACTCGTCGTCGCGGTGCGTCATCAGGACCAAGTCGCCATCTTGTCCCGCTCCTTCTTCCCTGTAGCGAAAAGGGCTTCCGGCGAGCAGGAAGGATAACGCACGGGAGTTGCCGTACATCCTTTGCGCCGAAGCATTGCTTTGATTGACGAAAACATACTTCCCTTCCGCAATTTCTCGAATAGCCGCGAATTCCGCGAACACGCGCATGCGAGATCGCGCCTCTACGAGCCGGTCGTGGTCAGCCGCGACCATCTGTTGCGCGGAGATTCCGAAACCGGCGAGAGACGCGACCGTCGCCGCGCCAAGCAGCAAGCGAACCCCCCGGAACCGCGCCGCCGTTAGCAGGATCGTTACGAGCGTCAGCGGAACGCCGATGTAGTATATCGCCTCGTGGTGATGGAAAGTGTGCAGAACGTGGGTGCGAATCAGGAGCGCCCAACAGAAGCCGGACAGGGCCAGCGCCGCCAATGGAATTCGAAAGCGGCGGGCGAACAGCGCCGCGATCAAGCAACCGCCGAGCATGGCGGCCCCCAGCGCCATGGGAATGGCGCCAATCGTTGTCTCCGCAAGGTGGCCATCTATTTGAGTCAGCGCGTAAGGGAAGGACGCTCCAGCGATGCGGTAGAACTGCTGCATCGAAAACTGCGCCCACGGGAAGCCATCCTCTGAACCGACGGACAGCAACCCCGGTTTGATGAGCGCGGATTCCACGGATGGCAACTTACCTAGCGGCGTCTCTCCATTGAACGCATCGTACTCGCTCAACACGTTGAACGTCAACATTGCAACGCCGAACAGCAGCGCCGCAAGCCCAAGTCGCAGATAGCGGCTTTGGCGGATCGTCGAAAATATCTGACGGACGCTGTCTCCCGGCGAGCGCTGCGCTTTGATCGCATTGATCAGTTCTGCTCCCATACCCAAGGCAATGAACGGCAGCAGCAGACCATAGACGTGCCAAGCGATGAACAGCGCAATGCACGTCTTCACCAACAACTGCCGGAATCGTCCTTCCTGAACGAAGATAACCATCCCATGAAATGTGAGCATGACTGCGAACAAGCCCATCATAAAGTCGGTGGAGACCACATTGCTGTAGAGTAAGATATAATATGAAGAGAAGGCGGCGAGAACCGCCGTTAGAGCGATCCATCTGTTGGAGGCGATGCGCGCGATGGCGTAATACGCCAAGAATGCGGCCGCGGCGAGAAAAGCCAGCATCAGCATTCGCGCCGCGAATACTTTCGCCGCTAGATTATCTCCGAAGGGCAGAATAACCACCTTGATCAACGCGAATCCGCCGATAGGGAACCTGCTGTACATATCGTAGGTTAGTTCGCCTTCATCCGTGTAGGTGAGGCGCGTGAACATTCGGAAGTTATGCTCAGGAGAGAGGTTCTCCGCAATCGCCGTTTTGATTGCGGTGTCGTTGTCGAACGGCGCGTAGAAATGCGCCCGATCCAAGTTGAGCGCCAAGACGAGCGCCATCGCCGCGGTCAGGAGCAGCGCCGGCAAGAGCCGATGCCGGCTGGCGGCGGCGACCGTCCGCAGACGCGAATTCAGCGCGGGGGCAACGGGCATCGTCTACGCGGCTTCCTTGCGGCCAGATTCAACGCGCGTCGCATTGTAGCGCCCCGCAAGCAGTCGCGCCGTAGACGGCGCGCGGCCCCCCGGCTACGCGGGCGGGCGCGTCGGGCGATTCCTCTGTCGAGCGCCTACCGACGGCGGGCGAGGTGGAGCGCGACGGATTGCGCGAGCGCGGCGACGCCCCTCTGAGCGCAGGTGATGACGTGGGGGCCGCGCACCGCTTGCGTCATCTTGTGGTCTATTTGCGTGGAGCCCCAGATCACGACGACGTCGGCCCAGGCGACGTGGCTGTCCGACGTTCTGCGGCCGGGCTTGTCGTCTTTCGTGAGGAAGCGCAGTTCGCAGCGCTGCCCGCAGAGGTTTTTCAGTTCGTCGCGGGAGTTGGGCGCGCCGCCGACCACGAGGAGTTTCGTTCGGTTGGCGCGTCGCATCGCGGCGAGCATTTCCTCGACTGCGGGGCGGTTGTCCTCGCCGCCGCAGCCGTCGCAATGCTCCGCCGCCGTCTCGACGGTCTCGCGTTCGTCGCGTCGGGCTTTCTCCCTGCACGCAGGCTTGTGACAGACGCGGACGAACGCGGCGCGGAGGGCGTCTTGCGCCGCCTCGACTTTGTTTTGGGCGATGCGCGTCTTGCCGGGGCGGGTCAGCCCCGCGCCGCAGAGCGCGGCGAATCCGCGGTCGGCGTTGGCGCCGCCCAGTCCCGCGCCGGCGAGCACGTCTGCGATGGGAATGTCTTGCATAGGACGATAATGTTACCGCAACGGCGCCCAGTAGTTCACGCTTTTCGCGGGCAGGGCGCGGGGCTTGGGATTGATGGGGACGGGGCGCGTTGCGCCCCGTCGCGGCGCTATCGCGCCGACTGGATTCCCGCCTACGCGGGAATGACGGTCATGTGGGTAGGTTCCCGCTTTCGCGGGGGCAACCCTCACCCGCCGCTACGCGGCGCCCTCTCCCTAAAATGGAGAGGGCGGTATTGGCGCTTCGCGTCGGCTGGATTCCAATGTAGGCGGGAATAGCGCCTCCCCCCTTGTAGGCGGATGGGGTTAGGGGGTAGCATTGGCGCTTGCGGCGAGCCGAGCGCGGCTTCGCCGAACGGAGACGAGGCGTTTCATCGATGAGCAGTAGTTCGCATTCGGCGCAGGGGGCGCAGCCGGCGCAGCCGGAGGGGAGGCGGGACAGCAAGCGGCGCGTCGCGGTCGCGTGGGGCGTGCAGACGCTGCTGCTGTTCGGCGTGTGGATGGCGTTCTCCGGGCACACGGAGATCGAGTTTCTGCTGTGGGGCGCGGCGGCGGCGCTGGCGGGGACGGCGACGACGCACTGGCTGTTCGCCGGGGCGCGGGAGTCGCGCTACGAGCACGAGTCGCGTCCGGCCGGCGCGCAGGCGCGGATGGCGTTGCGCTTCGTGCCCTACGCGCTGTGGCTGGCGTGGGAGATCGCGCTGTCGAGTCTGCACGTGGCGTATCTCGTGCTGCGGCCCGGCGCGCCGGTCGCGCCGAGCCTCGTGGAGTTTGAGACGTCGCTGCGGTCGGAGAGCGCGCAGGTTCTGCTGGCGCAATCCATCACGCTCACGCCGGGGACGCTGACGGTGGACGTGTCGAACGGGAAGTTTTTGGCGCACTGCCTTTCGGAGAAGAGCAGGCAGGGCTTGGAGGAGGGGGATATTCAGCGGAAGGTGGCGTGGGTGTTCGGGGAGAGCGCGCCAGAGCGGGTGGAACTGCGCGACGTGACGACGTGGGAGGAGGTTCTGCCGTGATGGGGGAGGGTTGCGCTGCCGTGACGCTGGGAAGAGACTCCGCCGTGACGCTGGGAAGAGGCGCCGCCGTGGTGCTGGGAGGAGACTCCGCCGTGACGTGGGGAGGATGCGCCGCCGTGACGCGGGAGGAGGTTCTGCCGTGACGCTGTTCGCCGCGCTGCTTGCGGTTACGGCGGGCGTGACCGCGACGCTGTTCTACCGGCTCGTCGTCGGGCGGACGTCCTACGACCGGCTGCTGGCGGCGGGGGCGATTGGGACGAACGCCATCGTTCTGCTGGCGCTTACGGGGTTCGTGTTCGAGCGCCCGGATATGTTCGTTGACCTTGCGCTGACCTACGCGCTGCTCAATTTCATCGGAACGGTGGCGGTCGGGAAGTATCTGGAGAGCCGGCAGCATCAGGCGTGGGTGATGGTTCAGCGGATGCAGGCGGAGGCGGAGCGGGAGGGGGAGGCGTGAACGCGCTGGGGATCGCGCTGATCGCGGCGGGCATCGGCTTTATGGCGGTGACGTCGCTGGGCATGGCGCGTCTGCCGGACTTTTTCGCGCGGGCGCACGCGGTGTCGAAGTCGGAGACGCTGGGGCTGGCGCTGGTTCTCGCGGGGCTGATTTTCTACGAGGGCGCGTCGCTCACGAGCCTGAAGTTGGGGCTCATCGCGGTGTTCGTGGCGATCGCCAATCCGGTGGCGGCGCACTTGCTGACGCGGGGCGCGCTGCGGGCGGGCGAGATGCCGCGGCGGAAAGAGGACGGGGAATGATCTGGCAGTTGGAGTTGGCGCTCTTCGGCCTGCTGATTCTCGCTGCGGTCGTCGCGCTGACGGTGCGGGATATGATCGCGGCGGTCGCCACGCTGACGGCGTACAGTTTTCTCGTGGCGGGGCTGCTCGCGCTGATGGGGGCGGTGGACGTCGCGTTGACGGAGGCGGCGCTGGGCGCGGGCATAACGGGCGTGCTGCTCGTCGGCGCGTTCAGCCGGCTGGACAGGAGGACGCCGGATTGAAGCGCGTCACGCTCATTTTCTTGGCGGCGCTCGCGGCGCTGCTCGTCTGGGCGTCCGGCGATTTGCCGGACCGCGCGGATCCGCTCGCTCCGGCGAACCGGCATCTGTCGCCGGAGTTGACGGAGTTGACGGAGACGGACATCGAGATTCCGAACGTGGTGTCGGCGATCCTGGCGGACTTCCGGGGGTACGACACGCTTGGGGAGACGTTCGTGATCTTTACGGCGGGGCTCGCGGTCTTGCTCGTGCTGCAGCGGAGCCGGCGGGTTCGGGACGACGAGGAGGACGCGGGCGATGCCTGACCGCTACGACAGCGTGATCTTGCATTTCGCGGCGCGGGCGTTGATGGTTCCGCTCATCGTCGTGTTCGGGATTTACGTGCTGCTGCACGGGGAGAGCAGCCCGGGCGGAGGGTTCCAGGCGGGCGCCATCGTCGCGGCGGCGTTCGTTCTCGCGCGGCTGACGCTGGGGAACCGGCAGGGGGGGCGCAGCCTTCCGATGTGGCTGCTGACGGTCATCGCGTGCGGCGGGCTGGGCATCTATATGTTCGGGGGAATTCTTCCGCTGCTGCTTGGGGCGAACTTCCTGGACTACGCGGCGATTCCCGTGGAGTGGTACAACCAGTTCGCGGGCGAGCCCAAGACGAGCCGCGCGGCGGGGATATTCATCATCGAGTGGGGCGTGTTCCTGGGCGTGGCGAGCGTGCTCGTGATTCTCTACGATCATCTGACGGACGCGGAAAGCGATGATTGAGGAGTTCGCGGCGCGCTTTCCCTATGTCGCCACGGCGATACTGCTCGTCATCGGCCTGTACGGGATGATGGCCAAGCGCAGTTTGGTCAAGCAGGTCATCGGGCTGACGATCTTCCAGTCGGCGGTGATCCTCTTTTTCATCAGCGGGTCGCTGCTGGACGGCGCGACGCTGCCGATTCTCCATAGCGTTCACGGGCCCGAGCACGCGGATCCGGACGACTTCGTGAATCCGCTGCCGCACGTGCTGATGCTCACCGCCATCGTGGTCGGGGTCGGGATAACGGGCGTCGCGCTGAGTTTTCTGATCTCGATCTACCGGGAGTTCGGGACGCTTGACGAGCGCGAGTTGCTGGACGAGATGAGGAAATAGCGGTGGATCAGGTTCCCGTCTTCATTCCGGGCGCGCCGCTGCTGCTTTCGCTCGTGGTTCCGCTGTTGGGGCGGGCCTGGCGGCGGAGCGTGTTCCCCGTCGCCGCGCTCGGCGTCGCCGTCTCCGCGCTCGCCTCGGCGCTCACGCTCGACCGCGTGCTGGAGAGCGGGCCGTTCCGATACTGGCTGGGCGGTTGGGAGCCGCCGGTGGGGATCGAGTACGCGCTCGACGAGGTTTCGGCGTTCGTGTGCGTCGTCGTCACGAGCGTGTCGCTGCTTGCGCTGATTTCGACGCGGCGCTGGGCGGAGCGCGAGGCGGGCGACCGTCCGGGCGTGTTCTACGGCCTCGCTCTCCTGCTGATCGCCGGGCTCACGGGCATCGTGGTCACGGGCGACCTGTTCAATTTGTTCGTGTTCCTGGAGATCGCGTCGCTGTCCGCCTACGGCCTCGTTTTCATCGGCGGGCGGAAGGCGATGGTCGCAGGATTCCGCTATCTGATTATCGGCTCCATCGGCGGGGCTCTGTACCTGCTTGGCGTCGGGTTCATCTATTTCGCCACGGGCACGCTGAGCATGGCGGAGGCGCGGGAGTTGCTGGCTTCGACGGAGAGTCCGCGGGCGGTTCAGGCGGGGGCGGCGTTCATCTTCGCGGGGCTTGGCCTGAAAATGGGGCTCGTTCCGCTGCACCTCTGGCTGCCCGACGCCTACGAGCACGCGCCGTCGTCGGTCAACTCGCTGATCGCGCCCGTGATGACGAAAGTGGCGGGCTACGCGATGCTGCGGATGACGTTGAGCGTGTTTCCGCCGGGCTACTTCGCGGGCGCCGTTCCCATCGCCGACGCGCTGCTCGTTCTGGGGCTAATCGGGATTGTGTTCGGCTCGGTCGCGGCGGCGGCGCAGAGCGACCTGCGGCGAATGCTCGCGTACAGCAGCGTGAGCCAGTTGGCGTTCATCGCGGTGGGCATTGGACTGGGGACGCCGCTTGCGCTCGCGGCGGCGCTGCTGCACGTAGCGAATCACGCGGCGATGAAAGCGACGCTCTTCCTCGCGGCGGCGTCCGTCCGCTTGCGGGTCGGGCTGCAGCGGACGCACAACCTCGCGGGGCTTGGGCCGCGCATGCCGCTCACGATGGGAGCGTTCGCCGTGGGCGCGGTCGCGATGGTCGGCATTCCCCCCACGGCGGGATTCTTCAGCAAGTGGTATATGGCGCAGGCGGGACTGCAGACGGGGCAGTGGATCGTGGTCGCCGTGGTGTTGGCGAGCAGTCTGCTGACCGCCGTCTACCTCTTCCGCGCGCTGGAGCAGGTCTACCTGCGGCCGGCGCAGCCGGAGCCCGCGGCCCGGCATCACGGCGGCGAGGATGAGGGGGAGCATGCGCCGCCGTCCGGCGCGCCGCCGGTGCGCGGAGTGGTCGCGCGCGCGGCGGAGGCGCCGTGGGACGTCTGGATTCCGCTCGCGCTGCTGGCCGCCGCGACCGTCGCGCTCGGCGTGTTCAACGCCGCGATTATGGAGCGCGTTCTGCTGCCCGGGGTGACGCCGTGAGCGAGACGACCTCGTCCCTCCTTCCGCTCGCCGCCGTGCTCGTCCCCGCGGCCGCCGCCGGGCTCGCGGCGCTGACGACGGAGCGCCGGCGGAACTTGCGCGACGCCTGGGCGACGCTCGCGGGCGCGCTGATGACGCTCATTATGGCCGCAATGCTCGCGGACGCCCTAGACGGCCGCGTCCACCGGACGCCGCTCGTGGAGATTTCCCCCGGAGTGGAACTGGCGCTGCGGGCGGACCCGGCGGGAATGATCTTCGGCTTGCTCGTCGCCGTGCTGTGGGTCGCCGCGGGCGTCTACGCGGTGGGATATATGCGGGGCGAGCATGAGCGGAAGCAGACGCGCTTTTTCGCGGCGTTCGGGCTCAGCATCGCGGCGGCGGCGGGCATCGCCCTCGCGGAGAATCTCCTGACGTTCGTCGTGTTCTACGAGTTGCTCTCCCTGTTCACCTATCCGCTCGTTACGCACCGGGAGACGGAGAGCGCGCTATCGGCGGGGCGGAAGTACCTGGCGTACACGCTGAGCGGCGGCGTGCTGCTGATCGGCGGAACGGCGTGGGTCTACGCGCTTGGGATAGACGGAACGTTTCAAGCGGGCGGATTCCTGCAGGGCGCGGGGCTAAGCCGCGCGACGGAGTGGGGATTGTTCGCGCTGCTTGCGGCGGGCGTCGGCGTGAAAGCGGGCGTGATGCCGCTGCATAGCTGGCTGCCGAGCGCGATGGTCGCGCCGACGCCGGTGTCGGCGCTCCTGCACGCGGTCGCGGTGGTGAAAGCGGGCGTGTTCGGAATGGTCCGCGTTGGCGTGTTCGTGTTCGGCGCGGCGCTGCTCGAGGATATGGGCGCGTGGCTTCTCCTCGCCGTGTTGTCGGCGGCGACGCTGCTTATCGGCTCGATGCTCGCGCTCCGGCACGACAACCTCAAGCGCAGGCTCGCCTACTCGACGATCAGCCACCTCTCGTACATCACGCTTGGCGTGGCGCTCATCGGGCCGCTCGCGCTGATCGGCGCGCTCCTGCATATCGTCGGGCACGGCGCGACGAAAATCACGCTGTTCTTCGTCGCGGGCGCGATTCACGTTCGGACGCACAAGGAGAACGTGAGCGAACTGGACGGCATCGGACGGCAAATGCCGGTGACGATGGGCGCGTTCGCCGCCGCGTCGCTCAGTATGGTCGGCATTCCGCCGTTCGTCCTGTTCACGAGCAAACTCTATCTCGCTTGGGGCGCGGCGGAGGTCGGCCAGCAGGCGTTCCTCATCGTGTACCTGCTGAGCGGAGTTCTCGCGGCGGGCTACCTCTTCCCCATCGTATTCCGCGCGTTTTGGCGCTCGTCGCCCGACCACCCCGGGCTCGGCGAGGCGGACAAGCGGATGGTCGTCCCGATTGCGGCGACGGCGGCGCTGGCGCTGCTGTGGGGCGTCGCGCCCGATCTGCCGCTGGGCTTCCTAGAGTTGGCGACGCGAGTCGCGGCGGACGCCTTCCCCGGCGCGGACGTGATGACGGCGGGAGGCGCGCGATGAGCGGCCTGCGCGAGCGGCTGGAGCGGCTGACGCGCCGGAAGTGGGCGCTGCCCGCGGCGGCCCTGGCCGTCGCCGTCGTGGTCGAGATCGCGCTGGAGATTCTCTACGAGAGCACGGCGGGCGACCGCGAGGGCGGGCTGACCTCCGCGCCGCTGTTTTGGGCGTTGTTCGGCGCCGCGACCGTCGCGGCCTCCGCCGGCGCCGTGCGCCTGGCCGTCCGCGTCGGCCTCCTGCGCGAGCGCGGCTACTACGGCGGCGAGGAAGGGGAGGAGAAGAGGGAGACGCGGAAGGAGGACGTCGAATGAGCGGCGTTCCGCCCTTCCTCTTTATGCTGATCGGCTCGGCGGTCGTCTTCGCGCTGCCGGGCAGGCTGCGCTGCTGGGCGTTCCTCGTCGCGCCCGCCGTCGTCCTGGCGCAACTGATCTTCTGGCTCGACCACCGCTCCGGCCTGTCGGTCGAACTCGCAGGCTTCACGCTCACGCTGCTGGAGGTCAACGAGTTCAACGAGGTTTGGGGCACGGTGTTCGCGCTCGTGGCGCTTGGCGGGGGCGTGTTCGGGCTGCGCCTGCGCGACCGCGTGCAGCAGGGCGCGGCGCTCGCCTACGGCGGCAGCGCGTTCGGCGTGCTCTTCGCCGGCGACCTCCTCACGCTCATCGTCTTTTGGGAACTCATGGCGGTGATGTCGTTCCTGCTCATCGTGAACGGCGGAAGGCCGGGCTCGCATGCGGCGGCGATGCGCTACCTCTTCGTGCACGTCGCGGGCGGCGCGGCGTTCCTCGGCGGAATTCTCTGGCACGCCGGCGAAACGGGAGCGTTCGCGCTCGATGCGTTCGAGCGGACGCCCGCGGGCTGGCTCGCGCTCCTCGGCGTGCTCGTCAACGCGGCGGGCTTCCCCTTCCACTCATGGCTCTCCGACGCTTACCCCGAGTCCAGCGTCAGCAGCATGGTGTTCCTGGCCTACACGACCAAGACGGCGGTCTACGTGCTGCTGCAACTCTTCCCGGGGTGGGACGTCCTCGTGGTCGGCGGCGTGTTCACGACGCTGTACGCGAGCGTCTACTCGCTTATTCAGAACGACGCGCGGCGGATCATCGCGTATCAGATCATCAGCCCGGTGGGATTTATGACGGCGGAGGTCGGGATCGGGACGGCGCACGCGCTGGAGGGCGTGGCGGCGCACGCATTCACGCACGTCCTATGGCAATCGCTGATGGTGATGGGCGCGGGAACGATCCTGCACACGGCGGGGACGGCGAAACTCACCGAACTGGGCGGCCTCGCGCGTCCGCTGCGATTCGTTTTCGTCCTCTACCTGGTCGGCGCGGTTTCGCTGGCGATTCTCCAACTGCAGGCGAACGTCGGCAGTTCGCTGTCGGAGGCGAGCGAGTTGGCGGTGAGCCTGATTCTCGCGGCGGCGGCGGCCGTAACGATTTTGGCCGTCGTCATTCGGATCCCGTACTACGTGTTCTTCGGCGAGCCGCGCGGGCTGACGCTGCGCCCGATCCCGGTAAGCATGTACGTCGCGATGGCGGGAGCGGCGGCGCTCTCCATCGCCGCGGCGATAGAGGAAGGCTGGCTGTTCAGCCTCTTCCGGCTGGGCATCCACGCGGAGAACGTCGGGCTCAACTCGTTCGCGTTCGGAGCGCAGGCGGCGCTGCTCGCGGGAGTCGCGGGCTGGTTCGTCTTGCCCTGGCTCAAGCCGCGCGACGGCGTCGTCCTCGACACGGACTGGCTCTACCGCAAAGCGGGGCCCGTCATACGGCGCGGCCTGCAGATTCCGCTTGAGGCGGCGTTCACGGCGTTCGAGCGGGGCGTCGCCGCGGGAACGCGCCGCGTCCGCGCCCTAACCGTCTCGACGCCGCGCCTCGCCCGGATGGGGCGTCCGCCCGTAGGCGCCGCCCTCGCCGCCGTCCTGCTGACGTTCGCCGCGGCGGCGCTGCTCGCATGGGCGCTGGGCGGGTAGGGGGGAGCCCGGGTATGCGCGCCGCCGCTAGGCATGCGCGCGGGCATACCGCGCCGCTTTCTAGTAGAGTCACGCTATGACCAGCGACGCGCCCATACGATTCGGCGTCGTCGGGCTCGGAACCGCCGGAAGCGCGCTCGTCGGCCCGGCCGTCAAGAGCCCGCATTTCGAGATGGCCGCCGCCGCCGACCTCGACGAGGAAACGCTCGCGCGCTTCAAGGCCGACTTCCCCCATGCGGAGACGTTCACGTCCGTCGAGGCTATCGCCGCGTCCCCGAACGTGGACGCGCTGTTCATCTCGACGCCGACGCAACTGCACACGGGGCACGTCCTCGCCGCCGTCGCCAACGGCAAGCACGTCGTCACGGAGAAGCCCATCGCCGTGAATCTGGACGACGCGGACGCGATGATCGAGGCGGCGGAGAAGGCGGGCGTCACGCTGATGGTCGGCCACTCGTTCGGCTACGAGACGCCGATTCAGTCGATGCGCGAGGTCGTGGCGGGGGGCGAACTCGGGCCGCTGCGGATGGTTCACAACTGGTATTTCACGGATTGGATGCACCGCCCGCGCAACCCGGAGGAACTGGACGTCGCGCTCGGCGGAGGCGTGACGTTCCGGCAGGGGTCGCATCAGTTCGACATCATCCGGCTGCTCGGAGGGGGGCTCGTCCGCAGCGTTCGCGCGATGACGGGCGTGTTCGATCCGTCGCGGACGGCGCCGGGCGCGCACGCCGTGTTCCTGGAATTCGAGGACGGCGCGGCGGCGACCGCCGTCTACAACGGCTACGACCGCTTCCGCACCGCCGAACTGGGCTACAACGTGGGGGAAAACGGGCAGCCTGCCGACCTCTCCGCCTACGGCGCGTCGCGGGCGGCGCTACGCTCCGGGGGCCCGGAGCGCGAGCAAGAGATGAAGCGCGGCGTCCGCTACGGAGCGTCGGGCGCCCGAAGCCGCGCCCCCGCGCCGAATCAGCCGTTCTACGGCCTCACCATCGCATCCTGCGAACGCGGCGACGTCCGGCAATCGCCGAACGGATTGCTCGTGTACGGAGAGGACGAGCGCAAGGAGATCGAACTGCCGCTTGGAACGTCGGGGCGCGACAACATCCTCGCGGAACTCCGCGCCGCCGTCCGGGAGGGCGTTCCGCCGCTCCACGACGGGCGCTGGGGGAAGGCGAACTTGGAGGTCTGCCTCGCCGCTCTGGAGTCGGCGCGCGAGCGAAAAGAGGTCTACCTCCAGCATCAGAAGGCCGTGTAAGCGGAAGATGAGACGGAGTTAAGCAATCCCGCCCTGCCCGCCTATGCGGGAATCCAGCCGGCGCGCAAGCGCCAATTCCCCCTCTCCCTCTGGGAGAGGGCAGCCGCGAAGCGGCGGGTGAGGGTTGCCCGCGTAGGCGAGAATCCAGCCGGCGCGCAAGCGCCAATTCCCCCCTCTCCCTCTGGGAGAGGGCAGCCGCGAAGCGGCGGGTGAGGGTTGCCCGCCTATGCGAGAATCCAGCCGGCGCGCAAGCGCCAATTCCCCCTCTCCCTCTGGGAGAGGGCAGCCGCGAAGCGGCGGGTGAGGGTTGCCCGTCATTCCCGCGAAAGCGGGAACCTACTGGGGCAGAGAAGTTATGCAAAGGTCTCCTCTGGGAGAGGGGCCGGGCGCGCGGGTCGCCCGCCGCCAACCCCCGCTTGACACGGGGGGGGGGGGGGGATACTATGCGTTGCTAGGCGGACGGCGAGCGCCGGCCGCCCCGCCGATAGAGGAGAAGAGAACGCCATGAGCAAGAAGTTGACCGGGCTCGCGATCATCGCAGCCGCGCTGTTGGTCGCCGTCGTCGGCGGCATCGTCAGCGCCAACGTGATGCGCGTCGGCATGATGGACTACGAAGTCTATCCCTGCACCTACAACGCCAACGCAGGCTACTACGTCCCGTGGGACGGCAACGCCGCAGGCCAATTCTGGATCAGCGCCCCAAGATGGGAATGGGGCGGCGAAGGCGTCTCCCTCTGCGCCGACTCCGACGGCGACTGGCGCGACAACGGCGTCCGCGAAGGCGACCCCAACCCCGACTTCGTCAACGAGTACCGCCGACAGCAATCCGCCGTCAACGCCCGAAGAGCGGCCTTCTCCGCCTCCCTCGTCACCCTAGCCGAGCACCGCGAGACGCGCCGTCGAGCCGCCGCAACGGCGGCCGCCATCGCGGCGGCAACCGTCGCAGCAGGCGGCACGCCGCCTTCCGCCGGCGAGCCCATCACCTACCCCGGCGCGATAGGCGCATGCGTCCTTGCTCAGAGGGCTGCGAAAAGAGCCGCCGGCCCTAACGACCGAGAGGCACACGACGCAGCGGACGAGGCCTACAACACTTGCATAGGCCGCGCAATCACGGACCACGCGGCGGACGCGGTCAGAGCGTACACCGCTTTGCAGACCGCGTGCGCGGACCGCAACCCCGATAGGTCCACCGTTGAAGGCGAAACGGCCTATCAAGCCTGCCTCTCCGAAGGAACAAGGGGCGGCTACCGAGAGAGGACCGAGACGGTCACATTCAGGGAATGCGTTCAAGGCACGCCGATGCCAGACCCTCTTACCCAGGGCAGAACCCAATTCACGTTTTGCGAGATGGTGCCGATAAGAGACGCGCAGGGCACTCCTGTCATGGGGGAGGACGGTCGAATCCTCATGCAGCCGAATTACGGCGAAGGGGTCAGACCCGTCCTCATCTTCGACGAGACTGTCCCCGAGGAGGAGCGTGTCTTAACGCTGCCGATTCCCGACCCGGACGTCACGCTCAACCCGGAGACGCCTACGACTCCGACGCCGACGCCCACGCCGGAGACGGCGCCGACCGTCTACGGGCAGGAGACGGACAGCAACGGCAACCCGATCGACTTCAACCCGGCCTACTTCGCGGGCGGCGACTGCGACACGGTCATAGATTTCATAGACGATTACTGGGACAGCCTTGGCGATGGCGAGAAGACGGAAGAGGGCTGGAGGAACACCGCCAATATCGTCCGGCAGCTCGATGAGGACAACGCCTGCGACGAGTTCGAGGACTAGTCCGCGGCGCAGGTTGGGGGAGGCGGCGCGCCGCCTCCCCCAACCCCAATGGGGTAACGCATAGGATGGCGTGAACGGCATGGTGACCAGGTTCCTTATCGCGTTCGGAGCAATCGCCGCCGTCGCCCTCGCGCTCATCATCGGCGTTCCCGTTGGGGCCAACGCGGGGCCGTGCGCCGGGACGGCGGCCGTGGGGAGTTCGCCGTGGTATCCTGTAAAGGAGGAGTCCACCGATGGTCACAGCCGCGAGACGCAATGAACCGCTGGAAAGCCATCGCAGCCATTCCGCGCGCTTTCTCGCCCATGCGGACGAGATGATTCGCGCGGGGGACAGGCTGCAGGCGTCCGAGAAGATCTGGGGCGCGGTCGCGCACGCGCTCAAGGCGGTCGCCAACGACCGCGGCTGGGAGCACGACGGCCATCAGCGGCTCCGCAATGTCGCGCTGCATTTGCAGGATCACCCCGCCGTCGCCAACCCCGAGATCGGGACGCTTCTCAGGAGCGTCGAAGCCTTCCATCGGAACTTCTATAACGACAACATGGCGATGGAGGAGATCGCGTCGGGGCTCGTTGACGCGGCGAAACTCGTTCGGCTCATTGAGGAAGCGAGCGCGGCGATACCTGCGGACGCGCCCGGCCCATCGCGTCGCGCCCGCGCCTCAGGGTAGGGCGGGGCATGGGCGGGGAAGTGCGATGAACGGCATGATCAGCAGGATCCTCGTTGCGCTCGGCGCAGTCGCCGCGGTTGGGCTTGGGCTCATCGTTGGCGTTCCCGTTGGGGCCAATGCGGGGCCGTGCGCCGGGACGGCGGCCGTGGGGAGTTCGCCGAGCCCCGACCTCGTCAAGGACTGCAACGCGCTGCTCGCGGCGAAGGACTCCCTTCGCGGCAACGCCAGCCTCAACTGGGACGCCAACACGGCCATCAGCCAGTGGGACGGCGTCACCGTCCAACGGCGCGCGCAGCGCGTCACGCGGCTGGACTTGCCGCGCAAAGGGCTCGACGGGCGCATCCCTGCGGAACTAGGCAAGTTGTCCGCGCTCGAGCATCTCAACTTGGCGCGGAACCGACTGACCGGCGCGATGCCGCCAGAACTCGGCGGCCTCAAGAAACTCGAGGCCGTCGCACTGAGTGGCAACAGCCTCACCGGGTGCCTGCCCTACGCGCTGCGCGAGCAGGGGACGCGGATCGTTGGCAGAGGCATCTCCTTCTGCCCGGAGCCGACGCCCACCCCAACGCCGACGCCCGTTCCCACCCCGACGCCGACTCCCACGCCTGCCCCAACGCCAACGCCGACCCCAACGCCGTCGCCTACTCCCACCCCGTCGCCTACTCCAACTCCAACGCCGACCCCGACCCCAACGCCGTCGCCTACTCCCACCCCGTCAACGCCAACGCCCACGCCTACCCCGTCGCCTACTCCGGCTCCAACCCCCACGCCCACGCCGGCGCCCCGCATCTTCTCCGTCACGCTGTCGGCGAGTTCGACGACCCCGTTCGTCGGCGAATTTGTTACGCTCACGGCGAGCGTCTCCGCCGCGCCGGCTAACCTTCCGCTGGCGTACACCTATCAGGAGCAGGTTCGCAGCGGCGGGTGGCGGTTCGTCATATCGCACACGAGCAACACGCAAGGGTTTTCGCATTTCTCTCCGGGGTCGCATTCCTACCGCGTGACCGCAAGGTACATAACGACGGAGGTCGTCTCCGCCCCGATCACCGTCACGTGGAAGGTGCGCCCCACCGCGACGCCTACCCCGACCCCAACCCCGACCGCGACGCCGACCCCCACGCCCACGCCGACGCCAACGCCTACCCCGACTCCGACTCCTACGCCGACGCCAACCGCGACTTCCACGCCGACGCCGACGCCCACTCCTACGCCGATCCCGATTCCCGCCAGTTTCCGAACGTCCTGCTCGAACGGGACCGCCGTCCCCAACCCGTCAAGCAACCCCGGGCTCGTCAGCGACTGCGCCGCGTTGATGTATGGGAAGGACACGCTGCGCGGAACGGCGAGCCTGGACTGGAGTTACCGAAGCGCCATCAATTCGTGGGAAGGCATCACCGTAGAGGGCGCGCCGCAGCGGGTGACGGAGGTCTACCTTTGGGGCAATGGACTCACAGGTACGATACCGTCGTCGTTCGGCAACCTCTCCAATTTAACACGCCTCTACCTCACTAGGAACGAGTTGAGCGGGAGCATCCCATCGTCTCTCGGCAACCTCTCCAACTTGCAACGCCTTCACCTCGGGAGCAACGAGTTGAGCGGGAACATTCCTTCGTGGATCGGCAACCTCTCCAACTTGCAACGCCTCTCACTTCGCAACAACGAGTTGAACGGGAGCATTCCCTCGGAGATCGGCAACCTCTCCAACTTGCTAGGCCTCAGCCTTGACACCAACGAATTGAGTGGGAGCATTCCCTCGGAGATCGGCAACCTCTCCAACTTACAAGTCATCCACCTCACCAGCAACGAATTGAGCGGGCGCATCCCGCCTGAGATCGGCAACCTCTCCAACTTGCAGCGCCTCTACTCCAGCCGCAACGAATTAAGAGGGAATCTCCCGTCCGAAATCGGCAATCTCTCCAATTTACGCTCTCTCTCCTTCCACACTAACGAATTGAGCGGGCGTATCCCGTCCGAACTCGGCAACCTCTCCAACCTGGGGTACCTCAATCTCCGTGACAACGAATTGAGCGGGGGCATCCCGTCTGAACTCGGCGCCCTCTCTGTTATGAGGAACCTCCATCTAAACAATAATGATTTGAGCGGGAACATCCCGTCTGAGCTCGGCAATCTCTCCCAATTGACCCGTCTACACCTCGCAGGCAACAAGTTGACCGGCTGCATACCGGCAGGGGTGAGAGGAGTGGCCATCAATGATTTCAGCAGCACGGGGCTCAGTTTCTGCGCCGCGGCGTCGCCGTAGCGTTGGGGCGGCGCCATTAGGAGGAGCGGGTAGGCGAGCCCCCGATTCCCTCTCCCTCTGGGAGAGGACGGCGCGCAAGCGGCGCGCACGGGTTCGGGGGGTAGGCGGCGCCCGGGTCAGCCAGTAGGTTCCCGCCTACGCGGGAATGACGTGGCCCGGAGGAAATTTGGAGCGCATCCGCGCTAGCGCGGATGCGCCTACCCTTCGCGCCCTACAGGAACCCACTAGACTTGCCCGCCAGCCACGCGCGGAATCGGGAATCCGGCAGGCGGCGCGGAGCGCCGCCCCCTGACCCCCAAGGGGCCACGTCATTCCCGCGAAAGCGGGAACCTACCGGGCGACCCCCGCGAAAGCGGGAACCTAACTGGGCTCCCCCGCGAAAGCGGGAACCTACTGGGCTCCCCCGCGAAAGCGGGAACCTACTGGGCTCCCCCGCGAAAGCGGGAACCTAACTGGGGAACCCCGGGGCGTCCCGTCATTCCCGCGAAAGCGGGGAACCTTACTGTGCGCGGATACGCTATAGTTTGTCGCTATGCGCCGCTTCTCCACCCACGGATTGATCGAGCCTTGCGTCTACATCCTCGCCAGCAAGCGCAACGGAACGCTCTATGTCGGCGTGACCTCCGACCTCGCCCAGCGTGTTTGGTTGCACAAGAACGGCGCATACGACGGCTTCACAAAGAAATACGGCGTGGCGGACCTCGTCTGGCGCGAATCTCATTCCACGATGGACGACGCCATACGGAGAGAGAAAGCGATCAAGAAATGGAACCGCGCATGGAAGGTCGCGCTCATCGAGAAGGCGAACCCCGAATGGCGCGACCTCTACCGGACGCTGCGCTAGCGTAGCGGCGCAGCCGCGCAAGCGCGGATGCGCCCCAAATTAACCTCGGCGCCGCGTCATTCCCGCGAAAGCGGGAACCTACTGGGCGCAGGGAGTTATGCAAATGTCTCCTCTGGGAGAGGACGGCGCGCAAGCGACGCGCGCGGGTTCGGGGGGGTAGGCGGCGCCCCGGGTCAGCCAGTAGGTTCCCGCCTACGCGGGAATGACGTGGCCCTGAGGAAATTTTGGAGCGCATCCGCGCTAGCGCGGATGCGCCTACCCTTCGCGCCCTACAGGAACCTACATAGACTGCCCTCTGGCCACGCGCGGAATCGAGAATCCGGCAGGCGGCGCGGAGCGCCGCCCCCTTAATCCCCAAGGGGCCACGTCATTCCCGCGAAAGCGGGAACCTACCGGGCGACCCCCGCGAAAGCGGGAACCTAAAACTGGGGAACCCCGAGGCGCCCCGTCATTCCCGCGAAAGCGGGAACCTACTGGGCTCCCCCGCGAAAGCGGGAACCTAGCTAGGGAACCCCGGGGTGCCCCGTCATTCCCTCGAAAGCGGGGAACCTACTGAGCTCCCCCGCGAAAACGGGAACCTAAAACTGGGGAACCCCGGGGTGCCACGTCATTCCCGCGAAAGCGGGAACCTACCGGGCGACCCCCGCGAAAGCGGGAACCTACCGGGAACGCCCGCGCGAAGGCGGGAACCTACTGGGCGCGGATTGCGCTATAGTTAGTCGCTATGCGCCGCTTCTCCACCCACGGATTGATCGAGCCTTGCGTCTACATCCTCGCCAGCAAGCGCAACGGAACGCTCTATGTCGGCGTGACTTCCGACCTCGCCCAGCGTGTTTGGTTGCACAAGAACGGCGCATACGACGGCTTCACAAAGAAATACGGCGTGGCGGACCTCGTCTGGCGCGAATCTCATTCCACGATGGACGACGCTATCCGGAGAGAGAAAGCGATCAAGAAATGGAACCGCGCATGGAAGGTCGCGCTCATCGAGAAGGCGAACCCCGAATGGCGCGACCCTATCGGACGCTGCGCTAGCGTAGCGGCGCAGCCGCGCAAGCGCGGATGCGCCCCAAATTAACCTCGGCGCCGCGTCATTCCCGCGAAAGCGGGAACCTACTGGGCGCAGGGAGTTATGCAAAGGTCTCCGGAGGGAGAGGGGGGCGGTAGGGGGGCGGGCTCCGATTCCCCCTGGGGGGTTATAGGCGACGCCCCAATTCCCTCTCCCTCTGGGAGAGGACGCCGCGAAGCGGCGGGTGAGGGTTGCTCGTCATTCCCGGGAACCTACTGTGGCATGCTATACTGCGCCTCGCCGCCTTCAGTGCGGGGAGTGGAGACGATGCACGTATTCGTTGACGAATCGGAATGGCCCCGACCCAAGGCGCCGGACGGCTTCACGGTTTGGGCCGCAATTGCGCTCCAACCAGCGAGAGGGCGGGAATTCTTCCGGGAAGTCTTCAACCTCGAGAAGAAGTTCTGGAAGGTGGATGAGCCCTACGAATTCGAGATCAAAGGGCGGTTGCTCCTTAGCGCATCCGGGGTGACCAGCCCGAAGCGGGAGTTCTGCGAAGAGATCGTCAGCCTGTGCAAGTTGAACGGCGTCCAAGCGTTCGCTGTAGGTCTGAGGAATCCCCCCGCCGCCGCGCCTCAGCAAGCGGCCGAGCCCATCGTCTACCGCGCGTACAGCCGCCTGTTGGAACGCATAGACACGATGATGCGGGAGGACCACCCCGCCGACATGGCCACCATCGCCCTAGATAGCCAGGATGAGGGAACCGACACGAAACGGGCGCTCGCGTTCGGCAATTTCCTCTACGGCAACCCCACAGGCCGCTCGCTCACCCATATCGCGGAGACGCCGTTCTTCGTAAGTTCCAAGGCCACCGTGGGCATACAGGTCGCTGACTTGCTGGCTTATGCGTTGGCGCAACAAAATCAGGGGCGCCACGACATCAAGCATATCTGCGACCGCCTGCGGGAACTCGAGTGGCGGAGCGGCAACCCAACTCCGGACCGCCCGTGGCGCGGCTTTCGGTTTGAAGATTTGCAGAGAAGCCCCGACTCCGAGAAGCCGGGGCCTCCGCAATGAGGAAATCGACAACCGACCCGAGCCGGCGAGGCTCATCCCCGGTTCGCGGCGTCGCTGACTATGCAACGCGCCGATTTCCTACTCCTGCGCTTAACATACCACCTGCCGACCGCAAGAGTCAAGCGGCGCGCGCGGGTTCGGGGGCCGCTTGGGCGTCACTGTGCGGGGGCGAAGAGTAGCCGGTAGGTTCCCGCCTACGCGGGCAGGCGCAACGCTAGGGGATAGGAGATTAGCCTTCCTGCTTGTTACTGGACGCGAGCCCCAAGAATCCGAGCAGGTCGCGCCAGAAACCGATCAGCCCGACCAGCATCACTACGACTGAAGCAACGATGAGCATGGCGACGAGCAAGGGGTATGAAGGAATGTTGAGGCTCTCAAGCAACTGCAAGCCGCCGGCGCCCCATATCACCCAAACGAATCCGTAAGCGTATATGCCGAGACTAAAGAATCCTGCTCGAAGCAGCAGCCAAGCCGTGGATCTCATACGACCTCCTTATTTCGCCTGATGAGGCGGGCGGCAGGTTAGCGCAACTCGCCTGGGCGCGTCAACCGCTTGGCTAACCAGCGCAAGGTCGCAGGGGGGTAATTGACAAGGAGCCGCCGATGTTTTACGCTTCGCCTACGTCATAGGCGCAAGGGGGTGAATGATGGCGGAGAGCAAGGCGGCGCGGGCGCTCGCCGTTGTCGCGGGGATTCTGACGGGCTTGGGAACCCTCGCTATGGTCAACTTCGTCATCGCGCAGTTGGGAGGGGAAGTCCCCGGCGCGGCCTTTGCCTACGCGCTGTTGCGCTACGGCTTCGCCGTCGTTTTTGGCGTGGCGGGTTACGCTTGGGCGATGGCGAGCATCAGGGCTTGGAAGGAGATGGGGAGGTAAGGCGCGTCGTCCGTCGGGCGACCAACAACGATTTCAGCAGCGCGGGGCTCAGTTTCTGCGCCGCGGCGTCGCCGTAGCGTTGGGGCGGCGCCCCGAGGAGGATCGGGTCTACACGCTGCCGATTCCCGACCCGGAAATCACGCTCAACCCGGAGACGCCTACGACGTCCACGCCGCCAATGTCGTCCGGCGGCTCGAGTGAGGGTTGCCCGGCATTCCCGCATAGGCGGGAATGCCGCGGAAGCAGACGAAACGGAGGGAGCGAGATGCCGAGAGAATGGGACGAGGTGAAATACGAAGTGGCGGTGGCGAACCGCGTGCTGGCGGAGGTGGGGCTCGCCACGGGCTTCCGCGCGTCGCTGGGGCACGCGAGCCTGCGCCTCCCCAACGACCCCGACAAGTTCGTCGTGAAGGGGCGCGGCTACACGGTCGACGCCCTCCACTCGATGCGCCCCCAGGACATGATCGTCGTGGACATCGAGGGGCATAAGGTGGACGGCCCCGTCGGCTCGTCGCAGCCGTTCGAGGTCAAGATGCACTCGTCCATCCTCAAGACGCGCCCCGGCGTGAACTCCGTCGTGCACGTGCACCCGCACTACACGATCCTCGCCACGACGCTCCTCAAGCGCCTCCGCCCGATGAACCAGGAAGGCGCGCAACTCGTCCAGAAGGAACTGCCCGTCTGGAACCACGTCAAGACGGTGCAAACGGACGAGGAGGGCATGGAGGTCGCCGCGCTGATGGGCGACTCCAAGGCGATCCTCCTGCGCGGGCACGGCGCGACGACCGCCGGGACGAGCCTCGAGGACTCGGTCACCACGATGATGAACCTGGAGGAGCAGGCCAAGATGAACTACTGGGCCTACTCCGCCGCCGGCCCCGACCACCCCTACCTCGAGGACGAAATCGTAGACGAGATGTCCGGGCGGACGCCGCTGCCGGAGTTGCCGCACTTCAAGCAAGTGCTTCCGCCGGGCTGGCGCCCTGTCGTGGGGGGCGTGTGGCAGTACTACACGCGAGTCGTCACCGGCAACCCGGAGGCGCGCCCGGAGATCCGCCGGCCGTAAGGGGGCGGCGCCGCCAACGGATTAGCAAAGCCGCAAGCCGCGCAAAGCCGCAAGCCGCCGCTAAGCGGGATCCCGACCGGCGCAAAAAGCGCCGCCCCCGCCCTCTCCCGATGGCGGGAGAGGGCAGCCGCGCAGCGGCGCGCGCGGGTTCGGGGCCCCTCTCCCTCTGGGAGAGGACGCCGCGAAGCGGCGGGTGAGGGTTCGGGGCCCCTCTCCCTCTGGGAGAGGGCAGCCGCGAAGCGGCGGGTGAGGGTTCGGGGCGTCCCTCTCCCTCTGGAGAGAGCAGCCGCGAAGCGGCGGGTGAGGGTTGCCCGCCCTGCCCGCGAAAGCGGGAATGTGGATTCACACTGGAAGCGCAACAGTTCCGGACGACCCCAGAATACCTCAGACGGCGTCTGGTAGCCCAGCGCCGAACGCGGCGTGTTGTTGTAGCGCGACGCGCGCAACGTCAACTCCTCGTCCAGCGCCCCGTCCAAGTTCGTCCTCCGCGGCAACTCCCGCCGCAGACGCCCAATCGCGTTCTCCACTCCTCCCTTCCGCCACGGCGACCGAATGTCGCAGAAGAACGTCTCAACTCCCAACTCATGCAACTCGTGATGCCGGGCGAACTCCGTCCCGTTGTCGAACGTCACGCTCCGCCGCATCTCCATCGGCAGCGTCCCCGTCACGGCCAGCATCGCCCGCGCAATCGCCTCCGCTCCCTTGTTCTCCGTCCTCTGCGATGTTCAAGGCGCTGGCGTACAACTTGCGGCGCGCGGATGGGTTGTGCGAAGCGCGCGCAGGCGCGATTGCGTAGGGGGTAGTGTGTCCGTTGGGGGGTAAGAGTCCCTGCGGAGCCCCGGAAACGGGGCGAGCAGGGAGGGATGAGGACGGCCTATGGCGGGTTAAACGGGGCGAAATGGCGCTCCGCGCCATGGAAGTCTCCGCCAAATCGCAACGGCCTAGTTATGCAAAGTTCCCCTCCGGGAGAGGGGGGGCGCTATCGCGCCGACTGGATTCCCGCCTACGCGGGAATGACGGGCCGCTTGCGTAGGAGAGGAGCGGCGCTTCGCGCCGACTGGATTCCCGCCTACGCGGGAATGACGGGGCGGTGCGGCGCCGGCGCTCTACAGCGTGACCTTTTTGTACAACTGCGGGAGGCGGCGCGGGAGTTCGGAGATGTCGGGGAGGACTTCGTAGTTGAGGTCGCCCGTCATTGTGCGGAGGTAGTCGTGGCCGTTGCGGTCGACGGTGAGGCAGAAGGGGGTGATGTCCTGCTGCCGCGCCTCCATCAGCGCCATGCGCGTGTCCTGCACGGCGTACTCCTTCTCGACGCCCTCGCGGGAGTAGCCCCGGTCTTGCGGGCGGCCGTCGCTGATGACGAACATAAACTTCGTCTTGGCGTCGACGTTCGCCAGTTTCGTGGCGGCGTGGCGGATCGCGGGGCCCATCCGCGTCGCGTGGAGCGGCGCGACTTTGTCGAGGCGGCGCTTGACGCGGTCGGTGAAGAGTTCCTCGACCTCCTTGATGACGTAGAACTCGACGTTTTCGCGCCCGAAGCCGGAGAAGCCGTAGACGCCGTAGCGGTCGCCGATCGTGTCGAGGGCGTTCATCAGGAGCGCCATGGACTCCTTCTCAACGTCGATGATGCGCTTGTAGGGGCGGCGGGCGGTCTCTCCGCGGCGGGCGCGGAGCCATGCGGTGTAGGCGACCGGATCGCCCGGCGCGGCGAAGTCGGCCTCTTTCGCGCTCTCCTCGACGGCCTCGGCGGTGGACGCGCTCATATCGAGGAGGAAGACGACGCCGACGTCGCGCTCGTCCTTGTTGCGGCGCCAGTAGATCCGCTCGTCGGGCGTCATGTTGTTGCGGATGTCGATGAGCGCCTCGATGCCGGCGTCCAGGTCGACGTCCTCGCCTTCGGGGAGGCGTTTGACCTTGCGGTACATTTCGGGGCGGACGGACTCGAACTGGCGCCTGATCTGCTCCAGGAGGCCGGCGTAGGCGTGGATCGTTTCGTTGTAGAAGGCGGTTTCGCCGGAGACGGCGACGCGCTCCTGCACGATGCACCAGCGCGGGCGGTAGTCGTTGGCGCGGAAGTCCCATTCGTCATAGGCGTAGG
This sequence comes from Dehalococcoidia bacterium, assembly GCA_965242755.1. Classification (GTDB taxonomy): domain Bacteria; phylum Chloroflexota; class Dehalococcoidia; order Lucifugimonadales; family Australimonadaceae; genus Bin16. The sequence continues at coordinate 1,429,017 of OZ251500.1, read as the reverse complement.
AGCGGGGCTCCAGCGCCTCAAGCGGGCCGCCATCCTCGTCGACGTGCGGAATCTGGCTGTAGCCGGATCCCGCGGGATTTTGGGGAGCGTCGGCGCCCATCTCTTTCATCATATTCGCGGCGACGGTGGTGACCTCCGCGTCGTCGGCGAGGTCTATCTCGGTGGACTCGCGGAGCGCCTGCTCCAATTCCGCCTGCGATATGCCCTGCGCGCCTTCGTCGCCCTCGTCGTCGCCGGGCTCGGCCTGCCCGCGCATCTGCGCGAGGAGTTGCACCATCTCCGGCTTGAAGTCGCCGCGGTAGTCCACGTCTTCCGGCGATTCGTAGTCGTCGCCGGGCGTGGGCTCCTGCGTCTCGTCGGCCTCCGCGCGCAGCCGGCTGACGACCTCCTCGAGCGTGGGCTCGTCGAACGCCGCGCGGGACAGGTCGACGTCCTCCCAATCGTCGAGGGGTATGAGTTCGTTGGGGACTTGCGAGAGGGCGTGATACATCCGGAGGGCGGCTTCGGCGGAGTCCTGGACCTCGGCGTCGGGGCCGCGGACGGCGCGGAGGAGGCCTGCGATTTGGCGCGCTTGGGCGGCGTAGCGGGAGGGGACGCGGGCGTTGGCGGCGCCGCCGAGGCTGGCGCGGATGAGCGTTTCGACGAGCGCCTGCTGCGCGGGCATCGTTTCGATGGGCGCGCGGCGGGCGAGGGCGTCGCTCTGGACACGCGCGTAACTGGAGGCGAGCCCCCGGTACTGCGCGACGATGCGGCTGTCCACGCGCGCGCTTTCAGTGGTCGAGAAGAGATCGGCGGCCATCGCGCGGTTGGGGAAGAGATCGAGGAACGATGCGACCTCCGTCGAGCCGGGCTGCGCGCCCAGCCCCTCGGCGACCCCCTCGCGGTAGTCGTTGAACACCGTTGACGGCGCGTGGAAGCCGAAGTCGAAACTCCGGAACTCCAAGTGCCCGACCTGGTGCGTCGCGACGACCTTGAGCCACGCGAAATTTTCGCTCTTGGCGTCGTAGAGGTCGACCGTCTCGGGGAGGAAGACGCTTTTGCCGTCGGTCGTGGCGAGTTCGACGGAGACCCAGCCGATGTTGCGGTGCGTGATGTCGTTGGCCTGCTGCAACTCGACTTCGGAGCCGGCGAGGGCGTTCGCGTACATACGCAGAAGGCCGTGCACCTTGTCGAGTTCCACGCTGGAGGACAACTGATCGAGGAGCGCCTCGGCGCGGGCGGATTCGAGGCGGAAGTAGGCGACGCCGGCGTCGGGGTTGTCGCGCAGGAATTCGAGCCCTTTGCCGAACCAGGCGTCCAGTTGCGCGGGGCTGATGCGGCCCAGCACGCCGGGCGCCGTGCGGAGAAAGGCGCTGACCGCCTCAGCGGAGGCGTCGGCCAGGTCTTCGGCGCGCTCCAGCACGATGGTCTGCAGATCGTGGGGCAGAGAGGCGAGCGACTGCGCGCTCTCCGTCATAAAGCCGGAGACGTTGGGGAGCCCCTGCCGGGCGAGGCGCTCGCTGAGGGCGAAGTAGCGGGGCCGCAGGCGGCGGTCCAGATTCGGCCCGACGCGGGCGGCGGCCTCAAAGGAGCCGCGCACCTCGCGCCAACTCGTCTCGGCGAGCACTTTCGCCAGCGAGATCAACTCCTCGCGCTCCGCGACCGCCGGGAGCACGCGCTGGCCGAGCGCGAGCGCCTCGGCCGCGAGATCGTAGGAGCGCGAGGAGAGCGTTTGCACGAGCCCGACGAAGAGTTGCAACTCGTGGAAGTTGACCTGCCGCACGAGGTCGCCGCTCACGTCGAAGAACCTCGCCGCGAGGCTGGACGACTTCCACGTGCCCTTGGAGAGCCCCTTGCCGAGCGAGGCCCACCCCGCGATGTGCCGGGGCGCGAGCGTCGGGAGCACTTCGGGGCTGGCGCGGAAGTAGGACGACGCGATGATCGGCGCCTCCGCCGTGAGTTCGACGCCGCTCTCCGCCCACCGCTCAAACTGCGTGAAGCCGATCGTCTCGACGACCTGCGGGGACGCTTTGAAGTACTCGGCGGCGGACTCCCACGCGCGCGGGCCTTGCTGCGCGACGCGGACTCCCTCCTGCGCCCAGCGGAGCGCGGGGGCGGGCCCTAGCGCGGACTCGACCTGCTCGCGGGCGCCTTCGTAGGCCGTCAGCAGCGCGGCGGGATGCCTCCGCAACTCCGCGGCGACGCTTTCGCGCTCGCCGGGCGCCGCGCCCTCCGCCTGCCCGCTCATTTCGTCCGCGCTCATTCGCTCGCCTCCGAACGGGCCAAGTCGTCATTCGTCTCTTGACGAGCCACGTCCCCAATCGTCTCTTGACGAGCCAAGTCCAGGAACTGCCCCAGGATCCACGCGGTCGCGCCGTAGACGAGGTGATGCCCGTAGGCGTAAGCCTCGCGGCGGAGCAGCGTTCCGTCGGGCTGCAGCCGCGCCTCGTGGCGGGCGGCCTCCGGGGCGAGCAGGTGCGCGAGAGGAATCTCGATCACCTCCGCCACCTCGTTCTCGTCCACGACGAACGGATAGGGGTGCGGGATCACGCCGACGATGGGCCAGACGAGGTAGTCGGTGCGCGTCAGCACGGGATGCATCCGGCCCAGCGCGTCGACGTCCTCGGGCGCGACGCCCATCTCCTCTTGCGCCTCGCGGAGCGCGCACGCCCAGATGTCGGCGTCGCCGTCCTCGCGCTTGCCGCCCGGGAAGGCGATCTCCCCCTGATGCAGGCCGACGTTCTGCGACCGCACGTTGAGAATGACGCGCCATTCGCCGCAGCGCCGCTGGAGGGGAATGAGCACGCCGGCGGGCTTGGCATCCGCCTCGTTGGGCTGCGCGGCGGGCTCGAGGCGGACGAGCGCGCGGCGGGCGCGCTCAACGGCGGCGTCCGCGTCGAGCCGCGCCTCGTTAGGAGCAATCGTCAATTCTCGGCCCCCTTCGCCGCCGCATCGCGGCGATCCGCAAGCGGGGAGTGTATCACGCCGTTGGGGGGAGGTGGGTGGAAGAATTATGACAAGATCCCCTTCCCTATTCGCGGCCGCCGCTTTACGATAGCCTACGCTCAGCGGCCGAGCCCGCAATTGCGCGGGATGTCGGGAAGTTATGCAAAGGTCTCTCCTGGTTCATGCGCCACCTATGCATGATCCGGTCATTGATGCAGCGCTCCCGAAACTGCTTGCGACGCTCCTTCGACTCATACGCCTTGTCCGCGTACACTGCCTGCTTGGCGACTTTGGGCCAATCGACCATCTGGTCGATGCGGTCGAGTTGGTCGTTGCGTCCGGAGTGGTCGGGACGAGGACGTCGATGAAGGAGGGTGCGCTGGTCTTGCGATGCATTGCAGTTCTCCTCGCGTTAGGCGGGTTAGCGGCTAATTGCGCGGGATGTCGGGGAGTTATGCAAAAAGGTCTCCAGCAGGGAGAGGGAACCAAACTGCAAACCGCGCCCCCGGCCTGCCCGCGTAGGCGGGAATCCACGCGGGCGCGCCCCGTCCCCAAGCCATCCCCGCCGCCGCGCCCTGCCCGCGAAAGCGGGAACCTACTGGGATGGAGCAGGAACCTTATGCTCCGCGCCCGCGCCCGAGAATCAACCGCGCGCCCCACCAACACGCTAGCAAGCACCCCGCCAACCCTCCGACGACGAAGATGACTGCGCCCGAAAGGAACGCATAACCCTGCACGTAGAACGAGGGAGAGTGGCCGCGGTTGGCGGAAGCCGCTTCGCCGTAGTCCGCCAGCCACCACAGCGAAGAGACCGCCATAACGACCACGCCGAGGGCTATCGCCGCGACGGCGGCCCAGGCAATCTTGTTTAGCGCCATTGCTTCCCCTCCGTCTCTCCTATCGCCCCGCCTGACTCCCTCTCCCGATGGCGGGAGAGGGCAGCCGCGTAGCGGCGGGTGAGGGTGGGCTACTGCGAAGCCCGCAACACGACTTCCCACTCCACGCCCGCGCCGCGAACCCATTGGCCCGTCCTTAGGCTCGCGAATGCGTAATCCGGCAGCGCGATTTTCGCGGCGCACTTGCCGTCGAACACTCCGCCCTCTAGACGAAAGTCGAAGTCGAGATTGTCGAAGCCGAATTCCCTGCGGCCGTCCGGCAGGTCTGCCGAGCTCGCCGACCGCGCGTGCAGGAAGAAGGGCTTCTCAATATCGGATTCAGCGCATGGATCCTTGACGTAGGTCAGCGTCCGCTGCTCTTCGTCTACATAGAGATCGAACGCGGACCGCGCGTCCGGCTCTCGAGCCGAGACGGCCTCGTAAGCCGTCCGGCTCGCATCTGTGTTGAGAGAGAACTTTGCTTCCCAGACTCTGCCTCGTCCGCCGAATTGCCCTGTTCGGACGCTGCCGATGGCGTAATCAGGCAACGGAACCTGAGCGATGCATACACCGTCCATCAAGAGTCCCCACAGATGGAAACTAAAGTCCAAGTTGTCGTAGCCGTACTGCCTGCGCCATTCGGGCAAAGCGTCCCTCCGCTCCGGGAAGAGGTGCAGGAAGAACTTCTGCTCGACGTCGGCGGCGACGCATTGCTCCTTGACGTAGATCAGCGCCCCATCCATGAGGTAAAGGTCGTATTCGGAACGCGCGACGGGCTCGCCGGAAGACCGCGCGGAGTCAAGCCAAGAGCGGTGGAGCGCCGACGGTTCGACGCGCCCGTAGAGGAAAACAAGGTTGTTTTCAGGCGTGAGCGTTGCATCGCCGCGGTGGTGAGGGAAGAGGACCAAGTCGTAATCGCCTGCGCCCACCCATGCGTAATTGATGCGGCTCCCGGCGAGATGGAGATCCAAGGCGCGATGATTGCCGAAAAGCGCGTCCCCGCTCTCTTCGCTTTGGGCCGCGAGGATGTTTTTCCCTATGGCCATCTTTCTCATGTTCGCCAAGTCGGAGAAAACCGCCTCAAGCCGGGCGGACACGCGCTCTTCTTCCGGGCCCTTCGCGAACATGGTGAACGACGAGAGCGCGAAAACGGCCAGCGCGGCGACGGCGGCGACGGGGAAGAATCGGCTCCATCCGGATCGGGAAGCCGCGAGCATCAGCAACGTGATAAGCGTCAACGGAACGCCGATATAGTAGATCGCCTCGAACTGATGCCCCCAGAAGGCGGTGTTGTTTCGCAGCGGGAACGACCAACAGAAGCCCGATAGCGCCAGAGTGGCGAGCAACATTCGGTGATGGCGCGCGAACAGCAGGCCAATCAGCGCGCCAGCCGTCGCCAGCGCTCCGAAGATGGACAACAAAAGCGGCGGGCTGTTCGGAGGCGCCTCCGCCCGAACGCCCGGCCAGTTGGTCAACCCGAACGGCAAAACGGACCCGGCGACGCGGTAGAACTGCCTCGGCAGAAACTCTCCCCAGGCGCGCTCTTCTATGTGATCGGTTTCTTGGAGGAGTCCCAGGTGCCAAAGCATCGAATGCATGGACGGAAGGGCGGACAACGAGAGTTCGTCGTTCGCGGCGCTGTACTCGGTGATGAGGTTGATGGACAACATTGCGATGCCGAACAGCAGTGCGATGACGCCCAGCCTGATGGATCGGCTTCGCGCCAAAAGCGAAAGCGCAAATCGCGCCCACGGCCGGCCGCCTCCCTCCTCGGCTTGTGGCGAGGATTCACGGCGCGCCTTCACCGCGGCGATGAGTTCGTTCCCTAACCCTAAAATGAGAAAAGGCGCGAGAAATGCGTAGACGTGCCAGTCGAGCAGCAGCGCGATGCAAGTCTTAATCGCCAATTGCCGGAAACGTCCTTCCTGAATAAAGATCGTCATGCCGTGGAACGTCAACATAACGGCGAACAGTCCCATCATCGTTTCAGTATTAACCCAATTGGCGTACACCAAGACGTAGTACGTCGAAAAGGCGATCAGAACCGCCGTCGCCGCAATCCATCTATTAGAGGCGATCCGGGCGACGGCATGATACGCCAGCAGCGCCGCCGCGCTGAAGAGCGCCAGCATAAGCAAGCGCGCCGCGAACGTCTTCGTCGCCATATCGTCGCCGAACGGCAACATAACCGCCTTGAGCAGAGCGTAACCGCCGATCGGGAAGCGGCTGTACGACTGATAGACCGGCTCGCCGTCCGCTCCGAAGGACAGATTCGTGAACAACCGCAAGTTGTGTTCGAAAGAGAGGTTTTGGGCGATAGCCAAGTTCTTTGCGGTGTTGTGGTCAAACGGCGCGTAGTAGTGAGCGCGGTCAACGTTGAGCGCGAACGCGAACGCAAGCCCCAACGCCAGCGCCAAAAGCGGCAACGGCGCCCAAGCGCGGAACGCTCCGCGAGCGCGCAGCGACAAGCCGCGCGCCTTTCCGTCTCCGGTCCTCACTCCCCGATGACCTCTCTTCATCTCCGATGACGCCCGCTTCTCCCGCGTAGCGACCCTTTGCAAACCTACCGCCCTGACCGCGTAGGCGGGAATCCCCATGCGGCGCGGAGCATCAACCCCCCTCTCCTTCTGGGAGAGGGGCCGGGGGTGAGGGTTGCGGCGCGGAGCGCCGCTCCTCTCCCCGCGTAAGCGCTCCGCCCTGCCCGCTTCGCGGGAACCGGCCGGGCGCCGGCTGCATTCTACCGGAAGCGGAGCGGGGCGCCCGGAGGCGAAGACGTCGCTCTTGGCGGCGCGGAATTGCGTATAATCGCGCCGCTCGGCCCAAATATAGCCGAGCGCAACCGGCCCGGACAGCGAGGCATCCCAATGGGCAAACTGGACGACCGCGTCATCATCGTCACCGGCGGAGCGCAAGGCATCGGCCGCGCCTTCGCCCTGCGCTTCGCCGCCGAGGGCGCCCGCGTCGTCATCGCCGACGTCAACGGCCCGGCGTCCGAGCGGACGGCGGCCGAGATCGGCGAGGCGGGCGGCGAAGCGCTCGTCGCCGTGACCGACGTCTCCGACGCGGACTCCGCCGAGGCGATGGCGCGCGCCGCAATCGAGAAGTGGGGGCGCATCGACGGCCTCGCCAACAACGCCGCCTACTTCCAACGCCCGCAGGTGACCATCGGCCCCGTGGAGCAAATCACGCCGGAGGAGTGGGACAGCGTGATGGCCGTCAACGTCCGCGGCCCCTTCCTCTGCTGCCGCGCCGTCCTCCCCCATATGAAGGAGCGCGGCTACGGCAAGATCGTCAACATCAGTTCGGGCACGTTCTTCTCCGGACGCTCCACGACGCAGTACGTCGCGTCCAAGGGCGCCGTCATCGGCATGACGCGGACGCTCGCGCGCGAGGCCGGCGACTTCGGCATCACCGTCAACTCCATCGCGCCCGGCTCGACCGCGAGCGACCCCGAGCGCGACCAGTCGCGCTACGAGGGGCGCGTTCCCGACCGCGCCATCAAGCGCGTCGAGCGCCCCGAAGACCTCGCCGGCGCGGGCGTCTTTCTGATGTCCTCCGACAGCGACTTTATGACCGGCCAAACGATGATCGTGGACGGCGGCGCCGCCCTCAACTAGCCTAGCCCTACGCAGGAGAACCCGTTGCGTAACCTCCCGTCCTGACCGCGTGCAGGGAACCCAGACCGTCATTCCCGCGTAGGCGGGAATCCAGTCGGCGCGTAAGCGCCCCTCCTCTTCGCAGAAGAGGAGCCGGCCCCCGCAAGCGCCGTTGCGCGTAGAGGGAACGCCAACTGCAGCGCTACGCAGTTCCTGGATTCCCGCCTACGCGGGAATGACGGTCATGGGCAACTCGGCGATCCTCACTTGCGCCGGCCGGCGCCGTTGGGCGGGGATGGTCGCCAGAAGTCGTGGAGGGCGGCCATTCTGGGGTCGGCGAGGCGCTCTTCTTCGCGCTCGTTGTAGAGGTTCTCCATGCGGAGGCGGTGTTTGAGGCGGTCGTCGCGCTCGTTGTCGCTCCAGAGTTCGCGCATCGGCCTGGTCCGCTTGCGATTGTTGCAGAAGCCGCAGAGGAGTTGGAAGTTCACCATATCCTCGGGGCCCCTCCCCCGAGGGACGACGTGGTCGCCCTCCATCAGTTCGAGGTCGGGCTTGTTGCCGCAGCCTAAGCAGAAGCCTTCTTGCCTGCCGAACAGTTCGCGCCGCTGGGCTTTGGTCAACTCCAACTTGGGCTCCGGGGGCTCCTTTTCGTCCATCGGGACGGCGAAGGGGGCGTCGTTGTTTTGCCCGGGGACGGCGTCGAGGCGGTAGAAGCGGCGGTTTTCGATGAGGGCGGACTCGCCTTCGGTGGCCATGTCGGGGAAGGTTTTGCGGATGCGGTTGACGACTTGGCGGTAAGATTCGACGCCTCTGTCCATGCCGATCCAGCGGCGCTTGAGGCTCTCCGCGGCGATGGGAGTGGTGGCGCATCCGCAGAAGGGGTCGAGCACGACGTCGCCGGGGTTGGAGGAGGCTTTGATGAAGATTTCGATGAGTTTGAGGGGCTTTTGGGTCTTGTAGCCGACGTATTCGCCGCCTTTGCCTCGGCGGGCGGTGTAGTTGGTGAAGCCGGTGGGGCTAACGATGATGTTTTGGATGGGGGAGCCGCGGTCGGCGTCGGCGTAGCGCTTGAGGCCGGGCCACACGCCGCCCTCTTTGGGATGATGGATCAGGCCGGCCTCGTCGAGCGCCTCGATGCGGTCGTGAACGCCGGCGATGTTTTTGTATTCGGGAATGAAGTGCGACTCGATGTAGTCGGCGTAGGTGCCGTCCCGGAGGGGCGGAGCCCAGTGCCTGCCCCGCGCCGCGACGTCGTAGCCCTTCCACGGGATGGTGGACTCGCCGCCGTTCGCGCCCATCCCGGTTAGGTCGGCGCTGCGGTACCAGCCGACATCGTCGGTCTCGGGGTAGGCCATTCGGATCTCCGCGTCGGTTTTTCTCGCGAGCGCGGACTCCATATTCCACGTGAAGTCGTCGCCGTTGGCGTAGAGGAGGATGTGGTCGGCGATGCGGCCGAAGCCTTTCTTGTCGTTGTGGGCGATGGCGCGCTTCCAGATGATCTGGTTGACGAAGCGGTTCGCGCCGAAGATGGCGTCCATAGCGGCGCCGAGGTAACGGGATGCGGTGTCGTCGCAGTGGAGGTAGATGGAGCCGGTGGGCTTGAGCACGCGGCGCATTTCGACGAGGCGGATGGCCATAAAGGTGATGTAGCCCTGCATCGAGGGGGAGTGGGAGTGGCCGGCGGCGGCGATGACGCTTGGGAGGGAGGGGACGACGCGGCTGATGTCGCGCACCCATTCGGGCTTCCAGTTGTCGTTGGGGGTGCCGTCTTTGTTGAGTTCGTTCATATGGAAGTGGTCGCGGAAGCCGGTCTGGTAGGGCTCGTTGGCGCCTGGGACGGGCATTTTGAGGTCGTACTGCAGGCCGCGGGCCTCGGCTTCGGGGATGCCGATGGGGTTGAGGTAGTCGGCGCCGGAGTTGAACGGCGGGTCGAGGTAGATGAGGTCGACGCAGGCGTCGGGCATCGCGCGGAGCGCCGGGAGGTTGTCGCAGATGACGAGGGAGCGGTTCATCACGGGCTGGCCGTCGGCGGCGATGAAGATGGGGCCGTTGAGGTCGACGCCGTCGGGGACTTTGATGGCTGCGGGCATTGCGTTCTCCGTCGCGGGGCGGGGTTGGGGGCGGGACGAGGGCGATGGGAATCGTAGGATAGCGGGGGCGCGGGGCGCAAGGGGCGGGTGTCCGATTGGGGGGGTGGCCCTCACCCGCCGCTGCGCGGCTGCCCTCTCCCAGAAGGAGAGGGCGGGATGGCGCTTGCGCGCCGGGTGGGTTCGCGGCTACGCGGGAATGACGGTCATTGGGGGTAGGTTCCCGCTTGCGCGGGCCTGTCCACGAGGCGGACGCCCGCGTAAGCGCCGCCTCTCCCGAATCGCAAGCGCCGCCCCGCGAATTCAGGTACAATCCCCGCAAACGCCATAGGCGAGAGAGAGGGAGAGGCGCGCTAATGACGCAGAACGACGCAGCGGACAAGGCGGTCGCGCGAGGCGGCCGCAGAGACGGCAAGTTCGTGTACGACCGATGGATGGAGGCGCAAGGGCTTCCCATCCATCGCGGGTACTTCATCGAGGACCTCCGCGCCATCGAGGTCGCCCCGTGGAGCGCGCGGGAGTGCAACGCCGCTTTCATTCAGGTGTCGGGAATGGAGGGCGTCGCGGAGGCGCGCGTCACCGAGTTGCCGCCGGGCGCGAGCGCGCCGCCCTCCAAGTTCGCGCTCGACGAGGTCGTCTACGCCGTCGCGGGCGCCGGCATCTGCACCGTCTGGGCGGAGGGCGTCCCCAAGCGCAGTTTCGAGTTCGGCCAGCGCAGCCTCTTCCTCATTCCCCGCGGCGCGCACCGCCAGTTCGCCAACGCGCGCGGCGACCAGCCGCTCCGCCTCCTGCACAACAACTACCTCCCCGTCGCGATGTCCCTGGAGCCCGACCCGGACTTCTACTTCGACAATCCCTACGGGCGGCCGGAACTGCTCGTTCCGCGGGAGGACGAACTCTACGCGGTCGCCAAGCGCGCGCCGGATATGGGGCGCGGCGCGACGTGGTACGGCAACTTCTTCACGGACATGGCCGCTTGGAACGACCTCGTGCCGCATCGCCAGCGCGGAGGCGGAGGCCACGTCGTGGACGTCTCGTTCCCCAACTCGCAGATGGGCGGGCATATGTCCGTCTTTCCGCCGGGCACGTACAAGAAGGGCCACCGGCACGGGCCGGGGCGCGTCATCGTCATTCCCGCCGGCGAGGGCTACTCAATTATGTGGCCGGAGGGCGGGGAGAAGGTCGTCGCTCCGTGGCGCGAGGCGAGCATGTTCACGCCTCCCGACCGTTGGTTCCATCAGCATTTCAACGTGAGCGTCGAGCCTGCGCGCTACCTTGCGCTCGCGCCGCTGCCGCAGTTCGCGGGGCACAGCGAGAAGGTCGAAGACCGCGCCCGCGACCAGATCGAGTATCCCTACGAGGAGCCGTGGATCCGCGAGAAGTTCGAGGAGGAGTTGGGCAAGCGCGGCCTCGAGAGCCTGATGCCGGAGGAAGCCTACTCGAATCCCAACTTCAAGTGGGGCTACGGCGCGGGAGAGGAGCAGGGCGCCGTCCTCGGCCTCGCGAGGTCGGAGCGGTAGGGGGCAGCGCGGCGCGGGCGGGCCGCGCATCACCAGCGACGCGCCTAGTTGTCCGAGAATTCGCTTCGCCGTCCGCGCGGGCCCTGCTCGTCGAGTTGGTTGCGCGCGATTCGCAGCAAGTCCAACTCCTCCCACAGGCGGTCGAACGTCGGCTGCTCCAGCAACTTCTGCTGCGCGTAGGGGTTGCCCTGGAATATCTGCGCCACCTGATAGGAGAGGATGACCGGGTCGTCCGGGAAGTTGACCTGCCGCACGTAGCCGCCGCGCGAGGCGACGAGGCGGCGCACGAACGACGCCGCGTCCCAGCGCACGTTCTCAATGAGCGACGGGTCGGCCATCTCGTGGCTGTCGTCCTCGAGATACTCCACCTCGGCGGCGAGGTAAGGGCTGTCGCGGAGAAAGGTTCGCGCGCGGAACCGCCGCCCGCCGACCGCGACGACGTTGAGCCGCCCGCCGCCCGCGTCCGTCGCGCTCAGAATGTGCGCCGTCGTGCCGACCTCGAACGGGTCGCTGTCGCTCTCCCCGACTTCCGAGCCCTCGCGGAGCAGCGTCACGCCGAACGGCTCGTCGTTCTCCAAGCACTCGTCCGTCAACTGCAGGTAGCGCGGCTCGAAGACGACGAGCGGCAACTCCATCCCCGGGAAGAGGACGGCCGCCTGCAGGGGGAACAGGCGCAGATACTGAAGGTCGCCGGGCTTCTCCATAAGCGTAGTCTACTCCTCTTCCTTCGGAGACTTTTGCGTAACCTACCGCCCTGACCGCGTAGGCGGGAATCCAGGCGGCGCGAAGCGCCGCTCCTCTCCTACGTAAGCGCCCCGTCATTCCCGCGAAAGCGGGAACCTACTGGGGCATGAGAAGTTACACAAAGGTCTACTCCTAGCCTTCGACGGTGCGGACGTTGATGTCGTTCGGGATGCCGCCGGCGCCGATGCGCGTCGCTCCGAACACGACGACGCGGTCGCCGTCGCTCACCGCGCCTCGCCGCTTGAGTTCGTCGAGCGCATGCACGACGCGCGTCTCCGTGCGGTCGGGAAGATCGGCGTGAATTGGGCGCACGCCGTACCAGAGCGACAATCCCGTGCAGATCGCCGCGGACGGCGCGAAGGCGTAGATCGGCGCTTTGGGGCGCAGATGCGAGAGCGTCTTGGCCGTCATTCCGGACTGCGTGAACACCACGATCGCCCTGGCGTCCAAACTCTGCGCGACGAAGCGCGCCGCCTCCGCCATCGCGTGCGGCTCGCTCGTCGGGTGCCGCACGTGGAACGGCGTCTCCGCGGTCTCCGCCTGCAGCGCGATGTTCGCCATCGTCGCCACCGATTGAATCGGATACTGGCCGATGGCCGTCTCCTCGGAGAGCATCACCGCGTCCGTTCCGTCGAGGATCGCGTTGGCGATGTCGCTCGCCTCGGCGCGGGTGGGGGCGGGGCGCTGCACCATGGACTCCAGCATCTGCGTCGCCGTGATCACCGGAATGCCCGCCTCGTTCGACTTAGCGATGATGTGCTTCTGCAGCAGCGGCACGCGCTCCGGCGACACCTCGACGCCCAAGTCGCCCCGCGCCACCATAATCCCGTCCGACTCCTGCAGAATGCCCGCGAGCCCGGCGATCGCCATCGGCGTCTCAATCTTGGCGATGATCGGCGGCTCGGAGCCCATCGCCCGCAGCAACGCGCGGCACGAGCGGACATCCTCCCCGCTCCGGACGAAACTCATCGCAACGTAGTCCGCGCCGATGGACGCCCCGAACTCCAGATCGCTCCGATCCTTCTCCGTCAGCGATTCCGCGGTGACGTTGGAGTCGGGCAGATTGACGCCCTTGTGCGCGGAGACGGCGCCGCCGGTTACGACCGCGGCGCGGAGGCCGCCGCCGTCCGCGCTCGTTACGCGCAGCACGACGCGGCCGTCGGCGATCAGAATGCGGTCGCCCTCCCGCGCGTCCGCCGTGAGGCGCGGATACGGAATCGAGACGCGTTCGGAAGTCGTGGGGACGTCATCCGGCGTGACGACGACCTCCGACCCTGCGATGAGGCGCGTTTCGCCGCCGCCTTCCACCTCGCCGACGCGGAGGCGCGGGCCTTGGATGTCCTGCAGGAGCGCGACGGGGCGGCGCAACTCCGCGCTGATCGCCCGGATGCGCGGAACGGCCTCCGTCAACTCCTCGCGCTTCGCGTGCGAGAAGTTCATGCGGAACACGTCCACCCCCGCGAGGATGGCCTCGCGCAGACGCTCCTCGGACGCGAGCGCGGGCCCCAGCGTGGCGACGATTTTGGTGTGGCGCGGGTAGGCTGCCATACGCCCCGATGATAGCCGCCCGCGCCGCCGTCGGGGAAGCGATTGGGCGCTGCGCTTGCGCTTGCGTTTGCGGCGGCGGCGCCTCGACGCTGATGGTTTGCGCGCCCGGTTGTTTTACGCGGTCGGCGCGGACCGTTGCGGGCGTCGGGGCAGGACTAGCGTCGCCGCCGTCTGCCATTCGCCTCTCGCGCGGACGGCGGAACGAGGCGCACAATGTCCTCGGACGGCGTTTTGTCCGCGGAGGGGCAACGATATGCGCGCATTGCGAATGGGCCGCGACTTGGCGGAGCGGCTCGACCTCGATCCCGGCGCCGACCTCGCCCCGCTGCTGCGTAGCGTCGGCGCGGAGGTTATCCCGTGGAGGTTCACCGGGCGCGTCCGCGAGGTGATCTACGAGGGGGCGATCGGCATTGACGATACGCTGCCGGAGACGTGGAAGCGCTGGCTGACGGCGCACGCCGTGGGGCATCATCTCCTCCATACGGGCGCGAGCCTCTACCTCGCCTCGCGGCAGTGGGTGAATCGCGTCAAAGCGGAGCGGCAGGCCGAGGAGTTCGCCGCCGGGCTGCTCATTCCGGCGGGCGCGGCGCGGAACGCCGGAGAGAACGCCGTCGCCGTCCGTTGCGGCGTTCCGGTCGAGAAGGCGCGCTGGGCGCTCGCGCGCCTCGCGGAGGAGGGAGAGGCCGGCCGCATCCCCGGCGCGTAGGTTGCGCTTCGCGGTCGGCGGCGCCCGGGCTAGGCAGGCGTAGTATTCTTCACTGCGTTCCCGCAGGGATTCATAATGAGTCGTTCATGATGCCCACACGCTCCGCGCCGCTCCGACGGAACTCTTCGCTGGGCCGCTTGCGGCTGGCCGCGGCGCGCGCCGCCGCGCCGCATTGGGGCGCCCTGCTCGCGCTTGCGCTCTTCCTGGTCGTCGGGCTCGCCGTTCTTGACGACTACGGGGCCTCCGTTGACGAGGTGTGGCAGAGAGACATCGCCATGGCGAATCTCGCGTATGTCGGCGGAGAGGTTGACGCGCTGCCGCTGCCCGTTGAGCACAACAGATTCTACGGCGTCGCATTCGAACTGCCTCTTCTCTTTGTCGAGCGAGCCTTCGGAATTGAGAGAGACCGCCGCGCAGTCTATATCGCGCGCCATTCAATCATTCATCTCCTCTTTCTGACCAGCGGACTTCTCGCGTACCTCTTCGCGCGCCGGCTGTCCGGCGGCAAACTTCTTGCGCTCCTGGCGATGCTGATATTTCTGCTGCATCCGCGTTTGCACGCGCATGCGTTTTTCAACAGCAAAGACATTCCGTTCCTTGCGCTCTTTATGATTGCGCTCTTCCTCGCGCACCGGGCGTTCAAACGGGACAGCGTCGCCTCGTTTGTTCTTCTGGGCGCGACGGTTGGAGCGCTGATGAACCTCCGCATTATGGGCGTGGTTTTGCTCGCGGCGGTCCCCGCGATGCGGGCGTTCGACTTCGCTTTCGCGTCAAGCGGAGCGGAGCGCAAGCGGGTTCTCCTCACGGCGGGGGCTTTCACGCTTGCAGGCGCTCTCGCAACCTTCATTTCACTGCCCCATCTCTGGAGCGATCTGGCCAGGCGCGCCGTCGAGTGGTGGACAACGCTTTCCGCTCACCCCTCCGTCCCGATTGAACTCTTCAGAGGGCGGTTTTACGCGAGCGTGGACTTCCCCGCGGAGTACCTTCCGGTTTGGTTCGCCATCACGGCGCCGCCGTTCGCGTTGTTGCTGGGAGCGGTCGGCGCGGCGGCGGTCGTCATCAACGGAGCGAGGGCGCCGCGCCGCGCGTTGCGGAACACGCGCTTGCGCTTTTGGACGTTGGCGCTTGGTTGCTTTGCCTTGCCGGCGCTGGCCGTGGTCCTATTGGACGTCAATGTCTACAACGGCTGGCGACAGGTCTACTTTCTGTGGGCGCCGTTTTCGCTGCTCGCCGCGTATGGACTGGGCGAGTTGGGCGCGTCGCTGAGGCGGGCGCGTTTGCGCGCGGCTGTCTACGGAGCGGCGGGCGCGGGATTGGCCGCAACGGTCATTTCAATGGCGCTGCTCCATCCAAACGAGCAGGCGTTTTTCAACGCCCTCGCGGACCGGACGACGCCGGAGCGTCTGCGGACGCAGTACGAGGTGGAGTACTGGGGACATCCGATGCGGCAAGCGCTTGAACGGCTTCTCGACGAGCATCCGTTTTCGGATCTGGCTGCGAACGCCATGGATCCCGCCGGCGAGCATCAGCTCAGAGAAAACACGCGAATTCTGCCGGATGCTTCCAGAGCGCGCCTGTCGTGGATCCCCTACTTGGACGCTTTCATGATCCGTCGCGGCGTCGGCGAACGCTCCGACCTCGCGCTCCACAGTCTGAAAGTCTACGAAAATACGATATTGACCATTGAGCGAAAGATTGACCTGCGGGCGGTCTACGACGCGGCGCTGACGGGCGAACTCATTCTCGATTCCGTCTTCGACGTCTATCGAGTAGGCGACGAGTTGGTCTACGTGAAAGAGCTATGCGCCGCGTCGTATGTCGTGGACAGGATATTCACGGCGCATATCTATCCTGCGAACTTGGACGATATACCGAAGCGGCGAAGAGCGCAGGGTTACGAGCCGGTGAGCCTTAAATTCGAGAGGAACGGAGCGCTGTTCGACGACAAGTGCGCTTTGGCCGTCTCGTTGCCCGACTACCCGATAGCGAAAATAGGCGTTGCGGAGTGGCCGGAACTCTTGACGAGAGAGGAAGAGGCGCGGGAAGCGGCGCGGCGGGCGATGCAAGAAGGGCCGCCCCGCGCGCGCTCCGTGTACGATGTCTATCTAACCAGCGGAGAGTTGACGTACGTCAACGACTCTTGCGACCCGGCGGGAACGGATGACAAGTTCTTTTTGCACGTTACGCCTGAGCGCGCGGATGATCTGCCCGACAAGCGGCGGACGCATGGGTTCGATAATTTGGACTTCGATTTCGTCTCGAACGGCGCGCTGCTCGACGACAAGTGCGTCGCGGCGGTTTCGCTGCCGGAGTATCCCATCGCGTCCATCCGAACGGGGCAGTTCGTTTCGGGCGAAGGGACGATATGGAGCGAGGAGTTCGAAGTCGGAGAAACGCGACCCCCGCCGGAGTGAAACTGCTGATGCCGATCCACAACTCCACGAACGCCCCTTTCGGCATCCTCTCGCGGAAGCCGAGCCCCTAGAGGGTCCGCAACTCCGCCTCGATGGGCGCGAGTTTGTATTCGCGGGTGCACTGGCGACGGGCGATGCCCGTCTTGCCGTTGAGCGAGCGGACATACACCGGGATGGACTGAAAGGCTTGGCCGGTCGAGTTGGTTCCGTTGAGGATGTCCTCGCGGATGTTGCTTCTGCTCACGCGCTGGACGGGGAACGGCAGGCGGTCGCTCAGCCACTCCAAGTGGCGGTAGACGCCGTCGGGCTCCCAGCCGGTGTCCGCGAAGACGGCGTAATCCGGCATCGGCTCGATCAAGCCCTCGGCCGCCATCAGAGCGAGAACCGAACTCTGGACGCCGCCGCCGAGCGAGATAACGGTCAACTCAGGCGCCGCCGCGCCTTCGTTGGCGAGGCCGCGGTGGGCGTCGTTGGGGAAGACGCGCGCCGCAATTCGGCTGTGCGCCGCCGGAGGCGGTTGGGGCGCGGCCTTCCTCATTGGAACCCCCTATGACGAGGCGAAGATGCTTGCTCGCGCCTTCATCCAAGCGCGGCGCACTAACCCTAGCGCGGCCATGCGGGGTTGTCAAGGGCCTCTTGGCGCGGAGAAGGCAGGCGGCGAGGGCTGCGCGCTGCACGCGGCTGCGATGGCGAGGAGCGGGCGGGGCATAGCAATCGCGCACGTTACCGCAAAGCAGCGTTGGGGGCAAGGAGCGTTGCGCTGATATGACGTCATAAGGGCGGCGCGCAAGATTGTAGAGAGCCGCGGAACGCCGCAACCCCGGGCCCCGCCGTTGTAGACTTACGCCAACTCAGCGCACTGGCCCGCCGCCCAAAGGAGCCCGGAACGATGATCTACGAACTGCGAACCTACAACCTCACGCCCAACTCCGTCCCGGAGGTCGAGCGCCGCTTCGAGGAGAAGATCGAGGCGCGGACGCGCCTCTCGCCGATGGCCGGCTTCTGGCATACCGACATCGGCCCGCTCAACCAGATCGTCCACCTGTGGCCTTACGAGTCGCTCCAGCAGCGCGCCGACGTCCGCGCTCAGGCCATCGCCGACAAGATCTGGCCGCCTGACATCACGGAGTTCGCCGTCTCGATGGAGAGCGACATCCTCACGCCGTCGCCGATCAACGACCCGCTCGACGGCCCCCGCGAGTGGGGCGGCCTCTACGAGTTGCGGATGTACACCTACCCCGCCGGCGCCGTCCGCTCCGTGATGCAGCAGTTCTCCGCGCAGGCGGCCAAGCGGCTGGAACTCTCCCCCGGCTGCTTCTTCGCAAGCGAACTCGGGCAGTTGAACCGCTTCTACCAGTTGTGGCCTTACCGGGACTGGGCGCACCGCGACGAACTCCGCGGCGTCTACATTCCGCAGGGCATCTGGCCGCCCCACACGGAGGAGCAGGCCGTCCGCCAACTCGTGCGCCACATGGTTCCCGCCGCCTTCTCCCCTCTGCGCTGATCGCCTCCCCACCACCCAGAGACCTTGCATAACCCGGCTGGCTGCAGGGCGGGGCGCCTGCAGCCCTCACCCGCCGCTACGCGGCTGCCCTCTCCCGCCATCGGGAGAGGGCGGAATTGGCGCTCCGCGCCGCTATGGATTCCCGCCTACGCGGGCCCGCGAAAGCGGGAGCCAACTGGGGCCCTACGCCCCCGCGCGCTACCGTCGCCGCAAGCGCCTGAGCGCGAGAAGCGCGAGCGCGAGCGGAATCGCGACGGCGACGAATCCAATGACGGCGACCATCATGACCGGGCCCTGCCCGAGAACGCCGTCCAGCGCGTGGACGAGCCACGTCAGCAGTTCCGGGTCGGTGGGTTCCGAGTGATGCGCGCGGACGCCCATCGCGGACTTCCTCACGCCTCGGCCGGGCGGACGGGATTGAATCGAGCGGAGAGTTCGCGCTCGCGCAGCATCCACGCGAGGAAGGCCGCGCCCGCGAGCATCGCCGTCGCCGCGAGCCAGACGGCGTCGTAGGAGCCGAAGTAGTCGTAGGCGAGCCCGGCGGCGAGCACCGCGACGGCGCCCGAAAGCATATGCACCATCGTCAGCATGCCCGTGATGGCGCCGGAGTTGCGGACGCCGTAGATCTCCGCCGCCAGCGCGCTCGTCTGCGGCACCGTCGCAAGCCACGAACTGCCCGCGAGCACGGCGAACGCCCATAGCCCGCTCGAGACGGGCAAGGCGAGCAGCGCGAGGAAGCCGACGCCGCGCACGGCGTAGATCACGGCGAGCGCGTTCTTCCGCAGCAGGCGGTCGGAGACCACGCCCATCGCCAGCACGCAAATCATATTCATAAAACTGAGCAGCCCGAAGGCGTAGGCGGCCGTCGTCTCCGGCACGCCCTCCGCCTTGGCGAACGTCACGAAGTGAACGGAGATGATGGCGGTCGTGACGCCGCAGACGACGTAGGTGAGCGTGAGTTGCCACATCGGAGCGGAGCGGTAGGCGGCGCGCCACCTGTCGACGGTCAGCGGGCCCTCGGGAATGGCGGCGCGCCGAGCCGTGCCGCCGGCCACGGGCGCGTCGCCGTCGGGCGACAGCCCCATATCGGAGGGGCTGTCGCGGATGACGATGAGCACGAGGGGCAGCGCGAGCAGCAGCGTCATTCCGCCGATGACGCCGATGGCGATGCGCCAATTCCAGAGCGACTCGATATTCGCGGCGAGCGGAATGAGCAGCATCGCGCCCGCCGACCCCCCGGCGGTCAGCACGCTGAGGGCGGCGCCGCGCCTGCGAACGAACCACCGCGCGATGAGCGGCGTCACCGGCGTGAACTGCGCCCCGGCGATGGCGAACGAGGCGAACGTAATGTAGAAGAGAGCGAGAATCCAAACGTTCGGCGCGACGGCCATGCCGAGCACGCTGACGCCGAGCGCGGCGAGGCTCAGCGCGGTTACGCTCCGCGCCCCATGCGCGTCGGCGAGCGCGCCGACCACCGGCTGCGCGACGCCGTTGACCACCCACCCCGCCGACGCGATGAACGAAAAGACCGTGACGGAGGCGTTGAAGTGGTCGCCCCAAGCGGGGACGAACAGGCCGTAGCCCTGCCGGAAGCCGGCGGAGACGAACACCATAAAGAAGGCCGCGCCCACGACGTGCCAGCCGTAGAACACGCCGCGCCCGCTCCCTGCGCTTGCCTTTCGCTCCGCCAAAAATCGCTCCTAACCGCGCCCGCCGCCGCCGCGCTCAATCTCGTCGTGGAAGCGCTCCGGCATGCGCGCAGGATGATGGGCGGCGGCTATGGCGCTATGGTACACTAGGATATGGAGCATTCAGAACGATGAGCGCTATTCCCATCCCCACCATAGAAGACCTGATGCGCGCGCTTGACGAGAACCCCGAGTATCTCGAGGCGTTGCGCGTCCGCTTGCTCACCCGCGAACTTCTCGAACTGCCGCAGCGGTTCACCGAGATGGCCGCGACAACCGCTGAGATGCAGCGGGAGTTCGCTGAGATTCGGCGGCAGTTCGCGGAGATGCAGCGGCAGTTCGCCGAAATCCGAACGCAGTTCGCGGAGATGCAGCGGCAGTTCGCCGAAATCCGAACGCAGTTCGCGGAGATGCAGCGGCAGTTCGCCGAAATTCAGACGCAGTTCGCGGAGATGCAGCGGCAGTTCGCCGAAATCCGAACGCAGTTCGCGGAGATCCAGCGGCAGTTCGCCGAGATGCAGAGGGAGTTCGCCGAAATGCGGCGGGAGTTCGCCGAATTGCGGTCTCTCCAGAAGGCGCTGCAGGACGACATTGCGCCAATCAAAGGGGCGCACGCCCGCAACGTCGCCGTCGAAAACGTCGTCTTCCTCGCGCAGGATATGGGGTTGCGGCTGAGGCGCGTCCTCACCAGGGAGGACCTCGCCGCGCTCTTGCTCAAGGGGAAAGACGTCAAGGCCTCAACCAACGTCATCCGCAGTTTCCGCAACGCCGACATCGTGATGGAAGCCGCCGACGAATCCGGCGCGGACTGCTACGTCGCCATCGAGGTTTCCTACACCGCCAACGGACGCGACACGACGAGGGCGGTCCGCAACGCCGGTCTCCTGAATCAGCTGACCGGCAAGCCCGCGAGAGCCGCCGTGGCCGGGTTCCGCTTGGACAACGAGATCCTCGACTCCACGGACTCCGGCGAAGTCTTCTGGCATCAACTTGATCCGGAAGCGGCCAACCTGCCCGCCGACTAACGAGCGCGAAGGCTGCGCCCGCGCCGCGCCCGCGCCTCGCGGTTGCCTTTCGCTCCGCCAACAATCGCTCCTAACCGCGCCCGCCGCCGGAGGGATGCGCGCCCTCCGCCGCCGCGACGACGACGTGGCTGCGCTCAATCTCGTCGTGAAAGCGCTCCGGCATGCGCGCCCAGTCCCGCGCCTCCACGAGAAACGGAATCGTCGAGTCGCTCAGCGCCTCCCGCAAGCCGCTGAGTGCGTCAAGCGGAATGGGACGCAACCCGGGCCCGCGCAGAGCGATGTCAAGGTCGCTCCCCTCGTGGCCATTGCCGTTGACGCGGCTCCCGTAGGCCCACGCCTCCACTCCGGGCAGCCGCTCGCGCAGCAGCCGCTCCAGTTCCTCTCGATGCCGAGGCTTGACGTCCAGAACGAGCGTCATTCGAACTCCTCGCCCGCGACCCGCGAGACCGACTTGGCGTCCTCAATGAACGAGGGGATCACGGCGAGAGCGTCGTCCGCGTAGCGCGCCCCGTAGAGATGCGCCGCGTCGTTCCGGGCGTCGCGGTAGCGCATCCACCGCTCGGCCTCGTCCCCCGTGATCAGAACGTGCTTGGCGGCGTGACGGAAGACGTCCTTGAACGAGAGCCTGTCAGCCTCGCGGTTGCTCCCCAGAAACGGCGCAAGCCGCTTCTTGAGCAGACTGCCGCACAGTTCCTCGACGATCTCGAATTCCTTGACGCACGCGGCCCGGTAGACGTCGGACGCGACGCTGCCGGGCTCCTGCTCATGGAGCAGAGCGAACGCGCTCTCCAACGCTCGGATGCAGCGGTCAAGGTAACTCGTGTCGAGTCGCATGCCTCCCCAAGCGGGTGCCGTCGGATTAGCCTAGTATAGCCTCGCCGAGCGCCCGCGGCGTCCGCCGGCGGACAATGCGATAGCATTAGCCCGCGCGACGATGCCCCTCCGATGAGCAAGCCATTCTCGCTACGGCGCGGCGGACGCGCCCCGCTCTTCTACGGATGGCGCATCGTCGCCGTCTCCTTCCTGTCGCTCTTCATTCACGGCGCGGCGACCAGTTACCTCTTCGGTCTGCTCGTCGTTCCGATGGAGCGCGACCTCGAATGGAGCCGCCCGACGCTCGTCGGCGCGCTGACGCTGGCGACGTTCGTGACGGCCGGTCTAGGCATGCTCGTCGGGCCGCTGTTCGACCGGCACGGCGCGCGGGCGGGAATGACGCTGAGCGCGCTGCTCGGCGGCGCCTGTCTCATCCTGCTGGCGTTCGCCGCGACGACATGGCAGTACTACGCGCTGCTGGGAGTCGGCGTCGGCGCGGCGCGAGCGGGACTCGAGAATCTAGGGCCGCGCACCGCCATCGCCAACTGGTTCGTTCGACGGCGCGCCGCGGCGTTCGCATGGTCGAGCGGCGGACGCGCCGTGTTCGGCTTTACGATGGTTCCGCTCTTCGCGCTCCTCGTTCAACAAACCTCGTGGCGCGCCGGATGGGGCGTTCTCGGGGCGGCGGAGGCGCTCATTCTCGCCCCGCTCGCATGGCTCATCATCCGGCGCCGGCCTGAGGACCACGGGCTGCTCCCCGACGGCGACCCCCCTCCCGCGTCCGCCGGAGCGGACGCGCCCGCCCGCGCCCTCGCAGAATCCGAGGCGCAATGGACGCGCGGCGAGGCGCTGCGGACGCGCGCGCTCTGGCTCATCGTGATTGGCCTCGTGCTCACGGGCTTCCCCGCGACGGGCATCATCGCCAATATGGTGCCCTATTTCGTGGACGAGGGGCTTTCGCTGAGGTTCGCGTCGGCGGCGTTCGCGTTCTTCGGATTTGGCGCAATGTTCGGGCGCCCGTTCTGGGGTTATATCGCGGGGCGCTTCGGCGCGCGGGCGGGGCTGACGCTCTACGGATTCGGCTACGGGCTGGTCATCGCGCTGTACGCGCTCGCGTCCTCTCCGTGGACGCTCTTCGCCGCCGCGTGGCCGGTGGGCTTGGTCGTCGGCGGAGCGCAGCAGTTGCAATCGCAAGCGTGGCCGGACTACTACGGACGCAGGCACGTCGGCGCGATCACCGGGCTGACGATTTTGCTCGTGACGCCTGCGATGGCGGCGGGGCCGCTCGTTATGGCGGCGGCGTTCGAGGCGGCGGGAAGTTACGGGCCCGTGCTCGCCGTCTACGCGGCGGGATCGTTCCTCGCAGGCTTCTGCTTCCTGTTCGCGAAACGCCCGCGCAAGCGCGGGTGACGCGCATCCGGCAGGCCCGGCGCGTTACCCCGGATACTCCCGCGCGGCCGCGCCGTAACGCTTCTCGAACACGGCGCGGAGGCGGTCGAAATGCTCCCGATACCCATCGGACGCCAAGGCGTCCGTGGTCATAATGACGGCATCCTCGCGGTTGTCCGAATAGTAGCCCTTGCGAACGCCGGTCTCGCGGAAGCCGTACTTCAGGTAGAGCGCTTTCGCCGCATCGTTGGAGACGCGCGCCTCCAGCGTGACGACTTGGGAGCCGCGCGCCACGCCCAGTTCGACGGCGCCGATCAGCAGCAGTTCGCCGAGCCCGAGCCGCCGCTTCTCCTCGCGGACGGCGACGGCGACGATGTGCGCCTCCCCCGCCATATGCCAAACGCTGAGGAACCCAACGACTCTGCGGCGCGTCAGCGGCGGCGGAGCCGGCCTGTTGCGCCGGAAGAGGCGGCGGAGCGCGCCCGGCTTGCGCTCGACCGTCACGTACTCGCCCTCCTGCACGCAGACGAGATGCTCTGCGATGCGGTTCCGCATCTCCTTGCGGTAGTTGGTGGGCGGCCACAGCGTAGGAAACGCCTCGCGCTCAATGGCCGCGACCTGATCCAGGTCGTCCCAATCCATCGGGCGCAGCGAGTAGGGGAATTCCATTAGAGTGGCGTTCTCGTGAGGCGCCGCGTCAGGGCGCGGCGCAGTCGGCGTTTGGTGCGGCGGGACGCTCAGTATACGCCGCGCGCCCTGCCCCCACGCCCTAACGCGCCATCAGGTAACATTCGCGGCGCGATGGACTTCGAACTCGAATGGACGCCCGCGCAGCAAGCCTTCCGCGAGGAGGCCCGCGCTTGGATCGAGGCGCGCGCGCCGCGCCTGCCGGACCACGCCGACCCCGCCAACCTCACCCTCGAGGAGTACGAACTGCAGCGGGAGTTCGGGCGCGAACTCGGCGCGAAAGGCTGGCTCTATCCGACGATGCCCGCCGAGTACGGGGGCGGCGGCCTCTCGATGGAAATGGCGATGGCGCTCGAGGAGGAACTCGACCGCTTCAACATGCCGCTGCCGCCCTACTACGACACGGGCGGGAAACTGGGCGCGGCGGCGATCCTCGTCTGGGGAACGGAGGAGCAGAAGGCGCATTTCCTGCCGATGATCCTGCGCGGGGAGATCCGGACGTGGCAACTGCTCACGGAGCCGGAGTCGGGCTCCGACCTCGCAAGCGTCCAAACGACCGCCGTCCGCGACGGCGACGACTACGTCGTCAACGGAACCAAGATATTCGTGGGGAGCAGCCACGGGGCGGAGTACTCGTGGATGATCGTCGCGACGGACCCGGAGGGCGAGCGGCACGCCAACCTCGGCTGGCTGATGGCGCCGATGGACGTTCCGGGCGTGACGGTCGAGCCGATGGACTTGCTGTTCGTTGGGGGCGAGCGGGGCGCGGCGAGCGGCATCAAGAACACGGTCTATTTCGACAACGCGCGCGTTCCGGCGTTCAACCTCATCGGCGGCGAAAACAACGGCTGGAAGGTCGCGGGGACGCACTTGGAGATCGAGCACGGCCTCCTTCGCAGCGCCGTCCGCGGCGACCCGCTGACGGAGCGCGTGCTCTCCTATGCCCGCAACGCGCGGCGCGGCGGCAAGCCCTTGCTGATCGATCCGCATCTCGTTGACCGGCTCGTCGACTTCTACGCGGAGTCGGAGGTGACGCGCCTGCTGCACTTGCGGAACTACGCATGGCGCAGCCAAGGGCGGCAGTTGACCTACGAGGGCGCGCAGGCGTACCTCCAGCAGAAGCGCAGCCAGTTGTCGAAATCGCGCGCCGTGCTCGACGTCATCGGGCCGCAAGCGCTCGTCGAGGCGCCGGACGAATGGGCGATCGCCGACGGCCACATTGAGGCGCATCAGCGGGCGGCTATCGTTGACCAGCATCCCGGGGGCACGGCGGAGATTCAGCGCGTCATCATTGCGCGGCGGCTTGGGATCGGGCGCGAGGAGCGGGAAGAGCCGGGAAGGCTGCGGTAGGCGATGGATCTGCTTCTGAACGAGCAGCAGCGGATGCTGCAAGCCACGATGCAAGACCTGCTGCGCCGCGACTTCCCGAAAGAGACGCTCACGGCGATTGACGCGGGAACGGCGGACGCGGCGGACGGCTGGCCCGCGCTCGCCTCCACCGGGGCGTTGGGCAGCCTCGTTCCGGAGCGCTTCGGCGGCGTCGGCGGGTCGTTCGCGGACGCGGGCGTCGCGTTTGAGGAGTTGGGGAGGGGCCCCGTCCCCGGCCCGCACTTCTCGTCGGGCGTTCTCGCGGCGCTGCTGCTGTTGGAGGGCGGAAGCGCGGAGCAGCAAGCGGCGCATCTGCCGGCGGTCGCGTCGGGCGATGCGGCGTTCGCCGTCGCGGTCACGGAGCCGGAGTACGGTTGGGAGGCGGACGACGTCCAAGCGAAAGCGGAGCGCGCGGGGGGCGGCTACGCGCTGAGCGGCGTGAAGTTCCCTGTCCTTGACGCGGACGCCGCGACGCATTTCCTAATCGCGGCGCGGACGGGCGCGGCGAGCGTCGGCTTCTTCGTCGTTCCGGCGGACGCGGACGGCCTATCGCGCAGGCGCGTCGCCGGCTTCTCGACGGGGCTGGGCGAGGTCAGGCTGAACGCCGTTCCCGCCGGCGAGGACGCGCTGCTGGGCGGCGCGCCGGACGGCTGGCCGGCGTTCGAGCGGGCGGCGCTGCGGGCGGCTCCGGCGCTTTGCGCGTATCAGGTCGGCGGAACGGAGAGCGTCTTTCGCATGGCGCTGGAGTACAGCCGGACGCGCCGGCAGTTCCAGCAGCCCATCGGCCGGTTTCAGCGCGTGCAGGATCACGTCATAGACATCGTGAACCACTTGGATGCGGCGCGTTGGACGACCTACGAGGCGCTGTGGAAACTCGACACGGGGCGCCCGGCCGAGGCGAGCGTCCACCTCGCCTCCGCGCTCGCCTCCGAGGGGTACTACCTCGCCTGCAACGCGGCGCACGACATTCACGCGGGCGTGGGCATCGTCCGCGAGTACGGACTCACGCTCCACACGAAAATGTCGAGGACGCTGTATCACTATCTGGGGAGCCCGCGCCATCACCGACGCAAACTGGCGGGCGCGCTCGGCCTGCAGGCGGAGTGATTTCGCGTGCTCTCGCCGTATCGGGTGGTTGACCTCGCCGACGACCGGGGCATCTTCTGCGGGCGTTTGCTGGGCGACTTGGGCGCGGAGGTGATCAAGGTGGAGCCGCCGTCGGGCGACCCAGCGCGCCGCGTCGGCCCGTTCCACGGAGACGACCCGGGCGTCGAGAACAGCCTCCACTGGCAAATTTACGCCGCGAACAAGAAGAGCCTCGCCCTGGACGTCGAGAGTCCGGAGGCGCGGGGCGCGCTCCTGCGGCTCATCGAGTCCGCCGACTTCCTCGTCGAGTCGTTCCGTCCCGGGCGTATGGAGGAGATCGGGCTAGGTTACGAGGATCTGATCCGCGTCAACCCCGCGCTCGTCTACGTCTCCATCACGCCGTTCGGACAGGACGGGCCCTACCGCGATTTCTTGGCGACCGACCTCACGGGCTCGGCGCTGAGCGGATTCGCCTACCTGACGGGCGACCCCGACCGGCCGCCGCTGCGCGTGAGCGTGCCGCAGTTTTGGACGCTGGGCGGCGCTGCGGGCGCGGCGGGCGCGATGGCCGCCCACGCGAGCCGCGTCCGAACGGGGCGCGGGCAGCACGTGGATGTCTCCTGTCAGCAAGCGCTCGCCCGGACGCTATCGCACGCGCCGCAGTACTGGGATATGAACCGCGTCATCCTGCAGCGCTCCGGGCCGTTCCGCCCCATCGGAAACGGACGCGCGCTCCGGGTCAACTACGAGTGCGCCGACGGCTTCGTGAACTACATTCAGCCCGGCGGAGAGACGGGCGGACGCGCGATGGCCGCCCTCTGCGCGTGGATGGACGAGCAGGGCGAGGGGAGCGCTTTGCTGAGCGCGACGGACTTCGCCGCCTACGGCTTCGGGCAGTTGCCCGACGACGTGCTGGACGCGATGAGCGAAACGCTCGCGGCGTTCTTCCGCCCCCGGACGAAGCGCCATCTCTCGGAAGAGGCGATCCGGCGGCGCGTGCTGCTCTTCCCCGTGAACGACCCCGCCGACGTCTGCTCCTACCCGCAACTGGCGGCCCGCGGCTTCTTCCGGCAAATCGAGGGGCCGGACGGCGCGCCGATGACGACGCTGGGCCCGTGGATCCAATCAAGCGAGCGCCCGCTCGCGCTTCGCCGCGCTCCGCGCCTCGGCGAGCACACGGAGGAAGTCTTGCGCGAACTTGGCCTTTCGGCGCGGGAGACGGCGGACTTGCGCGCGTCGGGGGCGGCGCGATGACCGCCATGCCGTTCGAGGGGCTGCGCGTTCTCGACTTCTGCTGGGTCGTGATCGGGCCGATGACGACGCGGCACTTCAGCGATTTCGGCGCGGAGGTTTTGCGCGTCGAGTCGTCGCTGCGCCCCGACGTGATCCGCCACGGCCTCCCGTTCGCGGAGGGCAAGCCGGGGACGAACCGCAGCGGCTACTGGGCGAACTACAACAGCGGGAAGCAGGGGCTTAGCCTCAATATGGCGGACGAGCGCGCCCGGGCTATCGCCTTCCGCCTGGCGACGGAGTGGGCGGACGTGGTCGCCGAGAATTTCACGCCCGGCACGATGGAGAAGTGGGGATTGGGCTACGACGCGCTGCGGGAGCGCAATCCCGGGCTCGTGATGTTCAGCGCGTCGATGCTGGGGCGCGGCGGCCCCTACGACTCGCAGCCGGGGTTCGGCCCCGTGCTCACCGCGCTCTCCGGCCACACCCACTTCACCGGCTGGCCGGACCGCGTCCCCGTCAGCCCCTACGGCGCCTACACCGACTTCCTCATTCCGCACGCCGCGTTCGCCGCAATTTGCGCCGCGCTCGACCACAAGCGCCGGACGGGGCAAGGGCAGCGCCTCGACCTCTCCCAACTGGAGGCCGCCCTCTACTTCGCCGCGCCGCCCGTGCTCGACTACCTGGCGAACGGGCGCGTTCAGACGCGCGACGGCAACCGCGACCCCGCGATGGCGCCCCACGCCGTCTACCGCTGCGCCGGCGGCGACAGATGGTGCGCCGTCGCCTGCGAGACGGACGCGCAATGGGAAGCGCTGGCGCGCCTCATCGGCCGCCCCGACCTCGCCGCCGATCCGGAACTCGCGGATGCGGCCGGCCGCAAGCGGCGCGAGGCGGAACTCGACGCGGCGGTCGAAGCGTGGACGCTCGTCCGCTCCCCGGACGAGGCGATGGCGGCGTGCCAGGCGGCGGGCGTCCCCGCGGGCGCGGCGCGCGACTGCCGCGACCTGTTCGCCGACCCGCAGATGGCGCATCGCGGCCACTTCGTCTTCCTCGACCACCTGGAGATGGGGCGCTACGCCTCCGACGCCAACTGCTTCCGCCTATCCGAGAGCCCTCCCGACTACCGCCGCGCCCCGCTCCTAGGCGAGAGCACGGAATACGTAATGCGCGAGATCCTCGGCCTAAGCGAAGCCGACTACCGCGCCCTCGCGTCCGACGGGGTGTTTGATTAGGGGGGTGTCCTCAGGAGGTTCCCGCTTTCGCGGGCAGGGCGAGGCGCTGAGGTTGGTTGGAGACGGGACGCCCGCAGGCGGCTCCTGTAGGTTCCCGCTTCGTGGGAATGACGAATGCGCCGAGGTGGTTCTCCGGTAGGTTCCCGCTTTCGCGGTCGGGGCGTGGCGGCGGAGATGGCTGGGGGACGGGGCGCGGGACGCTCCGTCTCATGGCGCTTGCGCGGCGGGTGGGTTCGCGGCTGCGCGGGCGGGGCGGTCAGTTGGAGTAGGCGCCTCGACTTTCGCGCGGGAGGACGTTGGCGCTGGAGCGCGTAGCGGCGCGGCGCGTCAAGGGGAGCATACCCTACTCCCAGCGCCACTCGATTCCGAGCGCATCGCCCAAGGCTGACGCGGACGCGACCGCCGCATCCCGGATGTCCGGGGCGTGGCCCAGCAACGGTGCGCGGCCTATCAACGCGGCTATGGACGTCACGGGTCTGTCCGCGATGCCGCACGGCACGATGGCGTCGTATGCGCGCAAGTCGGTCGAGACGTTCAGCGCGAAGCCGTGCATGGCGACTCCGCGCGCGATTTTGAGGCCAATCGCCGCGACCTTGCCGCCGTCCGTCCATACGCCGGCGAGCCCGTCCTCCCGCCAAGCGGCGACTCCGAACTCCGACAGCGCGGCGATCAGGGCCTGCTCGATGGCCGCCAGGAACCGCCGGGGGCCCCAGCCCATCTCCGCGAGCGATACGATGGGATAGCCAACGAGTTGCCCCGGCCCGTGGTAGGTCGTTTGCCCGCCGCGGTCGGTCTCGGCGAGGGGCGCGCCGAGTTCCCCGATCACGTGCTCCGGCGGCGAGCGGCGCCCCGCCGTGTAGACCGGCGCGTGCTCCAACAGCAACAGCGCGTCGTCGGCCTCTCCGTCGGCCCGCGCCGCCGCCAAACTTCGCTGCAACTCCCATGCCCAAGCGTAGTCGACGCCCGCGCCTAGCCAGCGCGCCGTCCCCGAGCGGGGCGCCGCGAAAACGCCGCTCCTCTCGGATGCGCCGGCGGCTGTCTGACCGCGCAGATGAGAATCCACCGTCGCGCTCCTTATCTGTCCGCTTCGCCGAGAGGTGGCGGGCAAGTGTAGCATGCGCGGATTCCGCAGCGCGCCTGGCGTTTGAGGGAGCAGGTTGCGCCGTTGGAGACATTTTGCATAATTCCGGTTTTCCAGTAGGTTCCCGCTTTCGCGGGAATGACGTGGCGGCGGGGATGGCTTGGGGACTGGGCGCGGGGCGCCCCGTCTCATAGCACTATCGCGCCGACTGGATTCCCGCCTACGCGGGCAGGGCGGTTAGGGAGTAGGATTCCGCCTACGCGGGCAGGACGGGACCGGGGCGCGGGCAGGGCGGGTTGGGGGCGCGCCGTCAACGGGGCGCGGCATGCGCTCTCCCGACGCTGCGCGGAGGCGGGGAATAGCGTAACCTTATCCGCGAAAGTTGAGCGCCGTTCCCCTTTTGGCATTCGCAACCCCGAAAAAACCCCGCATCTTCTACGGCTGGCGCATCCTCGGGGTCATTCTGCTGACAGGGCTGTTCGCCGGGCCCACGAGCCAGGTGTTCATCGGCCTGCTCGTCGACCCGATCAACGCCGACACCGGCTGGAGCAAGACGTCCATCGCGGGCGCGGTGACGTTCGGGGGCGTGCTCGCAGGAATCAGCGCGCCGTTCGTCGGCTTGCTCGCCGACCGCTACAGCCCCCGCGTCCTGATGACGCTCGGCGTTCTGCTGATGGGCGGAGCGTTCTTTCTGATCGCAGGCGCGGGCGGGGTTTGGGTGCTCGTGCTGGGCTACGGCGTGGCGCGGGGCATCGCGCAGAATATGATCGCGGGCGTCGTGCCGCGCGTGGTCGTGGTCAACTGGTTCCGCCGCATGCGCGGGCGCGCCATCGGGCTCGTCGGGACGGCGCACCCCGTCGGCACGTTCGCAATGGGGCCGGCGGCGCTGTTCATCATCGAGCAGGGGCTCACGTGGCGGTGGGTGTGGATCATCTTCGGCGCGGCCGTCCTTGCGCTGCTCACGCTGCCCAACGCGCTCGTCATCAGGCGGACGCCGGAGGAGATGGGGCTGCTGCCCGACGGCGCGGACTCCCCGGGCAGCGCGGACGCGGCGCGGGAGGCGAGCGCGCGTGAGGCGGAGCAGTCGTGGACGCTCGGCGAGGCCGTCCGCACGCCTGCGTTCACGCTCATTATTCTCTCCATCATTCTGACGAACTACGGCGGAGGCGGGCTGCCGTTCCATATGCCGCAGTACTACGCGCAGCAGGGGATGGCGGCGGCGGTCGGCGTGGCCGCCGTCAGCATGTTCGCCATCTCCGGGGCGTTCGCCAACACGCTTTGGGGATTTCTCGCGGAGCATATTTCGGAGCGGATACTGGGCGTCTTCACGATGCTGATGGGGCTGGCGCTCGCGCTGGGGTTTCAGTTCATATCGCACCCGGTCGCGGCCGTCGGCTACGGCGCGCTGCTGGGGATCGCGGCGCGGGGGGAGGGCTCCATTCTGATGCTGCTGATCGCCAACTACTACGGGCGGCGCTCCTACGGGGCGATCTCCGGGCTCGTGCAGACCGCGCTGCTGGTCGGCCTCGCGCTGGGGCCGGTGATTATGGCGCAGATCCGCGAGGCGACGGGCTCCTACTCGCTCGTCTTCTACTCGGCGGCGGGGACGTTCACGCTCGCCGCAATTCTGCTCGCGCTGGCCGTGAAGCCGAAGCGTCCCGCGTCGGCGGCGTGAGCGGCGTCCCCTATCCCACGCCTCCACGCCGTGGGCGCCGTGCCCAAAGCCGTGCTGAAGAAGAAGATCGACAAGGCGCTCGGCGCGGAGTAGCGCTCCGCGACGGCGGCGAGAGGCGGGCTGCCTAACGGTCGGCGCTCCGATCCATCGGAGCGCCGACCGTTAGGCGTTTAGCCAATTGCGGACCGGCATCGACAGGAAGTCCTCGACGGGGATGCCGTCTCCGCCCACAAGCAGCGCGCGGGCGGAGGGGAAGGCTTTGGAGAACGCGCCCATTCCGGCGGGCGTCTCGCGCGCGCTGCCGCTTTTCACCTCGATCCCGACCAGTCGGCGTCCGTCCATTACGACGAAGTCGACTTCGCGGTTGCGCTCGCGCCAGTAGTAGAGGCGGAAGCGCTCGATGGGGGCGGCGTTCGCCAAGTGCGCGCCGATTGCGGATTCGACGAGCCGTCCGCGGAAGCCGCCGTCCGTCCGCGCTTCGTCCGGCGCGCGCCCGGACAACGCCGTCATCAGGGCGGTGTTGAGCGCTTGCAGTTTGGGAATGGACGCTCGCCGCCGCGCTTCGCCCCCCGAGTATTTCTGCAAGCCCGTCACCATGCCGATGCCGCGCAGCAAGTCTAGGTAGTGCGCGAGCGTGGTCGTGTTGCCGGCGTCTTGCAACTGGCCCAGTATCTTCGTGTAGGAGAGAATCTGCCCGGAGTAGGCGCACCCCAACTCCAGGAGCCGCCGGAGGAGCGCGGGCTTGTCCACCCGCGAGAGCAGCAGCACGTCCCTCGAAAGCGTCGGCTCGATGAGCGCGTCACGAATGTAACTTGCCCAGCGCGCGTGATCGTTCACGAGCGACGCCGCGCCTGGGTACGCTCCGTAGAAGATGTACTGCTCGACCGTCCAGCCGAAGGCGTCGCGCATTTCGGGATAACTCCAGTGAGGGAGTTGCAGGAGTTCGAAGCGTCCCGCGAGGCTCTCGCCGAGGCCGCGCTGGATGAGCAGCGGCGCGGAGCCGAGGATCATCGCTTTGAGCGGCCTGCCCGCCCGCGTGTCCTCGTCCCACAGGCGCTTGACCGTCTCCGACCAGCCCGTGACTTTCTGGATCTCGTCAAGGATCAGCAGCGCGCCTGCGCCGCCGGATTCCCCGGCCAGCGTTCGCGCGGACTCCCATTGCTGCTCGATCCACGGCGTTCCGCGCAGCGCGGGCTCGTCGGCGCTCGCGTACAGACACGGCATATCAAGGCTGTCGGCGACCTGCATAGCCAGCGTGGATTTGCCCACCTGCCGCGCCCCGGCGAGCGCTTGCATGAAGCGGCGCGGCTCCGCGATGCGGCTCGCCAACTCGCTGGCGTAGGGGCGGACATAGGCTTGCTGCGGGTTACTCAACATAGTGAGTAATTTTACTCAATGCATTGAGTAATTTGTCAAGCCCTATTGAGTAATTTTACTCAACGCATTGAGTAAAATGCAGGAAGTAGGCCGTCATGGGATAAAACAGGGCGCGATATTCCCCGATTCCTACGAGAGCGTCTACCGGTTCATCGCAAGCGAGAGGACGAAGGACTACGACTGGCGGAACTTCCTGCCAAAGAGGAAGGCGACGCGCAAGCGCCTCGTGTCGCGCCCCCGCCTCTTGCCCGCAACGCCGCCTTGCGGTAACGTGCGCGATTGCTATGCCCCGCCCGCTCCTCGCCATCGCCGCCGCGACGCTCGCGCTCATCGCCGCTTGCAGCGCGCCGCCTACGCCCACCGCCCTCCGCGCGCCGACGCCTACGCCGTTCCCCGCGCTATCATCCCCGACCGCGACCGCCGCGCCCTCGACAACCGCAACGACTACGCTCGCGCCCGACGCAACCGCCGATTCCGCCCCTGCGCCCGACTCCGCCGCTTCGCCGACATGGACGCCATCGCCAACTTGGACGCCCATCCCCACGCCGACGCCTGACCCCACGCCAACCCCTACCCCCACGCCGACGCCCGCGCCCACCGCAACGCCCTCCCCGACCCCGGAGCCGCCCTTCCCATGGACGGCGTTCGGACCCGGAACGTGGCGCGTCGGCGAGCAGATCCTGCCGGGCGTCTACGAGGCCGCCAACGTCTCCGGCCAGTGCGAATGGGCGAGCCTCAGCCGCCTCGACGATGCGGGAGAGAAGGTCGCCTTCTCCGGAACAACCGCCGCGCCCGTGTCCGTCTCGATTCTTCCGACCGACGCCGGATTCCGCGCATCGGAGGGTTGCGGCCACTGGACGGCACTGGTTCCGCCAACGCCGACGCCAACCTCCACGCCAACGCCTACTCCGACGCCCTACCCCGCTCCCCCGCCGGGCTTCCGCGCCCCGCAGCAACACACGACGCTCAGCAGCGGTTATTCATTCGCATGCGCCCTCCGCCAGGATGGTTCGCTCGTTTGCTGGGGGGGAATGACTTCGCCAGACACGGACGAGAGGTTCGTTTCCATCAGCAGCGGCGAGTACCACATGTGCGCCCTCCGACGTGACGGCGCGCCGGTCTGCTGGGGGTACAACGAAAATGGCCAAGCGTCGCCGCCCTCAGGTGAGCGGTTCGCCGCCATCAGCAGCGGCGGATGGCACACCTGCGCGCTTCGGCGCGACGGGACGCCGGTCTGCTGGGGGCGGGACAGGGGGCAAACATTGCCACCAGAAGGCGAGCGGTTCGCCGCCATCAGTAGCGGAGCCTTGCACACATGCGCGCTCCGGCATGACGGCACGCCCGTCTGCTGGTATGGCCAAGCGTCGCCGCCCGGTGAGCGATTTGCCGTTGGGCGCGTGGACGTAGGGAGTTGACGGGGGCGGGGCGGGGGTGGTAAGGTAGGGGCGAGCATTGTTGCAGTGAAATTGAGTGGGACTAATGGTTGACTAGGCAAGGCGGGGGTAGTAGGGTCAGGAGTGCTAGGAGAGGAAAGCGGATGCTTACCCTTGACGAATACCAGATGGCGTTCTGCCATGCGCCGCCCGACGCAAACTTGCGGTTGCTGGCGCCTGCCGGTTGCGGGAAGACGAGCGCTCTTCTCCACCGCTCACGGGAGCTCGCCCTGAACGGGAAGGGCAACCCTCGCTTCTTGCTCGTGACCTTCACGAAGTCGGCTGAACAGGAACTGAAGGTTCGCCTCGCGAGCGAAGATGCCTTTGCCGCCATACGAGAGCAGACGACGGTCACGACCCTGAATGCATACGGATACCGGCGCCTGCGGGATAACCATCGCTCGCCGAGGCTGCTGAAGACGAACGGCGATTACCATTTCGCTATGTACAACCAGCTCCGGCCTGTTTGGAGCGGCGATAAGTACATTGAGCCGGTGGTAACGCAAAGGGGAAGCCAAAACCCGCGTAGGCTAATGGCCGTCGTGGATAACTTGAAGTCGATGGGATTCGACCACGAACGCGACAAGGACTTCGAGTCGTTCCAGGGGCACATGGACGAATTGGAACGGCAGGGGTTGCACGGGAGAATCCGTGAGCAGTTCGACCTGCTCACTAGGCTTGGCGTTCTCGATCCCGTGGGAGAAGATCTCTCGACAAGCCGGCAGGACTTCTACGAGCGTTTCTTTATGTTCTGGAGAAAAGCAACCAAACGGCTACTGGAAGAAGCAACGTTTACGTTCGAGGACCAGAAGTACTGGTTCTATCTGGACTTGAAAAACAGCAACGCTCCGCAACCGCGCGGGGCGACTCGTTACACGCATATCCTAGTCGATGAGTTCCAGGACATCAACCCGTTGGACCTAGCGGTAATACAATCTATCGCAGGGCGCCACCAGGCGACCGTTGGCGACGACGACCAGGCGATCTTCGGATGGAGAGGCGCTACGCCTGAGTACATCTTGGAACCGGCAAAATACTTCGGAACGCCGTTTGCTGACTACCAACTTGGGATTAACTACCGCTCGCCATCTAACATAGTTGACCTCTCCCAAAAACTCATTGGGGAAAACCGGAACAGGGTGGGCAAGAAAGTCCGCGCAGTGGATGGCGCCGACTTAGCCACGATAGAAGTTCAGGAGATCGTTGACATCAACGATCAGTTGCGTTACGTGACTGATATGGTCCGGAGCACGCTGCCTGGCACCATTGCGGTTATTGGCCGTAAGCGCAGCCAGTTGATACCCTACGAAATACACTTTGCGTCGGGTGGTGCGCCTTTTAGAACTGCTGAGGACTTGGATGTCTTTAACAGCAAGGCTTTTGCAGATTTGATAGATCTGGTCGAGATATGGGATCGGTCAGTGCAGGCACAACGTCCATCTAAGTCGACGGACGATGCGATCAAGATCTGCGAACTCATTCGTCGCCTCCCTTTCGGGAGTAAAGACAAACAAAATATGCGGAATCACATGAGGCAAGTCTCGCCTTTGTCCATTGCGGATGCAGTGGAATCCATCAGCCGCTACAACGGTGAAAAATTGAACGGCAAATCCCATATGCAATTGCATAGCGTCGCTAATCAGTTTATTACGGCCAAATTCCTTGCCGAAGCAATTCGTGTAATTGCTTCGAGTTTCGACGGATTGAAATTCGATTACGACAAAGCAGAAGATGATGTCTTCTTCACTGCTCCGCCTTTGGAGCAAGTGTCTGACATCGTTGCTGCCGAGGATATGAGCGCAGATGATTTCATTAGTCGCATAGAGGAAGTGCAACGGCAAACTAGAGAGTTTATTGGCTTTGAAGAAGACAACAACACGATCGGTGGTAGTGGTAGGCCGTTGCATTTGACAACCGCCACCCGAGCCAAAGGCAAGGAGTTTGATACGGTTATCTTGTTGGGAGCGGTAGAAGGAATTTGGCCAATCAAGCGGGCAATGGACTCTACAGAGCCTATGAAAATGGAGGATGAGCGGAGGCTATTCTACGTGGCCTTCACTCGGGCTCGCCGACGTGTTGTTGCTCTTATTAACAGCGACAAAGCAGCCGCTAGTCGATTTCTTTCGGAAGCCGGACTGCGGCTCCGATCTTCGAGAAAGAGCGCCGCTTCACGCACCCGGCCCCCCTCCTAGACTGCGCTCTGCGATGACTCGACCCGGCGGCAAAGCGGCCTGCGTCCACGCCGACGCGCTTTCGCCGTGGGCGCGTGGATTTGGGGGTTGACGGAGGTGGGGTGGGGGTGGTAGGGTCAGGCATTAGTGCCCGGGTGGTGGAATTGGTAGACACGCTGTCTTGTCTATATGCTCGATCCTAGAATGGAGCATATAGCAAGGCAGTGAGGAAACTCGTGCGGGTTCGAGTCCCGCCCCGGGCACCAAGATTGGAGGCATGGTATGGTGCTCATGAATCTCGTGCCCGACCCGTTCTGGGGCCAAGTCGCTCAGTTGCAAGCCGTGGTGCTCCGTTTGCACGCTGTGTTGGAAAAGCACGCAAGGCGCCTCTCGCAGCAGGACAAGCCTATCCCAGAGGGCATGACGAATTCGCAAGAGCAAGTGCGAACCGTGTGCAACGTGATTCGGGGAAGGCTGAGCGCGCACAAGGATGCGTTCTTGCCAAGCAACCCGAATCCCGATTGGGATTGGGGCATTGCCGATGAGCTAATGAAGGTTCTCCCACTCTCGTGGGAGAACGCCGAGGAACTGCTGGCGTCCGTTGAGGACGCCGAAGTTGTCAGCGTGCGGGGCACGGCTAAGCGTGCGATGGAATCCTTATCCGCTACGTGGGAAAAGGTGAAGGGAATCAGGGAGCAGGGCTAGTCGCCGCAAGTTCGGCCCCGATATTGGATTCGCGTCGGCGTTCGTCTACGGAACGCGAAAGCGAGGGGCCGCCGCCCCGCAGCCCCCCCTCAGCCCCCCGCCGCATAGGCCGCGCGGCGCGTCACGCCTAACTCGCGCGCGACTTGCGCCGCCGCGCCGCGCCGGATCAGGCCAGAGGCGCGGCGAGAGGGGACGCGCGCGGGCATGGCCGCAAGCGCGATAGGCGGCGCCCGGTATACTTGCGGGCGTTGCGGTATGGGAGCGGATGGGCCCCGGTGGGTCTCGCGGTCTTCAAAACCGTTGCCGGGCCAGCTTCCTGGTTCGGGGAGGGTTCGACCCCCTCGCGCTCCCGCCGGCTGGTTCGGGGAGGGTTCGACCCCCTCACAACCCAACGAACCGAATTGTGCTATGCGCCTTGTGGATGCGGTTGATGTTGACGAGCAGCGCGGTGAGTTCCTCGACGTAGCGCGAGTTGGCGAGCGGGCCCGCGTCCACGCCGCGGAGCGAGGGCATCGCGTCGGCGAGCGCAATCGTCTCGCGGCGGGCGGCCTCGTCGTCGGCGCAGACGGCGACGTCGCCCTCAAGCGGCTGGTCGGCGCGGAGCAGGTCCCGCGCGCTGAGGTTCTGAAACGCCGACGCGACGCGGCTCTCCGGGAGCAAGTCGCGCGCCAGTTCGCCCGCCGACCCCTCCGGCGCGCTGACCGCCCGCATCCGCCCGTCGGCGAACTCCATCGGCGCGACGATGCTCACGACCAACCGCCCCGCGAGTTCGGAGCGCAGCGCCTCCGCCGTGGGGCGCAGGCCGTCGAACGGCACGGACAAGAGGACGGCGTCCGCCGCGCTCGCCGCGTCGGCGTTGGCCGCGCCGCTGATCGCCAGCCCTTCGCGCCCCTCCCGCAATTCGGCGGACGCGGATGCGGCGCGGGCAGGGTCGCGCGATCCAATGACGACCTCGCGCCCCGCCATCGCTAGGCGCAACGCGAGCCCGCGCCCCTCCGGCCCCGTTCCCCCGATGATTGCGATTCGCGTCATCTATTCCCTATCCCCTTTCGTCTTGACAGAGCCCGGTCGCCTTGCTCCGGCGAGCGCAGCGAGCGGGGCCTGCCTCAGTTCCGGCTGTCGCGGGCGAACGCGAGGCCGCACACGCGGGACGCGCCCGCGTCGCGGAGCGCCTGCGCCGCCGCCGTGAGCGTCGCGCCCGTCGTCGCCACGTCGTCCACCACGATCACGGTTCCGCCGTCAACGGCCTGAGCGGGAGCGAACGCGCCGCGGACATTCTCCATGCGCTCCGCGAGGTTCGCCATTGAGACTTGGGGCGGCGTGTCCCTCGTTCGCTTGATTGCGCCGCGCAGCAACGGCGCGTCAAGGGCGCGGGCGACCTCCCGCGCAAGCAGTTCCGCCTGATTATAGCCGCGCTCCCGCAGCCGCTTCGGATGCAGCGGAGCAGGCGTCAGCGTGAACGGCGGAGCCGTCGCCAGCGCGAGTTCGCGGATCATCGGCCTCGCCATATCCGGCGCGAGCGCCCGCGCGCCGCGGTACTTGAGGCGCCGAACGGCCTCGCGCCCAACGCCCCGATACGCGAACGGAGCGAGAACGTCGGCGAGGGGGCCGCTCTCCGGCGGCAGTTCCGGCTGCGGCCGCTCCGCTTGGTCGGCGCAACGCTCGCACAGATACGTTCCGTTCGCGCCGCAGCCGAGGCATTGGCGGGGCAGCAGCAGATCGAGCGCGGAGCGCAACAGGCCGGACGCGATGCTCATACCGCCTCAAGCGCTAGGATACGCCGTATGATACGGGCAGTCTTCTTCGACTTCTACGGGACGCTCGCCGATTGGCCGGACCGTGAAACGGTCCAGCGGAGCGCCGCCGCCGCCGAAGGCGTCGCCTTGGATCCCGCCGCGATTGGCCGCGGGTATATCGCGGCGAACGCCTATATGGACGCGGAGAACGCCGCCGCGCCTGTGCAAGCGCGCCCGCCGAAAGAGCAAAACGCCTTCTACTCCGAATACGAGCGCAGGCTCCTCGCCGAGGCGGGCGCGCCCGACGTAAGCCTCGACGCGGCGGCGCGCATTTGGCGGCGCGTCCGCAGAGAAGGCAGCGAACTCGTCTTGTTCCCCGACGCGACGGCTACGCTCGAGGAACTGCAGGGGATGGGCCTCGCGCTCGGCGTCGTCTCCAACATCGGCGACGGGCTGGACGCCAATTTGGACAGGCTTGGCGTCGGCCATCTGCTGCCGACGCGCGCCACGCCGCTGAGCGCTGGGGTCGGCAAGCCGTTCCCGGCGATCTTCCGATACGCCCTCGCCCAAGCGAAAGCGGCGCCGTCCGAGGCTGTCCACATCGGGGACAGCGCATACGCCGACGCGCAGGGCGCGCGGAACGCCGGAATCGCGCCCGTGCTCGTCGTTCGCGGCGACCCCGACCCGACGCCGCCTCCCGCCGGCGTCCCCGTCGTCGCGTCACTGCGGGAGGCGGCGGCTTGCGTCCGGGCGATGGCGGAGGCTGGGCGGCATGCTGAATCCGATTAGGGCGCGCGCTTTGGTCAACGCCGCGCGCAAGAGCGGGCGAACGCCGCGGCGAGACCGCTTGCAAGAGAAGGAGCATCGGATGAGCGACGAGACGAACGAGCGACCCAATCCGCCGGCGGTTTCCCGGCTGCCCGTGAAGCGGAACGGCGGAGGCGGACGCCGCTGGCTGCTGCCGTCCCTCGTCGCGGCGGCGGCGATCTTCCTGCTGCTCCGGCGGCGGCGCGGCAAGAAGCAGTGGTGGGAGGAGTTCGAGGACGCGAACGGGCCGCAGATTCCGCGTCCGCCCGACGGCTAGGGGGGGCCGAGTGCGGCCAAGCGCGCGGCTTTAGCGGGGCAACCCTCACCCGCCGCTGCGCGGCTGCCCTCGCCCTCTGGAGACCTTTGCATAACTCCCCGCCATCGCGCACAATTGGCCGCAACCCGCCCCAACGCGAGGAGAACTGCTAAGCGCCGCAAGACCAGCGTCCCCTCCTTCTGGTGAAGAAGGGGACGCTGATCGACGCGTCGGTGATCGAGGCGCAAGCGCGGCGCCCGCACTCGGAGGTGGGCGCGAGGAGCAAGACGGACCCTGACGCCGCGTGGACGCGCAAGGGGAAGAAGTCGCGGTTCGGCTACAAACTGCATATCGGGATGGACGGGGTTTCCGGGCTGATCCGCGGGGTAGAGTTGACGCCCGCGAATGTGGCCGACACGGACGTGGCGGATGCGCTGATAATGGGGGATGAAGAGGCGGTGTACGCCGATAAGGCGTATGAGTCGAAGGAGCGCCGGAAGCGGTTGCGGGAGCGTGGGATCAATGACCGGATCATGCATCGGTCGCACAAGAACCAGGCGGAGTTGCCGCACTGGCAGCGGAAGAGGAACGCGCTAGTGTCGAAGGTTCGAGCGCCTGTCGAGGGGGTGTTCGGAACGTTGAAGCGGAGTTACGGGTATTGGCGGACGCGGTACGTGGGGTTGGAGAAGAACGTGTTGTGCGGGGCGCGCGGCGCGACGATTGCCTAGGGGGTAGTGTGTCCGTAAGAGGCCCTGCGGAGCCATGGAAACGGGGCGGGCAGGGATGGGTGAGAGCGGCCGTTGGGGGGGGGGTTAGATAGGGCGAATTGGCGCTCCGCGCCATGGAAATCTCCGCTGAATCGCAACGGGCCTAGTTATGCAAAGGTCTCCTCCGGGAGAGGGGCCGGGCGCCCGATCAGAACACCCGAGTGAACCAATCGCTGACCGGGTAGGCGACGCCGATCCAGCGGAAGAAGAGCGGCTCGAACCAGAAGATGTCCAGCGTCAGGTCGAGAATTCCGATGATGAACGCCTCGAACGCCAGCGCCGCGGCGAGCGCGTGAGGCCATTGCGCGCGCGTCCAGAAGAGCAGATAAGCGGCGACCCAGACGGGAAGTCCGACGTGGAAGCCGACGAGCCAGACCGCCAAGATGAGGGCGACGAGCGTTCCGAAGTAGAGGGCGGCGCGCCGCCGCTCGCCCTGCGGGTCCTCGCCGAGCCGGAAGCCCAAGTCCATAATCATTCCCTGCTCGATGGCCTTGCGGCGTCGCAGCACGGCGTAGAGGCGGGCGAACCACAGCGGAGTCGCGATGGCGATGATGATCGTCGGCAGCCATTGCCCCTCCTCGCGCACGATGGGGACGCAGGCGCGCGTCTCGCCGACGGCGAGAGCCCCGAAGACGCTTTCGCACAGGTCGAGGCGCCGGAAGTAGACGGCGATGAGCACGGCGATGACGCCGAGCAGCACGAGTTCGCCGAGGATCTCCGGCGAGCGCCAGGAGACTTTGCGCTGCGCGGAGTCCCCTTCGCGGGGCGCGTCGGGATTAGTCGTCATCGCCGTCCGCCGTGTTCGCGAGCGTTTGCTCTTGCAGGCGCTGAGCGGCGCGCTGAACGCGGAGGGAGAAGTAGACGGCGACCGCGACGAGGGCGAGGATGCTCAGGAAGCCCGGTTGCCAAATCATCGAGATCCCTTGCGTCTGGACGGCGATGCCCATATTCGTCTCCAGGGGCCCTGCGAGCACGATGGCGATGAGGATGGGCGGCCTCGGCCATGCGTAGGCTTTCATAAACATGCCGAGCGCCGCGAACACGGCCATCGTCGTAAGGTCGGATATGTCCAAGTTCGCTTGGAACGCGGAGAGCGTCACGATGGCGATGACGAGCGGCGCGAGCACGAGCGGCGGAATGGCGGCCACTTTGGTGAGGGTCGGCGAGAAGCGCAAGACGATGGGGACGACGAAGATGTTGGCGAGGATGATGACGTAGACGAGGGAGAGCGTGAGATTGAGGTGGAGGTCGGGGTTGACCATCGCGGGACCGGGTTGGACGCCGGCGATGTAGAGGAAGCCGAGCACGATGGCCATCGGCCCGCTGCCTGGGATGCCGAAGATGAGCGTCGGCATCAGCACGCCGCCGTCCGTCGAGTTGTTGGACGATTCGGGCGCGATGACGCCTCTGATGTCGCCGGTTCCGAATGTTTGGACGGCGCCCTTCTCGGTTTGCCGGGCTTGCGCGTAGGCGATCCAGTGGGCGGGGGCCGGGCCGAGTCCGGGCATCGCGCCGATGAACACGCCGATGAGCGAGGAGCGCGCGATGAGCCACTTGTGGCGGAGCGATTCGCGCATGCCTCTCGACACGTCGCGGTTGCTCTCCTTCAGCATTTCGCCGAGGCGCTCTTTGGCGACGGGCGTTTTGCTGATCACGAGGTCGGCGATTTCTGGAATGGCGAACAGACCCACCACGACAGGGATGATGTTGACGCCGTCGTAGAGGTAATCAATGCCGAAGGTGGCGCGCGTCTCCTGCGCGATGTTGACGAAGCCGATCATGCCGATGAAAAGGCCGAGACAGGCGGTGAGCAACCCTTTGACGACCGCCCCCGCGCTGACGATGCCCACCGACGCGACGCCGAGCAGCGCGAGCAGGAAGAACTCGGCTTCCCCGAACAGCGTCAGCAAACTGCGGGCGAAGGGCAGCACGGCGAGGAGCGCGGCGCCGCCGATGAGTCCGCCGATGAGGGATGAGGTGTAGGAGGCGCCGAGCGCGTAGCCGGCGTAGCCCTGCCGCGCGAGCGGATAGCCGTCCAAAATGGTCGCTTGGGACGACCGCGCGCCCGGTATGCCGAGCAGGATGGAGGGGATCGGCTCCGTGAGGTCGTTGGCGGCCATATAGCCGATGACGACGGGGAGCGCGATGAAGACGTCGAGTTCGGTGGCGAACGCGAGCACGACGACGAGGAAGGGCAGACCGCCGCCGGGCATCAGGCCGGAGGCGATGGCGATGGGGATCATCAGGATAAAGGCGATGATCGGCCAGGGCGGCCAGGCGCCGAAGAGCCGGTTCGCGCCGTCCGCC
The DNA here is from genome assembly GCA_965242755.1 of Dehalococcoidia bacterium. Classification (GTDB taxonomy): domain Bacteria; phylum Chloroflexota; class Dehalococcoidia; order Lucifugimonadales; family Australimonadaceae; genus Bin16. Next base: position 1,386,262 of record OZ251500.1, on the reverse strand, counting down.
GCCGCGCCGAAGAAGTCGCCGAGCTCCGCCGCGCCGAAAAGGGCGCCGTCCACGGTTTGCGTGCACGCCCCGACGAGCGGCGCCGCGACGACGAGCATGATGATGAGCGGGAGACGTTTGGCCATTTTGAGCGGCTTGCCTCGGGCGAACGGGGTTCGCCTTGCGATTTCGCGCTAACGCTACGCGGAGAAGGGGTTGCGCGTCAAGCGGCCTCCGCGCCGCCTGGATTCCCGTCTACGCGGGATGACGGGACAATAAGGACTCTGGATTCCCGCGTAGGCGGCCGCTGGCGTTCCCTCCATCGCAATCGCCCCCTTGCCGTCATCCGGGACTCCCCCTAAACCGTCATTCCCGCGTAGGCGGGAATCCAGGAACCCGCGGAGGCTGCAGTCGGCGTTCCCTCCATCCGCAATCGCCCCCTAGCCGTCATCCGGGACTCCCCCTAAACCGTCATTCCCGCGTAGGCGGGAATCCAGGAACCCGCGTAGGCCGGAGTCGGCGTTGCGTTCCCTCCATCCGCAAGCGGCGCTTGCGGGGCCTGGCTCCTCTTCTACGAAGAGGATGGGGCGCTTTCGCGCCGGGTGGATTCCCCGTCTACGCGGGAATGACGGATGGGGGCGGGCTCACGCCGAGCCCGCCCCCATCCGATTCCGTCCGCCTTGCCCGCCGGCGGGCGGCTAGCAGTCGCGCGACGCCTGCGGGACGCCGTAGAGTTCAGCGAAGAGTTCGCAGGCCTCGGTCGTGAAGTCTTTGGCCTTCTCAATGTCGGCGCGGAGAATGGACGGGTCGCCGTAGTTGATCTCACGGGAGAGCGCGGCGGCGCTGTCGATGAACTCCTGATCCTCCGTGATTTGCCGGAAGACGCGGCGCCACGTCTGGACGATGTTGTCCGGCGTGCCCGGGGCGAGCACGAACATTCGCGTCATCGACTCCAGGTTCTGCGCGAGGAGGAAGGCGGCCTGCTGCTGCTCGTTGGCGTCCACGACGTCGAAGAGATGCGGAACGTCCTCGGAGCGCAAGCCGGTGTTCATCTTGTCGAGGAAACTCTGGCTGATGGGCGTCCGCCAGTAGAAGAGGGGCATCAGTTTGCGCTGCTCGTACCACTCGGGGAAGAACGGATCGATGAAGAAGGTGTCGCAGCGGTCGGTGGCGTCAAGCGTGTTGCGGTTGATTGCGGCCTGCACGTCGGCGGTGCCTTCGTAGCCGGTCACGACATTGACGGGAGCGCCAAGCGCCTCGGCGAATTGTCCGCCGATGGCGTTGCCGCCCAGCGCGGACGTGCCGAAATTGATGGTTTCGCCGAGCGCGACCATCTCTTCCCAGTTCTCCGCGAGGTCGCGGCGGATGCAGAGGGCGGCGTGCGTCTGAATGAAGTTGGGCGTGCCGATCATAACGACGGTGTTGAGGTCGAAGTCGTCAAGGTCGGCGCCCGCCGCCTCGGCGGCCGGGTGGCGGTTGGCCATCGGGTGCGTGGTGAGGCCGTCGGGACGGGAGCGCATCGTCTCCTGCAAAGCGCGGAGGCCGCCTCCGCCGGGGAGGTTGGAGACGATGACGCGCGGGTTGCCTGGCATCAAGCGCTCGAGTCCCTTGGCCAAGAGACGGGAGTAGGCATCGTAGCCGCCGCCGGGGGAGAAGCCGACGATGATCTTGATCGTCTTGCCGGAGAAGTACTCCTCGGCGTCGAAGCCCGGGGCTGGAGGAATCGGCGTGGGGGTATTGCGCGGCGCTTGGGTCGCGGGGGCCGCCGTTCCGCTCGTCATCGCGTCGGGCGTGGGGGCGCTGCGCGGCGTGGGCGTCGAGGCGGGGGCCGCCGTTCCGCCCATCATCGCGTCGGGCGTGTTGGTTGGCGCGGGGGCCGGGGTCGGCGTCGGGTCGGCTCCGCACGCGGCCAAGACCGCGAGCAGCGCGAGCGAAAGCGCGGCGAGGGCGATGGTTCTGCTTGCCCGGAACATAGGTTGTCCTCCCTTGTCGTGAACGGGCCCGCGCCGGGCGCGGACAATCGCGCAAGATAATAGCGCAAGCGCCCGCGCAAGGGCAACCCCAGCCTGCCGCGTTCACCACACATGAGACGGCGGGAGAGGTAGGAGTCCGTCCTCAGACTCTGCTCCGCAAGATACTCCATCAGACTCAGCCAGCCAAGCGACTGATGCGGGCGCTCTGCATTGGAGTACGCATCCCGCTCCCGCATCGCGCGGTTCAGCGGCCCCATCGCCAACTCCCCGTCGTAGAAGCTGGAGGACCCCTCCAATGCGTCCGGTGCGCCCGCTCCCCATGCCCGCAACTTCGGCGAGCACGGCGGAGGACGAACAAGCAGGATGCCCCGCTCCCTGCAGGCCTCCTCACGCCCCATTGGAACTCCGCGAACCGTTCACATGGACAAAACAGTCAGCTTGCAGCCTCGTTCGCTTGCATGATGCATTCGTTGATGTCATAATGCAAGTTATGCTAGTTAGATGAAGCGCTGCTTGCAATATGCTTTTGACGCTGGCATAATGCCTGCGTCGGCGGGCAAGATTCGGCGGGCAAGGAGGGATAGACATGGCGCAGTTGACGATCAGGAGCGTTCCGGACGGGGTGCGCGACACGCTCGCGTCCCGCGCGGCGGCGCGCCGCCAGTCTATGCAGGAGTACGTCCTGAGCGAGTTGGAGCGCATCGCGGCGGTTCCCTCCATAGAGGAATGGCTGGACGGCGTTCGCCAGCGCAAGGCCCTGTCCGAAACGAGGATCGGCGCGGCGGACATCCTCGCGGCGCGCGACGAAGACCGCGAGTAGCGGGCGAGGGGCGTTCCCTAGATGGCGGCGGTCGTTGATTCGTCGGTGATCGTCGCCGCGCTCATCGACGCGGGGCCGGACGGCAGGTGGGCCGAATCGGTCATCGCCTACGGCCCCCTCTACTGCCCGGAGCACGTTCTCGCCGAGGCCAGCAATGTGCTGCGCCGCTTGGAGTTGCAAGGCAAGGTGTCGCAGTTCGAGGCGAACCTCGCGCAGCGGGACCTCCTGCTCCTCAGGTTGGAAACGTTTCCGTTCCGGCCGTTCGCGCGGCGCGTGTGGGAGATGCGGCGGAACGTCACCGCCTACGACGCATGGTACGCCGCGGTCGCGGAGGCCATCGGATGCCCGCTGTTCACCCTGGACCGGAAGTTGAGCCGCGCGAGCGGCCTAGCCTGCGTCATCCAAACGCCGCCGCGCCCGAGTCCCGACGAGACGGACGAGACGTCTGATCCCTAGCCATGCCCCCTATTGCAGCGGTGACTCCGCTTGCGCGGGCAACCTGCGCGATACGCATAACTTCGCCTGTGCGATAATTGTCCACGGCAAGCGCGGCGGCAGGCGCTCACAGGAGGCTCGCAATGACGACGGAGTCCGGCCGGATCAAGGAACTCGTGCGGGAGCGCTACGGCGAACGGGCCAAGCGCGTCATCGCCCTCGACTCCGCTGCGGATGAGCCCGACGCGGGGCAAGCCGGAGAGGACTGCTGCCCGACGGCGGACTGCGGCGCGGCGGACGCGGACTACGCGATGCGTCTCTACGCCGACGGGCAACTCGCGGGGCTGCCCGCCGCGTCGGTGGCGGCGTCCGCAGGCTGCGGCAACCCGACCGCGCTGGCCGGATTGCGCCCCGGCGAGCGCGTGCTTGACCTCGGCTCCGGCGGCGGCATAGATTGCTTCCTCGCCGCGCAACAGGTCGGCGAAAGCGGGCGCGTCACCGGCTTGGATATGACCCCCTCGATGCTGGAACTCGCGCGCAAGAATCAGGCCGCGCTCGGGTTGACGAACGTCGAGTTCGCGCAAGGCGAAATGGAGGCGATGCCCCTGCCCGACGACTCCTACGACGCCATCATCTCCAACTGCGTCGTTTGCCTCTCCCCCGACAAAGACGCCGTGTTCCGCGAGAGTTTCCGCGTACTCGCCCCCGGCGGGCGCATCCACCTTTCGGACGTGCTCGCGCTCACGCCCGACGGCCCCGCCGTCTCCGGCGACGCCGACTGGGTCGCCTGCACGGCGGGCGCCGAACATTGCGACGCCTACCTCGCCCGGCTGACTGCCGCCGGCTTCGTAGACGTCGAAATCGAGGGAGAGACCCACGAAACCCCGGGCGGCAACGACGAGCCCGGCTCCAACACGGCGAGTTTCCGCGTGACGGCGCGCAAGCCGCGCTAGGCGGGTAGCGTCGGCGGGCAAGCGGCGCACGCTCAGACTCTCTACTAAGCGAGATCTTCGCATAATCTGCCGCCCTGCCCGCGCAGGCGAGATCCAGTCGGTGCGCAAGCGCCTGGACGGGGCGCAACGCGCCCCGTCTCCATTAATCCCCGTATCCGCGTCGTTCCCGCGAAAGCGGGAACCTACCCTCAATGACCGCCCTGCCCGCGTAGGCGGGAACCTATTGCCTACTACAGCCCGCTAGACAAACCGCGCGCTGACGACGCCGAGCGACGCGAACTCGGCGCGGACGACGTCGCCGGCGCGAACGTCCACGGCGGCGGTGATGGAGCCCGGCATCACGAATTCGCCCGCCCGCAACTCCTGCCCGAACTCGGCGAGTTTGTTCGCGCACCACGCCACCGCGTTCGCGGGGTTGCCCAGAACCTCCGACGCCAGGGCGCGCCCGCGCTCCTCGCCGTTGTGATAGAGAACGACCTCCTCGCCGGCGAGATCAAGCGCGTCAACGGGCAAACGCGCGCTCCCAATGACGACCCGCGCCGACGATCCGTTGTCGGCGATCGTGTCCTGCTCCTTGATCCGCCAGTCGGCGATGCGGCTGTCGATAATCTCGAGCGCGGGGAACACGTAGTCGGTCGCGGCGATGACGTCCTGGGCGGTCGCGCCGGGCCCGCGCAGCGGCGCCTTCAGGCGGAACGCCAACTCCGGCTCCGCCTTCGGGCTGATCAGTTTCGCCGTCTCGACGCGCCCGCCGTCCCGCGCCGTCATATCGTCGAGCACCGTGCCGAAGTCCGGCGTATCGATGCCGAGCGCCGCCTGCATCGGCTTGCTCGTGAGGCCGACCTTCCGTCCGACGATGCGGTGGCCATGCTCCAACTCGTGCGCGAGGACGAGCGCGGCGACGGCGTAGGCGTCCTCCGGCGTCAGGTCGGGGCGCCGCTCCGTGAGCGGCGGGATGGGGGCGGCGTTACGCTCGGCCTCCATCAGCGCGTGAGCGAGTTCGTGCAGTTCGTCCTGCGAAAGCGGCATCGGAGCCTCCCGTCGGCAATGCTCTCGTCGGCAGTGGTGGGGCGTAGTTTAGCGGCGTGAGCGGCGCTTCGTTCTCCTGGCAACCCTCCGCTTGCCCGTGCACGCGCAAACCTCACATGGCGCGACAACGCCACGGGTCCCGTCATTCCCGCGTAGGCGGGAATCCAGTCGGCGCGACAGCGCCACGACGGGGCACCCCGCGCCCCGTCCCAACCCATCCCCGCTACCACGTCATTCCCGCGAAAGCGGGAACCTACTGGCCACTCCGGCGCGCAAGCGCCGCCCCCGCCCTCTCCCTCTGGAGACCTTTGCATAACCTACCGTCATTCCCGCGTAGGCGGGAATCCAGGCGGCGCGGAGCGCCGCTCCCCTCCTACGTAAGCGCCCCCGTCATTCCCGCGAAAGCGGGAACCTACTGGGGCAGAGGAGTTATGCAAAGGTCTCCTCTGGGAGAGGGCAGCCGCGTAGCGGCGGGTGAGGGTTGCCCCGCGTAGCGGCGGGTGAGGGTCGCCTCGCGAAGCGGCGGGTGAGGGTACGCCCCCCGCGCAAGCCCCATCCCCAAATTGTGACATTTGCCCCTTGTCGCATTCCCCATCACTCTACGATAATGTCAACTATGCGACTACTCCGCAACCTCCTCCACCGCGCCGCCAAGCCTCCCAAAGGCGACGGCGCCCCCGGCGCCAAGCCTCGCAAAGGCCGCGCCAGCCGCGCCGCCGCGCGCCCCGTCGCCGTGAGCGAAAACCTCGCCCAATACCGCGACGACCCCGTCGGCTTCATCCGCGACGTCCTCCCCGACGCCGGCCTCCCCTACGCCAAGCAGCGCGAAATGCTCGAACTCCTCGTCCATAACCGCCGCGTCTCCGTCGTCGGCTGCTACGCATCCGGCAAGGATTGGGCCGCCGCCCGCGCCGTCCTCTGGTGGCTCGAAACCCGCCCCCATGCCAAAGTCGTCGTCACCGGCCCCACCCAGCGCCAAGTCCGCGAGATCGTCTGGCGCGAAATGCGAATCGCCCGCAAAGCCGCATCCGCTCCCCTCGCAGGCAAAATCCTCCGCGACCGCTACGAAATCGACGACGACCGCTTCGCCATCGGCTTCTCCACCAACAAGCCCGACAACCTCCAGGGCTTCCACTCCCCCAACCTGATGGTCATCGTCACCGAGGCGCACGCGATGAAGCCCGCTTTCGAGGAAGCCCTCAAGCGCCTCAACCCCGCCCGCGTCCTCCTCACCGGCAACGCCCTCTCCTCCAACGGCGAATTCTACGAATCCCACCGCGCCAAGCGAGGCAACTACCAACGCGTCCGCATCTCCGCCTACGATACCCCTGCCTTCACCGGCGAGAACATCGACGTGCCCGGCCTGATGACCGAAACCGACATCGCCGAGCGCGAGGACGACTACGGGCGCGACCACCCCCTCTTTATGGCCGGCGTGCTCGCCCTCTTCCCCGACGCGCAAGACGACTCCCTCATCGGCAGGCAGGCCGTCGAAGACGCGATGGACCCCGCCGCCCCAACCGGCGACGGCGCCCCGACGGAAGAGGAGGACGCCCGCGAGCCCGTCTACGTCGGCGTCGACGTCGCGCGGTTCGGTTTCGACAAGTCCGCGCTCGTCGCCCGCCGCGGGCAGCGCGTCGTCGCCGCCAAGACGTTCGCCAAAATGGACACGATGCGCCTCGCGTTCGAGGCGGCGGAAATGGCGCGCGAATGGCGCGCCGACGCCGTGTTCGTCGACGAAACAGGCGTCGGCGGAGGCGTGGTCGACCGCCTGCGCGAGTTGGGCGCCCCCGTCTACGGCGTGCAATTCGGCGGCAAGCCCCTCCGCCGCGCAAGGTTCGCCAACCTCCGCTCCGAAATCTTCTGGGAACTCCGCCGCCTGATGAACGACCGCCTCATCGCCCTCCCGCCCGACGACGCCCTCGCAGGGCAACTCCTCTCCCTCCGCTACGACGTGTCGAGTTCCGGGCAAGTGCGCTTGGAGAGCAAGAAGGATATGCGCGGGCGCGGCCTCCCCTCGCCCGACAAGGCCGACGCGCTCGCCATGGCCTTTATGCGCCCGCCCTCCCTCCAAATCTGGACGGGTAACGAGCCATTCCTCCGCCCCCCTCGCGTCCCCGCTGGCGTCCCCCTCCCTCCCCCAACACGAGACGACGACGAGGCTGCACCGGAGCCGCCGGGCGCCGGTGATGCAGCCGCCCACGGCGGCGAAAATTACCCTCTCCCGCCGGGAGAGGGCCAGGGTGAGGGCGCCGCCGCCCCGGATCCGCCGGGCGACGGTGATGGAGCCGATCCGCCGCCGCCCCATGGCGGCGACAAATACCCTCTCCCTCTGGGAGAGGGCCAGGGTGAGGGCCGCCCCGCCCCGTCGCCCATCCTCGTAGGCTGGTGAGCGATGACGATCCCATCCAACCGCCCTGCCCGCGTAGGCGGGAATCCAGTCGCACGCAAGTGCCCCCCTCTCCTTCTGGGAGAGGGGCCGGGGGTGAGGGTCGCCTCGCCCTGCCCGCGAAAGCGGGAACCTACCGACGCCGCCTGCGGACAGCGGCCCCGCCCCGATTACGCGCTTACCCCCTCGCCGGCGCAGCCTCGTCGGACGGCATTGCGAACACGCCGAACGGATTCAGCGAGTGCGCGGCGTCGTAGGCGTCCATCTTCTCTCTCGCCTTCAACTGGCCGACCACCCAATAGGTCAGCGGCGTCGCGGCCACCTCGTAGGCGATCTTGAACGCCCACTGAATCAGCGCCGTGCGAACGATCTCGATGCCGGTCAGTTCGCCGGTGATGCTGAGGGCCGCGAAGCTTCCAAAAGCGATGGTGATGAACACGAACGAGTCGAGCCCTTGCCCAACGACGGTCGAGGAGATCGTGCGGACCCAGAGGAAGCGCCCTTTCGTGCGGACCTTCAGTATGGAGAGCGTCATCGAGTTGCTGAACTCGCCCAGCAAGTAGGCCGTGAACGAGGCGAGGAGGATCCTTGGAACCTGGCCGAGGATGCGGTCGTAGGCGTCCTGCCCATCCCAGAAAAAGACGGATGGGATGAGGCCCGTGAGCCATAGGGCAACGACGACCAGTAGGTTCGCGCCGAATCCGAGCCAGATCACGCCGCGCGCCACGCGGAACCCGTAGACCTCCGTCAGCACGTTCCCTATGAGATAGGTGATCGGGAACACGATGATGGACGCGGGCAAGAAGACGGCGGCCTCGCCGAGGAAGTCGCCCGGCAGCGTGAAGACGTGGATCAGTTTGATCGCGATGATGTTGGAGACGATGAGAACTGCGACGAAGACGGCGATGATGATGACGAACATTCCGGAAAAGCGCATCGGTCTCTTCTCCTTCGGCGCTAGGCGGCGCGCGGGGGCATGGTACAACAGGCGCGCCGCCCGCGCCAACCGTTGCCGGGACGCTTGCCTAGCGCCGAATGCCGCCTACGCGGGCAGGGCGACGCCCCCCGCTGACTCCCCGCCGCGTTCGCGTACAATGGACGCGCAATGACCGACTACGCCACCCATCACTTTGAGGCGGCCTCCCGCTACACCGTCTCCGTAGGGTACGACCGCCGCCTCTACGCCTACGACGTCGCCGGCTCCATCGCGCACGCGCGCATGCTCGCCCGGCAAGGCGTCATCGCGCAGGCCGACGCCGACGCCATCGCGGGCGGACTGGAGGACGTCCGCCGCGAAATCGAGAGCGGCGCGTTCCCCTGGCGCGAGGAGTACGAAGACCTCCATATGAACATCGAGGCGCGCCTGCGCGAGTTGATCGGCGAGCCCGCCGCGCGCCTCCACACCGCCCGCTCCCGCAACGATCAGACGACGACGGCAACGCGCCTCTACGTCCGTGACGCTCTGGACCGCGCCGTCCGCTCGCTGCGGGCGCTGCAAGGCGCGCTGCTCGCCCTCGCGGAGCGCGAGCAAGACGCGATGATGCCCGGCTACACGCACCTGCAGCGCGCGCAGCCCGCGCCTTTCGCGCACCACATGCTCGCCTACTTCGAAATGTTCGACCGCGACGCCGCGCGATTCGGCGACGCCCGCAAGCGCGTCAATGTCCTCCCCCTCGGATCAGGCGCGCTCGCCGGCGTTCCCTATCCCATCGACCGCGAGTGGGTCGCGCGCGAACTCGGCTTCGACGCCGTGTCCGCCAACTCGATGGACGCCGTGTCCGACCGCGACTACGCCGTCGAGTATCTCGCCGCCGCCGCCGCCGCGATGATGCACTGCTCCCGCCTCGCCGAGGAGATCGTGCTCTGGTCGTCGCAGGAGTTCGGCTTTATCCAACTCGGACGCGAATGGGTGACGGGCTCGTCCATAATGCCGCAGAAGCGCAACCCGGACTTCGCGGAGATCGCGCGCGGCAAGACGGGGCGCGTCTACGGCGATTTGATCGGCATGCTCACGATGCTCAAGGGGCTGCCCCTCACGTACAACCGCGATTTGCAGGAGGACAAGGAGGGGCTCTTCGACGCCGTCGACACGCTGGAGGCGACGCTGGAGGCGATGCGCGGGATGCTCGGCGATTGCGCGGTCAACGCGGAGCGCATGCGCGAGGCGGCGGAGGACGGCGCGCTGCTGGCGACCGACCTCGCGGACTACCTCGTCGGCAAGGGCGTTCCCTTCCGCGAGGCGCACGCGGCGGTGAGCAGGCTCTGCGAAATCGCGGCGGAGCGCGGCGCCGCGCTCACGGCGCTGCCGTTGGAGGAAATGCGCGCCTTGCGCCCCGAGTTCGACGCGGACGCTCTCCTCATCACCGCCGCGTCGAGCGCCGCCGCGAGGGACATGCCCGGCGGCGCGGCGCCCGTCCGCGTCCGCGAGGCGCTCGCCCAGGCGAAGGCGCGCTTGGAGGCCGCCGGTGCCTGAGGCGGGCCGCGTCAAGATCGCTCCGTCCATCCTCTCGGCGGACTTCGCGCGCCTCGGCGAGGTCGTCCGCGAGACGGAGCAGGCGGGCGCCGACTGGATTCACGTCGACGTGATGGACGGGCGCTTCGTCCCGAACCTCACCGTCGGCCCCCTCGTCGTGGACGCCATTCGCTCCCACGCGAGCCTGCCTCTGGACGTGCACCTGATGGTCATCGAGCCGGAGCGCCTCATTCCCGACTTCGTCGCGGCGGGCGCGGACAGAATCACCGCGCACCAGGAGGCGGCGCCGCATCTGCATCGCGTCGTCCATCAAATCAAGGAGTTGGGCGCGGCGGCGGGCGCCGCGATCAACCCCGCCACGCCGGACGCCGCGCTCGCCGAAATCCTCCCTGACCTCGATCTCGCGCTCGTCATGTCCGTCAATCCCGGGTTCGGCGGCCAGCAATTCATCCCAAGCGCTCTGCCGAAGATCGAGCGTTTGCGCGCCGCCATAGACCGGCTGGGCCTCGACGTTGAGTTGGAAGTGGACGGCGGCGTCAAGCCGGAGAACGCCGGGCGCGTCGCCGCGGCCGGCGCGAGCGTCATCGTCGCGGGCTCCGCCGTCTACAACGACCGCGTGAGCGTCGCCGAGGCCGTCGCCGCCCTCCGCGCCGCAGCCGGCTAGGGGGCGCGGGGAGAGCGGATGGCGGCCAGTAGGTTCCCGCTTTCGCGGGAATGACGTGGCGCTTACGTAGGAGAGGAGCGGCGCTCCGCGCCGCATGGATTCCCGCCCGTGCGGTCAGGGGGTAGGTTACGTAAGGTCCCCTACAACCCGTAGGCCTCGAGGAAGCGGAGCCAAACCTCGCTCAGCGTGGGGAACGACGGCGTCGCGTGCCAGAGGCGGTCGAGCGCAACCTCGCCCACGATCGCGATCGTCGCGGCGTGCGTGAGTTCGCCGACCTCCGGGCCGACGAACGTCGCGCCGACGAGAACGCCGCGGTCTTCGTCCACGACGAACTTGCAGCCGCCGCGAAATCCCTCGCCGTGCAGCGGAGCGGCGGCGACCGGCCAGCCGAGTTCGACGGCGCGGACGCGCATCCCGCGCTCGCGGGCGGCGCGCTCCGTCAGCCCAACGCTCCCCAGTTGCGGATCCGTGAACACAACGGAGGGAACGGCGCAGGCGTCCGCCCAAGCGGAGGCGTCGAGCCCGCGGATGTGGTCGCCCGCCTGCCGCGCCTGATACTTCCCCTGATGCGTGAGCAGGGCGCGCCCGTTCACGTCGCCCACCGCGTAGAGCCAGCCGCCGTCCGCGCCCTCGACTTGCAGATGGTCGTTCACGCGGATGAAACGCTCGGCGGCGAGCCCGACGCTCTCCAACCCGATGTCCTGCGTGACGCCGACGCGCCCCGCCGCGACGAGCAACTCGGACGCGCGCAGACTCTCGCCGTTGTCCATCGTCACGGCGACGCCCGACTCCGAGCGGCTCGCGGACGCGACGACGCACCCCAGCCGGAAGACGACGCCCTGCTCCTCGAGCGACTCGATGACGGCGCGGAGCGCGAACGGCTCGAATACGGCGGACTCCTCCGGCGTCCGGCGCTCCAAGATGGTTATCTCCGCCGTTCCGAGCGATTTCCACGCCTGCGCCATTTCCAACCCGACGACGCCTCCGCCGATGATGATGAGGCTTTCGGGGACGCTCTTGGCGGACGCGGCCTCGCGGCTCGTCCACGGCGCGGCCTCCGCGAGCCCCTCGATAGGCGGAATGAACGGGACGGAGCCGGTCGCGAGGACGACGGCCTTGCGCGCCTCGAGTTCGCGGCTCGCGCCGTCCGGCGTCTCAACGACGACGCGGCGTTCTCCGTCGAGTTTGCCTTTGCCGCGGATGAGCGCGGCGCCGACGGACGCGACCCAGTTCGCTTGGGGCTCGTCGTTCCAATGGCTTGCGAAAGCGTCGCGGGCGCGGAGGGCGCGGGCCGCGTCAACCTCGCCGGTCACGGCGTCGCGGGCGGCGGGAACGCGGCGGGCGGCGGCGAGCGCCTCGCCGGGGCGCAGCAGCGCCTTGCTGGGCATGCACGCCCAATAGGTGCACTCTCCGCCGACGAGTTCCGCCTCAACGATGGCCGTGCTGAGCCCGGCGGGGGCGGTCCGCCCCGCGACGTTCTCCCCCGCGGCGCCTCCGCCGATAATGATGACGTCGTAGACCTCAGGCATAACGCTGCGGACTCTCCCTTAGCCTCTCGGCGCTACAACCCGCGCCCGGCGGTCGCGTCGAGGACGGCGCCTTGCTCTTCGGACGCGTCGCCTTGCCCCGCAGGGTGGAAGAGGGTACGCGCAAGCATCGCGTACCCGCCAACGGATTGGGCGCCGACGGGGTCGCCGAATCTGGCGCCGCTTCCGTCCAAGAACGATACGGCGGCGCTCCATCCGGAGTCGCGGCGCTTGGCGGAGGCCGACTCCTTGATGGCTTCCCGCACCACTTGGGCGAAGGTTTTCCCTTCGCGCTCGGCGACGGCGGTGACCGCGTCCATCTCCTCGGACGATAGGCGGATGGAGACGACGCTGGTCATTCGCTCTTTGCCAAGCGCCTGCTTGGTTACGTTCGGACCTAAGACGTAATCGTCGCGGTCATCCATTGGCCATCTCCTCCTCGTAGCGTTTCGGGCGCCGATAGGTTCCCGCTTTCGCGGGAATGACGAAGGCGCCGGGGCGGGCAGAGGAGCGGCGCTTCCCGCCGCCTATGGATTCACGCCTACGCGGGCCTGGCGGCAGGTTATGTTTTGCTCCGTGTACTATGTCCTACATTGTAGCGCGAGGTGAGTTAATGTCAACGAACCAGGATCCCGCCGCCGGCGTCGAGCGCGTTGAGATAGACGCGCTTATGCTCGCGGATTGGGCCGAGACGATCAACGGGAAGCTCTACGTGCAGGGCGGGGGCTGGGACCGCTGGCTGCTCGCCCCCAATCGCCCTGTTGAATTCGCCATCGCCGCGTCCATCCTCACGCCGTGGAGCCTCGCCAATCAGGAGCGCGAGTTCTCCATCGCCATCGAGAGCGAGGACGGCGCGGCGGTCGCTCCGCTGCTGACCGGCTCGTTCACGGTTGGGCGGCCGCCCGACGCGCGGCCGGGGCAGTTGTTCCGCTCGCCCCTGACCGCCCGCGTCGCCATGCCGAAGGTGGCGGCGGGCGTCTACCGCGTCGCGATGAACGTGACGGGAGCGGCCGCGAAGTCCGCGGTCTTCTACGCGGTGGACGCCCGCTAGCCCCCCGACGCTACAACCCCCGCCCGGCGGTCGCGTCGAGGACGGCGCCTTGCTCTTCGGATGCGTCGTACTCCCACTTGAAGTGGGGGTCGCGGTAGGCGCCGTCCGGCATCAGCGACTCGAGGCCGCGCTTGCCGAGTTCCTCCTCGAACATCTCGCGGATCCACGGCTCCTCGTCCGGGTACTCCACCTGGTCGAGCAGGCGGCTCGTCTGCTGGTCGCCGAGCCCGCGCACCTGCTTCATCGGCGAGAGCGCGAGGTAGCGGGCGGGCTCCACGCTGACGTTGAAGTGCTGGTGGAACCAGCGGTTGGGCGGCACGAACATGCTCGACTCGCGCCAGGGCACGATGACCTTCTCCTCGCCCTCCGGCCACATAATGGAGTAGCCCTCGCCGGCGGGGATGATGATGACGACGCCGGGCCCGTGCCGGTGCGCCTTCTTGTAGGTGCCCGGCGGGAAGACGGACATGTGCCCGCCCATTTCGGAGCGCGGGAACTGGATGTCCACGACGTGGCCGCCGCCGCCGCGCTGCCGGTGGGGGACGAGGCCGCTCCAAGCGGCGAGGTCGGTGAAGAAGTTGCCGAACCAACTGGCGCCCCGCCCGCCGGGCGCGCGCTTGGCGACCGAGTAGAGTTCGTCCTCGCCGCTCTCCAGGAGGCTCGCGTCCTCGTAGGTGTTGTTGAAGAAGTAGGTCGGGTCGGGGATGAGGGACATGCCGACGGGCAGGTGCGTGTTGGCGACGAGGCGGACGGGGCGGTCGCCGCGCGCGTTGGCGAACTGGCGGACCGCGCCCCGCGGAATGACGAAGAGGCTGCGCGGGCCGAACTCGAACGTCTTGCGGGCGACGCCTTCCGCCCACACGGTGGCGAGCCCCTGCCCGTCGGCGACGAACACGACCTCGTCAAGGGCGAAGCGGACGGGGTTGGTGGCGGCGCCGGGGGCGATCTCCGTGACGCGGGCGTCGGCGACGCCCTCCATGCCCGCGAGTTGGATGAACGCCGCGTCGCAGCCCATCTCCGGCCACGGGGCGACCTCCAGTTTGCGAACGTCCTCGACGTAGTAGCCCTTGTGGACGGGCAGGCCGAGCGACTCGACCCACTGGTCGTAGGGGAGGAGGCGCGCGCGGGCGTCCGTGTCTATTGCGATGGTCTTCTCGAGCCTTACGACGTCAGTCTGCGCCATCCGTATCCTCCTGGGGCGCGTGAATCGCGCAGGCAGCACTTTCGCAAGTTGCGGCGGATTCGTCAAGGGGCGCGTCAATGGCTCCGTCGTTCCTATAGACCTCAAGCAATTCGTTGCGGACGCGGGACGCCCCGCCCCTTGACGAGGCGTGGTATATTCCTAGCGTCCGCCATCGGGAGGTGAGCCATGCTTGTGGGGACGAGCGACGGCGTCGTGACGTTGAGCGAGAAGGACGGCGCGTGGGCAGTCGAGTGGCATGACCTGCGCGGCGCGCGCGTCGAGGCCGTCCGCTCCTACGACCCTCCGGGGAATGTCTGCGTCTACGGGAACGGCATCATCGCGGCGACCGATCAGGGCGTGTTCGGCAGGGGCGCCTCGCCGGATGCGGTCAACTGGGAGCCGAACCTGCCCGGCGTCGACGCGCGCAGCATCGCCGTGACGCTCGACGGGACGGTCTTCGTCGGCGCGGACGAGGCGAAACTCCACCGCCGGCGCACGGGGGAGGGCGAATTCGCGGAGGTCGAGAGTTTCAAGGAACTCCCCACCTACGCGACGTGGACGTTCCCCGTCTCCCCGCACATGCCGAACATCCGCTCGATGGCCGCGTCGCCCACGCATCCGGGGCGCGTGTACGTCGGCGTCGAGGTCGGCGGCGTGATGGCGACGGACGACGGCGGCGAGACGTGGCGCGAGGTCCGTGAAAGCATCCATCCGGACATCCACCAACTCGCCGCCGCGCCGGAGGGCGGGGCCGACCACGTGTTCGCCGTGACGGGCGTCGGTTTCTACAACTCCCGCGACGGGGCGCAATCGTGGCGCTCGCGCTGCGACGGCCTGCAGATGCTCTACACCATCGCGCTGGCCAACGACCCGGCGAACCCGCAGCGCCTCGTCGCGTCGGCCACGCTGGGGCGCCCGCGCAACTGGAGCGCGCGGCCCGAGGGCGCCGTCGCGAAGGTCTACGAGAGCCGCGACGGAGGCGAGCGCTGGGATGCGCTGATGGACGACGGCCTCACGGAGGCGGTGGACGCGCTCGCCATTGGCGGCGAGGGAACGGTCTACGCCGGAACGCACGGCGGCCAGGTTCTCGCCCGCGCCGCCGGCGCAAGCGAATGGCGCTGCATCGCGGAAGGGCTGCCCCCCGTCAACTGCATCGAAGCGTAGGGGGCAACCCGGCGCGCGCCGACTGGATTCCCGCCTACGCGGGAATGACGGTAGGAGTAGGTTCCCGCTTTCGCGGGAATGACGGTAGGAGTAGGTTCCCGCTTTCGCGGGAATGACGGTAGGAGTAGGTTCCCGCTTTCGCGGGAATGACGGTAGGAGTAGGTTCCCGCTTTCGCGGGAATGACGGTAGGAGTAGGTTCCCGCTTTCGCGGGAATGACGTGGCCGCTTGCGTAGAAAAGGAGCGGCGCTCCGCGCCGCCGCGAACCACCCCACGACCGTCATTCCCGCGTAGGAGGGAATCCATAGCGGCGCTATCGCGCCCCCTCCTCTTCGCAGAAGAGGAGAATGGCTACGTAGACGACGATGAGGCGCTGAAGGGCGAACGCCAGCGGCGGCCTACGCGGGTTCCTGGATTCCCTCCTACGCGGGAATGACGGGCAGTGGATACGAACGGCGATTACGGAGGGATGGAGCGCCAACGACGGTACTACCCCGGTCGCCGTCACTCCCGGGCACGCGCGAACCCAACCCGGCGCGAAGCGCCCCCTGGTCCCGTCATTCCCGCGCAGGCGGGAATCCAGTCGGCGCGATAGCGCCCCACGCGCCCCGCCATTTCCCGCGTAGGCGGAAATCCAGTCGGCGCGATAGCGCCCCCGGTCCCGTCATTCCCGCGTAGGCGGGAATCCAGTCGGCGCGATAGCGCCATGAGACGGGGCGCGACGCGCCCCGTCCCCACGCCCCAAGCGCGCATCGGCCTGCCCGCGAAAGCGGGAACCTACTGGCGCGCCCCACCCCCGCCCGCTCTGCTATGCTAGGCGCTCCAATCCCCATTGCGGAGGAAGCAGCGGATGACCACTCAGCCGAGCGCCCCACAGCCTAGCGTCGTCGGAATGCCCGTGCCCCGCGTCGACGGACGCGACAAAGTCACCGGCGCGGCGGTCTACGGCGCCGACGTCGACGTTCCGGGAACGCTCTGGGCCAAGACCGTCCGCAGCCCGTATCCCCACGCCCGCATCCTGTCGGTGGACGCATCCGAGGCGCGCGCGCTTCCGGGCGTCCACGCCGTCCTCACGGGCGCCGACATTCCCGCCAATATGCGCTGGGGGCGCCGCATCGCCGACGTGCCCGTCCTCGCGCAAGGCGAAGTCCGCTTCGTCGGCGAGCAGGTCGCGGCCGTCGTCGCGGACGACGAGGAGATCGCCCAGCGCGGCGTCGAACTCACGCGCGTCGAGTACGAGGAGTTGCCCGCCGTCACCGACCCGGAAGAGGCGATGCGCGACGAACTGCTCGTCAATCCCGATATGACCGCGTTCAAGGGGCTCCTCTACGAAACGCCGAAGCCGACGAACGCCGTCGTGCACTGGGAGTGGAGCAAGGGCGACGTCGACGCGGGCATGCAAGAGGCCGACATCGTCGTCGAGAACACGTACACCACGCCGTCGCAGCACCAGACCTATATGGAGGCGCACAACGCGACCGTCCGGGTCAACCCGGACGGCACGGCGGACGTCTGGACGCCGGGGAAGGCGCCCTACGCCGTGCGCTCGCAGATTTCGGGGCCGCTCGGCGTGGAGCCGGAGAGCATCGTGTTCCATCCGGTGACGATCGGGGGCGACTTCGGGGGCAAGGGCTCGCCGATGAACGTCGCGCTGGGCTATCTGCTGTCCAAAGCGGTCGGCGGGCGCCCCGTGAAGATGGTGTTCGACTACAGCGAGGAGTTCCTCGCGGCGAACCCGCGCCACTACTCGAAACTGCGGATGCGGACGGGCGTCAAGCGGGACGGCTCCATCGCCGCTCACGAGGCGCGGATCGTGTTCGACAGCGGGGCTTACGCCGGATTCAAGCCCGCCGGGCACTTGGGCGGCGCGAAAGCCGCCGGCGGGCCGTACCGCGCGCCGAACGCCCGCGTCGTCGAGGATATGGTCTACACCCACAACACGCCTTGCGGCCATATGCGCGGGCCCGGCGAGCCCCAGGCGGTGTTCGCGCTCGAGTCCCACATTGACGAAGTCGCGCAAGCGCTCGGAATGGACCCCGTCGAGTTCCGGCTGATGAACTTCGTGGAGGACGGGGAGCCGACGGCGCTGGGGGACGTGTTCGTGGAGAACCGCGCCGCCGCCGCGCTGGAGGCCGCCGTGGACGCCTCCGGCTACCGCGAGCCGAAAGCGCCGGGCGTGGGGCGCGGCGTCTCCGTCGGCGAGCGCCCACCGGGCGGCGGCCGCATCAACTCCCAAGTGTCGCTCGAGGCCGACGGGTCGGTCGTCATCACCACGCCGCTCTTCGAGCAAGGCGCGGGCGCCTACACCGTCCTGCAGCAGGTCGTCGCCGAGGATATGGGCCTGCCCGCCGACGGCGTCCGCATCGTCGTGGCGGACACCGGGCTGTTCGATATGGACCAGGGCGTCGGCGGCAGCCGCGTGACGAACCTCGGCACCGTGGCGACGCATGAGGCGGTCGAGCAGGCGCAGGGCGAACTCTTCAAACTCGCCGCGGAACTGCAGAACTGGCCCGAGGAGCGGTTGGCGATTCAGGGTCCGATGCTCACTCGGACGGACACCGGCGAGTCGCAGCCGTGGAGCGATCTCATCGCCCGCGTCGGCGCGCCGGTCGTCGGCCGCGGCGTCGCGTCCGGCGGCTACGAAAACCCGGTCACCGGCTACTGCGCCCAAGTCGCGGAGGTCGAGGTGGACGCGGAGACCGGCCAAATCCGCCTGACCAAACTGACCACCGCGCACGACACCGGAACGATCATCAACCCCATCGGCCACCAGGGGCAGATCAACGGCGGCGCGATGATGGGCATCGGCTTCGGGCTGCAGGAGGAACTCGTCAGGGAGAACGGGTTCGTCTCCACCCTGTCGTTCGCGGACTACAAGATTCCGAACATCGCGGACATCCCGGAGTTGGAGACGGTGATTTTGGACGAGCCCGCGAAAGGGGTCGGCCCCTACAACATCAAGGCGATAGGCGAAAGCCCGAACGCGCCGACCGCCGCGGCCATCGCCAACGCCATCGCCGACGCGGTCGGCGTTCGCGCCCGCGACCTCCCCGTGACCGCCGAGAAAGCGTTCGCCGCCCTCCGCAACGCCTAGCGAGCGAGCGCCCGATGGACGAGTTGCGCCCCATCGCCGAGGTCGCCCGCGCCATCGGCGTCGCGCCCAAGCATCTCATTCCCTACGGCGCGGCGAAGGCGAAGGTCGCGCTCGACGCCATCCTCCCGGAGCGAACGGGCAAACTGATCGTCGTCACGGGCGTCACGCCCACTCCCGCGGGCGAGGGCAAGACGACGACCTCCATCGCGCTGACGCAGGGGCTGGGGAAGATCGGCAAGAAGGCCGCCGCGACGCTGCGCGAGCCGTCGCTAGGCCCGATCTTCGGCATCAAGGGCGGCGGAACCGGCGGCGGAAAGTCGCGCATCGCGCCCGAGGACGAGATCAACATCCACTTCACCGGCGACGCGCACGCCGTCGGCTCGGCCCACAACCTGCTTGGCTCGATCACGGAGAACGCGGCGCAGCGCGGGCTCATTCCCGGCGTGTCGCCCCAGGACATCACCTGGCGGCGCGTGATGGACATCGAAGACCGCGGGCTCCGCGGCATCCTGTCCGGGCTAGGCGGCGCGGCGAACGCTCCCCTGCGCGAGAGCGGCTTCGACATCGTCACCGCGTCGGAGATTATGGCCGTGCTCGCCCTCTCGTCCGGCCTCGCCGACCTGCGCGCGCGGCTCGCCAGGATCACCGTCGCGTCGGGCGCGGGGGACAAGCGCGTCACCGCCGGCGACGTCGGAGCGGTCGGCTCGCTGATGGCGCTGCTGCGCCACGCGCTGATCCCCAACCTCGTCCAAACGCTGGAGGGGCAGCCCGCGTTCGTCCATACGGGCCCGTTCGGCAACATCGCGCACGGCTGCAGTTCCGTCCTCGCCGACCGGCTCGCGCTGGGCTACGCGGACTACGTGGTCACGGAGGCCGGATTCGGCGCCGACTTGGGCTTCGAGAAGTTTATGCACATCAAGTGCCGCTCCTCCGGCCTGCGCCCCAGCGCCGCCGTGCTCGTCGGCACCGTCCGCGCAATGAAGCACCACGGCGGCGTCCCCGCCGCCAGCCTTGACCGACCCGACCCCTTCGCCGTCCGCATCGGCACCGCGAACCTCCAGCATATGATCGGCGTCGTCCGCGCGCTCGGCCTCCCCGTCGTCGCCGCGATCAACCAGTTCCCCTCCGACACGCCGGAAGAGACGGTGATTATGCAGGACGTCGCCATCGAGGCCGGAGCGTCCGCCGCCGTCGTCTGCTCCGGCTTCGCCAACGGGGGCGACGGCGCGATGGAACTCGCGGAGGCGGTCGCCCGCGCCTGCGAGGGCCCGCCCCCGGAGCCGACCTACCTCTATCCGCAAGACGCGCCCATCCGCGAGAAGGCGCGAGCGCTCGCGGCGACGGTCTACCGCGCGTCGGACGTCCGCTGGAGCCCCGAGGCCGCGCGCCGCCTCGACAGATTCGAGCGGCAAGGGCTCGGCGGCCTCCCCGTGTGCATGGCCAAGACGCCGCTCTCCATCTCGCACGACCCCTCGCTCAAGAACCGCCCTTCCGACTACGTATTCGAGATCTCCGACGTCCGAGCCTCGACGGGCGCCGGCTTCGTCTACCCCATCGCAGGCAACATCGTAACCATGCCCGGCCTCCCCACAACC
This sequence comes from Dehalococcoidia bacterium, assembly GCA_965242755.1. Lineage (GTDB taxonomy): Bacteria > Chloroflexota > Dehalococcoidia > Lucifugimonadales > Australimonadaceae > Bin16. The sequence goes on along the minus strand of OZ251500.1, from coordinate 1,365,935 downwards.
CCCCGCGCCCTCGACGTCGACGCGCAAGGCGCCGTCGTGGGGTTGTGAGGGGAGGGCGGAGCGCGAACAGCGCGCGAGCGCCATGCCCGGCGTAGGCGGGAACTTACTCGGCATCCATAGCGAGGCCGCCGTAAAGAGACCCGGCGTTGGGACCAGGCCGCCGGGGAGCCCGTCCGCCGCCTTCGTCATCGCGCTCACTTAGCGGTCGGCTGGAGGAAGGCGGTTATGCGGAGCATACGGCTCCGCGTCCTCGCAAGCGAGGGGCGGCGCGCAAGCGCCGTCGAGCGCGGCCTTCGACGGAGCGCATTATAGCCCCCGCTCGACTGGCGAACGCGCCAACGCCGTCCCCCGCTCCTGACGGCGAGTTGACTGCACGGCGCCGGCGCGCGTACACTGACGCTATGCCTTACGAATGGGACGAGGCCAAGCGAGATGGCAACCGTCACAAGCACAGGATTGACTTCCACGAGGCGGACGCCTTCGGCTGGAGCACGGCGATCGTGGAGATGGACCCGCGCTTCGCTGAGCCGCGCTTCCGGGCGTACGGCTACATCGGCGAGCGGCTGCACGTTCTCGTGTTCACATGGCGACGAGAGAAGATACGCATCATAAGCCTGCGGAAGGCGAACCCGAGGGAGATGGAACGCTATGCCGCCCCTTAAGCCCGGAACGATTTGGCCGACGGACGAAGAGGAAGCGCAGATCAACGCGGGCATCGCGCTCGACCCGGACAACCCGGAGTTGACGGACGAGGACTTCGCGCGAATGCGCCCCGCGATAGAGGTCGTGCCTGAGATCGTCGAGTGGTATCTCGCCGAGCAGGCGCGGAAGGCGAAGGAGGCCGAGCGCGCCGCCTGCAAGACGCGCGTGACGATCCGCCTCGACGCCGACCTCGTCGCCCGACTCAAGGAGGGCGGCCCCGGCTGGCAGACGCGCGCCAACGCCGCCCTCCGCCACGCCGTCCTCGGCTCGTAGCGGCGCGCGCCGTCGAGCCTCGGAGCAAACGCGGCGCGGGGGCATGCGGAGATTACCCCGCGTATCCGCCGCATATTATGCGGAGAATATGTTGCGCCCCCCACCCCGTCCGGCCTCTGCTACGCCGCGTCGCGCGCAACTAACGCCGCCGGGCGCGGGCGCAACACGCGCCGCCCCCGCCTCTGCTATACTCCCCCCTATGGGCGATTTCCTCACCGCCGACGGCCTCAGCAAGCGCTTCGACGGAGTCCAAGCCGTGGACTCCGTCTCTTTCGGCATCCGCTCGCAGGAGATATTCGGATTGCTCGGGCCGAACGGCGCGGGCAAGACGACGACGATACGCATGCTCTCCACCGTGCTCGCTCCGGACGGGGGCGACGTGCGGATCGGCGGCTTCTCGGCGGCGCGGGAGGGCGGCGAAGTGCGGAAGCGGATCGGCGTCTGCCCGCAGGAACTCGCGCTCTACCCGGAACTCTCCGCGAACGACAACCTCGTCTTCTTCGGACGCATGGCCGGGCTCTCCGGGCGCGAGGCGAAGTCGCTCGCGACGGACACGCTCGAGCGCGTGGGGCTCGCCGACCGCGCCAAAGACGCCGTTCGCAAGTACTCCGGCGGCATGAAGCGCCGCGTCAACATCGCCATCGCGCTGATGAGCCGCCCCCAACTCCTCTTCCTCGACGAGCCCACCGTCGGCATCGACCCCCAGTCGCGCAACCACATCTTCGACACCGTGCTCGCGCTCCGCGGCGAAGGCATGACCGTGCTCTACACCACGCACTATATGGAGGAGGCCGACCGCCTCTGCGACCGCATCGGAGTGATGGACAACGGGCGCCTCATCGCGCTCGGCGCGCCCGCCGAACTCAAGGCCCAGGTCGGCGACCCCGCGACGACGACGCTCGAGGAGGTCTTCCTGAACCTCACCGGACGGAGCCTGCGCGACTGATATGTCCCGCCCCTTCCTCGTCGCGCTCATCGGCGTCAAGCGCTTTATCGCGGACCGCGGCGACCTCGCCTTCGGCGTCGCGCTCCCCATCGCGCTCTTCGCGCTGATGACCGGCGTGTTCGGCGGCGAGGCGTCGTTCACCGGAACGGCGCACGTGGCCGACCTCGACCGCGGACGCGCCGCCTCCGAACTGCTCGACCGCCTCGAGCGCGTGGACGGCGTAAGCGTCCGCCGCTACGCCAAACCCGACCTCGACGACGCGCTCGACCGCTCCGCCGTCCTCAACGGCTTCGTCATTCCGTCCGGGTTCACGGCGAGCCTTGACGCAGGCGCTCCGACGGAGATCCAGATCCTGCGGCGCGGCAACGGGGGCGACGCCGCCCAGATCATCACGGCCATCCTGCGCGGCGTCGCCGCCGACCTCGCATCCGAAAGCCGAATTCGCAACGGCGTCGCCGCCCTCGCGCCGGACGCGCCCCAGGCGCGGCTGGACGCGACCGCGCAGCGCCTCATCGCGGACGCGCGCGACGCCCCCCCCGTCCGCGTGGCGATCCGGTCGCTCGGCGAGGACGCGGACAACGGGGACGATTTCTTCTCGCGCCTGCTCCCCGGGATGATCGTGATGTTCCTGCTCTTCTCCATCACGCTCGGCGCGCAAACCATCGTCGAGGAGCGGCGCAACGGCACGCTGGAGCGTCTGCTCGCCACCCGCCTGCGCCCGTGGGAACTTTTCGCCGGCAAGTTCTTGGAGGGAGTGGGCCGGGGGATGCTGCAGGCGCTCGTGTTCCTGGTTCTCGCGTTCACCGTATTGCGCGTCGGGGGGCCGCTCGCGTTCGCGCAGAGCGCGGCGCTCGCCGTCCTCGTCGCGGCGGCGGCCAGCGCGCTTGCGCTCATCATCGCTGCCGTGGCGCGCACGCAGGATCAGGCGTCGTGGATCGCCGTGTTCGCGACGATGTTTATGACCGTGTTCGGCGGAACGTTCTTCCCCATCGGCGACTCGGGCGCGCTCAACGTCCTCAGCCGCTTCACGCTGAACAAGTACGCGATAGACGCATTCGACGGCGTGATAGACGGCGCGGCGACGCTCGCCGACCGCTGGGCGGAAATCGCCGTCGTCGGGGGCGCCGCGCTCGCCGGCCTCGTCGCCGCGCGCCTCATCTTCCGCGTCTCGTCGGAGGGCAAGTGATGCGCCTCCTCGCCCGCCAAGCGTTCATCCTTTCGGCGAAGGATATGCGCGTGTTCGTCCGCGACTTGCCGGGCATGGCGTTCGCGCTGATCCTGCCGTTCGTGTTCGTGTTCGGCTTCTCCCTCGCTTTCGCCGGGGTCGGACCGGACGACGAGCGCCTGCGCCTCGCCGCTGCGACGGAGGAGGGCGCGGGCAGCCTCTCCCGCCGGACGCTCGACGCGCTCGAGGCGTCCCCCGAAACCGGCGTCCGCGAATGGAGCCCCGGCGACGCCGCTGCCGCCGTGGATGACGGCTCGCTCGCCGGCTACGTTCTCTTCCCGGGCGATTTCACGCAGCGCGTTTTCGCGGGCGGAGGCGCCGAGGTCCGCGTCGTTCTCGCCGGCGGCGCCTCGCCGGAGACGGAGGCCGCGTTGCGCGGGCTCGCCGCCGCAGCCGCGCAGCGCATCGGCGCCGTCAGCCTCGTCGCGCAGGGGGCGGTCGAACTCGCCGGCCCCGCCGCGCTCGACGTCGAGGAACTCGCGCGGCTCGCCGAGTCCCCGCCGCTCATCTCCTTCTCCGTCGAGCGGATCGGCCCCCGAGAGGCGTTCAACGCATCCAACTTCACGCTGCCCGGCTACCTCACGATGTTCGTCTTTTTCATCGCCGCGATGAGCGCGGAGACGATCGCCCGCGAGCGGCAGACGCAAACCCTGGAGCGGCTGCTCGCCAACGGCGTCCGGCGCTCCGCCATCATCCTCGGCAAACTGCTCGCGAGCATCTACCGGGGCTTCATGCAACTCGCCGTGCTGTGGCCCGCGGGGATATTCGCGTTCTCCATCGACTTCGGCGTCTCGCCCGTCGCCGTCATCGGCGTCTCCGTGATGATGGTCGTCGCGGCCGCGACCTTCGGCGTGATGCTCGCCTCGCTCGTCGGCTCGGCGAAGAGCGCGATGTCGGCGGCGGTGTTCACCTCTCTGACGCTGGCGCCGCTCGGCGGATCGTGGTGGCCGCTGTTCGTCGCGCCCGAGTGGATGCAAACGCTTGGGCTGTTCACGCCGCACGGCTGGGCGAACGACGCCTTCAACAAACTGATGCTGTTCGGCGCGCAAGGAGCGGACGTCGCCGCGAACCTCGGCGTCCTAGCGCTGTTCGCCGCCGCCTTCCTAGCCGTAGCCCTCCTACGCTTCCGCTCCGCCCCGGTGAATTGAGCGCGCTCGCCCGACGCTTCCTATGCTGCCCGCCCAAGCGCTATACTGCGCCACGCTGTAGCGAGGAGCGAGAGCAATGACGACCCAGACGGCGGAGGCGACGCAGCCCGTCAGCGTCGAGCAGCGGATCGGCAGAGTAGAGGGCGGCTACGACCAGCTGACCATGCGCGTGGGCAGGCTGGAGCAGGCCATCGACCAACTCCGCGCCGACCTGACCCTGGCGATTGAGCAGGTCCGCGCCGACCTCGCAGCGAAGACCGAGGCGCAGGACGCGAAGATCGAGGCTCTGGCTGCGAGGATCGAGCAGGTTCGCGCCGACCTGACGGCGAAGACCGACCAACTCCGCGCCGACCTGACCGCGGCGGTCGACAAGGTTCGCGCCGACCTGACCGCGAAAATCGAGGCGCAAGCGGAGAAGATCGAGGCGCTGTCGGCGAGGATCGAGCAGGTCCGCGCCGACCTCACGGCGGCGATCGAGCAGGTCCGCGCCGAACTCACCGCGAAGATCGAGCAGGTCCGCGCCGACCTCACGGCGGCCATCCACGCGCAAGGCGACAGCATCCGCGCCGAGATGCGCGAACAAGGCGACAGCATCCGCGCCGAGATGCGCGCGCAAGGCGAGGACATCCGCGCCGAGATCAACAGCCGCTTCAACGCGCTGCTGATCGCCGGCGTGACGGTGTCCGTCGCGCTCTTCACCGCCCTCGTCGGCGGCTTCGTCGCCATCTTCCTCAGGATGTAGCGCCCCATGATCGCGCACCCCCCTCTACCCCCCCCCCCCCCCCGTAAAATTGTCGACCAAGCGTCATTAATGCGACGTTTCGCCTTGCCTCCGTTTTCCCAGTGGATTCCCCGTTATTCCCGTGAGCGCTATACTTGTCCCCGCGCCCTACCACGCCAGGAGAACGCAATGAGCATGCAGTCCCTCGAACGCGAAGTCCACATCGTCAAAGACGATATGCAAGACGTCAAGGACATCCTGCATCGCCTCACCGTCCGAACGGAGGCCCTCGCCGTCCGAACGGAGGCCCTGGAGCGCGTCGTCGCAGCCATGGCCGAGCGCGGCGAAGAGACCGACCGGCGGATCGCAGCCCTCGCCGTCCGCACGGAGGCCCTGGAGCGCGTCGTCGCAGCCATGGCCGAGCGCGGCGAAGAGACCAGCCGCCTGATCGAGGCGAACGGGCGCCAGATCGAGGCGAACAGCCAGGACATCCGCATGATCATCGAGGTCTTCGAGCGCTGGTGGGGCAACATCCGCGCCGAGTACAGCCCAGGCCCATCGGGGCGCTCCGACGACTGGGAGCCCATGCCCGGCAAGTAGCCCATCGCATTCCTATGCTCCCGCCGCCCTAGCGCTGCAGCGCCCCGCGGAACGGAAGGCTAACGAGCAATGACAACGGAGAACATCGGCGCGCGCATCCCTCTACCCCCCCCCCCCCCCCCCCGTAAAATTGTCGCCAAAGCGTCATTAATGCGACGCTTCGCTTCGAACCCGCGCCCCGAACCCTCACCCCCGGCCCCTCTCCCTCTGGGAGAGGGGGGTCTGGGCGGCTTGTTCCACTTCCCTCTCCCTCTGGGAGAGGACGCCGCGAAAGCGGCGGGTGAGGGTCGGCGGCGCGCGCGGGTTCGGGGGCGCCCCTCCCCCGCTTCCCTCTCCCTCTGGAGACCTTTGCATAACCTCCCGCCCTGCCCGCGTAGGCGGGAATCCAGTCGGCGCGATAGCGCCATGACGGGGCGCCCCGCGCCCCGTCCCCACGTTACCCCCGGCTCCACGTCATTCCCGCGAAAGCGGGAACCTACCGGAGGCGCCGCGCGCCCCGAGCCCTCACCCGCCGCTATCGCGCCGTCCTCTCCCAGAGGGAGAGGGAAGTGGGGACGGGGGCTCTTCGCGCCCGAGGGAGAGGGAAGTGGGGGAGGCGGCGCTGTCGCGCCGACGGTCGCCCTCCCCGTCCCCCCTGCCCTACCCCCCTCTCCCTCTGGGAGAGGGGCCGGGGGTGAGGGTTGCGCCCCCCAATTCCCGCCGGCGAACCCGCTTGCCGCGCCCTTGACCCTTTGCGTATAATCCCACCCGCTTGCGCCGAGATGCGCCTATCTACCTGCGAGGATGAAAACGTGGCTTACGCGTCGAACTCCATAGAGAATCCCCACAAGGAGGGGCGGGCCCTCCGCCGCGCGTTGCGGCTCCTCATCGCCGCCGCCGCGCTCGCGGCCGCCCTCGCCGTCGCCCTTACCCCGACGTTCGCCCAGTCGAACGACTACGACAACGACGACGACGGCCTCATCGAAATCAGCAACCAGGCCCAGTTGGCCGCCGTCGCCCACGACCTCGACGGCGACGGCTCCCCCACGTCCTCGGGCGCGGGCGACTACAGCGGGGCCAGCGGGGCGTTCCCCAGCGCGATTACGACCCAAGGCAACTTGGGCTGCGGGCTCGACCACGACAACGACAACAACGCGGTCACGCCCCCCGTCTGCATCGGCTACGAACTAGCCAGCGACATCGATCTTATGTTCTCCTCCGGCGAGAGTTGGACGCCTATCGCCGGCGCCTACACCGGCGAGTTCTACGGCTACTCCACCGACGCCACCACTCCGACCTACCGGACGATCTCCAACCTGGTCGTCGAGGCGAGCGCGACGAACAACTACAACCCCGCGCTCTTCAGCGAAATCGGCGCAAGCGGCAAGGTCGACGGCGTTCTCATCACCAGCGGAACGATCACCGACGAGCGCGCGTCGGGCGCCGCCGCCGGCGCAATCGCCGCCGTCAACAGAGGAACGATCATCGCTTCCTCGTTCGAGGGCGTCGTCAACGCGGACAACGTCCAAGCGGCGGGCGGCCTCGTCGGCAGGAACTACGGCACGATCTCCGCCAGCCACGCGCTCATCAACCTGACCAACGCCGCGAGCGGAGCCGGCGCCCGCTCAGGCGGCCTCGTCGGCGCCAACGAGTCCGGCGCCGAAATCCTCGCATCCTACGCCGCAGGCTCCGTCCTCGCATCAGGCGGCGCCGCCGGCGGCATCGCAGGCGAAAGCGCCGGAACCATCCAGAACTCCTACGCCGCCGTCTCCGCCAGATCCTCAGGCCCGACCATCACCATCGGCGGCCTCCGCGGAACCGGCGCAGGAACCGTCACCGCATCCTACTGGGACTCCGACCTCGTCGCCGACGACAACGACAGCGCCACCGGAGTCGGGCATCCGCGCGCCGACCTCGAATCCCCCACCGCCTACGCCGGCATCTACGCCGACTGGGACGACCTCGACGTCGACAACGCCGACAACGACAACGACAGAGCGACCGGCGGCGACGCCGTATGGACCATCGGCGCCTCGCTCTACCCCGTCCTCAATTTCAGGCGATCCGCCGTCACCACCCAGGAGGGCGCCCAAACCGCCGACTTCTCCTCAGGCGCCGTCGCGACGATCACCTACGCCGACGGCGTCAACACCGCGACCAGCCCGACGTTCACCGCGGGAACCTACGCCTACTCCGCCGACGTCCACGCCGGCGGCGGCCAACTCACCATCGCCATCCCCGACGACAACCTCGCGACCGCGGCGGAAACAGCCGTCCTCGGCGTCCTCTCACCCCCCGACGCCGACGATGACGCCGACGGCCACCAGGTCAACGTCCCCGACAACCAAACCGACAGCGTCGAGGTCAAATTCGCCCTCGCCCACCGAACCGCCAAAATCGGCTTCCTCCGCCAGTTCACCCTCACCCTCAACTTCGCCGTCCGAGCGCCCCTCGCGCCCGCGAGCCTCGTCGCAGCCGCCGACCGAGGCGCCGTCACGCTCGTCTGGCCCGACATCCGCGAAACCGACACGTCCATCACGCACTACCAGGTCTGCTGGAACTCGACGTCGGCCGTCTGCACAGGGAGCGGAAACGCAGGCGACGAAAACGTCTGGTCGGACCGCATCGACCCCGATGCGCCCGGCATGGCGCCGCTCACGAACGAAAGCGGCGCCTTCTTCTACGAGCATCCCCAAGCCCTGGCCGATGGAACCGCCCGCCACTTCTTGGTCCGCGCCGTCGCCGTGGACGACAACGAAACGCCCACGGACGACTCCGACGACACGATCACCCCAGGCCCCGCCGCGACCGCATCCGCCACCGGCGCCGACTCCGTCCCCGCCTTCCTAGCGCCCGCCACCGCCGCCCAAACGCTCGTCGTCGGCGAAACCGCCGACATCCAAGCGCCCCGCGTGATCAGCGGCGACGGAACGCTGACCTACTCCATCACCGCGACCGACTCGGCGGGCACGCCGACCTCTCTCACCATCGGAACCGGCTCCCCGCAGACGATCGGCGCCACCGGCCTCACCTTCGACGCGGCGACCGGCGCCATCGCCGGCACGGTCGCGACGCGCATCACCGGCCACACGCAGCCCTACCAGGTCACCGTCAACGTCGCCGACGCCGACGGCGACTCCGCCGCTGTGGCCAACGCCTTCAACCTCACCGTCGCCGACAACTCCGTCCCGACGTTCGGCGCGGACAGCGTCTCCGCGCAAACTTACCCGGAACTCACGGCGATAACGGACCTCAACGTCCCCAACGAGACCGGCAGCGGCTTCAGCGCCGGCAACGGATCGCCGACCTACACCGCGGCCAACCTGCCCCCGGGGCTCTCCATCGACGCCGGCACCGGCGTCATCTCCGGAACCCCCGGCGCCGTCATCGCCAACTCCGACCCTTACAGCGTCACCGTCACGATGGCCGACGGCGACGAGAACACCGGGGCCGGCGACGAAGCGACCACGACGTTCAACATCACCATCGAGAACGTCGCGACGCAGGCCGGGGGCGCCTTGCGCTTCGGCACCCCCAAGATCCCGGACTACAGGTTCACCGACGGCCAGGTCAGCGCCGACATCCCCGACATCCCGATTCCCCCCGTGCTCGGCGTCAGGCCGGGATCGGACGTCACTTACCAACTAGAGACGGCGGGGTCCAACAGGGTCACGGGCTTCACGGCGGAGGAACTCCCCAACGGCGACGCTGTCGTCAGGCTCACCGGGTCCAGCGTCTGGCCCACCTGGACCCCGGCGGCTACGGAGCGCGTCACCTACACCTTCCGCGTCGAAGCGACCGACGACGGCGGAGACGGCAGCGTCTCCCCCAACGACGCCAACGACATTGCGGTCGAGCTCCCTTTCACCGTGATCATCGAGGGCGACGCGCAGCCCCAACTCTCATCCGTCAACATCCCCGCCCACGCCTTCACCGTCGGCCGACCCTCGTCGTACGTTCTCCCCCCAGTCCGCCTGAGGGATCAGACGACCAACCAGTTGAACCCGCGCAACGATCCGATCACGTACTCCATCACCACGGACCCGCTCCCCGCGGGGATGACCTACGAGTCGTCCTCCCCGGCCTACACGACCACCGCCGCCCCTGGGGACGGCGGGCGCATCGTCTACGACGGCACCGGGGGCGTCCTCGCGGCCACAACGCTCACGCTCAGGGCCACCGACCGCGACGGCGACACGAGCGACAAGACCTTCCAAGTCAGCGTCGCGGCGAATTCGACGCCCACGTTCGGGACGCAATTCGGGAACAAGGTCTACACGCAGCACAAACCGATCCCCTTCAACACCTATCTGCCCGCCGCGACCGGAGGCAACGGGACCCTCGCCTACGAAGTCACCACCGACCTCTCGGCGAGCCACTTCAACGACGGCGTCCTCCCCGCCAACGAACGAGCGGGCAAACTCCCCCACGGCCTGTCGTTCTACTCGCCCAACCTCAGATGGGGCGGGCGGCCAACGAACGTCTTCAAGCCGATCACCGTCACCTACACCGCGACCGACGCCGACGGCGAAGTCGCCACCCAAACCTTCACCATCGCCTCCCGCAGCGTCATCCTCTCCGACTCCGGCATAGGCCTCAGGGAGGGAACCGCGCGCTCCTACACCGTCAAACTCGGCAACCAGCCCACCGGCGACGTCACGGTCTCCATCGACCGAAGGACCGGCACGGGATTCAACTCCTCCGACATCCAACTCCGGACATCCGAAACCGGCTCCAACATAACGCTCCCCCACACGCTCACCTTCACCACCGCGAACTGGAACACGGAGCAGACCGTCTGGGTCTACGGCCAGCACGACATCGACACCAACCACCCGAACGACAACGGCGGGCTGACGCACACCCCCACCGGCGGCGGCTACGACGGCGTGGAGGCCGGGAAAATCGCCACCCTCCAGTATCCGCACCACCACGGACGATTCGACGTGCAAATCGGCGACGACGACGCGTTAAACGTCTTCTTCAGCCCTCCGCGCCTGCTTATCCCCAACTCGGCCAACTGGACGCACTACGCCCTTTACTTCGTGGGGCTCAGCAGAACGCCGGGGGACGGCGACAACGGCCAATTCCGCCCCGTGCAGGAAGGCACCTTCTTCTCCTTCGCTAGGAGGAACGAAGGCACCGGGGCGATACTCACGTCCGCGACCGCCGACGGACGAATGAGATGGAATTGCTCCGCCTCCGGCTCCTGCCCCGCAAGCGGCGTCAAGTCCGACAACAGCCCCGCCGTATGGACGCTGCTGCGCGGCTCCTTCATCCGATACTCAAGAAGAATCCGGACAAATGATCACGGACTCACGCACACGCTCGTATTCCATGCCAATTCCGGCGTCACGTACGAATCGCTCTTGGAAAGCGCAACGAACCGACCCGGAATCCCCTCGACCTTCATCACCTCGACGCCCCCCGGCGTCCAGGTGAACAACGAAACGCTGTCCATCAACCCCGGCGACTCCGCCTCCTACACCTTCCGCTTCGACAACGCCGGCTATTCAGGCGGGCGCATATTCAGAGTCACGCCGTCCGCGCCGGGCCTCTCGTTCGACCCAACCTCCCGCACGTGGCAAGCCGAAGGCACCGCAGGCTCGAACCCGCTAATGACGACGCCCCGGCCTTTCACCGTCACCGTCAACGACCCGACGATCCGAACAACCACCATCAGGCACAACATATCGGAAGTGTCCAGCGCCGGCGACGGCGAATACCACCACCAAAGGAGTTTCCCCGGCGGCGACATCGACGTCACCATCAACGCCGGCTCCCCAGGCGCCGCCATCGACTCCGACCTCGCCACGATGGGCGCCCAGACGACGGCCCTCGCCGTCAACGAAGGCGATGTCGCCCAATTCTCCGTCGCCCTCGACTCCCCGCCGGGCGGCGACGGCGCCCAAGTCAACCTCTCCCTCCCGTCAGGCGGCGCCGCCCAATTCGTCCCCAACGCCATCGGCGACCCCGCAACCTACGCCAACTCCCAAACGCTCTACTTCACCTCCGCCAACTTCGACACCGCCCAAACCGTCACCGTCTACGGAACCATCGACTCCGACACCGACAACGATTCCGCCAACATCACCATCTCCTACGCCAACTCCGACGACGCAAACTACAAAGCCCTCGCCTCCGAAACCCTCGCCGTCGCCGTAACCGACGCCGACACGCGAGCCATCATCGCCGACGCTTCCTCCGTCGCCATCAACGAAGGCGAAACCGGCTACTACGGCCTCAAACTCGCCGTCAAACCCTCCTCCAACGTCACCATCACCCCGGAGTGCACCACCTCGCCGCCCTTCTGCCGAGACCTAACCTTCAACCCAACCTCCTACGAATTCACCCCATCCAACTGGGACACCGAGCAACTGGTCGCCGTCACCGCGCCCGAAGACAACGCCGGCTCGGGATCAACCACCAACTTCAGAGTCACCCACGTCGCCACCCAAGGCTGGACCACCTTCACAGACGACACGGTGACCTTCGCCGTCACGGACAACGACATGGCCAGCCTCGTCTTCGACCCCGATCCCCTCCGCCTCATCGAAGGCCAGCAGACAACCTACACCGTCAGACTCCACAACAAACCCGCTTCAGCCGTGACATCCATCGAAGTCGCCCCAACCGCGACCGGCCTAACGTTCACCCCCGCCAGCCCATCCCTCTACTTCACACCCGAGGCCCCAACGCAGACCCAATTGCAATCGCTCTCAGGCGTGACGATGTGGAACGTCCCCCAGACCATCACCGTGACCGCCGACCAAGACAACGACGGCGCCGACGTCGCCTCGGAGGTCATCGACCACGCCCTCACTGTTCTGCCGTCCATCACGGCGGACCTCACCTACGGGGTCGTGGAACAAGCCACCTTAACCAACAACGCCCACCTCCTCCCCCTCCGCCAACTCACCTTCAGCGTCGTCGACGACGACGTCGTCACCGTCATCCCCAGCGACGACTCCCCCGACGTCACCGAAGGCATGACCGCAACCTACACCGTCAGGCTCGGCGCCCAGCCGTCAAACGGCTCCACCGTCACCGTAACCCCCCGCGTCGCCTCCACCGAAACCGCCGCGTCCATCAACCTCCTCCAGTACGACGCCGCAAACTCGGAATGCGGGTCCACCGCCCTCACCTCCCTCTCCTTCACCGACGCAAACTTCTCGACGCCCCAAACCGTCTGCGTCGAACTCGGCGAAGACCCCAACACCGACTCCGGCGAAACCATCGTCATCCTCCACCGCGTCTCCTCCGCCGACGACACCACCGGCTACGCCGTCGCCGCCGACTACGGCCGCGTCGCCATGTCCACCATAGACAACGACATCCCCCCGGCCCCAGGCGCCCGATTCTCCGGCGCCGCCGTCACCCGAGGCGATGAAACCAACCCCGACTCCATCGCCGTGCAGGAAGACGACGCCGCAACCGCCGCGGTGACCACCCAGTACAGCGTCCGCCTCACGCTCAAGCCGACGGCCGACGTCACGCTCACCATCCGACCCAACAGCCCAAGCGACGTCGCCATCGTGACCAACGCGTCCGCCGGGACGACCGTCGGCAGCCTCGCGCTCACCTTCACCCCCGAAGACCCGCCGTCCGGATCCGCCTCGACCACGTCCAAGTGGAACAGCCCCATCCCCGTCCTCCTCACCGCCCCCAAAGACGACGACGCCGAGGCCGAGGAGGGCTACATCCTCCACTCCTTCTCCAGCACGGATCCCGGCTACTCCGGCCTAGCCGCCAAGCGCCTCGACTACGCCGTCACCGAGCGCGATACGAACGGGGTGGAGATCGACGTCACCCCCGACCCGACGAGCATGCTCTTCCATGTCCCCGAAGAAGGAACGAACACGTACACCGTCGTCCTTGAAGCGCAGCCCGTCGGCGGAACGGTCACCGTCAGGCCCACCCTGGACCAACGCGGCATGACCGCCGGCGTATCCTTCTCGCCCTCCTCGCTCAGTTTCACCGCCTCCAACTGGAGCAACGAGCGGACGGTCACCGTCCGCGCCCCTAACGACGGCGCCCCCAACGTCGACGATCCTTTCACCATCACCCACGCCGTCTCAGGCGCCAACTACGACAGCGTCACCGCGACCCCGTCCAGCATCGACGCGACCACAATCGACAACGACGTCCCCGGCATCCGCCTCACCCCCTCCTCCCTCGCTATGGACGAGGGAACGACTCGAACGTACACGGCGAGCCTCAACATCCCCCCCGCCGACGACGTCACCGTGACCCTAACGTTCGCGGCGGGCAGCAGTTCCGACGTCGCCTTCGTCACGGACGCGGGCCCGCCCGTCCAGACCGCCAACACGCTTACCCTCACCTTCACCCCCGCCGCCCCAACGCCGACTGAAATGGCCGCCGGCGCGACGCAGTGGAACGACCCGCAGACGATCACCGTCCAAGTCGCCCCCGACGCCGACGCTGCGGACGACTCGGCCACCATCAGCCACGCCTTCCAATCCACTGAAACGCGGTACAGCGCCCCCGCGCTTGAGGCGGTCAACCTCGAGGTCACCGCCGCCGACCGCCCCGCCGCCACGCTGATGGAGATCGTCTCCAACGCCGCCACGCCCCTCACCACCACTCCTCCCGATCCCCCCAACGCCAACTACCAAACCTACACGCGCGGCGAGCGCATCGAAATCAACGTCACCTACAACCGCGACGTCGTCGTCACGGGAACGCCGCGCCTGCCCATCCGGATCGGCAACGCGACGCGCCAAGCGGCCTACGTCAACCCCAACCCCGACGCCGACCCCTCCGACCCGCCCGCCGCCCAAACCGTCGTCCAATTCGACTACGACGTCGGATGGGGCGCCTCGGCGGCGATGCAGGACACGGATACGGACGGCATCAGCGTCGCGGCGAACGCCGCCATCAGCGGCGGAACGATCAAGGAGCCCGAGACCATCGCGACCAACGCGGGCCGAGCCGCCGCCCGCAACGCGAACCTCGCCCTCCCCGACAGCCTCGTCGACCCGCAAACCGAACACAAAGTCAACGGCAGGGACTTCCTCACCCCCGTCCTCCAGGAGTACGACTCCCCCGCCGGGAACGTCGGCTACCGCGAAAACATCGTCGTCGAACTCGACTTCAACGTCGACGTCGCCGTCATCGCCGCCGCGGACGGCTCCCTTCCCACGATCGCCATCCAGGTCGGCGTGGACGGGAACGGCGACCCCATCATCCGGCAAGCGACCTGCGCCGCCAGCGAGCGCATCGATCCCGTCGTCTGCTCCTACCAAGTCCAACACACCGACGACGACAACGACGGCATCAGCATCGTCGCCGGGGCCAACACGCTGATGCTCAACGGCGCGACGATCAAGCACTACAACCCCGAAGGCCCCAACGCCGACCTCACGCTCGCCGGGACGACGCTCGTCCTCGCCGCCGACTCGGGCCGCCAGGTCAGCGGCGACTCCTCCAACCTGGATACCCTCAACGTCACGTTCACCCCGGTCCAGGCCGCGCCCCCGGCCCTCGCCCCCGCGTTCAGCGCCGCCGACGACGACTACCGCGTCGAACTCCCTGAAGGAACCGACATCACGGACGTGGAAGTCGCCTACACCAGCTCCGCCACCCTCAACCCCCCCTCCTCGCAAACCCTCCGCCTCTCGGACAGCACCCTCCAACCCGGCGAGAATCGCGTCGTCATCTCCTCGACCGGCACGGCCGGGACTGGCGCCGGCGACAACCCCGTCCCCCGCGTCTACCGCGTCACCATCTTCCTGCCCGGCGAAGCGAACGCCGACGCCCGCGAACTCGAAGTCGAGGGTGACGCCGA
Source organism: Dehalococcoidia bacterium (assembly GCA_965242755.1). GTDB lineage: Bacteria > Chloroflexota > Dehalococcoidia > Lucifugimonadales > Australimonadaceae > Bin16. The sequence continues at coordinate 1,350,533 of OZ251500.1, read as the reverse complement.
CAGCCCCAACCTGCCGCCGCTCCGCCCGGAAGACCCGGCCGACATCACCACGCGATCCTACGCCAAGCTCTACCGCTCCGCAGCCCAGTTCGCCTGGCCGCGCGAGCGGCAGGCGCTCGCCCTCAGACTCCGCCTCAGCGACCCCGGCGAACGCCCGGCGGGCGTCGCGCCCGTCCGCGTCTACCGCTCCGACGCGGAAGGAACCCTCCCCTCCTCCGGAACGCCCTCCATCCCCGTCACGCGGGACGAACCCGCCAACCCCGGCGATCCCGTCTACTACCGCGCCAACCTCGAACTCCGCGCCGGCGACAACTTCTGGGTCGTCGTCATCACCGCCCGCGACGGAACCACCACCAACTCCTACGTCGTCCAAGCGCAGCGCGCCGGCGACCCCATCTTCCTTGACGCCCTCAACGTCACCGGCGGCCTCTTCGTCAAGAAGGGCGGCAGCCAAGGCTTCGCGAGGGAAACGCTCGAATACACCGTCAGTTCGTCGAACAACGTCCGCAGCGTCCGCGTCACCGCCTCGTCGAACGAGGATGGCGCCGCCATCTCCATCAACGGCCAACCCGGCGCGACCCGCATCGTCAACGTCGGCGTCGGCGCCAACACGATCCGCGTCGTCGTCTCCAAGGGCATGCAAGGCGACGAGGACTACAAAGACCCCTCGACCTACGTCATCGTCGTGACGCGCGCCCGCGCGCGGACGCCCTCCGGAAGCGGCGGACCCGGCGCCGGCCCCGTATTCATCCCCACGCCGACCCCAACCCCCATCCCCACGCCCACGCCCGTCGCGACTCCCGCGCCGCCTTGCCCCGCGCCAACCCCCGGCGCGCCCGCCCCAACCAGAACCCCCAGCGGCGCCTGCCCGACCCCCTCCCCAACCCCTCCCCCCAGCCCGTCGCCCACGCCGTGCCCGACGCTGCCCAACACGCCGCCGCCCGGCCTCCCCGGCGTCCCCGCCCCCGCGGACCCCGACGCCCCCTGCCCCACGCCAACGCCGGAGCCGACGCCTGAGCCGTGCCCCGCGCCCGACGGCGCCGCCGCCGGCTCGCTCCCGCCGACCAGAACCCCCGACGGCGCCTGCCCCACCCCGACGCCAACGCCGTGCCCCGCGCCGTCCGACGGGCCCGCGCCGACCAGAACGCCTGACGGCCTCTGCCCGACGCCGACGCCGGAGCCCACGCCTTCGCCGAGCCCCACCGCTCCGCCGACGCCGCCCCCCACGCCGCGCCCGACCCCTCCGCCGACGCTCCCCGCGCCGGTCTACGTCCCCACGGCCACCCCCAAACCCGCCCCCACGCCCACCCCCACCGAGGCCCCCACCCCCACGGCCACCGCCACCCCCATCCCGGCCACCCCCACCAACACCCCAATGCCCGCCCCCGGCGCCACCACGCCTCCCCCCCCAACCGCCGCCCCGCCCGCCCCGACCGGCGGCGGCCCCAACGCGATCCTCTCGCTCATCATCGGCTTCGTGGTCGGCAGCGTAGTCATAGTAGGCGCCGTCGCCTTCATAATGAGGAGGCCGCGCGCCTAGCGAACCCTCACCCCCGGCCCCTCTCCCAGAGGGAGAGGGGGGCGGGAGGGTTCGGGAGCCCCTCTCCCTCTGGGAGAGGACGCCGCGAAGCGGCGGGTGAGGGTTCGGGAGCCCCTCTCCCTCTGGAGACATTTGCATAACTTCTCTGCCCCAGTAGGTTCCCGCTTTCGCGGGAATGACGGGGCCGCTTACGTAGGAGAGGAGCGGCGCGCCGCGCCGCCTGGATTCCCGCCTACGCGGTCAGGGCGGTAGGTTATGCAAAGGTCTCCTCTGGGAGAGGACGCCGCGGAGCGGCGCGCGCGGGTTCGGGCAGCCCCTCTCCCTCTGGGAGAGGACGCCGCGAAAGCGGCGGGTGAGGGTTCGGGAGCCCCTCTCCCTCTGGGAGGAGAGGGGCCGGGATTGGCGCGGCGCGCCCGCCTACGCGGACAGGGCGGTTGCCGCGCAAGGTTGCGCCGCCTGCCGAATTCCTATCCCCGCGCATTGTCGGACGCTCTCTAGAAGGGAACGACATTTCCTCTACGCCGACGTCCCCATAGCGGACGCCCTGTATAATGAGCATTTGACGGGCTGCGAAAGGAAGGGCTAATCGAATGAGCGGACGCCGCCCCTTTGGGCAGTTGACGGAAGGCTTCGCCGCTGAGGGTTGGGAATTGGCGGACTCGCCTCTTCCCGCGCCCGCGAAAGAGGGGGCGGCGTAGCGATGGCGGCTGCGAATCCCATCAAGATGGGCGTCATCGGCGTGGGCGTCGGCGCGACGCAGATTATGCCTAGCATGGAGTCGCTCGACGAGATCGAGTTGATGGCCGCCGCCGACGTGAACCCGCGCGTCCGCGCCGCGTTTCAGGAGCGCCACCCCGACGCCCGCGTCTACGACAGCGCCGAAGCGCTCTGCGCCGATCCCGACGTCGAGGCCGTCTGGGTCGCCACGCCGAACAACTTCCACAGTCCGCACGTTGTCCTCGCCGCGAACGCGGGGAAGCACGCCGTCTCCGAGAAGCCGATGGCGCTGAATATGCGGGAGGCGGAGGCGATGGTCGAGGCGGCGGCGCGCAACGGCGTGAAACTGCTCTGCGGCCACACGCTCGGCTTCAGCCCGCCGGTGATGGAGATGCGCCGCATCATCGCATCCGGCGAGTTGGGCGCGCTCAAGGCGCTCAACAACTGGGCGTTCACGGATTGGATGCTGCAGGCGCGGCAGCCGGAGGAGTTGGACGAGAGCCTCGGCGGAGGCGTGCTCTACCGCCAGGGGCCGCACCAACTCGACAGCCTGCGGCTGCTCGGCGGCGGCATGGTTCGGACGATTCGCGGCGCCACCGGCAAGTGGTGGCCGGAGCGCAACGCCGTCGGCTACTACTCCGCCTTTATGGATTTCGAGAGCGGCGCGACGGCGACCGTCACGAACAACGGCTACGGCTACTCAATGACCGCCGACCTCACGCCGTGGAGCGACGAGCAGGGGCGCGGCCTCATCGAAGGCTACACGCACGACGACCGCGTCCGGATTCGCGCCGACCTCAAGGCCGGAACGCGCGACGAGTTCGAGGCGAAGGACGCGCTCCGGATCGGCTCCGATCACGAGCGGCGCTTTTGGCGCGAGCAGCCGAAAGAGCCTCCGCCGTGGCGTCCGACCAACCTGGGCATTCTCATCGCAACCTGCGAGCGGGGCGACCTCCGGCAGTCGCGCTACGGGCTGCATGTCTACAAGGACGGCGGCGTCGAAGACCGGCCGTTCGCCAATCCGCGCTACCACGCGGGCAAGGAAGATCTGCTGGAGTTGCATAACGCCGTCCGCAACGGCGCGCCCGTCTACCACGATGGCCTGTGGGGGATGGCAACGCTGGAACTGATCACCGCCATTATGGAGTCGTCGCGCTCAGGCAAGGATGTCCGGCTGACGCATCAGGTTCCGATGGCGCCGGAATACGGCGCGGCGTGACGGGCGCCGCGCCGCGATGCGAACGATGAGCGTCTTGGCCGCGCTGTCGCCGTCGCTGCAGGCGGCTGTCGCCGCCTTGCTGCGGCATCGCTTTGCGCTCGTTGCGCTCGGCGTGTTTATGCTGGCGGGGATCGCTTTCGCCGACGATGGCACAAATCCGGATGCGGAACTCGCGCGGTTAATGGGGACCGCAAACATCGAGCACGTTCTCGGCGATGACGAATTTTTTACCGACGGACTCTCTCCTGAACTCAAGTTCTACGGATCCGCTATCTTGGCTCCGCTTATCCTTATCGAGCGCGCGCTCAATATCGAAGAGAGCCGCCATATTTTCAGCAGTCGCAATCTCCTATTTCACTTTCTTTTTCTGGCTGGAGGGCTCTCTGCATACTTGCTAGCGATAAGGCTTTTCAATAATAAACTGCTTGCGCTATTCGCAATGTTGCTTTTTCTGTTGCATCCCCGACTTTATGAAGGCTCGTTTGGGAGTCCTTTTGATATACCATTTCTGAGTATGTTTATGATTTCGCTGTCCCTAACATATCGAGTCTTTTTGAAAGACTCGCTTTGGGGATATGCGCTGCTGGGAACGTGCGCTGGGATTCTCTTGAATATCAGGATAATGGGCGTTGTCTTTGTTAGTGCAATACTTGCAGTCCAGGCGGTCCGGTTGCTGCTTGCCTATGGTAATGCACGAAAGGAGCGCATCTTTCTCAGCGGAGTCGTGTTCGCTTTGTCTTCAGGGCTAATGACTTACGTGACCCTCCCGTATCTTTGGCCCGACCCTGCGCCACGAGTTATTGATTGGTGGACAACGATGTCTCAGTTTCCCAAGGATGCGCAAGAATTGTTCCAAGGCGAAGTGATTTCCTCTCAGAGCGCTCCTGCTGAATACATACCTGTCTGGTTCTTAATCACGACTCATCCGTTTGCTCTTCTACTAGGATTCTTCGGAGGAGTCGCGGGTTTCCGCCGAGTAGCGGCGCTCAAAACACAGATTTCTCAAGACGCGGAACTGTGGCTTTGGATGCTGGTAATCGCTATTTCCGTAATTCCGTTCGTTGCAGTTGCTCTTTTAACCCCCACCGCCTATGGCGGCTGGAGGCATATGTATTTCATGTGGGCGCCGTTCTCGTTGCTGGGAGTTTTAGGGTTGCATTGGCTGCTGGAGCGCATGCCGCGGAGGCGTCTTCGAGCATTGACCTACGGGGCGGCTGGAACCGGCTTAGTGTCGACGCTCGCCACTGTCGCCGTCCTCTACCCGTTCCATAGTTTCTATTTTAATTTCTTCGTGGATAGGACTGGTAATGAACCCATCACAGCGCAGTACCGCACAAACTCCTGGAGGGGAGTTGACGTTGCGGTCCAAAGCCTGTTGGACCTGCGGTCTACGTCGCATGTATCAGTTGTGTACGACCGCGGCGGAGCCGCATCCCGTCTTATTCTCCCCGAAGCCGATAGAAATAGGTTGATCTTCACTAATGAAGCGACTGCGGAATTCTCTATTGAACGAGGTTCGGCGACCATGAGCGAAGAAGCGTTTTACACGGCGACCGTCTACAACAGCACCCTGTGGGCGGTCATGGAGCGGGAGCCCGGAGAAAATCCTTACGCAGCAATCCATGCCGCCGCCGTATCCAGCGAACCGATAGCGCAATCAGAATATGACATCTACTTGAATCGCTCTGAACATGCGCTGATTTACATTAAGGAGCCTTGTTCCAGAGCCGTCTTGAGGGATGAGTTTTTTCTGCTTATTTTCCCTCAAAGCACAGATGTTTTGGCTGGGAAAGAACGTGAATTCGGGCGCGCCAACACCCCATTCCTCTTTTACGACTACGGTTCCGCGTTCGACGGCAAGTGCGTGGCGAAAGTCCCTCTGCCCGATTACGACGTCGCAGCAATCCGAACGGGCCAGACGCGAACTGTGGACGGCAACCCGCGCTGGGAAGCGGCGTTCCCTTACCAAGACCCCGCCGTCTACCGAGCCGCCTACGCCTCCGCCGCGTCCGCGGAGCCCGACGTACGCGCCGCCGCGTTTAACGTCTACCTCAGCGAGAGCGAGCCATTGCTCACATACGCACGGGAGCCGTGCGCTCCCTCCGACGTGGAGAACCCCTTCTTCATCCATATCACGCCGGAGCGCGAAAGCGACTTGCCAACTGAGCGCAAGCAGTACGGCTTCGATAACTGGGGGTTCGAATTCCTCCTGAATGGAATCGTTTTCGACGGCATGTGCGTCGCGCAGGCGCCGCTGCCGGATTATCCCATCGCAAGCCTGCGAACGGGGCAATTCATACGTGGCGAAGGCGAGGTTTGGGAAGCGACGCTTTCTTTCGGGAATCCCTAGCCGCTACGCCGAATTCCTCAATTTCAACCGCTTGCGCGGACGCGCCTCGCGGTTGCAGCGCCTTGCTAGGCGAGAGCAGGCGCTCCCTCGCGCTCGGCGAGGAAGCCGGCGTAAGGCGCCTCCGAGAGATGCAGCGCGTGCGTCTCCGGGTCGCACGCCGCCCCCACCCACACCTCGCCGTCCGCGAAATGCTCCTTTTTCCAGATGGGAACGACGTGCTTGATGCGGTCAACGACGTAGAGCCCCGCGAGGAACGCTTCCGCCCGGTGCGGCGCGCCCGCCGCCACGACGAGGCTTACGTCCCCGATCTCAAGCCGCCCCACGCGGTGGCGCGCGGCTATCGCCGGAACGCCGAACCGCGCCATCGTCTCGACGAGAATTTGGCCAATCGCCTTCTCCGCCATCCGCTCGTCCGCCTCGTACTCCAAGCGCAGCACGGGGCGCCCGCCCGTGTTGTCGCGCGTCGTCCCCTCGAATGTGACGACCGCGCCGTTGAACGACCTGCGGACGGCGTCGGCCGCCTCCCGCGCGTCCAGCGGCGTCGTCCCAACGAGCGCGGACGCGCCGCCGCTTACGGGTGGGTACAGCGCAACGTCGTCGCCGTCGCTCAGCGGATAGGCGGGATTGGCGAACTCCTCGTTGACGGCGATGAGGTGCGGACGGAAATCGCGCGGCAGCGACGGCGCGGCGTCAAGCAACGTCTTGATGGCGTCGGCGACCGTCGAGCCGTCCGCAAGCGACATACGCAGGCGGTCGATCCCCGCCGTCTCGCGGTAAGAGGCGTACAGGCGGACGAGAATGTCCATAAACCTAATTATACGCTTGCCGGCATTGACTTGCGGAAGTCTGCGCGCAGTCCGTCGTTCTTTCTCCGCAGCGGCGGCGGACCGCCGGCCATCATTGGGGAATGACGGCGACTTCGCCTTCGGCCAGCGTTTTCCGCTCGCCGGAAGCGAGGCGGAGGATGAGGCGCCCGGAGGCGTCCACGCTTTCGGCTACGCCGCGCAGTGCGCCTTCCCTGAGGCGGACGCTCACCTCCTGTCCGAGCGTGGAGAGCCGCGCCGACCAGTCGGCGACGAGCCCCTCCGGATCATCAACGCATTGGGCGTAGCGCTCGCGGAGCGCGGCGATGAGGGCGCGTTCGACCGCCCCCAATGCAAACTCCCGCCCGACCTCCGCCGCGAGGCTCGTCGCAGTCTCCGCGATAGGCGGATGGTCCTCCGGACGCAGATTCACGTTTAGTCCGACGCCGAGCGCGGACGCGACGTTGCCGTTCACGTCCGCCCGCGTCTCCACGAGAACGCCGCACAACTTCCGCCCGCCGACCATGATGTCGTTCGGCCACTTGAACGCGCAGACGACGCCCGCCGCACGCTCCGCCGCGTCCGCTGCGGCGAGCGCGCCGGCGATGCTCAGCAGAGGCGCGGCGCTCGGCGTCGGATGCAACAGAACGGACGTCATCAGGCAGTCGCCTTCGCCCGACTCCCAACGCCGCGCGAAGCGTCCGCGGCCCGCCGTCTGCTCGCCGGCGACGACCATAACGCCGGGCGCCGCTCCTGCGTCGGCGAGGCGCCATGCCTCGTCCATCGTGGACGCGACGCTCCGGAAGCGCAGGATCTGCGCGCCAATTGCTTTCGCTTGCTCTTCGCCCGCGCTCATCGTTAAGGCCTAACCCGCGCCCGCCGCTACGCGGCTGCCCTCTCCCAGAAGGAGAGGGCGGGGATGGCGCTTGCGCGCCGACTGGGTTCCCGCCTACAAAGGCAGGGCGAGGGCGCAGTTCGGTTCCCTCTCCCCCGGAGACCTTTGCATAACTTCTCTGCTCCAGTAGGTTCCCGCTTTCGCGGGAATGACGAGGCGCTTACGTAGGAGAGGAGCGGCGCTCCGCGCCGCATGGATTTCCCGCCTACAAGGGCAGGGCACGGGCGTGGTTTGGTTCCCTCTCCCTCTGGGAGAGGGGTAGGGTGAGGGTAAAGCGGGGAATCCGCCACGGCGTTCGGAGCGCCCCGCTAGATGCGGTAGCGGTGGCCGCCGGCCAGTTCGTCGCGGTTGAGGCGGCGGTTGAGGTGCAGCCCCTCCAAGATGAACTCCGCGCCGGAGGCCGCCTCCGGGCCGCTGCCGTAGGCGCCCAGTTTACTCAGCGCGGAGGCGAAGCCGTCCAATTCCGCCATCGCGTCCGTGTACGCCTGCGCGGGCAGATCGGCGCCCGTGTCGAACGTCCGCCCCGTCTCGAACGCCTCGACGAGCGCGTCGAGGTCGCGGGGCTCGAAATGGCGGTCGAACACGTTGAGGATGGCGCGCTTGATCAGTTCGTCCACGATCTTCGTCTCGCGCCCCTCCTCCATCGTCTCCAATTCGACCTTGCCGAGGGTGGACGCGATGATGAACGCGAAGTCGGTGACGCGCGGGACGGCGACGGCCTCGCCCTGCGCGATGGCGCGGCGCAGCGCGTTCGCCGTCACCGTTTCGTAGTTGGCGATGGAGACGCGGACGCTGACGCCGGAGCGCTGATTGATCTCCGGGTGCTTGCGGGCGAGCGCGGTGAATTCGGCGAGCAACTGCTTGACGTAGGCGGGGACGGCGGCGGGCGGTTCTTCGTCCGCGCCGGGAAGCGCGCTGCGCTCCGCGTCCATAATCGCGATCTCCTGGGCGGAGTCGCGGGGGTAGTGCGTGCGGATCTGGGCGCCGTAGCGGTCTTTCAGGGGCGTGATGATGCGCCCGCGGTTCGTGTAGTCCTCCGGGTTGGCGCTCGCCACGACGAGCACGTCGAGTTGCAGGCGCACGCGGTAGCCCTTGATCTGAACGTCGCGCTCCTCCATCAGGTTGAAGAGGCCGACTTGGATGCGCTCCGCGAGGTCGGGGAGTTCGTTGATGCAGAAGACGCCGCGGTTGGCGCGGGGGATGAGGCCGTAGTGAATGGCGAGTTCGTCGGAGAGGTAGCGCCCCTCGGCGATGCGGATGGGATCGACGTCGCCCACGAGGTCGGCGATGGAGATGTCGGGCGTGGCGAGTTTCTCCCCGTAGCGCTTGTCGCGCCCGACCCATTCGATGGGCGTGGCGCCGCCCTCCTCGGCGACGCGCTCGACGGCGTAGCGCGATATGGGGGCGAACGGGTCGTCGTTCACCTCGCTGCCGGCCACGATGGGAATCTCCTCGTCGAGGAGTCCGACGAGCGCGCGGATCATTCGGGACTTGGCCTGCCCGCGCTCGCCGAGCAGGATGATGTCCTGCCCCGCCAGGATGGCGTTTTGCACTTGCGGGATGACGGTGTCCTCGTAGCCGACGATGCCGGGGAAGACGGGCGTTCCGTTGCGGAGGCGGGCGATGAGGTTGCGGCGGAGTTCGCCGCGGACGGAGGTTGGGGCGTAGCCGCTCTTGCGGAGGGCGTCGAGGGTGGCGGGGCGCTGTTTGGGGGCGGCGGCGGGCTTCTTTCGGCGGGTGGCGGTCATACGGGCTCCGGGCGCGGATGCGCGCGGCGTATTCTACACGAGCGGGAGGGCGGGGGGCTTAACCCGCGCGGCGCAACCCGCGCGCGCCGCTACGCGGCGGCCTCTCCCAGAAGGAGAGGGCGGGGCGGCGCTTGCGCGCCGGGCGGGTTCTCGTCTGCGCGGGGAGGGCGGCGGGAGTAGGTTTCCCGCCTGCGGCGGCGGGGCAACCCCGCGCGCCGCTGCGTGGGGCAACCCTCGCGCGCCGCTCGTGGGGCAACCCTCACCCGCCGCTTCGCGGCTGCCCTCTCCCAGAAGGAGAGGGCGGGGCGGCGCTTGCGCGCCGGGCGGGTTCTCGTCTGCGCGGGGAAGGCGGCAGGAGTAGGTTCCCGCCTGCGGCGGCGGGGCGACCGCGCGCGCCCGGCGCGACAGCGCCGATACTCCCTTCTCCCTCTGGGAGAAGGGCCGGGGATGAGGGGCGCCCCCCCTACCCGTCCGCGTCGGCGAGCGCTGCCTCGAACTTTCCGTCGAAGACGAGCGTGAACGTGCCCTTCATGGGGCCGTCGCGGACTTGCATTTGGCCCCAGTCGTTGAAGGCGCCTTGCAGGGCTGCGAACACGCGCTTCTTGTAGTCGGTGTCGCTGAGGTCTTCGGTTCCCCGTCCGCTGAGGTGCTCGCCTTTCGTCTCGAGCACGAGGACGTGTCCGCCGGCGGAGCCGGCGAGCGCGATGAAGTCGGGCCAGATGCGGTCTTGGCGCCAGCCGCGCAGGTAGTAGTCGCCGCGCTGCCGCGACGCGACGCGATGCCACCACTGCAGCGCCGCCTGCTCGTCGAGGTAGCGCGCGAACCTCCGCTCGAGGTCGTTGAGCCCGTGATCGTAGACGGGCTCGAACAGGCTGACTTGCGCGGCGCGCCCGTCGTTGCGGGCGAGCAATCCCGCGTTGACCGGAACGGGCAGTTCGAAACTGTCCGCCATCTTGTACCGCAATTCGCCGACTTCCAGGTCGAAGCGGAGGTCGCCGCGGAGGAGTTTGTCCTTGAACGCCTCCCGCGCCTGCTCGTCGACCTTATTCTTGACGTGCTCCTGCAACGCGAACGCCAGGGAGGAGCGGCGGTCGTAGATATGGTCGTCCGAGTCGCCGGCGTCGCGGAGGCTTTGGAGGAGTTCTTGCGCGATGCGGGCGGCTTGCCACGGATTGGGCACAATGTCGGCGAGGCGCCGGGCGAACCACGCGAGGCTGATCGTCTTGTCAACGACCAACTCCGTCTCCCCGTGGAAGATCGGCGGCTCGACGCCGACGTCGACGGTCGCGGATTGGCGGCGGATGCGGTCGGGGAGGGAACTTTGCGGGTCGGGCGCGTGGATGTCGTCCCAATCTATGGCGGGGAGCATATGGCGCTGGTAGTCGAACTCGCGCCAGCCGTCGCCGTCTTTGTGGCGCACGAGCGGCAGGAAGATGTCCTTGCCGCGGAACTGCGGCCTGCGCTCGAAGAGCGTGTTGCGGTATTCGACGGAGCCGCCGAGCACCTCCTCGCCGAGCCCCGTCAGCCCCTCCTGCTCCAGCCCGCGCTTGACCTGCGCGACCGCCGCGCTCACGTCCGTCTTCCAGCAGTAGACGTAGGACTGGTCGAGCGCCATGCGCCCCGTCCGGCGCGCGTGCGGCATCCGCATCACCCGGCCCGTCAACTGCGTGAGCGCGCGCTCCGACCGCGTGTTGTCCAGCATCACGAGGAGATAGGCGAACGGGCAATCCCAGCCTTCCATCAGGGCGGCTTTCGTGATGATCCACTGCACCGGGCAGGCTTCGAACAGGAGGTCAACGCCCGCCAACTCGTTCAACTCCGACGATTTCACCTTCACGGCGTCGGGGGAAACGCCCAGATTGCGCGTCAGGTAGTCGCGGACGTCCTCCGCGTGGACGCGCTCCCCGTCGCGCTGATCCCTCCCCGTGCGCTCGACGCGGACGACGGCGATGGGGCGGACGTAGCGGCCTTCGCTCGCCTGCAGCGCCTGCGCCTCGGCGGTCAGGCGCTCCAACTGGTCGCGCGCGTCGGCGAGCGTCGTCTTCCATTCGGCGTTCGGCCACGACTCCACGCGAATGGGCAGTTTGATCATCTCCTCTTTCTTCAGCGCCTCGCCGCCGATGTCCACGAGCAGATTGCTGATCCCTCGCTGGGGCGTGGCGGACAACTCAATGACGAGGCTGGGGTCGAGGCGATTGACGACGCGGACGAACTCGCGCGCCGCGTCCGGCTTCCCGTAAGCCTTGTGCGCCTCGTCCAGAATCACGACGGGGCGGAGCATCTTGAAGACGTTGAAGAGGCTTTGGATGACGGGGCCGCCTTCGGAGACGCGCTCCAAGTCGGGGAATTCCGCGAGCAGCCGGCCGGCGGCGAGCGGGTCGTCGCCGTTGGGGAACAGCGTGGGGTAGCGCCCGGAATCGCGGAACATTCGCAGGAAGTCGCGGCTCCGCTGGCGGTTCGCCGCCGGCAGCGACAGGAGCATCACGCAGAGGCGGTCAACGACGTCCTGCCGGTGGAGCGGGTTGTCCTTCTCCATCAGTTTAACGCGCCCGCCGCTGGCGCGCTCCAGCATTTGGCGGTAGGGATGCGCGCGGTCGCGCAGCGCGGCTTTCGTTTGGGCGTAGATCGCCTTCGTCGGCGTTATCCACAGGACGAGGCCGCGGGGGCGGTTGAGGCGCTCCAGCGCCGCCGCCGCGAGCAGCGTCTTGCCGCCGCCCGTCGGCACCTTGAAGCAAACGTGCGGGATCGGGCGCCCCGCCTCGTCCGTCCGTCCCACGTACCCGCTTACGGCGTCGGCGACGCCGCCCGCCCGCGCCAGCGCCAGCCACGCCTTTTGCGGGAAGTCCAAATCGCCAGGGCTCGGATCCAGCCCCGCGCTCCGCAGCGCCGTTTCGCGCTCCGCCAAATCCGCCCGCGCCGCGTCAAGCTCGACGCGCCAGCGGACGAACGACTCCAGCGCGGCGGCCTGGTACTCCCTCAGTTCCATTGCGCGCTCCGCTCCTATCCCTGAACCGGCAATTCGTAGGGTATCTGACAGAAGATGATGCCGAGGTCGCTCAAGTCGCGCTGGCTGATGTACTTCGCCGCCGCGAACACCACCGCCTTCCGCCCCTCGGCGCGGCATCTCGCGCCGACCCGATCCGCCCGCTGCCCGTTCAGCACGGCCTCCGCGCTCCGCAGCCACCCCACGTCCGGCTTCCAAAGCAAGTAGTAGTTGACCTTCTCCGTCTGATGGAACAGGCCGAGGTCGTCCAGCGGCGACATCGGGCCGGGCGCCGCCGAGCCCGACGCCGCGTGCAGCAGATATTCCGCGAGCGCCTCGTAGGACGGCAGCGCCTCGCCGTGGACCATCTCCTCCAGCCCAATCGCCTCGCCCAACTCCATATACGTGAACGACCCGCCCAGCCCTTCGCGCAGATCCGCGTCCCGCGCGTTCGGAACGCCGCGCATCACCCGCCGGACGCGCTCCGCCGTCGTCGCGTCCGCGTAGTCCTCGCACTCCACGAGAATGAACCGCCTATTGCCTCCGTCCTCCTTGTTGAGCGCGAGAACGGCGTGCGCCGTCGTCCCGCTCCCCGCGAACGAATCGAGGACGAGGTCGTCGGGGCCGACGCTAATCTGCACGATCCTCTTAATGAGGTCTGTGGGCTTAGGAGTTTGGAATGTCTGACCCGGCTGGAACAGGCTCTGCAGTTCCTTAGTTCCGTCTGTCGCGGTGCCGACGTCGCTCCATATCGTGAAGATATTCGTGCCCTTGTCACGCGCCTCGCTCAGGAAGCGTTTGTATTGCGGGCGCGCGTGCCCCGATGAACCAAAGATGATCCGGTTGTCGGACAGCGCGGCTTCAAACCGGTCTTTGGAGAATCGCCAGTGCCTGCCCGCAGGAGGCCAGTGTGTTGCGCCGGTGCGGGGATTCACAATTTCATAGGTCAGGTTTTCTCTCACGTGGGGAGCGTCCATCGGGTCGGCCACCCAAGGACCTCTGGGGTCATTATCCGGGTTCGAAAACTTGCCTTCCTCGACCGCCGTCGGGTTGAACAAGAACGACGACCGCATGCGCGCGTAGCAAACGATGTAGTTATGCGAGAGCGAGAAGTCAATGTCGTTCTGGCTGGACTTGCGGTGATTCCAAACGATGTTCGCCACGAAGTTCTCCTCGCCGAAGATCTCGTCCATGAGCATGCGGAGGTGGGCGATTTCGTTGTCGTCGATGGAGACGAAGATGACGCCGTCGTCTGCGAGGAGGTCGCGGATGGCGTGGAGTCGTGGCCACATCATGCAGAGCCACTTGTCGTGGCGCTCCAGGTCTTCGCGGTCGACGACGACCTTGAGCCACGTTTGGATTTGGGGGCTGTTGACGTTGTCGTTGTATGCCCACTTTTCGTTGCCGGTGTTGTAGGGGGGGTCGATGTAGACGCACTTGACGCGCTCGGCGTAGCGTGGGAGGAGGGCTTTGAGGGCGACGAGGTTGTCGCCGTGGACGATGAGGTTGTCGTCGGGGTTCATTGGCCCGACGGAGCGTTCGGGGTCGGGGACGAGGGGGTGCGGGGGGACGGCGAGGTGGTGGGAGTAGACGCTGTATTTCCCCTTGAATTCGAGGTAGGGCATCGGGCTGCGCTCCTAAGCGGGCGTGGTGGTGGGGGATACTCTACCGCAAACGGCGGGCGCCCGCGCAAGGGGGCGGTGTCGCGGGGGGGGGGGGGCCAACCCGCGCGCGCCGCTACGCGGCTGCCCTCTCCCAGAGGGAGAGGGCGGGGCTTCGCCGCTATGCGGCTGGCAACCCTCACCCGCCGCTACGCGGCTGCCCTCTCCCAGAGGGAGAGGGTGGGGATGGCGCTTGCGCGCCGCGATGGGTTCACGCGTAGGGGGGCAGGGCGGGAGGTTATGCAAAAGGTCTCCTCTGGGAGAGGGCTAGGGTGAGGGTGGTTCCGGGCGGCGAACCCGCGCCCGCCGCTATGCGGCTGCCAACCCTCACCCGCCGCTACGCGGCTGCCCTCTCCCAGAGGGAGAGGGCGAGATGGCGCTTGCGCGCCGCGATGGGTTCGCGCGTAGGCGGGTAGGGCGGGGGTAATTAGTTCCCTCTCCCTCTGGAGACCTTTGCATAACCTACCGTCATTCCCGCGTAGGCGGGAATCCAGGCGGCGCGGAGCGCCGCTCCTCTCCTACGTAAGCGCCACGTCATTCCCGCGAAAGCGGGAACCTACAGGCCGCCGGAAGTTATGCAAAGGTCTCCTCTGGGAGAGGGCTAAGGTGAGGGTGGTTCCGGGCGGCGAACCCGCGCCCGCCGCTACGCGGCTGCCGACCCTCACCCGCCGCTACGCGGCTGCCCTCTCCCAGAAGGAGAGGGCGGGGATGGCGCTTGCGCGCCGCGATGGGTTCGCGCGTAGGCGGGGCAGGGCGGTCATGGGGGTAGGTTCCCGATTACGCGGGCAGGGCGTGGCGCCGGGGGGGTGATGGGGACGGGGCGCGTTACGCCCCGTCAGGGCGCTTGCGCGGCGGGTGGATTCCCGCCTACGCGGGAATGACGGTCATTGGGGGGTAGGTTCCCGCCTACGCGGGAATGACGGTAGAAATTCCCTCTCCCTGCTAGGGAGAGGGCTAGGGTGAGGGTGGTTCCGGGCGGCGAACCCGCGCCCGCCGCTACGCGGCTGCCGACCCTCACCCGCCGCTACGCGGCTGCCCTCTCCCAGAAGGAGAGGGCGGGGATGGCGCTTGCGCGCCGCGATGGGTTCGCGCGTAGGCGGGCAGGGCGGGGGATGGGCCCGCGCTCCTTGCCGTCATTCCCGCGTAGGCGGGAATCCAGGAACCGGCGCAGGCTTGCGGTTCCGGTTAGGTTCCCGCTTATGCGGTCTAGGGCGGCAGGTTATGCGAGGGCGCCGCCGGCGGGCGCGGCGCGTTGCTATCATTGGCCCCGCCCGAACTTTCTTGCGAAGGAGCAGCCGATGGCTCTCGTCTACGACGGCGCGCATCTCGTTTTCAAGACGGCCGGTATGGGCCCCTACGACAACAACGGCTACGTCATCGCCGACCCCGTTACGCAAGAGGCGTACATCGTGGACGCGCCCGCCGACGTCGAGCGGCTGATCGCCGAGGCGGAGGGGTTCGACGTGAAAGGCGTCGTCGTGACGCACACGCATCCCGACCACGTCGCGGGGTACGCCGATCTGAAGCGGCTGACCGGCCTTCCGGTCGCCGTTCACGAGAGCGACGCGGGGAGGCTGCCCGGCAAGCCGGATTGGCTGCTCGCGCACAACGACGAACTGCGGGTTGGGGCGGCGCGCATCCGCGCGCTCCATACGCCCGGGCATACGCCGGGCGCGCTGTGCCTCTATATTGACGGCGCGCTCATTTCGGGCGACACGCTCTTTCCCGGCGGCCCCGGCCGAACGAATACGCCGGACGACCTGCGGGAAATCGTCGGCAGCATCGAGGAGCGCCTGCTGACGCTGCCGGACGGGTCGCTCGTGCTGCCCGGGCACGGCGGGGACACGACCATCGGCGCATCGAGGGAGGAGTACGCGGCGTTCAAGAGCCGTCCGCGCCCGGACGACCTGCATGGCCACGTTTCTTGGCGGGGTTAGAGGCGCGCCGGACGCTCCGGCGCCGGACGACCCGCAGTACATTCGCCGCCACCCGGGGCAAGGCTAGGCGGCCAACGCTCCGGCGGGCGGGAATTGCGCTCCGAGTTGCCTCCTGCGGCGCGCGGACGGCGTGGTACAATAGCATCCGTTGGGGGACGCGGCTATGGTGATTTCCGAAACGCCCATTGAGAGTCACGCGGTCCACCGCGACCGTCTGCTTGGCCACGCGCGGCGAATGCTCCGCGACGGCGACCGGCTGCAGGCGTCGGAGAAGATCTGGGGCGCGGCGTCGCACGGACTGAAAGTCGTGGCGGACCGGCGCGGCTGGCCGTACACCATGCACTCGGACGGCCGGGTCATCGCTGAGTATTTGGGAGACCTGACGAACAACAAGGACATCCCCCGCCTGTTCAGCCGCATGGAGGGGGTGCACCGGAACTTCTACCGGGATTCGTTCTCTCTGCAGGAGATCGAAAAGCGGCTGCCGGATGCCGATGAGTTCCTGCGGCTGATCGAAGCCGCCGACCAAAGGATCTCGACGGACGCTCCGGCGCCGGACGACCCGCAGTACCTCCGACGTCACCCGGGGCTAGGCTAGGCGGCCAACGCTCCGGCGGGGCGACGCAAACAGGCTAGGCAACCTCGCGACGCGGCGGGGCGAACGCAACAGGCTAGGCGAAATCTCACGACGCGGCGGGCGCGGACCCGCCAAGGCAGGCGGAATGGCGTATCAGGTCTACTTCGCAAATCTCACCGAGGAGAACAAGGCGCTCACCCTCGCGCTCCTCAGGCTCAAAGAGGAGGCGGGCGGCATCGAGCCGGACGAGGCGAAACTGCTCGAGGCGTTGCGCGGCTCCCCTACTCCGTGGCCGCAGGCGCCCGACGAGCCTCCGACGCGCCACTACGGGCGCAACAACCGCAACCGCAGCCCGCGCCGCGGCCCCCAAAACCCCCGCGCCCACCGGGTCGAGATGTAGCGCGCCTATTCCTTGCGCTCGCCCTTGTAGACCGCCACGAGCAGGCGCGACCAGCGCAGGTGCTCGACGAGCAGCGTGTCGCCCTCCTGAAATCGGCGGTGCGTCTCGATGTCTACGGGGAAGGGCACGGCGCCGACGGCGGTTACGTAGGGCTTGGGAGGGAGCGGGTTGAGGCGCGGGCGGCGGTAGACGGGGCCGAGTTTGCCGGTGACGAATCCGTGCTGCGCGTAGAGGCCGAATCCGCCCAGCAGCATCCGCGTGAAGAAGAGCACGGCGATCACCAGGAAGATGGACGAGATAGGGAATCCGCCTAGCGCGACCCCGAAGACCTGCGTGACGACGAAGAACGCGAGCCCGATAACGGCGTAGATCATATTGCGCGTCGTGGGGCGCACGAGCCCCGCCCTGTCCGATTGCCACGCGAGGCGGAACTCCATGCCGCAGTGGACGCACGTCGCGTCGGCGGCGCTCGCGGGGGCGTTGGGCGGCCTGCGCCTGAGGTAGAGGTGGCGGCATTCGCCCGAGGCGTCCGTCTGCGGGGCGACTTGCCCGCGGCGCCTCAGCATTGCGGCATCTCCCCGGCCTCGTAGCGCTCGGCCCAACCCTCGAGCCAGTCGAAGAGTTTGCCGAAACTGCGCGGAACCTCGTCCGCGCGCTCCGGGTGGCACTGCACCGCGATGAGCCACGGATGCCCCGGGCTCTCCAGCGCCTCGACGAGGCCGTCCTCCGGGTGATAGGCCGACGCCATGAGCGACGGCGCGCGCTGCGCCTCGCGCAACCCCTGATGGTGGCTGCTGTTCGCCTTATAGACGGCGCCCGCGCCGATGATCGCGGCGAGGCGGCTGCCTGGCGCGACGTAGACGTCGTGCCTCGCCGACGCGAAATCGGGGAGCGTATGGCCGGGAACGTCCTGAATGAGGCTGCCGCCCATCGCGACGTTGACGAGTTGCATGCCCCGGCAGATCCCGAGCGTGGGCATATTCCGGCGCGTCGCGTAGTCGAACAGAGCGAACTCCATCGCGTCGCGCTCCGGCTGCGGCGGATGGGCGCCATCGGGCGCCTGCCCGTAGCGCGCGGGGTCAATGTCCGCGCCCCCGCTCAGCAGCAGGCCGGACGCGCCGTCCATCGCCTCTTCCGGCGACGCGAAGCGCTCCGGCGTGAGCACGCGGGCCGTCGCGCCCCGCGACTCCAGCGACGCGACGTAGCGCTTGGGGTTGCCGCCGGCGGCGGCCGTCACCGCGACGATCGCCACGCGCCTAGCCTCCAATCGCCGCTGCGAGGGCGGCGGCGTCCAGCCGCTCCCGCGCCATCGCCCCGGCGCGCTCCGCTTTCGCGGGATGCCGGAACGTTACGCTCGCGCTCAGCGTTTCGAGCGCGGCGGCGGCTTCGTGGGTGCCGCGCTTCACGGCGATGAGCGGAACGTCCAGTTCCTCGGCGCGCTGCTGAACGTACTGCGCCGGGGCCTCGCATCCGGTGAGAAAGAGCGCGTTGAGGGGGAAGTTGAGCGCGCTCATCTGGATGTCCATCCGGCCTCCGCGCGCGAGCACGGCCTGATTGGGCAGCCGCCCGAAGTAGTTGCCGCCCCACTCCGCGATGAGCCCGCCGATCAGGAAATGCTCGATGAGCGCGTCGGCGCCGTCCGAGCCTGCGAAGTACGCGCCGTCCAGATGCCCGGCGGCCTGCCCGACGGTGGGCGCGAGCAGCAGGCGCTCCTCCGGCAGAACGCCGAACGCGGGCATGCCCTCCCGCGCCAGTTCCGGCGCAAGCCTCGCGCAAGCGTCATGCTCCGCGTAGCGGATGCGCTTGTTGACGACGCACCCGGCGAGCAGTTCGCCGTAGGCCGCGCGCCACGCGGCGCAGACGCCTCCGTCGAGCGTTCGCTCATAGGGAAGCGCGGCGACCACCGGCGCGCCGATTCGCCGCGCAAGCGCCGCCGATGCTCCGGCGTCCGCGAGCGCCCCGTCACGCTCGCCAAGCGCCCCGTTGCGGTCGCCAAGCGGCGGACCCTCGACGATGACGTCGTCCGCGCCGGAGGCGGCCTCGCGGACGATGCGCGCGGCCTCGTCCAATTGCGCGTCGGACGGCGCCCCGTTGACGGTCACGGTCGACGGCGAGCCGCCGAGATCGCTGAAGAACGAGGGGTCGGCGTCGCCGGGCGCGGAGAGCGGCTTGACGAGGGCGGCTTTGCGCCCGGCGGCGCGGCGCAGCGCGGCGAGGCCGCAGGCGATGGCCGTGGCGCCCGCGCCCGAACGCGAGCCCGCAACAAAGACGACGCTCATCCCGACGATCCGCGCTCCTGTGCGATGGGGTTCGCCAAAGTATAGCAGGAGGCGCGGGCGGGTTGGCGAGGCGCCTAAGTCCGGACGACCAACACGCGGTCGCGGCCCGCGAGGTCGCGCTCGACGCGAACGCGCGCCGCAGGGAAGCAATCGCGCGCGGCGGCCTGCGCGGCATCGGCCTGCCGCGGGTCGATCTCGAGGACGAGCGCGCCGCCTGGCCGCAGACGCTCCCCTGCCTCGGCGAGCAGCCGACGGACGAGGTCGAGGCCGTCCTCGCCGCCGTCCAGGGCTTCGCGGGGCTCGAAGCGCGACACTTCCGGCTCCAGCAGGGGAATCTCGGCGGACGCGACGTAGGGAAGGTTGGCGGCGACGGCGTTGACTTCGCAGGGCAGCGCGGCGAGCAGGTCGCTTTCGATGACGCGGACGCGGTCGCTCACGCCCTGCGCGGCGGCGTTGCGGGCGGTCAGTTCCAGGGCGCGGGGCGCGACGTCCAGCGCGTAGACGACGGCGTCGGGGCGGGCGACCGCGAGCGCGACGGCGATAGCGCCGCTTCCGCACCCAACGTCGGCGAGCGCGGGAGCGGCTGCGCCCTCCACGAGGCGCAGGGTCTGCTCGACGACGGACTCCGTCTCGGGCCGCGGGATGAGGACGCCGGGGCCGACGGCGATGGGAATGCCGTAGAACTCGCGCTCGCCCGTCAGGTAGGCGAGGGGCTCGCGGTTGAGGCGGCGTTCGCAGAGGGAGTCGGCGCGGCGCTTCGCGTCGGGAGTCGGCGCTTCGGAGAACGCGGCGTAGAGCGCGGCGCGGTCTATCCCCAAGGCGGTCGTCCAGATGAGGTCGGCCTCGAGGCGGGCGTCGCCGACGCCTGCGGCCTCCAATCTGCGGGCGGTCTTGCGGACGAGGGTCGAGAGGGTATGCATTGGGGGCGGTTAGAGCGCGGGCGGGCCTTGCCGCATCCACTGGCTTTCGAGCGATTCCAGCGAAGGAACGGATACGCGCTCAATGATGAGTTGGCACACTTTCATGCCGGGAACCAAGAGGCAGGTCATCGGCCCGTGGTTCGATATCTCCAACACGAGATACCCGGAGAACGTTGCGTGGACTGTCGGCGCCGCGCTGTGGATGGATATGCCGAACCGCGCGATGGTGCTTCGGCCCTCGACCCGGGCGGCGAGGTGGGACGGAAGAGTCACCCGTTCCTGCGTGAAAGCGAGGACGAACTGTCCGGGAGACAGCGAATGGCCGTCGCTTGGCATATCTTTCCAGTCGATGAGGCTGTCGCGCTGACGCCGGGGATCGATCAGCCTTCCCGCTTCTCGGCTGCTCAGGTCCACCTGCATCCTGATCGCGTCATCGGGCGGCCTGAACTCGCCTACGGAACTGCCCAAATGGAGGTCTACGGCGGTCGTGGAGAAGTCGCCGTCGCCTACGGGAGGGTCGAAGACGAGATTGCCCGCGTCTATCTCCATTCGTATCTCGCGGTCGCTAAGGATCATGCGACCAGCGACCCTTCGACGAGAGACGCCCGCGGGACCCCGATCCTCTGCCCCGCGTTGAACGGGAGGTCGGGCAGGCTCACGAGGACGTTCGGGCCGTCCGCCGCGAGCGGGTGGACTCTCAGGAACGCCGTCTTGGGGTTGAAGTTCGCTTCGGACGTGATCAACCCGACCTTTCCGTCAAGCGTCTCCACCTCGACGTACCACTCGTAGGGGCTCCAGGGCGTGGAGTACAGGGTTTTGACCTCCACGCGCGGGGGTTCGAGGGGTTTCCAGTTCGGCATCGGGCTCCTCCGAGTTGAATGGCGCGCATTCTACACAAGCGGACGCGGCGCGGCGCAACGCCTCTCTGTCCCAGTCGCGGCGGTTACGGCAGCAGGGCGCGGACGGCAGCGAGGTCGGGCGGGGGGGCGCCGCGATGCACGACCACCGCGTCGTCGAAGCCGACGTCGGCGAGGCGGCGCAGGCGTTCGGCGGCGGCATCCGGCGCGCAGCGGAGGTGGTAGGCGCTCTCCGAATCGGCGAGCGGCTCCGTCGGCGCGGCGAGGTCGAGCGAGATGTTGGTCGCGACGGCGCGCTTCCCACCGGCGGCGCGGTAGCGCTCTAGGCCGCTCTTCAGCATGTCGAAGCCGGAGAAGAAGGCGGAGGCCACCCAGCCGTCGAATTCGCTCGCGGCGTCGGCGATCCAGCGCGGCCCGGCCCAACTGCCGATCAGCATAGGCGGGCCTCCGCGAACCGCGTCTACGGGCGCGAGGTTCGCGCCGTCCACGGTCTCGCCGCGCCAGAGCCGCCGCATAATGTCCAGCCCGTTCCGCAGCAGCGTCATTCTGTCGGCGAACGCCTTGCCGACGGCGGCGAAGTCCGTAGGGGTGGAGCCTGCGCCGACGCCGAGCAGGAGACGCCCTTCGCACAGGAGTTGCGTCGTCAGGACGCGGTTCGCGAGTTCGACGGGATGGCGGAGCGGGACTTGCAGAATGCCGATGCCGATTTCGACGCGCTCGGTCGCGGCTCCGGCGACGGCGGCGGCCGTGAGCGGGTCAAGCGTCATTCGTCCGCGTCCGATGGAGTCGAAGAACCAGACGCTGTCGAAGCCATGCGCCTCGGCCTCGCGGGCGCCGGCGGAGATGACGTCGCCTGCGGGCTCGCCGCCGAAGTCGAGGGGAAGCGCCACGCCGAGCCTCATCGCGTCCCTCCCGATTACGGCAGCGGGGGCCATTCGCGCGTCAGCCGCCCTTTGTCGGCGATGCTGAACGTTCGCCCGAGTTCCGACGCGACGGCCCAGAGCATCGCGGGGTTGCTGGCGACCACGGGCAGGCCGAACTCGCGCTCCATATCGTCTATCACGGGCAGCGGATTGAGGACGGCGCCCTGAAAGTAGAGCGCTTGGACGCCGGACGCCGCCTCGACCGCGCCCCGCGCAAGGTCGAACACGATGCCCGCGTCGAGGTCGACCGCTTCCTGCTCGCTGCCGAAGCCCAAGTCGGCGAGTTGGACGTCGAACCCGTGCGCCGTCAGATGGGGGACGACGAGCGAGTTCATATGCGCGTCGAACGGCGTGAGCAGGAGGATGCGGGTTGCGCCGAAGGCGCGGAGGGCGCGCTCGCCCGCTCCGAGCGCCGTCGTGAACGGAACGCCGAGCGCGTCGGCGAGGCGCTCGCGCAGGCCCGGGTTCTGGACTTCGACCGGCGCGCCGGGGACGATCACGCCGTCCCAGTCGGCCTCGCGGGTCAGCGAGGCGGCGCGCTCGACGATGGCGTCGGCGCGGCCTGCGAAGTCCGTGAGGGCGCTGCGGAGGACGCCGAGTTCGCGCATATCCATGTCAATGCCCGGCGGGATCATCGCCGCGAACTCGTCGTAGTGGGTGTTGCCCGCGCCGGGCCTGAGGAAGCCGATCTTCAGCGGCGGCTCGGTCGTCATCGCGCGCCTCCTGTTCCGTTCGCCGCTTACTATACGCTACTTTCGCATACGACGTGGGACCAGCGGCGGCGCGCGAATGTCGCGCGGCGCGGCGGGACAGCGCTAGGGAGGCGCCTAGCCGAAGAGTCGGCGCAGCCAATCCGTGAAGCGAACGCAAAGCGGGCCGCCTACCTCGAGGTCATGCGCTCCTATCGCCAGACCCGGCGGACGCGGATCCTCTCCCGCGGCGAGCCAGGCGTGTATTTGCGCCCGCAGCGTTTTGCCTTCCTGGAATTTGCGATGCGGCATGGGGATGCCGTTAATGTACGCCTGCGCGCGCGGCCAAACCGCATCGTTGGGAGGGAGCATCTCCTTGAGGAAATCCTCCAGTTCGCCGAGCGATTCGTTGTCCGGCATCATCCAGACGCCGACGCGGGGCAGTCCTGTCGAAGGATCGCTGTCGATAACAACGCCATCCGGCTGCGGGAATGAGGGCAGTTCAATTCCCGCCTTGCGAAGCCTGTCTCCTACCGCTTGCCATCGTCCCGCAGGGTGGTCGTTCGCGTCGAGCATTATGCCCAAAACGGTTCGTTCTCCGTTCGTGGCCTCCAGGTAGACGGCCTCCAGCAGCCGGTCAATGTTGCCCTGATCGAATACGGAGAATTTAGGAATCTGCGGCGAAGACTCCGCGCAGATGTTGAACACGACGTGCTTGTCGGTTACGCCTTCCACGAGCAGCGCCTTTTCGGAGTCGGCCACGGCTTACCTCAACTCCAAATGCTGCTCGGCCATGCGCTCGGCGAAAATAGCCAGTTCGCGCTCGTCGTACTCCACGGCGCGCAGCGGGCCGCCCTTCCTCGAAAGGCGGTAGAGGACGCCCTCGACATCCTTGTTCTCTGTCGCCGCCTCCGCGAACCCGCGAATGCAATCCGCGCTGTGCGTCGTAGCGAACACTTGCACGTTGTTGTCCTGCGCGGTTTGCAAAACCATGCGCCAAAAGTCGCGCTGCACGGTGTAGTGTAGAAGATTCGACGCTTCGTCTATGAGCAGGAACCCGTTCGAATTTTCGGTTAGGTATGTCGCGATCTCAAATACGCGAACGGCGCCCTCTCCACGGCTATACAACGGCACACGTCCGCGACCTGATGTCAGTTTGGCCATCGCCCTGGATCCGCCGGCCTTTGTATTTCCTGTTATATGGACATCCTCTATTTGGTCATCCACTATCCTTACTGCTTTGACTACACGTTGTTCGTCGCCGTTTTCAATAACTTTATCCCACAACCCGTAGAGTCCGTCGCTCAGATCGACAGCAGAGGATACGAAAATACTATCAATTCTATCGAGTATGAATGGATGCTTGCTCTCGTCGTCATCATACCACTTCAACGGATAGATAGTTCCTCCACGCATAGGCACCAGCGGCGCAGTATATGCGACAGGTCCGCGAGTGATCCTCAGCGCATGCGAGGGCATGGATAGCAAACTAGATATGATCTCGGTAACTGGCGTGTGTCGCAGGATTTTCTCATTAGACAGGATTTCGTCCTCAATGGTGAGGCGTGAGGCGTTGAGTGCTCCTATTTCAATATGGGACGTATTCCGCCCGTTGAAGAGAGATTTCCAGTCCGGCGTTGGCGGGTTGTCTGATGTCACGTCTCCTGACCTTTCGTGACGATCCAGCAATATCTCCGCCAAGTCAGTCGGGTCACCGGACGATGCGTAGGCGTGCACCGCCTCCAGCACCGTCGTCTTCCCGATGCCGTTCTTGCCCGCGAGGAGCGTGACGCGCCCCAGGCGAGGGATCTCGAGCAAGTCAATCCCCCGGAACCCCTCAATGTAGAGGTCCGGCAGGTGGAGCGGCGGCGCCCCGCCATCGGCCGGCGCTGGCGACCCGCCCGCGATCTGCTCCGCCACGGCTTTCTCCATAAGCGTCATAGGGAGAGTGTAGCGCCCCCGCGCCGCCCATTGCAACCTCTTGCGCCCGCCGCGTTCGGCGGGCTTCGCCCCCTTCCCGCGACAAGCGCCTATTGACTATCCCCGCCGCTTTGGATAAGAGTATAGGCGCTAAGGGCGCTTCGGCGCATCCATACATCACGCCCCCTCGCGGGGCGGCGGCTCTTTCTCGGAGTCGAGTTGACCGGATTCGGCGCGCGGTTGAAACGCCGCGCGCCCCCTGTAGGTCAACTCGTGGATCCCGGAGCGCCCTTAGCAAGCATCTCCGCCGCGTGCTGCAGGGGGTTCTTGGCGCTTATGGCTACGGGACGGGCGCTTGCGACTGCTAGGCGAGGCCGCGTTGCGGCTTGCGCCGGTTGCTCGCCGCGCCCGCGCCGCGCTCCGACCCTCCCGCCTCCGGCCGCCGCGGCTCGCCGGGGCCGGGCGCGATGACGAGCGAGCCCCAACTCCAACTCCCCGAACTGAACGTCCCCACGAGCGCCATCTACACGGGCGACAACCTCGACGTGCTGCGCGGGATCAACAGCGACTGCGTTGACCTCATCTACCTCGATCCGCCGTTCAACAGCAACAAGCAGTACGGCAACCCCATACAGGGCGCGTTCCGCGACGAGTGGACGATGGACGACGCCAAAGACGAGTGGGTCGATTCCATCGAGGAGAGCCACGCCTCGCTCAATCTGCTCATCAGGGCGGCGGGGAAGATTCACGGCGAGGCGATGCAGGGCTATCTGACCTTTATGGCCGTGCGCCTGATCGAGATGCGGCGCGTGCTCAAGCCCGCCGGCTCCATCTACCTCCACTGCGACCCGACGGCCAGCCACTACCTCAAGGGCGTGATGGATTCCGTGTTCGGCCCGGAGAACTTCCGCAACGAGGTAGTCTGGGCGTACAAGGCAAGCAATTCCCCGGTCAAACAGAAGTTCCCTGCGAAGCACGACGCCATCCTCTTCTACGGCAAATCCGAAGCATCCACGTTTCATCCGCAGTACACCCCTTACGACGAGGAGTACGTCAAGGCTGCTTACCGCTACGTCGACCCGGACGGTCGGCGCTACCGCAAGCACTCCAAGCGTTCGGATGGAACCGAACGCCGCCTCTACCTCAACGAGGGCAACGGCGCTCCTGTCTTGTCTTGGTGGACGGACATATTGAGCTTCGGAACTGCCACGCGGTCAAAAGAGCGCACCGGCTACCCGACGCAGAAGCCGCTTGCGCTGCTGGAGCGCATCATTCGCGCGTCCACGAATCCGGGCGACGTCGTGCTTGACCCGTTCTGCGGGTGCGCGACGGCGTGCGTCGCCGCCGAGACGATGACAAACCTCAAGAACGCGGAGTTGCCGGAGAAGCGGCGCTGGATCGGAATAGACGTCAGCCCGCTCGCCTACGACCTCGTGCTGCAACGGCTGCAGCGGCGCGACATCGGCCTCAAGGAACAGGGCAAGGCAAGCGCGAACATTACGCACACGGGCGAGGTTCGGCATCTCACGCTGGAGTACGAGGGGCCCGACGACGACCGCGTCCTCATCGGCGGCGATATTCCGAGGCGAACGGACTTGGATCAGCGGCCGCGCCGTCGGTCGCCGGACATCAAGGACAAACTCTACGAAATGCAGGGCGGGAAGTGCAACGCCGACGGGGAGCGCCTGCACAAGAAGCACTTCACCTTGGATCACATCGTGCCCACATCGAAGAACGGGCCGGACACTGACGCCAACCTGCAGTTGCTGTGCGGCTGGCACAACGGGATGAAGAACAACGGCACAATGGCCGACTTGGACCGGCGCATGCGGGGCGAGGGCGAGACGCCGTGGGACAACCGTCCGCTGCGCGTCGCCGAGGCGGAGCGCGCTTTCGCGCAGCCCGACCGCCGGCGCCGCCGCGCGCGGTTGGTGTGAGGGGAGTGGGGGGGGCTTAGCCGGTTGGCTGCGGATCGCCGAAGAGGTCGCGCAGCCACGCCATGAAACTCCGGCACAAATCTCCGTTTGTGTCCAAGTAGCCAGCGCTGATCGCTGCTCCCATGTGACGGGGTTGGCGCCTCGTTGCAAGCCACGCGTGGACTTCCGCGCGCAACCGCTTTCCCCGCATGAGCAGACCAGGGTCATCGGAAGGCTGAACTTCGTTCAGCGTTTGTTCTATGTAGTTTCTCGCTAGCGCCCGAACCGGAGCGTTAGGAATCATCTCGTCGATGAATTCCTCAATTTCGCCCTCGGACACGTTGTTCGGCATAACCCAAACTCCGACGCGAGGCCAGCGGTGGGATTCGTCATCAGGCTTTCCCGCCACAATAATGCCGTTCTCCCGACCCGTTTGCGGTATGGCTATGCGGGATTCACTGATCTCTTTGACGGCCTCCTCGATTTTGTTGACGACCTCCTTCCAACGAGCGACGGGATCGTCGTCAGCGTCGACGATGACCCCAACGATGTCCCGGTCGCGGCCGCGTATCTCGTTGTTCACGTCCGCAAGGAGGTTCGGGAGTCCTTTCATGTCCCTGATACAGAAGTTCGGGTCTTTGCCCTCTATCCTCTTATAGAGTTGAAGTACGAGGTGCAAGTCGTCCTGCCCTTCGACGAGGATGACGTTCCTGTGACCCTTGCAAAGCGGGTCAATAGGCGGGATGTCAATAGGCGTGACCATGCTACCTTGTCTCAGTTCTGTTTAGGGTTGCGACCAAAAGGTCGTCTTTGGGATAACCAACCACGTAAAGCCCCTTTTTGTCGCGCTCCATTCGGTAGTAGGCGCTGCTAATTTCAGGGTTCTCGTTCGTCGCTTCCGCGAACCCGCGAATGCAATCCGCGCTGTGCGTAGTGGCGAGAACTTGCACGTTGTTGGCCTGCGCGGTCTGCAAAACCATGCGCCAGAATTTGCGATGTATCGAGTAGTGTAAGCCGTTTTCCACCTCATCTATGAGCAAGAAGCCGTTCTTGCTGTTCACTAGCGCCAACGCAACGCTGTAGAGCCGAAGCGCGCCATCTCCTCGGCTCTTCAGCGGCGCCACAGACGGAAAGCCGCTTGAGGTAGTCTTTACGACGGCCCTACGGCCATATCGCGGTTCTCTAGCGTCTCCAACCATGTAGACGCTCTCCACTACGTCTCCGAGCATCATATCGAGGGACTCTTTTGCAAAGTCGTCCTCTCCCGCGTTGACGGCGCTGTCCCACAAACGCGCTAGCACAACGTTGTTGGGCAGCCCAGGGCCCAACACTTCGTATTTAACAGGGCTCGATGGCTCTTCCGCTTCGATTAACCGACGAGTAGACGGCCTAGGATCCCCGAACGATGGGCGGGGTCTAGTTAGCGGTCGAGGCATGCTTATCCCTTCATCTGAAAACAACCAAGGGACTACCCACGCGCCTCCCCTAAGCGTTGCTCTTAGCGCGTACCATACTCCGTCCAGCACATACGGGAAAGCCCGTGCTATGTCACCATAGGAATCCACGTCGATGGCAAGGGTCGTCGTCAAGGCTAGTATTCCGCTGACCTTGCTCCCGATTGAAACGCGAGTCCCTTCTGCCGGGCCACGGCCATAGAAGAGCGCAGCGGCATTCGTGGCTGGTATAGGATCACCGTCCTCGTCGATGCCAGTAGCGACTTCCTCACGGCGTCTCAGCATGTCTGACAGGGTTGCAGCGCTCGCTCGCGCCGCGTAGACCTGAACCGCCTCCAACACCGTCGACTTGCCGACGCCGTTCTCGCCCGCGAGGAGCGTGACGCGCCCCAGTCGGGGAATCTTGAGCTCGTCAATCCCCCGGAACCCCTCAATGTAGAGGTCCGGCAGGTGAAGCGGCGGCGCCCCGCCCGCGGCCGGCTCTGGCGCTCCGCCCGCGAGCTGCTCCGCCACGGCTTTCTCCATAAGCGTCATAGGGAGAGTGTAGCGCCTCCGCCGCGCCCGTTGCAAGCCTTTGCGCCCGCCGCGTTCGGCGGGCTTCGCCCCCTCCCGCGACACGCGCCTCTTGACTATCCCCGCCGCTTTGGATAAGAGTAGGGGCGCCCCAGCCGGTTGGGGTATACTGCGACGGCGGCCGCGGGCCGCATAAGGGCTAGCGGGGACGAGAGACGCGATACGGTGGAGACGTTCATACAAATCGGCATCAACGCCCTTGCGCTGGGGTCGATCTACGCGCTGCTGTCGCTCGGCTTCGCGGTGATCTACAACACCGTCCGCATCTTTCACGTGCTGCACGGGGCGGCGTTCCTGATCGCGGGCTACGCGACTTGGTGGCTCGCGCAGGAGCAAGGGCTGCCGATCTACCTCGCCGCGTCCATCGCCGTCGTCCTCGCCGGCGCGTCGGGCGTCTTTATGGAACTCGCCATCTACCGCCGGCTGCGCGTTCGCGGCGCCGGCTTCCTCGTCTCGTTCCTCGGCTCGCTCGCGGCGCTCTTCTTCTTCGAGGGGCTGCTGTTGACGCTGGCGCGCACCGCGACGCGCCTGCCTCGCGCCGGCGGGCCGCTGCCGACGCTCCATCTGCAAAGCGACGCGCTGGGGATCGACCTCTTCGTCAAGTGGCACTCCATCTACACCATCGTCCTCGTCGCCGTGCTCGTGGTCATCGTGACGCTCTTCTTCCGCTACACGAAGTGGGGGCGGATGATCCGCGCCATCGCGTCCAACCCCGATCTCGCCGTCGCGGTGGGGATCAACGCCTCGAGCGTCTACCTGCTCGTGTTCGTGCTGGGCTCGACGCTCGCGGGGATCGGCGGGGTGATGCAGACCTACGAGGGCGGGGTGATCCCGAACGTCGGCATTCGCTTGGCGATCACGGCGGCGGGCGGCGTCATCATCGGCGGGATCGGCAGCATGCCTGGCGCGGTCGTCGGCGGGCTCGCGCTCGGCGCGGCGCAAACGATCGCAAGTTACTACTGGGGCGGCAACTGGGCGATACCGGCGGGCTTTATGCTGCTGCTGCTCGTCATACTCTTCCGCCCCTACGGGCTGCTCGGAACGCGCGAGCACCGCGAACTGCGGAGGCTGTTGTGACGACCACCGGCGCGCAGGAATCGGAACCCCAAACGCTCAGCGGCGGGCAGTCCGACGGAGAGAATGGCGGCGCGGACGGGGCGCAGGCCGACGCGCCCTCGCAAGGCTGGCGCGCCGTCATTTCCCCGCAGCGCATCACCGCCGCGTTCGGCGCGTTCCTCCTCGTCACGCTCGTTCCGTTCGGGGCCGGCTGGATAGACGGCGGCGTCCTCACCGTCCTCTACGCGCTCGCCGCCGCCGCCGCGCTCGCCGCCGCCGGCCTGCAACGGCGCTTCGGCCTCGCCGCGTTCGCGCTGTTCGTTCTCGCGTTGTCGCTGCTGTGGAATTTCGGGTTCCTCAGCGACAACTACATGGCGAGCCTCATCGTCGTCGCAAGCATCTACGCCATCCTCGCGACCTCGCTCAATATGTCGGTCGGCTACACGGGGCTGATGAGCCTTTCGCACGCCGGATTTATGGGCGTTGGCGCCTACACGTTCGCCATTCTCACGACGGAGACGAGCAACCCGCCGCGAGGGGCGGAGGTCTTCAATCTCCCCTACTGGCCCTCCATCGTCGTCGCGGGACTCCTCGCAAGCGTCGTCGCGCTCATCGTCTCGCCGATCCTGCGGCTGCGCGGCCACTTCTTCGTGCTGGCGACCGTCACCGTGATGCTCAGCCTCTCGCAGATCATCCTCGCGTTCGGATGGCTCACGAACGGCTCGCTCGCCATCCGCGACGTGCCGCGCCCCACGCTCTTCGGCTACTCCTTCGACACCGCCGAGAAGTTCCTCCTCTTCAGCATTCCCGTCGCCATCGTCTGCGTCCTCATCATCAAGCAGTTGGTGGAGTCGCCCTACGGGCGCGTGCTGACGACGATCCGCGCCAATCCCGCCGTCGCCTCCAGCGTCGGCAAGAACGTTGGCCTCGTCCGCCTGCGCGTCTACGTCATCACCGCCTTCTTCGCGGGCGTCGCCGGAGCGGTCTACGTCTCCTATTTCACCGTCGCCGCGCACTCCAACTACCTCGTCGAGTTCAGCACCTTCCTGCTGATCATGGTCGTGCTTGGCGGCTCCGG
Source organism: Dehalococcoidia bacterium (assembly GCA_965242755.1). Lineage (GTDB taxonomy): Bacteria > Chloroflexota > Dehalococcoidia > Lucifugimonadales > Australimonadaceae > Bin16. The sequence continues at coordinate 1,320,038 of OZ251500.1, read as the reverse complement.
GCGCTGGCTAGGCTCCGTGCTCGGCGTCATCGCCTACCTCACGGTGTCGGAGGCGGTGCGCTTCCTCCCCGACGTCACCGAATGGCTGCACGAGGACTACGCCTCGTTCCTGCCCATCATCACGGTCGAGAAGGTAGGAGGCGTAACGACGATGCTCTGGGGCGCGCTCCTCTTTTTCGTCATGCTCTTCAGACCGCAAGGCATCATCGGGAGGTACCGGCTGGAGTAGCCGGGGGGGCGACTCCCCCGCGTGCGGCGCTGCTGCGCTCAGGCATTCGCCGGCAGCCCTCTTGCGGCGGGCATCAGTTCCTCGACAGGTTTGCCCGTCAGCCGCAGGTAGAGGGCGTCGGGGCAGAGCTCGATCTCGTCGCTCCACGCGATGGAGCGGTGGGGCGTGATATGCGCGCGCTCAAAAAAGGCGTGGTCGCTCCATGCTGCGAACACGCCTCGCCCCGCCAGGTCGGACAAATCCACCTCGCCGGACGCGCCGTCGTCGTAGCGCAGCCACAGCCAGAACCCCTCGCGCGCAACCGCTTCAACGGGACGAATCATAGACGCCTCTCCCTGCGCTTGGGAGTATAACGCAACGCGGGCGCCATGGGGTGGGTAGGTTCCTGCCCACGCAAGAACGCCGCCGTCGGCGCGCAAGCGCCGCGAAAGCAGAAACCTACTGATACCGGGAGTATGCAATAGCCGCGCCTACCCCGCGCCCGGCGCGGCCTGCCGCGCGCGCTTGCGCTTCCTCGCGACGCCGAAGAGGAGCGCGAGGAATAGCAGCGCTCCGAGTAGGAAGTTGCCCGCCGCGACTCCGCCTCCGCCGCCGGTCGGCCCGGGCGCGGACTGCGCGTCGGAGCCGCCTCCGCCGCCTCCGCCCAATCCATCCGCGACGTCCAGCGACGACGCATCCCCTTCCGTCGCGCCGCCGCCCGGAGGCTCGATGCGCCCTTGTCCGAAAGGCGTCGGCGTCGGGTCGCCTCCGGTCGCGCCGGATGGAGCGATTCCGCCGGCTAGCAGCGTCGCCCGGTCATCCGAGCCAGGCGGAGGCGCGATGCGTCCGGGCCCTTCGCGCGACGGCGGAAGCGGAGCAAGCCGGCTCTGCCCAGGCGGGCCGGGCTCGGCGGTCGGCGCGGGCGTAGACGCCGGCTCGGACGGAGGCGCGGGCGTAGAGGCGAGCGCGGACGGCGGCGGCGTGGAGACCGCGCTTGACGCGGGCGTCGGCGTTGCGGTCGGCTCAATAGCCGACGGGCGAGGCGGCAGCGACAAGCGCGGCGTCGGAGTCGAGGTGGGAGTGAGCGTAGGCGACGGCGTAGGAGTTGGGGTTGGGGTAGGCGATGGCGTAGGAGTCGGAGTTGGGGTAGGCGATGGCGTGGGAGTCGGAGTTGGCGTAGGCGACGGCGTGGGAGTCGGAGTTGGCGTAGGCGACGGCGTGGGAGTCAGAGTTGGAGTGGGTGTGGGTGTAGGGGACGGAGTGGGCGTTGGCGTTGGAGGCAAGGGGTCCAATACGCGGGCTACGGGCCCCGGCGTGGGGGTAGGAGTTGGCGTTGGCGGATCAGGTGACACGAACGGAACCAACCGTGGCGGCGTTGTCGGTCGAGGCGTCGCCGTAGGGGCGGGCCTAGGGGTCGAAGTGGGAGTAGGCGTCGCCGTGGGGATAGGCGTCGGCGTCGCCGTGGGGATAGGCGTCGGCGTCGCCGTGGGGATAGGCGTCGGCGTCGCCGTGGGGATTGGCGTCGGGGTCGGCGTGGGGGTGTGCGTCGCGGAGATAGGCGTCGGAGTTGGCGTAGGCGTAGGGGTGTGCGTCGCGGTGGGGATAGGCGTTGGAGTCGGCGTAGGCGTAGGGGTATGCGTCGCGGTGGGCGCCGCCTCGACGGTGATGTGGAAGGTTAGGCTGACGGAGACGCCGTTCGTATCGGCGGCGGTCCAGGTGAACTGCGTTCTGGAGAAGGCGGCGCTGGGCGTTCCGTAGAGGTGATGGATGTTCTCCTGCGCCTCTCTGCCGACGCCGCCGGGAAGGCTTGGCGAGAGCGTGTACTGCGGGGCGCCGGTTCCGCCGGTCGACTCGGGCAGATGGAGGTTGGCGATTTGCTCGCCGGCCGTCCATACCTGGTCGGAGATGGACTGGCTTCCGAACGAGATCGGGATGAACGACGGGGTAGGCGTTGGGGTAGCGGTGAAGACGGCGGTGGAGGTCGCCATGGGGGTGAGCGTCTGCGCTTCGACGCCGCGCCACTGGGCGGGAGCGACGGCGAGCGCGATGGCGAAGGCCGCGGCCCCAACCGCGGCGACGGCCGCCGAGCGCGACAACCAAGTTTCCACGCCGCCTTGCTCCTATCGCAACGACAACGATGAACGATGCGGGCCAACCCGCACGCCGCGCGAGCGCGCCCGACGGCGGCTGACTATAGCGGATTCCGTTAATGCAATGCAATAGGGGACGAATTCGGCGGCAATTATCCCCGCGCAATGATGGAATCCAGCCGGGCTGCGCGCCCGTGCGCGACCCTCACCCGCCGCTACGCGGCTGCCCTCTCCCAGAAGGAGAGGGCGGAGATGGCGCTGCGCTCGCCTGCCCCCTCTCCCGCTGGGCGGGAGAGGGATGGGGTGAGGGTGGGATCGGCGCGGCGCGAGCGCCCGCGTTGTATGATCAGCGAGTGAGATGATCGGCTACGTCCTCTTCATCGTCGGGCCGACGGCGAGCGGCAAGACCGCCGCCGCGCTTGACCTCGCCGCCCGCGCCAAGCCTCGCGCCCGCGTGGAAATCGTCAACGCCGACAGCCGCCAGGTCTACCGAGGCATCTCCATCGGCTCCGCCAAGCCGTCGCCCGCCGACCTCGCCGCCGTCCCGCATCATCTGATCGACGTCGCCGCGCCCGACGATCCGTACAGCCTCGCGCGCTTTCTCGCCGACGCCCGCGCCGCCATCGGCGCCGTCAAGGAGCGCGGAGCCGTCCCACTCGTCGTCGGAGGGACGGGGCAATACGTCTGGGGGCTCGCCGAAGGATGGAACGCGCCCGCCGTCCCCCCGGACGCCGCGCTGCGGGGGGAACTGCAGGCGGAAGCCGAGCGCGTCGGCGCAACCGCCCTGCACGAGCGCCTGCGCGCGGCGGATCCCGACGCGGCGGACGCGATAGACCCGCGCAATGTCCGTCGCGTGATCCGCGCCATCGAGGTTTGCCGGGCGACGGGCGAGCCGTTCTCGCGTCAGCGGCGCCGCGCCGCGCCGGAGTTCGAGCCCGTGATGTTCGGGCTGGCCCCGGAGCGCGAAGCCCTCCGCGCGCGCGCCGACGCCCGAGCGGACGCGATGCTGCGCGGCGGATGGATCAAGGAAGTCCGCGAACTGCTGCGGCGGGGCTACGGCCCCGAACTGCCGGCGTTCTCCGCCGTCGGCTACCGCGAAGTCGCCGCCTACGTCAGAGGCGAGTCGTCTCTAGCAGAGACGGCGGAGCGTGTAAAGAACGCCACGCACCGGCTCATACGCCGTCAGCGAACGTGGTTCAAGCCGACCGACGCGCGCATCCAATGGAGCGCCGACGGCGCCGCGCTCGTCGAGCGCGCCCTGCCCCTCCTGCGCCCCGCGCTACCCGCGCAGGAGCCCGCGACCCAAAATCGGCGCGCAAGCCCTGCCCCGCCCTCTCCCGATGGCGGGAGAGGGCAGCCGCGTAGCGGGGGGTGAGGGTCGCCCCCTGCCCCTCCTGCGCCCCGCGCCCGGTCTCCCTTATTCCCCTGGCGGACCCCGCCCTGCCCGCGAAAGCGGAGCCTACGGGCCCCGTGGAGTTATGCAATCGTCTCCAGCCGGGCGAGGTCGGGTCGGCGGCCTCCTACACGGGAACCGCGGACCGATCCGCGGCGGCGATCGCTTCGGCCTCCTCGACGACGGACGGAACCGGCTCGGGGGCGGCGGGAACGGGCGCCGCGCTGCGGCGGGGCTTCTTCGCCGCCGGCGCTTCCGCAGGCGCCTTGCCCAGGCTGAACGCCGCGAGGCTTTCCAATTCGCTCGCGCGCACCCACTCGTCGCGCCCCACGGGAGCGACGAGCCAGTTCTCCAACGCGGCTTGGCGCCTCACCTCGTTCTTCGTTCGCGCCGTCGCCTCGGGGTTCCAATCGAACGCCGCGTTGACGGACGCCGCGAGGTGCATCGATGTCGGCGTCAGCATGCCGAGAAAGGCGTAGGCCGCCTTCCCCTGCTGGCAGATGACGATCTGATGCCCGGCGGTCGGCCCCGGGGCGGGCTCGACCCACACGCCGGAGCAGACCTCCGCGCTTCCCTCGACCGTCTCCAATTGGCCGGTCTCCATGAGGGGTTTGTAGTCGTCGTGGCGGTACCGGCGGCGGTTGCGGGCGTTGGGGCGGGACGCCTCTTCGACCGCGGCCTTGTGGACGACGTAGCGCGCGTTGGGGAAGGTGGGCATCACGCGGCCCGACGAGGTCATATGCGTGCCTCCGCCGGCGTGCTCGGAGTAGAGGTGCGTGTAGATCACCACCGCGATGTCCTTCGGCATCAGGCCGAGTTGCTTGAGTTCGCGGGTGAAGGAGGAGCGGCTCCGCTGCCGGGCGACGTCGAGCGAAAGCGGGGGTTTCTCTCCCGGCCCCGCGTTCACGAGCGTCCAGCCGTCCGGGTGGTCGATGAGCAAGATGTGGTTGCCGACGCTGACGCGGTTTTGGCGGTCGGGGGGGACGAACCGCTCCCAGTCGTCCTTGGGGGTCGCTCCGAAGAGGCTGCCGCCGTCCTCGCGGGTCGTGCTTACGCGAATCAGCCTCGCGTAGGGCTTGCTCGCCTTGCCCATCCGAACTCCTTACGGGGCGTAAACGGTGACGCCGTCGGTGAGGATAGGCGCAATTATGCGCGTCCTTTCCCTTTTGTCAAGACTTATCTAATCTCTGTTTAGGAAAATAACCAAATTCGCTTACGGGGCGTAAGCGTCGCGACCGGCCCAACATCTCGACGGTGGAGTTGACGTATACGGACGCGCGGACGGGGGAGAAGCGCGGCGTCGAGGAGATCGATTGGGCGGAGGTTGACCGGCTCGGCATCAACGCGACGCAATGGGTGACGGACGACAAGCCGATGCAGCAGCAGATGGGGATCGCGCTGCGGCGGCTTGAGGAGCAGGAGCGCCGCGCCAAGGGCCGCTACCAGCCGATTCTGTTCGTCGTCGCCGTCTGCAAGTTGGACGCGCAAAAGGCGGCGAGCGCTCTGGAGCGGCGCTTCGGGATCAAGACGCTCCTCGTCACCGAGGATAGTTCGGAGGACGAGCGACGCAGATCCGGACGGCGCGGCGCGGCGGCGAGCCCTACAAGGCGGTCGTCAGCGTGCTGATGCTCCGCGAGGGGTGGGACGTCCCGGAGGTCGGCGTCATTCTGTTGCTTCGCAAGTTCAGCAGCATCGAGGTCAAGAACCCTGCGCTGATCGACTCCCCGTCCGTGCAGCGCAAGCGCTCCGCCGCCGAGGCCTGGTGCGCCGCGCGCCGCATGGCGTACCGCATCGCGACGCTAGAGTAGCCGGGGAGTAGGGGGGAGGGGGGCAACCCGCGCGCGCCACTGCGCGCAACCCTCACCCGCCGCTTCGCGGCTGCCCTCTCCCAGAAGGAGAGGGCGGGGGCGGCGCCGTGCGCCGCTAATGGATTCCACGTAGGCGGGTAGGGCGGCGCAAGGGTTGCCTCGCCTCGCCAAGCGGCGCGACACAGGGAAGGATGAGACGATGCTCTCCGCGCCGCCAACTCCCGCCCAACGAAAACCCTCTTGCCGTCTCCTATGCAGCGAACGCGAGCGCGCGTCGCTTGACAAACCCCATGCGAGTCTGCTACCCTCACGGGACGAGCCTGCGGATGCAGTCAAACGCCCGAATGCGGCACAGCCCCCACAATCCGTAACCCCTAGCCCTGCGAGGTCTGACGCCCTTGCGCGTCGGGCCTCTTTCCGCGTCTCCGAAATCTTGCGGCGTCCGCCAAGAGGAGGATCACAGCAGCAATGACGACGCTTACGCCCCGCGCCAACGGCGCGCCCGCCCACCCCGTCAAGAGCTACGCCCGCACGCGCCAGGTGATGGAGCCGACCAGCCTCGTGCGGATCCAAACGGAATCGTTCGAGGCGTTCAAGACGGACGGCATCCGCGAGGCGCTGGAGGAAGTCAATCCGCTGCAGGACGCGACGGGCAACCGGTTCGAGTTGCGCTTCGGCGAGCACCACCTCTGCCCGACGGGGCTGACCGAGCCGGTCCGCGGCTGGAAGACGTACCCCGACCACGTCTGCAAACCCCGGCCGTCCGAGGACGAGTGCAGGGTGAAAGAGGACACCTACAAGGCTCCGCTCACCGTCTCGGTGGAGTTGGAGGTGAAGGAGACGGGCGAGGTCAAGGAGCAGCCGCTGTTCTTCGGCGACTTCCCGATGATGACGCCGGCGGGAACGTTCGTGATCAACGGAGCCGAGCGCGTGGTGGTGAGCCAGTTGGTGCGCTCGCCCGGCGCGTACTTCACGCGGGTGCAGGATCCGGCGACGGGGCGGAACGTGTCCCTCGCCAAACTCATTCCCTACCGCGGCGCATGGCTGGAGTTCGAGACGAGCCCCCGCGACATCGTGTCCGTGAAGATCGACCGGAAGCGCAAACTGCCGATCACGACCTTCCTGCGCGCGCTCGGCGTCTCCGACAACAAGGAGATCCTCGCGCTGTTCAACGACGTGGACAACGACCCTGACCACCCGTACATCAGCACGACGCTGGAGCGGGACTCGGTCGTCGCGGAGCCGCAGGCGCTGATCGAGGTGTACCGCCGGCTGCGGCCCGGCGAGCCCGCCAACGCCGACGGCGCCCGCTCGCTGCTCGAAAGCCTCTTCTTCGACCGCCGCAGATACGATATGGGCAAGGTCGGGCGCTACAAGATGACCCGCCGCCTCGGCATTCCCGACCCCGGGCCGGGGCAGCCCCGCGTGCTCACGCTCGAGGACATCGTCGAGATGGTCCGCGAGATGATCCGCATCAACAACGGCGCGTCCAGCCCGGACGAGATCGACCACCTCGGCAACCGGCGCGTCCGCACCGTGGGCGAACTGATTATGAATCAATTGCGGATCGGCCTGATGCGGATGGAGCGCCTCGTGCGCGACCGCATGAGCATCATTGACCAGGGCGAGGCGACGCCGAGCGCGCTCGTGAACATCCGCCCCGTCGATGCCGCCGTCCGCGAGTTCTTCGGCGGCTCCCAGTTGTCGCAGTTTATGGACCAGACCAACCCCCTCGCGGAGTTGACGCACAAGCGGCGCCTCTCGGCCCTCGGTCCCGGCGGCCTCTCGAGGGAGCGCGCAGGCTTCGACGTGCGCGACGTCCACCACTCCCACTACGGGCGCATCTGCCCCATCGAGACGCCGGAAGGCCCGAACATCGGGCTGCTGGGATCGCTCGCCACCTACGGGCGAATCAACGACTACGGCTTCATCGAAACGCCCTACCGCAAGGTTCGCAAGGAGGTCTCCAGCCGCAGCCCCGACCTCGCAGGCCGCACCGCGACGGAGAACGTGCCCGGCCCCGACGGGAAGAACATCGTCCGCGCCGGCAGCGTCATCAGCCCGAGCGCGGCCAAGAGGATCGCCGCCCTCGACGAGCGGACGATCGCCGTCCGCCCCTACGCCTCCCCCGACCCCGACGCGGTCGTCTACCTCCCCGCCGACGAAGAGGACAAGTTCGTCGTCGCGCAGGCCAACTCCCAGGTGGACGAGAAGTTCCAACTGACGGAGGACCGCGTCTGGTGCCGCGTTCAGGACGACTACTCCATGGCGAACCCGGAGCGCGTGGACTACATGGACATCGCGCCGACGCAGATCGTGAGCGTCTCCGCCGGCCTCATTCCATTCCTGGAGCACGACGACGCCAACCGCGCGCTGATGGGCTCCAACATGCAGCGGCAGGCCGTCCCCCTCGTCAAGCCCGACGCGCCCCTCGTCTCCACGGGGATGGAGCGCCGCGTCGCCCGCGACTCCGGGCAGATGGCGTTCGCCAAAGCGTCGGGCGTCGTTACGTCCGTCACGGGCGAAGTGGTCGTGATCACGGACGCCGACGGCAAGGAGCATTCGCACCCGCTGCGGAAGTTCATCCGCTCCAACCAGGGCACGTGCCTCACGCAGCGCGCCATCGTCTCCGCCGGGCAGACCGTCCGCGAAGGCGACCCGCTCGCGGACAGTTCGTCCACCCAGGAGGGCGACCTCGCGCTCGGACAGAACGTGCTCTGCGCCTTTATGGCGATGGAGGGCTACAACTTCGAGGACGCGATCATCGTCTCGGAGAATGTCCGCCGCGACTCCAAGTTCACCTCGATCCACATCGAGCGCTACGAGACGGACGCGCGCGAGATCAAACTCGGCCCCGAGGAAATCACGCGCGACATTCCGAACGCCGGCGAGGAAGCGCTCCGCGACCTCGACGAGAACGGCATCATCAGAGTCGGCGCCGAGGTCGCCCCGGGCGACATCCTCGTCGGCAAGGTCACGCCGAAAGGCGAGACGGAACTGACCGCGGAGGAGAAGTTGCTGCGCGCGATCTTCGGCGAGAAGGCGCGGGACGTCCGCGACACGTCGAAGCGCGTTCCGAACGGCGAGCGCGGCAAGATCATCGAAGTGCGCGTGTCGAACCGCGACGACGGCGACGAACTGCCGTCCGGCGTCAACAAGCGCGTCCGCGTCTGGGTCGCGCAGACCCGCATCCTCTCCGAAGGCGACAAGATGGCCGGGCGCCACGGCAACAAGGGCGTCGTCTCCCGCATTATGCCCGTCGAGGATATGCCCTACCTCCCCGACGGCACGCCCGTCGACGTCATCCTCAACCCCATCGGCGTGCCCTCCCGGATGAACCTGGGGCAGGTGCTCGAAACGCACCTCGGGCTCGCCGCGCACCGGCTGGGCTTCCGCGCCGAGACGCCCGTCTTCGACGGCGCGACCGACGGCGACATCCGCGACGCGCTCGCCCGGGCGTGGCTCCTGGAGCGCGCCGGCGCGGTCGGCTCCGCCGGCGACGGCGCCGCCGGCGAGCCCGATTGGGCGCGCTCCCGCGCCTGGGCCGCCGAGCGCGGCTACGACCCCGACCGCCTCTTCAACGACCGCGAGCCCGACTACGCCTCCGAGGTCTGCCTCCGCCTCTGGATCGCCGACCTCGCCGAGGTCTACGCGCAGGCGACCGGCGAGTCCGTCGCCCAGGGCGAGGCGACCTTCGACGAAATCTACGAGACGGCGCTCCGCGTCGGGCGCGCGCTCAACGCCGCCGCCCCCGTCCTCGGCAAGTCCGTCCTCTACAACGGCCGCACCGGCGAGCGCTTCGACAACCCCGTCACCGTCGGCTACATCTACATGCTCAAACTCATCCACCTGGTGGAGGACAAGATCCACGCCCGCTCGACGGGGCCCTACTCGCTCATCACCCAGCAGCCGCTCGGCGGCAAGGCGCAGTTCGGCGGCCAGCGCTTCGGCGAAATGGAGGTCTGGGCGCTCGAAGCCTACAGCGCCGCCTACAACCTCCAAGAGATGCTCACCGTCAAGTCCGACGACGTCAACGGGCGCCTCAAGACCTACGAGGCGATCCTCAAGGGCGACGAGCCCGTCAAGCCCGACGTGCCGGAGTCGTTCAACGTCCTCGTCAAGGAACTCCAGAGCCTCGGCCTCGCCGTCGAGTTGCGCCACGAGGAGGACCAGGGCCTCCCCGCCGCCAGATTCACCTTCGCGACCGAAGAGGACGACGACGAATTCGAGCCGCTCCCCCTCCCGGAGGAAGAGGTCGCCCCCCCGTCGTGGGAAGCCGACTTCGTGCCCCTCGAAGAGCAGGACGGCGACGCCCAGGCGAACGTCCGCACCGCCCTGGACGCCTACGCCACGAAAGCCTCGGAAGAGGCGAGCGAGCGGGTGGACTAGCCGCCCGCGCCCACGGACCGCGGATCGGAGCAAGGCGGGAGCGCCCGCCGGGAGAAGCAAGGTCAATCAATGCCGAACGCAACCGACTTCAACGCCATCAGCATCGCGCTCGCCTCGTCCGAGCAAGTCAAGCAGTGGTCGCACGGCGAGGTCGTCAAGCCGGAGACGATCAACTACCGCACGCTGCGCCCCGAGAAGGACGGCCTCTTCTGCGAGCGCATCTTCGGCCCGACCAAAGACTGGGAGTGCCACTGCGGCAAGTACAAGAAGCAGCGCTTCCGCGGCGTCATCTGCGACCGCTGCGGCGTCGAGGTCACCCGCGCCAACGTCCGCCGCCAGCGCATGGGGCACGTCTCCCTCGCCGCGCCCGTCGCCCACATCTGGTTCGCCAAAGGCATCCCCAGCAGGCTCGGCCTCCTCCTCGACGTCTCCCCCCGCAACCTCGAGCGCGTCCTCTACTTCGCCCAGTACATCGTCACCAAAGTCGACCCCCTCCTCCGGAAGCGCAAGGTCGAGGAGATGGAACTCGACTGCGAGGAGCGCGTCGAGGCCCTGCAGACGCAATGGAGCGAGCGCATCGCCGCCCTCGAAGCCGAGTCGGCGCGCCTCCCCGACGACGACCCCAAGCGCGGCGAGATCGAAGTCCAAACCCTCGCGCTCAAGGGCTCCCTCGATGGCGAGCGCGAGACGATCCGCAAGGCGTTCGAGCGCGAGAAGGGCGACGTCGAAAGCCTCAAGCCCCTCATGCTCCTCACCGAGAGCCGCCACCGCGACCTCTCCGACAAGTACGGCGACGTCTTCCGCGCCGGCATCGGCGCCGAGGCCATCCTCGAGTTGCTCCGCTCCGTTGACATGGAGGACGAAATCGCGCGCCTCAAGCAGGAAGTGCGAACGACCTCCGGCCAGCGCCGCAAGCGCGCCGGCAAACGCATGGAGGTCCTCGAAGCCTTCCAGCGCAGCGGCAACAAGCCCGAATGGATGGTGATGACCGCCCTCCCCGTCCTCCCTCCCGACCTCCGGCCTATGGTGCAACTGGACGGCGGCCGCTTCGCCACCAGCGACCTCAACGACCTCTACCGCCGCGTCATCAACCGCAACAACCGCCTCAAGCGCCTCCTGGAGTTGGGCGCCCCGGAAATCATCATCCGCAACGAAAAGCGCATGCTCCAAGAGGCCGTTGACGACCTCATAGACAACGGACGCCGCGGACGCGCCATCGCCGGCCCCCACAACCACCAACTCAAGAGCCTCTCCGACCTCCTCCGCGGCAAGCAAGGCAGATTCCGCCAAAACCTCCTCGGCAAACGCGTGGACTACGGCGGACGCTCCGTCATCGTCGTCGGCCCCGACCTCAAACTCCACGAGTGCGGCCTCCCCAAGAAGATGGCCCTCGAACTCTTCAAGCCGTTCGTGATGAACCGCCTCTGGGCGCAAGGCATGGCCAACAACGCCAAAAGCGCCAAGCGAATGGTCGACCGCGCCGGCCCCGAGGTCTGGGACATCCTGGAAGAGGTCATTCAGGACCGCCCCGTCCTGCTGAACCGCGCCCCCACGCTCCACCGCCTCGGCATCCAAGCCTTCATCCCCCGCCTCATCGAAGGCAGCGCCATCCAGTTGCACCCCCTCGTCTGCGCCGCCTTCAACGCCGACTTCGACGGCGACCAAATGGCCGTCCACGTGCCGCTCTCCCAAGAGGCCGTCAACGAGGCGCGCAACGTGATGCTCAGCAAGTACAACATGCTCTCCCCCAGTTCCGGCGAGCCCCTTGTCGCGCCCACCTACGAAATCGTCCTCGGCTGCTACTACCTCACCCAAGCGCGCCCCGGCGCGAAAGGCGAAGGCCGCCGCTGCCGCGATTTCGACGACGCGATGGTCGCCTTCGACGCCGGCGCCCTCGACCTGCACGCCGTCATCTCCGTTCGCAACCCCGACGGCGAAGGCTGGATCGAGACGACCCCAGGCCGCATCATCTTCAACAGCGTCCTCCCGGAACAGGCGCGCCGCTACGACCAACTCATGGACAAGAAAGCCCTCCGCAACCTCGTCGCCGACGTCTTCCACCTCATCGGCAACGACGCGACCGCGGACGCGCTCGACAGCCTCAAAGACCTCGGCTTCCAGTACGCCACGCGCTCCGGCATCACCATCGGCATCACCGACATCCGCGTTCCCCCGGAAAAGGCCGCAATCATCGCCAGAGCCGAGGAGGTCGTGCGCGGGCTGGAAGGCGACTACGAAATAGGGCTGCTCTCCGACCAGGAGCGCCACGCCCGCATCATCGGCGCTTGGCAGGAAGCCAACGGCAAGATGGACGACGCCGTCAAGGAGCGCCTCCACGAATTCGGCGGCATCTACGATATGGCCCACTCCGGCGCGCGAGGCAACGAAGCCCAAATCAAGCAGATGGCCGCATGGCGCGGACTGATGAGCAAGCCCGGCAAGTCCGGCAGCGACGTCATCGAGCAGCCCGTCAAGTCCAGTTTCCGCGAGGGGCTGAACGTGCTGGAGTACTTCATCTCCACGCACGGCGCCCGCAAAGGACTCACCGACACCGCCCTCCGAACCGCCGACTCCGGCTACCTCACTCGCCGACTCATCGACGTCGCCCAGGAAGCCATCGTCAAGTACGAGGACTGCGGAACCGAGCGCGGCGCCACGATCTACGCGGACGCCTCCAACGAAGACATTATGATCGCCCAACTCGCCGAGCGCGTCGCGGGCCGCGTCGCCGCCGCCCCCGTCGCCGACCCCGCCACCGGCGAGGTCATCGTTGACGCGGGCGCCATGATCGAAAAAGCCGACGCTCAGCGCATCCAGGACGCAGGCGTCAAAGAGGCATACGTCCGCAGCCCCCTCACCTGCGAGGCGAAGCACGGCGTCTGCAAGCAGTGCTACGGCTGGAGCCCCGCCACCGGCAAACTCGTCCGCATCGGCGACGCCGTCGGCATCATCGCAGCCCAGTCCATCGGCGAGCCCGGCACCCAGTTGACGATGCGAACGTTCCATATGGGCGGCGTCGCGGGACTCGACATCACCACCGGACTCCCCCGCGTCGAGGAGATCTTCGAAGCCCGCGTCCCCAAGGGCAAAGCCCGCGTCTCCGAGATCGACGGCGACGCGCTCGTGTTCGAAAACGGCCAACTCATCGGCGACTACGAGGCGCCTCCCGACGCGCCCCAAATCGTCGCGCCCCCCGTGTCGTTCGCCCCCGTCGTCCGCGTCGTCAACCGCATCCCCTTCGCCGACGTCTACGAAATCGGCGAGGGGCTCAAACTCGCGGTGAAAGACGGACAGGAGATCAAGGCGGGGCAGCCCGTCGCGGAGCCCGCTCCCAAGCCCAAGCGCAGCCGCGCCAAGAAGGCCGACGCGCCCGCCGAGGCCGAGTCCGCTGTCCCCGCCGTCCAAACCGACGAGCCGGCGGCGATCCTCGCCCGCGTCTCCGGCGCCGTCCGCGTCGCGGACGGCCATATCGAAATCGACGCCCACGAAACCGAACTGCGCGACCACCCCGTCGACGCCACCGCGCAGCGCCTCGTCCGCACCGGCGACAAAGTCGAGGCCGGCCAGCCCCTCACCAGCGGCGTCAAAGACCCCCACGACATCCTCCGCATCCTCGGAACGGAGTCCACCCTCCGCTACTTCACCGAGCAAGTCCAAACCGTCTACCGCAACCAAGGCGTGGACATCAACGACAAGCACATCGAGACCATCGTCGGCCAAATGCTGCGCTGGGTCAAAGTCGAAACGATCGGCGACACCAACTTCCTCCCCAACCAGACCGTCGACCGGGACACGTTCCTGAGCGTGAACGAGCGCGTGCTCGCGGAGGGCGGCGAGCCCGCCACCGGCAAGCCCGACATCCGCGGCGTCACCCGCGCCTCCCTCAACACCGAAAGCTTCCTCGCCAAAGCCTCGTTCCAAGAGACCACCCGCGTCCTCACCGAAGCCGCCATGTCCGGCGACGTCGACCACCTCCGCGGCCTCAAGGAGAACGTCATCATCGGCAGGCTCATCCCCGCCAGGCTCGACCTGTCCGAGGAGGGGCGCGACCTGCTCGGCATCCCCGAGCGCCTCCCGTCCCGCGCCGCCGCCGATGACGACTTCGACGTCATCAGAAGCCTCATCTCCGGTGCCCCCGGCATGCCCTTCGACGACGAGGACGACGACGACGATTTCATCCCGTCGCGCCGCCCCGCCAGCGTCATCGACTTTTCCATAGACGACGATGACGACGATGACGACTTCCTAGCCGACGACGACGATGACGACCTCCTAGCCGACCCCGCCGACCCCGTCCCCGACAGCGCCGGCGGCGCCGCCCCATCCTCCCCCTCCTCCTCCGCGCAAGTCGCCGACGCCGACCCCGACGACGACGACTCCCCCGACCCCGACGACCTCCAAGACCCCTTCGAGGGCCAAATCGCCCCCTCCCCCGAATCCATCCCCGACGACGAAGAGGAAGCGTAGCCAACGCATCCGCCCTCTCCTTCTGGGAGAGGGCGCCGCAAAGCGGCGGGTGAGGGTTGCCCGCCGCTCTTCCCGCCGCAGGCGGGAACCTACCCCCATGACCGTCATTCCCGCGTAGGCGGGAATCCAGTCCGGCGCGCAAGCGCCGCCCCTCTCCTACGTAAGCGCCCCGCCCTGACCGCGAAAGCGGGAACCTACTGGCCGACGGAAGTTATGCAAAGGTCTCCTTCTGGGAGAGGGCAGCCGCGCCAGCGGCGCGCACGGGTTGCCCACGAAGCAGCGCCAGACGCCCTAACGCAGCGCCGGCAACACCTCCCGCGCCGCCAGCCGCATCGCCCCCTCCACGACCTCGCGCGGCGTCCCAGGCCAGCCAAAGCGCAGCGACGCATGCGTAACCCCTATCGCCGCGAAGCGCCGCAGATCGGCGATTACGTCGTCCGGGGCGCCTACGATGAAGCGCCCGGCGGCGAGTTCCTCGAACGGCGCCGTGAAATCCTCCTCGCCCGGCAGCGCCTTGTCCTGTCCCCAAGCCGCGTAGGTCTTGTACTTGCCCTCCAAAAACGGGCGCGCCGTCGCGATCGCCCGCTCCCGCGTCTCCGCGACGAACGTCTCCCGCGACATCGGCAGCGCGCCCGCCGGCGGATGGCCGCTCTCGGCGCGAACCTCGTTGTAGAGCGCGACCTGCCGCGCAAGCGTCTCGTAAGAAGCGTGCGGATTCAGATACCACGTCTCCCCCGCCCGGGCGATGCGCCGCACCATCCCGTCGCCGTTCGCCGCGATCCAGACCCGCGGATGCGGGCGCTGCGCGGGGAGAATGCCGATGCGCGCGCCCGTCACCTGCGTGAAGCGCCCCGCGAACGTGACCTCTCCGCCCTCCCACAGCAGCCGCGCCAACCGGAGATTCTCGAACATCCGCTCGATGCGGTCGCCGCGCGTCACGCCGAACGCCTCGTACTCCTCGTCGCGGTACCCCAGCGCGGCGTTGATGATCGCCCGTCCGCCGGTGACGACGTCCAGCGTCGCGACGTCCTCCGCCATCTGCACGGGATTCTGCAGCGGAACGAGAACCGTGGACAGCGAGTCCATCCCCTCCGCCTCCGCGCTGATTCGGGCGAGCGCGATCAGCGGCTGCATCATCTGATACGGATGCGAAAGGTAGTGCTGCCCCGCGTAGACGTAGTCGAACCCCAACTCGCGTCCGACGCGAACGAGATGCAGCGCGTCCGCGAACCGGCGCGTCATATCGCCGCCCGCGTTGTCCTGCAGCAGCCCCGATAGGGAAAGTCCGAACTTCATGCGTCGCATCCTATCAGCCAGCACTGCAGGCGCCGCGGGATTCGGTCCGCGAAATGGTCGCGGAGTTCGCGGAGCGCCGAGCGCTGCTCGTGGACGGGCTCAACCGCCTTCCCGGCGTCTCATGCCCGACGCCCGGCGGCGCGTTCTACGCCTTCCCCAACATCGCGGGGACGGGAATGACCAGCGCCGAGTTCGAGCGCGGCGCATTGGACGACGCGGGCGTCTCCCTCCTCGCCGGAACCTCCTTCGGCGCCTACGGAGAGGGCTACGCGCGCATCTCATTCGCCAACTCGCAAGCCAACATCCGCGAAGCGCTCGCCCGCCTAGAGCGCTGGCTAGCCTCGCGCTAGCGGCGCCCACAGAGGCCTCGGCTCGGCCTGCGGCGACTGTGTCCCCGGGAAGGCCGGCTCCGTTCCAAAACGACGAGCGCATGCCGCCGGAGAGCCGCGCCCGCATCCTCTGGGACAACCCGAAGGAGTTGTACGGCATCTAGCGTCGCTCTAGGCGGAGAATCCGCGCCCTACCCCCCCGCGGACACCCGCCCCTAGCGGGTGGGGCGGGGCGCTCGTGTAGACTCTCCCTATGCCAGGCCCAACGCATGAGCCTACCCTGAACGTCGCCCTCGGCGAGGCGCTCGACCGCCTGCGCCGCAGTTGGCGCGCCCGCGCCGAACAGACCGGCAGCGTCCTTGACGGCGGAGGCCGCCCCGACGTCCTCGTCGAGGACGCGAGCGGCTGGCCCGTCGTCATCGAGGCCGAGCGCGACGACCACGCGAGCGCCGAGCGCGACGCGATAGCCCGGCTCGGGCGCAAAGTCACGGACCCAGGCCGCGCCATTGAGGCCGCCATTGCGCTCGTCTACCCGGACGACCTCACTTACCTTGACGGGGCGCGCTTGCGCCGCGCGCTCAACCGGACGGAGGGGCTGGAGTACGCGCTCTACACGCGGCGCGTTGGGGGGGCGCCGGAGCGGCTGCCGGAGGACGGCTGGGTTCGGGGGAGCGTGCGCGACTTGGCGATGCTGACGCATCGGGCCGCCGTGTCCGCGCCGCGCGTCGAGGCGCTCGCGCAAGCGTTCGAGTCGGGCATTGAGCGCGCGGCGGACGAGTTCACGCAACGACACCGCTATGGAAGCGAACTTGGCGCGGAGGTCGCGCGCATACTGGGGCAAAACGACGACATGGCGGGGCAAACGCGGCGCATGGCGATGACCGTGCTAACGAATGCGCTCATCTTCCACGAAGCGCTGGCCTCAGCGGAATTTCATGTCGCGGCGGCGCAGGGCGAGTCCACGCGCCGCTTGCGATTGACCAACCGTTTCTTCGATCTGGTGAACGGCGCGGTTGATTCCGCGGAACTCTGCGCCGAGTGGGAGCGCATCCTCGCCGTCAACTACTGGCCGATTTTCTGGACTGCGCGGGAGATGCTAATCCGTCTGCCGGTGGGGACGGCCAACGGCGTGCTCATCGCGCTCTGGAGCACGGCCCGTTCACTGATAATGGGCGGCGTCACGAGTTCGCACGACCTCACCGGCATCGTGTTCCAGCGGCTCATCGCCGACCGCAAGTTCCTCGCGACGTTCTACACGCGCCCGGAGGCCGCCGCCCTGCTCGCCGGACTCGCGCTCCCCGCCGGCCGCGCCCTAGGCGGCGCCGATTGGGGCGACGCCGAGACGCTGGCTAGCCTCCAGATCGGCGACTTCGCCTGCGGCACGGGAACGCTCCTCTCCACCGCCTATCAGCGCCTCTCGCTGCTCCACGAACTCCACGGGGGCGACCCGGCCGCATTGCATGCGCCAATGATGAGACACGGACTCGTTGGGCTGGACGTGCTCAACATCAACGTTCATCTCACCGCCGCGATGCTCGCGGGAAGTCACCCGGACACGCCGTTCGACGGGGAGTGTCTCCTCACGATGCCCTACGGCGAACGCTACCTCCGTTCGAACGGCAACGGCAGAGGGAACGGGAACGGAAAGAATGGGAACGGCAACGGCAAACCGAAGGAAGTGGTGACGGTTGGGTCGCTCGACCTGCTTGCGGAGAGCGCGCAGTCGGGACTGATCGGGCATGCGGCGGCGGTCACGTCGGGCGGGCGGGCGCCGGAGGAGGTGCGCGACCTCGTGTCGCGCGTCGGACACGGGAAGTTCGACCTCGTGATTATGAACCCGCCGTTCACGCGCCCGACCAACCACGAGGCAACGCATGCGAACGTCCCCAATCCCGCCTACGCGGCGTTCGAGACGAGCCCGGAGGATCAGAAGGCGATGTCGGACGCGGTGAAAATGCTCACCGAGGACAGTCCGTCCAACGACTATGCGGGATTGGCGTCGCATTTCGTGGAACTGGCGGAGCGCAAGGCGCGTCCCGATGGAACAATAGCCCTCGTGCTCCCGCTCAGCGCAATGAGCGGAGGGTCGTGGGAAGGCATCCGCTCCCAATGGCGCGCGCGATACACGGACATCATCGTCGTGACTATCGCCAGTCCGGACAACGACGGCGCTTCCTTCTCCGCCGACACGGGCATGGCGGAATGCTTGGTGGTGGCGCGGAAGGGAACGCCGGCGGCGGAGCCGCGGGGAACGTTCATTGCGCTGCGCCGCCAGGTGAGGTCCGCGGCGGAGGCGGGGCTGCTCGCTAACGAGATTCTCCGCATCAAGGAATCGGGCGAGTTGCGCTTATTGGAAGGCGACCTCGGCCTTTCCATCGTGAACATTGGGCAGCGTCCGCGAACGGCGAACTTCTACGGAATCGCCGCTGACGCGCCCCTTCCCCAAACCGGCCCATGGCCGCTCGTCGGCGTCGCCGACGGCGATTTGGCGCAAGCCGCTTGGCATCTCTCGCGCGGCGCCCTTCCCCATACCGGGCGTCCCGTCACGCCCAAGACGGCGTTGCCTATCGCGCCGCTAGGAAACATCGCGCGGTCGGGGCCTGTCCATCGCTTGGTTGGGAGTCCAACGTCGGCATCGCGCGGCGCTTTCGTCGTGCGGAAACTCCAAGCGGGCGCCGTCCCCACCTATCCCATCTTGTGGAATCACGACAATACGAGTGAACGAACGCTCGTTATCCCGCCGGATTCGCAAGGAGAGCCGAAGTCGCCGCAGGAAGCGGAGCGCATTCACCGGACGGCGACCCGCGCCCACTACAACCTCGACTTGCGGTTCAATTCGCAGTCCCTCATCGCCGCGATGACGGAGCGTCCCTGCATCGGGGGCGTCGCCTGGCCGTCCGTCATCTTCGAGAACCCGGAACACGAATACGCCTTCGCCCTCTGGTGCAACTCCACCCTCGGCCTCCTCTTGCACTGGTGGACGTCCAACAAAACGCAGGCGGGGCGGGGGCGGACGACGGTGACCGGCATTCCCAACATTCCGTCGCTGGACACGCGCGCGCTCACGGACGAGCAGCATGCCGCCGCCAAGTCCGCGTTCGATGCGATGCGCGGTTTGCGGTTCCTCCCCTTCGACCAGATCGACGAAGACCCGGCGCGAGCGGAACTCGACCGCCGCCTGCTCGTGGACGTGCTCGGCTTGCCCGGATCGCTGTGCGCGGAGAACGGCCCCGTGGATTTGCTGCGCCGCAAACTGGCGCGGGAGCCGCAAATTCACGGCGGCAAGAAGAGCCGCGTCGTGTTCGACGAGGCGCGTGACGCGCAAGGCGACCTCGTCGTCACCGAGCGCAGCGAGCGCCGCAACGACCGCTGAGGCGTCGGCGCCTCGCGTCGGCGTACCCTAACCCTTGAACGCTTGCGTTGGAGCGTAGCGCAAAGGAGGATGCATCAATGAAAACGACCACGAACCGCCCGGCCGTGCGGACGTTTTACAGCGACCTCATCCGCAGCCCTTCATTCCTGCTTCCTGTGTCTCCTGGCCGACGCCGACGCCTAGCGGCACCTAACCCCCGCTTGCGCCACGCACGCGCTGACGCGGGATGCGAAGTCGCCCGGCACGGCGCTCATTTATGGTCGCCGTCTTCGGCGGATTCGCCGCGGGGCAACTCGTCGGCTTCCAGCAGATGGGGTTCGGCCTCGCCCTCGCGATCTTCGTAGACGCGACCATCGCGCGTTCGGTTCTCGTGCCCGCCGCGATGAAACTGCTCGGCGACAGGAACTGGCGCTGCCCGCGCTTTCTCGAGTGGGCGCCGCGCATCGGCCTCGACCGCGTGGCGTCGCAAGAGCGGCTCGCCCCCGCGAAAGCGGGGAACCTACGAGGGCTACGTCTAGCCTCCGCTACGCCAGCCGGTAGACGAAGAACAGCCCAACGACATAGGCGAGCGGCAGCGCGAACGTCAGATAGCGCAGCGGAGCGAGCGCCGCCGTCTTGAAACTCCGAATGATGAGGAAGCCCGCCGCCATCAGCCCCACGGCGAAGCCCGCCGCGACGAAGTGCGCGTCCGTCATCTCCCGCAGCAGCGGCCCCCCCGCGAAGAAGAGCCCCGCGATGGGAATGACGAACAGGTTGAACGCGCAACTCCCGTAGATGTTGCCGAGCACGAGGCCGTAGGACTTCCGCAGCGCGGCGGCCACCGTGACCGACGCCTCCGGCAGCGTCGTCACGATGGAGACGAGCAGCACGCCGATGAAACTGCGCCCAAGCCCCGACGCCTCGGCGATGCCGTCCGCGCTCAGCGCGAGAAAGTACGCCGCGACCAGCACGACCGCCGCCGCCGCGAAGAACCCGCCCCACACTTTCGCCGCGCTCCCGCCCCTTTTGCCCTCGTCCGAAGGAGGCTCCTCGGCCGCCGCCGCCGCCCGCCCCGCGCTCCCCGCGTCGTACACTAATTTCATTCCCGCAACGTACCCGACCGCGATCACGAGCGCGCCCGCGCTCGTCGGCCCCAATCCCCAGTCGCCCGCCCAGCCGAACGCGAACGCGATGACGCCGAGAACGACCGCGACCGCCACGAGCGTCTGCGTGTCCTTCGGCTGATTCGCGAACAGGTTGCGGACGCCGAACACGATGGCGACCATCGAGATCGTGAAAATGTTGATCATATCCGCGCCGAACACATTGCCCAGCGCGAGACCCGGGGAGTCGATCCGAACCGCCGTGATGTTCGTCACCAACTCCGGCAGCGACGTCGCCACGCTCACCAGAATCGTGCCGACCCACAGCGCGCCCCATCCCGTGACGTCCGCCACCTGATCGCCGAACCGCGCGAGCATAATGCCCGCAAGCACCACGACGACGGCGCTGGCGAGAAAGACGGGAACCGCGACTGCGAGGCTGTCCATACGGCGGAACTCCTAAAATGACCGCGGCGAACGCCCGCGGAAGATCAGCGAAATCGTCGGCGTATTCTACATTGGCGGGCGCCTCGTTGGCGGTTGCGCCGGGCCTCCGCGGATGGAATGAGCGCATGGGGGTATGGCGCCGGCGGCTTGCGCCTGCTATCGTTGCGGCATGCCGCGAGCCGATTCGCGGCGCGGGAGGTATCCGATGCGGATGACGCGACTCATTGCTCTAACGACGGCCCTCGCCTGCGCGGCGCTCGCCGCCGCCTGCGGAAGCGGCGACCCCGACCCAACGTCCACGCCCGTCCCACAGCCGGCCACCGCCGCCCCGACCACGGCGCCCGCGATGGAGCCCACGCCCGAACCCGCCGCCCCGGCCACCGCGGCCCCAGGCGCGACGCGCGCCCCGGCGACCCCGACGGCGACGCCCCGCCCAACGTCCACCCCCATCCCAGGCTTCGACGCCGAAGAGTACTTCGGCAACCGCCGCATCGTCGTCAACGTCGGCTACTCGCCCGGCGGCGGCTACGACACCTACGCCCGCCTCATGGCCGCGCACTTGCCCAAACATCTGCCCGGCGAGCAGGCCTTCGTCGTGCGGAACATCACGGGCGGCGGCGGAGCCCGCGTCTTCCGCGAAACGCTCATCGAAACCGAGCCCGAAGGCTTCGCGGTCGCCGTCGTGCACCCCAGATTCATCAAGCGCGAACTCGTCGGCGACGACGTGCCCGACTTCGACATCGACACGGTGAAGATCCTGGGCACGGCCTCCGCCCTCTCCGACACGAGCGCAATGTACGCCTTCAAGGACTACGCGCAAACGTGGGACGACGTGCTCGCGAAGGACAGGCCGCCGCGCTACGGCGCCACCGCCCCCGGAGACGCCGGCGGCATCGGCGCGGCCTTCCTCGAACTCGTCGGCGTTCCCATCAACGTCATCTACGGCTACGACGGCACGTCCATCATCGCCGCGGCCTTCGACAAGGGCGAACTCGACATCTCCGACCGCGGCAGCCCCGACACCGCGCGCAGCCTCTTCCCCGACTGGGTCTCGGGGAGAAAGATCACGCCGCTCTTCCACTGGGGCGCCGACCCCGCCGACGACCAGGAGTTCACCAACTACATCGTCAACGACCTCGGCGCGGAGATCCCCCCGCACCTGTTCGACGTCATCACCCTGACGGAAAACCAGAAGGCGCTCTTCGCGCTCACGGAGTCGATCAACGACCGGATGAACCGCCTCTTCGTGATGCACCCCGACACGCCGGAGCACATCTACCAGATTTGGGTCGAGGCGTTCCGCCGGACCGCCGCCGACCCCGATTTCATTGATGCGGCGTCGCTGCTCGGCCGCGAGGTCGGCTACGCCGGCCCGGAGGACATGCTCGTCGCGTTGGAGAACGGCAAGCGCGCCCTCCAGGACGACACGCTCCGCGAAGGCTTCATCACCCTCGCCGGCGTCGAGCAGTAGCCCGCGAACGCGCCCTCACCCCAGCCCTCTCCCGCCCAGCGGGAGAGGGCTGGGGCAGTTGGGGGTTATACCGTCATTCCCGCGTAGGCGGGAATCCAGTCGGCGCGATAGCGCCAAGAGGCGGGGCGCCCCGCGCCCCGTCTCCATAACCCCCCAGCGACCCACGTCATTCCCGCGTATGCGGGAACCTACTGGGCAAAAATCCGTCATTCCCGCGTATGCGGGAATCCAGTCGGCGCGGCAGCGCCACGACGGGGCGACGCCCCTCGCCCCCCTACCCCAGCCCCGTAACCTCCGCGAGCGCCTCCGCGTGGAAGTCGAGGTCGTAGACGGGGTTCAGGAGGACTTCGTCCACGCCGAGTTCCGCCCACTGGTGCAGCAGTTCGGCGATCTTCGCGCGGCTGCCCCAAATCGCGGCGCGCTCCGCGTTGTCCGGGTTGCCGCCGTAGTAGTAGCCCCACCACTCGCGCAGGCGACGCAACGCGCGCGGCTCATCGTCGTCTATCGCAAGGTAGAGGCGCTTCGAGATGGGGAACGACGCCGCGTCGCGCCCCGCCTCGTCAAGCAGCGAGCGGACGAGCGCGACCTTGCGCGGGAAATCGTCGAGCGCCGACGAGCCCGCGCCCATCCAGCCGTCGGCGTGGCGGACGCTCCGCGCGAGGGCGGCGTCGGCGTTCGCGCCGAAGATGATCGGCGGATGCGGCGTCTGCGCCGGCTTCGGCTCGATGTTCGCTTTCGCGAGATCGTAGAAGCGGCCGGAGAAGCCGGCGGGCGTATTCGTCCAGAGGGCGCGGATCGCCTGCACCTGCTCGACGAAGCGGCTGACGCGGCGCTCGGCGGTCGCGCCGTACATCGGCAGTTCCGCCGCGTTGGCGCCAAGCCCCACGCCGAGAACGAGGCGCCCGCCGCTCAGTTGGTCTATGTCGGCGGCGTGCTTGGCGAGCAGCACGGGGTTGTGCCGCGGCAGCACGAGCACGGACACGCCGATGCGCGCGCGGCGCGTTTGCCCCGCGAGCCACGCGAGAAAGGTGATCGGATGCAGCGCGGTCGGCGAGCCCGTGACGCGCTCCTGCGTCCAGAGGCTCGCGTAGCCGAGTTCCTCGGCGCGGCGGGCGAACGCGGCGGCGAACGGCGCGTCCACCCGCCCATCCGCGAAGATGTGCGGCGACGCGATTCCGAGTTGCATTTGGTCTGCGATGGCCATTGGCTCGCTCCTGAGGAATGTTGGTGAGTGGGGAGTATCGTAGGGGGCGTGGGCGGCGGGCGCAAGGGGGGGCGGCGATGGGTAGGTTCCCGCTTTCGCGGGCAGGGCGCGGCGCCGGGGTGATCAAGGGCGACGCGAAAGCGCCGCCCTGTCCCCATTAGACCGTCATTCCCGCGTAGGCGGGAATCCAGGAACAGGAGAGAGGGCAGCCGCGTAGCGTAGCGCACGGGCAGGCGAGGCGCAACGCCGCCTCGTCATTCCCGCGTAGGCGGGAGAACCTACTGGGGCAGAGAAGTTATGCGAAGGGGCGGACGGGGCGCAGAGAGAAGAAAAATCGCGTCAAGAGGGCCTATAAGCCGGATTCTGTGCCGCGGCGTTCCCGCCGCGCGGCGGCCATCTCTCTGGTCCCGCCGTCTCCGACGGGATCGTGCAGCCTACCCGGGGACAACGGCCGGGCGCCGCGCCCCGCTCCGAAAAGCGGGAACCGTCCCTCTATTTGGCCTTGCTCCGAGCGGGGCTTGCCAGCATCCCGGCTTGCGCCGGAACCTGGTGCGCTCTTACCGCACCTTTTCACCCTTGCCTGCGCCTCGCGCGAACGCGAGGCCATCGGCGATCTGGTCTCTGTGGCGCTTTCCGTCGCATCGCTGCGCCTGGGCGTTACCCAGCGCCCTGCCCGGCGGAGTCCGGACTTTCCTCCCCGACGCGAACGACGGAGCGGCCGCCCAGCCCTCTTGACGCTCCCCCACCATACCACAGCCCGCTAGCGCAGCGCAACCGCCGTCTTCTTCCCCCGCAGCGTCACGCTTGCGACGAGCGCCCGCAGCAAACCGCGACGCTCCGCCTCGGGGAGGTTGTCCCACTCGCCTAGGAATTTCGCCGCGTTCGCTTCGGGGTCGCTCCGCGAGGCCGCGCCGGCTTCCGCCTGCGCCTCCGCTTGCGCGGCCTTCTCCGCCAACTCGCGCTTGACCGCCTGCATCTGCTCGAGGCCGCCGCGCAGCCGCGACAGCGACAGCGTTCCGCTCGCGGCGCGCTGGACGCCCTCGCGGAACTGCCGGTCGAGCGAGGCCGCCTCCGCGAGCGCCCGCGCCTTCTCCGCGCCGTCGCGCTTCGCCCCGCCGTCCGAATCCGCGTCCGCGCCGGGCCCGCGCTCGCCGCTCTCGAGCAAACTTCGCGCGGCGCGCAACGCCTCATCCTCGATCTCCGCCGCCTTGACCGTGCGATAGGCGCACTGATTGCGGTTGATGCGCGACTGGCACTGATAGTAGCGGTACTCCGCGCGCATCCGCTCGCCGTCCTTGCGCCGCCACGTTTGCCGGCGCGACACGCCCATCATGCGGCGGCCGCAGTAGCCGCAAACGAGCAGACCTGAGAGCAGGAACGCCGGCGCGGGCGGACGCGACTCCAACTCCAGCCGCTGCGACGGCCCCCGCTCCAGCAGGCGGTCTTGCGCTTGCCGGAACACTGACGGCGAGACGATGGGCTCGTAACTCGAGGGGATTCGCAAGCCGAAACGGCGGTAGGTGCCGATGTAGGCGGGATTCCGCAGGACGTCGCGCACTGCGACGATGCCCCATCTGCCGCCGCCGCGGGTCCGCCTTCGCCGCGCGTTCAGGGTCGCCGCGACGCTCCGCACGCTGCCGCCCGGCTGCAGGTAGGCGTCGAAAATGGACGCGACGACCTCCGCCTCCTCCGGCACGACGTGAAACGCGCCGTCGAACGTGAGTTTGTAGCCGTAGGGCGGTTTGCCCAGCCCGAGCCCTTTGGCCGCTTTCGCCATCATTCCGGCGCGGATGCGCTCCCCGCGCCCCTCCGCGCCGTTGGAGGCGCGCAGCGCGCTCTGCAGCGGGTCGGGGAAGTCCTTGTCGTCGCAGGTCACCTGCGAGGCGAGCGCGTCCATCTCCAGAACGCGCGCGACCTGCTCCTCAAGCGACGCGCCCAAATGCTCCGCGCCCGGGACGACCACGAGGTAGCCGAGCCGGCTCTCCTTGATGCTGTCGGCCATCGCGCGCCAGCCGGCGCCGCCGCCCTCGCCTTTCGCGTCGCTGTGCGTGCCGTGGGGCGTGTGGCGCCGCTCCTCGCAATAGGCCGCGAACGCGGCCTCCAAGTCGGCGCGCCCGAAGCGTCCGCCCCGCGCGTTCTCGTCCACCGTGAAATAGCCAATCGCCCGCATAACCGCCTACTCCGGCAAGAGAATTCGCCCGCAATTCGGGCATCGCGTCGGCGACGGCGAGGAGCGAACCTCTTGCGCCGTCCGCGCCGGAACGCCGACCTTGCACGCGCCGCACGTGTTGTTCCGCATCTGCGCCACCGGCTGCGGGCGCGACTTCCGAACCTGCTCGTACAGGGCAGTCTCCGGGGGCGGCGTCCGGGCGACCAGCGACTCGCGCCGCTCGGCGAGCGCCGCCGACTCCGCCCGCAAGCGCTCGTCCTCCGCCGTAAGCGACCGCTGCTCCGCCCTCCACGACCTCTTCATCTCGTCCAATTCCCGCGCCGAGGCATCGCGGGCGCTCCGCGACGAGTCCAGGCCGACGAGCGTCTCCAGCAGAGATTCCTCCTGCTGCGCCCGCTGCCGCTTCAGCATCTCGACGTCGGCCTGCAGGCCGCGCAATTCGCGTGGATTGACGACCGTACCGCCGTAGAGTTTCGCCTCCGCCGCGTCCACCTTCTCCGTGAGCCCCGCGACCGCCGCATCCAACTCCTGCTGACGCGACACGCCCGCGTCGACCTCCGCCTGCTCCCGCCGCAACCGCCGCGCGAGGGCGCGGAGCGCCGCGTCGTCGCCCAGCGCCGCCGCGATCTCCTCGAGCCGGGCGCTTCGCGCGGCGAGGTCGCCGTCCACCTCTTGCAGTTCCAACAACTCGCGGGACGCGGGCATCGCTTACCCCGATGACAGGCTGCGGGCGATTCTACGGAGCGGCGCCGCGCCCGTATAGGGGAAAGCGATGCGCGTTAGCGCGGCGGGGGGAGCTCTCTTCAATGTCCCTTGCTCATTAGAGGGCGTCCAATAATGCGCGGGACGGGAATTCGACAGGCGCCGTTCCGTTGCGTCCGAGCGACCGTCATTCCCGCGTAGGCGGAAATCCACCCGGCGCGCAAGCGCCAACCCCGCCCTCGCCCTCTGGGAGAGGGCAGCCGCGAAGCGGCGGGTGAGGGTTGCTGCCCTGACCGCGAAAGCGGAACCTACTGGGGCGCGCCCTCCCCCGCGCGCAATTGTGGTAGGGTAGCGGCGCGCCGGACGGCGCAACGCGATGCGCCCCAAGCGCGGAGGAACGAATGAAAGCCGCCGTTCTCGTCGAAGCGAATGAGCCGCTCCGGATCGCAGAGGTCGAACTCGACCCGCCCAAAGCGCACGAGGTGCGCGTCCGCATCGCCGCGGCGGGAGTCTGCCGCAGCGACCTCCACTATATGCGCGGCCACGCGATCATCCCCAAGCCCGCCGTGCTCGGCCACGAGGGGTCGGCGATCGTCGAGGAGATCGGCGAGAGCGTGACGCGCGTCGCGCCGGGCGACCGCGTGATTCTGTCGTTCGTCCCCTTCTGCGGCCGCTGCGCCGCCTGCCTCGGCGGACGCGCCAACCTCTGCGACGCGCACGCCGCCACCGGCCCCAATATGTTCGACGGCTCCCGCCGCCTCCATTGGAACGGGCAGGACCTGGCGCATATGGGGAAGGTCGCGTGCTTCGCGGAAGAAGCCATCGTCCCCGAAACGGGCTGCGTGAGAATCCCCGCCGACTTTCCGATGCGGCAGGCCGCGCTCATCGGCTGCAGCGTCACCACCGGCTTGGGATCGGTGATGTTCAGCGCGAAAGTCGAGCCCGGCAGTTCCGTCGCCGTGATCGGCTGCGGAGGCGTCGGCCTCAACGTCGTGCAAGGCGCGCGCCTCGCCGGAGCCGGACGCATCATCGCGGTGGACGTGAACGACGCCGCGCTGGAGTTCGCGACGAAGTTCGGCGCCACCGACACGATCAACGCGAGCGGCGACGACGCGCTCAAGGCAGTCCGCGCGCTCACCGGCGGCGGCGCCGACTACGCCTTCGAGGTCTACGGCTCCTCCGAAACGATCACGCTCGCCTTCGATATGGCGCGCAGAGGCGGAACCGCGATCATCGTCGGCCTCGCCCCCGTGGACGACTTCCCCTCCATCGACCCGGTCGCCCTCGTGCGGCAGGAGAAGACGCTCAAGGGCGCGTACTACGGCGCGTCCCGTCCCGCGATTGACTTCCAACGCATGGTTGACCTCTACGCGAGCGGCAAAATCGACGTGGACGGCCTAATCACGCGAACCTACGGCCTCGACCAAATCAACGAAGCCTACGAAGAGTTGGAGCGCGGCGTCGTTGGCCGCGGCGTCATCGCCTTCGCCTAGCCTGCCGCGCGGCGCGAGGGGCGGGAACCAATGGCGCGGGAAGCAATCCAAGTGGTGACGGACGACGCCGTCTCGTCGGCAACGCTCGCCCTCATCAGAGACGCGAAAGAGTACGTCGTTCTCGTCTCGCCCTACAACGCGCTCTGGACGCACCTCAAAAATGAGATAACGTTCGCCGTCCGGCGAGGCGCCCGCGTCACCGCCGTCTACAACCCAAAGGGACACGCCCGCGGCGACGGCGTCGAGTGGCTCTTGGAGGCGGGGGCGACGGTCTATCAGTTGCCGAACCTGCACGCGAAGTTGTGCCTCAACGAATCGTCCGCGCTCCTGTCCACGATGAACCTGGTGGGGCCATCCAGCAGGAACTCGATGGACGTCGGTATGCTGGCTCGGGGCGGCGCCGCCTACGAGTCGTTGCGCGACTACGCGGCGCGCCTCGTGAAACTCGGCGAACGCATTGAGCGGCCAACCGAAACGACCGCGCCCGATGCCGCGGAGCGACGAGAGACGTCCCCCGTCCGCGGCGGCGGCGCCATCAGAGACGCGCTCGACCGGATCAAGGCGGAACTGCCGCGCGAAGCGTGGAGGGTCGGCAAGGCGTTGTTGAGGCGCGGGCATTGCATCCGCTGTCAGAAGATCATCAAATACGCTCCGTCGGCGCCGCTGTGCGATCAGTGTTACGCCGCATGGAACCGCTACAAGAACCCGCATTACGTCGAAAGATTCTGCCACAAGTGCGGTGCGCCATCGCCAACGACCTACGCCAAGCCGCTGTGCCCCGCTTGCTACGCGAGGCCGTAGCGCGCGGAGTTGACGGGCGAGGGCGGGAACCAGCCGGCGCTCCGCGGATCGTGAGGGTTGCAGCGCAGGCGCCGCCCTCTGATGCCCCCTTCCCGTCCGCGCGCCCCGTTGACGCGCCGCGGACTTTGCTATACTCCCGCCGTCCCGCCCACTCCGGCAATCGGGAGGCCGAGCAATGTACAACCTGAACTTCTACGGGGAGCACGTTCTCCTTCAGGTCAGCCACTGGCACGAAGTCGTCGGCTTGTTCATCGTGGCCGTGATGCTCATTCGCCGCAAGGACCACGTGCTGCGGCTGTTCGGGCAGGCGGTGGCGGGGCTCGCCACGTTCAGGCTCGTGTGGGCGATCGTCTCCGCCATCGGAGTGGAGGGCGCGCTCTGGGACGACCCGTCGGGAAGGATGTGGGGCATCTTCTTCGCGGTGCCGATGAGCGTCGCCATCCTGCTCGCCTTGCGCGTCGGGTCGGATGAGGGGACTCCCCTCGCGAGGGCGCTCATCGTCGCGGCGGGGGCGGCCGGACTCGCCGTCGCCGCCCTTGTTCGACTCGTCGTTCCCTACGACGATTTCGGAACGGCTCACCCGATTTCGACCACCATCGCCGTATTCCTTTTCACCGGCTCGTTCATCATCGCCCTCCACACCGTGCTCGCCCACACGAACGGCGCGGGCTACCGCATCCTCTTCGAGTCGGCGTTCGCCGTGCTTGTCGTCGGCATCGCCATCGACCTCGTCGTCGTCTCGGCGGGGACGATCCCGTCGGGCGAGCACACCGATTCCTCGGAACTCATCCGCGTCATCACCGACGTGGTCACCAGCGTAATGGCGCTCGTGCTCTGGGTCTCCGTCGTGATCCACGAACTCGCCGAAATCGGACGCGAACGCCGGGCGGGAGCGCGTTAGCCGAGCCGCGCCCGGCCGCTTGGCGGAGGACCTTATGGCGAACTACATCCTGCTCATCGCCCTCAACCCGGAGGGGCAGCGGGCTATGCTTGCGAACCCGGACTCGGTGGCCGAGGCCGCCGCCAACGTCCGCGTGCCCGACGTGACCGGGCTCGGGCTCTACGGGGTTCTCGGCCCCTACGACTTCGTCGGCATCATCCAG
Source organism: Dehalococcoidia bacterium (assembly GCA_965242755.1). GTDB lineage: Bacteria > Chloroflexota > Dehalococcoidia > Lucifugimonadales > Australimonadaceae > Bin16. The sequence goes on along the minus strand of OZ251500.1, from coordinate 1,290,212 downwards.
GCCCCGGACAACGAGTCCGCCGCGCGCTACTCCATCCAACTCGGGGTCGGGGCGGGCGCCCGCATCACCACCTTGCCCGCCGTCCCCATCTCGCTCCTCCACGAGCGCGACGACCCCATCGCCGAGGCCCTCCTGGAGAGCGCCCAACTGATCCAGCCCCGCGGCGCTCCCGCCGGAGCGCGGGGCTAACGCCCCAAAATCGCAGGAGGACGATTCGATGGGCGTGCCGGCGTCGCAGGCTTGGACGGTCGCAACCTACGCGCTCAAGCAGCGGCTGATGCGGCGCGCGCGCTATCCGCTCGTGCTGATGCTGGAGCCCCTCCTGCGCTGCAACCTCGCCTGCGCCGGATGCGGCAAGATCCAGTATCCGCCCCACGTGCTCAAGCGCGCCCTCACCGTCGAGCAGTGCCTCGCCGCCGTCGAGGAGGCGCCCGCCCCCATCGTCAGCATTCCCGGCGGCGAGCCGCTCCTCTACCCGCATATCGGCGAACTCGTCGAGGAACTCGTCCGCCGCAAGAAGTACGTCTACCTCTGCACGAACGCCCTGCTGCTGAGCGAGAAGTTGGCGGAGGGCGTATTCGCGCCGTCCAAGCGCCTCACCTTCAGCGTCCACATGGACGGCCTCCGCGAGGAGCACGACGCCTCCGTCTGCCGCGATGGGGTCTACGATGTCGCGGCGGAGGCGATCCGCGAGGCCGTCCGGCGCGGCTTCCGCGTCACGACCAACACCACGCTCTTCAACACGGCGGAGCCGATGCGCGTCCGCGACTTCTTCGACGCGATGACGGACCTCGACGTCGAAGGAATGATGGTCTCTCCCGGCTACTCCTACGAAAACGCCCCCGGCCAGGACTTGTTCCTCGAGCGCGGCAAGACGCGCGAACTCTTCGCGCAAGTCCTCGCCGGCAGGAAGAAGCGCTGGCGGTTCAATCAGTCGCCGCTCTTCCTGCAATTCCTCATGGGCAAGCGCGATTTCGAGTGCCTGCCGTGGGGCAACCCGCTCTACACGATCTTCGGCTGGCAGCGCCCCTGCTACCTCCTGCAGGACGGCTACGCCGCGACCTTCCGTCAACTGATGGACGAAACGCCGTGGGAGGAGTACGGGCATGCGAGCGGCAATCCGCAATGCGCCAACTGCATGGCGCACGTCGGCTACGAGCCCGCCGCCGTCCACGCGACATTCGCCACTTGGCGCGGCTTCCGCGCCGCCGCCGCCGCGACGCTCACCGGCAGGCTCTAGGCGATGAGCGCGAAAGCGGACGCGCCCGCGCCGCAAGACGTCCCCGCCCTCGTCGAGCGCGCCTTCCGCTTCCGCGGCGACGTCACGATAACGACGGCGGACGGCGGCGAGACGACCGGCTACCTCTACAACCGCGACGCGGCGGGCCCCGAGCCCTACGCCCAACTCTTCGAGTCCGCCGGCGGCCGCGACCTCCGCCTGCCCTACGCCGCCATCGCCGCCATCCGCTTCACAGGGCGCGACACGGCTTCCGGCAAGCATTTCGACGCCTTCCAACGCCGCCGCGCCGGGCAATGAGCGCTCCGGCGATCCTGATCATCGCTCCGACGCGGCGCGAATTGGGCGGCCTGCGCGACGGGCGCGGCGGCTATCGAACCGCGCTCTGCGGCATAGGGCGCGAGGCCGGGGAGCGCGCCGCCGCCCTGCTTGACGCCGCCCCCTGCGACCTCCTCGTCTCGCTCGGATTCGCGGGCGCCCTCGACCCATCGCTCCGCCCCGGCGACCTCGTTGTGGCGGAGGATTTCGCTACCGCCCGTGCGCCAGCCCTCTCCCGCCTAGCGGGAGAGGGAGCCGAACAAGAGAGCGCAGCGCGGATGCCTGACTCCCTCTCCCTATGGGAGAGGGCTGGGGTGAGGGCGGGATCAAGCAACGGACGGGTTGCCCCCCTCTCCCTATGGGAGAGGGCTGGGGTGAGGGCGGGATCAAGCAACGGACGGGTTGCCCCCCTCTCCTTATGGAGACCTTTGCATAACCTACTGTCATTCCCGCGTAGGCGGGAATCCAGTCGGCGCGCAGCGCCGCCCCCCTCCTGCATAAGCGCCACGTCATTCCCGCGAAAGCGGGAACCTACTGATCCCGCCTCTCCCTATCAGGGAGAGGCCGCCGCAAAGCGGCGGGTGAGGGTTGCCCCCCTCTCCCTATGGAGACCTTTGCATAACCTACTTGGATTCCCGCGCAGGCGGGAATCCAGGCGGCGCGAAGCGCCGCTCCCCTCCTACATCAGCGCCACGTCATTCCCGCGAAAGCGGGAACCTACTGCAATCCTCACCGCCGCCGCGCCGCTGCTCACGCCCGCCGCCAAGCGGCGGGCGCGCGCCGCGAGCGGCGCGTCCGCCGTGGATATGGAGGGACGCTGGATCGCGGACGCGGCGGCGGCGCGAGGCGTTCCCCTCATCAGCGTCCGCGCGATCTTGGACGAGGCGGACTTGGCGCTGCCGGCGTTCGCCGCCGCCATCGCCGCCGACGGCGGACGCCGCGAATGGGCGCGCGCCCTTCGAGCGGCGGTCAATCCCCTCGAGGCGCGCCGCATCCTCGCGCTCGCCTTGCGCGCGCGGAAGGCCGCCCGCAGTTTGCGGAGGGCCGCGGACGCCATCCTCGCCGCGCCGCCGGAGCGCCTATGACGCGCATCCTCGTGACCGGAGCGTCCGGCTTCATCGGGCGCCACGCCGCCGCCGCCGCCGCCGAGCGCGGCCACGAGGTCGTCGCGCTCGTCCGCGACGCCCAAGCCTACCGACTGCCCGACCACCCCGTCATCGTCGCAGAGGGCGACGTCCGCGACCCCGCCGCCGTCCGCTCGGCGCTCGAAGGCTGCGCCGCCGCCCTCCATATCGCCGGGATCTACTCCTTCGATCCGGCCGACGCCGCGCTGATGCGCGAGGTCAATGTCGGCGGAACGCGCAACGTCCTGCGGCAGGCGCTCGCCGCCGGGGTCGAGCGGATCGTCTACACCGGCACCGTCGGCGGGTCGGCCTTCCGCGGCGACCGACTGCCAACCGAGGCCGACCTCGCCGGGCCCGATGCGATGCGCGGCCCCTACAAGCGCTCCAAGTTCGAGGCCGAGCGCGTCGTCCGGCGGATGGCGGCGCAAGGCGCTCCCGTCGTCACCGTCTGCCCGACCGCGCCCATCGGCCCCGGCGACGAGAAGCCCACGCCCACGGGCAAGATCGTGCTCGACTTCCTGCAGCGACGGTTGCCCGCCTACGTGGACACGGGCCTCAACTTCGTCCACGCGCGGGACGTCGCGGAGGGGCACCTGCTGGCGTTGGAGCGCGGCGCGGTAGGGGCGCGTTACCTCCTCGGCGCCTGCGACGGCAACCTCACGCTCGCGGAGGCGTTCCGCATCCTCGCAGATGTCTCCGGCGTCCCCGCGCCTCGTATTCGCGTTCCCTACGCCGCCGCGCTCGCCGCCGCCCGCGCAAGCGCCGCCGTCGCCGCCGCGCTCCGCCGCCCGCCCCCCATTCCGCCGGAGGCGACGCGCATGGCGGCCAACCGAATGTGGGCGGACCCCAGCCGCAGCGTCCGCGAACTAGGATTGCCGCAAACGCCCGTCCGCCAAGCGTTCGCGGACGCCGTCGAGTGGTTCGTCCGGAACGGCCGCGTCTGACGAACGCGCAAGCGCCCGCCCCCGGTACCGTCATTCCCGCGTAGGCGGGAATCCAGTCGGCGCGATAGCGCCATGACGGGGCGCAACGCGCCCCGTCCCCCCTACGATCCATGGCGCCTCGCCCTGCCCGCGAAAGCGCAAACCCCAACCCGGCGCGCCCGCCCCCGGTACCGTCATTCCCGCGTAGGCGGGAATCCAGTCGGCGCGATAGCGCCCCCCGGTCCCGTCATTCCCGCGAAAGCGGAAACCCAGTCGGCGCATAGCGCCCCCCGGTCCCGTCATTCCCGCGTAGGCGGGAATCCAGTCGGCGCGATAGCGCCCCCGGCCCCGCCCTGCCCGCGTAGGCGCAAATCCCAACCCGGCGCGATAGCGCCCCCCGGTCCCGTCATTCCCGCGTAGGCGGGAATCCAGCCGGCGCGATAGCGCCATGACGGGGCGCAACGCGCCCCGTCCCCTTACGATCCCCAGCGCCACGTCATTCCCGCGAAAGCGGGAACCTACTGGGCAGACCCCCCGCCCCCAAACCGCGCGAAACGGGAACGCTAAGTCGTTGGAGGCGCCGGCGGGCGTGGGCTATACTTGCATGGAGCGCCCGCCTCCGGGCGCCCAGATTCACGCTCGTACAGTGAGGCCAATGCGGACGCTCCTGCTTGCTTCAGCCATTCTCTTCGGACTCGCGCTCTTCGCAGCGTGCAGTTCGCCGACCCCTACTCCCCCCGTCGCCCCCACGCCGACGCCCCGCCCAACGGCGACCCCAACCCCCACCGCCACGCCCACCATCACGCCTACCCCTACCGCCACCCCGACGGCCACGCCGACGGCGACGCCAACCCCAACCGCCACGCCCACCATCACGCCTACCCCCACCCCCGCCAACACGCCCACCCCCACGGCGACGCCTGAGCCGACGGCCACGCCGACGCCCGTCGCCACCGCAACGCCGACCATCACGCCTACGCCGTCAATCCAGGAAGCGCGGACGCTGGCGGGCAGCGCTGTGGTCGAATTGAAAGCGAGCGGCAAAACGTGGACGGGCGTCACGTTCAACGAGCAAGGCGAAATCATCACGACCTCGAGAGACTTAGGCGCCGCTCCGCTGGCTGACTTCAGGTTCGCGGACGGCGTGAGCGGGCAGGCCTGGGTCCACGGACGGGATGACAATATCGGGCTGGCGCTTCTCCGTCCTGTCGCCGCGCCGCGCTCGTATCCATTCCTTACGTTCTCGAGCGAGCAGCCTCCGCTGAACTCCTCTATGGGGCTGGTTCAGTTCAACGGGATCTCCACCGCGCCGGACTTGTTGGACACCGCCATAACCGGGTTTCAGCCAACGTTAGGCGGGTGCAGTTGGCTTCAGATACGGGCTACAGACAGCGCGACGTCAAACGGCGCCGTCGTGTTCACTCCATCGGGGAAGATCCAGGGCATCCGTATACCTTCAGGCTCCGTCAATGTTGGGAGCCCGGGCCAGGTCTTCGCCTGCGCGGCGACTGACATTGGAACCACGATTCCTCTTCTGCAGACTGGACGCGCCATTCTCAATCCCGAGTTCACCCGCGATGCTGTGGATCAGGGAACCATACCGCCCATTCCGATCATTTACCACGGGACATTGGCTATTGGCGGCCAGTCCGCCCCGATCGGCACTCGCATCTACGCGAGGCTCAGTGCGGCGGGGAAACCTGACATCTGGAAATCTCGCGCGACTACGAAGGTGGGGGAATACGACTTCCCCATATCTGTGAGCGCAAGCGGCTATGACCGCGTTGCAGCCATAGAGTTCTGGGTTGACGCGAAAAGGGCGGGCGTCAGCCTGACCTACGGCGGCGGCGGCACGAGCGCGCAGCCTGTCAAACAAGACTTGTCCTTCTAGCCAGGCCGGGGCGTATACCCGGGCTGGGGCGCGCCGTCAAGGACAACTAGCCGCTGTAAGGGAGGAACGGAGTAAGCGCCGAGATGCCGCTCACGAGCCTGCAACTCCAAAACTTCACCGCGTTCGCCGAGTTGGACTTGGCGTTTTCGCCCGGCGTCAACATTCTCGTCGGCGAGAACGGCACGGGCAAGACGCACGTGATGAAGGTCTGCTCCGCCCCCTACCCCCCCGCCTTCGCGCGCTTGCGCGGCTTGGGCGCGGGCGCGGCGCCGTGACGGGCGAGCGCGGCGCGCAGGAACTCGGCGGTGCGCGATTCCGTATGCGCCGCGACGCGCTCAGGCTCGCCCTCGGCGACCACGCGCCCGCCGTGAATCCCCGGGCCGGGGCCCATATCGATCACCCAGTCGGCGTTCTTGATCACGTCCAAGTGATGCTCGATGACGAGCACGGTGTTGCCGCCGTCCACGAGCCGGTGCAGGACGCGCAGGAGGTGCGATGCGTCCTCGAACGAGAGGCCGGTGGTGGGCTCGTCGAGGATGTAGAGCGTTTTGCCGGTGGCGCGGCGCGAGAGTTCGGTCGCGAGTTTGACGCGCTGCGCCTCGCCGCCGCTGATCGTCGTCGCGGGCTGCCCGAGCCGGATGTAGCCGAGCCCGACGGCCTCCAGCGTTTCGAGTTTGGACTTGACGCGGGGGATGTTGGCGAACAGCGCGTGCGCCTCGGCGACGGTCATCTCCAGCACGTCGGCGATGCTCTTGCCGCGGAAGCCGATCTCTAGCGCGTCCTCGTTGTAGCGCCGGCCGTTGCACACCTCGCAGGGGACGGTGACGTCGGGCAGGAATTGCATCTGGATCTGGACGTAGCCGTCGCCTTGGCAGGCTTCGCATCGCCCGCCCTTGACGTTGAAGGAGAAGCGCCCCGGCCTGTAGCCTCGCGCTTTGGACTCCGGCAGCGAGGAGAAGATTTCGCGGATGGGCGTGAACGCGCCGGTGTAGGTCGCGGGGTTGCTGCGCGGCGTTCTCCCGATGGGCGACTGATCAATGTTGACCACCTTGTCCACGTTGTCGAGGCCGTCCACGCCGTCGCTGGGGCCGGGGCGGTCCTTGGCGCGGTAGAGGCGCTGCGCGAGCCACTTGTAGAGCGCCTCGTAGACGAGCGTGGACTTGCCGGAGCCGGAGACGCCCGTGACGCAGATGAATTTGCCGAGCGGGAAGTCGACGTCGACGTTGCGGAGGTTGTTGGCGCGGGCGTTCTTGACGCGCAAACGCTTGCCGTTGCCGGAGCGGCGGGCGAGCGGCGCGGCGATCTGTTTCCGCCCGGAGAGGTACGCGCCGGTGAGCGACGCCTCGCTCTCCTCAATGTCGCGGACGACGCCCTCGGCGACGATCCAACCGCCATGCTCGCCGGCGCCGGGACCGAGGTCGACGATGTGGTCGGCGGAGCGCATCATCGCCTCGTCGTGCTCCACGATGAGCACCGTGTTGCCCAAGTCGCGCAGATTCTTGAGCGTTTCGATCAGCCGCTCGTTGTCCACCGGATGCAGGCCGACGGACGGCTCGTCGCAGACGTAGAGCACGCCCATCAGGCCGGAGCCGATCTGCGTGGCGAGGCGGATGCGCTGCCCCTCGCCCCCGCTCAGCGTGCCGGCGGATCGGGAGAGCGCGAGGTACTCCAAGCCAACGTTGAGCAGGAAGGAGAGGCGCGAGTCGATCTCCTTGAGGATCTGGTTGGCGATGGTGAGTTCGCGGTCGCTCATCGTCGGCGAGTCGCGGTGGTCGGGCCATCGGGGCTCGACGGGAGGGGTCGGCGCGAGCCCTTGCACGGACTGCGCCCACGCGCTCGCCTCGGCGACGGAGAGGTCGGTGACTTGCATAATGGAGCGGTCGGCGATGGTGACGGCGAGCGCTTCGGGGCGCAGGCGGTTTCCGCCGCAGGATTCGCAGGGGAGGGCGGTCATATAGCGCTCGATTTCGGCGCGCATATAGTCGGACTGCGTGTCGCGGTAGCGGCGCTCCAAGTTGGGAATGATGCCCTCGTAGCCCGCCTGCCATTCGAAGACGCGCCCCGCCTGCGTGCGATGGCGCACCTTGACCTTCCGCTTTTCCGGGTAGCCGTAGAGCAGCGTCTTCTGAACGTCGGGCGGCAATTTTCGCCAGGGGGTGTGCATCGAGGCGCCTTCGGTTTGGACGACGCCGCGCAGCACGCTGAAGTACCACGCCGAACTGGAACTCACGCGCGACCAGGGATGAATCGCCCCGTCCTCCAGGCTGAGGCCGGGGTCGGGCACGATGAGTTCGGGATCCACGACGAGGCGGACGCCGAGCCCTGAGCAGGCGCCGCACGCGCCGTGCGGGCTGTTGAACGAGAATGTGCGCGGCTCGATCTCCGCGAAACTGATCCCGCACCAAGGGCAGGCGAACTGCTCGGAGTAGACGCGCTCCTCGTTGGAGTCGGCGTCCACCGTGAGCATTTGGCCTTCGCCGTAGCGGAGGGCGGTCTCGACGGAGTCCACGACGCGGCTGCGCTCCGTTTCGCCGTCCAGCACGAGCCTGTCCACGACGATCTCGATGGTGTGCCAGCGCTGCTTGTTGAGTTCTATCGCCTCGTCGAGCGACCGCGTTTCGCCGTTGACGCGGACGCGGACGAACCCGGCGGCGCGGGCCTCGTCCAGCGTGTCCTTGTGCTCGCCCTTCTTGTGGACGACGCGGGGAGCGAGGAGGAGCAGGCGCGCGCCCCGCTGCGCGAGGACGGCCTCCGTGATCTGCTGCGCGGTTTGCCGCTGCACCGGCCTGCCGCAGCCGTAGCAATGGGGCTGCCCGACGCGGGCGAACAGAAGCCGCAGGTAGTCGTAGATTTCCGTGACGGTGCCGACGGTGGAGCGCGGGTTGTTGGAGACGCCCTTCTGGTCGATGGAGATGGCGGGGGAGAGCCCCTCGATGTACTCGACGTCGGGCTTGTCCATGCGGCCGAGGAACTGGCGGGCGTAAGCGGAGAGCGACTCGACGTAGCGTCGCTGGCCTTCGGCGTAGATGGTGTCGAAGGCGAGGGTGGACTTGCCGGAGCCTGACGGGCCGGTGACGACGACGAGTTTGCCGCGCGGGATGGTGACGTCGACGTTTTTGAGGTTGTGCTCGCGCGCGCCGCGAACGACGATGCTTTCGAGGGCCATAGAACCTGCGCCGGGGTAGGGTGCTCGCGGGGGGCGCCGAGCCCGCCGCCGCTGACGGGGATATGGTATCACTGCAGGGGGAGGCATGCTCAGCGGCGGCCCAAGGGCCGGGCCATCAATACGCGCGCTTATTGAGAATTTGCGCTATAATGCACGCAGGTCATCCAACGGCATTACCGGAGGAGGTGGATGATGGCGGACGCTGCGACGGCCCTGCCCGCGTGCCAAGCGTGCAACGAAGGCGACCTCGTGCCGCTCTCGGATTTCGGAAGCCAGGGGGCGCCGATCCATTACAAGGCGTGGGTGTGCACCAACCCCGACTGCGGATTCAACATCAAAATCCGCAACGGCGACGTGTACCTCAACGAGCCCATCAACAGCGGCGAGGCTTACGCAAGCAGGCGCTAGCCCCCGGGCCCGGTTCCCGCTTTCGCGGGCACGGCGTCCCCCGACCCTCACCCGCCGCTGCGCGGCTGCCCTCTCCCGCCATCGGGAGAGGGCGGGCTGATTCCCTCTCCTTCATGGAGACTTTGCGTAACCTGCCGCACTGACCGCGTAGGAGGGAATCCAGGCGGCGCGAAAGCGCCGCTCCATTTCGATCCACGTCGCAACGTCATTCCCGCGAAAGCGGGAACCTACTGGCGCCGGGAGCGGGACGGTCTGAGGGCAGAGAGCCGCGAGCGATGACGCAAGCATCCGTCGAAAGCGCAAGGAAGCGCGGGCGCATGTCGCTCCTCGCCGGGGTTGCGCTGCTCGCGTGCGGCGCGCTCCTGCTCGCCGCCGCCGCCGCCTTCTACGCCTACGGCTTCTTCGCCGCCCGCAGCCTCGACCGCCTCGACGTCTCCGCCGGGGAGCGCGTGACCGAGACGCTCGCCGTCGCGCCCGCGCCGCCGCCCGCCGCCGCGGAGCGCCCGTCGCCCGCCGCGCAAATCCTCTATCCCGGCGCGCTCCTCCCCGCCCGCCTATGGGCCGACCCGCGAGGCGCCGTCACGCTCGGCCAGCCCGACCTCGACGGATTCGTCCCCATCGGCGGCGAGCCGCGCCCCCTCATCGCCGGCGCCGTCGGCGCGGCCGACCGCATCGCCATCCCCCAACTCGGCGTCGACGCCGTCGTCGAGGAACTCAACATCATCAACCTCACGTCCAGCCCCGCCTACGAAACGCCCAAGTTCACCGTCGGCCACATTCCCACCACGCCTCACCCAGGCTCGGCGGGCAACGGCTGGTACTTCGGCCACCTCGAAAACCCCGTTCAGGGCGAAGGCAACGTCTTCCTCCGGCTGCCGGAGATCGCCGACTTGCTGCGCGACGGCGAGGAGACGCACGTCATCCTCACGTCCGGCGAGCGCGATTACCTCTACCTCGTCGGCGCGACCGACCTCGTCCACGCCGACGACCTTGCGCTCTATCCCTCCGACGACGCCCGCGTCTCGCTCGTGACCTGCTACCCGCGCCTCCGCTACGACCACCGCCTCATCGTCACCGCGCATCTCATCGCCTTCCGCGACGCGCCCGCCGTCCAAATCGGCTAGCTGGCTGAGACCCTGCGCTGTCGTCATTCCCGCGAAGGCGGGAAAACCCGCCGCGTCCCGCCGCGTGTTGTAGAATCACGCATTGAGAATGCCTGCGATGAGCATCGGCGCGCGATACGGCCTGATCCTGCGAACAACGCTCGCGGCGGCGCTCGCCGCTTGCGCTTTGGCCGCGTGCGGCGCGGAGTCCCCCGCCGCGACCCCGACGGAGCAGCCGACGCCAACCGCGCCGGATCAGCCGACCGCAACTCCGGCGGCGCAGCCCGATTCCTCCGCCCCGCCGTCGCGTGGCGTATGGCGCGCGGACGTCGCGCTCGGCGCTCGACCCGGCGACCGCGCGACCGACGCGACCCTCGCGCTCGCCGACGGCTCGTCCACGACGATAGAGGAAGCCGCCGCGGGCAGATCCGTTCTCCTCTACTTCTTCGCCACTTGGTGACCAAGTTGCCGCGCCGAGTTTCGGACGCTCAGCGGCCTCTACGCCGACTATCAGGATGACGTCGAAATCGTCGCGGTCGCGTGGTCGGAAGACGCCGCGACGCTGATCCGCTACGCCGATGCGAACGGCCTCGCTTGGGTGTTCGGCGAGGCTCCGCCCGGTCTTGCGGCGCAGTACGGGATTCGCGCGCAATCGTCGTGGTCGGCCATCGGCGCGGACGGCGTGATCGTCGGCAGCCGCGGCTCCGGCGCGCAAGGCGAGGACTACTGGCGCGGCGTCCTCGACCAACTCCGCGCCGCGTGATGGAGCGGCCTATGCCTCCCATCGCATCGAAAACGCGAAACCTGCTCGCCGCCGCGGCGCTGCCGCTGATCGCGCTCGCCGCCGCGTGCGGCGCGGAGCCTACTCCAACGCCCGTCACGCCAACGCCGACTCCGCTTCCCGCGCCCACGGCGACCGCAACCCGCGCGCCTATGCCAACGCCGCTTCCGCCGACCGCGACCGCGACGCTCGCGCCAACGGCGACGCCCGCCCCGCAGCCGACCGCGACGCCCACCCGCGCCCCGACCCCGGCGCCGCGGTCCGTCCGCCGCGAATCCGTCCCCGCGCGCCCCGCGCCTACGGCGACGGCGACCATCGCGCCTACGGCGACCCCAATCCCGCCGCCAACGCCCACGGCGACTCCGACCATCGCGCCTACCGCGACTCCTACCCCGCAGCCGACATCGACGCCTACGCCCGCGCCGTCCGCCGGATGGCGGGGCGACGTCCCCGTTGGAGCGAACGCGGGCGACCGCGCAGCCGACGCGACCCTCACGCTCGCCGACGGCTCGTCCGCGACGATAGCGGAGGCCGCCGCCGGCAGATCCGTTCTCCTCTACTTCTTCGCCACCTGGTGACCGAAGTGCAACGCCGAGTTTCGGACGCTCAGCGGCCTCTACGACGACTACAAGGACGACGTCGAAATCGTCGCCGTCGCGTGGTCGGAAGACGCCGCCGCGCTTGGCCAATACGCCCGCCGGCACAACCTCCGATGGGTGTTCGGCGAGGCTCCGCCGACGCTCGCCCGCGCCTACCGGGTCCGCTCGCAATCGTCGTGGACGGCCATCGGCGCCGACGGCGTGATCGTCCAATCGCGGGGCTACGGCGAGCAAGGCGCGGCCTACTGGCGCGGCGTGCTTGACCAACTGCGCGGCGCGTGAGCGCAACCCGCCCGCGCCCGTAGTAGACTCCCGCCCGACGTCTGCCGAAGGGAGCGCTCGACTTGCGCCTATTCATCGTCCGGCGGCTGCTGCTCGCGGCGCTCACGCTGTTCGTCGTCAGCGTGCTGACCTTCTTTATGCTCCGCCTTATCCCCGGCGACATCGTCGACCTGATGATCTCCGACTTCGGCTACGCCGCCGACAGGCAGGCGATCCTCGCCCAACTCGGGCTCGACCGCCCCATCTACGCGCAATTCGCCGAATGGTTCGGCGGACTTTTCACCGGCAACCTCGGCGACTCCCTCTGGACGGACCGTCCGGTGACCGCCGAACTCGCGCGACGCTACCCTGTGACGCTCGAACTCGCCGTCATCGCGCTCGTCGCGAGCACGGCCGTCTCCATCCCCATCGGCATCATCACCGCCGTCCGGCAGGACACGTGGCCCGACTACCTGCTGCGCTCCGTCTCCATCGGCCTCGTCGCCGTGCCCATCCTCTGGATCGGCACGCTCGTCGTAACGCTTCCCGCCCTCCTGTGGGGCTGGGCGCCCCCGCTCAACTACGTGCCGTTCACGGAAGACCCCATCGGCAACCTCAGCGTGATGGCGCTGCCGTCGCTCATCGTCGGCGTTCCGCTGATGGGAGGCACGATACGCATGACGCGCGCGATGATGCTGGAGGTTATCCGGCAAGACTACATCCGCACGGCATGGGCGAAAGGGCTGCCCCCGCACTCCGTCTGGTACCGCCACGCCGTCCGCAACGCCCTCATTCCCGTGCTCTCGCTCATTGGCCTGCAGATTCCGTTCCTGCTCGGCGGAACGGTCATCATCGAGCAGATATTCAACCTGCCAGGGATGGGCGTCTATATGCTGCAATCGCTGCAGCAGCGCGACTACGTTCCGGCCCAGACGATCGTCCTTGTGTTCGCGGCGGGCACCGTGCTGATCAACCTCATCGTCGATCTGCTGTACGGCGCGCTCGACCCCCGGATTAGGTACGCCTAGGTATGGCGGCGGCGGGAACGGCGGCGCAAGGCCCCTTCTCCGGCGCGGGTGCCCGCTCGCGCCCGCGCAACGGCGCCCTGTCGTTCGCGGCGCGCCTGTTCAAGGAGAAGCCGCTCGGCGCGGTCGGCGCCGTCATCGTCCTCGCGATGCTCGTTATGGCCGCCTTCGCCAACTGGATCGCGCCCTTCCCCTACGACGAGCCCCACTTCTCCGACGCGCTGCAGGGCTCCAGTTTCACCTACCTCTTGGGCACGGACTTCATCGGGCGCGACCTCTTCAGCCGCCTCGTGCACGGCGCGCGCATCTCCATCACCGTCGCCCTGGGCTCCGTCGCGCTCGGCAGCCTCCTCGCCGCCGTCATCGGCGTCACAAGCGGCTACCTCGGCGGCAAGTACGACGTCATCACGCAGCGCCTGGTGGACGCTTGGATGAGCATTCCGCCGCTGCTCCTGCTGCTGTTCGTGATGTCCATCCTCGGCCCCAGCGCGCTCAACGTGACGCTCGTGCTCGGCCTCGTCGCCATCCGCGAAAGCCGCGTGCTGCGCGGCTCCGTCCTCACGCTCAAGGAGCAGCCGTTCGTGGACGCCGCCCGCGTCAACGGCGCCACCACGCTCCGCATCCTGATGCGCCACATCCTCCCCAACGTGATGGTGCCGATCATCATCCTGGCGAGCCTCCGGCTTGGGCAGGTGATTCTCATCGAGGCGTCGCTCAGTTTCCTCGGCTACGGCGTGCCGCCGCCGTTCCCATCCTGGGGGCGGATGCTGAGTTCGGAGTCGCGCACCTATATGGAGATCGCCCCGTGGCTCGCCATTTGGCCCGGCGTCTTCCTCAGCATCACGGTGTTCGGATGGAACGTGCTCGGCGACGCGCTCCGCGACCTCCTTGACCCGCGCATGCGCGGAACGGGGCGAGGCTTCCGCGCCTAGCGCGGGCGCGCCAACGCTATGCCCGACGTCGCCGTCATCGGACTCGGCGCGGTCGGCGCCGCGATGGGCCGCGCCCTCAGAGCGTCCGGCGCAACCGTCGCCGGCTACGATCCGCATCCCCCCACGGCGAAACGCGCCGCCCAATCGGGCGCCGTGGACGCCTCCGCGCCGTCGCTGGAGAAGGCTATCGCCGGAGCGCGAATCATCCTGCTCTCGACCCCGCTCGCCGACATGCGGGACGCGCTCGCCGCCGTAGGAAGCCTCGCGCCGCAAGGCGCCGTCGTCACTGACGCCTGCATCCTCAAGGCGCCCGTGATGGAGTGGGCGCGCGAATGCCTGCCGCCGAGCGTTCCGTTCGTAGGCGGCCGCCCTATCCTGCGCGGCCCGGACGCCGGCGCGAACGCGGACGAAACGGCGCCGCTCGCGGGCGCGGCCTATGCCATCACCGCTGGCGCGGATGCGCCGCCCGACGCGGTGGACGCCGTCGCCGCGCTCGCCCGCGCCGTCGGCGCCGAGCCCTTCTTCGTGGACGCCGCCGAGCACGATAGTTTCGTCATCGCCGTGGAGATGCTGCCGCGCATCGCCGCCGCCGCCGCCGTTGACGCCGCGGCGACCGCACCCGCATGGCGCGACGCCCGGCGACTCTCCGGCGCGGCGTTCCAAAACGCCGTCCGCGCCGCCGAACTCGATCCGGCGGAACTCGCCTTTGCGATGCGATGCGCCCCGGACGCGCTCCGCGCCCGACTCGACGGCCTCGCCGCCGCGCTCGACGCAATCAGAGCGCTCGCCGCCGACGGAGCGGAAGCGGACTGGGAGCGAACGGCGGAGCGCATCGCCGAGCGGAACGCCGCGCGCCGCGCCCGTCTCGCCGCCGCATCGTCCGAGCCGCGGATCCCGCCGCTGGAGCGGCCTAGCCTCTCCGCTCTCCTCCTCGGGGAGCGGTTGGGCGGGCGGCGGCGGCGGGGAGAGTAGGCGAGGAGGGCCGGCTAGCGCTCTTGGTCTGCGGAAGCGCAGAGCGTCATAGGAGCGCCCGCCATCGGGTAGAATCCCCCCGATGGCGAAGGAACGCATCGTATCGGGCGCGGCGCGCGAGGAAGACCGGGGCGCGGAGGGCGGACTGCGCCCCCGACGCCTCGCCGACTACATCGGGCAGGAGCGCGTCAAGGAAACGCTCACGATCTCGATGGACGCCGCCCTCAGGCGCGGCGAGCCGCTCGACCACGTGCTCCTCTACGGCCCGCCCGGACTCGGGAAAACGACGCTCGCGGCGATCATCGCCTCCGAGATGGGCGCGAACATCCGCGAAACGGCCGGCCCCGCCATCGAGCGCCCCGGCGACATCGCCTCCATGCTCACGTCGCTCAAAGCCGGCGACGCCCTCTTCATCGACGAAATCCACCGCCTCAGCAAACTCGTCGAGGAGATCCTCTACCCCGCGATGGAGGACTACTCCCTCTCGTGGGTGATGGGCAAAGGGCTGCAGGCGCAGAGCATGAAGTTGGAGGTCAAGCCGTTCACGCTCATCGGCGCGACGACGCGCTACTCGATGCTCAGCGCGCCGCTGCGCGACCGGTTCGGCGCCGTCTACCGCCTCGACTTCTACGACGAGGAAGCGATGCGCGCCATCGTTGAGCGGTCGGCGCGCATTATGCAACTGGAGGCGGACAGGGGCGGCGTCGAGGAGGTCGCGCGTCGGGCGCGGGGAACGCCTCGCGTGGCGAATCGCCTGCTGCGCCGCGTGCGCGACTACGCGCAGGTGCGCGCCGACGGCCGCGTCACGCGCAAGGTCGCGGCGGACGCGCTCGGCCTTATGGAGGTGGACGCGCTCGGCCTTGACGAGGTTGACCACCGCATTTTGCGGACGGTCGCGGAGAAGTACGACGGCGGCCCTGCGGGACTGGACGCCATCGCCGCCTCCGCCGGAGAAGAGGCCGACACGATTATGGACGTCTACGAGCCATATCTGATGCAGTTGGGATTTCTGAACCGCACGCCCCGCGGCCGGACGCTCACCCGCATCGCCTACGACCATCTCGGCATCGCTCCGCCCGCCCGCCTCGCGGGCAACCAGCCGGCGCTCTGGGGCGCGGAATGACGGATCTGCCCAGTAGGTTCCCGCTTTCGAGGGCAGGGCGTGGACTCCTGGGGGGCGTTGGGGACGGGGCGCGTTGCGCCCCGTCTCGTGGCGCTTGCGCGCCGACTGGATTCCCGCCTACGCGGGAATGACGGCAAGTCCTACGGATGCTCAGAGCATCGGCTCGGCGGGGGCGCCGCCGCTCGGCGGGCGGCGCGGGGCGCGGCGGAACGTCGGGTCGCCCGTCAGCCCAAGACGCGGGACTTCAGGCGCGGCGCCCCCCAGCAACGCCTCTATCGTCAGAATCTGCACGCGCGGGAAGCGGCGGCCGGGGAAGAGGCGCGGCTCGTAGAATCCCGCAGCCAGCGCGTCCCGAACCATCGGCGCGGTCGGCGGCTCCAGCGTGACCAGCAGCCCGATCTCCGCGCTTTGCCGCTCTAGGTCGCCGCGCAAAGCCGCAATATGCGCGCGCTCGACCTTGCCGCTCTTCACCTGCACGACGACCCGCTTGACCTTGCCGGAATCGTCGTCAAGGAAGTTGACGTACCCGTCGACCCCTGCGTCCGCCCCTTTGCGGCGGTCGTTGGCGGGGCGCGCGTTCACGAGGCCGAGCGCCCAGTACTCGAACTGATAGCGCCCGTCGTGCTCGCTCTCCAACGCTAGGGCGCGTGCGCTCGCGACGTCCTGCGGCGCGCCGACGACGTCGTAGGGCGAGAGGCGTTCGCCGAAAGCGTCGTGGAGCCGGTATTTCATCAAGGAGACGGCGAGGTGGGTGATGTCCACGCCGATCCAGCGGCGATTGAGGCGCTCGGCGACGGCGATGGCGGTTCCGCATCCGCAGAACGGATCAAGGACGACGTCGCCCTCGTTGCTGGACGCGGCGATGATGCGCTCGAGGAGCGCCTCCGGCTTCTGCGTGGGGTAGCCGAGCCGCTCCCGCGCCCGCGAGCCGATGGGCGGAATGTCGGTCCAGACATCCTGCAGCGGAACGCCTGGCATCTCGTCAAGGTAGCGCTTCCTGCGAGGCATTCCGCTAACCGTGTAAAAGACGCGGCCTTCGCGGTCGAGCCGCTCCATCGTTTCTTTCGGAACGCGCCAGACGCGGCTTACGCCGTTCCATTCGTATTCGTATCCGCCGCCCGCAAGCCCGGCCGCGCTGAGGTTGTCCGACATCCATCGCCTGCCGTCGTCGTCGGAGCGTCGGTAGTAGTCCTGCGTGTACCCTTCGTCATAGGGCTGACGCTGCGCGTTCCAACGCGGCTGCGAGTCCCGCGCGTAGTACAGAATGACGTCGTGCACGCGCCCGAAGCGGCGCGCGTCGCTGTGCGCGCTCACGCGCTTCCACGTAATCTCGTTGCGGAAGCGCGTCTTGCCGAACGCCGCGTCCATCAGCAGTTTGAGGTAGTGGCTAGCCGTTGGGTCGCAGTGGAGATAGATGCTCCCCTGCGGAGCGAGGACGCGGCGGAGTTCCACAATGCGGGAGGCCATCATCGTCAGGTAAGCCATCATATCGTTGCGTCCGAGGAAGCCGCGCATCGCGCCGATGAGGTTCACGATCTCCTGCGGCGCCTCGTCCACGAGGTCTTCGTAGGCGGACTCCGCCTCGATGCTCCAATGCCACGTGTCGTCGAACGCCTGAATCTGCGCCGACGACAGTTCGCCGCCCGCCTCGCGGAAGAGCACGTTATAGGCGGCGTTGGAGTTGAACGGCGGGTCGAGGTAGACCAGATCGACGCTCTCGTCCGCGACATGCTCGCGCAGGATCGGCAGGTTGTCCCCGAAGAAGAGTTTGTTGCGCCAGTCGGCCATAGGGGAATGGTAGCAGGCGCGGCGGCGGGAGGGTAAGGGGGCGTTGGCGCCCTACCCGCCCGCGAGTTTGGTCATAGCATGCCGTGCTGCGCCCGCGGCTGTTGGATTTGGGCCGACGCGCGCGGGGCGCGGCGGAAGGTCGGTCCAGACATCCTGTAGCGGAACGACCTTGGCGCTGCAGTTCGCTCGTGAATACAAGGGAGAATCTATGAGTGCGCGGGGATGCGCGCCGGGGGCCGTTTGACGGGCGAGCGCCTCCTTTTGACAGACGCGGGGCGCGGTGGTATGCTTTGCGCTTGGGCTTTTCGCCCGCATTGGGAGGGGGTCGCGCAGAGATGCCCAAGCGCACATGGCAGCCGAAGAAGCGCCGCCGGCAACGGCGGCACGGGTTCATGGCGCGCATGCATACGCCGGGAGGCCGGCGCGTGCTGAGCGCGAGGCGGCTCAAGGGCCGCCGCCGCCTTGCGGCCTAGCGCGCAAGGGGTTCGCCTTGCCGGATTCGCCGCTCTATGACGGGGCAAGGGCTCGGCCGCAAGCAGCGGCTCCGCCGGATGAAGGATTTCGAGGCGCTGCGCCGCGCCGACTCGCGGGCGCATCCGCTGCTCGTGATGCGCGCCCGGGCCAACGCGCTGCCGTATTCGCGGTTCGGATTCATCGTCAGCAAGCGGGTCTCCCCGCTCGCCGTAACGCGGAACAAGACGCGCCGGCGGCTGAAGGAGGCCGTCCGGACCGTCGCGTTTCAGAAGGGATTGGACGTGCTCATCATCGCGCGCAAGGACTCGCCGAACGCGCCCTACGACATGCTGCGGGGCACCGTGGCCTCGCTGGCGCGGAGGCTGCGCGTCCTGGACGGGCAGGAGCGTCCGGTGGACGCGGAGGCCGACGATGATGCGTAAGGCGGCGCGGAGGCGGCGCGTTTTGGACAGGCGGGAGCGTCCAGCGGACGCGGAGTCCGACGATGATGCGTAAGGCTGCGCGGAGGCTGCGCGCACTGGACGGGCAGGAGCGTCCGGCGGACGCGGAGGCCGGCGATGATGCGTAAGGCGGCGCTGGGGCTGATCACGCTCTATCAGCGGGCGGTCTCGCCCTACTGGCCAGCGTCGTGCCGCTATACGCCGACGTGCTCGAACTACGCGCTGGAGGCGGTGAGCGCGCATGGCACGGCGAAGGGCGGATGGCTCGCGGCGAAGCGGCTCGCCCGCTGCGGGCCGTGGGGAGGATCGGGCTACGACCCCGTTCCGTCCGCGCCGCCGGCGGAGCCCTCCGCAGAGAAAAAGAACGCCGGGGCGGGCTTGGCGTAGGCCGTCCGCTCCGATATTGGCCGAGACGGAGCGTTAGGCGCATCGCGCCGGACGCTTCGCAGTAAGGATGATAGGTTGAACGGAACTGGCCCTTACGCCGGGCGGGCGGGGCGCGCTCCCGCGCTCGCGCTGCTGGCGCTCGTCATCGCCGCCGCGCTGCTGGCCGGCTGCACGCAGAGCAGGAACGCCGCGACCCAGAGTTGGTCGGGCGTCGCCGTCGCCGGGGACTCCGCCTTCGTCGGCAACCGCGAGGGGCGCCTCGTCCAACTCTCGCTGGAGGGCGGCGTGACGCAACTCGCGCCGTATCAGGCGGCGCAGCCGGACCAGGGGCAAGGCTTCCCCGCCATCTACGGATCTCCGGTGGTCAGCGGCGGGCGCGTCTTCGCCGGCACCTACAACGGGATCGTCTTCTCACTCGACGCGGATACGCTGGGCGAGGCGCGAACCTTCGAGATCGACGGCAATCCCCTGGCGAAGGGCATCGCAGGGAGCGTCGCGGTCGAGGGCGGGGCCGTCGCGGTCGCGGCGGCGGAGGACGCGGGCGAGGGCAGGCTCTATGTCCTCGAGGCGGCGAACATGGTTGAACGATGCCGCTACCCCGCGCGCAACGAGCCGCCCACCGGCCAACTTTGGACGACGCCCGTCGTCCGCGACGGCATCGCCTACTTCGGCGACCTCGGCCACGAAGTGCACGCCGTGTCGCTCTCGGATTGCCGCCCGGTATGGGACGCGCCCGCGAAGTTGGGGGGCGCCGTCGTCGCGCCTCCGGTCATCGTGAACGGGCGGCTCTACTTAGGAGCGTTCGACCGCGAGTTCTACGCCGTGGACGCCGCAACGGGCGCGACCGAGCGCCTCTTCGAGGCCGGGGGCTGGTTCTGGGGCGCCGCCGCGGCGGACGGCTCGATGCTGTACGTTCCGAATATGGACGGCAACGTCTACGCCTACAACGCCGCGGCGAGGAGCCTCGCGTGGACGTATCCGGGCGACGACGAGCGGAACGAGCCCGTGCTCTCCGCGCCGGTGATCGTCGACGGCAGCCTCGTCTACGCATCGGACTCCGGGTTGATGACGGTTTTGGACGCGCGCTCCGGCAACCGCCTCTGGGATACGCGCGTGGGGAACGAAGTTCGCGCTCCGGTCACAGCGGACGGCTCGCTCGTCTTTTTCCATTCCCTCGACGAGACGATTTCGGCGTTCGACTTGGACACGAAGCAACGAGTCTGGGCGCGCAATCTCGGCGACGTCAGGTAGGAGAGGGGCTAAGCGTCAATGGAATTCCTGTCGCTGCTCTGGAACGAGGGCATCACCAAGCCGATGACGAACAGCCTGCTGGCGCTGTACGTCGCGCTGGGCGCGAACCTCGGCTTCGCCATCATCGCGTTCACCGTCATCGTGCGCGGGCTCACCTACCCGCTCGTCGTGCGGCAGTTGCGGCAGACGCGCAAACTGCAGGGGCTGCAGCCGCGCATCAAGGAGATCAACGAGAAGCACAAGAACAATCCCCAGTTGCGCGGCCAAGAGGTGATGAAACTCTACAAGGAGATGGGCGTCAATCCGGTGGGCTGCCTTGGCCCGCTCGTCATTCAGATGCCGATCTTCATCGGCCTCTTCTGGGCGATCAACGGCGTGCTGCCGTTCACGCCGGAGAACCTCGCGGGCCTATCGGAGAAACTCTACAGCTGGCTGCCCTTCCTCGACAGCGTCGTGCCCGTCAACCGCGGCTTCCTGGGGATGGACCTCGCGCTGGAGCCGATGCGCGCGGGCAGCATCCTCGGCTACGTCCTCGTCGCGCTCTCCGGCCTCAGTATGTTCGTGCAGCAGAAGATGAGCCAGGTGGCGTCGGCGGACCCGCAGCAGCAGAGCACGCAGCGGATGATGCTGTTTATGTTCCCCGTGATGTTCGGGATGTTCAGCCTCTTCTTCCCGCTCGGGCTCGTCGTCTACTGGGTGGCGTCCACCCTCATCGGCATCGTGATGCAGTATTTCGTCACCGGATGGGGAGGGCTGTTCCCCCAACGGGAGGAAGCGAAGAGCGCCGGCGCGCCGCGCCTCGGCCCCACGCTCAGCGCCGCCCCGTCCGGCAAGGAGGAGAGCGATGGAAGAGGAGAGCCTCGTCCGGTCAGCGAAGACGGTGGAGGAGGCAATCGAACTCGCAACCCTGGAACTCGGCGTCGGCCGCGACGAAATCGAAATCGACGTCATTAGCCAGGGCCGCTCCGGCATCCTCGGCATCGGCGCCGAGGACGCCAAAATCCGCGTCCGCCGCATCTCCGGCGAAAGCGCCGCAGTCACGATCGCCCTGGGCGTCGTCGAGCGGTTCCTCGACTGGCTCAACGTCGACGCCGACCCGACGATACGCAGCGCGGGCGGCGAGGAAGAGGGCGATCTGCCCGTCATCGACATCCACGGCGAGGACGCGGGGCTGCTGATCGGCCACCGCGGGGAGACGCTCCGCGCGCTCCAGTTCCTCGTCAATCTCTCGCTCGGCAGGAGCGAGGGCGTGTCGACCGCCGTCGCGCTGGACGTGGAGGGCTACCGCGAGCGGCGCGCCCGGCAGTTGCGCGCGATCGCCAACCGCGTGGCGGCCCGCGTCATCTCGACCGGCGGCGCGTTCGAACTCGATCCCATGCATCCCGCCGACCGCCGCGTGATCCATGCGACGCTCGCCGACTACGACGGCGTCGAGACGGAGAGCGAGGGGGAGGGCTCCGACCGGCGCGTCGTCGTCAGCGCGACCGGCCCCGCGAGGGAGCCGCGCAGAGGGCGCGGGCGGCGGCGCGCCTAGCCCGCCGCATCGCCCGCCCGATGGACTCCGCCCCGCCCGCGCGCCTCGCCGACCGGCGCAGGCTGCTGCTGACGCTGGGCGCGCCCTACGCGCTGCTGCTGCTCGCGTCGCTCGTCGAGTGGCCCTGGCGCGCGCTCGGCGCGCCGAGCGTCGCCGGGTCGCTCTCTCCTCCGGGCTTCGTGCTCCTCGCCTTCGCCGTCGGCGCGTCCACCTACGCCCTCCGGCGAAAACTGCCCCTCTCGATGATCACATGGCTTCCCGCCGGGCAAGGGGCTATCGTGCTGCTCGCCACCGGCTTTTTCGCGGGCGGCGCGCAAGACCAACTCACCGGACTCGCGTTCATCGCCGCCTACGGCTTCATCTTCCTCATCGTTCTCGCCATCGCCACCGCCATCGCGTCCAACGGCGCGCCCGTCGCCATCGCGTTCGTCGCCTTTTTCGCGCTCACGCAGGCCGCGCGCTTTCCCATCTTCGGCGCCGACGGGGGCGCGGCGGTTCCCAACGCCGGACTGCTCACGCTCGCCGCGTTCGTCCGCGCCGCCGTCGAGTTGGCCGTTCTCGCCTGGCTTGCGCGGCGCCTCGTGGAGGCGGCGGACTCCTCCGCGATGCCGACCGCGCTCTGGATCGTCGCGCTCACGCTAGGGCACGGCGCGCTCGCCGGATGGGAGGACCCGGCGCTCCGGGGGGCGCTGACGCTATCGGAATACGTCGAGCAGGTCGCGCGATGGCTGATGCTCGCCTGCATCCAACTGGGCATGGCCGCCGTGCTCATCCGCTTCCGCCGAGCGCAGTTCCGCGACCAGGAGGCGCAGCCGCCGCAGCCCCCCGAGCCGGAGCATGAGCGTTCGGACGCGGCGGCGGAGGCGCCGGCGCCCCCGCGCGCGGGGCGCCCCACGCCGCGCCGCCGGCGGCGGAGGTAGGGGAGGGGGAAGACATACGGGATGTCGAATTAGCGAGGGGATTTACGGGGGCGCCGCGTATCTTGCCCCCCACCCCGCCCCCCGCCGCGATTGACGCGCGGGCGCGGGAGTGATAGGTTGCCACGCGCAGGCGCGTTCGCGCGCGGAGGGAGCCGCTTATGCTGACCGCAGCCGACAACGAACTGCTGACCCGCGTCGGGCCCGGCACGCCCGGCGGCGAGTTGATGCGCCGCTATTGGCACCCCATCGCGGCGACGCAGCAACTCGACGAAAACCCCGCGCGCAAGGTGAAGATCCTCGGCGAGGAGTTGGCGCTCTACCGCGACCGCTCCGGCGCGCTCGGCCTGCTCGGTCTGCGCTGCCCCCACCGGCTGATGAGCCTGGAGTACGGCATCCCGGAGGAGCATGGCCTGCGCTGCGGCTACCACGGCTGGCTCTTCGACGAGAACGGGCAATGCCTCGAGACGCCGCTGGAGCCGCCCGACAGCGCGTTCAAGGAGAAGGTGGAGGCGCTGCACTACCCCGTTCAGGAGATGGGCGGGCTGATTTGGGCGTACCTCGGCCCCGCCCCCGCGCCGCTGCTGCCGCGCTGGGACCTCTTCGTCCGTCCGGGCGGCTTCCGGCAGATCGTCGCGCACCACCTCCCCTGCAACTGGCTGCAGGTGATGGAGAACCGCGGCGACCTCGGCCACGCGACCTACCTGCATGGACGCCTCGCGCAGTACGCCCTCGAGCGGCAGGGGCGCCTCACGGACGACCCGAAGGCGCGGTACAACGTGACGATGCAACAGCAGCAGGACAGGCTCGACCGCGGCGTCTACACGAAGTACCGCCCCATCTGGAACCAGTTCGGCTTCACGAAGGGCAACTTGGAGTCGGACCGCAGCGAGGATTCGCCGTCGTGGCGGATCGGCGCCAACTCGTTCCTCTTCCCCTACATCCTCACCTTCGCGCCCCACGCGCCGGGAACGATTCGCAAGTCGTATCAGATCGGCGTGCCGCTGGACGACACGACCACGTGGCACTTCCAATACTTCTACTACGACTTCCCCCCGGAGGTCGAGGTTCCGCCGCAGGACGGCGTGCCCTACGCGGAGGTCGACCTGAACTACGCCGACGGCGAGCCCATCCTCGACAACGTGCTCTCGCAGGATATGATCGCCTGGTGGTCGCAGGGCGGCGTCGCCGACCGCACGCAGGAGCATCTCGGCGTGTCCGACGCTTGCGTGATCGCGTACCGCCAACTGCTGAAGGATCAGATCCGCGTCGTGCAGGACGGCGGCGAGCCGATGAACGTGTTCCGCGACCCGGAGACGATTGAGCGGCCGGAACTCGCGCTAGAGCAGGATCCGGAGACGGCGAACGACCTCTTCACGGGGCGCAGAATCGGCGCGGCGGTCTACTACCGCGCCAACTTCCACAAAGTCTCGAAGGGCGGCTGGCTCTACATCGACGACGACGTGGACAAGTACTGCCCCGACCGCGACGTCATCGTGCGCCTCTACCGCGAGACGGACGAACTGCAACAGCGGGCGTAGCCGCGCCCGTAAGCGGCGGGGGGTCTCCCTCACCCGCCGCTTTGCGGCGGCCTCTCCCGCCATCGGGAGAGGCGGATCGGCGCTTCGCGCGCCGACTGGATTCCCTGGATTCACAAACGAAGCGCAACGCCAGAGCAAGGTGGTGGAGCCATGGGATACCGACACATCGACATCGAGGAACGCTGCGCGATTGCCCGCCTATACCAAGAGGGGCGCCCGATCCGGGAAATCGCTACAAATCTGGATCGCTCGCCATCGACGATCTCTCGCGAGATCAACCGCAACGCGATGAGCGCGGGCGAGTACAAGGCTGCCAAGGCGGACGAGAAGGCGCGGGCGCGGCGGTGGAAGGGCCCCCGCCTCGACCGCGACGATCTCCTGCGCGAGGCCGTCCTGCGCCGCATGGCGTGGGGCGCGTCGTCGCCGCAAGTGTCCGGCCGCCTCGCGTTGGAGATGGGGAGGCCGGTTATCTCGCATGAGAGCATCTACCGGTTCATCGCGGCGCAGGTGAAGAGGACGAAGGACTACGACTGGCGGAACTTCCTGCCGAAGCGGAAGGCGACGCGGGGGCGCCGCTCGCGCAAGGGCCGCAGTTCCGCCCTGTTCATCAAGGCGAGGCGGCCTCTGTCGGAGCGGCCTGCGAGGGCGGCGGACCGCGTTGAGTTCGGCCACTGGGAGGCGGACACGATGCTGTTCGGGGTGAAGAAGCAGGCGCTGTTGGTCCTGCACGAACGGGCGTCGCGGCTCACGCTCCTGCAGCGGCCGGAGAACAAGGGCGCCGAGGCGGTTGCGCGCGCGATGCTGGCCGTGATGGGGACGCTGCCGATGGAGATGCGGCGGAGCGTGACGTTCGACAACGGGACGGAGTTCGCCCGGCATCACGAGTTGCATGAGTTGGGAGTTGAGACGTTCTTCTGCGACGTTCGGTCGTCGTGGCAGAAGGGGGGAGTGGAGAACGCGATTGGGCGTCTGCGGCGGGAGTTGCCGCGGAGGACGAACTTGGACGGCGTGTCGGACGAGGAGTTGACGTTGCGCGCGGGCGCGGTGCAACAACACGCCGCGCTCGGCGCTGGGCTACCAGACGCCGTCTGAGGTATTCTGGGGTCGTCCGGAACTGTTGCGCTTCCAGTGTGAATCCACATTCCCCGCCTACGCGGGAATGACGGTCATGGGGGGTAGGTTCCCGCTTTCGCGGGAATGACGCGGCAACCCTCACCCGCCGCTTTGCGGCGGCCTCTCCCGCCATCGGGAGAGGCGGATGGGGCGCTATCGCGCCGACTGGATTCCCGCCTACGCGGGCAGGGCGGGGCCGGGGCGGCTCCGCGCCGCCGGCAGACGCTTGCAGCGGCGCAAGGCTGGAACGCGAGGCGCGCGATTAGGGGTTCACGGTGAAACTGGCCATCCGCTCGATGTTCGCTCGCGCCGCCCCGTCGTCCACTACGATGAGGTCGAGGCGGCGCAGGTAGTTCAGGTCGCGGCTGAGCGTTTTCGCGCCGAGCCTTCTGTAGAAGCGCGCCAGCGGGTGCGCCCCTGAGCGCAGGTCGCGCAGCGGAACGTCTTGGCCCGCGAGGGCGAGCAGGAACCCCAGTTGGCGTTCGCCCGCTTTCGTTCCGAGCCGCCCCTCCTGCTCGAGCGTCTCCCGGGCGAAGTCCCTGAAGGCGAATAGGCGGACGTAGGCCAAGGCTTCCTCGTGCAAGCCTTTCAGTTCCTCGACCATTCCCTGCAGCGCGAACTCAACGAACGGCGTGACGTTGGGGTCGGAGACGAACCGGACATAATCCAGCATCTCCACGTACTCGGCGCGATTCCGGTAGTAGTAGTTGGCGAGCGAGTAGAAGCCGCGGACGTTCACGCCGGCCTTGTAGAGCAGGAAACTCTCCACGCCGCGCGAGGTTCGTCCGTTGCCGTCGCCGAAAGGATGAATGCTGACCAGCAAGAAGTGCGCGACGACGGCCTGCGCGATTGGGTCCAAGCCCTTGCCCGCGCCTTCGTTGAGCCACGCGACGAGGCTCGCCATAAGCCCCGGGACGTCCTCATGCGCCGGGGCGCGGTAGTCGCCCGCGTTCACGTTGAACGCCCTGTATTTCCCCGGCTCGTTGTTCGGGTAGGGTATGCCTTCAGTGAGAACGGCGTGAAATTCCCGCATCAGCGATTCGGTGAGCGGGCGGGCGGGATCCTCGCGCAGGATGCGCTCCACGCGCTTCATCAACTCGTTCGCGTTGCGGGCTTCGCGCTCTTCGCGCCGGCGCGCTCCGGAGAGGACGGGCGCTCCCTCGGCGGCGATGATCGCTTCCACCTCGTCCTCGGAGAGGTCCGCGCCTTCGATGCCGGTCGTGCCCCGCACCGCTCGCATAATGTTGAGCGCATGCAGCCGCCGCTGGGCGGGCGGAGGCAAGGGAACGCCATGCACGACGCTGGCGAAGGCGCGTATCTCCGCAAGCGCCTGAACCAGACTTGGGCGAGAGGCATCCATCACGAGGTCAAAGCGAACGCGCCACGTCGGCATAAAGCGTCTCCGCTCACGGACAATGTCTTGGACATTGTCCATTGCATAGGATTGTCGCTATCCCATTATGGCCTAGCCTAGCGTGAATTGCAAGGGGACAAAGCATTGGACAATGTCCGCTTGCATGTCCCCTGGTATGGCTGTCGGTGAGCAGAGGGGAAATCCACTCGCGCAAGCCGAGGCGCGGCGCGCCTCAGTCAGCCTGAGCGGCGCGGGTTAGCCAGCGTTCGTAGGAGAGCCAGCCCTGCTGTTGGGTAATTGCGCTGGTTGGCGATATGCGTCATTGCTAACTCTAAGCCAGCATCACGCGAGCGGCCTGACGGGGTATGTTGACAAGTTGGCGTCGGGCAGGGCGCCGTTGCAGACCAGGGCGCAGCGGCGTTCTTATCGTTGCCTACGCCGCCGGATTTGTCAACAAGGGGTTGGCATGGAGTTCCCCGCTACTACCCCAGCGCCGACGCGACCTCCTCCTCTGTGAGGCCGTAGACCTCGCGGGCTTTGCGGGGGGTTAGGAGGCCGTCTTGGAGGTCGTCTTTGACGAGGTCGCGGTCGCGGTCGGCGGGGGGGAGGACGCCGCCGCCGCCGCCCGTCTCGATGCTGAACGACTCGCCGGGCTTGAGGCCGATGTTGGAGGCGATGCCGGGATAGCGCTCCTCGCGCTCCGGGTCGCCGGGGTGGACGACGACGTAGGCGTTGGCGCCGTCGGCGCCGCCGTCCATGCCGGCGGCCTCGCGCTTGGCGGCTCCGCCGGAGAGTCGGCTCGCGGAGCGGACTTTGTACTCGCGGACGTAGCCCGGGCCGCCGCGCGACTTGCCGTCGCCCCCGGTGTCGGGGAGGACTTCGAATCTCGTGAGGTCGACGGGGAACTCCGACTCGATGATTTCGACGCTGGTGAACCTCCCGCCGCTGGCGCGGGCGCCGACGCCGCTGAAGCCGTCGCCGCCGTCCCAAGCGCGGGCGCCGGCGTACATCAACTCGTACTGGACGTACTGGCGGTCGCCGCCGCCCTGGTAGCCGATGACGATGGAACTCTGGGTGGAGCCGTGCGCGAGCGTGGGCTGCCCTGCGGCTTTAGCGACGGCGGTCATAATGACGCTCTCCGCGATGGCCATCGTCTTGGAGTAGAAGCCGACGGGGCCGGGGAACTCCGGGGCGATGATGCTGCCCTTGCGGAAGCGGCATTCGACGGCGTTCGCGAGGCCGTGGTTGATCGGCATATAGGGGTCGGTCATCGAGATGACGCCGTTGTAGACGAGGCCGCGGATGAAGGGCTCGCGGACGTTGATGGGGGCGGACGCCTGGTCGCCGGTGGCGGTGAAGTCGAAGATGAGGCGGTCGCCCTCCTTGATGGCGGCGGCGTGGAGGCGGATCGGCTTGCCGGGGTTAGAGGGATCGTCGACCCACGTTTCGGACTCGCTCACGCCGTCGCGCCAATGGGAGATGTGGCCGCGCGCCTGCTGCTCCGTGCGCTCGCCGAGGTCGTCGAACATTTGGAGGAGCGTGTCGGCGCCGTAGGTTCGGATGGCGTCTTTGACGCGCTCCTCGCCGATGGAGAAGCAGACGCCGGCCTTCGCGGAGAGGTCGCCGATCATCATTTCGGGGACGCGGCTGTTGGCGCGGACGAACGACGCGGTGTCCTGGACGAGGTCGTAGTTCCGCATATAGCGGACGGGCATAATCTGGAGGCCCTCGCCGAAGAGGTCGCGCGCGGTGGCGTTGCGGCTGCCCGCGGCGACGCCGCCGATGTCGGGCGTGTGCCCCATGCTCGCGGCGAACGCCACGACCCGCCCCCTGTGGAAGATGGGGGTCATCACGACCATATCGTTGGCGTGGGGGCAGCCGCTGTAGTAGGGGTGGTTGGCGAGGAAGGCGTCGCCTTCCGCCATGTCGTCGAGGCTGTAGAGTTGGAGCAGCCCCTTGACGGACTCCGGGTAGGCGGCCATGTGGCCCGGATGGAACGATTGGCCGACGAGCCGGCCTTGCCTGTCGAGCACGCCGCAACTGAAGTCGTGGGACTCGCGGACGATGGTGGAGTAGCCGGTGCGGAAGACGGCCTTCTCCATTTCGCGGACGATGCCGTCGAGCCGCGCCCTAAGGACTTCGTAAGTGATGGGGTCAACGCGCGCCATGCCTCAGTTCCTTTCTCCGTGCAACCCTCACCCCAACCCTCTCCCAGAGGGAGAGGGAGTCATGCCTAACCCCCGGAGCCGCGTCTATGAGCGCATCCAGCGCTCCGAGTCTACTAGGATTCCCGTCCACGCGGGAATGACGGTAAGCAGCGTCATCGGGCAACCCGCGCGCCCTGCCTCCCCGGAGGAGCCCTTTAGCATAACCTGCCGCCCTGCCCGCGAAGGCGGGAAATCCATGCGGCGCGCAAGCGCCAAGACGGGGCGCAAGCACCGTCCCCTTGATGCCCCGCGCCGCGCCCTGCCCGCGAAGAGGGAACCCCATAGCGGCGCGGCGACGCTCGTCAGGAGTCGCCTTTGCCGCGCTGAACGGCGTCGTGCGTGGACTCGACGACGCTGTCCTTCCAATCCTCCTCCCCGATGATGTGCACGACCTCCAGCAATTGCTCCTTCTCGAGGTCGTAGTTCCGCTTGCCGCCGTGCGCCGCGTTGTTCCCGATAACGCGGATGGCGTTGAGAGCCTTAACCAAGCGGGGCGAGGCGCCCGCCGACTTCAAGTTGCCGATCATCTGGTGCAACCCGTTGCCCGGCACGCCCTTCTCTTTGCACAACTCTTCGCAGACCGCGCGCAGCAGCAAGCACGCCGACCTCGGATCGCTGACCCGGTGGGCGTCTTCGTAGAGCGGGCGGATTCCCGGAGGGAACTTGTGGGACATCGGCAAGACGCCTTTCGCAGGCATAGGCAGCATGCCGGACGCGCCCCAGAGGTTGCAGCCAACCCTGACGGCGTCGTCCATAGCCTCTTTCGACGTCGTGAAGGTTCTGGGCTCTTCGTGTGTTTGGATGCCCGCCCCCTCTTTGTAGTATGTGAGCCGGGGCTGGTAGCCCGTGACGGTCTGCGGAGCGAGGATGTTGAAGCTGAGTGGATCCGCTTCCACTTCGACCTTCCGCAGTATTACCCCGGGGCTCCACGTTATTCCCATGTCCGCTCTCCTACAGCATCCGGATCGAAACGCCGTGCTCGGCGTCCCACCGCGCCTCTTCCTCTTCCGCCCACGTTCGCGCGAGCCTCAAGTCTATCGGGTGCGGCTTCCTCGCCGTGTAGCCGTGCAGCCTTCGGACGCCGTGCAGCGTGAGCGTGTCGCTCTTTTTCCGGTTGCACGGAATGCACAAGATCGCCCGGTTGCTGAGTTCGTTGCTGCTGCCCTGCGACTTGGGGTCGATGTGGTCGAGTTCGTACCAATCCGAGTCGGCGTGGTTGAACGCGCAGGCCCAGCAGCGATGCCCGAACCGGTCGAGGAGCATCCGCTTCATCTCTTCGCGCGACCAGCGCGGCCTGTGATACCGACGGGCGGTCGGCGTCTCCATATAGGGCGCGGCGGCCTCCGCGTCGTCCGTCCGCTCCGGAACGTCCAGCGTATGCGTGACCGCGGCGCTCCAGTCCAAGCCCTTCAGCGCTTCGGGAAGATGCGCGTTGAGCCGGTCGATGACGATGTCCGCCGCGTTGGACCAGTAGTCGACGCCGACCCACCGGCGCTCCAACTTCTCGGCCGCGACGCATGTCGTGGCGCAACCCGCGAAGGGATCGAGCACCCAGTCTCCCGGGTTGGACGACGCCGCGATGAGGCGCTCGTAGAGCGCGATGGGCTTCTGCGTCGGGTAGCCCACCTTCTCGTTTCCGGCAGCCGGCAGCGGGTCGGGCCAAAACGACCCGATGGTCGTCCCGCGCCATTCGTCCTGATATTTTCGGCGTTGCAACTTGCCGTTGGGCAGTATGACGATGTTGCCCTTCCGGTATTCCTCTTCTATGCGCTCCTTGCTCAGCCGCCAACCGCTGGGGTGCGGATTGCGGAAGCCTCTCCACTCGTAGCAGAGGTTGGGGCGAGCGCCCATATTTGGAGTTCTCCAAATATGGGCGCTGTCGTCGTAGTACCGCCGGTCATTCTCGTCCGTCAGCGGGAACTTCTTGCTCGTTTCGTCGTCCGTCATCTCTCTGTACGGATGGAGCGCCGTTTCGCTGGACGCCGCGTAGAAGAGGATGGTGTCGAACGTGTCGCCCCACGAGCGGGGGCTGTGTTGCGAGCCGCGCTGGTCGGACGTGTGCCGTTTCCACGTGATCTCGCTGCGGAAGTTGTCGTATCCGAAGATGATGTCCATCAGCACGCGGAGGTAGGCGTTGGCCGTCGGGTCGCAGTGCAAGTAGATGGAGCCCGTCGGCTTCAGCACGCGCCGCATCTCCATCAGCCGCACGGCCATAAAGCAGAGGTAAGCGGCCATGCTCTGCTGCCGCTCCTTGACGGTGTGCATAAAGGAGTGGATGGCGGGCCAGCCGTCCTTGATCTGATCGAGCCATGCGGGTTGCACGTCCGGCTCTTGCCACCGCCACCTGTCCTTGAACGACGCGCCCGCCGCTAGGCTTTCGGGCGTGGCGTGGAAATCCTTGCCCTTCTTGAAGGGCGGATCGGTTGCGATGAGGTCTATCGTTCCGCTGTTCATCCCGCGCAGGACGTCGAGGTTGTCGCCCTGGAAGAGCGTCCTGTTGGCGAAGTTGGGCTCGCCTGCGGGCGCGGCGTTCGGAGAAGGCGCGGCGGAAGGCGCGCTCTTGCGGGTCATAAGCGTCTACTCCTCTACGGGCGGCGGCGAGCGCGCAACGCCCGCGCCTGCCCTCGTGCTTAGGAGAATCAGGCTAGCCTCGCCGAATTCCCTATGTCAATAAGCCGTTGTCGCTTTCGCCGCCGCCTCGCGGTCGAGCAGCCAGGTGACCGCGCCGTCCGTGGGCGCGGCGAGCGCGGCGGGGAGGGGCGGGGCGCCGCTTGCGGGATGGAGCGCTTTGCGGACGGCGTCGGCTTTGTCATGCCCCTGCGCGAGGAAGACGATGCGCCTTGCGGCGTTGATCAGCAGGAGCGTCGCGGTGACGCGCCACGCGCCCAACTGCGGAATCCAATTCGCGGCGAAGAGGCGCTCGGTTTCGTCAAGCGCGTCCGTTCCGGGGAAGAGCGACGCGGTGTGGCCGTCGCTGCCGATGCCCAGCAGGAGGAGGTCGGGGCGCGGCGGATCGGCGTTGTCGTCGTTGAATAGGCCTCCGGCGCGGCGCCGGACCTCTTGGCGCGGGTGCGGGGGGGCGTCGTTGTCGCTGTTGAATAGGCGGCGGAGGCCGCGCTCGGCGGCGGCGGCGGATTCGGCGGGCGTTGCGTTCTCCGTCGGGATCGGGACGATGCTTGCGGGGGCGACGGCGTTGAGCAGCGCCTCGCGGGCCATCCGCTGGTTGCTGTCCGGATGGTCGGCGGGAACGCAGCGCTCGTCGCCCCAGAATACGTGAATCGCTCGCCAGGGCATCGCGGCGGCGTAGGGAGGCTTGGCCAGCGTCTCGTAGAGGGCGCGGGGCGTGCTCCCTCCGGCGAGCCCCCAGACGAAACGCCCCCGCTCACGGACGGCGGCCTCCGCCAACTCCAGCGTGAGGTCGGCGGCGGCCTCGGCGAGCGCCGACGGCGCGTCGAATACGCGGACGTCGGTCGGCATCGGGCTTACGCCCGGCGGCGGACGGCGTGCCCGCCGAACTGGTTTCGCATCGCCGCGAGCAACTTGAATCCGAACTGGTCCTCGCTCCGCGAGCGGAAGCGCGCCTGCAGCGCGATGGAGATCACCGGAATCGGGGTCGCAAGGCGCACGGACTCCTCGACCGTCCAGCGCCCCTCGCCGGAGTCGTCGACCCAGGGGACGACCTCCGCGAGGTCTTTGTCCTCGCTCAGCGCCGCGGCGGTCAGGTCGAGCAGCCACGAGCGGATGACGCTGCCGTGGCGCCACACTTCGGCGACCTGCGGCAGATCGAGGCCGAGCGACTGCTTCGCCTTCATCAGTTCGAAGCCTTCGGCGTAGGCTTGCATCAGCCCGTACTCGATGCCGTTGTGCACCATCTTGACGAAGTGGCCGGCTCCGAGCGCGCCGACGTGGGCGTATCCCGCATCGGGGGAGGGGGCGAGCGTTCGGAATACGGGCTCGACTTGGGCGACGGTCTCCGGGTCGCCGCCGACCATCAGGCAGTAGCCTTCGGCGAGGCCCCAGACGCCGCCGCTCACGCCCGCGTCGAGCATGCGGACGCCGTTGCGCTGGAGGGCGGCGCCGCGCCGCATCGTGTCGTTGTAGTTGGAGTTGCCGCCGTCCACGACCGCGTCGCCGGGCTCCAGCGCTTCGCCGAGCGCGGCCACCGTGGCCTCCGTGGGGTCGCCGGACGGCACCATCACCCAGACGACGCGGGGAGCGGGGAGCGCGTCGGCGAGTTGCTCGAGCGCGTCCACGACCTCGCAGCCAGCGTCCGCCGCGGCCTTGCGCGCGTCGGGGTCGCGGTCGTAGGAGACGACGCGATGGCCGCCCCGGCGCAGGCGCTCCGACATATTCCCGCCCATGCGCCCCAACCCCACCATGCCGACGTCCATTGCGCTCCTCCTATGCCCGCTCGCTGTTCGCGGCCGGCTACGCCCGCGCTTCCGCTTGCGCCAGCCGTCCGATCTTCTCTTCTATGCTCTCCAACGCCTTCCGATAGGAGGCGGCGAACGCCTCCACGCCGTCCGCGAGGAGTTTGTCGGCGACGGCGGCCATATCCACGCCTGCGTCGGCGAGCGCGGCGAGCGCCGCTTGCGGATCGGCTCCCTCCG
Organism: Dehalococcoidia bacterium; assembly: GCA_965242755.1. Classification (GTDB taxonomy): domain Bacteria; phylum Chloroflexota; class Dehalococcoidia; order Lucifugimonadales; family Australimonadaceae; genus Bin16. The sequence continues at coordinate 1,256,733 of OZ251500.1, read as the reverse complement.
CGTCCACCGTCCGGGACGACGCGCCGTGGTCGAGCACGGCCTCGAGCGTCTCCGGGGGCATCGTGTTCACCGTGTCCGGCCCGACGAGGCTGTCCACGTAGAGCGTGTCGGGGTAGGCGGGATTCTTGACGCTCGTGCTCGCCCAGAGCGGGCGCTGCGGACGCGCCCCTTGCGCTTGGAGCGCGGCGAAATCGGGACGGGCGAACCGCTCGCGGAAGAGCGCGTAGGCCGCCCGGGCGTTCGCTATCGCCGCCGTCCCGCGCAGGGGCGACTCCGAGTCGAGCGCGGCGTCGACCGCCGTGTCCACGCGGCTTACGAAGAACGACGCGACCGATGCGGCGCGGTCGAGCGGCGCCCCGCGCTCCGCGAGCGTCCGCAGTCCGGCGATGTAGGCGTCCATCACTTGCGCGTAGGCGTCGAGCGCGAAGATCAGCGTGACGTTGACGTTCACGCCTTCGCCGATGAGCCGCTCGACGGCCGGGACGCCTTGCGGGGTCGCCGGAACCTTGATCATCAGGTTGGGCGCGTCCGCCGCGGCCCAGAGGCGTCGCGCCTCGCGGACGGTGGACTCCTCGTCGTAGGCGAGGTCGGGGGAGACCTCCAGGGAGACGTAGCCGTCGAGTCCGTTCGTCGCGTCGTGGACGGGGCGGAGGGCGCGGGCGGCGTCTTTGACGTCCGCGAGGGCGAGCGCCTCGAAGATGCGGGCGGGGTCGGGGTCGCGTTCGGCGAGCGCGGTGAGCGCCGAATCGTAGGCGCCGCCGCCCGAGATCGCCTTTTCGAAGATCGTGGGGTTGGAGGTGAGCCCCGTCACGCCCGTGTTGACGAGCCGCTCGATTTCGCCGCCCGTCAGCATTTCCCTGTGGATGTAGTCAATCCACGCGGACTGTCCGAGCGCGAGGTTGCGGCGAACGGGGTTATCCACGATGAGCCTCCTGCGGCGTCGCGCCTGCTTGATTATACGCCTGCGCGGGAACGTCGGCGGACGGCGCGCTCCCGCTCGTCGGCGTGGCGGGGCGTGGCGAGCGCGGACAGCGGGGCGCGGGTCCGGCGTGAGCGCGGACAGCGGGGCGGGGGTCGGCGCGAGCGCGGACAGATGAGAGGCGGGTTGCGGAAAAACGCTCATAAATTGCCTCTCATAGGGCTTGCGAACGACGCTTGCGTGAGAAAGGATTGCCATCGCAGGGCGGGGCTTCGCGCCAAGAGCGCGCGGGGGCAACGGACGCCCTGAGGAGGATAACGATGCAGGCGTACTGCGTGAAGTGCAGGGAGAAGCGCGACATGACGAACGCGCGCGACGAGACGACCAAGAACGGCAAGCCCATCATCAAGGGCTCGTGCGGGATCTGCAGCACCGGCCTGAACATCATCGGCAAGACGATGGCCGACATGGAGTAGGCCCCGTTCGGGCCTGCTAGGGGAGGCCCGGCGCATCGTCCGGGCTTTCTCCCCTTCTCCGCCCCCTAATGCATCACGTCGCCGCCTGAGACGGAGACGGCGAGCCCCGTGAGGTAGTCGGACTCGGACGAGGCGAGGAACGCGGCCATGCGCGCCACGTCCTCCGTTTCGGCGATGCGCCCCATCGGGTTGGCTTGCGCGCGCTCGGCGACCATCCGACGGAGATGCTCCTCGCCGGTCTCGCCCGCGGAGCGGACGGCGTCGGCGATGAATGCGGCGCGCTCCGTCTCGGCGAGCCCGGGGCAGATCGCGTTGACGTTCACCCCATGCGGGCCGAGTTCGTGGGCGACGGACTGCGTGAAGCCGACGAGCGCGAACTTGGACGCGGCGTAGGCCGCGTATCTGGGCATGCCGCGTTTGCCCGCGGTGGAGGCGACGATGATGATCTTGCCGCCGCCCCCGCGCCCGATGACGTGGCGCGCGACGGCCCGCGTGCAGAGGAATGTCCCGCGGACATTGATGCGCTGCACCTCGTCGAACGCCTCTTCCCCAAGGTCGACGATCGGGACGCGGTCGGGGCCCGGGCGCGACCCGGCGTTGTTGACGAGGATGTCTATCCGCCCGAAGCGGTCGAGCGTTTCGCGCGTCATGCGGTCGACGTCGGCGGCGTTGGACACGTCGCCGACGAGCGCGAGGGAGCCGCGCCCCGCCGCCGCGATTTCGCCCGCGACCGCCTCTAGGCCGCCCCAGCCTCCGTCGCCGCCGTAGGGATTCAGCGCGACGTCGTTCACCGCGACGTCGGCGCCCTCGAGTGCGAGGCGGTTGGCGATGGCGCGCCCGAATCCGCGCTCGCCGCCCGCGCCGGTGACGAGCGCGACTTTGCCCTTCAGGTCGTACATCGCGCTCACGCGGACGGACTCGGCGCGGGCAGGCGCGGCGCGGTCTTCGTCGCGGCGGCTATGAGCGCGGCGGCCGGGTCGCGCGCAAATTCGGGATCAAGGCGGCGCTGGACGTCCACGGTCTCCGGCAGGACTCGGCCGCCCTCTTCGCGGACATCCATCCCGTCGAGCGCGGGCGGGCTATCGGCATGCAGGATTTCTAGCGTCATTCGCTTCTCCTTCGGCTTGCGGCGCTTAGGTCAAGCGCGCTGGGGCGCGTCGCAATCGCGCGCCTCGATGGCTGCTGATCGTTCATCGGCTTAGCGGAGATCCGGGTCGTAGCGCTCCGGGTACAGGTTGCAAAGCCTCATGGCTATGATCGACTCCCATTTCGCGCCCTCGAAGCATACGGCGCGCATATAGGCGGATTCCGCAGCCAACTCCAGGGCTCCTTCGGGCGCGGCCGCGGCGCGCTCCATCGAGTTGCGATCGGCAACGGCGTAGAGTATGCCTAGCCGCGTGAGACCCACGTGCAGGGCGTCTCCGGGGGAGAGTTCCACGAGATGGAATCCCTGCTCAATTAGGATCGCCGGGGACGCGGGGATCTCCTCTTCGGATATGCGCCATGTCGCGGCGGCGAAGGTCAGCGCCGCGATGTTGGCTCCACGCTCGGCTTCGAGGTATGCCGCGGTTTCCCGGGCGGCGCTGATTTCGCCGCGAGCGCGGACGGCCTCGAATGGCGTTTCCGATCCCTTCGCGTGGAACTCGGCGAGTTCCGCATAGGCGGCGTTCAGGGGGGCATCCACGCCCGCGGCTATGGCTTCGACTTTGGCTAGCGCGAGGTCGCGGACATTGGCGCAGATCGCCTCAATGGGGTCGTCGGGCGGCGAGGTTGCGGCGCGGTTGGGGGTTTGCGCTAAGAAGAGCACGGCTTTCATAGCGGACTCGTCGGCGGCGTTGGGCTCGGTCATTTCCCTTCTCCTTTTGGCTTGCCGACGCGGGCGCGGCAGGCGGCCTCCTCGACTATCGAAATTGCGCGCGGCGCGGCGGGCGGCCGCCGCCTCTTCCTCTTCAGCGCGGGCGCGTTCCCTTTCGACGGCAATGGCGCGGAGGTCGGTCCGGCGCCGCGCTCACGCGAGCCCGTAGAGGCGCTGCGCGTTGAGCCCGGCGACCTTCTCGCGCTGCGCGGGCGTTAGGTCTTCGCGCGCCAGCAGACGGCGAATGTTCTCCGGAAACTCCGCGTCCCAGTGGGGGAAGTCCGACGCGAAGACGATGACGTCCTCGCCGAGCAGGCGCAGCGTCTCCGGCAGCATCCGCTCGTCCGCCTCGCAGGAGATGAAGATGTTGCCGGATGCCATGTACTCGCTGGGATATTTCGTAAGGAGCGGCGCGTCCTCCCGCCCGCGCAGGTGATAGCGCTCGTCCATCCGGTCGAGCAGGTAGACCGCCCACCCGCATCCGGCTTCTAGGAAGGCGAGTTTGAGGCCGGGGAACTTTTCCGGCGCTCCGGAGAGGATGATGCTGACGAACTGCTTCATCTGCGTGAAGGCGTGGCCGAGCGAGTGGACTTGCGAGAGGTTGTCGAACAGGAACTCGTCGTAGAGGCCGGTCAGGCGTCCGCTGCCGTGCGCCGCGAGGGGGACGCCGAGCCGCTGCGCCTCCTCGTAGAGGACGTCGAACTCCGGCTTGCCGAAGAGGTGGGGGCCTTCCGGCAGCATGCCGCCGACCATGCCGAGGTCGGTTACGGCGCGGCGGAGTTCGGCGGCGGACGCGGCGGGGTCTTGCACGGGGAGGAGCGCGACGCCCTTGAAGCGGGAGTCGGCCTTGAGGTAGGTATCGAAGAGCCAGTCGTTGTAGGCGGAGGCGCGGGCGGCGGCGAATCCGGGCTCGCGCAGCCAACCGCACGCGAGGCTGCCGGTGGGGTAGAGGACGGATGCGGAGAGGCCGCCGCGGTCCAGCGCGTCGAGCCAGACGCTCACGTCCACCTCGCGCGTCCCGAGTCGGTTGCCGAGCGTATTGTCGAAGCCGTCGCGCGCGACGCCCCCGCTGAGGCGCGGCCTTTCGTTGTAGGGCGGGCTGATGTAGGGGCGGACGTCCTCGTCCGTGTCGCGCACGTGGCCGTCCGCGTCGATGCGGAGCGTGGCCGCCGCCGTCGCCGTAGTCATACGCCGCCTCCTTCGCCTTGCGTCGCCGCGATTCGCATCGCGCGCCGCGGATCGCGCTTCGCGGGGAATGATAGCAGGCGGCGCGGAGGGGGAGGGAGTTAAGTGTCTAATAAGTCCCAGTAGGTTCCCGCTTTCGCGGGAATGACGTGGAGCTTGGGGATTAATGGGGACGGGGCGCGTTGCGCCCCGTCCCCAGCCCTCACCCGCCGCTACGCGGCTGCCCTCTCCCAGAAGGAGAGGGCGGGGCGGCGCTCGCGCGCCGCATGGATTCTCGCCTACGCGGTCAGGGCGGTAGGCATACCTCACCACCAATGGACTTCGTCTAGCGATTCGGCGTCCGCGTCCGGCGCGCTCCATGGGCGGGCGGGGAGATACTTCCATGCGCCGTCGGAGAACATCATCACGATATTGCCCTCATCCATTCCCTCCGCGACCCGGAGGGCGGCGTGGAGAACCGCCCCGGAGGAGACGCCGGCGAAGATGCCCTCGGCGCGCATCGCCTCGCGGGCGGCGGCTATCGCGCTCGCGCTGTCCACGAGAAAGCGGCGGCTCAGCGTCGCAAGGTCGAGCAAGGGCGGAACGTAGCCTTCAGAGAGGCTTCGCAGCCCCTGCAGGCGGTCGCCGAGCCTTGGCTCAACGCCGACCGCCCGCATCTCTGGCCATTGCTCGCGCAGACGCCGGGTCACGCCCATAATCGTGCCGCCCGTGCCGATGCCCGCGACGAATACGTCCACTCGCTCCATCGCCGCCGCGATTTCGGCGCCGGTGGTTGCGTAGTGGCAGGCGGCGTTGGCGGCGTCGGTGAATTGACCGAGGGCGTAATGGCCCGGCCGGGCTGCGATTTCCTGGGCGCGGCCTATCGCTCCGCGCATGCCGGCCTCCGGTTTATGCCATTCGATTTGCGCTCCGTAGAGGTCAAGGATGTCGGCGATGCTGGGCACGACTCCATGCGGGAGCACGACGCGGACGGCGTATCCTCTGCGCGGGGCGAGCGCGGCGAGCGCGATGGCGGTGTTGCCGGTGCTCGCCTCGACGAGCGTCGCGCCGGGGCGGAGCGCGCCGCGCCGTTCGGCGGCGTCCAGCATTGCGAGGACGATGCGATCTTTGACGCTGCCGCTGGGGTTTTGCCCTTCGAGTTTGGCGAAGAGGCGGACGCCCTGCTTGGGGCTGAGGCGCGTCAGTTCGACGAGCGGCGTGCCGCCGACGAGGGAATCGAGCGTTTGCGGGCGGGCGGCGGTCATTTGGCGATTGTAGCGCGGAAGAGCGGAGCGGGAGTAGGTTTCCGCTTTCGCGGGCAGGGTAGGGTAGGTTCCCGCTTTCGCGGTCGGGGCGGGCGCGCTGGGGGGACATGGGGACGGGGCGCAACGCGCCCCGTCTTGGCGCTATCGCGCCGACTGGATTCCCGCCTACGCGGGAATGACGGGACATAGGGTAGGTTCCCGCTTTCGCGGTCGGGGCGGGCGCGCTGGGGGCCTGGGGACGGGGCGCGTTGCGCCCCGTCTTGGCGCTATCGCGCCGACTGGATTCCCGCCTACGCGGGAATGACGGGACATAGGGTAGGTTCCCGCTTTCGCGGTCGGGGCGGGCGCGCTGGGGGGCCTGGGGACGGGGCGCGTTGCGCCCCGTCTTGGCGCTATCGCGCCGACTGGATTCCCGCCTACGCGGACAGGGCGGTCATGGGATAGGTTCCTGCTTTCCGCGGTCAGGGCGGGGCGCGCGCTGGGGGCATGGGACGGGGCGCGTTGCGCCCCGTCTTGGCGCTATCGCGCCGACTGGATTCCCGCCTACGCGGGAATGACGGTAGGTTATGCAAAGGTCTCCCCGGGGTAGGGGGTAGTTGCCCCACGCCCCCCGCGCAAGGTAGCATTCCCCGCGCGATGAAGCCTTTTCGCTTGCATGAGCCGTCCGCGCCGAAGGAGGCCGCCGCGCTGCTCGCTCAGGAGAGCGGGGCGGCGGCGCTGTACGCGGGCGGCACGGAACTGCTGCTCGCGATGAAGGCGGGGCTGCTCGCCTATGACGCGCTGATCAACGTCAAGAGCGTCGCGGGGCTCGACGCCATCACTATGGACGACGGCGCCGTCGTCATCGGCGCGGGCGCGACGCGCAGCCCTGTCGTCATCGGGGCGGGCGCGACGCGCGGCGCCGTCGTCATCGGGGCGGGCGCGACGCACAGCGCGGTCGAGCGCGACCCGCTCGTCCGGGAGCGCCTGCCGCTGCTCGCGGAGGTCACGCATAGCGTGGCGAACGCGCGGGTGCGGAACGTCGGCACGCTCGCGGGCAACCTCTGCTTCGCGGAGCCGCACTCCGATCCGGCGGCGCTGCTGCTGGTCTACGAGGCGGAGGTGGACGCGCAGGGGCCGGCGGCGGCGCGCCGCATTCCGATGGACGCGCTGCAGACGAACTCCTATGAGACGTCGCTCGCGCCCGACGAGATCGTCACCGCCGTCCGCGTTCCGCCGCTCCCCGCCGGAATGAGCGGCGCGTACTCCAAGTTCGGCCGGCATCACCGTCCGACGCTCGGAATCGCGGCGGCTGTCGCGGTCGCGGACGGACGCCTGGCGGACGTCCGGCTCGCCGTCGGATGCGTTTCGCCGGTCGCGCGGCGCCTTTCGCGGTCGGAGGACATATTGCGGGGGGCGCGCGCGGACGAGATTGGAGCGGACGCTCCGGCGCTCCGCGAGGCATGCCGACTCGCCGCCGAGGATGCGGAGGCGGTCGCGGATCTGCATGGCGAGGCGGACTACAAGGAGCATCTGACGCGCGTATTTTTGGAGCGGACGCTGTTGCGCGCGCTGGCGCGAAACGGGAGCGGCGGCGATGCCTGAGGGGACGGCTGGCGGCATGACGGACGGGGCGACGGAGATTCGGATGCGGTTCCGGCTGAACGGCGCGGATGCGGAGGCGGTCGTCGCGCCCCAGACGCCGCTGATCGATCTGCTGCGGGGCGAGTTCGGCCTGACGGGGACGAAACGCTCGTGCGACGCGCAGGTGTGCGGGGCGTGCGCCGTGTTGCTCGACGGCCAGCCGGTGAGTTCGTGCACGCTCCCGGCGTTTGAGGCGCGGGGGAGGGCGGCGCTGACGGTCGAGGGGCTTGCGGCGGACGAGCGCTGGGCTCCTCTGACGGAGGCGTTCGTCAACAACGCGGCGTTTCAGTGCGGGTTCTGCACGCCCGGAATGCTGCTCGCGGCGAAAGCGCTGCTCGAGGCCGACCCCGACCCGTCGGAAGAGGAGATCAAGGACGCGCTGCGCGGCAACGTCTGCCGTTGCACCGGCTACAAGAAGATCGTGGAGGCCGTGCGGGAAGCGGCGGAGGCGATGCGATGACGGAGCGCGAATTCCGAACCGTCGGCAAGGCCGTCCGCCGCGTGGACGCGGACGACAAACTCTCCGGGCGCGCCCAGTTCACGGGCGACCTGACGATCCCCGGCATGGCGTTCGCCAAACTCGTTCCGAGTCCGCTGCCGCACGCGCGGATCGTCCGCTTGGACGCGGCGCGCGCCCGCGCCCTGCCGGGCGTCTACGCCGTCCTCACCGCCGCCGACCTCGTCAATATGGAGACGCGCTACGGCTCCGACAAGAAGGACCGGCCCGTCGTCGCGATGGGCAAGGTGCGCTTCCAGGGGGAGCCCGTCGCGGCCGTCGCCGCCGTTGACTTGGCGACTGCGGAGGCCGCCGCCGAACTCGTCGAGGTCGAGTACGAGGAGTTGCCCGTCGTCTCCGGGATAGACGCTGCGCTGGACCAGGGGGGCGAGCCCGTCCACGAGTCCAACCTCTGCCACGAGTACGGCTACGAGTGGGGCGACGTCGACGCCGCCTTCCGCGGCTGCGACCGCGTGTTCGAGGACACGTTCACGTTTCCGATGGTCTACCACTACGCGATGGAGCCGCACGTCTGCATCGCGAGTTTCGAGCCGGGCGGCGTCCGTTTGTGGACATCGGCGCAGCATCCGTTCCTCGTGCAGGCGGAGATCGCGCGCCTGTTCCGCCTGCAACTCGACCAGGTGCAGGTCGTCGTTCCGTTCGTCGGCGGAGGCTACGGCAGCAAGTCGTACACCAAGATCGAGCCGCTCGCGACGGCGTTGAGCCGCGAGGCGGGGCGGCCGGTTCGCCTCGCGCTCAGCGTTGAGGAGGCGATGCGGACCGTGCGCCGCCACGCGGCCAAGGCGACGATCCGGACGGGCGTAATGAGCGACGGAACGATCGTCGCGCGCGACTGCGTCGGCTACGTCGACACGGGCGGCTACACGGACAACGGCGTGCGCGTGACCGAGCGCCTCGCCGACCGGATGCCCGGCCCTTACGCGATTCCGCATATCCGCGTGAAATCCTACGGGCTCTTCACGAACTCCACGCCGGCGGGCTCGTACCGCTCCATCGGCGGGCCGCAGGCGGTTTGGGCGTGCGAGTCGCAGATGGACGTCATCGCGCACGCGCTCGGCCTCGACCCGTTCGAGTTCCGCGTCAAGAACCTCGTGGCGCAAGGCGAAGAGGTGCGGCGCGGCAAGCGCCCCATCGAAGGCGACTTGGAAGCCGCGCTCCGCAGCGTCGCGGACGCCTTCGGATGGGAGGAGTCCCGCAAGCGCGCGGCGGCGGCCCGGGCGGACGCCCCCGCCGATGGGAGCATGCGGCGCGGCGTCGGCTTCGCGTGCGCGGTGACCAACTCCGGCGCGAGCCCGACGTCCACGTCCCTCGCTCGTTTGCACGCCGACGGCAGCGCGACGATCTACGTCGGCAGCGCGGAGATGGGGCAAGGGTCGCGCTCCGCGATGGCGCAAATCGCCGCCGAGGAGATGCGGATCCCCTACGAAAAAATCCGCGTCGTCGCGTCCGACACCGCCGCCGTTCCGTGGGACAGATCGACCGGATCGTCGCGCTCCACGACGCTGATGGGGCTCGCCGTCCACGACGCCGCGGCGGACGTCCGCGAGCAACTGCTGCGCCTCGCCGCCGACCATTTCGAGGCGTTCCCCGAGGAGATTGAGGCGGAGGACGGCCAAGCGTCGTTCAAGGGCGAGACGGTCGCCTTCTCCGCGCTCGTCCGCGAGATGTTCGGCGGATCGGGGGGCGAACTCATCGGGCGCGGCTACGTCACGCCGAAGCACCCCAGCGGCAAACTGCGCCAGGATCCCGTCTTCTGGGAGGTCAGCATCGGCGCGGCGGAGGTCGAAGTGGACACGTCGACCGGCGAGATCCGCCTGCTCCGCTACTACTCCGTCTCCGACCCGGGCAAGGCGATCAATCCGAAGCAGGTCGAGGGGCAGGACGAGGGCGCCGCGATGCAGGCCATCGGCCACACGCTGTTCGAGGAGATGCTCTACGAGGACGGGCAACTGCTGAACCCCAACCTCGTGGACTACCGCGTGCCGATCTTCACCGACCTCCCGGACGAGTTCGAAACCGTGCTGCTGGAGACGGGCAACGGCCCCGGCCCGTACGGCGCGAAAGGAGTGGGCGAGGGCGGCATCGTCTGCGTCGCCCCGGCGGTGGCGAACGCCGTGTTCGACGCGACCGGCGTCCGCGTCGCGTCGCTCCCGCTCACGCCGGAGCGCGTCTGGCGGGCGCTGCGGGAGCGGCAGGGGGATTAGGGGAAGCGATTAGGAGAAGCCGGCTCCCGGGCGAGCCGTAATTGGGCGGGAAATTCGTCGTCATATCAGTTGACAGTGACGACTGATATGAGTACGCTTCGCCTATGACCCCCGCCAAGCAAGGCTCCTATCGGTTCCGCAGGGAGAGCATCGCCGAGATGCGGCAGCGCCTCGGCCTGTCGCAATCTGCGATGGCCTCGATGCTCGACTTGCCCAAGAACACCGTCTCCCGCTGGGAGCGCGGCGAAACGACGCCCGACGCCGAGTCGCTCGCGGCCATCTACTCGCTCGGCAAGGACAAGGGCGTCGCCGCCGACTTCTTCGTCCCCGTCAAGCAGAAGGCCGCCGCGCGGGACGCCGCCCTGGTGTACTGGGACATTCGGAACGTCTGGTTCGGCGACATGGGGATGTTCCCGAGCGTGGCGGCCATGAGTTTGGGGATGGTTGCGGAGGATGGCCTGGAGCGGCTGGATGCCCTAATCACGAACGAGGTGCGGAAACGCGTGCCCCAAGCGACTCGAGAGCTCTTCAAAGCGTTCGTCAAGCAGTCGAGCGTCCGTGCCGGGGAACTCGGCGGTCTCGGTTGGCGAGTCAGGGAGCCCGGACTCTACGACTCGAACTGGGAGGAGAACCTCTACGACCAGGCGCTCAGCGACGCTGGACAAAATCCTTCGGGGTCGGTCGTGTTCCTCATCACGACGGACGCGACCTACATTGACCTCATCGAAGACCTGCGCGCCAGGGATGTCCGCGTGTACCTGATGACTACGCGCAACGCCGGCGCGCCGCCCGAACTCGTCGCGGCGGTCGGCAAGCGGCGCTGGATCGAGTTGGCGTAGAACGAGGGAGAGATAAGGAGGTTGGCTATGAGGACGATTGCCTGGATGCTCTGGGATATGCAGAATGTCGGCCCTAGCGCGGCGCAAGCGGCGCAAATGGGCACGGCGATCAAGAAGGCTGCGGCGCAACGCGAACCCAAAGCGACGCTCAAGGGCAGGGTCTATTACAGCCCGACCCAAGCGCGGATTGCGAAAACGCTCAACGGGTGGCGCCCCGCTGAGATAGACGGGGACTGCGACGAGGAACTCGCCAACGACGCCCGCAGCCTCGCGGGACAGAATCCCGGAAGTCTTGCCGTCTTCCTGGTCGCCAAAGACGGGGATTACGTTGCCCTCATCAAGGACTTGAAAGCCAAGGGCGCGCAGGTCTACCTGATCGCCCCGCGCGAGGGGGCGAGTCGGCAACTCAAAGACGCCGCTGGGCAGGGGAACGTGGTCACCCTCGCCCTCCCGTAGGCGTCCTTTGCAAACCTGCCGCCCTGCCCGCGAAAGCGGGAAGCCAGGCGGCGCTCCGCGCCGCTCCTCTTCTGGGTAAGCGCCACGTCATTCCCGCGAAAGCGGGAACCTATTGGGGCCGCTCCCACCTGATGCCCGGCTCGCCTGCGCGCAGCCGCCGTTGCGCTTCCACGCCCTCGGCGACGAGTTTCTCGTTCGCCATGATGTCGCGCATCAAGGCTTCGCCCCTCGGCGCGGGTTTGGTTCGCCGTTGCGCCTGAGTCGCCATTGCTCACCCCCATGCGCTGCTGGACGAGGCGGACGCCTCCGTTCCCGAGACCGACGACTTGCCGTACGGCGTTCGGCGCCTCGTCCCCAGAACCGCGCGCCGCTCGCGCCCCCGCAACGTTCTGCCTAGCGCGTCGCCCGCCGCTGGCGCGGCCCGCCCGCCACTCATCCCCTAACCTTTGCGCGAAGATTCCTCGTTCGGCCTAGCCGTTCGCGCCCGCTTCAGGCGGCGTATGCCCGGAGGGTCGGGCGGATTGTCGCCGAGCGACTCGTCCGCTTCCTCCAAGAGGCGTATGAGCCGCTTCGCCTCGCGCAACCCGTCGGGCAAAGCGTCGTCGTCCATGTGGTCGTCGTAGAAGTTGTTGTGGAACTGCTCGAGGCTTCGCGTGAGCGTGGCGATGTCCTGGTTCCCCGTCTGCTTGCGGAGGTATTGGGCGTAGCGGTCGTAGCCTTTGTGGGTCGTCCAAACCCAGCCCCGTTTTCGGGCAAGCCCGCGCATCTTATGCGCCACCGCGCCCCAGATCTTTTCAGAGGCTTGCAGCCGATCGCCTTTATCGATCATCTCCTGCGCGTGGCGCAGCAGCGCGTTGGAGTGAACGTTGTGCGCCGCGCGCGGCGCGGCATGCTCCATCTCGTCCATAGAGATACGATGCCTCCGGTGGGATCGGGTTCATCTTACACCATGCGCCGCCCTCGCCCGCCCAAGCGCGGCGCGCTACAATGCCGCTAGCCTGCGAATGCTTGGAGAATCCCGGTGGTTTCCATATCCCCTGCGCCCATCGAAAGTCACGCTGTTCACCGCGGCCGGATGCTGGCCCACGCCCAAGAGATGCTCGACGAGAGCGACCGCCTGCAGGCTACGGACGGCGCACGGCCGACCGGAGCCGCCTCTTCCCCAGCCGCCGCAAGGTCTTGCCTTGCGCCGCCCGCTCGCTCCTAGTCCCCGAACATCGAGACCGGGGTCTGGCGCGGGCCGAGGCTCTCCCAGTACTCGTTCGTCTCCGGGTTGTAGCGGCCCTGGTTGAAGCCGCCCGACTTCTCGCTGCGGATGATCACCGCGACCGTCCGCTCGCCCACCGTGTTCTCCGTGTGGATCTCGTAGGGCTTCACGAGGTCGATCTCGCCGGGGCCGACCAACTTGTCGGACGCCAGGCTGATCTCCGCGTAGTCCGGGCGGGAGCGGTCGTCCAGGCGGTCGTAGCGCTCGATGCGCTCGCGGCCGTCCAGCACGCCGTAGAGCGTGTAGATGTGGGCGTGGTCGTGGATGCGGGAGCGGACGCCCTGCCGCGCCTGCCCCTTCGTCAGCCCGTTCACGGCGAAGCCGTAGTCCGGGTCCTCGTAGAAGAGGAGGTTCTCCGCGCGCCCGTCGGCGGGCACGCAGTCCGGCCACGACTGCGACGCCTCCACCACCGACGGGTCGGCGAGCAGTTCGGCCAGAATCGGCGCGAGCGACTCCCACCGCCGGTCGAGGTCCTCCTCGCGGGCGAACAACTCCCGGGTCTTCTCCACGAACAGATCGAGCGCCGTCCGGGTCCTCGTCGCTGTGACCATAGAGCGCCTCCTCGCCGCGCGCGGCGGCCTGCGCCCGTAAGTGTGCGCCTATCGCCCGCAATAGTCAAGCGGCGCGCAACCCCATCCGTCCGCGCTCGACCTGGAGACCGCCCTGCCCGCGCAGGCGGGAATCCTACTGGATGCCGGGAGTTATGCAATGTCTCCGACCGGAGATCGGATTGCCTAAACTCTTCTGCGGATATTGATTCCTACCCGACTTAGCCCGGAACCCTAGATTCGCGTTTCGTCCTAGCCTCCTTCCGGGGCGGCGAGCGTCGAAAGGGAAATTTCGCCATGCGTTCGCCCCACCGCAAACCGCTCCCCCTCCGGCGGCGACGCTTCGCCTGATCTGTCACTGCCCCAGCAGACGGGCGTCCCGTCGCGCCGGAGCGCGCAAGTGTGCCCGACTCCGCTACTAATGGCGGCGAACCGTTGCCCTACAGGAGGCGACGCTTCTCCGTAGTCATCATGCCCCCAGCAGACAGGCGTACCATCACGCCGGAGCGCGCATGTGTGGTCTCCGCCGCTGCTGATGGATGCGAACCGCTCATCCGTCGGCGGCGAAGACTGCGCGAAACCGTCGTCTCCCCAGCAAACCGGCGATCCATCGGGGCGGAGCGCGCAGGTGTGCTCCCCGCCGCTGCTAATGGAAGCGAACCTCTCATCCATCGGCGGCGAAGCCGGGCCAAACTCGTTGTACCCACTGCAAACCGGCGATCCGTCAGGCCGGAGCGCGCAGGTGTGGTAGAAGCCGATGCTGATGGAAGTGAACCGCTCATCCGCCGGCGGCGACAGCCCGAAATTGTCGTATCCCCAGCAAACTGGCGATCCGTCGGGGCGCAGCGCGCAGGTATCGTCCCAGCCGCTGCTGATGGATGCGAACCGCTCATACTTCGGCGGCGAAGGCAGCCATGGAATGTCGTCTCCCCAGCAAATCATCGATCCGTCGGGGCGCAGCGCGCAGGTATGGCCCCAGCCGCTGCTGATGGATGCGAATCGCTCATCCGCTGGCGGCGAAGCCGGGCCCGCGGTCCGCTCCTGTATAACATGGTTGTACCCCCAGCAGACGGGCGAGCCGTCGGGGCGCAGCGCACAGGTGTGATCCCTGCCGCTGCTGAGCGTGGTGAGAAACGGCAACGGAGGGATTGGCGTCGGGGTGGGCGTGCTCGTCGGCGTCGGCGTTGTCGGCGTTGGGGTGGGCGGCGGGCGGAGCGCCCATTGGCCGCAGGCTTCGTTCGCCCGGAATCCGGCGTCGCTGAGCAGAACCGCCACGAGCGCGGGAGCGGCGGTCGTTTCGGAGACGAGTACGACGGCGCCTGAATCGTCGAGGCGGCTGAGGCGCGACCATTCGCACTGGCCGGAGACATTGGCGGCCTCGTAGACGCCCGGAAGAATCTGCTCGCCGACGCGCCAAGTTCCGGGTCCGAACGCCGTCCATGGGAAGGGCGGCGTCGGGGTCGGGGAGGGCGTTGCGGTTGGCGTGGGCCCGGGTCCGCAGGCGGCAGTGAGCGCGAACGTTGCGACGATGACGAGGAGCAAGCGCGGCATAGTAATCGCATACCTTACCACAGGCGCGTTAGGGGCAAGGGGGCGCGACACCGCCCCGCTCGCGCGACGCGCAGCCGTTGCACGGCGAGCGAAGCGAGCGGCAGCGCCTCCGTCGCGGCGCGCCGGGCGCGCGACTCCGCGTCGATCCGCGCGATGTCGGCTTGCATTTCCGTCAGCATGGCGATGATGGCGCGGATCTCGCCCTGCGAGGAGCGCATGCGCTCCGTGTACAGGCGCATTCGCGCGTTGATCTCGCTCAACTCGGCGTCGTTCTCCCGCAGGCGCGCCTCGCTCTCCCTGATGCACGCGTCGCTCTCCTTGATGCGCGCCTCGTTGGCCCTCATCCAGTTCTCGCTCGCCTGACTCCGCGCCTCGCTTTCGAGGATGCGCGCTTCGGACTCGCGGATGCGAATCTCATGCGCGCGGGCTCGCGCCTCGTTTTGCATCAGCCACTCCCTGTCCTCTTCTTCCTGCCGCTCCAAGCGGCGCGAGATCTCCGCGAGTTCGCTCACCCGCTTCTCCATCATCGCTATCCGGTCCGGCGACATCATCGGCATTCCTCCTGCGCCACGTTGATTATAGCGCGGCGGCGTCTCCCGCTCAGCCTGGCGCAGCTTGCGCCGGGGGCGCGATTTTTTCATCCTGGGGACTGTCTCATTTCGCGTCATTTCAGGCCGTTTCACTCCTCGCGCGGCTTGGTCGGCGCGACAATTTGCGACAAGAATGAGACGTTTTGCGGCGCGAATGAGACGAAATGAGACATTTTGAGACAATATGAGACAATCTGAGACATCGCCGCGCTGGCCGCCAGTTCCGTTCGCCGCGCCGCGCTAGGGTTCGTCATTGCTCCATCGTATGGGGCAGGGCGTGTTGGGGCAAGGGGCGGATGTCGCAGGGGAGCGCGACTACCCAAGGCGCCGGAATGTTCCGCTATCACCGATCACGCGCGGCGAAGTAGCGAGCGACGGCGCGCAGGAGGCGCTTGGCGTCGTCGGGGACGGCGAGCGCGCCGACGGCGGCCACCGCCGCCTCCGCCTGCTCCTCCGTGACGCGGCGGACATAGGCGTCCGCGCCCGTCCGGTCGAGCAGCGCCATCACGCCATCCAAACGCTCGCCCGCGATCTCGTCGGCGCGGTACGTCTCCTCCAGCCATGCGCGGTCGGACGGGGGCGCGTTGTTGAAGAGGTAGACGGCGGGGAGCGATTTCTTCTTGCGGCGGATGTCCGCGCCGACGGCTTTGCCCGTCGCGGCGGGGTCGCCCCAGACGCCGAGGTAGTCGTCGCGCGCCTGAAAAGCGACGCCGAGCCGTCTGCCGCATCGTCCGAAGGCAAGCGCGGTCTCGGGGTCGGCGTTGGCGGCGAGCGCGCCCATACGCATCGCGCTTTCAATGAGCGCGCCGGTCTTGCGTCCGATCATATCCAGGTAGGCGGCGACGGAGACGCGCTCGTCGGCCTCGAACGACATATCGAGATACTGCCCTTCGATCATCTCGAGGCGCTTGGCGGTGAGGTCGGCGGCGGCGGCGAGGAGCGCCGCATGCGCTCCCTGCCCGCGTTCGCGGAGATCAAGCATCGCGCGGTCGGCGGCGGCGAGCATCGCGTTGCCCGCCGTGAGCGCGACCGGCACGCCGTGGAGCCGCCAGAGGGTGGGGCGTCCGCGCCGCGTCTCGTCGCCGTCCTGAATATCGTCGTGCGCGAGGGAGAAGTTGTGCACGAGTTCGAGGGATGCGGCGGCGGGGAGCGCGTCGCGCCAGTCGCCTCCGGCCATTTCGCAGGCGGCGAGGCAGAGCACGGGGCGCAGCGCCTTGCCGCCGCCGTCCGCGGGCGCGCCGTCCTCCGTCCGCCAGCCCAAGTGATAGCGCAGCAGCGGCGCGAGGTCGCCGGCGCAAGCGACGGCGGCCTCGAGGCGGGCGCGAAGCGCCGGGGCGTAGCGCGCGGCGAGTTCGGCGACCCTCCGTTCGGCGTCGTCCGTCATCGAGCGCGGTTCATTCGCCGAGCGCGGTGATGAGTTCGGCGGCGTGGAGCGCGCCCAGCCGGAAGTAGTCGAGCCGGATGTTCTCGTTCGGGGCGTGGATGCGGTTGCCGGGGTAGTCCACGCCGCAGGAGGCGACGGGCACGCCGAGGATGTGCTGCACGGGATGCTGCGGCCCGGTGCCGGTCATGCTGGGCATAAAGTAGGCGTCGGAGCCGTAGACGCGGCGGGCCGTGTCGGCGACGAGCGCGACGAACGGGTCGTCGAGCGGCGTGCGCGACGGATGCTCCGCGCTGAGCACGGAGACGCGGACGTCGCTGAAGCCGTGCGCGTCGAGGTGCTTGCGGAGGCTCGCCAGGATTTCGTCCGGGTCCTGGTTGGGGACGAGGCGGAAGTCCAGTTTGGCTTTGGCGACGGCGGGCAGGATCGTCTTGGCGCCCTCGCCGGTGTAGCCGGAGCCGAAGCCCGCGATGTTGGCGGTGGGCTCCTGGATGAGGCGGCGCCGGAACTCGTAGCCCGACGCCTCGCCGACGGCCATCTCGACGCCGAGGTCGTGCAGGAACTCGCGCGATGTGTCGGGCAAGCCGGCGATAGCCTCGATCTCGCGCTCCAGCGCAGGGCGCACGCTGTCGTAGAAGCCGGGCAGCGCGACGCGCTCGGCGGGGTCTTTCAGCGTGTTGAGCGCCCACACGAGCCGCCACGCCGGATTCGGCACGACGGGCGCGTAGGAGGAATGGGAGTCCGTCGCGGCGGAGCGGCACTCCAACTCCACGTAGAGCAGCCCTTTCACGCCAAGCGTGATGAGCGGGCGCCCGTCCCAGTTGACGCCGCCGCCCTCCCAGATGCAAACGTCGGAGCGCAGCCGGCGGGCGTTGGCCTCGACGAAGTCGTGAAAGCCTGGGCTGCCGATCTCCTCCGCGCCCTCCATACACCAGCGGATCGTGACGGGCAGTTCGCCCAGCGTCTCGCGGACGGCGCGGACTGCGGCGAGGCGCGCGATGATCGGCCCCTTGTCGTCCGATATGCCGCGCCCGTAGAGATAGCCGTCGCGCTCGACCGGCTCGAACGGGGGCGTCTCCCATTCGTCGAGCGGGTCGGGCGGCTGCACGTCGTAGTGGTTGTAGAAGAGGAGCGTCTTGTCCGACGCGCCCTTGAGTTCGGCGATGAGGCCGGGGTAGCCGGGGTCGGCGGTGGGGACGAGTTCCGCGTCGAAGCCGGCGCCGCGCAGCATCTCGACGGTCATTTCGCCGCACTCGATGACGCCGAGCCGCTGCGCGCTGATGCTCGGCTGGCGCGTGAGCGTCTTGAGACGCTCGATCGTCTCCGGCAGATGGGAGTCTACGTGGTCGGCGATGGCCTGTTGCATAGCGGGCTCCGTTCGCGCGGGCGGGTTACGCCTTGCCGCGTTGCTGCCTGCGCCGTTCGGCGCGCGTTTCGTGAATAATCGGCCATACCGACTCCGCCTCGATGACGGGCCGCACGGACTCCGCCTCGCGCGTATCGTCGTTCTCCTCGCCGCCGCCGGGGATGCCGGTCAGGTAGACCTCGCGGGCCGGCTCGCCGGACGCTTCGACGTTGTTGGCGTGCATCCACGAATGGACGGCGCGGTGCGCCTGCGCGATCTCCTCGTGCGGGCCGCTGTAGCGGGCGACGGCGCACTTGCCGCCGGGGATGGCGTTCATCGCGACGCGCCCGTTCCCCTCGACGTCGGCCTCGACGGGGTAGCCCACCTCCAAGTCCACGAGGAAGGCGCCGACCTCGTAGTACACGCCGACGCCGGGCCCCGCGGGGCGCGCGCCGACCGACTCCAGGTGCTCCGCCGTCTCCCGCAGGAGTTGCGCCACCTTGGGCGTCACCTTGTTGATCGTGGTCTTGGCGCGTATGGCGGCGATCTTCTGCGGCTTGCACTCGCGTATCTCGATGCCGAAGTCCACGCTCTCCGTCCTCCTTGACGAACTAACCGATGCCGACGATGGTTGACGGACTAGGCTGGGTATGCTAGCGTCAATCCCTACGCCAAGCGGGGCAACGCCCACAAGGATTAACTTATGCTCGCGCCATGGATAGAACGCATATACGAGTTGCTCCTCGCGCTTGTTATCATGACATTCTACACGGACGATCCCAATAGGGTTGTCCCTGCCCCCGATGTCCTGGCCACCGCCACGCCGGTCGGCTATGTCGCCACGCCGACTCCGTGCCCGACCGACCTACTGGCCATTCTAGCCGCCAACAGCGCAGGCTGCGCTTACGACGTGCTAACTACTCCTTTCACGGATGAGACGCCTCCCACTGCAACGCCTACGCCGCAGGAGTAGGCGTTGGATGGCGGGGCGGGGCTCATTGTATCCCGCCGACGTTCATGAGTCGGTATCCCATCGCAACGCCTTGCTCCTGCGCTGCGCCCCTCACCCCAAGCTCAGCGCGGCGACGCCCGCCACGATCATCGCCACGGCGAGCGTCTTCCAGCCGAGCGTCTTGCGGTCCAGCGGCTCGTTCAGAACGTTCCAGAGAGGCGTGCTGAGGGCGGCGCCGAGCGCGAGCGTAAAGAACGGACGCGACGCCGTCACAGCGCTCACCGACGACACGGGGCCGAGGTCGAGCGCGACGATGAACATCAGCGCGGCCAGCGGCGCGAGCAGACCCTCGGCGAGGAAGAGCATGCCGAGCGTCCGCAGGTTCCACGCGGCGAGGCGGAATTCGCGGATCGTCCGCGGCCTTAGGGAGAGCGCGAAGACGCCTGCGCTCATCGTCGCGGCGCGGACGGCCTGAATCGCCCAGACGTTCATCTCCCGCGTCGCCTGCTCGCTCGCGGCGAACGCCATCCCCAACGAGAAACTGCCGCCTAGCAGAATGAAGAACGCCCGCCCGCGCGCAAGCCGGAACAGCCCCGTCTCCGGCCTCGACGACACGAGCATCGCCCCCGCGACGACGAGCAGGATCGCCCCCCATTGGAACGCGGACAGCGATTCGCCGAGCAGGAGCGCTCCCGCCGCCGCCGCGAACACCGGCCCCACCTGCTGCAGCGGCACGGCGCGGGAGACCTCCTCGAGGCGCAACCCGTGAAAGAAGAGCGAGAGGCCAAGCGCCCACAGCAGCCCGCTCGCCATCGCCCACGGAACGCCCGCGCCGCCGTCGAATCCCACCGTGGGAATGACCGCCGCGAAGTAGACGACGCCGACGCAAATTTGCATCACGCCGAATCCGACGTTGAACGCGCCCGCGCTGGGAAAGAGGTCGGTTGTGAGCCGCTTGTCGAGAACCGTTACGACGGCGAAGAGCGACGTGCTGATCAACGCCGCCGCAACCCAAGTCATCGCGCGCTCCTAATGATTTTGTAAGATACGCCGAGCCGCGGCCCGGCGGGCGCTCCGCTCCGGACGCGGCGCGAACGCCAATCCTATCACGCCCGCCCGCCCGCTCCCCCAAGACGGCGGCGCGGACGGCGGGCAGCGAGGCGCCGATATGAACATTCTCGTAACGGGCGGGGCGGGCTTCATCGGCTCGCATCTCGCCGACCGGCTCATCGCCGACGGCCACCGCGTCGCGATCGTAGACTCGTTCGCCTCCGGCAAGCGGGCGAACGTCAACCCGCTTGCCGCGCTCCACGACGCGGACATTCGCGGCGAGGGGCTCGCGGCGGCGTTCGAGGCGGCGCAGCCGGAGGCCGTCTTTCACCTCGCGGCGCATGCCAGCGTCAGCGAGTCCGTCCGCGACCCGATGGGCGACGCGGAGGCGAACGTGCTGGGCACGGTCAACGTCTTGCGGCTGTGCGCGGCGCATCGCGTCCGGCGCGTCGTGTTCAGTTCGACGGGCGGCGCGCTGTACGGCGAGCCGCGGCGCCTTCCGGCCGACGAAGACCATCCCGTTCTGCCCCTCTCGCCCTACGGCGCGTCGAAAGCGGCGGGCGAAACCTACGTCCGAACGCTCTGCGGCGCGTCGGGCGTCGCCTACACGATCCTGCGCTACGGCAATGTCTACGGCCCGCGGCAGGATCCGTTCGGCGAGGCGGGCGTCGTCGCCATTTTCGCGGCGGCGATGCTGCGCGGCGAGCGCCCCGTCATCTTCGGCGACGGCCTCCACGAGCGCGACTACGTCCACGTGGACGACATCGTCGAGGCGAACGTCCTCGCGCTCCGGCAAGAGGGCGACGGCGTCTACAACGCGGGAACGGGCGTCGGGACGACCGTCGCGGAGGTCTTCCGCGCCATCGCGGAGGCGGCGAACTACGACGGCGAGCCGCTCTACGCGCCGGAGCGTCCGGGCGACGTTCGGCGCATCTGGCTGGACGTTCGCCGCGCCGACGTCGACCTAGGCTGGCGCGCCGCCGTCCCCTTCGACGCCGGCGTCGCGCGAACCGTCGCCGCGATGCGGGAGGAGGGGGCGTGAGGCGGCGCAAGCCTTACTTTATTCCTGTAGGTGTTAGTAACGGCGCCATCGAGCGCAACTATCCCCGTCCGTAGTACCTTCGCGCGACGATGTCGTCAATGACGGCGATCTGTTCGGCCGTCGCGCCGTCGGCGAACGCCTCGCGCAAATAGCACCCGGCTCTGTATTCGTCTCCGCAGACAGATTCGTAAGTTTTGTCGCGCAAGGCTAGGTAGAGGTTTCTGAATCCTCGGCGAAAAGCGGCATCGACTAGGCTTTGACGCAATTCAGCAAACAGGAGTCTGCCCAACCTGCGGTAGCACCCCGATTCAAAAACCCGCACCCATCCCAGTTCATCTTCAAGTTGTTCTAATGCAGCAATGTTGTCTATAATGACATTATCAGCGACGCTGCATGCATAATTGTATTCAGGGAATGGCGAGTTTTCGAATATATCCTCGAAGTTAAGCGCGCCTCCTTCGGTGATCCATACAGATGGGAAATCCCAATAGATATGAGCGGTTTCATGCGCGATAGTGTCTTTATGATCAATGGATGCATAGATTAATCCGTTTCCAGCATAATACCCTCCAACGCCAAAAGAGTAACCAAGAAACTCAGCAATAAGCATAAATGCATAATTGTGAGGGAACGGAGTGCCCATAAATTCTTCCAGTAGAACCACTGATTCCTCTAGATGTCGCATTGCATTCATAGGGTTTTCAGGCGCTAAACCATATAAGCCATATCCATATAAGCTATATAGAGAAAAGGAAGGAATTCCCGACGCTGACGGCATTATTACTGATAGAGTAAACTCGCCTGTTAGAGGGAGGTCAATTACTCGTCGTATCGTTGTAGTCTGCTCAGTGTCAAGCATGACTTTCATTATATCGGAGCGATAAGGAGTCAATTCTTCTCTCGACAGCATATGCTGCAGTGCAAAAAGCATAGGGATTTGCTCATCCGATAACCCTCCTTGCTGTTCGAAATAGGACGTTATTTCTAGAAAATACTCTTCGTGGGTTGCCAATTTTTGCAAAGCGTTCAAGGCGTGAATATCCCATGCGTCTACACGCTCCAGAAACTCCCCTACGGGCAAATCGGCATCGACCGTGAGAAGGGATAACTCATAGAGAAGGGCCATCTCGTTTGATTCTATCCCATCGAGCACCCAGGAAAACTCTTTTATGCCTGCGGCATCGAGATTTGTCCTCTCCATTGCTGCTAGCATTTCAATTGGTATGGCTACTGTCAACCCGTGACCAGAAGGGCCATGGTTGTCGCTTAGACAGATTGGCAGTTCGGGCAAAACATCGATGTAGTTCGCGCCGCAAACCGCTTTATGTCTCTCCAAACATGCATTTGCCGGGAGAGTTTCGCCCGACAGCGATACTCTGTGCTCGCCATCAAGCAAGCATCGTACGGCTATGTTATATCCATTGAATAGAATATCCCCATTTGTAAAGCCATCACGCACAAGATTATCCAATTGTAACGCAATTTGAGGATGCTCAACCAGTGTGTCAGATAAATCAATCCAATCTCCATCAACGGCGCGCATATAGGCGTATCCCTTCGGCAGCGGCGTGGGGGTTGGCGTGGGCGTGGCAGTCGGCGTAGGAGTCAGCGTCGGCGTGGGGGTGGGCGTGACGGTAGGCGTGGCGGTGGGTGTTGGCGTAGCAGTAGGCGTAGGCGTAGGAGTGGAGGTTGGTGTTGCGCTAGCGGTCGGCGTAGGAAGGGGCGTCGCAGTAGGCGCGGGCGTGGGGGTAGGAGGCGGCGCGAGCGTGGGGGTGGGAGGCGGCGTAGGAGCGGGCTGAGCGCACGCCGACAAGAGCGCGACGGCGACGGCCAGCGCCGCAGTTGGCCATACCCCCCTGCTCAAGCGGACGTTCACGCTAGCCAATCCCTGCGCCTCTTCGCCTCAGTCGCGCCGATCATACCTCATCGCGGCCTCGCGCGCCGGCGGCGGGCGCTCATGCGAAACGCCGCCCCCACCGCCCACTGACTCCCCCAATTCGCGTATAGTCCCCCCACACACCAATGCCGAGGAGCGAGGCGAATGGAAATCACCGAACACGTTCTGGACAGCGGCATGCGCCTCTGGCGCGCCCAGCCCGACGAGGCCCAACCCCGCCCGCTGATGGTTATGCTGCACGAGCGCTACGGGCCCGTCGAGCAGAGTTGGCGCATCCTCCGCCGCATGGCGTCCTACGGCTACGCCGCCTGTCTCTCCGACCTGTTCCACCGCTACAAAGGCGACCGCGGGCCCATCGAAAGGTCGGAGGCGCGCTACGACCCCACGGACCGGCAGACGGTGGACGACATCGCCGAATCCATCGAGTTTATGCGGACGCTGCCCTTCGTGGACGCCTCGCGGATCGGCATCGTCGGCTTCTGCCAAAGCGGGCGGACGCCGATGGTCTACTCGGCGGCGGGGCGCGACGACGCGACGGCCATCGCCCTCTTCCACGGCGGCGTCTATCCCCGCGACTACGAGCCGACGTTCCCGGGGCAAGAGCCCGTATCGGCGCTCCTCCCCCGCGTGAGCGCGCCCCTGTTCGCGGGATTCGGCGAGCATGACCCGCTCGTGCCGCTGGAGAACGTCCGCCGCTTCCGCGGGGAACTGGAGGCGCTGGGGAAGCGCGCCCGCATCCGCGTCTTCGCCGACACGCCGCACGGCTGGCTGAACAGCACGCGCCCCGACGACTACCGCGAGGAGACGGCGGAGGAATCGTGGGAGGCGCTCGCCGCGTTCGTCGCCGACGCTTTCGCCGGGCGCCTAGGCGACGCGCCGAACGTCGAGTTCGACGCCGACCCGGGGATCCCGTTCGACTTCTCCCTCTAGCGGGAGTCCAATAAGCGCAACAGTCGCCCTGCCCGCGTAGGCGGGCCCCTGATCCGTCATTCCCGCGTAGGCGGGAATCCAGTCGGCGCGCAAGCGCCAAGACGGGGCGCAAGCCTCGTCCCCATCAATCCCCGGCCGACCGCGTCATTCCCGCGAAAGCGGGAACCTACGCCAATGCCGTCATTCCCGCGTAGGCGGGAATCCAGGAACCCGCGTGGGCTGCCGCAGGCGTTCGCCCTTCAGCGCCCCATCGTCGTCTACGTAGCCATGCTCCTCTTCGCAGAAGAGGAGCATGGCGCTATCGCGCCGGCTGGATTCCCGCGCTACGCGGGAATGACGCGGACACGGATGTCGCCGACGCGCTGATCATGGGCGATGAGAAGGCGGGCGTGCGCGGACAAAGCGTATGAGTCGAAGGAGCGCCGGAAGCGGTTGCGGGAGCAGGGGATCAACGACCGGATCATGCATCGGTCGCGCAAGAACCAGGCGGAGTTGCCGTACTGGCAGCGGAAGAGGAACGCGCTTGTGTCGAAGGTTCGGGCGCCCGTCGAGGGCGTGTTCGGGACGCTGAAGCGGAGTTACGGGTACTGGCGGACGCCTTACATCGGGTTGGAGAAGAACGTTGCGGAGGCGATGTTCAAGGTCATGGCGTACAACTTGCGGCGCGCGGATCGGTTGCGCGGGGCGCGCGGCGCGGCGATTGCCTAGGGGGTAGTGTGTCCGTTTGGAGTAAGAGACCCTGCGGAGCCCCGGAAACGGGGCGGGCAGGGAGGGATGAGAGCGGGTTGTGGCGGGATGGATCGGGCGAATTGACCATCGGAGCGGCGCGGAACCGCCTAATCGCGCGAAACGATGGGTTATGCAAAGGTCTCCAGAGGGAACGGGGGGCCACGCCGTCCCCGCGCGCTAGAACGGGGCCAGGGCGCGGACGGCGGCTTCCGCCGCGCCCATCACGGGGGCGGGGTAGACGCCGACGAGGACGGTTCCCGCTAGGAGCAGCCATACGGGGACGGAGGCCGCTACGGGGAGGGGGAGGCGGGAGGTTTCCGCTGACTCGCTTACGTACATCGCCCGGACGACCCGCAGGTAGTAGTAGAGAGAGACGAGGCTGTTGACGACGGCGATAACCATCAGCCACGTGAGGTCGCCCTCCACGGCCGCCGTGAAGAGCAGGAACTTCGTCACGAAGCCGGCGAATATGGGGAGTCCCGCGAGGGAGAACATTGCGGAGGCCATAACCATCGCCAGGAACGGGGAGCGCGAGGCGAGCCCCGCGTAGTCGGCGATGCCTTCCTTGCCGGTTTTCGCCTCGACGACGATGACGACGGCGAACGCGGCGAGGTTCGTGAAGGCGTATCCCGCAAGGTGGAGCAGCGCCGCGCTCGCCCCCGAATTGTTGAGCGCGATGATTCCCACCAGCACGAAGCCGACCTGCGCGACGCTGCTGTAGGCGAGCAAGCGCTTGATGTTCTCTTGGGCGAGCGCGGTGAGCGTTCCGACGGTCATGGTGAGCGCGGCGAAAACGGCGAGCGGCGTCCGCCATTCGTCGAGCGAGGAGTCGCCGGCCTCCGCGAGGAAGCGGAGGGTTAGGGCGAACGCGGCGGCTTTGGAGAGCACGGCGACGAGCGCGGTCACGGGCGTCGGCGCGCCTTCGTAGACGTCGGGCGCCCAGAGGTGGAACGGGGCCATTGAGAGTTTGAAGCCGAGCCCCGCGAAGAACATTGCGAATCCCAGCAGCGCCGTGGGGCCGAAGAGCGCGCCGAGCAGCGCATCGGCGAGGCGGAAACTCGTTTCGCCGACGGCGCCGTAGAGAACGCCGATGCCGAAGAGCATCACGGCGGACGAGATGGCGCCGAGCAGGATGTACTTCACGGCCGCCTCGCCGGAGCGTTTGTCGCCGCGGCCAAGCGCGACGAGGACGTAGAGGCAGAACGCGAGCAACTCGACGGCGATGTACGCCGTCAGCAACTCCGCCGCGCCCGCCATGAGGCTTGCGCCCAACACGGCGAACACGGTGAGCGCGTAGAACTCGCCCGGGTGATGGATGCGGCGGTGGACGTAGTCCAATGACAGGAGGACGACGGCGGCGGCGGCGGCGATGGCGAGCGCCTTGAAGAAGAGCGCGTAGTCGTCCACGTAGATCAGGTGGTCGTAGAGGATTTCGGGCTCGTCCGGCCGGAGGGCGATGGCTGCGGCGAGGACGGCGGCGAGGCCGAGCAGCGTGAGCGCGGCGAGGGAAGCGTTGCGCGCCTTCCGCGAGCGCCAGGGGAGGGCGAAATCCGCGATGAGCAGGAGCGCGCCGAGGCCGGCAAGCATGAACTCGGGCGTGAGGAGGGTGAAGTCCGCCGGCATCGCTACGGGAGACCTCCAAGCGCAGCGTCAACGCCGGGCCTGATCACGTCCAAGAACGGCGCGGGCCATACGCCTACGAGCAGGAGCGGGGCGACGAGCGCGCCCGCCGCCGCTATCTCGCGGGGCGTCAGGTCGGACAGGCCGTCCCATCGCCTGTCGCGCTGCCCGAAGAATACGCGGGCGATGAGGCGCAGGATGTAGACCGCGGTAATCGCGGCGCCGAGCACGCCGAGCGCGCCGAGGACGGGCTCCGTGCGGAACGCGCCGATAAACACGAGCAACTCCGCGATGAAGCCGCTCAGCCCTGGCAGGCCGAGCGAGGCGAGCCCCGCGATGACGAAGAAGGCCGCCGTCCAGCCCATTTTCGAGGCGAGCCCGTTCAGCAGGAGCGTGTCGCGGGTGTGCGCGCGTTCGTAGATTGCGCCGACGACGGCGAAGAAGAGGGCCGTCATTACGCCGTGCGAGAACATTTGCAGCGTCGCGCCGGTTAGGCCGACGCTGTCGAGCGTGGCGATTCCCATCAGGACATAGCCCATATGGCTGACGCTGGAGTAGCCGATGACGTACTTCAGGTCGGTCTGCGCCATCGCCGCGATTGCGCCGTAGACGACGTTGACCGTGCCGAGGATGAAGAGAACGAGCGACCAGGCGTCCATGCCTTCCGGCAGGAGCGTCATTCCGACGCGGATGATGCCGAACGCGCCGAGTTTCATCAGCACGCCGGCGTGCAGCATGCTCACGGAGGTCGGGGCGGCGACGTGGCCGTCGGGCGACCAGGTGTGAAACGGCCAAAGCCCCGCGAGGAGGCCGAATCCGACCATCACGAGCGGGAACACGGCGCGTTGGAATCCGGAGGAGAACGCGCCGTCTTGCGCCGCGTCGCGCAGGGCGAGAATGTTGAATGTGCCGAGGTCCGCCCAGACGTAGATGGCGATGACGCCGATCCAGACGAGCACGCTCGCGGCGACGATCATCAGCACGAGTTTGAGCGCGCCGTACTCTTTCGTCCGGGCGAAGTCCTTGAACGTGGAACTGGAGCCCCACACCGCGATGAGGAGATACATCGGCACGATGGCGAGTTCGTAGAAGAAGAAGAAGAAGAAGAGGTCGAGGGAGGCGAATGTGCCGTAGACGCCGGCGATGAGGACGAACAGGAGAACGTAGTACGCCTTCGCGTCGCGCTCCACGTTCGCGGCGATGACGGTTCCGGTGAGGGCGACGATGCCGGTGAGGAGGATCATCGGAGCGGCCACGCCGTCCACGCCCAGCCGGAAGTCGATGCCGACGGACTCGAGCCACGGGTAGACCTTGACCATTTGGAAGGTCGCGGCGCCCGCCGAGTGGTCGAACGCGATGAAGACCCACGCCGACCCCGCCATGAGCAGGGCGCCCGAGGCGATGCTCGCGACGCGCGTGAGCGTCCGCCATGAGGCGGGAAGCGCGATGAGCGCCGCCGCCGTGAGCATCGGCAGGTAGATCAGCCATTCCAAGATGCGCTGCTCCATCGCCTACGCTCCCAACCAAAGGAGCAGCGCGAGGGCGGCGACTCCCGCGATAACGGCGATGCCGTAGTCCGCGAATAGGCCGGTGACGTGGGCGCGCAGCCGCCGTCCGGCGGCCGCCGTGAGGATGCCGGGGCGGTTCACGCCCTCGTCGTTCACGATTCTCCGGTCGAACCAGGCGGCGGCGCGGCCCGCGCCAAGAGCGACGTGGTCAATGATCCATTGATAAGCGTGATCCATATAGAAGCGCTCGGCGAGGATCCGGTGGACGCGGGGGTAGCGTTCGCGGAGCGCGTCAACGCGGGAGGAGTCGCCGCGTCCGTAGAGCGCGTAGGCGAGCGCGAGCCCGGCGAGCGCGAGCGCGACGCTGACGGAGGCCCACAGCGGATCGATCTTGAATCCGTGCGGCCCGTGCGCGGCGTCGTAGATAAACGTTCCGATGCCGTCGTAGCCGATGGGCAGCGCGATGAATCCGGTCGTCAGCGCGAGAACGGCCAGTATGCCGAGCGGCAGCGCCATCACCAGGGGCGACTCATGCGCGCCGACGTTGTCGGGCTTGAGGCGCCCGAAAAACACGACGAGAACGGCGCGGCCCATATAGAGCGCGCTCAGCGCGATCGCCGCGAGGAAGAGGACGAGGAAGACGGGGTTTAGGCCGTCCGCGACGGCGAGGAGGATCTCGTCTTTGCTCCAGAAGGCGTTGAGGGGAGGGAGTCCTGCGAGCGAGAGCGCGCCGACGGTGAACGCGGTCGCGGTTACGGGCATTCGCTTCCGCAAGCCGCCCATTTTGCGGATGTCCGTCTCGTCGTTGGCGGCGTGCATGACGGAGCCTGCGGCGAGGAAGAGCATGGCCTTCGCCACGCCGTGCATGAGCAGGTGGAAGATAGCGGCGGTGTAGCCGCCCGCGCCGAGCGCGAGCATCATAAATCCGAGGTGGCTCATCGTGGAGTAGGCGAGGATGCGCTTGAGGTCGGTCGAGACGAGCGCCATCGCCGCGCCCATCAGCGCCGTGGCGATGCCCACGGATGCGACGGCGAGTTGCGCGCTTCCCACCGCCTCGTAGAGGGGGAAGAGGCGCGCGACCAGGAACACGCCGGCGGTCACCATCGTCGCGGCGTGAATCAGCGCGCTGACGGGCGTCGGCCCCTCCATCGCGTCGGGCAGCCAGACGTGCAGGGGGAACTGCGCCGACTTGCCCATTGCGCCGAAGAAGATGAGGAACGCGCTCGCGGTCACGACGGTCTGATTCGCGCCGGAGCCGTCCAGCGCGCCCATAATTTCGCCGATGTCGAACGTTCCGAACTCGACGACGAGCAGAACGATGCCGATCAGCAAGCCGACGTCGCCGATGCGCGTGGTTACGAACGCCTTTTTCGCGGCCTCCGCCGCCGAGCGGCGCTCGAACCAAAAGCCGATCAGCAGATAGGAGCAGAGGCCGACCAACTCCCACGCGACGTAGAGCAGGAGGAGGTTGTCGGCGAGAACGAGCATCAGCATGCTGGCGCTGAACAGGGAGTGCGCGGCGAAGTACCAGCCGATCCGCGGGTCGTCCTTCCCGTGATGCCGCATATAGCCAAGCGAGTAGATCTGCACGACGACGGAGACGAACGTGACGAGGGCGAGCATCGCGATGGTCAGCGGGTCTACGATGATGCCCCAGCCGGCCTCCAGGGGCCCGGCGCTGAACCAGGCGCGAGGGAAGTTGTAGGAGCCGACGCCCTTGTCCAGCATATCCAGGAGCGCGGGCCAAACGGCGGCGAACGCCAAGATGATCGCGAGCACGGAGAGGTGCTTGCCTTGCCACGGGAGGAAGTGGCGGAAGAGGGCGAGGAGCGCGAACGCTCCGAAGCCGAACACGGGAATGATCCACGCCTGCTCCACGCCTAGCCCCTCATCGCGTCGATCTCGTCGGTGTTCACCGTGCCGCGGCTCCTGAACAGGCGCATAACGATGGCCAGCGCGAGGCCGACCTCCGCGGCGGCGATGGTGATGACGAACACTGCGACGACCTGCCCCGTGGAACTCTCGAACCCTCGGAAGGCGCCGATTGCGACGACGTAGATATTGACCGCGTTGAGCATCAGTTCGATGGACATGAGCACGAGCACGGCGCTTCTTCTGGCGAGCGCGCCGTACAGGCCGATGCAGAAGAGCGCGGCGCTCAGGAGTTGGAAGTGCAGGAGTTGGAGCGTCACGCGCGCCTCCGCCGCCGCTCGTCGCGCCGGGAGCGGGGCGTCCGGGCGGGCGCGTCCGCGTCCGGCGCGCCGGCGTCGGGGAAGGACTCGTCCTCCTCGCGGCCCGCGCGTCCGATCACGACCGCGCCAATGAGCGCGACCAGCAGAACGAGCGACGCGATCTCGAACGGAACGGCCCAGACAACGAATAGGTCCTCCGCGAGGGCGCGGAACGGGACGGACTCGCGGGTCGTGGAGTTGAACCAACTCGAGTCCGCGACGAAGACGGCGGCCATCACGCCGAAGAGCGCCGCCGCCGCGAGGGCCGCGAACGGGCGGCGGCGCGTCTCCGTCTCGCCCAGGTGCTCGCTCGACCGCGTCAGCATGAGCGCGAAGAGGATGACGATGATCACCGCTCCGCCGTAGATGAGGAGTTGCGCGAGCGCGAGGAACTCGGCGTAGAGGAGCACGAAGACGCCCGCGACCGCCCCCATCGCCGCAAGCAGGAAGAGCGCGGCGTGCACGATGTTCCGCGATGTGACGACGCCGAACGCGGCGACGAGCGTCGCGGCGGCGACGGCGAAGAAGAGCAGGAGGGAGGT
The DNA here is from genome assembly GCA_965242755.1 of Dehalococcoidia bacterium. GTDB lineage: Bacteria > Chloroflexota > Dehalococcoidia > Lucifugimonadales > Australimonadaceae > Bin16. Next base: position 1,226,232 of record OZ251500.1, on the reverse strand, counting down.
CACGGCTGCGCGCGCTCCTCGTCGTCTCCGGCGGAGGCGGTTGCGGCGTTCTCCTTGTTCGCGTCCGTGGAGTCACCCCGGCTCGCGGGCGCGGCGACCTCCTTGCTCGCGGCGACGGCGTCCTCTTTGCTCGCGGCGGCGGCGGCCTTTTTCGCAAGCGCCGCGCCCGCCGAGTTCTTCTCGGGGTTGACGGGCCGCCAGCCGCTCGCATCCGCGTACCGCTTGCCCTGCTCGAGCAGGAGCGTCAGGTCGGCCCTCGCGCCCGCCCGGGCGTAACTCGCCAACTCGTGCTCGTAGGACATCTCTATCGCGTCGAACGAGCAAACGTCCACGCAGATCCCGCAGAGGATGCAGCGGTTCAGGTTGATCTCGAATTCCTGGATGATCTTGCGGCGGTGGCTGGAGCCGTCCACGAACTTGGGGTTGTCGTGCATTTGCGCGCTCATGCACTGCGTGGGGCACTCCCGGACGCAGACCATGCAGCCGGTGCAGAACGGCTCGTCCGCCGTGTCGTCGGTGAGCAGGGCGGGGAAGCCCATATAGCGCTCTTGCACCGGCAGGTGCTGCTCCGGGTAGTGCGCGGTCACGGGCCGCCTCAGCAGCCATCGCGCGGTGGTGAGCAAGCCTCGCATCGTTCCGATCATGCCTGCCGCCTCTCTCGTCCGCGGCTCGGCTCGACCGCGACGGCGCGCCGGGCGTAACGCTCCGCCGTCGCGACGGCGGAGCCGCGCTGCGCGCGCAACTGGACCGCGCCCGCCGCGCCAAGCGCCGCGAGCGACATCAACGTGAGCGTCCAAACCGGCCATTCGTAGAACCGCTGCGCCGCGACCACGACCACGCTGACGAACCCCAACGGAATGAGCGCCTTCCAGCCCACGTTCATCAACTGGTCTATCCGCAGGCGCGGGAACGTCGCTCGCACCCAAAAGATGACGACCGCAAGCAGGTACGTCTTGCCCAGGAAGAGCGCGACCGCCGCCGTTTGCCCGAGTTCGCCGAACGGCCAAACCCAGCCGCCGAGGAAGAGCAGGGCGCCGAGCGCGGCGACGACGAACGTGTTGACGTACTCCGCGAGGAAGAATATCGCCCAATGCGCTCCGCTGTACTCGACGAACGGCCCGCCGACGACCTCCGACTCCGCGAAGTAGATGTCGAACGGCGTTCTGCCGACCTCCGCGAGGCCGGCGACGAAGAACACGACGAACGCGAGCGGCGCCAGAGCGATGTAGGGAACGCTCGCCTGCGCGTCCACGACGTCGGTGAAGCGCATCGAGCCCGCGAGCATCACGATGCTGAGCGCGCCGAGGATGAGCGGGATCTCGTAACTCACGAGTTGCGCCGCGGAGCGGAATCCGCCCAGCACGGCGTACTTGCTGTTGGAACTCCAGCCGGCCAGAATCAATCCCACGATGCTGAGCACGGAGACCGCGATGAAGAAGAACACGCCCATATCGAGATTCCGAACCACGAACTCTTGGCTCATCGGAATCGTGAGCCAGACGACGAAACTGGGGACGAACACGAGGATCGGCGCGGCGTAGAAGATCGCTTTGGACGACGACCCCGGGGAGACGTCCTCTTTTGTGACGAGTTTGATCGCGTCGGCGATGGGCTGCAGGAGGCCGAACGGACCGACGCGGGTCGGGCCGACGCGCCCTTGCATTCGCCCCAACTGCTTGCGCTCCAGCCACACGAGCGAGACGCCGAGCATCGTCACCAGGGTCAGGAGCGCGAGGAGCGCGAGCGCGAGCCTCCCCGCCGTGAGCGGCGTGACCGCGCCGTCCGGATCGCCGAGCAGCGCAAGCGCGAGGGCGAACAGCGCGAGCAGCCCGGCGAGCGCGCCCGCCATAACCAGCGCGATCAGCAACTGAACGGGCTTCGACCTCACCGGTCCACCTCGCCGAGCACGATGTCCAGGGATCCGAGAATCGCCACCGCGTCCGCGATGTAGGCGTCGCGCATCATCGGGCGGAGCGCGACGAGGTTGCAGAACGACGGGGGGCGCACCTTGACGCGGTACGGCTTGTCCGTGCCGTCGCTCACGAGGAAGACGCCGATGTCGCCGCGCGGATTCTCGCCGTGAACGTACACCTCGCCCTTGGGCGGCCTGGCGATGCGCCGCATCTGCGCCATCACCGGGCCGTCCTCCATTTGGTCGAGGCACTGCCTGACCATCGATGCGGATTCGGCGCACTCCAGCACGCGCATATAGTACCTGTCCCAGCAGTCGCCGTTCTCCCCGACCGGAACCTTGTAGGAGAGGCAGGGGTAGGCTTCGTAGGGGTAGTCCTTGCGGACGTCGTAGGCGACGCCGCTGGCGCGCAGACTGGGGCCGGTCAATCCGCAGGAGAGGGCCGTCGGAGCGTCTATGACGCCCACGCCGCGCGTCCGGGCGAGGAACACCTCGTTGAAGGTGAGGAGGCGGTCGACCTCGGCGACGCCGCGCTCCACGTCGTCGAGCAGGGCGCGGACGCGGGGCGCGAAGTCGGGGGGCGCGTCCTCTTTCACGCCCCCGATGCGGATGAAGTTGTGCATCATTCGGGCGCCGGTGACGGACTCGAACAGATTCTGGATGCGCTCGCGCTCGCGGAAGCCGTACATAATCGGCGTCATTCCGCCGAGGTCTATCGCGTAGGTTCCGATGAAGAGGAGGTGGCTCGCCAAGCGGTTCAGTTCGGCGAGGATCGTCCGGAGGTATTGCGCGCGCTCCGGGGGCTCGACGCCCATCAGCCGCTCGGCGGCGCGGCAGAAGATCAGTTCGTTGTTGAGGTTCGACACGTAGTCGAGCCGGTCGAAGAGCGTCACGACCTGCCCGTAACTCTCGTTCTCCGCGAGTTTCTCGGACCCGCGGTGCAGATAGCCGATGTGGGGCGTCACGTCCTCGACGCGCTCGCCGTCGACCGTGAGGACCATCCGAAACACGCCGTGGGTCGCAGGGTGCTGCGGCCCCATATTGAGCATCATATCGACGGTTTCGTACGCCGCTTGCGCCTGCATCGCCCGGCCTACCATTCCTCGTAGTCGTGGAGCGGGAAACTCCGCAGCCCGGGATGCCCCTCGAAGCCGTCGTAGAGCAGCAGGGGCGAGAGGTCGGGGTTGCCGGTGAACTCGACGCCGAACAGGTCATGCGCCTCGCGCTCGTGCCAGCCGGCCGCCTCCCAGAGGCTCGTGAGGGAGTCCGCGCGCGCGTCGTCCGGCGGAACGTCCGTCTTCAGCATCGCCTTATGGCCGCGCGCGAGCGAGAGGAGGACGTAGTTCAACTCGATGCGCTCCTCGTAGTCCACCGCGATCAGGCAATGGAGCATATCCATGCCGAGGTTGGGGCTGGCGGCGCAGGCGGAGGCCGCCCGCGCGAGATGCTCGCGGGCGACGCGCGCCCAGGGGACGTCGTCGCGCCCTCCGAACGCATCCGCGATGTCCCGGAGCGCGAGGCGGAGGGCGCCGGCGGTGCGCTCGCCGCTGGGGCTCAGCGTTTCCTCCGCGACTTCGACCGGCGGGCCCCGGCGCTCGGCCGGGCGCGACGCGGGCCGCTCCTGGTCGCCGGCGTTGGACTGCTCAACCATTCGCGGCCTCGCCGTCGGACTCGGAACGCCGCAAGACAAGGGGGGCGGACGCTGGGGGCGGCTCCGTCACGATGGGCGCGCCGCGCCTGCCCTCCTTCGCGTCGCGCTTGATCTTGTCCTGCAGTTTGGCGATGCCGTCCATCAGCGCCTCGGGCCTGGGGGGGCAGCCCGGCACGTAGACGTCCACCGGCACGAGGTGGTCGACGCCCATTACGACGCTGTAGGAGCGGTAGTACGGCCCGCCGCTCGTCGCGCACGTGCCCATCGCAATGACCCACTTCGGGTCGGGCATCTGCTCGTAGAGCAGTTTGATCGGCTCCGCCATCTTCTTCACGACCGTGCCCGCGACGATCATCACGTCGGATTGGCGGGGCGACGGCCACGTGACGACGCCGAACCTGTCGAGGTCGTGGTGCGCCATATGCGTCGAGATCATCTCGATGGCGCAACAGGCGAGCCCGAACGTGAGCGTCCACAGGGAGTTGCTCCTGCCGAGCGCGGCCAGTTCGTCCAATTTCGCCGTCACGACCCCGGGCGCGGCGCCCTTGATGAGGTTCGCGGCCGGACGGTTGCCCTTGCCGGACGAGACGGCGCCGCCTTCGGGCGAATCGAAGAAGCGCCCCTTCTCCGGCCTCTCCCAGGAGGACGGGCGGAACAGCGGCGCCTCGGCTCTGCGCTCTACCTCCAACGCAGCGCTCCCTTCCGCCAAGCGTAGGCGACGCCCAGCAGCAGCACGGCGATGAACAGCATCATCGCATAGAAAACGTAGCCCGGGATTCCCGCGTCCGCGAAGACCAGCGCCCAGGGGAAGAGGAAGACCGCCTCGACGTCGAAGATGAGGAAGAGGATGGCGAAGATGTAGTAGCGGACGTTGAACTGCGTCCAGTTCAGCGGCGTCGGGAGGATGCCGGACTCGTAGGCGACCGCCTTCGCTTCCGACGGCCTGCGCGGGGACAGCAGCGCCGACGCGGCGAGCATGCCGCCCATCGCCGCGACGCCCACCGCGAACGCCAGCGCGACGGCCGTCCAATTGACGGCGTAGCCCTCAGGGGTCATGCGCTCCTCGAATTCATCGTTGCCGCCTAAGCCCGTCTATCTTCTTTCGGCGAGGGGCGCCCTGTCAACGCGCCGCCCGCTCCAGAGGAGCGCCTTCGCGCTCCATTATCGTCCCCATATCCTTGTCGCCGCGCCCGCTCAGGCAGATCAGGGCCGTCTTGCCCTTTCCCAGTTCGGGCGCGAGCGCGTTCACCGCGTAGGCTACCGCGTGCGACGACTCCAGCGCGGGGATTATCCCCTCTAGTTCGCAGACGAGGCGGAACGCCTCGACCGCCTCGTCGTCCGTGACGCTGACGTACTCCGCGCGCCCGCTGTCGCGCAGCCATGCGTGCTCCGGGCCGACGCCCGGGTAGTCCAGCCCGGCGGATACGCTGTGCGTCTCCTCAATTTGGCCGTCGGCATCCTGCACGATATAGGACATTGAGCCGTGGAGCACGCCGACGCCGCCGCCTCCGATGGACGCCGCATGCCGCCCCGTCTCCATGCCCTCGCCCGCGGCCTCCACGCCGACGAGGCGGACGTCCTCGTCGGGAATGAACGCGTGGAACTGGCCGATGGCGTTGGAGCCTCCGCCCACGCAGGCGGCGACCGCGTCGGGGAGGCGACCCGTTTGCGCGAGCACCTGCTCGCGGGACTCGCGCCCGATGACCGACTGCAGGTCGCGCACCATCATCGGATAGGGATGGGGGCCGACGGCGCTGCCGATGACGTAGTGCGTGTCGCGGACGTTCGTTACCCAGTCGCGTATCGTTTCGCTGATCGCCTCTTTGAGGGTGCGGCTGCCCGCTGAGACGGGGCGGACTTCCGCGCCGAGCATCCGCATGCGGTGGACGTTCGGGGCTTGGCGGCGCATATCCTCCTCGCCCATATAGACGACGCACTCGACGCCGAGCAGCGCGCACACCGTGGCGGCGGCCACGCCGTGCTGCCCCGCGCCAGTCTCCGCGACGATGCGGCTCTTGCCCATTTTCAGGGCGAGCAGGCCCTGCCCCAGCGCGTTGTTGATCTTGTGCGCTCCGGTGTGGGCGAGGTCCTCGCGCTTCAGGTAGACGTCGGCGCCGCCCGCGCGCTCCGTGAGCCGCTTGGCGTGATGCAGGGGCGTCGGGCGCCCGGCGTAGTCGCGGAGCAGCAGGCGCAACTCCGATTGGAACGCCTCGTCCTCCCGCGCCTCCTCCCAAGCGGCGGTCAATTCCTGCAGCGCGGCCATCAGCGTCTCGGGCACGTAGCGCCCGCCGTAGCGTCCGAACCGTCCCGCGCCGTCCGGCAGATCCGTCATCTCAACTCCCGCCGAACAGCCGCGCGAGGCGGCCCGGCTTCTTGCGCGCGTCGGCGGCGCGAACCGCCGCGATGAACGCCCGCGTCTTGTCCGGATCCTTCTCGCCGTCCGTCTCCACGCCGCTGGAGACGTCCACGCCCCACGGACGCGCCCGCTCGACCGCCTCGCCGACGTTGTCCGGGGACAGCCCGCCCGCAAGCGTCATCGGAAACGCCGCCGCGAGGTCCGCCGCGACGCTTAAGTCGAATCGCTTGCCCGTGCCCCCGTACTCGCCGGGCGCGCCCGCGTCCAGAACGATGCGGTGTCCGGCCAGCGCGTGGCGCTGCTGCAAGACGAGGATGCGCGGCATCTGCGCGGCGATGGGAACGTCCGCGTCCACGCTGATCACTTTGAGCGTCGGCGCGTTGAGGCGGGATGCGTACTCCACGCCCTCGCTTCCGCACAACTGCACGGCGTCCAACCCCAGCGCGGCGACCGTTTCGCGGACGTCCTCGGCCGGCTGGTCGGCGAACAGTCCGACGACTTCCGGCGTTTCGCGCAGCGCAGCGCGCGCCTCGTCTAGGATCGCGCGGGCTTGGAGCGGGGACACGCGGCGCCGCGCCGTCGGCACGAAGACGAGCCCGACGGCGTCCGCGCCGGCCTTCGCCGCCGCGATCAGCGGCTCCGCCGACCGGAACCCGCATATCTTGATATGCGTCACGCCGCCGCTCCCGAGAGTTCGCGCGTTTTCGCCGCGATGTCCGGCGCGGTCATCAGCGCCTCGCCGACCAACACGCCGTTCACGCCCGCGCGATGCAGCGCGGCGACGTCCTCCGCCGAGTTGATCCCGCTCTCCGCGACGACCATCCGCCCTTGCGGAACGAGGGGGCGCAGCCGCGCCGAAAGCGTCGTATCGACCTCAAATGTTCGCAGGTCGCGGTGGTTGACGCCGATGATTTCGGCGCCGGCGCTCAACGCCGTCTCCAACTCGCGTTCGTTATGCGTTTCGACGAGGCACTGCAGCCATATCCGCTGCGCCGCGTCGAGCATCTCCCGCAACTGCTCGGGATTGAGCAGCGCGACGATGAGGAGGGCGGCGTCCGCCCCATGCGCCCGGGCCTCCGCCAACTGGTAGGGGTCGAAGAGGAAGTCTTTCCGCAGCGCGGGCAACCCCTCGGGGCCGACCGCCGCCTTCACCGCCGCCAGGTGCTCGAGGCTGCCCTGGAAGTGGGCGGACTCCGTGAGCACGGACACGGCGGCGGCGCCGTTCGCCGCATAGACGGACGCCAGGGCGGCGGGGTCGTACTCTTGCGCGAGGACGCCCTTGGAGGGCGACGCCTTTTTCGTCTCCGCGATGAGGCGCGGGCGGTCTCCCCAGAGCGCGCCCGACAGGTTGAGCGGGAACGGCGCCTCGCGGACGAGCGCGTCCAGTTCGGACTGCGGCGTCCGCTTCTTGGCGCGCGCGAGTTCCTCGCGCTTCGCCTCCACGATCTTGTCGAGCATCGTTCCGGTCATAACTACGCAAGCGTTTGGCTGAGGGCTGCGAGTTCGCGCAACTTGGCCGCCGCCTTGCCGGAGTCTATCGCCTCGCGCGCCGCGCCTACGCCGGCGGGAAGATCGGGGGCGGCGCCGCTCACGACGAGCCCCGCCGCCGCGTTCAGCAGAACGACGTCCTTCTCGGGCGACGCCTCCGGCGAGAGCGCCCGCGCGAACTTCGCTTGCGCGTCCTCCGGCCCGCTGATCTGCAGATCCGCGAGGTCGGCGCGGGGCAGTCCCGCGTCCTCCGGCGCGATAGAGAAGCGCCGCGCGCCCGCGCCGGTCACCTCCCATACCTGCGACGCGGCTGTAGTCGTCAACTCGTCGAGGCCGTCGTCGCCGCGGACGACCCACGAGCGCTCCGAGCCGAGCGACGCGAGCGCCTCCGCGACCAACTCCGCCAGATCGGAAGATGCGTCCGGGGGTTGCGCCACGCCGAGCAACTGATAGCGCGCGCCTGCGGGATTCGTGAGCGGGCCCAGGATGTTGAACACCGTGCGGATTCCCAACTCGCGGCGGGGCGGCCCCGCGAAGCGCATCGCCGGATGGAACGCCTGCGCGAAGAGGAACACGATGCCCGTTTCCTCGATGCAGCGCAGGGCCGACTCCGCGCTCAATTCCAATTTCACGCCGTTCGCGTCCAGGATGTCGGCGGCGCCGACGCTGCCCGACGCCGCGCGGTTGCCGTGCTTGGCGACTTTCGCTCCCGCCGCGGCGACCGTGAGCGCCGCCGCCGTGGAGATGTTGAACGTATGCAGGCCGTCCCCGCCCGTGCCCACCACGTCCACCAGTTGGCCGTCCGTTGGGACGCGGACCGCGTTTTCGCGCATCGCCCGCGCCATCCCCGCGACGACCTCGGGCGTCTCGCCCGCGACGCGGAGCGCGGCCAGGAACCCGCCGATCTGCGCGGGCGTCGCCTCGCCGGTCATAATGGCCCCGGCCGCCGCCGCCGCTTCCTCTTCCGAAAGCGGGCGGCGCTCGGCGAGCCGGCGGATCGCCTCCTGGATCACCGCCGTTTCTCTCCCGACTTCCCCTTGCCGTCGGCGACGCGCAAGTCTTCCATGAGCGTCCGCTCGGAGGACGCCCGCTCCGCGGGCGGGGACGGCTCCGCCTCAGCGTCGGGAATCAACGCTCCCTTCGCCAGGACGCGGCAGCCGCCGTCGGGCGTGGGCGAGATCGTGACCTCCATCAACTTGCCGCGGCGGCGGCGAACGGGTTCGCGCAGGCGGTTCAGCCCCATCCCGCCCAGGATCACCGCCGCGAGCAGCAGCGGCGGAACGACCGTCCGCTCTCCGCCGATGCCCTCCGCCATCATCACCAGGAGCACGAGCGTGATCCCGACGGCGGCGGCCAGCATCAGTTTGCCGTTCATCCGCTTCATGCTCGAGTCGACGTCGCGGCCGTCGGAGCGCGCCAGCATCGTGAAGACGCCGTCGTCGCTCTCCTTGACGGGCTCGACCAGCCGGTAGCCCCGCGCCTGGAGCCGGTCCTGCGCGATGCTCGAGCCGACGCTCGCTTCGACGTCCATCGTCCACTCGTCCCACACGGGGTTCGTGGTGAAATCCGCAACCTTCACTACCGTCCCTCCAAGAAGTTCCGCAGCAACTGCTTGCCGCACTCCGTCATTATCGACTCGGGATGGAACTGCACGCCCTCCACCGGGCGCTCCTTATGCCTCACCCCCATAATAACCCCGCTCTCGCTCCACGCCGTAACCTCCAGCGCGTCCGGCACGGAGTCCGGTTGGATGGCGAGCGAATGATACCTGATGGCGCGCAGCGGGTTCGGCAACCCGGTGAACACGCCCTTTCCGTCGTGCGTCACGGCGCTCGTCTTGCCGTGAACGATCTCCCCGGCCCCGCTCACCGCCGCCCCGTGCGCCGCCCCGATGCACTGATGGCCGAGGCAAACGCCCAAGATCGGGATGCGCTCCCCGAAGCGCCGCGCCGCCTCGGTGGACACGCCCGCCTCCTCAGGCGTGCACGGCCCGGGCGAAATCACGATCCGCTCCGGCGCGAGCCGCTCGATGTCGTCCAGAGTGACAGCGTCGTTCCGAACCACCTCCGACTCCGCGCCCAGTTCGCACAGATACTGGTGGAGGTTGTAGGTGAAACTGTCGTAGTTGTCGATGAGCAGCAGCATCTCGCCTCTCCCGCGCCGCTAGGCGCGCGCCGCGTCCGCCTCCGCTAGGGCTATCGCCCGCAGCAGGGCGTTCATCTTGTGAAACGACTCCATCCGCTCCGACTCCGGATCGGAGTCGAAAACGACGCCCCCGCCCGCTTGCAGGTAGGCTTTGCCGTCCTTCACGACCATCGTCCGTATGGCGATGGCCGTGTCCATATTGCCGGAGAAACTGAAGTAGCCCACGGCGCCCGCGTAGACGCCTCGCCGCTCGCCCTCCAACTCCGCGATGATCTGCATCGCGCGGATCTTCGGCGCGCCCGACACCGTCCCCGCCGGAAAGCATGCCCGCAGCGCGTCGAACGCCGACTTGTCCTCGCGCAGGCGACCCGTCACGTGCGACACGATATGCATCACGTGCGAGTAGCGCTCCACCTCCAGCCTCTGCGTCACCTCCACCGTGCCCGGCTCGCTGACGCGCCCGATGTCGTTGCGTCCGAGGTCGAGCAGCATCACGTGCTCGGCGATCTCCTTCTCGTCGGCCAGCAGTTCGCGCTCCAGGTCGGCGTCCTCGGCCTCGTCGCGCCCGCGACGGCGCGTCCCCGCGATGGGATGCGTCTCGACGAGCCCGTCCTCCGTCCGCGCCAGCATCTCCGGCGACGCGCCCACGACGGCGAAGCCGTCCAACTGCAGGAGGTACATATACGGCGAGGGGTTCACTTCCCTGAGCGAGCGGTACAGATCGAACGCGCTCGATGTCACCGGCACCTCCACGCGCTGCGACGGCACCGCCTGGATGATGTCCCCGGCGACGATGTACTCCTTGGCCCGCTCGACCATCCGGTGGTACTCGCCCGGCGTCTTGTTGGAGAACTCCAGCCGCTCCGCGTCGGAGACGCCGGCGGGCGGCGCGGAGTCCGCTCCGCTTCCCGTTCGCGTTTGCGGCGGCAGCGGACGGGACAGACGCTCCGCGAGTTCGTCCACGCGCTGGACGGCGCGCTCATACGCCTCGTCCGCCGCGCCGTCCGCGCCCACGTAAGCGGTGGCGATCACCTGAATGCGGCGGCGAAGGTGATCGAACACGAGCAGCGAGTCCGTGAACAGAAAGACGGACTCCGGCAGTTCCGGCGAGGCCGCCGCAGCCGTGGACGCGCGCGGCTCGAAGTGGCGGACCGCCTCGTAGGCGAGGTACCCCACCGCGCCCCCGACGAAGCGCGGCAGCCCGTCCTCCACGTGGGCGGGGCGGAAGCGGGCCAACTCCGCCTCGACGGCGATCAGCGGGTCGCCGTCGCCGTCCGGCTCGCCGGGTCCCGTCCGCAGAACGCGGTAGGGCTCCGTTCCCATAAAACTGAACCGCGCGACGCGCTCGCCGCCCTCGACGCTCTCCAAGAGGAACGACGTCCGCTCCTCGCCGCCGGTGATCTTGAGATACGCCGAGACCGGCGTCTCCAAGTCGGCCTCGACCTCGCGGAATACGGGGATGAGGTTGCAGCCCTCCCCGGCTAGGCGCGCGAACGCCTCTTTTGTCGGAACGCAGCGGCTCATCGCTCCCTCTTTCGCGGACGCGAAAAAGCCCCGCCCTATGCAAGGGGCGGGGCTCCCGCGGTGCCACCCTTATTCTCCCGCTCGCCCGACGAGACGCGGACGAGCAAGACTCGAATCGACGCGCCCGCCTGTCGCGGGTTGCGCCGTCCGCCGATAACGGGACGGGCCCGTCGGCGCCTACCTCCCGCGAGGGCGGGCATTCGGGCCGAGGCTCAGGGGCCCATTCAACCGCCGCGCAGGCGCCGGATTTCAGCAACCCCGGCTCTCTGCCGCCCCGCCCTGCGGTCTACTACTCCCCATCGCAGCCTGTGGGATGATTATGGGGCAAGCGGGGGAGGGTTGTCAACTGGGCAATTTGACTAGCGCGGCTCGCTTAGGCATAATGCGCCGCGGCATACGCGGGAGGCGAGCGATGGCGGACGAACTCAGAATGTGGGCGTTGGATGGAACTGGCGGGGTTACGCCTGTGCCACCGACCGACCGGACACGAACAGAGGAATTGCTGGAGGAGACTCTCGCGAAGGAACCCGGCATGCTGATGCCCGGTCTTGAGTTGGTGGGGCGGCAAACGCCGCTCGCCGGGGGGTTCCTGGATTTGCTCGGCGTGGACCCTGAGGGAAGGCTCGTCGTCTTCGAACTGAAACGCGGCACGCTGACGAGAGAAGCCATCGCTCAGGTCATTGACTACGGCTCTTGCTTGGAAGCCTTGACCACCAGTGAACTGGCCTCTCTCATTACTAACCACTCGGGCAAACACGGGCTAGACCGAATAGACGACCTGGAAGCGTGGTACAGCGAGCGATTCCCTGGTGAGTTGGATGCCTTGCGGCCAATCCGAATGGCGTTGGTCGGACTGGGAGCCGACGACAGCGCGGTTCGCATGGTGGAATTCTTGGCCAAACAGGGTACGCACATCGCGCTTGTGACATTCGACGGGTACGTCTACTCTGGCGCTACGCTCTTGGCTAGGCGAATGCAAGCCGAACCAGTCGCGGTTATCCGCCCCGACAGGAGCGGTCGGCGTGAAGAGCGGCGCCGAGCTGCGTCCGAGCTCGTCGCAAAGATGGGAATACAGGATTTCTGGGACGACGTGATCATGGGGTTCGACCAGAATAGGCCCCATCCGCTGCATCCGCTTGTGGATGGATTCACTTTCTATCGCAGTGGAATTCGGCTTCCCGAACACAAACCGCGATTCAACGCTCCGCTCTCCGTGAGATTCACGGACAAGGGGGAGATACGCATAACCTTTTACCCTATCGCTATTCACCTCTGCAGGGTGGAATTCCAAGAGGCGGAGCAGTCCATCCCATTCCAACGCGAGACTCCACGCAACACCCCGCCTACAAACGAGGTCAAGGAGCAGTGGTTCTGCATTCTGGATCGAGATGGATGGTCGACGCACAAAGAGACGCTGACCGCTTTGGTGTCCGCCGTCTACGCGGCTTGGAGCGAGGCTGGGCAAAGCAGCGAGGAGTAGCCCGGCGGGGCGGCGCGGAGCACCGCTCATCCTCTACCCAAGCGCCCCGCCCTGACCGCGGAAGCGGGAACCTACTGGGCAGAGAATTCGTGCAAGGTCTCGGCTGGGGGAGCGCGGCTTACTTCCGCGAACGCTCAATGCGCCGCATAAAGGCTGCGTCCATCTCGCGGCGCTCGTCCGCCTGCCGATGGAGTTCGGTCGCAACCATGTAGCTTGGGCCGTGGAACAGCCAGACGGACACGCCTTCCCGCGCGGCCGCTTCCAACACGGGCAGGAAATCGCTGCCTCCGGTTACGAAAGCCGCGTGCGTGATCCGGTTCTTGGCGCTCAGGAGCGCGACGTCCAGGCCGAGCAACGCGCCGATGCGCTTCCGCTGGAAGATTGGCCGCCCTTGCACGTCCGATCCGCGAAAAACGAGCCTGCCTTCCCTAACCTCGAACCTCGGCAGTCTGCGGAGCATGTCGAGGAACCCCCGCTTCTTGGCGACTCGTTCCCGCTCTTCGTCCGTCGCTGGGTCGCTCTGATAAGGGGGGCAGTCGTAGTAGTGCGCGCGGAGCAGGTCCACGGGCTCCTGCGTCCCCTCGTCGACAATGCGGGTTATTTCGCCGCACAGCAACTCATAGTCCACCCGGATGCCGAACGTCCGTTCCATGTACGCGCCGTCTATGAAAATCGCCAATCTCGCCATCGGTCGCCTCCGGGTAGAACAAACACGGACGCGGAAGGAACCTCCCGCGTCCGTTGTCATAATCGCCTGACGCGCTTGCCCGCACGCAAAACGGGAGGACGCCAGGGGGCATCACGCTCTCTGTATAGCAGGATAGTCCGCCCGCGTCAAGCGCGGCCGGGCATCCGCCCTCCGCCGCTTAGGGTAGAATCCCCCGGCGGCGCGCCCGCCTACGGGGAATTCGCGCGGCCGCAGGAGATCAGGATCAATGACGGCGACCGATTGGATGGCCGAAGAGGCCGCCTTCTATATGCATACGTTCAACCGCCAGCCCATCGTCGCGGCGCGGGGCGAGGGCGCCCGCGTCTGGGACGTCGACGGCAAGGAGTATCTGGACTTCACCGCCGGGCTCGCGGTGGCGAATCTGGGGCACGCGCACCCCGCCGTCGCCGACGCCATAGGCGAGCAGTCGCGGACGCTCCTGCAGATGTCCAACCTCTACTACACCGTTCCGCAGTTGGAACTCGCGCGCCTGCTCGCGGAGAACTCCTGCATGGACAAGGTGTTCTTCGCCAACAGCGGAACGGAGGCCAACGAGGGCGCGGTCAAACTCGCCCGCAAGCACGGCAGGCTCCATCGCAACGGCGCGCAAGGCGTCATCACCGCGCTCAACTCGTTCCACGGACGCACGACGGCGATGATCGCGGCCACCGGCCAGCCCGCCTACCAAGAGGCGTGGCTTCCGCTCGCCGCCGGCTTCACGAACGTCCCCTACGACGACATAGACGCCGTCCGCGCCGCGACCACCGACGATACGTGCGCCGTGATGGTCGAGGTGCTGCAGGGCGAGGGCGGCGTGAACGTTCCGACGGAGGGCTATCTGAAGGGGCTCCGCGAGTGGTGCGACGCGCAGGGGCTGCTGCTGATCTTCGACGAGGTGCAGACCGGCATGGGGCGGCTCGGAACGCTCTGGGGCTACGAGCGCTCGGGCGTGGAGCCCGACGTGATGACCATCGCCAAAGGGCTGGGGAACGGCGTTCCGGTGGGCGCGTTCCTTTGCAAGGAGCGCTGCGCCGTTCTGGAGCCGGGCGACCACGGCAGCACGTTCGGCGGCAACGCGCTCGCGACCGCCGCCGCGACCGCGACGCTGCGCTATATGGCGGACAACGACGTTCCCGGCAACGCGGCGCGGGTCGGAGCGCATCTCCGGGCGCGCCTCGAGGCGTTCGCGGCGGCCCATGCGCCCGCGACCGTCGGCGTCCGGGGCGAGGGGCTGCTGCAGGCGCTCCTCTTTGGGGAGGCCATCGCTAGGGATGTCGTCGCCGCGGCGAACGCGGAGGGCATCTTGCTCAATCCCGTGCTCCCCAACGCGATCCGCTTTATGCCCCCGCTCATCATCAGCGAGGCGGACGTGGACGAGTGCATCGAGAAGTTGGACGCGGCGCTCGCCAAAGCGACCGCCGCCTAGCCCCGCGCCGAGACGCGCCGAACGCCCGGAGGACCGCCGCCCTATGACCGACACGATCGTTCTCGCCTACAGCGGAGGGCTGGACACCTCCGTCGCCATCCGCTGGCTCCAGGAGCGCTACGAGGCGGACGTCGCCACGCTCACGATGGACCTGGGCGGCGCGGTGGATCTCGAAGCCGCGCGGCTCCGCGCCCTCGAGATCGGCGCCGTCCGCGCCGACGTGCTGGACGCCCGCGAGGAGTTCGTCCTCGAGTACGTCTGGCCCGCCTTGCGCGCCGGCGCGCTCTACGAGGGCGTCTACCCGCTCGCGACCGCGCTCGGCAGGCCGCTCATCGCCAAGCGCCTCGTCGAAATCGCCCAGGAGGAGGGCGCGTCCGCCATCGCGCACGGCTGCACGGGCAAGGGCAACGACCAGGTGCGGTTCGACGTGAGCGCCGCCGCGCTCGCCCCCGCCGTCAAGGTCGTCGCCCCCGCGCGCGAGTGGGGCATGACCCGCGACGACGAAATCGCCTACGCCAAAGCGCGCGGCGTCCCCATCGACCTCAACAAGCGCAGTTCCTACTCCGTCGACGAAAACCTCTGGGGGCGCAGCATCGAGGCCGGCGACTTGGAAGACCCGTGGGCGGAGCCCCCGGAAGAGGCGTTCGCATGGACGGTTTCGGCGGACGCCGCCCCGGATGCGCCCCGCTCGACGGAGATTCGCTTCGCGCAAGGCGTTCCCGTCGCGCTCGACGGCGAGGAGATGGGCGGCGTCGCGCTCATCGAAACGCTCAATGCCGCGGCGGGCGCGCACGGGGTGGGCCGCGTGGACCACGTCGAGAACCGCCTCGTCGGCATCAAGTCGAGGGAGATCTACGAGGCGCCCGCCGCCGTGACGCTGCATCTGGCGCGCCGCGCGCTCGAGCAGATGTGCCTCGCCAAAGAGCAGTCGCGGTTCAAGGAGCGGCTCGCGCAGGAGTACGCCGACCTCGTCTACAACGGCCTGTGGTTCACCGCCCACCGCCGCGACCTCGACGCCTACGTCGCCAGCGCGGCGCAACGGGTCAGCGGAACCGTCCGCGTCCGCCTCCACAAGGGAACGGCGACGGTCACCGGCCGCGAGAGCGCGGAGTCGCTCTACCGCCACGACCTCGCCACCTACGACGCGGGCGACGCTTTCGATCACCAAGCGTCGGAGGGGTTCATCAAGGTGTTCGGGCTGCCCGCGCGGACGCAGGCGCAGGCGCAGGGCGCGGAGGCGCGCCAGAGGTGAGCGGCGCGCTCCTCGCGCTCGCCGGGGCCGCGATGCTCGGCCTCAACACCGCCGTCGTCCGGCGCGGCGTGCTCCGCGCATCCGCCTACAACGGCATCGTCATCTCCATACTCCTCTCCGTGCCCGTATTCGCGCTGCTCGCGCTCCTCTCCGGCCAAATCGCCCGCGCCGGCGAGTTCACCCGCCTCGACTACGCCGCGCTCGCCGCCGGCGGAATCCTCAACTTCCTCGGCGGGCGCTTCTCGCAGTTCCTAGCGATTCAGGCCGTGGGGGCGAACCTCACGGCCCCGATGCGCGTCCTCTCCGCGTTGTTCGGCGCCGCGCTTGGCGTGACGCTGCTCGGCGAGCAGGTCGGAGCGCTGCGTGGCGCGGGCATCGCGCTCCTCATCGCCGCGCCGCTCATCGCGTTCGCGCGCCCGCCCACCGTCAAACTCGGCGGGCTGCAGATCACGCGGGGCGTCGTCTTCGGCCTCTCCGCCGCCGTGACCTACGGCGGCTCCACGTTCCTCTTGCGCTGGACGCTCGCCGACTCCGGCCTCACTCTGCTTGGCGCGCTCGTCGCGCACGCCGCCGCCGCGCTCGTCCTCGTCGCCTCGCTCGGTCTCCCGGGGCGGGCGCGCGGCCTGCGCGAGATAGACCGCGCGGCGGCCAAACTCTTCCTTCTCGTCACCGCGATTATGACGCTCGCGCAAGTCTTCCGATTCGCGGCGCTCGAATCGGCGGACGCCGCCGTCGTCGCCCCGCTGACGGAGACGATGACCTTCTTCGGCCTCGCGTTCGCCTTCATCCTCAACCGCGAGACGGAGGCGTTCAACCTGCTCGTTCTGCTCGGCATGGCGCTCGCCGCCGCCGGAGCCGTCGCCATCGCGCTGTGACGCCGCCGCGCTACGCGGCGCCCCGCCCGCGTATACTGCTAGCCCGTACTCGGCGGCCGCCTCAGCGGCCGGAGTCGGCAACCGTCTTTCAATGATGCATACGCTCGAATCCCCGCCGCTCCGAGGCAAGGCCTCTATTCGGCGGTTCGGCTACCTCGCGGCGCTCTCGACGCCGTGGCTCGCGCTGCTGGCCTTCCTCGCCCATATCTCCCGCTTTCTCATCGACGACGCGTTCATCAGTTTCCGCTACGCCCGCAACTTGCTGGAAGGCAACGGACTCGTCTGGAACCCGGGCGAGCGCGTGGAGGGCTACTCCAACTTCCTCTGGGTCTTGGAACTTGCGGCGATATGGGCGGCGACGGGCGTCCCGCCGGAGGACGCCGTCTGGTGGTTATCGGCGGCGTTCACTGCCGCGACGCTCGGCGCAATGGCGTGGTGGGTTTGGCGGCTGCCCGGGCTGCGGGACAGAGGGCTAGTTTGGTGGATGGCGCTGGGGCTGCTGTGCGCGAGCGCGACATTCGCCAAGTGGACTTTGAGCGGCGGGCTGGAGACTCGCCAATTCACGTTCTTTGTCGTCTTGGCGGTTGTCGCGCTGACGGCGCATCGCGGGAGCCGGCGCGGGTTGCTCATTGCGTCGTTCAGCCTTGCGTTGGCGTCGCTGACGCGGCCGGAGGGTCCGCTGGTCGCGGCGTGCTGCTTCGCGTGGTGGGCGGCGCAGGAGGTTGCGAACGGAGAACGAGGCGGGGGCGGCAAGCGGAGCGGCGGCGTCCGAGGATGGGCGTTGGGGTTGATGCGCCGGATTGACTGGCGCGGGGCGTTGGCTCTGGCGCTGCCGTTCTTGCTGATCGTGGGCGCGCACTTTCTGTGGCGTTACTCGTACTACGGGGAGTGGCTGCCGAACACGTACTACGCGAAGTCTGTTCGCGCCTGGTGGGACATCGGGTTGCAATACTTGGCGACCGCCGGCTTGGAGACGGGGCTGTATCTGCTCCTGCCGCTGGGGGCATGGGCGGCGTGTTGGCGCTGGCGTGAGCGACGCGATTTGGCCTACGGGCTGCCCCTGCTGATCGTCGCGCTGCACGCGGCCTACCTTGCGCGAATCGGGGGCGACTTCATGGAATGGCGGATGCTGGATTTCTACTGGCCGCTGCTTGCGCTTCCGGCGGCGGACGGAATCGCGCGGGTCGGCGGGGCGGCGGCGGGGGCGTGGAGTCGTCTCCGCGCTCAGTTGCAGCGGGGAGAGGGGGCTCAGGCATTGGAGGGCGGGGAGCGTTCGCGCAATGGCCGTTTGTGGGCGGTTGCGCTGTTTTTGCCCGTCTTGTTCTACGCCGGCGCGATTCAGGGAGCGCTGCTTCTGGAAACCTCCTATTCAACGGAGAGAGGCGTCCCGTCAGCCGATTGGCGGCCGGGGTGGATTCCTCCCGCGCCCGGGATACCTGCGCTCGTCGATCTCTCCACGAAATTGCGCGAGACGATCAACGCTCGCGGCTCCGGGCTTCGCCAAGTCCCGTATCTCGCCGAAGCGCCGAAGTGGGAGGCCTACGAAACTATGGAGCGCGGGCTTATTCCCAGCGACGCGGTCGCCTTCGTCAAGGGAGCCGGCGTAATACCCTACTACTTGCCGGATTTGACGTTCGTGGACAAATACGGAATCACCGACCGGGTTATCGCCCGCAATCCCGTCGCCGTTCCCAACAGCGAGCGCCAATTAGCGCACGATAGAAAACCTCCGCCCGGCTACTTGGAGGAGCGCGGAGTGAACTTCAGCATTTTCCCCGTCGCGCCCAGCGCGGGAGTTGCTCTATCCACGGCGCCCTACGCCCTGCAATTCGCCCCCGGCTTGTGGATGCCGTTCGACGCTTCGTCTCTGGAATGGGTGCGCGCGCGGTTCGACTCGTTCGTCGTCGCTGAAGACCTGCAGGCGTTCGCGAGCGACTACGGGCGTCTCGTGGCCAATTCCGAGTTCGACGTCTACGCGGCGCCGGCGTCCGATTCCCCAATCTCCGGCGGACGGCGGACGCTCGTCTACGTCCGCGAGCCTTGCGCCGAGGAGGACGTCCGCGCCAGGTTTTTCCTGCACCTGGTTCCCGTGGACGAAAACGACTTGCCTGAGGAGCGCCGCGAGTTTCGATTCGACAATCTCAACTTCACTTTCGCGCACTGGGGGCTCCGGCAAGGCGAGCGCTGCATCGCGGTCCGCCCTCTGCCGGACTACCCCATCGTCTCCGTCGCGACGGGGCAGTTCACGAGCGATGGGGAGGTATGGAAAGCGGAGTTCGCCTTGCCGGACGACGGAGGCGGATAGCGCCGCGTCATTTCCTCGAAAGCGCGAACCCTCTGCCTCTAGTATGCGCCCCGCGGTCATTTCAGGTAGGATCCACCCGTTCGCAATGATGACTCCTGCAAAGACGACAGCGTAAAGGGAGCCCGGCCGTGATCATCACCATCATCCTCTTCATCGCCGTGCTGGGATTCCTCGTGACGATGCACGAGTTGGGGCACTTCACGGTCGCCAAACTCGCCAAAGTGCGCGTCTTGGAGTTCGGCATCGGCCTGCCTCCGCGCGTCTTCGGGTTCACGCGGGGCGGCACGCTCTACTCGATCAACCTGCTCCCCATCGGCGGATTCGTGCGAATGCTGGGCGAGGAGGATCCGACGGCGCCCGATAGTTTCGCCGCCAAATCCGCATGGCGACGGCTGGCGATTCTCGCGGCCGGCCCCGCGATGAACGCCGTTATCCCCGTTATTCTGCTCGCCGGCGTCTTTATGCTGCCGCAATCCGTCCCCGTTCACGATGTCGCAGTGACGGGCGTCGCGCCGGACTCTCCCGCCGCGCAGGCGGGCGTCTTGCCCGGCGACGTCGTCCGAACCGCCGACGGCAGGCGCGTCCGAACGTCCGCCGACCTCATCACCGCAATCAACGTCCGGCTCGGCGCCGACACGCGA
Source organism: Dehalococcoidia bacterium (assembly GCA_965242755.1). Lineage (GTDB taxonomy): Bacteria > Chloroflexota > Dehalococcoidia > Lucifugimonadales > Australimonadaceae > Bin16. The sequence continues at coordinate 1,206,468 of OZ251500.1, read as the reverse complement.
TGGATCGTCGAGCGGAACGGACGGCTCGTCGAACTCCATATCGCCGAGGCGCGCGTCGCGCCCCCGCCCGGGCAAGGCGCCGTCGGCGTAAGCCTCGCCGACGCGCGCCTGACCGTCGAGGGCGTCTCGCCCGGCTCTCCCGCCGCGAGAAGCGGCCTGCAAGCGGGCGACCTCATCCTCGGCGCGGGAGGCCGCCGCGTCCTCAGCGAGGACGACTTGCGCGCCGCCCTCACGGGTGAGCCGCAAGGCGCCCTCGCCGGATCCGCGGATGAGCCGCAAGGCGCTCCCACGCCGTCCTCCTCTTCCGCGACGGCGACGGTGACCGCGCTGCGCGGAGGCGAAATCGTCGCTCTGGAACTGCCGGACGGCGCCGGCGCGCTCGACGGCCTGAGCGTGACGGCGAAGCCGGACGAGCGGCAAGTGCTGGGGCCGGTCGCCGCGCTCGGCGCGGGGTTGGGGCGCATCGCCGACATCCTGCTGCTCCTCCGCAACGAGGCGTCGCGCTGGATCGCGGGCACGGCGAGCATCGAGGTCGCGGGGCCCATCGGCATCGCGCAGATCACGGGCGACGTGGCGCGCATCGGCGTCAACCCGCTCATCACGTGGACGGCGCTCCTCTCCCTCAATCTCGCCGTCGTCAACCTCCTGCCGATCCCCGCGCTCGACGGCGGACGCATCGCGTTCGTGCTCGTCGAGATGGCGCGCGGAGGCCGCCGCCTCGCCCCGCAGAAGGAGCGATTCGTCCACGCGGTGGGCTTCGCGCTGCTCATCGGCCTAATCGTCGCCGTATCCGTCAACGACATCCGCCGCCTGCTGTCCGGCTGGAGCATCTAGGCGCCGCGCCGTCCTCCCCCCACTTCATCGCCGCGCGGTGTAACATTGCGCCCGACGGCGCGGCAGCGCAGGAGGCAACGCCCTATGGTTTCCGTGATCAGCAAACCCGGAGAGCGGTCGCTTCGCAGCCTGGTGAACCTCGACGAGGGGCTCGTCTCCCGCGAGATCTACGTCAACGAGGAGGTCTACCAGCAGGAACTCGAGCAGGTCTTCGCCCGAGCATGGCTCTTCCTCGGCCACGAGAGCCAAGTCCCCAACCCGGGCGACTTCGTCGTCTCCCGCATGGGCGAGGAGGAGATCATCGTCACCCGCGACAGGAAGGGCGCGATTCACGCCTTCCTGAACACCTGCCGGCACCGCGGGATGAAGGTCTGCCGCTACGACGACGGCAACACGCTCGTCTTCACCTGCCCCTTCCACGGCTGGAGTTACGACACCGACGGCCGGCTCGTCGGCGTGCCCCATCACAAGCAGGCGTACCGCGAGGAACTCGACAAGAGCGCGTGGGGACTCCACGAGGTCGCCCAACTCGCCAACTACTACGGGTCGCTCTGGGCGACGTGGGACCGGAACGCGCCGCCGTTCGAGGACTACCTCGGCGTCTACGCCCCCACGATCCGGTGGGCGTTCGAGAGTTCCGCCGGGGAGGACAACGGCGTCGAACTCTTCAACCCCGCGACCAAGTGGCGCATCCCGACGAACTGGAAGTTCCCCGGCTTCTCCTTCGACGGCGACAGCGCGCACGGCGCGATGACCCACCGCTCCGTCAACGTCGCCGCCATCGGGCCCCAGGGCGAACTGCAGGGCGGCAGCCGCAGCGGCATCCGCGCCCCCTTCCCCTCAACCTCCTACGAAATGACGCTCCCCGAACTCGGGCACGGCGGCCACAACTTCCTGTACGAACTGCCGGGAACGCCCGAGTACATGGACACGTGGCAGACGGAGCCCCCTGAAGTCGACGCCTACTACCGCGAGCAGCGCGAGAAGAAGCAGGCGCGCTACAAAGACGTCCATCTCCACGCCGGCAACGGCGGCACCGCCCTCGTCTGGCCCAACGTCAACATCCAGCCCCACCGCATCCTCGTCTGGCACCCGCACGGCGTCGGCGTCACGGAATCGTGGCGGCAGTACCCCGTCGACAAGAACGCGCCCCAAGTCGTCAAGGACGCGCAGCGCCGCTATATGATGCGCTACGGCGGGCCCACCGGCCTCACCGAGTCCGACGATATGGAGAACTGGAACTACGCCTTCCCCGCGAGCCTCGGCACCATCGCGCAGCGCCTCCCCTACAACTTCCAGATGGGGCTGCGCCACGAGTTCGCCGACGACCGCTTCCCGGGGATGACGTTCAACTTCCGCATCGCCGAGGAGAATCAGCGCGCCCGCCTCCGCCGCTGGATCGAGTTTATGGAGGCCGGCTCCTGGGACGACATCTACCCCGTCCATCCCCTCAAGAACACGGAGCGCTAGCGGCGCGGAGCGCCAAGCGCAAGGGAAGGAACCACGTTGCGAAACAAATCGTCCGGCCACAACCCCGCCGTCTGCGTCGGCGTCGTCCTCATCTTCATCGGCGCGCTCTTCCTCCTCGTCAACTTCACCGGCTTCAGCATCGGATTCGGAAACTGGTGGCCGGCCATCCTCATCGTCGCCGGCCTGCTGGACTTGCTGTTCAACCGCCGGCGCTGGTTCCGCGGCGCGGGAACGCTCATCATCGGCGCGCTCTTCTTCATGGACACGCTCGACGTCTGGGACGTGCCCTGGCAATTCCTCTGGCCCGTCCCCATCCTCATCGTCGGCTTGTCCATCATCTTAGGCGCGTCGCGCGGCCGCTCCCGTCGCGCGACGGCGTTGGGCGGCGGCGCAACGGACTCCGGGCCCGGCGCAACGGATGCGGCGACGGATGCTGCGGCCGCCGCCGACGGCATCGACGTCAACGCGACGTTCGGCGAGCGGAAGCAGGCCGTCTCCGGCGAAAACTTCCCGGGCGGACGCATCAACGCCGTGTTCGGCTCGGCGCAGGTTGATCTGACGCAGGCCGGCCTGGCGAACGGCGAGGCGACGATCAACGCATCCGCGGTCTTCGGCAGCGTCGTCATCCGCGTTCCGGCGGACTGGGCGGTCGACCTCCGGGCCGGCGCCACGATGGGCGAGGTCGCGGACAAGCGCCCCCAGCCGGCGCCGGACTCCCCCAAAGCGACGCTCACGGTGACCGGCTCCGTCACCTTCGGCAGCATCGAGATCCGGCCCTAATTCACGGAGGAGACCAACCGTCATTCCCGCGTAGGCGGGAATCCAGACGGCGCGAAGCGCCGCTCCCTCCTACCAAGCGGCCCCGTCATTCCCGCGTAGGCGGGAACCTACTGGGGCAAGGGAGTTACGGCGCTGCGAAACAGAAGCGGAGGCGCGCAATGACCACGCGGAACGTCGGACAAAAGGGCGAAGACCTCATCAACGTCAACAACACCGTCATCCTCACCAACCTCCCGGTGGGGCAGCGGATCAAACTGCGCGCCGGCGCCGTCGCCGAGGTCGTCGCCAACCCCCGCGACGGCGGATGGGTCCGCGCCCGCATCATCGAGCCCGCCGCCGGCTCGCCCCCCGCCGGAACCGAGGAGATGGTGTTCGCCACCGACGTCGTCGGCGTCGCGGAGTCGCCCGACGCGGCCCCGTTCGCCGGCCCCGGCGCGGCCCCCGAAGCCGACCCGCGCCTCGCCCAGCCCGTCGTCATCGCCCCCCCGGACGAACTCACGCTGGAGCGCCTTCTCTTCGAGCGCGAAATCGAGCGTTTCCTCCTCCGCGAGGCCGAACTGCTCGACGACCGCCGATTCGACGACTGGCTCGCCCTCGTCGCCGACGACATTCACTACCATATGCCCGTCCGCCGCAACGTGAAGTTCGGCGAGCAGCGCAGGGAGAACTCCAGCGCCGCCTCCGAAATCTCCTGGTTCGACGAGGGCAAGCGCACGCTCGCCGGCCGCGTCCGCCAAATCAACACCGGCCTCCACTGGGCCGAAGAGCCCTTCTCCCGCGTCCGCCACATCATCGCCAACGTGCAGGTCGGCGCCGAGCGCGGCGGCGAGGTGCCCGTCCGCAGCAACTTCTTCGTCTGGACGAACCGCCTCCACGACGAGGTCAACGTCTTCGTCGGAACGCGCCACGACGTCCTGCGCCGCGACCCCGAGACCGGCTGGAAGATCGCTCGCCGCCTGATCCTGCTCGACCAGAACGTCCTGCTCTCGAAAGTCATCACGACGTTCTTCTAGGCGCGCCCAATGCCCCTCACAGCCGAATGGCGCTCATACGGCGAGTTCGACGTCATCCTCGTGATCGACGAGCGCGGCGCCGTCCGCGAGGCGATCACCGCCGAGTCCGCCATCCTGCGCGAATTCCTCACCGAAATGAACGGCCTCCGCTCATGGCGCGGCGACCACGCCGTCGAGGGCGAGCGCCGCAGCCCGGAGCCGTGGGGCGCCCTCGTCATGGCGCGCGCCGAATCCGGCGAAATCATCGAAATGGACCCGGAGCGCTTCTGGGCGGGCGTCCACATCTGGTTCCGCTCCCGCGGCGTCGACTACGACACGCCCATCCCGAGCGGCGCGTAATGCGGCCCGGAATGCGGAAGACAGCGCCGATGCGCTTCGCGGCACCGCTCCTGTCCGCTCTGCTCGCCGTCTCCGCCGGATGCGCGCAAACGGAGTCCGCCGCGCCGGCCGCGCCGGCGGACGCTGCGCCCGCGTCCACTCTCACCCCGGCGCCTACGCCATCCGCTACCCCTACGCCCGCGCCCAATGCGACCCCTCCCCCTCCGTCTACGGAGTGCCTCACGGAGGTCGACCCGAACTTGGTCGTCCCCAAGCCGCGTCCCTACCCGACGGCGATGCCCCCGCCTCCTGCGGTTCCGATTTCCATGGAAGACCTCCTCTACTCCTCGCAAGTGATCGTTCGCGGCTCGGCATCGGGCGCGGAGGTCAGAACGAAGCGAGTCCCGCCCACCCGATTGGACGCGGAACTGACAGGCGCGCCAATCGGACGCCTAATGCCGGGGTGCGCGGCGATCTTGCGGTTGCGGTTTGACGTAACCGAATACTTGAAGGGCTCCGGGCCCGACCGGATTTTCATCGAGGACAACCTCTACAACCGATACGACGCGGCCGACGGGACTCTCCCATACCTGACGGACGGCCATGCGCGCGCCGCGGCTTGGGCTTGGTGGAACGCGCAAGACCGCGGCGTCAGGCATAAGGACGGCGTGCTCTTCCTCCGCGAACTCAGCCCCGATGGCGCGGCGGGAACCTCGTTGCGGAGCGCGGACCGCAGCGTCAGGCATTGGGTTCCCGTAACCGCTGATGTTTCGCGCTCGCCCGCCGATCAGGACGCAGGCGCGCCGCGCTTCTACGCGGAGTCCGGCCAGTCGGACGAAGGCGCCAACCCGGTCGTTATGACGCTCGCCGAACTCCGTTCGCGCATAGCCGCGTTCGACGCTCTGCTGGCGAAAGGAGCAGGCGTTGACGGCTATGACGACTGCCTCGAATGGACGATTAGAGCCGAAACTGAGGAGCGCAGGCGCCAAGTCCTCTACGGACCCGACGACGGGCCTAGTCCATACGTGGGGGGAGACCGAATGCCGTCTGGGCTGCCGGCGGGCGCCGGAATCGATAAGGGTAGGGAATACTACACCGTTGGCTACGAGAACGCCTGGCTCGACGGCCCCGACCACCGTCATTTCACGATCGAGATCGTTGACGACGACAACTCCGCCGCCAACGGGTACTACAAGACGCTTACGACCGCGCGGCCTCTGCCCGCAGGGACATACCGATTTTCGGAACATACGCAGAGTTACGAAGAGACGCTTTGCGACTTCGCCGTGAACGGCTACGCGCTCTCCCCTTACTCCAACGAATGGATAGTGGATGTCGTCCCGTCAGTGGATGGGACGCTCCACGAGGCGTTCTTCGACCCGACGCAGGCGTCGGACGGCTCCTTAGGCGCGTCCGCAGCGGACGGCGGCCTGTCTCCCTCGAGGTTCTCCGTCGACGGAGAAGCCAACGAAGTGGAATCGCTGCGCTGGCGAGCGGGGCTCATCGCGTTGGAGGCGTCCAACCCGGCGGCGCTGATCGGCTACGAGATGGACGTTATCCTCCCCGACGCCTCGGTTTCGCTGACGCTCGCCGCGTCCGACGCCAAGTTGGACGAAGAAAATGGCGAGTTGACGTGGGAGGCTCCGAACCCGCCGTGGCGTGGGGGCGACAAACTGATGCTTCGCATCCGAAACGCGGGGCCCGTTCCCCCCGCTCCCGCGCCGAGACCCTGGGTTCCCGCCGTACTCAACCTCACCGCCGAAGTCGGAGCGTCCGACCATCCCGACGATAGGGGCAGAGGAATAGCGATTCTAGAGTGGGAAGTCGGGGACGCCATGAGCGGCGCCGGCTCTGAAGTGCAGCAATGGTTTGGCGCAATAGAGGAATGGGGCGACCTTTTCGACGACGCCCAACCCGACCCCATCTCCGTGGCGCACGGCAGGACGGACGCCGCCATCCACGGCCTTACGCCCGGGAACTCCTACTCCTACCGCGTAAGATTCACGCAATGTTACTATCAGGGCCTATACTGCTACGAAACCGACCACTCCGATTGGGCGTACGTCTCCATAACAATCCCCGCGCCAGCGGACGGCGCCGCCGCGTCGCCAACCCCCATGCCGTGACGCGGCAGGCGTCCGTTCGCGAGTTCGTAGGCGTGCCGCCCTCAACCGCATCGGCGCGCCGCCTACCATTTCAGCGGGTCGTTCGGGTCGTCGAGGTTGAGGTACTCGTCGATTTCCTCGTCCGACCACTCGAAGCCCGGCTTGATCTTGATCTGGCCTTCGTACCCACCGAGTTGGCGGGGCTCGCGCCGCTTCTCCTCCTGGTGCGGGACCAGGTCGAGGTAGGGCTTGCCGTTCTTGGCGATCACGACGCGCTCTCCTTTGCAGGCCAGTTCCCCTAGCCGCGAGAGTTGCGCCTTCGCCTCGTGCATATTCACTTGCACCATCGCGCGCCTCCTATCTTCTCTCCGCAAGGCCGCTTATCCGGCAGCCGCTCCGTCCTACTCGTCCGCCGGCATCGTCCGGACGCCGTAACGCCGGAGCGTCGCGTCCGCTGTGACGACGGTTAGCCCCTCGGCTTGCGCCTGCGCGATCAGCATCCGGTCGAACGGGTCGCGGTGATGCATCGGCAAACTCGCCGCTTGCTCGGCGTGGAACGGCTCTATGCCGAGCAAAGCGAACGATTGCTCTTGGCACAGGCTTACGAGGTTCCCCGGCGCGTCGATCTTGCCCGACGCTCGCTTGACGGCGAGTTCCCATATGCTCGCGACGCTCACGAACACCTCGTTGTCGGGGCTGCGGACGGCGGCGCGCGCGAACGTTCCGAGCCGCGGGCTGTTCCAGAACGTCCAGAGGAGCGCGTGGGAATCCAGCAGCAACCTCATGACGACCGCCGCTCTTCTTCGCTGGGCGGTCCGATGATGTCCTCGCCGAACATCTCCCGCAACTCGTCCTCCGTGAACTTCCGGTACTCCGGCTCGGGCCAGCCCTGCTCCTTGAGGATGCCGATCTTGCGGGGCTCGCGCCGCTTCTCCTCCTGGTGCGGGACCAGGTCGAGGTAGGGCTTGCCGTTCTTGGCGATCACGACGCGCTCTCCCTTACAGGCCAGTTCCCCTAGCCGGGAGAGTTGCGCCTTCGCTTCGTGCATATTCACTTGCACCATCGCGCGCCTCCTTCCTTCGCAAGCCGCTTATCCGGCAGCCGCGACATACTACTCGTCCGCCGGCATCGTCCGGACGCCGTAACGTAGGAGTGTAGCGTCCGCCGTGACGATGGTCAGACGCTCGGCTTGCGCCTGCGCGACGAGCATTCGGTCGAACGGGTCGCGGTGGTGCATCGGCAGACTCGCCGCTTGCTCGGCGTGGAACGGCTCTATCGGAACCAGCGCAAAACGCTCCCGTTGACACGCGGCGGCGATGTCTTGCGAAACCTCGAGTTTGCCGGACGCCCGCTTGATGGCGAGTTCCCAGACGCTCGCGACGCTCACGAAAACCTCGCTGCCGGGTTCGGCGACCGCCTGGCGAGCGGCGGCTCCGAGCCGGGGACTGTCGTCGAGCCACCAGAGGAGCGCGTTCGAGTCGAGCAGCAGCCGCATCACGACCGGCCCTCGTCCTCGCTGGGCGGCCCGATGACGTCCTCGCCGAACATCTCCCGCAACTCGTCCTCCGTCCACTCGAAGTCCGGCGCCATCCAGATCTGCCCTTTCAGGGCGCCCGGCTTGCGGGGCTCGCGCAGCCGCTCCTCCTGGTGCGGGACCAGGTCGAGGTAGGGCTTCCCGTTCTTGGCGATCACGACGCGCTCTCCCTTGCAGGCCAGTTCCCCTAGCCGCGAGAGTTGCGCCTTCGCTTCGTGCATATTCACTTGCACCATCGCGCGCCTCCTAACGATTAGCCTTAGCTAAGTCTAGCGCCGTTCCTGGCGAGCGTCAATCCTGGCGCGCGCTTCCGTAGCGCCCGTCGTAGAAGAGGAGCGCGTTCCCCTCGCGGACCTCCACGTGCTCCACCGCCGCCACGAACAGCGTATGGTCGCCCGCCTCCACGCGCTGCTCGATGCGGCAGGCCATCGCCGCGAGCGCGCCGTCGAGCAGCGTCGCGCCGCCGCCGGGCGCTGCGCGCGACGCGGGCAGCGCTCCGCGCTCCTCCGGCGACGCCCGCGCGTAGAAGTCCGCGACGTCCGCCTGGTCGTCCGGCAGGAAACTGACGCCGAACCGCCTCTCGCGCGCCAGGTTCGCGCAGGTCTGCCCGCCCGTCCCCACGCTCAGCAGCAACAAGGGCGGATCGAGCGCGACCGACAGCAGCGCGTTGGCCGTCGTCGCGTAGGGTTTGCCGTCCGCCGAGCGCGTCGTCACGATGCTCACGCCCGTCGGAAATTTGCGCCACGCCTGCCGGTAGAGGTTCGCGTCGAAGGTCGCCATAGGCGCAGGATAGCGCCCGCCGCCCTGCGCGGCGGGGGACCCGCGTAGGGGGGGAGATGGCGGCGAAAGCGGGACCCAGTGGAAGGAAGGTCTCCTACCAAAGAAGCCCCCCCCCGCCTGCGCTATAATCCGCGCCCTACCCCCGCTCCGAAGGAGTCGCCCTATGCCCGCCAACCCCCTCAAGCGCCGTTCCGCCGAAATGACCGACGGCCCATCCCGCGCCCCGGCTCGCGCCATGCTCAAGGCGATCGGCTTCACGGACGACGACCTCGCCAAGCCCATCATCGGCGTCGCCACGACGTGGATCGAGACGATGCCCTGCAACTACAACCAGCGCGACCTCGCCCAATGCGTCAAGGAAGGGATCCGCGAGGCCGGGGGCACGCCGATGGAGTTCAACACCATCTCCGTCTCCGACGGCGTGGCGATGGGCACGGAGGGCATGCGCGGGTCGCTCGTGAGCCGCGAGGTCATCGCCGACTCCATTGAGACGGTCGCGCGGGGGCACTCGTTCGACGGGCTCGTCGTTCTCGTGGGCTGCGACAAGACGCTCCCCGCCGGCGCAATGGCGCTCGCCCGGCTGAATCTCCCGGGCCTCGCTTTCTACAACGGCTCCATCGCGCCCGGACGCATAGACGGGCGCGACATCACCATCTTGGACGTGTTCGAGGCGGTCGGGGCGCACGGCGCGGGGCGCATTGACGACGCCCGCCTGAAGGCGGTGGAGGACGCCGCCTGCCCCGGCGCGGGAGCGTGCGGCGGGCAGTTCACGGCCAACACGATGGCGATGGCGCTGGAGTTCCTCGGCGTGAGCCCGGCGGGAGCGAACGCCGTCCCCGCGGTCGGCGCGGCGAAGGCGGAGGCGGCGCGGGAGGCGGGGCGGCAGGCGATGGCGCTCCTCCGCGACGGCGCGACGCCCCGCGGCATTATGACGCGCGAGGCGTTCGAGAACGCCATCGCGGGCGTGGCGGCCACGGCGGGCTCGACGAACGCCGTGCTGCATCTGCTCGCCATCGCGCGCGAGGCCGGCGTGCCGCTCTCCATAGACGATTTCGACGCCATCGCGCGCCGCGCCCCCGTCGTGGCGAATATGAAGCCCGGCGGCGAATACGTCGCGGAAGACCTCTACAACGCCGGCGGCTACGGCCTCGTCTCGAGGGAACTCGTCGGCGCGGGGTTGGCGCATGCGGAGACGCGGAACGTGAGCGGCCGCAGTTTCGGCGAAATCGCGCAGGCGGCGGTCGCCGAGCCCGGCCAGCGCGTCGTCGTCTCCGCGAGCGACCCCATCAGCCCCAGCGGGGGCGTCGCCATCCTGCGCGGCAACCTCGCGCCCGACGGCTGCGTCGTCAAACTCGCCGGGCACGGACGCCGCCTCCACCGCGGCCCCGCCCGCGTGTTCGACCGCGAAGAGGACTGCTTCGCCGCCGTCCAGAGCGGGCGCGTCCGCGACGGCGACGTCGTCGTGATCCGCTACGAGGGCCCGGTCGGCGGGCCTGGGATGCGCGAAATGCTGGGCGTGACCGCCGCCATTCAGGGCGCGGGGCTCGGCGACAGCGTGGCGCTCGTCACCGACGGGCGCTTCTCCGGCGCGACGCATGGCTTTATGGTCGGCCACGTGACGCCGGAGGCGGCGAACGGCGGGCCGCTCGCGCTCGTCCGCGACGGCGACGTCGTCACGCTGGACGTGGAGCGGCGCGCGCTCGACTTGGAGGTCGGGGACGACGAGTTGGCGCGGCGCCGCGCGGAATGGAGCGCGCCGCCGCCGCGCTACGAGTCGGGCGTCTTCGCCAAGTACGCCCGCAGCGTCGCCTCCGCAAGCGAGGGCGCCATCACAAGCCCAGGTCTGCAGGGCAGCGTTTGGTAGGAGGGGGGCGTGGCGCAAAGCGCGGTGGTGGAGCTGCCACGCACCGTTCGAGCGCGGACCTCGCCGCCGTGGATGGTCGACCTGAGCCGAGGCGCGCTCTACTCCCCCGCCGGAGGACATTGAACGATGGCAATGCCGTTCGCGCCGTTCCTGCAAAGCATCACGCCGAGAGGCTCCTCTCGTCCGGGCCGGACACGGAACCGCTCGAACTGCGCCCGCTCAACGTGCTCATCGGGCCGAACGGCTCCGGCAAGTCCAACCTGCTCGACGGGATCCGCTTGGTCCGGAGCCTGCCGACTGCGCAGCCTCCCCTTTGGGCGAGGAGCGGCCCCGGGACGCGCCGCCGACGCCCAGGCGCAACTGATGGTGACGACGATGGAGACGTGGCTGATCGCCGACAGGCAAGCGCTCAAAGCCTACTTTCCCGACATGAAGGCGCTGCCGTGGGACTCCGAGTTGAGACCTTTGCATAACCTACCGTCATTCCCGCGTAGGCGGGAATCCAGGCGGCGCGGAGCGCCGCTCCTCTCCTACGTAAGCGCCCCGTCATTCCCGCGAAAGCGGGAACCTACTGGACGCGGGGAGTTATGCAAAGGTCTCGAGTTGGAGAGCCACGGGAAGCCCGACGTCTCGCGGCGATTTGCGGAGGCAACCCAGCCGTCGCGCAAGGGGCGCTACCACAAGGGCAAGCACGCGTTCGATCTGCTAGGGCGAGCGGACCCGGACGAACTGAGGCGCTTGCTGCCGCATTTCCGCCGCTTCGTCGCTGCGCTGGACTTGAGGCTGTAGATGGCTTGCTCGCGCTAGCCCCCGCGCAATCTGCTATACTTGGCTTGGCGCGCTTGGCGTCCGCTTCCGGGGCCGCCCACTCGCCCGGGTTCGCGGGCCCAAGCGCGCCTCTCTACGCTCATCACGCTCACTCGGACGCTCAGCGAGGCCAATGATATGAACGGCGACGCTCCCCAGGTGCAGGAGGACGGGCTCGTCACGAGTCCCAAAGGATTCGCGGCGGGCGCGGCCTACGCGGGCATCAAGACTTACGCGCCCGACAAGATGGACGTCGGCGTCCTCCTGTCGGCGCGGCCATGCGTCGCGGCGGGCGTCTACACGACCAACAAGTTCGTCTCGCCGTCGGTCACGCTCACGCGGGAGAACGTCGCGGCGGGGGGCGTCCGCGGCGCGTTCGTGACGAGCGGCATCGCCAACGCGGGCGTGGGCGAGCAGGGGATGATTGACGCGCGCGAGTGCCTCGATTTGGCCGCCGCCAGATTCGGCGTCGCGCCGTCGGAACTCGCCATCGGCACGACGGGCGTGATCGGCGTGGAGTTGCCGATGGCGCTTATCCGCAACGCGGCGCCGGCGATGTCCATCAGCGCCGACGCGGACGGCGGAGCGGCGTTCGCCCGCGCCATTATGACCACCGACCGCGCCCCCAAGTCCGCCGCCGTGACGTTCCCCTGCGGCAAGGGAACCGCGACCATCGGCGGATGCGTCAAGGGCTCCGGGATGATTCATCCAAATATGGCGACGATGCTCGCGTTCCTGACGACGGACGCGGGGGCGGACGCGGCGTTCCTTGACTCGACGCTGCGCGATTGCGCCGACGATACGTTCAATATGGTCACGATAGACGGGGACACGAGCACGAACGATATGGTTCTGCTGCTCGCCAACGGCGCGGCGGCGAACGAGGCGATCCGCGAGGGCTCGCCGGACGCGGATGCGTTCGCCGCGGCCCTGCGCGCGCTCTGCTCGCATCTCTCCCGCGAACTCGTGCGCGACGCGGAGGGCTCCGCCAAGATCTTCTCCGTCCGCGTCGAGGGCGCCCTCAGTAGGAGCGACGCGCGCCTCGCCGCCCGCGCCGTCGCCGCGTCCTCCCTCGTGAAGTCGGCGATCCACGGCAACGACCCGAACTGGGGGCGCGTCGTCTGCGCCGCCGGCTACAGCGGCGCGGAACTCGACGTGGGCAAGGTCAGTTTCTTCATCAACGACGTGGCGATTATGGAGGCCGGCGTCCCCATTCCGTTCCACCGCGAGAGCGTCATCGCCATTATGAGCCGCGACGAGGTCGCGCTGACGGTGAAACTCGGCCTAGGCGACCACGCGGCGACGGCCTGGGGCTGCGAACTCACCGAGGAGTACGTGCAATTCAACAGCGCCTACACCACCTAAGCAGCAGCCTGCCCGCGTAGGCGGGAATCCATGAACATGAATAACCGCCCTGCCCGCGCAGGCGGGAATCCATGAACATGAATAACCGCCCTGCCCGCGTAGGCGGGAATCCATGAACATGAATAACCGCCCTGCCCGCGTAGGCGGGAATCCATAGCGGCGCGAAGCGCCGCTCCGCTCCCCCGTAAGCGCCTCGTCATTCCCGCGAAAGCGGGAACCTACTGGGCCCCGGTAGTTCCGCAAGGTCTCTAATGGAAGAAAAACCTCCCGTCATCGTCGTCAAAATCGGCGGCAGCACGCTCGGCGCGGACGACACCTCGTTCGCTGACGTCGCGGCCTTGCAGCGCGAGGGCGCGCGCCCCGTCGTCGTGCATGGCGGCGGCCCGGCCATCACCTCGTGGATGGCGAAATTGGGCGTCCGCGCCGAATTCGAGCGAGGCTTGCGCGTAACCGACGCCCCAAGCCTCGAGATCGCCGTCGCCGTCCTCGCCGGCCTCATCAACAAGCGGCTCGTCGCGGAACTGCGGAGCGCAGGCGTGGACGCCGTCGGACTCTCCGGCGCGGACGGCGGCCTGCTGCGCGGAACGATCACGGACCCGGCGCTCGGGTTCGTCGCCGGAGCGCTGGAGGCGGACGTTCGCGTCATCGAGGCGCTGGCGGACGCCGGCTGCGTTCCCGTCGTCGCGCCTATCGCCGCGAGCGCGGACGACCCGGCGCAACTGCTGAACGCGAACGCGGATTCGGCGGCGGGGACGCTCGCCGCCGCGATCGGCGCGGAGCGCCTCGTCTTCCTCACCGACGTCGACGGCGTTCTGAACGCGGACGGGCGCGTCATCAGGCGCGTTCCGCTGGACGCGGGGGAGAGTTTGCTGCGCTCCGGCGTCGTCAAGGGCGGGATGATCCCGAAACTCGAGGCGTGCCTCGCGGCGGCGCGGGCGGGAGCGCGCGCCGGCATCATCAACGGAACGCGCCCCGGCGCGCTCCCCGCCTGGCTCGCCGGTTCGCTCGCCGGCACGGCGGTGGGCTAGCGGCGCGCTGGGCGAATTCGGACAGCAGCCCGTAGACTAGCCCGCCGCGCCATGCGCCAACCCCAAGGTCTCTTCTGGGAGAGGGCAGCCGCGCAGCGGCGGGTGAGGGTCGCGCCGCCAAGCGGCGCGCGCGGGTCGCCGGGGCGCAGAGCCGGTATAATGTCGCCATTGGAGAAGAGCGCAGGAGATGAGGTGATGAACGAACGGGCATTTGGCCTGCTGACGGCCGGGGCGGGGATAGCCTTGGGGGTCTTCTTCGCGTGGGTGACCGGGTTGCTTGGCGACGCCGTCAACGCGCTCAGGGAGTTCTACCAGCGGTGAGACGCTTCTTTCAGAGGGCGATCCTCGTAACCATCCAACTAGCGGCGTGGACGGTTACCGTGATTGCCCTGCTGGCGGTATTGCCCATCTCCGCGCCGTCCGCAGAGGCTTTGTTCGGGCCGCTCGCAGGACCGGCTTTCGAGTTGGTGAGACGGCTTTGGAACACCGCCTCCGTGGATCGGTCCACAGAGGCAGGTTGGTCGCTGAGCCGTCCGTATGAACTCCGCAACGGCGCATGGCGTTGCGACATCTATTACCTCAACTCGGAAATGGAAGTGAAAAGCCACTCCGTAGAAGGCGCCGCCGCCGATGAAGCGCAGGCGGAGGCTCGCCGCAGAGGACGCGACCTGTTTGGAAAGTAATGCTTGGCGCCACGCCCCCCATGCCCCCCGGCTTCACGTCATTCCCGCGCAGCCGCGAACCCACCCGCCGCGCAAGCGCCATGAGACAGGGCGCCCCGCGCCCCGTCCCCAAGCCATCCCCGAGGCCACGTCATTCCCGCGAAGCGGGAACCTACCCCCTGCTCCGTCATTCCCGCGCAGCCGCGAATCCAGCCGGCGCGATAGCGCCATGAGACGGGGCGCCACGCGCCCCGTCCCCAAGCCATCCCCGCCGCCACGCCCTGACCGCTAAAGCGGGAACCCAATCCATACGCGATAACCCCCCGGTCCCGTCATTCCCGCGTAGGCGGGAATCCAGTCGGCGCGCAAGCGCCACGACGGGGCGCAAGCCCCGTCCCCAAGCCATCCCACGAGGCCACGTCATTCCCGCGAAAGCGGGAACCTACTGGGCCCCAAAATTGTGACATTTGCCCCTTGTCGCAATCCCAACCCCCTTGCGATACTGTCAACTATGCGACTACTCCGCAACCTCCTCCATCGCGCCGCCAAGCCTCCCAAAGGCCACGACGACGCCCCCAGCGCCAAGCCTCCCAAAGGCCGCGCCGCCACGCGCCGCCCAAAATACCCTCTCCCTCCGGGAGAGGGCCAGGGTGAGGGCAACCCCTTCGCGCGCTTCCGCGACGACCCCGTCGCCTTCGTCGCCCATGCCCTCCCCAACGCCGGAACCCCATACCCCAAGCAGACCGAAATGATGCGCCTCGCCGCCAACGAACGCCGCGTCTCCGTCGTCGGATGCAACGCCTCCGGCAAAGACTGGACGCTCGCCCGCCTCATCCTCTGGTGGGTAGAGACCCGCCCCCGCGCCAAAGTCGTCGTCATCGCCCCAACACAGCGCCAAATCGAGCGCATCCTCTGGCCCGAAATGGCGTCCGCCGTCGAGCAAGCGTCGGTCGAACTCTCCGGCAAACTCACCCAATCGCGCTACGAAATCTCCCCGGAGCGCTTCGCCATCGCCTTCTCGACGAACAAGCCGGAGAACATCCTCGGCTTCCATTCCCCCGAACTCATGCTCATCGTTGACGAAGCCCACGCCGTCGAGGAGTCCCACTTTGACGCCGCGCGCCGCTTGAACGCGAAGAAAACCATCCTCGTCGGCAACGCCTTCTCCACGAGCGGCGAGTTCTACGACTCCCACCACGGCAAGGCCGACCACTACAAAACCCTCCGCATCCCCGCGTCGGAAACCCCCAACCTGATGGACGGCGCGACGCCAATTCCGGGCTTGATCGACGCGGACGACATCGCCGACCGCAAGCGCGACTGGGGCGCCGACCATCCCAAATTCGCCGCATCCGTCAACGCCGTCTTCCCCGACGCGCTAGACGACTCCCTAGTCGGACGCGCCGCCGTTGACGACGCAATGGCCGAAAGCGCCCCCGCCGGCGACGGCGCCCCGTCCGCAGAGGAGGACGCGCGCGAGCCCGTCTACATCGGCGTCGACGTCGCAAGATTCGGCGAGGACAAGTCCGTCCTCATCGCAAGACAAGGCCAGCGCGTCATCGCAACGAAGTCGCTAGGCCGTGAAATGGACACGATGCGCGTCGCCGGCGAAGCAACGATGATGGCGGGCGACCTCAACGCCGAGGCGATCTTCGTAGACGAAAACGGCGTAGGCGGCGGCGTCTGCGACCGCCTCAAGGAAACCGGCGCCCCCGTCTACGGCGTGCAATTTGGCAGGCGCGCGCCCCATCCGGCAAGGTTCGCCAACCTCCGCTCCGAGATCTTCTGGGAACTCCGCCGCCTAATGAACGACCGCCTCATCGCCCTCCCCAACGACGAAACGCTAGCCGCGCAACTCCTCTCCCTCCGCTACGACGTCTCCAGTTCCGGCCAAGTCAAGTTGGAGAGCAAGCGCGAAACCCGCAAACGCGGCATCCCGTCCCCCGACCGCGCCGACGCCCTAGCCTTGGCCTTCATGCGCCCCCCGTCCCTCCAAATCTGGACGGGAAACGAACCCTTCCTCCGCCCCCGCGACCCCGCCGGCATCCCCCTCCCTCCCCCAACACGTGACGATGATGCCCCCGGTGTGGGCAGCGGCGATCCGTATCCGCCGGACGATAGCGAAAATTACCCTCTCCCTCTGGAGACCTTTGCATAACTGATCGTTTCGCGCGATTGGGCAGTTCCGCGCCGCTCCGATGGCCATTTCGCCCCGTCTAGCCCCCCATAGGCCGCCCTCATCCCTCCCTGCTCGCCCCGTTTTCGGGGCTCCGCAGGGCCTCTTACCCCAAACGGACGCACTACCCCCTACGCAATCGCGGCGCCCCGCGCCTCGCACAACCCGTCCGCGCGCCGCAAGTTGTACGCCATAACCTTGAACATCGCCTCCGCAACGTTCTTCTCCAGCCCCACGTACCGCGTCCGCCAGTACCCGTAACTCCGCTTCAGCGTCCCAAACACCCCTTCGACAGGCGCCCGAACCTTCGAAACCAGCGCGTTCCGCCTCCGCTGCCAATACGGCAACTCCGCCTGGTTCTTATGCGACCGATGCATGATCCGGTCATTGATGCCGCACGCGCGTAACCGCTTCCGACGCTCCTTCGACTCATACGCCTTGTCCGCGTACACCGCCTTCTCGTCCCCCATGATCAGCGCGTCAGCGACGTCCGTGTCCGCCACGTTCGCAGGCGTCAACTCCACTCCGCGAACCAGCCCGGAGACGCCGTCCATCCCGATGTGCAGTTTGTAGCCGAAGCGCGACTTCTTCCCCTTCCGCGTCCACGCGGCGTCAGGGTCCGTCTTGCTCCGCGCGCCCGCCTCCGACCCGGGGTGCCGCGCTTGCGCCTCTAGCGCCGACGCGTCGATCAGCGTTCCCTTCTTCACCAGCAGCCCCTTCTTCTCCAACTGGCGGCCCACCTCCTCGAACAGCCGCTGCGCGAGCCCCCGCTCCGCGACCGCCTTCCGAAAGCGGCTGATCGTCGAGTGGTCGGGAACCGCGTCCTGGAGCGTGAGCCCCGCGAACCGGCGGAACGACAGCCGGTCGGTCACCGCCTCCTCTATCGCGACGTCCGAGGCGTCATACCACTGTTGGAGGATGATGATTTTCACCATCGTGAGGGGCGGGTAGGCGGGGCGGCCTTCAGTGGATGCGTAGAGGCCGCTGACCTGCTTGGCGACTTTGGGCCAATCGATCATCTCGTCGATGCGGTCGAGTTGGTCGTTGCGTCCGATGTGGTCGGGGACGAGGACGTCGATGAAGGAGGGTTCGCTGGTCTTGCGGTGCATTGGTTCGTCTCCTCGCGTTGGGGCGGGTTAGCGGCCAATTGTGCGCGATGTCGGGGAGTTATGCAAAGGTCTCGATCTGGGAGAGGGGCCCGGGGTGAGGGCGCCGCCCACGGCGGCGACGCCGCCCCGAATCCGCCGGGCGACAGCGAAAATTACCCTCTCCCTCTGGGAGAGGGCCAGGGTGAGGGCGGCGCCACCGGCGCCGATGGCGCCGGCGACCCGCGCCACTGGCAACCCTCACCCGCCGCTTCGCGGCGCCCTCTCCCTAGCATGGAGAGGGCGGGACCGGCCCTTGCGCCGTCCAACAGCGATGCCCCGCCGACCGACAAATACCCTCTCCCTCTGGGAGAGGGCCAGGGTGAGGGCCGCGCCGCCTCGTCCCCCATCCTCGTAGGCTGGTGAGCCATGACAACGAACCCTTTCCCAGCGCAAGACGGGGCGCAACGCGCCCCGTCCCCGACGACCCCACGGCGCCACGTCATTCCCGCGAAAGCGGGAACCTACTGGAACCCCCTGACCGCGAGGGCAGGAACCTAGCTGGGCTTAGTTGAACACCCTCTCAAGCGCGCCCGCGCCCTGCTACAATGCGAGTTACGCAAGGGTCTCCAAAAAGACGAGGGCTACGATGGTTACGCGAACGCCAACGCGAAAGGTGACGCTCACGGTCAACGGGCGCAGGCGGACGGCGGAGGTCGAAGACCGCGACTTGCTCGTCGATCTCCTGCGCGAAAAGTTGCGCCTCACCGGAACGCACGTCGGCTGCGACACGAGCCAGTGCGGCGCCTGCACCGTGCTGCTGAACGGCGCGGCGGTCAAATCCTGCGCGATGTTCGCCGCCCAAGCCGAAGGCGCGAAAGTCACGACCATCGAGGGGCTCGCCAAGCCCGACGGCCCGCTCCATCCCATCCAGCAGGCGTTCCACGAGGAGCACGGCCTGCAGTGCGGATTCTGCACGCCCGGCATGGTGATGACGCTCCACGAATTTCTCCGCCGCAACCCCGATCCGACCGACCACGAGGTCCGCGCGGCGCTCGGCGGCAATATGTGCCGCTGCACCGGCTACCAGAACATCGTCGCGTCCGCCCTGAACGCGGCGCGCAAACTGCGGGGGGCGCCGTGATCCCCGCCCCGTTCGCCTACCACGCCCCGCAATCGCTCCGCGAGGCGCTCCGCCTCCTGCGAACGCATGAGGGCGAGGCGCGCGTCGTCGCCGGCGGAATGAGCCTCGTTCCCGCGATGAAACTCCGCCTCGCCCAGCCCGAGCACCTCGTCGACGTCGGCAAACTCCGCGAACTGAGCGGCGTCCGCCGAACGGACGACGGCGGCATCGCCATCGGCGCGGGCGTCGCGTACCGCGGCATCGAAACGTCGCGGAGCGTCCGCGCCGCCGCGCCCCTGCTCATCGAGACGGTCGCGCAGGTCGGCGACATCCAAGTGCGGAACCGCGGCACGCTGGGCGGAAGCGCCGCGCACGCCGACCCCGCCGCCGACGCGCCCGCCGCCCTCCTCGCGCTTGACGCGAGTTTGCGCGCGACGGGCGGCGCGAGGCCGCGGCTGATTCCCGCGGCGCGATTCTTCCTCGACGCCTACGAAACCGCCCTCGCGCCGACGGAGATCCTGACCGAAATCCTCATTCCCAAGCAGCCGCCCCGCCTGGGCGCGGCGTACCTCAAGTTCGCCAACAAAGCGTCGCGCTTCGCCATCGTCGGCGTCGCCGCCGCGCTCGCGCTCGACCGCCGAGGCGTCTGCTCCTATGCGCGCGTCGCGGTCACCGGCGCGGGGCCGCGTCCCGTCCGGGCGCGAACGACCGAGCGCGCGCTGATCGGGCGGAAGCCGTCCCAATCCGCCGTCGCCGAGGCGGCGGGGCGCGCGACGCGGGGGATGGAATTTATTGAGGACGTCCACGGCTCCGAGGAGTACCGCGAGCATCTGACGCGCGTCATCGCGCGCCGCGCCCTTGAGGAAGCCGCCCGCCGCGCCGGAGCGGATTCGTAGGGAGGCCGACGCTACGCCCCGCGGACGGCGCGGCGCCTGCCCGGGATGCATGAGCGACGGATGGACCGCGCCGGCGACGATGAGCGACGCGCCTTGCGCCGCCGCGTCCCGCGCAGCGCCTGCTATACTGCCTACTGCGACAGTCCGTTGATTTGCCTCTCTGGGCAAGGTGAGCCATCCCCAGCGCGGGCGGGGCCGAACGCCCCCTTGCTGGCTCACCACCGGGCGGACTGTCGCAAGTACCTAACCCGCGCCTCAAGGGGGTTCTTGTTGCAGACTTACGCCTGCGCCGCGCTGCTGCTCGCGGCCGCCGCATTGCTCGCCGCCGCTTGCGCCAGCCCAACGCCCACGCCTCTCCCGACTCCCGCGCCGACCCCCACGCTTGCGGCTACGTGGACGCCGATGCCGACGTGGACTCCCGCCCCTACTTGGACGCCAAGGCCGACTCCGACTCCCGCTCCCACTCCGACGCCTACTCCCACCCCCACGCCAATCGTCGATCCCGATCAAGCAACCTTCCTCAGCGCCGGCGGCGCTCATACGTGCGCGCTCCTAACCGATGGCAGCCCTGTCTGCTGGGGGAGTGATGGACATGGGCGCGCATCGCCGCCTGATGAAAAGTTCGCATCAATCAGCAGCGGAGGAGAGCATTCCTGCGCGCTGCGGTCAGACGGAAGCCCTGTCTGTTGGGGAGACGACGAACACCGGCAAGCCTCGGTGCCTGATGAAAAGTTCGCGTCTGTCAGCAGCGGTTTCTCCCACACTTGCGCCCTGCGATCAGACGGCGGCCCGGTTTGCTGGGGCGCCAACGAAGACGGGCAATCGTCGCCGCCCAACCAACAGTTCGCGTCCATAAGCAGCGGAGGGATGTATACGTGCGCTCTGCGGTATGACGGCAGCCCCGTTTGCTGGGGGAGCGACGAATTCGGGCAAGCGTCGCCGCCGGATGGAGACCAGTTCGCGTCCATAAGCAGCGGGATCGTCCACACTTGCGCTTTGCGCGCCAACGGAAGCGCGGTTTGTTGGGGGTCTGATGTGCTTAGGCACTCGCCGCCGACGGGCGACCGGTTCTTATCCATCAGCAGCGGAGGGCTTCACACTTGCGCCTTGCGGGCTTCGGGCAGCGCAGCGTGCTGGGGCTTGGGCGCTAGCGAAAGTCTGGCGGCATCGCCGCCGTCCAATGAGCGGTTTGCGGCTGTCAGCAGTGGTTTCTCCCACGCCTGCGCCTTGCGCTCCGACGGCAGCCCGGTGTGCTGGGGAAATGACGAACAGGGGCAATCGTCGCCGCCGGAGGACATGCGGTTCGCGGTCGAGGGGATTGTCCCGTAAGCGGACGCTCCGTACCCTAGCCCGCCTACCGCACGAGCACGCTGCTAGGGTCTACCCTGCAATGCTCGAAGAGTTTGGCGGTGAACCGCACCGCCTCTTTGCGGTCGGTGGTGAACGATTCGACGACCAACGTCGTCCCCTCGATCTCTTTCGGTGCGTCGAATTTCCCCCCGTTCGAGTGGAGCGGGGCAGTGTTGACGATGTACCTGATCGGCCCCGAGGGAACAGGCAGCTTGCCGTAGGTGAGATGACCTTTCGACCACAGCCAGCGCGTCGTCTCCACCAGCAAATCGCCCTGCGTTACCAGAGGCGCGCTGTCTCCGTCAGGGAACACAAGCGTCTTGCTCAAGCGCGCACGGGGAGGCACGTCGGACATATCCCATTCCGGTAGCGGCCGCCCCTCTTCCGCTATCTCCGCAGGCAAAGGAGCGTTGCCTGCCGGAAGCGCCTTGTCCATCGTGTCTTCGAACAACGCCGCCGCGTCCATACGCTTCTCCTTCGCAATTGGGCGCTCCGTAGATTACCGGAGCGGAGGCCGCTTTGCCTAGCGCCTGCCTATCCTAGCCTACCTAACGCAGCACGAACACGCTGCCGGGGTCTACCTCGCAGTGCCTGAGGAGTTTGATGGCGTAGGACTTGGCCTGCGTCTTGTCGACCATCGTTTCAACGAAGAATTCCGTCCCGACGATCTTCTTCTCCTCGTCGAAGTTCTTGCCGCTTGGGTGAACCCCGGTCGTGTTGATGATGTCTCTCTTAATCCCGCTGGCTATGCTCCCGTTCGCAATCTTGCGTGTTGCGACAAGCCACTCCGCAACCCCGAACAGCAAGTCTTTCCATGCGTTCACCGGCCGCTCGCTGTTATCGGGGAAGCGAAGGCGTGAGGGAGGAGGCGCGTATGCGGGCAAATTCACGTTCAGATGCGGCAGCGGAACCCAATCGCCGGGCGCCGCGACATGGCGAGGCTCCCCGCTGCTGAGCGCATCGGGAGCGCCGCCCGCCGGAGGCGCCTTGTACGCCGCGCCCGCGCCCGCCTTCGTCCACAGCGCCCATACGCCGTTGCCCCAGTCGCGCCATTCGCTGCCGGGGTGGGGGACGCGATTGCGGAAATGTCCGCTCTCGTCTATGAGAACCGCGTAAGCGGTCTTCGCTCTCCCTTGCGCGACGTAGTCGTGGACGCGCTGAGCGTCCTTCTCAACGGCGCGCCAATCCACGACGGGAAACTTGCCGTCGCCGAACTCGCCTCTTCGGGCGCGCGAAGGCTCGTACTTGAACTCGGCGGCCACCTCGACGGCGCCGCCGTTGAGGATCGCGAGGTCGGGGCGGGTTTTCTCGAACAGCGTGTAGTCGTTGAGGATGCGGCAGGGGAGTTTGGCGCGCTCCGCTTCCTGCAGGAGGCGCAACTGCGCCGTCCAAACGATGTCGCGCTCCACGAAGAAGCGATGCTCTTCGTAAGAGTCGCGGAGCCAGTCCATCGTTTTCTCGAACAACGCCGCCGCGTCCATACGCCTCTCCTTCGCAATCGAGTTCCGCGCACATTACCGGAGCGCGCGGCGCGGCGCCTAGCCCCACTTTATGTTCGCCTCGAGGCGCCCGGTTAGGCTGGACAGGGGTCTGAACGAGCGCGCGGGCGCGGCGCCTACCCTCCGCCGACGGGGCGGACGATCTCGATGCGGTCGCCGTCCTGCAGCGTTACGCGGGGGAAGGCGGCGCGGTCGAGCACGTCGCCGTTGCGCGCCACCGCGACGTACCGCCCCGCGAGCCCCATCGTTTCGAGGTATTGCGCGATGGTCACGGGGCCGGGCAATTCGCGCGCCTCGCCGTTGATTGTGAGTTTCATCGCGCCGCTCTTCATTCCGCCGTTTCCCGCCGCCGCGCCGGGGCCGATTCGTAGGGAGGCCGACGCTACGCACTGCGGACGGCGGCTGCGAGTTCCGCCGCCGCCTCTCCCGGGTCGGGCGCGCCGAGAATGGCGCTGATGACGGCGACGCCGCCCGCGCCCGCTCGCATAACGGCCCCCGCGTTGCCCGGCGCGATCCCGCCGATGGCGACGACCGGAATGGCGACGGCGTCGGCGCAAGCGCTGACGAGCCCGACTCCCGCCGGCGTTTGCCCAGGGTGCGTGGGCGACGGATGGACCGCGCCGGCGACGATGAGCGACGCGCCTTGCGCCGCCGCGTCCCGCGCCCCGTCCGCGTCGTGCGCGGAGCGTCCGATCAGGAGCGGTCGCGCCGCCGCCGCCCGCGCCGACGCGACCGTGCGCGAGCGCTCGCCGAGGTGAACGCCGTCGGCGCCGCTCGCCTCCGCGACGCTGAGGCTGTCGTTGACGAAGAGCAGCGCGCCGCCGCCCGCCGCATCGCGGAGGCGTTGGGCGAGCGCGAGTTGCGCGGCGTCCGGCAGGTCTTTCTCGCGCATCTGGACGAGGTTGACGCCGTTGGCGACGGCCTGCGCGACGGCTTCGACGAGGGCGTCCTCGCCGCCCGCGAGGGCTCTGCTCGTTACGAGCGCGACGATGGGGGACGGGAGCGAGGGAAGAGCGGGAGCGTTCACAGCGGGATTTGGCCTCGTATCGCGGATTAGGTCGAGCGGACGACGCCTTCGAGCGGGCTGCTTGGCTGGGCATAGCGCCGCGCCTCGATGCGCCCCGCGAGAAACGCCATGCGTCCGGCCTCGACCCCGCGCCGGAACGCCTCGGCCATTAGCGCGGGGTTCCCCGCCCGGGCGATGGCGGTGTTGACGAGCGCGGCGTCCGCGCCCATCTCCATCGCCTGCGCCGCATGAGACGGAACGGCGAGCCCCGCGTCCACGATGACGGGAACGTTGGCCTGCTCAATGATAATGGATATTTCCTCGGCCGTGTGGATGCCCTGCCCGGAGCCGATGGCGGAACCGAGCGGCATCACGGCGGCGCATCCGGCCTCCTCGAGGCGCTTGGCCAGCACGGGGTCGGCGTGGATGTAGGGGAGAACGGCGAAGCCGTCGGCGACGAGCGCTTTGGCGGCCTCCAGCGTGCCGACGGGGTCGGGCAGCAGGTACTTCGGGTCGGGAATGACCTCGAGTTTCACCCAGTTGGGCAGGCCTAGCGAGCGGGCGAGCCGCGCGGTCATCAGCGCGTCCTCGGCGGTCGCGCAACTGGCGGTGTTGGGGAGAATCGAGTAGCGGTCGGGGTCGACCGCGTCAAGGATCGTCGGCTCGGCGGGATTGTCGAGATTCAGCCTGCGGATGGCGACGGTGACGACCTCGGCGCCGGACGCTTCGAGGGAGGCGGTGAGTTCGGCGTCGCTGCGGTGGCGCCCCGTTCCTGCGAACAGGCGCGAGGCGAACGAGAATTCGCCGATGCGGAGGGGGTCGTCGCGCGTCGTCATAGCCTAGAGGATACGCTACGGGCGGCGCCCGGCCCCTCTCCCGGCGGGAGACCTTTGCATAACTTCCGGCATCCAGTAGGTTCCCGCTTTCGCGGGAATGACGGGGCGCCTGGGTAGGAGAGGAGCGGCGCTCCGCGCCGCTTGGATTCCCGCCTACGCGGGCATGGCGGCAGGTTATGCAAAGGTCTCTCCTGGGAGAGGGGGGGAGGGGCGAGATTTACCCCTCTCCCTCTGAGAGAGGACGCCGCGCAGCGGCGGGTGAGGGTCGGCGGACGGGGCGCATTACGCCCCGTCTCCCTATAATCCCAGGCGCCCCGCCCTCCCCGCGAAAGCGGGAACCTAATCCTTCCCGCGCGGGGAACAACCCTCACCCCCGGCTCCTCTCCCGGAGGAGACCTTTGCATAACTCCCTGCGTCCAGTAGGTTCCCGCTTTCGCGGGAATGACGTGGCGCTTACGTAGGAGAGGAGCGGCGCTCCGCGCCGCCTGGATTCCCGCCTACGCGGTCAGGGCGGTAGGTTATGCAAAGGTCTCCGGAGGGAGAGGGGGGCTATGCGGCCTGTTCCAATTCCCTCTCCCAGAAGAGACCTTTGCAAAGGTCTCTTCTGGGAGAGGACGCCGCGAAGCGGCGGGTAAGGGTCGGGCGGACGGGGCGCAATGCGCCCCGTCCCCAAATCCACCACGCCGCCACGTCATTCCCGCGAAAGCGGGAACCTACTGGGCCCCCGCCATTCCCGCGAAAGCGGCAGCCCGCCAAGCGCTTGACTATGCGCGTTCGCTCAGTTTGTGTTATCATTGAGCATTGATATGCGACTCACTCGCTTGCGGCGTCTCGGACGCCGCCCTCCGCGCAGGAGGGAAGACCATGCGCCAATAGGCAAATATGCGCTCGCAGTGGCGGCGGCGCTGCTTGCCGCCGCGCTCGCCCTCGCCTGCAGCCAGAGCCCCGCGCCCGACATCGAGGCCACCGTGGCCGCGTCCGTGCAGGCCACGGCGACCGCGCGCGAGGCGGAGCAGGCGCGCATAGACGCCGCCGTCGCCGCCACGGCGACCGCCATCGCGCCCGCGTCCCCCGCCGCCGCAACCCCCGCGCCGGACGCGCTCCATCCGGGCGCGACGCCCATCGCAAGCCAGACCGAGCCCTCCGTCCCCACCGTCGACCCGCAGGGCAGCCTCGTCGAACTCGTCGCCCGTTTGCGCCCTAGCGTCGTGAAGGTCACTACGCCCGACGCGGCGGGCTCCGGCGTCATCGCGCAGGTGACCGCCGGACGCGAGGCAGTCGTCGTCACCAACTACCACGTCGTCGCGGGCGCGAAGGGCTCCATCCGCGTCCGCATCACCGACGGCGGCGTCTACGACGCGAGGCTGCGCGGCTACGACAAAGCGCAGGACATCGCCGCCCTCTCCATCTGCTGCTCCTCCGACTTCCAAGCCGCCGAATTCCGAGACTCGCACCCGGGACAGGGCGCGGACGTCTTCACGCTGGGCTATCCACCGGACAGGGAGCAGCCCGTCATCACGCGAGGAGTCGTGTCCGGCAAGGAGTTCGACGAGCAAAACCGCCGGTGGATTCTCCGAACCGACGCGCCGATGAACAGCGGCAACAGCGGCGGCCCCCTCGTGGGGCTGGACGGCCTGGTCGTCGGCGTCAACTCGTTCGTGGTGAGAGAGGACTCGCGCGGGGAGCGGGTCGAGGGCGCGGGCTTCGCCGTGTGCTCGCAAACGGTCGCCAACGCGCTGCCGACGCTGCTGTCCGGCGCGTTCGCGCAGCCGACCGAGACGCCGGCTCCCGCCACGCCCGCCGCGCAACTTGCCCCGCCTTCCATCGGCGGCAACGCCGAAGGCTCCCTCGGCGTGTTCAGCGCGGACGTCGACCTCGCCGACTTCAGCGCGGCCGCGACGCTGCGAAACCCGTTCCCGCCGGACGAAGGGGTTTGGAATCACGGCCTGCTCATCCGCAGCGCGGACATCTACGGATTCCAAGGGGTTTTCGTAACGAGCGGCGCCGAGTGGTTCCACGTCCGCGCGGAGGGTCTCGAGGCGCGAACGCTCGCCGCCGGCCCCGCTCCCGCGCTCCGCGTCGGCGCAGGCGAGGCCAACGCCCTCCGAGTCGTCGCGTTCGGCGACCGCGGCTGGTTCTTCGTCAACGACGAACTCACCGCGACGCTCGACCTGAGCGAAGGGAATCCCATGGGCAACGTCGCCGTCGCGGGCAGATACATCCCAAGCGACCCCGCGCTCGCCGGCCTAAAGCCTGATTACAGCGAATTCGAGGTCCGCGAGATCCGCCTCGTCGAAGACATTGAGGCGTCCGGCGAAATCGCCCATACGGACAGCGCGTACACCGCCCTGCGGTCGACCGGCGCATCTGGCCGGGACTTCATCGCGGAAGCGACGTTCGCCAACCCCTACGCGCCCGACGACGCCGGCGGATGGGACTACGGCGTCGGCTTCAGAAGCGACCCCGATCATAGCAACGTCTTCCATGCGGTCGTGCTCAGCAACATGGGCATGTGGGAGCACGTCCGCCGCGACGGAGGAGGCGCCGAGTCCGACGAGCGGCGCGAGGGCATGGCGGCCTTGAACAAAGCGGAAGGCGGACGCAACAGAGTCCTGATCCTCGCGGCGGGCGGAGCCGGAGTCCTCTACGTCAACGGCGAATTCGTCGCGGAACTCGACCTAAGCGGCGACCCGCCGAGCGGCGAGATATGGCTCGGCACCGGAACGTACACCGGCAACCAGCGGGAAGGCGCCATGACCCGCTACGACGGCCTCCGCATCTGGTCGCTGGGCTAACCGCGCAACCCGCGCGCCCGGCCCCTCTCCCAGAAGAGACCTTTGCATAACTCCTCTGCCCCAGTAGGTTCCCGCTTTCGCGGGAATGACGGGGGCGCTTACGTAGGAGAGGAGCGGCGCTCCGCGCCGCCTGGATTCCCGCCTACGCGGGGGGCAACCCTCACCCCCGGCCCCTCTCCCAGAAGGAGAGGGGGGGATTGGCGCTCCGCGGCGGGGTGGGTTCGCGGCTACGCGGGGGGCAACCCGCGCGCCCGGGCCCTCTCCCAGAAGAGACCTTTGCATAACCCATCGTTTCGCGCGATTGGGCAGTTCCGCGCCGCTCCGATGTCCAATTCGCCCCACCTAACCCCCCATAGGCCGCCCCCATCCCTCCCTGCTCGCCCCGTTTTCGGGGCTCCGCAGGGCCTCTTACCCCAAACGGACGCACTATCCCCTAGGCAATCGCTCCTGCGCGCGCCGCGCACAACCCGTCCGCCCTCCGCAAGTTGTACGCCAGCACCTTGAACATCGCCTCCGCAACGTTCTTCTCCAACCCCACGTACCGCGTCCGCCAGTAGCCGTAGCTCCTCTTCAATGTCCCAAACACCCCCTCGACAGGCGCACGGACCTTCGACGCCATGGCGTTCCGCCTCCGCTGCCAATACGGCAACTCCTCCTGGTTCTTATGCGACCGATGCATGATCCGGTCATTGATGCCGCGCTCCCGCAACCGCTTCCGACGCTCCTTCGACTCATACGCTTTGTCCGCGTACACCGCCTTCTCATCGCCCATGATCAGCGCGTCGGCCACGTCCATGTCCGCAACGTTCGCAGGCGTCAACTCTACGCCGCGGATCAGCCCGGAGACGCCGTCCATCCCGCTATGCAGTTTGTAGCCGAAGCGCGACTTCTTCCCCTTGCGCGTCCACGCGGCATCCGGGTCCGTCTTGCTCCGCCCGCCAGCCTCCGATTGCGGGCGCCGCGCTTGCGCCTCGATCACCGACGCGTCGATCAGCGTTCCCTTCTTCACCAACAACCCCTTCTTCTCCAACTGCCGGCTCACCTCCTCGAACAGCCGACGCGCCAACCCGCGCTCCGCGACCGCCTTCCGAAAGCGGCTGGGGCGGGTTGCGTCAATTGTGCGGGATGTTGGGGAGTTATGCAAAGGTCTCTTCTGGGAGAGGGCAGCCGCGTAGCGGCGGGTGAGGGTTGCCCCGTCATTCCCGCGTAGGCGGGAACCCAATGCGCCGCCGCGAACCCCAACCCGATCCGACCCGCGCCTAGTCCTTCTCGTTCTCGAAACGGAAGTTGGGGTCGGCGTAGCACTCCGGGGGCATTTCGCTGCTGAGCCCGCGCTTGGCGAGTTCGGCCTCGAAGCGCTCGCGGATTTCAGGGGCCTCCTGGTGGTACTCGTACTGATCGCCGGAGCGGTCGACCTTCTCGCCCATAAAGCCGGTGAACTGCGGCAGCGGATGGAAGGCGAGGTAGCGTCCGGGCTGCTCGCCGACGTTGAAGTGCTGGTGGAACCAGCGGTTCGGCGGCACGAAGATGCTGCCCTCATGCCAGGGGATGAACACCTTCTCCTTGCCCTCCGGCCACATCACGGAGAAGCCCTCGCCCGCGGGAATGACGATGACGTAGGCGGGGCCGTGCCGGTGGCCCTTCTTGTAGGTCTTGGCGGGGAAGACGGACATATGGGCGGTGAGTTCGGAGCCGGGGTACTGGACGAAGACCGTCGTTCCGCCGGCGCCGCGCCCCTTGAACGGCACGAGCCGGTCCCAAGCGCGCATATCGGGGAAGAAGTTGCCGACCCAGTACTGCCGCACCATCCCGCGCCCGGAGGGGTCGTCGTCCACGACGACGGCGTCCGAGTAGAAGTCGTCGGACGAGCGCAACTCCTCTTGCGGCTGGAGGGGCGTGTTGAAGAAGAGGCTCGAGTCCTTCGCGGCGGACATCGCGATGGGCATGTTATTGTAGTGGAGCAGGCGCGCGGGCTCGCCGCCCGACATGCTGGCGTACTCGACCCAGTAGTTGCCGGGGATGCGGAACATCGCGTGGTCGGTCCACTCGAAGGAGTGCTTCTCGCCGCCGTCCTGCCAAACGGTGGCGACGCCGCGCCCGCTGAGGACGTAGACGACGTCCTCCAGCGTCATCTTGTAGGGGGGGACGGAGCCGCCGGCGGGCACCTCGGTGATGCGCGCCTCCGAGACGCCCTCCTGCCCCGCGAGTTGGAGGAACGCCGCGTTGTGGCCGCGCTCCTTCCAGTAGCCGAGTTCGAGCGTCCGCCCGTCCTCAATGTAGTAGTCGCGGTAGATCGGGATGCCTTGCGCCTCCATCCAGCGGTCGTAGAACTGGGGCGCGCGGATGTAGGACTGCTGCGTCTGCGCGGGGGCCGGGGCGGTTGCGGTCGTCATGTCGCGAATCCTCCTATGTCGGGCGGCCTGCGCCGCTGGGGCGCCGCCTACTCTACGGCAGCGCGGCGCAACGCGCAAGGGGCGGATGGCGCGCGGGGGGGGGAGTAGCCTAGTAGGTTCCCGCCTACGGGGGAATGACATGGCGTATTAGGCATCAATGGGGACGGGGCGCGGGGCGCCGTCTTGGCGCTTGTGCGCCGGCTGGTTCCCGCCTACGCGGGAATGACGGTCATGGGGTTGGGTTCCCGCTTTGGCGGGGGTGAGAGGGGTAAGCCCGCCGCCAAAGGTTCCCTCCCCTACCCCAGGCGCCGCGATTCGTGCGCGGAATCCGCCAGCGGCGCGCGAAAGCGGCGCGGAATGGGGCGGCGATAGGCGGTTTCCGCTCATCTTGCGGCGCGAGGGGCGCCGAAGGCGCGAATTGACAACCGCCGCCCATTTCGCGTATCTTGCGGGATTGAGACTCCAATTCCCGCCCGGTGAAGCGCGCGCGGGGGCTAGCAGGAGACAATAGAGCGCGATGGCCAGCCAAACCGAAATCGTCGTCCGATTCGCGGGCGAGGGAGGCCAGGGCGTCGTGACCGCCGCCGAAATGCTCGCGCGCGCGGCCACAGGCGTCGGCTTCCACGCCCTGACGTTCGCCACCTTCCCCTCGCAGATCCTCGGAGGCCCCACTTGGACGCAAGCGCGCATCGCCCGCGCCCCCGTCCAGAGCCCCGGCGACTCCGTCGACATCCTCGTCGCGTTCAACGACGAGGCGTACAACGAGCACCGCTCCGAAGTCCGCGGCGGCGGCGTCATCCTCCTCGACCCGTCCGTCACGCCCGACCCGCGCGACGACCACCGCTGCATCTCCGTCCCCTTCGACGAACTCGCCAAGCAGACCGGCGAGTCCCGCGCCGCCAATATGGTCGTGATGGGCGGCCTCTCCCAACTGATCAACATGCCGGTGGCCTACTTCAAGGAGTTCGTCGCCAACCGCTTCGCAGGCCGCGACAAGGTGATCGCGGCGAACCACATGGCGCTCGACCTCGGCCTGGCGCACCTCGGCGAAGAGGAGGCGATCAGCGACCTCGGGCAGCCCGACCCGCCGGACTACGACCAGGTCTTCATCAAAGGCAACGAGGCGCTCTCCGTCGGCGCGATGCACGCGGGGATCGACTTCTACTTCGGCTATCCCATCTCCCCCGCGACGCCCGTGCTCGTCTATATGGAGCGCAACCTCGTTGGCCCCGGGAAGTTCGCCTATCAGGCGAGTTCGGAGATTGAGGCGGTCACCGGCATCGTCGGCGCGGGATTCGCGGGCAAGAAGGCGATGACCGCCACCTCCGGCCCCGGTTTCACGCTGATGGGCGAAGGCATCGGCCTCGCGTGGATGGCCGAGATTCCCTGCGTGGTCGTGGACGTGCAGCGCGGCGGCCCGGCGACCGGCCTGCCCACTAAGACGGAGCAGTCCGACCTCCTGGCGGCGATTAGCCCGGCGCACGGCGACTCCTCGCTGCCCGTCATCGCCGCCGGCACGGTCGAGGAGTGCTTCTACGCGGCCGTCCACGCTTTCAACTGGGCGGAGCGCTACCAGGGCCCCGTCATCGTGCTCAGCGAGCACTCCCTCGCCGAGCGCGCGCAGAACATTCCGCGCCCCGACCTCGACGCGACGCCCGTCGAAACCCGCGACGTCTACCGCGGCGACAACGGCTACCTCCGCTACGAATCCGGCGACGTCTCGCCCTTCCCCGTCCCCGGCGGCGCCGGCGCCTACGTCGCCAACGGCTCCGAGCACGACGCCTACGGCGACACGACGCACCTCGCCAAGCATCACGTCCACCTGACGGAGCGACGCTTCGGCAAACTCCGCCTCCTGGAGGACGGCGACTACGAGAGCGAGAACGCGGCGGCGCCCGTCGCCATCCTCCCCTGGGGCGGCTCCAAAGGCTCCGCCCGCGAGGCTTACGACCGCCTCCGCGAGCAGGGCGAGAACGTCGCCTGGCTCTACACGATGTTCCTCAATCCCATGCCCCCCGCGATGCTTGACGAGTTGCGCGCGAAAGACCTCGTGATCGTCCCGGAGTTGAACTACCAGGGCCAACTGGCCGGGCTGCTGCGCGCGCAGGGCGTTCGGGCGGAGGCCGTCACGCAGTACACGGGGCTGCCCTTCAAGCCCTCCGAACTGAGCGAACGGATCGCGGCGCGCCTGGCCGGAGCCGGAGCGCGGCAGGCGGCGTTCGCATAACCGACATGAAGAACCCAACGCGCGGCTTCAACCGGCGCCCCGGACTCTGCGACTTCGGCGTCCGGCGCGCCGTCGAGTTGACGTAAGGAGGCCCCTCACATGGCCGACAAGAAGAACCCAACGCGCGGCTTCAACCGGCGCCCCGGATGCGGCGACTTCGGCGTCCGCCGCGCCGTCGAATTGACGTAAAGGAGGCCCTCGCATGGCCGACAAGAAGAACCCCGAGTACGACTTCAACTGGTGCCCCGGGTGCGGCGACTTCGGCGTTCGCCGCGCCGTCGAGTTGGCGATGCGCGACTGGAACATCGAGCGCGAAATCCCGATGAGCCACAACGTCGTCGTCGCCGGCATCGGCTGCTCCGGCAACCTCGTCCACCTCCTGGAGGGCGAGCAGCCCTACGGGTTCCACGGGATTCACGGGCGCTCGCTGCCCATCGCGCTCGGCGTGAAAATGGCGCGCGAAGACCTCAACGTCCTCGTCGTCGCGGGCGACGGCGACTTCCTCAGCATCGGCATGGAGCACATCGCGCCCCAAGCCGCCCGCAACCTCAACGTCTGCGCCGTCGTGATGGACAACGGCGTCTACGGCCTCACCAAAGGCCAATCCTCCCCCACAACCATCGAGGAAACCATCACTAGTTCGACGCCCTACGGCAAGTTGGAGGCGTCCCTCAACCCGCTCGAACTCTACCTCACGCTCGGCGTCACCTACATCGCCTCCGGCTACTCCTCCAAGCCCCGCGACCTCGCCGGCCTCATCAAGCGCGGCATGGAGCACGACGGCTTCTCCATCGTCCACGTCGCCTCGCCCTGCACCACCTACAACGACAACTACGCGATCCTCAAAGGCGACAAGGCGAAGGGGATCGAGGGGACGGCGTGGGACTTGCCCGCCGACCACGACGCGACGAGTCGGAGCGCGGCGCTAGGCGTGATCGAGCAGGGAGGCGTGCCGCTCGGCGTCGTCTACGAGAACGCGGAGCGCCCGTCGCTCGACCGCCGCATCGCCGCCGTCCGCGAGCGAGTGACGCCCAAGTCCAACGACGCGCTGCTGAACGCCTTCGCGCTGTAGGGGGGGCGCCGCCCTCACCCTAGCCCTCTCCCAGAAGGAGAGGGAATCAATCCTGCCGTCATTCCCGCGTAGGCGGGAATCCAGTCGGCGCATAGCTCCGCTCCTCTCCTACGTAGCGCCCTCGCCCTGCCCACTAAAGCGGGAACCTACTGGAGTGCCTGAGTTATGCAAAGGTCTCCAGCGGGAGAGGGAACCAGCCCGGTCCCGTCATTCCCGCGTAGGCGGGAATCCAGTCGGCGCGATAGCGCCACGACGGGGCGCCCCGCGCCTCGTCCCAAGCCATCCCTGCCGCCACGTCATTCCCGCGTAGGCGGGAACCTACTGGGGCCGTGAGCCCCCCGTCACGCCCTCAGCGCGGCGCTTGCGAGGGCGGCGCCGGGACTGCCGACCTCCACCTCCACGAGCGACGCTTGCGCTTCCGGCTGCGGCGCCGCGATGCCGGCTTCGGCCAATGCGCCCGCGTGGCGCTCCAACGCTTGCCGAGCGGACAGGCGCGGCTCAGGGATAGGCTCGCCGTCCTCTTGCAGCCCTTCGATATGGAAGGCAACCGCCTCGCGAAGGTTCTCCCGGACATCGTCCCAAGTCGCGCCCGCGGCAACGCAGCCCGGCAGATCGGGCAGGTAGGCGGAGTAGTTGTTCGCCGTCCGCTCGCAGACGACGGCGTACGTCAGTTTCATCGCTCCTCCCGAAGCCCCGCCTGTCGCAGGATGCTCAGCCATGTGCCCGGCGCCACATCCTCCCCAGGCCGACCAGATATGGTTACTCTCCCGCGTTTCGTCGGATGCTTGAACTGCCGATGACTCCCGCGCACGCGCACCAATCTCCAGCCGTCCCGCTCAATCAAACGAATGGCCTCTCTTACTTTATGCGTCATAGCAGCCTCCTTGTAGAATGCGATAGGCCGAAAGCCCGGTTACTCACGGTCAATGTATTCTAGCATAGATTCTCGCGGATGGGGAAGAGGCGCGCGACGCCCACCCCACCCGGAAAACCAACGCGCGCCCCGCCCATCGGCTGCAGCCCAATTGACAAACGCGGGCGGCTGTGGTAAGATGCCCCGCAAATCGCCCGCAACGCCGTCCGGCGACGGAGGCATGAGGAATGACCAACTGGGTAGTTTGGGCGGGAGAGCCCATACAGGACATCGTCGAACGCGATGGCTTCGTCGGCATCGGCTTCGGCGGGGCGAAGCTGGGCGACATTAGCCTCTTGGCGAAGGACGTGGTTCGTGAGCGTGTCGTCAGAGCTCGCGGCTACGACACCGATCCTGACGACGCCACCCGGCAACTCGTGGAGTTCCGGGACAACATCCAGGTCGGGGATTGCCTGTTGGTTCCCTTGCAGACGAGAGGCGCCTTTCACATAGGCGAAGTGACAGGGCCGTATGAGTTCGTCGAGTCCCGCCTCTTCCCACACTGCCGCTCGGTCAAGTGGCATCGCACCAACATCCCCCGGAGCAGCCTCGGTTTTGAAATTAACCGACGCACCGTCCATAGGCCCAAGCTGCATGCCGCCGCCTTCGACCGGTACATAGAAGAGCAAATGTCCTCAATGGACGAGGGCAACCCGCTGTGGGACAACTTCATCGCGCGGGCTCAGGCTTATGTCGGTTCCGGGCGGCTTGACGAGGAAGAGGTCAACTACAAACTCGACATCGGGGACCGAGTCCAGGCTGCTCGTCTAGCGTCGTTAGACAGGGCTGACGGCTGGCAAAAACAGTTGCATGCGGCGCTTGGCTGCAATTTCATCAGGTGGGGAGTGATCTACGACTTCCGCACTTGGTGCATCCAGCGCCCCGACGATGCCCTTGCCGCTCTCAGCGAGATCTGGGCAGAAGACGGGCCTGACGACCTTGACGACCTTGTTGATCAGATCCGCATGTTCAGCAACGGATTCCCTCGCGAGGTGAAGAGCGGCGTGGGAACCCGGCTGAATCTCATCTCCGGCCTCCTGATGGGGGTGGACGCTGAGCAGTGCCCGCCCTTCCAAGTGAGCATCTTTGACGAGGCGTACAGGCTCACTGGATACGAACCGCCTCCGAAGGGCGCGGACGAGGCGGCGTTGTATAAGCATGCGCTTGGCTTCCTCAACAAGTTCATAGAGGAAGCGAGTGCGCGTGGCCTTGACTTGAGGCACCGCCTTGACGCCCAATCCATCGCTTGGGTAATCGTCAAAGGCAGGGACAGGGTAGACGACGACGCCCCTGATGGGGAAACCGGGGAGCCCCATCCACCGCCCCCGCCCACCCTAGAAGCCCTTGCCGACAGCCTCTTCCTTCCGTCCGACTTCCTCGAGGAGGTCGAAGGGTTGTTGAGGGAAAAGCCTCAAGTCATCTTCTACGGCCCGCCCGGCACGGGCAAGACCTACGTCGCCAAAGCGTTGGCCGAGCATCTCGCGGGCGACCCGGACCGCGTGACGCTCGTGCAGTTCCATCCGTCCTATGCCTACGAGGACTTCGTTCAGGGCTACCGCCCAACGCTCGACGGCGACCGGGCGGGGTTTCGGATTGCGGATGGGCCGTTGGTGGAGGCCGCGAAGCGCGCCAAAGAGGAGGACGACGCCGACCACTTCCTGATCATAGACGAGATCAACCGGGGCAACCTCGCCAAAGTGTTCGGGGAACTCTACTTCCTGCTGGAGTACCGCGAGGAGCAGCGGATGCGCCTGCAGTACTCCGATAAGCCGTTCTCGCTGCCGGACAACCTGTACATCATCGGCACGATGAACACCGCCGACCGCTCCATCGCGCGCGTGGACTTGGCGCTGCGCCGCCGGTTCTATTTCGTCGAGTTCCATCCGGACGAGCCGCCCGTGAGGGGGTTGCTCGCCCGCTTCTTGGAGGGGAACGACCTGCAGGATATGGAGTGGGTCGCCTCCTTCGTTAACGAGGCCAACAAGGAGTTGGGCGACCACGAGGCCGCCATCGGGCCGAGTTACTTCATGAACCCTGACCTCGACGAGGACATGGCGAGGCGCGTCTGGAAACACGCCATCCGCCCCTACATCGAGGAGCGCCTGCAGGACGAAAGGGACGACGCCCGCAGCGAACGCCTCAAGAGGTTCGACGCCCTGTGGGCGCGGCGAAGCGGGGATGCGCCCCCGGCGACGGATGAGCCGTCGGACGAGGGCTCGTCGGATGGCGGAGTCGAGGAAGAGGCGGCGGCATCCCAGTAGGTTCCCGCTTTCGCGGGAATGACGGGGCGCTTGGGTAGGAAGGAGCGGCGCTTTCGCGCCGCGTCTGGATTCCCGCCTACGCGGGAATGACGATAGGTTATGCGGAGGTCTCCAGAAGGAGGGGCGGGAGTGGCGCTTACGCGGGGATGCGCGGAACTGCCTGGTTCTCTCCCTACGGCGGGAGGGCAGGAGAGATGCTTAGAGGGCGTCCAATAAATGCGCGGGGATAGGAATTCGGCAGGCCGCGCAACCTTGCGCGGCAACCGCCATGGCCGCGTAAGCGGGAATCCAGGCGGCGCGCAGCGCCGCTCCCTCCATCCCCAGCGCCTCGTCATTCCCGCGAAAGCGGGAACCTACTGGGAGAAGCGTTGTATGCATGAGATTAGCCTGATGGAGTACCAGCCGCACGTGACGCGCCTCTCCGAGGACGAACGGAGGGCACTAGCGCAGGCCAAAAACGACCTCGGCCTCACGATAGAGCATAACGGCGGAGACTCCTACAAACTCCGACCCACCTCGATTGTCGGCGCCGTCGAGGTCGGCGGCCTCTCCGTGCTCATCCGCCCCAAGATCGAGATCGGGCAACTCATCTCGCTCGCGTGCTACGCCATAAGCGAGGTTCGGTTTCAAGGGAGCGATTTCGACTTCCCGCAGGAATGGGCGCTGCCGGACATCATCGCCGCAATGTTCGCCGACGCCGCCGAGAAAGCGTTCGCGCGCGGCCTGCTGCATGGCTACGTCGAGCGCGAAGAGGCGCTGCAGACGGTGCGCGGGCGCATTCGCTTCGACGAGCAGATCCGCCGCAGGTTCGGCCTGCCGCTGCCAGTCGAGGTTCGCTACGACGAGTTCACGGACGACGTGCTGCCGAATCGCCTCGTGAAGGCGGCAAACCGCCGGCTGCGCCGCGCCGGGCTGCGCGACGCGGCGCCGTCGAAGGAGACGCGCCGCCGGTTGGGGCGCATCGACGCGCTGTTCGACGGCGTGTCGCTTTGCGACTATCCGCCCAACGCCGTGCCGGAGATCAAGTTCGACCGGCTGAACCGGCATTACGAGCGCGCCGTCGCGCTGTCGCGGCTCATCCTGCGCCAAGACCGATTCGAGGCGAAGCGCGGCGAGTTCCGCGCGTCCGGGTTCCTAATGAATATGAACGACGTCTTCCAAGAGTTCCTGACCGCCGCGCTCCGTGAGAAGTTGGGTCTGTCGGCTGATAAGTTCCGGTCAGACAAGGCGCGCGCAGGGCATCTTGCCGAAGGGAAGAGAATCGCGCTCTATCCCGACCTCTCGTGGTGGGAGGGCAAGCGCTGCGTATTCGTCGGCGACGCGAAGTACAAGCGCATTCCGAAAGACGCGCGCGTCCCCAACGCCGACCTCTATCAGATGCTCGCCTACGCGACGGCGCTCGACTTGCCGGGCGGCCTGCTGATCTACGCAAAAGACGACGAAGCCGAGCGCGACGCGCCCCGTGGCGAATACCGCGTCCGCAACGCCAACAAGACGCTGGATGTCGCCGAACTCGACCTGTCCGGCGACTTGGATGCGGTATTGAACCGCGTCGGAGAGATCGCCGACAAGATTTGCGCGTTGCGGCGCGAAGCGGATGCGGCGGCGCGGCGCGCGGCGTGAGTAGGGTAGGGCGGCGGCCCTGATTTGCCCCAGTAGGTTCCCGCTTTCGCGGGAATGACGCGGATCTGGTAGGAGAGGGGCGGCGCTACCGCGCCGACTGGATTCTCGCCTACGCGGGCAGGGCGGGACCTAGGGTATGTCTGATTCCCTCTCCTCCGGGAGAGGCCAGGGTGAGGGCGGCCCCCCTCCGCGCCGTCGCGTAACATATCGCCGTTATGCGGAGCGCTCGGATGACGCATAGGAAGCCTCTCGCGGCGCTGGTTTGCGCGGGCGCCGTTGCGCTGTTCGCCGCGGCTTGCGGCGCCCAGCCCGCGCCGACGCCCTCCGTTACGCCGGAGGAGGCGCGCGATAGGGCCGCCGACGCGCTGCGCGGCCTCGAGTCCGCCCACTTCCGCGTGACGCATGCGGACGGCGCGAGCACCGATATGGGGTTCGCCGCGCTCACGGAAGCCGAAGGCGACGCGGCGTTTCCCGACCGCGCGAAATTCACCGCGCAAGCCGTCGCCGCGCTCTTCCGCAACGCGACGCTGACGTTCGACGTCGTCCGCGTCGGCGAGCAGGTCTACCTCCGCGACGGCGTCAGCGGGCAATGGCAAACGCTCCCCGCTGGAACGCTCGGCATCGACTTCTCCAACGTCGCCGGGAGCGTCGCCGACGCGGTCGACTCGATGCGGAGCGTCGAACTCGCGGACGGCGGCTCCGTTGGCGGCGCGGATACGCTCCGGCTAACCGGCGCGGCGGACGCGGAGGTGCTGCGCGGCTTCGTCCCCAGCGCGCCGGCGGGCGGAACGCTGCAAGTCGCGCTCTGGGCCGGCCGCGAGGACTTCCTCATCCGGAAGGTCGAGGTCACCGGCGTTCTCTTCCCCAACGATCCGCCGGACATCACGCGGACGCTGGAACTCTCGCGCTTCGACGAGCCGGTCGACGTCGAGCCGCCGGTCTAGGCGGCGCTGCGCCGTGTCCGCGCGCCCGCCGCGCCGTCCGCCTCCCGCCTTCACGCTCGCCGTTCTGTGCGCCGGCGTCTTCCTCGCGTCGCTCGACCAAACGTCGGTCATCACCGCGCTCCCGGCGATGATGGCCGACGTCGGCGTCAGCATCGGCCGCCTGAACGATATGGCGTGGGTCGTGACGGCGTATCTGCTGGGTTTCACGGCGGCGATGCCGCTGCTGGGGCGGGCGGGCGACGTCTACGGCTACCGCCGCCTCTACTACGGGGCGCTTGCGTTGTTCGGGGCGGGCTCCGCCGCGGTCGCGCTCGCCGACGGGCTCGGCTGGCTCATCGCGGCGCGGGCGGCGCAAGCGGTTGGCGGCGGCGCGCTCATTCCGGCGGCGCTCGCGCTCGCAAGCGAGGGGCTGCTGCAAGGCAGGCGAGCGCTCATTTTCGGCGTCGTCGGCGCGGCGGCGGAGGCCGGCGGCGTGATGGGGCCGCTCTACGGCGGCGCGATCGCCGAATGGCTCGGCTGGCGCTGGATCTTCTGGAGCAATCTCCCCATCGCCGCGCTGCTCGCCTTCGGGCTGATCGGCGCGCGGGAGGCGGGGCGCTCCGGCGGACGATTGGACATTGCGGGCGGCGCGCTGCTTGCGGCGGGGCTGTCGCTGCTCACGGCGGGGCTCGCGCAGCGTTCGCTTTTCGGCGGCGGCTCGCCGATGCCTTACGTCCTCATCGCGGGCGGATGCGCCGCGCTTGGCGCGCTCGTTTTCGTCGAGCGGCGGACGGCGGCGCCGGTCGTCGGCGCGGCGCTGTTCCGGGCGCGGGGATTCGCCGCCGCGATGAGCGCGCAGACGCTCGCGGGCGCGGCGCTCGTCCTCGTTCTCGCCGCGATTCCGCTGATGACCATCGCCGTGCTGGGCGAGAGCGCGTTCGAGGGCGGGCTGCGGCTGATGCGATTCACCGGCGCGATTCCCGTCAGCGCGCTGATCGGCGGCTGGGCGGCGGCGCGGATCGGCGTCCGCCCCCCGGCGATAGCGGGTCTCGCGCTCGCCGCCGCGTGTTTCCTGCTGCTGACGACTTGGGACGAGGCGATAGATGAGCCGCGCATCACGCTGCACTTGGCGCTGGGCGGCTTCGGCTTCGGATTGCTGATCGCGCCGTTCACCGCAGCCGCGGTGGACGCGGCCCGCGAGGAGTACCGCGCGACGGCGGCGGCGTGGATCACGGCGGCGCGGACGTTGGGCATGACGCTTGGCCTCGCGGGCATGGCGGCGGCGGGCGTGGACCACTTCCAATCGCTCGCGGCGGCGCTCCCTGCGCCGATCCAATTGCCCGGCGAAAGCGCGCATGCGTTCGCGGAGCGCGTCGCCGCCTACGAAGCGGGCATATCCGGCGCGTCGTTCGCGGCGATCCGCCTCTTCTTTTGGGTAGGGGCGGCTCTCAGCGCGCTCGCCGTCGCCCCGTCGCTGCGTCTGCGGGGCGGGCGGGCGGCGGGGTAGGAGGGATGGCGGGGTGCACTGCGAGGGCAAGGCGGCGCGTCCAGGCTGGGGACAGGCGTAGTATTCTTCACTGCGTTCCCGAAGGAAGCATCATGACGCCCACACGCTCCGCGCCGCTCCGATTGGCCTCTTCGCCGGGCCGCTTGCGGCTGGCCGCGGCGTGCGCGCTCGCGCCTCATTGGGGCGCGCTCTTGGCGCTAGCCGCTCTCCTGGTCGTTGGTCTCACCATTCTCGACGACTACGGGGCATCTTTTGACGAGATGCGGCAGAGAGAGATCGCCACGATGAACCTTGAGTACGTCGGCGGAGATTTTGACGCGCTGCCCTATGGCAGTGACAGATTCTACGGGGTCGCATTCGAACTGCCTCTTCTCTTCGTCGAGCGCGCCTTCGGGCTGGAGAGCGATCGTCGCGCGGTCTATATTTTGCGCCATTTGATCATTCATCTCTTCTTTCTGACCGGCGGGCTTTTCGCGTACTTCCTCGCGCGACGGCTGTTCGGCGGCGAAATTCTCGCGCTCCTGGCGATGCTGATCTTTCTGCTGCATCCGCGTTTGCACGCGCATGCGTTCTTCAACAGCAAAGATATTCCGTTCCTTGCGCTCTTTATGATTGCGCTCTTCCTCGCGCACCGGGCGTTCAAGCGGGACAGCGTCGCCGCGTTCGTTCTTCTGGGCGCGGCGGTCGGAGCTCTGATGAATCTCCGCATCATGGGCGTAGTCTTGCTCGCGGCGGCCCCCGCGATGCGGGCTCTCGATTTCGCTTTCGCGTCGAACGGGGCGGAGCGCAAGCGCGTTCTCCTCTCAACGGGATCTTTCACACTTGCGGCGGCGCTCGCAACCTCTGTCTCGCTGCCCTATTCATGGAGCGATCCGGTGGGATGGGCGGCCGACTGGTGGGCAACCTCTTCCGATCATCCGTCCCGCCCCGTTGGGCTCTTCAAGGGGGAGTTTTACTCGAGCGTGGACTTCCCGGCGGAGTATCTTCCGGTTTGGTTCGCCATCACGGCGCCGCTGTTCGCGTTGCCGCTGGGGCTGGCCGGCTCGGCAGCGGTCGTCGTCAATGGAGCGAGGGCGCGGCGCCGGGCGTTCCGGAACACGCGCTTGCGCTTTTGGGCGCTGACGTTTGGTTGCTTCGCCTTGCCGGCGCTTGCCGTAGTTCTGTTGGACGCCAACCTCACCACCGAATGGCGGCAGGTCTACTTTCTGTGGGCGCCGTTTTCACTGCTCGCCGCGTATGGACTGGGTTGGCTCGCCTCGTTGCTGAAGCGGGCGCGTCTGCGAGCGGCTGCCTACGGAGCCGCAGGCGCGGGATTGGCCGCGACGCTCATTTCAATGGCGCTGCTCCATCCGAACCAGCAAGTGTTTTTCAACGCTCTCGTAGACCGCGCAGCACCGGAGCGTCTGCGGACGCAGTACATGATGGATTACTGGGGGCATCCGACGCGGCAAGCGCTTGAACGGCTTCTCAATGAGCATCCGTCTTCGGATCTGGATGCGAACGCGCCGGATTCCGTCGCCGAGCACCTGCTCAGAGCAAACACGCGAATTCTGCAGGATGCGTCCCGAGAGCGCCTGTCATGGACTCCCCGCTTGGACGCTTTCACGATCCGGACTGGCGTCGGCGAACGCTCCGACCTCGCGATCCACAGGCTGAAAGTCTACGGCAATACGATCTTGACCATTGAGCGCAAAGCCGACCTGCGGGCAGCCTACGCCGCATCCAAGGCGAGCGAGCCGCTCATCCGCGCCGATTTCGACATTCACCGCTTGGGGGACGCGCTCGTCTTCGTCAAGGAGCCTTGCAGCGAGAATGACGCTGTGGATAGCCGCTTCCGGATATGGATCGTCCCGGATGACGAGTCCGACCTGCCCGGCAGTTGGGCGCGTTTCGGGTACGAAGACCGCAGTTTCCGCTTTCCGGGCTACGGCGCGGTTTTCGACGGCAAATGCGTCGCCTCCGTTCCTCTCCCTTCCTACCCGGTCGGCGCCGTCCGCATCGAGCAATGGGCGCCGGTGGGCAGAACCACCTCCAACGCGACGTTGTGGGAGTCGACCGTCGCGCTAAATCCTGACGCATGGAGGGCGCGGTGGCGGAGCGCCGTCTCCGGCGAGCCGCTTGCGCGAGCTGCGTTCGATCTCTATCTCGACGGCGACGCGCTGGTCTACGCGAAGCAGCCGTGCAGCCCGGCGGACACGGAAACGCGCTTTTTCCTGCACGTCGCGCCGGAGCGCGCAGACGACCTGCCGAGAGGGCGGCGCGGGCATGGCTTCGACAACCTTGGCTTCGAATTCTTTCTGCGAGGCGGGCATTTCGACGGCAAGTGCCTCGCCCGCGTCACCTTGCCGGATTACCCCATCGAGTCCATTCGGACGGGGCAATACCTCAGCGGGGTAGGGGATGTATGGAGCGCGGAGTTCCCTATTGGGGAATAACTCCGCGGCCCCTTCGCGGCGCCCCCTCCATGGCGAGCCTTTGCATAACCTGCCGGCCTGACCGCGTAGGCGGGAAACCAGGTAAAGGAGAGGTAGGTTCCCGCTACGGTGTAGAATAGGGCGGGTGAACCTTATGCCGACCGCGCTCAGATATGGACCGTACCGGTTCTACTTCTACGCCAACGACCGCGATGAGCCGCGCCACGTGCATGTGGAGCGAGACGACCGAGTCGCCAAATTCTGGCTTGCTCCGACCAGATTGCAAAAGCAGCGACGGGATGAGCAACTTGGAAATCCGCCGCATTGCGCGGATAATCGACGATCACGAGGACGCGCTCGTGGAGGCTTGGGATGGTCGTTTCGACGGTTGACGTAGAGGCGCCCCGCGCCGTTGGCGTCGAAATCGCCGACGGGTCGCTGACGGCGACTCTCGCCGACGGGCGGGTCATCGCCGCGCCTCTCGCGTGGTTCCCCCGGCTTCTGCATGCCGACGCCGACGAGCGGCGCAACTGGAGGCTCATCGGCGACGGGCTCGGCGTCCACTGGCCCGACTTGGACGAAGACGTGAGCGTCGAGGGCTTGTTGGCGGGCCGCCCGTCCCGCGAGGGGCCGCAGTCGCTCCAACGCTGGCTCGAGGCGAGGCAAGCGGCTTCCCCGCCGCAGTAGGTTCCGCTATGGGGCGGCATCGGCGCTGCCGATGTTCAGATGCCCTCGAAGAAGGCGGCGTCCACGGTGACCTGCTCCACCATCTCGGTCTTGACTCCCAAGCCGAGTTCCTTCAGTTTCTCGGCGAGCAAGGAGCCGTCGATGAGGTCTATGGGAGGAGTGCCGTCCCGCATGGCCTCTGCTCTGGCGTCCCGGGTGAAACCGCCGGTGGTTATCAGCAACCCCTTGTCGCTGCGTCCCGCCATCGCGCCGCGGAAGTCCCGAACAACGCCAGCCGCGACATTGCCCCGGTAGCGTTTGCACTGAAAGAGCACGGGAAAACTGATGAGCCCGCCCATGCGGATGATGCCGTGCCCATCGATTCCTTCGTCCCCCGACCGCCCAGTGACTTCCACCTCGATGAATCCCGACTCCCGCAGCATGC
This sequence comes from Dehalococcoidia bacterium, assembly GCA_965242755.1. Classification (GTDB taxonomy): domain Bacteria; phylum Chloroflexota; class Dehalococcoidia; order Lucifugimonadales; family Australimonadaceae; genus Bin16. Next base: position 1,162,698 of record OZ251500.1, on the reverse strand, counting down.
GCTGGCACAAGCGTTCGAAAGCACTCGGATCCATTCCCATGAGCGTGTCCAAGAGGCGCTCTTGCCAAGTTGCGGCTTCTTCGCTGATGTCCGCCGGGTTATCCGTTCCGCCCGACGGCGAACCCCCGCTTCCCGCCGCCTTGCTAGACCGCTCCTCTTCCCTGTTGGCTCGCCACACCACCTGAGGGTCTATCTCACCGGCCTTCTGCCCGTCGGGAGTCAATGCCCAAATCCCGTGTGAGGAGTTGTCGACCAACCCGTACTTCTTGAGGTCCGTCCTCGCCCAGGCCAACCGATACTCGAGTTCGGTCTGAGTCCCGTTGCCGTGAGGCTCGTTGGCGTCGTCGTCGGATATGCCGAGATTACGAATCACCCGTTCGGTGATCTCGTTTATGGATGCGCTCCCCCCAGACTCGCGTATCGCCTGGAGCGTCGGGTTCATCAACCCCATAGGCTCCGGCGCCGAACCTCCTCCTCCCCGCTACCTCCCCAAAATGTTAAGCGCCGCGCCCGCGCGGAACCACTCGATCTGCTCCTCGCTCATCGTGTGCGCGAGCTCGATCTCCTCGTTCCCCCCCTCGAAGTGATGGATCACCGCCCGCACAGGCTCCCCCGGGCGCAGATCCGACAGCCCCGCGACGCTGATCACGTCCGCTTCCAGAATCTTGTCGTAGTCGTCCGGGTCGCGGAACGTCAGCGGGAGGATGCCCTGCTTCTTGAGGTTCGTCTCGTGGATGCGGGCGAAACTGCGGACGATCACCGCCTTGCAGCCGAGCAGGCGCGGCGACATCGCGGCGTGCTCCCGCGAACTGCCCTCGCCGTAGTTGAAATCGCCGACCGCCGCCCATCCGACGCCCCGCTCCTTGTAGTCGCGCGCGACTTTGGGGAACGCCGCGCGCTCGCCCGTGATCTGATTCAGCCCCTCCCCGCGCTCGCCCGTGAAGGCGTTGACCGCCCCCAGAAAAGCGTTGTCGCTCAGGCGGTCGAGATGCCCGCGGAAGCGCAGCCACGGCCCCGCCGGCGAGATGTGATCGGTCGTGCACTTGCCCTCCGCCTTCACGAGGATCTGCAAGCGGTCGAAATCCGCGCCGTCCCACTTGGGGAACGGCGAGAGCGTCTGCAGGCGCGCGGACGCAGGGTCGACGCTGACGACGACGGCGCCGCCGTCATCGGCGGGCGGCTCGTAGCCGAAGCCGCGTCCCGTGAAGCCGTCCGCCGGAACCTCCGGCGCCTCGCCGGGGGGATCGAGCCGGAACGGCTGCCCGTCGGCGCCCGTCAGCGTATCCGTCAGCGGATTGAACGACAGCCGCCCGGCGACGGCGAACGCCGTCACGATCTCCGGGCTGGCGATGAAGTTCATCGTGGAGGGATTCGCGTCGTTGCGCGCGGGGAAGTTGCGGTTGAACGAGGTGACGATGGCGTTGACGTCGCCCTGCTGAACGGCGGGGCGCTTCCACTGGCCGATGCAGGGCCCGCAGGCGTTGGCCATCACGCTCGCGCCGAAGGCCTCGAGGTCGGCCATTTGCCCGTCGCGCTTGATCGTTGCGTTGACCGCCTCCGAGCCCGGAGTGACGAGGAAGTCGACCGCCGCCGTCACGCCATGCGCCGCCGCCTGCCGCGCGACGCTCGCCGCCCTCGACACGTCCTCGTAGGACGAGTTCGTGCAGGAGCCGATCAGCGTCGCGGAGAGTTTGTCCGGGTAGTTCTCCTTCGCCGCCGCGTCCGCGAGTTCGGAGATGGGTCGAGCGAGGTCTGGCGTGTGCGGCCCCACGATGTGCGGCTCGAGCGTTGAGAGGTCAATCTCGATCACGCGGTCGAAGTAGCGCTCCGCGTCCGCCTCGACCTCCGGGTCCGCCGCGAGCAGATGAGCGCATCTGTCGGCGAGATCGGCGAGTTCCGGGCGCCCCGTCGCGCGCAGGTAGGTCGCGGCGCGGGCGTCGTAGGGAAAGATGGAGGTCGTCGCGCCGAGTTCCGCGCCCATATTGCAGATCGTCGCCTTCCCCGTCGCGCTGATGGACGCCGTCCCCGGCCCGAAGTACTCCACCACGGCGTTCGTGCCGCCGGAGACGGTGAGGATCCCCGCGAGTTTCAGGATCACGTCCTTCGGCGCCGTCCAGCCGCTGAGCGCGCCCGTGAGGCGAACGCCGATCAGCCGCGGATACAGCACCTCCCACGGGAAGCCCGCCATCACGTCCACCGCGTCCGCGCCGCCGACGCCCGACGCGAACGCGCCCAGCCCGCCCGCGTTCGGCGTATGCGAGTCCGTTCCGATGATCATCAGCCCGGGGAAGGCGTAGTTCTCCAGTATCACCTGATGGATGATGCCGGAGCCCGGCCCCCAGAAGCCGAGCCCGTACTTGGAGGCGGACGACCGCAGGAACTCGTAGACCTCGCTGCTTTCGGATTGGGCGAGCCGCGTGTCGGCCTGCGCGCCCTCGAACGCCGTGATGAGGTGGTCGCAGTGGACGGTGGTCGGAACCGCCGCCGCCGGCTTGCCCGCCTGCATAAACTGCAGGATCGCCATCTGCCCCGTAACGTCCTGCAGCCCGACGCGGTCGGGGCGCAGGTTGAGGTAACTCTCGCCGGGCAGCAGTTCCGCCTCCGCCGGGTCGTCGAGATGCCCAAGCAGGACTTTCTCGGCGTAGGTCAGGGGGCGGGCGAGCCGGTCGCGCGCGACCGGCAGCCTGCGCTCCATCTTGCGGTAGGCGTCCTCCACGAACGCGGGCGTCGAATCAACGAGCGGAGCGGCCATTGCGTCTATCGTCCTCCGTGCGGGAATTGCCCCAATGCGGCGCAGCGCAAGGTTATCACGGGCGGGTAGGGTAGGGGGCTGGAGTCATGCAAGCGCCTTCTAATGGTATGCTTCTCCTATGACGATGCGGCCTAGCGCGACGTGGCGGAGGCGGAGTCCAACCGTATGGAAGGCGACGATGAGATAGAGGACTTGGCGGCGCGGACGGCGCGCGCCTTGTCTGAGACGGGACTGTTCGTTCCCGCGCCCGCCCGCTCGACGAAATCCGAGAGCCTGTACTTGCAAGTGTTCGCGCAAAGCGGGGCGTGGCTTGGAGTAGTCCGCATATCGGCGCATGCGCCTGGGCCGAGCAAGCCGCGCTGGCTGTACCTGGCTCCGGGAGGCAATTGGGCGCGAGTTGTTATAGAATTGGCGAAGCGGGCGCGGCTTACTCCGTCTCCCGCCGTATTCAGGGAGGACGAGCGATGGAAGAGCAGCACGGCGCCGCCGCAATCCTCGAGAAAAGGCAGCCGTCGGAGGCGGTAGCGGACGCGCCCGATGAAAATCGGCCGCTGACGATCGGCATCTCCGGCCCGCTCCCCGACGAGGGCAAGCCCGGCTCGGTCGGGAAATGGGTGGGGCGCGTGGTGCACGGCATGCTGAAAGACCAGCCGAACATCGAAGTCGAGCGCGTTGTCGTCCACATTCACCTCAAGGATCCCGAGGCGTGGGAGGACTAGCGGCGCTACGCAGGCGCAAGGCGAAGGAGGCGCGCATGACGACGGAAGCGGCGACGTATACGGAGCAGGAGTTCATCGCGGACGCGCGCGAGGCGTTCGCGGCCAACCGCGACCCCATGCATCAGGCGCACGCCGTCGCGGGGTTGCTGCGCCGCGCGTTCGCAAGCGGCTGGCCGGAGAACAGCCCCAAGTTCGGCGACGGCGAGGGGACGTTCGAGATCTACCGCGACGCCGAGCATGGCCACCCCGGCCCCGGCTTCGTCGTGCTCGCGTACCGGCAGCCCCCGCAGCAGATCAAGCGCCCTGCGCCCCACGACCACGGCGTCTGCTGGGTCGTCTACGGCGTGAAGCGCGGCGCGAACGCCCAGACGCGCTACGCCTACCGCTACGGCGGCGACCGCTCGGAGTTGCCCTCGTTCGAGAAGACGCAGGAGATCCTGCAGGGGCCGGGCGACGTGGACTACTTCCTGCCGGGCGAGATCCACAGCGTGCAAGGCTCGACGGACGAGGAGACGGTCTACGCCCGCATCACGAGCATGGACTTGAACGACGTCCAGCGCCATCGCTACGACGTGGAGAGCGGGCGCAGCGCCGCGTTCTCCTCGGCGACGACGATCAACCCGTAGCATGGGCGTCTCCATCGCGGTCGGCAATCGCCTCATCACGCGCCATCTGCTGAGCGGGCGCGTTCCCGTCCAATGGCCGGACGCGGAGATCGTGGACGCGGGGCCGGCGCCCGCGCCGATCTTCCCGGCGATGGTGACCACGCGCCCCTACGACGTCGGCGAACTCACCATCGGCAACTTCATCGTCGCGAAGGACAACGGCGTCCGGCTCGTCGGCCTGCCCGTCTTCCCCAACCTCTTCTTCCCGCTCACCGGCGTCACCGTTAGGAACGACGCGGGCATCGAAGAGCCGGGCGACCTCGCGGGCAAGCGCGTCGGCGTTCCGCTCGGGTTCGCCTCGAATCCCGCCGTCTGGCTGCGCGGGATCCTCGCCCATCAGTACGGCGTTCCCGCCGACGGCATTACGTGGGTCGAGGGCGAAAACGACTCGCTGCGCGACGTTCCCTATCCCAAGCCCGCGCGGTTCCGCCGCGAGCGGATGACCGACCTCGACGCACGCCTCGCCGCGGGCGATTTGGACGCGCTCGTCGTCGCGGGAGGCGCCGCCGCCCCGCCGGAGGGCGCGCGCCCGCTCGTGGACGACCCCTACCCGCTTCTGGAGCGCTATCACGCCGAAACGGGCGTCTTCCCCATCAACACGCTCCTCGTAATGCGCGAGGAGTCCGCGTCCGACCATCCAGGCCTCGCCGCCGCCGTCCGCGACGCGATGGACGAGGCGACCGCCGTCTATATGGCGGAGGAGCCGGACGACGCCGTCCATCAGGGCTTGCGCGTCGGCGACTTGCGTCGGCTCGGCCTCTTCCCTCGAGCGCAGGGGCTCGACGTTCACGGCGCGTCGGTCGAGGCTGTCGTGGGCTATCTCCACGAAACGGAGATCATCCGCAAGCGCTGGACGCTCGAGGAGTTGTTCGCGGCGTAGGGGGCCCGGCGCGCAAGCGCCGAATCCGCCCTCTCCTTCTGGAGACCTTTGCATAACTGAGCGTTTCGCGCGATTGGGCAGTTCCGCGCCGCTCCGATGGCCATTTCGCCCCGTCTAGCCCCCCATAGGCCGCCCTCATCCCTCCCTGCTCGCCCCGTTTTCGGGGCTCCGCAGGGCCTCTTACCCCAAACGGACGCACTACCCCCTACGCAATCGCGGCGCCCCGCGCCTCGCACAACCCGTCCGCGCGCCGCAAGTTGTACGCCATAACCTTGAACATCGCCTCCGCAACGTTCTTCTCCAGCCCCACGTACCGCGTCCGCCAGTACCCGTAACTCCGCTTCAGCGTCCCAAACACCCCTTCGACAGGCGCCCGAACCTTCGAAACCAGCGCGTTCCGCCTCCGCTGCCAATACGGCAACTCCGCCTGGTTCTTATGCGACCGATGCATGATCCGGTCATTGATGCCGCGCGCGCGTAACCGCTTCCGACGCTCCTTCGACTCATACGCCTTGTCCGCGTACACCGCCTTCTCGTCCCCCATGATCAGCGCGTCAGCGACGTCCGTGTCCGCCACGTTCGCAGGCGTCAACTCCACTCCGCGAACCAGCCCGGAGACGCCGTCCATCCCGATGTGCAGTTTGTAGCCGAAGCGCGACTTCTTCCCCTTCCGCGTCCACGCGGCGTCAGGGTCCGTCTTGCTCCCCGCGCCCGCCTCCGACCCGGGGCGACGCGCCTGCGCCTCGATCACCGACGCGTCGATCAGCGTTCCCTTCTTCACCAGCAGCCCCTTCTTCTCCAACTGGCGGCCCACCTCCTCGAACAGCCGACGCGCGAGCCCCCGCTCCGCGACCGCTTTCCGAAAGCGGCTGATCGTCGAGTGGTCGGGAACCGCGTCCTGGAGCGTGAGCCCCGCGAACCGGCGGAACGACAGCCGGTCGGTCACCGCCTCCTCTATCGCGACGTCCGAGGCGTCATACCACTGTTGGAGGATGATGATTTTCACCATCGTGAGGGGCGGGTAGGCGGGGCGGCCTTCAGTGGATGCGTAGAGGCCGCTGACCTGCTTGGCGACTTTGGGCCAATCGATCATCTCGTCGATGCGGTCGAGTTGGTCGTTGCGTCCGATGTGGTCGGGGACGAGGACGTCGATGAAGGAGGGTTCGCTGGTCTTGCGATGCATAGCAATCTCCTGGCGTTGGGGTGTGTTGCGGCCAATTGTGCGCGATGTCGAGGAGTTATGCAAAGGTCTCCTCAGGGAGAGGGCAGCCGCGAAGCGGCGGGTGAGGGTTGCCTGCCCGCGTAGGCGGGAATCCATGCGCCGCGCAAGCGCCGAATCCGCCCTCTCCTTCTGGGAGAGGGCAGCCGCGCAGCGGCGGGTGAGGGTTGCGCCGCGCAGCGGCGTACGGGGTCGCCCCCTTAATTCAGCCGGTAGAAGCGCTCCGAGTTCGCGTGCAGGATCGCCGACTTGTCCGCGGCCGTCAGCGACGGGTTCTCCCGCAACTCGGCGATCTCCTCCTTGCACGTCTCGTGATTCACCTCGTGAGGGAAGTCCGACGAGAAGATGAACGGCTTGGCGCCCGCCACCTTGACCGCGAACGGCAGCGTGAGTTCGTCCCCCTCGACGCCGACGTACACCCGCCCCTCGTCCACGTGCCTGAGGATGTAGTCCGTCACGGACTCCCCGTTCCGCAACTGCATGAACCGCTCATTCGGGTCGTACTGGATATGGCTGTCCCACGAGCGCTGGAAGCGTTCGAGGCAGCCGACGAACCACGCGGCGCCCGCCTCGAGGAAGCCGAACCGCGCGTTCGGGTAGCGGTCGAGCACGCCGTTGAAGACGATGCCCGCGAAGTTCACCATCTGCCCGAACGGATGGCCGAGCGCGTTGACCGGCGCGTAGGGGCTCATATCGTCCAGCCCCATGTGGTCGTGGACGCCGCCGTGAATCCCGATCGCGCAGCCGAGCCGGTCGGCCTCCTCGTAGATCGGCCAGTACTTGGGGTCGCCGAGGTGGTTCTGCAGTTGCAGCGCGCCCGTCCCGGGCAGCATCGCCCCCGTGAAGCCCAACTCCTTGACGAGCCGCCGCAGTTCGATGACGGCCTCCGCCGGCTCCTGCAGGGGAACGAGCCCCATCGCCTGGAAGCGGCTGTCCCGGCTCACGTACTCGTCATGCACCCAGTTGTTGTAGGCGCGGGCGAGTTCGATGGCCCAGTCGCGGCTGACCACCCGCCCGAAGGCGAGCCCGTTCGACGTGTAGAGCACCGTCTTGTCCACGCCGACGTCCTGCAGGAAGTCGATCCACCCCTCCCGGCCGACGCGGGCGAACGCGCCCTCCGGCAGGAAGTGGCGGTTGGCCGCGTGCAGGTGGTCGTTCGGCGGGAACGGGCCCCGCGTCGTCACGAAACTGCGGTCGCGGTAGATCTCCGGCATCCGCTCCCAGATCGCCGCGTGGTCCTCGACCAAGTGGCCGTCCCCGTCCACGACGCGCTCGATGTTTTCCGTCGTCATAGCTTCTCTCTCCTTAGATCACGAGACCGCAGCGCCGCTTTGCCGCGGCGGAGCGGCTCAGTTCGCGGCTAGCCGGTAGAAGCGGGCGGCGTTGCGGAACATAATCGCCTCTTTGTCGTCGGACGACATATCCGCGTTCTCCCGCAGTTCGTCCAACTCCTCCTTGCACGTGTTCGCGTCCACCTCGTGCGGATAGTCGGACGAGAAGAGGTAGGGCTTGTTCCCCGTCAAGCGGACGGCCTCCGGCAGCGCCAGTTCGTCCCCCTCCACGCCGACGAAGATGCGGTCCTCGTCGATGTGGCGGCAGACGTAGTCGGAGACGCGCTCGCCGTCGCGCAGTTGCAGGAAGCGCCCGCGCGGGTCGTACTGGACGTGCGACGCCCACGAGCCGTTGAAGCGCTCCATGCAGGTCAGCAGCCAGGCCGCGCCCGCCTCCAAGAAGCCGATGCGGACGCCCGGGTACTTGTCGAAGACGCCGTTGAAGACGATGCCCGCGAAGGCGACCATCTGCCCCATCGGATGGCCGAGCGCGTTGATCGGCGCGTAAGGGCTCATATCGTCCATCAGAAAGCCCTCGTGCGCGCCCCCGTGGATCCCCAGCGCGCAGCCGAGCCGCTCCGCCTCCTCGTAGATCGGCCAGAACTTCCGGTCGCCCAAGTGCGGCTGCTGCGCCCCCGTCGAGGGCAGCATCGCGCCGACGAACCCCAAGTCCCGAACCATCCGCCGCAACTCCTCGACCGCCGCGTCCGGCTCCTGCAGCGGCAGCAGCCCCATCGCCTGAAAGCGGTCGCCACGCGAGACGTACGTATCGTAGACCCAGTTGTTGTACGCCCGCGCCAGCATAACCGCCCAGTCGCGGCTGACGATCTTGCCGAAGCCGAGCCCGCTCGTCGTGTAGAGCACCGTGGAGTCCACGCCGACCTCGTCGAGGAACGTCATCCAGCCGTCGGGCCCCACGTTGGCGAACGCGCCCGGAGGCGTGATGTGCCGGTTCGCGGAGTGGAGGTGGTCTATCGGCGGGAAGGGATTCCGTTCCGCGCGCGCCTCCCCGAAACTCTTGCCTCTGAACTCCTCCGGCATATAGGACACGATGCCGGCGATGTCCTCCATAATGTGGCCGTCGCCGTCGATGATCCGCTCCAAGTTCGCCGTCGCCATACGCGCCCTCCTTCCGGGTTGCGGTTCCGTCCCTCCGCCTCTGCGACGCCGTCGCTCAGGGACTTCGCGCGGGATTGTACGGCGCGCGGCGTCAATCGGCAAATTTGGGGGGATTCTAGGAGTCGGAGGGCGAGGGGAACCCGCGCGCGCCGCTTTTGCGGCGCGCAACCCTCACCCGCCGCTTTTGCGGCGGCCTCTCCCGCTATCGGGAGAGGCGGAGGGCGGCGCGAAGCGCCGCGTGCATTCCCCTCTGCGCGAGAATGAGGGGACGTTGGGGAACCTCGCTGGTCGCGGCGCGACTGCGAGAAGGCTGGTCGAGGCGGCCAGGATCGAACTGGCGACCTCCTGCTCCCAAAGCAGGCGCGCTTCCGCTGCGCTACGCCCCGACGCTTCTCCTCTAGTGTACAACGCCGCCTCCTGTTTGCCTACGCAAGACTCTGCCGCCCTGACCGCATCGGCGGGGATCCAGGCGGCGCGAAGCGCCGCTCCTCTCCTACGTAAGCGCCTCGTCATTCCCGCGAAAGCGGGAACCTACTGAGCAGACCCCGTAGCGGCAACCCCTCACCCCAACGCGCCAAAATTAGGGGTTGACGCGCCCTCAGACGTTGCGCTATCGTTCGGAACATCAGTTCTGAACCGGAGGTTGCGCGATGCTGATCAGGAACGCGCTGGACGTCTACGAGAAACTGCGCCACCTGGGCGGGATGGCGACCGACGACGTGCTCTCGCCCGCCGAACGCTCGGACGGGGCGACGCGGCTTTCGGACGGGGCGGCGCGGCTCTCCGACGGGTGGGAGGGCGTTGGGCCCCGCGGCGGCGTCACGCCCCACGCCGGCGTCTACCGCGCCGCGATGCCGAACGGCAAGCGCATCTCCCTCCTGCGCGTGATGTTCACCGACCACTGCGTTATGGACTGCTACTACTGCCCGAACTCGCACTGGGTTCCGCGCAGGCGCTACGGCTTCAAGGTGGACGAACTCGCCCGCCTGTTCGCCGATATGCACGGCAAGGGCAGGGTGGACGGCCTCTTCCTCAGTTCGGGAATCTTCAAAGACCCGGACGCGACGCAGGAGCGGCTGGCCGACGTCGTGGAGGCCGTCCGCTCGCGCCACGGCTTCCGGGGCTACGTCCATCTGAAGGTGATGCCGGGCGTCGCGGACGACGCGCTCATTGAGCGGAGCCAGCGGCTCGGCGCGCGCCTCTCGATCAATATGGAGGCGCCGTCCGCCGACCGCCTCAGCCGCCTCAGCGCGATGAAGGATTTCGACAACGGCATCCTCGCGCCGATGGAGCGCATCAGCGGCCTAATGCGGGAGCGCTACGGCGGCGCGGTCGGACAGGCGACGCAACTCGTCGTCGGCGCGGCGGACGAGACGGACTGGGAGATTCACTCGCGCGTCCGCAGCCTCTACGGCGGCTTGGGGGTCAAGCGCGTGTACTACTCCGCGTTCCGCCCCGTGCGCCACACGCCGCTTGAGGAGCGCCCCGCGACGCCGCCGATCCGCGAGCATCGCCTCTACCAACTCGACTGGCTCTCGCGCATCTACGGGTACGAAGAGGAGGAGTTGCGCCCCGCGTTCGACGACGGGGGCTTTTTGGAACTGCGCGCCGATCCGAAACTGATGATCGCCGTCGGCAATGCGGAGCGCTTTCCGGTGGACGTGAACGCGGCGAGCGAGCGCGACCTGCTGCGCGTGCCGGGCGTCGGGCCGCTGGCCGCTCAGCGCATCGTCGGGCATCGGCGGCGGCGCTCCATCACGATGCGTCAGGAGTTGCAGGCGATGGGCGTCGTTCTGAAGCGCGCGCTGCCCTTCCTGCGCTTTCCCGGTCACAAGCCCGCGCCGACCAAGCAGAGCGAGATGCCGCTGTTCCGCGAGCGCCTCGCCGAGCGCCCCGCGCCGCAAGAGGCCGCGGCGCTGCACGCGGCGCACGCCGGCTCCGGCTGCGCGTCGTGCCCGCTCACGCCGACGAGTTGCGGCATGGCGGCGTAGGATCGCGAGCGTGCGAGCTCGACGCGCCTGCCCCCCGGGAACCCGCTACGGCTCGTCCGTGTAGCCCTCCATGCGGGACGCGGCCCCGCGCTTCGCCAACTCCGCCTCGAAGCGGGCGCGAATCGCAGGGTCTTCGTCGGCGAACTGGATCTGCGGCCCGCCCGTCTCCTTGTAGCGCGACCCGACGTAGCCCGCGAATCGGGGGTTGCCGTAGCGCAGCACGAGGTAGCGGATCGGCTCCGCGCTGCAGTTGAAATGCTGGTGATAGCCCGTCCCGGGCGACATCAGCGTCCACGCCTTGTAGTCCAACTGCTCCCACTCCGCGCCGGGCGAGGGATGGACGCCCTCCGGCCACTGCAGGTCGTAGCCCTCGCCGCTCAGAAAGAGGTAGGCGACGTCGGAGACGAGCCCGGCGCGCTTGCGGTTCGCCTCGCCCGTGTGCGCCTTCTTGTACGTTCCGGCGGGAAACTCCGAGAGGTGGCAGATGAAATGGCCGTTCGCCATATTGATCATCATGTTCGCCCCCGGCCCGCGCGCCGTCCACCTGTCCAACTCCACGCTGTGGACGTTCGGGATGAAGTTCGTCTCCATGAAGCGGCTCTCGAGTTTGGACGCCTTCCCGCTGAAGTACAACTCGTCCGTCGGGTCGAACCGGTCGGGGAACGTCATCGGGCAGTCGAAGATCAGTTCGGGGCTGCCGTAGAGGTTGAACGCCGTCGGCGCGTTGGTCGCCCCGTAGAGGCGGACCGTCTCGTCGCCGCTCGCGTTGTAGAGTTCGTGCCAGGCATTGAGCGGAATCGAGAACACGCTGCCCTCTCGCCACTCGAACGCATGCCTGGGCTGCCCTTCGTTCCAGACGGCCGTCGCGCCGCGCCCCTGCACCACGAAGAAGATCTCCTCGTAGAGGTGGCGCTCCGCCTTGAACGAGCCGCCGGGCGGAATCTCGCACACGAAGCGGATCGTCCCCTGGTTGTTGATCATCGCCCCGTCGAGCGGGTCGCCCGACAGATCGAGCAGCGCGAACCCCACGCCCGCGCGCTCCCACGGGGCGACCTCGATGGAGCGGATGTCCTCCACCAACTGCCGCGTGTGGACCTTGAGCCCTTCGTCGGCGACCCACTTCTCGTAGGGCGTGAGACTCCAGGGTTCGTACCGCTCCGTGATAGAGACCATAGCGCGCCTCCTCTCCGCCGTGCGTCCGGCGCGGGGCGATTGTACGCCTCGCGGCGCGGCGGCGCGAAAGCGCCGCCCCCGCCCTCTCCCGATGCGGGAGAGGGCAGCCGCGAAGCGGCGGGTGAGGGTTGCGCCGCGCAATCGGACGCGCGCGGGGTTGCGCCGCGCAATCGGACGCGCGCGGGTTTGCGCCGCGCAATCGGACACGAGGCGCTTACGGCGTCGCCGCGCTGGCAGGATATACTTGCCCTTCCCTTGGAGGTTCCCCAATGCCGCTTGCGCCCGACAACCCCAACTACCGCTCCGTCGCGTCCATCTTGCTGCGCGAAGGCGGCGTCGTCGCCTTTCCCACCGACACGGTCTACGGACTCGGCGCGTCCGTCTACAACCACGCGGCGGTCTCGACGCTCTTCGTCATCAAGAATCGCAGCCGCGACCAAGGCGTGCCCGCCCTCATCGCATCGGAATCGCAGTTGAGCGAGGTCGCGTCCGACGTGCCCGACGCCGCCTACGCGCTCGCCGAACGCTTCTGGCCGGGCGGCCTGACGCTCGTCCTGCCGCGCAATCCCAATGTCCCCGCGCTCGTCGCCGGGCACGGCCCCACCATCGCCGTCCGCTTCCCCGACCATCCCTGCCCGCAGACGCTCGTCCAAGCCGTCGGCGCGCCGATCACGGGCACGAGCGCCAACCGCCACAACGGGCCGGAGCCCACGAGCGCCGCCGAAGTCCAACGCCAAATCGGCAACCGCCTCAGCATCATCCTCGACGGCGGCGACAGCCCGGCGTCCGTCCCATCCACCATCGTCGACGCGACGCAATCGCCGCCCCGCGTTCTCCGGCAGGGCGGCGTCTCCCTCGAGGCCTTGCGCGAAGTGTGCAACGTCGACGGCCCCGCGGCGAAGGAGCCGGCGTGACGAGCGAGCGCTCCGACCCGGATCTGACGCTCAAAGTCCGCCCGCTCCCCGGACGGACGCCGTGGATCGCCGACCGCCTCAAGCGGCGCCAGTCGATGGTCGAGGAGGCGATGCGGGCGAGTTTCGGTCTGCCCGGCGACCCGTCGCTGCCTCTCTACCGCATGATGCGCTGCCACCTCGGCTGGGTGGACGCGGCGGGCGAGGAGCGCCCAGGGCCGCCGCCCGACCGCCTGCTGGGAATGCTCTGCGTCGAGGCCGCCTCCTCGCAAACGCGCGACGCCTACGATTGGGAGCCCGACGGCTCGCAGGCGGAGGCCGAGCGCCTGCAGGAGGCTGCGGCGCAGCGCAGCCGGGAGTGCGCCGCCGCCATCGAACTGATGGGCGCGTCCGCCGCGGCCCACGAGGATCTGCAAACGGCGGCGCAGCAGCGCAACGGGCAAGACGCCCTCTGGAGCGTCTGGGGCCCCGCGCAGGCGATCAACGCCGGCGACGGCCTCCACGCGCTCGCGCGCCTCACGCTCCTGAACGCGCCGCAAGACGACGAGGGCGCGCCGCTGACGCTCGCCGCGCTGACGGAGTTGGACAACGCGGCGATGGCTTACTACCAGGGGCAGCACCAGGATCTGCAGATGCAGGAGCGCGTGGACGTCCGCGAGGAGCAATACCTCGCGATGGCGCGCGGCAAGCACGGCGCGCTCGTCGGGGCGGCGATGGCGATGGGCGCGCTCGCCGGCGGCGCCGACTCGGCCATCGCCGACCACTGGCGCGACGCGGGCGTCGCGCTCGGAACCGCGGCGGCGATGGCGCGCGACTACCGAGAGGTCTGGGGCATAGGCGAGGCCGAGTCGGGGCGCGCCCTCAACAAAAGCAAACTCTATCCGGTGGTCGTCGGCTTGCAGCATGGAACCCTAACGCAAAAACGCGCGCTCGGCGCCCTCTACTTCAAGCGCGTGATGGAGCCCGGCGATATGGACGCCGTCCGCGAAATCCTGGACGACAAGCCCATCCTGCGCCGTATGCGCGACGCCTTGGACGTCGAAATGCGAAAGATCTTTGAGTCGATCGAGCACGACCTGACGATCCTCGCGATCGACGACTGGGGCCAAGTCTTTCACGCCATCGTCGGAGAGCCGCGATGAAAAAGCGAACCGTCCGCGACTGCGACTGGCATGGCAAGCGCGCGCTCGTCCGCGTCGACTTCAACGTCCCCTTCGAGCGGGGAACGCGCCGCATCTCCGACGACGTCCGCATCCGAGAGGCGCTGCCGACGATTAACTACCTGCGGGAGCACGGCGCTTCTATCCTCCTCTGCGCGCACTTGGGGCGGCCCGACGGGCAGCGCGACGCGAATCTGACCTTGGATCCGGTCGCGGAGCGCCTGAGCGAACTGCTGGGCGCGCCCGTCGCCTACGTCCGCGACGCGATAGGCGAAGAGGCCCGCGGCGCGGCGGAGCGCCTCGCGCCCGGCGGCGTCGTCCTGCTCGAAAACGTCCGCTTCTGGCCTGAGGAGGAGCGCAACGACCCGGCGTTCGCCGCCGCGCTCGCCTCCCTCGCCGACGCCTACGTGAACGACGCGTTCGGAGCCGCGCACCGCGCCCACGCCTCCACGGAGGGCGTCGCGCGCCACCTTCCGGCGATGGCCGGCCTGCTGATGGAGAAGGAGATCGCCTTCCTCGGCGGAATCCTGAACGCCCCGGCGCGCCCGCTCGCCGCTCTGCTCGGCGGCGCGAAAGTCAGCGACAAACTGCAAGTCTTGGGGCGACTCATCGGCCACGCCGACGAACTGCTCGTCGGCGGCGGCATGGCCGCGACCTTCCTCAAGGCGCAAGGCTATGAAATCGGCGCGTCGCTCCTAGAAGAGAGCCTCGTCGGCTTCTGCGCCGAGACGATGGAGCGCGCCGCCGCCGCCTCGACCCCGATCGCGCTGCCCGATGACGTCGTCGTCGCGGAGCGCATCGAGGAAGGCGCGCCGTCCCAAGCCGTGGACGTCGGCGCCGTTCCGCCCGGCGCGATGATCCTCGACGTCGGGCCGCGCTCCGCGGAGCGCTACGCGAGCCGCCTCGCCGCGATGGGATCGGTCGTATGGAACGGCCCAATGGGCGTGTTCGAGGTCGAGCCCTTCCATCGCGGGACGCAGACCGTCGCGGAGGCGCTCGCCGCGTCCGGCGCCGTCACCGTCATCGGCGGAGGCTCCACGGCGGAGGCCGTCGCGCGGCTCGGCCTCGCCGAGCGAATGTCGCACGTCTCCACCGGCGGCGGCGCCTCGCTAGAATTCCTCGAGGGCAAAGCCATCCCCGGCGTAGCCGCCTTAGACGACGCGGATGCGTAGCGCCGTCTCTGCCTCTCCCGATGGCGGGAATCTACCCCATAACCGTCATTCCCGCGTAGGCGGGAATCCAGTCGGCGCGACAGCGCACACCCTCACCCCATCCCTCTCCCACCAAGCGGGAGAGGGGGCAGACTGGAACCCAAGTGGGCCGGCGCAAAGCGCCGTCCCCGCCCTCTCCTCTCTGGAGACCTTTGCATAACTTCCGGCTGCCAGTAGGTTCCCGCTTTCGCGGGAATGATGGGGATCTTACGTAGGAGAGGAGCGGCGCTCCGCGCCGCCTGGATTCCCGCCTACGCGGGAATGACGGTAGGTTATGCAAAGATCCCCCCTGGGAGAGGACGGCGCGATAGCGGCGGGTGAGGGTCGGGGGCAACCCGCGCGCCCGGCCCCTCTCCCAGAAGAGACCTTTGCATAACTCCTCTGCCCCAGTAGGTTCCCGCTTTCGCGGGAATGACGGGGGCGCTTACGTAGGAGAGGAGCGGCGCTCCGCGCCGCCTGGATTCCCGCCTACGCGGGGGGCAACCCTCACCCCCGGCCCCTCTCCCAGAAGGAGAGGGGGGGATTGGCGCTCCGCAGCGGGATGGGTTCGCGGCTACGCGGGGGCAACCCTCACCCCCGGCCCCTCTCCCAGAAGGAGAGGGGGGGATTTTGGCGCTTGCGCGGCGGGGTGGGTTCGCGGCTACGCGGGCCCGCGTAAGCGGGAACCTACTGGCCCGATTATGCCGCCCGCCGCGGGCGCGTCCGCTTGCCGTTGAGCAGCGTTCCGATGGGGGTGTAGCGCACGCCGCACTGATAGACGAGCAGCAGCGCGCCCGTCGTTGCGGCGCAGATCAGCGCGAACTTCAGAACGGCGGGCAGCGTCCATCCCGCGACCGCGTACTGCAGGAGAATAATAAGCGGCAGGTGCGTCACGTACAGCCAGTAGGCGGAGTCGGAGACGTAGCGAGCGGCGGAACTGCCCTCGCGCAGCAGAGCGCGGAACAGCCCCATTAGCCCCAGCGTCATCAGCCACGGATACGCCGCCTGAACGAGCACGGACAGCAGGCGGTTCGCGCCCGCGCCGGAGTCGTCGGCTCCGTAGGCGAATATCACGCCGGGCAGGAACAGCAGCAGCCCGAGCGCGAGCATCCACGGCCAGCCGCGCGTTAAGCGCTCGCCTCCCTCGTTGCGCCCGTAGTAGAGAACGCCGAAGCCGAAGAAGATCGCGTAGTACAGCAGGATGTGGGGCGGCGGAATCAGCCCCGTCGCCGTGTCCGGCCCGAACTCCGGAATGATGCCCTCGACGCCCATAAACCACTGCGCCGCCGCCGTGAGCGGGAACGCCCAAACGAACAGCCACGGCGAGACGACGAGGCGCGCGGGCAGCGGCGGCCACCGCCATCGGAACTTGTCCCACAGCGCCGCGAGCGCCCCGAACAGCGCGGCGAGCCATACGAGAAACCAGAGGAACCACAGATGATGGAACAGCGGCGTATGCATCAGATTGAACGGCTCGCCGCTTTCCCCGCCGAGCGTGAGCGCGTCGGAGTAGATGAACTCCCAGTACCACGGCGCGACGAACTCGTAGTCGTCGCCCTCCGCGCCGGTTCCCTGCGCGGCCTCGCCGTCCGCTTTCGCGCCGAGCGAGCCCGCCGTTCCGCTCTCGCCTCCGCGCTCCGCGATGAGGGCGGCGGCCTCCTCGCGCCCGCGCCTGACCTCCTCCTCGTCGTAGGTCAACTGCAGCAAGCCGGCGATGTAGGCCGTGACCTCGTCGCTCGCTTTCGCGGAGTCGAGCGGCGTCTCGCCGTTGGCGCCGCGCGCGTTTGGGTCGGCCCCGGCGCGCAGCAATGCGGCGGCGGCGTTGGCGCGCCCCATAAACGCTGCGCTGTGCAACGCCGTGGAGCCGTCCCAATTCCGCGCCTCGACGTCGGCGCCGCGCCGCAGGAGCGCGTCTGCCGTTCCAGTCCGCCCCTCGAGCGCCGCCCACGCGAGCGGCGTCACGCCGAACGTCGGGTCGGGCGCGTTCAGATCGGCGCCCGCCGCGAGAGTCGCGTCCAGCATTGCGACGTCGCCGGTCGCGGCGGCGAGCCAGACGCTCCATTCGGCGGTTTGCGCGGAGCGCGGATCGTTGGCCGGGGCTTCTCCGAACGCCGCCGACGCATCCGCCGCCGGGTCGGACACCGCGTCAATGACGACGTTCATCGCGGGTATGACGGTGAAGGCCGCGATGAGCAACGGCAGGAGGACGCGCATAGCGCGCTGGCGGAGCGTCGCGCCCAGTCCGCGCCGCTTCCAGAGCATCGCCGTGAAAAAGCCGCTCATCAGAAAGAACAACTGCATGCGGAAGCCGTGGATGAACGAGACGAGCAGCCCGAACAGGTCGTCCGACCGCTGGGAGTCCTCGACCGGCCATACGCCGGGGATGAACGACAGCGCGCCGTGGAGCGCGACGCCGAGCAGCATTGCGAACGCCCGCAGCGCGTCGAGGTCATGCCGCCGCTCGATTCCGGGTCGTTGCGTTTCCATTCGCGCTCCGCTCGCCTCGCCTCTCTCCGCCGCCGCCCTACGCATCTCGCGTAGAATAGGCGGCGCCTCATTTCGTATTCTAGGAGGTTGCGCTCCGTGCTGACCGAGGTCAAGGCGAACTACGGCAAACTGCGGAATCTGGTCAATGGCGAGTGGGTCGAGCCCGACGGCGCCGGCTGGCTGGACGTCGAGAATCCCGCGACGGCGGGCGTCATCGCGCAGGTTCCGCTCTCCGGGGCGGGCGACGTCGGCGCGGCGGTCGCGGCGGCGAAAGCGGCGTTCCCCGCATGGCGCGACACGCCTCCCGTGCTCCGCGCCCGCCGACTCTTCGCGCTCAAGGCGCTGATGGAGGAGCGTTTCGAGGAGTTCGCCCGCGTCATCGTGCAGGAGCACGGCAAGACGATAGAGGACGCCCGAGGCGAGACGCGGCGCGCCATCGAGAACGTCGAGGTCGCGGCGGGCATCCCCACGCTGATGCAGGGCTACGGCCTCGAAAACGTCGCAAGCGGCGTGGACGCGGAGGCCGTCCGCCAGCCGCTGGGCGTGTTCGCGGTGATCGGCCCGTTCAACTTCCCCCTGATGGTGCCCAACTGGTTCATTCCCTACGCCATCGCAACGGGCAACACCGTGGTCGTGAAGCCGTCGGAGCAGACGCCGCTGTCGCTGACGCGGATGGCGGAACTCGCGTTGGAGGCGGGGATTCCGCCGGGCGTCCTGAACGTGGCGCACGGCGCGAAAGACGCGGCGGACGCGCTGCTGGAGCATCCGGACGTGCGCGGCGTCTCGTTCGTCGGATCGTCCCCCGTCGCGCGCTACGTCTACGCCAAAGCGTCGGCGCAGGGCAAGCGCGTGCAGTGCGGCGGCGGCGCGAAGAACTTCCTCGTGGCGATGCCGGACGCGCACATGGACGCGGCGGCGGACAATATGATGGGCTCCATCTTCGGAGCGGCCGGGCAGCGCTGCCTCGCGGGGTCGGTCGTCGTGACGGTGGGCGGCGCCTACGAAGGCGTCCGCGACCGGCTCGCCGACGGCGCCCGCGGCCTGAAACTGGGCTACGGCCTCGACGAGAGCGTCGGGATGGGCCCCGTTATTTCGCAAGCGTCGCTCGACCGCGTTCTGGGCTGCGTCGACAAGGGCGTTGACGAGGGGGCGCGGCTCATCGTTGACCGCCGCTCGGCGCGGCGGGACGAGGAATTGCCGGGCTACTTCGCGGGGCCGTGCGTGTTCGACGGCGCGGAGCCGGATATGGCGATAGCACGCGAGGAGATCTTCGGGCCGGTCGCGGCGATTATGCGGGCGGACTCCCTGGACGAGGCGATTGATCTCATCGAGGATCTGCCGTTCGGCAACGCGGCGAGCATCTTCACGTCGAACGGCGGGGCGGCGCGGGAGTTCAAGCGGCGCGTCACGGCGGGCAACATCGGCGTCAACGTCGGCGTCGCCGCGCCGATGGCGTTCTTCCCGTTCGGCGGAATGAAAGACTCGTTCTTCGGCTCCGTGCACGCGCAGAGCCGCGAGGTCGTCGACTTCTTCACCGACCGCAAGGTCGTGATCAGCAGGTGGCCGTAGCGATGCGCGCGGCGGTCTTCTCCCAGCCCGGACAGCCGATGTCCGTGGACGAACTCGCTATGCCGGAGCCCGGAAGGGGCGAGGTTCGCATCAAAGTCGCCGCGTGCGGAGTGTGCCACACCGACCTGCACGTGCTGAAGGGCGAGGTCGCCTTCCCCACGCCCGCCGTGCTGGGTCACGAGGTCTCCGGCGTCGTGGACGCGACGGGGCCCGACGTCCGCGGTTTCGCGCCGGGCGACCGGGTGGTCTGCTCGTTCATTATGCCCTGCGGCGCATGCGCCTACTGCGTTCGCGGGCGCGAAGACCTCTGCGAGACGTTCTTCGCCTACAACCGCCTCAAGGGGCAACTCTACGACGGGACGACGCGCCTCTATCGGCCCAACGGCGAGCCGATCGCGATGTACAGCATGGGCGGCTTGGCGGAGTACGCGGTGACGCCCGCGACGTCCGTGTTCCCGCTCCCCGACGGCGTTCCGCTGAACGACGCGGCGATCATCGGTTGCTCGATCTTCACGGCTTACGGCGCGATACGGAACCAGGCGGACGTCCGCCCGGGGCAGAGCGTCGCCGTGTTCGCGGTCGGCGGCGTGGGCACGCAGGTTCTGCAGATGGCGCGCGCGTTCGGCGCCGCTCCCGTCGTCGCGGTGGATATCCGCGGCGACAAGTTGGAGAAGGCGCTGGAGATGGGAGCGACGGCCGTCGTGAACGGCGCGGCGGAGGACGCTCCCGCCCGCGTCCGCGAACTGACCGGCGGGCGGGGCGTCGACGTCGCGGTGGAGGCGCTCGGCTCGCCGATCACCGTCCGGCAGGCGTTCGAGTCCGTCCGCGACGGCGGGAAGGTCGCGCTGATCGGCATCGCGGCGGCGGGCGTCGAGGCGCCGCTGGAGATCACGCGGTTCGTCCGGCGCGGCATCACCGTCGTCGGGTCTTACGGCGCGAAAGCGCGGAGCGATATGCCGGAGGTCGTCGAACTTGTTCGGCGGGGCGCGGTGGACGCGAGCGCGCCGATCACGCGCCGCTACGCGCTCGACGAGGCGGAAGCCGCCTACGGCGCGCTAGCCGCCGGGGAGATCGTGGGCCGCGCCGTCATTGAGATGGGGTAGATTCCCGCCTACGCGGGGCGGCAGGCTATGCAAAATTTCGCTGGTCGTGTATGTGCGCTCAGACACATATGAGACTGGCGGGGGATGAAGAGGGGCCATCCTTTAGCACATCCAACCCCAAAGGAGGCCCCATGCAGATAGCCGTGCGATTACCCATCCCAGTCCACCGCGCCCCCAACTCCCGCCCTACGCCGGAGCTCAGGTCGATACGCTCGACGTCCGCTCCGCGCCCGGCGTGATCCTCAAGCATTTCACCGCGCGGGACGTCGTCTCCCGCTGCGATGTCTTGCAAGTCGGAACGCAAGCGACCTCCGCGAGCGCCGCGCGCTTCCTGGACGCCGTCGCAGATCGCATGCCCTTCCCCGTCAGGGCGGTCCAGGTGGACGGCGGCTCGGAGTTTCAGGGGGCGTTCGAGGATGCTTGCAGGGAGCGCGGCATCCTGTTGTTCGTCCTCCCGCCGCATTCGCCGAAGTTGAACGGGCACGTGGAGCGCGCGCATCGGACGCATGTCGAGGAGTTCTCCGACTTCTACGACGGGGAGTTGACGGTGGGGCCGTTTCACCGCGCGTTGCGGGAGCGGGAGGCGTACTACAACGCGGAGCGCCCGCATCAGTCGCTTGGCTGGTTGAGTCCGATGGAGTATCTTGCGGAGCAGCGCCTGAGGACGGCTTCCTAACCCATCCCCGCTGTCTCATATGTATGGGACGAGTACAACTCCTCGCCGCCGCCCCAGTAGTAGTGTACACTCAACGCGCGGGCAATGCGCGGCGAGCCTCTATCGTCGGCGCCGCTACGGACACGCGATGGGAGGCGACAACCAAGTGAACGTATCCTTCACGCTGAACGGCGCTCCCGTCTCCGTTGAAACGCCGCCCAACGCCACGCTTCTCGACCTGCTCCGCGACCGCCTCGGACTGAAGGGAACGAAGGAGTATTGCCATAGCGGCGTGTGCGGCGCCTGCGCGGTCCTCG
Source organism: Dehalococcoidia bacterium (assembly GCA_965242755.1). Classification (GTDB taxonomy): domain Bacteria; phylum Chloroflexota; class Dehalococcoidia; order Lucifugimonadales; family Australimonadaceae; genus Bin16. The sequence goes on along the minus strand of OZ251500.1, from coordinate 1,141,457 downwards.
CCGACGGCATGGCCGTTAGTTCGTGCAGCCTCCTCGCTCCGCAAATGGAGGGCAAAGACGTCCTCACCATCGAAGGGCTAACCCCCGACGAGGGGCTGCACCCCATCCAGCAGGCGTTCGTGGACAACTTCGGCCTGCAGTGCGGGTACTGCACCCCCGGAATGATTCTGCTCGCGAAGGCGCTGCTTGACGAGAATCCCGCGCCCACCCTCGAGGAGATCATCCGCTATATGGGCGGCAACATCTGCCGCTGCACCGGCTACGCCGGCATACTCCGCTCCGTCCAAGCGGCCGCGGCGACGGCGCGCTCGACGACCTGAGGCGCGCAGGCGAACGCCGCCCGCGGCAAGGGCTCGGCTCGCGGCCTACCCGCCGCGCAGCAGGAACTCGCGGACGATTTTCGCGTAGGCGTCAGGGTATTCTAAGTGCGCCCAGTGGCCTCCGCCCGGAATCTCGACGAGTTCGCAATTCGGAATCGCCGCTTGCATCCGCTCCGCGACGTCTCGGCGCAGCAACGTGCTCTCCGCGCCCCGAACGATGAGCGTCGGCGCCCCGACTTCCGGCAGGCGGCTCCATACGTCGGGCCTATCGTACATCGTGACGACGTCGCGGCTGCGCTTCCACCCATACCGCCCGCTGCCTATCCCAACCGCGAGCGCGTCCGCGTTCCGCCGCAGTTCCGCGCCGCTCGAGTTCGGCTGCCGCGACCGCAAACGCTCCACGACCGCATCGATGCTCTCGTACTCGTCGGACTCGCCCTTGTAGCGCGAAATCATCGCGACGGAGCCGGGGTTGTAGGAGTCCGGATCCATATCCGTGATGACGAGTTTGGACGCGATCCCCGGGTTGTCGGCGATGCAGAGCCAGGCGTTCTTGCTGCCCGCCGAGTGCCCGATCAGGACGGGCCTGTCGAGGCAGAGCCTGCGGACGGCGTCCCGCGTTTCGGCGACGTAGTCGGCCAGCCGGTACGAGTCCGCGCGCGGGCTGTCGCCGTGTCCGCGATGGTCGAGCGCGATCACGTGAAAGTCGCCGCGCACAGCCTCCGCGAACGTCCCCCAAAGCGCGGCGCAATCCTGCAGCCCGTGCAGCAGAAGAAGAGACGGCGCCGACTCGTTGCCCCAATCGAGGCAATGCAAATCGAGGCCATGCGCGTTGACGTAGCGGGAGGTCGGGGGCATCGTTGGCATCGTTGGCATTAGCGTATCGCTCCGCGCCGGCGAAACCCGACGCTCCGTGAGGGTAGGGAAGCGGGCGCGGCTTCGTCAACCCCGCGCGCGCCGCTCCGCGGCATCCTCCTCCTAGCGAGACATAGCGTAACCTCAAGCCATCCCGCCGCCTCCCCCGACCGCGCCGACGCCCTAGCCCTGCCTTCAGGCGCCCGCAGTCCCTCCAAATCTGGACGGGAAACGAGCCCTTCCTCCGCCCCCGCGACCCGCCGGCGTCCCCCTCCCTCCAATCGGGACGACGACGCCCCGTATCCGCCCGGCGGCGACGATGACGATCCGTCCCTGCGCCCCCCTACGCCTCCGGCTCTTGGATGACGCCGAAGAGGTTGCCCTCCGGGTCTTCGCAGTAGGCGTGCGTTCCGACGCCGGGGATCTCTTGGGGGCCGAAGGCGACCTTCCCTCCCGCGGCGCGCACCTTGTCGAGCGCGGCGTCGAGCGATTCCACGAGCGCGGTGTTGATCACGGGCTGCGGGAACTGCCGGCGCATCAACGCGCCGTCTATGCCGGCGGACTCCTGCGGGCCGGTCGAGGCGAGCAGGTACTCGACCCCGTGCTCCTCGGCGTTTTCCCAGGATTGGATCTCCCAGCCGAGCGCGGCGCGGTAGAACTCGGCCAACCGCTCGGGGTCGTCGCCGAGGATCTCGAAGTGTATGACGCGGCTCATTGCTTTGCCTCCTTAGGTTTCGCGGCCTGCGCGCTAGGTTTCACGGCCTGCGCGCCCGGCGACGGCGTCGGTTCGGGCGGCCATAACGAAGTCGTTGCGGTGGAGCCCGCCGAGGGCATGCGTCCACCATTGGACGGTCGCCCGCCCCCATTCGACGACGATGCGCGGGTGGTGATTCTCGGACTCGGCCTCCGCGCCGACGGCGTTGGCGAAGGCGAGCGCTTCGGCGAACGTCGCGAATCGGAAGGCGCGCTCCAGTTTCGGCGCTGCGCCGTCCGCGTCCGCGACGCGCCACTCGGGGATTTCGCCGCGCAAAGCGGCGGCCTCGCCGGGCGAGGCGAGGACGGAGTCGGCGTTGAGCGGCGCGCAGCGTTCGTCGGCGAGCGTCATAGCGGTCGCGCTACGTTCCGCGCAGGCGGGGCTGCTGGACGGGCAGCTCAGGCTCATGCGTCACGATGCGGACGCTCGCCATGCCGGGGATCGCCTTGAGGTCGGCGAGCATCGCCGGGGTTACGGGATCGTCCAGGCCGACGACCATCGTCGCGGCGCCTCGCGGCGCCTCGCGCCCCACCTCCATAAACGAGATGTTCACGTCGTGCTCCCCCGCTATCGTGCCGACCCTGCCGATCATGCCGGGCTGGTCGGTGTGCGTCGCGAAGAGCATATAGGGGGCGCTCGGCTCCATATCCAGGTAGAAGTCGTTGAGGCGGTGGACGCGCGCCTTGCCGTTCACGGACGTTCCCGCGAGGTAGACGGCGCTCTCCGTCGAGCGAACCTCGACGCCCACGAGGTTCAGGTACTGGTCCGCGCCCTCGGGATGCTTCTCCTCCGTGACGAGGATGCCGCGCTCGTGAGCCATCGCCGGGGCGTTGACGAGATTGACGCGCATATCGGTCGCGGCGCCCAGCGCCCCCACGAGCGCGGCGGACGCGAGAACCTCGACGTCGTGCTGCGCGATCTCGCCGAACACCCGGAGCGTGACGGCCTCCAGTTGGCCGTCGGCGAGTTGTATGGCGATGCGCCCTAGCGTCGACGCGACGGGCAGGTAGGGGCCGAGCGACTCCCAGACCTCCTCGGAGACGAAAGGCATATTGATCGTGTAGGGCGCGGCTCCGCCGGCGAGGATGGCGATCAGTTGGTCAACGACCTCGAGCGCGACTTCGACCTGCGCCTCCGCGGTCGATGCGCCCAGGTGCGGCGTGAGGACGACGCGCTCCTCGCCGCGCAGAGGGAGATCGGCGGGCGGCGGCTCGACGGGGAAGACGTCCAGCGCCGCGCCCGCGACGCGCCCGTCGGCGACGGCCTCCCGCAGAAGGCGCTCGTCCACGAGGCCGCCGCGCGCGGCGTTCACAATGCGGACGCCCGGCTTGAGGAGCGCGAACTCCGGCTCGCCGATCAGGCTCTTCGTTCCGGCGGTGAGCGGCGTGTGGATGCTGATGAAGTCCGACTCCGTCAGCAAGCGCTCCATCGGAACGGCCTCGACGCCGAGGCTTCGCGCGCGCTCCTGCGAGACGTAGGGATCGTGGGCGATCAGGCGCATATGGAAGGCGCGGGCGCGGTGCGCGACTTCGGATCCGACGCGCCCCAGCCCGATGATCCCGAGCGTCTTGCCGCGCAACTCGACGCCCATAAAGCGCGCCCGCGTCCACTCCCCGCGCCGCATCGACGCGTCGGCCCGCGGAATGTTGCGCGCCAGCGACATGAGCAGCGCGAAGGCGTGCTCGGCGGCGGCGATGGTGTTGCCGGTGGGCGAATTGACCACGGCGACGCCCCGCTGAGTCGCGGCGTCGACGTCAATGTTGTCGACGCCGACCCCCGCGCGGCCAATGCAAAGCATCCGCTCCGCGCTCTCGATGACGCGCGCCGTCACTTTCGTTTCGCTGCGGACGACCATCGCCTCGTAGTCGCCCACGACGGCGCGCAACTCATCCTCGCTCAGCCCTTTGCGGACATCGACCTGATGGCCCGCGCGGGAGAGCCGGTCGACGCCGCGCGGGTCTATCGGGTCTGCGACCAGAACCTTCGCCATTCGCGCCCCGCGCCCGCTAGCCGACCGCGGCGGGGGTGCGCTCCAATTTGGGGAGCGCATCGCGCAGCGCGGCGAACACGTCGTCTATGTCTTCTTTGCTGACGTACCCCATGTGGCCGATGCGGAAGACGCGCCCGGTGAGGAGGCCGCGCCCCTCCGCCGCGATGATGTCGTACTCGTCGCGGAGCGCCGCCAGCAGCGCCTCGTCGGTGATTCCGTCGGGAACCCACGCGGCGGTGACGGTGTTGGATGCGTAGCGCTCGTCCTTCGCCACGAGGCCGATGCCCATCTCCCGCAGGCCGTCCCGCGTGTACTGCGCGATCTCCTGATGGAAGGCGTACACCGCCTCCATATCGCCCCGCGCCAGCATCCGCTGCACCGCGTGATCGAGGCCGAACAGCAGCGAGACCGCCGGCGTCCAGGGCGTCTGCCCCGCGTTGAGCGACTTCTTCGCCTCGGCGAGGCTGAAGTAGAACTTCGGCATCGTAGACGCCTCCGCCGCTTTCCATGCGCGCTCGCTGAACGAGATCATCGCAAGCCCCGGCGGGCACATCCAACCCTTCTGCGACCCCGCCACGACGACGTCCAACTCCCAATCGTCCACCGGCAAGTTGATGGAGCCGAGCGAGGAGATCGCGTCCACGAGCAGCAACTTGCCGAACTCGCCCTTGACGATGCCCGCGATCTCTTCGAGGTCGTTCGTGATGCCGGTCGAGGTTTCGTTGTGCGTAACGAGGACGGCGGTCACGGCGGGGTCGTCGCGGAGCGCCTGCCGGATCTGGTCCGGGTCGGCGGCGTCGCCGTCGGGGAACTTGAGTTCGTTGACGCTTGCGCCGTAGGCGGCGGCGATCTTGAGGAAGCGGTCGCCGAAGTTGCCGATTGTGACGCCGAGGACGCGGTCGCCTGGGGAGAGCGTGTTGACGACCGCCGCCTCCATCGCGCCGGTGCCGGACGACGTGAGGACGAAGAGGTCGTTCTTCGTGCGGAACGCGCGCTGCAGATTCGCCGTCGTCCGCCGGATAATGTCGGCGAATTCGACGCCTCGGTGGTCGATCATCTCCTTGCTCATCGCCTCGTACACGTCCGGGGGGACGGGCGTCGGGCCTGGCAATCGCAGGTTGGCCATCAATGCCTCCTGTGGGCATGCCGTCCGCCGCGCGAGGGGCGGGCGGATCGGGAATCGCGGTCGTTGGGCTTGGCGCGAGCGCGAACGCCCGCCGTTGCTTCTATAGAGTATAGCAGGGCGCGCCTGCGTTGCGCCGCGTTTGCGTGATACGCTAGAGGGCGACGTCTCTACGGAAAGGCCGCGATATGGTTCAGATTGCGGAATTGGCCTACACCGCCGGCATGGACGGCGCGCTCCCCCGAAACGTTCATGCGCGGCTTGGAACCGACGGCGGCAACGCGCTCGCGTTCAGCCTCCACCTCGCCTGCAAAGTCGAGCGCCGCGCGAACGAGCGGAATCTGTCCGGCGGCGCCCTCCGCGAGATCGACTCGGCGCTGCGCTTATGGTCGCAGGAGTTCGCCGCCGCCGTCCGCTGCCTCGAGGAGAGCGAGGAGACGACGCCCGAGGGCCGCGGCCGCGCCGTCGCGCATGCGGAGCGGGCCTCCGACCATGCCCAGGCCGCGTCCGCCGCCGCGCATCGGGCGGGCGTCTTCAAGCGCGAGCCGGGCCCCGTCGTCCGCATCGAGGTCACCGAAGAGGATATGCTCCTCGTCGCCGCCGCCCACCAAGACGCCGCCGACATCCTGTGGGAAATCGAAAACGGGGACAGGCGCGCCCCTAGGGACGATTAAGCATGGCGGAGCCTCAGCGCGGAGAGGTCTGGTTCGCGGACTTGGGCAAGCCGACCGGGCGTGAAGTGGCAATGCAGCGCCCCGTCGTCATTGTCAAAGGAGACGGCGCAGAGGCCCTTAACCTCACTATCGTGGTTCCTCTGACCACGCAACTGCGGCGGAGGGAGCCGTCGGTCACGGTTGACATCCCCGCGGGCGAGGCCGGGCTTCGCCAAGACTCCCTTGCCCTGTGCTACAACATTCGCGTGCTGGACCCGGCCAAACTCGCCTATCGGATGGGCGCGCTGCGCGATTCGCGCCTCCAAGAGATAGCGGACAGGCTAACGTTCCTCTTGGGGCTTTAGCCCGCCCTCGTCCGCCCGCGCCTGTTATCATCGCGGGGCATTCTCTCCGCGGAGCGCTCCCCCGCCCAATGGCGACCCAAACGACAACCGCCCCATCCGGATCGTCCTTCAGGGCGGCCGGGCCGGTCTACGTCGCCACGATCGCCGTCGGGCATGGCCTGAAGCATTGGTACGTCGCGTCGTTCGCCGTCTTCCTGCCGCTGATCGTCGAGGAGTACGAAATCACGACGGCGGGCGTCACGGCCATCGGGCTGATCCGGCAGTTCGGGGGCGGCTTCCCCAACTTTTTCGTGGGCTACGTGTCCGACCGCTTCAGCGCCTACTGGCATTGGATGCTGCCGCTTTCGTTCTTCTTCGCGGCGCTCTTTATGATGCTCTCCGGGCGGTCGCCGTGGGTGTGGCCGGTCGTTCTGCTCGCGGCGTTCAGCGGCGTGGCCGCGTCGTTCTGGCATCCGCCGGCGATCTCGATGCTCAGCGTTCGCTTCCCCCGGCGGCGGGGCATGGCGATCGCGTTCCACGGCTCCGGCTCCGGCGCGGGCGAGGCGCTCGGCCCGCTCGTCGTCGGCTACGTGCTCGTGACGTGGATGGCGGACGACTGGCGCGCCTACACGCTCATCAGTTTCATTCCGGCCGTGGCCGTCACCGCCGCCATCTACTGGCTGCTCTCCGGCGCGCGAACGGCTCCGCCGGAGTCCGCGGCGCGGCGCCCGAAACTCACGGACACGCTCGCGCTGCTGCGCTTCCCCGTCTACGCAAGCCTCGCCTACGCCAACTTCACGAGGTCGTTCGCGCACTTCGGCCTGCTGTCGTTTATGCCCGTCTACCTCGCGCAGGACTTGGGCATGGACAGTTTCGGCGTGGGCGTTCACGTCGGCTTCCTCACGCTGCTCGGCGTTGGCGCCGGCCCCGCCATCGGGCTCCTCTCCGACCGCATCGGGCGCCGCGTCCCCATCGTGGCCGCGATGCTCGTCATCAGCGCGGGGACGCTCGCAATGGGCGCGTCGGGCGGCGGCGCGCTGCTGACGGTCGCCGTCGCGTTCGTCGGCCTCTTCCTCTGGTCGAGTCAGGACGTGATCAACGCGACGGCGATGGACGCTTCGCCGCCGGGGCTGCAGGGCTCGACGGTGGGGATCATGTTCCTCAGCAGCCTCACGGGCGCGACGGTCGGCGTGATCGTGATGGGGCTCGTCGCGGACTACGTCGACTCGCTACGCAGCATCTTCTGGCTAGCGTCGGCGTCCGCCGCGCCGGCGGCGCTCTTCTTCCTATTCGCGCCGCTCCGCCGCAAGGACGCGTGATACGCGGGGCGGCTGCAGGCGCTACAATAGCGGAGAGCGCGGCTCGCAACGGTGCCCCGTAGTGCAGCGGTAGCACAGCAGACTTTGGATCTGTTGGCCCTGGTTCGAATCCAGGCGGGGCAGCCAATTCTTTACGCCAGGTCGGCGCGATAGCGCCATGAAGGAGCACGGAACCAACCCTCACCCCCCGGCCCCTCTCCCAGAAGAGACCTTTGCATAACTTCCGATGGCCAGTAGGATCCCGCTTTCGCGGGCAGGGCGGGGCGCATACGTAGGAGAGGAGCGGCGCTTTCGCGCCGGGTGGATTCCCGCGTAGGCGGGCAAGGCGGTTGCCGCGCAAGGTGGCGCCGCCTGCCGAATTCCTATCCCCGCGCATTTGTTGGGCGCCCTCGTGCCGTCGCGCCGTGAGCCGCATAGCCCCTCGCCGCCCTGCTACAATCCCGCGCATGGTCTACAGGCAGGGCATGAGCCGCGCCAAGTTGCGGGAGGGCTCCGGCAAGGGGAGCGAGGTCGCCGACGACCATTTCCACGAGGTCGCCGGCTCCCAGGACTTCTACGTCTACGTGACGCCGAACCGCAAGGCGAAAGGCTACGAGCCGCTGCGCGATTGGCTCCGCGCGCAAGGCTACGCCGTGAGCGTCTCCGACGACGCGCCGCTCCTTCCCGCGAAAGGCTACAAGGCGATCAAGGTCACGACGGAGGACGGCGTCCTCTCCGACGAGGCCGTGCGCCGGACGCATCGCTGGGCGCACCAGCGGAACTTCCTGCACAGTTTCTTCAAGCCGCTGAGGAGCGGGTAGCGATGCCGCGCAAAGCCGCGTCCGAGCCCGCGCCGATCGCCCTGTTGCCTGACGGCGACGGGGAGGGGGATGCCGCCGCGTCCCCCTCCCCGCCGCCGGACGCGGCGCAGGCCGCGCAAGCGCCGGCTTCCGCCCAGGCCGCGCAGGCATCGGCTTCCGCCCAAGCGGCTCAGGCGAACGGCGAACGGGAAGGCGGGCGCCGCGCTCCGCTGTTGCTGCTGATGGACGGCCACGCGATGGTCTATCGGGCGTGGTTCGCGCTGCGGGACGCGCGCCCGCTCACCGTCCGCGCGACGGGCGAGGATGTTCGCGGCGTGTATGCCTTCACGACGACGTTCTTCAAGACGCTCGCCGACCACAACCCGACGCATATCGCAATCGCGTTCGATCCGCCGGGCCCGACGTTCCGGCACGAGGAGTTCGCCGACTACAAGGCGACGCGCCCGCCGACGCCGCCCGATCTCATCCGCAACGTGGAGCGCGTCAAGCAGGTGATGCGGGCGTTCCGCGCGCCCGTCATCGAGGCGCCGGGCTACGAGGCCGACGACGTTCTCGGGACAATCGCGGCGTGGGCGTCGGAGCGCGGCGTGGACACGCTGATCGCGACGGGGGACACGGACACGCTGCAACTCGTCTCCCCGCGCGTCCGCGTTCTGCTCACGACGGGCTTCGGCGAGACGAAGGTCTACGACGAGCAGGCCGTCCGGGAGCGCTACGGCGGCCTCTCGCCCGATCAGCAGCGCGACGTGAAAGCGCTCACCGGGGACACTTCGGACAACATCCCCGGCGTGCCTGGGATCGGCCAGAAGACGGCGGTGAAACTCATCACTGCGTTCGGGAGCGTCGAGGAGATGGTCCGGCGCGTGGACGAGGTGACGCCGCCGCGGATCCAAAACTTGGCGCGGGAGCATGCAGATCAGATCGCGGCGAGCAAGCGGCTCGTGACCATCGCGACGGACGCGCCCGTCGCGCTCGACTTGGACGAGGCTCGGTTTGGGCAATTCTCCCGCGACGACGTGCTGGAGGCGTTCCGCGAGTTGGAGTTCAGCAGCCTCGTGGCGCGCATCCCGACGCCGCCGGGGGAAACGGACGGAGCCTCCGCCGAGCCGTCCGGGGACGCGCCGCTCGCAGCGTCAAGCGCCAGCGTGGTCGTCGTCGACTCGCTCGCCGCGCTGGAGGCGATGGCGGAGCGCTTGCGCGCGGCGGATGCGTTCGCGGTCGAGGCGCACGGCTCGCGGCGGAAGGCGATGGAGGACGACCTCGTCGGGATCGCGTTCGCGGCGGAGGGCGAGGCGTGGTATGTCCCGCTCGGCCACGCGGAGGGGGCGCAACTTGCGCGGGGCGACGCGCTGCGCGTTCTGCTTCCGCTGCTGCGGGAGAAGCCGCTCTCCGGCCACAACCTCAACTACACGCTCACGCTGCTCGCCAACTACGGCCTCGCGCCGATGGAGACGCGGACCGCATGCGACGCGATGCTTGCGGCGCACCTCGCAGGGCAGAAGGCGCTCGCGCTCAAGCCGCTCGCTTTCAACCGCCTGAATCTGGAGATTCCCGCGCTTTCCGATCTGACGGGGACGGGGCGCAAGCAGATTGCGTTCGGCGACGCGCCGATAGGGGACGCGGCGGCCTACGCGGGCGCTTGCGCGGACGCGGCGCTCCGGCTCGCCGACGTCTTGCGCGAGGACATGGAACGCGACGGCCTCGCGGACTACCACGACGCCCGCGCGATGCCGCTCGTCCCCGTGCTCGCGGCGATGCAGACGCATGGCGTCGCCATCGACGTTGAGGCGCTCGCCGCGCTCGACAAGGAGATCGCCGCGGAGGTCGCGGTCGAGGAGCGCGCCGCCTACGACGCAGTCGGGCACGAGTTCAACATCAACTCGCCGCGGCAACTCGGCGACCTCCTGTTCAAGGAACTCAAGTTGCCGTCGGGGCGCCGCGCGCAGACCGGCTACTCGACCGACGCCTCCATTCTGGAGAATCTGCGCGATCATCACCCGGTCATCGGCCACGTCTTGCGCTACCGCGAACTGGCCAAACTGAAGTCCACCTATGTCGAGACGCTGCCGCAGCAGGTGAATCCGTGGACGGACCGCATCCACACGACCTACAACCAGGCGGGGTCGGCGACGGGGCGGCTGGCGAGTTCCGACCCCAACCTGCAGAACATTCCCATCCGCACGCCGCTCGGCCTGCGGGTGCGCGAGGCGTTCGTCGCGCAGGAGCGCCCGGCGTGGACGCTGCTCAGCGCCGACTACTCCCAGATCGACTTGCGCGTTCTGGCGCACCTCTCGCAAGACCCGGCGCTGCTTGCGGCGTTCGAGCGCGGCGAGGATATTCACGCCTCCACGGCCTCGCTCATCTACGGCGTTCCGCTCGCGGAGGTGACGCGCGATATGCGGCGGCTCGCCAAGGTGATGAACTTCGGCGTCGCCTACGGACTCAGCGCATTCGGCATCGCGCAGCAGACGGAAATGACCCGCGAAGAAGGCGCCGCCTTCATCGAGTCGTACTTCGGAACGTACCCCACCGTCAAGGCGTACTTGGACGACGTGGTCGAGCGCGCCAAGGCGGACGGCTACGCGGAGACGCTGCTCGGCAGGCGGCGCGCCATTCCGGAGTTGCGCTCGCCGCACTATCCCGTCCGGCAGGCCGGCGAGCGCATCGCGCTCAATACGCCCGTGCAGGGCACGTCCGCTGACGTGATCAACGAGGCGATGATCGCCGTCCAGCGCCGCCTCGACGCGGACGGCTTCCGCAGTCGCATGCTGCTGCAAGTGCACGACGAACTCCTCTTCGAGGCGCCCGCCGACGAAGAGGCCGCGCTGACCGCAATGCTGCGCGACGCGATGCCGAGCGCCATAGAACTGCGCGTCCCGCTGCGTATCGACGTCAAGACGGGCCCGAACTGGGCTGCGATGACGTACGGGGAGTAGTGGGGGCGGCGATAGGCGCTTGCCGGCCGTCTGGATTCCCGCCTATGCGGGCAGGGGCAGGGCTAGTTTGATTCCCTCGCCTACCAGGGAGAGGGTTAGGGTGAGGGTGGTTCCGCGCCTCGGGCAACCCACCCCGCCGCGTCTTGCGCCCCCCCCGCGCGGGAGCGCTAGCCGCCAATCTCGCCCGGGCTGCCGCTCGCGTCGCAGGGGAATGTCCCCGCGTTGTGGAAGGCGAACACGCCGCCTCGCAACTCAACGCTCTGCCCGCACGCCGGGCACTGCCGGCTTCCCCACTGCGGCGCGGGCCGGCGCTCGCGGACCAACGGCGTCACATTCATCGCGCCCGCCGACAAGGCTTCCCCAAGCGTCACTTGCATAATCATCGCGTTCTCCCCTGCGCCCGGAGTCCTGCTCATCCGGGCGATTCGCGTCCCGCGGCGCGCCGAACGTGGAGTCCTGCTCATCCGGGCGATTCGCATCCCGCGGCGCACCGTCGCGCCGAACGTTAATCAGACGCCAATTGTCCGAGGTTCGCGCCCGAATTGGCAGGCGTTTCGGTTGCGGGATAGCGGCTATCAGGCGGAGGCGGCGCGGGCGGGAGCGGGCGGACGCCGGGCGAGGAAGAACGTCAGCGACCCGGCCGCCGTCGCCGCGCCGAGCGTGAGAAAGGCGAGCGCGTAGTCGCCCCGCGCGTCGTAGAGCAGGCCGGCGTAGACGGGCCCAATGATGCTGCCGCCTGCGGTGATGGTGTTCGACCAGCCCGCGATCTGCCCCAACCGGCGGCGCCCGAAGTAGTCGGCGCGGAGCGCCATCATCAGCGGCCCGCGCATTCCCCACGCGACGCCGTGCAGCGCGACGGCGCACGCGACCGCCGGCAGGCTCGTCGAGAACGCGAGCACGGCGATCCCCGCGCCGTGCCCCAGCATCGCGGCGCCGGCGAGCAGCCGCTTCGGATGGCGGTCGCCGAGTATCCCGCCGCTGACCTGCCCCGCGATCTGCGCCGCCATCAGCCACGGAAAGAGCAGCGACGCCTGCGCGACGTCCCAGCCGTTCCGCTCGACGAGGTGCGGGACGAGATGCACGGGAATCGTTCCGACGACCAGCAGGGCGAGGCCGTGTCCGGACGAGATGAGCCAGAACGAGCGGTCGCGCATCGCCTCGCGGACGGTGAAGTCGTAGTCGGTTCCGGCGGCGCGCTGGGCCGCCGCGCGCCGCGCCGCCTCCTCGTCGCTGACGCCGTCGGCGTTGAGCCCCATATCCTCGGGGCGGCGCCGGAAGAACTGCGCCGCCGACAGCCCGACGCAGACCGCCGCGATTCCGGAGAGCGCCGCCGTCTGCCGCCAGCCGAACGCCGTGATGCTCCACGCGACGAGAGGCGTCGCGAGCGCCCCGCTCGCGAATCCGATGGACGTCACGGACATCGCCCGCGCGCGTTTGCGGACGAACCAATGGGCGAGCGCCGTGTTGACTGTGAGGAACCCCGCAAGGCTCGTGCCCATCGCAATGACCGTGAGCGCGGCGAAAAGGTGCCATAACTCCTGAATCTGCCCGAGCAAGACGAGTCCGCCGCCGAACAGCAACGACCCCAGGCGCATCACGGGGCGCGGGCCGAACCGGTCGATCATCCAGCCCTGAATGGGGCCGAGCAACCCCGTCTCAATGCGGAGCAGCCCGAATGCCCAAGAGATCGCGCCGCGGCTCCATCCGAACGCGGCCTCGAACTGAACGACGTACAGACCCTGCGAAAGAAACAGGAGCGAGGAGTGCATAATTTGGCTGAAGAACGCCGCGGCGACGATCCGCCACCCGTAGTAGACGCGGCCGCGCGCCGCGAGAAGCGAGCGGACCGGGGCGGCCAACGCGAGCGCGCCTGGCCTTAGTCGTACCACTGTCCGGTGATGACGCGGGGCTCCGGGTACGCGGGGTCGTCTATCGTGGTGCGGAACGGCGGAAAGAGGATGTCGATCAGCAGGCCGGGGCCGCCCGCCGGGCCGGTCGCGTTGCGCGCCTGGCTCCGCAGCGCGTCTATCTGCTCTTGCAGCGTCTCCGCGATGCCGAGGAGCGTCTCGACCTCCGCCGCGCCGCTCTTGAGTTGCGACCGCAGCAGCGCGACGCCCTCCGCGACCTCCTTCGACTTGTCCGCCTTCGCCTCCGCTACGCCGCCGTGCCACTCGCCCGGCGGATGCCACGTGATGAACGGCGTCATATCGCCGCCCCAGCGGAAGGAGAGTTCCCCGCTCTCGTGGCTGTGGCGCACGCCGGGCTCGCCTGGGATCTGCAGGAGCGCCGTGACGAGCGCGTGCTCCGTCTCCAGCACGGTGTAGACGCGCCTGCGCGGGCGCCCGGAGACCTCCAGCCCACGCCAGCCTTTGCGGTCGTCCGGCAGTTCGAACGGATTGATTTCGGGAGTCATCGCGTTCCTCCTACGCCTATCCTAACCCCTGCGAAGACATTGCGTAAGGGGGGCGCCCAGCAAATCGCGCGTACGCTTCATCATTCCGCGAGGCGGGCATCCGGTCGGCGCGGAGCGCCCCTCCCACGTCGCGCCGCCCCCGCTGTTCGCGTACAATCCCCGCTATGACCGACGCGCCCTACACCGGCAGGCCCATCCTTCGGCATGAGGACGACCGCCTTCTGCGTGGCGCGGGCGTTTTCACCGCCGACGTCGCGCCCGACGGAGCGGCCTGCGCCGCCATCGTCCGCAGCCCGCATGCCCACGCCCGCATCGAGCGCATCGACGCGAGCGCCGCGCTGGCGGCGCCAGGCGTTCTCGCCGTCATCACCGGCGCCGACCCCGGCGCGGACGCCGTGCTCGAAAGCGTCGGACGCCCGGGCATGACGATCGAGCCCGGCGGGGCGCATCCGATTCTCGCGCAGGGCCGCGCCCTCTACGCTGGACAGCCCGTCGCCGCGCTCGCCGCCGAAACCGCCGCCCTAGCCGCCGACGCAGCCGCGTTGATCGAGGTCGCCTACGAGCCGCTGGAGGCCGTGAATGACCTGGAAAAGTCTGCGTCCGGCGCGCACCCGCCGCTGCATCCGGAGATGGGATCGAATATCGGGGCGCGCCAGCGAGCGGGGTCGGGCGACGTCGACGCGGCGTTCGCGCAGGCCGACCGCGTCGTCTCCGGCGAGTTCGTCATTCCGCGCCTCGCGCCGATTCCGATAGAGGGGCGCGCCTGCATCGCCGAGTTCGACGCCGCGTCCGGCGGACTCCTCTTCCGCTCCGCCAATCAGTCGCCTCACGACACGCGGCATCACATCGAAGAGGCGCTCGACCTCGGCGGGCATGTCCGCGTCGTCACGCCAGACGTGGGCGGCGGATTCGGGCACAAGCATCACGTCTACCCCGACGAGGCCGCCGTCATTCTGCTCGCGCGCCGGCTGGGGCGCCCCGTCAAGTGGGTGGAGGAGCGCGGCGAAAACATCCACTCCGCGCACGCGCGCGGCCTGCAGGCGTCCGTCCGCGCCGCCGTCGCGGACGACGGGCGCATCCTTGCGCTCAAGGCGCGATTCCTCTCCGACTTGGGCGCGTATTGGATCAGCGGCGCGTTCACCTCGCCCGACAACGCGGCCAAACGCATCACCGGCCCCTACCGCGTGCCCGCCTACGAGGGCGAGCAACTCTGCGTGATGACCAACCGCCCGCCGATCACCTCCTACCGGGGCGCGGGGCAGCCCGAGGGCACGTTTTGCATGGAGCGCATGCTCGACCTGATCGCGGACGAACTCGGTCTCGATCCCGTCGCCGTCCGCCGCCGCAACCTCATTCCGCCCGACGCCTTCCCCTACACGACCGCGTCCGGCACGCCCTACGTCGACGGCGACTACGAGCCCGTGCTCGACCACGCGCTCGCGGCGGCGGACTACGACGCGCTGCTCGCCCGGCGCGACCGCGGTCGCGGCGAGGGTCGGCTCGCCGGCGTCGGCGTCGCGCTCTCCACGAAGGGCTCCGGCGGAACGGGCGGGGACGCCGCGCGCTCCAGCGCCGCCGAAATCAGAGTCGGCCTCGACGGGCGCGTCCGCCTCGTCACCGACATCTCCCCGCACGGGCAGGGCAACGCGACCTCGTTCGCGCAGATCGCCGCCGATATTCTGGGCGTGACGCCGGACGACGTAGCCGTCGCGCACGGCGACAGCGACGCCATCGAGCCGTTCGGCCCCGGCGCGGGAACCTACGCGAGCCGCGGGCTCGTCATCGGCGGCCACGCCGTTCACCTCGCCGCGACGCAAACCCGCGGCAAACTCCTCGAGGCCGCCTCGCATCTGCTCGAGACGCCTCCGGACGACGTCGCCATCGCGGACGGCGCGGCGACCGCCCGCTCCGATCCGTCGCGCTCCGTTCCGCTCGGACGGCTCGCCGCGCTCGCGGGGGACGCGGACGCGGGCTTGCGGCATTACGCCGTGTTCACGCTGCCGCCGGGCTCGTTCGCGTTCGCCGCCCACCTCGCCTACGTCGAGATAGACCGCGAGTCCGGCGCCGTTCACATCCGCGACTTCACCGCCGTCCACGACGTCGGCGCCATCGTCAACCCGCTCATCGTGCATGGGCAGATCCACGGCGGAGTCGCGCAGGGATTCGGCGAGGCGCTCACGGAGGCCGTCACCTACGCGGGCGACGGACGCCCCCGCGAGTGGTCGCTGATGGACTACGCCGTTCCGCTCGCGGAGGATCTGCCGCATTTCGCGGTTGAGACGCGCGCCACCGAGGCTCGGAACGGCGCGCTGGGCGTTCGAGGCATCGGCGAGATGCCGTCCGTCGCCAGCCCCGCCGCCATCGCCAACGCCGTCCACGACGCGCTGCGCTTCGCGGGCGCGCCGCCCGTTGATATGCCGTTCACCCCGGAGCGCGTCTGGCGCTCGCTGCGGCAAGCGGGGTAGCGGGCGCAGACGAGGGCGTAAGCGCGGCGAGGTCGCCAACCTTCCGCCGAACGCCTCGCTCGCCTACAATGCGCCGCGATGCCCGAACTCGCTCCTCAACGCCAAACCATGCAAGGGAGACGCGCTCAGCCGTCTGAGTCCGCCGGGCGCAAGGGGAGCGTTTCGACGAATCGGGAGACGCCGCAAGCCGCCGGCGCCCCACGGTCGGGAGCGTTCCGCGGAGCATGCGCGCGCCTCCGCCGCTCATGGGGCATCCTCGCGGCGCTCGCGCTCTTCCTGACGGTCGGGCTCGCCGTTCTCGACGACTACGGCGTTACGACGGACGAGGGGTATCAGCGCACGCTCGCCATACAGAATTTGGACTACGTTCTGCGGGCGAGCAGCGCTTTCCCGCAGAACCACGACAAACTCTACGGCGTGGCGTTCGAGGCGCCGCTCGTCCTGGTCGAGCGCGCGTTGGGGTTGAAGGACAGCCGCGCAATTTACCTGAGCAGGCATCTGCTCACGCATCTGTTCTTTCTGGTCGGCGGGTTTTTCGCGTACCTGCTCGCTTTGCGGCTATTCCGCAACCGTTGGCTCGCGCTCTTGGCGGCGCTGCTGTTCCTGCTGCATCCGCGGCTGTACGCGCATTCGTTCTTCAACAGCAAGGACATCCCGTTTCTCGCGGCGTTCGTCATCGCGCTTTTCCTGACGCACCGGGCGTTCGGGAGGGGGGGCGTCGGCTCGTTCGCGCTGCTGGGCGCGGCGATGGGGATTCTCGTGAATCTCCGCATTATGGGGTTTGTTCTCTTGGCGTGCGTTCTGCTGGCGCGCCTGCTCGACGTTGGGCTGGCGTCGGGCAAAGAGGAGCGGATCCGGGCGCTGGCGGGCGTGGCGGCGTTCGCGCTGACGGCTGCGTTGACGGCCTACGCCGCGCTTCCTTTCCTCTGGGGAACTCCAATCTCAGGGTTCTCCGAGTGGTGGTCGGTTTCTTCCGCATTCCCCAACCTCACTACGCAGTTGTTCGGCGGCGAACTGTTCGAAAGGGGCGACACGCCGATTCATTTCGCGCCGACGTGGTTTCTCATCACGACGCCTCCTTTCGCGCTGCTGCTGGGTTTCGCTGGGGTCGCGGCGGTTGGCGGGCGGGGAGCCCTGCGGCCCGGAGCCGCGCTCCGCAACACGCGGCTGCGTTTTGGGCTCATCCTCGCGGCATGCTTCGCGGCTCCGCTCCTCGCGGTGATGAATCAAGGCTCCGTTATCTACAACGGATGGCGGCTGCTGTACTTCCTGTGGGCGCCTTTCTCGCTGCTGGCCGTATTCGGCCTGCGCTGGCTAGGCGCGGCGCTGATCCGCCTGCGGCTTCGCGCCGCGCTCTACGGCGCGGCGGCGGCGGGGCTGGCCGCAGCGGTCGCCGCTATGGCGGCTATCCATCCCCACCAGCAGGTCTCGTTCAACTTTCTCGTCGACCGCGTCGCGCCGGAGCGTCTGCGAACGCAGTACGACTTCGACTACTGGGGGCATCCGGTTCGAGAGGCGCTGGAGACGCTGCTGGAATTGCATCCCGTCGGGCAAGTCCCCATTGAATACGGCTTCCAGTCGCTGGCCGCTCAGAGCGCGATCATATTGCCGCCGGACGATAGGAAGCGCATCGTCATCGGCGGGGATGATCCGCAGTATTCGCTTACGAATTACCGGCGGTTTTGGGGCTCAGGGTCGCTCTTGCCGGAGGCGTACGCGCCGGTCCTGCGCGAACGAAAAGTGTACGGGAGCGCGCTGTTCGCTCTGACGCAGTTCGCGGTGGATGAGCGGTTCGCCGACGATTACCGGGCGGATTACGAGGAAACCGCCGCCCGGCCGACCGCCCGCTCGGAGTTCGACGTTCGCCTCGCGGACGGCGCGCTCTACTTCGCTCAGGAGCCATGCAATCTCGATGCCGCGCGGCGTTTGTGGTTCCTGCATATTCGGCCGGTCAACGAGGACGACTTGCCGCCGGCGCGGAGGGAATGGGGCTTCGACAATCTCGACTTCTTCTTCGCGGCGCACGGCGTTACGCTCGACGGCGCATGCATCGCGCGGGTTCCCCTGCCCGCTTACGATATTGACGTTGTCGAAATCGGGCAGTTCGTTCGCGGCGAGGGCCCCATTTGGGAGGAGGAGTTGCGCGTGAGCGAGCGGGCGGCTCCGTAGCGTAGCTCGGGTCTTCCGCGTAAGCGGGAACCTACCGAGCCTCCGCAAGCCCGCCGATGGCGTAGCATAGGAGGCGCTATGAACGGCGCGCGCGGCGAACTCCGGGCTCCGATGCGGGCGGCGCTGCTTGCGGGGGCGGTCGCCTCCGTCGTCGCCGCGCTCGTCTCGCTGCCGTTGCGCTCGCCGCACGACGGGCTGCTCAACGCAGGGAGCGTCACCATCGGAACGCTCGCGCTGGCGTTTGCGGCGGGGCGCCTCCGCCGGGCGCTGAGGGGACGCGCCAACGCCGGGCTATGGTTCGCCGCCGCGATGGGGGCGGGCTTCCTCGCATGGGCGGGAGTCGCGTTCGCCGCCGAGACGCAACTGACCCGGATGGTTTCGTTCACCGTGCCGCTCGCCGCGATAGCGTTCGGGGGAATCGCGCTGCTCACGCCGCTCGTCGGCCCCATCGCGTCACGGCGTTGGGTCGCGCTGGGGGCGGTCGCAGTCGCCGTCGCGGTGGGAGCGGCGCTCGCGGGCGAGGGCGACGCGCCAAGCGGGCGGCTGGAGTTGCCCCCTCGCGCCGCCGTTTGGGGTATGCTTGACGCATGATCACGCGACGAAACGCCATCGCCTCCCTGCTCGCGCTTGTCGCGGCGCTTGCGCTCGCCGCTTGCGGAGGCGCGGCCCCTACGCCGACTGCGGCGCCGACGCCCGCCGCGGACACGCCAACCGTCGCGCAGCCCGCAGCGGCGGCGCCGACCGCCGACCGCGCTGCCGCCGCGCCGACTCCGACGACCGGATCCGGCGCGGAGACGCGCCCCGCCAACACGCCAACTGCGGAGCAGCCCGACGCGCAATCCTCGGCGTCCGACTCAACCTCGGCGTCCGCGACGGAGCCGCCCGCGTCTCTCGATCCGCCTGCGGCGTTCTCCCGCTCGACGGGCGAGGTGGAGGGCGCGCGCTTCGTCGTCGGCGCAGGCTCGAAGGCGACGTTCTCCGTGGACGAGGAGTTGGCGAACTTGGCCGTGCCCAACTACGAAGCCGTGCTGGAAACGGAGGAACTCTCCGGCGAGGTGCGGCTGGACGGCGGCGGCTCGCTCGTGACGGTCGGCTTGCACCGGATGACGAGCGACCAGGAGTACCGCGACCGGTATGTCCAGCGCCGGATGTTCCCGAATCAGCCGACCGCCGAGGTCGCGTTCGGCGACCTCACGCCGCTGCCGGACGGCTTCACCGCCGGCGAACTGGTGACGGCGAGCGTTGACGGAACGCTCCGCATCAACGGCATCGATGTTCCTCTGACGTTCGAGATTAGGGCGCGGGACGATGGGAACTTGGTGTACGTCTGGGGGGGCTCGTCGTTCACGTGGGACGATATTCAGGAGCCGGTTCCGACGGCGCGGAGCGTCGTGAGCGTGGGGGACACGGTGCGGGTCGAGGTTCTGCTCGCGCTGACGCCTATGGCGGGCTAGATTCGGCAAGCGGACGGCGACGAGCGAACGGCGGCGCATACGGAGACGCGAGGAGGCGAGGCGATGACGATGGAGCGAGAGGCGGTCGGGCGGATGGAGGTCGTTCGGTACGAAACGCCGGGGCTGGACGGCCTGCCGAAGAGGAACACGCACTTGGCGAGCAGCGACCTCCTCAGCGTGAACGTGCAACTCGTGAGCCGCGAGGGCGGCGAGACGAATCTGCACGCGCACTCCGGCCAGGACGCGGTGTGGTTCGTGCTCGCGGGGCGCGCCAAGTTCTACGGCAAGGACGGCGAGTCGGTCGAGTTGGGGCCGAAGGACGCGCTCTTCATTCCGAAAGGCGCGCCGTACTGGTTCGAGTCCGTCAGCGACGAGCCGCTGGAGATTATGCGGAACGCCGCGACCGACCCGAACATCCGCAATCAGCGGATCAACTACGAGGAGTTGCGCGACCGCCAAAAGGACGGGCGCCACGCGGACAGCGTGTACGCGAGCCGCTAGCGGACGGCGGGACCACGTCACGCGGAATCGTCATTCGGAGAGGAGCGGCGCTATAGCGCCGACTGGATTCCCGCCTACGCGGGCAGGGCGGTAGGCTATGCAAAGGTCTCCAGAAGGAGAGGGGGTTGGGGATTGCGCTATTGGGTTCGCCGCTTTCACGGGGAGGCGGGAGGTTCCAGTAGGTTCCCGCTTTCGCGGGAATGACGAGGCGACGGGGATGGGATTGGGGACGGGGCGCGTTGCGCCCGTCGCGGCGCTACCGCGCCGACTGGATTCCCGCCTACGCGGGAATGACGGCAGGCTATGCAAAGGTCTCTTGTGGGGCGGGCGGCCGCGCTCAACGCGGGGAAATTCGGCAATGCGGGCGTATTGAATCGCCGCGCCGCGCCGCATAGGATACGGGCCGCTTTCACCGAACGGCAGGCAACGCAGGGCCGTTCGCCAAGCCAGGCAATACGGGGGCCGTTCGCCAAGCCGCAGGCAATGCAGGGCCGCAATCCGACATTCGAAGTCCGCCCGTCCGTCATCACCGGAGACACCGCCGACGTCTATCTGCACCGGACGCAGCGGATCATCCGGAGCGAGGGGCTGAATCCCACGGTGGCGATGCAGTTCGCCGCTACGCGGGAGGCCGTGCTTTCCGGGTCGCTCGAGGTCAAGGCGATCCTCGGCAAAGTCACCTCGGAGGGCAACCGCGAGTTGTGGGCGGTTGAGGAGGGCGGGCGGATCGCCGAGAACGAGGTTTGTTTGGAGATCAAGGCGCCGTACTCCTCGTTCGGCCTGTACGAAACCGCCGTGTGCGGAACGCTCGCGCATCAGAGCGGGTGGGCGACCGCAGCGCGCGAACTGGTGGACTGCGCCGGCAGCGTCCCCGTCGTGTCGGTCGGAGCGCACAACGTGCATCCGTCCGTCGCCGCCGTGATGGACTACGCGGCCACCGTTGGCGGATGCGCGTCGGGCTCCACCGTGCTTGGGGCGCGGCTCGCGGGGACGCCGCCCGTCGCCACCGTCTCCGGCGCGCTCGTGCAACTGATGGGCGACGCGGTGCAGGCGGCCCGCGCCTTCGACCGCGCCGTCGCGCCCGACGTGCAGCGCATCGCCTACGTCGACCCGCGCAAGGACGTCGTCGCGCAGGTCGAGGCCGTCGTGCGGGCGCCGGGCAACCACGTCGACGGCGTCCGCATCGCGCGCACGCCGGGCGGCAAGCCCGTCTCCACGGCGGACGTTCGCCAGGTGCGGGCGCGGCTCGACGAGTTGGGCGCGCGGAATGTGACGATCGTGCTGAGCGGGCGCCTCACGCCGGAGCGCATCAGTTTGATGCTGGACGAGGGCGCGCCGGTGGACGTCTTCCACGACGTGGGCTACATCGCGTCGGCGCCGCCCATCGCGTTTATGCCGAACATTCGCAGCATCAGCGACCGCGAGGTTCCGCAAGAGACGGAGCCGCTCCCCCCGAACCCGCGCCTCCGCCGTCTGTTGTGACCATCCCAGTAGGTTCCCGCTTTCGCGGGAATGACGTGGCGCATACGTAGGAGAGGAGCGGCGCTCCGCGCCGCAACCCTCACCCCCGGCCCCTCTCCCAGAAGGAGAGGGGGGATTGGCGCTTCGCGCCGACTGGATTCCCGCCTATGCGGGAATGACGGCAGGTATGCATAGGTCTGCGGGAACGCTCTCGGCCCCGCGCCCTCACCCCGTCCGCGAGCCGTGGCCGAGCCTGATGTGCCCAGGCCCGGCGAGCGGGGCGGGCGCCGATTCCTGCGGCGCGGCGCCTAGCATCCCCTCCGCGGGCGCGTTCTTGGCGAACGCCATTACGCGGAACGCGCCCATTCCGTCGGGGTCCGTCAGCGCGTCCATTCCCCGCAGATTCGCGGCCCGCTCCGCGCGGCTCAGCCCGCCGCGCCCCGCGACGTCCTCCCGAAGCGCCGCTAGGCCAAGCGACGCCAGCCACTCGGCCTGCGTCGTCTCGCCCGCCAACGCGAAGCCCGCCGCCTGCGCCGCCGCCCGAACGGACGTGAACTCCGCGTGCGCGCCGATGTCCTGCCGCCCCATATTGACGTAGGGATTCATCCCTAGCGTATGGCCGGAATAGCAGCGGAGCGTCCCCATCCGCCGCGACTCGTCGTAGTACGCGGCGGCCTCATGCCCGTAGTCCGCGATGATGAGATAGCCGCGCTCGACGGCTGCGAACGCCTCCGCGAACCATGCGTCCAACCCCAAATTGACCTCCGCGCGATGCCCCTCGGAGAGGCGCGCTCCGACCCGCGACAGCCGCTCCGCGAGCGCGGGCGTGGACGGCTCGCCTGCGACTTCCGCGAAGCCGCCATCCGGCGGAGCGTCCACGTACAACTCGCGCAAGCGTCCGCGCTCCACGGTCACGCGGTGGACGGGCATCGCGTCCAGCAACTCGTTGGCGAGAACGACGCCGCTCCCGCCGATGCGCGGAACGGCGGGCTGGCGCATCCATACGGCGGGGAAGTCCGGCGGCGGATCGCGCAAGTCCGCCGCGGCGTACTCCATCGCGCCGGCGAAGCGTCCGCTCAGCGCGGGAGCGTTCGCGAGGATGTCCAGCGCGAGCCTGCCGTCCCCCGCGCCGGCCTCGACGACCGCGAACCGCGCGGGCTCGTTGAGGATGCGCCACGCAGTGAGCAGTTGGCGGGCGATGAGCGCTCCGAACGCCGGGTGCGCGAGCGGCGCCGTGTAGAAATCACCCGCCGGGCCGAACGCGCGCCGCGAGGCGTAGTAGCCGCCGTCCGGCCAGTAGAGCGCGACGTCCATATATTCGGCGAACGTGATGGGCCCGCGCTCGGCGATGCGGCGCCGCGCCTCGACCTCCGCTCCGGTTGGAGGGAGCAACCTCGTTATTGGAGCCGCTTGCGTCAATCGTCGCCCTGCCCGCGCAGGCCGGAGCCGGGGCCGGTTCCGCCTCGCCTCGCCAGAGGATACAACCCGCAGGAGGCAACCAAGCGGGTGTCCAATTAAGCCCAGTAGGTTCCCGCTTTCGCGGGAATGACGGGGGCGCTGGGCTATGAGAGGAGCGGCGCTCCGCGCCGCCTGGATTCCCGCCTACGCGGGAATGACGGTAGGTTATGCAAGGTCTCCATAGTGGAGAAGCGTCTGTCCGCGGGGCGCTAATGAGGGTTGCGCCGCGCCGCCGCGCGTGATATGAACGCATAACACGCCGCCCGCTACGGAGGGACGCTATGCCGCGCGAGATAGACGAAGTCAAACGGGAAGTCGCCGTCGCCAACCGCGTGCTCGCGGAAACGGGGCTCGCAACCCACATCCTCGCCTCGCTAGGGCACGCCAGCATGCGCGTCCCCAACCAGCCGGGCCTCTTCGTCGTCAAGGGGCGCGGCTACCCCATCGACGCGCTCCACGTCGCCCGCCCCGAGGAGATGATCGTCGTCGACCTCGACGGGAACTACGTGGACGGCCCCCGCGGCACCTCGCAGTGCTACGAGGTCAAGATGCACTCCTGCATCTACCGCGAGCGCCCCGACGTCCAGTCCATCGTCCACACGCACCCGCGCTACGCGAACGTCCTCGGCCTCAACGACGTCAAACTCAGGCCGATGTCCAACGAAGGCCACCAACTCGTTCGGAGCGACATTCCCGTCTTCCCGCACTCCCGGCTCATCATCACCGAGGAGGACGGCATGCAGGTCGCGCAGGCCATCGGCGGCGGCCCCGTCCTCCTGCTGCGCGGGCACGGCGCGGTCACGACGGGGCGCAACCTCGAGCAGTCCGTGATGCATATGCTGCACCTTGAGGAGCAGGCGCGCCTCAACTGGATCGCCCTCGCCGCGTTCGGCCCCGACTACAAGAGCATTCCCGCCGAGAATATGGACGAGTTCGCCGCGGGCTACGCCGCGATGGGCGAAGCCCCTCACCTCGCCGGCCCCTTCGCCAGCATGCCTCCCGTCACCGTCGGCGGCGTCTGGAAGCACTACACGGAACTCGTCAGCCGGGATTTGTAGGGCACGCGCGGCCTGCCAACAGCGCGCCGGCGCTAGAATGGGGGAAGGATCCTTACGAGGGAAAACCCGTGATGCTCGCCAAACTCAGGCGCAAGAACCAGATCACCATCCCGAAGGCCGTCATCTCCGCCTTCGAGGGCGCGGAGTACTTCGATGTCGCGCAGGACAACGGGCGGATCGTCCTCGCTCCCGTGAGCGCCGCCACTGCCGAGGCGTCCCCCGAGCGCGTCAAGACGCTGGTCGAGAATCTGGAGCGGCTGCAAATCCCTGACCTGGACGTCGCCAGCGTCAAAGAGTGGGCGCGGAAGATGGACCCCGCTCAGACCAAGGCGGTGTGGGAGAAGATAGAGAAACTTGGCGTCACGGAACAAGACATCGCCGACGCCGTGGAATGGGCACGCAGGGACTCCTACTCCCTCCGAGAGATGCTCGACCGGATTGAACCGCATACGCTGCACCCCGAGCAGGACTTCGGTCAACCTCAGGGCAAAGAGGCGTGGTAACAGCGCCCGCGCCGCCGCTACCCCAGGCCCCACGCCTCCAACTCCACGTCCGTGATGCCGAAGTAGTGCGCCGCCTCGTGGATGACGGTCGTCCGCACTTGCGCCACGACCTCCTCCTCCGTATCGCAAATCTCCTCTATCGGATACTGGAATATCGTGATCACGTCGGGCAGCGCGGGGTCGAAGCCTCCCCGGTCGGTCAGCGGCACGCCTTCGTACAGGCCCAGCAGCGTTTCGCCCGGCCCTAGTCCCGCGTCGCGCAGTTGCCGCTTCGTCGGGCGGCGGCGCGCCTGAATATCCACGTTCCCCTGCTCCATAATGGCGAGGAACTCGTCCGGGATCTCCGCCACCGCCCGCCTGACCAACTCCTCGAACCGCCGCAGCCGCATCGCGTCAGCCCGCCGCGCTCGGGGATGCGTCGCCCCGAAGCCGTTTCATCGTCTCCACGTTCCGCGCGTCGGGCCCCTTGCCTTCGTAGCCCGGCACCTCGAGGTAAAACGGAACGTCGGCGAACGCCGGGTGGCTCAAGATCGACTCGAACGCCGCGAGGCCCATTTTCCCTTCGCCGATGTTCTCGTGCCGGTCGACCGCGCCGCCCAGTTCCGGCTTGGAGTCGTTGCAATGCACCGCCGCGAGATGCCGCAGCCCGACGTCGCGGTCGAACTCGTCCATCGCCGCCTCGACGCCGGACGGCGTTCGGAGGTCGTAGCCGGCGGCGAAGCTGTGCTGCGTGTCGAGGCAAACCTTCACGCGCGGGTCGGCCAACTCCCGGACGAACGCCCCGATCTCCGCGAACTTGGAGCCGATGTGATTCCCCATGCCCGCGCTGTTCTCCAGCATCAACTGCGCGTCGGGCGGCGACTCGCTCAGCACTTCGCGGATGCTCTCGACCACCTGCCCGAACACGGCGTCGAACCCGCGCCCTTTGTGGCTGTTCAGATGGAAGATGACGCCTTGCGCGCCCATATCGCCCGCGGCGTTCATGTACTTGACGAGCGACGCCTTGCCGCGCTGCACGAGCGCGGGGTCGTCCGCGCCGAGGCTCACCAGGTAGATTGCGTGGAACACGTTGGGCCCGACGCCGCGCTCGAACGCTTTCCGCTTGAACTCGGCGACGACGAGTTCGTCGGGAACCTTGAATCCCCAGCCCTGCGGCGGGGACGGGAAGAGTTGGACGCACTCCGCGCCGATCTCCACCGCCCGGTCTATCGCCTTGTCGAGCGGTCCCGCTCCCGAAACGTGAGCCCCGATACGCAAACCGTCCTCCCTTCGCGGCGCGACCGCCGCGCCCCATTATCGCGCAAACGGCGGGGCCGCGGGGACGCGCCGCTGCGCGCTACACGTTGAACAGAAAGTTGACGACGTCGCCGTCCCGCATAACGTAGGTCTTGCCCTCGGCGCGGAGCAGCGCCTGCTTGCGCGCCTCCGCGACGCTGCGGACGCGGGCGAGGTCGTCGTAGGCCACGATCTCGGCGCGGATGAACCCCCGCTGGATGTCGGAGTGAATCTTGCCCGCCGCCTCCGCCGCGCTCGTTCCCTTGCGGATCGTCCACGCTCGCGTTTCGTCTTCGCCCGTCGTGAGGAACGAGATCAACCCCAACAAGTCGTAAGAGAGTTCGATCATCCGGTCGAGGCCGGGCTCGCCGGCGCCGAGCGACTCGCGGAACTCCGCCTCGTCCTCCGGGCTCATCTGCGCCAGTTCCGCCTCCAATTTGCCGCAGATGGCCGCCGCGCCGACGCCCGGACGCGCAAGCCGCCCGCGCATCTCCGCCTCCAGCGCGTCCGCCGACCCGACGGCGTCCTCTCCAATGTTGAACACGACGATGAGCGGCTTGGCCGTGAGCAGTTGGAAGTTGCTCAGCGCGGGCTTGGCGTCCGGGGGCAATTCCTGCTCTCGCGCGGGAATATCGTTCTCCAGCCCGGCGCGAACGACGTCGAGCGCGTCCTGCTCGCGCGTCAGCGCGTCGCGTTCGGCGGGGCGCGCCGAGCGCAACTGCGCCGCGATCCGCTCCCGCCGCCGCTCCAGAATCGCCAAGTCCGAGAAGGTCAACTCCAACTGCAGCGTTTCGACGTCACGATAAGGGTCGACCGTCTCCTGCGCGTGGGGGACGGCGGGGTCGTCGAACGCTCTTGCGACGAGCAGGAGCGCGTCGCAGCGCTGCAGCAGATTCAGATGCTCGCCCGCGACGCCCGTCGTTTTGCCGAATCCCTCCGGCGCGGCGGGGACGTCGACGTACTCGACCTCCGCGTGAACGACGCGCTTCGGCTTGGAGATCTCCGCGAGGACGGCGAGGCGCGGGTCGGGGACTTTGGCCACGCCGACGTTGGGCTGCGCCGCGCCGCCGCGGAACGGGGCGGTCTCCGCCCGCGCGCGGGCGACCGCATTGAAAATCGTCGTCTTGCCCGAAAGCGGCAGCCCGAACACGCCAATCGCCAAAAGGAAACCTCGCCTCGCTATCGCCAATCGCCGGCGGGACAAGAGCCGCCCGGGCGCCGCGCGACCAAATATCGCGGGCGAGGTAGTTTACAGCGTTTGGGCGCTTCCCGCTTTCGCGGGCAGGGCGGGGCGCCGGGGGATTTGGAGACTAGGCGCTGTGCGCCGCATGGATTCCTCTGCGTAGGCGGGAATGACGGTCATAGGGGGAATGACGGTCAGAGGGCGGGGCGCTATGGCGCTTGCGCGCCGGTAGGTTCCCGCCTGCGCGGGCAGGGCGAGACCGTGGGTAGTTCGTCGTTGGCGCTCCATCCCTCCGCAATCGCCGCCCGCATCCCGACCGTCATTCCCGCGTAGGCGGGAATCCAGGAACCTGCGTAGACCGACGCGGGCGCTCGCCTTCCGGCGACTCGTCGTTCCGGCGTAGCCATGCTCCTCTTCCGCGAAGAGGGATGGCGCTTGCGCGCCGACTGGATTCCCGCCTACGCGGGAATCGGGAGGGATAGATTCCCCGCCTACGCGGGCAGGGGCGGCAGGTTATGCAAATGCCGACGCCGGCCCCCGCGTATCATTGGCGGCGCGATGCTTGCCGGAACGCCGCGCCTCTACGCCGACCTCGCCCGCCTGTGGCCGCTGATGAGCCCGCCGGACGATTACGCCGACGAAGGCGACCGCTGGCGGCGCGAACTGCGGGCGCGGCTCGGCCCAGGCCGCATCCGCGTTCTCGATCTCGGAACGGGCGGCGGGCATCACCTCCGTCAGATCATCGGAAGCGAGGGCGACCGGTTCGACGCGGCGGCGGTCGACCTCTCCGACGCGATGCTCGCCCACTCGCGCAACCTCAACCCGAGCGTCCGGCATTTCGCGGGCGATATGCGCTCCGTCCGCTTGGGCGAGACGTTCGACGCCGTTCTCATCCACGACGCAATCTCCTATATGACGACGGAGGCCGATCTGCTGGCGGCGTTCGCGACGGCGCGGGCGCACCTCCGCCCCGGCGGACTGCTGCTCGCCGCGCCCGACGACTACGCGGAGACGTTCGAGCCCCCGCGAGTCCGCCACGAAACGCGGCGCGCCGACGGCGAGGAACTGACCTACGTCGAGTACTCGACCGACGTCGATCCGTCGGATACACGGGTAGAGACGGCCTACGTATTCTTCCTCAACGACGGCGGGGAACCGCGCGCGGAGATTGATTGGCATGCGACCGGCCTCTTCCCCATCGCGACGTGGGAGCGGCTGCTGCGCGAGTCGGGGTTCGCTCCGCAGCGCGTTGACTACCCCTTCGCGGACGACGACCGCCCGATGTTCCTTTGGGTCTGCGCCCTGCGATGAGCGGGTCCAGTAGGTTCGTCCATGCAGCAGTTCCAAACGCCGGATCATCAAGACGCGCGCCGGGAGTTGGCCATCTCAACTACCGCTACCTGGTCAAGGACCAGGTCGTCGTCGGCAAGCGCCGCCACTACCTCGTCTGCGTGGTGGACGCCGCGCGCGAGGACTTGCTGGAGGGAACGACGTTCGAGACGATGGAGGAGTTGAAGGAGGAGTTGGCGCTCTACCTGCTGTACTACACGGAGCGCGCGCATCAGGGGTTGGGCGGCAAGACGCCCCTCCAAACCTTGTGATTCTGTCAACGAATTTACTTGACATCTACAATTCCTGTGATGAAGCGGGAACCTACTAGACGCAGAAGGGTAAGCAAGGCCCCCCGCCCACCGGCAAAAATCGGACATCCGCCCCTTGCGGGGCGCGCCGCAATGCGCCTTAATCAGGTATGATCAAGTGAGGCGGCCTTGCGAGGCCGCTTCCATACGCAAGGGGATACTGGATATGAAGGTCATCTTTCTGGAAGACGTCGCCGGCGCCGCCGACGCGGGCGAGGTCAAAGACGTGAAAAACGGGTTCGCCCGCAACTACCTCCTGCCGAAGGGGCTCGCCGCCCCCGCGACGCCCGCCCAACTGCAGCGCGCCCGCGCCATCGAGCAGGCCGCCAAGCAGAAGCGCCTCCTCCGCTCCGAAGAGTGGTCGGAGGTCGCCGCGCTCATCGAAGGAACCGAAGTCCCCGTCGAAGTCCGCGTCGGCCCCACCGGACGCCTCTTCGGTTCCGTCACCGGGCGCAACATCGCCGACCGCCTCTCCGAAACGACCGGACGGACGATAGACCACCGCCAAGTCCTCCTCGGCTCCGCCATCCACGAGCCCGGCGACTACCCCGTCACCGTCCGCCTCTACCGCGAGGTCACCGCGCAGGTCAACGTGTCCGTCATCCCCGAAGGCTACGAAGCGCCCGCCGCCGTCGCCGTCGCCGACGACCCGGACGACGAGGATCCGGACGCGGAAGCCGACGACGACGCGGACGAGCCCGACGACGAAGCGCAAGCCCAGGCGTAGCGCGCGAGGCTCCGCGAGGCCGCAATGTACGCCGAGAGGCTGCCTCCCCACAACATCGCCGCCGAGGAATCGATCATCGGGTCGCTCCTTATCGACGGAGAGACGATGAGCCGCATCGCGCCCATCGTCAAGCCCGACGACTTCTACCGCGAGCGCAACCGCTGGTGCTTCGAGGCGTGCCAGGCCCTCTACCACCGCGGCGAGCCGATAGACCAAGTCAGCGTCGCGCGCGAACTCTCCATCAAAGAGCGGCTCGACGAGGTCGGCGGGCCCGCCTACCTCAGCCATGTCGTCACCGTCGTCCCCACCTCCATGCACGCGGAGCATTTCGCGGCGATCGTCAACGGCGCCGCGACGCACCGGCGGCTCATCGACGCCGCCAGCCAAATCGCCGCCATCGGCTACGCGGACGCCGCCGACCCCCAAGAAGCCCTCCGGAAATCCGAGGACATCCTCTTCCGCGTCAGCAACGCCCAAGCGACGCGCGACTTCGTAACGATCCGCGAAGTGCTCGACCAGTACCTCGAAGGAACGGCCAACCTCGACCCCCACGACCACGGCGTCGCGCCCGTCCCCACCGGCTTCATAGACTTGGACAACTCGCTCGGCCGCCTGCAGCGCGGCGACCTCTTCATCCTCGCGGCGCGCCCCGCGCTCGGCAAGTCAACCCTCGCGATGAACATCGCCCGCAACGCCGCCGGCGAAGGCGCCGTCATCGGCGTGATTAGTTTGGAGATGAGCCGCGAGCAACTCGCCCTCCGCCTCCTCTCCGCAGAAGCGGAGGTAGACAGCCACCTCCTGCGGCTCGGCCTGCTTGGCGAAACCGCCCAAACCCGCGTAATGACGGGCATCGGCGCCCTCTCCGACCTCGCCGTCTATATGGACGACTCCCCCGCCCAAACCGTGCTGGAGATGCGCTCCAAACTCCGCCGCCTCCACACCAGCCGCAGCCTTGACCTCGTGATCGTGGACTACCTCCAACTCATCTCCGGGCGCGAAAACCGCGGCGATAACCGCGTCCAGGAACTGAGCGACATCACCCGCCAACTGAAAGCGATAGCCCGCGATCTCAACGTCCCCGTCATCGCCATCTCCCAGTTGTCCCGCGCCATCGAGCAGCGCCCCGACCACCACCCCCAACTCTCCGACCTCCGCGAATCGGGCAGCATCGAGCAGGACGCCGACGTCGTCGCCTTCATTCACCGCGAGGACAAGTACCTCACGCCCGAGCAGTGGGAGCAGCGCCATCCGACCGACCCCTACCCGGCGAACCTCGCCCAACTCGTCATCGCCAAGAACCGGCACGGCCCGACGCGGACGATCCACCTCTACTTCGACGGCAAATTCTCGCGCTTCCAAACGCTCGCCACCGAATTCGCCCCCGCCACCGCCACCGTGTGACGCGCGGAGCGCGGCGACGGCGACCGGCGGCGAATCCGCGCTCCCGCCTACCCCTCCCCATCCAGCAAGTTGATCGCGACGCCGCTCGGCAACTTGGGACGGAAGTACGTGCTCTTGCGGGGCAGACGCATCCCCGCCCCCACGATCGCGCGGAACACGTCCGGCGGCACGCCCTTCATAAAGAACGCTATTCGCCCGTCGCCCTCCTCCGCCATCGCCATCGCCTCCGCGCCGCTGTGGACATAGGCGACATGCTCCGCGAATTCGTCGCCGAACACGGGGCGCAGCAGCATCTCCTGCAGGACGAACGCCTCGACCGACCGCGCCTGCGTCTCCGGCGGCGCGTCCGGATCGGGCTCGGGAATGACGTCGTTGGCGGGCGTCAGGATGCGGGGCGGCTTCCCGCGCTCAACGACGCCGAGCGCCGTCTGCCCTTGCCCCAGAGTCGCCGCGACCGCGTCCAACTGCGCGGCGTCTCCCGGCGGCGTTCCCGACGGACGCGACACGAAATAATGCGACAGCAGAGCGTTCATCTTCGCCGTCTGCGCCGCCGTCGCGCCGTGGACGACGCGGTAGTAGGGCTGAATCAGCAGGCCGGGGTCGTCGAACGCGATGAGCCCCGTCAGCGTGAAGTCGGCGGCGGCGCCCGCCTCGGCGCGGTAGGTCAGCGCCGTTTCGTAGCGATGATGGCCGTCGGCGACGTAGACCGGCTCGTCGGCGAGCGCGTCGGCGATTTTGCGGGTCGCGGATGCGCCGCGGATCGTCCAGAGCGCGAATCGCTCGCCGTCCGCCGCGAACTCCGCGTCGGGAGCGCTTGCGGCCGCCGCGTCGAGCGTTCGCCCCGCCGCGCCTGACGGGTCGTTGTAGAGCATCATCAGCGGGCTGAAGTTCGCGCGGCACGCCCGCATCAGCGCGAGGCGGTCGGCTTTCGGTCCGGGCGCCGTGTCCTCGTGGGGCAGCACGCCCGCGCCGAACTCCTCCAGCCGGAGCGCGCCGAGCAGGCAACGCCGTTCGCGCTCGACGCCGCCTACGGAGAAGCGCTGCCGCAGCAAGTAGTAGGCGGGCTCCGCGTCGCGGACGAGCGCGCCGGACGCGAGCATCTCCTTCAGCGCGGCGGCGGCGCCCTTGTAGCGCGACGGCGACGACTCCCCGCGCGGCTCCGCCAACTCCAGCCGGACCATATTGCGCGGGCTCCGCGCCAGCAGGCGGCGCTCCGCCTCGGGCCCAATCACGTCGTAGGGCGGACAAATCAGGTCGTCGAGCCGGCCTGCGCTCTCGGCGTATCGGACTGCTCGGAACGGGCGAAAATCGGCCATGGGGCTCCCTCCGAATTCGGTTGCGGTTAGTATAGCGGGCGGGCAAGCGAGGGCGTACAATGCGCGCAGCAACCTCAAGGAGGCGCTCCTATGGCGACCCCGAAGGCCGACGTCTACTACGACTTCCGCTGACCGTTCGTCTTCAATGCAGCCGTGTGGCTGGATATGGCGAAGGACGCGATGGGCGGCGAGCCGCCGCTGGAAGTCGTCTGGAAACCCTTCTCCCTCGCGCAGGTCAACCAGAAGAACGGGCCCGACTACCGCGCCTGGGACGAGCCGGACGAGCGCCTCGACCCGAGCCTCTGGGGGCTCCGCGCCGGGCAAGCCGCCCGCCGGCAAGGCGAGGACGCCCTCCGCGCCTACCTCCCGCTGCTCCTCAACGCGCGCCACCAGGGCCGCGTCGAACTCGACGACCAGGCCGTCCTCCTCTCCCTCGCGCAAGAGGCCGGGCTCGACGCCGAACGCTTCGCCGCCGACCTCCGCGACCGCTCCACGCTTGACGAGATCGCCGCGAGCCACGCCTACGCCGTCGAGGAAATCGGCGTGTTCGGCACGCCGACGTTCGTCTTCGAGGGCGGCGGCTCCGCCTTCCTCAAACTCATCAGGCCCCGCGAGCCGGAGCAGGCCCTCAGCGCGTTCAACTCCCTCATCGGCCTGATGCGCGACGAGGCGTTCGTCGGCGAGGTCAAGCGCCCGCAGCCCCCGTGGCCGAAGGGCGTCTTTGACTAACCCCGGCCCGGAGGCGCTCGCGGCGCTCCAAAAGTCGCTCGGCGCGCGGTTCAACGACGCGAGATTGCTCCGGCAGGCGCTCGTCCACCGCTCCTACGTCAACGAGCAGCCCGACCCCGCGCTCGCTAGTTACGACCGCCTCGAATACCTCGGCGACGCCTTCCTCGGCTGGGTCGCCGCCCGCGAACTCTACGCCCGCTTTCCCGACTACGGCGAAGGCGAACTGACTCGCGCCCGCGCCGCCCTCGTCCGAGGCGAAACGCTCGCGGAAGCGGCGCGGGGCATGGGGCTCGGCGGCCATCTCCTGATCGGGCAAGGCGAGGAGCGCAACGGCGGACGCGACCGCGACCGCAACCTCGCGGGCGCGCTCGAGGCCGTCACCGGCGCGATCCTCCTCGACGCCGGAGAGGACGCCGCCCGCGCCTTCACGCTCCGCTGGCTCGCGCCCCTGCTCGAGCGGGAAGACCGCGCCTGGGCCGAGCGCGACGCGAAAACCGCCCTGCAGGAACTCGTCCAGAGCAGGGGGCTGCCGTTGCCCGTCTACGAAACCGTCGGCGACGGCGAAAAGCCGCCCGGCAAGCCGTTCGCCGTCCGCGTGCTCGTGGGCGGCCGCGAGGCAGGCGCCGGCGAGGGCCGCAGGAAGGCGGAGGCGGAGCAGGAGGCGGCGCGAAACGCCCTCGCCGCCCCGACCTTCCTCCGCTGATCCGCTAGAGGCCGTTGCATAACCCGACGCCCTGCCCGCGTAGGCGGGAATCCACCCGGCGCGATAGCGCCCACCGGTTCCGCCCTGCCCACGTAGGCCGGAATCCATGCGGAGCGCAAGCGCCTCTCCCGCCCTATCCCGATGGCGGGAGAGGGCAGCCGCGTAGCGGCCGGGTGAGGGGTTGCACCGCAAGCAGCGCGCACGCATCCCACCCCCCCCATTATTTGACGGGCGCGCTTGCGCGCCCGTATCCTCTACGCGCCGCCGACCCCGCGCGGGCGGCGAGCCCCATCCCCAAAGGAGCGCGCCCCGCAGCCGCCCGGATCCACACGCGCGACCGGGACGGCGCCCAACGGGCTTCCCTCCATGACAGGCTCGCTCACGGACACCCCCGGCGTCGCCGTCGGGCTCTATACCGACGCCGCCAACGGCACCGGCTGCGCCGTCGCGCTCGCGCTTGAGGGCGCCGTCGGCGGCGTGGACGTTCGCGGCGCATCCCCAGGGACGCGGGAGACGGACCTCCTGCGCTCCGAAAACACGGTCGCGCTCGTGAACGCCGTCGTCCTCAGCGGCGGCAGCGCCTACGGCCTCGGCGCGGCGGACGGCGTGATGCGCTTCCTCGAGGAGCGCGGCGTCGGTCACCGCGTCGGCAGCCACATCGTGCCCATCGTGCCCGCCGCCATCATCTTCGACTTGGGCGTCGGCGACGGGTCCGTCCGCCCCGGAGCCGCCGAGGGCTACGCCGCCGCCCTCGCCGCGACCGCGGACCCCGAGGCGCAGGGCAGCGTCGGCGCAGGAACGGGCGCGACCGTGGGCAAGGCGCTGGGGCGCGAGCGCGCGATGAAAGGCGGACAGGGCAGCGCCTCCCTTGACCTAGGCGACGGGTTGACGCTCTCCGCGCTGATGGTCGTCAACGCGGTGGGCGGCGTTCACGATCCCGACTCCGGCGAGTTGCTTGCGGGCCCGCGCGGCCCCGACGGCGCCCCGTTGGAGAGCGCCGCGATCTACGCCGACCACGCCTACGGCAAGGGCGCCGACCACGCCTACGGCAAAGGCGCGGGGCCGGCCGGCCCGCAGCCGCTGGGCAACACCACCATCGGCGTCGTCGCGACGAACCTCAAGTTGACGAAAGCGCAGGCGAACCGCCTCGCGACGGTCGCGCACGACGGCATCGCGCTCGCCGTAAGGCCGGCGCACACCCCCCACGACGGCGATACGGTGTTCGCGCTCGCAACCGGCGGGATCGACGCGCCCGAAGAGTTCACGCGCCTCTGCGCGTTGACGCCCACCGTCGTCGCCCGCGCCATCGTGTCGGCCATCGTCAACGCGGAAAGTCTGCATGGGTTCCCCTCCTACCGGGAGATTTCGCATAACCCGTCGTCATCCTCGCACGACATCCCGTCATTCCCGCGTAGGCGGGAATCCAGCCGGCGCGGAGCGCCGCAAACGCCGCGAGACGCAGCCGCATCGGGAGACGAAACGCGGGAGAGGAGCGGCGATGCGTGAGCGTCCGTCGTTGGCGTTCATCGGAGCGGGGCGCGTCGCGGGGGCGCTCGCGCCGCAACTTGCGCGGCTCGGCTACCGCGTCGAGGCGATAGCGAGCCGCTCGACGGAGTCGGCGGAGCGCGTTGCGGCGCTCGTTCCCGGCTGCCGCGCGGCGACCGCGCAAGAGGCGGCGGACGCGGCGGACGCGATTTTCATCACAACCTCCGACGGCGCCATTGCCGACGTCGCGGCGAGCGTCGCGTGGCGGCCCGGGCAATTCGCCGTTCACTGCAGCGGCGCGCTGACCCTGGAGCCGTTGCAGCCGGCCCAAGCGACGGGCGCGAGCGTCGGCTCGTGGCATCCGTTCCAAACGTTCGGCGGCGGCGAGACGCGGCTGGAGGGCGCGACGTTCGGCATAGAGGCGGAGGGCGACGCGCTCGCGTTCCTTGAGCGCCTCACGGAAGACGTCGGGGGCTACGCGCTGCGCGTTCCGGCCTCCGCCCGCCCGCTCTATCACGCGGCGTCGGTGATGAGTTGCGGCTATCTGACGACGCTGCTGCATGAGGCGCGGACGCTCTGGGTTCGCGCCGGGCTGCCGCCGGAGCAGGCGGCGCGGGCGATAGTCCGCCTCGCGGAGACGACGCTGGCGAACATCGAGCGCGACGGCGCGCCCGCGGCGCTGACGGGGCCGATCCCTCGCGGCGACGCGGCGACCGTCCGGCTCCACCTCGCGGCGGCGCGGGACGCGGCCCCGGAACTGCTGCCGCTCTACAAGGAGATCAGCCTGCGCTCCGCGCGACTGGCGCGGGAGGCGGGGCGCCCCGGCGGCCTCGTGGATTGGGAAGCGCTGTTCGCCGAGCGCTCCCCTGAGCCTGAAGCGGCGGAGCGGACGTCGGCGGAGCCGGGAATGGGAGGCGCGTGAGCGATGAGCGTTCGGACGCGGCGGCTGCGCGAGATGAAGCAGGCGGGCGAGCCCATCGTCTGCGTCACGGCCTACGATTTCCCCACGGCGCGGCTCGCCGACGAGGCCGGTGTTCCGGTCATCCTCGTCGGCGACAGCCTGGGGAACGCCGTGCTGGGCTACGACTCGACGCTGCCCGTGACGCTCGCCGATATGCTGCATCACGCGCGGGCGGTCGCTCGCGGGGCGCGCAACGCGCTCGTGATCGCCGATATGCCCTTTATGACCTATCAGCCGAGCGCGGAGGACGCGATGCGGAACGCCGGGCGCCTCCTGCAGGAGGGCGGCGCGCAAGCCGTGAAACTCGAAGGCGGACGCGCCATTGCGCCGACCGTCCAACGCCTGACCGACGCGGGCGTTCCGGTGATGGGGCACGTCGGGCTGCTCCCGCAGTCGGTCCATCAGACGGGCGGCTACCGTCCGCAAGGGCGGACGGCGGAGCAGGCGCGGGCGCTGCTGGACGACGCGCTCGCGCTGCAGGATGCGGGCGCGTTCGCCGTCGTCATCGAGTCCGTCCCCGCCGACGTCGCGGCGGAGGTCACGCGCAGGCTCGCCGTTCCGACGATCGGCATCGGCGCGGGCGCGGGCTGCGACGGGCAGATCCAGGTGCTGCACGACATCCTGGGTCTGAGCGGGCGGACGCCGCGCCACGCGAAGCGGTACGCCGACTTGGACGCCGCGATCCTCGCCGCGCTCCAAGCGTACCGCGACGACGTAACCGCGCGACGCTTCCCCGGCGCCGAGCATGCGCCGGAGGCCGAGCCGGGCGCCGCAAGCGAGGCGTTCGGCGAGGCCGAGTCGCCCAGCGCCGCCGAGTCGTTCGGCAAGAGCGAGACGTAGGCGATGCGGCGCGTCGAAACGGTCGCGGAGTTGCGGGCGGCGCTGCGCGATGGGCCGCGCCCGCTCGGGCTCGTCCCGACGATGGGCGCGCTGCACGCCGGGCACGTCTCGCTGATCCGCGCGGCGCGGAGCGAGTGCCCGGCGGTCGCCGTCTCCATATTCGTCAACCCAACGCAGTTCGGCCCCGACGAAGACCTCGAGCGGTATCCGCGCCCGCTCGCCGCCGACCTCGCCTTGCTGGAGCGCGAAGGCGCGGACTACGCATTCACGCCCTCGCCCAAGGAAATGTACCCACCGGGCTTCGCGACGTCCATCCATATCGCGGGGCCCGCGCTCCCATTGGAGGGGGCGGCGCGTCCGGGGCACTTCGACGGGGTCGCGGCGGCGGTCGCGAAACTGCTGCTGCAAGCGCAGCCCGACAAGGCGTACTTTGGGCAGAAGGACGGCCAGCAGGTCGCGGTGATCCGGCGGCTCGTCCGCGATCTGAATATGCCTGTGGAGGTCGCCGCGCTGCCCACGGTCCGGGAGCCGGACGGGCTCGCCGTGAGCAGCCGCAACGCCTACCTGACGGCGGAGGAGCGAATCGCGGCGCCGGCGCTCCACCGCGCGCTCGCGGCGGCGCGGGACAAGTTCCGCGCCGGCCAACAGAACGCGGCGGAGTTGGAGGCGGCGTGCCGCAACCTGATCGACGCCTCGCCCCTCGCGTCGGCGGAGTACGTCGCCGCGGTCGACCCTGAGACGATGGAGCCCTGGGACGGGCGCGGCCCCTGCATGCTCGCCGCCGCGGCGCGGATCGGCGGCGCCCGCCTGATCGACAACGTCCTGCTGGAGTGACGGCGCGGATCGGTGGTCGTTTTCAGGGCGCCAACTTTACGAGCGCGGGGGCGGGGGCATTGGGGCGGGGCCGTTGGCGGGCGCCGCCAGTAGGTTCCCGCTTTCGCGGGAGATGCTTTGCATTATTGCCGTCATTCCCGCGTAGGCGGGAATCCAGTCGGCGCGATAGCGCCACGACGTGGCGCATTGCGCCACGTCTCCATCGCCCCCTAGCGCCGCGCCCTGCCCTCGAAAGCGGAACCTATCCTTTTCGCGCCCGCCCCTCACCCCCGGCGGACCGTCACCCGGCGGCGCGGGCCCTGGCCTACGCTATGGGAGCGCAGTTGCGCTTGCTCCGCGATGCGATGCTGCGCCCGCCGCGCGAACGAGGATTGCGGACGCAGTTCTATGACGCTCGCCTTTACCGGCGTATACTGCTGTCCGTTATTCGGCGGTCGCCCACGCGCCGGAAAATGGCAATCCATCTCCAATGATGCATACCCGCGAAGCCCCGCCGCTCCGAGGCAAGGTCGCCGTTCGAAAGTTCGGCTATCTCGCGGCGCTCTCCGCGCCATGGCTCGCGCTGCTGGGCTACTTGGCGTATGTCTCACGGTCCCTCACCGACGACGCGTTCATCAGTTTCCGTTACGTCCGCAACTTGCTGGAAGGGCACGGACTCGTCTGGAATCCCGGCGAGCGAGTGGAGGGCTACTCCAACTTCCTTTGGGTCTTGGAGTTGGCGGCGATTTGGGCGGCGCCAGGCGTCCCGCCGGAGGACGCGGTATGGTGGTTGTCGGCGGCGTTCACCGTCGCGACGCTCGGCGCGATGGCGTGGTGGGTTTGGCGGCTGCCCGGGCTGCGGGACAGAGGGCTAGTTTGGTGGATGGCGCTGGGTCTGCTGTGCACGAGCGCGACGTTCGCCGAGTGGACTTCGGGCGGCGGGCTCGCGACGCGGCAGTTCACGTTCTTCGTCGTCTTGGCGGTGGTCGCATTGACGGCCCATCGAGGGAGTCGGCAAGGGTTGCTGGTCGCGTCGTTGAGCCTTGCGCTGGCGTCTCTGACGCGGCCGGAGGGTCCGCTGATCGCTGCGTGCTGCTTCGCGTGGTGGGCGGCGCAAGAGGTTGCGGACGGAGAGCGCGGCGGCGGCCGTGGATGGGCGTTGGGTCTGCCGCGCCGAATTGACTGGCGCGGCGCGTTGGCGCTGGCGCTGCCGTTCGTACTGATCGTGGGGGCGCACTTTCTGTGGCGCTACTCCTACTACGACGAATGGCTGCCGAACACCTACTACGCGAAGTACGTTCGCCCGTGGTGGGACATCGGGCTGCAGTACTTGTCGACCGCGGGAGTGGAGACGGGGTTGTATCTGCTGCTGCCGTTGGGTGCAGGGGCGGCGTGGCGGCGTTGGCGGGAGCGGCGGGACTTGGCCTACGCGCTGCCGCTGCTGATCATCGCGCTGCACGCGGCCTACCTCGCGCGAATCGGGGGCGACTTCATGGAATGGCGGATGCTGGATTTCTACTGGCCGTTGCTTGCGCTTCCGGCGGCGGACGGGCTTGCACGGGTCGGCGCATCTGCGGCGGGGGCATGGAGTCGTCTCCGCTCATCGCGCGCGCGAGTCGGGGGGGGGGGGGGGGGGTACTGTATGCATTGGACGGGGGGAAGCATTCGCGTAATGGCCATTTGTGGGCGGTTGCGCTGTTTTTGCCCGTCCTGTTCTACGCAGGAGGCCTGCAAGGAGCGTTGCTCCGAGAGTCTTTAGACCCGCCGCCGGAGCGTTTCATAACGCTGGGCAAAGGAAACGCGGGGTGGGTTCTCACGGCGCCCGGGATGCCTGCGCTCGCCGCAGCCTCCAACGCTTTGCGCGGTTCGCTCGCGTCGCATATCGTCGGGGTTCCCGCCTACGCTCTACGGGAAGACACCGATTACTTCCTTCGCGTCTGGGGGCCGTACTCGAATATGGAGCGCGGGCTTATTCCCGTCGACGCGGTCGCCCTTGTCAATGCAGCCGGCGTCATACCCTACTATTTACCTGACTTGACGTTTGTGGACTACCACGGACTCAACGACAGAGTTATCGCCCGCAACCCCGTTGCCGTCCCCAACAACGAGCGCCGTTTGGCGCACGATAGAAAACCTCCGCCCGGCTACTTAGAGGAGCGGGGAGTGAACTTCGACGTTCACCCCGTGGCGCGCGATTTGTGGAGCGCGTTACGCAGAGGGTCCTACGCCCTGCAATTCGCTCCCGGCTTGTGGATGCCGTTCGATGCCCCGTCCCTTGAATGGGTGGGTGCGCGGTTCGACTCGTTCGTCACCGCTGACGACATGCGAGCGTTCGCGATCGACCACGGGCATCTCGTGGCCAACTCCAAGTTCGACGTCTACGCGGCGCCGGCATCGGACTCCCCAATCTCCGGCGGACGCAGAACGCTCGTCTACGTCCGCGAGCCTTGCGACGAGGATGACGTCCGCGCCAGGTTCTTCCTGCATCTGAATCCGGTGGACGAAAACGATTTGCCCGAAGAGCGCCGCAAGTTCGGATTCGACAACCTCAACTTCCATTTCGCGCATTGGGGGAGTCGGCGCGATGGACGATGCATCGCGGTCCGCCCTCTGCCCGACTATCCCATTGACTCCGTCGCGACAGGGCAATTCACGGAGCGCGGGGAGGTATGGATAGCGGAGTTCGCCTTGGACGGCGGACAGTGAGCATGCGCGAACGCAATGCCCAACCGCCCTCGTCGCCAGCGATGCCCGGCGCGCGGGCTTGGCGACCGCGAGGAAAGCGGGATGAGATGAGCGTTTGACGCTCGCCTACGCGGGCAAGGCCCCCCCTCACCCCCGGCGGATCGTCACCCGGCGGCGCGGGCCCTGGCCTACGCTGTGGGAGCGCAGTTGCGCTTGCTCCGCGATGCGATGCTGCACGCGGCGCACGAACGAGGATTGCGGGCGCAGTTCTATGACGCTCGCCTCGCCGGACAAGATGCGCTGCACGCCGTCCTCCGCCTCCTGCGCGCCGTGACTCCGCCCCGCGTCATCCTGTACGGCGCCCTCGCCGATCTGCTCAAGGAAGCCCACGATCTGCCCGGGCGTGTTGCGCCGCAAGACGTAGACGGGCACGC
Source organism: Dehalococcoidia bacterium (assembly GCA_965242755.1). Classification (GTDB taxonomy): domain Bacteria; phylum Chloroflexota; class Dehalococcoidia; order Lucifugimonadales; family Australimonadaceae; genus Bin16. The sequence goes on along the minus strand of OZ251500.1, from coordinate 1,100,689 downwards.
CCTGCTCCTCCGCCGCGACGAGCGCGCTCGCCCGCCGCCGGTAGTGCGTCTTCGTCGTCAGCGCGACGTCGGCCTCGGCGAGGTTGTCGGCGACGCGCACGGGGAGGCCGGCGCCCGCCGCGGACTGCTGCAGCCGCTCGCGGCTCACGCCGAACGGATAGACGCGCATTCGCGGGTGCTCCGGCTCGGGGAACGCAAAGGGCGCGTCGGCGTCCGACTCGGGCTCGGCGGCGGGGCGGCGCTCCCAGCGTTCCGAACGCCGCCCGCCGGCTTGTCCGTAGACGAACGGGGCGACCTCGAACTCCGGGGGCGCGGCGGGCGTCTGCACGCGCTTTCGCACGGCGCCGCTTTCGTCGAGTTCGCGCGTCTCCGGCGCGACCGATCTGCCGCGGAGGACGGCGTCCACCGTCTTGGCGACGTCGGCGTGGACGGCGACGCTGTTCCAACTTTGGATTTCGACGAGCACGTCGAAGGTGGGGGGCGCCTTGCGCTCTAGGATCGTCTTCTGGGTGCGTCGGCGGCGCGCCTCCTCGTCGCCGAGCGTGACGGTTTGGACGCCGCCGACGAGGTCGGAGAGCGTGGGGTTGACGAGGAGATTTTCGAGCGTGTTGCCGTGCGCGGTGGCGATGAGTTGGACGCCGCGCTCGGCGATGGTTCGGGCGGCGAGGGCCTCCAACTCCGTTCCCATTTCGTCCACGACGATGACCTCGGGCATATGGTTTTCGACGGCCTCGATCATCACGGCGTGCTGGCGGGCGGAGGCGGCGACCTGCATGCGGCGCGCCTTGCCGATGGCGGGATGCGGGATGTCGCCGTCGCCTGCGATTTCGTTGGAGGTGTCGACGATGACGACGCGTTTGCGCGCGCCGGCGAGTGCCCGCGCGAGTTCGCGGAGGATGGTGGTTTTCCCGACGCCCGGCCTGCCGACGAGGAGGATGCTCTTGCCGGAGAGGGCGAAGTCCTCGATGACGCGGGCGCTGCCTTGCACGGCGCGTCCGACGCGGCACGTTACGCCGATGACCTCGCCGCGCCGGTTGCGGATGGCGGAGACGCGGTGGAGCGTCCGCTCGACGCCGGCGCGGTTGTCGTCGCCGAAGTCGCTCACGCGCTCCATCACGTGGTCGAGGTCGGAGCGCGAGACGGCGTCGTCGCTGAGCGGAACGTCGCGGTCGGCGAACCTTGCTTCGGGCTGCCGTCCCAGGTCGAGCACGACCTCCAGCAGTTCGTCCCGCCGCCCTTCGGCCTCCACCGCTCGCCGGACGGCGGGGGGCAGAACCGCGCAAAGCGCGCGCAGTTCCTCATCCGCCGTCGCCCCCGGGACGAAGTCGTTTTGCGTCATACGCCTCCTCGCCGCATAGGATAGCGGGTTTGGCGGGCGGGCGGGGGGGCATTTGCGCGCGGGCCGACTGGATTCCCGCCTACGCGGGCAGGGCGGCAAGGGGGTGGGCGCATGGATTCACGCCGTGAATCCAGCAATAGCGTATACTGGAGCGAGGATACGCGTCCGGGCTTGGACGCCCGGCGAAGCGAAGGAGATGCGACGATGGCGAAACCCGAAGCCGTTACGGACGCCGATTTCGAGGCGTCGGTGCTGAAGAGCGACCAGCCGGTTCTGGTGGACTTCTGGGCCGACTGGTGCGGCCCGTGCAAGATGATCGCGCCGGTGGTGGACGAGTTGGCCGAGGAGTACGATGGCAAGTTCGCGTTCGCCAAGTTGGACGTGGACGCGAACCCGCAGACGGCGATGCAGTTCGGCATCCGCAGCATCCCCGCGCTGCTGATCTTCAAGGACGGAGCGGTGGCCGACAACGTCGTCGGCGCCGTGCCCAAAGCCGTGCTCAAGAAGAAGATCGACAAGGCGCTCGGCGCGGAGTAGCCCTCCGGCGTCGCGCCGGGAGGCGGGCTGAACGACTACTCCCGCGCTCCGCGCAAGCGGGCGGCAACCCTCACCCCCGGCCCCTCTCCCGCCATCGGGAGAGGGGGGCGTTCCGCTTGGCGTCGACGACCATCGCGGCGAGATTGGGGTCTGTGGCGCGGGGGGGGAGCGCGGGGGAGGTCGTGGAGGCTGGCGTCGACGAACTGTTTGAAGCGGTTGATGAACTTATGGGCGGTCTTGCGTGAGACGCGGAACCGCCTTGCGAGGGCGCCCGCCCCTTGCGCCTTCGCGCATCCTTTCCCTACGATGGAGCAATCGCGCCGCGGCCGCCGCGGGTCGAGGGGCGGACGCTCGACGTCGAGGGCAATTCATTAGGGTCATGCGGCGAGTGAAAGCGCTACGCGAAGGAGCGTGAATGACGACGCGAACCAAAGAAGCGCCCCGCCCGGCGCGAACGAGCATCGTCATCTTCGGCGGCACGGGCGACCTCGCCCAGCGCAAACTCATCCCCGCGCTCTTCAACCTGCGCCGCAAAGGACGGCTGGGGAGCGACGTCGAAATCGTCGCTTTCGCCCGCGCCGACTACGACGACGGCGCCTACCGCGACCTGATGCTGAGCGGCGCCCGCGAACTCGGCGGACTCGCCATCTCGACGGCGGAATGGGAGCGGTTCGCCGCCTCCCTCCATTTCGTTCACGGCGACCTCGCCGACCCCGCCGCGTTCGCGGAACTGGGGCGCGTCCTGACGGAACTCGAGGGGCCGCAGGGCGCGAACCGCCTCTTCTACTTCTCCATCGCGCCGCACTTGCACGGCGTCGCGGCGGAGGGGCTGCGGAGCGCCGGCCTCTGCGCCGAGGAGCATGGCCGCTGGCGCCGCGTCGTCATCGAAAAGCCTTTCGGCCGCGACGAGCAGTCGGCGCGCGACCTCAACCGCGCGCTCCACGCCGTCTTCCAGGAAGAGCAGGTGTTCCGCATCGACCACTACCTCGGCAAGGAGACCGTGCAGAACATTCTCGTGCTGCGGTTCGCCAACGCCATCTTCGAGCCGATCTGGAACCGCAACTACGTGGACAACGTGCAGATCACCGTCGCCGAGTCGGTGGACGTCGGAAGCCGCGCGGGCTACTACGACTCGTCGGGCGTCGTCCGCGATATGATCCAAAACCATCTCCTGCAGTTGATGTGCCTCGCGGGGATGGAGCCGCCGGAGTCGCTCACGGAGCGCTCGCTGCGCGACCGCAAGAGCGATATGCTGCAGGCCGTCCGCCGCTGGCCGCCCAGCGAGTTCGCCCGCCACGCCGTCCGCGCCCAATACGACGGCTACCGCGACCACGAGGGCGTCGCGCCCGGGTCGCGGATGCCCACCTACGCCGCCCTCCAACTCTACGTCGACAACTGGCGGTGGCACGGCGTCCCCTTCTACCTGCGCTCCGGCAAGGCGATGGCCGCCAAAGTTTCGGAGGTCGTCGTGCAGTTCAAGAGCCCGCCCCTCTCGATGTTCCGCCGGCTCGGGGGAAGCGGGATCGCCCCGAACGTGCTCTCCATCTGCATCCAGCCCGGCGAGGGCGTGCATCTGCAGTTCGACGCGAAAGCGGTGGACGCGGGATTCATCACGCAGGTGGTGGATATGGAGTTCCACTACCGCGAACTGCAAGAGGAGGACGCGCTGCCGGAAGCCTACGAGCGCCTCATTGAGGACGGGCTGGAGGGCGACGCGAGCCTCTTCCTGCGCGCCGATCAGATAGAGGAGGCGTGGAGCATCGTAGACCCGCTGCTGCGCTACTGGGACGCCCACGCCGGCGACGAGATCGAGACGTACCCGCGCCGCTCTTGGGGCCCGGCGGGCGCCGACCGCCTGCTGCGCCGCGCCGGCGCGGTATGGCAGTCCCCCTGCTCCGCGCGCCACCAGGAATAGCGAGCGGGGAGGGAGCAACCCCGCGCCCCACCCTCTCCTAGCGCCCTGCACGCGAAAGCGGGAACTTATCCCCCCATTGCCGTCATTCCCGCGTAGGCGGGAATCCAGGTCGGCGCGCAAGCGCCAAGACGGGGCGGGCGCCGATCCCTCGCCGAGGACGGCTTGCCGCGCCCGCGTTGGCGGACTTGGACGCCGCCGCGCCATTCTTGCAAAGCGCCGAGCGCCGGGCGTATGCTCCTATGCGCCGCGCGCCGGCAGGCAAGGATTCGCGAGCCGCTAACCGCGTGACTTCCTCTCCTGCCGGGAGCGCTTGACTCCCTCTCCTTCTGGGAGAGGGCAGGGGTGAGGGCGGGAACGCGCAAGCCCAGGAGGAAGCGTATGAGCCTCGTCCGCATCATCGCCGTATTTGTCATCGCCGTCGGAGCGCTGACCGCCGCCCACTTCGTCGCCACCGTCATCTACCACGACGGCTCGGCGGAGTACCCCATCTGGGAGGCGTGGAACTGGGTGATGGCCGTCGCCTTCATCCCGATGATCATCGCGACGCTGCACGACAAAATGACGATGCAGCGCGGACTTGACGGCGAGGACGGCCCCGTCACGCGGCGCTACTTGGAGGCGAACGTCCTCTTCTACGCGACGGTCGGCCTCGCGATCTCCTTCTTCTGGAACTGGCTCTGGGGATTCAACCCCGGCAGCGAGGGCGAGTGGGCGCAGGAAGGCCACGTTCAGGTATGGGCGATCTTCCAGCCTATCTACGCCCCGGTCGTCATCGCCATTGGCTTGCGCCTCTGGCGCAAGGGCTAGGCTAGGGGCGCCGCGGCGCCGCGTCATTCCCTACGACAACGGGCGCCACCCGCTGCAAGCGATCGCAATCCGCCCGGAGATGAATTCCGCTATGGACGGCGCGGCGCTACTCGATGCGTTCGACGAGGCCGCGCAGCCAGGCCCGCATCGCGTCGCCGTAGTCGGGACGGCGGAGCGCGAGTTCGACGGACGTCTGCAGAAGGCCGAGCGGCGTGCCCGCGTCGAAGCGCTCCCCTTCGAATCGGTAGGCGTGCACGGGCTCGCGCTGGGCGAGCAGGTCTACGCCGTCGGTGAGTTGCAGTTCGCCTATCGCGCCCGCCGTGACGGACTCGAGGCAGTCGAAAATGGCGGGAGAGAAGACGTAGGGGCCGACGATGGCGAGGTTCGACGGCGCATCGCGGCGCGGGGGCTTCTCGACGCACCGCGTCAGCCGCGTCTCCCGCGCCGAGCGCGCCTCGCCTTCGACGACGCCGTAGCGGGACACGTCGTCCCACGGCACTTCGACGACGCCGACGGCGTTGCCTAGCCGCTCGTAGGCGTCGAGCATCTGGCGCGTCACGGACGGTTCGCCGAGGAGGATCTCGTCGGGTAGGTAGACGATGAAGGGCTCGCCGCCCACCGCGCTCTTCGCGGTGAGAACCGCGTGGCCGAGCCCGAGCGGCTCGCGCTGGCGGACGGCGACGATTTCGGCCATGCGGGAGACGCGCTCCACGGCTTCGAGTTTGGGGCTGGCGCGCTCGCGGAGCGTCCGCTCGAGGTCAGGGGCGAGGTCGAAGTAGTCCTCCATCGCGGTCTTGCCGCGCGAGGTCACGAGAACGACGCGCTCGACGCCGGCCTCGACCGCCTGCTCCACGGCGTACTGGACGACCGGCCGGTCGACGAGGGGCAGCATCTCCTTCGGAACGGACTTGGAGATCGGGAGAAAGCGGGTGCCGACTCCGGCGGCGACGATGACGGCGGTTCGGACGGCCATAGCGCGCGGATGATAGCAGAAGGCAGAGGGGCTGGAGCGCCGCCGTCCCTGCTTGACCGTGCCGGCCGACTTCGCGCGACCCTTATGCCCCGTCATTTCCGCGCGGCTAACGTCCCTACCCCTAGCCGTCGCAGGGCGCGTCGCGCCGCTCGAAGCGCACGCGCCAATGGCCCTCCTCGACGCTCACCGTGTGCTCGTCCCCCTTGTTCCGCGTCGTGAGGAGGCACGTTCTCTTGTCGCTGTACGACGCGCCGGGGTCGAAGAACTTGTAGTACGCCATAACGGGCTGGTTGTCGATGCGGAAGGACGACTTGCACGAACGCAGATCGTCGCCGCATCGCCAAGTGAGGTAGACGTCGTAGGGCGTCCCGCTCTCAATTGCGACGGTCTGCGTATGCCCTCCCGCGTAGTATTCGTTGGGGTTCGCCGGGTACATCAGCGTCGTCGGCAAAGGCGTGGGAGTCGGCGTGGCGGCGGGCCCGGGAGTTGGGGTTGGCGTTGGCGTCTGAGTCGGGGTGGGAGTCAGCGTCGGCGTGGAAGTGGGCGTCGCGGTTGGGCGCGGGGCGTCGGCGAGCATCGGACTCGGGGTCGGGGTCGCCGCGCGGCGCGGAGTTGGAGTCGGCCTGATCGTGACGGACGAGGTTGCGGCGGGCTGGGGTGAAGAGGGAGCGGCCGTGACCGGCGCCGGAGTTGCGGTCGAGGGAGCAGGAGTCGGCGTCGCGGTCGCCTCGGCTGGGCTCGCGCTGTTCCGCTCCGACAACGCGGGAGGAATCCAGTTGTCCGGGATAACGCCGAAAGAGAAGGCGGCGATACCCGCCGCCGCTCCCAGCGCGAGGATGAGGAGCATTCCGATGCATTTCACCATTGCCTGTTCGCTGCGCCTCCTGATGCCTTCCGCTTCCGCAAGCGGCTGCTTATGTTAGAGGCGCCCAATCGCCAAGCGCAAACTGCTCAGGCCCAGTAGGTTCCCGCTTTCGCGGGAATTGTAGATGTTAGGTAATTCGTTCACAGAATTGGCCCGGCGAACAGGCCGATCCGGAGACGAACATGCGCGACAACCGCAGCGACCGCATCAGGGATTGGGCGGCAAGACGCCCCTCCAAGCCTTGTGATTCTGTCAACGAAATTACTTGACATCTACGGGGAATGACGGCAGTGGGGGTGGTTGCGTGGTGGAATTTTGGGATATGTGGAGCCACCGAACGGATTTGAACCGTTGACCTGCTGTTTACGAAACAGCTGCTCTGCCACTGAGCTACGGTGGCCGTTTTCCCTTGCGGGGATGCGAGGCGTCGCCATTCTACCATAGCGCGGTCTTGCATAGCCTACGCGGGCATGGCGTGGCGCCGGGAGTATGAGAAGACGCGGCGCTGTCGGTCGCGCGCGACCCTCACCCGCCGCTTCGCGGCTGCCCTCTCCCACGGCGGGAGAGGGCGGGAGCGGCGCTTTGCGCCGACTGGATTCCCTGGATTCACAAACGAAGCGCAACGCCAGAGCAAGGTGGTGTTGCCATGGGATACCGACACATCGACATCGAGGAACGCTGCGCGATTGCCCGCCTATACCAAGAGGGGCGCCCGATCCGGGAAATCGCTACAAATCTGGATCGCTCGCCATCGACGATCTCTCGCGAGATCAACCGCAACGCGATGAGCGCGGGCGAGTACAAGGCTGCCAAGGCGGACGAGAAGGCGCGGGCGCGGCGGTGGAAGGGCCCCCGCCTCGACCGCGACGATCTCCTGCGCGAGGCCGTCCTGCGCCGCATGGCGTGGGGCGCGTCGTCGCCGCAAGTGTCCGGCCGCCTGGCGTTGGAGATGGGGAGGCCGGTTATCTCGCATGAGAGCATCTACCGGTTCATCGCGGCGCAGGTGAAGAGGACGAAGGACTACGACTGGCGGAACTTCCTGCCGAAGAGGAAGGCGACGCGGGGGCGCCGCTCGCGCAAGGGCCGCAGTTCCGCCCTGTTCATCAAGGCGAGGCGGCCTCTGTCGGAGCGGCCTGCGAGGGCGGCGGACCGGGTTGAGTTCGGCCACTGGGAGGCGGACACGATGCTGTTCGGGGTGAAGAAGCAGGCGCTGTTGGTCCTGCACGAACGGGCGTCGCGGCTCACGCTCCTGCAGCGGCCGGAGAACAAGGGCGCCGAGGCGGTTGCGCGCGCGATGCTGGCCGTGATGGGGACGCTGCCGATGGAGATGCGGCGGAGCGTGACGTTCGACAACGGGACGGAGTTCGCCCGGCATCACGAGTTGCATGAGTTGGGAGTTGAGACGTTCTTCTGCGACGTTCGGTCGCCGTGGCAGAAGGGGGGAGTGGAGAACGCGATTGGGCGTCTGCGGCGGGAGTTGCCGCGGAGGACGAACTTGGACGGCGTGCCGGACGAGGAGTTGACGTTGTGCGCGTCGCGCTACAACAACACGCCGCGCTCGGCGCTGGGCTACCAGACGCCGTCTGAGGTATTCTGGGGTCGTCCGGAACTGTTGCGCTTCCAGTGTGAATCCACATTCCCGCCTACGCGGGAATGACGGTTAGGAGTAGGTACCGCTTTCGTGGGAACGACGGTAGGTTATGCAATGTCTCCGTTGGGATAGGGCGGGATTGACGCTTTCGCGCCGCTTGCGCGTTCATTTGGACGCGCGCTTATTGACAACGCCCCCGCTATCGGGGTATCGTGCGTTAGCAGTCGCATGCCGCGACTGCTAACTGCGCGAGGCCACAGCAATGCCGATCTACGCTTATCAGTGCCAATCCTGCGGCAACGAGTACGATCTGAAGCAGGGGTTCGACGCGGACGCGGAGCATCCGTGCCCGTCTTGCTCGGGCGTCAGCCGCCGCAGGCTCGCGCTCCCCGCCGTCATCTACAAGGGCTCCGGCTTCTACACAACCGACTACGCCCGCAAGGGCGGCGACTCGTCGTCCGGGGGAAGTTCGTCGTCGTCCGCGTCGTCCAACGGCTCTTCCGACTCGAAGGGCGAGTCCGCCAAGTCTGCATCTTCCGAATCGCCTGCGAAAGCCGCCGCCGCGTCGGACTAGGCCGGTGCGCGCCGTCGTTCAGCGCGTCAGCAGCGCGTCAGCGCCGGTCGGCGGCGATGCCGGCGCGTCGGACTAAGCCGATGCGCGCCGTTGTTCAGCGCGTCAGCAGCGCGTCGGTGACGGTCGGCGGCGAGGCCGTCGCGTCCATCGGCGCAGGGCTGCTCGTTCTCGTCGCCGTCGGCGACGGCGATGGGGACGCGGACGCGGATTACCTCGCGGACAAGATCGCGAATCTGCGCGTGTTCCCCGACGACGCGGGGCGATTCGACCGCTCCGCGCTCGACTTGGGGGCGCCGCTGCTGGTCGTCAGCCAGTTCACGCTGTACGGCGACGTCCGCAAGGGGCGGAGGCCGTCGTTCACGGACGCCGCTCCGCCGGACGAGGCGCATGAGCGGTTCGCCGGGCTCGTCGAGCGGTTCCGCGCGACGGGCTTGCCGGTGCAGACTGGGCGCTTTCAGGAGATGATGGACGTGGCGCTCGTCAACGACGGGCCGGTTACGCTGATCTTGGACTCCGCCGACCGGCGTCGCCCTCGCCGCTGACCGTCGCCTGTTCGCGGCGGCGTGTAAGATACGGCGCGGGGAGCGAGGGAGGCGTCCCTTTGGGGCGCATTGACGCGCGGGGGCGTACATCGGAAGCGCGAGGAGGCGGCGCATGGCGACGACGGCCAAGCCTGCGGTTCGCAAGATCGACGGGGACAGCCATTTCTTTCCGCCGCCGGACTTCTCCGGCGTTGGGGAGGCGACGGGGCTTTCGGGCGAGGCGCTGGATATGCTGCTGCGGGACGCGGCGTTTTTCTCCGACCGCGAGGCGCGCCGGGGCGGCTTCCGCGCGACCGCGGCCGGCAAGCGCGCGGGGGCGGTGAATCCCACCGCGGCGACCACGGGGCAGAGCGCGGGGCCCATCGGGCACGGCGTCGCCGATCAGCGCGTCCGCCTGCTGCCGGAGACGGGCTTCGACATGCAGGTGCTCATTCCGGACGGCATCTACGGCAATCCGTTCGGGGCGCCCAACGAGCGCGATTGGGATCCGGGCCTGCGCCTCGCGCTCTGCATGGCGTACAACAACGCGACGGCGGAGGCGCAGCGCCGGCATCCGGATCAGTTGATCGGGACGGGCGTCGCGCCGTTCGGGACGGAGAGCGTGGAGGCGTGCGCGGCGGAGACGCGACGCGCCGTCGCGGAGTTGGGGCTGCGCGCCGTCACGATCAACAGCAACTGGCGCGGGCGGAATTGGGACAGCCTCGACCTCTACCCGTTCTGGCAAGCCGTCGCGGAGTTGGACGTTCCGCTCTACGTGCACGGCAACCCGTTCCAATGCCAGGTGAACGACCACGCGCCGACGAACTACACGCTCGGCTGGGAGCGGATGCGGCGGCTGCACATCAGCAACTACTTGGGGTTCGCGTTCGAGTACATCGTGGCGATGGCGAGCCTGACGCTTGGCGGCGTGCTCAAGGAGTTTCCGAATTTGCGGTTCGCGTTTTTCGAGGCGGGCGGCTCATGGCTGCCCTGGGCGATGTACACGCTTGACCGCGTCTATCAGATCGAGCCGCAGTGCGCCCGATGCGACGAGCCGCCGAGCGAACTGATCGCCCGCAGTTGCCTCGTCGCCGTCGAGCCGGACGAGCAGGCGATCGTCGGCGCGGTGGGGAGCATCGGCAGCCGCAACTTCATCGTCGGCAGCGACTATCCGCATCCGCCGTCCACCTTCCCCAACACCGCCGCGGGCATCGAGACGATGGAAGGGCTCGGCGAGGATGCGAAGCGCGACATTCTCGGCGGCAACCTGATCCGGTTCTTCCGGCTGGAGTGAGCGGCGGGCGATGTTCGACGCGCTGATCGTCAACGGCAAGGTGATAGACGGCGCGGGGCGCGCATGGTTCCGCGCCGCCGTCGGCATCGCAGGCGACGAGATCGCGCTCATTGAGGGCGACGTCGGCGCGGTCGAGGCCGGGCGCGTGATCGACGCTTCGGGGCTCGCCGTCTGCCCCGGGTTCATAGATATGCATTCGCACTCCGACTTCGCGCTCCTGACGAATCCCCGCCACGAGCCGAAAGTCAGCCAGGGCGTCACCACCGAGGCGCTGGGGCAAGACGGCCTCTCCTACGCTCCCGTCTCTCCCGCCAACCGCCCGCATCTCGTGGACTACCTCGCCGCCGTCAACGGACGCCCGCCCGAAGGAACGGAGTGGACGTCCGTCGCGTCGTTTCTCGATCTCTTCGAGGGCGCGTCGTCGTGCAACGTCGTCTTCTTCGTTCCGCACGCCGCGCTGCGGATAGAGGCGATGGGCTGGGCCGACCGCTTGCCGACGGACGGGGAACTCGCGCGGATGCGCGCGCTCGCCGGGGAGTCGATGCGCGACGGCGCGTTCGGCTTCTCGACCGGCCTCACCTACGTTCCCAACGTCTACAGCGACACGCGGGAACTGACGGAAATCGCGGGCGCCGTCGCGCCCTACGGCGGCATCTACGTGACGCACGCGCGGTACGGGCTCGGCGACCGCCTGCTCGATCCGTTCCGCGAGGCGGTCGCCGTCGGCGAGGGCGCGGGCGTTCCCGTGCAAATCTCGCACTACCACAGCCCCGTTCCCGGCATGGGCGCGCGGATGACCGGCCTCGTGGACGACGCGCGCAACGCGGGCGTGGACGTGACGTTCGATCAGTATCCCTACCCCGCCGCGAGCACGATTCTCCTGTCGCTCATTCCGCCGTGGGTCCACGAGGGCGGCCCCGCCGAACTGCTGCGGCGCATCGCCGATCCGAACGTCCGCGACCGCATCGCCGACGACGTCTATCCGCAGTGGGGCGGCTCGCTCGCCGACTACATCTTCGCGCATATCGGCTCCGACAAGAACAAGGAGTGGGAGGGGCGCTCGCTGCAGGATATGGCCGACGCGCAGGGCAAGCGCGCTGCGGACGCGATCTGCGACCTGCTCATCGAGGAGCGTCTGGACGTCGCGTTCGTCGCGCGAACCGGCAACCCGGACAACATCCGGGAGATTATGCGGCATCCGGCGCAAATGGTCGGCAGCGACGGCCTGCTCACGGGCGGAATGCCCAATCCGCGCTCCTACGGAACGTTCCCCTGGCTGCTGGGGCAGGCGGCGCGCGACGGAACGCTCCGCTTGGAGGAGGCCGTCCACAAGATGACGGGCGCCCCCGCCAGGCGGCTCGGCCTGCGCGACCGCGGCGTGCTCCGGGACGGCGCGAAAGCCGACGTAGTCGTCTTCGATCCGGAGCGCGTCCGCGCCCTCGCGACGTTCGACTCGCCGAAGCAGTTCGCCGAGGGCATCGAGTGGGTGTTCGTCAACGGAACGCTCGTATGGGAGCGAGGGCGGCACACGGGCGCGTTCCCTGGTCGGGCGCTGCGGAAGGGGTAGGGCGGCGGTGGCTTGCGCGGCGGGGCGAGGCGGTGGGGTTCCCGCTTTCGCGGGAACCTACTGGGCATGGCGGGCCCTCGAAAGCGGAACCCACCGCCCCCCACCCGCGATAGACAGCCGCGCCCGCGCTCCCTAGAATGGCGCGCGACCGCTTACGCATGGCTCCCTCAGGAGGAGCGCCACCAGGAGGAGCGCCACGGGCGATTTCATTGAAGTTCAACGCGAGGGGGGCGTCGCGCTCGTCGTTCTCGATCACGCGGAGACGCGCAACGCCCTCAGCCCGGAGATGGCCGCCGAACTCTACGCGGAACTCGACAGGTTCGAGGCGAGCGCCGACGACCGCGTCCTCGTCCTCACCGGGCGCGATCCGTCGTTCTGCTCCGGCGCGAACATCCGGCGGTTCGACGAGACGCTCAACCGCATCGAGCGGAGCGAGGGCGCGGACGCGGAGCGGACGCCGCTGCCGTGGGGAGCGATGGAGGCGCGCCTAGGGCAGCGGGCGGACGAAAAGGCGGAGGCCGGGTTCGGCTCCGTCTCCAACGTTCCGATTCGCGTGAACGCAATTCAGAAGCCGACCATCGCGGCGGTGAACGGGCACGCGATAGGCGTGGGGCTCGGGCTCGCGCTCTCCTGCGACGTCCGCCTCGCGTCGGAGCGCGCGGAGTTCGCCGAGGCGTTCGTCCGCATGGGGCTCGTGCCCGGCGACGGCTCGTGCTGGCAGTTGCCGCGCCTCATCGGCCTCAGCAACACCTACTTGATGCAGTACACGGGCGACCGGCTCGGCGCGGACGACGCCCACCGCATGGGGCTCGTCAGCAAGACGCTGCCCCACGCCGATCTGCTGCCCGCCGCGATGGACCTGGCGCGGCGGCTCGCGGGCGGCGCGACCTACGCGATGTCGCTGACGAAATACCTCGTGCAGCAGTCGTTCGGCATGGGATTCGAGGAGAGTTTGCGCCTGGCGCAGACGGCGCAGGAGTTGGCGCGGCGCTCCGCCGACCACAAGGAAGCGACGCGGGCTTTCCTGGAGAAGCGGAAGCCGGAGTTCAAAGGAAGGTGAGACGATGAAGGTGGGGGTTGGCCTCCCGTTCAAGACGCCGACGGAGAGTTGGGGGTACATATCGGAACTGGCGCGGCGCGCCGACGCGGGGCCGTACTCGTCGTTCGCGGCGCTCGACCGGCTCGCCTACGACAACTACGAGGCGATGGCGGAACTCGCGGCGGTGGCGGCGGTCACGGAGCGGCTGCGCCTGATCACGACGATCCTGCTCGCTCCGCTCCGCAACGCCGGCGCCTTCGCCAAGCAGGCCGCGACGATAGACGCGATCTCGAACGGCAGGCTGTCGCTCGGCCTCGCCGTCGGCGGACGGGAGGACGACGCGGTCGTCGCGCCCGCGAACTTCCGCGACCGCGGCAAGCGGTTCGAGGAGCAACTGACGATGATGCGCCGCATCTGGGCGGGCGAGATTCTCGAGGGGGCGGAGCGCCCCGTCGGGCCCGCGCCCGTTCAGCCCGGCGGCCCGGAGATCCTCATCGGCGGCTCGCATCCGAAGGCGATTGACCGCGTGGGCAAGTTCGCCAACGGCTACGTGATGGGCGGGCGCGCGCTGGAGGCGGAGTGGGCCAAGGGCGTGACGACGCAGGTCGAGGAGTCGTGGGCCGCGCATTCGCGGGAGGGCAGGCCGCGCATCGTCGTCACGCTGCCCTGCGCGCTCGGCCCGGGCGCGGACGACGCGGTCGCCGGCGCGCTCGCCGACTACTACGGAGGCGCGGGGACGCCCGGCGCGTCGCGGCAAGGCCGGGCGCAGGCGACCTCCCCGGAGGTCATTCGCAACGCCTTGCGGATGCACGAAGACTTGGGATCGGACGAGATCATCTTCCGCCCCGTAACGCCGGACTTGGAGCAACTCGAGCGGCTGACCGACGCGATCGCCTAGCCGATGGCGAACGGCGGGTCGGAGCGGGAGCAAGGGCGGGCCGGAGGCTGGCGCGGCAACGACGCGCTCCTCTCGCTGATGCTGCCCGCGTTCCTGCTGGGGCTTGGGCGCGGTTTCGCCGTGCCCGTCCTGCCGCTCCTGGCGATGGAGTTCGGCGCGTCCGCCTCCGGCGCAGGGCTGACGGTGTTCATTCCGATGCTGGGCGCGGTCTGCTCCACGCTGCCCGCCGGCTATCTGATGGACCGCATCGGCCGCCGCAAACTGCTGCTCTCGAGCACGCTGCTGATGTCCGGCTCCGCGCTGCTCGTGCTGCGCGCCGAAAGTTACGCGGAGATGCTGGCCTATCTCGCCGTGAGCGGGGCGGCGCAGCAGATCTGGCAGATGAGCCGGCTGACCGTCATCGCGGACTCCGGCGCGCAGAATCAGCGCGGGCGCATGATCACCGGAATGGCCGGCGTGAATCGCGGCGGCATTATGGCCGGCCCCGTGCTCGGCGGAGTCGTCGCGGAGTTCTTCGGGCTGCGCGCGCCGTTCCTGCTGTTCGGCGTCGCGGCGTTCCTCGCCACCATTCCGGCCTACCTGCTGGTGCGGGAGACGGCGCCCGCCCTGCTCGCCAAGCGCGCCGGGGGCGCGGACGCGCCGAAGGTCGACGTCTCTTGGGGGCGGCTCATCACGCGGTCAACGCTCACGCTGTTCGCGGCGCAGTTTATGGCGAACGTCGGGCGCGGCGGCGCGCAAGGGCAGGGGGGCATCTACGTCATCTTCGCGGCCTACGCCTACGGGCTGGGCGCCGGCGCGCTCGGCGGCGTCAGTTCCGCGATGGGCATCGTCAGCATTCCCGTCACGCTCATCGCCGGGCAGGTGATGGACCGGTTCGGGCGCAAGCGCACCGTCGTTCCCGCGAGCGCGCTGCTCGGCGTTGGGCTCTGGATAATGGCGGGCGTCGCATGGGGCGAGTTGGGACTGCCGTTCTTCATCGGCGGATTCGTCGTCATCAACCTTGCGGTGTCGTTTATGGCGGGCTCGATGCAGACGCTGGGGGCGGACGTCGCGCCGCCGGAGGCGCGGGGCAAGTTCTTCGGCGTGAATCGCCTCGTCGCGGAGGCGGGCTCGATGGGCAATCCGGGCGTGTTCATAGCGGGGACGGCGGCGATAGCGGGCGCGGGCGGCTTCGCGGCGGCGTTCGGAACGATGGGCGGCTTCGCCGTAGCCGCGTCGCTAATGGTCGCGCTGCTGCTGCGGGAGACGCTGGGCAGGGAGCGGCCGGGGGGTTAGGGGGGCGGCAACCCTCACCCGCCGCTTTGCGGCGCCCTCTCCCAGAAGAGACCTTTGCATAACCTACCGTCATTCCCGCGTAGGCGGGAATCCAGGCGGCGCGGAGCGCCGCTCCTCTCCTACGTAAGTGCCCCGTCATTCCCGCGAAAGCGGGAACCTACTGGACGCGGGGAGTTATGCAAAGGTCTCCAAAAGGAGAGGGCGGGGATGGCGCTTGCGCGCCGACTGGATTCCCGCCTACGCGGGAATGACGAGGCTGGTTATGCGCTCTCTGCACCGCTTACTCAGGATCCAGTCGGCCCCCTCTCCCGCTTGGCGGGAGAGGGATGGGGTGAGGGCGGGCGCGGGGCGCAGGGCGCGGCGGAACGGATTCCTGCCCCGTTTGGAAGCGCTCGCCGCGGATCATTCCGGCGAGCAGTTGCGTCCCGCTAGACATCCCCACGTAGCGCGAACGCTCAGCGCTCTGCTATGATGGACCGCTTACCCGTCGGCGAGGAGCGAATGAGCGCAATGAGCGCCGTTGAGCGCAACCCCTTAGGCGCGCCGGGCGCGGGAGGCCGATAGCCATGCCCATCCGCGCGCTGCCCCCCGCGACCGCCGCCCGCATCGCCGCCGGCGAGGTGATCGAGCGCCCCGCGTCGGTCGTCAAGGAACTCGTCGAGAACTCGCTCGACGCGAGCGCGGGCGCCGTCGCCGTCGAAACGCGGCACGGCGGGCTCGCCTCCATCCGCGTGACCGACGACGGCTGCGGAATCCCCGCGGAGGAGGTCGAACTCGCCTTCCAGCGTCACGCGACCAGCAAACTCCAATCGGAAGACGACCTCGCGCGGATCGGCACGCTCGGCTTTCGCGGCGAGGCGCTCGCCAGCATCGCCGCCGCCGCGACCGTCCGCATGACGACGCGAACGCCGGACGCGGAATCCGCAATCGCCGTCGAGTTGCAAGGCGGCGAGGTCGTCCGCCGGCGCGAAACCGGCGCCGCCCCGGGCTCGTCCGTCGAGGTCGAGGCGCTCTTCTCCTCCATTCCCGCCCGCCTGAAGTTCATCCGCTCCGCCGCCGCCGAAACCTCCCGCATACGCCAAACGATGGAGCGCCTCGCGCTCGCAAGCCCCCACGTCCGAATGACGCTCAAGGCGGACGGCAAGACGCAGTTGGCGACGTCGGGCAACGGGAACTTGCGCGACGCCGCGTCCGCCGCGCTCGGCGCCGAACTCGCAGCCGCGATGCTGGACGTCGCGTCGTGGGCGGGCCCCTATCCCGTATGGGGGCTCGCCGCCCCGCCGGAGCGCAGCCGCTCCTCTCGTACCGGCGTATCGCTCTTCGTCAACGGACGCTCCGTGCAGCATCGCGCCGTCGCAGTCGCAGTCGAGGACTCGTACCGCGGACTGCTGATGGAGGGACGCTTCCCCATCGCCGTCATCTTCCTTGACGTGCCGCCGGGCGAAGTCGACGTGAACGTCCATCCGAACAAGCATGAGGTGCGGCTCGCCCGCGAGAGCGACGCCTTCTCCAGCGTGCAGCAGGCCGTCCGCAGCGCCGTCTTGCCCGCCGCGCCCGTGGTCGACGCCGACGGACTCCTCCCTGCGGACGGCGGCGGCGGCGCAGCGGTCCCCGGCGACGCGGCAAGCGATTTCCCCGATGCCGGCGGCGCCCCGTCGAGCGGCTTCCGCTTCACGCGGGAGGCCGGCCCCTTGCCTGAGCCGGGGCCCGAGGCGGACGGGCCCGCTCCGCAATTGGACGGCGCGTCGCCGCTCTCCCGACTCCGCATCCTCGGCCAGATGGCCAACGCCTACGTCGTCGCGGAGGGGCCCGACGGAATGTATCTGATCGACCAGCACGCCGGGCACGAGTCGGTTCTCTACTACCGCCTCCTGCGGCAATGGGCCAACCGCGAGCCGGAGACGCAGCCGATGCTGGAGCCGCTCCCCGTCCGGCTCTCCCCCCGGCGGATGGACGCGCTCGCCGCGTCCCGAGAAACGCTGGAGCGCTACGGCCTTCTGCTGGAGCCGTTCGGCGGCGACTCGTGGCTCGTCCGCGCCGTTCCCGTGATGGCGCGGCGCGTGGACGCGGCCAAAATGCTGGACGAGGTCTTGGATTGCCTCGCGTCAGGCGCGGACGCGGACGCCGCCCGATACGCAGTCGCGGCGTCCATCGCCTGCCACAGTTCCGTCCGCGCAGGCCAAACGCTCACCGAGCAGGAGATGGCGGCGCTCGCCGACGCGCTCGCCGCGGAAGCCAACCCCCAGCGATGCCCGCACGGCAGGCCGACCGTCGTCCGCGTCTCCAACGAGTCCATCGGCAGGCAATTCGGCAGAACGTGAGATGGCGCTTCCCATCGCCGCCGCCACGCGCAACCCCGACAAAGCGAAGCGCCTCCGCGCCCTCCTCGACGGCTTGGACGTCGACGTCGCGGACGGCGCCGCGCTCATCGGCGCGCCCGATCCGCCGGAGGACGACCAGTCCCACCTCGCCATTGCGACGGCGAAGGCCGCCGCGTGGTCGCGGGCGCTCGGCGGGTTAGCCGTCGCGTCCGACGGCGGTCTCGTCATCCCCGCGCTCGGCGACGGCTGGTCAAGCCTCATCACGCGGCGCGGCACCGGGGCGGACGCACCAGACGAGGAGCGCGGCGCGCGCCTGCTCCGCCGGATGCGCGACCTCACTGGCGAGCGCCGGGCATGCCGCTGGACGGAGGCCGTCGCCGTCGCCCGCGAGGGCGAGTTGCTTGGCGCATGGGAGGTGAGCGGGCTCGACGGCGCGATCGCTTCCGACTACGCGCCGCCGCCGGGCGGAACGAACGGCTTCTGGGTCAGCGCGTTGTGGGTCACGCGGGAGGGCGTCCGCCGCTGGGCGCTCACGCCCGCCGACGAGGAAGCGCTCGGCGACCCGTGGACGGCGCTGCGGGCGCCCGTCCGCGCGCTCATCGCGCGCCTCGCGGCGGAGGAGTAGGGTGCGACGTAGCGCTACGGCAAGGGGGCGGGGTCGGCGGACTCGGCGACGTCGGCGATGGCGTCGAGTTTCTCGCCGACCTCGGGGTCGATCTCCTCTAGGGGGACATAGGGCGCGAGGGTATGGAACGCGCTTTTGCTCATGAGGTTGGGCAGCCCGAGTTTGGCGAAGTAGGCCGCGAAAAGCGGCGTAAGGAACTCGTCGCTCACTTTGGCGTCCGCGCTCCACGGGGAGCCCTTGCCGAGCGTCTCCATCGCGCTTTGGACTTCGCGGACGGATTCCCGCATAGCGGCGACTCTGCGCTCTGCGTTTTGCATTGTGAAGAGCGGGCCGGGCAGTTCGCCCTCGGCGGTTCGCTCCGCATAGGCTTCCAACGTCGCCTGCGAGCAGAGGTAGTTCTCGATCTCGCGCCGACTCCACGTGAGCATTCGCAAGTCTCCGCCGTCCGCCGGCAGGGCGAGCCGGTCAAAGATAGCCAAGCCCTTCAGTTGGGGGACGGCTTCCTTGAGTCCGTAGTAGTGGTCGCGCGCTTTGGACTGCTGATTGCCGACTTCATGCGTGAAAGGGCGCTCCAGCGCGCGTTTAGCCCGTTCATGGCCTAGCCGCTCCGCGAAGGCTTGGAGGATGGCGAGGTCGGTCGATCCTTCGAGATAGAGGACCCAGCCGGCGCGCTCGGTCTGGTAGTAGGCTTCGAAGCCGATGTCGCGCAGGGACTTCAGAACCTGGCTGCCCCGGTCGTCTATCCGGTGCGGGCGGCCCAGAAACGCGATGAGGAGGTCTTTTTCGGCCGCTTCGTTCAGCAGAATCTCCGAATGGCTGGCGACGATGACTTGGCTGCCGCTTTCCTTCGCGGCGCTCGCAACGAGTTGATAAGTCTGCCGCTGGCGCAGGATCTCCAAGTGCGCGTCCGGCTCGTCGAGCAGCAAGACCGCGCCCTCGTTGGCGTAGAGATAGGCGAGGAGCAGGAGGGTTTGCTGCAAGCCGCGCCCGCTTGACGAGAGGTCGAGTTCCACGCCGGATTCGCGGTACCCCATCCTGATCTCGCCGCGTTCAGGAACATCGATTGGCGGGGACAACTCCGCTCCGAAAAGCCCGCGCACCTGATCGACGAGTTTCGCCCAGCGTTCGGGGTTCTCCCGGTGTATCGCGTAGCAGAGATTCCGCAGCGCCTCGGCGGTGCGGCCTTCGCCGATGCGGACGTTCACCGCGCCCTCCGTAAGGCGCGTCTCCGTCGAGGCAAGCCCGGACATTGGCGGCAGAAAAGCGACTTTCACGCCGCTCGCCTCGGGCGGAACCGCCATCGGAGAGCCGTCGGGCAGGCGCAGAGGGCGGCAGACGAACGATTCCCTGTTGACGAAATCGAACTCCAAGCCGCATTCCCACGCCTTGTCCTCCGTAACCCCTTCAACGATCACGTCGATGCGGATGTTCGTCGTCAAAGGCTTGCCGTTCGCGTTCTTGCCCGCATTGCGCGTGCGGAGATTGCGCCAAAGCAGGTTCGCCTCGGGAACGGGCGCGGCGACGAGGTCTTGGCGGTTGATCGCCACGCCGCGCCCGCGGTGCCCGCCTGACGCGCCGGGGCCGCCGCGCCGCTCCATCCACCGCTTGAGGCCGATGTCCCAGAGGGCGAGCGCCTGCATCGCGGAGGTCTTGCCGGAGTTGTTGGGCCCGACGAACACGACGGGGTTGCCCAACTCGACTTCGATCTCCTCAAAGCGCTTGAAGTTGCGGACGGTGAGTTTCGTGAGCATGCGTCTGCCCCGGCGCGTGGGCGTGCTATCTCGCTTGCGCCAAGTCCTCCGCGAGGCGGATCAGCGTCCGCGTCGGGACGCCGGTGGCGCCCTTCACGAGGCAGCCGTTGGCGCGCTCCGAGAGGAACGTTCCCGCGATGTCCAAGTGCGCCCACTCCGCGCCGTCCGTGAATTCGCCGATGAAGAGCGCGGCGGTGATGCTGCCGGCGGGGCGCCCGCCCGTGTTCTTCACGTCCGCGTACTCGGAGCGGTTCTGCCGCTTGTACTCCTCGAACAGGGGCAGTTGCCACATCTTCTCGCCCGTCGCTTTGGAGGCGGCGAGCACGGCGTCCACGAGCGGCTGAGACGTGCCCATCACGCCGCTGGCGACGTGGCCGAGCGCGACGACGACCGCGCCCGTGAGCGTCGCGACGTCCACCACGCGGCGCGCCCCGCGGGACTCCTTCGCGTAGCAGATCGCGTCCGCAAGGATCAGCCGACCCTCCGCGTCCGTGTTGTCCACCTCGATCGTCTTGCCGTTCATCGCGCGGATGATGTCGCCGGGCCGCTGCGCCGTCCCCGACGGCATATTCTCGACGGCGGGCACGACCCCGAAGACGTTGATTTTCGGCTTGAGGGCGGCGATGCCTTTCATCGCGCCGATCACCGACGCGCCCCCGCTCATATCGCCCTTCATCTCCCACATGCTCGCGGACGGCTTGATCGAAATTCCGCCGGAGTCGAACGTGACGCCCTTGCCGACGAGCGCGACGTTGTTCTCCGGATGGTCGGGGTCGCCGCGGTAGTCCATGATGATCAGGCGCGGGTCGTTCATGCTGCCCTGCGCCACGGCGAGCAGCGCGCCCATCTTGCGGATCGCCATATCCTCGCGGCCGAGGACCTCGACGGCGAGCCCGGCGTCGCGGGCGACGTCGGACGCGGTCTGCGCCATGCGCTCCGGCGTGACCACGTTGGCGGGCTCGTTGACCATATCGCGGGCGAGGATGGCGCACTCCGCGAGGAGCGAGCCCTTCGCCGCGCCGTCGGCCAGCGCCTGCAGGCGATGCTCGTCGCGCTCCAAGATGACGAGTTCGTCGAGCGCTTTGGCGCCGCCGTCCGCGTCCTCGTTGCGGGCGCTGCGGTAGCGCTTGAATTCATAGAGGCCGAGCAGCGCGCCTTCCGCCGTCGCCTGCGCCGACTCCCGCGGGTCGAGGCCGCCGATGCCCGCGCCGTGCGCGATCGTGGCGGCGCGCTTCGCGCCGAGGCTTCGCAATCGCCGCGCCGCCGACGCGGACGCGAATCGTGCGGCGTCCGCGTCGAACTTCTCGCGCTTGCCCAGTCCGACGACGAGGGCGCGCTTCGCGGGCATTTTGCCCAGCGCGTGGATCACGGCGATTTCGCCGAGTTTGCCCGTGATCTCCTTGTCGGCGATGAGCGCGGAGACGGCTCCGCCGAGCGCCGCGTCCACCGCGCCGGTCGCCCCGGCGGGCGAGGCGACGCCCTCGAAAAGATTAACGACGACAGCGTCCGCGTCCGATTGGACGACGTCGCCCAGCGCAGCGCTCACGGTGGTCATAGGGGAATGCCTCTCGCGTTTGGGATGCATGTAAGCATAGCGCCTCCCGCGCGGGATGCATGGGGGGAGTTCCCGATTTCGCGGCTGAGCGCTTGCATTATTGCCGCCCTGCCCGCGTAGGCGGAATCCAGTCGGCGCGCAAGCGCCATGAGACGGGGCGCAACGCGCCCCGTCCCCAAGCCATCCCCGCGCCACGTCATTCCCGCGAAAGCGGGAACCTACTGGAAGCCCCCGCGCAGCGCCAACCCCGCCCTACTGGCTGCCGGAAGTTATGCAAAAGTCTCCTTTGGGAGAGGGCAGCCGCAATAGCGACGGGTGAGGGGTTACCCCACGTCGCAACTGCGGCATCCGCCCCTTCTCAACGCCTTCCAGCAAGCGCGGCGCCGCCCGCCCGCCTCACACGAGCATCGCCTCGAATCGCTCCGGCAACGCGATCTCGCCATCGGCGATTTCGCCGAGGCGCTCGTTCGCGAGGGGGAAGCCGAACTCCTCGTTCCGCATTCGCAGGCGCTGGGCGGATATGGCGGCGACCATCTCCTTCGCCAGCGCCCAGTCCTCGTCCGTTCGCGCAGCGGCGTTCAGCGCGTCCGCGCCATGCGCCGCGTGCTCCACCTCGTCGCCGTAGACGTTGGCGCAAGCCGCCGCGATGCGGTCGCTCAGCGGGTCGCCGCCGATTTGCATGCCTTCGTAGAAGATGGACGCGCCGCCGCCTTCGCAGAAGGACGACGCGAACCTGCCGAGTTCGCCGTGCTCGTCGAAGCAGCGTTTGCGGACGGCGCGCAACTCGCGCTCCTCGGGGATGTCGTATCCCGCGAGTTCCTCGACGGTAAGGCGTCCGCCGGTGATGAAGTCGATCACGTCGGCGAAGACGACGTAGTGGCGGAACTCCTCCTCGAGGAATTGGATGTTGGCGAGGAAGTCGGCGCGGGAGACGCTCTTTTCGAGCGCGGGGTAGTTGCGGGCGATTTGCTCGATGTTGCGGATGATGATGCCGTCGGCGCGGGGCTGGAGTTCCTTGTACGCCTGCACGCGGAGCCAGCGGAGGTGCTCCTCCGGCGCGCGGGACTGGGAGAAGAACGTCCGGGCGATTTCGGCCTCGCCTGCCCAGAAGCGGGATGCGTAGCGCGTGAGCGCGTTGCGCCGCTCCCGAATTTCCTGCTCGTTCATCGCGTTCCTCCTGCCGGCCGCTCGCCGCGCCGACTGCGCTCTCGCGCGCCTCCGCCGGGCATCCGCGCTACGCGAGCGCCTTCGCGGGCGCGGGCTCCGCGAACTCCTCGCGCCACGTCTCCGGCTGCACGTCGATGTACAACTCGACCTCGTTGCCGTCCGGGTCAAGGATGTACAGGCTGTGCGTGAAGCCGTGGTCGTTGGAGCCCACGACCTGCGCGCCCGCCGCTTGCAACTCCGCCAGCGCGTCCCGCAGTTCCTCGTCGGTCGTCCCGATCTTCACGCCGATGTGGTACAGCCCGAGGCGGCGGCCCCGCTGAACCGGCTGCGCGTCCTCGCCCACTTGCATCAGGTACAACTCGTGGTGAGTCCGGCCGGTCGAGAACATCGCCGTGTTCGGGCGCGCCCCTTCGCGGCGCACTTCGCGCCAGCCGAGCAACTCGCCGTAGAAACGCCGCGAGCGCTCGACGTCCTTCACGAACAGCACCACATGCCCCAGTTCCTTCACTTCCATCGCCGCGCCTCCTTGCGTTGTCCCAAGACTGCCCGCCCATTCTACCTTGCCGCTCTTCATCAAACCCTCGACCGGCCGTGACCAGCCGCGCCGCTGTCCGCGCCAACTGACCGACCGCAGGGGCGCTATCATACGGAGCGGCCCAGACCTCCCTCGAATCTCAGCCCGCCTCTCTTGGACGCCCGCGCTTGATCACGCCCTGCCGACATTGCGGCGAGCACAACGCCCTCTCCGCCCGATTCTGCTCCGCTTGCGGGCAGCCCATGGCCGCCGCCGCTCCGCCCGCCGCCGCGCAAGACGCGACCGACCAGGCCGTCGCTGAGGCGGCGCAGGATGCGGCGGCGCGAGCGCCCTCGCCGCAAACGCCCTCGCCGCAAGCGGACGGCGTCGGGCGAAACGCCGCCCATGGCGCGGCGGAACTTGCCCGCGGCGCGGCCCCGGCGGTCGCGGCGGCGCGCGATTTGGCGACGACGGCGGCGCAACGCATCCTACGAACGTTCGGCGGAGCGGCGGACGCTATCGCGGCGGCCTATCCCGGCCGCGACGACGCCGCGGACGAGAGACGCGAGGACGAGGCGGCAGCAGCGGATCAGGCGAAGGCGGGAGTCGGATGGCGATGGGTCGAGTGGGCGGGACTCGCGGCGCTCACCTTCGCCGCGCTGGCCGTCCGCTTGCCGAATTTGGAGTTCGTTCCGCCGGGCTTTCAGAACGACGAGGCGGAACTGGCGCTTCGCGCGTTGGCGTTCGCCCGCGGCGAGGGCTGGCCCGGCGCGTGGACGTTCGCCGCGCTCGGCTCGCCCGCCGGCCCGCTGTATCCGCAAGCGCTGCTGTTCCGCCTGCTCGAGCCGACCGTCGCCGTCGCGCGGACGCCGAGCGCGCTCTTCGGCGCGGCGACGGTGCCGGCGGCGTACTTTCTGATGCGGCAACTCTTCTCCGCGCGCGCTTCCTTCCTCGCCGCCGCCTTCGTCGCCTTCCACGTCTGGTTCCTCGCCTACAGCCGCATCGCCTTCCCCGCGATGCCTTCCGCGTTCTGCTTCATCGCCGGGGTCGGCCTGCTGCTCGCGGGCGTCCGAACGAGCCGCTGGCAGGTCGCCGCGCTTGGGGGCGCCGTGTTCGCGGGCGGCCTCTATGTCTATCAATCGTTCATTCCCTACGCAGTCGGGATGTGGGCGATCCTCGCCGCCGCGATGCTCGTTCGGAAAGACTTGCGCCGCAAGGAGGTCTACTGGTTTTTCGGCGCGTCGTTGGCCGTCGGCGCGCACTTCATCAACCTCTTCTTCTTCACGTTGGAAGGGCGAGTTTCGCAAGCGCAAGGCTTCTACGACTCCACTCCGCTCTCGCCGATCCCCGTCCTTCGCAGAATCGGCGAACTCCTCTCCTACGCGCAGAGCCCCACGCCGTTCGAGGCGGTCGCGGGAACCGGGGGCGTTCCGCTGCTGAATCCGCTGACCGCGCTCTTCTTCTGGCTCGGCTTGGCCGTTCTTCTCCTCTTTATCCGGCGCGGCTCCGCGCAACTGCTGCTGCTGGGCTGGCTCGTCGCGGCGCTTCCGGCGATTCTCGCGCCCGACGCGGAAGCGAGGCGCTATCTCGCCGGCGTCTTCTTCCTCCTCGCCATAGCCGCCGTCGGGCTGGACGCCGTCGCCGGCATGCTGCATGCCCTATGGAAGCGGCGGACGCAATCGCTCCCGATTCCCATCCTCGCGGGGTGGGCGGGCGGCGCGCTGCTGACCGCCGTCCTCGCGGCGTTCCTCTGGCTTTACGCCGCGCAGCACGAGCGCAAATTCGACGACTGGCTGATCGCGTCGGAGTGGGCGCTGACGCGCGAGCACGTCGCCGCGGCGCGGTTCGCGCGGACGCTCAGCCCGGAGCACGAGTTGCGCCTCTATCTAGGCCGCCTCACCGCCGACAACTCCTCGGTGCGCTGGTTCCTCGAAGACCGCAACCGCGTCGAGGGCTCCCGCGAGTTCGGCGGCGGCGGCGAGGCGGACGCGGACAGCGTAACGGGCCCGACGGCGTGGATTCTCATCGGCCCCTACGTCTACGAGGTCGGCCCGCAGATCGTAGCCGCCTTCCCGCAGGCGCGCTTCCACGAGGAATACGACGAGCGCGGCAACCTCCTCTACACCGCCTACGTGATCGATGGGTTGTGAGCGGCAGGGCAGGGTAGGGGGCGGCGCCGTCATTCCCGCGTAGGCGGGAACCTACCCTCATGCCGTCATTCCCGCGTAGGCGGGAATCCAGTCGGCGCGATAGCGCCACGACGGGGCGCCCTGCGCCCTGTCCCCAAACTAACCTCGGCGCCGCGTCATTCCCGCGAAAGCGGGAACCTACTGGGGAACCCACCACCTTTGCCGCCTTGCCCGTGTAGGCGGGAATCCCCACCAACGCGCAGCGCCGACCCCGCCCTCTCCCGATGGCGGGAGAGGGCAGCCGCGAAGCGGCGGGTGAGGGTCGGCGGACGGGGCGCGTTGCGCCCCGTCTCCCTTGATCCCCTAGCGCCTCGTCATTCCCGCGAAAGCGGGAACCTACTGGCCGCCGGAAGTTATGCAAAGGTCTCTTCTGGGAGAGGGCAGCTGCGAAGCGGCGGGTGAGGGTCGGCGGACGGGACGCCACGCGCCCCGTCTCCCTTGATCCCCTAGCGCCGCGTCATTCCCGCGAAAGCGGGAACCCACCCTACCCCCAAAATCCCGCGCCCCAACCCTGATTCAACCTCCGCTCAGCAGTCGCGCAGTACTCCGGCGCGGCGTCTATGGCGAGGTGACGGCGGCCCGTCGCTTGCGCGGCGACGCTCGTCGTGCCGACGCCGGCGAACGGGTCGAGCACGGCGTCGCCGCGGAAACTGAACAGCAGCAGGATGCGGCGCGCCAACTCCTCGGGGAACATCGCGGGATGGCCGAACTCGCGCATCCGCCGCTCCGGCGCGATGGACCACTTGGCGAGCACCCACTCCTTGAAGGAGTCCGCGTCTATGTCGGCGGCGCTTGGGTCGCCGTCCTTCTTGAGGCTGCCCTTGGCGAACACCTCGACGAACTCCCACGTGTATTTCAGGTAGGGGCTCGCGGGGCTCTTCCAACTGCCCCAAGCGGTGTACTTGCAGTTGTAGTTGTTCTTCTCCCAGAGGATTTCGCCCTTCCAGATCAGGCGCTTTCCCATGAAGTAGTTGGAGACGACGTGATGGCTCGGAATGTAGTCGGAGAAGAGGGGCTGCAGGTTGACGGCGATGCGCCCGCCGAACTTGAGGACGCGGACGCATTCGTCGAACACGCGGAAGAGTTTGGCGAAGTACGCCTCCCAGTCCGCCGCGTCGTCTCCCGACGCGCCGCCGCCGCCTTCCTCGTAGCCGAGCCCGAAGTTGTAGGGCGGCGAGGTGAAAACGAGGTCAACGCAGTTGTCGGGCAGGCGCTTGAGGACCTCCTCGCTGTCGCCGCAGACGATCTTGTCGGTGAACTCCGGCGGGAGCGGATTGGCGCCGCGCTTGTGGGCGTGGTCGTTGGCGTAGTAGTGCTTGCCGCGCCGCCGCTCCTTGCCCTTGCGCCCCGCGACTTTGCGCTCGCGGTTGTAGCCGACGTAGAGGCGCTTGCCGCCGTTGATCCCGTAACTGCCGACGCTCTCGACCGCCTCCGCGATCCGGCGCATCGCGTCGGCGCTCCCGTGGATGCGCCCCGCCTCGCTCGCCGCGCCGCGCAGCGCCTCGACGTCGGCCTCCCGCAGCCAGACCTCGAGCGCGTCGCCGTTGCGCGCGGCGTAGAAGTCATCCGGATCGAATCGGCGGTTGAGGAAGGCGAGCGCGTCGTCCGCCGCCGCGTCAAGGGGCGCGGCGGGCGGGATTTCGATGCGGCGGTAGTTTTCGGCAGGGGGCATGCGCTCTCTCTTGCTTTCGGCGGGCAACCCGCGCCCGCCGCTGCGCGGCTGCCCTCTCCAGAAGGAGAGGGCGGGGTTGGCGCCGTTTGGTTCCCTCTCCCTCTGGGAGAGGGGTAGGGTGAGGGTGGTTACGGGCGGGGCGGCGAACCCGCGCCCGCCGCTTCGCGGCTGCCCTCTCCCAGAAGGAGAGGGCGCGGATGGCGCTTGCGCGCCAGTCTGGATTCCCGGCTACGCGGGGAGGGAGGGTCCGCCTAGTAGGTTACCGCTTTCGCGGGCAGGGCGGAGCGGCGGAGCCCCAGTCGGTTCCCGCCTACGCGGGAATGACGGGGACCGCGAGGGTAGGTTCCCCGCCTACGCCCCCGGCGCGCCAATCTCTGCTACAATGGCGCCATTCCCAATTTGCCGCCAACGGCGGGCCGCGAACGGCAGGAGGCCTTTGTGTCCGACATCATTGACGCGCGGGGCGTGGTCAAGACGTACCACGCCGGCGAGATCGAAGTGCATGCCCTGCAAGGCGTGGATCTCCAAATTCCCAAAGGCCAGATGGTCGCCGTGATGGGCCCCTCCGGCTCCGGCAAGACCACCCTCCTCAACACGTTCTCAGGCATAGACGACGTCAGCGGCGGCGAGGTGTTCATAGACGGCTCGTCCATCCACGCGATGTCCGACCGGCAGCGCACCCGCTTCCGCGCCTCCAACATGGGCTTCGTCTTCCAATCCTACAACCTCCTGCCCGTGCTGACGGGCGCGGAGAACGTCGAACTGCCCCTTCTCCTCGCGGGATGGGGGGCGGCCAAAGCCCGCGTCCGCGCGCTCGAAATGCTTGATATGGTCGAACTCGCGGATCAGGCGGGCAAGCGCCCCGCCGAAATGTCCGGCGGACAGCAGCAGCGCGTCACGATCGCGCGCTCCCTCGTCAACGAGCCCGCCATCGTCTGGGCCGACGAGCCCACCGGCGCGCTCGACAGCGAAACCGGAACGCACATCATGGACCTCCTCTGCAGCCTCAACGCCGAGCGCGCGCAGACGTTCGTGCTCGTCACGCACGACTCCACCGTCGCCTCCCGCGCCGGGCGCCTCGTCAAGATGCGCGACGGCCACATCGAGAGCGACGAAATGATCACGTCCGACGGCGCGGGGCGGTAGGCGATGGAATCGCTTTTCGGCGTCCCCATCGGACCGCTCACCGCCGCCCTCACCGTCGTCTTCGCGCTCGCGCTGGCCGTCACCGCCTTCTTCGCGCTCCGCAGCCCCGTCGTCTTCAAGATGGCCGTCCGCAACATTCCGCGCCGCCGCGCGCAAACCGTGCTCATCGTGCTTGGCCTGATGCTGGCGACGCTCCTCTTCTCCGCGTCGTTCGCCACCGGGGACACGCTCACGCGCTCCTTCCGCGCCCAGTCCGTCCAACAACTCGGACTCCTCGACGTGCTCGTCTACTCCGAAGAGCAGGACGCATTCGGCTCGCCCGTCGCATTCCCGCAGGAGGCCGCCGACGCGATTCGCGGGGCGACGGCGAACGCGCCCGTCGACGCCGTCGCGTCCGTGCTGAGCGTTCACGCGCCCGCCGTTTCGCCCTCGTCGGGCCGCAACCTGCCCGCCGTGGCCGTGCTGGGGCTTGACCCCGCCGATGCGGGCGGCTTCGGCGCCTACCGCGACGCGGACGGCCGCGAACTCGACGTCGGGAGCCTGGACGCCGGCGAGGCGCTCCTCAGCGACGAGGCGGCGACCGACCTGCGCGCCCAGCCCGGCGGCGAAATCGTCGTCTACGTCAATCAGACCCCGACGCCGATTCGCGTCGCGGGTGTGTTCACGGAAGGCGGCAGTTCGCACTCGCCCGCGCCGCAAGCCGTGATGCGCCTCGCCGACGCGCAGGAGATGCTCGGCGAGCAGGGGAACGTCAACTTCGTCTACCTCTCCCTTGACGGCGGCCCCATCGCGGGCGGGACGAACGAGGCCAACAAGGACGCCGCCCTCCGAGCGTTTTTGGACGTCCGCTCCGAATTCGGCCTCGACTTCGACGATGTCAAGGACGACGCGATAGACGCCGCCGACGCGGCGGGCGCGAGCGTCGCCAACTTCTTCCTCCTCTTCGGCGCCTTCTCCATTATGGCGGGCATTCTCCTCATTGCCCTCATCTTCGTGATGCTCGCCGCCGAGCGCAAACGCGAACTCGGCATCGCCCGCGCCGTCGCCGCGCAGCGCTCGCACGTCGTCCGCCTCTTCACGTTCGAGGGCGCCGTCTACTCCCTTCTCGCCGCCGCCGTCGGCAGCGGGCTCGGCGTGGTCGTCGGCCTGTTGATGACGCGGGTTATGGCCGCCG
Source organism: Dehalococcoidia bacterium (assembly GCA_965242755.1). GTDB lineage: Bacteria > Chloroflexota > Dehalococcoidia > Lucifugimonadales > Australimonadaceae > Bin16. Next base: position 1,071,380 of record OZ251500.1, on the reverse strand, counting down.
CCTTCGGAACCGCCGTCGAGGGGCTGACGATCTCCTTCTCCTTCCGCTGGCAGAGCCTTCTGCTCGCCTACACGCTTGGAATGGTCGTCACCTACGTCGTCGTCATCGTCTCCGCGTGGCGCGTCAGCGCGCTCAACATTGTCCGCGCCGTCCGCGACATCCCTGAGCCGCCCCACGAAGGCCACCGCATCCGCGAGTGGTGGAGCGGCGCCTGCGTCCCCTACGCCGCCGGCTGGCGCGCCCTCCTGCGCTTCCGCGTCCACCAAACGCTCGGACTCTGGCTCTTCGCCGGCCCGTGGGCGTTCGTCAAACTGGCGGGCGCGCTCTTTATGTCCGGCTACCTAATGACACTCGCGGGCGTCTGGACCGTGAACGCGGGCGCCGCGTCCGGGCAAGAGGGAACGTTCCTGCTTGGGCTCTCGCTCGTCTGCATCGGCGTTCCCTTCGCGATTCGCCACGCCCTCCGCGTTTCGGAGCGGCTCGTCTACACCGCCGCCGGCGTCTTGCTCATCGCCCTCTGGATGGTGGACTGGAACTGGCAGGCGCTCGGCGTCCCCGAACTGCAGGCCGGCATTCAGATCTTCATCATCTCCGCGGGCGCGCTCGTCATCGGCGCCGTCTGGATCGTGATGTACAACGCGGCGTTCCTCGCGAACGCCGTAACCCGCGTGATGGGCAGAGGCGCGCTCTCCCCGATTATCCGAACCGCCGTCGCCTATCCGATGGCCAGCCGGTTCCGCACCGGAATGACGCTCGCGATGTTCTCCCTCGTCATCTTCACCCTCTCCGTCGTCGCGTTCATCAGCGAGGCGTTCGGCGCCGCGTTCAACGACACGCGCCGCGCATCAGGCGGATTCGACGTCGCCGCGAGCGTCAGCCTCGCCAATCCCATCCCCGACATCGGCGCCCGCATCGAAGCGTCCCCCAACCTCGACCGCGCCGACTTCGTCGCCATCGGCGGGCTCGGCGGCCTCCCCGTCTCCATCCGGCAGGCCAACACCGACCAGGAGGCGCAAGACTGGCTCGTCACCGGCGCGGACCGCGCCTACGCCGAATACGCGACGCACGGATTCAGCCAAATGGACGCGGGCTACGCGACCGCCCGCGACGTCTGGCTCGCCCTCGCCGGCGACGAGAACGCCGTCGTCGTTCGGTCAACGCTCATTCCCGGAAGCGGCGGGCCCGGCGCCCCGCAACCCGACTTCCAACTGGAGGGCCTCACGGAGAACGCCGACCAACTTCCCGAGACCTACGTCGAAATCGCCGCGCAGTCCGCCCGGTCCGGGGAGCCGACGCGATTCCGCGTCATCGGCGTGATAGACGACGGCGCCGTCTTCTCCGGCGACTTCGCGGGCGACGGCGAGGGCGTCTCCGTCATCGCGGGGCAGCAGGCGCTCGAGCGGCTCGCCGGGACGGCGCTGCCGCTCACCGGCTACGACTTCGCGCTGCGCGACCCTTCCCGCGCCGACGACCTCGCCATCGCGCTTGAGGACGAATTCGTCGAGAACGGGCTGGAGGCGACCGACCTCGCCAGCACGCTGCGGGGGCTCAACTCCGCCACGACCACCTTCTTCCGGCTGCTGCAAGGCTTTATGGGGCTTGGCCTCGTCGTCGGCATCGCGGCGCTCGGCGTCATCGCCGCCCGCTCCGTCGTTGAGCGGCGCGTCCAAATCGGCGTGCTGCGCGCCGTCGGATTCCGCGCCGGAATGGTGCAATTCGCGTTCCTGCTGGAATCGTCGTTCATTGCGCTGCTCGGCATCGCCGTCGGCCTTGCGCTCGGCATTGGACTCTCCGTCGGCATCGTCAACGAGATAGGCGAGACGACGCCCGGCATCTCCTTCCGCGTCCCATGGGCGACGGTCTCCATCGTGGTCGTCGTAGGCTTCTTCGCCTCGCTGCTAACGACCTACGTCCCCGCGCGCCAAGCCTCCCGCATCTACCCCGCCGAAGCCCTCCGCTCCGACGAGTGACGGGGCAACCCTCACCCTAGCCCTCTCCCGCCAAGCGGGAGAGGGAATCAGGCGTGTCCATGGTCACGGCATTCGCGGGTAGGCGGGAACCCACCCGTCCCGTCATTCCCGCGTAGGCGGGAACCCACCCATTCCCGTCATTCCCGCGTAGGCGGGAACCCACCCATTCCCGCCCTGCCCGCGTAGGCGGGAACCCACCCATTCCCGTCATTCCCGCGTAGGCGGGAATCCAGTCGGCGCAGAGCGCCGCTCCTCTCCTACGTAAGCGCCACGTCATTCCCGCGAAAGCGGGAATCTACTGGCTGCCGGAAGTTATGCAAAGGTCTCCTCTGGGAGAGGGCAGCCGCGAAGCGGCGGGTGAGGTCGGCGGGCGCAAACGCCGCCTTCTGAGATCCCAAGCGCATCGCCCTGACCGCGTAGCGGAACATACTGGCCGCGCCGCGCCTGCTAAACTGCGCCGGGCGCCGTTAGACCCCGTTCGCGCGGGGCCGGGCGGGTAGGGCGCCGTAGGCGCGGGCTAAGGAGAGACGGCGTTGCCGCCTGAACTGAACGGACGGCTCGATTTCTGGAACATCGGCTACCCGCTGGGGGCCGCGGTCTACCTCACGGGGCTCGTCTCGGCGGTCGCGGTCGCGTGGGCGCTCCATCGCCGGGCGCGCTATTGGCGGCTCGGCAAGCCGAACCCCGACTTCGGCTCATGGCGCCTGCGCGCGGGAGCGGCGCTCCGAACGCTCCTCGTGGACTCCGCCGGCCACCGCCGATTCCTGCGGAGCGAGCGCTACCCGGGAACGATGCACTTCCTCATCTTCTGGGGCATCGCCATCCTGTTCGTCGCCACGACGGTGGACGCGCTCGAATTCAACGCGGAGCGCTACCTCGGCTGGCATCTGCCGACGACCCGCGTCGCCGTCCAATTGGAGTTGGTCTGGGACATCGGCGGCGTGATGCTGATGGCCGGGATCGGCATGGCGGCGTGGCGCAGGTACGTCGTTCGTCCGGCGCGGCTGAACACGATGCTGGAGAACGGCGCGTTGCTGGCCTTCCTTATGGCGAGCGCGCTCTCCGGCTTCGTCCTGCAGTCGCTCCGCATGGCCGCGACGGAGTTGGAGCCGGCGAGCGCCCTCTACAGCCCCGCGTCGGCCTATTGGTCGCCCTTCTCCTACGTCATCGCGTTGGGCGTTCGCGGCGCAGGCATGACGGTGTACGCGATGGAGGTCTCGCACTTCGCGCTGTGGTGGGCGCACGCCGCCCTGATGTCGGCCACGTTCGTCTACGCCGCATGGCGGTTCGGCCCCCTGATGCACATCTTCGTCAGCCCGCTGAACCTCGCGCTGCGCTCGTCCGTCACGCGGCCCAAGGGCGCGCTCCGCCCGATGGGCGACCTCGACTCGCTTCAGACGTTCGGCGCGAGCGAGATCACGCATCTCACGTCCAAGCAGTTGCTTGATTTCGACGCCTGCACGAACTGCGGGCGCTGCCAAGATCAGTGCCCGGCGTGGCGCAGCGGCAAGCCTCTTTCGCCGCGCAAACTCGTGCAGGACGCGAAAGCCTATATGGAGTCGCGCGCGCCCGTTCTCCTCGCGCAGGGCGCCGACGCGCCGCCTCCGCCCCCCGACGCCGACCTCGTGCACGCCGCCGTCACGCCCGAGGTTCTGTGGTCGTGCACGACCTGCCGCGCCTGCGTGGAGGCGTGCCCCGCGTTCGTGGAGCACGTCGACTCCATCGTGGATATGCGCCGCTTTCTGATGATGGAGGAGGCCGACGCGCCGGAGGGCGCGATGAACGCGCTGACCTCGATGGAGCAGCGCGGCCACCCGTGGCGCGGAACGCAGGCGTCGAGGACGGATTGGATGGAGGGCGTCGGCGCGGTGACGCTCGACGAGGACGCCGAGCACGAGGTCGTGCTGTGGGTCGGGTGCGCCTCCGCGCTTGACGGGCGCGGGCAGCGGACGGCGCGCGCGATGGCGTCCGTCTTGCGTATGGCCGGCGTTCGCTACCGCGTTCTCGGCGCGGAGGAAGCCTGCACCGGCGATCCGGCGCGCCGCATGGGAAACGAGTACCTGTTTCAAATGATGGCCGAGCAAAACATCGGAACGCTGCGCGGGTACGGGGCGCGGCGCATCGTCACGCTCTGCCCGCACTGCTTCAACACGATGCGGAACGAGTACCCGCAATTCGGCGGCGACTTCGAGGTTCAGCACTACACGGAGTTCGTCGCGGGGCTGCTCCGCGAGGGGCGAATCCGCCCGGCGAAGGCCGTTCCGCTGTCGGTCGCCTACCACGACTCCTGCTATCTCGGACGCTACAACGACGTGTACGACGCGCCGCGCGAGATCATCGCCGCGATTCCGGGCGCGCGCCTCGTCGAGATGGGCGAGGGGCGCTGCCGCGAGCGCGGCTTCTGCTGCGGCGCCGGCGGCGGCCGTATGTGGATGGAAGAGCCCGGAACCCGCGTGAGCCACATCCGAACGGAGCACTTCCTCGAGACGGAGGCCGACGCCGTCGGCGTCTCCTGCCCGTTCTGCCTGCAGATGCTGGACGAAGGAATCGGCGCGAAAGGCGAGCAAGAGAGGAAGAGCGCGCGGGATCTGCTCGAGTTGCTCGCTGAGAGTTTGGGCGCCAACGAGCTCGCTTTGCCCGCTGATGAGCCGGTTAATCCCCACCTTAATGACGCCGTCGTTTCCGCGTAGGGGGGACCTACCGAAGCCTGAGCAGTTCGCGCCCGCTCAGTAGACGACATTTCATTGCTGCGCTGTAGAGTTGCGCTATCATTGACGGAATCGCCAACCCTGGCGCAATTCACCCGCCATCCCAACGGAGAACGCGATATGGAAGGCCACGAACTGATCGCCGACGGACTCGGCAGAGTCAACCGCCTGCTGCGCCGCTCCCTGACCGACATCCCCGCCGAAACGCTCAACCGGACGCCCAACGCCGACTCCAACTCGATGGCGTGGCTCGCCTGGCACCTCACCCGCATCCAGGACGACCACATCGCCGCGCTCGACGGCGGCCCCCAACTCTGGACGAGCGAAGGCTGGCACGCGCGCTTCGGCATGCCCCCAGACGACGCCAACCACGGCATGGGGCACACGCTCGAGCAGGTCGCCGCCTTCCGCGTCGACTCCCCCGACGCGCTCATCGCCTACAACGACGCCGTCTACGAGCGCTCGAAACGCTACCTCTCCGGCCTCAAGCCTGCGGACTTCGACCGCGTCCTGAACGAGCCCCAGTACGATCCGCTTCCCACCGTCGGCGTGCGGCTCGTCAGCGTGCTCTCCGACAACACGCAGCACGCCGGGCAGATCGCCTACCTGCGCGGCTACTTCGAAGGCTTCGGCTGGCGACGGGGATGACGAGCGACGCCGCGCCGGAATCCGGCGTTCCCCAATTCAGTCTCGACGCCTTCTCCCTCGCCGGGCGGACGGCCATCGTCTCCGGCGGGAGCGACGGCATCGGCAGAATGATCGCCCACGGCTTCGCCGACGCGGGCGCGAGCGTCGTCGTCTCCGCGAGAGGCGAGGAGAAGATCGCTCGCGTCGTCGAGGAGATTCGCGCCAAAGGCCATGAGGCTATCGGCGTTCCCGCCGACGCCACCGATCCGGACGCGACGCAGGCGCTCGCCGCCGCCGCCATCGAGCGCTTTGGCCAAATCGACGTTCTGATGAACGTGGTCGGCGGCTCGCAGGGACCCACCTTCAACCGCGGGCCGCTGCTGGAGATCACCAAACAGGATTTCAACGAGGCGTTCAACGTCAACGTGACGAGCGCCTTCCTGTGCGCGCAGGCCGTTGTCCCCGCGATGCTGGAGCGCGGCGAGGGCGTGGTCATCAACATGGCCAGCATCGGCGCGCGGGACTACCGCCTGCCGGAGACGGGGATGAGCGTCTACAATATGACGAAGGCCGCCGTGATGCATCTGACGCGCAGCATGGCGAAGGAGTGGGCGCCGAGCGTTCGCGTCAACTGCATCAACGCGGGGCATTTCATCACGCCGCGCCGCGCCCGAACCGAGCGGCCGGAGCGCCGCGCCCGCAGCCTCGCCGAAATCGAAATCGGCAGATTCGGCGAGCCGCAAGACATCGCCGCCGCCGCCGTCTTCATCGCCTCCGACGCGGGCGCCTTCTTCAACGGCTCCTACCTTGACCTGCACGGGGGGACATAGCATCCGCCCGCCTCTCGCTTGCGCCGCCTGGATTCACATCTATTGGCGGGCAGGGCTGCAGGTTATGCAAGGGCCTCCGCCGGGCGCGCCCGCCTACCGCCCAACGGCGAACTCCGCGCGCCAAATCTCCCCCACGCCGCTGACGAACTGCCCCGTCCGAACGCTTGCGATGGGATAGTCCGGCAGCGCGACCCGCGCCGCGCACTTGCCGTCAAACCGCGCCCCGTTCAGAAAAAACCGGAAATCCAAGTTGTCGAAGCCGAATTCCCGGCGTTCCTCCGGCAGATCGCCTACGCGCTCGGGAACGACGTGCAGGAAGAATCGCGCCTCCGTATCCGCCTGCCCGCATGGTTCCCGTTCGTACACGAGGTCGCCATTGAGGAGATGAATGTCGAACGAGCCCCGCGCGAGCGGCTCGCTCCCCTCGACGGCGCGGTAGGCCGCCGCGTAAGGTTCCGGGTTCGCCGAGAACGCCGCGCTCCACACGTCGCCCCCGCCCTCTACGTACTGCGCCGTCCGGATCGCGGCGATAGGGTAGTCCGGCATGGGGAACAATGCCACGCATGCCCCCTCCTCCAGCAACGCGCCGCGCTGATGGAATCTGAACCAGAATCGCTCGTAACCGCGCTGCCGCCATTCCTGCGGCAGGTCATCCGCGCGCTGCGGGAACACGCTTACGCGGAACGGATGCTCCGTATCGAGCGGATCGCACGGCTCTTGGATATAGACCAGTTCACCGTCGGCCAGGTAGACGTCGTAGGCGGAGCGCGCCAGCAACCGCCCTTCCTCCTGAGCGCGTCGCATCGCCTCCCGCGCGGCGTCGCGGGCCAGCAGTTCGGGGCTCCAAATGAGCCTGAAATCGGCGACGGGATAATCCGGGAGCGGGAGGGACGCGACGCACTTGCCGTCGAAGTATGCGCCGTAGTCGAGGAAAGGAAAACCTCGCGGCTCTTCCCGTTTGCCCTCGCGCCACGGCGGCAAGTCGGCGGGGTCGACCGGCGCCGCGCGCAAGGTTGCGCTCCCTACGTTCTCTATGAACGATGGGGCGCATGGCTCCATCACTAGGGCGACCGCGTCGTCCAGCCGATGGACGTCATAGACGCCGGCGACGTCGTCGGGCTCGCGTCCTCGCGCCGCCGCGTAGACGGCTTGCGGATCGTCTGTCCGCTCGATAGCCAATATCGTGTTGTCGTAGACCTTCACGCGATGCGCCGCGCGGTCGGACCGCGACCACGACTCCCACGGCCAGGACCAGACGCGCGCGAAACTGGTGGTCTCCGCGAGACGCGCTCTTGCCGCGTCGGGCAAAATGCGCGCGTTCAAGTCCCAATAGACGCCGCCCGTTGCCGCAGCCTCGTCCGGGGGGAGGTTGGCGTTGTCCGAGAGCCATTCGAACGCTTGCCGCATCGGATGGCGCCAGTACTCCATCACGTACTGCGTTCGCAGATATTCGGGGGCGACTCTATCCACGGCGAAACTGAAGTAGACTTGCTGGTTTGGATGAATGATGGCCATCGAGGCCAGCGTCGCGGCCAAACCCGCGCCCGCAGCCCCGTAGAGCGCCGCCCGCAGCGGCGGGCGCCCCAGCGCTCGGATCAACGCCGCTAGCCCGAACGCGGCGAGCAGCGCGAACGGCGCCCAGAGAAAGTACAGATGCCGCCAGTCGTGGTAAGCGTTCGCATTCAGCAGAACCACCGCGGCGACGGGCGCTGCGGCGCAACCGACCAACAGTAGGCCGAACCGAATACTCCCGCTCCGAATCGCAGCATGCGGAGCCCGGACGGCGCCGAGGAGAACGGCCGCCGCCCCAATAAGCCCGAGCGCCAGCGCGAACGGCGGGCTCGTGATCGTGAACCACGTCGGAACATAGTCCGCTGGAAGTTCGTTGCTTGCATGCAGCGTTCCGCGGAACAACCCGGACACAATCGTCGGGTGGTCGGAGAGCGTCGTCCACCATACGGCGGCGCGAGCGAGCGGGTCGGCCCACAGGTACGGCAGCAGCGCGCTGACCGTGAGGAGGCTCGACAGAGCGAACGCTCCGGTCGAAAGCAGCGCGCGCTTTCGCTCCGCCCATCCCGACGCGAACGCGAAATCCAACGCGCGCAGCGCCGGAATCGCCGCGAAGAGAACCGCGCCCATAATGCGAAGGTTCAGAAGGACGCCAATCCCAACGCCCAGCAACACGAACGCGCCGACCGTCCCGCGCCTGAAAGCCCGGTGCGCCAAATAGAGCGCGACGACGAACATAACCGCGAACGGTATGTCCTGCGCGTTAAAGAACGAATGGGCGTACAGCCGGGGATGCAGCAGAAAGAACAGCATTGCGAAGAACGCCGGCAGCCCATTCCGGAACAACCGGCGGCCCAGCAGGTAGGCGAAGAGTCCGCCGACGAGGAAGAACAAGTGCGTGATCAGATGACGCGCGAGGTAGATCTCGCGGATGTCCTGCAGGCCGAAGGCGGGCTCGGCGAATAGGAGGGGGAACTGGAACGCGCCGCCGTAGAAGTTGTCGTGCTCGGTGGGGATGTCCGCGTGTTCCCCGCGGAGTTGCGTGAGTTTCGAGAGGAAGACGTCTCTGTGATAGGCCTCGTCTCCCGCGATGCCGTAGTCGTCAAGAACGGCGAGCCCGGCGATCAAGAAGAGCGCAAGCGCGAGGAGCGCCGCCCGGTGCGGCGCGAGAGCCCTCATAGGCGCGACCGCCAAATTTTTCTGGGGGGGGGGGGGGGTAATGTCATAAGCGCGTCACAATTGCGTCAACACACTGCCTCGCGCGCCGATGCCGGGCTGCGTCGCTAGGCGGGCGCGGCGCCCCCTCGCCGCTCGCGCCGCCCCTAGTCCGCGCCGAGATGCGATCGCTGCGCCGCGGCGACGCCCGCCCCGGCCTGCGTCTCGTAGCCCTGCTCGGCGAGCGCGTCCTCCAGCGCGCCGAGGAACGTCAGGACGTTCGCCATCGCGCTGTTGTGCCCCATCAGCCCGACGCGCCACGCCTTGCCCGCAAGCGGCCCCAGCCCGCCGCTCACCTCGACGCCGTGCCGGTCAAGCAGACGGCGCCGCGCTTGCGCCTCGTCCACGCCGTCCGGCGCGAGGATCGCCGTCAGGCTCGGCAGGCGGGCGTCGGCGTCGGCGACGACGCTCAGCCCCATCGCGGCGAGGCCGGCGCGGAGGGCGGCGGCGTTGCGCTCGTGGCGCTCCCACCGCGCCTCCAGTCCCTCCTCGGCGACCAAGCGCAACGCCTCGCGCAGCGCGAAGATCATTGAGATCGGCGCCGTGTGATGGTAGGCGCGTCGATCCCAATAACTGCTCAACTCCGTGAGGTCGAGGTAGAAACTCCGGACTTTCGACTTGCGGCTTCGGAGCGCGTCCACCGCGCGCGGGCTGAGCGTCAAGGGAGCGAGGCCCGGCGGCGCGCCGACGCACTTCTGCGTGCAACTGTAGCAAACGTCCACGCCCCAATCATCAACGCGCAATTCGACTCCGCCAAGCGACGTGACGGCGTCCACCACGAGGAGCGCTCCGGCTTCGTGGGCGATGTCGGCGATCTCTTTCAGGGGCGAGCCCGCGCCGGTGGACGTTTCGGCGTGGACGACGCCGACCGCCTTGACGTTTCCCGCCTTGAGGACGGCGTCGCGGACGCGGTCGGGGTCGGCGGGCTTGCCCGTCTCGTGCGGGACTTGCGTGACGGTCGCGCCGCTGCGCTCCGCGATTTCGCTCAGGCGCTGCCCGAAGTAGCCGTTCACCGCGATGACGCAGGCGTCTCCCGGCTCCAGGATGTTCACCATCGAGGCTTCCATGCCCGCCGTGCCGGTGCCGGAGATGGGCAGCGTTACCGCGTTCTCCGTCTGGAAGACCTGGCGCAGGAGCGCCCGCGTCTCGTCCATCACGGAGAGGAAGTGCGGGTCGAGGTGCCCCAGCAGCGGGGAGGTCATCGCTTGCAGCACGCGAGGATGAACGTTGGACGGCCCCGCTCCGAGGAGCAGGCGGAACGGATGGACGGGACTGCTAGGCTGTTGCGTCATGCGGCGTCTCGGCGGGAGGATTGCGGCGCATTATAGCAGAGGCGCGGGGTTGGGGGGGGAGGTAGGTTCCCGTTTTCGCGGGTAGGGCGATGCGCCGGGGTTGGTTTGGGGACGGGGCGCGTCGCGCCCCGTCCTGGCTCTGCCGAGGCTCGTCGTCATGGCTCACCAACCTACGAGGATAGGCGCTGGGGCGGCCGCAGGTGGATCTGGATCGACGAAGGCGACGCTCTCACCATGGCCCTCATGCGCGGGCAAGTATAGCGCGTTAACGAAGGCGGGCCCCGGGGAAATATCCGCCGGGGCCCGGTTGGCCCGCTCCCGTGGCGCGTCGAGAGGGGCCGACAGGGGGAGGGACTCCGGAAGCGCGGCGCATGCCGCGCCATCCGGAAGTCATGCAATGCAAGGCGTTGTCTCCGAGGTGCGAGGCGAACCTACCGCCTGACCGCGTAGGCGGGAATCCAGGCAGCGCAAAGCGCTGCTCCTCTCCTGCGTAAGCGCCTCGCCCTGCCCGCGAAAGCGGGAACTTACTGGGGCAGAGAAGTATGCAAAGGTCTCCAGAAGGAGAGGTGGGCGGGGCAAGGGCGGCGACGCGTCGCGTGCGCAATAATTCCCTCTCCCTCTGGAGACCTTTGCATAACCTACCGTCATTCCCGCGTAGGCGGGAATCCAGGCGGCGCGGAGCGCCGCTCCTCTCCTACGTAAGCGCCCCGTCATTCCCGCGAAAGCGGGAACCTACTGGGGCAGAGGAGTTACGCAAAGGTCTCCTCTGGGAGAGGACGGCGCGAAGCGGCGGGTGAGGGTTGGTTAGGCGGGCGATGCGGCGGCGGGCTGCGTGATGCGGGGCCGGCGCCCTTTGCGTCCAAGCCGCTTGGCCGGAACCGCGTAGGCGTTGGGAATCAGCGCCAGTTGGCCGGGCGATTCGGACGCCGGCGACGGCTCGGTTTGGAAGCCGCGCACCTCTTCGATGAACCCCTCGAGCGTGTCGAAGTCGCGGTAGACGCTGGCGTAGCGCACGTAGGCGACGGGGTCGAGTTCGCGGATCCGGGCGAGCGCCGTGTCGCCGATGGCGGAGGTGGGGATGTCGGCGCGCCCCAGTTCGTGGAGGTCGCTCTCGATCTCGCCCGCGAGTTTTTCGAGGACGCCCGACGGGATGGGGCGCTTGGCGCAGGCGAGCCTGAGGCTGCGGAGCAGTTTCTCGGGGTCGAAGTCGTCGCGCCGCCCGTCCCGCTTGATGACTTGCAGGCCGGCGCGCTGCAGGCGCTCGTAGGTCGTGAAGCGCGCCCCGCAGTGGGCGCACTCGCGCCGCCGCCGAACCTCCTGGCCGGAGTTGCGCGAGTCGGCGACGTGCGTGTTGGAATCGCCGCACTTGGGGCATTGCATAGGTTCGCTCCGCGCTCCGTTCCGCTAAGCCGCGGATCGGCGCGGCCTCCGAACGCCGGAGACAACAATATGCGCGATGTTAAGGCGCCTGGGCCGCTAGATAAAGGCGTTTCGCCTGCGGCGTAGGCATTCTTTAGGAGCGCGCGCGAATTGTCAAGGGGAATTCAGGGTTTTCAACAATGGGTGGGGAAATCGGATGCGATAGATGCGATATGTAGCGCAATTGAGCGCGTTCAACACGCGCGCTCGCCGACCTGGATTCCCGCCTACGCGGGAATGACGGGACCCCATGACCGTCATTCCCGCGTAGGCGGGAATCCAGGAACCCGCGTAGGCCGCTGTTGGCGTTCCCTCTATTGCAAGCGGCGCCTGCGGGGCCGCGCCCTGCTCGCGTAGGCGGGAATCCAGTCGGCGCGACAGCGCCAAGAGGCGGAGCGCGAAGCCCACCTCAGAACGCCGCTTGCGCGCCGCTGAACTCCGGGGCGCGGCGCTCCGCCGCCGTGGGCGCAGGCAACTCCGCCGCCGCGAACAGCGGGCCCGCGCAGACCTCATCCAGCAGCGCCGCGCCCTCCGGCTGCAGCGCCACCGTCGACTCCAATGTCCAGAGCAACTCCAGCAACTCCTGCGTGAACCCCCACTGCTCCGGGCCGATCTTGTCCAGCGGGGACGACTTCCGCCCGACCGGATCGCGCTTGCGCCGGTCGAGCCACGACTTTACGACCGGCATCCCCGACACGGCGTAGTTCCAAACTTCCGTCGCCACCGGCGCGAACTCGCCGCCCCCGACGCGCAGCATCCGCGTCCCCGGATCGTAGGCGTGCGCCGCCGGGTACGCCGCCACCGGCTTCACGCACTGCGCCGCGCCGTCGCGCGGAGCGCTTCCGCCATAGCGCTCGCCGTAGGTGTGCATGCCCAGCAACCGCGCGCCCAAGTCCGCGACGCGCCCGAACAATGCGGCGTCTTTCGTGATCGGCAGGCGCGGCGGCGGCGCCTCCAACTCGTCCCAGAAGCGATCGACATAGGTAGGCTGCGCGAGGATTCCGTAGGCGTAGGTGAACAGGCGCCCCGGAGAGACTTCCGCGCCGTACTGCTCGCCCAACCTCGCCAGCAATCCGCCGGCGACGTTCGGCTCCGTTCCCTCCGCGTTGCGCCACAGGGGGACAGCGTCTTTCGCGCCGCGCCCGCAGAAAAAGTGCAGGTCGGGGATGTCGGCGGATGCGGTTGCCGCCGGGCCGTCGCCAAGCACGCTGGTGAGCAAACTCGATAGGTAGACCTGCCGTGGCCCATGCGCTCGCCACAAAGCAACGTTCATCACATCGCCCAGCCGCGAGTCCGCCAAGATCCACTGCCGGTCGAACGAGCGATAGGCGTACCGCGCAATCGGCGGAGTCGGCGCAGTAGCAGGGAGGGCGGCGATGGCGTGCTCCCGCTCCTCGCCGCCGAAAAGCGGCGGATACTCGTTGCCGACTTTGCGGTCGCGCGACTCCCTGAACGCCATAGCGCGTTCGTTCGCGCGACGGGAGAGCAGGCTTCCCCATCGCGCCTCCAGCGCGCCCCGCGCGGCGCCGATAGGCCACGTCCGCGAAAGTTTGACTCCCGACGCTTGCCAGGGGAACACGTCCGTCACCTGAGGCCAGTCAAAGTAGCCGCCCGCCGGCGCGGGGTGGAAGGGAGCGTCCCATTCGGCGGCGCAAGGCAGCCAATCCTCGCTTGCGAACGACTGGATTTCGTTGAGACGGGCGAGTTTCTCCGTCGCGCTCCCCCTGAACCGAATTTTCCAGGCTTTGGCAGGCTCGCCCGGGTTCGGCTCGACGCCGCGGACGCCTACGGCGATGGCGACGGGCGTTTGGATGGCGAACACATTCTCTGTCTTCCGCGTACCGAGGTTGTCGCCCTCCAGATCAATGATCCAGAGTTCGTCGAACGCCTCGCGCATCTTGCGGCGCATGCCGGCGAAAGCGGGGCCGCGCAGGTAGGACGACGCCGTGATGAACGTCACGATGCCGCCGTCGTCGCCGCCGACGCCTTCGAACACCTTCCACAGCGCCCACCGCCAGAAGTAGACGTAGTCGTTGTAGACATTCTTGAGGTGGACGCCGCCGCCCGACGCCCGAACGGGCGCGAGGAAGTCATCAAGGATGGGCTTGCCGTCGCCGTTACCGTTGCCGTTCTTCTTCCCGGTTCCGTTGCCGTCGCCGTTTCCGTTCCCGTAGCGCACCCAGCCGCCCTTGCGCCTGCCGCCGTCGTTCTCGGCGGGGTCTCGGGATTCGCGGTCGTAGGGCGGATTGCCGATGCAGACGAGGATGCGCGTGTTGCGCTTCACACCCTGCGCGCGGGCGCGCTCATCGTTGATCCGCTCTTGCATCACGCTGCCCAGCCCCGGAGGGTGGTGGGGCGACTCCAACGTGTCGGTGAGATAGACATGGGCGGTTTCGCTCACGCCGCTCTCCCGCAACTTCTGCATGACGCGGAGATGGGCGACTGCGTAAGGCCCCACCAGGATCTCGAAGCCGTAGAGCCGCTGCGCCAACTTGCCTAGGATTTCGGGAATCGCGCCCTTTCCGTACCGCTTGCCTATGAGCGCCGCCGCGTCATCGAGCACGCTCAGGAGGTAGGCGCCCGTACCCGTCGCTGGGTCAAGCACGTGGACGTCCGCATCCGCGAAAGCGTCCGGCTTGCCGAACCGCGTCCGGAGCAGTTCCGCCGCGAGCCGCGTCTGCGCCTGCACAACCTGGACGGGCGTGTAGTAGACGCCCCTGCTGTCCCGCAGGCGCGTATCGTACTCGCCCAAAAATTTCTCGTAGAAGTAAATCCACGGGTCGCCCTGCAGGTTCAGGCGCGGAGCGTCCACCGACACGATAGCCCGCTCCAGCAGTTGGATCGGGGTGATGAGTTCTCTCCGGACGGACTCGACTTCCAAGAGGCGCAACGCCTCGGCGAGCAGGCCGTGCTCGGGCTGCAACGCTTCGGAGGCGAACGCCGGCGTCAGCCGCTCCGCCCCCTCGAACCGGGCGAGCAGCAGCGCGTAGGTCAGCGTCTGCGCGTAGGCGTCGGCGAACTGGTCGTCGCCCCCTTCGGGGAACAGCAGCCCCGTCCATTCGTTGGCGAGGCCGCGCAGCGGGCTGTTCGCCCGTGCGAGCGACGCGCTCACCTCGTCGCGCAGGATGCGCGTCAGCGGCGCAAGATACTTGGCCAATCCCTCCGCCGACGAGGGCGCCGTCGGCCCCCAATCCACGAAACTGCGGAAGAGCGTCTCCAGCGCGCGCAACTCGTCATGGTCAACGAATCGCGCGCCGCGCCTGACGTCGTCGCTGATGCGAACGCGCCGGGCGAGTTCGCCGTTCTGGTAGAGGCTCCATTCCGAGCCGTCCGTGTAGATGAGGTTGGGGTACTCGCGGAACCTGCGCCACTGGTCGGCGTTCCGGCCGGTGAACGTTTCGGGCTGCGCGCCGACGCCGGGCGCTTTCAGTTCGACGAGCCCGATCAGTTGGCCGTCGACCGTGACGCCGACGTCCGGCCTGCCCTCGACATCGTCGGGTCGCACCTCGGTCCGGTACTCGACGCTCCGCCCCGCGATGCGGCCAATCGCTTTCAGCAACTCGCCGACGGGGGGCTTGAGTTGGTCTTCGGGCGCGGCGTCGACGCGCTGCTTGAAGTTGGCGGCGACGGCGTTGGCGTAGACCACGACGTCGCGCAGGAAGGCGCTCCCGTCGCTGGGCTCGATAGGGGTGAGCCACGGCTGCATCGTCATAGGCGAAGCATACCATCAGGGGGGCGGGGGCGTGACTCCATTGCGGCCAGGAGGTTCCCGCTTCGCGGCGGGCGAGGGTCGCCCCATGACCGTCATTCCCGCGTAGGCGGGAATCCAGGCGGCGCGGAGCGCCGCTCCTCTCCTACGTAAGCGCCGCGTCATTCCCGCGAAAGCGGGAACCTACTGGGGCAGAGGAGTTATGCAAAGGCCTCCAGAAGGAGAGGGCGGGATTGGCGCTATCGCGCCGACTGGATTCCCGCCTACGCGGGAATGACGATACTGAGTTGCCGGCTGCCGCGGATGGTTGCCCCCCCGGCATTGCGAAAAGCCCCCGGGGCGCGTTGCTCCGGGGGCCTTGTTCGCTCGCTTGCGGAGGGCGCCTGGGGATGCGCCGCCCCGCGCTCCGCCGCGCCGGTTAGGGGGATGGCGCGCGCGGAGGTGCGGTCTTGAGGTTGCCGCGAGGGGGCGGCTACACGCCGACGCCCTGCCGGTTGGCGCGGAGGAACGGCGGAAGGTCGAAGTCGGCCTCGTCGCTGATGGCGCGGCGGAGGAACTCCGCGATGCTGTCGTCGTTCAGGCTCATGCGCTCGATGCTGGGGAGCCCGGTGGCGATGATCGTCACGCAGATTTCGTCCTCCATCTTGGGGTCGGTGACCATGCCGAAGATGATGTTGGCGTCGGGGTCGACGGACTCGGCGATGACGCCGGCGGCCTTTTGGACCTCCTTGAGCGTCATATTGGCGCCGCCGGTGATGTTGAGGAGCACGCCGCGGGCGCCCTCGATGTTCACGTCGAGCATGGGGCTGTTGATGGCGCTCTTGGCGGCCTCGACCGCGCGCTCGGCGCCGTGCGCGGAGCCGATGGACATCCACGCCGGGCCCGCGCCGGTCATAATCGTCTTGATGTCGGCGAAGTCGAGGTTGATCTCGCCGGGGACGGTCACGAGTTCGGCGATGGACTTGACGCCGAGCCGCAGCACGTCGTCGGCGAGCCGGAAGGCGTCCTCGGCGGAGAGGCTGTCGTCGCACATCGCGCCCAGCCGGTCGTTGGGGACGACGATCAGCGTGTCCACGCTCTCCCTGAGGCGGGCGAGGCCGTCGTCGGCGTTCTTGCCGCGGCGCCTGCCCTCGAAACTGAAGGGCTTGGTGACGACGGCGATGGTGAGGGCGCCCGTTTCGCGGGCGACCTCCGCGACGACGGGGGCCGCCCCGGTGCCGGTGCCGCCGCCCATGCCGCCCGCGATGAAGAGCATATCGGCGCCGCGGACGGACTCGTAGATCTCCTCGCGGGACTCTTCCGCCGCGGCGCGCCCGACTTCGGGGTCGCCGCCGACGCCCAGCCCGCGCGTCAGCGTGTCGCCGATGCGAATCTTCACCGGAACGTCGAGCCGCACGAGGTGCTGCGCGTCCGTGTTGACGGCCAGGTACTCCACGTGCGGGACGCGCTCGCGGTACATCCGGTTGACGGCGTTGGACCCGCCGCCGCCGACGCCGATGACCTTGACGCGCGCGATGCCGTCCACATCAGGCTTGTGCTCGTTGCCGAAAGTTCCATGGTCAAACCCCTTGCCCTTCGTTTTGGCGGTCTCTTGTTCCGTTCCTGGGGCCCGCATCGATTAGACGCGGGCGTTCGTTTTCCGCTCCGCCGCTCCTATCGAGGGCGGAGCGCGGCGCGATTCGCTCATACGCCCGCTCCCGCGGGCTGGCGCCCCATCAGGCGGGAGAACCAGCCGCCGGACCGGGGCGCGGCGGCGGCCCGAGGCGCGCTCCGCTCCGCGACCGCCGTGTTTTGGCGGATCGCCCAGAGCAGCAGGCCGACGGACGTCGAGTAGGTCGCGTTGGCGTACTCCTCCGGCAATCCCCACACGCCGGAGGGGACGCCGATACGCACTTGGCACTTCCCGTAGTCGGCGACGATCTCGGCGAGGCCGGGCAGCGCCGCGCTGCCCCCGGTGAGCACGATGCCGCCCGACGGGATGCGAATCACGCCGTTGGAGGCGAGCCGCTGCATCATCAGGCGGACGAGTTCGACGGCGCGGTCGTGCAGGAGGCGGTTGAGCGTCTTGCGGTGCACCGGGCGCGCCTGCGCGTCGGCTCCCGACTGCGCCCCGACCGTCTCTTTCGCGTCCACCCCCTCGAATCTGGTGGAGCCGTAGAGCAACTTGACGCGCTCGGCGGCGTTGGGCGGAATCCCCAAGCCCGCGGCGACGTCGTTCGTGAAGTGCTGCCCCGCGACCGGAATGCTCGAGGTGTACCAGACCGACCCCTCGCGGTAGGCGGCGACATCGCACGACCCTCCGCCGATGTCCGCCAAGATGACCCCCATCAGCCGCTCCTCGGACGTCAGCACGGCCTCCGAACTCGCGAGATGCTCCAGCGCGAGGCTGTGGACGGCGACGCCCGCGGACCGAATCGTCGAGAGCAGCGTGTCGACCGAGACGACGTCCCCCATCACAATGTGGGAGCCGTGGCCGACGCTCTTGCCGAACATTCCCGAGGAGTCGGCGTCGGCCGAGCCGTTCGCGTTGTAGGAGCGGGGGACGGACTGGACGACGCGCATGCCGATCCCGTCGGAGGGCCGCCCCGCGGGGCCAAGCGCGCCCGACGCCCCGTTGAAGTGGCCGTTGGCGGGCAGACTGCTCACCGGAACGTTGACGGGGTCGTCGCTGTTGCGGGACTTGAGGTGGCTGCCCGTGACGCCCGCGACGACGGGCGGAACCTTGCGCCCCAGCGACCGCTCGGCCTGCTGGACGGACGTGGCGATGGACTCGCGCACCGCCTCGGGGCTGACGACCATGCCCTTCCGCATGCCGACGGAGGGGGCGTAGCCGGCGGCCACGACGTCCAGCGAGCCGCCGGGATTCGCCTTCCCGACGAGCGTCACGACCTTGGTGGTGCCGACGTCGAGGGCGGCGTAGAGTTGCTCGCGCGCGTTCGCCATAATCCTCTTCCTCCGGGATCAGACGCGCTCGGCGACGCGCATCCGCGCGCTCCGGCTGCGTCTGTTTCGAGCGGTCTCTTCAGCGTCCGGCTTGAGGACGCGCTTGTTCACGGGGCGAACCTCGCCCCCGTTGATGAAGCGTTTGATTTCGCGGTCTTCGAGCGAGTGGTAGGCGATCGTCACCAGCCGCCCGCCCGCGGCGAGGATGGACGCGGCGCGGACGAGCCCCCGCCGCAACGCGCCGATCTCGTCGTTGACGGCGACGCGGAGCGCCTGGAACGTCCGGGTCGCCGGATGCGTTCGCCCTCGTCGGTAGCCTGAGGCGCGGGCGACGACCTCCGCGAGGCGCGCCGCGCCGGCGATGGGGCGCTCCGCGGCTATCGCGCGGGCGATCCGCCTTGACCGCGGCTCCTCCCCGAACCTATAGATGAGGTCCGCCAGTTCGCCCTCGGGGAGGCCGTTGACCAGATCGTCGGCGGACGCGCCCTCCGGCGTGAACCGCATATCCAAGGGCCCGTCGCGGCGGAAACTGAACCCGCGCGCCTCCGCGTCCAACTGCCGCGAGGACAGCCCCAAGTCGAAGAGCACGCCGTCGGCCGGGACGAAGCCGCAAGCCCGGGCGTGCGCGTCGAGCGCGCCGAAGTTGCCGTTGACGACGACGGCGCGCGCGCCGAACGGGCGGAGCCGCGCGGACGCCGGGCCGACGGCCTCGGGATCGGCGTCGATGCCGAGGAGCCGCCCGCCGGGGGCGGACGCCTCAAGGATCGCGACGGCGTGGCCGGCGTCCCCCAGCGTGCAGTCGAGGTACGCTCCGCCGGGGCGCGCGGCGAGCCCCGCGACGACCTGCGCGGTCATCACCGGCTCGTGATGGATCGGGCTGCTCGGCTGCATTCGGCCTCCGGCTGGACTGGGCTTCCCTGCGAGGGAAGGCAAGAGCAACATTAGCCCTTGTATGAAACCTAATCAATGCGTTTCACTAACATACAATCGGATTTCCGGCGGGGCGGCGACGCCGCCGGCAAGCCGTTGCCCGCCATGAAAGGGCGCCAGTCCACAACCCCTCCGCCCGCGCCTAAGGCTTGGCGCAATATCTAGTGGTTTGCATAGCATTCGTTCAAGAAAACGCCCACGAGCGGCGCCAAGCGGCGACGGCGCCCCGCGCCGCCCTGACCGCGCAAGCGCCCGCGACCCCGCCCGGCGAGCAAGCGCCGCTCCCCTCCCTCGCTATAATGCGCGAACGCAGGAGACGGCGGATATGACCGTCATTCCCGCGCAGCCGCGAACCCACCCGCCGCGCAAGCGCCATGGCGAGGCGCCCCGCCCCACGTCGCTCCCGCGCAAGCGCAACCCATCCCATGACCGTCATTCCCGCGCAAGCGCAACCCATCCCATGACCGTCATTCCCGCGCAAGCGCAACCCATCCCATGACCGTCATTCCCGCGTAGGCGGGAATCCAGTCGGCGCGCAAGCGCCCCCTCCTCTTCGTAGAAGAGGAGCATGAATGACGGGTTAGGGGGCGCGGACGGCGATTGCGGATAGAGGGAACGCCAACTGCAGCCTACGCGGGTTCCTGGATTCCCGCCTACGCGGGAATGACGGTCAAGGGGGCGCTCACCCCGTTTCGTGGTTCTGCCTGCGCGGGATCCTCCCAATGTCCAGTCATTCCCGCGCAGCCGCGACCCCCCCGCCGCGCAACATGAGACGGGGCGCCACGCGCCCGTCCCCAAGGTCATCCCCGGGTCCACGTCACTCCCGCGCACGCACGACCCACTCCATGACCGTCATTCCCGCCCAGCCGCGAACCCACCCGCCGCGAAGCGCCACGACGGGGCGCAAGCCCCGTCTCCTTCATTCCACGGTGCCACGTCATTCCCGCGTATGCGGGAACCTACCCCCCATGACCGCCCTGCCCGCGCAGCCGCGAACCCACTCGTCGCGATAGCGCCACGACGGGGCGCAAGCCCCGTCCCCAAGCCATCCCACGAGGCCACGTCATTCCCGCGAAAGCGGGAACCTACTGGGCCCCAAAATTGTGACATTTGCCCCTTGTCGCAATCCCAACCCCCTTGCGATACTGTCAACTATGCGACTACTCCGCAACCTCCTCCATCGCGCCGCCAAGCCTCCCAAAGGCCACGACGACGCCCCCAGCGCCAAGCCTCCCAAAGGCCGCGCCGCCCCACGTCGCGCCCGCGCGCAGCGCCCAAACTACCCTCTCCCTCTGGGAGAGGGCCAGGGTGAGGGCGGCCAGCGCGAGGGCAACCCCCTCGCGCGCTTCCGCGACGACCCCGTCGCCTTCGTCGCCCACGCCCTCCCCAACGCCGGAACCCCCTACCCCAAACAACTCGAAATGATGCGCCTCGCAGCCGCCGAGCGCCGCGTCTCCGTCGTCGGCTGCAACGCCTCCGGCAAAGACTGGACGCTCGCCCGCCTCATCCTCTGGTGGGTCGAAACCCGTCCCCGCGCCAAAGTCGTCGTCATCGCGCCGACGCAGCGCCAAATCGAGCGCATCCTCTGGCCGGAACTCGCATCCGCCATCGCGCAAGCGTCCATCGAACTCTCCGGCAAACTCACCCGATCCCGCTACGAAATCTCCCCGGAGCGCTTCGCCATCGCCTTCTCGACGAACAAGCCGGAGAACATCCTCGGCTTCCATTCGCCGGAGTTGATGCTCATCGTCGACGAAGCGCACGCGGTGGAAGAGTCGCATTTCGACGCCGCGCGCCGCTTGAACGCGAAGAAAACCATCCTCGTCGGCAACGCCTTCTCCACCAGCGGAGAGTTCTACGACTCCCACCACGGCAAAGCCGATCACTACAAAACCCTCCGCATCCCGGCATCCGACACGCCCAACTTGATGGACGGCGCAACCCCGATCCCCGGCTTGATCGACGCCGACGACATCGCCGACCGCAAACGCGATTGGGGCGCCGACCACCCGAAATTCGCCGCGTCCGTCAACGCCGTCTTCCCCGATTCCCTCGACGACTCCCTCGTCGGACGCGCCGCCGTTGATGACGCAATGGCCGACTCCGCGCCCGCAGGCGACGGCGCCCCCACCGCGGAGGAGGACGCGCGCGAGCCCGTCTACATCGGCGTCGACGTCGCCCGTTTCGGCGAGGACAAATCCGTCCTCATCGCAAGACAAGGCCAGCGCGTCATCGCGACGAAGTCGCTAGGCCGCGAAATGGACACGATGCGCGTCGCAGGAGAGGCCGCGCTCATGGCCGGCGAACTCAACGCGGAGGCGATCTTCGTAGACGAGAACGGCGTAGGCGGCGGAGTATGCGACCGCCTCAAAGAGACCGGCGCCCCAGTCTACGGCGTCCAATTCGGCAGGCGCGCCCCCCATCCGACCCGCTTCGCCAACCTGCGCTCCGAGATCTTCTGGGAACTCCGGCGCCTAATGAACGACCGCCTAATCGCCTTGCCGTCCGACGAAACCCTAGCCGCGCAACTCCTCTCCCTCCGCTACGACGTCTCCAGTTCCGGCCAAGTCAAACTCGAGAGCAAACGCGAAACGCGCAAGCGCGGCATCCCGTCCCCCGACCGCGCCGACGCCCTAGCCCTAGCCTTCATGCGCCCGCCGTCCCTCCAAATCTGGACGGGCAACGAGCCCTTCCTCCGCCCCCGCGACCCCGCCGGCGTCCTCCTCCCTCCCCCAACCAGGGACGACCACGATGATGCCGAATTCCCTCTCCCACCGGAGACCTTTGCATAACTAGGCCCGTTGCGATTTGGCGGAGATTTCCGGGGCGCGGAGCGCCAATTCGCCCCGCCTAACCCCCCACAGGCCGCCCTCATCCATCCCTGCTCGCCCCGTTTTCGGGGCTTCGCAGGGCCTCTTACCCCAAACGGACACACTACCCCCTAGGCAATCGCACCCGCGCGCGCTTCGCACAGCCCATCCGCGCGCCGCAAGTTGTACGCCATGACCTTGAACATCGCCTCCGCGACGTTCTTCTCCAACCCGATATACCGCGTCCGCCAGTAGCCGTAACTCCGCTTCAGCGTCCCAAACACCCCTTCGACAGGCGCCCGAACCTTCGACACAAGCGCGTTCCTCCTCCGCTGCCAATACGGCAACTCCTCCTGGTTCTTATGCGACCGATGCATGATCCGGTCGTTGATGCCGCGCTCCCGCAACCGCTTCCGGCGCTCCTTCGACTCATACGCCTTATCGGCGTACACCGCCTCCTCATCGCCCATGATCAGCGCGTCGGCCACGTCCGTGTCCGCCACGTTCGCGGGCGTCAACTCCACTCCGCGAACGAGCCCGGAAACGCCGTCCATGCCGATGTGCAGTTTGTAGCCGAAGCGCGACTTCTTCCCCTTGCGCGTCCATGCGGCGTCAGGGTCCGTCTTGCTACGCGCTCCCGCCTCCGACCCAGGACGCCGCGCTTGCGCCTCGATCACGACGCGTCGATCAGCGTGCCCTTCTTCACCAGCAGCCCCTTCTTCTCCAACTGGCGGCCCACCTCCTCGAACAGCCGCTGCGCGAGCCCCCGCTCCGCGACCGCCTTCCGAAAGCGGCTGATCGTCGAGTGGTCGGGAACCGCGTCTTGGAGCGACAGCCCCGCGAACCGCCGGAACGACAGCCGGTCGCTCACCGCCTCCTCTATCGCCGTGTCGGAGGCGTCATACCACTGTTGGAGGATGATGATTTTCACCATCGTGATGGGCGGGTAGGCGGGGCGGCCTTCGGGAGATGCGTAGAGGCCGTTGACCTGCTTGGCGACTTTGGGCCAATCGATCATCTGGTCGATGCGGTCGAGTTGGTCGTTGCGTCCGATGTGGTCGGGGACGAGGACGTCGATGAAGGAGGGTTCGCTGGTCTTGCGGTGCATAGCAATCTCCTCGCGTTGGGGCATGTTGCGGCCAATTGTGCGCGATGTCGAGGAGTTATGCAAAGGTCTCCACCGGGAGAGGGCCAGGGTGAGGGCGGCGGCGATGGCGATGAGGCCGCCGCCCACGGCGGCGAAAATTACCCTCTCCCTCTGGGAGAGGGCCAGGGTGAGGGCGGCGCCACCGGCGCCGATGGCATTGACCGTCATTCCCGCGTAGGCGGGAATCCAGTCGGCGCGCAAGCGCCGCGACGGGGCGCCGCCCCGCCGACCGACAAATACCCTCTCCCTCTGGGAGAGGGCCAGGGTGAGGGCCGCCCCGCCCCGTCGCCCATCCTCGTAGGCTGGTGAGCCATGACGACGACCCTCCAGCAGCGCAAGACGGGGCGCAACGCGCCCCGTCCCCGACGACCCCACGGCGCCACGCCCTGCCCGCGAAAGCGAGAACCCACCGGAACCACATGCAGCGCCGCCCCGTCCCCCATCCTCGTAGGCTGGTGAGCCATGACGCCTCTTGACCGCCCTGCCCGCGCAGGCGGGAAATCCAGTCGGCGCGCGGGTCGCCGCCGCCCGCAACCGCGACATCCGCCCCTTGCGCCGCCCCCTAACCCATCCCTACGATGGAGCAATGACGAGCCCCAACCACAGCGCGGCGGCAACTGAGACGAACGGAGAGGCGCGGCGAACGACCGCTCAAAACCGCTCAAAACCGCTCATTTGGGGCTCATCCGCCGCTCAAAACCGCTCACCAACCGCTCAAAACCGCGCACTCCAAAACGCCCGAAAACTAGGCCAACACGGAAAAGGATGCCCCCGATGACCGAAAATGACCCCGTCCCCGGGAACGAAATTCCCCAAAGGTCGTTCGCCCCGCCAAACATCTTGCGGCGATATGACGACCTCGCGCCTAACGCCGCCGCCACGCCTCCGGTCCCGAGCAGCCGGGAATCCGATAGACTTGGCGGCGCGAAGGCGCCGCTCCTCTCCTACGCAAGCGCCGCGCCCTACCCGCGAAAGCAGGCGCCTACTGAGGCCCCGGAAGTTATGCAAAGGCTGCGAAAGGCGACGCTATGGATAGACGCCCGCGCATCGGCGTCACGCTAGGCGACCCGGCCGGGATCGGCCCGGAGGTCGTCGCGAAAGCGCTCGCCGACGAAGACTTGCGGGCGGAGGCCGCGCCGCTCGTGATCGGCTCGCCCGCCGCGCTCGACCGGGCCTTCCGGCTCATCGGCAGCCCGCTGCGCGCCCGGAGCGCCGACGGCCCCCGCGATGACGCAGAAGAGCCCGGACGGGTCAACGTTTTCTCTCCCCATAACGACGAGGGACTCGACGCGCTGCCATACGGCGAGACGTCGCCCGTCGCGGGCGCGGCGGCCGTGGAGTGGGCCGCGAGCGCGGCGAGGCTCGCCACCGCCGGCGATGTGGACGCGATCGCCACCGCGCCCATCAGCAAGGAAGCCGCCCGCCTAGCCGGGCATGCCGATTTCGGCCATCAGGAGATCTACCAGCGCATCGCGGAGGTTCCGCGCGTCCTCACGATGCTCGTCGCCAAACCGCTCAACGTCATCCATTTGACGACGCACGTGCCTCTGCGCGCCGCCGCCGAGTTCGCAACG
The DNA here is from genome assembly GCA_965242755.1 of Dehalococcoidia bacterium. Taxonomy (GTDB): domain Bacteria; phylum Chloroflexota; class Dehalococcoidia; order Lucifugimonadales; family Australimonadaceae; genus Bin16. The sequence continues at coordinate 1,046,697 of OZ251500.1, read as the reverse complement.
CGCGAGCGCGTTCTGGAGGCGCTGCGCCTAACCCGCGGCTTCTTCGCGGCGCATGGCGTCCCGTATCCGCGCATCGGCGTCGCGGCGCTCAATCCGCACGGCGGCGAGGCGGGGCTCATCGGAACCGAGGAGATCACGGACATCCGCCCCGCCGTGGAGGACGCGAACGCGGAGGGCGTCGCGGCGGTCGGCCCCGTTCCCGCCGACTCGCTCTTTGCGCAAGCGGCGGACGGGGGCTACGACGCGATCCTCGCGATGCACCACGACCAGGGGCACATTCCCGTGAAAGTTCACGATTGGGCCTCCAGCATCACGCTCAACATTGGGCTGCCGTTCCTGCGGACGTCGGTCGACCACGGCACGGCGTTCGACATCGCCGGCAAAGGCGTCGCGGACGCAACGGGAATGACGGCGGCGATTCGCTACGCCGCCCGCGTCGCCGCGACGGGAAGGCTGCCTTAGTTCGCCCGACTCGTAGGAGACCCCAACTCATGCCGGTGGCGCTTGCGCGCCGACTGGATTCCCCGCCTACGCGGGCATGGAGGCAGTCATACTAGGTTCGCGCCGTCCGCCAAGCAGAGCGCCTAGCGCGGCCACCGGGGGCGCCCCGCGCATCAAGGCGCCGTCGCGTAGCCGCCGGGAACGCCAAGGCTAGCGCACCGTCGCGTAGCCCCCGGGAACGCCGCGCTTGGAGAGGACGATCTGCCAAAGTTGGATGTTGCGGGCGCGGAAGCCGCCGGCGCAGGAGAGCAGGTAGAAGTTCCACATTCGGCGAAAACGCTCGCCGTACTTCTCCCTGAGCGACGGCCAGTTAGATTCGAACTTGCGATGCCAAGCCACGAGCGTCTTGTCGTAGTCCGCGCCGAAGTTGTGCCAGTCCTCCACGATGAACTTGCCTTCGACGGCGCGTCCGATCTGAGCGACGGACGGAAGGACGCCGTTGACGAAGATGTGCTTGTCCATCCACGGATCTATCGCGTTCGCGGACTTGTTCGACCCGATGGTGTGCAGGAGAAAGAAGCCGTCGTCTTTCAGGATGCGCTCCGCCGTTGCGAAGTAGGCCGGGTAGTTGCGCGGGCCGACGTGCTCGAACATGCCCATCGAGACGACGTGGTCGAACGTCCCCTGCGCGTCGCGATAATCCTGCAGGCGGGCGGTCACGGGCAGGCCGGCGTAGCGTTCGCGGATGTGCTTGACCTGCTCCTCGGAGATCGTGGCGCCCTCGCAGACCGCGCCGTATTTCTCGGCGGCGAAGCCCATAAACGCGCCCCATCCGCAGCCGACGTCGAACACGGACTGCCCGGCGCGGAGGCCGATCTTGCGGCAGATGAGGTCGAGTTTCGCGTCTTGCGCGGCGTCGAGGTCTTGGGCGTCCTTCCAGTAGCCGCAACTGCCGGTGAGCCGGGAGTCGAACGTCGCGGCGAAGAGGTCGTTGCCGAGGTTGTAGTGCTGGTCGCCGACGTCCCAGGCGCGCTTCTTGTTTTGGCGGTTCGTCCAGCGGGCGGCGAGGGCGAGTTTGACGGCACCGAGGTTGCGGGGGATGAGATGCTGAACGCCTGCGCCGAGGATGCGGGCCATCGTCTCGTCCAGCCGCTCGGCGTCCCACCAGCCGTCCATATACGCCTCGCCGAGCCCGATGGAGCCTTCGGCGAACACGCGGGCGAAGAGCCGCTCGTCGTGCGCCTGAATGTCCCAAGGGGCCTGCCCGTTCACCGCCACTTCCGCGCGCGCCAAAAGCCGCTCGGCCTGCTCTCTGAACTTCGCATTCGCCATACGGGTCGCAACGCTCCTCGCCGCTTGCGGCGCATCGGCGCAAGAGTATAGCGCGGCGCGGGCGGCGGCGGGACTTTTGCGTAACTCCCTGCGCCCAGTAGGTTCCCGCTTTCTGCGGGCAGGGCGCGGCGCTTACGCAGGAGAGGAGCGGAGCCTCGCGCCGCCTGGATTCCCGCTTGCGCGGGCAGGGCGGAAAGTTATGCAAATGTCTCTAAAGAAGAGAGAGGCCGTGCACCTCTCGTCGAGCCGGGCGCCCGCGCGCGTAGCCGTTAGGCCGACGAACTCGAGCCAGGCTTGTCTGCGGCGCCCGGAGCGCGCCGCTGAGCGCTGCTTCCTTCCGGACCTGACGCGGTTCACGGGGCTCCGCCGCGCAGGGCCCGGCTCTCAACGTCCGCTGGCCTGGCCAGAGGCGGCGAGTCCGGCCCTCTAGAGAGGAGTTCAACCCCGCTGAAGCGGATTTCGGGTGCAGGGCACCGCTAGCTCCCCGTCTAGCACGGCCATCGCCAATTCTACTCCCCGAACGGCGGAAGGTCAACAAGCGAGGGCGCAAGCAAGCGCGGCGCCGGGCTGAACTCGGAGTGGTAGGCTAATGGAGCGAATGCGCGGCGCATGTCAGGAGACCGAGGATGACTCCCCATCAGATCGCGAAGTGGGCCGCCGACGGCGAGTCGGAAACGCTGGAGTTAAACGCTCAGCCGCTTATCCGAGGAATGGCAGCGGATAGACCCGCCCGCGTTCCCGACGCTCGAGCGCGTGCCGCTGGACTCCGGCTTGGAAGCGCTCGTCGTCGGCGTGCCTCAGGGCCAAAACCGGCCCTACACCTACGGCAGGGATTGCTACCTCCGGGTGGGGAGCGCGAACCGGCGAGTCGGCGCCGAAGAGTACAACCGCCTGCTGTTCGAGCGTCTCCACAGCGAGCGGCGTTGGGAGACGGAAGAGGCGTCGGGCTGGACGGTCGCCGACCTCGACGCTGCGGAGATTACGCGCGCGGTGGACGAGTCCATCCGGCGCGGACGCTCCGAAGATCCGGGCGTCCGCGACCCCGAGGAACTGCTGCGCGGCTTGGGCCTCATACGGGACGGGCGGTTGCTCCGGGCGGCGGCCGTGCTTTTCGGGCGAGCCGAACGGCTGGAAGGCGCCTATCCGCAATGCACGCTCCGCGTCGCGCGCTTCCAGGGCGCGGACAAGAGCGCTTTCCTCGACAACCGGCAATTCCACGGGAACGCTTTTGATCTCTTGCGCCGGGCGGAGCGCTTTCTGCGGGAGAATCTGCCGGTGGCCGGACGAGTGGTCCCAAACGTGTTCGAGCGCGTGGACGACCCGCTGTACCCGCCGGGCGCGTTGCGCGAGGCGCTGGCGAACGCCTTGTGCCACAGAGACTACGGCATCGGCGGCGGGGCGGTTTCCGTCGCCGTCTACGACGACCGGCTCGAGGTTGCGTCCTCGGGCGCGCTCCACTTCGGCCTCACATCCGAGGCGCTGTTCGCTCCGCACGAGTCGCTACCGTGGAATCCGCTCATTGCGCGCGTGTTCTACCGCGTCGGCGTCATCGAGTCGTGGGGTCGGGGAACGCTCAGAATGGCGGAGTTGACGCAGCAAGCCGGACTCCGCGCGCCGGAGATTCAGGAGGAAGGCGGAGGCGTTGTCGTCCGGTTCCTCCCCAGCAGGTACGTGCCGCCTCAGCAGGTTCGGCAAACGGTGTCCAAACGCCAGCAGGCGATACTCGCGCTGTTGGATGAATCGGGCAGGGGGCTGGCCCTTCGGGAAATCGCCGCAGCGTTTCGGGAGACCGCCACGCAAAGGCAAGCGCGGGAAGACTTGACCATCCTCCGCGCTCTGGGGCTCGCGGCCTGCGAAGAGAGAGGCAGGGGCGCGCGCTGGAAGCGCTTGTAGCCGGAATTAGCCATAATGCGCCAATGGCCAATTCATGGCTAATTCCGGCTAATTCGCTCGTTGACCGCCTCTTAGCGACGTCCGTTGCGGGGAATTAGCCATAATGCGCCAACGGCCAATTCGTGGCTAATTCCGGCTAATTCGCCCGTTGACCGCCTCTCTTGCCGGCGCCGTTGCGGGGAATTAGCCATAATGCGCCAATGGCCAATTCATGGCTAATTCCGGCTAATTCGCCCGTTGACCGTCTCTTGCCGGCGCCGTTGCGGGGAATTAGCCAGAATGCGCCAATGGCCAATTCGTGGCTAATTCCGGCTAATTCGCCCGTTGACCGTCTCTTGCCGGCGCCCGTTGCAGGAATTAGCCATAATGCGCCAATGGCTAATTCATGGCTAATTCCGGCTAATTCGCCCGTTGACCGCCCTCTTGCCGGCGCCGTTGCGGGGAATTAGCCAGAATGCGCCAATGGCCAATTCGTGGCTAATTCCGGCTAATTCGCCCGTTGACCGCCTCTCTTGCCGGCGCCGTTGCGGGGAATTAGCCATAATGCGCCAATGGCTAATTCCGGCTAATTCGGCTCCGCGCCGCCGACTTGCGCTTACGCGAACTCCGGCCAGATCTCTTGCTCGAACCGCTCCCATTGCGCCGCCTGATCCCATGCGGCGAACCGGACGATGACCGTGTCCGCTCCGGCGGCGGCGAATTCGCGGATGCGCGCGGCGATTTCCCCCGGCGCGCCCCACGGCCCCCACGCGCTTCCCCAATGCGCCACGTTGTAGTACCGCATCAGAAAGTCGTGCGCCTCCGCTTCCGCCGCCCGCCTGTCCGCGCCGACGTTGACCGTGAGGTAGTAGACGCGCTGGAACGCGGCGGCGTCCCTTCCCTCGTCGGCGAGCGCATCGTTCACCCGGTCGGCCGTCTCGGCGTACTCGTCCGGCGAGTCGGTGATGCCGATGATCCCGTCGCCGTAGCGGGCGGCGCGCCGAATCTGCGCCTCGGAGCCTGCGCGGTGGTGCGTCGCGAGCAGCAGCGGAACGCCGCCCGGCTGCGCGGGCTTCGGCTCGAGCGTGACGTTCTCCAGCGCGAAATGCCGCCCCGCGAAAGCGACGCCGTCCTCTGTCCAAAGGCGTTTCATTACGCGGACGCTCTCCGTGAAGCGCGAGACCCGCGACTCCGGCTCGACGCCCGCCGCGATCCAGTCGCGCCGCTGATCGTCGTTGAACGCGCCGCCGACGCCCGCGCCGATGACGACGCGCCCCCCGGACACGACGTCGACGGTGGCGACGCTGTGCGCCAGAGGAACCGGATGGCGCAGCGCGGGCAGGAGAACCGCCGTCCCGATGCGGACCCGCGAAGTTCGGGCGGCGACCGCCGCCATCGCCGCGACCGGCTCGAACCGCGGCTTGGAGACGAGGCTGTCCCCGACCCATACGGAGTCGAGCCCGGCGGACTCGGCGCGCTCCGCGAGCGTCAGCATGCCCTCGGCGGAGAGGGCGGCGCCCTCGCGCCGCGCGCGCATCACGGCGCCGCGCGTTCCCAGCAACAGGCCAATCTTCGGTTTCATCGCGCTCTGCTCCAAGGGTATAACTCCGGGTCTACGGGAAACGCGCCGCCCGCAGGCGGCGGCGAGGTCATCCCCTCCAGCAGCCAGACCTCCCAGTCCGTAACCAGGCTAGCGAAGCGGGGGGACAGGCGGCGCGCCCGCTCGTAGTCCTCCGCCGTGTCCACGTCGTCCATCACTCCGGGGAGTTTCATCGTCCTCAGCGGCGTTCCGGCGCGCTTGGCGGCCTCGCGGTGCTTGGCGTAACTCTGCGCGCCGAGCAGGAGCGGCATATCCATTCCCGCCGGGATCAGCAGCGCGTTGGTGCCTCCGCCCTCGCGCGCCGGAACGCCCACGGGCCGGTTCAGCCTCCGCCCCGCGTAGCGCAGTTCGAACACGTCCGCCTCGCGGATCAGCGGAAGGTCGCCCGGCAGGTAGAGCGCGTTGTCGCATCCGCGCTCGTAGGCCGCCTGCATCGCGGCGCTCGCTTCGCCGTTCAATCCGCGCCCGCCGTCGGGAGTCCACCACGCATCCGACGCCTCCGCGATGCGGCGGATGACGTCGTCTCCGCCGACGACTTCGCGCGTGAGGCTGTCGGCCTTGAAGGCGACGGCCGCGTCCAGAACGCGCCGCAGCATCAGCAAAACCAGCGCGTCGACCGTCCTTTGGGGAAGGCGCTCGCGCAGCCGCGTCTTGCACTCCGGCAGCGGCTTCATCGGCGCGACGACGTGTGTTTTTCTCAAACCCTCCGGCATTAGCCCTCTCCGAAAGCGATGCGGAGAACGGACTCCGCCAGCGCCGTCTTGTCGGACTCCGACGTCATCATCGTCCGGGCCGTCCGCGCCGTTACGCCCGCCGCCTCGACCGCCGCCGCGTCGTCCGCGTCGCTCTCGTCAATGATAAGCGCATCCGCGAGCCCCGCATAGCGGCGCGCCACGCCGGCGTTGCCCGCGTCTTCGCCGAGTTCCGCCATCATCTTCGCCGCAGGCCCTCGCAGCGCCCGCCCTCCGACGATGGGGCTGACCGCGACGCGCGGCCCGCGGAACGCCGCAATCGCATCTCGAACGCCGCCTACCGCCAAGACGGGGCCGACGCTCACCACCGGGTTGGAGGGGCAGAAAACAATGGCGTCCGCGCGCTCCATGGCGGCGGCGAACGCGGGCGACGGCGCCGCGTCCTCCGCTCCCGCGAAACGAACGCCGGTTATCCTCGGCTCGCAGCCGCGGCGGACGAAGTACTCCTGAAACGCCATCTCCCCATGCTCCGCCGTCTGGACGACCGTGCGAACGGGCGCGTCCGACATCGGCGCGACGGCATGGCGGACGCCCAGCGCCGCGCAAATCGCCGCCGTCGCCTCCGATAGCGTCCGCCCCGCCGCAAGCAGTTCCGTCCGCCGCAAGTGCATCGCCAAGTCCAGGTCGCCCAGCCGGAACCACGTCTCGCCGCCGAGCCTGCCGAGCGCGTCCATCGCGCGGAACGAATCGCCCTCCACGCCCCAGCCCGTTTCGCGGCTCGCCGTTCCCGCAAGCGCGTAGACGACCGAGTCAATATCCGGGGAGACATGCAGCCCGTGAAACGTCTCGTCGTCGCCGGTGTTGACGACGATCGTCAGATCCTCCGGCGGGAGGATGCGCGAGAGGCCGACGGCGAGTTTCGCGCCCCCTACGCCTCCGCTGACGGCGAGCGTTCGCGGCGCCATCGCTACCCTCGGGCGGCGGCGAGCGCTTCCGGCAACGTTGGGCCCTCCAACTCCGGCGCGCGCTGCCCCTCGTAGCGGAAGGCGTCCAACTTGATCAGTTCCTTGTAGGAGCCGAACCGCTCCGGATGGGCCGCCGCAAGGTCGAGCGGCTCCGGCTCGTTGGGCTCCGTCTCGAACACGCGCCGCGTCTCATACAGCGTCGTCCGCTCGGCGGGGACGCGCCCGGCGTCGCGGATCCAGCGGCGCAGTTCGGATGGCGGCGTGAGTTGCCCGTGGGACGCTCCGGCGGCGGTCGAGATGCTCTCGTTGATGAGCGTCCCGCCGACGTCGTTGCATCCCGCCAGCAGCAGCAGTTGCGCGAGTTTCGGCCCCTCTTTCACCCAGGAGCACTGAATGTTGTCTATCCAGCCGCGCAGCATCAGCCGCGCGATTGCGTGCATACGGACGACCTCCGCCCCCGTGGCGCCCGGCCGCATCGCCCCGCGTTGCGCCTGCGCGAACATCGGCGCTTCTTCGTGCACGAAACTGAGGGGGACGAACTCCGTGAAGCCGCCCGTCGCCTTCTGCATATCGCGCAGCAGCGCGAGGTGCGCCGCCCGATGCGCGTTCGTCTCGATATGGCCGAACATCATCGTAGAGGTCGTCGGAACGCCAAGCCGGTGCGCCGTCGAGATGACGTCCGTCCACTGCTCCACGCTGATCCGCCCCGGCGCGATGGCGTCCCGCAAGCGCTGGTCGAGAATCTCCGCCGACGTGCCAGGCAGCGACCCCACGCCCGCGTCCCGCAGTTCGCGCAAGTATTCCTCCACCGTGGAGCGCGAGCGCGTCGCGCCGTACAGCACCTCCTCCGGGGAGAAGCCGTGGACGTGCAACTCCGGCGCCGCCTCCTTGAGCGCCCGCGTCAGGTCAACGTACAGCGACCCCTCCATCTTGGGCGGAAGCCCCGCCTGCACGCACACCTCCGTCGCGCCCAGATCGGCCGCCTCTTTCGCCCGGCGGATGATCTCGTTCAGCGGAAGGAAGTACCCTTCCTCGGCGCGGAAGTCGCGGCTGAACGCGCAGAAGCCGCACCGCTTGATGCAGACGTTCGTGAAGTTGATGTTGCGGTTCACGACGTAGGTGACGCGGTCGCCGTTGACTTGCCGCCGCAACTCGTCCGCCGCCGCCGTCAGCGCGAGCAGCGCCGTCCCCTCCGCCTCGAACAGCCGCGCCCCCTCCTCGACCGAGACCTCGCCACCCTCCAACGGCTTGGCGATGATCCCCGCGATGTCCGACGGAACGCCGCTCAGCAGCGACTCCAGTCCCCGCGCTCCCTGTTCGCCCTGCGCGTCGCGTTCGCCCTGATGCCCTCGTTCGCTCGATGCGCTCACGCTCTCAACTCCATCGCTCCAACTCCCGCTTCACGTAGCCTTCGCCGTCGGTCAACTCCGCGAGCCGCGACGCCGCGTCCGGCGACCGCGCCCACGCGCCGGAGAGGACATGCGACGGATAGAGCGCCGTCCGCTCCCGCAACTCGAATCCCGCATCCTCGGTCAGCCTGCGGAGGCGCGCCGTCTGCGGCCACGCCGCCTCCGGATTGATGAAATCCTTGGTCAGCGGCGACACGCCGCCCCAATCGTTGATCCCGCACAGCAGATACGCCTCGAATCCGTCCGCCTGCAGATTGGGCGGAGCCTGAATGTTCATCTCCGGCCCCAGCAGCAGCCGCGCCGCCGCCAGCGTCCGCATCATCTCGAGCATCGACGGCTCCGGCGCGCCCCGCATCCGCGTTCCCGCCTTCGCCCGGAAGTTCTGGACGATCACTTCCTGAACATTGCCGCAGCGCTCCTGCGCCTCCCGTATCGCCAGCAGCGCGTCCACGCGCTCCTCCCGCGTCTCGCCGATCCCGACGAGGATGCCCGTCGTCACCGCCGCGCCCGCTTCCGCCGCCGCCGCTATCGTCGCCAAGCGCTGATCCGGACGCTTCGTCGCCGTGCCGTGATGCGGCCCGCCCGGCTCGTGCAAACGGAGGCTCGCGCTCTCCAGCATAATCCCCAAACTCGCGTTCCACCGCGCGAGCGCCGCCGCCTCTTCACGGTCGAGCGTTCCGCAATTCACGTGCGGCAGCAACCCCGTCTCCTCCAATACGAGTTTGCTCATCGCCGCCGCGTACTCCGGCGTCGAGCGGAATCCCATCGCGCGCAGCGTCTCCCGCATCTCCGGATGCCGCGCCTCCGGGTGGTCGCCCAGGCTCAGCAGCGCCTCCTTGCAGCCGAGTTCCGCGCCCCGGCGCGCGACCGCGACCACCTCGTCGGGCGTCATCGTATGCGCCCCGCGCTGCCGCGGCCCCTTGACGAACACGCAATAGCCGCAGCGGTCGCGGCACAGATTCGTCAGCGGCAGAAACACCTTGCGGGAGTAGGTGACGCGGCGCTCCGGGCGCGCCCGGTCGTTCAACGCCGACGCCGCGCTCAGCAGCGCCGTCGTCTCCGCGGGCCCGTCCGCCGCGACGAGGCGGCAGCCGTCCTCCCGCGAGAGCGCCTCGCCCGCGAGCGCCTTATCGAGAACCGCGCCTATGGAGTTGGAGAGCGTTCGCATCGCCGTCGCGCCGTCTTCCGCATACGGATCGCGCCCGCCGAGCGGCGACAGCCGCCCGCCGAGCCGAGGCGCGATGGGCCTCTCACGATTAGGAATGATACCATTCCTTGCGGCAACCTCGCGCAACCCTTCCGCCGACCTAGAGGGAGCCCTATCGGACGGAACGATGCAACGAACAGCCGACGCTGGCGACTCCATTGGCAACCCCGGGGGAGCCCTACCGGACGGAACGATGCAACGAACGGCCCCGCTCGCCCTCAAGTCGCTCGCCGTGATTGCGCTGGCCGCCGCCGCCGCCGTCTCGCTCGCCGCGCTGCGCGACTGGCTCGGCGACTGGGCGGCGCTCCTCTGGACGTGCGCCGTGATGTTCTTTCCGTGGATCGCCGGCATCGCGGTTGGGCGTTTGCTCGCCTCGCCCATGCAAGCCAAACTCGCCGGCGCCGCGATTGGCCTCGTCGTCGTCGTCGCTCCGCTCTACGCATTCGCCGCCGCTCCGCTCCGCGAAATCGAGCCGAGCGTCTACTGGACGCTCGCGGGCCCGTTCGCCGCGCTCGGCGCGATTCTCGGCGCGACGGCGCTCCCCGTCGGCGTCCGCCTCCGCATCGCCGTCAGCAAGCGGACGCGCCCCCGCTGACTCTGCTCCTCTTCGCCGACTCGGTCTTAGGGTATGTCCAACTTGCTGTACGGGGGTAGCCCGCCTCCTGCAATGCCGCCTCGCGCGGGCGCCTCGCCATACGGCGACGCCGCTGAGTCCGGGCGAACGCGGCCTATCAACAGATTGCAATGCAAGGGCGCGGGGCGTCGCTATGAGGTAGCATTCCAAGCGCGTAGCGAGTCCCCGTATGGCGGACGCTCAGGAGCGGCGTAGGCGTATATGTTCGCGCGGATCATCGAATTCGAGGCGGAAGGCGGAGCGCAAGGCCACCGCGACGCGGCGCAGGCGTTCGAGCGGCTCGCCGCCGCCGAAATGCGCCGCCAGCCCGGCTACGAAGGCGCCTACGCCTTGCGCTCCGACGGCGCCCGCGGCATCCTCGTCGCCCTCTGGGAGAGCGAGTCCGCGATGCTGTCCGCCGAGTCGACCCCAGGGCTCGCTCGCGCCCTCGACGACCTCAGAGCAACGCTGCGCTATCCGGCAATCGCCGCCTACGAGGTCGCCTACGCCGACCACCGCGTCAAGTAGCGCCGCCCTGCCCGCATAGGCGGGAATCCAGCGCGGGTTGCGCCCGGAACCACCCTCGCCCTAACCCTCTCCCTGGTGTTAGGGAGAGGGAATCAGGCATGCCCTGGTCCGCCCTGCCCGCGTAGACGGGAATCCAGTCGGCGCGATAACGCCCCCTCCTCTTCGCAGAAGAGGAGCATGACTACTCGTAGGCCGCCCCCGTAGGCGGCTCCACGTCCCAACGCGCCCGCATCGTTCCCGCCTACCAACTGAAATGCAACTCCACCAGCCCGCCGTCGCGCCGGTCGTCGTTGTCATCGAGCGGGTGGTAGCCCCACGCTTGACTGCGCCCGTCGTCCTTCGGCAGCCGCGTCCGCCAGCCGCCCTCGACCCACGGCAGCGACTTCAGCCACGCACGGATCTCCCCGCGCTTCCGACGCGACAGCCCGCGCTCCTGCGCGAACCGGTCGAGCAACTCCAGCAGCGCCCGTTGCGTGAACGGAGCGTAGCCCTGGCTCTGCCCCCACATATAGGACGCGCCTATCCCCTCGTGCAGCATCTCCCGCGCGAACTCCGCGACGACGCCCTTCGGCAACCGCACCTCTTCCCAGTGCATCACGCCTAGGCCAATCCCCATAGCGCCCCTCCTTTAGAGTGAAGTTCAGGGTCCATAACGGACCCGGATGGGCATGTCAAGGGGCGCTAGCCGGAAACCAACCGAATCACCTTATCCCAGCGGATGGTTTCGCCTTCGCAAAACAATTCATTCGCCTCCGCCAACAGACGGTCGGGAACCTCAAGGTTCACTTGGAACAATGGCGACAGGGCATCGGCGACGTCAAGGAGTTTGATATAGAAATCCTCGTCGCCGCTCATCTCCGCCCAGAAGTCTTTGCTCGCCATCAATTCAACGTCGTTCTTCTCATACTTCACGCGGCGGCCATACCCGAAACCTATCTTCTTGTGCGCTACAACGCCATCTTCCTCGAACCTGTTCGCCGCGGAATCCAGATCGTCAATTGCTTTCTTCTGGCTGGATGCGTTGAGCCCGGACGCGCCCGATTTTATCGCGTATAAAAATGCCTCGCCGTCTCTCCAAATTTCCAGGTCTATCTCTCCTTTCCCTTCGGGCTTAATTCCACCGGACATTATCTGCGCGACGCTCTCGCAGAAATGCCCGAAGTATGTCCAGCGCATACCCGCGACGTACTCCCGAAATGCTCGCTGGATGTATTCCTCGCACGTCGAGACGCCCGTTGCCCTGTAGAGATACGGATTCTTCCGTTCGACCAACTCCTTCACCTTGAGGCCGGCCAATTTTTCGACGACTTTGCCGACGAACAAGTTCTCGAAAGCGTCCACGATCGCGTGGCTCCGCTCGAGGCCGACCCCGATGATGGCCGCTATCTGGGCGGCTATTGCGTCCTTGTCTATCATGCCATCCTTCCTTCCCCAGGCTCATCTGCTGAGGAAACGCTTGAAGTAATCGTCAATTTCCTCGCGCATTTCGACGCCGACCTGCTCGAAGCAGTCAAGCAGACTGTCGTATACCGCCTCGCCTGCGAGGAAATCCCAAAACTCATTCCCCACCATCAACTGGCTCTGATTCTCGATGTCAAGCATCCCTTTCAGCGTCCACCTCTTGTAGGGATGAGGCTCGTAAGGATTGTAGGGAATGGCGACGACGGCGCGAACGTCGATATGAGGATCCTGATGCAGCGTCGCCGCAACCCATTCTAGGAGGTTCTGCTTGACCTTCTCGAATCCGTCAACGTTCGGTTTGGCGGTTTTCAACTCCACGAGTACGACTTCGCCCGTGTTGGCGAGGAAGAGGTCGGCGTTCCGCATCTTCTTGGCGACAACCGCGCCGGACTGAGCGCAACGGCGGATCTCCTCCACCTCGGCGAGGTGGTCAGGTTCCCCGGAGCCGTCCGCCAACCTGTTGACGATGGCGGTGATCGTCTCCTGCGCGTCCGACGATATTTCGCGGCCGACCACCCACTGCCTCTCGGCCTGCTCGAACCGGCCTGAGGCAATTTCGAGGGCGACTTGCTCAAAGATAGCCGTCCCGAAGTTCGTGTTCAGCGAATGGATAAAGGAGAACAACGCCATCCTGTCCTTGCCCAAGAGCCGCGTGTGGAAGGGCATATGCGACGATTCCGGGTTGTATCCCTCCATTTTTCGGCGCAAGGCGTCGGCGATAACGCTGCGGACTGCCGTTGGGCTGAACATCAGAGCAACCTGTTCCGCTTCATTTGGAATATGGACTCGGAGTACGCGCCCTTGTCGCCTTCCGCCCTGTTGAGCACGGGGCGTTTGTACTCCTTTACGATCTTCATATCCGACTTCTCGGCGATGCGGGGGTACAAGCCGAACTTGTCGTTCGCAACGAGGAAGACGTCGCAGTCGTCCGCCATGAACCGCTGGCAGTTTCGCAGCACGCCCGCAATGCCGTCGACATAAGCAGCCTGCGCTTGCTTGCTCTTGCCCGACCTCATCGGCCCAATCTCCGCCTCGTCGTTGCGGGGCAGCCCGAACAGTTCGTAGGCGTAGGCGTGCTGCTCGTGGTAGTCAATCATTCCCACGTAGGGAGGGCTGGAGAATACCCCTTGGATCTTCCGCTCGCGCGCAAGCGCCTCGAACTGTCGGTCGGCGTCCCGCAGCCCCGCGAGGATGTCGATCTCCCGCGAATCGCCCACGAGGCAAACCTGTTTCGTGGACGTTCGCAATCGCGCGAACTCCGCAAGCCGCTTGAGCGTGTCTTTGGCGTAGCGCCGCCACCATCCGAGCATCGAAAACAGCGGCTTGCAGATCTGGCTGTGCTTGCCGCAGTAGTAGGTCTCCGTCACCGGGCGGATGAGGGTGGCCAAATCCGAGTGCGTCGTCGCGCGCGACGACCGCACCGTTCGGCTCAGTATCAACCGCAGCATATCGCGGACGAGCGGGTCGCGGTGATCCTCTATGTACCGCTTGGCGCTCTCTATTTCGCTGCGAACCGAGTCCAAGTACCAGTTGTCCATAAAGGCGTCGTTGAAAACGCTTATCGCGTTGCTGACGCCGTGCCGCCTGAGCAAGGCTTCGTAGACGGGAATAAACAGGGCGGCCTTTTCGTTCGCGTAAGCATCCTCGTCAATTTGCCCGGTGCGAACCTGATAACGGAAATCTTTGCGCGGGAAATACGCGCAATTGAATTCCTTAAGCGCCGCCAGCAAATCCTCTTCAAATGCGCGCGCTTTCCTTCCGGCCAAGTCCGACGCGATGCAGTTTTCAATAGTGAACGTGGCGTTCTCCAGTTCCTCGAGGTCGATGTCGGCGAGTTTCAAGTTGCTGATCATCGAGTTGAACAACGACACGTCAACCCCGACCGCGTGCATGCCCAACTCGTTCGCCTGAACGAGCGTGGTTCCGCTCCCGCAGAAAGGGTCGAGGACGATGTCCCCGGGGCGAAAGCAGACGTCGGTCTTGAACTCGTCGACGCGCGAGTCGATGAAGTACTCGACCAGTTGCGGGATGAACTTCCCCTTGTACGGGTGCAGCCGGTGCACGTGCTTCGTGGTCTCGGCTTCCTTGTACTCCTCGAACGACAGCCGCCAGTTGAGGTCGCTTCCGAGTTCGCTCTTGTAGACGCTTTCGCGGCGGCCGTTGCGGGATTCGTAGTACCGCTCAAGGTCGTCCGCGCAGACTCTGAGGCCATGCCCGTTCTCGCTCGCTTTCGGAACGAGGCCGTAGTTGACCAGGTAGGCGATGTTCGACGGAGTGACCTTGTAGCCCACCCAGCCGGACGCCCATTTGCTCGCCTCCGCGGCGGTCATCAGGCGGCTATCGGGCGCGGGCGGCATCATCTGCTCGCCACCGCTCCTGCGCTTGCCCAGCGCCGCCGTCCGCTCCGCTATGACCACGCGCATCCCCTTCCGATGAGAGTGCGGAGAGTCTACACAGGCCGCCCGCGCGATTCAACCCCCACCCTCGCGCCCGTCGCCCATGCGATTCAACCCCCAGCCCTTGCGTCCGCCGCCCGCGCGATTCAACCCCCGCCAACCCCTGGACGCAGAGCGCATAGGGGGCTAGCCGCTTACGCTCCGCTCGGCGAATGCCGCGCTCTTCTCCCTCGCGGATAGCGCAGGCGCCTGATCCCCGTCGCGGAGACGCGGCGCTTCAGCCCGTGGGGAATCCCGGCGGACTTGTCCATCGCGTTGGCCTCCTCCAAGAGGCTGATCAGCGCTATGGCGTTGCGTAGCGGCGGGCGAGGGTTGCCCCCTTGTCCGGAATCACCTTCACGCTAACCCTCTCCCAGAGGAAACCTTTGCATAACTTCTCTGCTCCAGTAGGTTCCCGCTTTCGCGGGAATGACGAGGGGCTTACGTAGGAGAGGAGCGGCGCTCCGCGCCGCCTGGATTCCCGCCTACGCGGACAGGGCGGTAGGTTATGCAAAGGTCTCCAGAGGGAGAGGGAACCAAACTACGTCCCCGTCATTCCCGCGTAGGCGGAAAGTCCGCCGGCGCGATAGCGCCATCCCGCTCTCTCCTTCTGGAGACCTTTGCATAACTTCCGGCGGCCAGTAGGTTCCCGCTTTCGCGGGAATGACGGGGCCGCTTACGTAGGAGAGGAGCGGCGCTCCGCGCCGCCTGGATTCCCGCCTACGCGGACAGGGCGGTAGGTTATGCAAAGGTCTCCTCTGGGAGAGGACGCCGCAAAGCGGCGCGGGCGGGTGGTTCCCCGCCTCGCCGCAGCGTCCCGTCTTGCCCCGTTGCGGTAGAATCCGCCCGATATGGCCAACGCAACCATTCCTTCGCCGTCCGCCGTCCGAGCGAGGCGCCGCCCGCTATGCAAGTAACGTGCGCGGCGTGCGGCGCGCTCAATCCGACGGCGCACCGCTATTGCACGCAGTGCGGCGCGGCGCTCGCACTCCAAACGGAGCGG
Source organism: Dehalococcoidia bacterium (assembly GCA_965242755.1). Taxonomy (GTDB): domain Bacteria; phylum Chloroflexota; class Dehalococcoidia; order Lucifugimonadales; family Australimonadaceae; genus Bin16. The sequence continues at coordinate 1,031,139 of OZ251500.1, read as the reverse complement.
GCGAGCGAGCGGACGCCTGGTCGGTCGAGCGCATCGGACGCCGCGCCTGCTTCCGCGTCCGACTTCGCAGAGTCGCGCGGCGGCGAACGCGGGACGCCTCGCAGAGGACTCGGCGCGATTGCTCCGCGCATGCCGTCGTTTTCGCGCTCCGCAGGCGAGGGAGGCCGCGCCCGGGTGGTTCCGCCGTCGGCAGGCGCGGGAGGCCAGTCCCGGGCGGTTTCGCGCTCGGCAGGCGCGGGAGGCCAGTCCAGGGCGGGTCCTCCGCCGGCAAGCGCAGGGGGCCGCACCCGAACGGTTCCGCCGTCCGCGGGAGGCGGGGCGGCGGCGCTCTTCGACTCGGCGGCGCGACGGCTTGACGGCGTTCTTGCGGGGCTCGCGCCGTCGCGGTTGCTGATCGCGGGGGCCGCGCTCATCGCGTTCGCGCAGTTCATCTTCTGGAGCCCCGACGTCAGCCAGCCTGATCCTCCGACGCTTGGGCGTCTCGCGCTGGTCGCGGGGATGCTCGCGTTCGCGCTGGGGAGTTTCCTGCATACGCGCGGCCTGCCGCATACGGGCGCGAACGCGGCGGGCGAAAACGCGGCGGGCGGACAGGGCGCGGATGCGGCGGGCGTGAGCACGGCGGACGAAAATACGGGCGCAGATGCGGCGGGCGTGAATGCCGGCGGGCGGGATGCGAATGCGGCAGGTACGAGTACGGCGGACGCGAATGCGGGCGGACGGGGCGCGGATGCGGCGGGCGAAAGCGCTGGCGGACGGGACGCGAGCGCCGGCGGCGCCGCCCCCCTGCCCGCCGAGCGGCGGAGCGACCTGCGGCTATGGGCGTGGGGAGCGGGCGCGGCGCTCACGCTCTACCTCGCGCTGCGGCTGCTCCGCGGTTCGACGGCGGGGAGCGACGTATTGCCGTGGCTGGTCGCCGTCGCCGCTTTCGGCGTTCCGCTGCTGCCGCGCGACGCGCTCGAAAAGGCGTCCGCCATAATTCGCGCGGTCCGGTTGGATGCGCTGATCGTCGCGGGCATCGCCGGCGCGTTCATCGCATTGAATGCGCGCGACATCAGTCACTGGCATTACTCCTACATCGGGGACGAGTTCGAGTTTTGGAACTTCGCGCGGAACATCAACCTCCACGGCCTCATGCGCCCGTTCAGTCAGGACGGGGTGTACGGGTTCAATCCGGCGCTGAGCCTCGCGGGGAAGGCCGCCGTGATGCGCGTGTTCGGCAACAATGATTTCGGGGCGACGCTTTCGTCGGTGCTGACGGCGGCGGCGGCGATCCCCGGGGTCTACCTCATGGGCTATCTTGCGGGGCGCGGGCGGACGGCGGCCATCGCCGCGGCGTCGCTCTTCGCGTCCAGCCACTACCTTTTCGCGCTGTCGCACATCTCCTACAACAACCTTGACGCGCTGCTGCCGATGACCTACGCGGCGGGATTCTTCCTGCTTGGCGTTCGGCGGAATAGTCCGTTTTGGCTCTACGCGGCGGGAGCGGCGGCGGGAATGGGGTTTTACTCGCATCTGGCGGGGCGGGCGACGATGCCGATACTGATCGTCGCGCTTGCGCTGTCTCCTGCGCTGCTGACGCGGTCGCGCCCGCTCTTCGCCGGGTTCGCGGTCGCGGCGTTCCCCGCGTTCATCGTCAACGGCGCGCAGGCGTTCGGCTGGCTGTTCCCCCAACTCGCAGGGGGCTACTCGGAGGCGATCAGCGGGCCGTTTTTCGAGCGCGTGCAGGAGAATATCCGCAACCTGTTCGCCTTTCACTACAACACGCACCGGTCGCACTACGTGACGGGCGCGCTGATGGACGCGCTGAGCGGGGGCGCCGCCGCGTTGGGCGCAGGCTACGCGCTCGGCACGATTCGGCGGGACTCCTCGCGGCTGCTGCTCGTCTGGCTCGCGGCGCTGCTGGTGTTCGCGGCGCTGCTTTCGCCGCATCCGCACGTGCCGAACACGCGCATGTATTTGCTGATGCCGCCGCTCGCCATCGCCAGCGGAGTCGTCGTGGGCAGATACGCATGGTTCGCCGCGGAGCGGATAGCGCAGGGCAAGCCGCATGAGACGCTCGCGTGGGCGCTGGTCGGCGCGCTGCTCCTCTCGGTCTTCGCGCTGAATGTCCGGCAATTCTGGGTCGTGTCGCCGCCGTTGACGCCGCTCACGAACGAGGCGATCGCGACGGGCGCGTGGCGCGAGGAGTGCGGATCCGACCTAACCGCGACGACGTTCGTGTCGACGAACTTGCATATGCAGGCGCTGCGGCGGTACGACCCGGATGGCCCGGAGGTTCGCATTCTGCTCGCGTCGGACGTCGAGGCCGGCGCGCCGCTTCCCGATCCCGACGCGCTGCGCTGCCTAATCGCCGTGCCGGCGGGCGCCCCGGAGATGCGCGGCCTCGAGGACGACCTGCGGGCGCGCTACCCCGGCGTCGAGCCCCTGACCATCGCCCGCTTGAACGGGGCGGTCGTGGTGTATCGCTTCCGTTCGTAGGGAGAGGGGCCAAGCCCAGTAGGTTCCCGCTTTCGCGGGCAGGGCGGGGCGCTTACGTAGGAGAGGAGCGGCGCTTCGCGCCGCGCTGGATTCCTGCCTACGCGGTCAGGGCGGCAGGGCTCCATCGCAAGCCGGGTTTGGCGAAGCCGGTTAGCGCATGGCCAGCATCTCCTCGAGCGCCTGCCATTCGGGGCGCGTGAACGATAGGCCGTACTTTCGCTTGACGAACAGCCATTGCTCCGCGTATTGCCGCCACGACGCCCGCAGCGGAGGCCGCCATTCGTCGGGCCCTTGCGCTCCTTTCTCGCGGTTCGCCGCCGCGCCGATTGCGTTGAGGTTATCGAGGTCGTTGTAGAAGCGCCGCCGCTGCCGCGCGTCCCATTCGCCGCCTCCCGACGCGTGGGCGTTGCGGACGGGAACGTGGTGGTCTACCTGCACATCGCTCGCGAGGCGGAAGCGCTCGCCCGTCCACAAATCCGCCCATAGGCCGCTGGCGACTTTGCAGCCGTCCTGCTCGACCTCGACGAGGCTCTCGATGATGAGCGTCTCGGCGCGTGCGTCCTGGCAATCGCCGTCCGCGTCGGCCCAGCCGCCGCCCGACCAGGCGTCGCGGTCGTAGACCGGCGTCGCCGTCGGCGCGGGGAGCGGCGCCGCGGGCGCGGGGTGAGCCGGCATCGCCGTCGGGTCGTTCGCGCACGCCGCCGGCGCCGCCATAACCGCGCCAAGCGCGGCGAGCGCGAGGAGCAATGCCGTTCGGGGCTTCATAGTGTCTAGGTTAGAAGGCGCCCCGTAGGCAGGCGCAAGGGGCGAATGTCGCATTGCGGCGCGGGCGAGCGATGCGAGGCGCGCGGGCGGCCAGGCATAAGCAAGAGCCCCCTTGCCGGCGCAAGGCGGATTTGCAACGACCCAACCAACGCGGACACGGCAAGAGGGCGCAGGGCGCCCGCGCTTGCGCTTCGTGTCCGCAGCCGTTATTCGCCGGCGCGGTTGAGTCGTTGCAGGGAGAGACTGTAGCGCATCCTGCGCCGCCGCGCCTCCCGTTGGCGAAGAGGCGCGGCGTCGGAACCGGAACAACCTAGCGCGCTTGTTGCGCGAAGGCTTGACAGGAACGTCAGATTATAGTAAGGTGTTTCTGACAACGGCTTGCGGAAGGACGACGATGGGCAAGACGAGCCTGCCCCGCCACATCATGGAGCACGCGAAGGCGCTGCCGGAGGGCGCGCTTCTCCGCCCGAACGCCCTGTTGCACCTCGGCAGCCGCGCCGCGGTCGACCAGGCGCTTTCGCGCCTCGCGCGGGCGGGAAGCCTGCTCCGCGTCTGCCAGGGCGTCTACGTCGCGCCCATCGAAACGCGCTTCGGGCCGTGCCCCCCCTCCGTGGAGAAGGTCATCGCCGCCCTCTCCGAACTCTGGGGCGAGACGATCGTCCCGAGCGGGGGCATGGCGGCCAACAGCCTTCGCCTCACGACTCAAGTTCCGGTGCGGCTGGTCTACCTGACGTCCGGCCCTAGCCGAACGATAGAGGTCGGCGGGCTGCAGGCGCGCCTCCTGCGCGCTCCGCGCTGGCAACTCGCCGCGCCGAACAGCCTCGCGGGAGCCGCCGTCCGCGCGCTCGCCTTCTTGGGGTTCAGGGAAGCGGAGGACGGGCTGCGCGCCCTCAAGCGCAATCTCCCCGCGGCGGAATTCGCCAAACTAGTCGGGCTTCGCGCGCTGCTGCCCACATGGATCGCGAAGCCCCTCAGCTCGATGGCGTCCAATGCCTGAAATTTCGTTCCACGCGCTCTCCGCAGCCGACCAACGCCACGCTCTCGAGATCGCCGCTAGGCAAAGGGGGACTCTCCCGCATCTGCTGGAGAAGGACATTTGGGTCGTCGAAACGCTGCGCGCCCTGATCGACGCCGAGTTCGGCCAAGACTTGACATTCAAGGGCGGCACGTCTTTGTCGAAGGCGCACCGCGTCATCCGTCGGTTCTCCGAAGACCTCGACATCACCTATGACATTCGCGCGTTGGCTCCCGACCTTATGGTCGGCGGCGACGAGGAGGGCCTCCCTCCCACCCGCAGCCAAGAGAAAAAGTGGACGAAGGAAATTCGCTCCGCGTTGCGCCTCTGGGTCGGCGGCGATGGGTTGCGGGCGATAGCGGAAGGGCTGGCGCGAGCGGGCGCGTCCGCTCAAGCGCGCGCGGAGGGCGACAACGTCTACGTGGCTTATCAGCCGTTGTTCGAACACCCAACGGCGGCGGAAGTCCTGGTGGAGTTCGGGGCGCGCTCGACAGGCGAACCCCGATCCAAGCGCGAAATCGCGTGCGACGCCGCAGCTTTCTTGCAAGGCATCGAGTTTCCGACGGCGACGCCTTTCGTAATGCTGCCGGAGCGGACGTTCTGGGAGAAGGCGACGGCGGCGCACGTCTTTTGCTCGCAACAGCGCGCCAAAGGCGAACGCCTCTCGCGCCATTGGCACGACCTTGTCCGGCTGGACGACGCGGGCTACGCGCAGTCCGCGCTAGCCGACCGCAGCCTCGCTTTGCGCGTCGCTCGCCACAAGACGATGTTCTTTCGCGAGGCCGGCGTCAACTACGAAGCGGCGGTGTCCGGCGGTTTGCGCCTCAAGCCCGACGGCCCTCTCCTTGACGCGCTCGCGGATGACTACAACCGGATGCTGCGAAACGGCATGCTCTACGAAGACAACGAGACATTCGATGAATTGATGACGCGCTGCGCCGACATTGAGGCGCGCGCCAACGCCGCCGCGCCGTAAGGTAGAATGCCCCCCTAACGAAATCGCGCAAGCCGCAAGCATCGCGAGGCGGAAACGTGACGACCACGCCCCATACGCAGGAACAGTCGCCGGAGCAGGCGCTCGAAGCGCTGATGCTTGACGGCGACCTAGAGCGGCTGGAGGACCAACTCGCCGAGTTCAACCTGTTCGACGCGCTTGGCGTCTGGCACAGGGAACTCCAGCACTCTTGGCTGCTCGCGTGGCTGCTTGACCCCCGCGAGTCGCATGGCCTCGGCGACTACTTCCTGCGCGCGTTCCTGTCGCATGCGGCGAAAGAGGCGCGGGCGCGCGGAATCTCCGTTCCCACGCCATTCGACATCGACGGCTGGGCGCTGGCCGACGTCGAGGTTGCGCGGGAGCGCCACTACATGTGCCGCTGGACCGCGCGCTCGAACGCCGGCTTCTCCGTCATCACGCCCCCAAGCCGCTCGACCGGAAGTCGTCCACCAACTTGCACACCGCGCAGACCGCCGACAGGATAATCCAGCCGACGCCCGCCACCGCCGCCCACCCACAGGCCGATATGCGCTCCTTGTCCCTCGGGCTCCTCTTCGGCCTGCCCTCGTTCACGACTCGTCCTCCGTAAAGGCGCGCTTGTAGCCCGCCTGCTTGCTTGTGTACCACCTCCAGCGTCGCGCCCACCGCCCTCGACATTCGGCATCCTCGTGGTCGGCGGAGCCGACTACCGCGCCGTCGCAGCCGACGGGTGTTTGGTTAGCATCACCAACACTCCGCTTCCAGGAACCGGAAGGCGTCTTGCTTCGTTTCGAAGTCCCAGCGATAACGCTCTTGGTCGAAGATTGCCTCGGCGCTCTCGCACGTCCAGCGCTCGCCTGTGCAAACCGCGACTAGCGCGGCGATCACGATGACTATCACTATGAGACCTATGCAGCCCTGCTTGTTCAAATCCCTGCTCCTATGCTGATCAACGGGCCGCAGTGAGGCAAGGTGGGCAACAAGCGCGAGGCATCGCAAGCCTTGAATGCCTCTGATATGCGGAACCCCCTGCAGGCACGCGGCGAAGGTGCTTGCTTAAGGCGCTCCGGGTCCCGCGAGTGAATTGCAGGGGGCATGTGGCTTTCGCCACAGCCATGCGATTCACTCGCGGAGTACTCTGCTCGAGTTCTCCGCACCCTCATATCAGGGCGCTGCTACAGGACCCCCTGAACACCTTAAGCACGCTTACCTTACCAGATACACAGCAAAAGTCAAGAGTAATGCTGTCGAGTCCCCCCTTTCCGCTTGCTGCGCCGTTGAGCGAGCCGCTCATCGCGTGGACTGTCGACGGCTTCGAGCACTGCGCTGCCGTCGATCGCGAGATGGACGCGCAATGGGAAGCGCTGGCGCGACTCATCGGCCGGCCCGACCTCGCCCGCCAACCCGGAACTCGCGGATGCGGCTGGCCGCAAACGGCGCGAGGCGGAAATCGACTCGGCAGTCGAGGCGTGGACGCTCGGCTTATCCCACGACGAGGCGGTGGCGGCGTGCCAGACGGCGGGCGCGGCGCGCGACTGCCGCGACCTGTTCGCCGACCCGCGGATGGCGCATCGCGGCCACTTCGTCTTTCTCGACCACCCTAGAGATGGGGCGCTACGCAGGCGCGGTTACCTCCACGCCCCCTAGGCATAAGGTAGAATGCCCCCTCAACGAAATCGCGCAAGCCGCAAAATCGAGAGGCGGAAACGTGACGACCACGCCCCATACGCAGGAGCCGTCCCCGGAGCAGGCGCTCGAAGCGCTGATGCTTGACGGCGACCTCGAGCGGCTGGAGGACCAACTCGCCGAGTTCAACCTGTTCGACGCGCTCGGCGTCTGGCACAGGGAACTCCAGCACTCTTGGCTGCTCGCATGGCTGCTCGACCCCCGCGAGTCCCACGGCCTCGGCGACTACTTCCTGCGCACGTTCCTGTCGCAAGCGGCGAAAGAGGCGCGGGCGCGCGGAATCCCCGCCCCCACGCCGTTCGACATTGACGGCTGGGCGTTGGCCGACGTCGAGGTTGCGCGGGAGCGCCACTACATCGACGTCCTCGTGGTCGGCGAGACGGACGGGTTCGTCTGCCTGATAGAGAACAAAATCTTCAGCCCGGAGGCGCCCGGCCAACTCGACTGGTACTTCGAAACCGTCGAGCGCGTCTACGCTGGGCTTACGCCGTTCCCGATATTCCTGACGCCGACCGGGCTAGAACCCATGGACGCGAAAGACAAGGCGCGCTACGTTCCGTTCGACTACGGCAAAGTCGCGGACCTCGTGGGGCGAACGCTCGAAACGCGCCGGGCGGCTCTCGGCGCGAACGTCGTCAGTTTTATGGAGCAGTACGCGGACACCCTACGGAGGCGCATATTGAACACGCCCGGCGACAAAGACAACCTTGCCCTACGGCTCTACGGCAAGCACCGGAAGGCGATAGACCTCATCATCAACGCGAAAGCGAACGTGCCGTCCTTGGCGCAGAGCATCATTGAGGATGCTGTCAAAGTGCATGCGCCTGACTTAAGGCCCGACATCCACCACAAGGGATATTGGCGATTTTTCGCCACCGCGCTGGAGGGAATAGGCCAACTGAAGAAAGGAGAACGCTGGACGACGACCGGCCGCATGCTCCTGTTCGAGTTCTTGGGCATCGAAGGATTGACCCTTTACCTCTGGATAGGACCTGGGCCCGGTGAGACCCGCAAGAGCCTGTTCGAACTCGCTCACAACAAGGAGCAGCCTTTCAGACCTGCCGGAACCCTGAAGAGCTTCTGGCACACCTTCATCTACGAGCGGCCTATCCTCAGCGAGAGCGAATACACCACACTCGATCCCGACGCCGCCAAGCCCAAAATTGAGCAGGCCGTCCGCGAGTTCTACGCGCAGGACTACTGGCCAATCGTGAACGCGGTCCGCGAGGAGTTCGGGCTGCCGCATGTCGCCGAGGGGTAGCGCGACGGAGGCGGGACGACCCTAACGAGCGTCGTCCCGCAGTTGGATGAGGGACAGCCCCTCTATGTCGGAATAGTCGCGGTCGTGCGCGGCGAGCGGACAGCCGAGCCTCAACGCCGTCGCGGCGATCCAGGCGTCGGGGATGCTGATGCGCCGTCCTTTGCGCTCTTGCCTTGCGCGCAACTGCGCCGTTTCTCTGATCAACGCCTCATTCGGCATAACGACGCCGTAATGCGCCAAATGGTCGGCGAGCGCGGCCAGCCGGCGGCTTCCCCAACTCCGCCGATAGGCTCCAAACCACATCTCCTCCATAGTCTGGAACGAGATAACGACTTGGCGACCCTGCAGCCGCTCTTCGTAGTAAGCCGCCTCGTCGGAACGGTTAAGGAGAAATGAGACGACTGTGGTGTCCGCGACGACCAGAGGAGCCTGCTGCGTCATCGCCCTCCTCGCGCCTCGTTGATGACGCGGCGGAACTCGTCCATCTCCTCCGGCGGAACGCTTGCGCGGGGCAACGTCTCAGGGCGAAACGGCTTGACCTTCGCCAGAGTCTCTTGCAACAGCAGCCAGCCCGCGTCGGGAGCGACCTCCTCCACGTGGAAAACGACTCGCCGTCCGTCGTCCGCGAATGCCGCTTTGCCCGAGACGGCGACGAACTGCTCGGCGTTCTCAAGCATCTCTGCGCCGAGGCTGGGCGGGAAGCGCAGAGTCACATAGTCGCGCGTCAGGAGCGACGGAGCGGAGTACAACCGCGCCGCGCCGGCCGAGCAATCCACTTTGGAGAGTCTCCCCGTCATCCGCGCCGATTCGAACCTCGCGCCGTCGGCGAGCGCGGCGGCGGACTGCTCATATTTGCGTTTCAGCGCGTTCGTGGGCATTCTCTCGTCTCCTTGCCTCGCTATCTTACCGCATCGAAGCAGGCGCGCGAGCGGCTCCAGCCGCGCCCAATTCTATGACGCCCCCCGCTTGCGCGTTGCGCGCCCGCGCCCTACGATTAGGGCGCAGCCGCGCCATGCGTTCCGGCGGCGCGGCGCAGGAGGCGACGAATGACGGCGACGCCCGATTGGGTTTTGGCGTTCGCAGGCGCGGTTACCGCCGCGCTCCCCACGGACATTGACGAGGAGACGGCGCGGGCGTGGACCACCGACCCCGACCGATTGCGCGCCGCGCTCGCCGACGCGCTCGGCGGAACGGCGGCGGAGTCCGGCCCTCCTCCGCTCCGGCATGACAAGACCGAGGACGGCTGGACGCTCGTCCGGGACGACCCCGACGCGCCGATGATCGCGGCGGCGGACCTGATCGGCGCCGCCTTCCCTGACGGCTCCGAAGACCTTATCGGCGAGCCGATGGTGGACCTCATCATGGGAATGGACGGCCTCCCCGGGCAGCGGCAGGCCGAGCGCTTGATCGAGCGCCCCGATGGCATCGCCGAGGAGTGGCGGCGCTACGCCCTCGTCTTCCCCGGCACGATCTGGCGCAGCCCCGACCAGAACCATCAGGTTCCGTGCCTCGTCCACCGCGACGGCGAATGGGGCATACTCTTCGGCATCTTGGAGGGCGGATTCGACTCGCGCGACCGCCTCGCCCAGCCGAAGGCGTGAACCGCGGCAAGCGCGCGCGGAGCGCCCCGCGAATGAGCGACGAGCGGCAATCTTTGTTCGCCGCCTACGGGCCGGAGGTCGCGGCGCTCGCGGAGCAAGCGGCGTCTCTCGTCGAACGAACCGTCCCCTCCGCGCGGTGGGCCGTCCGCAAGGGCTGGCGGTGCGTCGCGTTCTCCCATCCGATCGTGGGCTACTTCTGCGGAATCTTTCCGCGCCCCGGCGCCGCGCAAGTGGGCTTCGAGTTCGGCGCGGCGCTCCCCGACCCGGACGGCCTGCTGAGCGGCGGGGCCGCGCAACTGCGCTACGCGGCGCTCATCCCCGGCGAGCCGTTCCCTGAGCGAGCGCTCGTCGCGCTCATCAATGCGGCGGTCGCCCTCCCGGCGGACGCCGCGCTGCGCCGGAGCATGGCGCGGGCGGGCGGCGGCGCGTGAGCGCGCGACGGCGTATCATTGAAGGAGCGCGGACGTATCGCGCAAGCGCGAAACGCACAGCGCTCTTGATGGCGAGGCGGCCATTGCATAACCTATCGCCTGCCCGCGTAGGCGGGGAATCCAGGCGGCGCCGCTCCTCTCCTATGTAGGCGCCGCGCCCCGCCCGCGAAAGCGGGAACCTACTGGATGCATGGAACGGGGTATGTCCAGAATCACGGTGCGGAATCTTGAGTTGCGGCTGATGCGGGAGTTGCGCCGCAGGGCGGCGGACCGCGGCTGCTCGGTCGAGGAGGAGGCGCGCGACATTCTCCGCCTCGCGCTCAGCCGGCGGCCGTCCGGCGCGAGGAATTCGGCGGCGAGCGTCCGCGTCGGCGTCGAGCCCTCCGGAGAGCGCGAATATGACTTGTCGCCGCGCGGGCCGGTCATCGAGCCTCCTCCTCTGTCGCCGCGCCCGATCGGCGAGCCGCGCGGGCCGATCGGCGAGACTCATCCCGGGTCGGTATGACGCGCTCATCGTCCGAATCGCTCGCCGGCGCGCTTGCGGCTATCGTCGGCGCGGAGCATGCGCTTGACGACGCGGAATCCCGCGAGCGTTGGGCGTTCGACGCCGTCACGCCGGATCGTCTGGGAGGGCGCGCCGACCTCGCCGAGGCGCGAGTCGACGCGGTCGCTCGTCCGGCGAACGCGGCGGAGGTTGCGGCGGTCTTGCGGCTCGCGGCGGAGCGCGGCGCGGCGGTCATTCCCTACGGCGGCGGCACGGGCGTGATGGGCGCGGTCGTGCCTACGCGGGGCGGCGTCGCGCTGGATATGCGGCGAATGAACCGCATCCTTGAGATCAGCCGCGATGACCGGACCGCGCGCGTTCAGCCCGGCGTTCCGCTTGCCGATTTGGACGCCGCCGCCCGCGAGCGCGGGATGATGCTTGGGCACGATCCGTGGAGTTTGCCCATCGCCACGGTGGGCGGCGCGATCTCCACCGACAGCGTCGGCTACCGCGCATCCAAGTACGGCTCGATGGGGCGGCAGGTTCGCGCGCTGGAGGTCGTTATGGCCGGCGGCGAGGTCGTCCGGACGCGCCCCGTCCGGCAGAGCGCCGGCCCGATGCTCAATGGCCTTTTCGCGGGCGCGGAGGGGACGATGGGCGTCATCACGGAGGCGACGCTCGATCTGCACGCGCTGCCGGAGGCGCAGGCGTTCGCGTCGGCGGGGTTCGACTCGTTCGAGCAGGGCTATCCGGTCGCGGCGCGGCTGTTCGACATCGGCCTCGTTCCCGCCTTGCTCGATCTCACGGAGGAGCGCGGCGCGGCGGACGCTCCGGCTCCGTGCATTCTCTATCTGCTGTTCGAGGGCTATCGCGAGGAGGTCGAGGCGCAGCGCCGCCGCGCGATGGACGAGGCGCTCGCAGGCGGCGGACGCGACCTCGGCCCCGGCCCGACGCGCGAATACTGGGAGACGCGCCACGCCGTCGCGGAGCGTTGGCGCGACAGGACGCAGCCCCTCCGCCCGTCGGAGCGCTGGCGCGAGCGACGATGGCGATACGCCGATTACCTGCACGTCGCGATGCCCGTCTCCCGCGTGCCGGAGTACAAGCGTTTCTGCGAGCGCGCCGCCGCCCGCGAGGGGCTGGAGATTCGAGAGTCCGCCGTATGGACGCATCCCGAACTCTTTTCCGTGTTCATCCGCGTCCCCGACTCGGCGCCTAGCGCTTCCGTGGCCGCGGACAGAGGGGAAAGCGCGAGAGACGATGACAGCGCCGCGCTCGCGCTTCGGCGGGGCGTGGACGCGATGTTGGAGGAGGCGCTGCGGCTCGGCGGGGGCGTCGAGTACTGCCACGGGCTCGGCGTGAAACTCGCCGGGTGGGCGGAGCGCGATTGGGGCGCCGCGCTGCCGCTCGCCCGCCTGCTGAAGTGCGCCGCCGACCCGCAAGGCTTGCTGAATCCGGGGAAACTCGGCTTATGAGCGCCTCGCTCGTCGTCGTCGCGGGCGCGTCCGGCGTCATCGGCTCGGAGGTCGTCCGCGAGTTGCAGGCGCGGGAAATCCGCGTCCGCGCCCTCGTCCGCGAGCCCGCCCGCCTGACCACGGAGCCCGAAGAGATCTTCGTCGGCAATCTGCTCAATCCTCGAACGCTGGAGGGCGTTTGCGCCGGGGCGGATATGGTCGTCTCGTGCGCGGGCGCGCCGCTCGCCCCGCCGAAGCCGTTCGCGGGGCGGGGCGAGACGTTTCACGCGGTGAACGATCTCGGCAACCGCGCCCTGCTGCGCGAGGCGGAGTCGGCGGGCGTCCGCCGGTTCGCCTACGTCTCGCTCTACGCCGGTCGGTTCTTCGGCATGATGGAGTGCGTCCGCGCGCACGAGTCGTTCGCGGCGGCGCTGCGCGACGCGCCCGTCGGGCCGCTCATCGTCCGCTGCGCGCCAACCTTCGCCCGCGCCGCGGAACTCGTCGCTCTCGCTCGCAAGCGCGGCAAACTCGCCATTCCCGGAACGGGGCAGGCCAAGACGAACCCCATCCACGAGCGCGACGCCGCGGCGGCGATCGTGGACGCGCTCGACGGCGGCGCCCGCGAGTTGGACGCCGGCGGGCCGGACACGCTGACGCATCAGGAGATTGCGGAGATGGCGGCGGAGGCCGCGGGCGGCGTTCCGCTGCGCTTCACGCGCCTATGGCGGGCGCAATGCCGCGCGTCGCTGCGGCGGTTCTCCGGATCGCATGGGCGCGACGCCGCGCTCTACCGCCTCGCCGAGAGCGAGGTCGACGTCGTCGCGCCCGCGGTGGGGGAGCGGCGCTTGGGGGAGTATTTCGTGGAGGTGGGAGGTTAGGGGGGCTATGCTATGCTTACCGTGCGGCCCAAACTAGAGAATCTGCCCACCCTGTAGTTGACAGGCTCTTGGGAATGTGTTATCAATACCCCACAGGCGCAGCCATCGGAAGGACGAAAATGGTCATCACGCCAGCCCAACACGCCGAGAAGAAACCTCTGACGCTGAGGTTCCTTGGGGCGTTGGTCGAACAGCTGGGGGCTCAGCTGTATCCGAGCGCTACGGCGACGGTCGCTGAGCTGATTTCCAACGCGTGGGACGCTGACGCCAGCCGTGTTTGGGTCAGCATCCCGTTGGGGGAGGCGTGGGCGGAGGCGGATGTCATCGAAGTCCTTGACGACGGGCATGGGATGACCAGGGACGAGGCGCAGCAGCGGTATCTGATGGTCGGCCGCAAGCGAGGCTGGCTGATAACGGCAAGACCCCCGGAGGGCGCCTCGTCCACGGGCGAAAGGGCATTGGGAAGCTCGCGGCGTTCGGCACGGCGGAATTGCTGGAGTGCGAAACCATAAGCAAGGGCGAGTCCGTTGCGTTCCGTCTTGACTACAACCAAATCCGGAAGAAGGACCCTGGAGAGGACTGCGAAGTCGCAGAGTACGTCAGCGACGGCAGGCTCCTAGATCCCGACGGAAACGTCCTGCAGAGCGGGACCAAGGTTAGGTTGTCTCGGCTGAAGGTGAAGCGGGCAATTCCAGAAGAGCGTTTCATCCGCTCGATGTCTCGTCGCTTTGCCACTGACCAGACCGAAATGCAAGTCTTCATCAACGGTGCGCCTCTGCAACGCTTTAACATGGACTTGGAGTTCCGCTATCCTCAGGATAAGACCCCGGGTGCGGACGTGACCGTTGACGCAGAGGGCTGGGGCAACGAGGTAATAGAGAATAGTGCGAACGTTCGGTGGTGGATAGGGTTTACGCATAAGCCGCTCGAGGCTGAATACTTGCGCGGGATTTCTATTCTAGCACGAGGGAAAATGGTTCAAAGGCCATTCCTGTTTGAGCGCGCACGTGGAGCAACTGGTCAACTGGGCCAGGAATATATCGTGGGTGAAGTCGAGGCTGACTGGTTGGACGTTGGAAATGATATAGAAGATGACATAATCCAAGCAAACCGTGATCAGTTGCAACTCGAGGACGAAAGAATACAAGCATTCATAGAATGGGGAAACGCAGAGTTGACTGGGCGCTCGCTCAGCGCCAAGTTGCGCGCAAAGTGAAATCAATTAATGCCGTGAAAGAGATGGTTGAAGACCCTAAAATTCGAGATATGCTAGGGGGATTTACAGAAACAGAGCAAGGAATTCTGATGGAGATTGCCGCTAAAGCGGCGAGTGTTGGCGATCCTGACCCTGAGCAAATTCGCGAATTTATGCACGAAATTGTCACTGGATATAAAGACAAGGCGGTTCGTAAATTGATGGAACGAGTGAAGGTTGAAGATGAAGATTTCCAAGGGAAATTTTGGGGGTTAGTGCGTGAATTTTCCTTGATAGACGCAAGGGAAAACTACTCTATTATCAAAGCACGGCTTGAGACTATTGACCGTCTTGACATTGCAATAAAAGCGGGCGCAAGAGAAGTTCCTGATATCCACAACATCATCAAGGAGTTTCCTTGGTTGCTTGACCCAAGGTGGAGTCTCATGGGAGACGAAGTTCCTCTCAGGAGTTTAGGGCTAGAGTACGCCCCGAATATCGATGAAGAAACAGGTGACCGCCTGGATTACTTGTTTGCCCTCCAGCCTGAACCTCCAGCGCCTCTTGACCAAGTCCTCGTTGTTGAAATCAAGCGAGGCTACAAGTCAAATGGGTCTGTGCATCGTGTCAACGACGCTGAAATTACCAAATTTCAGCTCTATGTGCTGCAAATTCAAAGGCATTATGCTCGAAACAGCACAACACCTGCAGTGAGAGGGGTAATGATTGCTAACGACTACACGGAAAGAGCCGATTTACTCAAACAAGGCATCGAACATGGGACAGGAGTTCGGCTTGAATTCATGACGTGGAGTAGCGTTATTGACTACACACGCAGGCTTCACACAGGATGGCTAAAGGTTACTCGCTCTGCATCAGAGCAGTCTCAATGACTGTGATATGGACATCATGACCTCAACGCAACGCCGTCGCGCTATGGCTAGCAATCGTGGCCGAACTCGGCCTGAGCGCATGCTTGCTTCGGCCTTATGGAGGCTCGGTTTTCGCTATCTTACGGCTAATGGATACAAGCGCAAATATGGGCGAATCGTGGGCAATCCCGACTTGATATTCACGCGAAAAAGGATCGTCATTTTCGTTGACGGGTGCTTCTGGCACGGCTGCCGAGTCTGCAAGAAGTCCGACGGCTTAACCGATCCGTCTTGGATCGAAAAGATCGATAGGAACCGCGAACGCGATCGGCGCGTCACCGCTGAATTGAAAGGGGAAGGCTGGACGGTTCTGCGAATACCTGAGCATGACGTTCGAGCGAAAGCAGCCCTTATCGGCGCCGTTGACCGCTTGATTCCTCTGCTGCGCGGATTGTAACGTAGTAGTCTCTCTAAACGTCCAGGAGGCTCCGCGTGATAGAGCAAGCGGTTCGCGACTTCGTGCTGCAAGAGACGATGCCGATGCCCGCTACGCGCGGAACGGCGGTGTCCTTGTTCTCCGGCGCGGGGCTAAGCGACCTAGGATACCAAATGGCCGGCTTCCGCTTCGTCGTTCAGGTCGAGGCCGATCCGCGGCGGGCCGCCGTCGGATCGGATAACTTCCCTGAGTCGGAATGGCTTGCGCGCGACGTTCGGGGGAGCGCAAGCGAAGTCGCCGCAGCCTATCGCCGCTCCAACTCCGGCCGGCTTGACTTGCTGGTCGCCACGCCGCCCTGTCAAGGCATGAGCACCTCGAACCCGAGCAGAGGCAAACGCCGCGCGCCCCAAGCCGACGCTCTGGAGGAGAAAAACAGGCTCATCTTGGAGGTCGCGCCTATTGCCCAGTTGCTAGAGCCGCGCGTCATCGTCGCGGAGAACGTTCGGCAGATACTGACGCTCGTCGTCCGGCGCGCAGGAAGCAAGCGGATGGTCATAGACGCGCTCAGCGATTCCCTCCCTAACTATCAGGTGTTCCACGGCGTCGTGAACGTAGCCGACTACGGAGTCGCTCAGGCGAGGAAACGCGCGCTCGTCGTGGCCGTGAATAAGGACGAGCCGTGGATGGAGCAAATACGGCAGGCAGGCCGTTTGCCTTGGCCGTCCCCTACGCATAGGGAATCGCCGGTGAGCATCAAAGATTGGCTAATGAGCGTGGGCTATCAGCCGCTCGACGCAGGGTCCAAATCGGACGCTTGCGGCGAGGATCCGCTGCACTACGTGCCGGCATACGGCGAAGACAGATACCAACAGGTCAGCCAGATACCGCCGCATTCCGGCCGAAGCGCCTACGAGAACGACGCTTGTCCGGCATGCGGACATTGCCCGGTGGAGACCGGGCTCGCGTCATGCTCCTCTTGCGGAGACGTGATGCGCAATAGGCCGTATGTCGTGCGAGACGGACGAGCCCGGCTAATCAAGGGCTTTCACTCGAGTTACCGTCGGATGAATTCAAGCCGACCAGCCAGCACGATCACGACCAACTCAAGCCACGTAGGCAGCGACTTCAAGATTCACCCGTGGGAGAACCGGGTGCTTAGCATTCGGGAGTGCGCCGACCTTCAGACCGTGCCGCGCTTCTACGACTGGTCACGAGCGAAAGAGAGCGGAACGCGCTACCTTATTCGCAAACTGGTGGGCGAGGCGTTCCCCACTTACTTCACCTACCTTCATGGCCAAGTCTTGGCCGACCTCTTGTCAAACCCCGAATACTCGGCTTACGACAGCCTAGCCCTCGCCCCGCCGCGCTAGCGCTCCCGTCACCCCATCAACATCCGATCCTGCGTGTCGCCCACCAGCGAGCGCGGGTCCACCGGCGGGAGTTTCGGGCGCTCGCCGTGGCGGAGCATTTCCTCGACGCTCAAGACTTGCATGCGCGGATAGTCCACCGCGCCCTCCTGCTGCGTCGTGATCGTGACGCGCCCCTGCTCGGCGGCGAATACGCGCAACGCTCGCGGCGGCGGGTAGAGGCTCACCATTATGGACATCGGCGCGTGCAATCCGCGATTGTTCATCGTCGTTTGCACGCCGAGCAAGCGGTCCATATCGGGGCGCCCGACCGACGATGCGCGGTGCATTTTCACCTGGATCGGCACGACGACGCCCTCTTTGCGCTGCAAGTCGACCGCGCCGAAGTACCGCGCGTCAACGCCGCCGTCGCCCGTCTTGCGCTCGTTGGGGACGGCGTTGAGGAGCGCCGCGACGCGGTCTTCCGCCCACGCCCAGCCGGGAATGCCGTCCTCGACGTCGTCGCGTTGCGCGAGGGCGCGGCGCTCGAACGATTCCCATTCGAATTCGTCCCACGTGAGGCCGTAGACAACCGGCGCGACAACGGCGTCGCCGCGCGACTCCAATCGCTGCTGCATCAGGCGCACGGCTATGCCGCTGATGTCGATGCCGAGGTACTTCCTGCCGAGCGAGGCCGCCGCGTCCGCAATGGGGGGCAGGAGGCTAGGGGGGTGGGCAGGCGTAATGGCGTAGCGGACGCTCACGCCCCCGCCCTGCCCGCGTAGGCGGGAATGACGCGGAGCGCCGGGATTCCAGTAGGTTCCCGCTTTCGCGGGAATGACGTGGCCGTGGGGGATGGCTTGGGGACGGAGCGCGTTGCGCCCCGTCGTGGCGCTATCGCGCCGACTGGATTCCCGCCTACGCGGGAATGACGGTCACGGAGGTAGGTTCCCGCTTTCGCGGGAATGACGCGGCCGTGGGGGATGGCTAGGGGACGGGGTGCGCGCGCCGTCGTGGATCTATCGCGCGACTGGATTCCCTGGATTCACAAACGAAGCGCAACGCCAGAGCAAGGTGGTGGAGCCATGGGATACCGACACATCGACATCGAGGAACGCTGCGCGATTGCCCGCCTATACCAAGAGGGGCGCCCGATCCGGGAAATCGCTACAAATCTGGATCGCTCGCCATCGACGATCTCTCGCGAGATCAACCGCAACGCGATGAGCGCGGGCGAGTACAAGGCTGCCAAGGCGGACGAGAAGGCGCGGGCGCGGCGGTGGAAGGGCCCCCGCCTCGACCGCGACGATCTCCTGCGCGAGGCCGTCCTGCGCCGCATGGCGTGGGGCGCGTCGCCGCCGCAAGTGTCCGGCCGCCTCGCGTTGGAGATGGGGAGGCCGGTGATCTCCCACGAGAGCATCTACCGGTTCATCGCGGCGCAGGTGAAGAGGACGAAGGACTACGACTGGCGGAACTTCCTGCCGAAGCGGAAGGCGACGCGGGGGCGCCGCTCGCGCAAGGGCCGCAGTTCCGCCCTGTTCATCAAGGCGAGGCGGCCTCTGTCGGAGCGGCCTGCGAGGGCGGCGGACCGGGTTGAGTTCGGCCACTGGGAGGCGGACACGATGCTGTTCGGGGTGAAGAAGCAGGCGCTGTTGGTCCTGCACGAACGGGCGTCGCGGCTCACGCTCCTGCAGCGGCCGGAGAACAAGGGCGCCGAGGCGGTTGCGCGCGCGATGCTGGCCGTGATGGGGACGCTGCCGATGGAGATGCGGCGGAGCGTGACGTTCGACAACGGGACGGAGTTCGCCCGGCATCACGAGTTGCATGAGTTGGGAGTTGAGACGTTCTTCTGCGACGTTCGGTCGCCGTGGCAGAAGGGGGGAGTGGAGAACGCGATTGGGCGTCTGCGGCGGGAGTTGCCGCGGAGGACGAACTTGGACGGCGTGCCGGACGAGGAGTTGACGTTGTGCGCGTCGCGCTACAACAACACGCCGCGCTCGGCGCTGGGCTACCAGACGCCGTCTGAGGTATTCTGGGGTCGTCCGGAACTGTTGCGCTTCCAGTGTGAATCCACATTCTCGCCTACGCGGGAATGACGGTCATGGAGGTAGGTTCCCGCTTCGCGGACATGACGGGGGAGAGGGCAGCCGCGAAGCGGCGCACGTGGGTTGCAGCCGTGAAGAGGCGCGCGCGGGTTGCAGCCGCAGCTACCCCGCCGCTTCTTTGAATCGGCGGAGGGCGGCGATGTGGTCGGCGGGGGAGGCTAGGCCGACGCGCATCGTTCCGAACGAGACGTGGGTCGCGCCGAGTCCGCGCCACGCCTCCATGTCGCGGAGCGCGCCGTCGAGTCCGCCACGCTGAAGGGCGACGCGCGCCTCGACGCCGACGCCGTCCGGCGAGCGTCCGGCCTCGGCGACGAATTCGCGGAACCGGTCGAGCCGCGCCTTGCCCTCGTCGTCGGGCTGGTGCTGGGGGAACCAGCCGTCGCCGATGCGGGCGATGCGGCGGAGCACGGCGTCGGAGCGTCCGCCGCCGAACCAGATGGGTATCGGGCGCTGCGCGGGCAGCGGCTTGATCCCCGCGCCGGGAATGGAGTGCCACTCGCCGCGGAAGTCCACGGTTTCGTTCGTCCAGAGGGCGCGCAGGAGTTCGACTTGCTCCTCGGAGCGCTTGCCGCGGTTGCGGAAGTTCTCGCCGAGCGCCTCGTATTCGACTGGGTTCCACCCGATGCCTACGCCGAGCCGGAGGCGTCCGCCGCTGAGGAGGTCGGCCTGCGCGGCCTGCTTGGCGACGAGCGCGGTCTGCCGTTGGGGGAGGATGATGACGCCGCTGACGAGTTCGATGCGGCTCGTGAGCGCGGCGAGGTAGCCGAATGTCACGAACGGCTCGTGGAACGCATCCTCGTGGGAGTAGGGGCCTTGCCAGTCCGGGCGGATTCGCGTATCGGCGCCGAGCACGTGGTCGTAGAGGAGGAGGTGGGCGTAGCCGAGTTCCTCGGCGGCCTGCGCGAATTCGCGGACCGCGCCGGGGTCTTCGCCGATTTCGGTTTGCGGGAAAACTGCGCCGATGTGCATTTGCTCTCCTATGGGGATTCTCGCGCTCCGCGACCTTCTGGATTCCCGCCTACGCGGGAATGACGGTAGATTATGCCAAGGTCTCTGTGGGGATTTTCGCGCTCCACGCCCTCCGGATTCCCGCCTACGCGGGAATGACGGTAGGTTATGCAAAGGTCTCTGTGGGGATTCTCGCGCTCCGCGCCCTCTGGATTCCCGCCTAACGCGGGCAGGGCGGCGGGATGATGCATTGGGACGCTCTGATCAGGCGAGCGTCGAGCAGACGGCGCAGGAGCAGCCGGAGGCGATGAGGAGCACGTCGCGGCCGTCGCGGGGCTGGATTTCGCGGTTGTTGGGCTCGCCGCCGTTGACGGCGCGAATCGCGTCCGCCTGCTCTTGCGAGACGGTTTGCCTCTGCCGCATCACGAGCCATTCGACGGGGCCGTTGAACGGATGCGTGGTTTTGGAGCCGCGGTAGCGGTAGTGGCCGGACGCGCCGGGCGGCAGCAGCGCGGCGTTGAGCCCGGAGACGGGCCCTCCGCCCGATCCGCCGGCGCCCGCGTCGAGGAGTCCCTGCACGACGGGGTTCGGCGCGCCGAGTTCGTAGAGCACGCCCACGACGAGCAAGCCGCCGTCCTCGTCGTGATGGACCATATGCAGTTCGGCGGCGAAGAGTTCGCCGTCTATTCGGTGCTCGGAGGCGGCGTGCGCGTGCATGGACTGGAGCGTGTACTCCCGCCCGTCGAGCGTGAGGACGTTGCCGGGCTCGTAGACCGCGGTGATGAATCCGTTGGCGACCTCGACGGACGGCTCGCCGCCGCCGTAGGCGAATTCCGGCGCGGGGCCGTCCGCCCGCTCGTAGCCGGCGACGTCTATCGGGGATTGCAATTCGTAGGCCATCGAGTCCGTCTCCGAAGGCGCGCCGGCGCACGCGGGGAGGGCGAGCAGCGCGAACAGCGCTAATGCGGCGGGCAGGCGAGGCATCGGGGCGCGCTCCTTTCGCGTCGTCTCCGGCGAATGCTAGCAGGTCAGGGCGTCTATTGTCGCGGCGCGGCGTAGGCGGCTCGGCGAATCATCCCCGGCGGACGCCAGCCTGCGCTATAATGGCGGATCGTATGACCGACTACGAACTCGTCATCGGCTTGGAGGTGCACGCGCAACTGCGGACGCGCAGCAAGATGTATTGCGCTTGCCCCGCCGACTATCAGGACGCCGAGCCCAACACGCGCGTCTGCCCCGTTTGCCTCGGGCTGCCGGGCTCCCTGCCCGTCATCAACCGCGAGGC
Source organism: Dehalococcoidia bacterium (assembly GCA_965242755.1). Lineage (GTDB taxonomy): Bacteria > Chloroflexota > Dehalococcoidia > Lucifugimonadales > Australimonadaceae > Bin16. The sequence goes on along the minus strand of OZ251500.1, from coordinate 1,009,926 downwards.
TATCGCGTCCATCATCAAGATCGGCCTCGCGCTCCATTGCTCCATCGCCGAGCGCAGCAAGTTCGACCGCAAGAACTACCCCTATCCCGATCTGATGAAGGGCTACCAGATCTCGCAGTACGACCTCCCCGTCTGCGCCGACGGCTATCTCGACGTCGAGGCGGACGGCGCGGCGCGTCGCGTCGGGATTGAGCGCGTGCATATGGAGGAGGACGTCGCCAAACTCGCGCACCTCTCCGATCCGGCGTCGGGCGAGGGCTACTCGCTGATCGACGTGAACCGCTCGGGCGTTCCGCTCGTGGAGATGGTGAGCCGCCCGGACATTCGCTCCGCCGAGGAGGCGCGCCGGTATCTGATGGGCTATCAATCCATCCTGCGCTACTTGGGCGTCTCGACGGCGAATATGGACGAGGGGTCGTTCCGCTGCGACGCGAACGTGAGCGTCCGCCCGAAGGGAAGCGAGGCGTTCGGGACGAAAGTGGAAGTGAAGAATATGAACTCGTTTCGCTCGGTGTTCCGCGCCATCGAATACGAGGCGGAGCGGCAGGCGGGCGTTCTGCGCTCCGGGGGGCGCGTCGCGCAGGAGACGCGCGGCTGGCTGGAGGACAAGGGCGTCACCGTATCGCTCCGCAGCAAGGAAGAGGCGAACGACTACCGCTACTTCCCGGAGCCCGATCTGCCGCCGCTGAGCATCGCTCCCGCGTGGGCGGCGGAGATCGCGGAACTGCTGCCGGAACTGCCGGAGGAGCGCAAGCGGCGCTTCATCGCGGAGTACGGCCTGCCCGCCTACGACGCGTCGCTGCTCACGGAGTCGCCCGGGCTCGCGGACTACTACGAGGCGGCGGTCGCGGCGGCGCGCGCGCGGGGCGGATCGGAGCGGACGGCGAAGGCCGCCGCCAACTGGACGATCACGGAGTTGGGGCGGCTCGCCAACGAGTCGCGCATCGAGATTTGCGAGTCGCCGGTCGCGCCGGAGGGGCTCGCGGAATTGCTGGGGCTGCTGGAGAGCGGCGAGTTGGGAACGGCGCAGGCGAAGCGCGCCGTAGAGGAGATGTTCCGGACGGGAAAGTCCGCCCGCGCCGCAATGACCGACTTGGGGCTGGAGCAGATCACGGACTCCGGCGAACTCGCGGGGGCGGTGGCGCAGGCGATTGAGGACAACCCGCAAGCCGTCGCGGATTACCTCGCGGGGAAGGAAACGGCGGCCAAGTTCCTCGTTGGGCAGGTGATGAAGGCGACGCGGGGGAAGGCGAATCCGTCGGTCGCCGCCGAACTGGTCGCGGAGCGGCTGAACGCGATGAAAGCGCAGGAGTAGAGGCTTGGGAACGTACATAAGCATCGCAGTCATCGTCGTGGTCGGCCTGCTCGTCGCGAGCGTGCTGATGCAGGTGCGGGGCGCGGGAGGCGGGCTGTTCGGGGCGGGGTCGATTCAGTCGTACCGGACGCGGCGGGGGCTGGAGCGCACGCTGTTCCAGTTCACCATCGCGCTCGGCATCATCTTCGTCATCCTCGCCGTGCTGAATTTGACGATTACGTAGGGCGGGAGCGCGGGGAACTAGGGGTGCGCCCCGTAGCGAGGGCTATGCCGCACGCCGCGCGGGTTGCGCCCCCGCTCCGCTTGAGCGGCGCGAGCTAGACCGCGTAGAGGGGGTTGTCGCGGGTGATGACGCGGGTTTCGGCGGCGACGGCGTCGCGGACGTACTTGGGCATTGCGAACATGCCGCGATGCGCCTCGCCGTCGTAGAAGCGCAGATTGGAGATTCCCCGCTCGCGCAGGCGCGCGTCCACGTCGGCCTCGCTCATCGCCGCGACGTTCGGAGCGTCCGCGCCCCCGCACGCGATGAATCCCCACATCATGCCGAAACTCGGCACGTTCACTTGACTCATGGATGCGTGATCGAACGCCCGCCCCATCGTCCGGGCGACGGCGGTGAACACCTCGCCGACGTTCGTGGGGCCGGTCGGGCCCGATTGCGCGACCATTAGGCCGCCCGGAGCGAGCCGCGTCCGGACGAGTTCATAGAATTCCACGGTGTAGAGCAGGTAGGCGGGGCCGCCCTCCAGCGGGTCGGGCACGTCAATTATGATCACGTCGAACGGCGTTTCGCGCGCCTGCAGGTAGGCGAGGGCGTCTTCGTGGAGCAACTCGACTCGAGGGTCGCTGAACGCGCCCTGGTGGTGGTTCGGCAAGTGCGCCTTGCAGAGGTCAACGACGACGGCGTCGAGGTCAACCATCGCGACCTCCTCGACCGCGTCGTGGCGGAGCGCCTCGCGGATCGTGGCGCCCTCGCCGCCGCCGGCGACCATCACGCGGCGCGGGTTGGGGTGCGCGACCATCACGGGTTGCACGAGCGCCTCGTGGTACGCCCACTCGTCGGCTTCCGACGATTGCGTCTTGCCGTCGAGGACGAGCATCCTGCCGAAGGGGTCGGACTCGAGGACTTGGACATGCTGATAGGGGGTGTCGCCCTCGTAGATGACGCGGCGCAGGGCGGACGCCTGCGTAAGGGACGGAGTGATGCGCTCGAAATGCCAGATCGTGGGGTCGGACAGGCCGTTCATCAGGCGTAGGCGGGGACGAGCGGGGCGGCGCCGCGCTCGATTTCCGTGGTCTCGGGGTCGCGGGACTCGAGCCCCTTGATGATGATGCGGGCGGCCTCGCCGGGGTCGAAGTTTTCGCCGCAGGTGAAGATGTCGACGGCGGCGTAGGCGAACTCCGGCCACGTGTGGATACACAGGTGGGACTCGGCGATGGCGACGACGCCAGTCACGCCCTGGGGGCTGAACTGGTGGAAGATTTTGCCGACGACGGTTGCGCCCGTCTCCTCGGCGGCGCGCAGCATCAGCCCTTCCAAGAGCGGAAGGTCGTCGAGCGACGCGGCGTTACAGGAGCGGAGCTCCAGCAGTACGTGGCGACCCAGAGCTTCCAATCAAGCAGCCCCCCTTTTTACAGGCAAGCGCCGCTTGCGAGAGTTGGTCGCGGGGCAAGCGGAGACGCTAATGGCGCATGCTAGCACAAACGCAAAGCGCAACGCAAGGGGTTGCGGTCGGCAATACGCGACGAGGGAGCGGCGGCGGACGCCGCCCTTGCGTTCGCTCACGCCCGCGCTCCCGCGCCGCCCCTACCCGCCCGCTTCGCGGAGGAAGTCCGCGACTCGCTCGCCGATCATCAGGCAGGAAACGTTGGTCGCGGAGTGCGGAACGACGGGGATCACGGAGGCGTCCGCGACGTAGAGGTTGTCCATCCCGTGCATCTTGAGGCGGCCGTCCACGACGGCCATCGGGTCGGACGCCGGGCCCATCTTGCAGGTGCCGGAGCCGTGGTGATGGCTGTCGTAGGTGGATTGCGCGAACTCGGCCCAATCCTCGCCCTCGGCGGGCAGGATGAGGTCGCCGTAGAACGGACGCATCATATCGTCGTCCATAAAGTCGCGGACGAAACGCATCGCGGAGAGCATCGCCGCCACGTCGTCCGGATCCTGCAGCATGCCGTCGTCAACGACGGGCAGGTCGCGCGGATTCGTCGAGACGAGCGAGACGCGCCCCCGCGAACGCTGCTCGACGAGGTTCATCGCCACGGGCATCATCGGCTTCAGCCCCTCCACGCCGACCGGCGCCCGCATATAGATGTGCACGTTGCTCGCCGGCTGCCCGGGATCGCTCTTGTAGGCGAGTTGGAAGCCGGACACCACCCAGTCGGGCGTGAAATCCGTCTTGCCCTCAAAGGTCATATTGACCGCCGCGTGATCCTGGTAGTTCTCCCCCACCCCGTCAAGCGCGTGGACGACGGGGACGCCGAGCCGCTCGAGTTCGACGGGCGGGCCGACGCCGGAGAGCATCAGGACTTGCGGGCTGTGGTAGGTTCCCGCGCTGAGGATAAAAGTGTCGGCGGACGCGGAGCGCGTCTCCCCGTTCCGCTCGTAGACGACCTCCTCGGCTTTGGCGCCGTTGAACTTGAGCGCGACGACATGCGCGTCCGCCTCGATGGCGAGGTTGGCCCTGCCGCGCGCGGGGTCGAGGTACGCGACGGCGGCGGACTGCCGCTTGCCGTCCTTGACGTTGCTGGCGGACGCGACGATGCCGTAGCGTTCGGGCGCGTTGCCGTCCTTGCTGACGGGATAGCCGAGCGCCTGCGCGCGGTCGACGAACGCCTGCATCGGCGGCGCGAGCGGCTCGTCGAACTGAATGCGCCGCTTGACCGTGAGCGGCCCGCTGTCCCCGTGGTGCGGCTGGCTTCCGAAGTCCTCGTCGGTTTCGATGCGCTTGAGGATGGGCAGGCAGTCCTCGTATGACCAGCCGGGGTTGCCGAGCGACTCCCACTTGTCGAGGTCATGCTGCATGGGGCGGGCGACGCCCATCATATTGACGGACGAGCCGCCGCCGAGGATGCGGCCGCTGAGGGGGTAGTACTCGCTGCCGTCGATCTTGCGCTTCGTCGGGTACAGCACGACGTACTCCGACTCGAGGATGGGGCGGTTGCCGCTGCGCCCGTCGGCGATGATGTCGGGGAGCGGCCGCGGGTCGGGCCCCGCCTCTAGGAGCAGCACTTGGCGGTTCGGGTCTTCGGAGAGGCGGGCCGCGGCGGCGCACCCGGCGGACCCTCCTCCGATGATGATGACGTCGTAGTAGCGCTTGTCGGTCATTCCTGCCCCTCCGCGCAAAAGCCGCGCGCCCGCAAGCATACGCCTATCGGAGGCGCGGCGCCGTCGGGAGAGCGCTGGGGCCCGTCCCGGGTCCGCCCTGCCCCGCGTAGGCGGGAATCCAGTCGGCGCGCAAGCGCCGCGACGGGGCGCCGCCCCGCCGACCGACAAATACCCTCTCCCTCTGGGAGAGGGCCAGGGTGAGGGCCGCCCCGCCCCAGCACCCATCCTCGTAGGCTGGTGAGCCATGCCGACGAACCTCGGCTGCGCCAAGACGGGGCGCCACGCGCCCCGTCCCCAAATCAACCCCATGGCCGCCATTCCCGCGTAGGCGGGAACCTAAACGGCCCCGCCCCCGCCAATGTGTATACTCCCGCCGCATGCCGCTTGGGAGGCGCTCGCAATGGACATCGTGAACCCCATCGTCAGGAACGCGCTGCGCGCCGGCTTGGAGGATGCCGAAGCGTTTTGGGACAACGCCGCCCGCAAACTGCCATGGATCAGGACGTGGGACAAGGTCTACGAGGCCGACTATCCGTCGTTCCGCTGGTTCGTCGGCGCGCAAACCAACCTCTCCGCGATGTGCATAGACCAGCAGGTCGAGGCGGGCAGGGGCGGGCATGCGGCGTTCATCTACGCGTCGGAGCGCGGCGGGCGCGAGGTCGTCACCTACGCGCAGTTGCGCCGCCGCGTCGAGCGCGCCGCCGCCGCCCTGCGCGGCATGGGCGTCCGCAAGGGCGACCGCATCACGATCTACATGCCCAACGCGCTCGAAACCGTCGCGCTGATGCTCGCCGCGGTCCGCATCGGCGCGATTCACTCCGTCGTGTTCGCAGGCTTCGGCGCCCCGGCGCTCGCCGACCGCATCCGCGCAAGCGGCTCCCGCCTCGTCTTCTCCGCCGACGTCGCCTACCGCCGCGGAACGGAGGTCAACCTCAAGGCGATCGTGGACGACGCGCTCGCGCTCGGCTGCGACACGATCGAGCATCAGATCGTCGTCCTCCGCAACGAGGGCGTTCCGATGACGAGCGGGCGCGACCTCTCGTGGGACGAGTTCCTCGCTCGCGGCGAGGGGCAAAGCGGCGACATCGAGCCGATGGAGGCGAACGAGCCCGCCTATATCCTCGCCACGTCCGGCACCACCGCCACGCCGAAACTCGCCGTCCACACGCACGGCGGCTATCCCGTCGGCGTGTACAGCCAGGGGCGCTGGTGCTTCGGCCTCGACGCGAGCGACGTCTGGTGGGCGACCTCCGACCTCGGCTGGGCCGTCGGCCACTCCTACATCGTCTACGGGCCGCTCCTCTTCGGCGCGACCTCCGTCCTCTACGAAGGCGCGCTCGACTACCCCGGCCCCGACGTCTTCTGGCGCCTCATCGAGGAGTTCGGCATCACTGGCGTCTTCACCTCGCCGACCGCCGTCCGTCTGCTGATGAAGTTCGGCGAGGAGCCCGCCAAAGGCTTCGACCTCTCCGCGCTGCTGCGGATCGTCTGCGCGGGCGAGACGCTGAATCCCCCGGCGTGGGAATGGCTCCAGAAGCGCGTGTTGGAGGACCGCGTTCCCGTGATCGACAACTGGTGGCAGACGGAGACCGGCGCGCCCGTCGTCGGCAACCCGTTCGGCATCGCGATGCTGCCGCAGAAGCCCGGCTCGGCGGGCGTGCCCCTGCCCGGGATGGACTTGGCCATCGTGACGCCGGAGGGCGAGCCGTGCGGGCCCGGCGAGAAGGGCATCCTCGCGCTGCGCCGCCCGTTTCCCAACCTCACGCCCACGCTTTGGGGCGACCCCGCCCGCTACGGCGCCGACTACTGGGAGCGCGTGCACGGCGTCTACTTCACCGGCGACCTCGCGGAGATCGACGAGGACGGCTACGTCTGGTTCTCCGGCCGCGCCGACGAGGTGATCAAAATCGCCGCGCACCGACTCGGCACCGTGGAGGTCGAGTCCGCCTTCCTCCGCCACGACGACGTCGCGGAGGCCGGCGTCACGGGGCGGCCCGACGAGTTGCGCGGCGAGGTCATATCCGCGTTCGTCGTGCTCAAGGAGGGGCGGACGGCGAGCGAGGCGCTGCGCGCGGAACTCGTCGAGACCGTGCGCCGCGAAATCGGCCCGTTCGCCGTCGTCAGCGACGTCAACTTCACGCGAACGCTCCCCAAGACGCGCAGCGGCAAGATTATGCGCCGCGTCCTCAAAGCCGTAACGCTCGACGCCGACCCCGGCGACATCACGACGATAGAGGACGAGGGCTCCGTCGAAGAGGCGCGCCAAGCCTGGCGGGAGATGAAGGGCGAGATCGGGTAGGGGGGCAGAGGATATGAGCGACGCGAACGACAAAGCGCGCGGCCTGATGATGGGCGTCGCCGCGGGGAACCTGCTCGGCGTCACCGTGGAGGGCAGGCCGCAGGCGACCGTGCGGAGGCTCTTCCCGAACGGCATCCGCGACATCCCGGCCAAGCCGGGCTATCCGGACGACGACGACCTGGCGCAATCCATCATCATTGCGGAGTCGGCGGCGGAGGGGCCGCTTGACGCGGACGACCTGGGCCGCCGATTCTGGGAGTGGGCGGAACTGAACGGGCTCGGCATCGGGAATCTCACGCACGACGCGCTCACGCTCTACGGCGGCGACAGTCCCCGACTCGGACGCGGCGCGGCGGACGCCGCAAGGGAGCCGCGCGGAATAGCGATAGCGGATGCGTCGCGCGAGGCTTGGGGCGGAGCGTCGGCGGGCAACGGAGCGGCGATGCGCTGCGCCCCCATCGCCATTCGGTGGCGCGACGACCCCGCGGCGATTGCGCGCAACAGCGTCGTCAGCGCCGTTCCAACGCACTGGGACCAGCGGTGCGGATGGTCGTGCGCCATCATCAACATCGCAGCCGCGGCGGCCCTGCGCGGGGAAACGATTGACGCGGAAGCGCTCATCGCCGCGACGGAGGACGCTATGCGTCCGTCGCTCCCGGAGTTGTCGCGCTACGGCTATCGGGAGGAGGCGCCGGACGAGGCGCGCGACGCGGTTCTGCAGGCCGCCGACGCGGAGGTCGCCGCGATGAAACTCGACGGAGGCGACATGGGCTACACGCTGCTGACGCTCCAAGCGGGGCTCGTCTCCCTCTGGCGAGTGCCGGACTTCGAGAGCGGTCTGCGCGCCGTCGTCGAAGCGGGCGGCGACACGGACACGAACGGCGCGGTCGCGGGAGCGCTGCTCGGAGCGCGGTTCGGCCTCGCCGCTATCCCGCGGCGCTGGCGCGACCGGATCGCCGAACTCCGGGACGGGCGCGCGCCGATGGAAGAGCATGCGGACAGGCTGGCGGCGGCGCGCGGCGAGGGAGCGCCCGCGTCATAGCGCAAGCGCGGCGGCAAGAGACGAAGGGGAGTAGGACAAGGGAGTATGACGATCGGCAGGAAGACGGCTGCGGGATTGGGGCTTCTCCTTGCCCTGATCATCGGCTGGCTCGGGGTCAACACGTACCTGTCCATCGCGTTGGTCGGGGAAACCGCGCTGCCGGAGAACGTTATGCCCGCAGTCGTGGATATTGGCACAGGGTCCATCGTCGCGCCGGTCGTGTTGGGCATCGGCGAAGACCTGACGGTGACGCTCCGCGGCGTTGAGCAGTCCAACCTCGACGCCTTCGGCAAGGTCGCCCAGCGGCAGATCGCCGACCTGACGAACAACAGGGGCGCGGGCGGTTGGGTATCGATGCCGGCCGACCTCTCGCAAGCGTTCTTGGAGGTATGGGAATGGCGCGGCGGCGACTACGCGCCGCTGGAGATTCCGCTGAACCTCAATTCCTCGCATCTCACAGACTACGTCCAGCCGGTCGCGGAGAGCATGCAAGAGGAGATAGAGGCGAATTACGAGGCCGCGCGAATAGACTCCCACCGCTTGCTTGTGGACAACGAAAACCGGGCGGGCGAGTTCGTGCGCTTCGAGACGTACTTTTCCTACACGGAGCGTCTCGAAACGCTCGACGAAGCCTACGTGGACGACGTTCCCGAGTGGCGGGTCAGCGCGCATGCCGTCGCGAGGCGCCACTAGCCGCGCGTAAGCGCGGCGTGGCGGCTGAGTGGGCGGGCGGCGGCGCCCATCTTACGCGCGGTGTAGAATAGCGGGCGCATATCACTGCCGCGAACGGAGGGCGACCTATGGTGACGAAAACGGCGGAACTGGCGGACTGGCGCGAGCCCGAGGGGATGAACAAGGCCGGCTTCGGCTTCTGGAAAACGCCGAAGTCCGCCTACGACCTCTTCATCGAGGCGCAGGGGATCGAGATCCACCGCGACATCGGCGTCCGGCGCATTCAGGATCTGCCGCTCAAGCCGTGGAAGCGGCTCGGGGGGAACGGCGTCGCCATTCAGTTGCTCGGCACCGAGCACCTCTGGGGCATGTACGTCGTCGAAATCCCCGGCGCGGGCGCGCTCAACCCCGAAAAGCACATGTACGAGGAGATCTACTACGTCGCGGAGGGGCGCGGCTCCACCGAGGTGTGGCAGGACGGCGCCCCCGAGAAGAAGCAGGTGTTCGAGTGGAGCGCCGGCTCGCTCTTCGGCATCCCGCTGAACGCGATGCACCGCCTCGTGAACGCCACCTCCAGCCCCGCGCTCCTCCTCGCCGCCACCACCGCCCCCAACATCGTCAACCTCGTCCGCAACGGCGAGTTCGTCCTCAACAGCCCCTACGAGTTCACCGACCTCTTCGACGCGGAGGACGACTACTTCAAGCCCGTCGAGGATATCCACGCCGACCCCGTCCGCGGCCTCGCGATGCGCCGCACGAACATCATCCCCGACATCGTGAACTGCCATCTGCCGCGCGACAACCGCCGGTCGTTCTCCTACCGCCGCGTCGAGCCCCACATGGCCGGCGCCAACTTCTACATGAAGATCGGCCAGTACGAAACGGGGCAGTACTCCAAGGCGCACAAGCACTCGTCCGGCGCGATCCTCGTCTGCATCCGAGGCAAGGGCTACAGCATCACGTGGCCCGACCGGCTGGGCGAGCGCCCGTTCGACGCCGGGCTCGGCGGCGACGTGAAGCGCCAGGATTACGAGCCCGTCGGGATGATCAGCGCGGCGCCGATGACGGGCGACTGGTTCCATCAGCACTTCGGAACCTCGCCGAACGGCATTCGCTTCCTCATCTTCGACGGCCCCTATGGGCCGGGGATGCGTCGCTCGGCGGCGCCGGGCTCCGACGCCCGCGACGGCGGCGCGCAGGACACGCGCGACGGCGGCAACGCCATCGCTTATCCCGACCAGGATCCGGCGATCCGGCGAGAGTTCGAGCGGATGATCGGCCTGGAGGGGCTGGAGAGCACGATGCCGGAGTGGGCGTACACCGACTACGCGCCGCCGCCCGGCGCCGCCGACGTCGGCGGCTTCTAGGGGCGGACGGAGCGCGCGCAATGGCTTCGATCCTCACGCCCGCGATGCAGGCCGCCGTCGGGAAAGACGGCGAGCCGCAGTCCGCCCTCGTCGAGCGGGGCGCCGTCGAGCGGTTCGCCGCCGCCATCGGCGACGCCAACCCCGCGTACCCGGACGTCGCGCCGCCCACGTTCCTGCGAAGCGTCGGGCGCGCCATCCCTCCGTTGCCCGACGGCGAGACCGCGCCGCGCGCGCTCGACGGCGGCAGCGATTGGACCTACGGCGAGCCGGTTCGGCCGGGCGACGTGATCACGTTCGTCACGCAAATGGAGTCGCTCGCCGAGCGCGAGGGGCGCATGGGGCCGATGCTCATCGCAACCTACCTCACGCGCTACGCGAACCAGCGCGGGGAACTCGCCGCGACGCAGCGCAACACCATCATCAGGATGCCCGCCCTATGAGCGCCCAGCCCTACCTGAACGACGTCGCCGTCGGCGCGGAGATTCCGCCGCTGACCAAGCGCCCCACGACGCGGCAACTCGCGATGTACGCCGGCGCGTCCGGCGACTTCTACGAGATCCACTACGACAAGGATTTCGCCAACGCGCAGGGGCTTCCGGGCGTGATCCTGCACGGCGCGCTGAAGAGCGCCTTCCTCGGCCAGTTGATGACCGACTGGGCGGGCCCGGAAGGGCGGCTGCTCTCTCTGTCCGTCCGCTACCGCGAGATGGACGTTCCGGGCGACGCGCTCGCCTGCCGGGGCGTCGTCAAGGAGAAGGACGAGGCGGCGGGGACGGCGCGCTGCGAAATCTGGATCGAGAACGGCGCCGGCGTCCGAACGACGACCGGGGAGGCCGTCGTCGCGCTCCCTACGCGCTCGTAGCGCGACGGGCCGCGCGCGCCGCTGCGCAGGCAACCCTCACCCGCCGCTACGCGGCTGCCCTCTCCCAGAGGAGACCTTTGCATAACCTACCGTCATTCCCGCGTAGGCGGGAATCCAGGCGGCGCGCAGCGCCGCTCCTCTCCTACGTAAGCGCCCCGTCATTCCCGCGAAAGCGGGAACCTACTGGAGCAGAGAAGTTATGCAAAGATCTCCAGAAGGAGAGGGCGTGGGCGGCAACCCTCACCCGCCGCTACGCGGCTGCCCTCTCCCAGAAGAGACCTTTGCATAACCTACCGTCATTCCCGCGTAGGCGGGAATCCAGGCGGCGCGGAGCGCCGCTCCTCTCCTACGTAAGCGCCACGTCATTCCCGCGAAAGCGGGAACCTACTGGGGCAGAGGAGTTATGCAAAGGTCTCCAGAAGGAGAGGGCGTGGGCGGCGCTTTTCGCGCCGACTGGATTCCCGCTTGCGCGGGAATGGCGGCAGGGGTAGTTCCCGCGAAAGAGGAATCTACGTCAGCGCGGAGTTGCACGTTCTCTGCCGACGGGCCCGGCCGCAACGGATAAGGCCATAGATTACGCAATTCATTGCCGCTTTTCGTGGTATTCTGATTAGGAGGAGGCGCAGGATGGTCGAAGGAACGCGAGACGCCGTGAGGGCTGTTGAGATAGGCGACGTCGAGCAGCCGATCACCTCGCACGGCAAGCATCGGGACGCTCTCTACAAGCATTCCGGCTTGATGGTGAAGAACGGCGACAGGCTGCAAGCCTCCGAGAAGGTCTGGGGGGCGGTCGCCCATGCCTTGAAGACGGTCGCCGCGCCGCGCGACTGGCCGTATGCGGCGCACGCGGACGCCGGGGTCATCATCGGGCATATCGCTAACCTGATGCGCGACGACAGAATCCGGCTGTTGTTCGACAGCGTGAACAACCTGCACGTCAATTTCTACGCCGATGGGTACGATATGGAGGAGATCAAGATTCGGCGCAAGGACGGCGCCGAACTGCTGGCTCTTCTCAAGAAGGCCAACCGCGAGTTGCCCCGCGACGCTCCTCCGCCTCCGCGAAACAACAGGAACAGGCGCTACTGGGAACGGGCCGACGCGCGAACAGAGCGAGCGGCCGCGTTCAGGGCGCGCCGCTAGGCGAGCGGTTGCGTAACTTCCGGCGGCCAGTAGGTTCCCGGTTTCGCGGTCAGGGCGGGGCGCAACCCTCACCCGCCGCTTCGCGGCTGCCCTCTCCCAGAAGGAGAGGGCGTGGGCGGCGCTTTTCGCGCCGACTGGATTCCCGCTTGCGCGGGCAGGGCGCAACCCTCGCCCGCCGCTACGCGGCTGCCCTCTCCCAGAAGGAGGCGCTTGCGCGCCGACTGGATTCCCGCCTACGCGGGCAGGGCGGCATGGGCGCTCCTGCGCTAACTCGCCTGGTTGCGCTGGTGCGGGCCGATGTAGCCCATAATCACCTTTTTGAGGTCGCTGTCCCACGCGAACGCCATGCGGATGGAGTACTGGGGGTTGCCGCTGGTGCCTTTGCGGAGGTGCTGCGTGAGTTCGTAGGTGGAGCCGTTGTGCTCCGCCTTGTACCACTCGGGGTACATGCCCATCGTCACGTAGGACTGATGGGGGACGTAGGCCCAGCCGGAGCACGCCTCCCTGAGGAGGATGTCGAGGTCGGGGTCGGAGCCGGTGGGGTTGGCGCGGATGGGGTGGTACTCGGTGGCGAGCCACGCGAGGGCGTCGTAGACCTCGATGGGGCGCTGGAAGGCGGTGTCCTCGTTGGACTTGGAGTTCAGGGCGAACACCAACTGGTCGGGGAAGCGCGCCTCCGCGGCGGCGATGGCGTCGCGGACGCTGTTGATCGGCGGCAGTTCCTCCTCTTCGCCCTGCGCCTGCATCGCGACGGCGGTTTCGCGCCACGACTCCTCGCGCTGGCGGCTCTCGTAGAGTTCCTGCTTGAGGTCGCTGATCTCGTCGCTCTGGGTCTCCTTCTCCGTCCGCAACTTGTCGTAGGAGATTTGGAGGGTGTCGCGGGCTTGGGAGACGCGGGCGTTCTCGGCGGCGAGGTCGTCTTTTTCGGCGCGCAGTTTCTCCTGCGCCTGGCGGAGCGCGTCGAGCGTCTGCTTGATGCGGGCGGTCTCGGCGGCGAGGTCGTTCTTCTCGGACTCCAGCGCGGCGTAGGCTTCGGAGGACGCGCCGCCCTTGTCTTCGTCTTCGTCCCGGTCGTCCGGGCCGAGGCCGGGGAGCGCCGGGCGGTCGGGCGTGTTCATCAGGTCGCGCCACTCTTCCACGAGGCGGAGGATGTCGGCTTCGTACTCTTTGCGCTTTTCGGCGCGCTCCAGTTCCTCGCCGCGGGTCGGCGCCTGGGGACGAACGGCGCTGTAGGCTTTGATAGCGGCGTTGAGCCGCCCCGCCAAGTCCGCCGCTTCCCCTAGGATGTCCGTCTTGGCGGAGGCGTCCTCCACCCACGAACTGACGTCCACGTCGAGGTATTGGGTTTCCTCCGTGAACTCCTCGAGGATCTCTTCGATGCGCTCGCTGAGGCGCGCCCGCTGCTCCTTGTTGCGGTTGTCGACGGTTTTCTGGGTGATGGCGTAGGCGGCGAGGAGGAACTTGGTGCACTCTTCCCATTCGGGCGCGTCCGACGGGAGGCTGCTCAGTTTGTCGAGCCATTCGGCGAAGAGGGGGGAGTGGATGCGCGTTTCGGATTCGGGGAACTTGCCGGCGATCAGGCAGAGCATCAGCGCGACGTCGTCCTTGTCGAACTCCGCGTCGGCGTTCTTCTCCACAATGGCGTCCCGCTCCTCCATGCACCGGGACATTGACCAAATGGACTCGAACGCTTCGCGCCTGGGATCGTATTCGTCGGCGATGTCCTGTTCTTGGAGGTGGGCGCGGACGGCGTCGGCGAGGGCGTCGTTGGAGTCCGTCCAGACTCTGAGGACGACCGACCCCAGTTTGTCGTTGCCTCGGGCGAGGGCGCCGCAGATCGGCCCGACGAGGCGCGCGGCGGGGGCGAGGCTCGACTTGCGAAAGCCGTCCACCGATATGCGGGGCTCGTTGTCGATTGCGGCGTTCAGCGCGTCCCGCACGCCCTTGGCAATCTTGGGCCTGCTCTGTAGAGCGGCGTTGACCACCGACTCCGTCCATTCGCGGCTGTCGGCGATGACGAAAAACACTCCGTTGACTGGCACGGTTCTCTTTGATGCGGCTGTCGTCATGCGTTCCCTCCTTGTCCGGCTCCGCCTTGCGCGGCGCCGCTACGGTTTCACGGCCTTCATTGCAAGTATAGGCCAAAAGAAGCGGACGGCGCCGCCCTCTTCCGGCGCAATTCCAAACGCTTCCCTCGCCGGCGGGGGCGCATCCGCGAGCGCGCGTCCGAGCCGGGCGGCCTCATCTTCCAACATTCCCGCCCGTTCCGTCCAGTCCGGATACTCCAGATCCACGCGGGAAAGGGCGGTTTCGACGACGCGGAGCCCGGCGCGGCGCGCGGCGTCCGTCCAATCGCTGGCGGACAGGTTACGCGAATGGGAGGGATCGCGCCATACCTCGATGGCATGCATCCACGCCGCGGCTTCCGGATCGTCCGGCGAGACGGTGTCGATCAGGATCAGTTCGCCGTCCGTCGAGAGGATGCGGGCGGCCTCCGCGAGCCATGCGTCCGCGTCCGAGAAGTGGTGCGCGGCGGTGCGGCAGACGACGAGGTCGACGGAGCCGTCGCGGAAGGGGAGCGCTTCGGCGGCGGCGAGTGCCAGTTCGGTTTGGGGCGCGCCGCGCTCCTCCATGAGCGACCGCGCCTGCTCCAGCATCTCCGGCGTGACGTCGGTCGCGATCACGCGGCCGCACCGCCCGGCGACGGCGAACGCGGAGAAGCCGGGGCCCGCGCCGACGTCGACCGCGACGCCGTAGCGCCGGCCTGGGCTGAGTAGCGCGTCGGCGGAGACGAGCGCGCCGCCGCGGGCGTGCGTCTTGCTGTCGCGGTAGGCGGCGGCGAGGCGTCCGAACTGGCGCTGCGGCGTATGGGCGGGCTGCGGCGTATGAGCGGGCTGCGGCGTCATTCGCGCTCCTAGAAGGCCAGCCAAGCGAGGACGGCGGTCGCTCCCGCGACGGCGAGGCCGGCGAGCGTCACGGCGGGGCTCTCCAGCGTCACCGGCCCGAGGTACAGCAGCGGAAAACTGACGAGCGTTCCTGCGAGCGCCGCGTTCCGCAGTTTCGGTTTCGCGTCCTTGGGGATCATTGCGCCGCCTAATCGCGCCCCGCCGCGGGAGCGCGGATAACGAATCGAGGCTTCGATTGGCTATTGAGTATAACAAGGGCGGGGAGGTTCCTTGCCCTCTCGACCCGGGCGCCGCGTCCTACCGTCGCGCCGGGGTCAGCCGGTGGGCGGCACCGGTTTCTCGAAGGCGATTTGGATGTCGTCGGTTGCGTTGGTTAGGAAGCCGGCTTCGCAGGCGGCTAGGTAGTACGTCCACGTGCGGATGAAGCGCTCGTCGTAGCCTTGCCGGCGGACGTCGTCCAAGCGCTGCAGGAACGCCTCGCGCCATTGCCGGAGCGTCGTCGCGTAATCCCGTCCGATGTGGTCGAGCGAGGCGACGACGAGCCCCGTGCCCGCGTTGGCGCGCTCCATTTCTGCGAGCGAGGGGAGGACGCCGCCGGGGAAGATGTGCTTCTGGATCCAGTTCACGCCGCTCTTCTGCGCGGCGAAGTTGCGGTCGGGGACGGTGATGACCTGCATCGCCAGGTTGCCCCCCGGCTTCAGGAGCGAGGCGCACTTATGGAAGAACGTTTCGAAGTACTCCGCGCCGACCGCCTCGAACATTTCTATGGAGACGATGGCGTCGAACTCCCCCTCGACGTCGCGGTAGTCCATCAGGCGGACGTCCACGAGGCCGTCGAGCCCGGCCTCCGCGACGCGCTTGGACGCGAGGTCGAACTGCTCTTGCGAGATGGTGATCGCGGTGACGCGGCAGCCGCGCTCTTGCGCGGCGTAGATCGCGAATCCGCCCCAACCGCCGCCGATCTCGAGCGCGTGGTCGCCGGGCTCGATGCGGGCGAACTCGCACATGCGGCGGTACTTGTTGCGCTGAGCGTCGGCGAGCGGCTGGCCTTCGTAGGCGAAGACGGCGCTGGAGTAGGCGAGCGTCTCGTCGAGGAACAGCGCGAAGAACTCGTTGCCCAAGTCGTAGTGCGCGTGGATGTTGTCCTTGCTCTGCTCCTTCGTGTTGGCGCGGGAGCGGTGCAAGCGGAGGTTGGCGCGCTTGGAGAGGAGCCGCATCGGGCCGCGGTTGAGGTCGACCGCCCGCCGGTTCAAGATGGCGAGCATCAGCAGCCGCGCAAGGTCGGGGGAGTCGCACAGGCCGTCCTGGTAGGCCTCGCCGAAGCCGATCTCGCCGCCCGCGACGACGCGCCGGTAGAAGGAGCGGTCGCGCACTTGCAGAACGGCGTCGGGGCCGGGCGATCCGGAGTCGAATTCGCGGCTTTCGCCGTCGGGCGTCTCGAGGCGGAGGCGGCCGGTTCGGATGTTGGAGACGGCGGCGAGGAAGAGGCGCTCGGCGATCAGGTCGGCGGCGGGCGCGGCGAGCGCTTTCGCGGCGCGGACGGGAGGGCGGAGGAGCGAGCGCGGAGAGGGGATGGCGCCTAGACCTCGCCGATGATGGAGGTCACTTCCACGCGCTGCGCGATCATGCCGCGGAGGCGCGAGCGGAAGGCGTCGTACATCCGCGGCGGAAGGCTCACGGGGCCGGTTTGGCTGACGGACGACGGGCGCGGAATGCCGAACTTGTCCAGCACGGCCTCTCCGACGAGCCCGTAGCCGGGGCCGCCGATCTTGTTGAGGACGCTGCGGGCGGCGGAGAGCGGAATGGGGCCGACGCTCATGCCTCGCCGCGCCGCGAGGTCAACGAACATTTGGCCGGCGCGCTTCACGTTGCCCGCGACCTGCTGGAAGTTGCGGACGAAGTCGCGGGCGATGCGGGCGAAGTCGACGTTCGCCTTGCTCATCCACTCGAGGGAGCGGGCGCCCAACTCCGGCACGAGGCGCGTGCCGGGCATCTGGAACGATTGGATCGTGTCCGCCACCATCCCGATCATTTCGGGGTTCTCCTCGACTTGGATCGCGGTCATCTCGCGGTACCAGGTCGTGTGGAGCGTCTCGCGGCGCTTGACCATCGCCGAGCACTTGGCGGCGTAGGGCGCGCCGGGCTTGAGGAGGTGGCTGATCATCCCGTGCCAGTTGTCGGTCAGGTACTCCTGGATGATGCCGTAGGTGGTGAGTTCGGCGGGGTTGCGCCCGCAGCAGTGCTCGTACTGGCTGCTCTGCACCTCGAGCATCTCGCGGTCGAGTTGCTCTTCGGAGTAGCCGAGCGACTGCAGCATCAGTTTGTAGGGGGTGTAGTGCGTGTGCTCGTCCGGCGTCCAGACGCGCTGGTTGAAGCGCGCGAGCCATGGGGAGTCGAAGCGCTGGGCGCCGTCCATAAAGACGGCGGAGTAGGAGTCGGTGGCGCACTCCGTGAGCATCGCCAGTTTGAGGATGCCGACGAGGTCTTCGGAGGTCAGGCCCTCGGGGAGGCGCTCCGCGACGCCGCGGACGTCCAGGCGGTCGCACGCCTCGCGGAGTTCGGCGGGGTCGAGGAGTTGGCCGGGGCTGGCCTCGATGCTGTCCACCAGCCGTTCGAGTTTCGGCGTCGCGCTCGGGGGCAGGTAAAAGCCTACGGGGGCGCTCATGCGCTGTATGCTCCCACGTTCCAAGTAAGCCGGCCGCCTCGCTCGTCCCTGCTTGTCGCGGGGTCGCGGCGGCCTAGCCGCCCCTTACTCTAATGCGGCGCGTCCCCGATGTCAATGGCGGGACGGCGGGGCAAGAGGTCAATCAGCCGCCGCCGCGCCGGGGAAGCGTCGGCGGCGGGGGCGGCGCGCTCCGGCGGACGGGCGGGCCGTCAAGCGTGAGTTCGACGCACGGCATCGCGTCGAAGATCCGGCGGACGCAGTAGAAGGGGCCCCACCACGGGAGGCCGAGCGCGCGGTTCAGCGTCGCGGCGCGGAGCGCCCAGCGAATGACGGCGCGCTGCCCGCCGGGGAGGCGCAGCCACCGACGGACGTAGGCGATGAGGCGCGGCGTCCGCTCCTCCCGTGAGCGGATCACGCGGGCCCGCGCCGGAACGGCGAGCCGGGGGGCGCCCTCGACGGTGTAGACGGTCACGCGGGGATTCGCGCTCATATTGGCGACCCAATCGCGCTTGCCCGGGTAGCCGGAGAGTTGGATCTTGTCCGCGCCGTCCCACGAGAACGTCGTCTCGAGCATGCGAGGCAGGCCGCTCCGCCGCCCCGTATGGGAGACGCGGATGACGAAACTCGCGTCGAGCAAGCGGCGGAGGGCGTCGGAGTCCGCCTCGGAGCCGGCGGGGGCGTCGTCGGGCATAGCGCCGCGTATTGTACGGGGGCGCGGGGTGATAGCGTGACAGCGTGGGGGGGCGCAATCCCGAGCAGGCGCGCGCGCTAGGCGATGGTTTCGATGGAGTAGGCCATGCCCCGGCGCTCGCACCAGCGCTCGGCGGCCATGCGCTTGCGCTGCACGGCCTGCGAATCCACGTAGTTCGCGCCCTTGACCTCAATGAGCGCCTTCGAGCCGTCCGCGTACTCGACGAGGAAGTCGGGGCGGTAGGCGTGCCGGCGATGCGCGGAGTCCACCCAGGGGACGGCTATGCCGTGCCGCTTCGTCCACTTGCGGACGGACGGGTCGGCGTCGAGGCGCTCCATCATCAGCCGCTCCTGGCCGGAGTCGTAGACCTCGAAGTTCCACGCGCTCTTCTTGGGGCCGTCGTAGTTGCCGCGCTCAATCCCGGACATATTCGACCATGCCTCCGATGATGTCGGTGCGTCCGTCAAGGAGCGCTTCGAGTTGGTTGAGGCGGGCGGCGGCGCGGCGCAGGGCGGGCTCCTCCGCGAACGCCAGGGCCTCGCCGTCAAGGAAGCGACGCTCCACGAACTCGCGCAGCGGCCTGTCCACGTGTCTCCGCATCAGCATTGCGTAGCCTGCCCCGACGGTGGCGTGCTCTCCTATCGCCCGCAGACGCTCGCGCACCTTCTCCCGCAACTCATCGGGCGGAAGGCTCGCTATTGCCGCGGCATCTATCGCAGGCGGGGCTCCCACGTGGCGCGTCCAGCCTCCAGGCGCCAATTCCCGTCCGGTCACCCCGGAGAGGTTGACGTCGGTGATCTCCACTTCGCGCTCGTCGAACTCCAGCGCGTCTAAGAGTTGCAACCAGTCGGGGGACGGCTTGAGGGAGGAAGGCACCGTGGACGGACGGAGGACCTGCGACTCGTCCTCTTCCGGCTCAGGGATAGCGATGATCAGGTCAGGGTTGACGATCCGTTGTCTGGGAGGAGGCTCGCCGCGCTCTTTGATCTCGTCGAATTCCTGTTGCACGCCGACCTCGGTCCGCACGCGGGCATGGAGGAGCGTCCAGAGCCACTCGTGATCGAGTTTGGGATGGTCAACGACGGCGCAGACTTGGGTCTCGTCGGGTTTGATATCGTGTCGTCGGACGCGGCGGAGTCCGCGCCCGACGACCTGCGGGCCGTAGACCGCGCTGCTGAACTTGCGGAGGAGGAGAATGACGGCGACTTCCGGCACGTCCCAGCCCTCGCGGAGCATCGCGACGCTGACGACGGCGTCGTACTGGTCGCCGTCGCCGATGTTGGCGGCGGCGAGGCGCGCTTTGGCCTCTTCGTCCTCGGTGACGATGAGGGCGCGGAGTTTGAATTCGTCCTCCAGCATCGCTTTGGCGGCGCGGGCGTCGGCTTTGCAGACGGCGACGACGAAGAGGATGGGGCGGTAGCGCCCGTTCGCGTAGCGTTTCGCCTCTTTCAGCCGCTGCAACGCGATGCTGATCTGCTGGCTCATCGGCTTCGGGTCGGTCACCCATTGGGTTGCGCTGAGCCCCGCTCGGTCAACTTCGTCCCAATCGATCTCTTCAACGCTCCGCTTCTCGCCGGTATCCGCATTGGTGTAGGTCAACTCGACGGTTTCGATGTTGGGCTGATAGACGACGGGCTTGGCGATAATGTCGTCATGCAACGCTTCCGGGATGTCGTACTCGTAGATCATCCGGCTGTCGACGGGCTTGCCGTCGGCGCGGTCGGGCGTGGCGGTGGTGTCGAGGCGGAAGGCGAAGCCGTCTTGGCTTTGCAGGTCGGTAAGCGTGCGCTCGTACTCGTCGGCGGGGGTGTTGTGCGCCTCGTCGTTGAAGATGCCGAACGGCGTTCGCTGCGCGCCGAAGAGCGCCCAGAGGTTGTCCTGCCCGGTTTTGGAGCCGCGGTAGAACTGGTGAATGTTGGCGAGCACGACCTTCGCGCCGAACAGGTTTTGCGTGGACGCGCTCGACGACCCGCCGAGCGTGGTGAGCGCGAACGCTTCCGGCCCGAACGGCGCGTCCGGCGGAATCAGGCCGCGGTCGTTGAACACCTTGCCGTTGCGGAAGTCGGACTCGAGGCGGTCGCGCACGATGAGGTTGGGGCAGAGGATGAGGAAGCGCTGCACGTCGTAGGCGCGGCGCAGCCAGACCATCGTCGCGGCGATGAGCGCCGTCTTGCCGCCGCCCGTGACGATGTTCAGCAGCAGGCCGTCCCCCCAGAAATCGCGGTTCAAGACCTCGCGGGCGTAGACGACGCGCAGCAACGCTTTCCACTGATGCGTCCAGAGGCCGCCCGCCTTCGGCTCGACCTCCGTCTCCGGGTCGGCGAGGAAGGCGAGGTAGGTTTGCGTCGCGTCTTGCGACGGCAGGAAGTGGCTGTCCACCCAGGCTTTGAAGTCGGATTCGTGGGGGAGAAGAGCGTTCTGCATTGCGCTAACTGACCTCCAGTTTGACGACCTTCATGCCCTCGCCGCCCTTGTCGTCTTGCGCTTTGCAGGCGACATTGTAGGTTCCGGCGCGGGGGAACGCATGCTCCGCCGCCGGTTTCGCGCGGTCGGCCCAAGGGCGCCGCTCGGCGCGGAACGTCCGACCATCATACGCGAAATCCCACTGCACGCTGATGATCTGGGCGTCGGGGTTGTACGCCTGCGTGTCGCTCGCGTCGAATGCGTAGCGCAACGGCCTGAGTTGGCGGCAGGCGAATGAGACGGCAGGGGGCTGGACGAACGTGAGGAAATTGGAGTAGTCGCCGCGTTCGGTGGACTGCGAGGCGATATGCCGGCGGAAGGCAGGCGAGTCTATGCGGACTTGCTCGAGGCGGACGAACGCGATTTCGGCGGCGCCGCGCCCGCGCAGTTCCTCCGCGGCGTTCAAAGCGTCGGGCGTGAATCCCCACGCGAGCATAATCCCGTCGCGCAGACCTTCGTCGCTCTGGTAGCGGGGCAACCGGGAAATGGACTGCGCGAAAGCGTCGACATCCTCCACGGTCACTGTTGCGGCAAGCGACGGCGACCCGACCCAGACAGGCACGCGAGCCTGCGCGCCCTTGTAGCCGTGAATGCCCTCGTCGGCGCTGGGAACCCGGGCATCGTAGCACTCCAGCACAAACGCGCGGAACTCCTCCGTCGAGGCGTCGGCGAGGCGGTGCGCCTCGTAGATGCCCCACTGCTCAATGGCGCAGTCCGGGTACTGCTCCTCGTTGAGTCGCCCCTGCGCGGCCTGCTTCAGTCGCTCGGCCGTCACCGCGACGGCGACGCGTGACTGATCGCACGCGATGAACCGCCTGCCGAGCCGCTGCGCGACTGCCGCGGTCGTCCCGCCGCCGATGAAGAAATCGGCAACAGTATCGCCTTCGTTGGACGATGCCTTGATAATGCGCTCCAACAAGGCTTCGGGTTTCTGCGTAGGGTAGCCTATTCGCTCAGGGTTCCAACCGGTAACCGTGCGTATGTCATTCCAGCTGTCTGTCACGGGTGTCCCTCTGTCTAGATCAATATCTAATCCACCACTCAACGTGCTGTGCTTACCCACTTGCTGTGTATTCTCTTTGTAGGACTTGTACTCTCTATTGAAAACCCAATCTGTTCCCTTAGTGTAGCGAAGGATCACGTCATGCTTACGCGGGAAGTCTCGTCGGGGAGTTGCGCCACCCGAATAAGACCAAGCAATTTCATTGCGGAAGTTCTCGTAGCCGAAGATCTTGTCCATTTCGATTTTGATGTAGTGGCTGGCGTGCCAGTCGCAATGGACGTAGATGGAGCCGGTCGGCCTGAGGAGGCGTTTCATTTCGTAGAGGCGGGCGTTGAGCCAGATGAGGTAGCCGTCGAGTCCGCCCTGCCAGACGTCGGAGAAGGAGCGGAGTTCGTTGTCGTCGCCCCATATGACGTTGTAGTCCCGGCCTGAGAAGAAGGGCGGGTCGATGTAGATGAGGTCGATGCTTTCGCTGGGGAGTTGGCGCATCACGTGGAGGCAGTCGCCCCAGATGAGGCGGTTGGGCTCGAGTTCGGGGGCGCCGAATCCGACGCGCTCGGAGGTTTGGAGCGGCAGGCTGATGAAGGGGTAGTGGTTGCGGAAGCCCGTTCGCCTGGCGTCCCATCCGAGGGGAGCGCGGACGACGGGAACGTTGCCGAAGCGGACGGCTGGGCGGAAGATCGCCTCCTGCTGCGGCAGCGGGTCGTAAGCGGGCGCGTCGCTATGGGTTGTGGGGTCTGCGTCGGGGGTGGTCATTGCGGGGAGGATAGCATGGGATGGGGTTGGGGGGCAAGGGGGCGCGCGCCGCTACGCGGCTGCCCTCTCCCGGAAGGAGAGGGCGGGGATGGAGCTTGCGCCGGGTGGTTCGCGCATAGGCGCTCATTGTAGGGCGCCATTCGCCCCTTACCCTCCCCCCGCCGCCTCTGCTACCATGTCTCCCTATGGCCGACTGGCGCAACAAACTCTTCTTCGGGGACAACCTGCCGATCCTGCGCGAGCATGTCGCGGACGAGAGCGTCGACCTCATCTACCTCGACCCGCCGTTCAACTCGAACGCGACCTACAACGTGCTCTTCCGCGAGGCGGGCGGCGAACTGTCGTCGGCGCAGATCAAGGCGTTCGACGACACGTGGCATTGGAGCATCGAGGCGGAGGCCGCCTACCAAGACGTCGTTACCTCCGGCCCGCGCAGCGTCGCCGACCTGCTCGCGGCGATGCGCGGATTCCTCGGGCGCAACGATATGATGGCCTACCTCGTGATGATGGCCAGTCGCGTCGTGGAGTTGCATCGCGTCCTCAAGCCGAGCGGCAGCATCTACCTCCATTGCGATCCCACCGCCAGCCATCACCTCAGGCTGCTGATGGACGCCGTGTTCGGCAAGGAGGGGTTCCGCAACGAGTTGGTTTGGCATTACGGAGGGCGCGGTGGCAAGGCCGTCGCGGCGCAATTCCCCAGGAACCACGACGTGTTGCTCTTCTACTCAAAGAGCGCGAAAGGCCATCGCTTCGAGAGGCAGTACGCCAAGCGCGCCTACGCTCCCGACGAGGCTAGGCGAATCGGTTTGCGGCAAGACGAGCAAGGCCGATGGTTCAAAACCGCTCCCAGAGGCAACTATACGGACGAGTCGGTTCGGAGGCTCGATGCGGAAGGGCGGATTTACCGCACCCGCACCGGCGCCGTTCGCATCAAGTACTTCTTGGAGGAGCGCCCCGACGGCAACGTCGTTGACGATGCGTTAGTCGGGGACACGTGGTTCGATATTCCCGATGCGATGCATATCGGAAATGAGCGGCTCGGCTACCCCACGCAGAAGCCGGAGGCGCTGCTCGAGCGCATCATCGCCGCGTCCAGCAACGAAGGCGACGTCGTGCTCGACCCGTTCTGCGGATGCGGAACCGCCATCGCCGTCGCCGAGCGCCTCAACCGACGATGGATCGGTATCGACGTCACCCACCTCGCCGTCTCCCTGATGAAATACCGCCTCCACGACGCCTTCGGCGAGCGCCTCTCCCCTTACGACGTGGTCGGCGTTCCCGAAGACCTCGCCGGCGCCCGCGCCCTCGCGGAAGAGAGCGAGCCTGACGGGCGCTATCAGTTCGAGTATTGGGCGCTCGGACTCATAGACGCGCGTCCGGCGCATGACCGGCGCAGAGGTGCCGACGCGGGCGTGGACGGCTACGTCAACTTTTTCGACGACGATTCCGGCAAGCCGAAGCGCATCATCGTGCAGGTGAAAAGCGGGCACGTGCAGCGCAGCCAGATCGCGGCGCTTAACAGCGATCGGCAGCGCGAGGGGGCGGAACTCGCCGTGTTCATCACGCTGGAGCGTCCGACGCGGGCGATGGAGCAGGAGGCGGCGTCGGCGGGGTTCTACGAGCCGCGGCACTTTCCTGATCAGCGGTTTCCGCGCGTGCAGATTTCGGCGGTGGAGGACTTGCTGAGCGGGAGCCTTCCCGCCATCCCGCGGCTGGGGCTATCGCGTCCCCCAACCTTCCGCCGCGCTCCGCGCGCGCCGGCCCAAATCCAACAGCCGCGGGCGCAGTTCGGCCTGCTATGACCAAACTCGCGGGACTCGCGGGCGGCTAGGGCGCCATCCTCCCCTTACCCTCCCGCCGCCGCGCCTGCTACTATTCTCCTTATGGCCGACTGGCGCAACAAACTCTTCTTCGGGGACAACCTGCAGATCCTGCGCGAGCATGTGCCGGATGAGAGCGTTGATCTCATCTACCTCGACCCGCCGTTCAACTCGAACGCGACCTACAACGTGCTCTTCCGCGAGGCGGGAGGCGAGCTGTCGTCGGCGCAGATCAAGGCGTTCGACGACACGTGGCATTGGAGCATCGAGGCGGAGGCCGCCTACCAAGACGTCGTGACGTCCGGCCCGCGCAGCGTCGCCGACCTGCTCGCGGCGATGCGGGGGTTCCTCGGGCGCAACGACATGATGGCCTACCTCGTAATGATGGCCAGTCGCGTCGTGGAGTTGCATCGCGTCCTGAAGCCGGGCGGCAGCGTCTACCTCCACTGCGACCCGACGGCGGGCCACTACCTCCGCCTCCTGATGGACTCCGCGTTCGGCGTGCTGAATTTTCGGAGCGCGATCATCTGGAAGCGAACGTCCGCCCACAGCGACGCGAGTACTCTCGGCAGGGTCTACGACAACATCCTCTTCTACGTCAAAGACGGGGGAGGCGTTTGGAACCCCTCCCACCAGCCCTACGACGAGGACTATGTCGAATCGCACTACCGCAGGGAGACGGAGGACGGCAGACGCTATCGGACGAGCGACGTAACCGCGCGCGGGCTGTCGGGCGGCGGCTACGAGTACGAGTGGAACGGCGTAGCCAACATTTGGCGCTACCCGAAATCCCGTATGCAGGAACTGCACGATCAAGGCCGGCTGCGCTACACGCGCAACGGGACTCCGGAGTACATACGCTATCTCGACGAGATGCCCGGGATGCCGCTCCAAAACGTTTGGACCGACGTCAAGCCCATCAACTCCCAAGCCCGCGAGCGGATCGGCTACCCCACCCAGAAGCCGGAGGCGCTCCTCGATCGCATCATTCTTTCGTCCAGCAACGAAGGCGACGTCGTGCTCGACCCGTTCTGCGGATGCGGAACCGCCATCGCCGTCGCCGAGCGCCTCAACCGCCGATGGATCGGCGTGGACATCACTCACCTCGCCGTCTCTCTGATGAAGTACCGACTCCACGACGCCTTCGGCGAGCGCCTCTCCCCCTACGACGTGGTCGGCGTTCCCGAAGACCTCGCCGGCGCGCGCGCCCTAGCCGAGGAGAGCGAGCACGACGGGCGCTACCAGTTCGAGTACTGGGCGCTCGGCCTCATTGACGCGCGCCCCGCGCATGACCGCCGCAGGGGAGCGGACGCGGGAGTGGACGGCTACGTCAACTTCTTTGACGACGATTCCGGCAAGCCGAAGCGCATCATCGTGCAAGTCAAGAGCGGGCACGTGCAGCGCAGCCAGATCGCGGCGCTCAACAGCGATCGGCAGCGCGAGGGGGCGGAACTCGCGGTGTTCATCACATTGGAGCGTCCGACGCGTGCGATGGAGCAGGAGGCGGCGTCGGCGGGGTTCTACGAGCCGCGGCATTTCCCTGATCAGCGGTTTCCGCGCGTGCAGATCGCCGCGGTGGAGGACTTGTTGAGCGGGAGCCTGCCCGCCATTCCGCGGCTGGGGCTATCGCGAGCGCCGACGTTTCGCCGCGCCCCGCGCCGCCCGCCGAGCGGCGGCGCCCCCGCCGAGCCGATGCTCTGACGCATCCGTAAGGTTTGCCGTCATTCCCGCGTAGGCGGGAATCCAGTCGGCGCGAAGCGCCGCTCCTCTCCGACGTATGCGCCCGGCCTGCCCCGCGAAAGCAGGAACCTACTGGACGCAAGGAGTTATGCAAGGGTTCCCCATGGTAGGTATCCTGCGAATCCCTCCAATTGCTTGCTAACCTAGCGCCTGGCCGAGACGCCGGCGGGCGGGCGGCGCGAATTCGCAGGATAGTCGGAGGCGGCGCAGATGTTCAGAGCGGCTCTCGCGGGCGCGGCGATAACCTTTGGCCTCGTGCTCATTCCCGTGCTGCACTTCATCACTTGGCTGCCCGCGCCCCTGATCGGCGGCTATATGGCGGGCGTCCGCGCCGAATGCTCGCAAGGGCAGGCGCTGCTCCTCGGCTTGCTCATGGCCGCGCTGCTCGCCGCGCCGGTGATGGGGATTCTGTTGCTCGTCGCTTGGCTCGGTTGGATTCCCGTATCGTGGGCGGCTGGGCTTGGCGGGGGGCTGCTGGGGTGGTTCTTCGCGGGGGGCGTCGTCGGCTCCGCGCTAGGGGGCGCGAGCGCGCGGCGCGCCTAGCGGCGTGTATACTCGCGCCGCATTCCGCGAGGAGGAACCCGCCCTATGCCCCAAATGACCGGCGGACAGGCGCTCGTCAGATCGATGCGCCGCGAAGGGGCGGAGGTCGTCTTCGGCCTCCCCGGCGTTCAGATGTACCACGCCGCCGACCCCATCCTCGACGAGCCGGGCATGCGCTTCATCACGGTCCGCCACGAGCAGGCGACGGCGTATATGGCGGACGGCTTCACCCGCGCGGGCGGCGGAACCGGAACCGCGATGGTCGTCCCCGGCCCCGGATTGCTGAACGCCGCCGCCGGGATCGGCACGGCCTACGCCGCGTCGTCGCCCATACTCGTCGTCTCCGGGCAGGTGCAGCGCGACCTCATCGGCAAGGACGTCGGAATTCTGCACGAGGTCAACGATCAGCAGGACGCGATCCGCCCGATCACGAAGGCCGCGTTCCGCGCGCTCCGCGCCGCCGACGTTCCCTCCGTCGTCCAAGAGGCGTTCCGCGAACTGCGGACGGGGCGCCCGCGCCCGGTCGAGATCGAGGCGCCGCCGGAGGCGCTGGCGGAAACCGCCGACGTTGACCTGCTGGAGCCCGGCGACTACCGGCGCGAGGCCGCGTCCGACGCCGACGTCGAGCGGGCGGCGCGGCTTCTCGCCGGCGCGAAGGCGCCTATCGTTTGGGCGGGCGGCGGCGTCATCTCGTCGGGCGCATCGGACGCGCTCCTCCGCGTCGCGGAGCATCTGCAGGCGCCCGTGATGACGACGCACGAGGGCAAGGGCGCGATTCCCGACTCGCACCATCTCAGCATCGGCTCGCTGAAGTCGCGCGCCGACGACTTCCGCGCGCATCTCGCGCACCACGATGTCTTCCTCGCCGTCGGCACGCGCTTCGCAACCGCGCAGATCACGCACGACGCGCGGGTCGCGCAGATCGATATTGACCCCGACGAGATTGGCCGCAACTTCGCCAACACAGTTGGCGTGGTCGGCGACGCGAAGGCGACGCTCGAAAAACTCGCCGCCGCCCTTGAGGATTTGACGGCGCCTGCGGAGAGCAAGCGGGCGATGCTGGACAAGTTGCGCGCGGCGCGGTTCGGCCCGGCGCTCCGCATCGAGCCGCTCGACTCCTACCTCCGCGCCGTCCGCGCCGCGATTCCGCCGGACGGAATTCTCGTCGCGGGAATGACGCAACTCGGCTACTACAGCCGCCTCTTCTACCCGGTCGAGCGTCCGGGGACGTACCTCAACTCCTCGTATTTTGGCAATCTCGGCTTCGCCTGGCCGACGGCGATCGGCGCGAAGGCGGCGCAGCCGCAGAGGGCGGTCGTCGCGATTTCCGGCGACGGCGGCTTCCTCTTCAACTCGCAGGAACTGGCGACGGCCGTTCAGCACGGGATCAACGCCGTCGTCGTCGTGTTCAACGACAACGCCTACGGGAACGTGCTGCGCGACTTGGAGGAGCGGTTCGACGGGCGGGTGGTCGGGGCGCGCCTCCGCAACCCTGATTTCGTGAAACTCGCCGAGGCTTACGGCGCGCGCGGCCTCCGCGCGGAGAGCCCCGCCGCGCTCGAGGCCGCGCTCCGCGGCGCCGTCGCCTCGGACGACGCCCCGACGCTGATCGAGGTTCCGTTCGGCCCGGTGGCGTCGCCGCTGTAGGCGGTCTTTGCATACTTACCGCCCTGTCCGCGTAACCTGCCGCCATTCCGGCATAACCTGCCGTCCGCATAACCTACCGCCCTGCCCGCGTAGGCGGGAATCCAGGCCGGCGCGACTGCGCCGCTCCTCTCCCGCCGCAAACGCCTAGTCATTCCCGCATAACCTGCCGTCATTCCCGCGTAGGCGGGAATCCAGTCCGGCGCGACTGCGCCGCTCCTCTCCCGCCGCAAGCGCCTAGTCATTCCGGCTTTCGCGGGATCTACCGGGCGCGGGGAGTTAGCAAGGCTCTGTAGGGCGCGCCGTTCGCGATTGGCGGGGCGGGCGGGCGATGGGGTAGAATAGCGAGGCGCGGCCCCTCCGTCTCCGGACGCGAGGCGCGGCCCCGCGCTACGCTAATGACGTCACCCGCAGGATTTTGGATCGTCGTCTCTCTTATGGCGCTCGCGGAAGCGGCGATCATCGGCGCGGCTTTGCGTATGCGCGTTCGGCCCGGCTACGCGCGGAGCGTCGTCGGGTCGCGGGCGGCGGAGGTCGTTTGGACGCTATTGCCCGCGGGGCTCATCGCGCTGCTCGTCGTCGTCTCTTGGGGGGCGCGGCGATGAGGCGGACGGCCGCGCGGCGGAGCGGGACATAGGGATGGAGGGGCGCGAAACGCATCGCGCGGACTCCCGCCGGGCGGGATGGGTCGCGCTGATCGCGGCGGCGCTGACGCTGGGGCTCATCGCCTACGGCGCGTGGGTGCGCGTGTCGGGCTCCGGCTTGGGTTGCGGCGAGGGCGGCGGCGTCCTGGAGTGGCCGCTGTGCGAGGGCGCGCTCGTTCCGGGGATCGAGGGCGCGACGGGCATCGAGTTCGGCCACCGCGTCTACGCGGGGATAACGATGCTTGCGAC
The DNA here is from genome assembly GCA_965242755.1 of Dehalococcoidia bacterium. Lineage (GTDB taxonomy): Bacteria > Chloroflexota > Dehalococcoidia > Lucifugimonadales > Australimonadaceae > Bin16. The sequence continues at coordinate 980,774 of OZ251500.1, read as the reverse complement.
CGCCGCTGCGTTCTTCTTCGCGTTCCGCGCCCGGCGGAGCGATCCCGCGGCGGCGAAATTGCTCGCGGGAGCGCTGGCCGCGATTCTCGCGCAGGCGGCGCTGGGCGGCGTCACGGTGCTCACGGAGTTGCACGGGATGTGGCGGCTCGCGCACTTGGCGTTCTCTCTGCTGACGCTCGCGCTGCTGACGGGCGGCGGCGTGAAGGCGCTGGACATCCGGCTCGCGCCGCCCCCCAACGTAAAGCGATGGCGGGCGCTCGCCGTCGCCACGGCGTTCGTCGTGCTCGCGGGCGGCGCGATCGTGGGAACGGGGCAGAGCGCGGGGTGCCCGGGACTGCCGTTGTGCGACGCGCGGAGCAGCGCGGAGGCGGCCGGGATTCACAGCGTCCATCGGATCGCGGGGACGGCGCTCGTTCTGGCGTTTCTCTGGACGGCGTGGCAGGCGCGGAGGACGGGAGGCGCGGCGTATGGAATGAGCGCGGCGGTCGCGCTGGTCGCGCTCGCGCAGTTCGCCGTCGGCGTGAGCGCGGTGTGGCTGCGGCTGCCGGACGCGCTGCGGGTGCTGCACTTGGCGCTTGCGGCGGCGACTTGGTGGGGCGTGGCCGCGCAATTGAGTTTCGCGCTGATCGGGCGGAAGGCGCGGTGACGGCCTTTCTCCGGCGCGTCGCGGCGCTCGCCAAGTTGCGCGTCATATCGCTGCTCGTGGTGACTGGAGCGGCGGGCGCGTGGAAGGAGGCGGGCGGCGTTCCCGACGGCGTCGTCCTGCTGACGGTGGTCACCGCAGGGGCGCTTGCGGCGGCGGGCGCGAACGCGATCAACCAGGGGCTAGACGCCGACATAGACGCGGCGATGCGGCGGACGCGGACGCGGCCCGTGCCGTCGGAGCAGATGAGCGCGCGGGGCGCGGTGATCATCGGCGTTGCGCTCGTCGCGCTGGCGTGCGCGCTGATGCTGGCCGGGGCGAACGCGCTCGCCGCCGCGCTGACGCTCGCCGCCGCCGCCGTCTACGTTCTCGTCTACACGATGCTGCTGAAGCGGCGGTCTTGGAACAACATCGTGATCGGCGGGGCGGCGGGGGCGTTTCCGCCGCTCATCGGGTCGGCGGCGGTCGCGGGGGAGGTCACGCCGGCGGGGCTGTATATGTTCGCGTTCGTGTTCTTTTGGACGCCGCCGCACTTTTGGGCGCTGTCGCTGCTGCTGCGCGAGGACTACGCCGCCGCGAAGACGCCGATGCTAGGGGCGGTGGCGAGCCAACGCGACACGGCGACGCAGATTCTGCTGTACGCGGCGCTGCTGACGGCGATGGCGTGGTTGCCGCTTGCGGCGGGCTACGGCGGGTGGACGTTCGCCGTCGTTGGGACGCTGCTGGGCGTGAACTGGCTGCGCTTGGCGTGGCCGCTGCTGCGCGGGGCGGGCGCGAAGGAGACGCGGGCGGCGTACAAGTACTCGCTGCTGCACCTCGCGCTAGCGTTCGTCGCGCTAGCGGCGGAGCCGTCGCTGCCGTGGGAGTCATTCGCGTAACCGCTCCGCGCTACTCGTCCGCCGGCATCGTCCGGACGCCGTAACGTAGGATCGCCGCGTCCGCCGTTACGATGACCAGCCCCTCGGGCTGCGCTTGCGCGACCAGCATCCGGTCGAACGGGTCGCGGTGGTGCATCGGCAAGAGCGTGGCCTGCTCCGCATGGAAGAGCGACAGCGGAAGCGGCGTGAACCCGCGCCGCTCAACGATGGAGGCGAGGTCGTCCGGCGCGTCCAATTGACCCTTCCGCCGCTTCGTCCCCAGTTCCCACATACTCACGGCGCTCACGAACACCTCGTTGTCCGGGCTGCGGATAGCCTCTCGCGCAACCTCGCCCAAACGAGGAACATCGCTCAGGCTCCAGAGCAGCGTGTGCGAGTCGAGCAGCAACCGCATCGGCGCGCCGCCTACCATTTCAGCGGATCGTTCGGGTCGTCGAGGTTGAGGTACTCGTCGATTTCCTCGTCCGACCACTCGAAACCCGGCCCGATCCGGATCTGGCCTTCGTACCCGCCGAGTTGGCGGGGCTCGCGCCGCTTCTCCTCCTGGTGCGGCACCATGTCGAGGTAGGGCTTGCCGTTCTTGGCGATCACGACGCGCTCTCCCTTGCAGGCCAGCTCCCCCAGCCGGGAGAGTTGCGCCTTCGCCTCGTGCATATTCACTTGCACCATCGCGCGCCTCCTGTTTGCTCTTCGCAAGCCGCTTATCCTGCAGCCGCGACTCGCTACTCGTCCGCCGGCATTGTCCGGACGCCATAACGCCGGATCGCCGCGTCCGCCGTGACGATGATCAGCCCCTCGGCTTGCGCTTGCGCGATCAGCATCCGGTCGAACGGGTCGCGGTGGTGCATCGGCAGACTCGCCGCTTGCTCCGCGTGGAACGGCTCTATGCCGAGCAAAGCGAACGATTGCTCTTGGCACAGGCTTACGAGGTTCCCCGGCGCGTCGATCTTGCCCGACGCTCGCTTGACGGCGAGTTCCCATATGCTCGCGACGCTCACGAACACCGCGTTGTCTGGGCTGCGGACGGCGGCTCGCGCGAACGTTCCGAGCCGCGGGCTGTTCCAGAACGTCCAGAGGAGCGCGTGGGAATCCAGCAGCAACCTCATGACGACCGCCGCTCGTCCTCGCTGGGCGGCCCGATGATGTCCTCGCCGAACATCTCCCGCAACTCGTCCTCCGTGAACTTCCGGTACTCCGGCTCGGGCCAGCCCTGCTCCTTGAGTATGCCCAACTTGCGGGGCTCGCGCCGCTTCTCCTCCTGGTGCGGGACCAGGTCGAGGTAGGGCTTGCCGTTCTTGGCGATCACGACGCGCTCTCCCTTGCAGGCCAGTTCCCCTAGCCGGGAGAGTTGCGCCTTCGCCTCGTGCATATTCACTTGCACCATCGCGCGCCTCCTTCTTCGCAACCCGCTTATCCTTAGCTAAGGCTAGCGCGGTTCCGGGCGAGCGTCAATCCTGTGACTCGCCCCATACATATGAGACAGCGGGGGTTAGGAGTCGTCCTCATGTGTTGCTACTCCATAGGACTCAACCAACGAAGCGACTGATGCGGGCGCTCCGCGTGGTAGTACGCTTCCCGCTCCCGCAGCGCGGCTGAAACTCTTGGAGCAATGGCATGCCATGCGCGGCGAAGGCATGACAACCACTTGGAAGCGCAATGGCGGCTCCGGCAAGGCATGCCGTCGGTCGAGGCCATTGAACGCCGCGCCCGGCAAACCGACGAGGCGAAAGAGGCCGCGCTCGCCCGCTAGCGCGCCGGCGCCGCGCCCTCCCGGCTGCGGCGGGGAAGGCGCGGCGCAGGTCAACCCGCGCCCCTGTCCCTCTCCCGCCATCGGAGACCTTTGCCTAACCAACCGTCATTCCCGCGTAGGCGGGAATCAGTCGGCGCGCAAGCGCCATGACGGGGCGCGTCGCGCCCCGTTTCCCCGAACACAGCGACGCATCGCCTCCCCGCGAAAGCGGGTAGACTACGCGCGAGGTTCCGAAGTAGGAGGGACGCGATGCGGTTGGAAGGCAAGGCGATCATCGTTACGGGCGCGGCGGGCGGCTTGGGGCGGCAGTACGCAGTCCGGTTCGCGCGGGAAGGCGCGCGGCTCACCGTCGCGGACGTGCAGGACGTCGGCAAGACGGCGGAGTTGTGCCGCGCCGAGGGGGCGGAGGTTCTGCCGATGCGCGTCGACGTGTCATCCGAAGAGGAGACGCTGGAGATGGCGCGCCGGACGCATGCGGAGTACGGGCGCATAGACGGGCTGCTCAACAACGCGGGGATGATGCGCGGCCTGGAAGTGAAGTCCATCTTGGACGTGGACATGGAAACGTGGGACCGCGTGTTCGCGGTGAACGCCCGCGGGACGTTCTTGGGCGTTCGCGCCGTGTTCCCGTATATGCGGGAGCAGGGGTCGGGGACGATCGTGAACGTGAGTTCGGGGAGCACGCTGCGGATCGCGCGGGGGCCGAACGCGATGAATCCGCACTACGTGGCGTCGAAGTCGGCGATCACGGGCATCACGCGGGCGGTGGCGCGGGAGTTGGGGCAACACAACATCAACGTCGTAACGGTGGCGCCGGGCTCGACGACATCGGACACGGAGGAGCCGCTGAGCGCGGACGATGCCGTCGCGGAGCCGGAGGCGTCGCTCGTCCGGCGCGGCGTGCCCGAGGACTTGACGGGCGTAATGGCGTTCCTCTTCAGCGACGACGCGCGCTTCATCACCGGGCAGATGATCGTAGTGAACGGCGGCAGGGAAGTGCACTAGGGAGACCTCATAAGAGCCCGCCCTGGCCGCGTAGGCGCAACTCCCAACCCGTCGCGCACGCGCTCCATAGACCGTCATTCCCGCGTAGGCGGGAATCCAGTCGGCGCGATAGCGCCATCCCGCCCTCTCCTTCTGGGAGAGGGCAGCCGCGCAGCGGCGGGTGAGGGTTGCCGCCCTGCCCGCGTAGGCGGGAATCCAGCTCGACGCGGAGCGTCGCTCCCGCCCTCTCCTTCTGGGAGAGGGCAGCCGCGCAGCGGCGGGTGAGGGTTGCCGCACCGCCCGCGTAGGCGGGAATCCCGCGCGCCGCTAGCGCCGCAGGCATAGCCGCCGCGTGGCGGCGCGCGGGGGTAGCGTAGAATAATCCCATTGAGCAATGGGAGGGCACGTTGGCGCGCTACTATCCTGCGTTTCTGAATGTCGCCGGGCTGCGGGCGGTCGTCGTCGGCGGCGGGGCCGTCGCGGAGCGGAAGGCCGCGCAGTTGCTTGCGTCGGGCGCGGACGTTACGCTCGTGAGCCCCGACGCGACGCCGGAACTGGAGCGTCTGGCCGGCGAGGGGCGCGTCCGCCTGATCCGTCGCGCCTACGCGACGGGCGACCTCGCCGGCGCGTGGATCGCTGTCGCGGCGACGGACGACCCGGAAACGCAGCGCAAGATTCGCGCCGAGTCCCTCCGCGAGAAAACGCTGCTGAACGTCGCGGACGCGCCGGATCTGTGCGGCTTCATCGCGCCGTCCGTCGTTGAGCGCGGGCCGGTCGCGGTCGCGATCTCCACCGGCGGGGAGAGCCCCGCGCTCGCCCGCAAACTGCGCGAACTGATGGGCGGCGAGCGCGACGCTCAAGGCGCCGGCGGCGAGCCGTTCTGCCGGTGCCTCCAATGGGCGGACGCCGGGGAGGACTTGGCGGCGGTGCGGGCGGAGTTGCGCGCGGAGGGCAAGAGCGCGTCCCCGGAGGCGTGGCAAGAGGCGATGGACGAGGAGTTGCTGCGGCTGGCGCTTGACGGGAAGAGCGACGAGGCGCGCCGCAAGTTGCGGGCGGCGCTGCTGCGCGGAGAGGCGTAGGCGATGCGGATCGTGCTCACGGGCGTGAGCCATCGCGCCGCGCCGTTGGAGATCCGCGAGGAGTTGAGCGTCACGAGCGAAACGCTCCCGGCGGCGCTGGACGCGCTGCAGGAGCATGCGGGGCGCGGCGTGATCGTCGGCACGTGCAACCGCATGGAGGTCTACACGCTCGCGCCGACGCTCAAGCGGGGGGCGGCGGCCATCGAGCGGTTCATCGAGACGCACTTCCGGGTGGACGCGGGCGCGCATCGCCGTTATCTCCGAACGCTGGAGCAGGACGAGGCCGTGGAGCATCTCTTCCGCGTGGCGTCGGGGCTGGAGTCGCAGATCATTGGCGAATCCGAGGTGCTGGGGCAGGTGCGGGACGCATTCAGCGCGGCGAGGCGCCGGGGCATCGCCGGCGGAGCGCTGGCGCATCTCTTTCACGGCGCACTCCGAACGGGCAAGCGGGCGCGAACGGAGACGGCGATAGGCCGCAACGCGCTCTCGGCGAGCCGCGCCTGCGCCGCCCTCGCCCGCCGCGCGTTGGGGTCGTTGGAGGGAGCCCGCGCGCTGATCGTCGGCGCCGGCGAGGCGTCGCGGCTCGCCGGCATTGCGCTGCGGGACGCGGGCGCGGGAAAGATCGTCGCGGCGAATCGGACGCCTGCGAACGCCGCCGCGCTCGCGCGCGAACTCGACGCGGAACTCGCGCCGCTCGACGACCTCGCGTCGCTGCTCGCGGAGGCGGATGTCGCAGTCACGGCGACCGCCGCGCCGGACTTCGTCATCAGCCGTGAGGTCGTCGCGGAGGCGTCGGCGCGGCGCGGAGGCAGGCCGCTCTCGATTATGGATATGGCCGTTCCCCGCGACGTCGATCCGTCGGCGGAGGAAGAGGATGGCGTTCGCCTCTTTACGTTGGACGATCTGGACGCGCTGACGGACGCGAACCGGCGGGAGCGGCAGGCGGAGGCGGAGCGCGCGGAGGAGATCGTCGCGGAGGAGGCGGCGCGCTTCCGCGAGTGGTGGCGGGCGCGGGCGGCGACGCCCACGATCGCGGCGATGCGCCTCGAGGCGGAGCGTCTGCGCGCCGCCGAGACGTCGCGGACATTGGGGCGAATGAGCGGCCTCTCGGAGGAGGACGCCGAGCGGATCGAGAAGATGACGAAAGCGCTGGTGAAGAAGATGCTGCACCATCCGACGAGCCGTCTGCGGGCGCGGAACGACGAATCGCTGACGCAATCCGCCCGCGAACTCTTCGGGCTGGACGAGCGGCGCTAGGCCGCCGTGTCCCGCCCGGTCGTCATCGGCGCGCGCGGCAGCAAACTGGCGCTCGTCCAGGCGCGGGCGGTCGCCGCCGCGCTCGCGGTCGCCGAGCCGGGCCTCAGCGTCCGCGTCGAGGCCGTCGCGTCGGCGGGCGACGAGCAGCCGGACGCGCCGCTCGCCTCGCTTGGTAGGGGCGCATTCACCTCCGCTTTGGAGCGCGCGCTGCTCGACGGGCGCGTGGATATGGCGGTCCACAGCATGAAAGACCTCCCCACCCTGCAGCCGGACGGCCTCGCCGCCGTCGCCGTTTTGGAGCGCGAGGACGCGCGCGACGTTCTGGTGAATCGCTGGGGCGCGCGGCTGATCGATCTGCCCGCCGGGGCGCGCATCGGCACGAGCAGCCCGCGCCGCGCCGGGCAACTCGCGCATGGGCGGAAGGACATCGTCGTGTCGCCCATTCGCGGCAACGTGGAGACGCGCATCGCCAAGTCGGAGGGGCCGGACTACGACGGCGTCGTGATCGCGGCGGCGGGCGTCAACCGGCTGGGCATGGCCGACCGCGTCGCGGAGTTTCTCTCGCCCCGCGTTTGCGCTCCCGCGCCGGGGCAGGGCGCGCTTGCCGTTGAGGCGAGATCGGACGACGCGGATGCGCTTGCGCTCGCGCGGCGGCTGGCGCATCCGCCCACGGCGGCGGCGGTCGAGGCGGAGCGCGAACTGCTCCGCGCCGCGGGAAGCGGCTGCGCCTTGCCCATCGGAGCGTTCACAGAAGCGCATGGGAACGAGATGCGGCTCTTCGCGTGCGCCGCCCCCGCCGACGGCTCGACGAGTTGCCGCGTCGAGGTCACAGGGGACTCGTCCGATCCGGAGATCCTGGGTCGAGCGGCCTATCGCGCGTTGCTGGAGCAGGGATTGGACGCGCTGCTAGAGGCGTCCGAATGACGGCGAACGAGGGAGTCGTCTCCATCATTGGGGCCGGGCCGGGCGATCCGGGGCTCATCACCGTGAAGGGCGCCGATCTGCTGCGGAGGGCGGACGCGGTCGTCTACGACCGGCTCGTCTCGCCTGCGCTGCTGCGCCTCGCGCCGAACGCGGAACTCATCTACGTTGGGAAAGAGCCGGACACGCCCGCCGATTTCCAGGATTTCATCAACGGCCGACTCGTCGCGCTGGCGCGGCGGGGCAAGCGGGTCGCGCGGCTCAAGGGAGGCGATCCGTTCGTGTTCGGACGCGGCGGGGAAGAGGCGGCGGCGCTTGCGGAGGCCGGCGTCCGATTCGATGTCGTCCCCGGTGTGACGTCCGCCGTCGCCGCGCCCGCCTACGCCGGCGTTCCGGTCACGCATCGGGGCGCCGCGTCCGCGTTCACCGTCGTCGCGGGTTCGGAAGACCCGTCGAATCCCAGCGGAGGGTTGGATTGGGGCGCGCTCGCCAAAACGCCCGGGACGCTCGTCGTTCTGATGGGCTGGCGCAGCCTGCCCGCCATAGCGGACGCGCTGATGCGCGGAGGGCGCGCGCCCGACACGCCGGTTTGCGTAACGCAATGGGGGACGCTCCCCCGGCAGCGGACGGTGAGCGCGACGCTGGCCGACGCCGCGGCGAAAGCGGCGGAGGCGGGGCTCGGCGCCCCGGCGGTCGTCGTGATCGGCGAAACCGCCGCGCTCCGGCCATCGCTGCGCTGGTTCGACGCAGGGCCGCTTTTCGGCAAGCGCGTTCTGGTCACTAGGTCGCGGGCGCAAGCGAGCGCGCTCAGCCGCTTGCTCGCCGAGCGCGGCGCGGAGCCGGTCGAACTGCCCGCGATAGAGGTGCGCCCCCTCGCGGACGCATCCGCGTTGGACGCGGCGCTATCGGATTTGGGCGGCTTTGATTGGGTCGCGTTCACGAGCGCGAACGGCGTCGAGGCCGTGTTCACGCGGCTCGCGGCGCAAGGGAGGGACGCGCGGGCGTTCGCGACGGCCAGCGTCGCGGCCATCGGCCCGGCGACGGCGGAGGCGCTCCGCGAGCGCGGCGTCAACGCCGACCTCATGCCGTCCGCCTCGACCGGGCAATCGGTGGCGGAGTCGTTCGCCGACCGCGGCGTTCGCGGCGCCAAAGTGCTTCTGCCGCGCGCGGACATCGCATCGCCCGCGCTGCCGGACGGCTTGCGCCGGCTAGGGGCGGCGGTGACGGAGGTCGCGGCGTACCGCACGGCGGCGCCGGCGGACGCGGCGGCGCAGGCGCGGGAAACGCTCGAGTCCGGTATGCTGGACGCGGTTACGTTCACGAGCGCGTCGGCGGCGCGCAACCTCGTCGGCCTGCTCGGAGGAGACGCCGCTTTGGTGAACCGCTGCAAAGTCATCTCCATCGGGCCGGTCACAAGCGCGGCGGCGGCGGAATTGGGCATTCGCGTGACGGCGGAGGCGCGGGAGCATACGGCGCAGGGCGTCGTGGACGCGGCGACGGAGGCGATGAGCGATGCCTGACCCGCTTGCCCGGGGGCGCGAAGGCGAAACGGCGCGCTTCCCCCAGGCGCGCCCGCGCCGGCTGCGGCGAACGCCCGCGCTCCGCGACCTGATGCGCGAAACGTCGCTCCGCCCCGCCGATTTCGTCTATCCCGTGTTCGTAACGCCCGGGCGCAACCTGCGCGTCCCCATCGAGCCGATGCCGGGGCAGGCGCAAGTCTCCGTGGACAACCTCGTCAAAGAGGGCGAGGAAGCGGCGGCTCTGGGGATTCGCGCGCTGCTGCTGTTCGGCCTGCCGTCCGGCAAAGACGCGCTCGGAACGGGCGCCTACGCGCCGGACGGCGTCGTTCAGCAGGCCGTCGCCGCGCTGAAGAGCGCCGTCCCCGACCTCGTCGTGATGACGGACGTTTGCCTCTGCGAATACACCGACCATGGCCACTGCGGAACGCTGCGCGAGGACGGCTCCGTCGCCAACGACGAAACGCTCAACCTGCTGGCGCGGACGGCGGTTTCGCACGCGGAGGCGGGAGCGGACGTCGTCGCGCCGTCGGCGATGATGGACGGCCAAGTCGCCGCGATCCGCGCCGCGCTGGACGCGGAAGGGCGGACGGACGTCGCGGTGATGGCCTACGCCTCCAAAATGGCGTCGGCCTTCTACGGGCCGTTCCGCGCCGCGGCGGACTCCGCCCCGCAGTTCGGCGACCGCAAGGCGTATCAGATGGACGGCGCGAACGCGCGGGAAGCGATGCGCGAACTCCGGCAGGACGCCGCCGAAGGCGCGGACATCCTCATGGTCAAGCCCGCGCTCGCCTACCTGGACATCGTCGCGCAGGCGCGGGCGGCCTTCGATCTGCCCATCGCGGCCTACAACGTCTCCGGCGAGTACGCTATGCTGCGCGCCGCCGCCGCCAACGGCTGGCTGGACGAGCGCGCGGCGATGCTCGAGACGCTCGCAAGCATCAAGCGCGCCGGCGCGGACATCGTCATCACCTACTTCGCAAAGGACGCGGCGCGGCTGCTGCGGGAATGAGGCGTAGCGCTATGGCGGAGCAAGACGCGAAACGGCGCGCCGTCGAGGAACTCGTCCAGCGCGGCGCCGCCGTGTTCGAGCCGGTCGGCGGAGCAGCCGGCGTCGACCTCGCCGTTCGGACCGGCGACGGCCAGTACGTAGAGGTCGTCGTCAAGGAGCCCGCGTCCCCGGACAACGGGCGCGCGTTCGTTATGCGTCGGTTCCGCCCGCGCCCGCACCTGTTCGTCCTGTGCGCGGCGGCGGACGGCGAGGCGTGGCCGCTTCCCTCCGCCGTGTTCGAGCGATTCGCGGCGGGCGCGCCCGGCGAGCCCGAGTGGACGCTCGACCTCGACGCTCCCGCGGACGAGCCGCTGGCCGACCGGCTCGCCGTCTACCGCGAACGCTGGGCGCTCATCGCCGACTACAATGCCTACCGCTCAACGCTCGCCGACCCGCTCGCCTTGCAAGTGCGGCTTGCGATGGGGTAGGCGCAATCATCGCTTGACAAGACGGAGACGCTGCGAATGACCCGAATCGAGTTCGGCGTATGGGACCAGATGCAGACCTACGAGACGCTCCGCGCGCCCAGCGCCGCCGAGGTCTACGAGACGCATATCCGCCAGGCGCAACTGATGGAGCGCGCCGGATTCGGCTGCTACTGGACGCTGGAGCACCAAGGCTCCTACGTCGGCGCCGTCACCTCCCCGCAGATATTCCTCACCGCCGTCGCCCGCCACACCGAGTCGCTCCGCCTCGGCACGATGATCTGGCAACTGCCCTTCCATCATCCGGTGCGCCTCGCGCAGGACATCGCCATGCTCGACCACCTCTCCGGCGGGCGCGTCGAGTTCGGAACCGGCATCGGCGTCCACGAGCATGAGTTCCTGCGCTGGGGGATGGACTTCTACGCCCGTCAGGAGATGAGCGAGGAAGCGCTGAACATCATCGAGGCCGCATGGAGCGGCGACGGCTCGGTCACCTACGAGGGCAAGTTTTGGCGGATCGACGAGGCCATCGTCCAGCCGATGCCGTATCAGCGGCCGCGCCCTCCGATATGGGCGGCCGTCCATAGTTCGCGCGCGATAGCGTTCGCCGCCCGGCGCGGCTACCACATGGCGCAGAACATCGACACGGACGCCTCGATGGAGCGCAAGTTCGCCGAATGGCGCGCCGCATGGGAGTCTCACGGACACGACGGCCCGATGCCCCGTCAGTTCCTCATGCGCGTCGTGCACGTCGCGGAAACGGACGCCAAAGCCCGCGAGCAGGCGAGCCGGTACCTGTTGGAGGCGAACACGCTGGGGCGCGAGTTGGTCGCGGCGAGCCGCGTCGGCTTCGGCTCGCATCCGCGCGGAATGGGCAGCGAGGACAGCGAGGACATCCGCGAGCGCGGACGCATCTTCCGCGAATGCGCCCGCTCCTACGACTTCTGGATCGACAACGGCCTCGCCATCGTCGGCGCCCCGGAGACGGTCGCCCGGCGCATCGCCGAGGGCCGCGACCGCATCGGCTACGACCACTTCGCGGGCAAGTTCCACATCGGGCGAATGCCCCACGCAATGGTGGAAGAGTCCATCGCGCTCTTCGGCAAGGAGGTCATCCCCGCGTTCGCGTAAGCCGCGCCTGCGCGGACGGCGAAGCGCGCAGGCGGGGATTTAGGCTTGCAGAATTCCGCCGCCGAATCGCTTGCCTTGCAAGTTCGGCTTGCGATGGGGTAGAATGTATGTTATGATGTTAGTGAGGAGACAGCGATGAACACGCTCGCCGCGAATATGGCCAAAGTCGCCGACCAGGTGTGGATTGCGCTTGCGCTCCTCACGCGCGAGAACCCGGCGCGCGCCGGCTTCAGCGGCGCGGAGATCCGCGACCGCGTCCGCCAGGAGTTCGGGAGCGTTCCGCCCGGCGTAGTGTCGCACGTCTCCCAGCATTCCGTCGCCACGAAGCCCGTGAGCCCGAGCAGGAACCGCATGATCACGAAGCGCGGCGCGTTGAATGCCCTTTACCGCGAGGGGGACCCGTGCCACTCCGACCGCGCGCAGGGCAAGACGCAGCCCAAGCAGCGCGAAATTCCCGAACGGTTCCATGACCTCCTCGCTTGGTACGAGGAGTCCTACGCGGGCGAAATGCGGGAGTTTGGGCTGAACGACGCCTTCCTGAGGTACACGCCCTCCGCCAGCGGCTTGCGCGACGTCGCCGCCCTCCACGACGAATACCTGGGGCGGCCTCCCCGCTCCCGCCCCACGCTTTACGCGGCGGAAGCCCACGCGCCCTACTACGCGATGAGCTCCCTCGACGAGAATTGGGGAAACGATGGCTAGCGGCGCCGCGCGTCATCTGTTCGTGGACACGTCGGCCTTTTACGCGAGGCTTGACCGAAGCGACCAATGGCATCAGCGGGCGGTCGACGGCTTCGTCGAACTGGCGAACCGAAGGGCGGCGCTCATCACTTCCAACCTCGTGGTGGCGGAAACGCACCAGTTGGCGTATCAGAGGTTGGGGTTCCAGGCGGCGAGGGATTGGCTCACGCTGCTCAGCGGTTTCAACCTGCGTTTCCAGACCGAAGAGGACCACCGGCGAACGGCGCAGATCCTGACGTCTCCCATCGGGCCCCACCTATCCTACGTTGACGCGGCGTCAATGGCGGTTATGGAGTCGAGGTCCGTTTCCACCGTCTTCTCCTTCGACGGGGACTTCGCGCTCGGAGGGTTCGACCTCTTCCCAGGCGATTTCGTTCGTCCCTACCCGATTGGCCGCTGAACGGAAGATGAACGCAACGCCTCTTGACGGCGAGGGGGCATCCTGCGAACCCCCGCGCCCCCATCCCTCACCGATCCATCTTGATGACGGCGAGGAACGCCTCTTGCGGAACCTCTACGCGGCCGATGCGCTTCATCCGCTTCTTGCCCTCCGCTTGCTTCTCCAGCAACTTGCGCTTGCGCGTGACGTCGCCGCCGTAGCACTTGGCGAGCACGTTCTTCCGCATCGCCGTCACCGTCTCCCGGGCGATCACTTTGCTGCCGATGGCCGCCTGAATCGGCACGTCGAACATTTGGCGCGGGATCAGTTTTCGCAACCGCTCCACCAACGCCCGCCCCTGGTGATAGGCGCGGTCGCGGTGCGTGATGAGCGAGAGCGCGTCCACCGGCGACTGATTCACGAGAATGTCCAGCCGCACGAGCGGCGCCGCCCGGTAGCCGCTGAACGAGTAGTCGAGCGAGGCGTATCCCCGGCTGCGCGTCTTCACCTGATCGTAGAAGTCCACCAGCACCTCGGCCATCGGCGCGGACGCCTCCAGCAGAACGCGCGGATCGGACGACGGGGCGGCGTCCGCGCCTGCGGGGCGCCCTTGCGCGGCGTCCATGTACTCCGTGCGCTTGAACTCGCCGCGCCGCCCGTTGATCAGTTCCATCATCGGCCCGATGAACCGCGACGGCGTGAGCAGCGACAAGTCCAGCCACGGCTCTTCGACCTGCTGCGACTCGCCGCCCGTCGGCAAATCGGTTGGCCGCGAGACCTCGCGGACGGAGCCGTCGTTCATCGTGACGCGGTAGACGACGCTCGGCGCGGTCACGACGAGGTCCATCCCGTACTCGCGCTCCAGCCGCTCCTGCGCGATCTCCATATGGAGCAGACCCAGGAAGCCGCAGCGGAAGCCGGGACCCAGCGCGGGCGAACTCTCCGGCTCGTAGACGAGCGCGGCGTCGTTCATCTGCAGGCGCTCCAGCGCCTCGCGCAGATCGTGGAACTCGTTGCCGTCGGTGGGGTACAGCCCCGCGAACACCATCGGCTTCTGCTCGCCGTAGCCCGGGAGCGGCTCGCTCGCTCCTCCGCGCGCCAGCGTGACCGTGTCGCCGACGCGGCAATCGCCCACGCTCTTGAGCCCCGTCGCGAGGTAGCCGACCTCCCCGGCGGCGAGGCCGGGCAACTTGGCCATCGCGGGCTTGAACGCGCCGACCTCCAGAAGATCGGCCTCCGTGCCCGTCGCCATCATCCGCGCGCGGTCGGTTCCCTTCACCGCGCCGTCCATCACGCGAACGTAGGCCAGCACGCCCTTGTAGGAGTCGTACTTGGAGTCGAACACGAGCGCGCGCAGCGGCTTTTCGCTATGCGCCTCCGGAGGCGGCACGCGCTCCACGACCGCCTCCAGCAACTCGCGCACGCCCGACCCGTCCTTCGCGGACACGCGCAGCACCTCGTCAGGGGCGAACCCGAACGCCGTTCCCAACTCTTCGATCACGCGCTCGGGCTCCGCCGCCGGCAGGTCGATCTTGTTCACGACGGGGATGATCGTTAGGTCGTGCCCCAGCGCCAGGTAGACGTTGGCCAGCGTCTGCGCCTGGATGCCCTGCGATGCGTCCACCACGAGCAGGGCGCCCTCGCAGGCCGCGAGCGAGCGCGACACCTCGTAGGAGAAGTCCACGTGCCCGGGCGTGTCTATCAGGTTCAGTTCGTAGGTTCGCCCGGCGTGGGGCAAGTCCATGCGGACGGCCTGCGCCTTGATCGTGATGCCGCGCTCGCGCTCCAAGTCCATGGAGTCGAGGAGTTGGTCGCGCGCCTCGCGCGCGGACACCGCCCCGGTGATCTCGAGGATGCGGTCGGCGAGCGTGGATTTGCCGTGGTCGATATGGGCGATGATGCAGAAGTTGCGAATGAGGGAAGCGTCCACGCGCCCATTCTAGCAGGCGCGGGGTTGGGGGCGGGCTGCCTGCGGGTCGCCAACGAGGCGCGGAACCACATTCACCCTAACCCTCTCCCTGGTAAGGCGAGGGAACCAATCAACGCCGCCTTGCCATGCCGCGCCGCCCTGCCCGCGTAGGCGCCAGGCCACGCCCTCCCCGCGTAGCCGCGAACCCCCCCGCCGCGTAAGGCGCTGCCCCTCTTCTACCCCAAGCGCCGCGTCATTCCCGCCTATGCGGGCAGGGCGGGCGAGGTCTCGGCAAGGCCGGGGTCCGAGCGGCTGGCGGCAGGGGAGGGCTACCGCTCGCGGGCGGACGCGGCTGGGGCGCGACGGTAATGCTTCCGCAGGTAGGCGGCGGCGCGCTTGCGATAGTCGGGGTCGGTCGGCGGCTCGGCGTTCGGCGGAACGGCTTTGTCCGCCTCTTTGAGGAACGCGAGCAGGGGCGGGTGGGTTATGCAAAGGTCTCCAGAAGGAGAGGGGGGTTGGCGCTTTCGCGCCACTGGGTTCGTCGCTTCGAGGGAGGGCGGCAAGGCCCAATAGGTTCCCGCTTTCGCGGTCAGGGCGAGGTAGCCGGGGGATGGCTTGGGGACGGGGCGCGGGACGCCCCGTCGTGGCGCTATCGCGCCGGCTGGGTTCGCGGCTGCGCGGGAATGACGGGACCGGGGGCTACCGCTTGCGGGCGGATGCGGCTGGGGCGCGGCGGTAATGCTTCCGCAGGTAGGCGGCGGCGCGCTTGCGGTAGTCGGGGTCGGTCGGCGGCTCGGCGTTCGGCGGGATGGTTTTGTCCGCCTCTTTGAGGAACGCGAGCAGCCGTGCCAGACGCTCCTGCCCGATCCGTAGTTCCGATTCCGACTCGTCGTCGGAGAAGTTGCGGTGGAGGCTCTCGATGGCGGCGAACAGTTCCCCGATGCGCTCGTTCTCTGCGAGGGCGCCGATGCGGTTGGCGATGACGCCGTAGGCGCGATGCTCGTGATGCGGCCATCCGCGTTTGCGGGCAATCGCCTTGACCGCATGCACCGCCGCGCCCCATGTCTCTTCGGAGCCTGCGACTCGTTCGCCGTCTTTCAGCGAGCGGGCGGATCGGGCGCGCAGCCGCCTGCTATGCGTCGCATGCGTCTCTCGCGGCGGGTCGAGGTCCAGCCCCTCGTCGAACGGAGGCGCGAAGGGTTTCGCCGTGGTCGACATCTCCTGACTCCTCAATTTCTTACGCTACCGCAAGGGGCTCCGCCATCAATCGGCGCTTGCGCGCGCCAAGCCATCCCCGGGGCCACGCCCTGACCGCGCAAGCGGGAACCTGCTGGGCAACCCTCACCCGCGGAGGCGCAAAACCCAGCCGGGGACGGGGCGCCCGTCTCGTGGCGCTTGCGCGCCGACTGGATTCCCGCCTACGCGGGCAGGCCGGCATAGGGGCGCCGCAACGATGCGGATGGAGGGGCCGAGCGGTTTGGCTACCTCGAAGTTCGCCGCTGCTTCTCGGCGGCGATTCTGGCCTTCCAGTCGTTGGGGCGCTTGGGGAACCCTTGCGCTCGCCAGTAGGCGTCGTTGTTCGGATTCAGTTGGTTCTTGCGGTTGTCGCGGTCGCGCTTGGCGTCGTTGCTGGGCCCTAGCGCCTCAGGGAGCGGGTGGATGATCAGCGGCATCGTCGGTCTCCTTGGTCTATTTCACGGTGATCCTGGCCTTCCAGTCGTCGGGGCGCTTGGGGAACCCGCGCGCTTGCCAGAAGGCGTCGTTGTTCGGATTCAGTTGGCTCTTGCGGTTGTCATCCGCGTCCACCGTCCGTATTCCGGCTGCGGCTGCGGACTGGACTCTGAGCAGTTGCTTCCGCAAGACCTCGGGGCTTGCCCCCTTCTTTTTCGTCGTCCCTCGGCGGAGTTCCTTGACCGCCGCGTCAATCTGGTCAATCACGGACTGCATGGGCCTCGGCTCTCTTGGCATATACGCCTCCTGGTTATGTAATGAATACACTACCGCTGGCTGATATGTCAATACTTACGCGCAGGGTAATCTGTCGGCAATTAGCTACTGGGCATTGAGAGAAGGGCTCAACCCTCACCCGCCGCTTCGCGGCTGCCCTCTCCCAGAGGAGGCCTTTGCATAACTCCTCTGCCCCAGTAGGTTCCCGCTTTCGCGGGAATGACGGGGCGCTTACGTGGGAGAGGAGCGGCGCTGCGCGCCGCCTGGATTCCCGCCTACGCGGGAATGACGGTAGGTTATGCAAAGGTCTCCAGAGGGAGAGGGCGGGGTCGGTGCTTTCGCGCCGGCTGGATTCGCGTTTGCGCGGGCGGGGCGGTCCGTGTGGTTGGGCTCCTTGCTGGGGCTACTTTTGGTTTTTGAGGTGGTTGAAGGCGTTTTCGAGTTGGCGGAGGTTGCGGCGGATGCGGGTTTGCTCTTGGACTTTGAGGGATATGTCGAGGGCTGTTCGGATGGCTTGGGCTCTGACGCGGGGGTTGGGGTCGTCCATGAGGTTGGCGAGGGCGGAGACGCTTTTGAGGGCGAGGCCGTCGAGTTCGGCGTGGGCGAGTTTGGCGGCGTCTTCGCGGATGCGGCGGAGTTCGTCTTTGAATCTGGGGTTTTGGCGCCAGCGTGCGAGGGTGGCGCGGCTGATCTCGGCGGCTTCGGCGGCTTCGGTTTGGGTGGAGGATGCGGCGATGAAGGGGAGTGCGAGGAGTTGGCGGTCGGTGAGTTCGCGCGCCTCGCCGCGGGCGAGGGCGGCGCGGTCGTCGTCGACCCCGGGGTATGTCTCATTTTGGGTCATTGGCGGCCTCCTTTTTCCGTGTTGGCCTAGTTTTTGGGCGTTTCGGCGCGAGACGGTTTGAGACGCTAATGAGACGTTTTGAGACAGGAATGAGACAAAATGAGACATTTTGAGACAATTTGAGACAATTTGAGACATTGGCCTTGCGTTCCTCTCCGTTCGCGTCGGTTGCGCGCCCTCGTTGGGATTTGGGGCGTGATGGGTCCATCGTAGGGGCGTGGTTGGGGGCGCGCAAGGGGCATGTGTCGCAGTTGCGACATGGGGCGACCCTCACCCGCCGCTACGCGGCTGCCCTCTCCCAGAAGGAGAGGGCGGGGGCGGCGCTTGCGCGCCGGGTGGGTTCGCGCTTTCGCGGGCAGGGCGTGGCGCCCCAGTAGGTTCCCGCTTTCGCGGGAATGACGGGGCCCCGGGATGGCTTGGGGACGGGGCGCGTTGCGCCCCGTCTCTTGGCGCGTTCATCGGCGCTCCGCCGACGGACTGCGACGCGCGTCCGCGAGCCTAGCCCCTCGCGCAAGGGGCGGGCAAGCCATCGAACCGCGGAGCGTCCGCTGGGTAGAGCGGCCCTCCCCAGTTGCCTGGGGAGGGCCTATCCAGGCCGCGCCATGCCATGCCATGCACCGCCCTGCCTTGCCATGCCGTGCCGCACCGGGCCATGCCCTGCCGCGCCTCGATTTATATCGTTGCTCCGCCAACCGCGTCATGTCGCGTCTGCCTTCTTTGTCATAAAAGTTCCCTGCCTTGCCTTGCCCAACCATGCCGGGCCTAGCCATGCCATGCCACGCCATACCCTGCCGCGCCGCGCCCTGACTTGTATCGTTGTCTGCATAACCGCGTCAAAGTTCCCTGCCTCGCCTTGCCGAGCCTAGCCTAGCCACGCCGCACCCAGCCATGCCGCGCCGAGCCATGCCCCGCCGCGCCGCGACCTATGTCGTTGTCTGCCTGGCCTCGTCAAGAGTTCCCTGCCTCGCCACGCCAAGCCCTGCCATACCTTACCCAGCCCCGCCGGGCCGAACCATGCCTCGCCACGCCATACCACGCACTGCCTAGCCGAGCCCCGCCGGGCCGAACCATGCCTCGCCTTGCCATGCCTCGCTCTGCCATGCCATACCGGGCCGTGCCATGCCGTACCGCGCCGTGCCATGCCGGGCCCTGCCACGATAAAACCCTGCCTCGCCGTGCCGGGCCATGCCTAGCCTTGCCAGGCCCAACCGAGCCGCGCCAAGCCCTACCAAGCCTTGCCTAGCCACGCCAGGCCCTGAACCTAACCGAGAGGCTGCACTTCGGCTTCGAACCTTCCGTAGGTGCCGGACTTCTCCGGCCTCCAGTCGCCGAGGCCGATTCTGCGTCCGGCGATGTCGAGCCACGCCTCCAACTGGTCTTTGTCGACGAGTTCGTCGTCGCAGTCGAGGGTGAACGCGCACGACCACTCGTCGAACTTGGCGCGCGTCCGCAGGACGCGGTTGCGCTGGACGACGACGCCCACCGTGAACTGGGCGCGCTTGCCCAACTCTTCGACCGTCGAGCCGAGCTCCTCGCGGTCGTAGTCGAACGATTGGACGCCTTCGACCACCAAGCCCTCGCGGACTTGGGGCCCCTGCTTCAACTTTCGCGCTCCGGTTTCGATGCAGGCTCGGATCGCGCCTTCCGGGATCGTAGCCGCGTCGCGCGCGTCGAGCCAAAGCGAGGTTTGGCATTCGAGTTCCTTGATGCGCTCGTCGTCGGTTGCGGTTCGGTTGGAGCCTTTCTTGCGGGCGATTTCCGCCTTCTCGACGTTGGCAGGGGAGCGGGTGTCGAGTCCGGCCGCTCCGTTGTGCGTGATGAGGGGGCTAACGCCCCTGATGGTGACTTGGTATCGCATTGCCGTAGGGCCTCCTCCAACGCTTGGGGTATCTGGTGGGGTTTGCCGCCTCTGTCGCGGTAGTGGCGGCGCACCGTGGTGGCTATTTCGTGGCAGTGACGGCACAGGGCCGTCAGGTCGTCGGGGCCGATCTCCGCGTCGGGCGGATACTTATGGAACGCCCAGTGGTGGGCGTCGGTCGCGGGGAAGCGTCCGCAGAATTGGCAGGTGGGGTTGCGGGCGAGCGCTTCTGTCCGCGCGCGTTGGTAGCCCTCGCCGTAGGCGTCTTCCAAGCGTTTCTCCGTCGTCTGCGCTGATCGGAGGGGCAGGGTATACGAGGCATGCGCGAGCGCGCAAGGGGCGGTTGTCCGATTTTGCGGCAACCCTCACCCGCCGCTTCGCGGCTGCCCTCTCCCGCCCAGCGGGAGAGGGCGGGGTCGGCGCTTGCGCCAGTTGGGGTTCGCGCTTGCGCGGGGAGGGCGGCAGCCCCAGTAGGTTCCCGCTTTCGCGGGAATGACGGGGCTCCGGGATGGCTTGGGGACGGGGCGCGTTGCGCCCCGTCGTGGCGCTATCGCGCCGACTGGATTCCCGCCTACGCGGGAATGACAGGGCGTGGGACTCCTCAGGCAGGACGGACGGTCGCGGCGAATAGCCACCGGCCTCCTAGCGGACGGCATCGCACGTCCTTTGACCTGTCGCCGTTTGACCAGAAAATATCCGCGATGCACCCAAGCTCCCCGTCTGCGAGGAAAGGTTTGCCTAGCAGAGATTTCAACACGACCGGGCGGCTACGGGGCAGGCGCGGAGCGAGGATATGCACTTCGTGAGAGCGTCCATCGTCGTCAGGCGGGGATAGCAATCCCACTACCGCCGTCTTGGGGCGCACCTCGGTTACTCTTAGGGCTGCCGTCTCTACGGACACCTCGTAAGCCCCCGCCAAGTCAATGACAGACGCCGCGTTGACGCCCTTCTCTTCGAGGTCTTGGGAGAACCGCTCTTCGGGCATCAGGACGTTGGCGGCGAAGATGTTGCACATGCGCTCTTCTATCCGGCTGTCGTGCGCCGTCCCGGGAATACGGTAGCGGCTTTCGTCGGAGAAGGGGATGAAGAAGGCGTGACCGAGTTCGTGGGCAACCGAGAAGCGCTGCCGCCCCCTGTTGTGCTGGGCGTTGACCGCTATCCGGTAGAGATCGCCGTCTTTGGTCAGGCTTCCCGCGTAAGCCATGTCTTGCACGCGGATCAGGGGGTCTAGGGAAACGGGCGCGAGTTCAAGCAAGGGCTGGAGCGCGAAGCGGGGTTGCGATTGCCCGGACCGGGCGACGAGGGAGTCCGCAACATGGCGAACGGCATCGTCCGGACGGCGGAATCCGTGCCGTTTAGCGAACTTCTGCACCGGTAGCGGTAAGGACATGGCTAGAACTCCTCATCGAAGGGAAGACGGCCGGGTTGCCTCATGGCTCGGTCTACCCACCTCTTGAATTCTGCGTCTGTCATTGTCTTGCCACGCGCCCGCATCGGCTCGGAAGTACGCCAGAGCCACCACGCAGTGGTGAGGTACTTCCAGCTCCACACAGGGGGAATCTTGGCTGCGGCAATGAAGGGCTGGATGCTTTCGTCCATGAGTTTCCCGTAGGAATCTGCCTGTGGGAACGGAGCTGTCAGGTAATCTCCCCACTGGAAGGATTTGTAGCACTTGCGGCAGCAGACATACTCTTTGACCACGTGGTCGCTGGAAGTCCCAGGCTGCTGGACGAGGCAATTCGGGCAGTAGAGAGCGTTATGTATCATTGTTGACCCTCCTAAGGGTTACTTGCTGCTGTCGGTAGGTCTTGAGTGTATCAGCCCGCCGCCTACTCGCAGGCTTCGCAGACGTCGGGGTTTTCGAGGGAGCAGGCTACGGCTTCCTCGTCGGGGAGTTCCTCTTCGGCGGCGGCGGTCGTGGTTTGGCGGATGCGCGTCGCGGGGCGGGAGCGCAGGTAGTAGGTCGTCTTGAGGCCGGTCTTCCAGGCGTAGAGGTACATCGAGGAGAGTTTGCCGATGGTGGGGTCGGCCATGAAGAGGTTGAGGGACTGGCTCTGGTCGACGTAGGGGCCGCGGGCAGCGGCCATGTCTATGAGCGCCTTCTGGGGGAGTTCCCACGCGGTGCGGTAGAGATCCTTGACGTCCGCCGGGATCTGCGGGACGTTCTGGACGGAGCCCTCCTCGATTTTGATCTTGTTGCGGATCTCGTCGGTCCAGAGGCCGCGGGCTTTGAGGTCGCGGACGAGGTAGTGGTTGATTTGGAGGAACTCGCCGGAGAGCGTCTCGCGTTTGAAGAGGTTGGAGACTTGGGGCTCGATGCACTCGTAGGCGCCGCAGATGGAGGCGATGGTGGCGGTGGGGGCGATGGCGACGAGGAGGGAGTTGCGTAGGCCGTGCTTTTTGATGCGCTTCTTGAGGTCGGGCCACTCGGGTTTCGCGGGGGCGACGCCCCAGAAGTCGAATTGGAGGTCGCCGTTGGCGGCGCGGGTGTCGGCGAACGCGGCGTGGGGTCCGTGGGCTTCGGCGAGCGCGTTGGAGGTCGCGAGGGCGCCGAAGTAGACCTCCTCCTGGATGCGCTCCGCGAGGGCGGCGGCTTCCGGGCTGTCGAAGGGGAGGCGCATTTTGAAGAAGACGTCCTGGAGGCCCATCACGCCGAGTCCGACGGGGCGCCATTTGGCGTTGGAGCGCGCCGCGGCGTCGGTGGGGTAGTAGTTGATGTCGACGACGCGGTCGAGGTAGCGGACGGCGATTTGGACGGCGGAGCCGAGCCGCTCGAAGTCGAACGCGCCGTCGTCGGTGACGAAGTGGCCGAGGTTGAGGGAGCCGAGGTTGCAGACGGCGGTTTCGTCGTTGTTCGTGACTTCGAGGATTTCGGTGCAGAGGTTGGAGAGGTGGATGACGTTTTCGGGGCGGAGCGTCTGGTTGGACTTGCGGTTGGAGGCGTCTTTGAAGGTCATCCAGCCGTTGCCGGTTTGGGCGAGCGTTCGCATCATGCGGCCGTAGAGTTCGCGGGCGGGGACTTGGCGCTCGTAGAGGCGGTCGGCCTCCGCGGCCATGTAGCGGCGCTCGAAGTCGTCGCCGTAGGCGTCCACCAGGTCGGGGGTTCGCTTGGGGTCGAAGAGCGACCATAGGCCGTCCTCTTCGACGCGGCGCATAAAGAGGTCGGGGACCCAGTTGGCGAGGTTGAGGTTGTGGGCGCGTCGGGCGTCGTCGCCGGTGTTGTCGCGGAGGTCGAGGAAGTCTTCGATGTCGGCGTGCCACGTTTCGACGTAGACGCAGGCGGCGCCCTTGCGCTTGCCGCCCTGGTTGACGGCGGCGACGGAGGAGTCGAGCGTCTTGAGCCAGGGGACGATGCCGTTGGACTTGCCGTTGGTGCCCCTGATCAGGGAGCCCTTGGAGCGGACGCGGGAGAAGGAGACGCCGATGCCGCCGGCGAATTTGGAGAGTTTGGCGATGTCGGTGTAGCGGTTGTAGATCGCCTCGAGGTCGTCCTGTGGGGAGTCGAGGAGGTAGCAGGAGGACATTTGGGAGTGCCGCGTGCCGGAGTTGAAGAGGGTGGGGGAACTGGGCATGTAGTCCAGGTTGGACATGAGCGCGTAGAGGTCGATGGCGTCGGCGGGGCTCTGGGCGAGGCCGCAGGCGATGCGGAGGAAGAAGTGCTGGGGCGTTTCGATGGAGCGCCGCGTCTCGGGGTGCTTGAGGAGGTAGCGGTCGTAGAGGGTGCGGATGCCGAAGTACTCGAAGAGGGCGCTGCGGGCGGGCTCGATGGCGTCGTTGAGTTTGCGGGAGTTGGCGGCGACGAACTCGGCGACGCCGTCGTCGATGAGGCCGAGCGCGTGGCCCGTCTTGACGGACTGGGAGAAGGCGTGGACCTCCTGGTTCTCCACTTCCTTGTCGATGTAGGCGCTGAGGAGGCGGGCGGCGAGTTTGGAGTACTCGGGCTCCTCGGCGATGAGGGACGCGGCGGTGCGGATGGAGAGTTCGTCGAGTTCGCGGGTGGTGGCGCCGTCGTAGAGGCCGGAGATGGTGCGCGTGGCGACGCGGAGGGGGTCGACTTCGCCGAGGCCGTCGGCGGAGCGCTCGACGGCGCGGACGATCTTCATTACGTCGGCGGTTTCGAGGTTCCCGTTGCGCTTGCGGACGCGCATCGTGGTGGCGGTGGGGTTCTCGCGGGGCGGGGCTTGCGCGGGGGCTTCCGCGCTCGGCGCGCCGCTGCTGACGGCGTAGGTCATTCGAGCCTCCCGACCCGCCGCCTCTCGCCGCTCCCTGAGGGAGGGGGGGCCGCGGGTCTGCGTTCCTACGGGATTGCGTCTAAGGACAGGCGGGCAGTATGCCCCCTTAGGGCTGCCCTAGTCAATCGGGGAATTGCCTAGATTTAGGGTCAATCCCGCGGATCGTCACAAGATATTGTATCGCGTGGGGGGAGGAGGGCGCGCCCGCTAGCGGGCAGGGCGCTCCCGGATGAACTTGAGCTCGAGCCGGCAGCCGAGCGCGCGGGCGAGGTCGTAGACCGTCTCCAAGCGCGGGCTGTGCTGGCCGGACTCCAAGCGGCTGACCACGGTTTTCGTCACGCCGAGGCGCTCGGCCAACTCGCGCTGGCTCATCTTGCGCCGCTTCCTCGCCTTGACGATGGCGTCTATCATCGCGAACCGAGGCCCCAGCCGGTCGTACTCCCGCTGGAGTTCCGGGTCGTTGGCGCGCATTTGCTCGAACATCTCCTTTGCGGTTCTCATAACGCTCACCTCCTCAGGTCGAGCAGTCTCCTTCTGGCGCGGTCGACGCTGTTCCTCGGCGGGAGTTGCGCGGTCTTCCGCCATGCCTCCAGCAGCCACAACACGCCGCCCGCTTCTCCGTACGCAATGCGGTGGTTGCCCGCCCGCAGTTCGTAGAGGCCGACCTCACTGTCGAGCAGCCTGTCCCGGGGCATTCCAAGGTCGGGGCCATTTTCCTCCAGCAAGGCGGTGTAGCGTTCTATCGTTGCGACGGCTGATGCGTCGCCGGAGCGACGAAGCGCTTGGACGTGCCGGGGCGCGGATGGGAGAGGATTGGCGCTCCGCGCATTATGGCTTCCCGCAGCGAGTCGCCCGACCCTCACCCTAACCCTCTCCCAGAGGGGAGAGGGAATTTGCCATCATTCCCGCGGCAAGTCGCCGCTTTCGCGGGCTTCCCCAACTCCCTCTCCCTCTGGGCGGGAGAGGGCGGGCGCGCGGGAGCGCTTACCCCAGCGCGGGGGAGAAGTTGCGCGCTTCGCCGTAGCGCTCGTGGACGGGAACTTGCAACTCCATCGCAATCTCCCGGCCCTCCGCGCCGGAGCGGATGATGCCCAGCACGACCTCCAGCGTCGCAAGCCCCCATTCGCCCGTGTGGAAGATCGGGCGGTC
Organism: Dehalococcoidia bacterium; assembly: GCA_965242755.1. Classification (GTDB taxonomy): domain Bacteria; phylum Chloroflexota; class Dehalococcoidia; order Lucifugimonadales; family Australimonadaceae; genus Bin16. The sequence goes on along the minus strand of OZ251500.1, from coordinate 956,082 downwards.
ATCCACGACCGCGTCGTACAACTCCTCGAGTTCCGCGCGGCGGTAGCCGGGGCCCATATCGCGGTCGATCTCCAAATCTATGCGATGCGTTCCCTTGTCGTCGTAGAGAATGAGCCCCTGCGGGCCGTGCCGGACATCGCCCCGCTCGCACGAGACGATGAGCAGGCCGAGGTCTTCGGGAACCCAGACGTCCTCGTTCTCCGCCTTGAACACCTCGCGCTCTTGCAGCCCGCCGATGCGAAGCGCCTGCTTGTCCTCCGACTCGTCGCGGACGCCGTCCCGCATTTGGCGGCGCACCTCGACGCGCTCCTCGGCGGTGTAGCGCTGCCGGTCGTGGCCCCACGTCACGAACTCCGCGCCCATCGCGTAGCCGTATCCGTTGTGGCAGACGAGCGACGTCGTGCCGTCCTCGAACTCGAGGAACGCGGCGTAGTAGCCCGGAATCGGGCGCTCCGCCATCCACTGCCCCGTCGCGCCGCGCACGCTCTTGACCATTCCGCCGCCGATGAGCCGCACGCTGTCGATCTGGTGGGGCAGTTGGCGCATCGGCAGGCCGCCGCCCTGCTCCATATCCAACTCCTCCCACGTGCGCGGGCGGAGCATCCAGTCCGTGTAGGCGAAGGCGTTGACGGCGCGCGGCCGGCCAATCGCGCCCGACTGCGCGATCCGCCACATCGTCCGGACGGGCGGCGTGAAACTGCGCGTGTGCCCCGCGAGGAACTTCACGCCCGTCCGATTCGCCGTCTCCACCATCCGCTTGGCGTCGTCCAAGTTGAGCGCCATCGGCTTCTCGACGACGACGTGCTTGCCGGCCTCCATCGCCTGGATGGAGTGCTCGGCGTGAAAGCGATTCGGCGTCGAGACCCAGACGGCCTCGACATCGGGGTCGGCGAGCATCTCGTCGTAGTCGCCGTAGCCTTTCGCGCCGTAGCGCTCCGCGAACCGGTTCAGCGTCTCCTCGTTGACGTCGCACCCCGCGACGAGGCGCAACTCCGGCATCGCCTCCATCGCCGGGAGCATCTCCGTCCCCCCGACGCCGATGCCGACCATCGCGAGGCCCAACCGCCTCTTGTCCGCCATACGCAATTCTCCTTTGCCGCAGCGCCGCGTTCCGCGCGGCCGTTGGGCGCAATCCTACGCGAATCGCGCGCCGCGCGGCAAGGCGGGGTGGGGTGGGGTAGGGGCGTGCAGGCGGGTAGGGGGCGCAACGCCGCGCCGCGTAGGCGGGAACCTACTGGGAGCCCAGGGAGTTATGCCCCCGACGCGGGCGAGTCCGCGCCGAACTTGTTGTCAGGCTCATCGATCGCGCCGCCTGCCGGCCTCTCTCGGCCATCGCCTAGAACTGATCCAACCACTTAGCGACAAGACCGCCGACGCCCAGCGCAGGGATGGACGGCACGATTAGGGGAATCACCCCCAGTAGCGCAAACGCAGCGGCCCCTCCAATGCCATCCTTCGCAATCGAGGCTTGTGCCTCGTCCACAGCAGCACCCAGTACCCCTCTCAACGCAGCGTAGACGGCTGCCCACGTCGCAAGACCGGCGACCGCAGCAATTGCCAAACTTATCGAGTTCCCCGACGGCATAGCGCCACCTCCGTAGAACTTGCGTTCCGAACAGTATTGATCGTGGCCGGTGCGGTTGTCAACCCCCAGGCGGGCGCTCCGCGCCCGTCCCATGCCCCCAACACACCCCCGTCATTCCCGCGAAAGCGGGAACCTACTGGGCACGGGCCAGCGGCGCTAGGCTCCGTCCACCTTCCCAAGCATGAGGCCGTGGCGCTTGTTGAATTGCCTGAGCCCCTTCAGCGTGAGCGTGTCGGATTTGGTTTCGTTGCACGGATGGCATAGGAGCACGCGATTGACGATGTCGTCGACTCCGCCGTCCGAGTGAGGATGCCGATGGTCGTTTACGAGATAGTTGCTGCGAGGCGGCGTCCATCCGCACCCCTGGCAGAGCAGGCCGTCCCGCAGAACGAGAGCATCGCGCAATTCGGAACGCGGCATCCTTCGCTGCTTCGGCTTTACCGGCTTAAGGACGAGGTCGGGCGTTTCCTCCGTCACTTCGTCCGAACGGACAGGCGGATCGTGGAGCACTTGCACGCTCGCCGGGTTCGCGAGTTGGCGGCTGTCGCTCAGGCGCTGCCGGACGATGCTCTGGGCGATGGGGTCGCGGTCGCAGCCCACCCAGAGGCGTCCGTGTTTCTCCGCCGCCACGAGCGTGGTGGAGCAACCCGCGAACGGATCGAACACCACGTCTCCCGGCTTCGACGACGCGAGCACGATGCGCTCATAGAGCGAGAGCGGCTTCTGCGTGCTCCACCCCGTCCGTTCGCGTTCGCTGGGTATTGGGATGTCCGTCCAGACGTCGTCCAAGTCAACGCCGTTCATTTCGTCGCGATAGCGGATGTACTGCGGGAACTTCCCGCCTTCCGCAAGGTACATACGCCCTTCAGCGTCCAAACGGGCCCAACCCGCCGATGTCGTCTCGCCGCTCTTCCTGCCGCCGGGAACGCGCCAGTGCCTGTTGGCGGGGGGCTCGTAGACCTTGCCTCTGAACGTCGCGGGCTGCCCGCTGTCGCCGTTCCGAGGGCCGTCCGCGTAGATTGGCGACAGCGCGAAGTAGCGCCCGGTCTTCTTGTCCAACTTGTAGCCGGCCTGCCCCTCGTCCTTTTCGAACGGGCGCACCGCCCGCTTCTTGTTGAACGCCCACTTGCCTTTGGAGTAGGCGAGGATGGTGTCGTGGTTGGTGCCGAAGCGCGTGGCCACGGCGTTCTTGCTGTGAGTTCGGCGCCACACGATTTCGTTGCGGGAGTTGTCGCGCCCGAAAATGGCGTCCATCAGCGTCTTGACCCAAGCCACCGCCGTCTGGTCGAGGTGGACGTAGATTGCCCCGTCGTTGCGGAGGATGCGGTGCATCTCCATAAGCCGAACGCCTAGCCAGCACAGGTAGGCTGCGGTGTCGTAGCCCTGAGCCAGCTTGGCGGCCTCTATCACGGCGCCGACCGCCGGCCAATTCTCCATGGATGTCCTTGATCCACTGCGGATGCACGTCCTTCTGCCAGTTCCACTTGTCGGTGAAGGATTGGCCGTCCGCCGCCGTGCCGTCTTTGGCCTTGAACGCCTTGACGCCCTTGTTGAAAGGCGGGTCGGTGGCGATAAGGCCGACGGTCTCGGAGTTCATCCCCCGCATGAAGTCCAGGTTGTCGCCCAAGTAGAGCGCGCTCGTGGGGAAGTTGAGCGTTGGGGCGGGAAGGCTTTGGACGGGGTTGGTCGGCGACGGCGTCATGTTGGTTCTACCCTCGGCATCCAGCGATGCCGCGCCATCGTACCTTGCGGGGGGATTCCACGCTACCCCCTGTTGTCCGTCAGAGAGGGAGCCGCTCGCGGGGGAGGCGGGGACGCGGCGCTGCTATCTTGCTACCGCTGCCGCGCTTCTTCGGCAGCACGTCCTCAACGCTGACTTGGCCCTTCTTGTCGATCCGTATCAGCGCGTTCCCGTGAGGCACCTTGTGCGGCTTGGCGATAACGTGCTCGCCGTATTCGACGCGGTGGTCCGCCGGGCGCAACGTTCGGTCGACCCGCCGCGCTTGGACGAACTTCCTCGCCCTCACATCATACTCCAACTCCACGCCATCGCTGGGGATGAACACGCGCACGGGGCCGCGGGGCGCCGCGTCGGGTATCGCCGCTCCCTGAGCGCTGACATGGAGTCCCTCGGGGTCGAAGGGGTTGGCAATCCGCCCCCGAAACTTAGATTCCTGCGTTGCCTCAGGGCTCCTGTTATTCCTAAACGCCTTTCGCCTGTTGTTGGGCGGATCCCCGTCCTTCCGCTTGAACGCCTCGTCTATCCACCTGCGAATCTTGGCCTTCACGCCCGGCTTTTTCAGGTCTTCCCAGCGGTAGATCTCCGCGTAGGGGTCTTCCCCTTTGCAGTTGTCCGCCAGCCGGGGCGGGATATTGCCGTGGTAGGTGGGCTTGTGGTAGTCGGGGTGGTTCGGCAGGAGGATGCCGAGCAAACCGCACCGGGAGTTCTTCTTGGTCTTGCGGATGCTGGAGCTGATTTCCCAGTCCACGTGCCTGCGCCCCCAAGTGTCCGGGCCGATCAACACGACCGTGACAGATGCGTCGGCGATGTAGTCGTCGCGGATATTCCGGCGGGCAGTGCTCACTTTCACGGAAGAGTCAATTTCGTCGTCGTGCACGGACTTGTCCACGATGTCGCCGCCCAGCATCCGGACGAATTTGTCCTTGTAGGCCATGTCGTCGTTATGGAAACTGGTGAAGACCTTGTGCCGCGGGATTTTCGCCGCCATCGCCTACCCTCCGCTCCTTAGCATGGAATCCGATGATAGCACGAGCAGCCACGCGAGGGCAATCGTAGCGTCCGTCGGAGTGGGCAGGCGCCCGACCCTACGCGCTGCGCGCCCGGCGGTCGTAGGACGGCGCGGGCGGGTCCGCCCCGAGCCGCTGAACAGCGTCGGCGATGCGCCGGAGCAAGCCCTCCGCCGCCGTCAAGATGCGGCGTATCTCGTCCAACGGCTTCACGTCATCGTAGTAGTTGACATGCAGCGCCTCCGCCGCCGAGTAGAGAACGTAGATCATGTCGTCGCTCGCGAGGTTCGACAGATGCGCCGCGACCGCGTTGTTGTGGGCATGCGTCCGATGCCGCCAGCCGTAGCGCTGGGAGACGGCCTTGAGCGCGTGCGCGACCGCGCCCCAGCATTTCTCCGACGCCTGCAGACGGTCGCCCTGCTCGAGGCGCTCCCAAGCGTGGCGCATCAGCCGCTCGGAATGGACGGCGTGGCTCTCTATGGGGCTTCGCGGGGATGTGACCATCGGGGCGCTCCTGCTGCTTGCGCCAACGAGTATAGCAAAGCGCAGGGTCGAGCGGAGGCGCCGCTGCCCCGACGCCTTCCGCATCGCCACTCCCACATCGCCGACCGACGGACGCGCCGGCCGATCAGCGGCTACCCCGCGCGTTCTGGAAGGAAGTCCTCCCACGGCAAAATGGCGAGGACTTCAATAGTCGCGGCGTTCAGGAATCGGTAGGTCATCCAGCATTCCGACGCGGCGAATCCGAACACGCCTGGCGGATAGGGCAAGCGAAGTTCGGTCTTGGCGATGCCGTCAGGCTCAGCGTCGTCCATCAACCTGTTGAGGTCTGCCCTTATACGCTCCTCTTGGTCGGGATCCTTCGAGGCCAGCGTCGCCCTTGCGCCGCGCGCGAGCACGGCGTCAACCGGCGGCATGCCCCTCGTCCTCGCGCTCCCGCCGTTCCCGCTCTTCGACTTCTTTGAGGTAGTCCGACCAGGGAACGCCTTGGCCTGCGTCCAATTCGCGGGCGCCCTGGAGCGTGCGCTCCAACAGAAGCCTCGAGTTCCGCATCTGCTCGAACGCCTCCGGGCCTGTCGCAGGCTTATGCGCCATCGCTACCCTCCTCTCCCTAATATGGAATCCGATGGTAGCACGAGCAGCCATGCGAGGACAATCGTAACGGCCAGAACGACGTAGAACAGCCATACGGAGAACGATCTGAGGCAAGCCCCAACGAGGATGATGCCCATGCCTACGGGCTTCACGACGTACAAGTCGGCTTCGGCCAGATCGCCGGAGTGCAGTTTGGCGACGAACGCCTCGTAGGATTTGCGGAACGCTCGCTCCAGCGCGAGGTAGTAGGCGTCCAGCAGCAGGAAGAGCGCGACGGGAGCGAGCGCGAGCAGCGCATGCCTGGGCTCGCCCGTCCGCGCCACGAGCACGAGGATCGCCGAGACGAGCGTGACGCTCCAAATCTTGCAGGAGCGGCTGTTCTCGGCCATCCGCTGAACGACGCCCTGCAGGATGGTTAGGTGCGCCTGGACGGCGGACGATTCCGTGTTGATGGGCATGCGAGGAATCATAGCGCCCCCCGTCCCCATAGCGGCGCATCCTGCTTCTCCCGTCGCGCCGCCTGCTACAATCGCCTCCCCCGGAGGTGGACGATGGCCAAAGCGCAAGGCTCCGCGACGATGGACGCGCCCCGCAAAGCGACGCTCGACGTGAGCATGGAGCATCCCGCGCTCACGCCGCTGACGCGGCGGCTCGCTGGCGAGTTGTGGGAAATCGTCCGCGCGAAGGCGGAAGCGGAGGGGCTGCCGATAGAGGAAGCGTGGCTTCGCGGCTACACGGACGTCGAAGGCGTGGACGAGGCGTACATCGCCGTGCTGTGCGCCGCGCCCTTCGAGCGAACATTCGCCTTCCACAGGAGCCTCAGCGATGCCCGCCTGCGTTGGTTCGATAGCATGGACGCGGAAAGCCGGGAGTCGGCGATGGCTATCGGGCTGGACATCAACCCGGACCAGGCCATGTTCCCGATCTCCCTCGACGACCTGTAGCCTTTGATGCCGCTTGACCCGGAACGATACCTCGTCCAAGCGCAGCGTTTGGCGGGGACGGCGGAGGACGATGCGGATTACCGCTCCGCGATCAACCGCGCCTACTACGCTTGCCACCTCGTCGCGCGCGACGCGCTGTTCGGCGTTGACGCGGGAGGCGGCAAACGGCCTTCTCACTGGGCAGTCATCAAAGCTGTCGCCGGACATCGCGGCGGAGAGGAAGACGCGGACGACCTGCGAAAGTTGAAGCGGATGCGCGAGATCGTCGACTACGTTACGGATTCGTCGCATCCCGAGGTTCAGGCCGTTTTCGCCGCCAGCCTCGTCTCCGACTGGGCGAGCCTTGCCGACTGGGCGTTGGCCATCGCCGGCGCGCTCATTCCGCGTTTGCGGGCGCTGCCGCCCACGGGCTAGGCGACAGAGCTAGCTACTCTACTCCGTATCCCGCCTATGCGGGAATGACGAGCGCTACGGTCCCCCCCTCACGCCCCTAGCGCGTTCGTCGCCTCCAGCGCCGCTAGCGCGGCGGCGATCAGCGCCGTGATCGAGAAGATCAGCGCAAGCTCGCGCTTGAGGCTGCCGGCCGGCGTCATCAGGGACGCGGCGCGCTCCCGACGGACGGGCGCCGCGTCCCGCGACGGCGGAGCCGCCCGCGACGGCGAAGCCGCCCTCAACGGCGGAGCCGCCTGCGGCGCGGAACGCTGAGCAGGGTAGGGCGCCTCCGCCGCGGCGAGCGCCGCGTCAGGGTCGGCGGCGGCCTCCGGCTGATCGGCGCGGTCGTCCTCAACGGGAGGCTCGTAGTCCGCGGATGCGATGGACGGGCCGCCCGCCCGCGCCCTGCGCCGCGCCCGCTCCCGCGCCTTCGCCTGCCCCGCCGCCGCTCTGCTGCCCGCCTTCTTGTTCGCCATATCCCTAAACGCTCCCTGCTTCGCCTAGCCCAACGCGCGGGCCGAGGCGATGATGATGTCCGTCGCCTGATCTATCGTCAGGAGGTCGGTGTTGAGCGACTGATGGTAGTGCGCCGCGTCCTGCGGATCCACGTCGAAGAAGCGCTTGAAGTAGGCGAGGCGGGCGCGGTCGTTCTCCTGCACGTACTTCTCGGCGCCGTCGAGCGGCAGCCGCTCCCGCTCCGCGATGCGGTTGACCCGCGCCTCGAACGAGGCGCTGAGCAGCACGTGCAGCGTGTTCGGCACGTCCAGCAGCAGAATGTTGGAGCCGCGCCCCGCGATGACCACGTTGCCCGACGCCGCAATCTCGTGAATGACGGCGGAGGTGACCTTCAGCAGATTCTCGTCGTCCAGCGCGCCGGAGCCGTGGCTCTCCGCCGGGAAGTCGCGGTACTCGCGCACCAGCAGCGCGTCCACGCCGCCCCCGAAATAGGGGTCGGCGCCGCCGCCCGCGAGCGCCGAGCGCTCCAGCACGTTCTTCACGAACCCCGCGACCCGGTCGCCGAGCCCGGGCGGCTTCTCCGTCCGCTCCGCGACGTCCTGCTCCGTCACGCCGATCTTCCGGGCCGCCTCCGCGAGCACGGTGCGGTCGACGTGGTCTATTCCCATCTTGTCCGAGATCCGAGGGCCGACCTCGATCACGCCGCTGCCGATCAGTCCGGTCACGGTGATGACGGGCATCGCGTTACTCCTCTTGCGCTTCCGAGGTCTGCGCCGCCGCGAGGGGCGCCGCGTTCCGAGCGTCCATTTCCCCTACCATCGCAATCATTCTAGCGTCGTCCGCGTCGCCGGGGGGCGCGTCGAACCACGCGTCCAGGATCTCGTCCGCCTCCGACGGAGAGGTGGCGCGCAGGCTGAGCGCGAGCACGTTGGCGTCGTTCCACCGGCGCGCGCCTGCCGCGGTCTGCGCGTCCGCGCAAAGCGCCGCCCGAACGCCGGGCACCTTGTTGGCCGCGATGCTCACGCCCGTTCCCGTATGGCAGAAGACGACGCCCTGATCGCAGCCGCCGCTCGCCACCGCCTCCCCGACCTCGCGCCCCACGCTCGGCCAGCGGTCGTCTCCGCGGTCGGCCAGCGCGCCGAAAAGGCGCAGGTCGTGGCCGCGCTTGCGGAGCCCCGCCGCGGCGTGGTCGGTCAGATGGGTCGCCTCGTCGCTGCCGACGGCTATCTTCATTGTTGCGTTGCGCTATGCGCGGCTAGGCGCGCGGATGAGCGTGCTCGAACGCCTCTCGCACCTGCCGCCCCGTGAGATGGGTGTAGACCTGCGTCGTTGCGATGTTAGCATGCCCCAGCAGTTCCTGGACGTGGCGCAGCGACGCGCCCCCGTTCAGCAAGTGCGTGGCGAAACTATGCCGCAGCGTGTGCGGCGTCAGTTTGCGCTCGACGCCCGCCCGCGCTCCCGCCTGCTTGAGGATGAGCCAGTAGCCCTGCCGCGTCATCGGGCGCCCGTTCGCGTTCAGAAACAGCGCCGTCGCGACGGGGCCGCGCCGCTTCGAGCGCGCGAGCAACTCCGCCCGCGCCCCCGCGACGTACCGCGCCAGTTGCTGAACGATGCCCGGATAGACGGGAGCGAGCCGCTCTTTTCCGCCTTTCCCGCGCACTCGCGCCCAGCCGTCGTCCAAACTGATCGCCGACAGGTCAAGCCCTTGCGGGCCCACGACCTCCGACACGCGCAGCCCGGCGGCGTAGGTCAACTCCAGCATCACGCGGTCGCGGACGCCTTCCGGCCCCGGACGCTCCGACGCGGCGCGCAGCAGCGCGGCGACCTCGCGCTCGGCGAGAACGTTGGGCAGCAGACGCGACGGCTTGCGCGCCTGCAAGCGCTCCGCCGGATTCTCGTCCACCGCGCCCTCCTCGTGGAGAAAGCGGAAGAACGAGCGGACGGCGGCCAGTTTCCGCGCCATGCTCGCGCCGGAGTACCCTGCCTCGCCGAGCGCGAGCCGCGCATCCTCGACGTCCCTTTGCCGCGCATCCTCCCATCGGACGTCGCCGCCGGCGTCGAGCGCGCGCCGCAACTGCAGCAGGTCGCTCCGATACGCGGCCACGGTGTTCGCGGAGAATCCGCGCTCCGCCCGCAGATGGCTGAGGAACGCCTCGACCTGCTGATCGGCCTCGCGCCGCCGACCGGCCTCGCGCCGCTGACCAGCCTCATGCGCTGATGCGCCCATAGCATCGGACATAGCGTCGGGAATTCTAGCGGGCGCCCGCCCGCGAAGGGCGCGGTTTCGCCTGCGGCTAACGCCGCGTTGCCGGCGGAGGGGGCGCTCCGCCTCCGTCATTCCCGCGTAGGCGGGAATCCATGTGTGGCGCTGCGGAGTATGGCGCTGCGGAGTCGCGGCGGCCCGCAAGCCCCTGGCGCCCAGTAGGTTCCCGCTTTCGCGGGCAGGGCGGGGCGCGGCGGATCGTGGGGGACTGGGCGTGTTGCGCCCCGTCGCGGCGCTTCGCGCCGACTGGATTCCCGCCTACGCGGGCAGGGCGGGTGGGCAGGCAAGGAAGCGGAGCGCAGCAAAGGCGGGTGGGGTAGGGGCGCTGAACCCGTCGGCAGGCGGGAAGGGGCGGCTGCGTAGATAATTTCCTGCGAACGTTGGACGCTCTCCAACGTTCGCAGGAGAATTGCTGCGGCGGAGCGAAGCAAGCCCTGGTTCGGCTTCGCCCACGCAAGGACGATAAGCGAATATCAGTAGAATTAGTATTGCAAACGTTGGACGCTCTCCAACGTTTGCAATAGAATAACTACAACCGACATTGCAAGGATGCGCGGCTATGGAACGAAGCGATGGCGAGTCCCTTCCCAAGAGAACGTTGGTCGGCGTCAACCTCCTTCGGCTGCTGTCCGAAGAGGGGCATAGGGTTTTCTCGGCGGCGTTGGCTCGTGAATTCGCGCCCCGTGTTGGCCTCAAGGACGCCTACGTAAGGGAATCGCTGCATCATCTCCGGCGGAACGGCTGGATAATCCCGGTGCGCCGGGGTCTCTACGCGCTCTCGGAAGGCGTTCCCGGCGCGACGCCCGCGCATGAGTTCGAAATTGCGATGACGCTCGTCAACCCCGCCGCCGTCTCGCATTGGTCCGCGTTGAACCACCACGGCTTGACTGAGCAAACGCCCCGAACGACGTTCGTCCTGACGACGACCGACGCGTCCGTTCCGGTTGACCGGGCATCCGCCGACTCCGGACGCGCCTACCGCGCAGCCGGGTCTCTCTTCCGCTTCGTCCAGGTGAAGCCGGAGCGCTTCTTCGGCATCGAGAAGACCTGGGTTGGCGACGCGCAAGTAATGCTGACGGACCCCGAGCGCGCTCTGCTGGACGCCCTTGCAATGCCTCGGTATTGCGGGGGGTTCGCGGAAGCGTTGCATGCTTTTGAGGCGATGGGCGACCGTCTGGACGTTGAGCGCATATGCCGGTACGCCGTTCTTCTCGGCGCCGCGACCGCCAAGCGGCTTGGCTGGACGCTCGAGAAGCAGGGGCGTCCTTTCTCCCAATTCGAGCAACTGGCCAGCCTTCCCATCAAGGGTTATCGCCTGCTCAATCCGTCGGGGCCAAAGGCGGGGCAGTACAATCGGCGTTGGATGTTGCGGGAGAATCCGCCGGGAGCCGGAGGAGCGCTGAAGCCTCTTCGCAGCCGCATCCAGGAGGAACGGACGCGAACGAGCGCGCCCTGGGAAGTCGTTGAAAGGGATTACGCGCTGTCGTGGGTTCTCGCGGGAATATGTCATACCCCGCGGCTCAGCGACTCTCTCGTTTTCAAGGGAGGGACCGCGCTGAAGAAGTGCTATTTCGACGACTACCGATTTTCGGAGGATTTGGATTTCTCCGGCTTGCCGGGAGTTCCTAGAGGCGATGACATGGAGCGGCTAGTGCGCCAAGCGTGCGATTCCGCAGCGGCTTTGGCGAGCGACTACGCCGCTATGGAATTCTACGTGGAGCGCTACACGGAGAAGGAACCTCACCCTGCGGGACAAGAGGCGTTTACGGTCCGCGCCCGCCTCCCGTGGCATAAGAATCCTTCTACAAGGGTGAAAATCGAAGTCACGGTTGACGAGCCGGTCATCCGACGAGCGGAGAGGCGGATCGTCCGTCACGGATATGGCGAAACGCTGAATGCGCGGGTTCTCGTGTACTCGCTTGCGGAAATCGTCGCAGAAAAGATGCGAGCCTCTTTGCAACAGAGCAGGCGTCTCCAAGAGCGGGGTTGGATTCGCGGGCGCGCCCGCGACTATTACGACATCTGGCGCATCCTAGTCGCTTACCGCGACGCGGCGTGCTTTGAGGATTTCGCAGACCTCTTGCGGCGCAAGTGCGACGCTCGAGGAGTGGCCTATGGCGGCGTGGAGGATTTCCTTCAGAATCCGGCGTTGGACGAGGCGCAGCGGACTTGGGACGGGCAATTGGGAAATTTGACGACGAACCTCCCTCCATTCGAAACGGTGGTCCGCGATCTGAGGCAAGCGCTTCCCGCCCTTGTTCCTCCACGGACATAGGAATGGAGCGGAGACGCGCCTCGCATCCGCAGGCGTCTAGCTTGGAAGGCAAGCGGGAATCGCCGCGAGCCGCGCCGGACGGCGAAACCTCTACTCGGTCGCGTAATTCGCTAGCGCGGTGGTTATCCAACCCTATGAACAAAGCGGGAGCCTGCCGGGCTTTGTTGGCCGTCCGCCTCTTGCCCCCAACCGCCCTATGCCCTACGATAAGCGCCTGCAGCGGCCCGGCGAGGGCGCGGCGAAAAGGAGCGCATAGGCAAATGGCGAACTGGGGACTCAACGTCGTCAAGCAGTACCAGCGGCTGGTCGTCTTCACCTTCGGGTCGTACACGGGAACGCGAGGGCCCGGCCTCCGCTGGCTTTGGCCGTTCGTCAACAACGGCACGTCCACCGTCGACTTGCGCGAAGTGCCCGTCCCCATCCCCCGCCAAACCAGCATCACCCGCGACAACGCCCCGATAGACATCGACTTCTTCGTCTATATGCGCGTCATCGAAGGCCGCCCGGAAGACACGATCCTCAACGTCAGCAACTTCCAAGCGGCGGCCCAGGCCCTCTCAATGACCACCCTCCGCGCCGTCGTCGGCGAGATGGACCTGGACGATGTCCTCTCCAAGCGCGAGCAGATCAACGCGCAACTGCAGGTGAAACTCGACGAGGTGACGGCCAACTGGGGCGTGAAGGTCACTCGCGTCGAGATCAAGGAGGTCGAGCCGCCGCGCGACGTGCAGGACGCGATGAACCGCCAACTCTCCGCCGAGCGCACCCGTCGCGCCGCCGTCACCGAGGCCGAAGGCCAGCGCGACGCCGAGGTCAACCTCGCCGAAGGCGAGCGCCAGGCCGCCATCCTCCGCGCCGAAGGCTCCAAGCAAGCCGCGATTCTCGAGGCGCAGGGCGAGCGCGAGGCCGCCATCCTCCGCGCCGAAGGCTTCAGCCTCGGCATGGAGCGCATCAACGAAGCCGCGAGGCAGGCCGACTCCCGCACGATGAGCCTCCAGTACTTCGACACGCTGAAGGACATCGGCGGCAGCCCCTCCACGAAGTTCATCTTCCCGATGGAGTTCACCTCGATGCTGGAGCCGTTCATCCAGGGCGCGCAAAACATCGCGGCGTCCGGCGGCGGCGGCGAGGGGCAATCCTCGCCCTAACCCTTTCCCTGACTAGGGAGATGTGCATAACTCCCTCGCCTGTAGTTCCCGCTTTCGCGGGAATGACGGGGCGCGTGGCGCTCCGTCTCGTGGCGCTGTCGCGCCGCCTGGATTCCCGCCTACGCGGGAACGACGGCAGGGCAACGCGGCGCGCCGCTTCGCGGGCAGGGCAGGCATCCCCCTACTCCGCCTTTGCGATGACCAGTTCCCCGAACGCGGCGATTTGCTCCGTGAGGATGTCGTTTTGGAACTGGACGTGGAAGGTGTCCACGCCCGCCTCTCGATAGCGCGCCACGATCTCCAGCGCCTGCTCCGCCGTCCCCATCACGCCGCCCGGAGCGCCGAACGTCGTCGCCAGTTTCGTCGCGGGGTCTTCGTCGCCGACGTAGGCGTTGCAGTTGACGACGCGCCGCAGCGCGGCGGGGTCGCGTCCGGCGGCCTCCGCCGCGCCCTCGACCGCCGCCAGTTGCGCGCGGTAGGCATCGAGGTCGGACGGCCATCCGCCGTTGCGGATCCAGCCGTCGGCGACCTGCCCCGTCAGTCGGAGCATGCGCGGCCCCGCCGCCCCGATGAAGATCGGAATCGCGCCGTTGACGGGCATCGGCTTCACGGCGGCGTCCTGAACGCTGTAGCGCTTGCCCTCGTAGGTGAACTGCTCGTTGGCCCACGTGCCGCGCAAGATTGCGATGGCGTCGCGCAGGCCGTCCACGCGCTCGCCGGGGGAGCCGAAGGGGACGCCGTAGGAGGAGAAGTGCTGCTCCTGCCCGCCCGCGCCGAGCGTGAGGATGAGCCGTCCGCCGCCCGTCACCGCGTCGAGCGCCGTCGCCATTTTGGAGAGCAGCGCGGGGTTGCGGAACGGCACGTTGAGCGTCGAGTGCGTAACGCGGATGCGGCTCGTTTGCATGGCGACGGCCGTGGCGAGCGTCCAGCCCTCCAAGTTGTCTTCCGGCGGCCTGTCGCTGAACGCTATCGTCGCGAATCCCGCCGACTCGGCGGCCTGCGCGGCCTCGACGATGCGGTCGTAGGGAAGCCCTCGCGGGTTGAGTCCGAATCTGACGGCGTTGCCGCTGCGTCCCATGCGCTCCTCCTTTGCGCGGCGCATCCGCCGCTCCGTGATGATAGCCCTTTGCGTAACTCCCTGCGCCAATAGGTTCCCGCTTTCGCGGGGCAGGGCGGGTAGCTTCCGTTAGGAGAGGAGCGGGCGCTTCGCGCCGCCTTGCTGGATTCTGGCTCGACATCGGACGGAGTATGCAAAGGTCTCTTCTCGGAAAGGGCTAGCGGGCGCGTCGCGCCGTTGCCGAATCTTCGCGGGGGGCGTAAATTGCGCTTTGCCGCAATCCTAGCGCGAACGAGGTGAGCCGTTGTGAGCAGCGTGATCAGCAAGTCGCATAGCCCCGTCTACACGACGCGGGGGCTCGTGGGGTCGGCGTCGCCGCAGGCGGGCGCTGCGGGCGCGCGGACGCTTCGCGAGGGCGGCAACGCCTTCGACGCGGCGGTCGCCGTCGCGGCGGCGGAAGCCGTGACGCTCCCGATGATGTGCGGGCTCGGCGGCGAGGCGTTCGCCCTCCTCCACCACGCCGCCTCCGGCGAATGCTGGGCGCTCTCCGCCTCCGGGCGGGCGCCGATGGGCGCGACGCGCGACTACTTCGTCAGCCGCGGCTACGTCAAAATGCCCCCCGACGGCCCGCTCACTCCCGCCGTCCCCGGCGAGGTCCGCGCTTGGGAAACGCTCCTCGACAAGTTCGGCACCAGATCGCTCGCATCGCTCGTCGAGCCCGCCATCGAACTCGCGGAGGAGGGCTTCCCCTTGCCGCCGCGCTCCGCCAGTTACTTCACCGACCACTATGCCAAGATCGCCAAGCATCCGGCGACCGCGCAGGCGTTCATCAAGCCCGACGGCTCGCCCTACCGCGTCGGCGACGTTCTCGCGCAGCCCAACCTCGCCCGCTCCCTCCGGCGCGTCGCCGACAACGGCCCGGACGAGTTCTACGAGGGCGCGCTCGCCGGGGAAATCGCCGCCGCCGTTCTGGACGCCGGCGGGCTGATCACGGAGTCCGACCTCGCGGCGCAGCGGACGGCGCTCTCCAACGATCCGCCGTCCGTCCGCTACCGCGGGCATGCCGTCTACGCGACCGCCCTGCCGTCGCAAGGGATGCTGACGCTGGAGTTGCTGAGTTTGCTGGACGGATTCGATCTCGCCGCGCTCGGCCATAACGCCGTTGAAGCCATTCATACGATGGTCGAGGCGAAGCGGCTCGCCTACGCCGACCGGCTCGCCTACGTCGGCGACCCGGAGTTCGTCCGCGTGCCGCTCGGCGAACTCCTCTCGCCGGAGTACGCGGCGGAGCGGCGCAAACTGATCGACCCGGAGCGCGCCGCGAAAGACGTCGTCCGGGCGGGCGAACTCGCGCATTCCGTCCCCGCCGCCGCCAGCACCTCCTACTTCAACGTCGTGGACAAAGAAGGCAACGCCGTCTCGTTCATTCACAGCCTCTCGCAGTACTTCGGCAGCGGATTCGTCGCGGGGGAGACGGGCGTCCTGCTCAACGACCGCGCCGGCCGCGGCTTCTACCTCGACGAGGGGCACGTCAACGTCATCGCGCCGGGCAAGCGCACGATCAACACGATTCACGCCTACATCGCGTTCGCGGACGGCAAGCCCGCGCTCGTGGGCGGCACTCCGGGCGGCGACAATCAGCCCCAGTGGAACGCGCAGACCATCGCCAACGTCCTCGACTACGGCATGGACGTTCAGCAGGCCGCCGACGCGCCGCGCTGGACGCACTTCCCCGGAACCGATCCGCGGACGATAGACGAGCCGCAGGCGCTGCGAATGGAGGACGGCTTCGACGAGGAAACGAAGGAGGCGCTGCGCGCGCGGGGGCACAACGTGGCGAACTATCCCGCCGTCGGCACGCCCGGCGCCGTCCAACTGATCGCGATAGACCACGAGCGGGGCGTCCGCTCCGGCGGAACCGACCGCCGGTCGGACGGCTACCCCATACCGGAGTAACGCCATGCCGATCACCTTGATGGCCGACCGCGAGTACGCCGCGGAATATCTCGCCAACGGCGACGTCGCCGTGGAAGGCTTCGACGTCGAAATCGTCTGGCCGGAGGGCGGCCCGCCGGCCGTCTACCCGCGCCTCTTCTCCGACCCGCCCTACGACGTGATGGTCGTGCCGATGACCAACTTCCTCATCGCGCTCGACAACGGCTGTCCGCTCACGGGCATTCCCGTGTTCCCCGACGTCTCTTTCCCCCACGTCGGCGCGCAGGTCAACGTCAACGCGGGCATCGCTTCGCCGAGCGACTTGGAGGGCAAGCGCGTCGGCGTTCGCGGCTGGGGATTCAATCCCGGAACGTGGCTGCGCGGCGCCGTCGCCGACGTCTACGGCGTGGACTTGACGAAAATCCATTGGGTCGAGGCGGAGCCCAACTCGCTGATGAGCGCGGACTACCCCCGCGACCCGCGGTTTTCGATCAGCAAGGGCGGCGACCAGCGGGAGGAGTTGGAGAGCGGCGCGCTCGACGCCGTATTTTTCGACCGCTCCGGCCCGCCGCTGAGCGGCCCCCGCGCCTCGCTGTTCGCCGATCCGCTCGACGCCGCGCTGGCCTACCATCGGCAAACCGGCGTGTTCCCCGTGAACGTGATGCTCGCCGCGAAGAGCGCGACGCTTGAGGCCAACCCCGGCCTCGCGGACTCCATCGTCGCAGCCTGCGGCGAGGCGCGCCGCCTCTACGACGCCAACGCATCCGACGCGGACGAGCACATGGGCTTGCCCGTCGGCTGGCTGCGGGAGCACGGACTTTTCCCGCACCGGAACGGCTTGGCGAACAACCGCGAATCCGTCGCGGCGATCATCCGCTACGCCGCCGACCTCGGCATCATCAGCCGGCGCTTCGCGCCCGAGGAACTCTTCTACGCGGGCGCGGAATAACCTTCCGTCGTTCCCGCGCAGGCGGAATCCAGGCGGCGCGGGAGCGCCGCCCCCGGCTAAACGCGCCGGCTAGACGGCGGCGCGAAGCCAGGCGTTGCGGCGGACGATCTCCTCGGCGATCTGAACGGCGTTCGTCGCGGCGCCTTTGCGGAGGTTGTCGGCGACGATCCAGAGCGCGAGGCCGTTGGGCAGCGCGGAGTCCTCGCGGATGCGGCCCACGAAAACCTCGTCGCGTCCGGCGCAGTCCGCAGGCGTCGGGTAGGCGGCGGACTCCGGGTCGTCCACGACTGCGACGCCGGGGTAGGCGGCGAGCAGGCGGCGCGCTTCATCGGGGGAGACGGGGCGCTCGAATTCGACGTTGACGGCGGCGCTGTGGCAGATCCGAACGGGGACGCGCGCGCACGTCGCGGAGAGCGGCAAGTCCGGCTCGTGGAGGATCTTGCGCGTTTCCTGCAGGATCTTCGTCTCCTCGGAGGTGTAGCCGTCGGCGCGGAAGGAGCCGATGTGCGGGAGCAGGTTAAAGGCGATTTGGCGCGGATACTGCTCGGGCCGCGCCTCGCCGCCTGCAAGGACGGCGCGGGACTGCTCCTCGAGTTCGACCACCGCGGCGGCGCCCGTTCCGGAGACGGATTGATAAGTCGCGGCGATGACGCGGCGGATAGGGCTTGCTTGCCGGAGGGCGTCGAGCGCGAGGACGATGGGCGTCGCGGCGCAGTTGGGAATGGAGAGGATGCCGCGATGCGCGTCAACGTCGTCGGCGTTGACCTCCGGGACGACGAGGGGCACGTCCGGCTCCATGCGCCATACGCCGCTGTCGTCCACGACGACGCAGCCGCGCTCTTTCGCGGCGAGGCCCATCTCGCGGCTCACGGCGTCGTTGGCGGATATGAAAGCGAGGTCGCAGTCGTCGAAGACAGAAGGGGCGGTCTCCTCTAGGGCGACCTCCTCGCCTGCGAACGCAAGCGTTTTCCCGACGGAGCGGGCGGACGCGGTGAGGCGGAGGCCGCCGACGGGGAAGGCGCGCTCGCGCAGAACGTCGAGCGTCGCTCTGCCGACGGCGCCGGTGGCGCCGACGATGGCGATTCTTGGGTTGGACACGGCCGCTCCCTGCGCCGCATCCGGCGCTTACGCTTGCATTATAGCAGGGGGCGGACGGCGGCGGATCAGAGGCTCATCAGTTTGTCGAGGCCGACCGTGAGGCCGGGCGGGAGAGCGGCGGCGCTGCGGACGGCGAGGAGAACGCCCGGCATATAGCATTCGCGGTCGTTCGTGTCGTGGCGGAGGGAGAGCGTTTGCCCGGGGCCGGCGAACGTCACTTGGTGGTGGGCCATTCGTCCGGGCATGCGGGCGGCGTGGATGCTGACGCCGTTGAAGTCGCCGCCGCGCGTTCCGGCGAGGGGCTCGCGCTCCGGGGCGTTGCGGGCGAAGCGTTGAGGATGCGCGTCGCGGATGGCTTGCGCGAGGCCCAGCGCGGTGCCGGAGGGAGCGTCGGCCTTCATCTCGTGGTGCTCCTCAACGATGTCGGCGTACTCGAAGTACGGAGCGGCGAGGGCGGCGAGTTTCGTTAAGAGGACGGCGCCGATGGTGAAGTTCGGCGCGAGGAAGCCGCCCAGCCCATGCCGCGCGCAGAGGTCGCCGATGAGGTCAATCCGCTCAGGCGCGAAGCCGGTCGTGCCGATGACGGGTCGGGCGCCGAGCGCGAGAGCGTCGGGGAGCATAGCGAGCGTCGCGTCCGCGAGGCTGAAGTCGACGATGACGTCGGCGGGGCGTTCGGCGAGCGCGTCGCGGACGGCGGCGTAGTAGGGCGCGTCCGCGGGGAGGGGCGGGAGTTCGTGCGGGGGGACGCGGTCGATGGCGGCGGCGAGCGCGAGGTCGGGGGCGGCGGCGACGGCGCGCAGAACCTCGCGTCCGACGCGGCCCGCCGCGCCGTGCACGGCGACTCGTATGGGGGATTCGGCGCTCATCGCAAGGGCGATTGTAGCAGCGGAGGGACGCGGCGCGGGGGCATGCGGAGATTAACTCGCGTATTCTCCGCATAATATGCGGGGATTAGGTTGCGCTCTGCGGAGATTAGCGGCTATAATCTCCGCATAAGGCGCGGAGAATGTACATCCACGAGCATAGCGACTGGCCCCGTTTCACGTGGAAGCAGGAGTCCCTTGCGGACGCGCTTGCGGACGCGCGCCACCGGCAAGGCCGCCTCGTCGGGCGCATGGAAGCGCTCGGCTTCGGCCTCCGGCAAGAGGCCGTTCTCGAGACGATCACGGAGGACGTGGTCAAGAGCAGCGACATCGAAGGAGAGTGGTTCAACCGGAAGGACGTGCGGTCGTCCGTGGCGCGCCGCTTGGGGATGGACGCCGCGGGGCTCGATCCCGCCGACCGCAGAGTCGAGGGCGTCGTCGAGTTGACGCTCGACGCGGCGGGGAACTACGACGAGCCGCTCACCGCCGAGCGTCTCTGGGGCTGGCAGGCGGGATTGTTTCCCGCAGGGCGCAGCGGATTGCTCCGCATCAAAACCGGAGCATGGCGCGACGACGCCGTCGGTCCGATGCAGGTCGTGTCGGGCGCAATCGGCCGCGAGCGCGTCCACTTCCAGGCTCCGGCCGCGGAGCGGATTCCGGGCGAGATGGAGGCTTTCCTCGATTGGTTCAACGCGCCCCCCGACATAGACGAGGCGCTCAAGGCGGCGCTCGCGCACTTCTGGTTCGTGACGATTCATCCGTTCGAGGACGGGAACGGACGGATCGCGCGGGCGGTGGCCGATATGGCCCTCGCGCGGTCCGAGCGTTCCCCCCAGCGCTTCTACAGCATGTCGGCGCAGATACGGCGGGAGCGCAAGGCGTATTACCAAACGCTGGAGCGGACGCAGCGGGGAGCGTTGGACGTCTCGCTCTGGATGGATTGGTTCGTGGGCTGCTTGGGCCGCGCCGTCGAAAACTCGGAGTCGACGCTGGGGACGGTCTTGGCGAAAGCGCGGTTCTGGCGCTGGGCCGCCGACCTGCGGCTGAACGATCGGCAGCGCAAGGTCGTCAATCTGCAGTTGGACGGGAAAGGAGGGAAACTGACGACCACCAAGTGGGCCAAAATCGCCCGCTGCTCGCAGGACACGGCGCTGCGCGACATCGCGGGGCTCATCGAGAAGGGTGTCCTCGTCCGCGGGCCGGAGGGCGGACGCAGCACGAGTTACGCGCTCGCGGAGACCGAGGAGGCGTAGGCGAGGCGCGGCAGGGCCGGAGGAAAGGCCGCCCGCGCTCGCGCCGCTACGAACGCGCGCCCATGCCTTGCGAGGAGCCGCCCGCTTGCCGCATGCGGGCGGCCATCTCCTCGTCCACGCCGCGCCGCCACTCGCGCTTCGCCGGATCCTCCACGCTGACGCGGAGCGTCCCCACGCCGCCGACGTCGAACTCGAGGCGGTCGCCGTCTTGCAGCGCGCCGAGCCCCTGGTGATTCGTGCCGGTGCTGACGACGTCGCCGGGTCGGAGATGCGCGATGCGGGAGATGAACTCGATGCACTCCGGGATCTTGTGCGCCATGTCGTCCGTGTTGAACGCTTGGCGGTCTTCGCCGTTGTTCGAGATGCGGAGGCTCACGTCGTGCGGGTCGGGGATTTCGTCTTTCGTCACGATGAACGGCCCCATCGGGCCGAAGGTGGGCCACGACTTGACCTGGAAGAAACTGGTTCGCCCGCCGGGCTCGAAGCCGCGCGCGGACACATCGATGAACCCGGTGTAGCCGAACACCTTGTCCATCGCCTCGTCTTGCGAGACGCCCTTGGCTTCCGCGCCTATCACGACGGCGAGTTCGGCCTCGTGATGGAAGATCGTGGCGTTGCAGTCGGGGTCGAGGCGGATGACGTCGCCGTCGCCGATGACGCAGTCCGAGGATTTCTGGAAGGCGTCGATCTCCGGCATCGGGCGCTGGCCGAACTCGAGGTAGTTGACGGCCATGCAGAAGATCTGGTCGGGGCGGGGGATCGGCGGGCGGATGCGGACGCCGCTCAGGGGGACGCCCTCCGACACTTCCGCGAGTTTGCGGAAGGGCTCGCGCACCTGCTCGAAATGCGTGATGACGAGTTTGATGAGTTCCTGCGGACCGTGGGCGTGGACGCCCTCGAGCGTCTCGGAGACGTCGACGATGCGCGCGTCGTCTTTGACGACGCCGAGCGTCCAGTCGTTGAAGAAGCCGATTTTCATTCGCGTTCTCCTTTATCGCCGGCGCCGCAGGAGGCGCAAGCGAGGGCGGGCGCGGGCTCCGCTACCGCAGGATGATGGGGCGCACCACGATGCTTTCGGCGCGCCGGGGGCCGGTGGATATGAGGTCTATGGGGCAGCCGATGATGTCTTCGATGCGCCGGACGTAGGCGGCGGCCTCGGACGGCAGTTGCTTGACGTTCGTGATGCCCGCGGTGGGCGCGCTCCATCCGGGCATCTCCTCCCAAACGGGGGTCGCGCGCTCCAACTGGCCGGGGCTGCTGGGGAAGCGGTGGATCCGTTCGCCGTCCGCGTCGTAGGCGATGCAGATCTTCACGGGGTCTATGCCGTCGAGCACGTCGAGGCGCGTGAGGACGGCGGAGGTGAAGCCGTTGATCGTCGCGGAGTAGCGCGCGGCGAGCCCGTCGAACCAGCCGACGCGCCGGGGGCGGCCCGTGGTCGTTCCGTACTCCCATGCGCGCTCGCGGATGTCCTGCCCGACGGCGTCGTCCAGTTCTGTCGGCATCGGCCCCGCGCCGACGCGGGTGGAGTACGCCTTGAACACGCCGATGATCCCCACGATTTCGCGGGGCGGCACGCCGAGCACGGTGCAGGCTCCGCCGATGGAGACCGAGGATGACGTGACGTAGGGGTAGGTGCCGTGGTCGAGGTCGAGCATCGCGCCCTGCGCGCCTTCCAGCACGACGCGGGCTCCGCGCGCGAGCGCGTCGAGAATGCGCTGCTCGACGGACGCGATGTGCGGACGGAGCGCCTCGCCCCAGCGGAGCGCACGCGCGTACAGTTCGTCGAAATCCACGGGCGGCGCGTCGAACGCTTTCGTGAGGATGCGGCTCTTCTGCGCGACCACGCCCTCCAAGCGCGCGGCGAGATACGCCTCGTCCAGCAGATCGCCGAAGCGAATGCCGACGCGCGCCACCTTGTCGACGTAGGCCGGGCCGATGCCGCGCCCCGTAGTGCCGATCGCCTTGCTCCCCCTCGCCTCCTCCTCCAAGCGGTCGAGCGCCACGTGGTAGGGCATCACGACGTGGGCGTGGTCGCTGACGAAGAGGCGGCTCGTGTCCACCCCTTTCTCCTGCAGGCTGCCCAACTCGTCGAGAAGGGCTTCGGGGTCGACGACGACGCCCGGGCCGATGACGGCGTCGACGTGGGGACGGAAGATGCCGGACGGCACGAGGTGCAGGGCGAATTCGCCCTTTTCGTTGATGACGGTGTGGCCGGCGTTGCTCCCCCCGGAGTAGCGAACGACGATGTCGGCGTCGTCCGCGAGGAAGTCGACGACCTTGCCTTTGCCCTCGTCGCCCCACTGGGCGCCGACGATGCCGTATGCGGGCATCGCAACACTCCTTGCGCGTGATTGGCGTCCGTTCCGAGTTTTATGGATGGACGCGCCGAGGGCCTGCGACCGAGGACGGCGCAGACCGACGGCAGTATAGCAGAGCGGCGCGCCGGCTTGCGACGGGGAGTTGGCCTCGCGCGCGCCTTTGCATAACCTACCGTCATTCCCGCGTAGGCGGGAATCCAGTCGGCGCGATAGCGCCGCGACGTGGCGCAACCCGCGCCGTCCTGCCCACGGAGCGGGAACATCCTGTGGCGCAGGAAGTTATGCAAGGGTTTCCCTTGGTCGCGCCTTTGCTAGAATCGGCGGGCGGGACGCCGCGAGAGGAATCAGCGCGTATGGAATCGAGTCGAGGGAAGAGGTCGCTGGTCACCGGGGGGGCGGGATTCTTGGGCTCGCGCCTCTGCGAGCGCCTGCTCGAGGAGGGGGACGAGGTCCTGTGCGTCGACAACTATTTCACGGGGTCGAGGGAGAACATCGCGGCGCTCCTGCCGAATCCCGGATTCGAGGCGCTCCGGCACGACGTTACGTTCCCGCTCTACGTGGAGGTCGACCGGATCTACAACCTCGCCTGCCCCGCCTCGCCGGTGCACTATCAGTTCGATCCCGTGCAGACGACCAAGGTGAGCGTTCACGGCGCGATCAATATGCTCGGGCTGGCGAAGCGGGTGCGCGCGCCCATTCTGCAAGCGTCCACCAGCGAGGTGTACGGCGACCCCGTCGTGCATCCGCAAACCGAGGACTATTGGGGAAACGTGAACCCCATCGGGCCGCGCGCCTGCTACGACGAGGGCAAGAGGTGCGCCGAAACGCTGTTTTTCGACTACCGCAGGCAGCACGGCATGCCCATCAAAGTCGCGCGGATATTCAACACCTACGGCCCGCGCATGCACCCCAACGACGGGCGCGTCGTCTCCGGATTCATCGTGAGCGCGCTCCGAGGAGAGCCGCTCGCCGTGCACGGCGACGGGGAGCAGACGCGCTCCTTCTGCTACGTCGACGATCTCGTGGACGGCCTGATCCGGCTAATGAACACGCCGCATGAGGTTACGGGGCCGATCAACCTCGGCGGGACGAGCGAGATTTCGATACGGGAACTCGCGGCTACGGTGATCCGGATGACGGGGTCCAAGTCGCGCGTGATTCACGCGGACGCGGCGGAGGACGACCCTCGCCGCCGGCAGCCCGACATTGCGGCGGCGCGGAACGTGCTCGGATGGGCGCCGACGACGCCGTTGGAGTCGGGTCTGCGGAAGACGATAGAGTACTTTGAGCGGCTGCTGGGCTGAGCGAGGGGGGCGGCAAGGCAACCTGCGCTGGGAAGCCGCGGGCGGCCAATCCCGTCCATCCGAACAAGCGCTGCATAGAAGACCCTCCTGCGACCACGGGGCGAAGGCGCTTGGCAGAGCACTCATCCGACCTGACGCGAACCAACAGGAGGGCGCAAGGCCCTCCGCCTCACCGGCTCGGTGATTCGCGTTTGCATACAGGCGCACATAGAGATGATGAGTACTCTGCCGTCGCGCACTCTACAAGAAGAGCCCCGTTATGGCAAGAGGGGGCGCTCGGTCCATACCTCCCAGCGCCCAGGAAGTCCCGCTTCAAGGGCAGGGCGAGGCGCTGGGGGTGGATTAATGGAGACGGGGGCGGAGCGCCTGTCTCATAGCGCTATCGCGCCGGCTGGATTCCCGCCTACGCGGGAATGACGGGGCACCGTGGATGGCTTGGGGACGGGGCGCTCCGCGCCCCGTCGTGGCGCTTGCGCGCCGACTGGATTCCCGCCTACGCGGGAATGACGGGACCGAGGGTGTCCCGCTTTCGCTGGGATGACGCGGCGGCGGGGATGGCTTGGGGACGGGGCGCTCCGCGCCCCGTCGTGGCGCTTGCGCGCCGACTGGATTCCCGCCTACGCGGGAATGACGGGACCGAGGGTGTCCCGCTTTCGCTGGGATGACGCGGCGGCGGGGATGGCTTGGGGACGGGGCGCTCCGCGCCCCGTCGTGGCGCTTGCGCGCCGACTAGATTCCCGCCTACGCGGGCAGGGCGGTCGGTTTGCAAACTGCCCCGTCATTCCCGCGAAAGCGGGAACCTACCGGGCGCCGACAGTTACGCAAACTCACGCCCCGCCCGCCGCGCCGCAGGCGAGGCTGACGGCGCCGAGCGCGCCCGCCTCCGCGCCGAGCGCAGGCGGAACGACCGGCGTGAGTTTGCCGACGCCGGCGAACGATTGCTCCCGCATCAGCGCCACCGCGGGGGCGATGTAGGCGTCCCACTCGTTGGAGAGCCCCCCGCCGATGATGATCTTCCCAGGGTTCAGCAGATTGACGAGACTCGTCAACCCCGCGCCGAGGTAGACGACGGCGTCGGCGATGATGGATTGCGCGAGCGCGTCGCCGGAGCGGCGGGCGGCGAACACGTCGCGCGCCGTCAAGCCCTCCTGATTCGTGTCGCGGAGCGCGTCGCTCATTGAGGAGCGCTCCCCCGCCGCGATGCGCTCCGCCGCGATGCGCGCCAGCGCCGTCCCCGAGCAGAGCGACTCCCACGCGCCCGGAACCGAACTCGCCCCAAGCGGCCCGTGCGCGTCCACCGTGACGTGCCCCACCTCTCCGGCGTAGCCGGCCGACCCGGTGAAGAGGTCGCCGCCGATGATGATGCCCCCGCCGATGCCGGTGCTGATCGTGAGGAACAGGAGGTCGGCGACGCCTTTGCCGGCGCCGAAGCGCTGCTCGCCGAGCGCCGCGAGGTTGGCGTCGTTGCCGATGAACACGGGAATTTCGAGTTGGCGGCGCAGCATCGCGGCGACGGGCGTGTTAGACATCGCGGGAAGGTGCGGAGAGTGGACGATTGCGCCCTCGCGGGCGTCTATCGCGCCAGCCGCCGCCACGCCCGCCGACGCGACGTCGCTAGGTTCCAGCCCCGCCTCGCGCATCGCGGCGCGGGCCGCGTCGGCGATGGCGGAGATGATGCGCTCCGCGCTCTCCTTCGACGGCGTTTCGCGGACGGCGGACGCGAGGACCTCGCCGTCGGGCGTCGCGGCGAGCGCAAGCGTCTTCGTCCCGCCGAGGTCCACGCCGAGAACGGCCTTGTTCGTCGTCATTGAATTCACTTCGCGCCCAGTTGCATTTGATCAGGGCTTGACCCTTCGCCTACGGCATAGGATAGAGGATACCCGCGCCTTCCGCGCTGGACAAGGCGGGCGCCGCCCTGCCCGCGTAGGGAATCAATCCGGCGACGGCTAGCCCGTAGGCGGCAGCGTCCGCAAACGCGGAATGAGCGCATCGGCGACGGCCAACGCGCGCACCGCGAGGCTCGCCCAATCGGATACGCGGCCATCGGCGAACACGCGCTGAACGTCGGGATGCGACGAATCCGTGACGTAGTCGGCAGCCTCGCGCATCTCCTTCAACTTCCAAAGTCTGTACGCGCTGTTCTCCCCGTCCGTGCGCTTGGCGACCGCCTTTATGACTGCCCAATGCGACGGCCTTCTGCCGCCGCCTGCGTCAACGCCGAACAGCGCATCGCGGGCTACGAGATGGCAGGCGTAGTAGGCGCGGTTGATCGCGGAGCGGTGATCCGCCTCGTTCTCCGCCGTCCGCGCCAGACGCTGCGCTTGGACGAGGAACAGTTCCGGGTCGAGCGGCATCGGCGGCTACAGGTCGTCAAGGGAGACCGGGAACAACGTCTGGTCCCAGTTCACACTCAGCATGATGTCCCTCGCAGCCTCTTCGCTTTCCGCGTCCATGCTAGCGAACCAGTGCTTGAGGTCGCCGCTGAGCCCGTCCTCGAAGGCGAACGTCCGCTCAAAGGGCGCGGCGCACAGCACGGCGATGTACGCCTCGTCCACGCCTTCGACGTCCGTGCGTCCGCGAAGCCACGCTTCCTCTATCGGCAGCCCTTCCGCTTCCGCTTTCGCGCGGACGATCTCCCACAACTCGCCGGCGAGCCGCCGCGTCAGCGGAGTGAGCGCGGGATGCTCCATGCTCGTATCGAGCGCCGCCTTGCTTGGCGCGTCCATCGTCGCGGAGCCTTGCGCTTTGGCCATCGTCCACCTCCGTAGGGTGTCATTGTAGCAGGCGCGCGGGGAGCGGGCGGGGGGCCTAGCCCGTAGGCGGCAGCGTCCGCAAACGCGGAATGAGCGCGACTGCGATGGCCAACGCCCAGTCGGCAAGGCTCTCCCAGTCGGCGACGCGGTTCTCGGCGAACACGCGCTGAACGTCGGGATGCGACGAATCCGTGACGTAGTCCGCCGCCTCGCGCATCGACTTCAGTTCCCGCAACCAGCGCGCGTCCTGATGCAGGCCGGGAACCCTATCGGCGGAGTTGATGACCGCCCAGTGCGACGGCCTTCTGCCGCCGCCCGCGTCAACGCCGAACAGCGCGTCCCGCGCCGTGAGATGGCAAGCGTAGTAAGCGCGGTTGATCGCGGAGCGGTGATCCGCCTCGTTCTCTGCCGTCCCCGCCAGACGCTGCGCCTGGACAAGGAACAGTTCAGGGTCAAGCGGCATCGGCGGCTACAGGCCGACGCGGGAAACCGGGAACATGGTCTGGTCCGGGTTGATGGCCAACCCGATAGCCATCGCCGCATCCCGGGTCTCCGCGTCCATGCTGCCGAACCAGCGGTCGAAGTCGTCGTTGAGCCCGTCCCCGAAGGCGAACGTCCGCTCAAAGGGGGCGGCGCACAGCACGGCGATATACGCCTCGTCCACGCCTTCGACATCCGTGCGGCCGCGCAGCCAGGCTTCCTCTATAGGCATGCCTTCCGCTTCCGCTTTCGCGCGGACGATCTCCCACAACTCGCCTGCGAGCCGCCGCGTCAGCGGAGTGAGCGCGGGATGCTCCATGCTCGTATCAAGCGTCGCCTTGCTTGGCGCGTCCATCGTCGCGGAGCCTTGCGCTTTGGCCATCGTCCACCTCCCGGCGGGGGCATTATAGCGCGCGCCGCAGCCGCGTAGACGGGAACCTACTGGGCAGACTCGTCATTCCCGCGTAGGCGGGAATCCAGTCGGCGCGCAAGCGCCACCCCCTCACTCGCCGCTGACAAAGAAACGCCCCCGCAAAGGGGGGCGTCTGGCCAGCGGCGTCAACCGCTGGGGTGGTGTGACGATCATAGACGAGCCGCATTGCATCTGGCCAGCGCTTGTCTACTTGTCGTCCGCAGGCGGCTCTTCGGGCTTGACCAAACTCGGATCTGCCCTGATGGCGTTCAGGATTTCGTTGGTTATGGATGTCGTGATGATCCCGTTGACCCAGTACCTCGACTTCCCGATTCCTTCCAAATGCTTAGCGAGGTCCTCCACAGCCCTGATCTCAGCGGTCACGTCGGACGGCCGCTCATGCCGCATTCGTTCTCGCCAGAAGTCTGCGTAAGCCTTTGCCTGGTCGCGTGTCACCGGCCCGAATCCACAGCGCGTGCAGAAGCGAACATCTATCAGGTCAACACAGTTGCAGCGAGAGTCATAGACGACGTACTCCCTCCGGCCAGGATAGCCGCCACCCACGCCGCTGCCTGGACTAGACAAACCACAGTCACCGCCTCTGAATGAGTAGTGAACCTGCTGGAACAGATGATTCACGAACCACGTGCGCTCCATGTCAACCAGCCCATCCTCGCGCTCCAGCGGCGGCGCTTCGTTCGGGTCTCTCGTGGTCACCTGGACATGGGGGCACGAGACCCGCAACGCCTCGATGCCCTGGTGCATCGAGTAGGAAATCGCCTGCGCCTGAGGCTTCCCGCGAAACCGTATGGAACGCAACCGGCCGCGCACACTAGCGCAACTGCGCGAGCAAGCGGAACGGATGCGGCGAACGCGACTTGACCTCCATATCGGCATGAACCACTTGAGTTCAGCCAACACGATCATTACAGCGGTCACGATGGAGGCAATGGACGCAGCTGTGGTCATGGTCATGGCCCTACCTCCTTATGATCGACAACACGATGCCCAAGACCACGGCTGTTAAGAACATCGGAATCAGGATTTGCGGTTCCAGCAGACCTCCGTCCGCTATCCACTGATTGAACCTCTCTATCATCGCTCTCGTCCCTTTCTGCCCGATGCCGCTGATGCCCGCGCTTACGCTTGCGCCGTATCCGCGGCGCTCATCTCAGCCCTCCGCTTGCGGAGGATCGCTTGGACTTCGCTCGGCGCCGGCGCCGGCGCGTCGTCCGCGGCGAGCAGCAGGAGCGAGGCGAGGAGCCGCTCCGGCGTGACGCGGGCGGCGCGCTTCGTTGCGGGGTCGGGCGGAACCGCGTATCTGGGGATCACGTGGAAGGTCGCCATCGTCCACTCCTACTGCGGAACAGGCGCGGGCGGCTTGTCGGGAATCGAGGCGCCGTTGGCGAGCGCGCCCATCAACTTGAGATGGTCTTTCAGGAGGCGCGTGGTGAGGAAGCGCTCGCGCACGCGCTCTTTGCCCACGCCGCCGAGCCGCTCGCGCGCGACGGGGTCGTCGAGCAGTTCGCCGATGGCGTCCGCGAACTCCTGCGTCGTTCCGGCGACGGCGCCGGCGCGTCCGTAGTCCAACTGCAGCGGAATGCCCCCGGCCTCGCTGCCGACGAGCGCTTTCGCTTTCCAGAGCGCCTCGGATATGACGAGGCCGAAGCCTTCGCGGATGGACTTTTGCAGGAGCACGTCGGCGGCGCGCTGGAAGGCGTTGACCTCCAGATTGCCGACGCCGTTGAGGTTCGTGAGCACGTGAATGTCGAAGTCCTCGCCGGCCTTTCGCACGATGCGCTCGTAGAACGACCACGCTTCGGGGTCGTCGTTGGCCATCGCCGCGACCATCAGCAGTTGCAGGTCCGGGCGGCGCTCCTTGAGGATGCGGTAGACGTCGAGCACGCCGAGCGGGTCTTTCCATGGGTCGAAGCGCGAGATCTGCGCGATGATCGGCCGGTCGGGGTCGATCTCGTATCTGGCGAGGATGTCGCGCACGACCGGAGCGGGAATCTCCGAATTCTTGGGGCTCGCCGGGTCTATCGCGGGCCAAATGATCTCGAGGAGCGGGCCGGGGATCGGCTCCTTCACGTACTCCGGCAGCGTGAAGACGAGCGCGTCGTAGGGGGAGACGTAGCCCTTGAGGAAGTTCCACACCTCCGGCAGCGCGTCGGTCGTGTCGAGGTGGCATCGCCACAGCCACTTCGCGCCGAGGACGTCGGGGTCGCGCTCGCGCAGATGCGCCAAGACGCCGGCCGGCTGCGGATCGTGGACGTAGACGAAGTCGTAGGCGCCCTCCATCGTGTCGGCGTTGGCGGCGTTGGTGTCGCGCCAGAGGTCGGCCATCGCCTTGTTCCACGGAATGTACATCCCCTGCAGCGCGTTGTGCATGCTCTTGGAGACGTTGAAGAACTCGGCGGACGCCTCCATCACGTGCCATTCCGCGTCCACCTCCAAGTCGCGGAGGAGGGGGATGAACGAGTTGAGGATTTCGGCGACGCCTCCGCCGAACGAAGTTGCGTTGAGGTGCAGGACGCGGGCGCCCTTGAGGGGGGCGGCGAGCGCGCGCAACTCGGCCAAGCGCTCCTCTCCGACGTGGGGCTCGTATTCGCTCAGGGCTTTCGGGGCGGCGAAGACGGGAGTGGTCATCGGCTCCTCGCCCCTGCGGGCCGGCGCTTCAGCGCGCGCTGGAACACGGCGAGGCAACCCGCGAGGTAGTGCGTGATGAGCGAATGGCGCGCCACGCGCCGGTGGGCGGCCGCGCCGATGCGGGCGGCCTCGCGAGGCTTCGCGAGCAGCCGCTCGATCGCCGCCGCCTGCTCCTCCGCGCCGTCGGCGAGCAGCGCCGTCTTGCCGTCCAGCAGCATCGTCTCCGCGACGGAACTGCGCGCGCTGACGATGGGGCGGGACTGCCACATCTCCTCGAGCAACTCCATCGAAATGCCGCGCGGATAGCCCTCGTGAATGAGAACGGTCGCCTCCTCGCGCAGCGCGGACAACTCCACGTTGCCCACGCGGTCCATCTCGGACAGCACGAGAACGTCCCCCAAATCCCTGGCGCGCTCGCGCAGCGCCGTCATCCGGGGAATGAGCGCGGGCTCCTGCGGAACGAGGTTGACGATCACGAGTTGCGCGTCGGGGCGGCGCTTCTTGACGATCTCGTAGGCGTCGAGCACGCGGTCGGGGTCGTCCTCCCGCATACTGAGCACGATCTGCCCGATGACGGGGCGGTTCACGTCCACGCCGCGCGTCGTGAGGATCGTCTCCTGCACCTCGTGGGAGACGGGGCGCGCGCTGGGGCTGAGCGGATCCACCCCCGGAGGGACGACGAAATTCCTCTTCTCAGTCGGCGCGTCGGGGCGGATGAACGGCTTGTAGTCGTAGACGGACGCCGCGAAGTTGTCGGCCTGATGCCGGACGAGCGACCACGAGTGCGGCGTCGCGGAGCGGTAGTCGCGGTGCGAGTTCCAGAGCCAGACGCCCCCCGGCGCGCGCCCCCGCAGGTGGGTCAGCGCGGAGTGCAGCCCCACCGACCCGGCGTGATGGACGACGACGACGTCGAACTCCTCGTCGAAGAGTTGCGCGTTGGCCTGGTTGAAATCCCACCAATCGCGCTCGTGCTGGTCGCGCCAACCGCCGCCGTAGCCGGAGAGCGCGCGCCGCAACTCGCGGTCCATCGCCACGTGCTCCGCGCCGACGCGCACCTGCTGCCAGTGGACGTCGAGCCCGAGGTCGGCGAGGAGCGGGACGGCGCCGCCAAGCATCGCGCGCACGGCGTTGGACGCGGCGGGGGAGGAGAGATGCAGGACGCGAACGCCGCGCAGCGGGGCGGCGGCGGCGCGCAGCCCCTCGACCGCCTTCTCCCCGGCGTAGGGCGCGTACTGGTCTATGGAGCGCCCGCTCACGGCCACGCCGCCGAACATGCCGCCCGCCTCTCCTTGCCCGCCTCGCTAATAGCGGAACGGCGCCGGACCACCCGGCGCCAGCCCCGATTATACGCGGAGAATGCGCGCGCGGGTCAACTATGCGGCCCGTCATTCCCGCGTAGGCGGGAATCCAGTCGGCGCGCAAGCGCCAACCCCGCCCTCTCCCGATGGCGGGAGAGGGCAGCCGCGGGTTCGCCGCCCCGCCTGCGTAGGCTGGAACAACTACCGCGCCAAACGGCTCATGCTAGACTACCGCCAGCCCTCGCCACGCGCTTGGACAAAGACCCTGCCCCCGGCCTAAGAAGCGCCGACAATGCAGCGCAGAGAGACGGAGCGTATGACCGCGAAATGCGCCGACTATAAAGTCCGCTTGCAATGGGACGCCGAAACGGAGCAGATGACCGCCGAGATTCCCGCGCTCGGCATCGGCGACTACGGAGCCAACGCGGCGTCGGCGTTGGAGAGCCTGCGCGAAATGGCCGCCTTCCACCTCGAATGCCTTTTGGAGGAAGGGGAGTCCGCGCCCGCCGAAACGGACGACGGCGAAGGCGTGTTCATAAGAGTCCGCCTCTCTTCCCGTGCCGCTTAAGCCGCTTCCGCCTCGAGAAGTTATCCGCAGACTGCGGCAAGCAGGATTCGTCCGCGTTCGGCAGCGAGGCAGCCATGCTCGATTCCGCAACGCGCAGGGACGCGGCGTAACGGTGGCCGTGCATACGCGCGATGTCCCGGAGGCGATTGTCAGACGCATCATCGCGCAAGCAGGTCTATCAGAGGAAGAGTGGGCCAGCCTCTGAGGCCATTTACCTACTGGGCTAGCCATGCCCGCGTAGGCGGGAATCCAGTCGGCTCGAAGCGCCCCACGTCCGTCATTCCCGCGAAAGCGGGAATGCAGTCGGCGCGCAGCGCCAACCCCGCCCTCTCCCGATGGCGGGAGAGGGCAGCCGTGAAGCGGTGGGTGAGGGTTGCCGCCCTGCCCTCGACAAGCGGAACCCGCTGGGGCTTCATCGGCCATCGCGCGCCGTCTGATAGGCCCAAACGTGATACCAAATGTCCGGCTCGCCGTCCGGCATCGGCTGGAACGGCTCGCTCCGCTCGAGGAGGCTCCACTTCCCCTCGCGCTCCAGCGCCGCCTGCCGCGCCTCGTAGCCGCCCTCGACCGACGTGTCCGTCCGAACGGTGAACACAACGCAGCCGCCCGGCGCGGTGACGCGCGCAAGTTCGTCGAACGCCTCCGGCGGAGCGTGGCTGATCGTGAGCGCGCCGACGCACAGCGTTCCGGCGAACGCTCCCGTCTCGAACGGCAGCGGCTTGCCCAGTTCCGCGACGACGAGTTCCTCGTAGACCATCTTCTCGTTGGCGACCATCAGCATCCCCGGGGAGAGGTCGAGGGCGGTTATCCGCTTGAACCCCAGCCGCGCGAGTTCCTCGCCGCCCAAGCCCGTCCCCGCGCCCGCGTCCAGCAGTTTCGCGTCGGGCCCGCCGATATGCTTGGCGAGCGTCTCCGCGGCGGCGCGGGGCGCGCTGAAGCCGAGCGCGCGGAGGTCGGCGTCGTAGGCCGACGCCCAATCGTCGTAGCGCTCCGCGACTTCCGCGGACGACCGCGCCCCGTACACCTGCTGAATGCGCTCCGTTCGCGCCTTGTCGCTCGTCATAACTCGCCTCCGGTTGCCCTTGATCGCTCCGCGCCGCCTGCGCGAAAGCGCCGCCTCCCGCCAAGTCCGCGGGAGACCTTGCCTGCCGCGCCCTGCCCGCGCAGGCGGGAACCTACACCCTATTTTTGCCGTCATTCCCGCGTAGGCGGGAACCAGTCGGCGCACTCCCATTCCCTCTCCCTGCTAGGGAGAGGACGCCGCGAAGCGGCGGGTGAGGGTTGCCCGCCGCCCCGAACGCAGCCTACTACCCATCCTCCCCATCCCCCTCCTCGTCCGGCGCGGGGGAGCGCGCCTTTTTGACGCCGCCTCTGCGCCGCTTCTCCTCTAATCGCCGCGTCTCGGCGGCCTGCGACGGGCGCGTCGGGCGGCGCGAGTTCGGCGGCTCGGCGGCGCGACGCAGCAGGCTCGTTAGGCGCTCCATGGCGTCGTCGCGGTTGCGCTCCTGACTCCGGTAGCGCTGCGCCTTGATGACGAGCGTCCCCGACGGCGTAAGCCTGCGCCCGGCGACGCTCCGCAACCGCCGCTTCACGTCGTCCGGCAGAGAGGGGGAGTTGGCGGCGTCGAAGCGCAAGTGCGCCGCGGTGGCCACGCGGTTCACGTTCTGCCCGCCCGGCCCCGCCGACGCGACGTAATGGAACTCCAACTCATGCTCGGCGAGGCTGATGGCGTCGGTTACGCGGATCATCGCTCAAGGATAGCGCCGGGCGGGCGCCGCGCCGCCCCGGCTCAACCGGCTCGCTCCCCTCGAACGCTCAAGGCGAACTCCTCTTCCGGGGAGCGGACGAGCCGCTTGCGGCCCACGAACGCGAAGTAGATGAGCCACGCGGCGAACCAGACCGCGCAGCCGTAGATCCCCGCGCGGTAGTCGGCGTTGGCGACGAGGAGCCCAATCGTGACGAAGGCGATGGCGCCCGCCGCAAGCGCCCCCGCGCTCCCAAGCGGGCTGACGTAGGGGCGCTCCATTTTGGGGAAGCGGCTTCGCAGGCGGACGAACGCGGCCATCTGCATCACGTAGGCGATGACCGCGCCGAAGACGGCCATATTGAGCAAAACCGCGCCGACCGGCACGCCTTCGCCGAACCAGCCGCTCCCGAACTCGATCAGGAGCGCGACGGCGTAGCCGATGACGGCGCCCGCGACGAGCGCCGCGTGGGGCGTCTTCCTCTGGGAATGCGTCACGGAGAGAAAGCGCGGGAAGTAGCCCGCCCGCGACAGCGCGTAGGTTCGGCGGCCGTAGGCGTAGATGATGGCGTGAAAACTCGCGGCGAGGCCGACGACCGCCGCCAGCGACAGCGCCGACGCGCCGGCCCCGCTGCCGAATATCGCCTCGAATCCCAGCAGCAGCGGCTCCTCGGACTCGCCGATCCCCTTCGCGCCGGGCCCGACGCCGGCGTTGAGGAACAACGTCAGGACGGACGCGCCGATCAGCGCGAAGATGCCCCAACGCAGCGCCTTCGGCATATCGCGGACCGGGTTGCGCGACTCCTCCGCCGCGAGCGGAACCTGCTCAATGGCGAGATAGAACCAAATAGCGAACGGCATCGCGTAGGCCGCGCCGAGCCAGCCGAACGGCAGGAAGCGCGACGCCCCGCTCTCCGGCTCGATGTTCAACGCCGCGTCCCAATCGAAAAGCGGAATCGCCCCGATCCAGAACACGAGGAGAACCGCCAGCGCGAGGAACGTCAGGACGACCGCCAGCCGGAACGCCGCCCGCGCACCGGCGATGTTGACCCCCACGAACACGGCGTAGAACAGCAGCCACCAGACCGGCGCCGCGACGTCGAGTCCGAACAGGTCGTTGATCGCGCGCCCCGCGTAGCCGCCGACGCCGACCACGATGACGGCGGGCGTGAGAATGTACTCGACGCTCTCGGCGAGCCCGGTCACGAAGCCGCCCCAGGGGCCCATCGCCGTCCGCGCGTAGGAGTAGGCGCCGCCCGTGTGCGGCATCGCCGCCGCCATCTCCGAGACGGAGTAGGCGAGGCACAGGTACATGAGCGCGACGATGCCCGTCGCGATGAGCAGCCCGCCGAACCCGCCGGCGGACAGGCCGAAGTTCCAGCCGAAGAAGTCGCCGGAGATGACGGCGCCGACGCCCAGCGCCCAGAGCGACCAAACGCCCGCGTAGCGGCGCAACCCTCGCCGCTCGAAATACGCGCCGTCAACGCCCTGATACGAAACCGACCCGACCCGCGATCCGTCCGCGCCGCTCATCCCGCCTCCGCTCGCAAAGTTGCGGGGGGATTCTACACTACCGCAGGAGACCTTTGCATAACTTGCCGTCATTCCCGCGTAGGCGGGGAATGTGGATTCACACTGGAAGCGCAACAGTTCCGGACGACCCCAGAATACCTCAGACGGCGTCTGGTAGCCCAGCGCCGAGCGCGGCGTGTTGTTGTAGCGCGACGCGCGCAACGTCAACTCCTCGTCCGGCACGCCGTCCAAGTTCGTCCTCCGCGGCAACTCCCGCCGCAGACGCCCAATCGCGTTCTCCACTCCCCCCTTCTGCCACGGCGACCGAACGTCGCAGAAGAACGTCTCAACTCCCAACTCATGCAACTCGTGATGCCGGGCGAACTCCGTCCCGTTGTCGAACGTCACGCTCCGCCGCATCTCCATCGGCAGCGTCCCCATCACGGCCAGCATCGCGCGCGCAACCGCCTCGGCGCCCTTGTTCTCCGGCCGCTGCAGGAGCGTGAGCCGCGACGCCCGTTCGTGCAGGACCAACAGCGCCTGCTTCTTCACCCCGAACAGCATCGTGTCCGCCTCCCAGTGGCCGAACTCAACGCGGTCCGCCGCCCTCGCAGGCCGCTCCGACAGAGGCCGCCTCGCCTTGATGAACAGGGCGGAACTGCGGCCCTTGCGCGAGCGGCGCCCCCGCGTCGCCTTCCGCTTCGGCAGGAAGTTCCGCCAGTCGTAGTCCTTCGTCCTCTTCACCTGCGCCGCGATGAACCGGTAGATGCTCTCGTGGGAGATCACCGGCCTCCCCATCTCCAACGCGAGGCGGCCGGACACTTGCGGCGGCGACGCGCCCCACGCCATGCGGCGCAGGACGGCCTCGCGCAGGAGATCGTCGCGGTCGAGGCGGGGGCCCTTCCACCGCCGCGACCGCGCCTTCTCGTCCGCCTTGGCGGCTTTGTATTCGCCCGCGCTCATCGCGTTGCGGTTGATCTCGCGAGAGATCGTCGATGGCGAGCGATCCAGATTTGTAGCGATTTCCCGGATCGGGCGCCCCTCTTGGTATAGGCGGGCAATCGCGCAGCGTTCCTCGATGTCGATGTGTCGGTATCCCATGGCTCCACCACCTTGCTCTGGCGTTGCGCTTCGTTTGTGAATCCAGGGAATCCAGTCGCGCGATAGCGCCATGACGGGGCACAACGCGCCCCGTCCCCATCAATCCCAGCCGCCCTGCCCGCGCAAGCGCGAACCTGCCCCATGACCGCCCTGCCCGCGCAGGCGGGAATCCAGCCGGCGCGGTAGCGCCGAATCCGCCCTCTCCCTGATATGGAGAGGGCGCCGCGAAGCGGCGCGCGCGGGTTGCCTCGCCCTGCCCGCGCAAGCGGGAACATCCCGAACAGCAGCGTGCTACACTCCCCCTATGCTCCGATTAGCCGTCCCCCTTCTCGCCGCGTTCGCGCTCCTCGCAGTCGCCGCCTGCGACTCCGAATCGACGCCCGCCGACGCTCCCACCGCGCCCGCTACGGCGTCCGTCGCGCCGTCTCCTACGCCTTCGCCCGCATCCGCGACCTCCGCGCCCGCATCTCCCACGCCCACCTCGCCCGCCCCGGTCGCTCCCGCGCTCAATGCAACGACGCTGAGCAGCGGCGGGGCCCACACGTGCGCGCTGAGGCCGGACGGCGGCGCCGCGTGTTGGGGGGACAATAGCGCAGGGCAAGCGTCGCCGCCCGAAGGCGAGCAATTTACGATGATTAGCGCAGGGGTAGCGCACTCCTGCGGGCTGCGCCCCGACGGGACGCTCATTTGCTGGGGAGCCGATGACGCGGGGCAGGCGTCGCCGCCCGAGGGCGAGCGGTTTATGGCGGTCAGCGGCGGGACATCTCCCTTTTGGCCCCATACATGCGCGCTGCGCCTCGACGGCAGCGCGGCGTGCTGGGGAAGCGACAGCGAAGGACAAGCGTCGCCGCCCGAGGGCGAGCGGTTCACGATGATCAGCGCAGGGGGCGGTCAAACGTGCGCGCTCCGGCCCGACGAGACGCTCGTTTGTTGGGGATGGAATCCCGGGGAGCCACCGGCGGAGGATGAGCGATTCATCACGGTCAGCGTGGGAGGAGGGTACGTTTGCGCGCTGCGACCCGACGGAAGCCCGGTTTGCTGGGGAAACACCGACGGCATCGCCCCGCCGAAAGGCGAACGGTTCGCGGCGATCGCCAGCGGGTCGTTGGACACGTGCGCCCTTCGGCAAGACGGCAGTCCGGTTTGCTGGGGGTTCGATAGTTTCGGAGCCTTGCCGGAGAGCGAGCGGTTCGCGGCGATCAGCGCCGGCGGCGGGCATGTCTGCGGTCTGCGCGCCGACGGCGCCGCCATCTGCTGGGGAGGCCGAGCAGCCTTGCCGTCGGCCGACGAGCGGTTCACGGCGATCAGCAACGGAGGCGGGCATAAGTGCGGTCTGCGCGCCGACGGCGGCCTCGTCTGTTGGGCTGGGGCTGAAATATGGTCGCCGCCCGACGACGACGAACGCTTCGCCTCCGGTTTCGCATCCATCAGCAGCGGGCTCTTCCACTTCTGCGCGCTGCGGGACGACGGCAGCCCCGCCTGCTGGGGGGATGAGGGCCTCTACCCATACCCGGAATTGTGGCAAGGCGAGCGTTTCACGGCGATCAGCGCGGGCGGAGTCCATACGTGCGGTCTGCGCGCCGACGGCTCTCCTGTGTGTTGGGGGCCGATGGAAGAGGACTGGGGCGACTTGTCGCCGCCGGAGGGCGAGCGGTTCACGGCTATCAGCGTCGGGTTGAGTTACGCCTGCGGTCTGCGCGCCGACGGCTCCGCCGCGTGTTGGGGAAACAACGATTCCGGGAGCGCGTCGCCGCCGGAAGGCGAGCGGTTTGCAATGATCAGCGCCGGATTCGACTATACGTGCGCGCTGCGCCTCGACGGCTCTCCCTTGTGTTGGGGAGAAAACTTGTTAGGCGACCCGATAAGCCAATTGTCGGCGCCCCAGGATGAGCGATTCACGGCGATCAGCACGGGCGGCGACCACGCATGCGGGCTGAGGCCGGACGGGAGCGCGGCGTGCTGGGGAGATGGCGGCGCGGGTCAGACGTCGCCGCCGGAAGGCGAGCGGTTTACGTCGATCAGCTGCGACTGGCAAGACACTTGCGCCTTGCGGGCCGACGGAAGCATCGTATGCTGGGGAGGATGGCATCTCCCCGCCGGCGAGCGCTTCGCGGTAGGCAAGTTGAGCGGTTAGCCATCCGGCGCGATTCGGCAGCCTGAGTCTGCATCGTCATCGCCGCGTTAAGCCGTCCGCGGCGCAATTGCCATTCCCCGCGAAAGCGAACTCGCTAGGCGCATCAATCGGGGAACTCCCCCAATCGCTCCTCCAAGCGGCGGAGCGATTGCCGAGTCGAGCGCAATTCCCTGAGGATTTCTTCTTTGGACGCGGGCGCGGTCGGCGTTTGCTCCTCTTGATAATCGTCTAGATTCTTGATGACCATTGCGATGAAGATGTTGGTTACGACGAAGCCGCTGATGATCACGAAGGAGAGGAAGTAGACCCACGCGAACGGCGCGGCGTCGTTGGTGGAGCGCATAATCTCCGCCCAATTGTCCAGCGTCAGTATCTGGAACAGCGTCGAAGCGGCGGCGCCGAGGTCTCCCCAGCGCGACGGGTCGATCTCCTGAAAGAGGATGATCCCGACGAGCGCGTAGGCGTAGATGATGGCGCCCGTCAAAAGCGCGACGCTCCCAACGCTCCGC
The DNA here is from genome assembly GCA_965242755.1 of Dehalococcoidia bacterium. Lineage (GTDB taxonomy): Bacteria > Chloroflexota > Dehalococcoidia > Lucifugimonadales > Australimonadaceae > Bin16. The sequence goes on along the minus strand of OZ251500.1, from coordinate 917,199 downwards.
ACCGAGCGGAACAGCACCGTTAGAAGCAAGCGCATGCCCTGAATGATCGCGAGGCTGCGAAGCAGCCGCAGCAAGCGCGCCCACATAATGATCACCGCGTAGTCGGCGGCGGGCAGGTAGACCGTGAGGCCGATGATCAGAAAACTCGCCACGAGGAAATCGAAGACGTTCCGCCCGTCCGTAAAGTAGCGGTGAACGCTTGGCGAGAGCGCGAATATCTTGAGCAGCGCCTCCGCGACGAGCGTCGCGATCGTGAGGAGCCAGACCGCTCCGATCCACTGGTAGTATCGCTCCAAGTCGAATTGGTACGCGGCGCCCTGCAGAACGCCGCTGCCGACGATGAGCGCGACGAGGAGGTACTGGAGCCTCCGCGCGTGCGCGACGCGATGCGCCAACTCCCGCATACCCCTAGTCGCCCTCCTCTCCGTGGCGGCCTGTTCGCCGGGCCAAACCCGTCAACGAATCGCCCGCGTCCATTTCTTTGACGAGCGATTTCGGGGCGACGGCGCGGTAACTCTCCGCGACACACTCCAAGAGCAGGTCGAGCGGAGGCGCCTCGCCGCCATCTTCCCCGAACGCCACCTCCACCCAGCCGCTCTTGCCGAGTCCGTATCCCATCGGACGGGCGAGCGACGCGGCGAGGAGCGCTCCGCCGGACTCGGGCAGTTTCACGCCCATCTTTCCGAAGCCGGGGCCGGGGACGCCGAGGAACGCGAACACTTTGGCGCCGACCTTGACCGCGCTTTCGCCCCAGGGAAAGTCTTCCCATGCGCCGGGCAGCCCCAGCGCGAACGCGCGGACGGCCTCTTTCGGCGAATCGGACATCGCGCATCCTTATATGTTGTGACATGGGCGGGGCAGGCCGAACTGCCCTTGGTTATGAGACCGAAGAGAGCATGGTCGCCCCGCCGTCCCTCACTCTATCAGCCCGGACAGTTGCTGGGGCCAACAAGAGCCCGTATTCGTATGGCTTGGGCTCTGACGCGAGGGTTGGGGTCGTCCATGAGGTTGGCGAGGGCGGAGACGCTTTTGAGGGCGAGGCCGTCGAGTTCGGCGTGGGCGAGTTTGGCGGCGTCTTCGCGGATGCGTCGGAGTTCGTCCTTGAATCTGGGGTTTTGGCGCCAGCGTCTGAGGGTTGCGACGCTGATGGCGGCGGCTTGGGCGGCTTCGACGTTGGTGGAGGCTGCTGCGATGAAGGGGAGGGCGAGGAGTTGGCGGTCGGTGATTTCGTCGCCGGGGGTGGGGTCATTTTCGGTCATTGGTGGCCTCCTTTTTCCGTGTTGGCCTAGTTTTCGGGCGTTTTGGCGCGAGCGGTTTTGAGCGGTCGGCGAGCGGTTTTGAGCGGTTGATGAGCCCTAAATGAGCGGTTTTGAGCGGTCGCCCGCCGCGGCTCTCCGTTGGCGTCGGTTGGGCGCCGGGGTTGGGGTTTTGGCGTGGGGGATCCATCGTAGGGGCGTGGTTGGCGGTCGCGCAAGGGGCATGTGTCGCAGTTGCGACATTGGGGGCCCTCACCCGCCGCTTCGCGGCTGCCCTCTCCCAGAGGAGACCTTTGCATAACTCCCGGGCTCCAGTAGGTTCCCGCTTTCGCGGGCATGGCGAGGCGGTTACGTAGGAGAGGAGCGGCGCTGCGCGCCGCCTGGATTCCCGCCTACGCTGGAATGACGGTAGGTTATGCAAAGGTCTCCAGAGGGAGAGGGCGGGACTTGGCGCTTCGCGCGGGGGGTTGGGTTCACGGCTGCGCGGGTAGGGCGGGGGCAACCCTCACCCGCCGCTTCGCGGCTGCCCTCTCCCAGAAGAGACCTTTGCATAACTCCTCTGCCCCAGTAGGTTCCCGCTTTCGCGGGAATGACGCGGCGCTTACGTAGGAGAGGAGCGGCGCTTGCGCGCCGACTGGATTCCCGCCTACGTGGGAATGACGATAGGTTATGCAAAGGTCTCCAGAGGGAGAGGGCGGGATTGGCGCTTGCGCGCCGCATGGATTCTCGCCTACGCGGGCAGGCAACCCTCACCCGCCGCTTCGCGGCTGCCCTCTCCCTGAGGAGACCTTTGCATAACTCCTCGACATCGCGCACAATTGGCCGCAACACACCCCAACGCCAGGAGATTGCTATGCATCGCAAGACCAGCGAACCCTCCTTCATCGACGTCCTCGTCCCCGACCACATCGGACGCAACGACCAACTCGACCGCATCGACGAGATGATCGATTGGCCCAAAGTCGCCAAGCAGGTCAGCGGCCTCTACGCATCCACTGAAGGCCGCCCCGCCTACCCGCCCCTCACGATGGTGAAAATCATCATCCTCCAACAGTGGTATGACGCCTCGGACGTCGCGATAGAGGAGGCGGTGAGCGACCGGCTGTCGTTCCGGCGGTTCGCGGGGCTCACGCTCCAGGACGCGGTTCCCGACCACTCGACGATCAGCCGCTTTCGGAAAGCGGTCGCGGAGCGGGGGCTCGCGCGTCGGCTGTTCGAGGAGGTGGGCCGCCAGTTGGAGAAGAAGGGGCTGCTGGTGAAGAAGGGAACGCTGATCGACGCGTCGGTGATCGAGGCGCAGGCGCGTCGCCCCGGGTCGGAGGCGGGCGCGGGGAGCAAGACGGACCCTGACGCCGCGTGGACGCGGAAGGGGAAGAAGTCGCGCTTCGGCTACAAACTGCACATCGGGATGGACGGCGTCTCCGGGCTGGTTCGCGGAGTGGAGTTGACGCCTGCGAACGTGGCGGACACGGACGTCGCTGACGCGCTGATCATGGGGGACGAGAAGGCGGTGTACGCGGACAAGGCGTATGAGTCGAAGGAGCGTCGGAAGCGGTTACGCGCGCGCGGCATCAATGACCGGATCATGCATCGGTCGCATAAGAACCAGGCGGAGTTGCCGTATTGGCAGCGGAGGCGGAACGCGCTGGTTTCGAAGGTTCGGGCGCCTGTCGAAGGGGTGTTTGGGACGCTGAAGCGGAGTTACGGGTACTGGCGGACGCGGTACGTGGGGCTGGAGAAGAACGTTGCGGAGGCGATGTTCAAGGTTATGGCGTACAACTTGCGGCGCGCGGACGGGTTGTGCGAGGCGCGGGGCGCCGCGATTGCGTAGGGGGTAGTGCGTCCGTTTGGGGTAAGAGGCCCTGCGGAGCCCCGAAAACGGGGCGAGCAGGGAGGGATGAGGGCGGCCTATGGGGGGCTAGACGGGGCGAAATGGCCATCGGAGCGGCGCGGAACTGCCCAATCGCGCGAAACGCTCAGTTATGCAAAGGTCTCCAGAAGGAGAGGGCGGGACTAGGTGCTTCGCGCGGGGGGTTGGGTTCACGGCTGCGCGGGTAGGGCGGGGGCAACCCTCACCCGCCGCTACGCGGCTGCCCTCTTCCAGAGGGAGAGGGCGGGATCGGCGCTGGCGCCCCAGGGGCGCGCCCTAAATCAAGCCGGAGCGCTGGAAGATTTTGCCCTCCGTCGCGATGGATGGGGCGACGACGAGTTCGGCGCGCTCGTGGAACTCGGGGATCGTCTGCGCGCCGACCATGCTCATGCAGACCTGCAGGGCGCCGACGAGGTTGTGCGTTCCGTCCGTCCGATGGCTTGGGCCGAACAGGACTTGCTCGAGGTTGGCGTGGACGCCGACGTTGACGCGCGTGCCCCGCGGCAGCGCCGGGTGCGGGCTGGCCATGCCCCAGTTGAAGCCTTTGCCGGGCGCCTCATGCGTCTGCGCGAAAGGCGTTCCGATCATCACGCCGTCGGCGCCGGCGGCTATCGCCTTGCAAAGGTCGCCCCCGGTTCGGATGCCGCCGTCGGTGAGCACGGTCACGTATTTGCCCGTCCGCGCATGGAACTCGTCCCGGGCCGCCGCGACGTCCAGCGTCGCCGACACCTGGGGCACGCCGACGCCGGTGACGTCGCGCGTCGTGCAGGCCGCGCCGGGCCCGACGCCGACCAGCAAGCCGTCTATCCCTTGCTCCATCAACTCCATCGCCGCGCTCGCGGTGACCATATTCCCGACGATGACGGGCGCGTCCACCTGGCGGACGAGGTCGTTCAGCCGGAGTCCCGTGAAACTGTTGGAGATGTGCCGCGCCGTGGTGACGGTGGACTGCACGACGATGACGTCGGCGCCGGCTTCGACCGCGGCGGGGGCGAGGCGCTTGGCGCGCTGGGGGGTGAGCGAAACCGCCGCAACGGCGCCCGCCGCTTTGATCTCCTGGACGCGCCGCCCCACGAGCGCCTCGTTGAATTCGGCGGAGTAGACCCGCTGCAGAACGTCCGTGACGCTTTCGCGGGGGGCGGATGCGATTTCGCGGAGCGCGTCGGTCGGGTCGTCGTAGCGGCAGTAGAGCCCTTCGAGGTTCATCACGCCGAGCCCGCCCGCCCGCGCCATTAGGCCGGCGAACGCGGGGTCGACGATGGCGTCCATCGCGGAGGCGACGATGGGGATGGAGAAGGCGTAGGGGCCGACGTCGAGTTGCGTTACGGAGAGTTCGGGGTTGGTCGTCACGTCGCCGGGGACGATGGCGACCTCCTCGAATCCGTAGGTTGCGCGCAGTTCCCTGACTCGGACTCCCAGTAGCGTCATCGGCGCCCCCCTCGGCGTTGCTGGTTGCAGGATGCAATCTAGCAAACGTCGGCGCGCGCGTCAAACGGCGGAGCCGTAGCGACCAGGAGGTTCCCGCTTTCGCGGGCAAGGGCGGTGTGATGAGGTAGGTTCCCGCTTATGCGGGGATGACGGCAAGAAGGTGTAGGTTCCCGCTTACGCGGGAATGACGTGGCGCCTGGGATTAATGGGGACGGGGCGCGGGGCGCCACGTCATGGCGCTATCGCGCCGACTGGATTCCCGCCTACGCGGGCAGGGCGGTAAGTGACGGGGTAGGTTCTCGCTTTCGCGGGAATGACGTGGCCGGGGGCATAGCGGGACGGGGCGCCCCGCGCCCCGTCATGGCGCTATCGCGCCGACTGGATTCCCGCCTGCGCGGGAATGACGGGGGATAGAGTGGGTTCCCGCCTACGCGGGCAGGGCGGCGTGATCAGGAGCGGCCGCGGGCAGGGCGGCGTTCCGCTCCAACTCCGCGACGCGCGCCCAGATTTGCGCTTGCGCGGTCTCTTGCGGCTGCGTTGCGTCGATCACGACCCAGCGGGCGGGGTCGGCTTTCGCCAGGGCGAGGTAGCCCTCGCGCACTTTGCGATGGAATCCCGGCTTCAACTCCTCGAAACGACGCTTGTCCGACTCCTCGGCGCGCGGAATCGGCTCGCTCCGGTCCGTCTCGTCGAACAACGTTTGGAGGCGAACGCGACGCGACCCCTCCTCGGTGGGCGCGTCCAGCAGAAAGGTGAGGTCGGGAAACACTCCGCCTGTCGCGGCGTCGTTCGCGGCGCGGACGCGGTCGGCGGGCAAGCCGCGCCCGCGGCCCTGGTAGACCGTCGTCGAATCGGCGTAGCGGTCGGCGATGACGACGGCGCCCTCGGCGAGCGCGGGGCGGATGACGCGCTGCGTGAGTTCCGCCCGCGCCGCCGCGAAGAGCAGCAACTCCGCCTCCGGCGTGAGCGGCGCGCTCTGCGATTTCACCCAACTGCGGACGTACTCGCCGAGGGGCGTTCCGCCGGGCTCGTGCACGGAGACGACGCGCCGCCCCTCGGCTGCGAGCCGATCCGCGAGGAGTCGCGCCTGCGTCGTTTTGCCGGCGCCCTCGCCGCCCTCGAATGATATGAACAGGCCGCTCACGCTACGCTCCTTCCTAGAACATGGTAGGTTCCCGCTTTCGCGGCAGGCGGGCAATATATGCTACAATGCCCGGCGACCCTCCGACGGAGACGCCGATGAGCCCCGCGCCCCGACTCTTCCGAATCAACGCCGACGAGCAGACTTCGCGGCAAGTCCGCGAGGCGGAATTCGCCGCGCTCGGGCTCCAGGAGCGTTACGATATTCAGGAGTGGATAGCCGCCAACCCGAGCATCCTCGGCGACGACCTCTTGATCATCGCCAAGGAGTACGCCCGGTTCGATTGGACGAATGAGCGGCTCGACCTGCTCGCGGTGGACAGCCTCGGCAACCTCGTCATCATCGAACTCAAGCGCGACGACACGGGCGCGGACGTCCACTGGCAGGCCATCAAGTACGCGAGTTACCTGAGCCACGCCGCGCCCGCCCAGATCGTCGGGATGCTGGCCGACTACGCCGGCATATCCAAGGAGGAGGCCGAGGAGAAACTGCTCCGTCATCTCGACGCGGGCGACCTCGGAAGCCTCAACCGCAGCCAGCGCATCATCATCGCCAGCCACCGCTTCGCGCGGGAAGTGACGTCGGCCGTCCTCTGGATCAACGAGAGAATGGACGGAGACGTCATCACCTGCATCCAGTTGACGCCTTACCAAGACGGCGACTCGCTCTACCTCCAAGCCAACACGCTCATCCCCGTCCCCGGCACGGAAGGCTACCAAATCGGAATTGGCGACAGCAATCTCGACTTGCGGTCTGCCCGAAGCAACCCTGACACTGCCGAGGTGAGGGGCATCCTGTCTGCCGTGGTTGATTCGGTCAAAGCCGCGTTGGATGAATCCTGTGTCCCTAACAAATTCAGAAGGCATGGCAAAGCGGGATGGTGGCGGCTTTTTTATGCTGGTGATCCGTGGGGAGACGGGTGGGGGGTCTCTTACAAGATAATTCTCCAAAGGAAGAATCCTCAGAGCAGCTGGTGGCACTTAACACAGGATGAGCGGGATCAAGTCTCGAGCGAGTGGGTTGCGGCGATTTATCTTGAAAACTTTCCTGATGCGTTGGACGAGACCCTAGAGGCGCGCATAGACGACATCCCGACGGATGGCACGCGCATCCAGAAGTCCTCGCGTTGGAGGCTGCTCTTGGGCGCCGACGAACTCAACGAGGAGTTCGTCACGGAGTTCGCGGATATGGTCACGCGGTACATCAAGGTCGTTACGCCTGAAGTCAACCAGGCTTACGAGCGCGGCGAATTCGGGGACGACGAGGAGGAGGGGGAGGAAGGGGAGGAGTAGGCGGACTATCTCGCCGCTTATCGTGGGCATCCAATTAAGTCCAATAGGTTCCCGCTTTCGCGGGCAGGGCGGGCAACCCTCACCCGCCGCTGCGCGGCGACCTCTCCCAGAAGGAGAGGTTGGGAGCGGCGCTGCGCGCCGCCTGATGTTCCGCCTACGCGGGAATGGCGATAGGCGCGCCAGGTCTCCTTGACGGCTTCCGGAAGTGCAGGATGTACTCGAACGTCGCGCCCATCGTGATGTAGTTGCTTGGCCAGCCGAAGATGCCGATGCGGTTCACGATGTTGGTTCTGTCCCAGATGATGATGTTTTTGAAGAGGTAGCCCGCCGCCTGCATCGCCTCCGTGACGATGGAGTGCAGCGGGATGCGCTGGTCTTTTCGCCAGAGGTCGTTGACGTTGATGACCGCGTGCCCGCCCGGCTTGAGCGCCGGGAGCAGCCGCTCGTAGATTTCGCCGAGCGCGCGCCCGTAGGCGATTGGGTCGAGCGTGCCCAGGTCGCGGGCGTCCTGCGAGTACTGCTCGACTTTGCCGAACTGCTCGTTGCGCCGGTCGACGCTGCGGCGGCTCTTGTTGGCGCGCTGGTGGTTCAGCATATTGGCGTAGGGAGGCGAGGCGAAGAGGAGTTTCACCGCTCCGGGCTCCAAGAGGTCGGCGAGGTTGCGCGCGTCCTGGACGACGGCGAGTTGGCGGGCGCCGCCGCCCTCCTGCAACCTTAGCCTACTGTTGCTGAGGTCGACGTATTCCTTCGAGAGGTCGGCGCCGACGGCGTTGCGCCCGAGTTCCTGCGCGGCGACGAGCGTCGTGCCGCTTCCGACGAACGGGTCGACGACGAGTTCCCCCTTGTGCGTGAAGAGTTTGATCACATGCTCCGCGAGCGAGACGGGGAAGACGGCAGGGTGGAGCGTCTTGTCGCGGATGTCTTTGCCGTTGTAGGAGAACTGCCAAACGCCGACTTGGCTCTTCATCCACTCTTTGGCGGTGAGGCAGTTCAAGCGGCTGGGCGGGCAGTCGCAAGCGCGCTCGGAGCCTATGCGGATGACCTGCGGAGCCTCCTCTTCCAGTGAGGATTCGCTCCTAGCAGGGGCCTCGGCCGTAGGGGCGGCGAGCATCGTCACGGGGCGGCAACCTCCTCTGCTAGCGTTGGGCGATACGATAGCACGGCGTGAGGGGCGCCGCGCAACGGGGGGATGTCCGATTTGGGGGGGCGGCGCATGCGTCGCGGCCGCGCCTCCGCGGGGGCTAGCCGATGACGCCTTTTGTGCTGGGGGCGCTCGTTCCGCCTCGCGGGTCTCTTTCGACGGCGTCGCGGAGGGCTTTCGCTAGGCCCTTGAACGCGGCCTCGGCCTTGTGGTGCGCGTTGACGCCGCGCAGCGTCTCGATGTGGAGCGTGATGCGCGCCTCCACCGCGAACGACTCCAGGAAGTGGCGAACGAGGTCGCCCGGCAAGCCGGCGATGGTCGTTCCGCTGACGCCCAAGTCGACGATGGCGTAGCCGCGCCCGCTGACATCGACGGCGACGCGCGCCAGCGCCTCGTCGAGCGGCGTGAGGGCGTGCCCCATGCGGCGGATTCCGGCGGCGTCGCCGATCGCGTCGGCGAACGCTCGCCCCAGCGCGACGCCGCAGTCCTCCACGGTGTGGTGCCATCCGGTGAGGGCGCTGTCGCCTGACGCTTGGATCTCCAGGTCGAAGAGGCCGTGCCGGCTCAACTGATGGAGGAGGTGGTCGAGCATGCCGTTGCCCGTGGCGATTGCGGCGTCGCCCGTTCCGTCAAGCCCGATGCGGACTGAGACGTCGGTTTCGCTCGTGGTGCGGCTGTATGTTCCCGTTCGCACGCTCATCGCATTTGGCGTCTGATTATACGCCATCGCGCGGCTGGGCGGCGGGGTAGGGGGCGGGGCGCGTTGCGCCCGCCGACCCGCGCCCGCCGCTCCGCGGCGTCCTCTCCCGCCTAGCGGGAGAGGGCGGGGTTGGCGCTTGCGCGCAGGGTGGATTCCCGCCTACGCGGTCAGGGCGGTCGGTTATGCAAGGTCTCGCCTGGGGTAGGGCGCCAGAGGATCCCAGCGTCGCCCCCCTCCCCCACGCCGCGCGCTAAGCGAGCAGCGACGACGGGGCGTTGAATTGGCGCGGGCGCAACCCGTTCGCCTGCATGATGTCGTCGAATTCGCTGCAGTGGCAGGAGGACCGCCGGTTGTCTCTGAGCGGCTTGAGCACGGCGAGCGCGTCCTGCAGGCGGTAGAACCCGTCTCCCTCGACCGCGCGAACCATCCACCGCTTGTCCGCGAAGAGGTACAAGTACTCCCGCCATCCCAATTCCGCAGTCATCGCGGCGACCGCTTCGGACAACGACTTGTGCGTCTCCTTCCGGGTGTCCTCCTCCGCGTCGCCGAAGTCGCGTCGGTAGAACCGGCATTTGGCGAGCGTCTTCCCCAAATGGTCGACGTCGCCCATGTCCATCAGCTTCGCCACCCGCCTTTCGTCGGTGTAGCGCGCGTTGAGGATGCTTCCCACGTATTCCGGGTAGCCGTCCCAGTGGCAAAAGATCGCGTCTATGTCGCCGCGGGGCGTGACCATCGCAATCGTGCTTCTCGTGCTCATAGTGTTCCGCCTCCTGCGCGTCGCCTCATGCGATCACCGTAGGCGGCGCAGGCGGGAGCGCGCAAGGGGCGGATGTCACTCGATTTCCGCGTAGGCGAGGGCAACCCGCGCGCGCCGCTTCGCGGCTGCCGCCGCCTACCCTCACCCGCCGCTTCGCGGCCGCCCTCTCCCGCCCATCGGGAGAGGGCGGGATTGGCGCTTGCGCGCCGAATGGATTCCCGCCTACGCGGGAATGACGAATTGGGAGTGAGTTCCCGCTTTCGCGGGCAGGGCGAGACCATGGGGCGTAGGCAGAGCGGGAGCGGTTGATTCCCTCTCCTCTGGGATGAGGCGGCGGGCAGGGCGGGGATGGTTTGATTCCCTCTCCCGCTGGGAGAGGGCTAGGGTGAGGGTTGCCCCCCTACCCGCGCTCGCTGAAGTCCCAACTGCGGTTGGAGCGCAGAATTCGCAGGTGCGTCAGCAGCGGCTCGACGGGCATCCCCAGCGCTTCGATGTACAGGCGGTCGATCTCCTCGATGAGGTCGGGCGCGTGGGTGTGGAAGTCGACGTTCCGCCAGACCTTGCCGCGCATCAGCATTGAGACCTCGCACTGCGGAATCGCGTCGATGAGGCGCTGGCCCAGCGCGGCGGCCTCCGACGGGTCCGCCGCCCAAGCGTCGGGCACGGCGACCGTCTCGATCTCCCTCTCGTTCACGTGGAACCCGTCGCTGAACGCCGTCCACCAGCCGTAGCCGACGTGACCGTTGAGCGCGGCCATCACGAGCCGGATAGAGTCGTCGTCGGCGACGTTGAACAGCTTTTCGCTCCTAGGCGACGCCGCTTCATGCGGGATCGTGCTGATGAAATACCGCGCTGTGAGTTGGAACGCGAGCGAAGGGCCGTCTTCGACGCAGTAGTCCCGAACGGCGCGCTTCTGCCTGACCATGGCCTGCATCATTTGGCGAACTTCCGGCGTGGGGGTCCGCGCCCACTGCGTCTCGATGCTTTCGTCAACGCGGAGGCTGGTCCGAAAGGCCATCGTCACGGCGCGGTCGGCGAGGCATTGCTCCCGCTCCTCGGCGGGCCAGCGCCGCAGGCCGGTGGTGTAGAGGGCGGCCGATTTGCTCTTCCCCACCGATGCGGTCAGAATCGTCGCGCGCTGCGTGTTCTCCGGGGTTTTCACCGTGGGGCTCGCGTTGAACACCGCGTCGGGGCGGACGTCGTAGTGGCGCAGGTTGATCAAGTTGCAGCGCTTTTCGAAGACCTCCCGCAGCGTCCGCTCCTGCTGGCCGAACGCGACGGAGAGGGGGACGACCATCGTGACGACGCCGCCCTTCGGGTTGGCGAGCGCGAGCGCGGCTTCGCAGAAGAGCGTGTAGAGGTTGCCGGCGTTCGTCGTCCGGTAGAGTTTGCGGCCCGCGAGTTCGAAGACCTCGTCGGCGCTCATGGATTCGCGCAGCGCCTCGTAGGGCGGATTGCCGATGACGACGTCGAATCCGCGCCACGGCTCCTCGTGGAAGAGGAGGCGCGGGTCGGCTTTCGAGGGAAGGGGGTTGGCGTGGAAGAGCGGCGTCCGCTCCGCGAACTCGATCAACTCCTGCGAGACGAGGGGGCCGTTCTCCCGGAGGAGGCCGCTGAGCCGCTCGCCCGCCTCGCCGTGCGCCTGCAGCACGACCTGCTTCTCCTCCTCCGTGTGCGCGTCGAGCCATGATGCGCGGGCGTCCGCGACCGTTCGCAGCGCGCCCATCAGCCCGGGGTCGGCGAGGCGCCCCGAGCGGCTGGGGCGCCAATCGGGGTCGGCGACGGTTCCGAGCGTGTCGGCGCAGACGATGCGCGCCTCGAGGTTGGGCAGCGGAGCGTCGCGGTTGGCTTTCCTGTCCGCCGCCTTGAGCGCGATGAAGAGGCGCAAGCGCGTGATCTGCGCCGCGAGCGGGTGAATGTCCTGCCCGTGCAGTTGGCGTTTGATGACCTCCGGCGTGGGTTCGGGCGCGGTCGGCTCCAACTTCTCCAGCGCGGTTTGGAGCGCGGTGAGGCATCCGAACAGGAACGCGCCGGAGCCGGCGGCGGGATCGAAGACGCGGATCGCGCGGATGCGCGCCGCGAGGCGCCGCCGGTCGGGGGCGATCCAAGAGGCCGGCACCGGCGCGCCCCGGTCGCCGAACAATTCGAGCAGTTCCGCGTAGGTCGAGCCTCGCGGCGCCTGCGGCCGCGACGCGGCGGCGAGCGCGTCCTTCACCATCTCAATCGTGACGTCGGCAGGCGTGTAGTACGTGCCGCGCGGCTGCCGGTCGAGCGTCTCGTCGCTCTCAATGGGCAGAATGAGGCGCTCGAACAGGTTGCTCAGCAGTTCCGGGTCGAGCGTCTGGTCGCTTTCCCCCGGGCGGTGCTCGTCCGTCGTCCAGTGGTAGCGCGAGAAGATGGTGAAGAGGCCCGGCGCGTCCTCGTCCGGGTTCCAGTACGCGTCGGGGGGCAAGTCCAGGCCGTCGTCGCCGTCCTGCTCCTGAAAGAGCGACCCGTTCAGGAAGGGCGCGTTCGCCATAACCGCGTCCAGCGCCTCGTTGGGGTGCGGGTCCCGCTTCTCTTCGGGAATGTTCAGCCGCTGGTGGAAGAGGAAACGCAGCGTCTCCGCGTGGTAGCGGCCCGCGTCGGGCATCGCCGCGTCCGCGAATCCGCGCTCGAAGAGCTCGGCGGGAACGAGGCCGTCCTCCTTGAGGATCCACGCGAACATCACGCGGATGAGATGCCGCAGAACGGCCTCGCGGTGCGCCTGCTCCCTCCCCGCGGCCAGGCGTTTCGTCCACGCCGACACCTCAGCGTAGAACCGCTGCCGCAGCGGCGCGACATCCAGGGGCGCGAGCAAGCGGTCGGCGTCCGTCTCCGGGGCGGCGAGCGCGGCGAGAACCTCCTCGATGGCGGCTTTCGCCGACGGCGACGGCATGCCGGGGTCGAAGGGCGCGGTCATTGCGACGCGGCCTCCGGCGCAAGCCGCGAGCCGCGCCTCCGCCGCGCCGTCCTCCATCTCTTGATAGGCGAAAAGCGCGCTCGTTCCCCCGTTCGATGCGCGGGCGAACGCCCGGGCGCAGAGCGCCGCGTCGCCTCGGCTCAGTCCCCTGGGGTCCGGCGCGAACCGCGCGGCCGCGACCGCAACCTGCCGATCGCCGAGCATCGGGAGCGGCGCCTGCCCGGCCGCGGGCGGGGGCAGCGGCGTCCCCATCGCGTAGGCGTAATCGCTCCAGTCGCGGTCGTGCGCGTCCAAAACGATGCCTTCCAGCGGAACGCGCGCCGTCAGATCAGAGGAAACTTCCGCCATCCTGCCGCCGAGCAGATGCGGCAGAACCGCGCCCGGCCTCGGCGCGCCCTCCGCGAACGCCGCAAGCAGACGCTCCGCCCGGTCGAGCCGCGCCCGCCGGGCGCGGGGAACGCCGCGCATCCGCTCAATGACGCACTCGCGGCAGAGATAGTCAACGAACTCCAGAAAGGCGTCCGCCGCCGCGTCCGCCCTCGCCGCTTCCGATCCTTCCGCATCCGCCGCCGCATCCGATCCTTCCGCGCCCGCCCTCTCCGCATCCGATCCTTCCGCGCCCGCCTTCTCCAAGAACGAGGGCGGCGCGTCGGCGGTTGCGATGGACGTGAAGTCGTGCTCGCGCAGAAAGCGAATGTCCGACGACGATGGGCTTCCCGTCCGCTCGTAGATGCGCCAGCGGAGGCCGTCGGAGAGAACGCCGATGCTGCGCGGCCCGCTCGCGGGGTGCTGCCGCATATAGCGCTGCAGTTGCCGGTCGGGCGACTCCGGGCGCGCGCCGCCCTGCGCCTTGTCGAAATCCGTGCCGCGGGGCTTCGCCTCAACGACCAGCGCCCCGTAGCCAGACTCTTCCAAGAGTTCCGACGTGTAGCAGATGATGTCGGGCCGGTTGCCGCTCCTCTCCATCTCAGGGCGGCGGTAGGCGGGCGAGTAGCCCAAAGCCGCGAGCGCGGGCTCGACTAGCAGTTGCCGGGAGTCTCCCTCCGCCGGTTGCGCCCGCGCCTGGATATGCCGCAACCCGTCGCGCAGCGCCTCGGCGACGGCCTGGCGGACCGCCGCGTCAGCGGGCATAGCCGCGCCGGAGCCTGCGCCGCGCCGTCGGGCGGCGGTATGCGTCGAATATCGCCATAGGCGTAGGATAGCGCTAGCGCATGCGCTGGAGAGGTCGGATGACGGCGGACATAGTGGTCGCGGAGGCGTTCCCTCCCGGCGAGTACATCAAGGACGAGATCGAGGCGCGGGGGTGGACGCAACGCGACCTCGCGCGCGTCTTAGGCAGGAGCGAGCCGAAGGTCAGCGAGTTGATCAACGGGAAGCGCGCCGTAACCGTCCAGACGGCTAGGGAGTTAGGCGCCGCGTCCGGAACCAGCGCCGAGGTTTGGCTGAACTTGGAGGCGCAGTGGCGGCTCCGGGAAGGCGCGCCGCCCGTTGAGGAAATCGCGCGGCGCGCTCGGCGAATGGACGACGCGAAAGCGGCCGCGCTAGCCCGCTAGCGCCCTTCGCCCCTACCCAGCCTCCGCCAACGCGGGCCAGCGATGCGCCCATGGGCGGGCGCGCTCTAGGGCGGCGGCGGCTCGGAGGACGCCTGTGTCGTCGCCTAGGCGCCCTACGATTTGCGCGGCTAGGGGCAGGCCGCTCGAATGGAAGCCCGCGGGGACGGCGGCGGCTGGGTTGTAGGCGTGGTTGAACGGGGTGTTGAAACTCTGCGGGGGGCGCGACCTGTCGGGCAGGCGGACGTCCTCGATGCGCTGCGCGGGGCCCATCTGCGGGCTCAGCAGGAGATCGTAGGCGCGGAACCACTCCTGAACGCGCAGGCCGTAGGCGCGGTTGCGTCGGACGATCCGCCGGTATTGCCACGCTTTGGCGCGCGGCCCCGCCTCGTACACCGGGCGCGCGACGTCGCTGAGGTCGTCCAAATGCTTTTCGAGGAAGCCGGGAATCATCGCCTCGGCGGCGGCGTAGTGGTCGCCGGAGTACGCCCACACGCCCGGCTCCAGTTCCTCCGGCTCCTCGATGGTCGGCGGATCGGCCTCCGTCACGATGCAGCCCGCGTCCTCGAGGAATTGCGCCGTCTCCCGGACGAGCGCGAGCGCCTCCGCGTCCATTGCGAAGCCGCGCCCGAAGTCGTAACTCACGGCGACGCGCAGCCCGCGCAGGTCGCCCGACGCGAACGCGAAGTAGTCGGGGACGGGCGGGAGGTTGGAGTCGCCGTCGCGCGGGTCGCCGCCCGCGAGCGCTTGCAGGACGAGCGCGGCGTCGCGGACGGTGCGGGTCAGCGGGCCGTTGTGCGAGCGGCCGGGCGCGGCGCGCCACGTCTGAACGGACGGCATGCGCTGGTAGGTCGGCTTAATGCCGAAGACGCCGTTGATCGCCGCGGGCATGCGGATGGAGCCGCCGGAGTCCGTCCCGATGGCGAGGGGGCCGAGTCCCGCCGCGACCTGCGCGCCAGCGCCGCCGCTCGACCCGCCGCAGGTGTGCGCCAAGTTCCACGGATTGCGCCCCGGCGGGCTGAGGCGGTTGTCGACCGCGCCGTGCAGCGCGAACTCCGGCAGGTTCGTCTTGCCGATGAGGACGCCGCCCTCGCGTCGGATGCGGCGCGCGATTTCGGAGTCGGGCTGGCGGTTGTCCGCGAACGGCAGCGAGCCGTAGGTGGTGGGCAAGCCCGCCATTTCGATGCTGTCCTTCAGCGAGATCGGAACGCCGCAGAGGAGGCCGCGCTCGCCGGAGCCGAGCCACGCCGCCTCCGCCGCTTGCGCCGCCCGCATCGCGTCGTCCGTATTGAGCGCGAGGAACGCGCTCAACTGCGGGTCGAGCCGCTCGATGCGCTCGAAGACCTCTTGCGTCACTTCGACGGGCGAGAAGTCGCGCCGCCTGTAGCCGTCGAGCAGTTCGACGGCGGAGAGCCGCCAGAATTCGCCGCTCACGACGCCGCCAGTTGCTCTTTGAGGAGCGCGGTCTGCTTGGCCATGGGCACGCCTGCCCAGAGCGGCTCGCGCTCCTCGCGCTCGATGACGAGTTCGATGAGCGCGGGCCCGCGCATCGCCAATATCTCCGGCAGCCGCTCGATCAGGTCTTCCGCGGCCTCCACGCGCAGCGCCTCCGCGTAGCCCGCGCCTTTGGCGAGCGCGACCCAGTCGTAACGCCCCGCGCCGGGCAGGCTCTGGTTGCCCGTGCTCTGATGCAGGCCGTTGGCGAACACGAAGTGGTAGAGGTTCTCGGGCGACTGCCCAGCGATGGTCACGAGCGAGCCGAGTTGCATCAGCAAACTGCCGTCGCCGTCAAGCACCATCACCTTCTTGTCGGGGCGCGCCAGCGCGAGTCCCAGCCCGATGGACGACGCGCTGCCCATGCATTGCGATGCGTCAATGTGCAGCGTCTCGCCCTGCCCGGCCTGGTGCCACGGGTGAACGGACTGCATTGTGACGACGGACACGGCATCGCCGCGCCCCTCCGCGAGAATTTGGATCGCTTCGTTCCGTTGCATGGCGCTACAACGTCGGGGCGCCGACGATTAGCGCGGCGGGGCCCATCGTCTCGTGGGCGCGCTCGTAGGCGGCTCGGATGTTTCCGATGTCCTTCGGGCCCTCCAGCCGGTAGTGGGGAACGCCCCACGTGTCCAGCGTCGGCTCGACCATTCGGACGGCGCGCGACTTGCTCTCCTCTATGGGAAGCATCGGGTCGCGCTGGTACTGCCCCACGAAGATGAACGTCGGGACGCGGGCGTCCAGCGGGATCGCCTTGATCGTGTTGACGGAGGCGAAGATGCCGTTGTTCTGAATGACGAGCATCGGGTTCTTGCCGCCGACGTAGAGGCCGGCGTTGATCCCCATCGCCTCGTCCTCGGTGCACGCCGTGACGAAGCGGATCGCCGGGTCGTCCTGCAGCAGGGCGATGAGCGTCTTCTGATACGAATCGGGGATGCAGATGACGTGGTCTATCCCCAACGCGCGCAACTCCGCCGCGATGACGGACGCCGCGACGCCCCGCGCGACGGGCTCGGCCGGAGCCGCTTCCGCCGGGGTCGTTCCCGCCTGCGCCGTTCCCCCCGGGCTCGTTGACGTAGTCACTGCGCTACGCTCCCGCGATGCAGGAGAGTTCGACCTCGGCGTTGCCCTGCAGGTCCGCGCCGACGATGTTCATCGTGGGCGGCTCCGCGCCGAAGACCTCGGCCGCGAGCGCGACGAACTCGTCCTCGAAGTAGACGTCGTCAAGGAACACGTCGAGGCGCAGGACGCTCTCCAGCGAGGCGTCGAATCGGTTGAGCGCCGCGTCCAGACGGCGGAGCGCCTGCCGCGCCTGCCCTTCGCGGTCGCCGTACAACTCTTGCCGCGTCGCCCCGGATCGCTCGTCCGCGAGGCCGGAGGCGCCCGACGCGAACACGAGGCCGTTGGCGCGGACGGCTTGCGCGCGGGTCGGATCCTCCGCGAGCCAGGCCGTTTCCTTCGCGCCGCCCGGATTGACGGCGACGCCGCCGATCTCCATCAGGCCGCGCCCGCCGAGCAGGGTTCCCACCGAGTAGGCGGCGAACGGAACGCGCCCGCCGAACCGCTCTTTCAGCGCGGCGGCGTAGGGAGCCGCGTCCCCGACGCGCTTGAGCGCGCAGTCCGTCCGCACGAGGTCGTCCAGTCCGCCGCCGCCCTTCTCCAAGTGCGAGCGCAGCCACTCGTAGGTGTAGAGCAATTCCGTCTCGAACTGCTCGGGGACTTCCTCCGCGGCTTCCGCGTCCGTGAACGGATTGGAGCGCCCCCGGACGCCGATGACGTAGGTGAAGTCGCCGCAGCGCGTGATGCGTGAGGCGCGCCCGCGGTGCGGCTGATGCACGAACACCTGCCGCTCCAAGTCCGGCGTCATCGCCATCACGACGGCGGTGAGCATGTTGACTCCCGCCATCTTGCACTGCGCCCCGAAGCTCACGGCGAGTTTGTGCCCCTCCTCGCCGAAGTGGTCGGGCCAGGTCGCCATGCGCTCCAGCCGCCACGACTGCCCCGACGTGAAGTTCTCGATCCAAACCGCCGCGTCGCCGCCGTAGCCGACCTGCTCGAGGCGGCGCGCCTGCCGCCCATAGGCGTTGTTGCATTGCGGAATCGCCTGCCCGTCCAGTTCCGGTTTCACTTCCTGCGTAACGACATCGCGGTGGCCGTCGGACGACGACAGGAACACGTAGGGGCCGTACCGCAAGACGGCGGCCATGTTGCGGTTCCGCTCGTCGGCGAGGAGGATCTCTTTCGTGTAGCGGTTCTCCGCCATGCCTACGCTCCGTTCGGCCCTTGGACGCCGAAGATCCGCTGCGCCCGCCCCCAGACGACCTCATGCGTCAGGTCGGGGTCGGTTCCCGTGAACATGCGCTCCATCGCGGGGGTCGCGTCCGGCCACGTCTGCCCTTGCTCATGGGGGTAGTCGCATCCCCAGATCACGCTGTCCCGGATCAGGAACTCCGGGTCGGGGATCATCTTGGCGCCGATGTAGTCCTCCTCGAAGGTGAACGACATGTTGCGCTTCAGGTAGTGCAGCGGCTCCTCGCGCAGCGGGTGGATGGAGTCCGGCGAGCGGTCGTTGTGGCAGCGCTGCATCCATTGGAAGAGGAAGGGCAGCCAGCCGATCCGGCACTCCGCGACGGAGACGTGCAGGCTCGGGTGGCGGTCGAAGACGCCGCTGAAGACGTACTGGGCGATGTGCTTGCCCGCGGGGTTGAACGGCACTTGGGAGAAGTGCGCGAGCGATTGGCCGTACTCGTTCGGCGGATACGGCGTTCCCGCCGCGTCGCCGATGTGCGAGCAGATCACCGTCCCCGTCTCCTCCGCCGCGTCCCACACCGGCTCCCAAACGGGCGACCAGACGCCCTCCGCCATGTCGTTCGGGCTCAACTCGACGGCGCGGATGCCCGCGTCGGCGAGCCGGCGGAGTTCGTCGGCGCACGTTTCGGGGAACGCCGCATGCAGCCACGGCAGCGCGAGGAGCCGGTCCGGGTCGCGCGCGCAGACCTCCATCGTCCAGTCGTTGAACGCGCGGTAGACCGCCTTCTCCAACTCCTTGTCCTTGAACGTCCACTTCCGGGTGTTCCCGTAGAACACGCCGGCGTACAACTCGCCGATGTCCATGTGCCGCAGCAGGATTTCGGGGTCGGAGGGCGGCAACTTCCCCTCCTCGACCTCCACCGGATCGAAGCGCTTGGCGTACTTCGCCCAGTCGTTGCCGTCCGCCGCGAAAGCGTGGATGTCGCCTTCCCACTCCCACGCCGTGCCCTTGTCCGACTCGACGACTTTCGGCGCGGCGGCCTTGTGCTTGGCCGCGATGCGCGACTGGATGACGTCGCGCGGGTACCACACGAGGTCGATGTGGTTGTCGGCGGAGATGTACTTGTACGACGTCTGCGCTCCGGCGCGGACCTCGCGGACGCTTTCGTTGCGCCTGCGGGCCGTGCCCCCAAGTTTGTCCGCCCGAACGTTCTCTTCCGGCATTGGCTCTTCCTTCCCCCGCGCGCCGCTTCCGCGCGGGACGCCGCAATCGTAAGATGATGAGGCCCAAGTGTCAAGAACGTCCAAGCAGGCGCTTGATCAATCCCTTAATCTAATGAGACCTTTGCATAACCTCCGGCGGCCAGTAGGTTCCCGCCTACGCGGGAATGACGGGGGGCGCTTACGTAGGAGAGGAGCGGCGCTCCGCGCCGCCTGGATTCCCGCCTACGCGGGAATAAGGAACGCAACGCTATGGCCATCGTCTACGCCGTCAACGAAGAGCCGTCCGCCGACGAGTTCGCGGCGCTGCTGCGCGAAAGCGAATTCAACCGCCCTCTCGACGATCCGGCCCGCGTCAAGGCGATGATCGGCAACGCCGACGCATTCGTCACCGCGCGGGAGGACGGCGTCCTCGTCGGCGTTGTCCGCGGCCTATCGGACTTCGCCTGCTACGCGCTCGTGACCGAATTGGCGGTCGCCTCCGGCTACAAGCGCCGGGGGATTGGGCGCGAACTGCTCCGCCTCTTCCGTGAGCAAGTCGGCGACGGGTGCGCCGTGATCCTCCACTCCAGCGAGGAGGGCCACGCCTTCTACGAGCGCCTAGGCTGGGACTTGCTCGTCCGCGCCTGGCGCCTCCCCCGCGCGCGGTGACGCGCGGCGGCGGCGTTAGGGTAGGGGGCGGCGCGATAGCGCCTCGGCGCCCGTCACCGCAGGGCGCGGAGCGTCTTGGCGCCGAGCGCCTCCCAGACGCCGTAGACGGCGATGATGCCGCCCGCCGCCCCGAGCGCGGCGCGTCCGCCGAAGACCTCCGCGAGGCCCGTGAGCCCCAGCGCGGCGAGCGGAATCAGCCCGCCCATCATCGCGTTCAACGCCTGCACGCGCCCGCGCATTTCGTCCTCCGAGTGCGCCTGCAGCGCCGTGAGATGCGCCACCGTCCGCCCGGAGTGCCCAACGCCGATGGGGAGCATCAGCAAAAGCGAAAGCCAGAGCCAACTCGACGCGGCGAACGCGGCCACGCCCAATCCGAACAAGGTGAAGAAGCCCACCAGCAGCATCCCCTTCCGTTGGAAGTCGCCCAGCGACGCCGCGGTCGTGGAGCCGATCAGCGACCCTAGGCCGAAGAACGTGAAGAGCAGGCCGACGCCGTCCGCGCCGATGTTCAGAAAATCCTGCGCGAGGGGCAGCAGGTGCTGAAACGGCTGCCCGAACACGGTGATGACGAGACCGACGAGCAGCAGGCTGCGGATAACGGGCGTCTGCCTCGCGTAGCGGAATCCCTCCCATGGGGAGCCGCTCCGCCGCCGCTTTCGCGTGGCGCCCGCCCTGCGCGACGGCGTGAGGAAGAGCAGCGCCAGCGCGACCGCGTAGAGCGCGACGATGAGGAGATACGCCCACTCCGGCCCGGCGCGGGCGAACAGCGCGCCCGCTGCGAGCGGCATCAGCATGCGGTTCGCGTTCTGCGACATCGTGTGCAGGCCGGTGGCGTTGAGCAGGCGCCGCTCGTCCACCAGTCCGGGGATAATCGCGCGGCGCGTCGGAGTGATGAACACCATCACGGAGCCTTGCAGCACGCCGATGAGCGCGATGTGCAGCCACGTCAGGGCGTTCGCCGCGACGCCGATGGCGGTCGCTCCTGCGAAGAGCGCCATAAGCGCCGCCGCGACGACGAGGATGTTCCGCATCGGAACGCGGTCGGCGAGCGCGCCCGCGAACGGGGAGAGGGCGAGCGACGGCGCGTTGTTCGCCGCTATTGCGACGCCGAGCGCGATGGGGGCGCGGTCGGCCAGTTCGAACGCGAGAATGGGCCGCGCGAGCATCGTCGCCTGCATCGCGCCGAAGTAGAAGAGCATCGCGGCGAAGTAGTTGCGGTAGGCGGGGACGGCGAGCGCGTCAAATGTCCGCGGCAAGCGGCGGCGCGGCGCGGCCTGCTCGGGGGGCGGGCTTGGCGCGGGGGGTGCGTCGCTCATGGGCGGATGCTACGCGCCCGCGCGCTACGGCGCTAGCGCTGGCGCTCCGCGGCAACCCGCGCGCCGCTTTGCGGCGGCCTCTCCCGCATCGGGAGAGGCGGGGGGCAACCCCTCGCCCGCCGCTTGCGGCGGCCTCTCCCGCATCGGGAGGGGCGCAGGCAACCCTCACCCGCCGCTTCGCGGCGTCCTCTCCCAGAGGAGACCTTTGCATAACTGAGCGTTTCGCGCGATTGGGCAGTTCCGCGCCGCTCCGATGGCCATTTCGCCCCGTCTAGCCCCCCATAGGCCGCCCTCATCCCTCCCTGCTCGCCCCGTTTTCGGGGCTCCGCAGGGCCTCTTACCCCAAACGGACGCACTACCCCCTACGCAATCGCGGCGCCCCGCGCCTCGCACAACCCGTCCGCGCGCCGCAAGTTGTACGCCATAACCTTGAACATCGCCTCCGCAACGTTCTTCTCCAGCCCCACGTACCGCGTCCGCCAGTACCCGTAACTCCGCTTCAGCGTCCCAAACACCCCTTCGACAGGCGCCCGAACCTTCGAAACCAGCGCGTTCCGCCTCCGCTGCCAATACGGCAACTCCGCCTGGTTCTTATGCGACCGATGCATGATCCGGTCATTGATGCCGCGCGCGCGTAACCGCTTCCGACGCTCCTTCGACTCATACGCCTTGTCCGCGTACACCGCCTTCTCGTCCCCCATGATCAGCGCGTCAGCGACGTCCGTGTCCGCCACGTTCGCAGGCGTCAACTCCACTCCGCGAACCAGCCCGGAGACGCCGTCCATCCCGATGTGCAGTTTGTAGCCGAAGCGCGACTTCTTCCCCTTCCGCGTCCACGCGGCGTCAGGGTCCGTCTTGCTCCCCGCGCCCGCCTCCGACCCGGGGCGACGCGCCTGCGCCTCGATCACCGACGCGTCGATCAGCGTTCCCTTCTTCACCAGCAGCCCCTTCTTCTCCAACTGGCGGCCCACCTCCTCGAACAGCCGACGCGCGAGCCCCCGCTCCGCGACCGCTTTCCGAAAGCGGCTGATCGTCGAGTGGTCGGGAACCGCGTCCTGGAGCGTGAGCCCCGCGAACCGGCGGAACGACAGCCGGTCGGTCACCGCCTCCTCTATCGCGACGTCCGAGGCGTCATACCACTGTTGGAGGATGATGATTTTCACCATCGTGAGGGGCGGGTAGGCGGGGCGGCCTTCAGTGGATGCGTAGAGGCCGCTGACCTGCTTGGCGACTTTGGGCCAATCGATCATCTCGTCGATGCGGTCGAGTTGGTCGTTGCGTCCGATGTGGTCGGGGACGAGGACGTCGATGAAGGAGGGTTCGCTGGTCTTGCGATGCATAGCAATCTCCTGGCGTTGGGGTGTGTTGCGGCCAATTGTGCGCGATGTCGAGGAGTTATGCAAAGGTCTCCAGAGGGAGAGGCGGGGTTGGCGCTTTTGCGCCGACCGCTACGAAGTCGGCGTGGGCGTAGGCGTTGGGATGGGGGTTGCGGCGGCGCGCTGGGCTAGGGCGTCGAGGCGGGCGTAGAGCGCCGCGGCGTCCAGGTCTTCCGCGCCGTCCGCGCCGCCAACGGATTCACGCTCCATAATGAACTTGTTCGACGGCCAATCGAGCCGCTCTTCGGAGTCGATGGGGATAACGTGGAACTCGACGACGCGCGCGTCCGCGCCTAATCGCCGCAGGCTCGCCTCCGTTCCGCGCGCCTCGACCGCGTAGATCAGGGGCGCGGCGCCCGCCGCGGTTTTCGCCGCCTCCAAGCGTTCGTGCAAGCCGACTAGCCCGCGGGCGCGTTCCCGCGCGTCGGCGTCGCCGGCGACTTCCTCCGCCGTGTGCGTATCCACGAAGTCCTTCGCCCGCGTCGTGGTTCCGCCGCCTTCGCCCTCGCCGAAACTCGTCGCGGTTTCCGAGCGGGCGAGCGCGACGAACGCGGCCGGCTCGAGCGGCTCGGCGTGGCGGAACGTTCCGAAGAAGCCGTTGGTGGCCATATAGGCGGTTACGGGCTTGGCCGCGTGCCGGGCGAGGAGCGTCTGCAGCGCCGCGTCGGCGATTGGCGTTCCGAAACTCACCATCGCCTGATGCGTCGAGGCGCCGGGCGCAGGCGTCGCCGTAGGAGTGGGCGTCGCGGATGGCGCGGCCTCCTGCGCCGGAGAGCCCGCCGTAGGAGTAGGCAACGCGACTCCGCAAGCCGCGAGCGCAAGCGGCAGCGACGCGACGGCCATCGCCTGCAGGAAGAGGCGCGTGCGCCTGAGGATTGCCGTTCGCTTGCTCATCGCGGTGGGGAGTATACGATAATTCGCCGTGCATGCGGCTCATGGGCGCCTGATAACCTCGCAAGAACGATGCGATCCTTCAAAATCGACAACCACGGTTTCTGCGCGAGACCGCATCCACGTGTAGGTTTGAACCCTGACTTGAGCCGCCATTTCATCAACGACGTCTACGCTAACGACCCGCTTGGCGGAGCCGTCAATTCGGTTGTCGTTCGCGAGTCCATAACACGTTTCGGCTTCGAGAGCCCGCATGGCGTAGGCGCGTTCCGCTCCTGTGAATTCGTTTAGGCCATTAGGAGTCGTCCACAGCGCGGCGTACCCAAAGATAAGAATGATGACCCAACTCCATTGCAAAAACAATACGATTTTCCGCCACGCGCCATGCAGCGCATTCAAGACTATAATGCCTGCTAAAGGCAAGGTGAAGAAGGTTAGAATAAAGGCAATTGTCGGCATAAACCAGAGCGCCAACCCGGATAAAATTGCTACGCCAACCAGCAGCAGCGCTTCTCTTGCCGCCGAGAATATGGACAGCGGCGCTCCTCGCCTCGGCAACGCTTTTCGCAGGCAGAACCCCCCAATTATGAGCCATCCTATGAGGTAAATAGCGATCAAGATAGCGTATGTGGGAATCGAGTCGCCGAGGGCAAGGATTGGCCCAAACCAAGAGCCGGCAATGACCCATAAGGCAACGACGTAGTACAGGATTCTCAAGCGGCCACCGCTCACGCCGCCGTGTCTTCAATGAGGAGGTTTCGCCCCACGGCGCGGAGGGCTTCGAGCACGCGGCCGATAGGCGAATGCCGGTCAGGGTCGGCCAACTTGCGCGCGACGGCTTCGCTGACGCCAAGCCTAGCCGCAAGGTCGGCTTCCGTCAGGCGCTGATCGCGCATCGCCGTGTAGAGCGCGAGTTTGGCGGCGGCCACCGGCGGGACGGCGGCGACGATCTGGTCGGCCTCGACGGCGCTGGGAGCGGGAATTGGCCGCTTTGCGCGAACGTATCCTCCGAGCGCGGTCGCTAAGGGGTCCTCCGCCATCGCCATCGCCTCGGAGCGTCCGGGTCCGCCGGTGATCGCCTCGGGAACGTCGGGGAAAACGGCGAGGAAGCCGCCGTCACCGTCGGGCTCGATGGCGCAGGGGTATGCGTAGAGCATGCTAGAACTCCCTTCTCTCTATGCCTGAGGATTGTCGTTCGCTTGCTCATCGCGGGGGGAAGTATACGCTATTTCCACGACGAATGCGAATTGATGAGCCTTGCGTTGGCTGCCCATGCCGTCCCCTGCCGAACGAGATATGGTAATGCATGCTAGTAGAACTATTGCAAATTACCCAAATATGGCCATACAAAGGATGCTACTATCCATGTCGTAAGCACAGCAGCAGTTAGCCAATAGCGGTAGTTCCCAGTTTCGGTGAGTCTCAAGAAAAATCGAGTAGACTGCATTACCCAAATATAGGAGACCACAAGGGCTAAAATCCAATTGTACGAGAATGTGATAATTATCGAGATGGAAATTAATGCCAGTGTAGTTATCAATGGTATTGCAACATGTCCAAGAGATTGAATATCTGTATTGTTTCTGATATGAATAAGCAAGCTAGCCATGAGTGCAATCGTAACTAACCCGGAGGCGATATAAGATGCGTTTTCGAGGGAGAATACCAAAATCATCGCTCGAATGACGTTCATTATTATCGCGAAAACTATGCTTTGAATAAACGCAAATTGCCGTATTATCTGCCCATTTTCTGTAGTATAACCGATCCTTTTCATTGTTTTTAGACTAAATCCCAGCGAAATTATTGATATGAAATGCACAGCAACTGTGAGAACGAAGCTTATTTCATCAGGCATAATAATCAATGCCGCCCATAATCTGTAACACGTCAGAAAAACAAGCCAACCTATCAAAATGTCTTTCCATTTGACTTCAGGGGTAATCAACGCGATGAAGGCCGCAATCGGAGCAAAGCCGTATGCTACGATAGCGATGTCGGGGATGTACAACAAGGTGTACATCCCCGTGAGCACTGTAGCGACAACGACGACGATGATTTCCTTGCTAACACTCATCGTAGTCTCCAAGGAGTGAGAGTTCCGACCATGCAGGTTCCGGCGTCAAGCGTGGGGGAGAAGAAGCCCATCGCCTCGCGGCGCCCGAAGCGCCCGACCGCCTCCCGCCAGCAGAGGAAGGCGTCCGTCGCGGAGAGCGCGCCGCCCCGAACGGGCGCCCGCCCGCAGAGGGCGCGACGCTCCGCCTGGAACCACCGGCCGCGCCTGAGGATTGTCGTTCGCTTGTTCATCGCAGGGGGAGTATACGCTATTCCTTTGCTGCGGTGGGAGAGGTAACCGCGATCATTGCGCTTGTTTGTAAGCCAACGGCGTATTCTAGTCAAAACCCGCCTCCTTGAACGAATACATAAGATGCTC
Organism: Dehalococcoidia bacterium; assembly: GCA_965242755.1. Taxonomy (GTDB): domain Bacteria; phylum Chloroflexota; class Dehalococcoidia; order Lucifugimonadales; family Australimonadaceae; genus Bin16. The sequence goes on along the minus strand of OZ251500.1, from coordinate 891,490 downwards.
TTATGTATATGGCAATCAACCACGTGATGAATACAAGAGACGCCAAATAATAACGATAAGTTCCACCTATAATAAATTTCGTGAAATAGGCAGTGAGTTGCACTAAGAAAATAGCGATAGCGTCGCTTTCAACTGGTCTAGAGAATATCCAAATAGTCAACAAAGAAAATGCCAAAGATGCCCAAAAAGCAGAACGGAATTCTTTCATGGATAGGCCGTTCCTAGCATTGAATGAATAAGATTGTAAATATCAGAATTACGCTGATTGGAACCGCAATGGACGGCAAATTGTTTGGTTCGTATACGGTGAGGCCGCTATCAAATCGGTAGGTTGTCCAAATTGACACGGCTTGCATCATCATAGCTAGTGAAGTTCCTTGCGCGAAAGCAAGAGATAATAACAGCCTTTCCGTTTTAGCCGTTAGCATGTTGTTCAATGCCCGCCTGAGGGCAAAAGCGGATACGAGAAATCCTATCGAATGGCAAGTGATGTTGAAGGGATCTGACCAAGAGCGCGGAAGAACGACCAGCGCGGACACGAACGCCACGCAAAGCGCAGCGAGCGTGAGGCAAGCCATTAGGAGTATTTTCATATTGATAATCATCGCAGGCGGCTAGGTTCCCGCGTCAAGCGTTGGCTCGACCGCCTCCCGCCAGCAGAGGAAGGCGTCCGTCGCGGAGAGCGCGCCGCCCCGAACGGGCGCCCGCCCGCAGAGGGCGCGACGCTCCGCACGGAACCGCCGGCCGCGCCTGAGGATTGTGGTTCGTTTGCTCATCGCAGGGGGAGTATATGCCCTATGGCCCGGCGGGGTCGCCGGGCAAGCGCTGGGCGCGAATGCGGAAAGTTAGGGAGTCGCCGTCTTGCCAGGGCGGCTCCGGAACCGCCCATGTCAGCGTTCCCGCCTCGCTGTCCGTCGCGGCGTCGCTTGGGAAGAGCGTTAGGATGATGTCGCGGTCGTCGATGAATTCCAGCACGAGGCCGGTCAGAGGGAAGTAGGGATTGAGCGTAAGCGTGAGTGCGCTGTCCTCCCATTTCAGTCCTTGTATTTCTACTCCAATTCCAGAGATGTTCTGTTCGGGAATAATGAAAAACCTAAACTGGGAACGCCCGAAGCCGTTTGTCTCATCCGCGCCAACGCCCGCACCAATTACGCTTGGCATGAAGAGCGCGTCATGCAAAATTATTCCAAAGCAACTTGTCCAATTGTGTGTTGGGATCCTCATCCAAGTGTAATACTGCAACTGTGCGCAGTATTGATTATCTCCATAGTTGATACTTCTTATTTGCCATATGTTATCACTCAGATCGGGGATTGGGTCATCTTGCGGAAAGCCAAGGTCACTATTAGCAATTTCAGCCAAGACCGATCCCTCTTCGAAGAAATTCCCCACATAGTTATCCACTGAGTATGCCCATCTCCATCCACCCCAAACAATTGCTACCCATATAATAAGCACTAGAATAACGACCTTTGGGCATGGACGCTGAAAAACACCGACTTTGATCAAACCTAGTGAAGGAAGCAGGAGCAGTAGGCAGCCGATTGGCGTGCTTCCAGCGACTGCGGAAACCAAGTAATAGGCTAGCCGTGGCGCGATGCCGCTAGGAGGGTTGAAATCTCCGACATTGCCGATCAACAGCAGCGAGAAATACGCTGTGTAAGCGGCGATCATTATGACGACAAATATGCCAATTATCATGCGTTTTACCTGCTGAATGTCCTATAAAATACTTCACCTCGCCTCCATTCTCCTCTGATAAGGTCTCTCTGATGCCTATTTTCTCCACGTCCAACCCCGATAATACATGCGATGTTTTTCCTTGGACAGATAGGGAAAATAGTCCTGTAGTACCCTTCTTGCCCGAGCAATCTCACTTGGCTTGGCACAAGGGTTTGGCGAGGTATGAAACTCCATGCCCCGTAGTAAACCTTCCCTGACTCTATATCTGGAGCTTTGAACGTCCCGAATGAAATGACAATTTCACTAGGATCCTCTTCAAAGAAACCGGCGGTGGGACAGTCGTCATAAGGATCAGGAAGAGTTGACCATGTCGTGCAACTGCTGTCTACCCAATCAGTACGAATTTCTAAGTCATGTTCGTAAGTAGAACAGTTCGTTATTGCCCTATTGCAATCAGTGCCTATGCCGCTGGGTCGAGTCCAAACAGCGTTATTCCATTGGAAAGTTGAATCTATGAAAGCACGTGGGTTAGGCACCTGCACAATCGAACGGGTTGCGCCAGGGTAGTTAACAATCCCATTGTAGTAGAGGTCGCCGAGGTCTGGGAGGTATGGATAAGAATCGCGATCTCCAAACGGGTGAGAACTTGTGGCAGGAGCAAATATCCTAGGCACAGTATAGAGCGCATCCGTGGCATCGTCTACTGCGTACATCTTGGATCCGTCCCAAGTGATCCCCGTGACTGTGTCGAGACCAATTACCCTCGAACTTATTGCCTTGCCGGAGGATCTATTAATTTTGTACAAAGCATTGGGATTTGTGCTGCTGACATAGAGGTCGGAGCCAACCATTGTAAGACCGGACGGGTTATTGATTCGCGCTGAGCTCTCTGTCTTCAGGCTGTCTATCAAAGAAGCCACGCCTCTAGATCTGTCTAGTACGTAAAGGGAATCTCTATTGTTGTCGACCATGAAAAGACGCCTGTCGTGTGCCGCAAGGCCACTCGCACTATAGATGCTCGTGCCGAAGGTATTCGGGTGCACGCCCGTAGGAATTGGAACGTCCTCGTCTACAAACCTTGTTGCTTCGCCGCTGTCTTTGTCCAAAATGTACAGAGTGGATGGCGTTAGCATCAGGAGATACTTACCGTCCCACGCAAGGCCCGTAGGCAAGGCGTTCTGAACGCTCAACCCAAATCGTGTTGCGCTGCCGACCTTCCTTGCCTGTCCTGTCGTCCTATTGAGCGTGTAGAGCGCATCTGTGGCATCGTCAACCATATAGAGGTTCGTTCCGTCCCATGCCAGACCGCGCGGCGACGTAATCGCCGAGTTGCCGAAACGGGTGAGCGTTCCCACTCGTAGCGCAGTGCATGCGCTCGTTCGCTCGTTAGCCCATGCCCATCCGCTCCACTGCGTGGAACTGCCCGCTCCCCGCCTCGTTCTGACTGCGAATTGGTAGCGAGTGTTGCAAGCAAGGCCGCTTATTGCCTTAGACGAGCTGGTTCTCGATACGCTGCTTGTTGTCCACGTTCCTGTCGTCCCCTTGCGGTGGCGAATCTGATAGGCCGACCGACTGCCGCTCGGGTGCGTCCAGCGCATTGTGATGCTCGTTTCCGTTGAGGCCGACTTGAGGAAACTCAACGGAGGGCGCGGGCCGGCGGGCGTGACGCTCGACGGCGTGGGCGTCGGCGTCGCGGTTGGCGTGGGGGTAGGCGTGTGCGTTGGCGTGTGCGTTGGCGTTGGGGTGTAGGTCGCGGTGGGCGTGAAGGTTGGGGTTGGCGTGTCGGTGGGGGCAGGGGCGGCGCTGACGGCGAGCGTGAGGGAGAAGGAGCCGGTCGTTTCGCGGCGGAAGGTGGTCGCTTCTATCGTGTAGGTTCCCGCGTTGACGATGGTTGAGATGCGGGCGTTGCGGCCGCGGCCGCCGTCGTCGTCGCTGTCCACGATTGCGCCGACGTCGCTCGACTCGACGGACGTTCGCGCCGCGCCCGCGCCGGAGAGGAGGAAGAGGTAGGAGTCGGTCGAGGAGGAGAGGTCGATCTGAATGCTCGCCCGCGCGCTGAGGGAGAATCGGTAGAACCGGGCGTAGCGTCCGCTTCTGTTGATGGAACGGCAGCCGCTCGACCAGGAACCTGACGCGCTCTTGGATGAGCCTGATGCCGCGCTGCCGAGGTCGTTGAAGACGCAGGGGTTGGGCGTTGGGGTAGGGGTCGCGGTTCGCGTCGGCGTGGGGGTTGGCGATGGGGTAGGCGTTGGCGTAGGGGTAGGGGTAGGCGTTGGCGTAGGGGTAGGGGTAGGCGATGGCGTTGGGGTAGGGGTGGGCGACGGCGTAGGGGTAGGGGTAGGCGATGGCGTAGGGGTAGGGGTAGGAGTAGGCGATGGGGTAGGCGTGGGAGTAGGCGACGGCGTTGGAGTGTAAGTCGGAGTCGGCGTGGATGTTGGGGTTGGGGTGTCGGTTGGCTGAATCGCAGGCGCTTCTGACGGGGCCTCAGCGCGCGACGGCGTGGGCGATGGCGTAGGCGTGGGCGATGGCGACGGCGTGGGCGATGGCGTAGGCGTGGGCGATGGCGTAGGCGTGGGCGATGGCGATGGCGTAGGCGTAGGCGATGGGGTTGGAGTAGGCGTAGGCGATGGGGTGGGCGACGGGGTTGGGGTTCGCGTAGGCGTGGGGGTGTACGTGGGCTCGGTCTCCAATCGCGCGCGATGCACGTCGCCGCCCGTTGGGCCGTACCCGTAAGCCGTCCCGCTGCGGAACACGAGGCCGTTGCGGATTCCCGCGCTCCCGCGGACGATCTCCCAGTTGTTCGTTGCCGTCGTCGAGAGGCCGGTCAAGGAGATGCGGACGAGGTCGCCGTTCGACAGGCCGTGGAGTTGGTTGTTCTCGTAGGCGAGCCCGCCGCCGCTGAAGCCTCTGTTGAGCGGATAAGTTGCGATGACGGCGCCGGTCGAGGCGTTCACCTTCAGGAGATGCGTCGCCTCGTTGGGGCGGACGACGACGACGGCCCAGATGTGGGTTCCGTCGTAGGCGACGCCCTCGCCGCGGTAACTCTTCCCCGCCGGCGCAGGGAGGGCGACGTTGAACGCGGGGGGCGTCGAAGCGCCGGGCGTCCATTTGAAGACGCGCGCGCCGCCGGTGGTGATGCCGATGAGGTTCGTTCCGTCGGTGGTCAGGCCGCGGAACTCTCGAGGGGATACGATGGCGCGCTCGTAGACGCCCGCGTTGGAGTAGATGTAGGCGAGGTGGGGGGTGTACCCGCCGACGTACCACTTGTTCCCCATGCGCGTGAGGGCGCGGGTTCTGAGGACGTCGTAGGTGGTGAGGGTGAAGAGCCACGGGCCGGAGGATGGCGTCGGGGTCGGGGACGGCGTGGGGGTAGGCGTGGGGCCTGCGGCGGTGTAGGCGAATCTGTAGAGATGCCTGCCGGATGCGACGTAGAATTCGTTGCCTCGCGCCGCGGCGCCGTTGGAGTTCGACGCGCCGCCTAGCCCGTCGGTGATCGTTCCTATGCGCGTCGCGGCGCCCGTGGCCGCGTCCACGCGGAAGAGGGCGCCGTAGCCGACGGCGTAGAGTCCGCCGTTGAAGGAGACGAGGCTATCGGCGCGGGGGAGGACGGTCGTCGTCCCGACGAGGGTACGGCTTCGCTTGCGGATCGTTCCCGCCGCGAGGCGCGCCGTATCGATGGTGTAGAGATGCGTCGAGCCGTCCACGTTGTCGGCGACGTAGACCTTGCCGTCGTGGGCGGTCATCGCGAAGGCTCCGCCCTGAGTGTCGCCCATGCGGGTCAGGGCGGCGGTCGTCTTGTTGACCTCGTAGAAGGTCGCGCCGTAGCCGGATACGTAGAGTTTGCCTCCCCAAGCGGCGATGGATGCGAAAGCGTCGCGGTCGCCGATGCGCCCGATGCGGGTCGCGGCGCCGGTGGATGTGTCGATGGAGAAGAGATGCTGCTGGCGGTCGGGGAGGTCGCCGATGGCGTAGAGCGTCGCTCCGTCGAACGTCATGCCGTCCATGCCCTCTATCCTCATGTCGGCGACGAAAGCGCCCACGCGCGCCGCGTTCCCGGAGAGGGGGAGGATCGGGGCGGGGGTGGGGGTAGGCGTGGGTGTGGGGGTTCCGGTGGGGGTGGGCGATGGGGTGTGCGTGGGAGTGGGGGTAGGGGATCCAGTGGGAGTTGGGGTTGGAGTTGGCGAGCCTGTTGGCGTGGGGGTAGGAGAGCCTGTGGGCGTAGGAGACGGTGATGGCGTAGGCGTTGGAGTCGGTGACGGGGTAGGAGTCGGAGTGGGCGATCCGGTAGGGGTAGGCGTGGCGGTCGCTTCTTCAACGCGGCGCTCGTTGTAGTCCAGGATGTAGAGGTTGCCCGATGCGTACTCCACGCCGCGCGCGTTGGCGACGGAGGGGATGTCCAAGGAGCGGACGACGGTGAACGCCGTTTTGCCGGCGTTGAGCGTCAACTCGGTCACGTCGGCCGTGTTGCCCGACCGCCCTCTGGAGTGCGTGGCGTAGAACTTGCCGCCTCCGTAGGCGATGCCCGTGATGTTGGGAAGCGAGGAACTCGTCACGTTCGAGTAGGTGGTCAGCAGCGTTCCCGTTTGCGTGAATCGGTAGATGTTCCGGCCGCGCGCGCCGTAGAGGTCGCCGCCGAACGCGGTCAGTTCTTCGACGGCGAGCGCGCTCCTGCCCTCCGACGTTCGAGTCCCCGAGAACGAGTGCGTGTCCCAGTAGGGAGCGTCCGGGTCGCTGTAGGAGGCGATCAGCGATGTTCCGATAGCCGCTATCCCCCAGCAGCACTTGTGGCGCAGGCTGAACTCGGATTGGTATGTCCCGGACGCGCTCCAAGCGCGGACTTTGCCGTCGCCGTGCGTCACGTAGAAGCGGCTGTTCGCCCATACGATGTCGTGGGGCCCGGCGACGCGCTGCCCGCTGGGAAGCGTGAAGTGAAACGAGGCTTGCCCGGTCGGCCCCGGTTCGAGGGGGTAGACGTGGAGCGTCGCGCTCTCGTCCTGCGCGTCGCCGCCGTCTTGCGCGCGCGCCGCGTCAATGCCCGCGAGCGCCATCGCGCCCACGAGCGCGAGCCCTCCGCAGAAGGTCGCGACCGCGACGAGTTCGGCGATGCGCTTCCTGATGAGCGATGAACTCATGCGCGCAGTCTACGCCAGCGCCGCCTCCGGCGCACCGTTCCCTCGGCCATCCATCCGTTGGCGCCGCGCAACCCCGCGCTAGAAGCCGTACATATCCACGGTGCGCTCGCCGGCGTGGAGGCGCGCGATGGTGTCCGCTTCCTTCGCCTCGCGGGCTTTCGACTTCTCCGTCACCTCCGCGATGCGCGCCTGCGGCACGACGACCACGCCGTCGCGGTCGCCCACCACGAGGTCGCCGGGGAAGACCCATATCTCGCCGATGCGGACGGGGACTTTGATCGCGCCGTAGGCGTCCTTGTTCTTCGCGGTGCCGCGGATGCAGAGCCCGGCGGAGAAGACGGGCATGCCCAACTCCTCGAGGATCGCGCCGTCGCGGACGCAGCCGTCTATGACGAGCCCCGCGACGCCGACCTTCTGCGCGGCGTGCGTCATAATCTCGCCCCAGTAGCCCGCCTCGTGGAAGCGGCCGGTGTCCACCACTATCACGTCGCCCGGCTGCGCCTGGTAGATGCCGCGGTGCAGCCACAGGTTGTCCTTCGGCGGCGAGAGCACCGTCATCGCCGGGCCGCAGACCTGCCAGTCTTGCGCGACGGGCTTGATGTAGGAAGGGAGCGCCCCGATTTGGCCTCCGGCCTCGTGGAGCGTCGCGGTCCCGATGCCGCGGACGGCCTCGATCAGGCCGGAGTCGGGGCGGGCGAACGTCTGGGTCATAGCGTGTCTTCTCCTGCCTCGCGGGGCTTGCTAGCGGGCGAGCATCTGCTCGTAGTTGATGCCCATCACCTCGGCGACGGACTTGCCGTCCATCACGTCGCGGGCCATCGCCTGCTCGCGGGCGACGATGCTCTCGGCTTCCGGCACGACCTCGGCGACGCGGCTCTGGGGGACGATCACGACGCCGCTGTTGTCGGCGATCACGTAGTCGCCGGGCGCGAGCGAAACGCCGCCGATTTCGATGGGCTCGTTGGTGGACTCCTCGACGATGCGTCCGCGGGCGGTGAGCGGCACGGCGGCGCGCGCGAACAGCGGCAGGCCGAGCGCTTTCGCCTCGTCGACGTCGCGGGACGCGCCGTCTATGACGACGCCCGCGACGCCGCGCGTTTTCGCCGCGGTCGAGAGGATGCCTCCCCAGCCGGCGACGTCCGTCCTGCCGCGGTGGTCGCAGACGATCACGTCGCCGGGGTCGGACGCCTCGACGGCGGCGGTGCCGAGGTGGCGCGTGGTCGTCTCGTCGCCCTTCGTCTTCAGTTTGAACGTGACGGCGCGCCCGGCGATACGCCCGGTTTCGTAGAGGGGGAGGACGCCGATGACCGTGCCTTTGATGCCCAGTTTGTCCTGCGCGTCGGAGACGGCGCACGCATCTAGGGCGCGTAGCCGCTCGACCCATTCGTCGACCGCCATCGCCGCCTCCGGCTAGGCGCCGACGTAGGCGATGAACTGGATTTGCATCTCCATCCCGCCGGCGAGCGCGTCGTACTGGATCGTGTGCCTCGTGGGGCGGTTCTCCTCGTCGGGGAACATGGCGACCCACTGCTCGTTGACGAGGGGGCGGATGTCGCGGCTCTTGACGTAGACGTTCATATGGGCGACGTCGTCGGTGGTTCCGCCGGCCTCGGCCATAATGCGGCGGACGTGCTCGAACGCCCACTTCGCCTGCTCGGCGAGGTCGGAGGGCATCTCGTTCGTGTCGGGGTTGAGGCCGCTCACGCCGCCGGAGGTGACGATGGGGCCGGTCTTCGTCGCCGGGGGGATCGGCTGTCCGGCGTGCCAGTTGCCGGGGATGTGGAGGACTTGTCTTGCCATTGCGGGCACCTCGCTCTTGTATGGATTTCGCGCTCCGGGCCGACGCTCAGCGTCGGCTGAGCGGGGCGCAGTATAGCGCCATGCGGGGCGGGAGGGGCGACTCAAGGAGTGGACTTGCGTAACCGAACCGTCATTCCCGCGTAGGCGGGAATCCAGTCGGCGCGATAGCGCCAAGACGGGGCGCAACGCGCCCCGTCCCACGTCATTCCCCAAGTGCCTCGTTAATTCCCTCGAAAGCGGGGAACCTACTCCCCTCCCCGCGCGACAGCGCCCCGTTGCGCGGAGGCCGCCGCCTTCTCTATCCTGTCTCTTGCGCGGTCGGCGGACGCTTGGCGGCGGGCGCGCGGCGATGCGACGGGAGACGCGAATGGCGGAGATGCAGTTCCGGTTCGAGGGCGAGACGCTTGCGCTCGGCGATGGCGCGGCGGGCGCCGGGACGCTTGGGAACATTCACGAGCCGGGCTTCAACCCCGCGCTGGGGAGGGCGCTGCGGCGGAAGCGCGTCGCGTGGCGCGACCCGAACGCCGTGATCTACGAGCGCTCCGACATCCTGGAGGACGCGCGCGCGAAGACGCCCGACGTTCTGGTCGTGACGCCTGGCGCGGCGCCGATCTCCATCGAGGTGGAGTGGGGAGCGCCCGCGGTGGCGGACGCGCGCGGACGTCTCGGCAAGGCGGTCAAGGGCGGGGGGCAGATCCGGTCGGCGATAGCGGTCGGCGCGCCGCGGGGCGTCATCCATTGGACGGACGAGCGGCTGGAGCGCGACTTGGAGTCGTTGGAGTTCGCGTTCGTCGTGCTGTCGTCAACGCGAGCGCCGAACGGGCAGCGGCAGGGGGACCTGCTGCCCAAGAGCGGCGAGGTTGCGCGGTGGCCGCTGGAGGGGCACGTCACGGGGACGCTTGACGATCTCGCGTGCCTGTGCGAATACGCGACTGCGCCGGCGCAACTGGTTGCGCGGATGACGGACAGCGTGGCCTCGCGGATTCAGAGTCTTGCGGAGATGATGCGGCGGAGCGGTTTGACGGGGACGACGCTTGACGACATAGGGCGGTTGCTGGGGCAGCACAGCCACGCGCAAGCGCTGCGCCTGGCGTGCTGCATCTGGCTGACGGCGTTCCGCCTGCAGACGCTGTTGGCGCAGAATTCGGCGTCTGTGCAGGCGGCTGGGCTGCGGCCGGTGTCGTCGTATTTTCGCCCGAGCATGGCGGTAGGGGAGCCGCCGCTGCTGTCGCCGATGGAGATCCAGCAGGCTTGGGGGAGCATCCTGTCGGTGAACTATCGGGCGGTGTTCGAGACGGCGGAGGCGTCGTTGGACGCGCGGATACCGGTGAGGGAGACGGCGCTGGCGATATCGGAGATCGCGCGGATGGCGGAGGAGGTGGAGTCGAGCGGATTTGGGAACCGGATCGACTTCGCGGGGGAGTTGTTCCCCAAGTTGCTTGATGACCGCGAGGAGGTCGCGGCGCACTACACGCTGCCTGCGACGGCGGAGTTGCTCGCGGCGCTGGCGGCTGACCGCGTCGCGTCGCCGGACTGGTCGGACGCGGAGTCTGTCTCGTCGCTGCGGATCGCGGATATGGCCTGCGGGACGGGCTCGCTCTTGCGCGCCGCGTATCAGAACGTCCGCCGGCGGCACGAGGCGCTAGGGGGAGACGGCGCGGGCATCCATCGGGCGATGTTGAGCGGCGGCGCCACGGGACTGGACGTGAACGCGCTGGCCGCGCATATGACGGCGGCCGGCCTCTCCTCGTATGACCTGGCGCAGGAGTACGAGACCGCGAACATTGGGGTCGCCCCGATTGAGGACGGGAAGACGGGATCGCTCGAGTTGCTGGCCGGGGATGAGTTGGCCCGCGGCCTGGCCGTGCCTGACGGGAGTCAGGATTTGGTGATCCAGAATCCGCCGTATCTGCGGGCGCGGGGCGGGCGCAAGATGTTCGCGGTCTCAGGGATTGCGGAGGAGGAGCGGAAGCGGAGCGTGAAGCGGCTAGAGGCGCTCCGCCGCTCCTACGGCGATGGGTGGACGCATGGGCAAGCCGGGCACGGCCCTGATTTCTCCGCGCTCGCGCATCGCAAACTGAAGCCTGGCGGCGTGTTCGCGTCGGTGCTGCCTCTGACGGCGGCGCACGCGGAATCGTGGACGGGCTTCCGCAAGTCCATTGAGGCGCACTACGACGACGTCACGGCCATTGCGTTCACGATCAACGCGGTGGGGAGCAAGAGCGCGATGATGTCGGCGGACACGCATATGAACGAGATGCTGCTGGTGGGGACGAAGCGGGCGGAGCCGCGGCCCGCGGGGGAGGAGGCCGCTGTCGTGTGCGTCAACCTGAGCAGGCCGCTGCGCTCCCTGGTTGAGGCGTACTGGTGCGCCAAATTGATCGCCAACCGCGAGGATGGGGCGAGCGGCGAACTCATCGAGTCCGAGGAGTTCGGCAGTTGGGTTGCGTTCCCCTCCAGCGGAACAGGCGGCCCGTGGCAGGCGCTCGGCGTTCGGAATCCCGCGCTCGCGCTCGCCGGAATGCAGTTGCAGCGAAGCATCCTGCGCCTTCCCCTCAGAGGCGAGCAACGGGAATTCGCCTTGCCGTTCACAACGCTCGGCGAAATGGCGGGCATTGGCCCAACGCATCACCTGATCGGCCACGTGCACGGCATGCAAGCGATAGGCGTCTTTCGCTTCCATCCGATCACGCCTTTCGACCGCAACACGCCAACATACCCCTCGCTTTGGGCGGCGTCGCAGCGGCAAACACGCATGACAACCAAGCCGACCCATCGGGGCGCTCCTCTTCCCGGCAAGCAAGACGACGCGCATACGCGGCCAATGCTCGCGAGGCGGAGCGACCTGTTCATCGCGCGCAACCTCCGTTTGACGTCTCAAGCCCTCGCCGCCGCGAGAACGTCCGCGCCGGTGATGGGAGGCAACGCCTGGGCCGCCTTGCTCTCCGACGACGACGGCCTGAAGGCCGCGCTGACGATATGGCTCAACTCCACGCTTGGCGCAATGGTGATCGCGTCCTACGGACAGACCACGCAGCCCGGCCGCGCCAGGATGGAGATCAGAGCGTTGCCGGGCCTCCCCGTCCCCGACTTCGCGGCGGAGAGCGAGGCCGGGGCGCATGCGCGGGCGGCGGCGTTGGAGCGCCTGCCCGCGCTCGCCGAATTGGAACTGAGGCCGTTCGCCTACGCCGCGCAAGACGACAACCGCAAAGCGATAGACGCTGCCGCCCTGGACCTCGTCGGGCTAGGCGCGAACGATGACGCGGCGAGCGCGCTCGACTGGCTCCGTCAGGAGTGGTGCAAAGAGCCCGCCACGCACGGCGGCAACGAAACCATTATGAGCGCGGCGGGCGTCGTCCCCGATTAGTCGCCTGGGAACGAGGCGCGCCGCAGCGCGGAGCGCTATCATTCCCCTAGCGTTGAGTTAGGAGGCTTGCTATGCCCAGACTCGCTGCATCCGCGGCATCCGCTCCCATGAACGAAGAAGAACTCCTCGAGCAGATTCGCAAACTCCGCGAGGAGATCGATGCCCGCGGCGGGATAGACGCGAGCCCCGAAACCATCGAGGCGCTGATTCAGGAAGGGCGGCGCCGGTGATGCGTTGGATGAGCACCCCATGAACGCCGCGCGCCGCAACGCGGAGCGCTATCATTCCCCTAGCGTTGAGTTAGGAGGCTTGCTATGCCGAACGTAGCCCTTCGCGGCGTCCCCGACCACGTGCACCGTCGCATCAAGGACGCCGCCCGCGCCAACCACCGCAGCATGAACGGCGAAATCCTCGCCAGACTCGCCGCGTCCGTCTCCGCCGCTCCCATGAGCGAGGAGAAACTCCGGCAGCCGGACGGCGCTCGCGCCCCATCCCCGAACGGGCCGGGCGCCGGAGCGCCGCTGCCCGCCCTCGCCATCCCCTACGAACCCCTAACCCCGGAGGAAATCCGTGAGCGGGCGCGGGCGCTGCGCGAGAGGATCGACGCCCGCGGCGGGATAGACGCGAGCCCCGAGACGATCGAGGCGCTGATCCAGGAAGGGCGGCGCCGGTGATCGTCGTCGACACGAACATCCTCGTAAGTTTGGCGCTTCGGGGGGAGGTCGGGCATCGGGTTCACCTACGAGACCCCGAGTGGGCCGCGCCGCCCATTGCGGTGAGCGAACTGCGGAACGTCTTGACGGGTTACGTCCGCAAGGGGACGATGCCTTTGGACGACGCCAAGGCGGGGTGCGCCCTCATCGAGTCGACGCTGGGCGACCGCATCCATCCCGTTGACGGCGACGCCGTCCTCGACGCCGCGTTGGAGTGCGGCCTGACCGCCTACGACGCCGAGTTCGTCGTCTGCGCGCGGGCGCTCGCCGCCCCGCTCGTGACGCTGGACGCGGCGATGCTGCGCGGCGCATCGGACGTCGCCGTCGCGCCGTCCGCGTTCGCGTAGCGCTCCGCCATCGCGCGCCATGGGCCCCGCGCCATGCGCCGCGCCGTTCCCGCGTAGGCGGAGCCCCTACCCATCTCGCCGTTCCGCGTAGGCGGAGCCCCTACCCATCCCGTCGTTCCCGCGTAGGCGGGAACCCACCCATTCCCGTCATTCCCGCGTAGGCGGGAATCCAGGAATAGGCGTCGCGGAGCGGGAGCGGCCCGCAGGCGCCGTAGGCGTAGACTGCGCGACGTGAGTTTCACGGCGGACCTGCATCTGCATTCTCCTTACGCGATGGGCGTGAGCCGCGCTATTTCGCCGGAGACGCTCGCGTGGTGGGCGGACGTCAAGGGAATCGACGTCGTCGCGTGCGGCGATTTCACGCATCCCGCGTGGCTGGCCGAATTGCGGCGCAAGTTGCGACCCGCCGGCGACGGCCTGTTCGCTCTCCGCGAGGGGGCAGCCTCGGACGCGCAAGGGCGCATCGCGGGGGCGGGCGGCGTTCGCGCTTTCGACGATTTCGCTGGAATCCGGGCGCGGTTCGTTTTGGGGACGGAGGTGAGTTGCGTCTATCCGCAAGGCGGGCGGACGCGGCGGATTCATCTGCTCGTCCTCGCGCCGGACTTCGCGGCGGCGGACGGCCTCCGCGAGGCGTTCGCGCCGTTCGGGGCGCTGCATTCCGACGGACGCCCGACGCTGCGCCTTTCGGGGCGCGATCTCGTAGAGGCGGCGTTGACGGTCAGCCCGCGTTGCGAGGTCGTCCCCGCGCACGCATGGACGCCGTGGTACGGCGTCTACGGCTCCAAGGGCGGGTTCGACGCGCTTGAGGAGTGCTTTGTGGATATGACGCCGCATATCCGCGCCGTCGAGACGGGCTTGTCGAGCGACCCGGCGATGAATTGGCGCTTGCCGGAGTTGGACGGGCGGACGCTCGCGTCGTTCTCGGACGCGCACTCCGCGCGGCGTTTGGGAAGGGAGTTCACGGTGTTCGCGGGGGCGCCCGGCTACGGCGCGATTATCGAGGGGCTGCGAACGGGAGGCGTGGAGTGGACGGGCGAGTTCCATCCGCAAGAGGGGAAGTACTACTACGACGGCCATCGCAAGTGCGGCGTAAGCGTCGCGCCGGAAGACGCGGGCGACGGGCGGTGTCCGGCGTGCGGCCGCCAAATGACGCGGGGCGTGCTGGGGCGCGTGAACGCGGTCGCCATGCGCTCCGCCTCATCGGACGGGACGGCGGACGCGGACGGGGAGCGTCGCGGAGCGGCGGACGCGAACGAGGAGCGGCGCGACGCGGGCGGCGTAGAGGAGAGGCGTCCGCCGTTTCGCCGGCTCGTTCCGCTGGAGGAGATCATCGCCGAGGCGTTGGGGCGCAAGGTCGGAAGCAAGGCGGTCAGCGATGCGTACTTCCGGACGATCAGCGGCGCCGGGACGGAGTTGCGCGCGCTCACGAAGGCGGACGCGGAGGAGATCGCGGCGACGGCGGGCGAGCGCATCGCGGAGGGCGTGATGCGGGCGCGGGCGGGCGACGTGTCGGTCGAGCCGGGGTTCGACGGGCAATACGGCGCCGTCCGAATCTGGGGCGCGGACGGACAATAGGGCGTTGACAGCGGGGCGGCGCGGGACTGACCATAGGCGTAGACTTGATAAAGGAGGGGCAAGATGGTCATAGCCGACGACGAAGTTTTGCTGGAGCCTGTGGAGTTCCACAAGGCGCACAGCGCGAGGCTGCTCGCTCACGCGCCCGTAATGCTGGAGGCGGGCGACCGCCTGCAGGCTTCGGAGAAGATCTGGGGCGCGGTCTCGCACGCCGTCACCGCGTTCGCGATGAGAAGGAAATGGGCGCAGAGCACATACTCCGATAAGAAGGACATCATCCGGTACATCAGCGAGCAGGTCGATTCCCCGCGCATCAACCTGCTGTACGACTCGGTCTGTTGCTACCGCGTGAACTTGCACGAGGACGCCAAAGACGCCGCCGACGTCGCAATCGGAATCCAGCGGGCGCAGGAGTTGGTGGACTTGCTGAACAAGGCGGACGCCGAGTTGGACAATCGCTGTCCCGCCCCGCACGGGAGGGCGTTTAGGGAGTACGAGAGGCGGCACATGATGGAGCCCGACCCGCCGTACTCGCCCGATGAGTGGCGCCGGCACATTCAGCGGCTGGAGTCGCAACTAGCGTGGGCGCGCTCGCAGGCCGCGGAGGCGACGAACGGAGAGGAGCAGGCTTAGGTTCCACCCGCGCGCCATCCCTCTCCCGCTGGGCGGGAGAGGGGGCAGGCAAGATGGCGGCGCCCCGCTCCAGTAGGTTCCCGCTTGCGCGGTCAGGGCGGCCCACCCTCACCCCATCCCTCTCCCGCCTAGCGGGAGAGGGGGCAGGCAAGATGGCTGCGCCCCCGCCCCAGTGGGTTCCCGCCTACGCGGGCAGGGCGGACAACGGGTCGCCGGCGGCGCGGAGCGCCGCCCCCGGCCCCTCTCCCGATGGCGGGAGAGGGCAGCCGCGAAGCGGCGCGCGCGGCGCGCGCGCTTATGCTAGGATTGCGGCAGGGAGTCCAATGCCAATGACCACGAAGCAGAAGCCCTTCGCCCCGCCGTTCGAGGAGCGGCTCGACAAGGAGCCGCCGCAGGAGACGCACCGCGCCAACAGCAAGCGGCTGCAAGCCCGGTCGGGCCGGACGCTGCGGGAAGGCGAGCGACTGACCTCGTCGGAAGAGATTTGGGGCGCCGCCGCGCATGCGGTGAAAGCGGTCGCCCGCCGCCGGGGGTGGCCCCACCATTCCGACGCCGCGCTGATCCGCATCGCGGACTACATCGGGGAGACCGTCGACAACGACAACGTCGGCCTGCTCTTCACCGCGTTGGAGATGACGCGCTACAACTCCCATTACAATCGCCTTTCCCCTACGGAGACCGCATTGATGCGGACGCGCCTCCGCCGTTTCCTCGCGCTCTTGCAGGAAGCCGACAAGGCAATTCCCGACGACGCGGAGCCGCCCACCGACCGCGCCTACCGGCGAGACGCGGCGGCGCATCTGTCGAAGTTCCGCCAGCGCGCCGCTGGGTAGGAGGCGGGAGGTGGAGGGAAGCGCGCTTGAGGTAGGCGTGGCTAAATCCGGTGCGAATCTCCATCCCCAAATGGGTTGACGGCGCTAGTCTCCTTGGGGCATAGTAGGGGCCACGATGCTTGACCTCCAGCCAAAACTCGTCTCGCTAGGGGAGCTGATACAGAATCGGCTCTTCAGAATCCCTGACTACCAGCGAACCTACAGCTGGGAGAAAGGGCAGAGGGCAGCCTTGTTCACGGACATCAGGCAAGCCTATGCCAAGGGGCCGGAGCGGACGCACTTCATGGCCACCATCGTTGGGTTGCGTCGCGAGCAGCGGACGATTGGGACTGACGTGCACTCCGAGGTTGAGGTCGTGGACGGGCAACAGAGGATCACCACCCTGCTCATCCTGCTCAAAGCGGTTGCCAAGGCCACGGGTTCCTCGAAGGCCGACCGGGCACTGAAGAAAGAGATAGAGGGAGCCCTCGTGAAGGACGACAAGGCGACCTTGCTGTTGCTTCAGACGAACCACGACACCAGCGACCATTTCAAAAACTACATGCGGAGAGGGATCCATCCAGACTCCAGTTCCGCGACCACCTTCGCTGACCGTGAGATACTCGCGGCAATAGAAGGCTGTGAGCGCTTCGTTGCAGATTGGCGGAAGGCCGGGCTGACCCTCGTGGAACTCGTCCGCCTTCTCAAAAACAGGTTGGCCTTCATATTCTACGAAGTGGGCGACGAAGCCTTGGTCTACACCGTTTTCGAAGTTTTGAACAGCCGGGGTCTGCCTGTGTCGTGGTTTGACCGCCTCAAGAGCATGCTGATGGCAAACATATTCGAAAGTGACTCGCCAAGCAAGGATGAAATTATCAGAGAAGTCCACATAAGTTGGGCAGAAATCTACCGATGCGTCGGGCTAAGGCTTTGGCAGAGCACCGAGTCCATGCGGGCAGCCGCAACCCTCGACGCTTACTACCGCCCAAGTAGAATGCTGGGCGAAGAAGATGCCGCCATACAACTCAGCCAACATTCTCTTCGCGCAACCGATGTCATAGAGACGACAAATTGGCTCAAAAACGTGACATTCGCGTTGGACGCTGTGGAGCGTGACCAGCGGATTAGCGGCGTCACAGGCATAGCCCAAGCGAGGATGGTTGCTGCAGCGATAAATCTCAGGGAAGACTTGACACCTGTGGAAAAAGACACCGTCCTTCAGAAATGGGAACGGGTTACCTTCCGTGTCTATGGATTCTCTGGAGAAGATGCCCGAAAGCGAGTTGGAGATTACGTTCGCCTCGCATGGAACATTATCAACCATGAGCCATCCGCAGATGAAATCATCACGCAATTGACTGCTATCGGGGCAGGGTTTCCGATAGATCAGGTGGTCGATAACCTTCGGGAAGATTGCTATAACTACTGGGGCAGGCAGCTCCGGTACTTCTTCCGAAGATACGAGGAACATTTGGCTGAAGACAGCCACTTCAACACCGAACAGTGGAATCGGATATGGGAAAAGAGCCCTACCGACTCCATTGAGCACATCCGTCCTCAGAGCCTTTGGCGTGACGACGAATACTCGAAGATGCACAGCATCGGCAACCTGATGATACTCACGCCTGGCCTAAACTCCAGGCTGCAGGATAAGCCTGTGAAAGAAAAGGCTGAGGCATACCGTGGAACAGGGTTGCTCCTTGCCCGAGAAGTCGCGGATTTGGTGGATAAGAGGGACGACATCGAATCGCATTGGACGATAGAGGCGATACAGGACCGCGAACAATTGCTAATAGATTGGGCCTGCCAAGAGTGGGCGGACTAGTCGCACGCCGTCCATTCCCTCCGCCCTACCCCCGGAATACGATCGCACGCGCATCTGCGGATGCGCCCCAAACTGTCCCCCAGGTCCCCGTCATTCCCGCGAAAGCGGGAACCTATCGGGGCATGGGAAGGTTATGCGAAGGCCGCTTGATAGGGTAGGGCGGCGGCGCAATTTTTGCGTAAGCAAGGGAGCGATGGACGACATCATTACGATGGACGAGATCGGACGGGTGTACGAGGTCACGGACGGCCTCGGCATCGACCGCGAGGCGCTGAATATCGAACTCGGCAAAGAGGATCCGGGCGGCTGGACGCGCGCGCCGGGCGGAATGACGCGCAGCGAGGTGATCGCGGTCACGCTGCCGCTCACGACGCCGCTGGACGATTGGCTGCCCTCGCTGGAGGCCGGCCTGCGCGAAATGGTCGGCGGACCGCAGGAATCGTCCGCCGGCGCGGACCGGCCGTCCGCCGGCCTGGGCGACGAGTCCGCCAAGTCATCCGGAGAGGGAGCGTAGCGATGCGCGCGACGGCGCGGCTCCGCGAACTGCTGGCCGGCGACGCGATGCTGCTCGCGCCGTTCGTCTACGACGGCTTCACCGCCCGCATCGCGGAGGAAGCCGGATTCGACGCGGTGTATATGTCGGGCTTCGCAACGTCTATGTCGAGAGGGCTGCCCGACGTCGGGCTGCTGACGCAGACGGAGATGACGCAGAACGCCGCCGTGGTCGCGTCGGCGGCGCGCGTTCCCGTGATCGCCGACGCGGACACCGGCTACGGCAACGCGCTCAACGTTCGCCGGACGATCCGCGAATACGAGCGGGCCGGGGCGGCGGGCGTCCACGTCGAGGATCAGGTCGCGCCGAAGAAGTGCGGCTTCTTCGAGGGCAAGCAGGTGATCGGGATCGAGGAGGCCGCGCAGAAGATTCGGGCGGCGGTCGAGGCGCGGAGCGATCCGGACTTCGTCGTCATCGGGCGGACGGACGCGCTCGCCGTGAACGGCTGGGACGACGCGGAGCGCCGCTGCCGCGCGTTCGCCGACGCGGGCGCCGACCTCGTGTTCGTGGACGGCGTGCGCTCATGGGACGATCTGCGGGAGTTCGCGCGGCGGTTGGGCGATCTGCCGCGGATGTACAATGGGGAACTCCCGCCGGAAGAGGCGCGGGCGCTCGGCTTCAAATTGCAGATTCACCGGGGGCCGGTCTTCTCCCTCTATCCCATCATCAAGGAGATGATGACGGAGTTGCGGGAGACGGGGCGCGTCGAGGCGTTGGAGCGCTACGGCTCCGGCGGCGACGTTCGGATGGAGATCGCCCGCGCGCTTGGGCTTGGCGAAATTGAGGAGTTGGAGCGGCGCTACGCCGACGGAGAGGGGAGCGAATGAGCGGCATCACGCTCGCGGAGGCGCAGCGCGTCGTCGCGGCGGCGCTGGCGAAGGCGGAGGCGTTGGGCCTCGTCGTCGCGGTGGCCGTGGTGGACTTGCAAACGAGCCTCGTCGCGTCGGCGCGAATGGACGGAACGAATCCGTTCACGCCGGACGTGACGCGCGGCAAAGCGGTGGCGACGGCGGTGACGAAGGGAACGCCGAGCGGCGCCGCGGCGTCGCGCTTCCCGCAAGGGCTGCTGGACACGGTCCGCGACCTCTACGGCGGGCGCGTCGCGTGGGTTCAGGGGGCGGTTCCGATCTACAAGGACGGCGAACTCGTCGGCGCGGTCGCGGCGGGCGGCGCCCCGCCGGAGAAGGACGAAGAGGTCGCGCAGGCGGGCGCGGACGCGCTGGCGTAAGCGTCGGCGGCGCGCGGTTGCGGCGCGGAGAAACGAAACGGCTATGACGACGCTCACGGACGCGGCTTTGGCGGAGGCCAGAGCAAAGGCAACGGAAAAAGCGGAGACGCTCCGGGAGTACCTGGAGTACGTCTACCGCATCTCGCCCAGCGAGGCGGGCGTGCTCGTCTGCTCCGAGGACGAGTCGCCCTACGAGGCGCGGCGCAACCTGACGCTCGCGGCGATGGTGGCGGGCGTCGCCATCGACTCCACGGTGGAGCGCAAGGCGCGGCGCGTCACATTCTCCCTGGCGAAGCGCGCGCCCGGCAGGCCGCGCAAGGCGGAATGAACGCGCTGGAGGGGCTGAAGGTCGTTGACCTGACGACCATCGTCTCCGGCCCCTACGCGGCGGCCATCCTCGCCGACTTGGGCGCGGACGTCGTCAAAGTCGAGCCGCCGGGCGGCGAGAACGCCCGCAAGTTCGACGGCGGCGACCCCCGCCTGATGATGGGCTCGCTCACGCCCCACGTGATGAACCTCCAGCGCAACAAGCGCGGAATGGTCATTGATCTGCGGAGCGCGGGCGGCAAAGAGACGTTCGCCGACCTCGCGCGATGGGCCGACGTCGTGATCGACAACTACCGCCCCGGCGTCGCGGAGCGGCTCGGCGTCGACTATCCGTCTCTGCGCGCGCTCAACCCCCGCGTCATCGCCTGCTCCATCACCGGCTACGGCCTCACGGGGCCGGGTCGCGGACGCGCCGCGCTCGACGCCACCGTGCAGGCGTTCGCAGGCGTGATGGGCATGACGGGCGACCCCGACGGCGACCCGGCGCGGGCGGGGCCGCTCTACGCCGACCTCTGCGCGGGCATGGCGGGCGCCCTCAGCGTCCTCGCCGCGCTCGCGGCCCGGGAGCGAACGGGCGAAGGCCAGCAGGCGGACGTCGCAATGCTCGACGTCCAAATGGCGCTCATCAACTACCACGCCGTGATGCACCTAATGTCCGGGATCCCCACGCCGCGAACGGGCAACGAAATGCAACTCCACGTCCCGTACAACGCCTACCGCGCAAGCGACGGCTGGGTGTTCATCGCAGTGACGGTGGACGCGCACTGGCGAACGCTGACCGACGCGCTGAACGGCCCCAACGCCGGCCTCGAGGGAGCGGCGCGGGATGCCGCCGCGCCCGGCGCCGGCCTCGAGGGAGCGGCGCGGGACGCCGCCGCATCGCTCGCCGACCCCGAGGGAGCGGAGCGGGAGTCCGCCGCATCGCTCACTGACCTCGATGGAGCGGCGCGTGATGCCGCCGCATCGCCGCGCGCCAGCCTCGAGGGAGCGGCGCGTGATGCCGCCGCGCCGCGCGCCAGCCTCGAGGGAACGGCGCGTGAGTCCGTCGCATCGCTCGCCAGCCTCGAGGGAGCGGCGCGAGAGTCCGCCGCGACGCTCACTGACCCCGCGTTCGCCGGGCGCGCCGGCCGCATCGCCAACCGCGACCGGATCAACGGCGCGCTCGAAACGATCATCGCGACGCGGACGCGGGACGAATGGGTAACAATTCTCTCGGACGCGGGCATCCCCGTCGCGCCCGTCAACACGCTCGACGAGGCCGTCCGCGACCCGCAAGTCCGGGCGCGCCGGATGATCGTGGACGTTCCCCACCCGGAGGGCGGCTCCTACGAGGCGACGGGCAACCCGTTCAAGTTGTCGGCGAGCGGCGAAGAGCGCTTCACGGCCCCGCCAACGCTAGGCCAGCACACGGAAGAGATCCTCCGCGACGTCCTAGGCTACGACGACGCCCGCATCGCGCAACTCTACGCGGACGGCGCGGTGGGGTAGGGTAGGGCGGCGGGGGCGCGGCGCCGCTCCTCGTTCCCCGGGGCCACGTCATTCCCGCGTAGGCGGGAATCCAGATCGGCGCGCAAGCACCGCCCCCGCCCTCGCCCTCTGGGAGAGGGCGCCGCGAAGCGGCGGGTGAGGGTTGCGCCTCGAAGCCGCGCGCGCGGGTTGGGATGGCCGCCGCGTGATAGACTTGGCGAATGTTCGAGATTCCCAGTCGTTGGCTGCGCCGCATCCGCCCATCTATTCCGATGTTGGCTTTCGTCGTCGCGCTAATGGCGGCGTCGTTCGCAGGGGGCGTCGCCGTTATGCGCTACAAGGTGTTCCCCTACGGGTTTTTGGAAAATGCCTACAAATCCGCCGGCGCTCTAGTTGGTTTGGCCGCCGACGATGCGGACCACAGTTTTTTGGCGTTCGCCGCCGCGCCGCGCGAAAGCGCGGCGGCGCGGCGGATCGAAATAATCGGCGGGCAGGCGCTCGTAGACCGCATTCTTTTCTCCGGGGGGCGCTGGCTGTTCGCTGAACTCTGCCCCGGCGACGGCTGCTTGGCGGTGGAGTATGGGCGCGACGGCCAACCGGCTCATGCATACCCCTTTCGCCCGAGCGAATACGAAAGGGCGGTCATTGTTGACGAACCCCATGAGTTGCCTATCGGTTTCTCATTGCCCGACCATGCCCACGTCGGAGGGCTAGCCCCTTACGCAAACGGCGATTTGCTGCTGACGCTGCATTCGTGGAACTCGTTCCCGTATGCGTTTGGGGCCGTTCGCGTCGACCGCGGCGGCGCTCCGATTTGGCGGCGGAGCGATTACAGCCACCACCACCCGAGCATCGCGGGCGAATCAGACGTCGCGCTGGTTCCTTCCCTGCGAATCGACGGCGACTTAAGCGCATTCAAATCTCGTTTAGAGCCTAGCCTGCTGGAGCGTATGGAGCGCTGCAACAATGGGCAGGGGCCTTATTTTGACTCTGTGAACGTTTTGGACGGCTCTGGGCGGTTGCTGCGGGAAATTCCCGTTCTAGAGGCGCTTCTGGATTCCCCTTACGCTTCTTTGTTGCTTCACTCGACGGACGCCTGCGACCCAACCCATCTCAATTTCGCGCATCAAATCGGGCCGGACGCGGGCGATGCGCCAGGGGCCGCGCCAGGCGACATCGTCGTCTCGTTGAGAAACATCAGCGCCTTCGCGACGCTGGATAGGGAGGACGGCGCCTTGAAACGTCTCATGCGCGGAACATTCGCGCAGCAGCATGCCGTACGGCATTTAGCGGGCTCGCAGTTTCTGATGATGGACAACCAAGGCGCGGGGAGCGTCTCGCGCCTGCTCCTGATCGACATAGCGAATGGGAAGGAGACAACGGTCTTCCCAAACGAGCGAACCGATCCAAGCCTGCAAAGCCTGTATACGGGGATCAGGGGCCACGTCGATGCGTCGGCGGACAGGAGGCGCGCGCTCATCACGTATTCGGACGAGGGGGTCGCCGTCGAAGTGCGCCTCGCCGACGGAGAGGTATTGGCCGCCTTCCGCTCTCTGCACGACGTGTCCGGCGCCGATGCGTTCGGCGAAGAACGGCGCGACAACGCCGCTCTCTTCAGCCTGCGGGGCGTATACTATGCGTCAAACGGCGAGGAGTGAATCCGTGCGCGCCATTCTGATCGCGGTCGCCTACATCGGCCCCGGAGCGGGCATCGGAGCGATTGGCTCCCTGATCGCGGTTGCGGGCGCGGGAGTCCTGACGCTGGTCGGGCTCGTCTGGTACCCCGTCCGGCGGTTGTTGCGATTCCGCCGCTCGCGAGGGCAGGGCGGAGGAGAGCAGGGCGAGAGCGGGCCCGGCGACTTTCCGCAATGAGGTTTGAGAGCGGGTACGGGAAAATTGAACGCATACTCCATCGCATCGCGTTCTGCTCCCTAGCGGCGCAAAAGTCCCTGGCGGACATAGAGAGCCGCGTCTACGCCAAACGCCTCTCCGCCATCGCCGTCGACCGACCCGTTTTCATCACGTCGCTCCCCCGCGCCGGAACGACGCTCTTGCTGGAGGCGTTGGCCGGCTCCGGCGCGTTCGCCGCTCATTCCTACCGCAATATGCCGTTCCTCTTCACGCCGCTTCTTTGGAGCGCGGCGTCGCGCCCGTTCAGAAAACCCGGCGTCGTCATGGAGCGCGTCCACGCCGACGGGATGACCGTGAGCGTCGACAGCCCCGAGTCGTTTGAGGAGGCGCTCTGGCATGCGTTCCGGCCCGGCAAGTACGACGGCGGGCGCATTGCTCTGTGGGACGCCGACGGCCTTGCCCCGGATGACGAATTCGCCTCATTCTTCCGCGACCACATGCGAAAAATCGTCGCGCTTTCCTCCCCGCGCTTCCCTGAAGCCCTGCGCTACGTCTCCAAGAATAACGCCAACATCGCCCGTCTTCCCCAAATCGCCCGCCTCTTCCCGGACGCGGTCATACTCGTTCCGTTCCGCAACCCGTTGGACCACGCAGCCTCGATGCTCCGGCAGCACCGCCGATTTGAAGACATCCATGCCCGCGAGCCGTTCACGCGCCGTTATATGCGCGACACCGGCCATTTCGACTTCGGCGCGAACCTGCGGGCCATCGCTTTCCCCGGCGCGCCCCCGCCAAGCGCGGAAGCCGCTCGAACGTTGCCCTTTTGGCTGCAATACTGGCGAGCCGCGTTCGAACACCTGCTTCACGCCGCGCCTCCCAACACGGCGTTCGTCAGTTACGACGCGCTGTGCGCCGACCCGAAGCCGGGGCTTCGCGGCATTGCGAACAGGGTAGGGGGTGGAGAGGAGTTGTTCGACTCATTCGCCTCCCGCTTCCGCGCGCCCAACCGCTACGACCCTTCAGCGTTCGACCTGCCGCCCGACCTCCTCGAGAGAGCGAACGCCGTCCACGAGGAACTGCTCGACCGCCGAATATGAGGCGCCGCCGACGCGCAGCGCCGTAACCCGCGCGCCGTTATCCCGCCTACGCGCAAGCGCCGCCCCCGCCCTCGCCCTCTGGGAGAGGGCGCCGCGAAGCGGCGGGTGAGGGTTCCCTGCTATACTCCCCTGAAGACCTCGGCGAAGGCGCAACGATGACAACCGCAACCGCAATACGGACCGCGCCCCAAACGGCCAGCGAACTCCTCACGGCGGACGACCTCCTCCGACTCTCCGCCGACGGCGTCCGCGGCGAACTCATCAGAGGAGCGTTGAGCGAAACGATGCCAGCAGGACTCCGGCACGGCCAAATCGTCGTGAGGTTGGTCATCCGCCTCGGCAATTTCATTGAACCGCGCAAACTTGGCACGCTAGCCGCTTCCGACTCCGGCGTATGGCTCGAGCGCGACCCCGACACCGTCCGCGAGCCCGACATCGCCTTCTTCTCCGCCGCCAAAATTCCGCTTGACGCGGACGTTCCCGGCTACGCCGAAGTCGCCCCCGACCTCGCGGTCGAGATCGTTTCGCCCACCGACCGCCTCTCCGCCGTCAACGACAAAGCCCTGATGTGGCTGCGCTACGGCGTCCGCCTCGTCTGGGTCGTCCGCCCGGAGGAGCGCCTCATCGACGTCCACCGCGACGGCCATCCGGTGGTCGCGCTTGACGAAAGCGCCGCCCTCGACGGGCACGACATCCTTCCCGGCTTCTCCTGCGCCGTCCGCGAAGTCTTCGGCGGGTGAGCGGAAAATGCGGCGCCAAGCGCCGCTCCTCGTTGTTACCTGGATCCCCGTCATTCCCGCGTAGGCGGGAACCCACCCCACGCGATAGCGCCATCCCCGCCCTCTCCCTCTGGGAGAGGGCAGCCGCGAAGCGGCGGGTGAGGGTTGCGCGCCCGAACCGCCCTCACCCTAGCCCTCTCCCAGAGGGAGAGGGAACCAAAAACTGCGCCCCGCCCTGCCCACGAATGCGGGAACCTACCCCGCGCGCAAGCGCCACCCCCGCCCTCTCCCTCTGGGAGAGGGCAGCCGCGAAGCGGCGGGTGAGGGTTGCGCGCCCGAACCGCCCTCACCCTAGCCCTCTCCCAGAGGGAGAGGGAACCAAAAACTGCGCCCCGCTCTGCCCACGAATGCGGGAACCCACCCCGCGCGCAAGCGCCATCCCCCGCCCTCTCCCTCTGGGAGAGGGCAGCCGCGAAGCGGCGCGCGCGGGTTGCGAACCTGCTAAAATACCGTCGCCGAAGCCCCTAGCCGACCCGGAAGCGGCGGGCGTATGATGAGGGCGCAATGAGAGTCCGACTCCTGACTGCGGCGATGACGGTCGTGGCGGCGCTCGCGCTCGCCGGCGTCGTCGGCGCGCTCGCGCAGAGCCTGGGCTTGGTCGACACCACCTACTGCGGCCGCTTCATCAACCCCGCCGACGGCGCCCGCGTGTGGTACTACATCGACGATTCCGGCGTCAAGCAGGACAACGGCGGGCGCTACTTCGAATACGCCGAACTCCCCAGCGGCGCGGAGCAGATCTGGCGCACCGGCACGTCCGAGACCGACTGCTACTCCGCCCGGACGGGACCCGGAACCCCCACCGGCACGCCGCGGGACGGGTACAGCGTGAGAGGCCAGCGCACGGTTCCCACCGCCACGCCAACGCCAATCCCGACGCCTACGCTTACGCCGACACCGACGCCGAGCCCCACTCCCCAGACGCCTACGCCCACGCCTACGCCAAGCGCCACGCCTCAGACGCCCTCGCCCATGCCGCCACCCACGGACACGCCGGACCAGAACGTCTAGGGCACGCCCGTCGCCCCGATATATCCGCGTCGGGGTGGCGGAGCGGCGTTGCGCGTCGCGGCGACTGACGACGCAACCGTCTTGCCCTACTCGCACTCCCCCCACAAGTTTCCAGCGGAGAAGCCCGTTAGTTTGGAGAGCCTGCTGGTCCACGACGGAATCGCGCCGCCGTTCAAATCGTTGTTGTGAAACGCGAGTTCGGTCAAGTTGGAGAGGTTGCCCAGTTGCGACGGGATGTTCCCGCTCAACTCATTGCAAGAGAGGTGGAGGTGGGTCAGGTTGGAGAGCCTGCCGAGTTGCGATGGGATGTTCCCGCTCAACTCGTTGTCCTGGAGGTAGAGGTGGGTCAAGTTGGAGAGATTGCCAAGTTCGGGCGGGATTCTTCCGCTCAACTCGTTGTTGTAGAGACCGAGATGGGTTGCGCTGGAGAGGTTGCCGAACGACGACGGGATGCTCCCGCTCAACTTGTTGTCTCGGAGGAAGAAGCGGGTCACTTTGGAGAGGTTGCCAAGTGATGCCGGGATGCTCTCGCTCAACTCGTTCCCGCTAAGACCGATTCCCGTCAGGTTAGAGAGGTTGCCGAGTTCAGTCGGTATGCTCCCGCTCAACTCGTTGTCCATGAGGGTGAGGAGAGTCAAATTGGAGAGGCTACCGAGTTCGGGCGGGATGCTCCCGCTCAGCCGGTTGCGGCTAAGACTGAGTGTGGTCAAATTGGAGAGTCTGCCGAGTTCGGGTGGGATACTCCCATCCAACTCGTTGTCGGTAATACTAAGTGCGATCAAGTTGGAGAGGTTGCCGAGTTCGGTGGGGATGCTCCCATCCAACTCGTTGTCCTGGAGATAGAGGTGGGTCAAGTTGGAGAGGTTGCCGAGTTCGGGCGGGATGCTCCCGCTCAACTCATTGTCGAACAGGTCGAGTCTAACCAAGTTGGAGAGGTTGCCGAGTTCGGGCGGGATGCTCCCGCTCAACCCGTTGCCGCTAAGACCGAGTCCGGTCAGGTTGGAGAGGTTACCGAGTTCGGTTGGGATGTTCCCGCTCAACTCGTTGCCGGAGAGCCATATGTCATGCAAATTGGAGAGGTTGCCGAATTCAGATGGGATGCTCCCGCTCAACTCGTTGTCGCTGAGGATGAGGTTGTTCAAATTGGAGAGGTTGCCGAGTTCGGACGGGATGCTCCCGCTCAACTCGTTGTCATAGAGATAGAGTCCTGTTAGGTTGGAGAGGTTACCGAGTTCGGATGGGATGCTCCCGCTCAATTCGTTATGGTAGAGGCTGAGTGCGGTCAAGTGAGAGAGGTTGCCGAGAGACGATGGGATGCTCCCGGTTAATTTATTGCTGTTGGACCACCGGTTGAGGTCAAGTCCCGTAACGCGCTGCGGCGTTCCGCCTATGGTAAGTCCTTCCCACGTAGTAATGGCCTTGTTGTAGTCCCAGTCGACCGTCGCGGTTCCGCGGAGCGTGTCCTTCCCATACATCAACGCAGCGCAGTCATTCACCAAGCCTGAGTTGCTCGAGGGGTTAGGAACCGCTGTCCCGTTCGAGCAGGACGTTCGGTACGAACTGGGGATCGGAATAGGGGTTGGGGTAGGAGTAGGGGTCGGGGTGGAGGTTGCCGCGGGGGTAGGCGTCGGGGTGGGCGTCGGGGTTGCGGTCGGCGTGGGCGTGGGAGTGGGCGTCGCCGTGGGCGTCGGAGTAGCGGTGGGCGTGGGCGACGGCGTAGGCGAGGGGGTTGGCGTTGCGGTGGGGGTTGGCGTCGGCGTTGGGGTGGGAGTCGGCGTTGGGACTGGGGTAGGCGTCGGGGTGGCCGTGGGAACCGGCGTAGGCGTGGGGGTAGGCGTCGGCGGGGCGCAGAAGGCGACGCCTCTGCCGGATATCTGCGCGCCCCGCGCCTGCAGCGCGTAGGGCACGCATCCCGTGAGGCTGTTCCCGCTCAGTCCGATAGCCTTGAGCGCGCCGAGATTGCCCAGTTCGCTAGGTATCGCGCCGGTCAGTCGGTTCCGCGCCAGGTTGAGGTGCTCGAGCGCGGACAGTTTGCCTAGTTCCTTCGGTACGCTCCCGTTGAGCCCTCTGCTAGGCAAGTCCAGCCGCGTGACCCGCACCGAGCGGCGTTGGACGGTGACGCCATCCCACCGGTCCATAGGCAGCTCTGCGTTCCAGTTGAGGCCGACGTCTCCCCGGAGCGCGTCCCTGGACGCCAACAACGCCGCGCAGTCTTCGACGAGGCCGGCGTTCCTAGTCGGGTCCGTCGTGACGCTGTTGACGGCGAGTCCGACTCGGCACTCCGTAGTCGTGGCGTTGGCGGGCAAGGCGATGATGAGCGCGAGGCCAACGGCGGCGAGCATGCCGAGCGCGACGAGGATTCTGCTGATCATATCGTTCCACCTTCCTATGCGTTGAAGTTGGGGACGCTCGCGCGCAACCATAGCCGTCAACTCGCCGTCAGGAGCGGGGGGCGGCGTTGGGTTGACTCTACTAATTGCATTGATGTATGCTAACCGCACTTCCTCCCCGCCCCTTGGGGCTGGCGCGTTGTCAGCATTCCCGGGGCGGGTGTTTCATTCTAGCGAGGTCGGCAAGGCCAATGCGGGTCATCGTTTTCATAGACGGACAGAATCTCTTCCACTTAGCGAAGTCGGCTTGGCGCGCGCTCGGTTCCGTCGCGGCGCCATACACTTGGCCGAGTTACGACGTTGAGAAATTGGCGAGCGCGCTGGCTTCTCGCTCGGAAGGACGTCGCCTCGCAGAGATTCGCTTCTACACCGGCGTCCCTGACGCGGGGGAGGAATTTTGGCACGGGTTCTGGTCAAACAAAATCAGGCAGATGAAGGGCAGAGGCGTTTATGTGTACGCTGGGCGGGTCAGCGCGGGCGGACAGGAGAAGGGCGTCGACGTTAGCCTTGCGTTGGACTTGGTTGAGGCAACTTATGAGCAACGCTATGAAGTCGCCGTCATCGTGAGCCAGGACTGGGATTTTGGCCCTGCCGTCCAATTTGCGAAGCGGATCGCTCAATCCCAGGGGCGACGGCTTGCCTTCGAGTCCGCGTTCCCCGTCGGGCAGGGAAGTTCCTCGCGGAGAGGAATACCCGGAACAACTTGGGTTCCGATAAGCAAGGCGACCTACGATGCTTGCCTAGACCTCCGGGACTACCGGAAGAAGCGCCCACGACAGCCCTAGACCTCTTCGGGCTGCCCTCAATGACGGCGTCGCCGCGCCCTGACTGCGAAAGCGGGAATCCACCCCGCGCGAAAGCGCCATCCCCGCCCTCTCCCTCTGGGAGAGGGCAGCCGCGAAGCGGCGGGTGAGGGTTGCGCGCCGAACCGCCCTCACCCTACCCCTCTCCCAGAGGAGAGGGAATCAATAACTGCGCCCCGCCATTCCCGCGTAGGCGGGAACCCACCCCGCGCGATAGCTCCATCCCCGCCCTCTCTTCTGGGAGAGGACGCCGCAAAGCGGCGCGCGCGGGTTCCGGGGGCGCGGGGCCGCCCTCACCCTAGCCCTCTCCAGAGGAAAGGGAATCAAACAGAGCGCCTATCCCCCTCTCCCTCTGGGAGAGGACGCCGCGCAGCGGCGCGCGCGGGTTCCGAGGCGCGGGGCCGCCCTCACCCTAGCCCTACTCGCACTGCCCCCACAAGTTCCCAGCGGAGAAGCCCGTTAGCTTGGAGAGTCTGCTGGTCCACGACGGAATCGCGCCGCCGCTCAAATCGTTGTTGTGAAGCGCGAGTTCGGTCAAGTTGGAGAGGTTGCCCAGTTGCGACGGGACGTTCCCGCTCAACTCGTTGCAAGAGAGAATGCCGGGGCATCATTAGGGGCAACCCCATGCTATACTCCCTTCGCAAGACCTCTGCGAAGGCGCAACGATGACAACCGCAACCGCAATGCCGATAGCGCCGCAAACGGCAAGCGAACTCCTCACGGCGGACGACCTCCTCCGCCTCTCCGCCGACGGCGTCCGCGGCGAACTCATCAGAGGAGCGTTGAGCGAAACGATGCCAGCAGGATTCCGGCACGGCCAAATCGTCGTGAGGTTGGCGGCTCGCCTGCACAACTTCGTTGACTCCAAGAACCTCGGCATCCTCGCCGCCTCCGACTCCGGCGTCCTGCTGGAGCGCGACCCCGACACCGTCCGCGAGCCCGACGTCGCCTTCTTCTCCGCCGCCAAAATTCCGCTTGACGCGGACGTTCCCGGCTACGCCGAAGTCGCCCCCGACCTCGTCGTCGAGATCGTCTCGCCCACCGACCGCCTCTCCGCCGTCAACGACAAGGCGCTGATGTGGCTGCGCTACGGCGTCCGCCTCGTCTGGGTCGTCCGCCCGGAGGAGCGCCTCGTTGACGTCCACCGCGACGGCCATCCGGTGGTCACGCTCGCGGAGGGCGAATCGCTCGATGGACACGATGTTCTCCCCGGCTTCTCCTGCGCCGTCCGCGAGGTCTTCGGCGCGTAAGCGGGAACCTACTGGCTGCCGGGAGGTCTTGTATCCCTCGCCTATGGCAAGCCTACGCAGGTTCATGGATTCCCGCCTACGCGGGAATGACGGCAAGGAGCGTGGGCCCGTCCGCCCGTCATCCGGGTCTCCGCGTTACCCCGTCGGCGAGTTTCGCGTCCACGGCGGCGAGGAATGCGTCGGCGACTTCGAGGATCTGGTTGGCGGCGGCGACCATTGAATCGTAATCTCTTGGCCTCACGTTAACCTCAGGCGCCTCAGTGCGCTTGGCGCTGGGAGAGCGCGACGGGTCTACGTCCATATCGTGGATAATCTCATTCCTGATGCGGAAGACGTCCCGCAAGGCGTTCGGATTTCCGACAATGGAGATGGGTTCGATGGCGAAGAACGAGACTGCGCGCAGCAACATGTCAACGGACTGCAGGCTATTGTCAGTCAGGTGGCGCACCAGTAGAGCGGTCATCTCGTCGACTGGGCTCTCAGCGACAAGCAGATTCGTGAGCATCTTGTAGTCGGGCTGCTCTTTTCTGCCGAGTTGGCCCTCCACGAAGTCACGGAGTCCTTCGCGCGCCTCGGCGTTTTGCTTGATGAGAGACGGGAGCGCGTCCTCCGCCGTCCTCTTCACCATCGAGTCCAGCCCCGCGCTTGCGAAGACGAGCATTGCGCGCAAGTAGTTCTCGGCCTCTTCGTCTGGCTCTTCGCCAACGCTGACGGACGCCTCTACGGAGCGCACAAAAGCGCCGGCGAACCGGTATGAGGCGCTGTGCGCTTGGAGCAAGATCAGGTAAGCCCTGCCCAACCTAAGGTCTTGCGGAGGTAGAGGGGGGTCGATCAAGCGGGAGGGATGGCTGCTAGTCACACGAGCACCAGCCTGCGGTCGATGTCGTAGGCCATCGCCGGCGGATAGCCCCGCTCCATGCGACCCGGGTAGCCGCCGGGGTAGCCGTGGTAGCCCGGGTCTTCCGGCTCGCCGGGGTAGCCCCGGTACTCCGCGTCGTTGAAGCGGTACAGCCGCTCGCCGAGGTAGACCGTGCCGAGGTAGTTCCCTCGCGTGTCCACGGCGTAGTCGTCGCCCCAGGGGAACCAGCCGAGCCACGTCCCCATAGGGGTGAACAGGTAGTCCCCTTTGCGGAACGCGATCCAGTCGCCGTCCGAGTCGAACAAGAACTGCGTGTCCATCGCGGCCTCCGGCGCAAGCGGTCGGTCCGCTCGCCTCTCTCGGCAATGATACCACGCTTCTCTTGCCTCCGCCGCCTACCGCTAGCCGTCGGCGAGTTTCGCGTCCGCTAAGCATCCGACCAGCCGCGCGAAAGCGTAGAATGCGCGAGCGGAGGCGCTCTCCCCTCCATACGCTCGGCATGCGCCCGAAAGGAGGCCGCTATGTTCAACGGCGTCAAGGTCATCGACGTTCACGGGCACCACTCGACGCCCGCGCAGTTCCGCGCCTACGCCTACAACCTCATCGCGCTCCGCGCCCCATCAGGCGGCGGCCTGCAAATCCCGGAGAAGGCGATGGAGGAAGCCCAGGCGCGCCACCTCGGCATGATGGACGAGCGCGGCATCGACGTGCAGTTCATCTCCCCGCGCCCCGTCGCAATGATGCACTGGGAGATGCCCCACGTCGTCGAGCATTGGACGCGAACGACCAACGACGTCATCCGGCAAACCTGCGATATGCATCCCGACCGCTTCGCCGGCGTCGCGCAACTCCCGCAAGTCGGCCCGGACTACGCGAGCGACACGAGCGGCTGCCTCGCCGAGTTCGAGCGCGCCGTGAGCGAACTCGGCTTCGTCGCCGCCACCGTCAACCCCGATCCGGGCGGCGACCGCCGCGCCCCGGGCATGAACGACCCCTACTGGTTCCCCCTCTACCGCAAGTCCGTCGAACTCCAAGCGCCGCTCATCGTGCACGCCTCCATCTCCCGCGACCCGCGCCTCGCCGTCATCTCCCACAGCTACCAGTACAACTTTATGACGGAGGAGGCGCTCGCGACGCAACTCTTGGAGCAGAGCGACGTGTTCGACAAGTTCCCCGCCCTCAAGATCCTCGTCTGCCATTGCGGGGGCGCGCTCAGCCGGTTCGTGCCGCGCGCGAAATCGTCCGGCGTCGCGGGCGGCGGGCAGGTCGGCATCGTCCACCGCGCGACGCCCGCCCACGAGAACGAGCAGCGGACTTGGCCCGACAACCTCTTCTTCGACACCTGCGCCTACGACAAAGACTACCTCGCGACCGCCATCAAGCACAAGGGCGTCGCGCAGATGTGCTTCGGCACGGAGTCGCCCGGCAGCGGCACCGGCGTCCTCAATCCCGACACCGGCCGCCCCTCCGACGACCTCCTCCCCGTCCTCGACGCGATGGACTTCCTCACCGACGACGACAAGCGCAACCTCATCCGCGACAACGCCCTGCGCGTCTTCCCTCTGTTCAGGGGCTGAGCGGGCGCGGGGCGACAGGCTCCGGAAACTTTTGCAAACCTACCGTCATTCCCGCGTAGGCGGGAATCCAGTCGGCGTGATAGCGCCCATCCCCCCTCTCCTTCTAGGAGAGGGCAGCCGCGTAGCGGCGGGTGAGGGTTGCCCCGTCATTCCCGCGTAGGCGGGAATCCAGTCGGCGTGATAGCGCCCATCCCCCCCCTCTCCTTCTGGGAGAGGGCAGCCGCGCAGCGGCGGGTGAGGGTTGCCCCGTCACTCCTGCGGTAGGCGGGAATCCCCCGGCGCGTAAGCGCCATCCCCGCCCTCGCCCTCTGGGAGAGGGCAGCCGCGTAGCGGCGGGTGAGGGTCGCCCCCTACCTCAGCGGCTTCCCGTACCAAACAAGAAACCCGAGGTCCTCCCAGCCGGGGAGCGGCGGGACGCGGACGTAGCCCATGCGCTCGTAGAGGCGAACGGCGCGGACGAGGCGGGCGCCGGTGTTAAGCGTGATGCGTGCGAACCCGCGCTCGACGGCGAGGCGCTCGGCGCGCCGCGTCAGTTCAGCCGCGACGCCGGAGCCTCGCTCGTCCGGCTCGACGTACATCCGCTTGAGTTCCGCGGTCGCGTCGTCGATCCGCTGAATGCCGCCGCAGCCGATAGCCCGCCCGCCGCGCCGCGCGAGCAATAACTCCATCGGGCTCAGGCGCGCCCCCTCGCGCTCCCGCACTTGCGCGATCTCCTCCGGCGAGTAGAGCGCCGTCACCTCGCGGGTCATCGCGGCGATGAGGCGCGAGGCGTCGGGATGCTCCGGGGAGACAGGCTCGAACGTCACATCGTCAAGCATAGGCCGGATCCTTGCGCTCCGATGCGGCGGGCTCGAACGTCACATCGTCAAGCATAGGCCGAGTCCTTACGCTCCGATGCGGCGGGCCGAATGTCGCGCCGTCAAGCATAGGCCGAGTCCTTACGCTCCGATGCGGCGGGCTCGAATGCCGCGCCGTCAAGCATAGGCCGCGCCTTCGAGTTCCGGCGAGGCGGGCAAGCGCTTCTTGAAGCAGACCGCCCAGGCTTTGACGGCGTGCTCCGCGTAAGGCGGAACGCGGACGTAGCCGAGCGATTCGTAGAAGCGGATGGCGCGGCTCATCCGGTCGCCCGTCTCGAGCACGATGCGCGAGAGGCCGCGCTCCTCGGCGGCCCGCTCCAACGCGGCGACGAGCGACTGCGCGACGCCGGAGCCGCGCTCCTCGGCCTTGACGTAGATGCGCTTCAACTCGCCGGTGGCGTCGTCGAGAAGGCGGACGGCGCCGCAGGCGACCGGGGCTCCGCGCCGGCGGACGAGGAGGAACACGCCGTTGAACGCGGCGCGCTCTTCCGGGGACAGCGCGCCCGTGCCGGTCATGCCGTCGTAGAGATCGCTGACCTCGGCGTCCAGCATCGCCATCAGCGCCTCAGCGTCGGGGTCGCTGAGCGGGACGGCCTCTATCGCGACGTCGTTGTCCATTCGCTCACACTCACCCTTAGCCCTCTCCCAGAGGAGAGAGAATTTATCCTTTCCCGTCGCCTACCGTCATTCCCGCGTAGGCGGGAATCCAGACAACGCACAAGCGCCATCCTCGCCCTCTCCTTCTGGGAGAGGGCAGCCGCGTAGCGGCGGGTGAGGGTTGCCCCCGCCATTCCCGCGCAAGCGCGAATGTGGATTCACACTGGAAGCGCAACAGTTCCGGACGACCCCAGAATACCTCAGACGGCGTCCGGTAGCCCAGCGCCGAGCGCGGCGTGTTGTTGCACCGCGACGCGCGCAACGTCAACTCCTCGTCCGACACGCCGTCCAAGTTCGTCCTCCGCGGCAACTCCCGCCGCAAGCGCCCGATCGCGTTCTCCACCCCGCCCTTCTGCCACGGCGACCGAACGTCGCAGAAGAACGTCTCAACCCCCAACTCATGCAACTCGTGATGCCGCGCGAACTCCGTCCCGTTGTCGAACGTCACGCTCCGCCGCATCTCCATCGGCAGCGTCCCCATCACGGCCAGCATCGCCCGCGCAACCGCCTCGGCCCCCTTGTTCTCCGGCCGCTGCAGGAGCGTGAGCCTCGATGCCCGTTCGTGCAGGACCAGCAGCGCCTGCTTCTTCACCCCGAACAGCATCGTGTCCGCCTCCCAGTGCCCGAACTCAACCCGGTCCGCGGCCCCCGCAGGCCGCTCCGCCAGCGGGCGCCGCGCCTTGATGAACGCGGCGGAACTGCGGCCCTTGCGCGAGCGCCGCCCCCGCGTCGCCTTCCGCTTCGGCAGGAAGTTCCGCCAGTCGTAGTCCTTCGTCCTCTTCACCTGCGCCGCGATGAACCGGTAGATGCTCTCATGCG
This sequence comes from Dehalococcoidia bacterium, assembly GCA_965242755.1. Lineage (GTDB taxonomy): Bacteria > Chloroflexota > Dehalococcoidia > Lucifugimonadales > Australimonadaceae > Bin16. The sequence continues at coordinate 856,078 of OZ251500.1, read as the reverse complement.
AGATAACCGGCCTCCCCATCTCCAACGCGAGGCGGCCGGACACTTGCGGCGGCGACGCGCCCCACGCCATGCGGCGCAGGACGGCCTCGCGCAGGAGATCGTCGCGGTCGAGGCGGGGGCCCTTCCACCGCCGCGCCCGCGCCTTCTCGTCCGCCTTGGCGGCCTTGTATTCGCCCGCGCTCATCGCGTTGCGGTTGATCTCGCGAGAGATCGTCGATGGCGAGCGATCCAGATTTGCAGCGATTTCCCGGATCGGGCGCCCCTCTTGGTGTAGGCGGGCAATCGCGCAGCGTTCCTCGATGTCGATGTGTCGGTATCCCATGGCAACACCACCTTGCTCTGGCGTTGCGCTTCGTTTGTGAATCCAGGGAATCCAGCCGGCGCGCGAGCGCCATCCCCGCCCTCTCCTTCTGGGAGAGGGCAGCCGCGTAGCGGCGGGTGAGGGTTGCCCCTGTCATTCCCGCGTAGGCGAGAATCCAGTCGGCGCGCAAGCGCCATACCGCCTCTCCTTCTGGAGACCTTTGCATAACTAGTCCCGTTGCGATTTAGCGACGATTTCCATGGCGCGGAACGCCAATTCGCCCCGTCTAACCCCCCATAGGCCGCCCCCATCCCTCCCTGCCCGCCCCGTTTTCGGGGCTCCGCAGGGCATCCTACCCCAAACGGACGCACTACCCCCTACGCAATCGCGCCTGCGCGCGCCCCGCACAATCCGTCCGCGCGCCGCAAGTTGTACGCCAGCGCCTTGAACATCGCCTCCGCGACGTTCTTCTCCAACCCGATATACCGTGTCCGCCAGTAGCCGTAACTCCGCTTCAACGTCCCAAACACCCCCTCAACAGGCGCCCGAACCTTCGACACGAGCGCGTTCCGCCTCCGCTGCCAATACGGCAACTCCTCCTGGTTCTTGCGCCACCGATGCATGATCCGGCCATTAATGCCGCGCTCCCGCAACCGCTTCCGGCGCTCCTTCGACTCATACGCCTTATCGGCGTACACCGCCTCCTCATCGCCCATGATCAGCGCATTCCTCGACGTCCGTGTCCGCCACGTTCGCAGGCGTCAACTCCACCCCGCGGATCAGCCCGGAGACGCCGTCCATCCCGATGTGCAGTTTGTAGCCGAAGCGCGACTTCTTCCCCTTGCGCGTCCACGCCGCATCCGGGTCCGTCTTGCTCCGCGCGCCCGCCTCCGACCCATGGCGCCGCGCCTGCGCTTCAATCACCGACGCGTCGATCAGCGTCCCCTTCTTCACCAGCAGCCTCTTCTTCTCCAACTGGCGGCCCACCTCCTCGAACAACCGCTGCGCGAGCCCCCGCTCCGCGACCGCCTTCCGAAAGCGGCTGATCGTCGAGTGGTCCGGTACCGCGTCTTGGAGCGTGAGCCCTGCGAACCGCCGGAACGACAGCCGGTCGGTCACCGCTTCCTCTATCGCCGTGTCGGAGGCGTCATACCAATGCTGGAGGATGATGATCTTGACCATCGTGAGGGGCGGGTAAGCGGGGCGGCCTTCGGGAGAGGCGTAGAGGCCGCTGACCTGCTTGGCGACTTTGGGCCAGTCGATCATCTGGTCGATGCGGTCGAGTTGGTCGTTGCGTCCGATGTGGTCGGGGACGAGGACGTCGATGAAGGAGGGTTCGCTGGTCTTGCGGTGCATTGGTTCGTCTCCTCGCGTTGGGGCGGGTTGGGGCCAATTGTGCGGGATGTTGGGGAGTTATGCAAAGGTCTCTTCTGGGAGAGGGCAGCCGCGTAGCGGTGGGTGAGGGTCGCGCAGCGCAGCGGCGCACGCGGGTTGCCCGGCGTGAAAGCGGAACCCACCGACGCCGCGAGTCGGGTAACATAAGCGAATCCCCCCAAAGGAGAAGCCGAATGAATCCCGCAGTCATCATCCTGGATATGGCCAAAGGCTACGGCTGGAAGCCCGGCTCCTACGGCTACGAGATGGTCGCCAACGTCAGGCGGCTGAAAGACGCCGCGCACGCCGCCGGCGTTCCCGTCATCCACGTCAACTCGATGCGCCGCCAAACCGACGAGGTCGGCGATTGGTCGCGCGTGATGATGAAAGAGGGCACGGACGCGCTCGACGTCATCCCCGAACTCCAGCCCGTCGACCGCGACGTCATCGTCTACAAGCGCTACCTCAGCGGCTTCTCCCACAACGACCTCGACTACGTCCTCCGCACGATGAAGCGCGACGCCGTCGTCATCGCCGGCGCCTCCACCGACAACACCGTCCTCTGGACGGCGGCGGACGCCTTCCAACTGCGCTACAAAGTCGCCGTCGTGGAGGACTGCACGATGGTGCACCGTGAGGGAGAGCCCCCGGAGGTCAAGGAGTACGCCCTCCGCATCGTGCGGAACGTGCTCCACAGCGAGGTACTCCCGCTAGACAAGGCCGTCGCCCGCTTCCTGAGTTGAGCGCGGCGCCGGCCTGACCGTCATTCCCGCGTAGGCGGGAATCCAGTCGGCGCGCCGGCGCGCAAGCGCCAAGACGGGCGCGCAGCCCCCGTCCCCCTATGCCCCCCGGCGGCCGCGCCGTTCCCGCGAAAGCGGGAACCTACTGGCAGCGTCCGCCGCCGCCGGCGCCTACGTTGGCGCCTGCTTTTGCGGCGCTCCGCGACATGGATTCCCGCCTACGCGGAGCGGGCAGCAGGTTACGCAAAGGGCGCCGTCGCGCGCTGCTACAATCTCCCCTATCCATACCGCAAGGACGAACCCCAATGCCCAACGCCGCCGCGCCCCGCGTCATAGACCTCCGCAGCGACACGCTCACCAAGCCCACCGACGCGATGCGCCGCGCAATGGCCGAGGCCGAGGTCGGCGACGACGTCTACGGCGAAGACCCCACCGTCAACCGCCTCGAGTCCGCCGCCGCCCGCCTGATGGGCAAGGAGGCCGGCCTCTTCGTCACCAGCGGCACGATGGGCAACTTCGTCTCCGCCCTCTCCTGGTGCGAGCGCGGCGACGAACTCCTCTGCGGCGTTGACGCGCATCTGCTCGTCAACGAGATGGGCGCAATCGCGGCGTTCGGCGGCGTGCAGATGCGCGCCCTTCCCAACGACAAGCGCGGCATGATGAGCCCCGACGACGTCGAAATGGCCGTTCCGCCCGGCGGCTACTTCCCGCGCATGGCGCTGCTGACGATCGAGAACACGCACAACAGGGGCAACGGCGCCGCCTACTCCGTCGAGCAGATGCAACCCCTCGCCGAGGCCGCCCGCGCCAACGGCATGGCCGTCCACATAGACGGCGCGCGGATATGGAACGCATCCGTCGCGCTCGGCGTTCCGCCGTCCGAATTGGCGTCCGTCGCCGACTCCGTCACGTTCTGCCTCTCGAAGGGGCTCTCCGCGCCCGTCGGCTCTGTCGTTACGGGGGACGCCGACTTCGTCGCGCGGGCGCGGCGCGTCCGCAAAATGGCCGGCGGCGGACTCCGGCAGGCCGGCGTCCTCGCCGCCGCCGGGCTCGTCGCCCTCGAGACGATGGTCGACCGCCTCGCCGACGATCACGCGAACGCCAAGCGCCTCGCGGAAGGGCTCGCCGCCATTCCCGGCTTCTCCGTCGACCCCGCGTCCATCGAGACCAACATCGTCTACGCCGAACTCGACGACGGGGACGGCCCCGGAACGGCGGCGCGCCTCCGCGAGCGCGGCGTCCTCGCCAACGGACGATTCAACTGGGTGCGCTTCGTCCCCCACTACGGCGTCACGGCCGAGGACATAGACGAGGCGCTCGACGCCGTGGAGCATGCGGCCAAAGCTGGCGCGCGATGACGGCGCTGCCAGGCGGCTGCGCTGGGCGCGGCGGAGCTGCGCGGCGGCGATGGTGAACGCGCGGCAAGTCCGCGATTTCGCCCGCTCAATGGGGATCCTCGCCAAGACGGGATCGGCTGGGGACGGCGGCGACCACGCTCTTTGCAGGACTTGAGAGCTAGGCCGTTCGGTCTGCCCCGCCCATGTCACAACATATAAGGGGCCGGGGTGAGAGTTGCCCTCCAGCCTTTCGTCGTCGGCGACGGGCATGGGGTGTAACCTACGCGCCGAGCCGCGCGGGGCTTTGCCCGCGACGGCGGAAGGAGAACCCCAATGCCCGATATGCGCGAGTTGAGCGAAGAGGTCGCGCTGGCGAGCAGAATGCTCTACGAAATGGGGCTCGCCGACGCCTCAACCATCGAGCGCGGCCACGTCAGCCTGCGCCTGCCCGACGATCCGGGAAAGTTCGCGGTCAAGGCGCTCGGCCCCGCGCTGTCGCAAACCTACGCCGAGCACGTCATCATCGCGGATATGGACGGGCGCAAGGCGGGCGGGCCGCCGGAACTGAACCTGCCGAACGAGGTGAAGATGCATTCCTGCCTGCTGCGCGAGCGCCCCGACGTCAACTCCGTCGTGCACGTCCATCCTCGCTACGCCGTGCTGATGAGCGTGCTGCGGGAGCGCGTCGCGCCGATGCGGATCGAGGGGCTGCAGATGTTCGCGGAGCCCGTCCCGCTGTTCCCCAGCCCGCGCCTCATCATTCACGAGCGCGACGGCGCGGAGGTCGCGCGGCTGCTCGGCGGCCATAGCGCGATTCTGCTGCAGGGGCACGGCGCGGCGACCGTCGGCGGCGATATGGAGGACGCCGTCCTCAATATGCTGCACTTGGAGGAGCAGGCGCAGATGAACTACCTCGCGTTTTGCACCGCCGGGAGCGGACACGCCGCGCTCACGCCGGAGCAATGCGCCGAGTTCGCCGCGAATATGCGGTCCATGGGCGAGGCCGACCATCTGAAGCCGGAGGCGGCGCCGACGCCCCGCAAGCCGAGCGGCGTTTGGAAGCACTACGCCGCGCTCGCCGCCCGCGCGGAACCCTCACCCGCCGCTTCGCGGCTGCCCTCTCCCGCCATCGGGAGAGGGCTGGAGCGCCGCTAACCTCGCTCCGCGATGCAATCTTACGGCCAAAGCCTCCAACGCCCGCCGCCGGGCGCGCGCCCGCGCTCCTACAAAACGGAGTGCCTCGTCCTCCGCGCCCACCCGATGCGCGACGCCGACCGCCTCGTCGTCGTTCTCGCGCCGTCGCTCGGCAAACTCAAACTCACCGTGCGCGGCGCGCGGAAGATCGCGAGCAAACTCGCCGGCCACCTGGACGTCCTCAATCGCGCCCGCGTCGCCATCGCCGTCGGGCACGCCTTCGACGTCGTGACCGGCGCGGAGTCCGAAGAGACGTTCCCGTCCGTCAAAGCCGCGCTCCCGCGCCTCGCCGAGGCGCTCTACTTGATGGAACTCGCCGACCTGCTCCTGCCCGAGGCCGACCCGCATCCCGCGTCCTACCGCGCGCTCGTCGAATCGCTCCGCGCCTTGCAGGACGGGCGAGAGCCCGCCGCCGTCGCCCGCCACGCCGAACTCGCGCTTCTCGCCGACGCGGGGTTCCTCCCTGAACTGCGCCGCTGCGTCGCGTGCGGCGCCGGCATCGAGCCGGAGCGCCATCGCTTCGCGCCCGCGCTCGGCGGAGTCGTCTGCGGCGCATGCCCCGGCGCGTCCGACGGAACGCTCCCCCTATCGCTCTCCGCCCTCAAGGTGTTGCGCCACTTCGCGGAGCGTTCCGTCGCGGGCGCCGCCGCGCTGAACGTCGGCCCCGTCGTCCACGCCGAACTTCGGGACGCGCTCGGCGCCTCCATCCGATTCGTCTTGGAGCGCCAGCCCAACGCCGCCGCCTTCGTCGAACGCCTCGCCAGGTGACGCTCCCTCCTGTGGTAATCTAGCTCTATGGCCGACGCGAACTGCATCTTCTGCAAGATTGGACGCGGCGAGATTCCCGCCGAGAAGATCTTCGACGACGGGCGCGTCTTCGCCATCCGCGACATCAACCCCAAAGCGCCCGTCCATATCCTCGTCATTCCCTACGCTCACGTCGAAGCGCTCGCCGACGCGCCCCCCGACGACCTCGCCGCCGTCGCCCGCTGCCTCGAGGCAGCACCCGGCATCGCCCGCGAGGCGGGGCTGTCCGCCTCCGGCTACCGCCTCGTCGCCAACCAGGGCGCGGACTCCGGCCAGGAAGTCCCCCACTTCCACCTGCATATCCTCGGCGGGCGGACGCTCGGGCCGATGGGCTGAACGCTCGTGGACGCCGCCTTCGCTCTGCCGCCCGCCCTCGCCGCTCGCCTCGCCGCGCTTCCCGACGGCCTGCGCGCCCATACCGAGCGCGTCCGCGTCATCGCCCGTGACCTCGCCGTCCGGCATTCGCTCGACCCCGCGACCGCCGACCTCGCCGCCGCCGCGCACGACGTCGCGCGTCATCTGCCCGGGCGGCGCCTGATTGAGGAGGCGGAGCGCCTCGGACTCGGCGTCTCTGTCGTTGAGCGCGCCGCGCCCATCCTCTTGCACGGGCTGATCGGCGCGACGTGGCTCCGCGGCGACGGCGAGGCGCTTGATCCGGAGGTCATTGAGGCCGTCCGCTGGCACACGACGGGGAGACCCGGCCTCGCTCCAATGGGGCACGTCGTGCTTATCGCCGACAAACTTGACCCGGCGAAAGCCGCCGCATATCCCTTTCAGCAAGAGGTCCGCGAGGCCGCCGAGCGCGATCTGCGCGACGGAACGCTCGCTTTCTTGGATGGCGCGCTCCGCCTGCACTTGGAGCGCCGCGAACTGATTCACCCCGTCAGCGCCGAAACGCGCAACCGGCTGCTCATCGTCCGCGCCTGCTGACGGGCAACCCGCGCGCGCCGCTGCGCGGCTGCCCTCACCCAGAGGGGACCTTTGCATAAATTCTCTGTCCCAGTAGGTTCCCGCTTTCGCGGGAATGACGGGGCGCTTACGTAGGAGAGGAGCGGCGCTGCGCGCCGCCTGGATTCCCGCCTACGCGGGATTGACGGTAGGTTACGCAAAGGTCTCCAGAGGGCGAGGGCGGGGCGGCAACCCTCACCCGCCGCTGCGCGGCTGCCCTCTCCCAGAAGGAGAGGGCAGGAATGGCGCTATCGCGCCGACTGGATTCCCGCCTACGGGGGCGGGGCGAGACTGGGGGCGCGCGCGGGAATGGCGGCGGCAGGGTAGGGTAGGGAGCGGGCCGCCGACCTCGTCGCTTACGCCTCCGCGCCGATGATGACGGCTACTACGCCCGCGACTACGAAGACGGTGCCGAGGACGAGCGGGGGCGTGATGCGTTCTAATCGCTGCAGGAAGAAGTGCGCGAGGACGAGCGCGACGAATGCGTTGAGCGCGAACACGGGGGAGACGACCACCACGGGCGCGCGGCTCAGCGCGAGGTAGAGGAGCGAGACGCCGGTGGACATCGCAAGTCCGCCAAGCGCGACGAACAGCAGCGCTCGGCGCGGCGCCCGCAGCGCGCCCGGTATGGACGGCGCCGCGAATAATCCCATCACAATGAAGCCGACCAGCATCGTGTAGGTCGCGGAGACGAGCGGGAGCGTCGCGGCGTCGGATGCGAATCGTCCGATGAGAGGCACGCCGTCGGCCTCGCCCGTCACGGCGATGCGTCCGAGCAGGGGGACGGTGCCGTAGGCGACGGCGGCGCCCGCGGCGAACGGGGTAGGTTCCCGCTTTCGCGGGAATGACGTGGCGCCGGGGATGGCTTGGGGACGGGGCGCGTTGCGCCTCGTCATGGCGCTATCGCGCCGACTGGATTCCCGCCTACGCGGGAATGACGGTCATGGGGTGGGTTCGCGGCTGCGCGGGGACGCGGCTGCCCTCACCCGCCGCTGCGCGGCTGCCCTCTCCCAGAGGGGGCGAGGGCGGGGATGGCGCTATCGCGCTGACTAGATTCCCGCCTACGCGGGAATGACGAGACTGGGGCGCGCGCGCGGGGATGGCGGCGGCGGGCGGCAGGGTAGGGTAGGGAGCGGCGCCGCCGACCTCGCCCCCTTACGCTTCTGCGCCGATGATGACGGCTACTACGCCCGCGACTACGAAGACGGTGCCGAGGACGAGCGGGGGCGTGATGCGCTCCAGCCGCTGCAGGAAGAAGTGCGCGAGGACGAGCGCGACGAATGCGTTGAGCGCGAACACCGGGGAGACGACCACCACGGGCGCGCGGCTCAACGCAAGGTAGAGCAGCGAGACGCCGGTGGACATCGCAATCCCGCCAAGCGCGACGAACAGCAGCGCTCGGCGCGGCGCCCGCAGCGCGCCCGGTATGGACGGCGCAGCGAACAATCCCATCACGATGAAGCCGATCAGCATCGTGTAGGTCGCGGAGACGAGCGGGAGAGTCGCGGAGTCGGAGGCGAATCGTCCGATGAGGGGCACGCCGTCGGCCTCGCCCGTCACGGCGATGCGTCCGAGCAGGGGGACGGTGCCGTAGGCGACGGCGGCGCCTGCGGCGGCGAGGTAGCCGATCAGTTGCGGTCGGCGCTCGATGAGGCCGGGCGGCTTTCCGCCGGGGGCGACGCTCGCCGCGGCGGGTCGGGGAGCGCGGGATGCGGGGCCGCGCCGCGCGGTTACCTCTCCGTAGACGACGATGATGACGCCGGAGACGGCGAGGAGCGTGCCCGCGCCTATCGCCCAGTTGATGCGCTCGCCGAGGAAGACGACGCCCTCGAACGCGGAGACGATGGGCGCCATCGCTAGGATCGGGTTGGCCTTGAGCACGCCGAGATGCTTGATGCTGGCGAAGTTCATAAAGCGCCCGATGGGGAAATTGACGACGCCGATCATCGCGAGCCATCCGAATGCGCCGAGCGATACGCCGAACAGCGCGTCAGGGTGGAGGATCGCCGTGACGGACGCGACGAGCGTCCATCCGACGACGAGCGAGAGGAAGTTGCCCGCGCCGGACGGCACGTGGACGAGGCCGACGCGGGCGAGCACCATGCCGCTGCCGAAGCAGACGGGCACGAGGAGCGCGATGAGCGCGCCGGAGAGTTGGGAGGACATGCGCCGGCCCGGCGCCCTAGAGCGCCAGGCTCGGCAGCCAGGTGGCGATCTGCGGGAATGCGATGACGAGGCCGACGGCGACGATGTCCAGCAGCACGAAGGGAATGCTCGCCCGGTAGAGGTCGCCCATAGACGCTTGCGGAACGACGCCCTTGAGCGCGAAGAGCATCATGCCGAACGGCGGCGTGATCGCGCCGATGGAGATGTTCATCAGGAAGAGCACCCAGAACCAGACGGGGTCGATGCCGAGCGGCTCGATGATGGGAACGAGCACGGGAATGGCGACGAGCATTATCGAGAGTTGGTCTATGAAGAAGCCGAGGATAAGCACGGCGAGTTGCACGATGATGACGAGCATCACGGCGGAGAGTCCGAGTTCGACGATGAAGGAGAGGAACTCGCGCGTCGCGCCGGTGAAGGCGAGCAACTGCCCCAACGCGACCGCGCCCGTGATAATGAAGAAGATCATTCCGCCGATGTAGAGCGTGCCGTAGAGGGAGTCTTTGATGACCTTGAAAGTGAGGCGCCGGTAGAGGGCGGCGACGATGAATGCGCCGATGGCGCCGGTGGCGGCGGCCTCGCTCGGGGTCGTTACGCCGAACAGAATGAAGCCCATCACCATCAGCACGATGATGCCGAGGGGGCTGATCTGCGCGAGGCCCAAGAAGCGATAACGCCATGAGACGGACTCGCCGGTGTAGGGGGGCGCGAGGCCGGGGTTCAGGCGGACGCGGATCCAGATGTAGACGGCGTAGACGGTCGCCATCATCAGGCCGGGGACGAATCCGGCGAGGAGCAGGCGCGCGATGGAGACCTCGGCGAGGCTGCCGAGGAGGACGGCGAGGGCGCTCGGCGGGATGATCGCGGCGAGGAGGCCGGACGACATAATTGTGCCGAGCGAGAGGCGGCGCTCGTAGCCGCGCTTCTCCATTTCCGGGTGCAACGTCGTGCCGAGGAGGGCGGTGTCGGCCATGCCCGCGCCGCTGAGCGTAGCGAGGATCGTGCCCGCGCCGAGCGAGGTGAACAGCAGGCGCGCGCGCACCTTCCCGATCCACCGGTCCATTACGTCAATCGTCAAGCCGATGACGCGCGACTGGAAAAGCACCTCGCCGAGCAGGAAGAACATTGGGATGGCGAGCAGATTGAACGTCGCCACGGATCTATAGACGCTGCCCGGAAGCAGGCGCAGCCCCTTGAATTCGGGCACGATGAGGATGAGGCCGACGATGTTGAGGAGGGCGAACGCGATGGCGACGGGCATGCCCGTCGCCATAAGCGCGAGCAGCAGCGCGAAGAAGATGATGAGCGTGAGCCACCACGCGAATTCGACGCCCCAGAGTTCCATGCGAGGGCGTTAGACGCCCGCCTCCGCCGCGGAGGCGTAACTTCTCGCGCGCAGCGCGTTGACGCCCATCCGCAGGAACTGAATCGTCAGCAGCGCGAATCCGTAGGGAATGATCCAGGTCACGCCGGCCCTAGGGACGGCGATGCCCGACAGCAGCACGGCGCCGGATTGGTACTCCTCTATCGTCTTGTCGAGCGTGTTCCAACCGAGCAGGGCGCAGACGACGGCGGAGAGGGCGGAGCCGATGATGTAGAGCCAGAGGCGCGACGATGCGCCGAGCCGCTCGGTGATGGCGGTCATACGGACGTGCCCCTCGCGGCGCAGCACGACGGGCGCGGCGAGGAAGGTGAGGTAGAGGAGGCTGAATTCGGTGGTGGGCAGCGCCCAGTTCGGCGGGTCGGTCCAGGGGAGAAAGCGCAGGAGCACGTTCAGGCCGGTGGCGCCGGCGACGTAGAGCACGATGAGCGCGCCCGCGAACGCGGAGAGGTCGATGATCCAATCGAAGATGCGCGACGGCCACGGGCTCCGGGCGCGCCGCCGGTATTGCGCGGCGGAGACGTCCATCAGCAGCGTGACGAGGCGCATCACGGCGCCCTTCGGCTGCTCCGGCGCGTCTTGCGTTGTTCCCGCTGCGTCCGCCATTCGCTACCCTCGCTCCGCCTGCGCTAACCCGAGGCCCCAGTAGGTTCCCGCTTTCGCGGGAATGACGTGGGGCCAGGCTACGAGAGGCGCGGCGCTTCGCGCCGCTATGGATTCCCGCTTGCGCGGGAATCCAACCCTCACCCTAACCCTCTCCCTAGCAGGGAGAGGGAATTCAGAGGACTCCTTTGTCGCCGGCGCTCCCGCCGGTCCCGCCGTCACGTGGAACCCTACCTAACTTCGTCATTCCCGCCTACGCGGGAATCCAGTCTGCCTCCTCTCCCTGCTAGGGAGAGGGATGGCGCGCGGGCTGCGGGGCACCGCAACGCGGCTCCGTTCTGGCTTCCTTGCTCGCCACCTTCCCGCGTAGGCGGGAATCCACCCTCACCCTAGCCCTCTCCCTAGTAGGGAGAGGGAATCCGATGGGGTAGGGGGCGCCGCGCATTGCGCGGCGCCCCCGCCCTTCTTCCTAATCGGCCTACTGCCTGTCGGGGAGGATGATGTCGTTGACGCAGCGGATCGCGTCGGCGAGCGGCTCCCCTAGCGCAGGGTTGGGCTTGACGATGAAGTCGGCGATGATCTTGTCGTAGTGGTCGTTGCTCCACGTGGAGGACAGGGAGTCCGGCCACTCGATCTTCTCGACGCCGCGCTCCTCAAGGGTGCTGACCTCGTTGATCTCGACCTCGTTCATATGCTGCGTTTGGAACTTGGAGGTCGCGGCGACGGCGTCGCGCACGGCCTCCTGCTGATTCTCGGACATTGCGTCCCAACTGTCCTGGTTGACGATGAAGGAGACGCCGCCGCCGCCCGCGAGCGAGTCGGGGTACTGGTAGTTCAGCACCTCGTCCCACTTGCCGGCGAGCGCGCCCGCGCCGCCCCAGTAGAGTCCCTTGATCACGCTCTTCTCCAGCGCGGGGTAGATCTCGGAGAACTGGAGGGGCGTGGAGGTCGCGCCGTAGGCGTGCAGGAACGGCTGGTAGATCGTCGCGGCGCGCAGGTGCACGCCGTCCAGATCCTCGAGTTCGCGGATGGGGTCGACCGTCCAGAGCCTCGCGCCCCAGCCGCCGGCGAAGGAGCCGACGTATTGCATGCCGAGCGGGGCGTAGACGGCTTCCAGCGCCTCGAACAGGCCGCAGGTGACGCGCGGGCCGTAGTTGTCGGCGATGCGCGTGTAGTTGGCCGCGACGTTTTCGCCGAGCCCGAGCGTCGTGAAGTCCGTGTGGTACGCGCCCACCGTGGCGATGGAGTCGTACACGCCGTTGACGGTGGGGTCGAACTGCTCGAGCGAGTGCGTGACCTCCGGCCCGCCGACGCGGTCGATGGTGACCGTGCCGCCGGACTGCCGCTCGACTTCCTCGAGGAAGAAGGCGGTGCCGGCGGAGATGTCCAGCACGGGCGGGAAGGCGTCGATCATCGTGAGCGTGACCGGATCGTCCGCGTCCATCATCATCGCCGTGGGCTCCGCCGTCGGCTCCATCATCATCATCGCCGTTGGCGTGGGCGTCGCCGCGGGTCGCGGCGTGTCGGTCGGTCGGGGCGTGGCGGTGGGGTCGGTTCCGCACGCGGCGGCTAAGCCGAGCGCCGCAAAGGCTGCGATCGCGGTCAAGATTCTGCTGGCGTTCATATCTCCTCCCTAGAGATGCGGTTGGGACTGGGTGCGTCTCAATTAGGCGCCGCCGGGCGCACTATCGCAGGAATTGCGGCCATCGTCAATACGCAAAGGGCGGTTTCCGCCGAATTCGGGGGATTGCGTAACTTTCGGCGGCGAGGGAGTCGTTGGGCAGGAGCGCAGTTGCAGGCGCGCCGCGCGCGCGGCTAGACTCGCGGCAGCGCCGCGGTCGCTGGAGGAGAAGACGATGAACATCAAACTGCCCTTTCGCCGCAAGAGCCGCGAGGCGCGCGGCAGAGCGATCTACATGGAGAAGATCCGCCCGCTCGTCTACCCGCAGGAGACGGGGAAGATCGTCGTGATCGACCTCCGCACGGGCGACTACGAGATCGGCGCCGACCAGTGGGACGAAATTCCCGTAGAGACGCGGCTTCTCGAACGCCGGCCCGACGCGGATATCTGGCGGAAGCGCGTCGGTTTCCAGACGGTCCACGCCTTCGGAGGGCTGCGGGCGGACAAGGATGGCTAGCGGCGTCGTTCGGAGCCTCGTTCCCATCGTTCCTTTGGTCGTTCGGGGGCGGGACGGCGGCATGCGGCGGTATCAAGCAGTTCTTGACACCGGCTTCACGGGAACGGTCGCGCTGCCTGCGTCCGACGTTCAGCGTTTGGGGCTCTCTAGCCCTCAGACGGAACACGTCACGTTTGCAAACGGCGAGTCCGGCAATTGCGATGTCTACCTTGCAGACGTGCTCTGGGACGGGGAAGAGCAGACCGCGAAAATCTACGCCATTGGCGAGGATCCGCTGGTCGGCATGGCCTTGCTGCGCGGCTCTCGAGTGACGATGGACGTCGTCGAGGGCGGGGCGGTCTTGGTCGAGCCGCTCTAGCGGTTGGAACTCTAGGACGCTCGCCCCTTGCGCGTTCCCTCTCTCGCCGCCTACGATAGCGCTCGCGCCGGGCGCGAGCGTCGCGAGTGCAGGAGGGAGCCCTATGAACATCAAACTGCCCTTTCGCCGCAAGAGCCGCGATGCGCGCGGCAGAGCGATCTACATGAAGAAGATACGCCCGCTCGTCTACCCCCAGGAGACGGGCAAGATCGTCGTGATCGACCTCCGCACGGGCGACTACGAGATCGGCGCCGATCAGTGGGACGAAGAGGCCGTGGAAATGCGGCTTCTCGGACGCCGGCCCGACGCGGATATCTGGCGGAAGCGCGTCGGTTTCCAGACCGTCCACGCCTTCGGAGGGCTGCGGGCGGACAAGGATGGCTAGCGGCGTCGTTCGGAGCCTCGTTCCCCTCATTCCGTTGGTCATTCGTGGGCGGGACGGCGGCCTTCGGCGGTATCAGGCGGTTCTCGACACCGGCTTTACGGGAGATGTCGCGCTGCCCGCGCCCGATGTCCAGAGGCTGGGTTTGGCCAACCCGCGGCTAGAGTCGGTCAGGTTCGGAAATGGCAAGTCCGACGCTTGCGACGTCTACCGCGCCAATGTGCTGTGGGAAGGGGAAGAGCGGGTTGCGCGGATCTACGCAATCGGCGAGGATCCGCTCGTCGGCATGGCCTTGCTGCGCGGCTCCCGCGTGACGATGGATGTCGTCGAGGGCGGGGAGGTCTTGGTCGAGCCGCTCTAGCGCGCCGACGGCGAGGGGGTGGGGTAGGTTCCCCGCTTTCGCGTTGGCAACCCTCACCCGCCGCTTCGCGGCTGCCCTCTCCCGCCATTGGGAGAGGGCGGGGTCGGCGCTTGCGCGCCGCCCTGGATTCCCGCTTGCGCGGGCAGGCGGCAACCCGCGCGCGCCATCGGGAGAAGCCGGGATGCGCTAGGCCGCCGCGGAGCTGAGGTTGTAGAAGTCGAGGGAGTTTCGCCAGAGGATCGCTTCCTTCTCCTCCGGGGCGAGTTCCTCGATTTCGATCAACTCCTCGATTTCGTGGCGGATGCTGCCGAGGTTCACCTCGTGGGGGAAGTCGGACGAGAAGATGAACGCTTCGGGCCCCGCGACGTGGACGGCGTAGGAGAGCGCGGGCTCGTCGCCCTCGACTCCGACGCGGAGGCGCCCCTGCTTGCAGAGGCTGACCATATAGTCGCGGACGCTCATGCCGTCGGGGAGCGTCATCAGTTCGCCGCGCGGGTCGTAGGGGGTGAACGCCTCGTAAGAGCCGTTGAAGCGCTCCAACGCCATAAGGAACCAGCCGACGCCGCCCTCGAGGAAGCCGACCTTGAGGCCGGGGAACTTCTCGAAGACGCCGTTGAAGAGCATCCCCGCGAGGCAGATCATAATGCCGACGGGGTGGCCGATGGCGTGCGTCGCGGCGAACACGTTCATCGTGTTCATGCCGAGGTCGTGGTGCGCGCCGCCGTGAATCGCGAGGGGGACGCCGAGCCGCTCGGCCTCCGCGTAGACGGGCCAGTAGGTTTTCGCGCCGAGGTGCGTCATCAGTCCGGTGGAGGGGAGCATCGCGCCGCACATGCCGAGGTCGTTGACGGCGCGGCGCAACTCTTCGACGGCCGCGTCGGGCTCCTGCATCGGGATGAGCGCGACGGGGTGGAGGCGCGCGTCCTTCTCCGAGTAGGCGTCGGTGATCCAGTCGTTGTACGCCTGGCACGCCTGGATGGCGAAGTCGATATCGATGATCTTCCCGTAGGCGAGGCCGCCCGTGGGGTAGAGCACGGCGGACTCGACGCCCGCCTTGTCCATAAACTCGCCCCAGCCGCCGACGCCGGGGTCTTTGAAGACCCCTTTGCTGATGCCGAAGGCGTCCTCGGGGTTATGCATCAGGCCGTGGTGGAGGTGGTCCAACTGGGGGAAGACGCCCAGGAGTTTGGGGATGTTGGCGTCCCGCATGGGGCTCCGCATGTGGCGGCGGATGCCTTCCGCGTCCTCGAAGATGTGGCCGTCGCCGTCGATCACGACTTCCAGATTCGCCATTGCGCTCCTCCCTCGCAACAAGCCTTCGGACTCCGCAAGCGGGGCGCACTATAGCAGGAATTGCTGGGGTTGCGTCAATAGGAAGGTGGATTGGGCGGGATTTGGGGTAGGTTCCCGCCTACGCGGGATTGACGAGGCGGCGGGGATGGTTTGGGGACGGGGCGCAACGCGCCCCGTCTCATGGCGCTATCGCGCCAACTGGATTCCCGCCTACGCGGGAATGACGGTTATAGGGAATGACGGTTATAGGGTAGGTTCCTGCTTCGCGGGCAGGGCGGCAACCCTCACCCGCCGCTTCGCGGCGCCCTCTCCCGCCAAGCGGGAGAGGGCGGGATTGGCGCTTCGCGCCGACTGGATTCCCTGGATTCACAAACGAAGCGCAACGCCAGAGCAAGGTGGTGGAGCCATGGGATACCGACACATCGACATCGAGGAACGCTGCGCGATTGCCCGCCTATACCAAGAGGGGCGCCCGATCCGGGAAATCGCTACAAATCTGGATCGCTCGCCATCGACGATCTCTCGCGAGATCAACCGCAACGCGATGAGCGCGGGCGAGTACAAGGCTGCCAAGGCGGACGAGAAGGCGCGGGCGCGGCGGTGGAAGGGCCCCCGCCTCGACCGCGACGATCTCCTGCGCGAGGCCGTCCTGCGCCGCATGGCGTGGGGCGCGTCGCCGCCGCAAGTGTCCGGCCGCCTCGCGTTGGAGATGGGGAGGCCGGTTATCTCGCATGAGAGCATCTACCGGTTCATCGCGGCGCAGGTGAAGAGGACGAAGGACTACGACTGGCGGAACTTCCTGCCGAAGCGGAAGGCGACGCGGGGGCGCCGCTCGCGCAAGGGCCGCAGTTCCGCCCTGTTCATCAAGGCGAGGCGGCCTCTGTCGGAGCGGCCTGCGAGGGCGGCGGACCGCGTTGAGTTCGGCCACTGGGAGGCGGACACGATGCTGTTCGGGGTGAAGAAGCAGGCGCTGTTGGTCCTGCACGAACGGGCGTCGCGGCTCACGCTCCTGCAGCGGCCGGAGAACAAGGGCGCCGAGGCGGTTGCGCGCGCGATGCTGGCCGTGATGGGGACGCTGCCGATGGAGATGCGGCGGAGCGTGACGTTCGACAACGGGACGGAGTTCGCCCGGCATCACGAGTTGCATGAGTTGGGAGTTGAGACGTTCTTCTGCGACGTTCGGTCGCCGTGGCAGAAGGGGGGAGTGGAGAACGCGATTGGGCGTCTGCGGCGGGAGTTGCCGCGGAGGACGAACTTGGACGGCGTGCCGGACGAGGAGTTGACGTTGCGCGCGGGCGAGGTGCAACAACACGCCGCGCTCGGCGCTGGGCTACCAGACGCCGTCTGAGGTATTCTGGGGTCGTCCGGAACTGTTGCGCTTCCAGTGTGAATCCACATTCCCGCCTACGCGGGAATGACGGAGTCCCGGGTGCTTGTCGCGTTGGGTGGGATTGGGAGCGTTGGCGCGCGCGGTTAGGGCGGCGGGCGGAATTCCGTTTCCCAGACCTTGCTTCCGCCTCTGACGAATTGGCCGGTTCTGATGCGGGCGATGGGGTAGTTGGGAAGGATGGCGGTCATGAGGCATTTGCCGTCGAACCGCGCGCCGTCCATCTCGAAGGAGAAGTCGAGGTTGTTGAACCCGGAGCGTCTACGTTCGCGGAGGAGGTCGGTTTCGTCGATGGGGAAGACATGCAGGAAGAATCTCGGCTGGGCGTCGGAGGGGGCGCAGGATTCACGGAGGTACGCCAATGTTCGGCCTGAGATGTGGACATCGAAAATAGCGGAGGCGATGGGCTCCCGGGATGCGAACGATGCGTAAAAATCGCGGTAAGGCTGCAAGGGGTTCGCGGACGGCGGGTAGACGCGGAAGATGTCGCCGTTGGGCAGGCGGGCGATCGTTTCCATGCGGGCGACGGTTCGAATCGCGGGGGGGACGGCCTCGCAGCCTATGGGGTTGATGAATCCGTCGAACCAGACGACGTAGACCTCTTGGCCTTGCGCGTCGGCGCGCAAGAGCCAGTTCCGCGCATCGTTGGCCGTCATACATGGGAGGAAGCTGAAGTCGCGGACGCCTGTGAGGTACGGGGCTATGTCTAGGCTGTTCGTTCCGACCACGGCGCGCCCCGCGAGCGATTTCGCTTGGATGTCGAGCGTCGCCGGGGAGTTGCGCCAAGAGCGGGCGTCGTGCCCCAAAGGGGCGTCCAGATGCCGGCGGTATTGCTCGGCGTAGAGGCTCGCTTGGGGGAGAAGCCAAAGCGAGAGCAGGATCGCTCCAAGCGCGGGGGCGAGAGTGACCATCAAGCGGGGAGCGTTGCGCCTCCATGCGGCGCCGCGGATGCAAGCGTTCGCAACCAGGGCGACGGCGAGCGCAATCGGGGGATACGCCGGAGCGAAGTATCGGATTCCAAACCCCTCGCTCCGGCTCGTCGTGGTCACGCCTATCACCGTCACCGTCACGTACATGCAAGCGAAGAGGGCCACCGTGAAAGCCGGTGCGAGGTTCCGCGAAAAGACGGGTTCCCCCGGAGCCGCTGATCGGAGCCGCGCCGCGCCCGCGGCGACCCCGGCCGCCGCCAGCGCCGCCGACGCGATGATCAAGGGGACGACGGCGTCGTCCGCGTAGAGGGAGAGTCGCCGTCCGACGGCGTAGGATAGGTCGGACCAAGCGAAGGGGATTTTCCACAGTTCGACGGCGGCGGCCTCAATGTTTTGCGATAGAGACCCGAAAGGCGGGAAAGCGGAGTGCCCGGTGATGCTTCCGATATCCAGATAGTTTCGCAGCAGCCACGCGCAAGTCGGGATCGAAGCCGCGGCGGCGTAGAAGGCCGCTTCCTTAGCCCTTAGGGAGAAAGGGACATTCCGCTGGAGGAGCAGGAGAATCGCGCCCGTTCCAATCATCGCGGCGCCGAGGTAGCGGGTCAGGAACGCCAACGCGGCGAAGGCGACCGCCAGCAGGAGAAGAGACCGTCGGCGATTTTCGATGAATGCGTCGAGCGTCAGGAGCGCGGACATCGTGAGGAGGATGAACAGCGGCTCCGACAGCGCCCATGGGGTTACGTGGATGAGGGGAGGGGCTACGATCAGGGCGGCGCTCGTCCAAACGACGAGGAAGAGCGACTGCGTTTTGCGCCATAGCCAAAGCGTCGAGAAGAAGATGATCATTCCGAACGCGGCGGCGTTGAGGAGCGCGGCCGCGCTGATCGGATCGAAGCCCAGCGCGCTTGGGAGGGCGAGCGCGACGGGAAACAACGGAGCCGAATTCGGCAAGGCGGGGTTGTTTCCCGCCGCAATGTCTTTCGCCGCTATCGCGTAGGCTAGCGAGTCGGTGGATACGCCCACTCCGTGATTGACTTGGCGGGTCAATATGAGGCATGCGCCGAGGATGGCGAGGGCGGCAAGCAGGAGGGCGACGCGGTTGGGGCGGAAGCAGGCGAGGAAGTTGAGCGGACGGCGGGCGAGGGGGAGTTGCATAGCCTTCACTAGGAACGCATTATAGAGGATAGGCTTCGCAACCCGCGCGCGCGGGGCGGCAACCCGCGCGCGCCGCTACGCGGCTGCCCTCTCCTGCCATCGGAGACCTTTGCATAATTTCTCTGCTCCAGTAGGTTCCCGCTTTCGCGGGAATGACGGGACCCTCGGGGTCAATAGAGACGGGCGCGTTGCGCCCGTCGCGGCGCTTGCGCGCCGGCTGGATTCCCGCCTGGCGGTTGCCGCGCAAGGTTGCGCCGCCTGCCGAATTCCTATCCCCGCGCATTTATTGGATACCCTATTGGAAGTTCGCTGAATATCGTGGTTCGGGGTTCTGCAAGATTCACGGCGTGATAAGGACAGGGCAGGGAACGCATGGGGTTGCTGAAACGTCTGATTGTTTGGCTGCTCGCCGCGCTTCCCGTCGGCGTCGCGGCGGGGGCGGGCGTCTCCGCTTACTGGGGCGCGGACGCCGCGGTGGATCGCCTCACCGCCGCCGTCAACGGAGCGCTCGCCGGCTTCTGGCTTGGCCTTATCGGGGGCGCGGCCGCCGCCGCGACGACTTGGATCGCCCGCGAGCCGCTCCGTCGCGCGGGAGGCTCCGAATTCGCAACCGGGGCCGTCATCGTCGTTGGGCTCATCGCCGCAGGGCTCGCCTTCCTCGCTCTCGAGTGACGCCGCGCGGCGTTCGCCCTGCGTTCCGCGAAGCCGTAGAGTACTTACGTACCCCTCCAATCATCGTTCGCTATCGTCGTTTCGCAGGGGTTGAGAAGATAGGGCTCCGCCGCCTGTTGGCGGCGGAGCCGGAGTAGGGGCAGCGCTGGGGAGCGTGGATGAGGGCGGCAACCCTCACCCGCCGCTACGCGGCTGCCCTCTCCCAGAAGGAGAGGGCGGGGATGGCGCTTTCGCGCCGTTGGCGGCGCGCTTGACCGCCTGCGAACCGTCTGGCGCCGTGAGCCGTCGGGGCGCGGGGGAGCGGGCGCATGCTCCCCCGCGCCGTTGGCTGCGCGGCGCCCGGTTGGCTGCGCGCGCCGGTTGGCGGCGGCGCGGCGCTACCGCAAGCGGGCGCTTCGCGCCGCTAGGTCGGCGAATTCCGCGACGTCGGCGTCGAAGGGGATGAGGCGCTGGACGCGGTCGGCCTCTTTGGCCGTCCACTCGAGGCTGCCGTCCTGCGCCCAGTAACTCTCGCGCAGGAGTTCGGCGTACTCGGCCACGACCGCGCTGAGTTGGAAGCGCGGGGAGGCGTCCGCGAAGCGTCCGGCGAAGTCGACGGTTCGGAGCAGGCGGCTCGTCTCGGTCACGCGGCCGGTGTCCGGGTCTTGGTGGCGCAGGTAGACCGCGGCGACGGGGCCGGATGCGTTGTCGTGAAACTTCAGTTCGTAGAGGGCGGTGGCGTTGTGGCCCGCGCCGACCTCGCCCGCGTCCACGGCGTCGTTGCGGAAGTCTTGGTCGTCGACGCGGCGGCTCTCGTAGCCGAGCAGCCGGTAGCGGCTGACGACGTTGGGGTTGAAGTCCACTTGGACTTTGGCGTCTTTGGCGACGGTTTGGATTGTTCCGACGAGATTTTCCACGAACACGCGCCTCGCCTCGTTCAGCGTGTCGACGTAGTGGTAGGTTCCGTCGCCGTCGTTGGCCAGCCGCTCCATCAGGACGTCGTTGTAGTTGCCCATGCCGAATCCGACCGTCGTGAGCGTCACGCCTGACTCGACTTGCCGTCGGATGTTGCGGAGTATGGAGTCGGCGCTGGTCGCGCCGACGTTGCCGACGCCGTCGGAGAGCAGGAGGACGCGGGTTATGCGGCCCGGGCGGACGGCGCGCGCGGCCATATCATAGGCGAGGCGCAGCCCTTCCTCCGCGTAGGTCGAGCCGCCGGGTTGGAGGCTGTCTATGGCGCGCGCTATCGAGTCGCCCTCGCCGCCGTCCGTCGGATTCAGGAGCACGCGGCCGCGGTCGCCGTAGACGACGATGCCCACCTCGTCTCTGGGGCGCAATTCGTTCACGAGCAGGCGCAGGCTGCGCTTGACGAGGCCCAAGCGGTCTTCTCTGCCCATTGAGCCGGACACGTCGACGGCGAAGATGAGCGTGGCGTCCTTGCGCTCGCGGGCGCTCACCTCTTTGGCTTGCAGGCCGACGCGCATCAGCCAGTGGTTGGCGCCTCCGAACGGCGACGGGGAGCCTTCCAAGCGAATGGCGAACGTGTCGTTGGCAGGCGGCAGGTAGCCCTGATCGAAGAAGTTGACGTACTCCTCGACGCGAACGGACGCGGGGTCCGGGAGGTTGCCGTCCCGGACGAAGCGGCGCATCACGGTGTAGGAGGCGGTGTCGACGTCCACCGCGAACGTGGAGAATCGGTCGTCCTCGGTGTCGATGAACGGGTTGACGCCGTAGTGCTTGAAGAAGGTGAGGTCGTAGGGCTCGTCGTTGACGGTCGAAGAGCCGCCGATGGAGTTGAAGCCTTCGCCGGCTGGGGCGGGCGTCGCTGTCCGCGCTGGCCCGGCAGGTCCGCGGGCTCCGCCGGCGGCGGGAGCGGCTGGGAACGCCGTGGCCCTCGGCCTCGTCGTGGGCCCCGGCATTGTCGTAGGCGCGAACGCGGCATCCGGGGTGGGCTCCATCATCATCATCGCGGTGGGCGTGGGCCATTCCGTCCGGGGCGCGTCGTCCGGGGTTTGGACGGGCGCGCTCGGAGTCCAGCGCGGGGCGGGCGTGGGCGTGGGGTCGCTGCCGCACGCGGCGAGCGCCGCCGCGATTACGGCCATCGCCACGGCGTAGATGCTGTTCTTGACCCTGTTCGTCATTTGCGGCCTCCTTAGCCTGCGGTGTCCGGGCGGCGGGTTGTCCGCGCCGGCGGGGTCAGCATCGCTTGCGGCGTTGTACACTCCCAACTACAAAAGTGCGGCATTCGGCCCGCGGAGCGCATCAGAGTTGTATCAAATGCAATCGTTCGGCGAATTGCTCACCGAATACGCGGCGCGCGCGGGCATCGGCGACTCCGAGTTGGCGCGTCGGGTGCAGGTGAATCGCCTCACGCTGATTCGGTGGAAGGAAGGCGTCACCGCGCGGCCCCGCTACAGGGAGGACGCGCTGCGGTGCGCGGAGGTGCTGCGCCTTTCGGACGAGGAGCGGGACTTGCTGCTGGCGGCGGCGGGGTTCGCGCCCGAGTCCGCCGCGCCCGCCCTCGCGGAGGCGGAAGGCGCAAGCGCGCGGTCCGGCGCCGCGAGTCCGCCTCGCCGCGCGTTCGCGCCGCGCTTGCGGTTGGGCCTCGCCGCCGCCGCGTTCGTCGTCGTCGCCGCGGTTGCGGCGGGAGTCGCGCTTACGCGGAGCGCGGAGCCGCCGCAACCTGCCCTTCCCGCCCCAGGCGAGGCGGAGTCGCTGGTGGCGCTTGCGCCGTTCGTCAACTACACGTCCGGGCAGCAGGGGTACAACGTTCGGGGCAGGATCAAGGAGGCGTTGGACGCGGAGATCCGCGCGGCGGGGCTCGCCCGCGCCCGGACGACGGAGTGGCCGGAGGAGATCGCGAACGCGGACGAGGCGGAGGACGCCGCGCGCCGGTCAGGGGCGGACGTGCTGATCTGGGGGGAGTACGACAGCGGGCGCGTCATCGCGCGGTTCACCTCGGCGCAGGACGAAGCCGGCGCGCGGGAGGGCGGGATGGTGGATGTCGCGGCGTCGCCGTCCGACTTGCCGGTGACGATCAACGCGGACTTTCCGTCCGAGGTTCGCTACGCGGCGCTGCTCACGCTTGGGCAGGTCTACTTGGAGCGCGGAGAGCACGATCTTGCGAAGTCGGCGTTGATTCAGGCGGCGACGAGGCCGCCGCGGGAGCCGGACGCGCTGGCGAAGTTGCGGTTTCTGATGGGGCGCGCCTACCGGGGCGGCGAGTTGGCGGACCTCGACGAGGCGATATGGCTCTTCACGCAGGCCATCGCGGCGAGGCCGACCTTGACGGAGGCGTATCTCAACCGCGGGCTTTCCTATCTCGCCCGCGGCAGGGAGGGGGACGCGGATCAGGCCGTCGCGGACATTACGCGGGCGCTGGCGTTCGACGCGGAGAACCCGGCGGCCTATCGGAGCCGCGCCGCCGCGCTGCGAGAACGCGGCGCGCCCGGCGACGACGGCCTCGCGGACGCCGACCTCGCGGAGGCGGGTCGGATCGAGTCGCGGGCGGCGGGCGGGTAGCGCGTGGGGGTGGGCGCCGCTTCGCGGCGCAACCCTCACCCCCGGCCCCTCTCCCAGAGGGAGAGGGGGGATTGGGGCTGCGTGGCGGGTGGGTTCGCGCCTGCGCGGGAATGACGGGACCCGGGAGTAGGTTCCCGCTTTCGCGGGCATGGCGTGCCTGCCCAGTAGGTTCCCGCATCCACTGACCGTCATTCCCGCGTAGGCGGGAATCCAGGAATCCGCGTAGGCCGCCGCAAGCGCTCGTCCTTCAACGGCCTCATCGTCGTCTACGTAGTCATGCTCCTCTTCTGCGAAGAGGAGGGGGCGCTATCGCGCCGTCTGGATTCCCGCCTACGTTGGAATGACGGTCTATTGGGTAAGTTCCCGCCCCACGCGGGCATGGTGGCATAGGGGTAGGTTCCCGCCACGCGGGAATGACGAGGGCGCTTGTGGGGTGCATGGGGACGGGGCGCGGAGCGCCCCGTCGTGGCGCTATCGCGCCGACTGGATTCCCGCCTACGCGGGAATGACGGTCATGGGGTAAGTTCCCGTCTACGCGGGAATGACGGCCATGGGGTAGGTTCGCCTGCGGGGGCGGGGCGGTTACGATGCGAGGGAGACGGCGTCGCAGTCGCGCGGGTCTATGTCGGGGCGTAGGGAGTTGAAGACGAGGAAGCGGAGGGCGCCGTCGGGGGCGCGTTCGCCGTATTCGACCTCGACGGCGAGCGTCGGTTCGCACCAGTGGGAGAAGAGGGCGGTTTGGGGCTCCGCCGTGAACGGGCATTCGGCGGCGTGGCGTTGCGTCAGCATTTCCTGCAGGAAGCGTCGGTCGCCGCGCCCCGCGCCTCCGCCCGCCGCGCCCGCGAACCGCAAGCGTCCGCCATCGAACACGCCCAGGAGCAGCGCGTCGAACGGCTGGTCGCTGCCGCCGAAGGTGTAGCCGCCGACGACGAGGTTCGTCGTCCGCGCGTGCTTCGTGGCGAGCCAGTGGCGGGAGCGTTTGCCCGGCTCGTAGAGGCTATGCTTGTCTTTGGCGACGATGCCGTGCAGGCCGAGTTCGCGCGCGGCGGCGTACATCGCCACGCCTTCCTCTCCCTCCTCAAAGTGGCAGACGTGGGTGGATGCGTTGGGGCGGACGGCCTCGTGCAGAACGCCCTTGCGCTCGTAGAGCGGGGCGTCGAGCAGCGACTTGCCGTTGAGGTGGAGGATGTCGAACACCTCGTAGTTGACGGGCGTGAGCAGGCGGGGCTGCGGCCCGCCGAGCAGCCGCTCGACGACGGCGTGGCGCTGGGGGATTCCGTCGTCGTTGAGCGCGACCAGTTCGCCGTCGAGCACGGCGTCCGCGCCGCCGACGGCCCGCAGCAGCGAGTCGGCGATCTCAGGGAAGGCGTGGGCGACGTCGTCTCCGCTGCGCGTCCGCATCCGCGCCTGGCCGTCGGTGATGACGGAGACGACGCGGATGCCCTCCCACTTGATTTCGCACAAGCGGTCGGGCGAGTCGGCCGGCTCCGGCGCGTGGGTGGGCAGCATTGGCCTGATGAGGTCGAGGGCGA
This sequence comes from Dehalococcoidia bacterium, assembly GCA_965242755.1. GTDB lineage: Bacteria > Chloroflexota > Dehalococcoidia > Lucifugimonadales > Australimonadaceae > Bin16. The sequence continues at coordinate 831,519 of OZ251500.1, read as the reverse complement.
GCGTCGGGCGCGCGTTGGCCATCGTTACGACGCCTTTCGCGCGCGGCGTTTCGGCGCGACGGCTTCCTCGGCGACGGGCTCGGCGGCAACGGGGGCGGGCTGCGCGCGGGCGGCCTCGATGGACGCGCGGAGCGCCTCCATGAGGTCGCGCACCTTGCCCTGCGGCGCTTCGGGGGCGGCGGAGACGGGCGCGCCGGCGCCGAGTTTCGCCTCGATGACCTGCTGCAGCGCGTCGCGGTACTCGTCGCGGTACTCCTGCGGCTCGAACGCTCCGGTGAGTTGGTCTATGAGCATCACGGCCATTTGGAGTTCGGCGTCGCTGACCTCGACCTCGCCGGGGAAGTCGAGTTCCGCCGCGCTGCGTATCTCGTCGGGGTAGAACATCGTCTCCATAACGAGCCCGTCCTGGTAGGGGCGGATGAGGCAGAGGTGCTCTTTCTGGCGGAGCGCGATTTTAGCCACGGCGGCGCGTTCGGTCGTCTCCAGCGCTTTCTTGAGGAGCGCGAACGGCTTGGCCCCGACGCTCTCCGGCTCAATGTAGTAACTCTTCTCGTAGTGGACGGGGTCGATCGTCCGGATGTCCACGAAGCGGGTGATGTCGATGGTGTGGGCGCTCTTGAGGGGGAGGCTCTCGAAGTCCTCTTCCTCCATCACGAGGTACTCGCCTTTTGCGAACTCGAAGCCTCGGACGGTCTCGCCGTAGGCGACCTCATCCTCGCATTGGGGGCACCAGCGCTTCTGCTTGAGGCGCGAGCGGCAGGATTCGTGCAGTTGCGCGAATCCGATGTCTTTGCTTTCGGTGGCGATGTACAGTTTCATAGGGATGGCGACCATCCCGAAACTGATCGCGCCTTTCCAAATTGAACGCGCCATAGGTTGCTCCCCGAACTCCGGGGGCAAGTGTAGAGGCGCGGGCGCGGGCGGTCAACGGGAATTTGGCGCGGACTGCGGCGTCTGCGGGGGGCGGCGCGGAGCAAGGCGTGGGCAGGGCGACCCTCACCCGCCGCTGCGCGGCTGCCCTCTCCTAGAGGGAGAGGGCGGGGACGGCGCTGTCGAGCCGGGCGGATTCCCGCCTTCGGCGGGCAGGGCGGTCATGGGGACTTCGCGCGGCTGTGGGAGGTGGGGCGCCTAGTACTTCGAGACCTGGCTTGGGTCGGGGCGCTTGCCGGTGACGAGGTAGATGACTTGCTCCGCGATGTTCGTGGCGCGGTCGGCGATGCGCTCCAAGTCGTGCGACGCCCACAGCAGGTAGGTTCCGCGCTCGATCACCTTCGGATCCTGCACCATAATGAGCAGCAACTCGCGGTAGACCTGGTCGTAAAGCGCGTCCACCTCGTCGTCGTCCCTCAGCACCTGGTAGGCGCGGTCGACGTCGTGGTTCACGAGGGCGTCGAGGGACGAGCGGAGCATCGCCGTCGACTTCTCGGCCATGCGGGGGATGTCCACCAGGGGTTTGATCGGGGGCTGGTCGCCCATCATCAGGCTGATCTTGCCGATGCCCTCCGCGTAGTCGCCGATGCGCTCCAACTCCATTGAGACGTGCACGGCGGCGATCAGCATTCGCAGGTCGGACGCGACCGGCTGCTGGATGGCGATCAGGTCGACGGCGCGCTCCTCCAACTCCGCGCGCTTCTCGTCTATGGCGTCGTCGTCGCGGACGACCTGCTGCGACATCGTCAGGTCGCGGGTGCGGAGCGCCTCGACGGCCTTGACGACCGCCTTCTCCGCCATGCTCCCCAGCGCGAGGAGTTCGTCTTGCAGGAGCCGCAGGTCGCGGTCGAACTCCGCTCGCGGATGCTTTCCGTAGGGGCTCGTCATCGTCGCGTCTCCTCTCGGTAGTCCGCCTAACTCTAGCGCTTTGCGCTCTGGTCTGTCAGGGGGCAACCCGCGCGCGCCGCTTCGCGGCTGCCCTCTCCCGGAGGGAGAGGGCGGGGACGGCGCTTGCGCGCAGGGTGGGTTCCCGCCTACGCGGTCAGGGCGGGTTTGGGGTAGGTTCCCGCTTTTCGCGGTCAGGGCGGCAACCCTCACCCGCCGCTGCGGCTGCCCTCTCCCGGAGGGGAGAGGGCGGGACGGCGCTGTCGCGCCGACTGGATTCCCGCCTATGCGGGAATGACGCGGATGCGGGGGCGGGTAGGGCGCTGGCGGCGCTTAGCCGAATCTGCCGGTGATGTAGCCCTCCGTGCGCTCGTCTTGGGGGTTGGTGAAGATTTGCTGCGTTGCGCCGACCTCTACGAGGTGGCCGGCGCGGTCGTCGCCCATCGTCATAAACGCCGTCCAGTCGGACGCGCGGGCCGCTTGCTGCATGTTGTGCGTGACGACCACGATCGTGTAGTCGCGGCAGAGTTCGCGCATCAACTCCTCGATAGCGAGCGTCGAGATGGGGTCGAGCGCGGAGGCGGGCTCGTCCATCAGGATGACGTCGGGTTGGACGGCGACGGCGCGGGCGATGCAGAGGCGCTGCTGCTGGCCGCCGGAAAGGGCGAGGCCGCTCTGCTTCAGGCGGTCTTTCACCTCGTCCCAGAGGGCCGCCCGGCGCAGGGAGCGCTCGACGGCCTCGTCCATATTGCCCTTGAATCCGTTGATGCGGAGGCCGAACGCCACGTTGTCGTAGATGGACTTCGGAAACGGGTTCGGCTTTTGGAAGACCATGCCGACGCGCAGGCGGATCGCCGTGGGGTCAACGCTCGGATGGTAGACGTCCTCTCCGTTGAAGAGAACTTGCCCTTCGACGCGGGCGCCGGGCACGAGGTCGTTCATCCGGTTGAAGCATCGCAGGAGCGTGCTCTTCCCTGAGCCGGAGGGCCCGATGAGGGCGGTGACGGCGTGGCGCTTCACTTCCAGATTGATGCCCCGCAGAGCGCGGAACGCCCCGTAGTACATATCCAGATTCGCCACGCTCAGCGTCACGTCCGTCGAGGGGGACGGGGCGGGGGGCGCCGCCGCTCCCGTCGCCGCCGTTGCGGGCGCCGTCATTGCCGGGGTCGCGGTCGTCATTCCTCGGACCTCTTTTGCGTTCGGTTGCGTATGTAGACCGCCGCAGCGTTCATTGTGAGCAGAACTCCAAGCAGGATAATGATGCCGGCGGCGGCGATGCCGCGGAAGCCCGCCTGGGGCTGGCTCACCCAGTTGAATATCTGTATCGGCATCACCGTGAATTTGTCGAGCGGGTCGGTCGGGACGAAGGTGAGGAACACGAGGGCGCTGATCGCGATCATCGGCGCGGCCTCTCCAATCGCCCGCGACATCGCCAGGATCGTCCCCGTCATTATGCCGGGGGTCGCGTGGGGGAGCACGACGTCGCGCACGGTTTGGAATTTCGTCGCGCCGAGCCCGTAGGACGCCTCGCGGTAGGTGGATGGCACGGCGCGGATCGCCTCGCGCGACGCGATGATCACGATCGGCATCACGAGGAGGGACATCGTCAGCGCGCCGGCGAGCACCGTCCGACCCATCGAGAGAATCTGCACGAAGACGGCGAGGCCGAGCAGTCCGTAGACGATGGACGGCACGCCCGCGAGGTTGGATATGTTGACCTCGATGATTCGGGTCAGCCAGTTCTTGGGGGCGTACTCCTCGAGGTACACCGCCGCGCCCACGCCAACGGGGACGGTGAAGAGGAACGTTAGTCCCATTATCCAGATCGTGCCGAAGATCGCCGACAGCATCCCGGCCTGCTCAGGGAAGCGCGAGGGGTACTCCGTGACGAAATGCCAACTGAGCCACGGGACGCCTTCCCACAGCACGCGGACGATCAGGGAGGCGAGCCCGGCCAGCCCCACGAAAATCGCCAGGATGAACACGGCGTAGGCCGCGCCCCCGACGCGCTTTCGGAACGCGAGGCGCGGATGCAGGAGCGACGGGACGTCGACCTTCGCCATCGCTAGTACTCCTCGCGGAAGCGGCGGACGAGGAAGTGTCCGAGGACGTTCATGCCGAGCGTGAATGCGAACAGGAGCAGGCCGACCGCGAAGATCGTGTTGTACTCCAGGGTGCCGCGCGGCGTTTCTCCGAGCGCGAGTTGCACGATGAACGCCGTCATCGCCTGGATGCTCTCTATGGGGTTGAACGTGAGGCGGGGCGTCGCGCCGGCGGCGAGCGTCACGAGCATCGTCTCGCCGATGGCGCGGGAGAAGGCCAAGATGAACGACGCGACGATGCCCGAAAGCGCGGCCGGCACGACGATTCGCAGCGACACTTCGAGCCGGGTCGCTCCGAGCGCGTAGGCGGCGCTCCGCAGCGAGCGCGGGACGGCCACCATCGCGTCCTCGCTCAGCGACGACACCATCGGAATGATCATCAGCCCCATCACGAGCCCCGCGCTCAGGGCGTTGAATACGAGCAGGTCTTCCTGGAACGGGCGGAGCGGAATGCGCTGCAGCAGGGGCGTCACGAACGTCAGAGCGAAGTAGCCGTAGACCACCGTCGGAATGCCCGCCAGCACCTCAAGGATCGGCTTGATCGTCCGCCGCACCTTGTCCGGCGCGTACTCCGAGAGGTAGATTGCGATGGCGAGGCCGGCCGGGACGGCCACCGCCGCCGCGAGCGCCGCGACGAGCACCGTTCCGCTCACGAGGGGCAAGACGCCGTAGTGCCGGTTGCCCTCCGCGTCCTTGAGGATGGGCGACCAGGTTGTTCCGAAGAGAAAGTCCCAGAGGGGGATTTCGCGGAAGAAGCCGAGCGACTGGCTGAGGAGGCTAGCGACGATGCCGAAGGTCGTGATGATGGACATCACGGCGCAGGCGAAGAAGAGGGCGTGGACGATGCGCCCTTGCAGCGCTCCGCGCTTGCGGTCGCGGATCAACTGCATGGCGGGGGCGCCCCGGCTCGTCCGTATCGCGATTTCATCGCGGGCGCTAGTGTCCAACATCAAGCCTCTTTCCGTCTACCCCTGCGCGTCGCGTTGCGGCGCCCACGCAGAAACAGGATAGACGGAGGAGGCCAGCGTTTAGCCGTCGCGCCGCTTTATCGGAACGTTAACGCTTCGCGGCGCTTTCATGCGGATCCAAGGAAGGCGGGTAGGGCGTGGGGCGCCGGTAGGTTTTCGCTTTCGCGGGCATGGCGAGGCCGCTTGGGTAGGAGAGGGGCGGCGCAAGCGCCGCCCCTGCTACAATAGGCGCAAGCATCCCGTAGGAGCGGCGCGATGACGGCGTCAGAGAAGAAGTCCGTGAAGCCCAAGAACCCCCAGGCTCGAACCCCCGCGCGCAGGATGAAGAACTTGCCGCAGACGCCCGTCCGCCCGAAGGTCATCACGAAGTATATGACCCCGCATGAGGCCGCCCAGTGGCTTGTGAACGACTACGAGGCGCGGCGCAATGGCGGATAGCCCGCAGCCCGTGCTGGCGGACTCCGGCGTTTGGTTCGACCTCTACAACGGCAAATCCTCCCAAGCCGCGCTGCTTCTGGCGCAACTGCTCCGAGACGGCCGGGTCCGCGTGCATGCCGACGTCATCAAAGAATTCGCGCTCGGCAGAAAGAGCGCGAGACTGGAGGAGTACATTCAGCGCCTTCGGATATTGCCCCGCGTAGACGAACTTTCCATCAGCGAGTTCCTCGCGGTCGTGGACGAGTTCGATCTGCGCGGGAGCGGCAGGTCCCGCGACACGTTCCTCTTCGCATCCGCCATTCAGCACGGCGTGCTCATGCTCACCGCCGACCGGGCGCTGCAGCGCAAATGCGAGCGCGTCGGTCTTTGCTTCCTCTGCGCCGAGGGGCTCCCCCACGGCTAGCAGGGCGACGCGAAGGCTTTCGGAGAGGATAGGAGCGGCCAAATGACCGAAATCGCCGACCGGCTGCGACTCGCCGTCCGCATCGTCCGCGAGGCGGGCGCGCATGCGCTCTCCTTCTACCAGGCGCAGGACGTCGGGCTGCAATTCAAGCCCGATAGGTCGCCGGTGACGCGCGCGGACAAGGAAGCCGAGGAACTCGCGCGCCGCATTCTCGACGCGGAATGCCCGGCCGACGCCGTGCTCGGCGAGGAGCATGGCGAAAAGGACGGCTCGTCGGGCTACAGGTGGCTCCTCGATCCGGTGGACGGCACGGAGTCGTTCGTTCGGGGCGTTCCGTTGTTCGGCTCGATGGCGGCGCTCGAGCGCGAGGGCGAACCGGTCGCGGGGGCGATATGCTTCCCCGCGCTCGGCGAGGTCGTCTACGCCGCGTCCGGCGAGGGCGCGTGGTGGGCGACGGGCGTCGGCGCGCCGTCGGAGCCGCTCAATCCGCGCCGCGCCCGCGTCTCCGCCGTCGGCGAACTTGGGGACGCGCTCCTTTGCGCCACCGGATTCAACAACTTCGCCGAGATCGGCAAGTCCGACGCGCTCGCGCGGCTCCTCGCCCGCGTCCGGCTCGTTCGCGGCTGGTCGGATTGCTACGGGCATTGCCTCGTCGCGACGGGCAGGGCGGACGTAATGATCGATCCGCTGATGAACGTGTGGGACAACGCGCCGCTGCTTCCCATCGTCGAGGAGGCCGGGGGGCGCTTCACGTCCATCGGCGGCGCGCGGACGATCCGCGAGCCCAGCGCCGTCTCCACGAACGGCCTGCTGCACGACGCCGTCCTAGCCCTGCTGACCTAACCCGCCTCAAAAGAACCCGCCGAGCCGCCAGAGCCGGGCGGCAGCCTCAAGCGCGAACTTGCGCTGATCTGTAAGCGGCCTAGCCCGGGCTCGCGCACGGGTCGTTCTGCTCCCATCCCGCGTCGCGGAATGTGCTGATGCTGGTCAGCGCCGCAGTGCCTCGCAAGTTGTCGGTTCGATCAAAGTCGCGGAATGTTTCCACCTGAAGGCCGGTTGGGGTGTTGCAGACGCTGTGGAATGTCCGCTGCCCCCAGATTTGACGCAGGAACGAAGACGCCGGCGAAAGAGCCGCTAGATGCATTTCCGCGATTGCGTCCGCCTGCTCTTCGTTGTTGATTATCGGCGTGAGCACGTGGCTCAACACGCGGGCATGCTCAGGCGTGGAACTCGAACCTTCGGCGATATAGATCCAGATTTCCCATGGGTCCGAACTGCCGAACTCGCTGGCGTATATGTAGAGGAAGTGATCGCCGTAGAACCCGAGCCAATTGCCTCTGTCATCCTCGTCCGTGTCCGCTTCCCATCCGTAGCCGCCTAACGCTCCGATCAACGAGTAGGCGCTTGAGGCGAGGGACTCTTGCAGTCGGATAGGCGTAGGAGTAGCAGGCGCCGGCGTCGCGGTGGGAATAGGCGTGGGCGTAGGCGTGGCCGTCGGGCGAGGGGTAGGAGTAGGCGTGGGCGTGGGGATCTCGAATGTTCGCGCGCTGGCCGAATCCGACCATTCGCCGATTCCCGCCTCGCTGACCGCTCGCGCCTGCGCGTAATACGCAGTGTCCGGGCTGAGTCCTCTGATAGCGACTTCCTCGGTCGTAAGCCCCGTGTCCAGCACCTCGATCCACGGCTGCGACTCCGCTCTGTAACGGTAGTCGTATCCCGTAATCGCGGCGCCGCTTGCGGGCTCGTCCCACGAGACGGAGATGGCGGCGGCGCTCAACGCCCGCGCTCGCGCGTTCGCAATTTTGGAGGGCGGGGGTATTGGAGTAGGCGTTGGCGTACTTGTTGGCGTAGGGGTAGGCGCGAGCGTCGGCGTTGGCGTAAGGGTAGGCGTGGGCGTAGCCGTTGGCGTTGGGGTAGGAGGGAGAGGAGTCGCCGTCGGCGTTGGGGTCGGCGAGGCGCAAGCGACGGCGAGCGCGAGATGGAAGAGTCCGGCGACGACGAAAGCGGAACGCGACACTGCGGAACCCCCTTGCAGCATGAGATGAGGCGCTTTTGCAGAAGTCGCTCGGTTCCCACGTGAGCCGGCAAGGGGGCGCGCACGCCCCCTCTCAATGCCTGATGGCTCACGCGGCGCCGGAATAAAACGGCGCGGCTTGGGTCACCAGAGCGACTTCTGCGCGAGGGATGCTAGCAGACGCGATGAAATGCGGCAACGGCAGGCGGCTAACCTGCTGGAATTATCGGCGCCGCCTCAAAACCGCAAGAGCCGGATGAGCCGGCGCCAGGCGTCGGCGACGACGTCCACGGCGCGGTAGTCGTCGAGCCATTGCGCTCCGTGCAGCGCGTACTCCTGCGCCGTTTTCAGCGCGGCTAGGGGCGCGAGCCAGGCCAGCGACCGCCGCCAAGTCAGCGCGTAGCCGGGCGCGAACAGCCGCGCGCCCGCCGCGAACACGAACCAGAACTCGAAGACGTTCGGGAACGCCAGCAGCGCCCAGCGGCTACCCGTCGCCTCGAACGCCGCGAAGCCGATCATTCGGTAGGCGAACAGCGCGACGGCGAGCGTCCGCGCCGGCCCGCGCCATCGCATCGCGGCCCAGAGGAACGTTCCCATATAGGCGAGGTCGAGCCATTTGTCGAGCGCCTGATAGTTCCGAACGCCGCCCAAGTCGATCAGATTCATCAGAAACAGATCGGACAGGTCAACCGCGATAGCGATGAGCGCGCCGGCGAACGCCCATCGGAGAACCGGCAGCGCCCCAGCGAGGCGAACCGCCGCGATGATCAGTTCCTCCGCCGTCATAGGCGAGAGGATACGCTAGGGGCGGGGAGGGGCGGAGCGCGGGGGCAACCCTCAGCGAAGGATCAGTGAAGGCTCAGTAAGGCGAGTCCCTGCGCGTCGCGATGAGGCGGGCGCGGCGCGGAGCGTAGGCGTGTTCTATACATTTCTTATACTTCGCCTAAGCGAAAGAATGGAAGGCTTGTACGCCGAGGCTTGACAATTGCGTCAGGCGGCGTAGACTGCGCCCAACACCCTTTGGAAGCGGGAGGATTGCAATGGCGCGCAAGACCCGGCTTATGCAGCAGGTGGAGGAGCGCTTCCACCAGCCGTTGGAGCGGCTGCTGCCCGAGAAGATCAACGAGAACGGCCTCTCGGCGACCGCGCTGGAGTTGGACGTCTCGAAGGCGACGCTCGGCTACTGGCTGCTCAAACTCGGCATCAACGTGCGGCGCGTGGCGCTCGCCCCGGGCGAGACGCTCGAGGTCAAGCGGGCGAGTTAGCCGAACGCCGGCCCCGCCCGCCCGGTCCGCAGCGCGCCGGCGCCGGACGCGGCTAGGGCGGTCGGCGCCGAAAGCGTCCGCGCCGCGAACATTCCGCCCTTGACGCGGAGGGGCGGGGATGGTGTAAAGTGATGGAAATCACAACCGCGAACACACGCCTATGAGGTTTCCGTGCGCGTCCCCCGCCGTATGAGCCCGACCCCCATCCTCGTCCTCTGCATCATCGCCGTCCTCTCCGCGCTGACCGCGTGCGGAGGCGCAGCCGCCGCTCCCGCGACGCCGGAGTGCTACCTCGCGCAGGAGGGGCAGGTCGTCGGAGCGTTCGGGGCCGATTGCGATCCGCCGGAAGGCGCGGACGTGGAGCCGACGCCCACGTTCACGCCGATTCCCGTCGGCGGCGGAGCGATGGACGGGCGGGCGCTGATCATCACCTATGGATGCGCCACCTGCCACACGCTGGAGTCCGTTCCGCAGGCGCAGGGCAAGGACGGACCGGAACTCACCGGCATCGGCTCGATGGGCGCGGAGTTCATCCGCGAGTCCATCGTCAACCCCTCCGCCATCATCACCGAAGGCTACCCCGACGGCCTAATGCCCCAGGACTTCGCCGACCAGATGACGGCGGAGGAACTTGACGTCATCGTCGAGTTCCTCTCCGCGCAGTAAGGCGCTGTCGCGCCGACTGGATTCCCGCCTACGCGGGAATGACGGTCGCCGGGACGGGTAGGGCGCTCCGCGCCTAGCCGCAAAGCGCAAACGGCGCCCCGCCTACGCGGGAACCCAGACCGGCGCGCAAGCGCCAATCCCGCCCTCTCCCGATGGCGGGAGAGGGCGCCGCGAAGCGGCGCGCGCGGGTTCCCATACGCGCGAACCCGCCGGCGAAGCGGCTCATCCGGGTAAAAAAAGCCGCGCGTTTGACCTCTTGCCGTCGGCGGCTTATACTCTTGCGCGGCTTGGGGCGCGGGCGCGCGCCGCAGGCAATACACACGCGAACAGGGGAAGAATCTATGCACCTGCGCTGCCTCCAAGAGAATCTCAGCCGAGGGCTCGGCATCGTCCAGCCCGCCGTCGCCACGCGGACGACGCTGCCGATCACGCAGCACGTCCTCCTGCAGACCGACGAGGGCCGCCTGAAGTTGTCGGCCACCAACCTCGAAGTCGCCATCAGCACGTGGGTCGGCGGCGACATCATCGAAGACGGCGCCATCACCATCCCGGCCCGCATCCTGACCGAGTTCGTCAACTCGCTCGACTCCCAGACGATCGAGGTCAAGCCGCTGGAGCAGGGGTACGGCCTCGCGATCTCCGGCGACCGCAACAAGACGAACATCAAGGGCGCCGACGCCGACGAGTTCCCCCCGATTCCCAAGATCGACGAGGGCATCGCCACGCGCATGTCCGGCCGCGCGCTCCGCGAGTCCATCCACCAGGTCGTGCTCGCCGCGGCGGTCGAGGACTCCCGCCCCGTGCTGACCGGCGTGAACGTCGAGTTGGAAGGGGACAAGGTGACGTTCGCGGCGGCGGACGGCTTCCGGCTCGCCGTGCGGCACGCGGAACTGCTCGAGCCCGTCCCCGAGAAGACGTCCGTCATCATCCCCTCGCGCACGCTGTCCGACATCGAGCGCTTGGTGGAGGGGGACGAGCCGGTAGACATCGTGGTGACGCCCGCGAAGAGCCAGGCGATGTTCCGGTTCCGGAACATCGAGGTCGTCTCGCAGTTGCTGCAGGGGACGTTCCCGAACTACGCGCAGTTGATCCCGCAGGAGCACACGACGCGGGCGGTCATCAATCTCAGCTCTATGAAGAGGGAGACGCGCACCGCGTCCATCTTCGCCAAAGACGGCTCCGGCATCATCCGCTTGGAAATGACGCCAGACGCGCCTCCGGGGCGCATGAAGATCTCGGCGCGCGCCGAAGAGGTCGGCGACAGCGAAGGCCACGTCGAGGCGGAGATCGAAGGCTCCGAAGGCAGAATCGCGTTCAGCAGCCGCTACCTCAACGACGTGCTGAGCGTCGTCGGCAAGGAGAAGGTCGCCCTCGAGATGACCACCTCGTCCAGCCCGGGCGTCATCCGCCCGGTCGAGGACGGCGGCGAGTACGTGCACGTGGTTATGCCGATGTTCGTGCAGTGGTAGGAAGCGAACCAAACGCAAAACGGGGGATGCGCTGACGATGGGAGAGAACGCGGCGACGAAGACGAAGAGCATCTTGCGCGGGGGAGTCGCGGCGGCGATGGCGCTGGCCGCGCTCCTCGCGCTCGCGGCGTGCCAGAGCGGGGACGACCCGACCGCCGCCCCAACGGATACGCCGGCGGCCTCGCCCGAGTCCGTGAAAATCGGGGCGCTGATGGACTCCACGGGGCCCCTCGCGGAGTTCGGCCCCCCGAACGGCGACGCGGTCGAGTTAGCCTTCAAGCATGTCAACGACGCGGGCGGAGCACTCGGCGGCCGGATGATCGAACTCCTCACGGAGGACGACGGCACGAGCGAAGTCATCGCCGTGGACGCGGCGCGCAAACTGATCACGGTCGACGGCGTGTCCGCCCTCATCGGGCCGTTGGGCAGCGGCCCGACGCTCGCCGTCGCCAACGCCGTGACCGTGCAGAACCGCGTCCCCCACGTCTCTTCGACCGCGTCGTCTCCCTCGTTGACGCTGCTGGAGGACGACGACTTCCTCTTTAGGACGAACGTTTCCGACGCCTTCCAGGGCGTGATCCTGGCCGACCTCGCCTACAAACTGGGCTACCGCAGCGCGGGCGTGATGTACATCAACAACGCCTACGGGCAAGGGCTCGCCGACCAGTTCGCCGAATCGTTCGGGGCTCTGGGCGGAGCGGCGACGACGGTCTCGCATGAGGAGGGGCAGCCGACCTACGCCTCGGAACTCAGGCAGGCGACCGGCGACTCCCCCGACGTTCTCGTCGCGGTGAGTTACCCCGTGAGCGCGGGCGTGTACGTCCGCGAGGCGGTGGAGAGCGGCGCCGCCGGGACGTTCCTCTTCGTGGACGCCACGAAGTCCGACGATATGATCACCGCCGTCGGCGCCGCGAACTTGGAAGGCACGTGGGGCACCTCGCCGGAGGGCGTCCAGAACGATGCGTCGGCGCGGTTCGCCGCGGAATACGAGGCGGAGTACGGGCGCCCGGCGGGCCCCTTCAACGCGCAATCCTACGATGCAGGCGCCATCGTCGCTCTCGCAATCGAGGCCGCCGGTTCCGACGACCCCGCCGCGATCCGCGACGGGCTGCGCGCCGTCGCCAACCCTCCGGGAACGGAGATCGGCCCCGGCGCGGCGGAACTCGCGCGCGGCCTGCAACTCCTGCGCGACGGCCAGCAAATCAACTATCAGGGCGCGTCCGGCCCGGTGGACTTCGACGAGAACGGCGACGTGCTCGGCGCCATCGGCGTTTGGCGGATCCGCGACGGCGAAATCGTCACCGACCACGTGGCGATGAGCGCCGACGACGTCGCCGTGCCCGCGCCGGATCCGGTCAAGATCGGCTCGCTGATGGACTTCACCGGAGAACTCGCGGAGTACGGCTTTCCGATCCACGACGCGGTCGTGCTCGCGGCCCAGCATCTGAACGAGGCGGGCGGCGTGCTCGGCGGCCGCCAAATTCAGATCATCCAGGCCGACGGAGCCACGAGCGAAATCATCTCCGTTGACGCGGCGCGCAAGATGGCGACCGTCGACGGCGTGGCCGGAATCGTCGGCCCGCTCGGAAGCGGCGCGACGACCGCCGTGGCGAACGCGGTCACCGCGCAGTTGGGCGTGCCGGAGATCACGTCATCGGCGACGGCGCCGTCCCTCACCCTGCTGGAGGACAACGACTTCCTCTTCCGAACCACGCCGTCGGACTCGTTCCAAGGCGTTGTGCTGGCCAATCTCGCTTGGGAACTGGGCTACCGCAACGCGGGCGTGCTGTACGTCAACAACGCCTACGGAGTAGGGCTCGCCGACCAGTTCGCCGAGACGTTCTCCGGGCGCGGCGGCGAGGTCACGACGGTGCCCCACGAATCGGGCGCGCCGACCTACGCATCCGAAATCGCGGACGCAACGTTCACGGATCCGGACGTGCTGGTGGCGATGAGTTACCCCGTCAGCGCGGGCGTGTACGTCCGCGAGGCGATAGAGAGCCGCGCCGTCGAGAATTTCCTGTTCGTGGACGGCACGCGGTCCGGCGACTTCATCGCGGCGGTGGGCGCGGAGTCGCTCGAAGGCTCCTACGGCACCGCTCCCGGCCCGGTGGAGGGCCCGGCGGCCTCGCAGTTCGACGCGGACTACACGGCGATGTTCGGAGAGGAGCGGGCGAAAGCGCCTTTCCTGCGGAGCTCCTACGACGCAATGGCGGTCTTCGGCCTGGCGATAGAGGCGGCGGGCTCCGACGACCGCGAGGCGATCCGCGACGCGCTGCGCCGCGTGGCGGGCCCGCCGGGCGTCGAGGTCGGCCCCGGCGTGGACGAACTCGCGCGGGCGCTGCAACTCATCCGCGACGGGCAAGACGTCAACTACGAGGGCGCCTCCGGCCCGGTCGACTTCGACGAGAACGGCGACGTCGCGGGCGCGATGGAGATCTGGCGCATCGTAGACGGCGAAATCGTCGTGGAGCGCGTCGTCTCGGAGTAGGGGGGGCGCCGCCCGCCGGCAACCCGGCGCGCCGCTTCGCGGCGCACCGAGCCCGCTGCTGCGCGGCTGCCCTCTCCCGCCTAGCGGGAGAGGGCAGCCGCGGTTATGCTATAATCCGAGCGGAGTTCAGCGATGGCCACGACCACGATCAACACCATAGAGGACCTAGTCCGCGTCCTTGACGAGCATCCCGAGTGGCTCGAGGCGCTGCGGACGCGGCTGCTCACGCGCGAACTCATCGAACTGCCCCGCCGCTTCGAGGAGTTCGCCGTCTCCGTCGACCAGCGTTTCGTCTCCGTCGACCAGCGTTTCGACGAGCAAGGGAAAGTCCTCGCCGAACACGGCGAGATCCTCGCCGCGCACAGCGAGGAATTCGTCGGCGTCAAGCGGGAACTGGGCCTCCTCCGCGACGATGTCGGCGATCTCAAGGGGCCCCGCGCCGAAGAGGAAACCGGCAAGGACATCGACTTCATCGCCGAGCAGTTGGGGCTCACGCTGACGCGCGTCTTGACCCGGGACGACCTGCTCGCCCTTCTCCCCGCGCAGCCGCTCCCCAACCTGCCCAGCAAGGTCCGCCACAGTTTCACGAAAGCGGACTTCGTCGCGGAGGCCGTCGACGAGTCCGGCGAGACGCGCTACATCGCGGTGGAGGCCTCGTACACGGTCAACGGGCGCGACACGGATCGGGCGATTCGCAACGCGGGAATCCTCACGCAGTTGACTGGGAAGGCCGCCCATGCCGTCGTCGCGGGGTACCGGATAGACGACCGCCAACGCCCGGTCGTCGAATCGGGCGAGGTCTACTGGCACGAACTCGAGTGGTAGCGTCCCACGCCCCGCCGGTAGGGAAGGGGGGCGCGACGGCGCTCGGCGTTGTCTCAGTGCTATAATCCGAGCGGAGTTCGGCGATGGCCACAACCACGGTCAACACCATAGAGGACCTCATCCGCGTCCTCGACGAGCATCCCGAGTGGCTCGAAGCGTTGCGGACGCGGCTGCTCACGCGTGAACTCATCGAACTGCCCCGCCGTTTCGAGGAGTTCGCCGCCTCCGTCGACCAGCGTTTCGAGGAGCAGGACAAAGCGCTCGCCGAGCAAGGCAAGACGCTCGCCTCGCACACCGAGATGCTTGCCGAGCAAGGCAAGACGCTCGCCGAACACACCGCGATGCTTGCCGAGCAAGGCAAGACGCTTGCCGAACACACCGCGATCCTCGCCGAGCAAAGCAAGACGCTCGCCGAACACACCGCGATCCTCGCCGAGCACAGCAAGGAATTCGTCGACGTCAAGCGGGAACTGGGCCTCCTCCGCGACGATGTCGGCGACCTCAAGGGGCCCCGCGCCGAAGAGGAAACCGGCAAGGACATCGACTTCATCGCCGAGCAGTTGGGGCTCACCCTGACGCGCGTCTTGACCCGGGACGACCTGCTCGCCCTTCTCCCCGCGCAGCCGCTCCCCAACTTGCCCAGCAAGGTCCGCCACAGTTTCACGAAAGCGGACTTCGTCGCGGAGGCTGCCGACGAGTCCGGCGAGATGCGCTACATCGCAGTGGAAGCCTCGTACACGGTCAACGGGCGTGACACGGACCGGGCGTCCCGCAACGCGGGAATCCTCACGCAGCTGACCGGGAAGGCCGCCCACGCCGTCGTCGCGGGGTACCGGATAGACGACCGCCAGCGCCCGGTCATCGAATCGGGCGAGGTCTTCTGGCACGAACTCGAGCCGTAGCGCCCACGCCGTGCGCCGATAGGGAAGGGCGGCGCGCTGCCCCGCCTGATTCCCTCTCCTTCTGGAGACCATACCTCCCGTCATTCCCGCGTAGGCGGGAATCCAGTCGGCGCGCAAGCGACAAAGACGGGACGCAACGCGCCCCGTCCCGAATCCCCCACGGTACCCGTCATTCCCGCGAAAGCGGGAATGTGGATTCACACTGGAAGCGCAACAGTTCCGGACGACCCCAGAATACCTCAGACGGCGTCTGGTAGCCCAGCGCCGAGCGCGGCGTGTTGTTGCACCTCGCCCGCGCGCAACGTCAACTCCTCGTCCGGCACGCCGTCCAAGTTCGTCCTCCGCGGCAACTCCCGCCGCAGACGCCCAATCGCGTTCTCCACTCCCCCCTTCTGCCACGGCGACCGAACGTCGCAGAAGAACGTCTCAACTCCCAACTCATGCAACTCGTGATGCCGGGCGAACTCCGTCCCGTTGTCGAACGTCACGCTCCGCCGCATCTCCATCGGCAGCGTCCCCATCACGGCCAGCATCGCGCGCGCAACCGCCTCGGCGCCCTTGTTCTCCGGCCGCTGCAGGAGCGTGAGCCGCGACGCCCGTTCGTGCAGGACCAACAGCGCCTGCTTCTTCACCCCGAACAGCATCGTGTCCGCCTCCCAGTGGCCGAACTCAACGCGGTCCGCCGCCCTCGCAGGCCGCTCCGACAGAGGCCGCCTCGCCTTGATGAACAGGGCGGAACTGCGGCCCTTGCGCGAGCGGCGCCCCCGCGTCGCCTTCCTCTTCGGCAGGAAGTTCCGCCAGTCGTAGTCCTTCGTCCTCTTCACCTGCGCCGCGATGAACCGGTAGATGCTCTCATGCGAGATAACCGGCCTCCCCATCTCCAACGCGAGGCGGCCGGACACTTGCGGCGGCGACGCGCCCCACGCCATGCGGCGCAGGACGGCCTCGCGCAGGAGATCGTCGCGGTCGAGGCGGGGGCCCTTCCACCGCCGCGCCCGCGCCTTCTCGTCCGCCTTGGCAGCCTTGTACTCGCCCGCGCTCATCGCGTTGCGGTTGATCTCGCGAGAGATCGTCGATGGCGAGCGATCCAGATTTGTAGCGATTTCCCGGATCGGGCGCCCCTCTTGGTATAGGCGGGCAATCGCGCAGCGTTCCTCGATGTCGATGTGTCGGTATCCCATGGCTCCACCACCTTGCTCTGGCGTTGCGCTTCGTTTGTGAATCCAGGGAACCTACTAAGGCGCCGCCCCGCCCCGAATGCGCTGCCCCCAGCGCTCGCGGAGGCGGGAGAGCCAAGGCGTTACGCCGTCGGGCGCGTAGAGCAGCGCGAGCGTCATTAGGACGCCGATGGCGAAGAAGCGGACGTTCGGAAGCCCTAGCGAATCGAGGAGGTCGGCGAGCGGATCGCCGACGAAGGCGGGCAGCCGCTCGAGCAGGTTGGGCAGGAACTGCGAGCCGCTCCAGATGCCCCAGACGACGAGCGCGCCCGCGATGGGGCCGTAGAGGCGTCCGCTCCCTCCCGTGATGAGCATCGCCCAAATGATGAAGGTGCCGAGGAGCGGCGTGAACGTCTGCGGCGAGATGGCGCGGATGTTGAAGGCGAACAGCGCGCCGCCGATGGACATAATGACCGCGCCCAGCGTGAACGCTTGCAGTTTGAATCGGAATACATGCTTGCCGCTCGCCTCGGCGGTCGCCTCGTCCTCGCGGATTGCTTGGAGCGCGCGGCCCCACGGGGAGCGCAGCAGCGCCCGGACGACGCCGAACAAGACCGCGAACACGACGATGACGACGACCAGGAAGACGCGGTCGTAGTTCTGCGGCTCGACGAGCCCCTCGAAAACGGGGGGCACCGTGTAGAGGCCGCGGCTGCCGTTGCTGAGCCATCGCTCGTTGAGAAAGATGAGCCGCGTGCTCTCCGCGATGCCGAGCGTGGCGATGGCGAGGTAGTCGTCGCGCAGGCGGATCGTGATCGCGCCGACGACGAGCGCGACGATTCCGCCCGCGAGCGCGGCGGCGATGAGCGCGGCGGGGAACCACAGATCCAGCGCGCCGATCACGGGGATGGACTCCATCCTCCGGGCGAGATCGCCCGCGAAGAGGTAGTCCTCGCCCTGTCCGGAGAGCGGCGGGCGGATCGTGAGCAGCGCGGCGGCGTAGGCGCCGAGCGCGAAGAACCCCGCGACGCCGATGTTGAAGAGCCCCGTGTAGCCCCACTGGATGTTGAGCCCCAAGGCGAACACGGCGTAGACGCCGACGAGCACGGCGAAGCCTGTGAGGAACTCGGCCATGTCAGTCCCTGCTTCCGAAAAGGCCGCGCGGACTGAAGAGCAGCACGATGACCATCACGGCGAACGCGACGGCGGGCTTGTAGGTCGGCGGAACGAAGGCGGTTGATGCCTCCATTGAGACGCCGATGAGGAGCGCGCCGGCGAACGCGCCGTAGGGGTTGCCGATGCCCCCCACGATGACGGCGGCGAAGAGCGGCACGAGCATCTGAAAGCCGAGCGACGGCTTGATCTGCGACGTGGCGTTGAACACGACGAGCAGCGTTCCCGCCGCGCCCGCGAGCGAGCCGGCGACCGCCCACGTCCAAAGGAGCGTCCGATTCACGTCGATGCCGCTCGCGCGGGCGAGGTCGGGATTGTCCGACGCGGCGCGCATCGCTTTGCCCTGCTTGGTTTGCGTGAGCAGCAGATGCAGCGCAACGGCGAGCAGCAGGGACGCCCCGCCGACGAACAGGTGGTTCGGGGCGATGGTGATGTCGCCGGCGAGGGCGTAGTGGGCGCGCGACTCGTTGGGGAAGTAGCGCACCTCCGTGCCCCAGACCATCTGAACGAAGCCGCGAACGGCGATGGCGACGCCGAGCGAGGCTATCGCCATCGTCACGACGTTGGAGGCGCGCCGGCGGAGTTTGCGGAACACGAGCAGTTCCATCCCGACGGCGAGCAGGGCGGCGGCGGCCATGCCGACGGGAACGGCGATAAGCAGCGGGAAGCCGAAGGTGAACGGCCCGAATCCGGCGCTTTCGGGCAGAATGCTCGTCAGGAGAAAGAAGACGACGTACGCGCCGAACGTCATCATATCGCCCTGCGCGATGTTGGCGAATCGCAGCACGCCGTAGATGAGCGTGATCCCGACCGCGCCGAGCGCGAGGACGCTCCCGTGGAAGAGGCCGTTGACGGAGAGGTTGACGTTCGCGGCGGCGAACGCGATGAACGCGAGCGCAAGCGCGGCCTGCGCCGCCAACGCCGCCCGGGCGAGCGTCCGGCTCTCGATGCGGCGTTTCGACGTCAGCTGCATGGCTCGCTCGCTATCTACGCTAACGAAGCGGAGCGTCTATAATTTCGGGGGGGGGGTAACGCTGCGAAGTTCGCGGAAGTCATCGGGGCGCCTCCTACACTAGCGCGCATTCTAGCGCCTGCGGTAGGGTAGGGCGCCGGCGGGCGGCGGGCTATTGAGGCAACCCGCTAGCGTCGGCGGGGAATTTCGAGATATTCCACGCGATTGCGCCATTCGTCTTCCAAACTCGCGCCGATCAAGATTTCCAGCGCGTCTATGACGCTGCCCGGCGACAGACCTTGCCGCGCGAGGATAACGCCCGGCGTTGGCTTGCCGCTCGCAATGCGCTCGGAAGCGAACCGGCGCATCGTGTTCAGGTCATGCGACAGAAGAACCCGGCCCTCGCTCGCGGCCCATTCAAGAACATCCGGATCTTTCAAGCCGCGCAGTCCGCGTTCTTGCAAGGTTGCGATGTCTACGTCGGGGTTCCGCCGCCGCAGTCCCCCGACGATGTTCAGATTGAAATCCTCGTCGGCGGCGAAGCGGAGCATCTAGGGCGCCTGATTCTTCCGTTGGGATTCGGCGCGAGCGTAGATGCGGTCAAGGAAGCCGGGGTCGGGGTTGTTCGCTTGCATCTCGGCGACCGCGCGCTCTTCCTCCTTCTCGGCGTCGCGATGGAATTCGTCCATCTCCTCGCGGTTGCGGAGGTAGTAGGCGATGACTGCGTAGACGTCGGCGAGTTCGAGGGACGGGAACTGCCGGACGATCTCTTCCGGCCGCTCGCCTTGCTTGTGGCAGCGGAGGACATAGAGGAGGTGGACGCGGGTATGGGCGACGCGGGGCACGCCGTGCTCATCCCATGCGATGGGGGTTTCGAGCGGGCGCGCGCGCTTGAGGAGATGAGCGATCGTCATCAGCGTCCTCCGGTAGGCGCCATTGTAGCGCCCGTGTAGGGTAGGGCGCGAGGACGGAAGCCTAGCCCGCAGGCGGCAGCGCCCGCAAACGCGGAATGAGCGCGCCCGCGACGGCCAATGCGCGCACGGCGAGGCCCGCCCAATCGGAGACGCGGCCATCGGCGAACACGCGCTGAACGTCGGGATGCGACGAATCCGTGACGTAGTCCGCCGCTTCGCGCATCGCCTTCAACCTCCAAAGTCTGTACGCGCTGCTCTCCCCGTCCGTGCGCTTGGCGACCGCCTTTATGACTGCCCAATGCGACGGCCTTCTGCCGCCGCCTGCGTCAACGCCGAACAGCGCATCGCGGGCGACAAGATGGCAGGCGTAGTAAGCGCGGTTGATCGCGGAGCGGTGATCCGCCTCGTTCTCCGCCGTCCGCGCCAGACGCTGCGCTTGGACAAAGAACAGTTCCGGGTCAAGCGACATCGACGGCTACAGGCCGGCGCGGGAGACCGGGAACAAGGTCTGGTCCGGGCTGATGGCCAGCCCGATAGCCATCGCCGCCTCTTGGGTCTCCGCGTCCATGCCGGCGCGCCACCGCTTGCGGTCGCCGTTGAGGCTCCTGTGAAAAGCGAACGTTCGCTCGAAGGGCGCGGCGCACAGCACGGCGATGTACGCCTCGTCCACGCCTTCGACGTCCGTGTAGCCGCGCAGCCACGCCTCCTCGATGGGCAGCTCTTCCGCTTCCGCTTTCGCGCGGACGATTTCCCACAACTCGCCGGCGAGCCGCCGCGTCAGCGGCGTGAGCGCGGGATGCTCCATGCTCACGTCGAGCGTCGCTTTGCGGGGCGCGTCCATCGTCGCGGAGCCCTACGCTTTCGCCATCGTCCACCTCTCTGCGGAGGCATTGTAGCATGCCCCCATGCCGATAGATTCCCATGTTGGCGCGGGGCGAGCAGCGCGTAGGCAGGGCGGCTGCCCGGCTCCGCCAGACGACGGCGCGCAGAGTAGGAGCGCCGCGATGGAGACGACGGAGCGCTATGATTTCCCGTATGCCCATCAACGCGGAATCGTCCGCCGTCCAGTCGCACTTGACCATCCTGCAGGGCGTCATCCAGCGGATGGCGGAGAACAGCCGCTCCTGCAAGGTCTGGTGCGTCACGCTCGTCTCGGCGATCCTCGTGTTGGTGGCGCGGACGGGCGAGCCCCGGCACGCGCTGCTCGCGCTCGCTCCCGTCATGCTCTTCCTGCTGCTAGACGCCTACTATCTCGCTCTGGAGCGGGCGTTCCGCAAATCCTACGAGTCGTTCATCGCCAAACTGCATAAGGGCGGCCTGGAGCCGGATGACTTGTACGCCGTGAAGCCCATAGGCATGGGCGTCCGCCTCGTTGGGGCTTGCCTCAGATCGTTCTCCGTATGGCTGTTCTACGTCGTCCTGGCCGTTACGATTGCCCTCGCTTGGCTGCTCGTGCTACCATCGGACTCCATACTCGAGAGAGGAGGGTAGGCGATGGCCAAGAAGAAAGTGTTCGTCAGTTTCGACTACGAAACCGACCACAGCCTTAAGGAAGACTTGATCGCGCAAGCGAAACAGCCCGATTCTCCCTTTGCCGTGTCCGATGTCTCGCTTAAGGAGAGAGAGCCGGAGCAAGAGTGGCTGAGCAAGGCGCGGAAGGCCATCGCGGGCTGCGACGTTTTCGTCGTGATATTAGGAGAGAACACGCATAACGCGCCCGGCGTCCTCAAGGAGATAGCGATCGCCACAGGCATGAACAAACGCCGGTTTCAGCTCAGGCCTCAGAAGAAGAATTGGCAACGGATGAAAGGGGCCGGCGAGGTGGTCGATTGGACTTGGCCTAACCTCAAGAAGAAGTTGGCCTAGTCGCCGCCTACGCTACGTCGCCAAGCAACGCGGCGTCCGCCTCTCCCGTATGCCGCGCCACCCAATCGCGCAGGATGGCGGCGCGCTTCGCCTCTTCGGGGTTGCTCGTGTCTAGGAAGCGGCGCGCGGTGCGGGTGTACGATCCGATGACTGCCAAGGGCGACCTTTCACGGCCGGACTTGGTTGCGCCCCACCGCCACGGCTCGCCGTTGGCGTCACGGAGCGCGCAATCGCAGATTTCCCTATTGAGCGGGACGGCCTTGTTGAAGCGGCGCGACCCGTCTTGGGAGCCTGCGAACAACCAGTTGCCGACTACGGGGGTAAGGCTCTCCCAGTCGGAGACGCGGCTGCTGGCGAACACCCCTGAATGTCGGTGCTACGAATCCGTTACCACGCCGAGCCCGCCAATGGCGCACTATTATAGTTATGTAAAGTAGACGCATGCGGAACACGGAAGAGGGCGAGGCGGCGCCTTCCCTTCCGCCGCCCGCTCCGCGCCGCGCCCTGCTACGATTAAGGCATGGCGCCCCAACTTCCCGGACATCTCGCAGAACTTCCCGGATCGCTCGCGGCCGTCTGCGCCGCCCTTGCGCTCGCGGCTATTTCCGCCGCAGGCGCCGCCGCGTGCGCGTCGGAGCCGCCCCGCAGCGACCTCGACGAAGTCGTCCAGCGTCTGCAGGAGGATTTCATCGACCGCGACAAGGTTTCGGACGATGCGATGGAACTTGCGGCGATCAACGGCGTTCTCGAGCACCTCGGCGACCCGTACACCGCGTACCTGCCGCCGGAGCGCTACGAGGCGTTCACGCTCGCGTTGGAAGGCCAGCGCGAGGATTTCGAGGGCATCGGCGCGAGCGTAACCGAGTCCAACGGGCGCGTCGTCATTCTGGGCCCGCTCCCCGGCTCCCCCGCGCTCGAGGCCGGGCTGATGGCCGGCGACGTGCTCCTGCGCGTTGACGGCGAATCGGTCGAGCATCTCACTCTGCAGGAGACGGTCGCGCTCATACGCGGCCCGAAAGGCACGCGGGTCGCGCTCACGGTCTCCCGTCCGGGCGCGCCGTCGCCGGTGGAGGTCGTCATCGTCCGCGACGTCATCGCCGCGAACTCCGTGCAATCGCGCCTGCAGGGCGACGGCGTGGGGTATATCCGCATCGCGTCGTTCGACGCCCCGACGCCGGAGGATTTGCGCGAGGCCATCGCCGGACTGCGCGAGCACGGCGCGCGCGGGCTCGTGATCGATCTGCGCGGCAACGGCGGAGGCCTCGTCAACGCCGCCGTCGGAGTCGTCTCCGAGTTCGTCCGCGAGGGCGAGGTGATTCGCTGGGCGGACGCGGACGGCTCCGAGACCGTGGAGCGCGTCGCCGGCGACGGAACCGCCTACGATCTTCCGCTCGCAGTCATCGTGGACGGCTACTCCGCCTCCGCGTCGGAGGTCGTGGCCGGCGCGCTGCAGGATCACGAGCGCGCCGTCATCGTCGGGGCGCGGACGTTTGGCAAGGGGTCGGTCAACGTTCTGCACGAATTGGAGTCTGGCGCGGGGCTGCACGTGACCATCGCGCGCTGGCTTACGCCCGACGGACGCATGATCGAGGGCGAGGGGATCGCGCCCGACATTCGCGTCGGCGAGCAGATCGACGTTCAGGCGCTGGGGCGCATCGGCGAACTCGCCGGCGACCTCTGCGCCGTCTACGCCCGCGACGAGTCCGGGCCGGGGCTGCCGCCCTCGTTCGCGGGCGCGTTGGACGATCTCTGCGGCGGGCATCAACCCTCCGGCGAGTCCGCCGGCGCCGACGAGCCGCTCGATGCCGCCGTGAGCGCAGTGCGGGGAATGATGAGGCGCTGACCAATGCCGTCCAAACGCAAAAAGAAGCAGGCCAAAAAGCAGACCGCGCAGCCGTCCGCGGAGCCGCGCATCCGCGTCGTGGCGGACAACCGCCGCGCGAGGTTCGACTACGACATCATTGACCGCATCGAGGCCGGCGTGGCGCTCACGGGCACGGAGATCAAGTCGGTGCGCGCCGCCCGCGTGACGATCCGCGACGCTTACGCGCAGATTCGCGGCGGGCAGGCGCTGCTCCACAATATGCACGTCGCGGCGTGGGAAGGCGCGGGCCCGTGGGGGCACGAGCCCGTCCGCCCGCGCAAACTGCTGATGCACGCGGGGGAGATCGCGCGATTCGGGCGCGCCGCCAACGAGCGCGGCCTCACGCTCATTCCGTTGCGCGTCTACATCAAGGGGCACTACGCGAAGATCGAGATTGCGCTCGCCAAGGGCCGGAGGCGCTACGACAAGCGCCAGGCGATTATGCGGCGCGACACGGAGCGGGAGATCGCCCGCGCGCTCCGCCGCGGGTAGCGGACGCGGCGGCCGGCGGAGCCCGCGGCGACGATCATCTTCGTCGACGTGAATGTCCCGGAACTCGCCCCCGCCTAGCCCCGCTCTCCTCTCCCCATCGCCGCCCCCGGCGGCGCGCCGACGCGCTTGCCGGCCTAGCTCCGACGCCGGGCGCAATGCCCGACATCCGCAATTTGACAACGCCGCCCGCCCGTGATATGGTGGGAACTCAGGCACGTTCCGCTGTGGGGATGCGTGGTTTCGACAGGGGATCTGCTTGGCAGGATTGCAGGCCGAGTTCGCCGCACACTCGATAATCAGACGGCAAAACATCAACTGCCGACGAACCTGTCGCCCTGGCTGCCTAGACAGCGCAGCCACGCTCCGGGAAGCCAACTCCGGCGGCCCCCGAGAGCGCCATACAGCCGGGGTCCAGTGGCTCTGACGCCGCTGCGAGCCACCTAAGACTTCGCGGCAGGTGACGGGACAGCCCGCCGGTGGGCTCGCCCGATCACCTAACAAACGCCGGATAAGCCTGTAGCACATCCGCGCCGGGCGTCTCTTGGACGGGGAGTTCGACCCTCCCCCATCTCCACCAACGGCGTCGCCTTGCCCTTTTGCGAATGCCGGCCCTGGAGGAGCGGAGATGACAACGAAGACCCAGCCGAAGATCAACATCGAGGCGAGCCGCTGCAAAGCCTCTCCCACGGGCGCCCACCACTGGATGGTCGGCTCCCCCAGCGCAACGATGGCCGGCCGCTGCAAGCACTGCGGCAAGTCCCGCGAGTTCCACCCCTTCGAAGACAACATCGGCTTCAACAACAGCCCCAAGAAGAACCGCTCCCCCAAAGCCCGGCAGGACGTGCTCGCGTCCGAAGTCGCCTAGCGAAGCGCCCCCAACCTATGCGCCGCGCCGGAGCGGACCTCCCCCGCGCGGAGGCGGCGCCTCGTCATTCCCGCGAAAGCGGGAATCCAGTCGGCGCGAAGCGCCACGGGACGGGGCGCCCGCGCCCCGTCCCCATTAATCCCCCGGCGCCACGTCATTCCCGCGAAAGCGGGAACCTACTGGGAGAGGAGCCGGGCGCGTGGGTTGCGCCCCGAAGGAGCCGATGCGCCCCCTACCCTAACCGCCGCCAATTCCGATAACATTGCCCCAAACCCGGTTAGGAGCGCCCCGCCTATGGCCAGCCTCAACGTCCAGCCCCGAACGCTCGCGGTGATGGACAACCTCCCCTTCCTGCGCTCCATCAACAACGAGTGCGTCGACCTCATCGCCATAGACCCGCCATTCGCGGCCAACGAAACCTTCACCGGCAAGCCCAAGCCTCCCATCACTCCCGCCGAGTTCGCAGAGGAGGCCGCGCTTGCGGCGGCGCACGGCGTCCGCCACAACGAAGGCATCGGCGAAACGCGGGTCAAAGACGTCTGGGAATGGCAAACCGACGTGCATCCCGCTTGGAAGGCGCGCATCGAGGACGACTACCCGCCCGTGTTCAAGGTCATCGAGGCGGTGGAGGCCTCGGCAACGGAAAACGAGGCGGCCTACATCGCGTTTATGGCGGTCCGCCTAATCGAGTGCCGCCGCATCCTGAAGCCGACGGGAAGCATTTACGTCCACTGCGACAACCATGCGAACAGCTACCTTCGGATGCTGATGGACGGCGTGTTCGGGGCGGACAAATTCCGCAACGAAATCGCGTGGTGCTACAGAGGAATGCCGTCGGCGGCGCGGGTCTGGCAGCGGAAGCACGACACGATTCTCTTCTACACGAAGGGCGACGACTACACGTTCAACGTTCTGCGGGGAGAGCCGACCGAAGGCTCGAAGAGGACTTACGCAAGCGCGCGGCGGCGGGGGTACAACGCGAACAACGCGCGGATGATGGTTACCGTCTTCGACGAGGAGAAGTACCGCAAGGCCGTCGCCGACGGGAAGATTCCTTCCGGAATGAGGAAAATCCCCTACAGCGAGGAGAGCGGGCCTCCTCTGCGCTCTTGGTGGGAGGACATCAGAATACTCGGCGGCCCGACCAACAGGGAGCGCACCGGCTACGCGACGCAAAAGCCGCTCGCGCTCTACGAGCGCATCATCAGCGCGTCGTCCAACCCCGGCGACGTCGTCCTCGACATCTTCGCAGGCTGCGCCACCACCGCCGTCGCCGCCGAGCGCCTCGACCGCCGATGGATCGCCTGCGATTGGGCCTACCGCTCATGGACGATGCTCAAGCGCCGCTTCCACCTCGAAGGCTACGAACTCGAAGGCACAACCGCCGCCACCAAAGACGCCCTCGCCGCCGCCGCCAAGCACAAGGGCTACGAACAGCCCCTCCCCTTCGTCAGCGGCAAAGTGATCGGGCCGGGCGGCCTCCCCGTCCGCGACGACGAAGACCCCGCTCCCTACCATCACCTCCAGCAGGCCAAGCGCGCCGCGAGCGTCCAGTCGGCCGGCTGGTCCGGGCGGATTCCGAAAGACGCCGCCAAGAAACTGCTGATCGAGCGATTCGGCCCCCGCTGCTGGGGATGCGGGTTCGAGCCGCGGCGCCCCAACGGCACGATTGACGACACCGTCTTGCAGGTCGACCACATCCGCGCGTGCAACCCGGCGGAGGGCGCGAAGGGCAACGACGAACTCTACAACCTCGCCCTGCTCCACTCCACCTGCAACCTAACCAAACTGAACAAGTTGACGCTGGAGGAACTGCGCGACTACAACGCGCTCAACGGCCTGCTCTGGGTGAGCGGCAAGTCCGACCTCGTCGACCTCTACACAGCCGTCGAATTCGCGCAGGAGCGCATCGCCATGCACGTCGCCGAGCACGGCTACAGCCAGCCGCCCGCGGAAGGCTAGCAGCGCATTAGAGGGAGTCCGATAAATGCGCGGGGATAGGAATTCGGCAGGCGGCGCAACCTTGCACGGCAACCGCATGCTCGCGTAGGCGGGAACCACCCCTCTTTGCCGTCATTCGCAAACGGGAACCTACCGGGCGCAGGAAGCCCCCTACCCGCCCCGCGTGATAGCATGCGGCGTGCGCGAACAGCGAAACGAGGAGGCGCGGCGATGATGCTTGAAGGCAAAGTGGCGGTCGTCACCGGCAGCGGACCCAACATCGGCGGCGAGATCGCCAGAACGCTCGCCCGCGAGGGCGCCAAGGTCGTCTGCGTCGACTTCCTCGACGACCGCGCCGACGTCGCAGCGGCGTCCGTCCGCGAAGAAGGCGGCGACGCCATCGGCGTGAGCGCCGACATCTCCTCGCCTGAGCAGGTCGAGAACCTGTTCCGGCGGACGGACGAGGCGTATGGCCGCGTGGATATCCTCGTCAACAACGCCGCCGTCAACAACGAGGCCGGGCTGCTGGACATCGAGTTCGAGAAGTGGAAGTGGGTGCAGTCCGTCATTATGGACGGCACGATGCTGTGCAGCCAGCAAGCGGCGCGCCGGATGGTCGAGCAAGGCGAGGGCGGCGCCATCGTCAACACCGCGTCCACGACCGGCCACCGCGGCAAGGCCGGCTTCATCGCCTACTCCGCCTCAAAAGGCGCCGTGCTGCAAATGACGCGGACGATGGCGGTCCAACTCGCGCCGCACGGCATACGGGTGAACTCCATCACGCCGACGCAAACGGGCGCGAGCCGGGGGACGACGCCCGGCGGCAGCACGGCCCCGCGAGCCGCCAAGCCCAAGAACATCCCGCTCGGCAGATGGGGCGAGCCCTCCGACCAGGCGCAGGCCGTCCTCTTCCTCGCGTCGCCGATGGCGGCCTACGTAACGGGCGAAAACATCAACGTGGACGGCGGCCTGCTCGCGCTCTTCCCCTCCGAGCGCGGCCTGCAGGAGACGTAGGCCGTCCGCGCCGCCGAACGCTACGCGCCCTGCTCCGGCAGCATTGGCTCCAGCCTCGCGATCAGCGAGGGCAGGTCTTCCTGGATGGTCGCCCAGACGCGGTCCAGTTTGACGTTGAAATAGCCGTGAACCAACTGGTTCCGCATGCCGACGCACTCCCGCCACTGCACGTCGGGGAGCCTCTCCTCAAGGTATTCCCTGATTTGGGACGCGGCCTCCCCAATCTCGGTCAGCGCTTGGATAGCGGCTCTTCGGTGCAGGTTGCTCTCCGTGAATTCGTTGAACGTCAACCCTTCAACGATGGCGCAGGCGTCGCGGGCGGCGATGAGCATATCGGTCAGGTACGCTCGGCGGTCACGCTGCGTCATAGATCACCTGCGCGGAGTCCAGCACGGCCTTGCGGCGGTAGTAGTTGCGGCTCTCTTCGACGGCCTCCCACTCGACCAGATCCACCTTGCGCCCCAGGATCGCGCCGAGTTCGTCTTGCGCCCGCATAAACGCGCCGAAAGAGCGCTCCGCGTCCGGGCCGAAGCGCGCAAGCATGTCCACGTCGCTCTCCGGCGTGAAATCGTCGCGCAGCACGGAGCCGAACAGCGCGAGCGCCGTGATCCGCCGCTTCCGGCAGAACGCCGCGACCTCGTCCTTCGGAATGGGGATTCGGGGAACAGCGAGGGCTTGCGTCATCCTTGCCTACTCCGAGAAGTAGTTCGCGTCGACCGTCTTGACGACGAGCGGCTCGCCGTCCGGCGCGACGCCCACATTGTACTCGACGAGCAGGCGCCCCAGCTCCTCGCCGTC
This sequence comes from Dehalococcoidia bacterium, assembly GCA_965242755.1. GTDB lineage: Bacteria > Chloroflexota > Dehalococcoidia > Lucifugimonadales > Australimonadaceae > Bin16. Next base: position 803,125 of record OZ251500.1, on the reverse strand, counting down.
GATGAGCGCAGTGCGCCATCGCTACTCCTCCGCCTCGCCCTCGGCCCACGGATCGTAGGAACCGACGTGCCAGAGTTGGCCCTCCGGGTCACGGACGGCGAAGAGACTGCCGCCGTAGTGCTGCGGCGTAAGTTCCATCACGATGTTCGCGCCCGCCGCCTTCGCGCGCTCGTAGCGCTCCTCCACGTCCGGCGCGACGATGCAGACCGATTGGGTGAGCGTGCCGCCCGGGGCCGGCGGGAACACGATCGCGCCGGGGTCGTTTTCCAGCGCCGAGCATCACCATGCCGTTGCCGAAGGAGAGTTGCGCGTGCGCCACGCCGCCCTCGTCGTTCGGGACGACGAGCCGCCGCTCAAAGCCGAGGACGCCGCACAGCCATTCGATGGCCGCGTAAGCGTCGCGGTAGGCGAAGCACGGAATGACGCCGCCCGCTCGCCCGCTCACGGCTGCGCTCCCGCGGGGACGGCCAGCGACGGCGCTCCCTCGCGCTTTCGGAGCACGGCGATGACGGCGAGCGCGTCCGCGTCGGGAGCGTCGCCGTCGGGGTCGAGCGCGCGGCGGAGGCCGTCCGGGCTGAAGCCGATGGCGACGGCCTCGTCGAAGCCGACGGTCGCGGCGACGTAGTGGGTCAGCATGCTCTTGGCGGTCGCGGCGTCGCCCGTTCGCAGGTTCTCGCCGCATTCGATGAGCCAGGCTTGCCGGAACTCCGCGCTGCTCACGAGGCGAGGACGCACGGTCTCCTCGAAAAAGTCTCCGGTGCGCGACATGGCTAAGTCTCCCGCCGTTTGCTCTGCTTGCGCCATTCCCAAAGCCGTTTGGCCGCCGTGATGTCTTGCCTCTGGCGTTGCTTCGACCCGCCTCCCAGCAAGGTTATCACGCTGTTTCCGTCGAGGCCAACGTAAATGCGATACCCCGGACCGAAATCCACGCGATATTCGTAGACTCCGCCTCCAACGCTCTTGAGCCCCGACAGTATGCCTCTTCGCATCTTGTCTAGGGCTTGAGCGACGCGAACCGCCGCTCGGTCGTCAAGGTTCTCATACCATGAGACGAATGGGGTTCGCTCGCCTGCGACATAGGCCGTTAGTTCCATTACGCGCTCAACCAACCGCGCCTCTTACCGTCCCGCCTCGCGGACGCCGCCCGCCCGCTCACGGCTGCGCTCCGGCGGGGACGGCAAGCGACGGCGCTCCCTCGCGCTCCCGGAGCGCGGCGATGACGGCGAGCGCGTCCGCGTCGGGAGCGTCGCCGTCGGGATCGAGCGCGTGGCGGAGGCCGTCCGGGCTGAAGCCTATGGCGGCGGCCTCGTCGAAGCCGACGGTCGCGGCGACATAGTGGGTCAGCATGCTCTTGGCGGTCGCGGCGTCGCCGGTTCGGACGCAGTCGACGCACTCGTCGAGCAACGCGCTGCGGAACTCCGGGTCGCCTTGCGCGAGTTCGCGGATGGTCTCCGAGTGGTCTCGTGTGAGCATCATAGGTTATGCCTCCCACCCCGGGTTGCGTCTGCGCTCCGCCCACAATCGGCGGCGGTTTCGATGTCGCGCTGCTGGCGCGCTTTTACGCCGCCCCCGAGCAGAATGATCAGCGCGTCTCCTATGCGCCCGAAGTATACGCGGTAGCCGGGGCCGAAGTGAATGCGGAACTCATGCACGCCGCCTCCGACGCTTCGGGTGTTGGAGAGGTTGCCCCTCCTCATTTGCTCCACTGCGCGAACGACCCTCGCCTGAGCTTGCGGGTTGAGCGCGCCGACCCATCGCCGGTAAGGGCCTTCGCCCTCTCTGTCAAGGTGCTCGCGAACTTCCATCACATTCCTGCAGGCGCGCTCGCAGCCGCGCGAACGCCGCCCGCTCGCCCGCTCACGGCTGCGCTCCCGCGGGAACGGCCAGCGACGGCGCTCCCTCGCGCTCCCGGAGCGCGGCGATGACGGCGAGCGCGTCCGCGTCGGGAGCGTCGCCGTCGGGGTCGAGCGCGCGGCGGAGGCCGTCCGGGCTGAAGCCGATGGCGACGGCCTCGTCGAAGCCGACGGTCGCGGCGACGTAGTGGGTCAGCATGCTCTTGGCGGTCGCGGCGTCGCCCGTTCGGACGCAGTCGGCGCACTCGTCGAGCAACGCGCTGCGGAACTCCGGGTCGCCTTGGATATGCTCACGGACGGTTTCGCTGAAATCACGGGTGAGCGCCATTGCCCTACGCCTCCGTTCGCTTGCGGCTCTTGTACTCATCCCAGAGGCGATGCGCTCTTTCGATATCCTGCCGCTGGCGCGTTTTCGCGCCGCCGCCCAACAGGATGATCAGCGCATCGCCATCGCGTCCTAAGTATATCCGGTAGCCGGGGCCGAAGTGCATGCGGAACTCATGCACGCCCTTCCCGACGCTACGGAGATTCGATAGGTTGCCGTGTCCTCGCGCTCGCTCCACGTCAACACATTGTCTGAAGCATAACGCTTGACCGCCCGACCCTCGCCGTGCTATGCTGCAGACGGCGCAGGAGTGTAGCTCAGTCCGGTAGAGCAGCGGTCTCCAAAACCGCCGGTCGAGGGTTCGAATCCTTCCACTCCTGCCATACCCTCCCTCGCCTTGCCGGCCGTGCGCCGCTTGACGGGGACTGAGGACGAGGCGCTAGCCTCTCCTCGCTGGGCGCGCAGGTGGTGGAATAGGTAGACACGCTGTCTTGAGGGGGCAGTGGGAGAAGTCCCGTAAGAGTTCAAATCTCTTCCTGCGCACCAACCTTCCCAATCCCCCTTCCCCAACGCCCTCCGCCGCGAGGCGCGGAAGGCGCGGAGCGCGCTAATGCCGACCGTCCCCCACGACCGACTGCGAACCATCGCCGACCGCCTGCTGCAATGCGCGGGCGCGAGCGCGGAAGAGGCGGAGACCGTCGCACGCCACGTCGTCGGCGCGAACCTCGCCGGCCACGACTCGCACGGCATCATTCAGGTTCCGACGTACATCGAGCGCGTGAAGCGCGGCCACATCGTCCCCGGCGCGCCGTTCGACGTCGTGAGCGAAACGCCGTCCACGCTCGTCGCCGACGGCCACTGGGGATTCGGCTACGTCGTCTCCGAGCGCGCGATGCGGCTCGTCATCGAGAAAGCGCGGGGGCAAGGCGCGGCAGCGGCGACCGTGCACCGCCAGAGCCACGTCGGGCGCGTCGCCGACTATCCCCTCATGGCCGCCCGCGAGGGCATGATCGGCCTAATGACCGCCGACTCCGGCAGAACGAGCAAGGCCGTCGCTCCTTTCGGCGGACGCGAGCCGCGCCTCGGCACGAATCCGATCTGCGTCGCCGTCCCCAGCGATCTGGACGGCCCGCTCTTCATAGATATGGCGACGAGCGCGGTCGCGGCGGGCAAAGTGGAACTCGCGGCGGCGCGCGGCCTCCCCATTCCCGAAGGCTGGGTCGTGGACGCCGACGGCGCGCCCGCGACCGACCCCGACGCGCTGCGCGGGCAAGGCGGCGCCCTGCTGCCGCTCGGCGGCTCCGAGGGCTACAAGGGCTACGGCCTCTCCGTGATCGTCGAGATTCTCTCCAGCGTGCTCACCGGCTTGGGCTTCGGCCACGACCCGCGCGGCTTCCACAACGACGGCTGCTTTATGGCCGTGTTCGACGTGGCCGCGTTTCGTCCGCTGGACGAATTCAAGCGCCAGGTCGCGGAACTCGCGGGCTACCTCAAGGCGTCCAAGCGCGCGGCGGGCTTCGACGAGATCCTCTATCCCGGCGAGATCGAGCATCGGAACGCGCGGCGCCGCCTGCAAGAGGGCGTCTACGTCGAGGACTCGACGTGGGGCAAACTCGCCGCGCTCGCCGAGGAATATGGCATCGGCGAAGAGTTGGGGTTGTAGGGCGGCGCGGGCGACATCGTTTGCTAACCGCTGTCGCCTGCGTATGACCGAGTGTTCGGTCAGATGCGTTCGCCGGATTGTCGTCCGTCGCCCCCTAGCGCGACGCCTTCAGCAGCACGGTGCGCTCGTTGATCTCGACCGCGTCCACGGCGGAGAAGCCCGCCTCTCGCAGCCATTGGACGTGCGTGTCGACGCCGCCGGCCTGCGCCGCGTAGTCGAGGTTGGCGAACATGCCCCCCTCGGCGATGAGGCCGAGGATGTCCTTGTAGATGCTCGCGATGAGGTCGTCGTTGTACATATTGTGGATGGCGATGGCGGACATCACGAAGTCGAACGGCCCGCCGAGCCCGGCGGCCCAGTCGCGCTGGGAGAAGTCGCTGTTGACGTAGGTCACGCGGCCAGCGTACTGCGCGAGGCGCTCGCGGGCATGCGCGAACATCGGCTCCGAGACGTCCTGCAGCGTGACGCTGGCGTTGGGGTAGCGCTCCAGCAGGCGGCGCGAGAGGAGGCCGTAGCCCGCGCCGACGTCCAGCGCGCGGACGGCCATATCGGCGGGGAACGGCGCCGCGCTCACGGCGGCCTCGATCATCGGGCCGCGCTGGTCCTGCCTGCCGTCGTCGCGCGTCACCCAGTTGTCCACGAACTCGCGCTCTTGCCACTGCTCGGGCACGTCGTGCGTCTGGGCCCATTCGGCTTTGTTGTGGCGGTTGGTCATTTGCCGCATCTCCTGTGGATCGCCCGCCAATGCGTCGGCGATAAGCGATTACTCTCCGCACCGCCCGGCGAGCGGCAATTCCCCGAAGTGGAGTTCCGTCAATTGGGAGAGGTTGCCGATCCACGACGGAACCGTCCCTCTGAATCCGTTGTTGTTGAGAGCAAGGTGGTTCAAATTGGACAGGTGGCCGAGTTGGGATGGAATGCTCCCGCTCAGCTCGTTGCCGTTGAGAGAGAGTTCCCGCAAGTTGGAGAGGTTGCCGAGTTGAGACGGAATGCTCCCGCCTAACCCATTGCACTGGAGGTCGAGTGTCCGCAAGTTAGAGAGGTTGCCGAGCGACAGGGGAATGCTCCCGCTCAACTCATTGCCGCTGAGAACGAGGCTGCTCAAGTTGGAGAGGTTGCCCAACTCGGCCGGGATGTTCCCGTTCAACTCATTGTAGCCAAGCCAGAGGCTGTCCAAGTTGGAGAGGTTGCCCAACTCGGCCGGGATGCTCCCGCTCAACCCACTGCCGCCGAGCTCAAGGCTCTCCAAATTGGAGAGGTTGCCGAGTTCAGACGGGATGCTCCCGCTCAACCCATTGCGAGCGAGCCAGAGGTGAGTCAAATTGGAGAGGTTGCCCAACTCCGCGGGAATGCTCCCGCTCAACTCGTTGCCGCTGAGGACGAGCCACTCCAAGTTGGAGAGGTTGCCGAGTTCGGGCGGGATGCTCCCGCTCAACTCATTGTGGCCAAGCCTGAGGATATCCAAGTTGGAGAGATTGCCCAACTCCGCCGGGATGCTCCCGCTCAACTCGTTATCTTCGAGAAGGAGGCTGTCCAAGTTGGAGAGCTTGCCGAGTTCGGATGGAATGCTCCCGCTCAACTCGTTGTCTTCGAGATGGAGTCTGTCCAAGTTGGAGGGGTTGCCCAACTCCGACGGAATGCTCCCGCTCAATGCGTTGTAGCCGAGTTCGAGGGATTTCAAGTTGGAGAGATTGCCGATCTCCGCGGGGATGCCCCCGCTCAACTCATTCCAGTGGAGGTCGAGGCGCGTTAAGTTAGAGAGGTTGCCGAGTTCAGACGGGATGCTCCCGCTCAGCCCGTTGGCGCGGATCTCGAGGTGCGCCAAATTGGAGAGGTTGCCCAACTCCGCCGGAATGCTCCCGCTCAACTCATTGAAGTGGAGGTAAAGGTAGGTCAAGTCGGAGAGGTTGCCCAACTCCGCCGGAATGCTCCCGTTCAACTCATTGGCGAAGAGGTATAGATGGGTCAAGTTGGAGAGGTTGCCGAATTCGGATGGAATGCTCCCGCTCAACTCATTGTCGCGAAGATCGAGGAATGTCAAGTTGGAGAGGTTGCCCAACTCCGCCGGGATGCTCCCGCTCAACCCGTTGCCGCCGAGACTGAGGATGTCTAAGTTGGAAAGGTTGCCGAGCGACGATGGGACGCGCCCGCTCAATGCGTTGCCGTCGAGGTAGAGGCGGTCCAGTTTGGAGAGGTTGCCCAACTCCGCCGGGATGCTCCCGCTCAATGCATTGTCGCTGAGGTGGAGGGTGCGCAAGTTGGAGAGGCCGCCGAGTTGTGACGGGATGCTCCCGCTCAACTCGTTGACGTCGAGGTGAAGTTCCTCTAAGCTGGAGAGATTGCCGAGTTCAGCCGGGATGCTCCCGCTCAACGCATTGTAGTAGAGGTGGAGTCTCTCCAGTTTGGAGAGGTTGCCGATCTCCGCCGGGATGCCTCCGCTCAATGCGTCGTTGCCGCCGAGGTCGAGAGATTTCAGGTTGGAGAGATTGCCGACCTCCGCCGGGATGCCTCCGCTCAACGCATTGTAGGCGATGTCGAGGGATTTCAAGTTGGAGAGATTGCCGATCTCTGTTGGTATGCTCCCGCTCAACCCATTGTTGCCGAGGTGAAGTTCCTCTAAGTTGGAGAGGTTGCCGAGCGACGCGGGAATGCTCCCGCTCAACTTGAAAGGCCCGAGACGCGGGCTTACCAGTTCAATGCGCGTAACGCGCCCGCCGGCGACGGACAAGCCGGCCCACCGGTTCATGTCCACGCTGTAGTCCCAGTTGAGGCTGGCGGTTCCGCGCAGCGTGTCCTTGCCGTACATCAACGCGGCGCAATCGCCGACCAGCCCAGGGTTGCTTGATGGGTTGGGCACGGCGCCGCCGCTCGAGCAGGAATCGCTGTAGGAGGCGGGGATAACAACGCGCGTTGATGGAGCGGATGCAGGCGTAGGCGTAGGAACCGGAGTAGGAGTTGCGGTAGGCGTAGGCGTAGGAACCAAGGTAGGCGTGGGCGTGGAAGTAGGCGTAGGGGTGGGAGTAGCGTCGCCTCCCGGAGGGACGGGGCGCGGCTGCAAGGGGTCGTCCACTCGGGCCACCGGCCCGGGCGTAGGCGTGGGTGTTGGCGTAGGGATAGAAGTTGGAGTCGGGGAGGGAGTAGGCATGGGGGTGGAAGTCGGCGTCGGCGTAGGCGAGGCGTCGCCCCCCGGAGGAACGATGCGCGGCTGCAAGGGGTCGTCCGCTCGGGCCACCGGCCCGGGCGTAGGCGTCGCCGTTGGCAACGGCTCGGCGCAGAAAGCAACGCCTCTTCCGACGATCCGCGCGCCCTGTTCGCGGAGCGCGCGCGGCGCGCACCCCGTGACGCTGTTTCCGCTCAGCGCGATGGCCTTGAGCTCTTCGAGTCGGCCCAGTTCGACGGGTATCGCTCCTGTCAGTTGGTTCCGCGCCAAGTTGAGGTGCTCGAGCGCCGCCAACCGGCTTAGTTCGGCGGGGATTCGCCCATTGAGCCCTCGCCGCGGCAAGTCCAGCCGCGTGACGCGCTGCGCGCGCCGGTGAACGGTCACGCCGTCCCACCGGGTAATGTTCGTGTTGACGCTCCAGTTGAGCCCGGCGTCTCCGCGCAGTTCGTCCTTCACTGCGAGCAGAGTGGCGCAGTCGGCGACGAGGCCGGGGTTGCTCGCCGGGTTCGAGACGGCTACGCCGTTGGCGCAAGGCGACTCCTGCGCGACGGCGGGGACGGCGATGACGACCGCAGCGAGGATAACGACGACCGCGCCGAGCGCCGCGAAGAGTTTGGCGTGCCTACCCATTCAACCCCCTAGGCGTTTGTCCGGAGCGCGGCGTCCCGCGCCGCCGGCGCCTCACCATAGACAAGGCTCGCGGCATTGTCAAGCCTTCGATTGTCGGGCGGAGGCGCGCCGGGAGACTACCAATCGTATGCAGGTAGAGGAGCCGCGGCAGGCCCAGGCTAGCGCCCCTACTCGTCTCCGCAGACGGCCGCCCTACTCGATGCCGCATCTCCTCTACGTATCCGGATCGGTTTAGTCCATCGGGCTCGCGCCCGCGAGGATCGCGGCGACCGATTGGCGGGGCGGCTCTTTCAGGCGCGCGCCGAACGCGGTCACCACTTTCGCGGACGCGAACACGCCGAGTCTAGCAGCATCGGCGGCGCTGAGGCTATGCGTGAGGCCGTAGAGCGCGCCCGCCGCGAAAGCGTCCCCCGCGCCCGTCGTGTCCACCACCGGCACGGGGCGGCCGGGAACAAGAGCGGCGGAGCCGTCCGCGTCGAGCGCCAGTGCGCCGTCCGCCCCGCAGGTCATAAAGACGACGCGCGCGTCCTGCCCCAACGCCCGCAGATTGCGCTCGCGGCCTCCCATGCCCGCGTAGACCTCCGCCTCCTGCTCGTTGCAGAAGAGAATGTCGACGTATGCCTTAACGAGGCGGCGGAGCGGGTCGGCGAAATGCGCGGCGAGCGCGGGGTCGGAGAGGCTGAGCGCGACGCGCGCGCCCGATTCGACGGCGAGGCGCATCACGCGCTCAATGGCGTCCGGCCCCTCGGGCGCGCCGATGAGGTAGCCCTCGACGTAGACGACGGAGCTCGCGCCCGCCTGCTCCGGCGCGACGTCGGCGGGGCCGATGGTCGCCGCCGCGCCGAGGCTCGTGAGCATCGTGCGCTCGCCGTCGGGCGTGATCAGCGCGAGGCAGACGCCGGTGGGCTCGTCGGGGTGGACCGCGAGGTCGAACGCGACGCCGGCCTCCGCGAGGCTTTCGCGGTAGAGGGCGGCGTTCATATCCGCGCCGGACTTGCCCGCGAAGAACGCCCGCCCGCCGAACTGCGCGACGCCCGTCATCGTGTTGGCGACGGAGCCGCCCGCGCTCCGGTGCGTCTCTCGCCCTGCGAGGTCGGCGAGCGCGTCGGCGATCGTCTCCGGCGCGGCGAGCGTCATCACGCCCTTGTCGAATCCGCGCGCGGCGAGAAAGGCGTCGTCAACCTCCGCCTCCGTATCCACCAAAACGCTGCCGACGCCGTAGACGTCGTGGCGCGGTTCATCCTGCGAGAGCGGCATCGGAGCCTCCGTTGGCAATTCGTGGGGCGTAGTTTAGCGGCGCGGGCGCGCCTCAGGAGATTCCGCGTTCAGAGGGAATGACGGTGCGCCGCGTGGGGCGCGCGAACGGGGCGCGCAGCGCCTCGTCGGCAACACGCGCCCCGTCGCCGCCCTCTACCCGCGAATGCGCCCCAGCAACTCGCCGAGCGTTAGCCAGTAGTAGACGATGAACGTTCCCGCGAGCAGCAGCAGGACGGCGCTGATCGCTCCCGCATGCGGCAACGCGCGCCGCAGCCCCGCCGTCACCGCTCCCTTGAACAGCGCCATCCCAAGCGTCAGCGCGAGGATCACCGACCCCATTCCCAATCCGTAGAGCGCGAACTGCAGCGCGGAGTCCCCAAACGTCTCCGCCGTGAACGTTCCGCCGATCACTGCGAGGAAGATCGGCAGCGTGCAACTCAACGACGCGATCCCGTAGGCCAAACCGAACGTAAAATAACTCCGAACGCCGGCGTTCCCGGAGTTCCCGAACCGCGCCGACATTCGCGCCGCGAGCGCGCTGTACAACTTTCCGCCCGCCAGCAGGTACGCTCCCGCCCCCGTCAGCAACACGCCGATCAGCAGCCCGATCCACGGGAAGGCGTCGGCGATCCCGCGTGCGCCTAGCCCGATCGGCACGCCCACCGCCGCGAACAGGACGACGAACCCGAGCGTCACCGTCAGCCCCACGACGAGCGCGCGCAGCAGCCGCGCCGCCATATCCACCCCCGCGCTCCGGCTCCGGCCCCAATACACGCCGACGTACCGCTCGTGCTCGTCCGACGCGCCGGACGGCTTCCCTTCCTGCTCGCTCATATACAGGCCAAGGTACGCCGGGAGCATCGCGAATCCGCACGGATTCACCGCCGCCACCATCCCCGCGCCGAAGGCGTAGGTGAACGAGAAGTAGTCGCTCACGCCGCCCAGGAGATTGCCCGCCCGCGCCGCGATCCCCTCGACTCCGCCCGCCACCCCTCCGATTTCCCCGCTCCCCGTGACCACCGCCCCAACGATGGCGACGGCCATCGCCCCGACGAACGCCGCCGCCGGAACGACCGCCTGCCGTATGCGATTGCCTTCCGCCGCAGTCTCTTGCATTGCGCCGTCTCCTCTACGCGCCGCGCCGTCCGCGCAATGCTAGTGTATCGCATACGGCGCTACTGCGGCGCGCTCACTACGAGGCCGGGGACGCGCGCGAATTCCCTGACGTTATCGGTGAGCACGGAGCAGCCGTTCGCCAATGCGGTCGCGGCGATGAGCGCGTCGTACAACCCGATAGGCGTACCTCGGCGCGCCAATTCCGCAACGATGAAGGCGTGCCGCTCCGCCGCTTCTATGTCTATGGGAAGGACGGGAAACGCATCGGCGAGAGACCGAACGAATCGCTCTCGCCTACTCCTTCGTTCGGGCGTATCGGCGCGGCGCGCGCCTACGAGCAGTTCCGCGATGGTGATAACCGACACGGCCATGAATTCATCATCGGACAAGCGCGATGCGGCGACGGGCGGAAGCCCTCGCCGCTCGAGCATAACGAACACGGACGTGTCCACGATCTGCGTCACGGCGACGCCGGCGTCCGTGGCTGATTCTCCTTAACCCAGACGAGGTCGCTCGCGAACGCCTCGTCGGGCCAGTCGAGGCCCTCCAGTTTCGCGGCGACCTCTTCGCGCGAAGCGAACCGCGGAGCGGGGCGAATCTCCGCCACCGTCTCGCCGTCGCAAGTCACTGCAATCCTCGCGCCCTGCTTGCGGACGCGACGGAGAACGCCCGGAAGGTCGCGGGCGAGTTCGTCTGCGCTGATCGTCTCCAGCGTGCTCTTCATTCTCCCAGTGTAGCATGCCGCCCGCGCCGCGTAGCCGTGAATGACGGGACATCGGGCGGATTCCCGCCTAGACTGGGACAAAACCATCTCGAAGCCGCGCTTGACAATTGAGGGGCCAATGCCCTACTATGCTGGATGCACGGGGCGCAAGCCCCGCGACTTCCCCCCCGGCTGCCAGGATCCAGCGGAAGCTGCGCCACCAGCCGGGGTTTTCTATGAGGAGAGAAATGACGAACAGGCCGAACGCGCTGAACACAGTTGTTTTCGTAGACGGGCAAAACCTTTTCCGATCCGCCATGCGAGCATGGGGGTACGGGCGCCCTTACAGCTACCCTTCTTACGATATACAGAGTCTCGCCGCGAGCCTCGCAGGGCGAGTCGAAGGCCGACGGTTGGCGGAAGTCCGCTTCTACACAGGCGTCCCATCCGGGGAGCAAGACGCGGATAAGGCGCGGTTCTGGCGCAACAAGATTTACGCGATGCGCCAACAGGGCGTGTATGTCTACGAGGGACGAATCGTAGGCGGGCAGGAGAAGGGCGTTGACGTCAGCATCGCCACCGACCTCCTCTGGCTCATCTACAAACGCCTCGTGGACGTGGCCATCATCGTAAGCCAAGACTCCGACTTCGTCTCCGCCGTCCAGGTGGGCAAGAGGCTCGCCAACGAGCAAGGGCGATACGTCCGGTTCGAGTCGGCCTACCCTGAAGTCCCCGCCCGCGCCGACAAGCCCTACCGAAGCCGCGGCGTGGACGGAACGAACTGGGTCGTCATCGATAAGGCGACCTACGACGCTTGCCTCGACCCCGCCGACTACCGCTGACGCGCCCTGCGCGCCCGTGCGCCGCCGTCGCCGCATCACGCCTCATCCTCGTTCGGGTTGCCTTTGGACGCCTCTTGGCGGAACCTCTTCGGGTCATGCCAGAAGCAACCAACGCAAGTGCCTCGGTATATCCCGTTGCCCTTGAACTGCGGCAGGGGAAATCCCAATTGAGAGGCGTCGAACCGCTGCCCGGTGTCGCGGCAAGTCTTGCAATGCTGACGCTTGGCGTCGTTCGCCGCTTTGGAGAGCGGTTGGAAGTCGTCCAACGTCACTCTGCTCGCGTCCGCGAGGCGCGGGTCGTCTCGACGGCCATCTTTGTGGTCGATCTCGACTCCGCGCGTGCCGAGCACGACGCAGGTCTGCCCGCTCAACGTCCTCCGTATGTGATCCGGAACCGGCTTGCGGGTAGGCTGCTTCTTGCTGCCCTGCAATTCGACGGCGACGATTTTGCCTTTCTCTTTGTGGCGCACAACGTTGAACTGGTTAGCCAGCCCTCCGTCGTCTCTGCACCAACTTCCGCCGTTGCCAAGCCGCAGTTCCGCGTATTCGCCGACGAACTCGTCGACCGACACGCGACGGGAGAACCCGTCATCATCCGGGGCCGCCAGTTCCAAGAAGAGGGCGGCTTTGCTCTTCTTGCCCGCGGAGGTCGGCTTACTGACCATGGCCATTCTCCCGCGCAGCGCGCGGTTCCTTCTGAAAGAGCAGGACGTACTCGTGCTTGAAGATGTAGAAGCCGTTGGCGAGCGCGCGGTAGCGCCAGAGATGCTCCTGGTTGCGCTTGGCGCGGTTGTTGACCATGTTCTTGACGATGATGCTCTTGAGCCGCAACTCGCCCGTTCCGAGCAGGGCGTTCGTCACGAGGTTCTGCAGCGGCAGCCATTCGGCGTTGGCGTAGATGTCGCCGATGACCACCGCCAAGTGCCGCCCGGCGTCCAGAAAGCGCCCGACGTTGGCGTACACCTCTAGGAAGCGCCTGATGAAATGCCCCGCGTCCGGGCAGTTGCTCAGGTCGAGCGGGTGGTCGCTGAAATGGATGATGTTGTGGTACGGCGGATGCATGATGAGCATCTGCGCGCCGCGCTTGCCCATCGCGTCCAGCCGCTCGGCGATGGCCTCCCGCGTCTCCGGCGCGCTGCTGTCGCCGACGATGACGTCGCCGTCGTCGGGCGGCTCGGCGAGGCGGGGCGGACGGAGCGCGAGGGCGGCGTCGCCGTGTCCGTTGAGCGCGAGGCGGTCTTGGCGGATGCGCTCGCGGGCGATCTGCGCGACGCGGGGGGAGAGTTCGACGCCGACGCACCGGCGTCCGAGTCGCGCCGCTTCTATCGCCGTCGTGCCGCTGCCGACGAACGGGTCGAGCACGGCGTCGCCCGCTTTGGTGAAGCGGCGCAGCATCTGATGCGGGATCTGCGGGATGAAGTTGCCGTGGTAGTCGGCCTGGTGCGCGCCGCTGGAGTCGCGGGCGTCCAGAACCCACAGGCTGTCCGTGAGGATGTCGTCGTATTGCTGCCAGTTGTCCAGGTCGAGGTCGTTGACTTGGGCTGGTCGGCGGGGGGTCGTGGTCACTCGATGCTCCCGAAAATCGGCGTGACTGAATCATAGCGCAACATGGAGGCCATGGGATACATGGGGTTTTCGTCGCGCCGGGCGCGGCGGGGCGGCGCGCGGACGGACGGCGCCTTAGTCGGAGTCGGCGAGGAGGTCGTGGACGGGCAGGCGCAACGCCTGCGCGATGGCCTCGAGCGTCTCGAATCGAGGGGACTGCCCGCCGCTCTCGATGCGCGCGAGCGTAACTCGCCCTGTCGCCGCGGCCGCCGCGAGTTCCGCCTGCGTCAAGCCGGCGGCGGCTCTGAGTCCGCGGATGCGCTCGCCGAGGACTCGCCTCCCGCTCGTCGTCGCCGCCTCGGCGCGGGCGCGGTGGGAAGCGTCGCAGTAGTTCCTGGCGAAGTCCCAAGGCAATTCCACCCGCTCCCCTCGCGCCGTTCGCAGTATCAGTTCGTAGGGGTTGGGGAGGTCAATGGCGCGCGCGTCGGCGGGGCCGGGCGCCTCGGGGATGGCGGCGAACGGAATTACGCCGCTCCGCCCGTCGGCGAAAGCCAATTTGATGCCGGCCTCCGTCACGACGGCGGACGTCATCATCCGGTCGGCGTGCTTCACCAGCGTCTGGACCATTCGCTCACCCTCCGTGAATCCTGTCCCAGGCTTGCCTGATCTCCGCAGCGTGTCTTGCGTAGGCGAGCCTTATCGTCCGGAAATCGCTTGCAGCGTATCGTATGCGATACATAGGTCAATTGGCTTCCCTATCGCATGTCTACGCCGTCAACCCGGTCAGCCCTCTAACGCGGCTAGCCTCCCGCGCAAGCGAGAACCCAGGCGCTGCGAAGCGTTAACGTTCCGATAAGCGGCGCGGCGGATTGGCGTTAACCTCCGCCCCCTACCCTATTTGGCGTGCGCCGCGCCCGGCGTCCGGCCGGCGCGAATCCACGAAGCCACATAGGGAGGCGGAATGAGACTGACGAGACCCATAAGCATAGGCGCGGCGCTCGCCGTTTTCGCGGCGGCGTGCAGTTCCCCGACGCCGACGCCCGTCCCGGCGACCGGCGGAACGCAGGCGACGGCGGCGCCCACGCCGGCGAGCGAGACGACGGCGCCCTCGGCCGGCGACGACCGGCTGAGCGGGACGATAGAGGTTGACGGATCGTCCACCGTCTTCCCCGTCACGCAGGCCGTGGCGGAGGAGTTCCGCAAGGGGCAGCCCGGCGTGCAGGTCAACGTCGGCGTCTCCGGCACCGGCGGCGGCTTCCAGCGTTTCACCTCCGGCGAAACCGACGTCTCCAACGCCTCGCGCCTCATCAAAGACTCCGAGCGCGAGGCGGCGGTCGCCAACGGCGTCGAGTTCATCGAGATGCGCGTCGGGACGGACGGCCTCTCCGTGCTGGTCCACCCCGACAACGACTTCGTCGACTGCCTCTCCGTCGAGGAGCTCAGCGCCATCTGGTCGCCGGGCTCCGAGATCAACAACTGGTCGCAAGTCCGCGCCGGCTTCCCCGACCGGCGCCTGCGCCTCTACGGGCCCGACACCGACTCCGGCACGTTCGACTACTTCACGGAGGAGGTCAACGGCGAGGCGCAGATTTCGCGCGCCGACTACACCGCGTCGGCGGACGACAACGTGCTCGTGCAGGGCATCGCGGGCGACCGCGGCGCGCTGGGGTACTTCGGCTACGCCTACTACCAGGAGAACGAGGACAAGTTGAAGGCGATAGGCGTGGACGGCGGCGATGGGTGCGTCGCGCCGGAGCCATCCACGATCGAGGACGGATCGTACTCGCCGCTGTCGCGTCCGCTCTTCATCTACGTGAACACGGAGAGTTTAGGGCGGCCCGAGGTGCAGGCGTTCGTCGAGTACTACATGGACAACGGCTACGAGTTGACGTCGGAGTCGGGCTACGTGCCCGTCGCCCGAAGCGTCTACGCGGCGAACAAGGCCGCGGCGCTCGCCGAAGCGAGCGGATCGTAAGCGTTCCCCTAGGGGCGGCGGCCTTCCTCCCCCGAGCAATGCTCGCTGGGCCGCCGCCCCCTTCTGGTTGTCCCCTCACCCTGCCCTCTCCCGCCTAGCGGGAGAGGGAGTCGGGCAAGCCCGCGCCGGCGGGAACCCCCCATGACCGTCATTCCCGCGTAGGCGGGAATCCAGGCGGCGCGAAGCGCCATGACAGGCGCCCCGCGCCCCGTCCCCATCAATCCACCGGCGCCTCGCACTGACCGCGAAAGCGCAACCCACCCCGGTCCCGTCATTCCCGCGTAGGCGGGAATCCAGTCGGCGCGCAAGCGCCGCTCCTCTCCTACGTAGCGCCCTCGCCCTGCCCGCGAAAGCGGGAATCTACTGGAGCGCCTGAGTTATGCAAAGGTCCCTTCTGGGAGAGGGGCCGAGGCGCGCGGGTGGTTCCCCGAACCCTCACCCGCCGCTGCGCGGCGTCCTCTCCCAGAGGAGACCTTTGCATAACTGAGCGTTTCGCGCGATTGGGCAGTTCCGCGCCGCTCCGATGGCCATTTCGCCCCGTCTAGCCCCCCATAGGCCGCCCTCATCCCTCCCTGCTCGCCCCGTTTTCGGGGCTCCGCAGGGCCTCTTACCCCAAACGGACGCACTACCCCCTACGCAATCGCGGCGCCCCGCGCCTCGCACAACCCGTCCGCGCGCCGCAAGTTGTACGCCATAACCTTGAACATCGCCTCCGCGACATTCTTCTCCAACCCTATGTACCGCGTCCGCCAGTACCCGTAACTCCGCTTCAGCGTCCCAAACACCCCTTCGACAGGCGCCCGAACCTTCGACACAAGCGCATTCCGCCTCCGCTGCCAGTACGGCAACTCATCCTGGTTCTTGTGCGACCGATGCATGATCCGGTCGTTGATCCCCCGCGCGCGCAACCGCTTCCGGCGCTCCTTCGACTCATACGCTTTGTCCGCGTACACCGCTTCCTCATCGCCCATGATCAGCGCGTCGGCCACGTCCGTATCCGCAACGTTCGCAGGCGTCAACTCCACTCCGCGAACCAGCCCGGAGACGCCGTCCATCCCGATGTGCAGTTTGTAGCCGAAGCGCGACTTCTTCCCCTTCCGCGTCCACGCGGCGTCAGGGTCCGTCTTGCTCCCCGCGCCCGCCTCCGACCCGGGGCGACGCGCCTGCGCCTCGATCACCGACGCGTCGATCAGCGTTCCCTTCTTCACCAGCAGCCCCTTCTTCTCCAACTGGCGGCCCACCTCCTCGAACAGCCGACGCGCGAGCCCCCGCTCCGCGACCGCTTTCCGAAAGCGGCTGATCGTCGAGTGGTCGGGAACCGCGTCCTGGAGCGTGAGCCCCGCGAACCGGCGGAACGACAGCCGGTCGGTCACCGCCTCCTCTATCGCGACGTCCGAGGCGTCATACCACTGTTGGAGGATGATGATTTTCACCATCGTGAGGGGCGGGTAGGCGGGGCGGCCTTCAGTGGATGCGTAGAGGCCGCTGACCTGCTTGGCGACTTTGGGCCAATCGATCATCTCGTCGATGCGGTCGAGTTGGTCGTTGCGTCCGATGTGGTCGGGGACGAGGACGTCGATGAAGGAGGGTTCGCTGGTCTTGCGATGCATAGCAATCTCCTGGCGTTGGGGTGTGTTGCGGCCAATTGTGCGCGATGTCGAGGAGTTATGCAAAGGTCTCCAGAGGGAGAGGGAATCAAACTGCGCCGCACCCTACCCTACCCGCCTACGCGCGCTCGCCCCGCCGCGCAGCCCCAATCCCCCTTCTCCCTCCGGGAGAGGGGCCGGGGGTGAGGGTCCCCCCCACCAATCGGACACCCGCCCCTTGCGCCATGCGCCGCGCGATTGCTACAACGCTTGCATACCCAGCGCCGCAAGGAGTAGGCTATGGCGACCAGC
Organism: Dehalococcoidia bacterium; assembly: GCA_965242755.1. GTDB lineage: Bacteria > Chloroflexota > Dehalococcoidia > Lucifugimonadales > Australimonadaceae > Bin16. The sequence continues at coordinate 786,158 of OZ251500.1, read as the reverse complement.
AAGGCGACGCCGCCCGTCCGCCGCGACACGCCCCAACTCGCGCTCAACGGGCAGCCCGCCCCATTCCGAAGGGAGAGCGCCATGCGCCCCGCCTCATTCCGAAGGGAGAGCGCCGCGCGCCGCGAGCGCCCCATACCCCATACGCCCCCAACTACGGCCAACGCCGTCATCCACGGCGACGCCCTCAACGTCCTCCGCTCACTCCCCGACAACAGGCGATTCGACGTCATCATCGCCGACCCGCCCTACAACATCGGCAAGAACTTCGGCAACAACCACGACCTGATGCCCCTCCCCGCATACGTCGAATGGACGCAGGAGTGGATCGCCGCGTGCTTCGCGCGCCTCGCCCCCGGCGGCGTCCTCTACGTCTACGGCTTCCCGGAGATCCTCGCCCGCGTGGCCGCCGTCTACCCCATCGAAGAGCAGCGCTGGCTCGTGTGGCATTACACGAACAAGACCGTCCCCGCGCTCAAGTTCTGGCAGCGCTCGCACGAATCCATCCTCTGCCTCTGGGGGCCCGGCACAAGCCGCCCCGCGCTGGAGGTCGACCAGATACGCGAGCCCTACACCGAGCCGTTCCTCCGCTCCGCCGCCGGCAAAGAGCGCAAGGAGACCGCGTCCAGGTTCAACGCGAACGGGCGGGCGCGCCGGACTATCTACAACGCCCACGAAAACGGGGCGCTCCCGCGAGACGTGATCAAAGTGCCCGCCCTTGCCGGCGGGGCAGGCCGCGTCGAGCGGTGGTTCCTCTGCTACACCTGCGGCGGCGGCGTGTTCCCTCCGCAGTCGCTCGAATTCCACCGCGGCAACGGGCACGAAATCCTGAAGCACCCTACCCAAAAGCCGATGGAACTGACCAAACGCCTCATCCGTTCCCGCGTCAACGGGAAAGGCGGCAGCGTCTTGGCGCCGTTCGCAGGCTCCGGGTCGGAGTGCGTCGTCGCGCAGGAACTTGGCTTAGAATTCCTCGGCATCGAACTCAACCCTGAGTACGTCCACTTCGCCGAGAAGTGGCTAGACACAAGCAGGAGGCAGGCATGTACCGCCTAACGCCCAGAATGCTCCAACACTTCGAACAGCAAGGCTTGCGGAAGTTCCATGACCTGTTCTCAGGCGGGCGTTGCTTGGGGTGGCAGCAAGAGGAACTCATCGTCGCCGCGATCAAGGCGGACACGCAAGCCCAGCACCATGTCCTGTGGAGAGAGCGGGGACATGACGACAAAGCCGACATCCAGGTCAGGACCAATGGCGACGTCCACGCCCTGCAGATCAAGTCGGGGGAAATCATAGGAGGGAGGAAGGGCAGGGAGAAGAAGTTGAAGTTGTCCGGACACCGGCATGGGCGGTTCGAGGGAGACCTCCAGAAAATCACAGACTACCTGAACACCCGAACAGCCAACATCATCGCCGTTCCCTACAGGAAGACCGACAACCAGCAGGGCAGGACTCACATCTACACGGTGAGCTACGTGGACATCCGGCACCTGAGAGGGTTGAAAGCGGACGAGTGGGAGCAGCAGAAGAAGATCTACGTGCAAACGAACGCTCACGGCGTGGAGGCCACGTTAAAGCCCAGCCTGAGCTGGCAAGTGTGGTGGCATGTCCCCATGGAACTGGTGGAGCAGACGACGCCGATCAGCATCAGGTAGGATGAATGCGAAAACAAGGGAGAGCGAATTCTCTCCCTTGTCGCGATCCCCATGGATGTCGCCGGGCTACTTGAACTTGACGGTGAGGTTCTTAGACCTCACGTTCCCCAGAGTAGTCCTCAGCGCGTTCCTCATAGCTTTGGCGTGAGCCTCAGCCGCAGCCTTTTGGGTGAAGGCTGCGATCATCTCACACTCGGCTTCGTTGATGCCGACGGCCTCAACCGACTCACCATCGGCGGACAGGCGGGTTTTAGGGGCAAAACGCCTGGCCACCGCTTCGGCGATTTCGCGTTCGATGTTGCCCACAAGTCACCTCGTGCCCCACGGATTTGCTCGCCAGCGATACGTCGACCTCGTCCTTGCCCCTAGCATACCCTTGAATATATGGTTCGGGGGTGTCCGGAGTCTCTGGCCAGCATGGGCTTCTATCCGGTGAGGTTCGGCTCCTATCCGAACCTCGTTCACTAGTATACACCATCGGTAGCAGTAACCGCATCCGTAAAGTGTCACATCCTGTATTCATAATCTTGTATGAGGTTCTCATTTACGAATGGAAGCACCCATCTCAGTAGTAGAATCCCCTTACAATATGTATACCGCATGTCGCACGTATCCGCTCCTGCTCGCCGCGCCGCCCTGCGGCATTCGCGCCTTGCGCGCTCCCGTCGTCACCGCCTACGATGGGGGCGGTGGGGCGGTGGCCGTCGCGCGCGGGGCGTCGCCGGACGTCGCCCTCTCCATTGCGATGGAGAAAAGTTGCCGGCGCGGCGAACGGCGCGGGGCGGATGGCGCGCCCAACCTATTGACATTGCGTATATAACCGCCTACGATGGACATTGCCTATTTGAAATGGATGCGTAGCAAGTTGGCCAAGTCGCGGCGCAACCGCGCAAGAGGTGCATTGTGGACAAGGAAGTCGTCGTGAAAACCGTGCTCTCCATTGAGGAGCGTGGGGACGGCGAGGTGTTCGCCGCCCGGCTCAGGGAACTCGGGCTCACCGCCTACGGGCGGACTCCGTCCGAGGCCAAGAGCAAGGTGAAGAGCTGGTTCCACGCGTTCATCGCCGAGTGCCGCAAGCGGGGCGTCCTCGAGGCGCGGCTGAACCGCGTCGGCGTCGAGTGGGGCTGGCGCGGCGAGTACGCGCCTCCGCCGGGGGTCGAGGTTGAGGAGACCGCGCCCGGCGCCGAGCGCGCGGAGTCCCCCGCCGGCATGGAGTTCCGCCCGATGACCTCCACGACGGCGATGGCGGCCTAGCCGCTATGCTCATCTCGCGCGCGCGAACCGCCCTCACCCTAGCCCTCTCCCAGAAGAGGGAGAGGGAATCGAACTGCGTCGCGCCTTAGCCCTCGTGGGCGAGAATTCGCCTCACCCCGCCCTGCCCGCGTAGGCGGGAATTCGCCTCACCCCGCCCTGCCCGCTTAGGCGGGGTCCAGTCGGCGCGCAAGCGCCGCTCCCGCCCTCTCCTTCTGGGAGAGGGCAGCCGCGAAGCGGCGGGTGAGGGTTGCCTGCCCGCGAAGGCGGGAATTCGCCTCACCCCGTCATTCCCGCGTAGGCGGGAATCCAGTCGGCGCGATAGCGCCGCTCTCGCCCTCTCCTTCTGGGAGAGGACAGCCGCGAAGCGGCAGGTGAGGGTTGCCTGCCCGCGTGGGCAAGAATTCGCCCTACCCGCCCCGTCATTCCCGCGTAGGCGGGAATCCAGATCGGCGCAAAGCGCCGCCCCCGCCCTCTCCTTCTGGGAGAGGGCAGCCGCGAAGCGGCGGGTGAGGGTTGCCTGCCCGCGAAGAGGGAATCCAGCAGGCGCGGCGACGAGCGCGCGCGGAAGCCCTTTCGTCATCGCGCCGCTCGTATGCTATCATTCCCCTAGCAACGAGAGGAGGCTTCGCTATGCCGAACGTAGCCCTTCGCGGCGTCCCCGAGCAAGTCCATCAGCGCATCAAGGACGCCGCCCGCGCCAACCACCGCAGCGTGAACGGCGAGATCCTCTTCAGGCTCGCCGCGTCCGTCTCCGCCGAACCCGCGCCTACGGCGACGGCTATCCCCTCCGTCCCCCGCGAACCCGTCAGCGAGGAGGAACTCCGCGAGCGGGCGCGGAAGCGGCGCGCGGCGATTGACGCCAGGGGAGGGATAGACCTCAGCCCGGAACGCATTGAGGCGCTGATCCAGGAAGGCCGCCGCCGGTGATCGTGGTCGATACGAACGTCCTCGTGAGTTTTGCGATGGACGGAGAACCCGGCGCGCGGGCGCATGAGCGCGACCCCGAGTGGGCGGCGCCGCTCATTGCGGTCAGCGAGTTGCGGAACACGCTGCTAGGCTTCATCCGTCGGGACGGGATGCCTCTGGACGAGGCGATGGAAGCGAACGCCGACGCCCTCGCCGCGCTCGGCGACCGCATCCACGCCGTTGACGGCGAAGCCGTCTTGGATGCGGCGTTGGCATGCGGGCTCACCGCCTACGACGCGGAGTTCGTCGTCTGCGCGCGGGCGCTGGGCGTTCCGCTCGTCACTCTGGACGCGGCGATCCTGCGAGGCGCGCCCGACGTCGCCGTTTCGCCTGATGCGTTCGCGCAGCGCTAGCGCGCCCGGCCGGCCGCGAAAGCGCGCGAGCGCCGCCTCCGCCTTCTCCCGGCGGCGGGAGAGGTCAGCCGCGAAGCGGCGCGCGCGGGTTGACGCATCAGCCATAATCGGGCTAGCCTAGCCCAACCTTGGAAGGAGGCGGCGCCATGACAACCCAACCGAAAAAGCGCGTGTTCCTCAGCTTCGTCTACGAAGACATCGCCCAAGTCAACGGCTTGCGCGGGGTCATCCAGAACCCGAACCACGAGTTGGAGGCATACGACGAGTCGGTCCGGGCGCCCATAGAGAGCAAGGACGCCGGACGCGTCAAGAGCGTCATCGGAGAGAAGATCAAGCGCTCGTCGGTGACCGTGTGCTTGGTGGGTAAGACGACTCACCAGAGCGAGTGGGTTCACTGGGAACTCGTGAGGAGCGTCCGGGCAAAGAACGTGATCATCGCAATGGCGCTAAACGGCGTCGCGAACCCGACTCTCCCGCCCTACCTCAAACAGATCCAGGTTCCTTGCCGCGCATGGAACCCGGACCATCTGAAGGAATTGCTTGACAAAAGCAAACGGAAATAGCGTGACATCGGACCAAACATACGAACGGCTAGACGACCAGATCGCCTGGTACGACCGCAAAAGCGCGAGCAACAAATTCTGGCACGCGGCGCTGAAAATCGTCGTCATCGTCGCGGGCGCGCTCATCCCGTTCTCCACGGGTTTCCTGTGGTCGGACCAGGGCGTAGTTGTCGGCAGGTGGAGCGCCGCCATATTGGGCGTCATTATCGTCGTCCTTGAGGGCGTGCAGCACCTGATCCAATTCCAGAGGGATTGGCTCCGCTACCGCGCGACCGCCGAGGCGTTGAAGCACGAGAAATACCTGTTCCTCGGAAGGGCGGGCGACTACGCGACGGCGACGGATCCGATGAAATTGCTCGTCGAGAGAACGGAGATGCACATCTCCCGCGAGCACGGCGCGTGGGTTGCGACGCACAAGCGCGGCGATCAGGCGGCGTAGGCGCCCTACCCCATACGCGGCATTCGCGCCTTGCGCGCGCCCGTCGTCGTCGTTTCGCCTGATGCGTTCGCGCAGCGCTAGCGCGCCCCGCCATGCATCGGCCATAATCGGGCTAGCCTAGCCAACCTGGAAGGAGGCGGAGCCATGACACCCAACCGAACGAGCGCCCGTCCGGGCTGATAGAGTGGGACGCCGGGGGCGACCACGCGCTCTGCGGTAACCTAGGGGCATTCGGCCGGCCCCGCGCCGCCAAGTTCCCTCTCCCTCTGGGAGAGGGCTAGGGTGAGGGTCGGACGACTTGCTATGGGAATGACAGAGCGCGCCGGCAACCCTCACCCCCCGCTTCGCGGCGCCCTCTCCCAGAGGGAGAGGGCGGGGGCGGCGCAGCGCGCCGCGTCTGGATTCCCGCCTACGCGGGAATGACAGCAAATTCCCTCTCCCTCTGGGAGAGGGCTAGGGTGAGGGTCGGACGCAGGGGCAACCCTCACCCGCCGCTTCGCGGCGCCCTCTCCCAGAGGAAGAGGGCGGGGGCGGCGCAGCGCGCCGCGTCTGGATTCCCGCCTACGCGGGAATGACGGCAATTCCCTCTCCCTCTGGGAGAGGGTTAGGGTGAGGGTCGGTCGCGCCGACAAAATTCCCTCTCCCTCTGGGAGAGGGCTAGGGTGAGGGTCACCCAGGAGGAGAACGCATGACGACGGTAGAGGCCAAGCCGCTGAAGTTGGGCGTGATCGGCGTCGGGGTCGGGGCGGCGGAGATGCTGCCCCCGATGGAGCGCGCGCCGTACATCGATCTGTTCGCAGGCGCCGACGTGGACCCGGACGTCCGCCAGCGCTTTCAGGCGCGCTACGAAACCGCCCGCGTCTACGACAGCGCGGAGGCGCTCGTCGCCGACCCGGACGTCGAGGCGGTCTGGATCTCCACGCCGAACCGCTTTCACGCGCCGATGACCGTGCTCGCCGCCAACCACGGCAAGCACGTCGTCGTCGAGAAGCCGATGGCGCTCAACATCCGCGAGGCGGAGGAGATGGTCGAGGCGTGCGAGCGCAACGGCGTGAAACTCGTCGCCGGCCACACGCAGAGTTTTATGCCCCACGTCCGCCTCATGCGCCAGATCGTCGCGTCCGGGGAGATGGGGCGGCTCGGCGCCGTCAACGCCATCGCCTACACCGACTGGGTGATACGCCCGCGCACGGCGGACGAACTCGACCCTGAGCAAGGCGGCGGGCTCGTCTACCGGCAGACGCCGCATCAGATCGACACGATTCGCCTCATCGCCGGAGGCATGGCGAGCAGCGTTCGCGGCGCCTACGGCCAGTGGATGCCGTACCGCTCCATCCCGGGCTACTACGCGGCGTTCATGGAGTTCGAGAGCGGCGTGACGGGCGTGGCGATCCACAACGGCTACGGCTACTTCGTCGCGTCGGAACTCGTGCCGTGGGGCGACGCGAACACGCGCTACACGCCGGACGAGCGGAACGCGATCCGCAAGGCGATGGCGGCGGGCACGCGCCCGGAGGACGAGGAGAAACTCTCGCTGCGGATCGGCGGCGAGGCGGAGCGCCGGATATTCCGCAGCGAGCGCGGCCCGGAGAAGTGGAAGCCCAACGACTTGGGCATCGTTCTCGTGAGTTGCGAGCGGGGCGAACTGCGGCAGGGGCCGGACGGCCTCTACAAGTACACGGACGACGGCCTCGTCGAACTCATTGTCGACTCCGATCCGCTGCACCGCGACCAGGAACTCGAGGAACTCTACAACGCCGTCCGGCTCGGCCGGCCCGTCTACCACAGCGGCGCGTGGGGCATGGCGACGCTGGAGGTCGGCCTCGCGATCAACGAGTCGACGCGGACGCATAAGAACATCGAACTCACGCGCCAGGTCCCGATGCCGGCGGAGTACGACACGGAGTACGCGGTCGAGGTGCTGGAAGAGCGGCGGATCGAGCGCTAGCGGAGCGGTCTGCGCTTGAGATCTCCGCCGCGGGGCGGCGTGAGATACGCGGAAGCGCAGACCGCCCTGACTCCCTCTCCCGCTCGGCGGGAGAGGGCCGGGGTGAGGGCAGAGAAAACAGCGCGGAGCAAAGGAGGAACCCTATGACAATCGCAGTGTCCCACGGCGGAGGCGCGACGGTCCTGACGGCGGACGCGCCGAGCGACGAGGCGCTCATCGGCACGGTCGACGGCGTCGTCCGCGTCGTCCGCGGCGCGGCGGGCTGGACGGCGACGGAGCGGACGCTGGAGGGCATGCACGTCCACGCGCTCGCGCAAGACCCCAAGAGCGGCGTCTGGTTCTGCGGCGCGGAGCATGGCGGCATCCACGCCAGCGAGGACGACGGCCACACGTGGGAGAAGCGCGACTTCGGCCTGACGCAGCCGAACGTCTACAGCATCTCCGTCGCGGAGGCGGACGGCGCAACGCTCGTGTACGCCGGCACGGAGCCCGCGCATCTCTTCGTCAGCGCCGACCTCGGGTTGACGTGGACGGAGAAGCCCGCGCTCCGTGCGCAAGAGACGGACGCCTGGCGCTTCCCCGCTCCGCCCCACGTCGCGCACCTCAAGCACATCGGTTTTCACCCGGACGACCCGCGCGTCGTCTACGCGAGCATCGAGCAGGGCGGCCTCTACCGCTCCCCCGACGGCGGCGATGCGTTCGCGGAGATTCCGGGCATGTACAACGACGTGCACCGGCTCGTCTCCAACCCGGCGCAGCCGGAGCGCATGTTCGTGACCGGCGGAATGGGCCTCTGGCTCTCCCGCGACGATGGGGCGACGTGGGACAACGTGTTCAGCAGAGGCAGCGAGTTCGGCGGCTATCCCGACCAACTCGTCTACAAGCCCAGCGACCCCTCGCTGATGCTCGTGACGTCCGGGCAAGAGAGCCCGGGCGCGTGGCATCGCAACGGGACGGCGGAAACGCGCATCTCCCGCAGCCGCGACGCCGGCGAAACGTGGGAGGTCGTCTCCGCTCCGGGGCTGCAGGACAAGTTCACGGCGAGCGTCGAGGCGATGACGCTGGAGGAGGCGGGCGACGTCACGCAAGTCTTCGCGGCCACCTCCCACGGCGACCTGCTCTGGTCGGAGGACGCCGGCGAGACGTGGGAGACCGCGGTGCGCGGCATGCCCGCCGTCTCCAAGGGCAACCACTACCACGCCTTCGCCTCCGACCCGCGCCGCTAGGCGCCGCGCCCTACCCGACCGCGCTGGAATGACGCAACACCCGCGCGCGCCGCTTTGCGGCTGCCCTCTCCCAGAAGGGACCTTTTGCATAACCTACCGTCATTCCCGCGTAGGCGGGAATCCAGGCGGCGCGGAGCGCCGCTCCTCTCCTACGTAGCGCCCTCGCCCTGCCCGCTAAAGCGGGAACCTACTGGAGTGCCTGAGTTATGCAAATGTCTCCGCTGGGCGGGAGAGGGCTAGGGTGAGGGCGAATTATGACAACCCCCCCTTCCCTATTCGCGCCCGCCGCTTTACGATAGCCTGCGATCAGTTGCCTGAGCCAACGCGAGAGAGGCTTGAGCGAGAGCGGATGCGCGCATGACGAATCAGCCGAAAATGGACGATCCCCGCTGCATAGAGGCTGCGGCCGAGTTGCTGCGCCGGCACGTCGACTACGAGCCGGAGGCCAACATCACCTCCGCCGTCCGCAACTTCCTCACGATCACGGGGCTTGTCGAGTCCGGCATGATCGCGGAGGAGGTCGCGCCCGCGCCCGGCTCCGCGAAATCCGTTGACCTCACGGCGCTCAACGCCTACATCGAGGTCAAGCGCAGGATCGGCGTTCCCGCCGGAATGGTCCCCGACCCCGACAACGTCGCCCAACTCGACGACTACCTCGAGCAAGCCCACGCGGCGAGCGGCGTCACCCGGATGGGCGTCCTCACCGACGGCAAGCGCTGGCTCCTGCGGTGGCGCGGCATGGGCCCCGTCCGAACCGCTCCCCCCTACTCCTTCACCCTGGAGTCCGCCGACCGGGGGGGCGCCCTCTACGAGTGGCTGCGCGACATGGCGCTCTCCTCATTCGAGAATGAGCCCCCCGCGCGGGAGAACATCCCCAACTACTTCTCGCCCCGCAGCCCGGCGTGGGAGCGGGAGATCGCGGCGCTTCGCAGCCTCAAGGAGGAGGCGGAGCGGTCGCCCAAGACGGCGGAGACGATCGCCGTCAAACAGCGCCTCTGGAGGACGCTCCTCACGACCGCGCTCGGCGAACTCTCCCGCTCGACCGAGGAACTCGACGCGCTGTTCCTGCGCCACACCTACCTCAGCATCATCACCGGAATCATCGTGCAGGCGTCGTTCGGCATCGACGTCCGCCGCAGCGCCGAAACCGACCCCGCCGACCTGCTGCGCGGCGGCAGATTCCGCAGTGACGTTGGCCTGCAGGGCGTCATCGAGTCGGACTTCTTCGCGTGGCCTATCGAGGTCGGCGGCGAGCAGGTCGCGCGCGACATCGCCCTCCGCGCCGCGAGATTCGACTGGCGCAACGCCCCGTCCGACGTCGCCGCGATTCTCTACGAGACCGTCATCCCCGCCGAGGAGCGCCGCAAACTCGGCGAGTACTACACCCCGCAGTGGCTCGCCCGCGCGATGATCGAGGAACTCGTTACCGACCCGCTGGAGCAGCGCGCGCTTGACCCCTCCTGCGGATCGGGGACATTCATCGCCGAGTTGACGGCGCGCTTCATCGCCGCCGCCAACCGCGCCGGCCTCCCGCCCCGCGAGACGCTCGACCGGCTTATGGACGCGGTGACGGGGATCGACGTCCACCCGGTCGCCGTCCACCTCGCGCGCTCCGCGTGGGCGCTCGCCGCCAAGCCCGCCATAGAAGCCGTCGCGCAGGAAGGCGGCAACGCCGACGTCTCCGTCCCCGTCTACCTCGGCGACTCCCTCCTCCTCCGCTTCCGCGCCGGCGATATGATCGCCGAAAACGAGGTGCGAATCCCCCTGGACGACGGCAAAAATTCGGAAATCGTGTTCCCGCGCAGCCTCGTTGACCGCGCCGACGCTTTCGACCGACTGATGAACGACCTCTCCCGCACGGTCGAATCGGGCGGCGACCCAGTCGCCGCGCTTGACGCGCACGAGATGAGCGACGACGAGCGCCGCGTGATGGAGCGCGCCGCCGCAATGATGCGCCGCCTGCGCGACGAAGGGCGCAACCACATCTGGGCCTACTACGCGCGCAACCTCCTCCGCCCCCTCATCCTCACCCGCAGCAAAGTGGACGTTCTCATCGGCAATCCGCCGTGGATCACCTACAACAAAACCAACGACACGCTCCGCTCCGAATTGGAGCGCCAGAGCAAGGCGGAGTACGGCATCTGGGTGGGCGGGAAGGATGCCGCCAACCAGGATGCGGCCTGCCTCTTCTTCGCCCGATGCGTTGACCTCTACCTGCGGGACGGCGGACTCATCGGATTCGTGATGCCCCACAGCGCACTGCAGTCGGGGCAGCACGCCAAGTGGAGGTCGGGAGAGTGGAGGTCAACCTCCGGCGGGCCGGGCAACACCCGCATCCTCGCCGTCCGCTTCTCCTACAAGACTGCGTGGGACTTGGAAGGACTGGAGCCGAACACCTTCTTTCCCATGCCAGCGTCCGTCGCGTTTGCGGAGCGGGCCGGAGAGTACGAGAAGGCGAGCCCGTTGGCCGGGCAAGCGGAACGCTGGCTGGGAAGCGCGGGCTCGCCCGACGTGCGGCGCGAACCTGTCCCGATCATTGACACATCCGCGCCGCCCGTCTCCCCTTACGCGAAAACTTCCCTCAGAGGCGCGGACATCTGGCCCCGCCGCCTCATCTGCGTGGAAGAGATCGAGAGTTCCGCGATTATGCAAGCCGTCCCGCTGGTCACGGTCAACCCGCGCATACGCAGCAACGACAAGCACAAGGACTTCGACCTCTCCGAACTCACCGACCAGTCCTACGAGAGAATTCACCTCTTCGACGTCTACCTCGGCGAGACGATTGCGCCCTACACGGTCCTTGCCCCCACCAAAGCGCTCTTGCCGTTGAAACGGGGAGACACGCAACTGCCCGCCGACCCTGCCGGCGTTGGCGGCGTCAACTTGGCGGTGCTGGACGAGCGCATGCGGGCGCGCTGGCGCCTCGTTAGCAGTATGTGGGACGACGTCAAGACGAAGGGCAACGCCCGAACATTGCTGGGGCGGATGAATTACCACAAAGCCCTTCAAAACCAATTAGATTGGCGGCGGAACCCGAACGGCAATCCGCTCCGCATCGTCTACACGAGCGCAGGCCAGCCCACAGCCGCTTTGCTGCTCGATGACGAAGCCATCGTTGACACGAAACTGTTCTGGGTCGCCTGCCGCAACCTGCAGGAAGTGAACTACTTGCTCGCTATTATCAACAGCGAGACGCTCGCCTTAGACGTCAACAAATACACCACGCCCAACTGGTCGGGGAAGACGCGCGACCTCCAAAAGCATCTCTGGAAACTCCCCATCCCTCGGTTCGACCCCCGTCGCCGCCGGCATGCGGCGGTCGCCGACGCGGGCAAGGCGGCTGCGGAAGGCGCGGGGCGACTACTTGCCGCGCTGCAGGATGCGCGTCCCCGCCTAACCTCCACGGTCGCCCGGCGCGAGTTGCGGCGGTGGCTCGCCGCATCCGACGAAGGGCGCGCCGTCGAGGACGCAGTTAGGCGGCTGCTGCGCGGCGCCGGCGCCTAATTCCGGGCTGCGACATCGCCCCCTTTCGCAATCGCGCGCCCCTCGCTTAGCCTCGTTCGCGAGGTGCGCCCCATAGGGCGAACGCAAGGAGGCGAACGATGAACGGGAGGCCGGAATTCACAGAGGAGGAGCACGCCGTCGTCTACAAGGCGTGCGGACGGTACGCCATGCTCTGCGCGAACAGCGTCAAGATGGGCATCGAGGAAATGGAACGGGACTTCCCCTCGCCTAGCGATGGCCGCGCCAAGATGGCGGAACACGCCGCTATTGGCGCGCAGGAGTGGGCCGACGCGGAATCGCTGCTCGTCAAGCCTGTCGCCGACTACACGGAGGCGGAGATGGCCTCGCTGCAGAACGCGCTGGAGGTTATGGTCGAGTACTTCATCGAGGACGAGTTCTCCGCCAAGTACGACGACGACGGGAACTTGGTAATCAACGGGGACGAAGACTCGATGCCCGAGGTGGATGAGTGCGCCGGGATGGAGCCCGAAGAGTTCGCGGTCTACCTCGAGCGGCTGCATGCCGCGTGCAAGAAGGTGGGCGCCTGCACGGACATCCCCTACCAGTGCGGGCGCGTCGGCGTCTGACGCGCCCGCCGCTACGCTGCGCGCCCCGCGCGGCGGATCCGCTACGCGCGCAAGGCGGCGCGGGATTGATTCCCTCGCCTACCCCATGACCGTCATTCCCGCGTAGGCGGGAATCCAGGAAACCCCTACCGTCATTCCCGCGTAGGCGGGAATCCATGAACCCGCGTAGGCCGTCGCAGGCGACCGCCCTTTCCGGCGCCCCGGCGCCTCATCATCGCCCGCGTAGCCATGCTCCTCTTCCCCCAAGAGGTGGCGCTTCCGCGCCGACTGGATTCCCGCCTACGCGGGAATGACGTGGCCCCGGGGCGTGAGTGGAGCGGCGCTTGCGCGCCGCCACGCTAGCGCAGCGTTCGGTAGAGGTCGCGCCATTCGGGGTTCGCCTTCTCAATAAGCGCGACCTTCCATGCGCGGTTCCATTTCTTGATCGCTTTCTCTCTTCGGATGGCGTCGTCCATCGCGGCGTGGAACTCATACCAGACGAGGTCTCGCGCGCCGTATTTCTTCGTGAAACCATCGTATGCGCCGTTCTTGTGCAACCAAACGCGCTGGGCGATGTCGGAAGTCACGCCGACGTAGAGCGTTCCGTTACGCCTGCTGGCGAGGATGTAGACGCAAGGCTCGATCAATCCGTGAGTGGAGAAGCGATGCATGGCGCCAACCATAGCGCATCCGCGCAAGCGCGGATGCGCTCCAATTAATCCCCGGGGCCACGTCATTCCTGCGAAAGCGGGAACCTACTGGGGCCCGGCAGTACCCCAAGCGGCCTCGCCCTGACCGCGAAGCGGGAACCTTCCGATCCTCCATCGCCCCCTACCCCGCATCCGCAGCCGCGGAGGCGCCGGCGATTTTGCCGAACACGGAGCCCTGCATCAGCCCCGCCCCGCCCGCGTAGTTGTGGTAGAAGAGGCCGCCGACGATCTCGCCCGCCGCGTAGAGGCCGGGAATGGGGTTGTCGGCGGTGTCCATAACCTGCGCGCGGCGGTCGATGCGGAGGCCGCCGAACGTGAAGGTGATGCCGCACGTCACGGCGTAGCCCTCGTAGGGGGGCGAGTCTATCGGGAGCGCCCAGTTCGTCTTCGGCGGCTGCACGTTTTGCGTATGGACGCCATCCAAGACCGTGGGGTTGTAGGCGCCCGGACGGCAGCCCGCGTTGTACTGCGCGACCGTCCGCGCCAGCCCCTCAGGGTCGATGCCCAGTTGCCAAGCGAGTTCCTCAAGCGTGCTCGCCTCGCCCTTCGTCGCTTGCGGAATGCGGTACTCGTCGCGGAGGAGGTGGAGCGTTTTCTGATCGAAGATTTGGAAGGCGGCGCGCTCCGGCTGGAAGAGGATCTGCTTGCCGTACTTGGCGTAGGTGTAGTTGCGGAAGTCGGCGCCCTCGTCCACGAACCGCTCGCCGTGAACGTTGACGATGAGGCCGAACGGATAGGAGTGCTTCTGATAGAGGTCGGTGATCGAGCGGTTGCCGAAGGGCGGCGCGTTGAGATCCCACGCGACGGCGTGGCATCCGCTGTAGTGGCCGAACGCCTGCGCGCCGACCTCGAACGCCATGCGGTGGCCGTCGCCCGTGTTGTAGCGGACGCCCCGCACTTTGGCGAGTTCCCAGCCGGGGCCGAGGTAGCGCGCCCGCATCTCCGGGTTCGCCTCGAAGCCGCCGCACGCGAGCACGACCGCCTCCCCGGTCAGCGTGCGGCGCCCCTCCGGCGTCTGCGCCGTCACGCCGCGAACGCGCCCCGAATCGTCCTGCTCCAGGCGCATCGCCGCGTGCCCGTAGCGAACGTCGACCCCGCGCTCGATGGCGATCTCGAAGAGTTGGTCGGAGAGGCCCTTGCCGCCGCCGACGGCCTGCAGACAGAGGCCGCCCCAGAAGCGGAACTTGCCGTCCACCTTGAACGCCTGGTGCGTCCACGACGGCACGAACCGAACGCCCTGCGCGTACATCCAGCGCATCGTTGGGGACGACTGCCGGACGAGCGCGTTCGCCATCTCCTGATCGGACAGCCCCTCCGTCACGCGCATCAGGTCGTCGAAATACTGCCCCTCCGTGTAGGAGCCGACTTCCATCGCGTCGAGTTCCGCCGGCGAGAGGTCGGGGACGAGTTGGACGACGTCCTCTATCCCGTTGTAGGCGAAGCGGATGGCGCCGCCGGTGAAGTAGGTGTTGCCGCCGCGCATCGGCTCCGGGGCTTTTTCGAGGACGGCGACGGACTTGCCGGCCTCGCGGACGGCGAGGGCGGCGCAGAGCGCGGCGTTGCCCGCGCCGATGATGATGACGTCTGCAGTGCGGTTTGGCGTAGTCATGCGCGCAATGGTAGCGCCAACGCGGGGCGCCACGCATCAAGCGAGGGGGGGCGGCGCCGGGCGCGTGGATCAGGCGTCGCTTCTGCCCCGTCGCGCGGCTTGACCGCCCTCGCTCCTATGCGGTATCGTTCGCGCTCGGCGGGCGCGCCGCGCCGACTGCAGGAGATGATCAGGATTGCTTGACTTGAACGACCTCGGCGACAGCTTCGCGCCCGGCGTCACCTCGGCCATCGGCGGCTTTATGGCGGAGGCGGCAGGGGTGTGCTTGGAGCGCAATAGCCACTCCCAAAATGTCGATATGCGGGTCAGCGGCTCCGTGGACTCGAGCCACGAACTCCGATGGCCGCCTATCACGGACATCGCCCGCCGCGGGTGGGCTGACCTTACCGTGGCCGCCGAGTGGGGCGCCGCAGGAGTCGCCGCGTTGCTGATGCAACGGGAGACGAACTACACCGTGATTGAGCAATCCCGCAAAGATGCGCGGTCGGGCTTCGATTACTGGCTAGGCGACAAGTCCGACGCGGGACTGGAGAAGCGCGCGCGACTCGAGGTGTCCGGGATCCTGCAAGGCGGCGAACCGGCGATGAACAGCCGCTTCCCTCGGAAAGCGCGCCAGACGATGCGGAGCGACTTCTTGGGTATCCCCGCTTACGTCGCAGTCGTGGAATTCAGCCAGCCCGCCGCCCGGTTTGAGGAGCGGATCCCATGACCGTCGCAAGCGACCTCCATAAGACGGCTATGGAGCAGGCGAACTTCGCTTTCGTCGCGCGGATGCGCGGCGACGAAGAGGAAGCGCGCCGCCTCTTCGAAGAAGCCTACGCCAACGAGGTCGCGGGCATCGAGGCGCTCGAAGAGCATGAGCGCGTCGAGCCGTGGCGCTCCGTCCTCCACCGCAGCGCCGCAACGCTCGCCCTCGACTGCGACCGCCCGCGCGACGCGGAGAAGATCGCCGCCAAAGCCCTCGCGCAAGACCCGCACCCCGAAATCGCCGAGGAGTTGCGCGACGTGCTCGAGAAAGCCTTCGCCCGCCTCCGCGCCCCGCTCAAAGCCTCGGCGTGATGCGCCGCGCGGCTTGACCGCCCTCGCTCCTATGCGGTATCGTTCGCGCTCGGTTGGCGGGCCGCGCCGCCCTGCGGGAGATGATCAGGATTGCTTGACTTGAACGACCTCGGCGACAACTTCGCGCCTGGCCTGTCCTCGGCGAAAGGCCGGGACTTGGCGGAGGCGGCGGGCGTGTGCTTGGAGTCGCAAGGACATTCCCCTGGCGTTCGCCTGCGTATCCGAGGCGACGCGCGCGTCGATAGCCAAGAACTGCGTTGGCCGCTCGTCACGGAGCAACTCCGGCTGACCCACGCCGACGACAGGGAGGCCGCTGAACTGGGCGCGGCGGGCATCGCCATCCTGCTGACGGCGCAAGAGACCGGATACGCCGTCCTTCGCCGTGCGGTTATCAATACCGGGGTTGACTACTGGCTTGGGGATGCGGCGGGAACCGACCAAGCGCGCCTGGAGGTTTCAGGCATCCGCCAGGGCGACGGCAGGAGAACAAGCGCGAGAGTCAACGAGAAGGTGCGGCAAACCGACCAGAGCGCCGCAACCGGACTCCCCGTGTACGTCGTAGTCGTCGAGTTCGGCGCCCCTGTCGCCCATTTCAGGGAGACGCGACGATGAGCATCGCAAGCGACCTGCACGACAAGGCTATGGAATGCGTGGACTTCGCCATGTTCGCAAAGCGGCGCGGCGACGAAGAGGAAGCGCGCCGCCTTTACGAGGAAGCCTATGCCAACGAGGTCGCGGGCATCGAGGCGCTCGAAGAGCATGAGCGCGTCGAGCCGTGGCGCTCCGTCCTCCACCGCAGCGCCGCCTGGCTCGCCATCAACTGCGACCGCCCCCGCGACGCCGAGAAGGTCGCCGCCAAAGCCCTCGCGCAAGACCCGCACCCCGCCGTCATCCACGAGTTGCGCGAGGTTATGGAGCAAGCGTTCTTCATGGGCAACCTCCAAGCCCAAAACATCGCGCTGGCTCCCGACGAACTGCGTATGCACTTCGTCGGCGACGACATTGGCTACGGATGGGCGGACCAATCCGAAGTCGCCGTTCGCGTTGACGGCTCGTTGAAGATCATCCAGCGCATCGACGACTTGAAGCAAGGCAAGCCGTTCGAGGAGAAGATATCCTCGAAGAACCCGTACCGCTTCTACTCGAAACTCCCAGAAGCGGCGAGTTACGCGGTGACGCTGCGCTTGGCGGCGTCGGTCCGCCAACTCGAACTGCCCGGAATAGGAATGGATATCGCGTCCAGGTTGGGCGAGTTCGTTGAACTCATGGAGATGCTCAATAGCGCCGCTGATGAAAGCATCGTGGAACGCATCCCCGACGACGCTTATCGCAGGAACTTCCTCGGTCTGGCGAAACGAATGGCCCCTGACGGAGAGCGGATCAAAAAGATAGACTTCGCAACCCGACTAGCCGGGGAACCGCGCGCGGCGGTTCTCGAACGCCCCGCGAAAGAAATGCCGACCTTCCGCGCTTCCAAAGAAACGACGGCAAGCGAACCGATGGAGATCCAAGGGCAATTGCTCTACGCCGACGCGCTGAAAACGAACAAAATCAAACTCGTCGACGACAACGGGAAAACGCACGACATCATCGTCCCTAAAGGCATGATGAACGACATCGTTCGCCCGTTGTGGGACTCCTACGTGCGCGTAAAGGGAACGCCGAAGGGCAAAGCCTTGTCGCTGGACGAGATTGACCCCGCCGATCCTCCCCCCTAACTCTCCAAACGGGTGCGCCAACCCTCACCCTAACCCTCTCCCTGGTAGGGCGAGGGAACCAGTCCGGCCATGCCCCTGCCTGCGCTACGCGATGGAGAGGGCCGCCCGGCGCGGGCGGATAACACGCTAGGTCCCTCAAACAAGCGCATTCGCCCGCCTAACACTCTCCCTGGTAGGGCGAGGGAACCAATCCGGCGCCGCCCGCCCCGCCTACGTGAGAATCTAGGCGCTGCGCAAGCGCCGCTTTGCGGCTGCCCTCTCCTCCTAGAGACCTTTGCATAACCTACCGCCCCGACCGCGCAGGCGGGAATCTAGTCGGCGCGGAGCGCCGCTCCTCCCTGCCCACGCGCCGCATCGCCCGCGAAAGCGGGAACCTACTGGGGCAGGGCAAGGTTTTGCAAGGGCTCGAGGGAATGATGGGGGGCTCCTTAGTTTGCGAATTTAGTTCCATAAGAGTTACCATTGCGCCTATGGCCGCCATGCGAAAGCACGGTGGAGAAGTTACCAGGCGGAGTAGCCGCGCTCCGCTGGAAGACGCCGAGAGGAAGGCGATGCCGCTAACCAGGATTTCAAAGAGACCGTGCGCGCCCGGGCGCGGCGCGACCCCGCTTTCCGGGAAGGTCTGCTGCAAGAGAGCGTCGAATGCTTGCTCAACGGCGAGTTGGAGGCGGTGAAGATTATGCTGCGCGACTACATCAACGCCGTCATCGGGTTCGACGAACTCGGCGCGGTCACGGGCAAGCCCCCGAAGAGCCTGATGCGTATGTTCGGCCCAAACGGGAATCCGCGCGCCCAGAACCTGTTCGCAACGTTGGAGCAGATCCAACGCCGCGAAGGCGTGCGCCTCCACGTGCAAGCAGTCCGGCTGACGGGAACCGCCCCAGCCGCGCGACCCTCTCGCGCCGCCAACGCCATCGGTTGACGCGCCTACCCCCTACCCTCTCCTCGCAGCCGGCCTTCGGGCCGCGCATCCTGCGAGCGGACGCGGCGCGGGCGCTCGCGCCCCACTGGCCCGCGCTGCTCGCGCTCGCGCTGTTTCTGATCGCAGGGCTCGCAGTTCTCGACGACTACGGCGTAACCGGGGACGAGACCTCGCAGCAGAGGAACGTCAGAGCGAACGTTCGTTTCGTCACCGGGGACGAAGACGCGCTCCCCACGCGGATTGATCAGTTTTTCGGCATGGGATTCGAGGCGGGGCTGCTCCTCGCCGAGCAAGCGCTTGGGCTTGATCATTTTCGCGGCGTCTTTCTCGTTCGCCATCTCCTAACCCACCTGTCCTTCCTGACCGGAGGGCTCTTCGCCTACCTTCTCGCGCGCCGGCTGTTCGCCTCCCGCCTCCTCCCGCCGCTTGCGATGGCGCTCTTCCTGCTGCATCCGCGCCTCTACGCGCATGCGTTCTTCAACAGCAAGGACATTCCGTTCCTCACGCTCTTTATGATTGCGCTCTTCCTCGCGCACCGAGCGTTTCGGCGAGAAACCGTCGCCGCGTTTCTCCTGTTGGGCGTCGCGGTCGGCGCGCTCGTTCACCTCCGCATCATGGGCGTGGTTCTGCTCGCCGCCGTCCCCGCGATGCGGGCGCTCGACTTCGCGTTCGCGCGGGATTGGGCGGAGCGCAAGCGAATGCTCGTCACGACGTGCGCGTTCGCGTTGTCGGGAGCCCTCGCCGTCTACGCGCTGCTGCCCCATCTCTGGGCAGATCCGGTCGGACGCTCCGTCGAGTGGTGGACGACGCTCGCCAACCATCCCGACGTGCACTACGAGTTGTTCCGCGGAGCGATTCGCGTCAGTTCCGACCTCCCGGCGGACTATCTCCCTGTCTGGTTCTCCATCACGGCGCCCCCGTTCGCGCTGCTTTTGGGATTGATCGGAGCGGCGAGCCTCCTCGTCGGAGCCGCCGCCGCAGCGGGCAAAGGTCTTCGGAACACGCGGCTGCGGTTCGGGGCGCTGTTGGTCGGCTGCTTCGCGCTGCCGGTCTTCGCCGTGGCGTTTCTCGGCTCCAACGCATTCAACGGGTGGCGGCACCTATACTTTCTCTGGGCGCCGTTCTCCCTGCTGGCCGCACTCGGCCTGCGATGGCTAGCCTCCGCGCTCCGCTTGCCGCGGCTGCGAACGGCGGCCTACGGCGCGGCGGGCGCGGGCCTAGCCGCGGCGCTGGCATCAATGACGCTGCTCCATCCGAACGAGCAGGTCTATTTCAACGCGCTCGTCGACCGCGCCGCTCCGGAGCGTTTGCGGACGCAGTACCCCATAGACTACTGGAGCCATCCCGTGCGGCAAGCATGGGAACTCCTCCTCGCCGAGCGCCCCTTCTCCGTAGCGGAGGCGAACACGGCGGGCTACTACAGCAGGCACACGCTGGAGGAGAACGCGCTCATTTTGCCGCGCGCATCCAGAGAGCGGACGTCCCTGCGCCCGACCACGGA
Source organism: Dehalococcoidia bacterium (assembly GCA_965242755.1). Taxonomy (GTDB): domain Bacteria; phylum Chloroflexota; class Dehalococcoidia; order Lucifugimonadales; family Australimonadaceae; genus Bin16. Next base: position 766,168 of record OZ251500.1, on the reverse strand, counting down.
TGCGTTGGTTATGCGGGACGGGTCCGAGGCCAACCTCGACCGCGCCGTCCACAGCCTCAAGGTCTACGGCAGTACGATGCTGACCCTCGAGCGCAAGGACGACCTGCGGGCGACCTACGCGGAAGCGGCGGACGGCGACCTGATCCTCGACTCCGTGTTCGACTTCCGCCGGATAGACGGCGCGCTGGCCATCGTCAAGGAGCCGTGCGCTCCGTCGTTCATCACGGACACGGTTTTCAGGCTGCGAATCTACCCGGCCGACGCCGCCGACCTCCCGTACTGGCGAGCAGGCGGCGATTTCGAAGTCGTCCGCTTCCAATTCGCAGGGCACGGCGCGCTGTTCGACGACAAGTGCGTCGCGCGCCTCGCGCTGCCCGACTACCCCATAGCCGATTTCGACATCCGGTGGGATCAGCAATTCTTGGACGAGGACGCGGCGCGGGACGCGGCGACGCAGGCGGTCGAATCGGGGCGGTTGCTCGCCCGCGCTCATTACGACGTCCGCCTTGTCAACGGAGGCGCGGACGAATTGGTCTACATCCAGGAGCCGTGCGATCCCGCCGGAACGGAGTCCCGCTTCTTCCTGCATATCTTTCCTGATCGGGAGAGCGACTTGCCGCGGGGGCGGCGGTCGAGCGGCTTTGACAACATCGGGTTCGACTTTCACGCGAACGGCGCGCTGTTGGAGGACAAGTGCGTGGCGGTCGCCGCCCTGCCGCCCTACCCCATCGCCCGCGTCCGGACGGGGCAATTCGTCAGCGGCGCAGGGGACATTTGGAGGACGGAATTTACGCTTGGGCAATGAGTCCCCGCGCGGAGGAACGCATAGCCGCGGAACAATCCCCGGGCGCATTCGCCCTGCTAGCCGCGGCGTGGATAGAGCGTCGGCGCGAAGCATCGGCGCGCATCCCGCCGCATTGAGCGTCATAATCGGAAAGAGCGCGCCGCTCAGCCGCTGGAGACATTTGCATAAATTCACAGCGGCAGTAGGTTCCCGCTTTCGCGGGCGGGGCGCTTGCGTAGGAGAGGAGCGGCGCTCCGCGCCGCCTGGATTCCCGCCTACGCGGGAATGACGGTAGGTTATGCCTAGGTCTCCGCTGAGCGAGCGCCGCGGCGCCGCGGCGTAGGCCGCCGCAATGAGAGGAGACCCGCCGAGTGGACTGGGATGCGCTGCGCCTGAGCCTGCAGACGAGCCTTGCGAGCACGGCGCTCGCCGCGCTGATCGGCGTCCCCATCGCATGGGGCCTCTCGCGGATGCGCGGCTGGACGCAGCGCCTGCTCTCGACCGCCGCGCTGATCCCGATGGCGCTCCCGCCCACCGTGCTCGGCTACTACCTGCTGCTCGCCGTCGGGCGCAACTCTCCCCTCGGCTCCGCGCTTGACGCCGCGTTCGGCTTCTCGTTCGTCTTCGAATGGAGCGGCGCGACGCTCGCGGCGTTCGCCGTCTCCGTCCCCTTCCTCATCCGCTCCGCGCAGGCGGGATTCGAGTCCGTTGACCATACGCTGGAGGACGCCGCCCGAACGCTGGGGCAAAACGAATGGAGCGTGTTCACGCGCATCACGCTCCCGCTCGCGCGGCGCTCCGTGATGACCGGCGTCAGCCTCGCGCTCGCCAGGGCGATGGGCGAATTCGGCGCGACGCTGATGGTGGCGGGAAGCATACCGGGGCGCACCCGCACGATGCCCATCGCCATCTACGAAGCCGTCCAAACAGGACAAACGGGCGAGGCGCAGGCGCTCGCGCTCACCCTCACGCTCACTGCGGGCGGCCTCCTCGCCGCCGTCGGATTCGCAATGCGCGGACGCGGCGCGCTCCCGCGCTAGCGCGCCGTTCATAACCTGCCGCCCTACCCGCGTAGGCGAGAATCCGCCCGGCGCGAAAGCGCCGCCCCCGCCCTCTCCTTACGATGGAGGGTGCAGCCGCGCAGCGGCGCGCGCGGGTTGCTCGGCCCAGTTACGGCATGAGCGGGCGGGGCGGTATAATCGCTCCCGACTTTGGCGCAATGAGACAGCCTTGATCCTACCCGGCAACCTTCCCCGCCCGCGTCTCCTCGCGCGGTTGGCGGCGGCGCGGGCGGCTCTTGCGCCGCATTGGGGCGCGCTGCTCACGCTTGCGCTGTTTCTCGTCGCCGGGCTCGCCGTTCTCGACGACTACGGCGTAACGATAGACGAGTCCTACCACAGAGGCGTCTTCCTCTCGAAAATCGCGCAACTCCAGGGCGGACACGCGGACATCCCCACCGAGCACGACAACTTCTACGGCGGCGCGTTCCAGTTCCCCCTCCTCTTCGCCGAGCCCGTCTTTGGCCTGCGGGACGCCCGAGACATCTACCTCTCGCGTCATCTGCTCACGCACCTGTTCTTTCTCGTCGGCGGGCTCTTCGCCTACCTGCTAGGCCGCCGCTTGTTCCGAAACGGGCTGCTCGCGCTCTTCGCAACGCTGGCGTTCCTGCTGCATCCGCGTCTCTACGCGCATTCGTTCTTCAACGCGCAGGACATCCCGTTTGCGGCGATGTTCGTCGTCGCGCTCTACCTTGCCCATCGCGCGTTCAAGAGGGGCGCAGTCGCCGATTTCGTTCTGCTGGGCGTCGGCGTCGGCGTCCTTCTGAACCTTCGCATTATGGGCGCGGTGCTGCTCGCGGCGATTCCGGCGCTGCGCGCGCTCGACTTCGCGTTCGCGCCTAGTTGGGCGGAGCGCAAGCGCGTCCTGCTGACGACCGGGGCGTTCGTCTTATCAAGCGCCGTCGCGACTTACGCGCTGCTGCCGTACCTGTGGAGCAACCCGCTTGCGCGCGCCGTCGAGTGGTGGACGCTCTTGTCGGATCACCCCAGTACTCCGTCCGCGCTGTTTCGAGGGACGATTTACCAGAGCACGGACTATCCACCCGAGTATCTTCCGGTCTGGTTTTCGATCACAAGCCCGCCGTTCGCGTTGCTCCTAGGGTGCGTTGGCGGGGCGCTCATCTTGTTCCGGGCGGCGAAGGCTCCTCTCGAGGCGTTGGGGAACACGCGGCTGCGCTTCGGCCTATTGCTGCTCGGCGGTTTCGCGCTGCCTGCGCTCTCCGTGATTTTTCTGGACGCCAACATCTACACGGGATGGCGGCATATGCACTTCCTCTGGGCGCCGTTCGCGCTCCTTGCGGCCTTCGGCGCGTGGGGGCTCGTCTCCGCGCTCCGCTTCGCGCGGCTGCGAACGGCGGGCTACGCCGTCGCGGCCGCCGCCGCCGCCGCGACGGCCGTTGCAATGGCGCTCATCCATCCAAATCAGCAAGCGTCATTCAACTTTTTCACGGACCGCGTCACGCCGGAGCGTCTGCGGTCGCAGTACATCATCGATTACTGGAGCCACCCGCTGCGCCAAGCGCTCGAATGGCTTGCGGACAATCCTCGCTTTCTCCGGAACGAGGCATCCGGAGCGCCGCGAGCCGCCGCCCCGCCGTACAACGAAAACCCAGCGCTGGGGATATTGCCCGATGCGGCGAGAGCGCGCCTCGCAGGGACCCACGGCGTCCCCGTTGTCCACGCCGACCCGTGGGAGTCTTGGTTCCGCTCCGACCGCGTGGCGCATCGAGTGAAGGTCTACGGCAACACGATATTGACCCTTGAGCCCCAGGAAGACCTCCGCGCAACCTACGCGGCGACGCGAGAGCGCGAGCCCGATGTCGCCGGCGCGTATGACGTCTACCGACTGGGCGGCGCGGTCGCCCTCGTAATGGAGCCGTGCGCCCCGGCGTACATAGAGAAAATGAGCGCGGTTTTGCGCGCGGTCCCGGTCGACCCCGCCGACTTGCCGCCGTGGCGCGAGGGCAAACTGGACGAGCCTAGAGGGTTTCCTTTCCGTGACTACGGCGAGTTCTTCGACGGCAAGTGCGTCGCGTCCCTCCCGCTCCCCGATTACCCCATCGCCGAATTCGTGGTCGTCTTGAGCCCCGAGCTGCCGCCCCGCGCCGAGGCGCGGGAGGCGATGCGACGCGCAAAGGAGAATGGCCTGCCGCTGGCGCGCTCCGCCTACGACGTCTACCTAACCGACGGCGAACTCGTCTATATCCAAGAGCAGTGCGACCCGCTCGGCACGGAGCGCCCGTTCCGCGTCAGCGTGTTCCCCCAGCGCATAGACGACCTACCGGGAGAATGGCGCGAACGCGGCCACCAACGATTCTGGTTCGAGTTCTACAAGCATGGCGCGCTGTTGGAAGAGGGGGCGTGCGTCGCGCTGTTCCCGTTGCCGGACTACCCCATCGCAGCGATCCGGACGGCGCAGTACATAGAGGGCGGGGACGATTTGTGGGAGGCGGCGTTCTCCGCCAACCCAGAGCGTTACGCGGCGGCCTACCGCGCCGTGGCAGGCAGAGAGCCGCTCGCGTGGGGCGCATTCGACATCCACGTCCTTGACGGCGACCTCGTGTATGCGCGGGAGCCATGCGCGCAAGCGGACACGGAGGCGCGCTTCTTCCTGCACGTCGTTCCGGAGCGCGCGAGCGATTTGCCGGAGGCGCGTCGGGGGGCGGGATTCGACAACTTGGATTTCCGGTTCTTCCTCAACGGGGCGTGGTTCGACGGGAGATGCGCCGCCCGCGTTCCCTTGCCGCCCTACCCCATCGCAAGCGTTCGGACGGGGCAACACATCAGCGGCGTGGGCGAGATATGGAGCGCGGAATTCGTGGTCGGGGGCTAGTCCTCCGCTTCGCAGAGGGACGTATGGCCGCCGTCGGTATAATCAATGGCATGCAAGACGACGAAACGCGGCGCCTAATGACGCTTCCCTCTCCCCCCGCGCCCTTGATGACGCCGGCGCGGAGGCTCCTGCGTTCGCGCGTTGGGAGAGCGCTTGCGCCGCATTGGGGCGCGCTGCTCGCGCTCGCGCTCTTCCTGGTCGTTGGCCTCGCCGTCCTTGACGACTACGGGGTTACGACGGACGAGTCTCCGCAGCGAGGGATTGCGAATTCGAACCTCCGCTATCTTGCAAACGGCGACTTTAACGCCTTCCTTGAGGGGTTTTGGACCGACTCTGACAAACTCTACGGGGTAGCGTTCGAGGCGCCTCTCCTCTTGGCTGAGCGCGCTTTCGCGTTGGAGGGCAGCCGGGCAATTACCCTGAGCCGGCATCTGCTTACCTCCTTGTTCTTTCTCGTTGGCGGGCTCTTCGCGTACCTCCTCGCCAAGCGGCTGTTCGGCGCCCGGCTCCTCTCGCTCACGGCGATGCTCATCTTGCTCTTACACCCGCGACTGTACGCGCATTCCTTCTTCAACAGCAAGGATATTCCATTCGTGGTTGCGTTCATCATCGCGCTCTACCTGGCGCACCGCGCGTTTAGGAAAGACTCGGTCGCCGCGTTCTCCCTGCTGGGCGTCGGCGTTGGAATAGCCGTCAACCTTCGCATCATGGGCGCGGTTCTCCTCGTTGCGATTCCGGCGCTGCGCGCGCTCGACCTCGCTTTCGCGCCTAGTTGGCGGGAGCGGAAGCGCGCGCTGCTTGCGACCGGAGCGTTCGCTCTGGCGAGCCTCCTCACGGCCTACGCGCTGCTGCCGTACTTGTGGTCCGACCCGCTTGCGCGCGCCGCCGAATGGTGGACGATGCTCTCCGATCATCCTACGATTGTGTCCGGGTTGTTCCGCGGAACGTTGCGCGCGAGCAACGAACTCCCGGCGGACTATGTTCCGACGTGGTTCTCAATCACGAGCCCTCCGTTCGCGCTGGCGCTCGGGCTCGTTGGCGCGGGGGCCGTTCTCTGCGATGCCGTCCGTGCGCCACGGGCCGTGGTCCAGAGCGGGAGTCTGCGGTTCGGTCTGCTGCTGGTCGGTTGCGTCGCGGCGCCTGTCGCCGCGGTGATTCTGCTGAACGCGAATATCTACAACGGGTGGAAGCATATGTATTTTCTGTGGGCGCCGTTCGCTCTGCTCGCCGTGGTCGGGCTGGCGGCGTTGACCCGAGCGCTGGAGCGGCCGCGGCTTCGGGCTGCGGTCTACGGGGCGGCGGGCGCGGGTTTGGCCGCGACGCTGGCCTCGATGGCCCTCATTCATCCGAACCAGCAAGTTTACTTCAGTTTCGCCGTGGATAGAGTCGCCCCCGAATACCTGCGAACGCAGTATGTGATGGATAACTTGCGTCACCCGATGCGGCAAGCGTTCGAATGGCTCTCGGACAACGCCAACCTCCCCCCGGACGAGGCTGCGGCAACCGGCGGCGCCTATTGGGCATACGACTTGAACGCTCGCATTTTGCCCGACGCGGCGAGAGCGCGTCTCGCGGAGACGATCAGTTTCACGCCCGTCTGGCCTTCGCCATGGGTGTCGTGGTCGCGGTCCGACCGTGCGATGCATCGCGTGAAGGTCTACGACAACACGATACTGGCCATCGAGCGTAAAGACGACCCGCATGCCGTCTACGAGGCGACGCGAGGGCGCGAGCCCGACGACGTCGGCGCCTACGACGTCCACCGACTGGACGACGCGGTCGCTCTTGTAATGGAGCCCTGCGCCCCGGCCTTCATTGAGAAAATGGGCGCGACCTTGCGCGTGACGCCGACCGACCCCGGCGACTTGCCGCCGTGGCGCGAAGGCAAACAGGACGAGCCCCGCTACTTCCCTCTCCTCGAATTCGGCGCATTCTTCGACGGCAAGTGCGTCGCGTCCCTCCCGCTCCCGGACTACCCCGTCGCCGATTTTAGGCTTGACTGGGGGCTGCTGTCCCGCGAGGACGCGCGGGACGCTATGCGCCGCGCAAAGGAGAATGGGCGCCTCCTGGCGCGCTCCGCCTACGACGTCTACCTAGCCGACGGCGAACTCGTCTATGTCCAAGAACCGTGCGATCCGCTTGATACAGAGCGCCCGTTTCGCGTCAGAGTGTTCCCGCAGCGCATGGACGACCTGCCGGATGAATGGCGTGAACGCGGCCACCAACAATTCTGGTTCGAGTTCTACAAGCATGGCGCGCTGTTGGAGGAGGGGGCGTGCGTCGCGCTGTTTCCCTTGCCGGACTATCCCATCGCCGCAGCGCGGACAAGGCAATATGTAGAAGGCGGGGGCGACGTGTGGAGCGCGGCGTTCTCCGCCAACCCGGAACCCTACGCGGCGGCCTACCGCGCCGTCGAAGGGAGCGAGCCGCTCGCCCGGGGCGCGTTCGACCTTCGTCTCCTAGACGGCGACCTGGTGTACGTCAAGGAGTCTTGCGACCAGGCGGACACGGAGGCGCGCTTCTTCCTGCACGTCATCCCTGAGCGCGTAAGCGATTTGCCAGCGGAGCGCAGGCAGTTGGGGTGGGACAACTTGGATTTCCCGTTCTTCCGAAACGGGGCATGGTTTGACGCCCGGTGCGCGGCTCGCGTTCCCTTGCCGGACTATCCCATAGCGAGCGTTCGAACGGGGCAGTTCGTCAGCGGCGTGGGCGAGATTTGGAGCGCGGAGTTCGAGATCGGGCGATAGGCGAACGCATCCGGCGGAAGAGCCGAAGCGTTGGCGAGTACAATGACTCTAGCCAAGCGCAGCGACGGAATCCTGACGCCTATGACATTGCCGCCCCCGAAAATTTTGCGCCGCGCGAGCGCTCCTATGAATGCGCTTGCGCCGCATTGGGGCGCGCTGCTCGCGCTCGCGCTCTTCCTGATCGTCGGGCTCGCCGTTCTTGACGACTACGGCATCGAGGGAGACGAGTACGGCAACGCGCTGCGCGCTGCGATCGTGTGGGCGTTCTTGGGCGGAGAAGACACCCTCCATTCCCCGACGCTCTATTTCTCTTACCGGCTCTACGGGCCCTCGTTCGAATTGGCTCTGCTGTTCGCCGAGCGCGCCTTGGGCATTGAGGGCGACCGCGGCGTCTACCTCTCCCAGCATCTGCTTGTCCATCTCACCTTCCTAACGGGCGGGCTCTTCGCCTACCTCCTCGCGCGCCGGTTGTTCGGCGTCCGCGCGCTTGCGCTCTTCGCAATGCTGCTCCTCCTCCTGCACCCGCGCCTCTACGCCCACTCGTTCGCCGACGGCAAAGATATTTCGTTCTTGGTTGCATTCATCGTCGCGCTTTACCTGGCCCACCGCGCGTTTAGGAGAGACTCGATCGCCGCGTTCGCGCTCCTGGGCGTCGGCGTCGGAATAGCCGTCAACCTTCGCGTTGCGGGCGTCTTTCTCCTCGCCGCCATTCCGGTGCTGCGCGCGCTCGATTTCGCGTTTGCGTCGGGTTGGGCGGAGCGCAAGCGCGCGCTGCTCGCAACCGGAGCATTCGCTCTGGCGAGCCTCCTCACGGCCTACGCGCTGCTGCCGTACCTATGGGCCGACCCGCTTGCGCGCGCCGTCGAATGGTGGACGACGCTCTCCGACCATCCCCACAAGCCCGCTGAAGTGTTCCGAGGCTCCTACGCGCGGAGCAGCGACTTCTCCGAATACATCCCCGTCTGGCTCTCAATCACGAGTCCGCCGTTCGCGCTGCTCCTAGGACTGATCGGCGGGGCGCTCATCCTCCTCCGGGCGGCCAAGGCCCCGCGCGAGGCGTTGCGGAATACGCGGCTTCGGTTCGGGCTGCTGCTGGCGGGCTGCTTCGCGCTCCCCGTCCTCGCCGTGATTTTGATGGACGGCAATATCTACCACGGCTGGCGGCACGTGTATTTCTTGTGGGCGCCGTTCGCGCTGCTCGCCGTGTACGGATTGCGATGGTTAGCGCGGAGGGTTGCCCGCGCAGGGCGCTCGCCGTCGCCGGTCTACGGCGCGGCGGGCTTAGGGCTGGCCGCCGCGGTCGTTTCGATGGCGCTGATCCATCCAAACCAGCAGGTCTACTTCAATTTTTCCATGGATCGAGTCGCCAGCGAATATCTGCAAACGCGGTATTCAATGGTGCAATGGGGCCATCCGGCGCGGCAAGCGCTGGAATGGATAGTAGAGAGCCGCGCTTCTTCTTCGGCTCCGACGAAACTCTACGGCGACGAGACTATAGCCGCCACCTTGAGCCTCCTGCCGGAAAGGTCTCGGCGGAAGTTCGAGTGGGGGCCGCCAAGCCTTGACACACTTGCGGTCACCTACGGAGGCGGAAGCCGGCCTGATCTCGTGGCGCATCGCGTGCAGGTCTACGGCAACACGGTGATGACCGTCGACCGAAAAGACGACCTCCAGGCGGTCTACGAGGCGACCCGGATGCGCGAGCCTATCCTTGACGCCGCCTTCGACGTCTATCGGCTGAACGACGGTCTCGCGATCGTGATGGAGCCTTGCGCTCCGTCGTTCCTGACGAAAACCGCGCTCAATCTACGGACATTCCCCGTCAACCGAGACGATTTGCCTTACTGGCTGAGGGACAAAGGGTTCGAGCCATGGCGAATCAGCCTCGCTGGGCAGGGCGCGTTCTTCGACGGCAAGTGCGTCACGCCTAGTCCTATCCCGGGCTACCCCATCGCCGGCTTCGAGTTCGACTGGGAGCCGGAACTGCTCGATGCCGACGCGGCGCGGGAGGCAATGCGCCGCGCGCGGCAGGAAGGGCGCCTCCTGGCGCGCTCCGCCTACGACATCTACTTGTCCGATGGTCAACTCGTCTATGTCCAAGAGCAATGCGACCCGCTAGATACGGGGCATCCGTTCCGCGTGAGCGTGTTCCCTGAGCGCGCGAGCGACCTGCCGGATGAATGGCGACAGCGCGGCCACGAACGATTCTGGTTCGAGTTCCACAAGCATGGCGCGCTGTTGGAAGAGGGGGCATGCGTCGCGCTGTTCCCGTTGCCGGACTACCCCATCGCAGCGGTCCGGACGGCGCAGTACATAGAGAGCGGCGACGACGTATGGAGCGCAGTGTTCTCGGCGAATGCGGATCTGTACCAGGCGGCCTACCGCGTCGTCGAGGGGAGCGAGCCGGTCGCGCGGGGCGCGTTCGACATTCATCTCCTCAATGGCGACCTCGTGTACGAACGGGAACCATGCGGGCAGGCGGATATGGAGGCGCGATTCTTCCTGCACGTCGTTCCCGAGCGCGTGAGTGATTTGCCGGAGGCGCGTCAGGAGGCGGGCTTCGACAACTTGGATTTCCGGTTCTTCCGAAACGGGGCGTGGTTCGACGGCAAGTGCGCGGCGCGCGTTTCTTTGCCGCCCTACCCCATCGCAAGCGTCCGAACCGGGCAATATGTCAGCGGCGTAGGCGAGATATGGGACGTGGAGTTCCTGCCCTCTCCCGCCATCGGGAGAGGGCAGCCGCATAGCGGCGGGTGAGGGTCGCAGGCGGCGCACAGCGCAATCCCGCCCTCTCCCGATGGCGGGAGAGGGCGCCGCATAGCGGCGGGTGAGGGTCGCAGGCGGCGCACAGCGCCGAGCGTCGGCGAGTACAATGACCCTGACCAAGCGCATGATGGAATCCTGACATACCTATGACATTATTACCCCGCCACCACCGAACAAATTTGGCGGTCGCGCCTATGAGAGCGCTTGCGCCGCATTGGGGCGCGCTGCTCGCGCTCGCGCTCTTCTTGGGCGTCGGGCTCGCCGTTCTCGACGACTACGGCGTCGCGTGGGATGAGCTAGGCGACGCGCTGCGCGCGGCGAGGGTTTGGGCTTTCCTGGCGGGGAACGAGGAGGCGTTCTTCGATGCGCCGTTCTACGTTCGCATCTACGGCCCTTCGTTCGAGTTGGCGCTGCTGTTCGCCGAGCGTTCCTTGGGCATCGAGGGCAGCCGCGGCGTCCACCTCGCCCAGCATCTGCTCCTCCATCTCTCCTTCTTGGCGGGCGGGCTGTTCGTCTACCTTCTCGCCCGCCGTCTGTCCGGCAATAGTCTCGTCAGTCTCTTCGCAATGGCGATTTTCCTGCTGCATCCGCGTCTGTACGCGCACTCGTTCTTCAACAGCAAAGACTTTGCGTTCTTGGTCGCGTTCATCATCGCGCTCTATCTGACGCACCGGGCGTTCAGAAGACAAACGATCCCCGTGTTCGTCTTGCTTGGCGTTGGCGTCGGGATAGCCGTCAACTTTCGCATTATGGGCATTGTTCTGCTCGCCGCGATTCCGGCGCTGCGGACGCTTGATCTGCTGTTGGCGCAAGGCTGGCCGGAACGCAAGCGCGTGATCTTGACGACGGGCGCGTTCACGCTGGCTGCGGCGCTGTCTGTCTACGCGCTGATGCCGTACCTGTGGGCCAACCCGATTGAACACGCCGTCGAATGGTGGACGACGCTCTCCGATCATCCTGAGATTGCGTTGGCGTTGTTCCGCGGAACGCTGCATGCAAGCAACGAACTTCCAGCGGACTATGTTCCGACGTGGTTCACGATCACGAGCCCGCCGTTCGCGCTGGCGCTCGGGCTTATCGGCGCAGGGGTCGTTCTCGTCGGCGCCGTCCGGGCTCCGCGCGCTGCGATTCGGAGCGGGCGTCTGCGGTTCGGCCTGCTGCTGGTTGGCTGCGCCGCGGCGCCCATCGCCGCGGTGGTTACGCTAAATGCGACTACCTACCACGACTGGCGGCATCTGTACTTTCTCTGGGCGCCGTTCGCGCTGCTCGCCGCGTTCGGGCTGGCGGCGTTGATCCGACCGCTGGGGCGCCCGCAGCTGCGGGCGGCGGCCTACGGCGCGGCGGGCGCGGGTTTGGCCGCGACGCTGGCCTCAATGGCCCTCATTCATCCAAACCAGCAAGTCTACTTCAGTTTCGCCGTGGATAGAGTCGCCCCTGAATATCTGCGGTCGCAGTACGTGATGGATTACTCAAGCCATCCGATGCGGCAAGCGTTCGAATGGCTCTCGGACAATGAACGACCGGACGAGGCTGCGGCAACGGGCGGCGCCTATGGGGACTTGAACGCGCGCATTTTGCCCGACGCGGCAAGAGCGCGTCTCGCGGAGACCACCAGTTTCGCGCGTGTCTGGTCCTGGCCAGGGTCGTCGTGGTCGCGGTCCGACCGCGCGGCGCATCGCGTGAAGGTCTACGACAACACGATATTGGCTATCGAGCGGAAAGACGACCCGCAAGCGGTCTACGAGGCGGCGCGAGGACGCGAGCCCGACGACGTCGCCGGCGTCTATGACGTCCATCGGCTGGACGACGCGGTCGCGCTCATTATGGAGCCATGCGCCCCATCGTTCATAGAGAACGTAGGGAGCGCAACCTTGCGCGCGGCGCCGGTCGACCCCGGCGACTTGCCGCCGTGGCGCGCAGGCAAACGGGAAGAGCCGCGAGGTTTTCCTTTCCTCGACTACGGCGCGTACTTCGACGGCAAGTGCGTCGCGTCGCTCCCGCTCCCCGATTACCCCATCGCCGGCTTCAGACTCGTCTTGCGCCCCGAACTGCTGACCCGCGACGCCGCGCGGGAGGCGGTGCGCCGGGCTAAGGAGGAGGGGCAGTTGCTGGCGCGGGCGGAGTACGACCTCTACCTCGCCGACAATGAACTAGTCTACGTACAGGAAGGGTGCGATCCGCTTGGAACGGAGCATCCGTTCCGCGTCAGCGTGTTCCCGCAGCGCGCGGATGACCTGCCGCAGGAATGGCGGCAGCGCGGTTACGAGCGATTCTGGTTCGAGTTCTACAAGCATGGCGCGCTGTTGGACGAAGGGGCGTGCGTCGCGCTGTTCCCCTTGCCAGGCTATCCCATCGCCGCGATCCGGACAGCGCAGTACGTAGATGGCGGGGGCGATTTGTGGGAGGCGACGTTCTCGGCGAACCCTGAACCCTACGCGGACGACATACCGCGCCGTCGCGGGGCGCGAGCGAGCGGCTCGCGCCCCGTTCGACCTCCACGTCCTCAACGAGACCTCGTGTACGCCAAAGAGCCATGCGACCAGGCGGACACGGAGGCGCGGTTCTTCCTGCACGTCGTCCCTGAGCGCGTAGGCGACTTGCCGGAGGAACGCAGGGAAATTGGATTCGATAACTTGAATTTCCCGTTCTTCCTGAACGGGGCGTGGTTCGACGGGAGATGCGCCGCCCGCGTTCCTTTGCCGGGCTATCCCATCGCCAGTGTTCGGACGGGGCAACATGCCAGCGGCGAAGGGGAGGTATGGAGCGCGGAGTTCCCGCCCTCTCCCGATGGCGGGAGAGGGCAGCCGCGTAGCGACGGGTGAGGGTCGCAGGCCGCGCGCCAAGCGCCAATCCCGCCCTCTCCCGATGGCGGGAGAGGGCGCCCCGCAGCGGCGGGCGCGGGTCGCCGCGGTGGAAGCGCCGAGCGTCGGCGAGTACAATGACTTTGATCAAGCGCAGCGCCGGAATCCTGACATGCCTATGACATTACCCCCCCCCCCCCCGAAAAATCTGGCGGTCGCGCCTATGAGAGCGATCGCGCCGCATTGGGCGGGGCTCCTCGCGCTGGCGCTCTTCTTGGTTGTTGGGCTCGCCGTTCTTGACGACTACGGCGTCGCGAGTGACGAGCCTTTTCAGAGGCGGACAGCAGGAGCGACTCTCGGCTATCTCGCGAACGGCGACCTCGACGCCTTCCTTGCCGGACTCTCGCACAAGCACAACCATTTCTACGGCGCGGCGTTCGAGGCGCCGATTATGCTGCTTGAGCGCGCCTTCGGGCTGGAAAACAGCCGCGGCGTCTGGCTTTTCCGCCATACGCTCATTCATATCTTCTACCTGGCCGGGGGATTCTTCGCGTACTTATTGGCTCGCCGGCTGTTCGGCGCGCGGCTGCTTGCGCTCTTCGCAATGCTGCTCTTCCTGCTGCATCCGCGTCTCTACGCGCACTCGTTCTTCAACAGCAAAGACATTGCGTTCTTGGTTGCGTTCATCGTCGCGCTCTACCTGGCCCATCGCGCGTTCAAGAGGGACACGCTGCTTGCGTTCGCGCTGCTTGGCGTCGGCGTTGGCATAGCCGTCAACCTTCGCATTATGGGCGTCGTTCTCCTCGCCGCGATTCCGGCGCTGCGCGCGCTCGACCTCGCATGGGGAAGAGAGCGGGTAGAGCGAAAGCGCGCGCTGCTTACGACCGGCGCGTTCGCTCTGGCGAGCCTCCTCACGGCCTACGCGCTGCTGCCGTACTTGTGGGCCGACCCGCTCACGCGCGCCGTCGAATGGTGGACGACGCTCTCCGATCATCCTGAGATTGTGTTGGCGTTGTTCCGCGGAACGCTGCATGTGAGCAACGAACTTCCGGCGGACTATATTCCGACGTGGTTCTCAATCACGAGCCCGCCGTTCGCTCTGGCGCTTGGGCTTATCGGCGCGGGGGCCGTTCTCTGTCGCGCCGCCCGGGCTCCGCAGTCTGCGATTCGGAGCGGGAGTCTGCGGTTCGGCCTGCTGCTGGTTGGCTGCGCCGCAGCGCCCGCCGCAGCGGTGGTTACGCTAAATGCGACTACCTACCACGACTGGCGGCATCTGTACTTTCTCTGGGCGCCGTTCGCGTTGCTCGCCGCAGTCGGGCTGGCGGCGTTGACCCGAGCGCTGGGGCGACCGCGGCTTCGGGCGGCGGTCTACGGCGCGGCGGGCGCGGGGTTGGCGGCGACGGTCATCTCAATGGCCCTCATTCATCCAAACCAGCAAGTCTACTTCAGTTTCGCCGTGGATAGAGCCGCCCCCGAATATCTGCGAGCGCAGTACGTGATGGACTACTATGGCCATTCGATGCGGCAAGCGCTCGAATGGCTCTCGGACAACGCCAACCTCCCCCCGGACGAGGCTGCGGCAATCGGCCGCGCCTATCCGGACTTGTATTTGGACGTGAACACGCGCATTTTGCCCGACGCGGCGAGAGCGCGCCTCGCGGAGACGATCAGTTTCACGCCCGTTTGGCCTTGGCCCTGGTCGTCGTGGTCGCGGTCCGCCCGTGCGCTGCATCGCGTGCAGGTCTACGACAACACGATATTGGCTATCGAGCGGAAAGACGCCCCGCAAGCCGTCTACGAGGCGGCGCGAGGACGCGAGCCCGACGACGACGCCGGCGTCTATGACGTCCATCGGCTGGACGACGCGGTCGCCCTCGTGATGGAACCATGCGCCCCATCGTTCATAGAGCGCGTGGGCGCAACCTTGCGCGTGACGCCAGCCGACCCCGCCGACTTGCCGCCATGGCGCGAGGGCGAGCGGGACGAGCCCCGCGGATTCTTCCTTGCCGGCTACGGCGCCTTCTTTGACGGCAAGTGCGTCGCGTCCCTTCCGCTCCCGGACTATCCCATCGCCGGCTTCAGTCTCGTCTTGAGCCCCGAACGGCTGCCCCGCGAGGCCGTGCGGGAGGCGATGCGCCGGGCGCGGGAAGAAGGGCGCCTCCTGACGCGCTCCGCCTACGACGTCTACTTGGCCAACGGCGAACTCGTCTATGTCCAAGAGCCGTGCAACCTGCTTGATACGGAGCGCCCGTTCCGCGTTAGCGTGTTCCCTGAGCGCGCGAGCGACCTGCCGCAAGAATGGCGCGAACGCGGCTACGAACGATTCTGGTTCGATTTCCACGAGCATGGCGCGCTGCTGGAAGAGGGGGCGTGCGTCGCGCTGTTCCCCTTGCCGGACTATCCCATCGCAGCGATCCGGACAGCGCAATACGTAGATGGCGGAGACGATTTATGGAACGCGGCGTTCTCGGCCAACCCGGAACCCTACGCGGCGGCCTACCGCGCCGTCGCGGGGCGCGCCCCGCTCGCGAGCGCCGCATTCGACCTCCATCTCCTCGACGGCGACCTCGTATACGTCAAAGAGCCCTGCGCGCAGGCGGACACGGAGGCGAGATTCTTCCTGCACGTCATCCCCGAGCGCGTAAGCGACTTGCCGGAGGCGCGTCGGGATGCGGGGTTCGACAACTTGGACTTCCGGTTCTTCCTCAACGGGGCGTGGTTCGATGGTCAGTGCGCGGCGCGGGTCGCCTTGCCGGACTATCCCATCGAGAGCGTTCGGACGGGGCAGTTCGTCGGCGGCGTTGGGGAGGTATGGAGCGCGGAGTTCGCGGTCGGGCGTTCGCGCTAGCCCCTACCCGCCCTCAGCCGCTTCTTGCCGCGCGCCGCCTATGGGCGTAAGATTGACCCCATCCTACGGACTCATCCGGGGCGCGGCGCGCTCCCGCGCGTCCATCATTCCGAAAGGCGGCTTATGCACGACGATCCCTGGGAGCACGGACACTACGGCGAGGACGACGAGGTCGTCTTCGGATCCATCGCGGAGGACGGCTTTCCGATCAACCCGGACTGGCTCCGCTTGACGAGCGTCGGCATAGACATTGGGTCGTCCACCTCGCACCTGATGTTCTCGAAACTCGTCATGCGGCGCCGCAGCACGCAGATGTCGAGCGAGTTCGAGGTCGTCTTCCGGCAAGTGCTGCACCGCTCCCCCATCCTGTTGACCCCCTACTCCGACCCCGACACGATAGACACCGACGCGCTCGGCGACTTCGTGAGGGGGAGTTACGCCGAGGCGGAACTCGCCCCGGAGGACATCGACACCGGCGCCGTGATCTGCACGGGCGAGGCCGTGCGGAAGCACAACTCCGAGGCGATCATCCGCATGCTCGCCGCCGCCGGCGGACGGTTCGTCTGCGCGACCGCGGGGCCGAACCTCGAGGGCATCCTCGGCGCGCACGGCTCCGGCGCGGCGGCGCGATCCCTGAAAATCGACACGGGCATGAACGTCGATATGGGAGGCGGCACCTGCAAGATCGCCATCGTGCAAGGCGGAAAGGTCGCCGAGACGATGGCGATCAACGTCGGCGCGCGCCTCATCGCATGGGACGCCGACGGCGTCGTCGAGCGCATCGAGGAGGCCGGGCGGACCGTGGCGCGGAGCGTCGGCGTCGAGGTCGAGGTCGGCAAGCCGATAGCGGACGCGGACAAGGAGAAGGTCGCGGAGAAACTGGCCGACATCCTGTTCGAGGCGCTCCGGCGCGGCGAATACTCCCCTCTCGCGTCGGAACTCGTCATATCCGGGCCGCTGGCGTACAAGGGAACGGTGGACGAGATCGGCTTCTCCGGCGGGGTCGCCGAGTACGTCTACGACTACGACCAGCAGGATTACGGCGATATGGGCCCGCTGCTGGGGGCGGCGGTGCGGAGCCGCTTGCCGTCGCTCGGCGTTCCGCTCGCGGGCAGCGCGGAGCGCATCCGCGCCACCGTCATCGGCGCGTCCCAGTACACGGTCCAGGTGTCGTCCAGCACCGTGTTCGTCTCCAACCCGGCGTTGCTGCCCCACCTCGATCTCCAGGTCGTGCCCGCCTACCTGCCGGACGATCCGAACAACCTGACGCGGGAGGCCGTGGAGCAGGCGATAGCGCGCGGCTTCGAGCGGCTCGACATCGCGCACGACGATCTGGGCAAGCCCATCGCGCTCGCGCTCCTGGGGCCGGTGATCCCGACCTACGATTCCATCCGCGCCATCGGCGGCGCCGTCGTGGACGCGCTCTCGCGCCTCGACAGCGACACGTGGACGGTCGTCCTGAGCGCGGACGTCGCGGGGCTCGTCGGCTCGATGCTGAAGAACGAGTACAAGGTCGAGCCGGAGGTCATCGTCGTGGACGGGATCACGGTGGGCGAATTCAACTTCATCGACCTCGGCGAGCAGTTGGAGTCGGTCGAGGCGATCCCCGTCGTGGTGAAGTCCCTGGTCTTCGAGGGGTAGCGCGATGGGCGGGCCCGGCGCGGAAGCGGCGCGCTCCGACGGCGATGCGCGGTTCCCCGACCTGCCGGAGCGCCGCTACGCGATCATCTACGCCGACCCCCCGTGGGATTACAAAGGCCAATTGCAGCACGCGGGCCCCGGCAGCGGCGACACCGGCGGCGCGCTGCGCCACTACCCCACCGTGACGCTGCGCGGCCTGAAAAACTTGGACGTCTCCCGCATCGCGGCGGAGGATAGCCTGCTCTTTCTCTGGGCGACGAATCCGCACTTGGACCAGGCCATCGAACTGGGCAAGGCTTGGGGATTCGCATGGGCGACGGTGGCGTTCGTATGGGACAAAGTCCGCGTCAATCCGGGCTTCTACACGATGAGCCAGTGCGAACTCTGCCTCGTGTTCAAGCGCGGGAAGATTCCCGCGCCGCGCGGCGAGCGGAACGTCCGCCAACTCGTGACGGCCAAGCGCGGCCCCCACTCCGCCAAGCCCGAGGAAGTCCGCCGCCGCATCGATCTGCTGTTCCCGGGGCAGCGCAAAATCGAACTCTTCGCCCGGCGGCGCGTGGACGGCTGGGACGCTTGGGGCATGGAACGCCCCGCGGATCCGGCGCCCCTACCCTGCCCCGAACGCGCCGGCGCGCCGGCGCCGGCCTAGCGCGGAGGCGCGGCGATGACTCCGGCAGGCGGGCGCGTCCGAATTCGCAAGCCGTTCTACGGCTGGTGGATCGTCTTGGCCTCGCTCGCGTTTCACGGGCTTTCGGGCGCGGCGTTCGGATTCACCTTTGGGCAGTACCTGCTGAAAATCGAGGGCGAATTCGGCTGGAGCAACTTCGCCATCTCCGGAACCTACTCCGCGTCGCTCTTCCTGGCGGGCGTCCTCAGCCCCTTGCACGGATGGCTGCTCGACCACCTGAGCCCGCGCTCGCTGATGATGGCCGGCATCGCCGTGTTCGGCGTCGGATTCGCCCTCCTCTCGTTCACCGAGACGTTCGCCTCCTTCTTCATCGTGATTATGCTGATGTCCGTCGGCTCGAATCTCTCCGGCTGGCTGACGCTGACCACGGTGACGACGCGCTGGTTCCGGCGAAAGCGGTCGTTCGCGCTGGGGATCAGTTCGACGGGCATCGGCCTCGCCGGCGTGCTCTCCCCGATCATCGCGTGGTCGCTCGACACGCACGGCTGGCAGGCGACGGCGATGGGCTCGGCGCTCGCGGTCTTGGCGATCGGCATCCCCCTCAGTTACGTCCTGCGCGGCTACCCGGAGGACTACGGCTTGCGCCCGGACGGCGACGCGGCGCCTCCGCCTCCCGCCGAAGGAGCGGCGCCTGCCCGCCCGCCCGACGAGGAGGACTTCACGGCGGCGGAGGCGATGCGCGACAGATCATTCTGGTTCGTGTCGCTCGGGCACGGCATCGCGCTCATCGCCGTGTTCGTCGTGCTCGTCCACCTGCCCAAGCATATGGTGGAGGGCTTGGGATGGAGCCCGACGTCGGCGCAAAACGTCGTCGCGCTCGTCACGGTGATGGCGATCGTCGGGCAGATCGGTGGCGGCTATCTCGGCGACCGCTACAACAAGACGCGAATGGCGGCGCTCTGCATGTTGGCGCACGCCGCGGCGATGCTGCTCCTCGCCCTCACGTCGAGCGGCGCCCTCGCGGTCGGCGCGGCGGTTTTGCACGGCCTCGCCTGGGGAACGCGCGGCCCGCTGATGATGTCCATCCGCGCCGACTACTACGGGCGCCGCCACTTCGGGCAGATCGCCGGCTACTCCAACGTGATGGTGATGCTCGGGCCGCTCGCCGGGCCGACGTTCGCCGGGCGCATGGAGGACGCCTTCGGCGACTACAGCGGGGCGTTCCTCGCGATGGGGCTATTCGTCGGCGTGAGTTCCCTGCTCTTCTTCGGAGCGCGGAAGCCGCCCGCGCCGCGCCGCATCCGGGCCGCCGCCCTCGCGGGGGCGCAATGACCCGCGCCCGCGCCGCCATCCGCTGGCTCTGCGCCATCGAGCATTGGACGACGCTCGTCGCCCTCGCCCTCGCCGCCGCCCTCGTCGCGCAACTCATCGGCGTCGGACTCGGCCTCACGTCCATCGCAAGGTCGCCGCTCGGAACCGTCGAGGCTCTCTACCAGGCCGCGCAAGACGGCGACTACGACGCCGCGCTCGACCTGCTCGACGAGGCGGGGCGCGCCGAAGCCCGAGCGATAGGCGCCGACGCATGGCGCGAACTCGTTGACGGCCTCTCGCTGGGGCGCACCATCACCGAGACGCAGTCCGGAAGCCAGCGGCTCTACGGCGACAATGCGGTAGTCGGCATGCTCGTCAACCACGAGGACGGAAGCATCCAACCCCGGACGGAGGAACTCGTCCGCGAGGGGCGCCACTGGCGAATAATGTGGCCGCCCGGAACGCGCCGCTTCCTAGAAACCGCGCGCAAATACGACCCTTGGTTCGGGCGCTAGGGAGCATGCGGGCCAATCCCCTCGGCGGCAGTAGGTTCCCGCGTAGGCGGGAATCTACCCCTACTGCCGCCCTGCCCGCGTAGGCGGGAATCCAGTCGGCGCGATAGCGCCACGGACGGGGCGCTCCGCGCCCCGTCCCCACTAATCCCACGCCGCCCTGCCCGCGAAGCGAGAGCCTACTGGGGTCAGAGGGCTAGCCCCGCGCCTCTTGCAGCGCTTCCTTGATGACGGCGAGCATCTTGCGGTTGGTCGCGGCGTCTTTCACGGCGATGCGGACGGCGCGGTCGCCGAGCAGCGGGGCGGTCAGGGCGGCGTTCCGCAAGTACAGGCCGCGCTCCCTGCACGCCGCGAGGAGCGTCTCGGCGGTCGGCCGGTCCGGGGAGAGAAGGCAGAGCAGGAAGTTGGCGACGCCAGGGACGACCTCGACGCCGCCCAGCGACTCGATCCCTTCCGCCAAGCGAGCGCGAAGCGCGTGCGTCTCGGCGTAGCGGGCGGCGTAGTAGGCGGGGTCTTCCAACGCCTTGACGGCGGCGATCTGCGCGGGAAGGCTCACCGCCCAGGGCGGCGTCGCCGCGCGCAGCGGCTCAATGAGACGCGCGGGGCCGCAAAGATACCCGACGCGGAGCCCGCTGAGGGCGTAGGCCTTGGACATCGACTTGCAAACGACGACGTTGCGGCTCGCCGCCGCGAATCGCTCCAGCGACTCGCCGGGGCCGACGTAATCCACGTACGTCTCGTCAATCCAGACGGTCGTCTCTTGCGGAACGCGGCGGAGCATCTCCTCCAACGCCTCGCGGGGGATATGGCGCCCTGTCGGGTTGTTCGGATTCACGATCGCGACGAGGTCGCATCCCTTGCGAATTTCCGCCTCCATCCGCTCCGTGTCCGCGAGATAGCCGTTCTCCCCGTCAAGCGGGAATCGGCGGACGCGGCAGCCGATGACGTTATCAAAGACGTGGGCGTATTCGCCGTAGGCGGGGTCGAGAATAAGCGCCCGCGACGACCGCCCTAGCCAATCGCGGAGCGCCAGAAAGATCAGGGCGGACGACCCCGCGCCGGGGAGCAATGACTCCGGCGGAACGCCCCGCGCGCCGGCGATGCGGGCGACCAATCCCTCGCTTCCGGTGGGAGGGGACGTGCGAACGGCCCAAGCGAGCCGGCTTTGGAGCGCGTCGAGCGCGCCCGGCGCGGGCGGAAACCACGCGTCCAGAACGTCGGCGTTGATCACGTCGTCAATCCGCGAGAGATCGTCGAACTCGCGGCCGATGGCGTCGAAGAACGCTCCGCCGTGATACGCCGCGCGGCGGTCTCCCGTCGGCGCGTCCAACCGCCAGTCGATGCGCCGGTCTATCCAACTTCTGACGTCCGCGTACTCCAGCAGCCGCGCATGCGCCTCGCCCACCGCGCAGGACAGCAACTCGAAGGCGACCGCGCCGGATTGGACGCGCTTGCCCGTCGAGCGCATGCCCGCCTTGGCGTAGAAGTCCAGCAGGTCGGCCCTGCCGACGGCGATGATGTTGCGTCCGCCGCGCTCCTCGATCCAGCGGAGCGCCGCGTACATAAGCGCGGGCGCGACCGGCCCGCCGCGATGCGCCTCGTCCACCGTCAGGATGCGGAGTTCGTACAAGCCGTCGTCGAACGGAACGGGCGCCTCGTCCCGCGCGAAATACTTGTCCACCGAATACGAGGCGCCGCCGGGCGGCGTGATGCTGATGAATCCCGCCAAGCATCCGCCGACTTTCGCGACGACGTAGGCGTTGAAAGCGTCGAGCGAATCCCGCAGCCTGCCTTCCGCGTTCTCCTCGTGCTGCCCCAACTCCGTCGCGTAGACCCGATGCCGCATCCGAAAGATGGCATCCATATCCTCCAGCGCGGCCATCGTCAGGACAATGCGGGGCGTCTGCGAACTATCCATCGGCGGCGGCCATCTCCTCAGAGCGTCGGGATCAGCCGCATTATGCCCTAAAATTTCCCCCAACGGAGCCCGGAGACCTTTGCATAATCTGCCGTCATTCCCGCGTAGGCGGGAATCCAGTCCGGCGCGCAAGCGCCACAGACGGGGCGCGTGGCGCCACGTCTCCATTAATCCACCAGGCGCCTCGCCCTGCCCGCGAAACGGGAACCCTACCCCCGTCGCCACGTCATTCCTGCGTAGGCGGGAATCCAGTCGGCGCGATAGCGCCTCATTACCGCCATGCCCCGCGCGCCAACGCCCGGCTAACGGGCGCCGCGAGACGCCTCGAATCCCTATCTTTCGCAGACTACGCCGTCCCTGTCTCTGTCGCCTTGGCTTGGCACGAGGAGCGCGGGGAAGCCGCGCCCCGTCCCGCTGCTTCCGCGCACGCGAACTTCGCCCGCGCGCTCCGCGTCTTCGCATGTCTCGTAGGGCCCGCCGCCGGACGAAGCGGGCGAACCGTTCGCGTCCGGCGAGTCGGCGCACGCGGCGGCGAGCGCATTCGCCTCCTCTTCCGTCTGCGTCAGATTCCAAGAGAGTTTCACGGTCACCCATTGGGTTGCGTAGGCGCAAGCGTTGCGCTCCGGCATCCATTCGCCGGGGGCTTTGCTCCCTTTCGCGGAGTTCGTGGACGACGCGACGGCGTTGAGGTTGCGCGTGTCGTTGTAGAAAGCCTTGCGCCGGTGGTAGTCCCATTCCGACGCTCCGGAAACGAGCGCGTTCGCCACGGGCACGTGGTGATCAATCTGCAAGATGCGTTGGTCCGTAATCTCTTCCCCCGTCCATGGGTCCGTCCAAAGGCCGTTGACGACTTTGCAATCCGCGATTTCGACGGGCGCAACGCTCTCTTCCCGCAGCACGCGCTGGCGCGTATCCATGCAGTTCACCGTGGTCCAAGCGCGCCATCCGTCGTTGTCCTTGTCCGGCGCGGGCGGCGGCGTAGGGAAAAGGCCCGGCGCCCGCGTCTCGCCCGGAGGAACGTACTGAATGTCAGCTAGGTCATAGGAAGCGGGGAATAAGACTTGCCATCGGTCCGCGGCGTAGAAGGGCTCTCCGATGCGTAGAGCGACGGGGAAGGCGTTGAAGAAGGCGTGCCCATGCCACCGTCCGCCCGCTATGAGGCCTGGGATGTTCCGTATGTCTTGGTAGGAGCCGCACCGCAAGCGCAGCCCTCGAGGATCCACGATCTCCGCTCCTACGACCCCTTGCACCCACCAACTAGGAAATTGCGCGTCCCGCGCGGTTGCGTTGCGAACCTCCAGCGCGATGCTCCAGCCTTCGAATGGGCAATCGTCGGTTGACGGAACGCGCTCAGGCAGCCCGGTGACGCGCAATTCAAAGCCTCCGTAGCGCGCTGCCGCCAGCGGAGTCGGCGTCGGCGTTGGGGTCGACGTAGGCGCGGGCGTCGGCGTTGGACTTGGCGTTGGAGGCGGCGTCGGCGTGAGCGTCGCCGTAGGATTCGCCGTTGGGATCAGCGTCGCCGACGGCGTGGATGTTGGCGTAGGAATGGGCGTCGCCGTGGGCGCCATCGTCGGCGTAGGCGTGGGGAGCGGCGTAGGGGTAGGTAGGGCTATGGAGCAGTTACGGATCGTGGGTATATCAAATATCGGGGTGACGCCGTCGCCCTCCCCGGTAATCACAACTTCTTGCCCCGCGCGAATCTTCAGCGCTTCGCTTTCATCCGCGTAGTAGCAACGGATACTCTGGCCGAACGCGAAGGAGCGGCGGCTCCCGCCTATCTCGGCGTAGTCGTTCTCCACGTCTAGGACTACGCCGCCGGACGCCTCTACGACGCGGCCTCCGTTTTCGCTGTATTTGAAGCGCTGGTCGGCTGCGAGTTTGTTGGATTCGTAGTTGCTCAGCAGAGCCTCAACGGTTGTTCGCACAGGGGGCGGCGCAGCCGACGGGGCGACATCCGACGCCGACGAGCAGGCGGCGAGCAGCAGGAGCGCGGCCAGTCCGATCGGCAAGGCAACCTGCGCCGGGAAGCCGCGGGCGGCCAATCCCGTCCATCCGAACAAGCGCTGCATAGAAGACCCTCCTGCGACCACGGGGCGAAGGCGCTTGGCAGAGCACTCATCCGACCTGACGCGAACCAACAGGAGGGCGCAAGGCCCTCCGCCTCACCGGCTCGGTGATTCGCGTTTGAATACAGGCGCACGTAGAGATGATGAGTACTCTGCCGTCGCGCACTCTACAAGAAGAGCCCTGTTATGGCAAGCGGGGGCGCTCGGTCCATACCTCCCAGCGCCCAGGAAGTCCCGCTTCAAGGGCAGGGCGAGGCGCTGGGGGTGGATTAATGGAGACGGGGGCGGAGCGCCTGTCTCGTGGCGCTTACGCGCCGACTGGATTCCCGCCTACGCGGGAATGACGGTCATGGGGTAGGTTCCCGCTTTCGCTGGGATGACGCGGCGGCGGGGATGGCTTGGGGACGGGGCGCTCCGCGCCCCGTCGTGGCGCTTGCGCGCCGACTGGATTCCCTGGATTCACAAACGAAGCGCAACGCCAGAGCAAGGTGGTGGAGCCATGGGATACCGACACATCGACATCGAGGAACGCTGCGCGATTGCCCGCCTATACCAAGAGGGGCGCCCGATCCGGGAAATCGCTACAAATCTGGATCGCTCGCCATCGACGATCTCTCGCGAGATCAACCGCAACGCGATGAGCGCGGGCGAGTACAAAGCCGCTAAGGCGGACGAGAAGGCGCGGGCGCGGCGGTGGAAGGGCCCCCGCCTCGACCGCGACGATCTCCTGCGCGAGGCCGTCCTGCGGCGCATGGCGTGGGGCGCGTCGCCCCCGCAAGTGTCCGGCCGCCTCGCGTTGGAGATGGGGAGGCCGGTTATCTCGCATGAGAGCATCTACCGGTTCATCGCGGCGCAAGTGAAGAGGACGAAGGACTACGACTGGCGGAACTTCCTGCCGAAGCGGAAGGCGACGCGGGGGCGCCGCTCGCGCAAGGGCCGCAGTTCCGCCCTGTTCATCAAGGCTCGGCGCCCTCTGTCGGAGCGGCCTGCGGAGGTCGCCGACCGGGTTGAGTTTGGCCACTGGGAGGCGGACACGATGCTGTTCGGGGTGAAGAAGCAGGCGCTGTTGGTCCTGCATGAGCGGGCGTCGAGGCTCACGCTCCTGCAGAGGCCGGAGAACAAGGGCGCCGAGGCGGTTGCGCGCGCGATGCTGGCCGTGATGGGGACGCTGCCGATGGAGATGCGGCGGAGCGTGACGTTCGACAACGGGACGGAGTTCGCCCGGCATCACGAGTTGCATGAGTTGGGAGTTGAGACGTTCTTCTGCGACGTTCGGTCGTCGTGGCAGAAGGGGGGAGTGGAGAACGCGATTGGGCGTCTGCGGCGGGAGTTGCCGCGGAGGACGAACTTGGACGGCGTGCCGGACGAGGAGTTGACGTTGTGCGCGTCGCGCTACAACAACACGCCGCGTTCGGCGCTGGGCTACCAGACGCCGTCTGAGGTATTCTGGGGGCGTCCGGAACTGTTGCGCTTCCAGTGTGAATCCACATTCCCGCCTACGCGGGAATGACGATGCGCCGGGGGACGAATGGAGACGGGGGCGCGATGCGCCCCGTCATGGCGCTATCGCGCCGCCTGGATTCCCGCCTACGCGGGAATGACGGTCACTAGGGTGGGTTCGCGCTGCGCGTTGGCAGCCCAGGTGCGGTCGCGGCGCGAATAGGCGATAATGCGCGCTTGGCGAGCCGCGTGGCCGCGAAAGGAGCCGGTGCATGGCGTCACGATGGACGGCGTTAGCCGTCGTCTTATCCCTCGCGCTCGCAGCCGTTGCTTGCCAGAGCGCGCCCACGCCGACGCCGGCGTCCGCGGAAACGCCAACTCCATCGCAGCCGACGCCGACCTCCGCTCCTACGCTCGCGCCGACCGTCGCGCTCGCCCTCATGCCTACGCCAACGGCGCAGCCTATGCTTACTGCAAAGGCATCGCCAACGCCTACGCTCGCGCCTACTCCTACCGCCGCGGCATCGCCGACGGCTGCGCCGACGCTAACCGCGACTGCGACGCCTAGCCTGGCCGTTGCAAGCGGAACGACGATCAGCTCGGGCTTTGAGCATGCGTGCGCGCTGCGCCCCGACGGGACCGCGGTTTGCTGGGGAGACGACAGCGTAGGGCAGGCGTCGCCGCCGATAGGCGAGCGGTTCGCGGACATTAGCAGCGGGGCTGATCATACGTGCGCGCTGCGCCCCGACGGGACCGCGGTGTGCTGGGGGAACGACAGCGTAGGGCAGGCGTCGCCGCCGGAAGGCGAGCGTTTCACGGACATCGGCGCGTTCAACGGCTACACGTGCGGGCTGCGAATGGAGGGCGGATTCAGGTGCTGGGGGTTAGGGCAAGAGGCTCGGGACATATTGACTGCGCTCGAAGACGACCTTGCGGGGCAAGGAGACTGGGCGGCGTTGTCTTCCATCAGCGACGGATCGCTTTTTTGCGGGTTGCGTTCCGACGGCAGTCCTTTCTGTCCGGACTATGATTCCCTGGACTATGATTCCCTATCGCCAAAGGAATCGAGAGACGCGGGATTGCAACTCACGGCCATTAGCGGCGGCGGGTTCCAAGCCTGCGGGCTGCGGCCTGACGGAAGCCCCGTCTGCTGGGATTCTGGGACGGGAGCGCAAGAAGAATCGCCGTCGGTAGGCGGTCGTTTCACCGCTATCAGCAGCGGAGCGTTTCATACATGCGCGCTGGAGGCCGACGGGCAGCCGGTTTGCTGGATGCCTGATAACGCCTTGGGCAGGGACGACGGCCAAGCGTCGCCGCCCGAAGGCGAGCGCCTCGCCGCGATCAGCAGCGGGTGGTCGTTCACGTGCGGGCTGCGGTTCGACGGCAGCCCCGTCTGCTGGGGAAATATCAGCAACAGCCCAGCGTCGTCGCCGCCGGACGAGCGGTTCTCTTCCATTGTGGCCGGCTACTCGTACTCTTGCGGATTGCGGCTGGACGGCAGCGCATTGTGCTGGGGATTCCACAATGCAGGGCAACTCGCGCGGGAAGCGCTGCAAGCGCCTGCGGACGAGCGATTCCAATCCATCGCCGGCCACGGAAACGTCGGTCTTAATGTTTGCGGGCTGCGGTTCGATGGCGGCGCTGTCTGTTGGGGGATTATCGAAACGCCCCCGCCGGCAGGGGAACGATTTGCTTCCATAAGCAGCGACGAGACGCATACATGCGGACTGCGCTCCGACGGGAGCCCCGTCTGCTGGGGATACCAGTTTTGGCCTGACCTGGAATCATGGGATGCGTTCGCGTCGCAATATCTCGAGGGCGAGCGATTTGAGTCCATCGCCAGCGGGAGCGGTTACTCTTGCGGCTTGCGCTTCGATGGTTCTCTCCTTTGCTGGGGCGGCGGGGGGCTTTATGTGGATGAACTGCGTCCGCCGGACGGCGAGCGGCTTGCCTCCGTTAGCAGCGGACCCGGGCATATGTGCGCTCTTCGCGTTGACGGGAGCCCCGTTTGCTGGGGGTACAACAGAGGTGGCCAATTATCGCCGCCGGAGGACGAGCGATTCGCATCCATAAGCAGCGGCCTTCAACACGCCTGCGCTCTTCGCAGCGACGGGAGCCCGGTTTGCTGGGGAAGCAACCAAGCAGGCCAAGCGTCGCCGCCGGAAGGCGAGCGGTTCGAATCGATCAGCAGCGGCGGATCGCACACCTGCGCGCTCCGTTCCGATGGCCGCGCAGTCTGCTGGGGAAATCGCGGGTGGAACTCGCCGCCGCTGAGGGAATTCTTCGCCGTTGGAACGAGGCCTTAGCGGGGGAGCCGGGACTGCGCGGCGTTTAGCCGAAGTAGTAGCCGGTGTCCCAGGAGATCGTGTTCGTAGAGGTCCGGGGACAGCGAGTCGACGAACTCGCGGGCCCGGTCTTCAAGAACCGCGTCGTGTGGGCCGGGGTAGTCGCTTGTCATTCAACCAAGCCTTCAGGGCGCCTGCGCGGATGAGGATTCCCGGCTCGCCGGCGTCGGCGCGGCGTTTCGCCTCGTTGGACGCGGCGACGAGTTCGGGGTTGGCCGCCATCGCGCGGGCGAGCGCCTCGCCCTCGAGCGGCTTCGTTTCGCTGCGTTTCGGTTGCGTCGCCATGGTCTCGCTCCTGAGCGCGCGCGGCGCGGGCGGTTCGTTCTCTAGTTGTGTAGAGTATAGCATACGCCGGGCTGCGCGGCGATTGGCTGACCATCGTCCCCACCCACGGACTGCCCAACCGGGGGCGCCGCTACTCCTCGAAGCGCGTGGCGACCCAGTGGACGCGGACGGCGCCGAGGCGCTTCGGCGCGACGCGGACGATGGACATCGAGCCGACATCGGCGGAGGTCGTGCAGCGCTCCTGAACGATGCGGCCGAGCGGCCTCGCGGCGACGATCGCCATCGCCGTGTTGGAGAAGGCGCGGTTGTATCCGCGCGCGCCCCCTCCGGCGCGCTGATAGCCGCCGACGGACGCGGCCGTGGCGAGCGCGGCGGTCACGAGGATCGTCGTTCCGCAGAAGGGAGACACCGCCAAGCCGCGTTCGCCCTCCTGCATCAGGCGCAACGCTTCGCGGGCGGCGTCCTCGACGCGCCCCGTCGGAATGTCGCCCACGACGAAGAACCCGCCGGGAATGGAGTAGCCCGCGACGGGCCGCCCCTCGCCCGTCGGACGCCCCAGCAGCAGCGCGATAGTCGCGTGCTCGAGGCCGTGGTTGCGTTTCGTCTTCCGCCAAGGGTTCATTCCCGCTCTCCGCGCATCAGCGCACCGTCATTCCCGCGTAGGCATACGCAAGTGAACCGTCATTCCCGTGTAGGCGGGAATCCAGACGGCGGGCGCAGGCTGCCTGACGGCGCGGAACCCACCCGCGCGCCATCCCTCTCCCGCCTAGCGGGAGAGGGAGCCAGACGGACGGACTCATCCGCTTGCGCCCATGCGCCCCGTCATTCCCCGCGAAAGCGGCGCCTGATGGGGCGCGCCGTATCGGGCATTCATTCCCTTCGCGCCACTGGATTCCCGCCTACGCGGGAATGACGAGATTGGAGGCTAAGCCCCTTCCCTAAACTCCCTCTCCCTCTGGGAGAGGGCCGGGGTGAGGGGTCACCGCCGCCCATTCTACCCTCCCTGCGCCGCTTATGTGAGCCGGATGATTTCTATGCCGGCGAGCGTCAGCGCGGTTACGATCACGCCCGCAATCCCTATGCCGACCGCAATCGCTGGGAGACCGCGGCGCGCCGGCTCGTGGAGCGTCCAGACGATGAGCGCGCCCGTCCACGCGCCGGTGAAGGGGAGAGGGATGGCGACGGCGAGGGCGATGGCGGGGAATCCGTAGCGGCGGACACGCGGCCCCCACGAACGCTCGACGCGGGCGGTGCGCCACCGCAGAATGCGGGCGGCGATATGCCGCTGCCCCTCGATCTTCGCGCCGAGCGTCCGCAGCCCGTAGAGCACGAACGGAATCGGGAGGAAGTTGCCGGCGACGGAGAGGCCGAGCGCCTGCGGCCACGGCATATCGAACGTGACGATGGCGAGCGGGACGGAGGCGCGGAGTTCGCCGATGGGGAGCATCGCGGTTAGGAAGACGATCAGGGAGTCGGGCAGGGCGGCGAGCGTATCGGCGATCAGGGCGGCGGCCTCCGGCGCATAGGAATCGCCCCGCCGAATCTCTCGCGTATCCCCAAACCTCTTTAGCGAGCAGGAAGGGGCGCGCGTCGGCGGAGCGTAGGAAGGAGATTGTAGCAGAAGGCAGGACGCCTCTCCCGCCCTCTCCCGATGGCGGGAGAGGGCAGCCGCGAAGCGGCGGGTGAGGGTTTTACCGTCATTCCCGCGTAGGCGGGAATCCAGTCGGCGCGACAGCGTCGCTCCTATCCCACGCAACGGAAGCAGCCGGCGGGCGCGGCCGGACCAGAGGCGCGCGCAAGGTCGGCCGGGAACGCGGCCATAAGCAAGGCGACCGCGCAAGCAAGGGCGAGCCGTCCGTCCATCGCAGAGCCCCCTCGTCTCGCGATGAGGCAGGCTTGCAACCACCAGACCTGTACGCGGAACCGACAAGGGGGCGCACCACGCGCCTGCTCTTATCGATGCGTACGGTTCCGCGCCGTTCCATGTCGGCGTGGTCTGAACCGGCGGCGAGCGCAAGCCGCCTCCGCGCGGAGCCGCCCTACCCCGCCCGCCCCCCGCTAGCCCGCCTGGTCCGTTCCCGCCCAGCCGTGCACGGAGAGGTCGAACGTCACGCCGTCGGGGCCGGTGAACTTGACCTCGACGTTGCCGCCGGACTCCTTGGGCTTGCGGTTGTTGTACGCCTCGCGGATCTTCGGCTCGACATGCTCCACCGCGCCCGCCGCGAGAACCTGCGCCTGCGCCGCGTCCATATCCTCGACCCCGAAGCCGACGTGGTGCATGCCGACGCGCTTGGGCGCGCCCTCTGTGACCGACGCCCACTCCGCGCGCCACTTGAGGACGGCCAAGTTGACGTGCCCGTCGCTGAGGTAGTAGCCCTCGGCGGTGGGCGAGTCCACCTTGCCGACCCGCCGCAGGCCAAGCCCTTCCTCGTAGAATTTCGCAGTTGCCTCAGGGTCGTCCGTTCCGATGGCGATGTGCCTAATGCGCGCCATATCATCCCTCCTTGCGTTGCGCTCGACGGCAGCCCTCTTTTTGAGGAGAGCGGCGCCTATCGCGTTGATTAACCCTGCCGCCTTACCCGCCTGCGCGGATAACGGGGCGCTTGCGCGCCGACTGGATTCCCGCCTACGCGGGAATGACCGCGCCGCGCCCTACCCTAGCGCCCGACGAACGACGGCGGGCGCTTTTCGACGAACGCCGCGTGCCCCTCGCGCCGGTCTTCCGTGAGCGCGAGCATCGCCGAGCAGCGCTGCTCGTATTGGATCCCGCTGTCGAGGTCGACGTCCATCGCGACGTTCACGGCGTTCTTGATGCTTGCGATGGAGAGCGGGGGCATCTCCAGCAGGCGCGCCGCCCACGCCCGCGCCTCCGTCATCAGGCCGCCGGGCGCGGCGACCGCGTTCGCGAGCCCCCACGCCTCCGCCGTCGCCGCGTCCACGAACTTGCCGAACAGCATCATCTCCTTGGCGCGCGCGGGCCCGATCAGGCGCGGAAGCCGCTGCGTTCCGCCGGCGCCGGGCAGAATGCCGAGCGTCAACTCCGGCAGCGCCATTCGCGCCTCCGTGCTGGCGATCCGCAGGTCGCACGCCATCGCCAACTCCAGCCCGCCGCCCGCCGCGACGCCGTTGACCGCCGCGACGCTCACCTGCGGCAGACGCTCCAGCCGGCGGAACGTCGGGGAGAGAACGGCGGACGTCCGGGCGACGGCCATATCGTCCATGCGCTCCGCCCGCTCCTTGATGTCGGCGCCGGCGCAGAACGCGCGCCCCGCGCCCGTGACGATCAGAACGCGAATGTCCGAGTCCGTCTCGAGGCGGGCGACCAGGTCTTGCAACTCGCCCGTCATCTCGCGGTTGATCGCGTTCAGGCGCTCCTGGCGATTGAGCGTCAGCGTTCCGAGCGCGCCGTCCGCCTCGAATTGGATCGTCCGATACGTCATCGCTAGCCTCTTCTCTCGCCTCTGCGCTGATAAGATTGACCGCGTAGGCGGCGCGGCTCCGCCCGCTAGCGGCGGGCATTTCGCCCGTTCGCGGGCATTTCGCCCGTTCAACGCAGGGGCGAAGGTTGACCGCAGGCGCGCGGGCGCCCTATATTCGCATACGCAAGCCCCAGTAGCTCAGTGGATAGAGCGGCTGCCTTCTAAGCAGCGGGCCACAGGTTCGAATCCTGTCTGGGGCGCCACCACCTGCAGTCATTCCCGCGTAGGCGGGAATCCAGTCGGCGCGATAGCGCCACGACGAGGCGCTCGCGCCCCGTCCCCAGCGATCCCCGTCGGCCACGTCATTCCCGCGAAAGCTGGAACCTATCCCGGGCTAGCACTTCTTGCGCTTGCGCCCGCCTGCCGGGTCGCCGCGTCGGCCTTTCTTCTGGCGATTGAACCACTTGCGGAACGCGGGAATGAGCGGCTCATTGGCCTTGCTCTTATGTCCGCGCCCGGTGACAAGGTCAGCCAACTCGTCGGGGAGATGCGGACCGTCACCGCCCCAGTAGACGAAATCCGTGCTGATCAGCGCCCAAGGGGCCTTCGTCTTTTCCTTTTTATCGCCTGTCTCTCTCTTGGGGTAGCGTTGCGAGTATTTGGCGAAGGGCAACCGCGTCGTCACGCGCATAGCGTAGACGACGCGGTTGCAGGAGGACGCAGGGCTTAGCCCCACAACGTAGTCGTCCTCCAGAGCGGCTCCGCGCACTTTCGGTTTGCAGTACGCAAGCGTGCAAACGCCGTGGAACGGGTTCGGAGCCAGTCCCGTGTCACTAGCCACGATATAAGAGAAGAGCGTCACTTTGGGCAACTTATGCAACCTCCACATTCCCTACCCGCTCGCCGGCAGCATAGCAGCGACGCGCCGGAGCGCTCCCGGCGCGAAAGCGCCGCCCCCGCCCTCCTTATCAGGGAGAGGGCAGCCGCGCAGCGGCGCGCGCGGGTTGCCCTGCCCGCGAAAGCGGGAACCTACCCGGGCTAGCAACCCTTCTAGCGTTCGTCCCCGTCCGTCGGGTCGCCGAGGCGGCCTTTCTTCTGGCGGTTGAACCACTCGATGAACGCCGTAATCTCTTTCTCGCTGAAGTTGCGCCTGTGCCCGATCGCGTGGGGAATGAAGGGTGCGACCAAGAACCCCAGGTCGTGCGGGACAGGCAAGACTTTACGCCCCCAGTAGGCGAATTTCTCACCGATCAGGACCCTGTTGGTCCTTTTCACCGCCTGCCCCGCGTTGTCCTCTTTGTCGCGGAAGCGCGGGTCGAGCCGGTACTCCTCAAAGGTCATCGCCTCCGAGACCTGCATGACGTAGATGATGCGCCAGTCCCCGCCCGCGCGCAGACGCTTGCCCGCGAGCCCCACCACGTAGTCACCGGGCTGAGCCACGCTGCGCGTCGTAGGCATGCACAGCGCGAGCGTGCAGAAGCCGTGGAAGGGTTCCGGAGCAGATCCGTCATCATCGGTCATCACATAGGCGAAGAGCGTCATTGCAACCTCCCATTTTCGCTAGGCGTTCGCCGGCAGCATAGCATCGATCCGCGCGCGGGTTGCCCTGCCCGCGAAAGCGGAAACCTACCCGGCTAGCACTTCTTTCCCTGCTTGCCCGTGCTCTTCGTAGCGGGAGACGGCAAGTCGTTCGTCGGCATCCCCAAGCGGCCCCTCTTTTGGCCATCGAACCACTTGATGAACGCCTCAACCTCCTCATCCCAGAAGTTGACCCTGTGCCCGCGCTGGCCACGCTCAAAGGTCGACGGCAAGTGCCGCCCCTGGAACGTCAGTCTGTCCGGGACATCCGACCCCTTGCAGCCCCAGTAGACGAAATCGTCGCTGATCAGCGCCTGCACTCCGCCAATGTCGGTGTGCGTGTGGTCCGCGTTCTGCGACCCATCGGAGTTGCTGTGTTGCGACCACACCATGACCCACCCGCCCACGCCGGGGCCGGGGTAGTAGATGTTGTCGCCCAACGCCTCTATGCCGCCCGCGCTCATATCGGGACGCTTGACGAGGAAGCGCGGGTCGCGCCAGTACTCATCGAACGTTATCGTCTCGGAGACCCGCATGGCGTAGACGATGTGGTTGTCCGGCGTGGAGCTAAGCCCGACGATATAGTCGCCAACCTGAGCCACCCTGCGTATCACGCGCTTGCAGCAAGCGAGCGTGAGGACGCCGTGGAAGGGATTGGGGGCGAACCCGTCGTCCCAGCGCACGATGTAGGCGTAAAGGCGATTCATTGCCAGCCTCCTTGCTATCGCGTTGCCAGCAGCATAGCATCGTCCGCGCCCGAATGCTCCGCGACCCATTCCCGCAAGGCCGCCGCGCGCCGCTCCTGTTCGGGGATGCTCGCGTCAAGCATTTGGCGAATCGAGCGCGTGTAGGAGCCGATGATCGACAGGTCGGACTTGCCGGCGCCCCATTCCCACGGAGCCCCGTCGGCCGCGCGGAAGACCTCGCCGCAGATCTCCCTGGTCAGCGGGACGGCGCGGCGGAACCTGCGCGAGCGGCTCGATCCGGCGACGCCGAAGAAGCGCTCGTCGCCTCTGATGGCGTGGGCGTTCTTGGCGAACCTGTCGCGTCTGTCCGATTGCAGCGTGATGAATTCGGCGTAGTCCGTCGAGAGCCCGCCGATCAGGTAAAACCCGGGCTCCCCCGCGCGCTTGCCGTCTGCCCAGCGCTCTAGCCGCGCGAGGAAGAGCAGGGCGTCGCCGGGCTGGATGCGCGTGAGCGCCGACGAGCGTCCGTTATCGCCGTTGTCCCCGTAGGTGAGCGTCTCGAATTCGGGATCGTTGTGGCAGACCGCGTCGTGGAGGCGCGGCGGAACGTAGGGGAGCAGGCTGCGGCTCGGATCGTAATGCGAGCGCAAATCCGAGTAGCGGACGCCGCCGATTTGGCCGTCGCCCTCCGGGATCGGGATGAACTCGAACGACCCGTCCTCGAACAGCGGGCTTGCGAAGCGGTGCCCGGAGTTCGCGCCGACATTGGCCAGATAGACGCGCATTGCCTCTTCTCCTTTCCTACGCTGAGACCTTTGCGTAGCCTACCGTCATTCCCGCGTAGGCGGGAATCCAGATACGGGGCGAAAGGGCCGCGCCTCCTACTCTGGTCATTGGCGCAGGCTACAACGCGCTTGCGGGATTGGTCAAACGCCCTTCCCTAGCGGCGCTTGGTAAAATTGCCGCAAACGCCGCAAGGAGTCGAGCGCAAGGCGATGAGAACGTCTCTGTGGGCTGCAATGCTCGCGCTGCAGCTGGCGAGCGCGGCGGCAGCGTGCGCCCCCGACCCTGCGCCGCCCACCGCAACGCCTACCCCTACCCTTCCGCCTACGCCCACCGTCGCGCCCTTGCCCACCGCAACGCCTACCCCGACCATCGCCCCCACGCCCACCGCAACCCCGACTCCCACCATCGCGCCTACGCCTACCGCAACCCCGACTCCTACCATCGCGCCTACGCCTACGCCGACCGCCACTGCGACTCCTACTCCCGCCCCTACTCCCACGCCGGCCGCAACGCCTACCCCGACCCGCACTCCGCGCCCAACGCCTACACCGTGGTTCGCGGTAACGTATCCGTCGGCGTCGTTGGACAACGGTCAAGTTTTACGTTTCGATGTGCCTATGACCGAAGAAGAGGGAGTAATCGTCGGTTTTGGAACGGGGATCTACTATGAATTAGAAGCGCTGCTGAGGGACTATCCGCACCTTGAACTGCTAGGAACGCATTATGGAGACTACGTAAACCTACGCTATGAGGGCGCAGCGTTGCAATGGCTATGCTTCGACGAAGGGGCGTATGCTGTCGAAGAAGAAAGCAACGATATTATCCCCTTCCCCAATTGTCTGGCTAGGCATAAGGAGCGATGCGGAAAGGACTACCTGCCTAACATTTTGCCAGGAATGCCTGGATGCTTGGGTAAGCAATACGGAGGGCCGTCGGGGATCGGCTTGCAAGCGTTGAGCCGCTACTCCGGGTCGTTCACGATCCCAGAGGGCGCTCGCTCCTTTCAACTCGCGCTAACAGCCGGCCGACAATTCCGCTTGACGGACCCCAATGGGAAAGAGCACAGCCAATTGGATCAGACGCAGGACGAGTTGCGCGATGAAATATCACAACTCAACAGCGAGAGAAGGAGACTCCTCGTGGACGCTGGAGCCGTGCATCCCGACGGCTACCCGAAACTCGAAGTCCTGAACGATGAGCACTGGCGTGAACTTGACGCGCTCAACGCGGCGAGTCTAGAAGCTTCGAGAAAGCTAGCGGAAGCGGAGCGCGAACCTTCTGTCACCATCAGAGGAGGCGGCCTGTATACTCTCGCAATGACGGAAATCACTTCTGATCTAAGCTACTCCCACGAAGATGTCGCCGTGCCGGGAGAATGGCGATTCGAAGTGCTAGGGAAATCAGCGCCCGCCTACTCGGTCCTCGTCGTCAAAACGCGCAACGACGAAGACGATAAATTGCGGTTGAAGGTCGTGAACGCCACGCTGCGAACGAACGAGGAATTCGGCCCCGGGATGCGCCTGTGGGAGGAAATGGCCGCGCATTACGGGATCAATTTGGAGATTGCGTCAATCCACAGAATGGAGCATTTGGACGATCCGCATAATACGGACGAGACGTTTTGCGAGCGGTTCTGCTCGGCGGACGAGGCCGTCGTGCTATTCGCCGAACCGGGAGGCTGGAGCAGCCCGGGGCCCGGGGTCGCGTTGAACATTGATTACTACACGCACTTCCTCGTCGGAGCCGAAGTAGTCACCGAAGATTGCAAGGACTACTACCTCGGAGGCGCCATGCACGAGTTGCTCCATCACGTCGGCAACCTCGGCCACACCTTTGAATGGCCCGGCGGTTTCAAGCATCCCGTGCCCGTGGATTCGTTCGAGGCGACCGCCGAAAGCGGAGGCGTCGTCGGCCCCGACGTGGACATCGCCGGCGGACTGAACTACCAGCGCCTATGGGCGGCGGGCGAACTGAACTGGCTCGCCAACATTATGGTGAGCCAGCAGATCTTCCCCGACGAAGGGCTAACGGAAAACGTCGACGGCTTCGGCTGCGTGACGCCCGACGGCAAGCCCGAAACGTCCGTAGCCTTCATCGAGCGCCACCAGTTGGAGAACCTGAAGAACCACCCCCTCTACTGGTGAGCGCCGGCGCAGTCCCGTCCCCAAGTCCGGTAGGTTCCGCCTACGCGGGCATGATGGGGCGCTGGGAGAGCCAGTAGGTTCCCGCTTTCGCGGGAATGACGTGGCCTGGGGAAAATTATTGGAGCGCATCCGCGCTAGCGCGGATGCGCTCCCTACCCTTCGCGTCTTGCAAGCCATTCGCCTAATCGCTGCCGGCTACGCGAGAGCGGAATCGGGAGGGCGGCGCGAAGCGCCGCCCCTCTCCTACCCTAGCGCCCCGTCATTCCCGCGAAAGCGGGAACCTACTGGCGGGGAGAGGCCGCCGCAAAGCGCGCGGGGCGCCCCCGCGCCGCAAGCGCTACCCCGGCCACTCCCCTGAGTAGACCTCCACCGCGTCGCCCTCCATAAACACGGGGCCTCCGCCCTGCCACGTGATCGTCAACTTGCCGCCGGGGACATCCACGCGAACCGCGTCGTCAACGAGCCCGTGCAGGCGCGCCGCGACCATCATCGCGCTCGCTCCCGTGCCGCAGGCGAGCGTGAGGCCGGAGCCTCGCTCCCACGTCCGCGAGACGAGCCGGTCGCGCGCCGCGACGTTGGCGATATGGAAGTTGACGCGGCGCGGAAACGCGGCATGACGCTCCACGAGCGGGCCAAGCCGGTCGAGCGGAACGTCGGCGACGGGCTCGCCGACGAACGCCGTGACGTGCGGATTGCCCATCGAGACCGCCGTAACCGCGAACGCCGCGCCGTCAACGGCGAGCGGAGCGTCGAACGCAAGGTCGCCGGGGATGACGCCGAGCGATTCGGCGAGGCCGCCGTCGAGCGCGGCGTAGTCGCTGGGGCCGAGCGCCGCAGCGTCGACGGGCACGTTGGCGGCGCGGAGAACGGGCTCGCCCATATTCACCCGCGCGCCGACCACGCGGTCGCCCTCCCATCGCGGCTCGACGACGAGAACGCCGGCGTCCGTCTCGACGCGGAGCGCGGCGGGGTCGGCATCGACCAGCCCGCGCTCCAAGACGAACTTGGCGAAGCAGCGGATGCCGTTGCCGCACATCTCGCCCTCCGAGCCGTCGGCGTTGAACATTCGCATCCGCGCGTCGGCGTCGGCGGACGGCTCGACGACGATGAGGCCGTCCGCGCCTGCGCCGAAATGCCGGTCGGACATCCGGCGGGCGAGTTCCGGCCAGTCGCGCGGCTCGCGCAGCCCGTCAACGAAAAGATAATCGTTGCCCGCGCCCTGCAACTTCGTGAAACGCATCGGCCTGATCCGCCTCTCCCTTGATGAGGAACCGCTACCCCGGACGCTAGCCTAGCCCCTACCCTAACGCTACGGCTCGAGTTCGTGCCAGAAGACCTCGCCCGATTCGATGACCGAGCGCTGGCGGTCGTCTATCCGATAGCCCGCGACGACGGCCCGGGCCGCCTTGCCCGTCAACTGCGTGAGGATTCCGGCGTTGCGAATCGCCCGATCCGTGTCGCGCCCGTTGACCGTGTACGAGGCTTCCACCGCGATGTAGCGCGTCTCGCCGGACTCATCGACGGCCTCCGCGACGTAGTCCGCCTTCGTGAAGCTGTGGCGGACCTTGCTGGGCATGCCGGGAAGCGGCTTCGCGGGGAGAAGAGCGCGCAGGTCGTCCCTGGTCAAGACCCGCGTCAGCGTGAGCCCCAACTGCTCGGCGATGAAGTCGATGTCCTTGCCGGTTTCCTCTTCGGCGCGGGGCCCCTTGAGGTCGCCGACGTCGTCGCGGAGGAGCCGCACCTCGCGCTTGATCTCAACTATGTCCTTGCCGTGCTCGACCAGCATTTCGCCGTGCTCGGCGAGGACTTTGCCCTGCTCGGTGAGCATCACGGTGTGCTCGGCGAGCGTCACGGTGTGCTCGGCGAGGACTTTGCCGTGCTCGGTGAGCATCACGGTGTGTTCGTTGAGCGTCTTGCCGTGTTCGGCGAGCGTCACGGTGTGCTCGGCGAGCGTCACGGTGTGCTCGGCGAGCATCACGGTGTGTTCGTCGAGCGTCTTGCCGTGCTCGGCGAACATCACGGTGTGCTCGGCGAGCGTCTTGCCGTGCTCGTCAAGGACTTTGCCCTGCTCGTCGAAACGCTGGTCGACGGAGGCGGCGAACTCCGCGAAGCGGCGCGGCAACTCAATGAGTTCGCGCGTGAGGAGCCGCATCCGCAGAGCCTCGAGCCACTCGGGGTTCTCGTCAAGGACGCGGACCAAGTCCTCTATGGTGTTGATCGTAGTTGTCGCCATCGGCAGCGCTCCTCTACGGAGTATAGCACAGGCAACACGCGGACGCGGCGCGCTCCCACGCTAGCCAGCGGCGCGCCGCCGCCCCCTACCGAACGCCCGGCAAGTCAGGGTCAAGCAGCGGGATCGCGCGGAAGGCGTTTTCGCGGAAGATGTCGAGTTTGTCCTCGGCGGAGAGGAAGCCGAATTCGCCGATGACGGGAACGAGGTCGTCGCTCGGCCGGCCCGACTCCGCGCGTTTCGCGCCCCCGGAGCCGGGCGCCTCCGTGCCGAAGAGAACGCGACGGGGCGTCTTCTGCTTGATCATCGCCTCCAGCAGGTCGCGCTCCAGAACGCAGGAGTCGAACCAGAGGTTGTTCGTCAGGTCGCGCTGGCCGCGGTGGTAGTCGTTTTCGATGAAGCGGTGGAGCGCCCCTCCCCCGTGGCAGATGAACACCTTGAGGTTGGGGAAGTCATCGAACACGCGCCCGTGCTCGAGGAGTTGCATCGCCACGAACTCCTCGATGACGTTGTTCATCTGGTAGTTGGCGGGGACGATTTCCCAGCGCTTGTCGTAACTGACGGAGGGATGGACCATCAGGACGGCGTTGAGGGCTTGCGCCTTCTCGTACAGGGGATACCAGTACCTCTCGTTCATCCCCGGGGTCATCCGGTCGCCGCCGGGGTCGGGGTTGACGAGCGCGCCGACGAAGCCCATCTCGCCGACCGTCCGCTCCAACTCCTCGACGAGATGCGAGGAATCGAGGTCGCGGTTCTGCGGGAGTTGCGCGACGCCGCCGAAGCGCTCCGGCCAGAGGCGCACGATCTGGGCGATCACGTCGTTGGTGTAATGCGCCCAGTCGTACTGCAGGTGGGGGCGCATCCAGTGCCACATCGCAATGGGGCGCGGCGAGATCAACTGGTAGTCGACGCTGTGGTCGTCCAGCATATCCAAGTGGCGCTTGTTGGCGTTGGCCATCGCCTCGTCGGAAATCTCCGGGAACGCGCCGTGGTTGCTGGGGCCCGTGTTCTGCGACACCCAGTTGGCGATCGTTCCCCGGAACGCCGGGGGCGTCGTCATGTGGCCGTGCACGTCTATGACCTTCTTGCCGTCGAACATCGCGCGCCTCCTTTTTGCGTTGCGTTCGGTCGTTTCCCTCGCTCCGCCGCCCTGCCCGCATTCACGTCACCTCCGACATGGGATGACGGCTATTGTAGCGCGACCCTGCGCGGGGATGCAAGCCTATGTGGTAATTTAGTATCGCGACCCGCTTCCCACTGCCAGCATCAGAACGAACAGCAGAAACGCGCCGGCGATTATTCCCAAGCACCAGAGTTTGCAGTGCTCCGCCTGCTGCTTGGCTTGCGCCTCTTGTTTGGCCGCTCTCTCCTGCACCTCCCAACGCCTCTGCTCCACCGAATCGGCGAAGTCAGCCCCGAACGCGCTCCTCAAGAACGAGGGATCGTCGACCGGCCGACCGCTCATAACCCGCTCAGCCAGAAGGCCCACCGTGCGCTCCATTTCTTCGCGGGAATTGCTGGTGATGTTGATGATGTCATCCAGCGATCTAGTCCAGCCGAGCGCATTCAGGAGTTTCTGACTCATCGCCCACCTGCCATGGTAGCCTGACTTCCAGTTGGCCATCGACTCGTCGCGTTCCAGGTGACCCGCCGCCACGCCGTTAAGCCGGACGGGCACATATGTGACACCCTTGCGGGTTGTCGGCCGTCCGAACGTCGCTATGCTTTTCGGGGTCGCCACTTGCGGCAAGCCGATCTTGTCGCGGTACTCCTGATCCGTCATGCTCCCCTTTGAGAGATTGCACGTCGAGCAGAGCGCCTGCAGGTTGTCCATGTCGTCCGACCCGTTGCGGCTGACCGGCGTCTTGTGGTCAATGTGCATGACGTCAACCGGCAGCGCGCGGGCGCAGTACATGCACTTGCCGCCCTGCGCCTCATGCAGCGCGCTCCGAACCGCCGCGTCCATCTGTCCGCGTTCGTTTGGCATCGTCCTATCATCCCCGTCTCATGGCATAGCCGTTCAGGATGCTGGCCGCCCTGTTGCCACTCTGCCGCTCCCATCATTAGCATAACCTCGCCGGCGCAGCCCCCCCTCGCCCTACCCCGAAGGCTACAGGTCCAGGCGTCTTCTGCTTGATCATCGACTCCAGCAGGTCGCGCTCCAAAACGCAGGAGTCGAACCAGAGGTTCTTTCTCCGCCTACTCAGAGGCGGGCTCGTTCTTCCTCTGCTCGTACTGCCCCCTGGGGCCGTCACCGTAGTGATACACGGGCGCCTCGCCCTTGCGCCGCTTGACCTGGCGCTGGACCGTCTTGGTCGAGATGTCCGCCGCAGCCGCCATCTCCTCGTGCGTAAGCCGGACGTTCTCCGGCAGCGCCTCGTTGAGGGTAAGCAGGGCGTCCGCCTGCGCCATCTCGGTGGGGCGTCCGCTGAAGGTGTCGATCACTCCTCGGATCGCGTTGTAGAGCATGCCGTTCTCCTGTTCTCCGCCTACTCGGAGGCGGACTCGGTCTTCCTCATTCGCCGGATGTAGTCGCAGATCCTGCATGTCGCGTTCGTCTTGTCCGGGTAGACATCTTGCCGCCCTGCGCCTCGTGCAGCGCACTCCGAACCGCCGCGTTCATTTGTCTGCGTCGTTTGGCATCGTCCTCACGTCTCATGGCATAGTCATTCAGGATGCTGGCTGCCCTGTTGCCACTCTGCCGCTCCCATCATTAGCAAACCTCGCGGCGCAGCCCCCCCCCCCGCCCTGCCCCCCCCGAAAGGGCTACAGGTCCAGCAGCGGAGCGGCGAAGAGCTCCTCCATCGCGGGCTTGCGCGGAATGAAGCCCTGCTCGTGGGAGAAGCCGATCATCGTCTCGATCATCTTCTCGTTGCCCCGAACGCCGTAAGTGAACGGGTCGGCGCCGAAGATGGCGCGCGTCTGCGCGAGGTACTGCCCGCCGAAGATGAGGTCGCTCGGCACCTTCCCCGCCAACTCCGAATACCACTCTTCCTTGGCGCGGACGAACGCCGCGTAGAGGTTGAACGCGATCCACGGATGCTTGCGGTGAACGTCCCCGCGAATAGCGTAGCAGTGGTTCGCCGGAATGTAGCCGTGCGCCTCGAAGAAGCGCTTGCCCTCCCCGATGAAGTCCGGGAACAACGGCTTGACGTTGGCGAACTCCTCGGGCTTCGGGCGGATGGTCGTCGAGCGGTCGATGACGTTCTTCTCGGCGGAGAAGGCGCGGCCTATCGACGCGGCGTCCAGTTCGCCCCGCGTCAGCATCGTGGCCAGGCTCTTGTCCTTCGGAATGCGGTTGAACTTGATGCCCTCCATCGGCTCGAAGCCCGTCGCGCCCCCGTGGCTCAACTCCTCCGAGCGCTCCATCCACCACTCGACGCTGAACTGGTCGACGCCGAAGTCATGCTGCAGAACGCCCCGCGTCCACAGCGACGCCGTCTGCTGGTACTCCCCGACGCCGATGCGCTTCCCGTAGAGGTCGCCCGCCTTCTCCACGCCGGAGTTGACGTTGACCGACAGCAGCGCGTGCATGAAGCGGCGCGACGGGAACACGGGGACGGCGACCATATCGCTCCCCCGCGCCTTGGCGATCAGCAGCGAGGAGAACGACATCTCGCAGACCTCGAACTCCTCGAACTTCAACTGCCGCCAGAACGTCTCCGACGGGTCGGAGTTCGTCCAGACGAGTTCGACGCCCTCGACCGGAACCTCGCCGTCGAGGAGTTTGGCCACGCGCTCGTTGCGCGCGGATATGAAACTGAGTTGCACCTTCGCGGCCATCGTCGCCCCCTACCCTGTTGGTCTGCGTCCCCGCGAACATTACGCCTGCGGCGCGCCCCTGTCAAATGCGCCCGCGCCTGGCTTTGCCAATGTCTTGTCCGTCCTCCCGTCCGCGCTGCGAGACATCCGCGCCTGCGCCTCCCTCCGCTAGACGGCGCCCGCCGTCAAGCGCTACGCTCCCAAGAACCGCAGGAGGTTGCCCTAATGCCCACCGCCAGCCCGCCCCGAAACTCGTCGGACGGCGTCAGACTCGAGGACATGACGCGGCAAATCTACGCCGCCATCTTCACGGACAGCCCCAGCATCAGGGACAACATCACGGCCTTGCGGACGTCCATCAACTGGATCAAATGGATCGGAGGCGGGATCGGCGCCACGGTCTTGGCGGCCGCCGTGAAGTACATCGTCTTCACGCCCTGGTAGGCGGCGGCCGCCTCCTGCCAAACTTAGCCGCTGTCCCAAACCGACAAAGTTGACGCGAAAGCGGCGCGCTAGTAGATTGTCCCTACATCTTCACCGTGAAGGA
The DNA here is from genome assembly GCA_965242755.1 of Dehalococcoidia bacterium. Classification (GTDB taxonomy): domain Bacteria; phylum Chloroflexota; class Dehalococcoidia; order Lucifugimonadales; family Australimonadaceae; genus Bin16. The sequence goes on along the minus strand of OZ251500.1, from coordinate 723,033 downwards.
GGACTCCGATGGCGAATCTCGCAACCCCGATGGCGAAAGGCGGCAAAGGCGGCGGCAAGCCAGCGAACGCGCCGAGCACGACGGGCAAGCCGTCAGGCGGCGGGCGCGGCAACAACCCGCCCAAGAAGTAGCCCGCTCTCCCTCCCGGCCCTCGAACAGACGCCCCTACACGCGGCGCACTGGCCATCGCAGGCGCGCAATGAGCGCGTCTGCGGACGCTGCGCCCGCCGGCTACCGTCGCCCTACCCTGCTCCCCGCCCGCTCCCCCGCACGCCTGCTACAATGACGTCCACCTGGAGGTGCATGATGGCGAAAGCGCAAGGCTCCGCAACGATGGACGCGCCCCGCAAAGCGACGCTCGACGTGAGCATGGAGCATCCCGCCCTCACTCCGCTGACGCGGCGACTCGCCGGCGAGTTGTGGGAGATCGTCCGCGCGAAAGCGGAAGCGGAAGATCTGCCGATAGAGGAGGCGTGGCTGCGCGGACGCACGGACATCGAAGGCGTGGACGAGGCGTATATCGCGGTCCTGTGCGCCGCCCCCTTCGAGCGGACGTTCGCCTTCGAGGACGAGTTCAACGACGACTTCGACCGCTGGTTCGGGAGCATGGACGCGGAGACCCGAGAGGCGGCGATGGCTATCGGGTTAGCCATCAACCCGGACCAGACCTTGTTCCCGATCTCCCTCGACGACCTGTAGCCGCCGATGCCGCTCGACCCCGAACTGTTCCTCGACCAAGCGCATGGGCTGGCGCGGACGGCGGAGAACGAGGCGGATCACCGCTCCGCGATCAACCGCGCCTACTACGCCTGCCATCTCACGGCGCGGGACGCGCTGTTCGGCGTTGACGCGAGCGGCGGCAGAAGGCCATCCCACTGGGCGGTCATCAATTCCGTCGATAGGGCTCCCGGCCGGCATCGGGACGCGCGCAGGTTGCGGGAATTGAAGGCGATGCGCGAGGTCGCGGACTACGTCACGGATTCGTCGCATCCCGACGTTCAGGGCGTGTTCGCCGAGAACCGCGTCTCCGATTGGGCGAGCCTCGCCACGCGGGCGTTGGCCATCGCAGGCGTGCTCATTCCGCGTTTGCGGGCGTTGCCGCCCGCCGGCTAGCGCGCCCTCTCCCCCTACGCCCCCTCCACCCCCGCCGCCGTGATACGATGAACGGCGCATTGGCGGAGGCGCCGTTATGGAATCCGCGATACTGAACGCGCAGAACCTCGTGATGGACTTCGGCGGCGTCCACGCCGTCGACCACTGCTCCCTGAGCCTGCCGGAAGGCTCCATCACCGGCCTCATCGGGCCGAACGGCGCCGGCAAGACGACGCTGTTCAACCTGATCGCGGGCGTCCGCAAACCCACCGCCGGCCGCATCCTCTTCCGCGGCGAGCGCATAGACGGCCTGCCCCCCTACCGCGTCTTCCAAAAGGGCGTCGTCCGCACCTTCCAGATCCCCCGCGAACTCAAAAAAATGCGCGTCATAGACAACCTGATGCTCGTTCCCTCCGACCAAATCGGCGAGAGCATGTGCCGCGCCCTCGCGTTCCCCTTCGCCGTCCGCCGGCAAGAACGCGCCATCGCCGACCAAGCGCGCGGCGTCCTCGAATTCGTCGGCCTGTCCGACGTCGCCGACCTGCCCGCCGAGAATCTCTCCGGCGGACAGAAGAAACTGCTCGAACTGGCGCGGACGCTGATGGCCAAGCCGCGCCTCGCGCTGCTCGACGAGCCCGGCGCGGGCGTCAACCCCACGCTGATGCGCCGCCTCACCGACGGCGTCTCCCGCGCCCGAAGCGAGCGCGGCGTGACCTTCCTCATCATCGAGCACGATATGGACCTCGTGATGCGCCTCTGCGACCGCGTCGTCGTGATGAGCGAGGGCGCCGTCCTCATCGAGGGCGCCCCCGCCGACGTCCAGCGCAACGAGCAGGTCGTCCGCGCCTACCTCGGAGGTTGAGCGCGATGCCTCTCCTCGAAGCGGCGGGCGTCCGAGCCGGCTACGGCGGCGCGGAAATCATCCACGGCGTCGACCTCGCCGTCGACGCGGGCGAAATCGTCACCATCATCGGGCCCAACGGCTCCGGCAAGTCCACGATGATGAAGGCCGTCGTCGGCCTCGTTTCGGTGAGCGCGGGCGCGATCCGCTTCGGCGGGCGCCCCGTCGAAAACCTCCCCGCCGACCGCCGCATCCCCCTCGGCCTCTGCTACGTTCCGCAAACCGAAAACGTCTTCCCCACCCTCACCATCGCCGAAAACTTGGAGATGGGCGGCTTTCTCCGCAAGGCCGGCCTCAAGTCCCGCGCCGCCGAACTCTTTGAGATGTTTCCCGACCTCGCCGAGAAGCGCAACGCGAAAGCCGGCTCGCTCTCCGGCGGGCAGCGGCAGATGATGGCGCTGGCGCGCGCCCTGATGCTCGACCCGCGCCTCCTGCTCCTCGACGAGCCGTCCGCCGGGCTCTCCCCCGCCTACGTGGAGGTCGTGTTCCAAAAGATCCGCGAGATCAACGCGTCGGGCGTCGCCATCCTGATGGTCGAGCAGAACGCGAAGCAGGCGCTCAACCTCTCCGACCGGGGCTACGTCCTCGTCACGGGCGAGGCGCGAATGACCGGCCCCGGCCCCGACCTCGCCGCCGACCCGCAGTTGGGCCGCCTCTACTTAGGCGAGGCGGACGCCTAGCGCGGCCAGTCGCACCCGCCCTCGCGCCGCGCAACGGCGACTGCTATAATGGCGCCCAACGGAGACCTTGCATAACCTACCGCCCTGACCGCGTAGGCGGAAATCCAGGCGGCGCGGAGCATCGCTCCTCTCCTACGCAAGCGCCCTGCCATTCCCGCGTAGGCGGGAACCTACTGGCCCCAGGGTCGCCATTCCCGCGTAGGCGGGAACCTAGCTGGACCCAGGGTCGTCATTCCCGCGTAGGCGGGAATCCAGCCGGCGCGATAGCGCCATGACGGGGCGCGTTGCGCCCCGTCCCCATGCCCCCTAGCGCCCGTCATTCCCGCGAAAGCGGGAACCTACTGGGCCACGCCCTGCCCGGCGTAGGCGGGAATCCAGTCGGCGCGCAAGCGCCGGCGCGCCTTCGTCACCGCGCGCGGATGAACCCCAAGCCGTCGTTGCCCTCCTCCAGGCCGCTGCGGTAGAGGAAATCGCCGTCCGGGGTCGTCTTGCGCGCCGTGAACTCGCGCAGGTCGAGATGCACGACCTCGCCGCCGTCGCACTCCACCGCGACGCGCAGGCCGTCGCGCTCCGTCACGCGCAGCGGACGCCGCTCGAAGACGTTGCCCTCGCCGACGTCGAGTTTCAGCAGCGGCTCGGCGGCGAGCACGGCCGACGCTGTTCCCATCCGTTCGCCGTCCGCGAGGATGAAGCAGTCCGCCTCGCAACTGAAGAACGGCCTCGCGGGCATCTCGAACGCTTCGCCGTCCGTCATCGCGGAGCCTCCGTCGGCGGTCGCCGCCCCCGCCAGGCCGGGCTACTCCTCGTCGTCCTCGTCATCCTCGTCGCCGTAGTCGTCGTACTCCTCCTCGTAGGTCGAGGCGCGGAACTGCAGCCACGAGAGCAGGAAGGCGTAATCCTCGGCGGTGAGCGTCGCCCTGCCGACTTTGCCCGCTTCCGTGATCGCCTTCACGCGCTCGAGCACGACCTCTTCGGCGCGCTCCTCCAACTGCAAGAGTTGCTTCTCCGTCATCGCCATTGCTCTGGCTCCTTTCGCGGCCAAGCGGCTCGCCAAGCGTGCATTATCGCCTATTCGCGCCGCGCCCGCACCTAGGAGGCCGCGCAGCCCGGCGTATGCTACACTCTCTACGCCAACGGGAGACCGAAACCGCCCGCGCCGCGCGCACTCAGGAGGCGAGACCATGGCGACGCAACCGAAACGCAGCGAAACGAAGCCGCTCGAGGGCGAGGCGCTCGCCCGCGCGATGGCGGCCAACCCCGAACTCGTCGCCGCGTCCAACGAGGCGAAACGCCGCGCCGACGCCGGCGAGCCGGGAATCAGGTGGGCCGATGTCAAACGGCGACTTGCCGCCAGTTGACGTCTTCCTGGACCAGCGGGCGGAGCAGAGGGGATAGGAATTCGGCAGGCGGCACAAGGTTGCGCGGCCGCCGTCATTCCCGCGTAGGCGGGAATCCAGTCGGCGCGATAGCGCCGCTCCCCCCCAGCGCCCCGTCATTCCCGCGAAAGCGGGAACCTACTGGGCTTAATTGGACCACCCCTCCCCCGCTAAGGCCTCGTTCCAACCGCGAAAAACTCTCCCTGCGGCGGCCCCCCGACTGGTTTTCGCTGGGTTTCCCCCCAGCAAACCGGGCTCCCGTCGCTGCGGAGCGCGCAGGTGTGTTCAACGCCGCTGCTGATCGATTCGAACCGCTCGCCTTCCGGCGGCGACGCTTGGCCATCGCCGTCGCGTCCCCAGCAAACCGGGCTCCCGTCAACGCGGAGCGCGCAGGTGTGTTCACCGCCGCTGCTAATGGAGGCGAATCGCTCGTCCTCCGGCGGCGATGCTTGTCCGAGCCGATTGTCAAAGCCCCAGCAAACCGGGCTCCCGTCAATGCGAAGCGCGCACATATGCACAGATCCGCTGCTAATGGAGACAAACCGCTCGCCTTCCGGCGGACGCTCCGGCGGACGCGCGTTAAGGCCATAGCGATGCCAGCAAAGAGCGGACCCGTCGAAGCGCAATCCGCAGGAGTAATTACCCCCGCTGGAGACGGACTCAAATCGCTCGCCTTCGAGATGTTGCGACGCGAACGCATTCCATGATTCCGTGTCAGGCCAAAACTCGTATCCCCAGCAGACAGGGCTTCCATCGGGACGCAGTCCGCAGGTATGAAATTCGCCGCTGCTTATGGAAGAGAATCGTTCCCCTTCCGGCGGAGGCGTGTCCCCAAATCCCCAACAGACGGCGCCGCCGTCGAACCGCAGCCCGCAAATATCCAAACCGCCGATCAGACCCTTGTAGCCGGTGATGGCTTGGAACCGCTCGTCCGCAGGCGCTTGCAGCGCTTCCCGCGCGGGTTGCTCTTCACGGTGGAATCCCCAGCACAATGCGCTGCCGTCCAACCGCAATCCGCACGAGTACTGGGCGCCGGTCACGATAGAAGAGAACCGCTCGTCCGTCGGCGGCAGAAATGGTTCGTCTGAGGAGATGCTTCCCCAGCAGACGGGGCTGCCGTCGAACCGCAGCCCGCATGTGAACGACCCTCCGCTGCTGATCGCGGCGAGGCGCTGGCCTTCGGGCGGCGATGCCTGGCCGTCGTCCTTGGGCGAAGCGTAAAACCTGTGCATCCAACAGACCGGCTGCCCATCGGCCCGCAGCGCGCACGTATGGAATGTCCCGCTGCTGATCCGTTGGCGTCCCAGCAGATAAGGCTTTCGTCAGTCCGTAGCGCGCAGGCCTGCGGTCCGCCGCCGCTTATGGCCGCGAGCTGCATGTCTCCGTAAACGCTCTCTTCCAGCAAGAAATGGTCGTGCGGACAGGACGGCCTGCCGTTGGAACGCAACCCGCAAAACCCGGTCCCGTCGCTGATGGAAGACAATGCCGCTCGGCCTCCTCGTCCTACAACATCGTCTTCAAGCGCAGCCAGCATGTCCCAAGTGTCCTGCCATGCCCCCCAGCACCTGAATCCGCCCCCCATCCGCAGCCCGCACGAGGAGACCCCGAATGCGCCGACGTCCGTGAACCGCTCGCCTTCCGGCGGCGACGCCTGCCCTACGCTGTCGTTTCCCCAACAAACCGCGGTCCCGTCAGGACGCAGCGCGCACGTATGATCAGGGCCGCTGCTAATGTCCGCGAACCGCTCGCCTTCCGGCGGCGACGCCTGCCCTTCGCTGTCGTCTCCCCAGCAAACCGCGGTGCCGTCGGGGCGCAGCGCGCACGCATGATCAGCGCCCGCGCTGATCGTCGTGCCGCTTGCAATGGCCAGGCTAGGCGTCGCAGTTAGCGTCGGCGCAAGCGTAGGCGCGGGCGTAGGCGCAGCCGCGGCAGGAGGAGTCGGCGCGGGCGTTGGCGTCGCCGTTGCCTTTGCAGTAAGCGTAGGCTGCGCCGTTGGCGTAGGCGCGCGGACGAGCGCGACGGTCGGCGCGAGCGTAGGAGCGGATGTTTACGTCGGCGATGGGGTTGGCGTCTCAGCGGACGCCGGCGTCGGCGACGGCGCGCTCTGGCAAGCGAAAGCCGCGAGCGCGAGGGATAAGACGACGGCTAACGCCGTCCACCGCGTCAGGCTTGACATTGCGATAACTCTCTCCTTTGCTCCCGGAGCGTAGCGTAAGCCGCAACCGCCTAGCGGCCGCGCCGATTGACGCCGGGCGGAGCGGGGAGGTTGCGCGGCGCCCGCGCGTCCGCCCGGTGCAGGAGACGGATCAACTCCTTCGCGTCCTCCAGCCCCTCCTCCAACTCCGCCTGCTCCTTCACGTCGCCGTAGAAATTCGTATGGAACGAGTCCACGCTGCGGTAGAGGCGGTTCATCGCCAACTTGTCTTCCCCCGCCGCTTCCGCCAAATGCCGAACCACCTCGTTGAAGCCCCGGTGTTTGGTGAAACTCCATCCGCGTTCGCGCGCGACGGCCTTGATGGCGTGAACAACCGCTCCCCAGGTCTTTTCGGACGCCTGCAGCCGGTCGCCCTTCTCGATCATCTCATGCGCGTGGACGAGCATCCGTGCGCTGTGAACGGCGTGTGGCTCTATCGGCGGGGTCGGCGTAGTCGTCATTGGGGCGGCTCTCCTAGCGTGCTGCGCTTAGTATAGCGAGGTTTGTGGTCGCGCTCCGCGCTTCCCTGCCCTAGTAGGTTCCCGCCTACGCGGTCAAGGCGGGGCGTTAGGGCGCGAACGAAGCGGCGCTATCGCGCCGACTGGATTCCCGCCTACGCGGGAATGACGGCAAAGGGCTCTTGGTAAAGAGAGGGAATCAGTCCAGCGACGGCTAGCCCGCAGGCGGCAGCATCCGCAAACGCGTAATGAGCGCGTCGGCGACGGCCAACGCCCAGTCCGCGAGGCTCTCCCAGTCGGAGACGCGGCTGTTGGCGAACACGCCCTGAACGTCGGGATGCAGCGAATCCGTGACGTAGTCCGCCGCTTCGCGCATCGCCTTCAGCGTCCACAACTCGTTTGCGCTGCTCTCTCCGCCCTCCTGCCTAGCGACGCCCCTGATGACCGCCCAGTGAGAAGGCCGTTTGCCGCCCCCCGCGTCAACGCCGAACAGCGCATCGCGGGCGACAAGATGGCAGGCGTAGTAAGCGCGGTTGATCGCGGAGCGGTGATCCGCCTCGTTCTCCGCCGTCCCCGCCAGACGCTGCGCTTGGGCGAGGAACAGTTCCGGGTCGAGCGGCATCGTCGGCTACAGGCCGGCGCGGGAGACCGGGAACAAGGTCTGGTCCGGGCTGATGGTCAGCATGAGGTCCATCGCCGCCTCTTGGCTCTCCGCGTCCATGCCGGCGCGCCACCGCTTGCGGTCGTCGTTGAGGCCCCTGTGGAAGGTGAGCGTCCGCTCGAAGGGGGCGGCGCACAGCACGGCGATGTACGCCTCGTCCACGCCCTCGACGTCCGTGCGTCCGCGCAGCCAGGCTTCCTCTATCGGCAGCCCTTCCGCTTCCGCTTTCGCGCGGATGATCTCCCACAACTCGCCGGCGAGCCGCCGCGTCAACGGAGTGAGCGCGGGGTGCTCCATGCTCACGTCAAGCATCGCTTTGCGGGGCGCATCCATCGTCGCGGAGCCTTGCGCTTTCGCCATCGTCCACCTCCGGGCGGGGGCATTATAGCGCGCGCCGCAGCCCAGCAGGTTCCCGCTTTCGCGGGAACCTATCCCCATGACCGTCATTCCCGCGTAGGCGGGAATCCAGTCGGCGCGCAAGCGCCATGACGGGGCGCGGGGCGCCCCGTCTCCATCGATCCCCCGGGCAAGGTCATTCCCGCGTAGGCGGGAACCTACCCTTTTGCAGCCCCGCCCACCCGCGCAGCCCCCCCCCACCCCCCCATCATCCCCCGAGCTCCCCCGCGACCGCCTCGAGCAGGCCGCGCAGACCCTCGCCCGTCGCGGCGGAGGTCAGCGCGGCGGCTACGCCGCCCGCGCCGGGCGCCGCGTAGGCTTCCCGCAACGCGGCGGAGGCGTCCGGCGCGAGCAGGTCGGCCTTGTTGAGCGCGAGGATGCGCGGAGCATCCCGCAAGTCGAGGCCGTCCAGGATGTCCTCCACGACCTCGACGCGCTCCGCCGCGTTGGGGCGCCAGATGTCCACGACGTGCACGAGCGCGGCGGCGTCCTGCGCCTCCTCAAGCGTCGCGCGGAAGGCCGCGACGAGCGTCGTCGGCAACTTGGCGATGAAGCCCACGGTGTCCGTGAACAGCGCGGCGCGCCCGTCCGGCAGGCGCACGCTGCGCGTCACCGGATCCAACGTCGAGAAGAGTTGGTCGCGCGCTGCGACGTCCGCTCCGGCGAGCGCGTTGAGCAAACTGCTTTTGCCGGCGTTCGTGTAGCCGACGAGCGCGACGACGGGCATGGCCTGCCTGCGGCGGCGGGCGCGATGCTGCGCGCGGCGGCGGCGCACCTGCTCCAACTCGTCCTTCAGGCGCTGAATGCGGCGCCCCGCGAGGCGCCGGTCGGTCTCGATCTGCGTTTCGCCGGGGCCGCGCGTTCCGATGCCCCCGCCGAGCCGCTCCAGGTGGCTCCACTGCCCCGCGAGGCGCGGGAGGAGGTACTCCGCCTGCGCCAACTCGACCTGCAGCCGCCCCTCCCGCGTTCGGGCGCGCCGCGCGAACACGTCCAGAATGAGCGCCGTGCGGTCCAACGTCTTCACGCTGTCGCCGAGCGCGCGCTCCAAGTTGCGCTGCTGCGTCGGAGTCAGTTCGTCGTCGCAGATCACGGAGTCGAAGCCGACGGCGCGGCGCGCCTCCCGGATCTCGTCCAACTTGCCCTTGCCGACGTAGGTCTGCGACGGCGCGTCCAACTGCTGCGCCATCACGCCCGCGACCTCCGCGCCCGCCGCCTCCGCGAGTTGCGCGAGTTCGTCGAGCGAGTCCCGCAGCGCCTGCTGCGAGCGCCGCCCCTTCACGCCGACGCCGACGAGCAGCGTCCGCTCGCGCCGCTCGCCCGTCTCCGCGGGCGCCTTCCGCCGCGCTATGGCTTGCGCCTCCCTACCCTAGCCGCCCGCCGCCGGCGCATCGGGCAAGCGCCAGCCCTCCAAGCGGCGCAAGCCCTCGTCCACGCGGTCGTCCGGCGTCGTGAGCGACAGGCGAATGTAGCCCTCGCCGGCCTCGCCGTAGCCGCGGCCGGGCGTCACGACCACCGCGTGCTCGTCGAGCAACTCCGCCGCGAGTTGCGCCGACGTCCACCCCTCCGGGCACTTCGCCCAGACGTAGAAGCCCGACTTGGGGCGGTTCACGCGCAGGCCAATCGCCGTGAGCGCGTCCACCACGCGGTCGCGCCGCCTGCGGTAGATCTCGTTGTTCGCCCGCTGCCATTCGGGCGTCGCGTTGTCCAGCGCCTCGATTCCCATATATTGCACGGCCTGCGGGATGCCGGAGTCCAAGTTGGACTTCACCCGCACGAGCGCGTCGATCAGGTCGGGGTTGCCGACGGCCATGCCGATCCGCCAGCCCGTCATATTGTAGGTCTTGGAGAGCGAGTGAAACTCGATCCCCACGTCCATCGCGCCCGGCGTCTGCAGGAACGACGGCGCCTCGTACTCGTCAAACGTCACCTCCGAGTAGCAGGCGTCGTGGCACACCGCGACCCCGTAGCGCTTGGCGAACGCGACGACCTCCGCGAAGAGTTCCGGCGCGGCGAGCGCCCCCGTCGGGTTGTTGGGATAGTTGATCCAGAGGACTTTGGCCCTCCGCGCGACGTCCTCCGGCACGGCGGAGAGATCGGGATGGTAGGCGTTCTCCTCCCGCAGCGGCATCAGATGCGACGCGCCCCCCGCGAACATCGTCCCCACGGAGTAGACGGGGTACGCCGGATCGGGAACGAGCGCGACGTCGCCCGGATCGATGAGGCACAGCGCCATGTGCCCGATGCCTTCCTTCGCGCCGATGAGCGGGACGATCTCCTTGTCGCCCAACTCGACGCCGAACCGCCGCGCGTACCACCGCGCGATGGCCTGGCGCGTCTCCGGCAAGCCGTCCGACTCCGGGTAGCGGTGATTTGGCGGATCGTCCGCCGTCCGCTTCAGCGCGTCGAGAATATGCGCGGGCGTCGGAACGTCCGGGTCGCCGATCCCGAACGAGACCACGTCGACGCCTTGGGCGCGTTTCTCCGCGATCTTCCGGCTAATCTCCAGGAAGAGATACGGCGGGAGTTGGGCGAGCCGGTTGGCGAGTTCCATAAGCGTTGCGGAAGCCTCCGTAAGCGCGCAGCGGGCGCGATGGGGATTATAGCGGAACGCGCCTGCGGCTAACGCGCTGAGAAGGAGCGCGGCTTGACCGTCCTCGCTCCTATGCGGTATCGTTCGCGCTCGGTAGGCGCGCCGCGCCGACCTGCAGGAGATGATCAAGATTGCTGGACTTACGCGACTTGAGCCTGGGGCTAATGCCCGGCCGGCGTCACGGCGGAAACGGGGGCATCCTTGGCGCAGCCGCCGGGGTGTGCTTGGAATCGCAAGGGCACGCGCAAGGCGTCAACTTGCAAGTGAGAGGCGACCGGCAAGGCAACCACGAACTGCATTGGCCGCTCGTGACGCCCCAAGCCCAACGCTCTTGGGCCAACGAAGACGAGGCGACCGAGCAAGGAGCCGCCGGCGTCGCCGTTCTGCTGGCGCGGGAGGAGATCGGCTACCTCGTCGTAGAGCGCGCGAACCGGGGCGCGGGCTTCGACTACTGGCTCGGAAGCAAGCCGACGGAGGTCGCCCCATATGAAGCGAAGATGGAGGTGTCCGGCATCCGCAACGGCGAACCGAACGTTGCGCGGCGAATGCGCGAGAAAGTCGAGCAGATGACAGGCCGTCGCCGCCTGTCGCCCCCAGCCTCCCCGCATACGCCGTCGTGACGGAATTCAGCCGGCCAGTCGCCGAGATCCGGGAGAAGAAGCCGTGAATCCGGTAAGCGAACTCCACAACAAGGCTATGGAACTGGCCGACTCCGCGTTCCACGCGCAACGGCGCGGCAGGAGCGACGAGGCCCAGCCCCTCTTCGAACAAGCCTATGAGAAGGAGATGGCGGCCATCGCCGAACTAGAGAGGCTCGGCCGCGTCGAGCCGAACTACTCCGTCCTCCACCGCAGCGCCGCCTGGCTCGCGCTCAACGGCGACCGCCCGCGCGACGCGGAGAAGATCGCCGCCAAAGCCCTCGCGCAAGACCCCCACCCCGCCGTCATCCACGAGTTGCGCGAGGTTATGGAGCAAGCCATCGCCCGCCTAGGAGCGCCCATCGAAGCCTCAGGGTGAGGCGCCCGCGCGGCTTGTTAGGTTAGCGCGAGGCGCGTAACGCGGGCAAAAACCTACCGGAGACCTTTGCGCAACCTTGCCGCCCTGTCCGCATAGACGGGAATCCAGGCGGCGCGAAGCGCCAAGACGGGGCGCAACGCGCCCCGTCCCCAATGATCCCCGTCGGCCACGTCATTCCCGCGAAAGCGGGAACCTACCCCATTGCCTCCCCAGTCCCGTCATTCCCGCGTAGGCGGGAATCCAGCCGGCGCGCAACGCGCCCCGTCCCCAACGACCTCCGTCGGCGCGTCATTCCCGCGTAGGCCGGGAACCTACCTCCCCTACAACGCCAACCCCAGCCCAGGCTCGTCCAACTCCGGAAACGACCGCGGCGCATCCTCCTCAACGCCGGCGTGGGCCGCCGCGCCCTCGCGCAACTCCGCTTGCAGCGCGCGCAAGAGGCTGATCGCGACCTCGATGTACTCCGGCGTCAACGGCACCGACAGATGCCGCCCGGACGCCGTCAGTTGCAAATCGGCCCCGCCCGGCTCCGCCGCGGCAATTTGCCCCTGCGCCTCAGAGGATTCGAGCGCAACGCTCTGAGAGCGAACGGAATGTTCCGCCCTTTTCTCTCCCCGAACGGGCCGCGCGAGAGCGCGAATCGCATCCGTCAGGTGCTTCTGGATCAGCGGAGCGCGCTTGACGATCTCGTCGCGCGGCGCCCGCGTGACCTCCTCGAGGCCGACCAGCAGCCCCATGTCGTCGGGCAACTCCCCCTCGAAGCGCACGTACAACTGGCTCAGCAACTCGACGCGCTGGAACGCCTCCGCCGTCGCGTCGAGCGCGTCGTCCGTTCCCGCCGGGTGCAGGATGCGCTGCGCCAACTGCGAGACGCGCAGCTCGCCGCGCCCCTCCACGAGGCCGAAGTCGCGCAACGCCGCCACCTTGGCGAACAGCGTTCCGCTCCCCTCCGCCATCCCCAACTCCCACGCCAAGCCCTTGACGCTCACCGTCCCCTTGAACTTGTTGAGGATGCGGTTGGCGATCTCCACCGCGTCCCCAAACCGAATGTCCGGGTAACTGAACTGCCCCAACTTGGCCATAGCCGTTGCTCCTTCCCGTTCCTGCGCGCCGCGCCGTTTCCCTGCGGCGCCGCTATTCTATCTGAGCGACTCTAGAATAATCTAGCGCCCGACCAGCAAATTCAATAGGACTAGTCCTGCATTATTCTCCAATTCTCCGCCAATCCTCTGTGAAACTGCTAAGGAATCCTCTGAGCGAGCGTAGCAGTTTATCTGATTCCTCTCACGCCTAGCGGCCCGAACGCTATGACAACTGCCCCTTGCGCGAACCGACGTTCGGCGCTATGGGGCGCGTTTTCGGAACAGGGAAAGCGGCGCCGACGGAGGGCGGCGCGAAAGCTCATGGGGCGAGTTCGGAACAAGGAAAGCGACGCCGACGGAGGGCGGCGCGGGCGCGGCGTGCTATGGGGCGCGTTCGGAACAAGGAAAAGCGGCGCCGACGAAGGGCGGCGCGAACGCGGCGCGAAAAGCCGCGTCCGTCCGGTCGAGTTGATCTAGGAGTCGCCCAAACCCATAAAACGCGCCCAGCGCGCAAGAAACCGCGCGCCCTCTCCTGCGCCCTACGAAAATTCGGCGCCGCCCCCAGCCCGACCCGCCCGACGATCCGCCGCCGGCGCCCCCTACCCTACCCTGCCGACGGCAAGGGCGGCGCGGAAGCGCCGCTCTTCTCCCCCCAAGCGCCCCGCCCTACCCGCGAAGACGGGAACCTACTGGACCTGGGGGCCCCTACCCTGTCCAAGGAGACCTTTGTGTAACCTCCCGCCCTGCCCGCGTAGGCGGGAATCCAGTCGGCGCGAAGCGCCAAAGACCGGGCGCGGAGCGCCCGTCCCTCCTAATCCCCAAGCGCCCCCGTCATTCCCGCGAAAGCGGGAACCTACTGGCCGCCATCCGGACCTACCCCCCTACCCTGCCTCAGGAGACCTTTGCATAACCTCCCGCCCTGCCCGCGTAGGCGAGAATCCATGCGGCGCGCAAGCGCCAATCCCGCCCTCTCCCTCTGGAGACCTTTGCATAACCTATCGTCATTCCCGCGTAGGCGGGAATCCAGTCGGCGCGCAAGCGCCGCTCCTCTCCTACGTAAGCGCCCCGTCATTCCCGCGAAAGCGGGAACCTACTGGGGCAGAGGAGTTATGCAAAGGTCTCTTCTGGGAGAGGGCAGCCGCGTAGCGGCGGGTGAGGGTTGCCCCACAGCGAGCCGCATCACGGAACCGCGAACTCCGCGCTCCAAATCTCCCGGTCGACGCTGACCCGCTGCCCCGTCCGGACCGACGCGACGGAATACGCAGGCAGCGGAACCCGCGCCGCGCACTTGCCGTCAAACCACGCCCCGTTCAGAAAGAACCGGAAATCCAAGTTGGCGAACCCCAATTCCCGCCGCGCATCCGGCAAGTCGCCCGCGCGCTCCGGGGTGACATGCAAGAAAAAGCGCTCTTCCGTGTCCGCCTGCGCGCACGGCTCCTTGACGTACACGAGCGCGCCGTCCGCGAGATGGACGTCGAACGCGCCCCGCGCGACCGGCTCGCTCCCCTCGACGGCGCGGTAAGCCGCCCGGTGCGGCTCGGGGTTCGTTGAGAACGACGCGCTCCACAGATCGCCGTCGCCATATTCCGCTCGCTGCCCCGTTCGGACGCCGGCGATGGGGTAGTCCGGCAGCGGGAAGAACGCCGCGCACGCGCCGTCGAACAGCGCGCCGTTGCTGTAGAAACGAAAATGGAAACGCTCGTACCCCCGCTCCCGACGCTCTTGCGGAAGATCGCTCGCGCGAATCGGGAATGCGTCAAAATGAAAGACGGGCTCCGTATCAAGCGGATCGCACGGCTCTTTGATGTACGCCAATTCGCCGTCGGCCAAGTAAAGGTCATACGCCGCCCGCGCCAGCAGCAAGCCGTCCGCCTCCGCTTGGCGCGCCGCATCCCGCGCCGCGCCGTCGTCCGGCGGTTCCGGCGAGAACCCGAACTCCAGCGCGGCGATGGGGTAGTCCGGCAACGGAATCGCCGCAACGCACTTGCCGTCAAACCACGTCCCGTATCCGGCGAGAAGATGATGGAAGACCTCGAACCCCTTGCTCCGCCGCCACTCAGGCAAAATATCCCCATCCTCAGGAAACGCGCGCAGAATCAGCGTCGTTTCGGTCAGGAGCGACGGCGCGCAAGGCTCCTTGACGAGAGCAAGCGCGCCGTCCAGCCGGTGGACGTCGAAGGCCGCGTCGAGATCGGGCTCGCGTCCCCGCGTCGCCTCGTACACCGCCCGCGGGTCGGCCTTCCGCTCGGCGGCGACTATCGTGTTTCCGTAGACCCTCACGTGCGCGGCCGCAAGGCCGACCCCGCTCCCGGGTCCGTGCGTGACGCCGAAACCGCCGATGTCCGGGGACTTGGATAATCGCCCCCTAGCCTCGCTCGGCAAAATTTCCGCGTTGACCTCCAACAGAAACTCCGGAGTCCCCCCCGTTCCATGCGCCGCGACCCGCCCGGAATGCCGATCAAGCAGCCGCTCCAGCGCTTGCCGCACCGGATGCCCGCCGTGGTCCATCACGTATTGCGTTCGCAGATGCTCCGGAACGACCCGGTCCGCGAAAGCGTTGAAGTAGACCTGCTCGTTCGGATGAATCAGCGCCATCGAGACCGCCGTCGCCGCCAACCCCGCTCCCGCCGCAGTATGCGCCGCCGCCCGCAGACGCGCCGGCCTCAGCTCCCGCGCAAGCCAACCAAGGCCGAACACGGCGACCAGCGAGAGCGGCGCCCAAAGGAAGTGCATCAACCGCCAGCCGTTGTAGATGTTGACGTCCAACACGATCACGCCAAGCAGGGACAGCGCGAAGCACCCCAGCGCGAGCAAGACGAAGCGAAGCCCCGTGTCCCCAATCGCCTTGCGCGGCGCCCTTCCCGCCCGCCAAAGAACCGCCCCCGTCCCGACGAGGCCAAGCAGCGGAACGAACGGCGGACTCGACAGCAACAGCCAAACGGAAACGTACTCCGCGGGGAAGTCCACGCTCCGGTAAAGCGTTCCGCGAAAGAGTTCCTCCGTGATCGTTGGGTGCGTAGAGGAGACGCTCCACCACTCGGCGGCGCGCCCAACCGGATCGGCCCACAAATGCGGCAGCGAAGCGTACACGGCGAGCAGCGCCCCTGCCGCGAAAACGCCGGTCGTCAGCAGCGCGCGCTTGCGCTCCGCCCATCCCCGCGCCAGCGCGAAATCCAATGTCCGCGCCGCGAGTACCGCCGCGACCAGCGCGACGCCCGCGATGCGAAGGTTGACGAGCGCCCCGGCCGCCGCCCCCAGCAGAAGGAACGCGGCGGCGCTGTCCCGCCTGAACGCTCGATGCGCCAGGTAGAGCGCGACGATGAACAGCGCGAGGAACGGAATATCCTTGCTGTTGAAAAACGAATGCGCGTACAAACGCGGATGCAGCAGCAAGAAAAGCATCGCGAAGAGCGCAAGGCCCCGGGCCCCGAACAGCCGGCGCGCGAGAAGATAGGCGAAGAGCCCGCCCGCCAGAAAGAACAAGTGCGTCAGCAGATGACGGGCGAGATGGACGCCGCGGCTGTCTTCGAGCCGCAAGGTGCGCTCGACGAGAAGCAGCGGCGCCTCGAACGCGGCGCCGTAGAGATGGTCCGCCTTCCCCAACCCGTAGAGCGCCCCCCGGTCTCCGGTCGCGTAGCGCGCGTTGGCTACGGCGATCTCCCTCTGCCGACGCTCGTCATGAGCGACGCCGTAGTCGTCCAGAACCGCGAGCCCCGCAACGAGAAAGAGCGCAAGCGCGAGCAACGCCCCCCAATGAGGCGCAAGCGCCCGGCGAACCGCCGTCCTAGCGAAGCCGCTTTGGACGGATGGGATTGAAGCGTGAGGAATTCTCATAATGAACATCGCCGCGTCCAATTCGGCCGCAACGGAGTATAAGCGAACGCCCCCGCCGGTGATGCGCGAGACGCGAAGCGCCATCCCGCCCTCTCCCGATGGCGGGAGAGGGCAGCCGCGTAGCGGCGGGTGAGGGTTGGGGGGCCTCCGCCGAGCGCCGCGACGGGGCGCAAGCCCCGTCTCCAAGTTACCCCCGGGGCCACGTCATTCCCGCGAAAGCGGGAACCTACCCCGTAACCGTCATTCCCGCGAAAGCGGGAACCTACCCCGTAACCGTCATTCCCGCGTAGGCGGGAATCCAGGAACCCGCGCAGGCCGCAGTTGGCGTTCGCCCTTCGACATATCATTGTCGTCTACGTAGTCATGCTCCTCTTCTACGAAGAGGAGGGGCGCTATCGCGCCGACTGGATTCCCGCCTACGCGGGAATGACGGTAGGTTATGCAAAGGTCTCCGATGGCGGGAGAGGGCAACCGCGTAGCGGCGGGTGAGGGTTGCCCTGCCCGCGCAGGCGGGAACCCACCTGCCGCCCTGACCGCCTACGCGGGATCCAGTCGGCGCAAAGCGCCGCGACGGGGCGCAAGCCCCGTCTCCAAGTACCCCCGGGGCCACGTCATTCCCGCGAAAGCGGGAACCTACCCCGTAACCGTCATTCCCGCGTAGGCGGGAATCCAGGAACCCGCGTAGGCCGCAGTTGGCGTTCGCCCTTCGACATATCATTGTCGTCTGTGTAGTCATGCTCCTCTTCTACGAAGAGGAGGGGCGCTATCGCGCCGACTGGATTCCCGCCTACGCGGGAATGACGGTAGGTTATGCAAAGGTCTCCGATGGCGGGGAGAGGGCAACCGCGTAGCGGCGGGTGAGGGTCGCCCTGCCTTGCCCCGCGTAGGCGGGAACCCACCTGCCGCCCTGACCGCCTACGCGGGATCCAGCCGGCGCGAAGCGCCGCGACGGGGCGCAAGCCCCGTCTCCAAGTCATCCCCGGGGCCACGTCATTCCCGCGAAAGCGGGAACCTACCCCGTAACCGTCATTCCCGCGAAAGCGGGAACCTACCCCGTAACCGTCATTCCCGCGTAGGCGGGAATCCAGGAACCCGCGTAGGCGAGACCCCAAGCGTAACGTCCGCCCTCCAAACCTCCCCCGCGTCGGCGTCGAACTGCCCCGTCCGTATGGATGCGATGGGATACGCCGGCGCCGCGATCAGCGCCGCGCACTTCCCATCGAACAGCGCGCCGCGCCGGAAGAAGTCGAAATCGAGGTTATCGAACCCGCGCCGACGACGCTCCTCCGGCAGATCGTCAACCCGCTCAAGGGAAAACGTGCAGAAAGAATCGCGCCTCCGTATCCGTCCGCTCGCATGGATCCTTCACATACGCAAAATCGCCGCCCAGCAAATGGAGGTCGAACGCGCCTCGCGCAAGCGGTTCCCTCCCCGCCGCGGCCCGATGCGCGGCGCGGTAGGGCGCGGAGTCCAACGAAAACTCCGCGCTCCACAAGTCCCCTCCGTCCGGCGTTCGCTGCCCCGTTCGCGCGGCGGCGACGGGATAGTCCGGCAGAGGCAGCAGCGCCCCGCACGCTCCGTCGAAGAACGCCCCGCGCTGATGGAAAGCGAAATACGCGCGCTCAAAGCCGCGCGCCCGCGCATCCTCAGGCAAGTCGCCCGCGCGCAACGGGAATGCGTCGAGAAAGAAGGGATGCTCCGTTTCGGCGGGGTCGCACGCCTCCTGGATCAAGACGAGTTCGCCGTCGCCCAGGTAGACGTCGTAGCCGGAGCGCGCCAGCGGGGGCCCCGCCTCCATCGCCTGAAGCGCTGCCCGACGCGCGGCGGACTCCTCCATAAGCAACGGCCCGACGACCTCGATCTCGGCGATGGGGTAGTCCGGCAGCGGCGCCGACGCGACGCACTTCCCGTCAAGCATCGCGCCGTACTCGTCCATAGGGAAACTCCCCGTCTCAAAGCCCTTGGCCCGCCGCCACGGCGGCAAATCGTCTTCGCGCTCCGGAGTTGCGCGGAATATGACCCACTGGCGCGTCAGAAACGACGGCGCGCACGGCTCCTTGACCAGCGCAAGCGCGCCGTCCAAACGATAGAAGTCAAAGGACGCGTCAAGAATAGGCTCGCGCCCGCGCGTCGCCGCGTAGACCTCCCGCAGGTCGTCCTTCCGCTCGACGGACGCTATCGCGCTCCCGTAGACCTTCACCTCATGCAGCGAGCGGCCTGAGCCGCCCCGGTATGCGCTTTCTCCGACGGCGAACGCCCCCAAACTCCCGGACAGCCGCTCTCTCGCCGCCTCCGGCAAGATTTTCGCGTTCTCTTCCCGCATCAGGCCCGGGTTGCCCGTCGCCGCAAGTTCCGCGGCGCGGAGAAGGTCGGGGTTGCCCGCGAGCCGCTCCAGCGCCTGCCGCGTGGAATGCCCCCAGTAGTCCAGAACGTACTGCGTTCGCAGTCGATCCGGCGTCGTCCGGTCGACGGAGAAATTGAAAAACACCTGCTGATTCGGATGGATCAGCGCCATTGATGCCGCCGCCGCCGCCAAACCCGCGCCAACCGCGATATGCAGCGCCGCCCGCAAACGCGCCCGCCCAAGCATCGAGGCCATGCGCCCTATCCCGACCGCCGCCAGCAACGCGAACGGCGCCCACAAAAAATACATCTGCCGCCACCCGTTCGAGATATTGGCGTCCAACAGAATCACCGCGGTGACGGGCAAGACGAGCGCGCCGACGAGCAGCGCCGCGAACCGCAGCCGCGTGTTCCGAAGCGCCCGCCCCGGCGACCGAATCCCGTGAACGAGAACCGCCGCCGTCCCCGTCGCCCCCAGCAGCAGCGCGAACGGCGGACTCGATAGGGAAATCCAAACCGGAACATACGCAAAAGGAAAGTCCACGCTCCGGTACAGCGTCCCTCTAAAGAACTCCGACGGAACCTGCGGATGATCGGAGAGCGTCGTCCACCACGCGGCGGCGCGCCCGACCGGATCCGCCCACAGATACGGCAGCGACGCGAAAAAAGTCAGCCCCGCCGCCAAAACGAACGCTCCCGCCGTAACGAGAACCCGCCTGCGCTCCGCCCGCCCCGACGCGAACGCGAAATCCAACGCCCGCAGCGCCGGAATCGCCGCGAGCAAGACGACGCCCATAATCCGAAGGTTGACCGCTATCCCAACGCCGACGCCCAGCAGAACGAACGCGGCGACCGTGTCCCTCCTGAACGCCCGGTGCGCCAGGTGGAGCGCGACGATGAACGCAACCAAAAACGCAATGTCCTTGCCGTTGAAAAACGAGTGCGCGTACAAGCGCGGATGCAGCAGGAAAATCGCCATCGCAAAGAGCCCAACGAGACTATTGCCGGACAACCGGCGCGCGAGAAAGTAGGCGAACAGCCCGCCCGACAAGAAGGCGAGATGGAGGAGCAGATGCTGAGCGAGATAGACGCCGCGCCCGCCCTCAATGCCCAAGGAGCGCTCGGCGAACAGCTGAGCCAACTCGAACGCGGGGCCGTAGAGGCGAACGTAGAACGGCCCATCAAAGAAGGCGTACTCGTCCCCCGCCAGAAAAGCCCACGCGCTCGCCGCTCGCAGCGCATTGCCGGGCTCATCCAACGTAACGCCGTAGTCATCGAGAACGACGAGCCCCGTGACCAGAAAGACCCCAAGCGCGAGCAGCGCGCCCCAATGCGGCGCAAGCGCTCCTCGAACGCCCGCCGCCGGGCGGCCGCCCGCGAGCAAGGAGAGTCGGCGTCCAAGGGGTTGTCTCATCGCGTCCAAGACGGCGGCGAGTATATCCCCTCCGCGCCCGCTCCCCCGCCCGCCTGTGCTACGATAACCGCAACGCTCATACGAGGAGACGCGCCCGATGCTCAAGGCAGGCGACCCCGCCCCCGACTTCACCGCCCCCGACGACGCCGGAGGCGAATTCACGCTCAGCGCGCTGCGCGGCAAGAAGGTCATTCTCTACTTCTACCCCAAAGACAACACCCCCGGCTGCACTCAAGAGGCTTGCGGCTTCCGCGACCTCGCGGCCGCCGCCGAGGAGAAAGGCGCCGTTGTCGTCGGCGTCAGCCCCGACGGCCCCAAATCCCACGCCGGCTTCAAAGCCAAGCACGCCCTACCCTTCACGCTCGTCGCCGACTCCGGCAAGGAGATCGTCAACGACTACGGCGTCTGGGTCGAGAAAAAGAACTACGGACGCTCCTACATGGGCGTCGCCCGAACAACCTTCGTCCTGAACGAGCAAGGCGTCGTCGCCCGCGTATTCGAGAACGTCAAGGTCAAAGGCCACGCGAACGCCGTCGTCGAGTCGCTCTAGCCCCTTGCCCCGCCCGTCGCCGAGCCGCTCTAACTACTTGCCGCGCCCATCGTCGAGCCGCTCCAGCCCATTGCCGCGCCCAGCGTCGAGCCGCTCTAGCGCCTTGCCGCGCCCGTCGCCGAGCCGCTCTAACCCCTTGCCGCGCCCGACGTCGAGCCGCTCTAACCCCTTGCCGCGCCCGACGTCGAGCCGCTCTACCCCTTTTGATGACCTGAACGTCGGCGGCTGCATGCACTTGCCGCGCCCGACGTCGAGCCGCTCTAGCCCCTTGCCGCGTCCATCGTCGCGTCGCTCCAACCCCTTGTCCCGTCCCCTCGCCGCCGCCGCTCTCGCCGTCTCCCTTGCGGTCGCCGCATTCGCCGCGCTCGCCGCTTGCGCCGCGCCGTCAGCGGAGCGCGAGCCCGAACTACTCGTCGGCGTCGCCGCCAGCCTCCAGCCCGTCGCCGAGGCGTTCGCCGAACGCTTCGAAGCCGAGCGCGGCGCAACTGTGACGCTCGTCGTCGGCTCCTCAGGCGCGCTCGCCGAGCAACTGCGCCAGGGCGCCCCCCTCGACCTCATCCTCTCCGCCGACGCGCGCCGCATAGCCGACCTCGACGCCGACGGCCTCCTCGCGCCCGGAAGCATCCGCCATCCGGCGACCGGCGAACTCGTCGCCGTGACCAACCTCCACGTCGCCGACGGGGACGCGGACGACGTCGCCTCTCTCCTACGCGGCGGGCGCGTCCGGCGGATCGCCCTCGCCAACCCCGACCTCGCCCCCTACGGCGAGGCCGCCCGCCGCTACCTCCAAAACGCCGGCCTCTGGGAAACCGCCGAGCCGCTCGCCGTCTACGGCGCCACCGTCGCCCAAGCCCTCCAATACGCCGCAAGCGGCGCCGCCGAACTCGGCTTCGTCGCCCGATCCCTCCTCACCGCGCCCGGCGCCGCCGAACGCGGCTTCGTCGCCAGACCTCTCCGCGCAGCACCCGATGCCGCCGAACCCGGCTTCGCCGCCCGACCCCTCCGCGCGGCGCCCGATGCCGAACTCGGCTCCGTCGCCCGACCCCTCTCAACGGCGTCCGGCGAATCAACGGATGCCGCGCCGGATCCCCTCTCCGACGACTCCGCCGCGAACTTCCCCGGCCTCCGCGCTCTGCCCCCGCTGCCCCAAGCCGCGAGCGACGGCCTCCGCGTTCTGCCCCCGCTGCCCCGCGAAGCCAGCGCGGGACTCCGTGTAGCCATCGGCGTCAACGCAACCTCGCCAAACGCAAAACGCGCCGGCGAATTCGCCGCCTACCTAGCGGATCCGGCCCGCGCCGACGCCTGGCTGCGCTTCGGCTACGCGCCGGAGTAGCCCCTACTACGGGCCCGCGCCGCCATCCCCCTACGCCCCGCCCTCCCCGCGCGCGAGCGAACCCACCCGCCGCGATAGCGCCCCACGACACGTCATTCCTGCGTAGGCGGGAATCCACCCGCCGCGCAAGCGCCCACCCCGCCCTCGCCCTCTGGGAGAGGGCAGCCGCGTAGCGGCGGGTGAGGGTTACCGCCCTGCCCGCGCACGCGCGAACCCACCCGCCGCGCAAGCGCCATGGGACGGGGCACCCCGCGCCCCGTCCCCAAGCCACCCTCGCCGCCTCGCCCTGACCGCGAAAAAGCGGGAACCTACCCCATGTCCCGTCATTCCCGCGTAGGCGGGAATCCAGTCGGCGCGATAGTGCCATGAGACGGGGCGCCCCGCGCCCCGTCCCCAAGCCATCCCCGGGGGCCACGTCATTCCCGCGAAAGCGGGAACCTACCCCATAACCGTCATTCCCGCGTAGGCGGGAATCCAGTCGGCGCGATAGCGCCCTCTCCTCTTCGTAGAAGAGGAGCATGAACGACGGGTTAGGGGGCGCGGACGGCGGTTGCTGGTAGAGGGAACGCCTACGGCAGCCTACGCGGGTTCCTGGATTCCCGCCTACGCGGGAATGACGGCGATGGGGGCGCTCACCCCGTTTCGTGGTTCTGCCTGCGCGGGATCCTCCCAATGTCCAGTCAATTCCCGCGCAGCCGCGAACCCACCCGCCGCGCGAAGCGCCACGACGGGGCGCAAGCCCCGTCCCCAAGCCATCCCCCAGGGCCACGTCATTCCCGCGAAAGCGGGAACCTACCGGCCACCCCGGCGCGAAGTGCCGCCCAACCCCCTCTCCCTCTGGAGAGGGCAGCCGCGAAGCGGCGGGTGAGGGTACGCCCCCCGCGCAGCGCCATCCCCAAATTGTGACATTTGCCCCTTGTCGCAATCCCCACCACTCTACGATAATGTCAACTATGCGACTATTCCGCAACCTCCTCCACCGCGCCGCCAAGCCTCCAAAAGGCCACGACGACGCCCCCAGCGCCAAGCCTCGCAAAGGCCGCCGCGCCGCCACGCGCCACGTGCCCGTGAGCGAAAACTTCGCGCGCTTCCGCGACGACCCCGTCGCCTTCGTCGCCCACGCCCTCCCCAACGCCGGCGCGCCCTACCCCAAGCAGACCGAAATGATGCGCCTCGCAGCCGCAGAGCGCCGCGTCTCCGTCGTCGGATGCAACGCCTCCGGCAAAGACTGGACGCTCGCCCGCCTCATCCTCTGGTGGGTCGAAACGCGCCCACGCGCCAAAGTCGTCGTCATCGCCCCAACACAGCGCCAAATCGAGCGCATCCTCTGGCCCGAAATGGCGTCCGCCGTCGCCCAAGCGTCCATCGAGTTGTCCGGCAAACTCACCCAATCCCGCTACGAAATCTCCCCGGAGCGCTTCGCCATCGCCTTCTCCACCAACAAGCCGGAGAACATCCTCGGCTTCCATTCCCCCGAGTTGATGCTCATCGTCGACGAAGCCCACGCCGTCGAAGAGTCGCACTTCGACGCCGCCCGGCGTCTCAACGCCAAGAAGACGATCCTCGTCGGCAACGCCTTCTCGACCAGCGGCGAGTTCTACGACTCCCACCACGGCAAAGCCGACCACTACAAAACCCTCCGCATCCCGGCATCGGAAACGCCCAATCTCATGGACGGCGCAACCCCGATCCCAGGCCTCATAGACGCGGACGACATCGCCGACCGCAAGCGCGACTGGGGCGCCGACCACCCCAAATTCGCGGCGTCCGTCAACGCCGTCTTCCCAGACTCCCTAGACGACTCCCTAGTCGGCAGGGCGGCGGTTGACGACGCGATGGCAGAGTCCGCGCCCTCCGGCGACGGCGCCCCAACGGAAGAGGAAGACGAGCGCGAGCCCGTCTACATCGGCGTCGACGTCGCGCGGTTCGGCGAGGACAAGTCCGTCCTGATCGCCCGCAGAGGCCAGCGCGTCATCGCAACCAAATCGCTAGGCCGCGAAATGGACACCATGCGCGTCGCGGGAGAGGC
This sequence comes from Dehalococcoidia bacterium, assembly GCA_965242755.1. Taxonomy (GTDB): domain Bacteria; phylum Chloroflexota; class Dehalococcoidia; order Lucifugimonadales; family Australimonadaceae; genus Bin16. Next base: position 699,083 of record OZ251500.1, on the reverse strand, counting down.
CGCGCTCATGGCCGGCGAACTGCGCGCCGAGGCGATCTTCGTAGACGAGAACGGCGTAGGCGGCGGAGTCTGCGACCGCCTCAAGGAAACCGGCGCCCCCGTCTACGGCGTCCAATTCGGGCGAAGAGCGCCCCATCCGGCAAGGTTCGCCAACCTCCGCTCCGAGATCTTCTGGGAGTTGCGCCGTCTGATGAACGACCGCCTAATCGCGCTCCCCGACGACGAGACGCTAGCCGCGCAACTCCTCTCCCTCCGCTACGACGTCTCCAGTTCCGGCCAAGTCAAACTGGAGAGCAAGCGCGAAACCCGCAAGCGCGGCATCCCCTCTCCCGACCGCGCCGACGCCCTAGCGTTAGCCTTCATGCGCCCCCCGTCCCTCCAAATCTGGACCGGAAACGAACCCTTCCTCCGCCCCCGCGACCCCGCCGGCGTCCCCCTCCCTCCCCCAACACGTGACGACGACGATGATGCCCCCGGTGTGGGCAGCGGCGATCCGTATCCGCCGGACGATAGCGAAAATTACCCTCTCCCTCTGGAGACCTTTGCATAACTCCTCTGCCCCAGTAGGTTCCCGCTTTCGCGGGAATGACGCGGCGCTTACGTAGGAGAGGAGCGGCGCTTGCGCGCCGACTGGATTCCCGCCTACGTGGGAATGACGATAGGTTATGCAAAGGTCTCCTCTGGGAGAGGGCCAGGGTGAGGGTTGCGCCCCGTCCCCGCCGGGCGGCGCCTACATTGACCGTCATTCCCGCGTAGGCGGGAATCCAGTCGGCGCGCAAGCGCCGCGACGGGGCGCAACGCGCCCCGTCCCCGAAACCCATGCGGTGCCCCGCCCTGACCGCGAAAGCGGAAACCCACCGGAGCCGCCCGCCGACCACGCCCCAGCGCCCATCCTCGTGGGCTGGTGAACAATGACGCCTCTTGACCGTCATTCCCGCGTAGGCGGGAATCCAGTCGGCGCTATAGCGCCCCTCCTCTTCGCGGAAGAGGAGCATGACTACGCGGGCGATGATGAGGCGCCGGAAGGGCGAGCGCCAACTGCGGCCTACGCTGGTTCCTGGATTCCCGCCTACGCGGGAATGACGGTCAGGAGGCGGGCGGCGATTATGGAGGGATGGAGCGCCAATGATGGACTACGCAACGTCCCGCCCCGCCCGCCTAAGCGGGAATCCAGCCGGCGCGCAAGCGCCGCGACGGGGCGCCTCGCGCCCCGTCCCCAAGCCCACCACGGAGCCACGTCATTCCCGCGAAAGCGGGAACCTACCGGATCCACCTACGGCCGCCCCGTCGCCCATCCTCGTAGGCTGGTGAGCGATGACGACGAACCTCGGCAGCGCGATACGGGGCGCAACGCGCCCCGTATCCAAACCAACCCAGGGGCAACGCCCTGCCCGCGAAAGCGGGAACCTACCCCCAACCGGGGAAACCATCCCCCCTACCCTGCCCTGCTATCATTAACGCAGCGTCTTGCGGAGGGATGGCAGAGCGGACGAATGCGGCGGTCTTGAAAACCGCAGCGCCGGCAAGACGGCGCCGTGGGTTCGAATCCCACTCCCTCCGCCATAATGCGGCGTTGTCCCCGATAGGCCCGGCGGGGCAGGCTCCGCGCCGACCAGCCGGGCGTCCGGCAAAGTAAGGAGGCTTCTGATGGCGGAAATCGTGCTCGTCGAGGCGTGCTCGCACTCCCCGTTCCTGTACCTCGAACCCCACCACTGGAACGAAATCCGCAACGCGCGCCCGCCGACGCCCCACAACCCGGAGACGTCGGACGAGGAGAACGCGGCGCTGCACGCGCGCTGCCTCGCGGCCTTCGACGTCCTCCGCGAGAAGATGGAGGCCGCCAAGCCCGACGTCATCCTGATCTTCGGCGACGACCAGAAGGAACTCTTCGGCCTCGACAACTTCCCCGCCTTCGGCGTGTTCGTCGGCGAGGGGTTCGAGGGCTACCGAACCATCGCGCGGCAGGGGATCGTCCCCGGATCGCAGCGCGGCTGGCGGGAGCGGACGCCGGAGACGTGGGTCGCGGTCAAGAATCACCCGCGACTGGCGCAGGAACTCGCGGTCGGCCTGACGCGGCGCGACTTCGACATCTCGTTCAGCTTCGATGCCCCGAACAAGGAGCACGGGATGGGGCACGCCTTCATGCGCCCGATGCACCGGATCGTCCCGAACTTCGACGTTCCGATGATTCCGTTCTTCGTCAACTGCTACTTCGGGCCGCAGCCTTCCGCCAACCGCTGCTACCGCCTCGGCAAGGCCGCGCGCGAGGTCATCGAGGCGTCGCCGCTCGACCTGCGCGTCGCCGTCATCGGCTCCGGCGGGCTATGGCACACGCCGGGCAGCCCGTCGGCGTGGCTGGACACGGACTTCGACCGCCGCATCCTCGACTGCATTCCGACGGGCGACGGGAAGGCGATGGCGGACGTTTTCGACGCCGCGGGCGCGGAGCCGCCGGCGGACTACGACCCCAAGAACTCGCGCTGGGTGGACGGCGGCACGGGGATGTACACGGGCATCGGGAGCGGCACGGGCGAGACGCGCAACTGGGTCGCGGCGGCGGGCGCCGCCGACGGCAAGCCGGGCGTCGTCGTGGACTACGTTCCGGTCTACGCCTCGCCGTGCGGCATGGGCTTCGCCTACTGGGAGACCTTTTCTCTGCCCCGGTAGGTTCCCGCTTTCGCGGGAATGACGAGGCGCTTACGTAGGAGAGGAGCGGCGCTTTGCGCCGCCTGGATTCCCGCCTACGCGGGAATGACGGTAGGTTATGCAAAGGTTTCCATCGGGAGAGAGCGGGGTTGGCGCTTGGCGCGCGGCCTGCAACCTTCACCCGCCGCTTCGCGGCTGCCCTCTCCCGATGGCGGGAGAGGGCGCGAACTCGGCGCTCCAAATCTCGCCTACGCCGCTGACGAACTGCCCCGTCCGAACGCTCGCGATGGAATACTCCGGCAACGGAACGCGGGCGGCGCACTTGCCGTCGAACCACGCCCCGTTCAGAAAGAACCGGAAATCCAAGTTGTCCCACCCCAACTCCCTGCGGTCCTCCGGCAAGTCGCTTACGCGCTCAGGGATGACGTGCAGGAAGAATTTCGCATCCGTGTCCGCCTGCTCGCATGGTTCCTTGACGTACACGAGGTCGCCGTCGATGAGATAGAGGTCGAACGAGCCTCGCGCGACCGGCTCGCTTCCCGCGACGGCGCGGTAGGCCGCCGCGTAGGGCTCCGGGTTCGCCGAGAATGTCGCTTCCCATATATTGTCCCCGCCCTCTACGTACTGGGCAGTTCGGATCGCTGCGATGGGGTAGTCCGGCAAGGGGAACAGCGCGACGCACACCCCCTCTTCCAACAGCGCGCCACGCTTGTAGAAATCGAACCAGAATCGTTCGTGGCCGCGTCCGCGCCATTCCTCCGGGAGGTCATCCGCGCGCCGCGGGAACACGCTCACGCGGAACGGATGCTCCGTCTCTAGCGGGTCGCATTGCTCTTGGACATAGACGAGTTCGCCGTCGGTTAGGTGGACGTCGTAGGCGGCGTGCGCCAGCAGACGCCCTTCCTCCTTTGCTCGGCGCATCGCCTCCCGCGCCGCGTTGTCGTCCAGCAGTTCCGGCTCCCAGATGAACTCGAAGCCGGCGATGGGGTAGCCGGGGATTGGCAAGGACGCGACGCACTTGCCGTCGAACACCGCGCCCGGCTCAGCGAGGAAGGTTCGCCACGTCTCGAAACCTTTGTCCCTCAGACTGTGATGCAAATCGTCTCGGTCGACCGGGAAGATACGCAGCGCAAGCGTGGTTTCCGTCAAGAACGACGGAGCGCAAGGCTCCATCACGAGCGCAAGCGCGCCGTTCAGCCGGTAGGCGTCGAAGGCTGCGTCTAGGACAGGCTCGCGCCCTTGCGTCGCCGCGTAGACCGCCCGGAGGTCGTCCTTTCGCTCGACGGTCATCACCGTGTTGCCGTAGACCTGCACGCGATGCGCCGCGAGATCAGGCCGGCCCGTGTGCCCGTGCTTGATCGTAAGCGCATCAAGGCTTGGGTCCCGCGCGAACTTCCGCTGAGACGTCTCCGGCAGAAGGCTCAGGTTATCGGCTATGAAGCCGTAGCCGGTTAGATTCGCCGCCGCAGCGGAAGACGCGCCGCGCTTGAGGATCCACTCCAGCGCTTGCCGCGTCGGATGTTGGTTCCAAGAACCCATCATGTATTGCGTTCGCAGATATTCCGGCGCCGCCCTATCCACGAAAAAGTTGAAATAGGCCTGCTGGTTCGGATGGATCAGCGCCATCGAGGCCAGCGTCGCCGCCAAGCCTGCGCCCGCCGCGCCGTAGACCGCAGCCCGCAGCCGCCGCGCGGAGAGCGTTCCGACAAGACCATGCAGCCCCCACGCCGCCAGCGGCGCGAACGGCGTCCACAAGAAATACGCCTGCCGCCAGCCGTGGTAGATATTGGCGTCCAACAGAATCACGGCGAGTATCGGGAGCGCGAAGCAGCCCGCCAGCAGCAGGCCGAACCGCAGCCGCGTGTTCCCCACCGCCTCGCGCGGAGCCTTGACCGCCCGGAGGAGGATGAGCGCCCCGCCGACCAGCCCCAAGAGCAGCGCGAACGGCGGACTCGTGATTGAGAGCCAGACGGGGATGTATTCGGGGAAGTCCACGCTCCGCCCGTGCAATCCGCGGAACAATTCAGCAACCTTGTGGGGGTGATCGGAGAGCGTTGCCCATCCCTCGGCGGCGCGCGCAAGCGGGTCGGCCCACAGGTACGGCAGCAGCGCGTAGGCCGTGAGGAGGCTCGCCAGGGCAAACGCTCCGGTCGTCAGCAGCGCGCGCTTGCGCTCCCGCCAACTAGGCGCGAAGGCGAGGTCGAGCGCGCGCAGCGCCGGAATCGCCGCAAGCAGGACGACGCCCATAATGCGAAGGTTGACGGCTATGCCAACGCCGACGCCCAGCAACGCGAACGCAAGCAGCGTGTCTCTCCGAAACGCGCGATGCGCCAGGTAGAGCGCAACGATGAACGCAACCACGAACGGCATGTCCGTGCTGTTGAAGAACGAATGCGCGTACAGGCGCGGATGCAGCAGAAGCGCCAGCATTGCGAAGAGCGCAAGCATTCGGGCGCCGAACAGCCGGCGAGCCAACAGGTAAGCGAAGAATCCCCCGGCCAGGTAGAAGATATGAATGAGCGTATGGCGGAAAAGCCAGACGCCGCGGCTGTTTTCCAGCCCGAAGGCGCGCTCAAGCAGCATAATCGGCGCCTCGAACGCCATGCCGTAGAACTTGTTGTGCTTGCTAGAGAGCCCGGCAAGGAAGTCGTCGAGGCCGCCGTTCGAGAGATAACCGAGGGTCGCTTCGGCTGTCCGTCTCTGCGGAGGCTCATCCGCCCCGACGCCGTAGTCGTCAAGAACGGCGAGCCCGGTGATCAAGAAGAGCGCAAGCGCGAGGAGCGCGCCCCAATGCGGCGCGAGCGCCGCCCGCAACGGCCCAAATTTTTCGGGGCGGGGATACAAGGCCATAGGTACGTCAGGATTCCAGCGCTGCGCTTGGCTTAGAGTCATTGTACTCGCAGTCGGAGACCTTTGCCTAACTTCTCTGTCCCAGTAGGTTCCCGCTTTCGCGGGAATGACGGGGCGCTTACGTAGGAGAGGAGCGGCGCTCCGCGCCGCCTGGATTCCCGCCTACGCGGGAATGACGGTAGGTTACGCAAAGGTCTCCATCGGGAGAGAGCGGGATTGGCGCGTGGCGCGCGGGCCGGCGACCCGCGCGCGCCACGTAGCGGCTGCCCTCTCCCGCCATCGGGAGAGGGCGCGAACTCCGCGCTCCATATCTCCCCTTCGCCGCCGACGAACTGCCCGGTTCGGATGCTCTCGATGGGGTAGCCCGGGAGCGCGACCCGCGCGACGCACTTGCCGTCGAACCGCGCCCCGTTCAGAAAGAACCGGAAATCCAAGTTGGCGAACCCGGACTCCCTGCGCTCCTCCGGCAAATCCGCCTCGCGCTCGGGGACGATATGCAGGAAGAAGCGCGACTCGGTGTCCGCTTGCTCGCATGGCTCCTTGACGTACACGAGGTCGCCGTTGAGGAGATGGATGTCGAACGCGCCCCGCGCGAGCGGCTCGCTCCCCGCGACGGCGCGGTAGGCCGCCGCGTAGCGCTCCGGGTTCGCCGAGAACGCCGCCTCCCACAAATCGTCCCCGCCATCTATGTACTGCGCTGTCCGGATCGCTGCGATGGGGTAGTCCGGCAGAGGGAACAGCGCGACGCATGCCCCCTCCTCCAACAACGCGCCATGCTCATGGAAATCGAACCAGAATCGTTGGTGGCCGCGTCCGCGCCATTCATCCGGCAGGTCGCCCGCGCGTTGCGGGAACACGCTGACGCGGAACGGCTGCTCCGTTCCAAGCGGGTCGCACTCTTCCTGTATGTAGACGAGTTCATTGTCGGCGAGGTGGAGGTCATAGGCGGAGCGCGCAAGCAATTGCCCTTCATCCCGCGCGCGGCGATGCGCCGCGCGCGCGGCCTCGCGGGTCAGCAGTTCAGCGCCCAAGACGAGACTGAAATCAGCGATGGGGTAATCCGGGAGCGGAAGGGACGCGACGCACTTGCCGTCAAAGAAGGCGCCGTAGTCGGAGAAGCCGAATCCGCGGGGCTCTACCCGCTTGCCTTCGCGCCAGTGAGGCAAGTCGGCGGGGTCGAGCGGCGCCGCGCGCAGGGTCGCGCCCACGTTCTCTACGAACGACGGGGCGCAGGGCTCCATCACAAGGGCGACCGCGCCGTCTAGCCGATAGACGTCGTAGGCGCCGGCGACGTCGGGCTCGCGCCCTCGCGTCGCTGCGTAGACCGCGCGGAGGTCGTCTTTTCGCTCGATGGTCAGTATCGTGGCGCCGTAAATCTCCACTCTGTGGAGCGCGCGGGCGGACCGCGTCCATGATTCCCATAGGACCGTGGGCAGGAGAAGGAAGCCTAGGTTTCCATCAAGGCGCGCTTTCGCCGCGTCCGGCAGGAACGCCGCGTTCTCCAAAGTCAGGGCGTCCGTGTTTATTGCGACCTTGGCCGTCTTGTCCGGGAGGAGGTCGGCGTTGTCCGAGAGCCATCGAAGACCTTGCAGCATCGGGTGGCGCCAGTACTCCATTGCGTACTGTGACCGCAGATATTCGGGGGAGGCTCGATCCACGGAGAGGTTGAAGAACGCGTGCTGGTTCGGATGAATGAGCGCCATCGAGATCAGCGTCGCCGCCAAACCCGCGCCAGCCGCGCCGTAGACCGCAGCCCGCAGCCGCGGCCGCCCCAGAGCGCGGGTCAACGCCGCCAGCCCGAACGCGGCGAGCAACGCGAACGGCGCCCACAGAAAGTACAGTTGCCGCCATCCGTTGTAAGCGCTCGCATTCAGCAGAACCACCGCGGCGACAGGCATTGCGGCGCAACCGACCAGCAGCAGCCCGAACCGCAGACTCCCGCTCCGCATCGCAACTCGCGGAGCCCGGACGGCGCCGACGAGAACAGCCCCCGCGCCAATAAGCCCGAGCGCCAGAGCGAACGGCGGGCTCGTGATGGAGAACCACGTCGGAACATAGTCCGCCGGGAGTTCGTTGCTCCCATACAGCGTTCCGCGGAACAACGCGGGCACTATCGTAGGATGCGAAGAGAGCGTCGTCCACCATTCGACGGCGCGCGCAAGCGGGTCGGCCCACAGGTAAGGCAGCAGCGCGTAGGCCGTGAGGAGGCTCGCCATGGCGAACGCTCCGGTCGTCAGCAGCGCGCGCTTTCGCTCCCGCCAACTCGGCGCGAACGCGAACTCCAACGCGCGCAGCGCCGGAATCGCCGCGAGGAGAACGACGCCCATAATGCGGAGGTTGACGGCTATGCCGACGCCGACGCCCAGCAGGGCGAACGCCCCCAGCGTGTCTCTCCTGAACGCGCGATGCGCCAGGTAGAGCGCGACGATGAACGCAACCACGAACGGCATGTCCGTGCCGTTGAAGAACGAATGCGCGTACAGACGCGGGTGCAGCAGGAAGAGCGCCATTGCGAAAAGCGCAAGCAGGCGCGCGCCGAACAGCCGGCGCGCCAATAAGTACGCGAAGACGCCCCCAGTCAGAAAGAAGAGATGCAGCAGCGTATGGCGGAAAAGGTAGACGCCGCGGATGTCTTCCAGGCCGAATCCGCGCTCAAACAGCATAATCGTCGACTCGAACGCCATGCCGTAGAACTTGTTGTGCAGGTCCGAGAGCCCGGCGAGGAAGGCGTCGAGGTCGCCGTTCGAGAGATAGCCGAGGGTCGCCGCGGCAGTCCGCCTCTGCAAAGACTCGTCCGCCGTTACGCCGTAGTCGTCGAGAACGGCGAGGCCAACGATTAGGAAAAGCGCGAGCGCGAGGAGCGCGCCCCAATGCGGCGCAAGCGCCGTCCGCAACGGCCCGATTTGCGCGGAGGGGGAGATAACTCTAGACAACGGCAACTTCATCTCTATGGCGGGGCGGCCCGCTCCGTGAACGCCCTTCTCCTCGCTCATCGCGCAGGCGCCCCTCCATGCGTAGGCCTTTGCATAACTTCCGGCGCCCAGTAGGTTCCCGCTTTCGCGGGAATGACGGGGACGCTTACGTAGGAGAGGAGCGGCGCTTCGCGCCGCCTGGATTCCCGCCTACGCGGTCGTGGCGGTAGGTTATGCAATGTCTCATGCGAGGGAGCATGCGCGCAGGATAGCAGAGGCGGCGGTATAATGGCGCGGCGATGACGATGCGGCGGACTCGGCGATCCGGCTCTCTCTTCGGCGCGCTCGACGCGAGCGTGGCGGACGCGCTCGCCCGACTCGCGCGCAACAACGCGATGGCGCGCATCTGGGACAGAGACCATACGGTCTGGCGCGACGACCCTACGGAGATCGCCGACCGGCTCGGCTGGCTCACGGTCTCCCGCGATATGACGGAGCGCTTGGGCGACTTGCGGAAGTTCGCCAACGACGTCCGTCGCGACGGCGTGGCGGACGTCGTTCTGCTTGGCATGGGAGGCAGCAGCCTCGGCCCGGAGGCGCTCCGGCGGTGCATCGGGAGCGCGCCCGGCTACCCCGCCCTCACGGTCCTCGACTCCACCGTCCCCGACCGCGTCGCTTCCGTGCCCCGCGCCGTCGACCCGGCGCGGACGCTGTTCGTCGTCTCGTCCAAGTCGGGCGGCACCATCGAGCCCAACTCCTTCTACAAGCATTTCCGCGCCATCGTCGAGGAGTCGGTCGGCGCCGATCAGGCCGGGCGCCATTTCGCCGCGATCACCGACGCGGGGACGTCGCTGGCGGCGCTCGGCGAGGCGCATGGGTTCCGCCGCGTGTTCGAGAATCCGACGGACATCGGCGGGCGCTACTCCGTCGGCTCGCTCTTCGGCCTCGTTCCGGCGGCGCTCTGCGGCATGGACTGCGCCAAACTGCTCGATAGGATGAATCAGATGGCGGCGCGGTGCGAGGCCGGCGTCGGCGCGCGGAAGAATCCGGGCGCGTGGCTCGGCGCGGCCATCGGCGCGCTCGCGCTCGCAGGGCGCGACAAACTGACGATCATCGCCTCGCCCCCCATCGCAAGTTTCGGCCTCTGGGCGGAGCAGTTGATCGCCGAGAGCCTGGGGAAGGACGGCAAGGGCGTCGTTCCCGTCGTCGGAGAGCCGCTGATTGAGGCGGACGCCTACGGCGACGACCGGGCGTTCGTTCATATCCGGCTCGCCGACGCGGAGAACGCCGCCGAAGACGTCGCGCTGGAGCGGCTGCGCGGCGCCGGGCACCCCGTCGTCACGCTCGACATGGACGACGAATACGACGTCGGGGCGGAGTTCTTCCGCTGGGAGATGGCGACCGCCGTCGCCGGCCATATCCTGGGCGTCCATCCCTTTGATCAGCCGAACGTGCAACAAGCGAAAGACGCGACAAGCCGGATGCTGGAGACCTACGTAAACGAGGGCGCCTTCCCGTCCGCGTCTCCGTCTCCGTCCATGTCCCCATCGTCCGCGCCATCCGCGTCCGCGTCCCCATCGTCCGCGTCCCCGTTGCCTGCGTCGGGAGAGAGCGGCTCCGCCGCCGACCTGCTCGCGCAAGCGTCCGCCGGGGACTATTTCGCGGTTATGGCCTACGTCGAGGAGACGGAGGGCATCGGCAACGCGGTGGACATGCTCCGCAGGCGCGTGATGCGGCGCTGTCGCATACCCACGACGCTCGGCTACGGCCCGCGCTACCTCCATTCGACCGGCCAACTCCACAAGGGGGGCGCGAACAACGGCCTCTTCCTGCTGCTCGTCGGCGGAAGCGGGCGCGACCTGCCCGTGCCCGGCGAGCCGTTCGGCTTCGGCGCCCTCGCCGAGGCGCAAGCGATCGGCGACTACGAGGCGCTCAAGGCGGCGGGCCGGCGCGTCGCGCGCGTCCGCCTCGAGGGCGACCCGGAGGCGGCGATTCTGCGCCTGCTGGGGAGTTTTGCGTAACTCCATGCGTTCAGTAGGTTCCCGCTTTCGCGGGAATGACGGGGCGCTTGGGTAGGAGAGGAGCGGCGCTATCGCGTCGACTGGATTCCCGCCTACGCGGGCAGGGCGGTCACGGGGTGGGTTCCCGCCTACGCGGGCAGGGCGGTCACGGGGTGGGTTCCCGCCTACGCGGGCAGGGCGGCGCCGCTCGGGATTCCCATACTCGTGCTACACTGCTCTTATGAGCGCCGACCCTGCAGACAAGATTCGCCTGTTCGTTCCGTGGGACGAGATCGAGCCGGAGGCGCAGGCGCAACTCCGCAATACGGCGGAGACGCCGTTCGTCGTGGGCCTCGCCGTGATGCCCGACGTGCACTTCGGGCTCGGCTCCACGGTGGGCTCGGTCATTGCGTCGGAGGGCGCGGTGATGCCGGCGGCGGTCGGCGTGGACATCGGCTGCGGGATGATCGCCGCGCAGACATCGCTCCGCAAAGCGGACATCCCGTCGCTGCAGGGGCTGCGCGAGTCCATCGAGTCGCAGATTCCGGCGAGCGCCGGAAGGTACAACGCGAAGGTGAAGAAGACGGCGCAGCCGCTCGTCGAGCGGTTGGAGGCGAGGGCGGGCGACCGCCTCGAGGTCTACGACAAGACGGACAAGCGGTGGCGGGAGCAGGTCGGGACGCTCGGCGGCGGCAACCATTTCATCGAGGTGTGCGAAGACGGCGACGGCCTGATCTGGCTGACGCTGCACTCCGGCTCGCGCGGCATCGGCAACCGGCTCGCGTCCGCGCACATTAAGAAGGCGCGCGCGATGAGCGCGGGCGCCCCCCTACCCGACCCGGACCTCGCGCCGTTCCACGAGGGAACGCAGGAGTTCGACGAGTATCTGACGGATCTGCATTGGGCGCAGGAGATGGCGGCGCTGAACCGCAGCGAGATGCTGACGCGGATGGGGAACGCGCTGCGACATCACGCGGGGGAGTTCGAGACGCTGCGGATGGTCAACTGCCATCACAATTATCTGGAGCCGGAGGAGCACGACGGGCGGACGCTGCACGTCACGCGGAAGGGGGCGATTCGCGCGTCGGAGGGCGCGGCGGGGCTCATTCCGGGCTCGATGGGGGCGCGCAGTTACGTCGTGGAGGGGCTCGGCAACGAGGAATCCTACTGCTCGGCGCCGCACGGGGCTGGCCGGCGGATGTCGCGCCGCAAGGCGCGGGCGACGTTCACGATGGACGATTTCGACCGGCAGATGGAGGGCATCGAAGTGCGCCGCAGCGAGGCGTTCCTCGACGAGATCCCCTCGGCCTACAAGGACATCGAGATGGTGATGCGGCACGCCGAGCCGCTCGTCCGCCCGACGCACGCGCTCCGGCAGATTCTGAACGTCAAGGGCAGTTGACGGCGCGCGGCGGGGCGAGGAGTTCGTCGGGTAGGAGTTCGGCGCGTGGGCGGGGCCGCAACCCTCACCCTAGCCCTCTCCCAGAGGAGACCTTTGCATAACTTCCGTCGGCCAGTAGGTTCCCGCTTTCGCGGGAATGACGTGGCCGCATACGTAGGAGAGGAGCGGCGCTCCGCGCCGCCTGGATTCCCGCCTACGCGGGAATGACGGTAGGTTATGCAAAGGTCTCCAGAGGGAGAGGGAATCTGGACATGCTGTCGTTCCCGCGTGGGCTATGACGATGATCGAGACGCATGAAATTCACAGCGAGGCGTTGCTCGCCCACGCGCCGGTTATGCTGGAGCAGGGCGACCGCCTGCAGGCGTCGGAGAAGATATGGGGCGCCGTCTCGCATGCCATATCCGACATCGCGGAGAAACGGAATTGGCCTAACCGCGACTACGCGGACAAGGAGGACATTGTCCGCTACATCAGCATAGAGGCCGAACAGCCCGCCCTTGTCGGCCTGTACGCTCAGGCTCGCGCCTACTACGCCAATTCTTACGAGGACACGATGGACGAGGCCGCCATAGCAGAGGGGATAGAGTCGGCGAAGGAGATGGCGGCATTGCTGCGCGAGGCGAACGCTTCCTTGCCCGGCCATCTGCCGCAGCCGCATGGGGAGCGGTTTCGGAGATACGAGAGGCGTCATCGGATCGCGCCGAACCCTCCGTACTCCGCGCGAGAGTTGGAGCGTTACGCGGCGGAGACGCTCAGGCAATACGAGCGGGCTTGCCGAGAGGCGGAAGCGGCGAAGTCGAGGTCGTAGGACCCTCGCCCGCCGCTACGCGGCCGCCCTCTCCCAGAAGGAGAGGGCGGGGATGGCGCCCCCGCGCGGGGCAACCCTCACCCGCCGCTACGCGGCTGCCCTCTCCCAGAAGGAGAGGGCGGGGAGGCGCTCCGCGCGACCCTCACCCGCCGCTACGCGGCTGCCCTCTCCCAGAAGGAGAGGGCGGGGATTGGCGCTAAGGCGAGGGCGGGGATGGCGCCCTCTAAATCACGCTTCGCCCCTCGAAGCGCTCGCGCCAGCGCGGGATGACTTCCTTGTTGAACACGTGCTCCGGAACCTGCCCGCGCAGCGCCCGTAGGACGTCCTCCGTGCCCCATTCGATGCCCGGGCCGATGCCTGCGCCGTAGTTGTGCGCCGCCACGTGCGCCGACAGGAGCACGCGCTCGTCCATCTTCCGCAGCGGGCTGTCCATCGGCAGCGGCTCCACCTCGAACACGTCCAGCCCCGCGCCTGCGATGGTTTCGTTTTGCAAGGCGGCGACTAGCGCGGCCTCGTCCACCACCGGCCCCCGCGCCGTGTTGAGGAGAATCGTCGTCGGCTTCATCAGGCCGAACTCGCGCTCGCCGATCATCCGGCGCGTCTCCGCCGTGAGCGTCACGTGCAGCGTCACCACGTCGGACTCGCGCAGCAGCGTGTCGAGGTCAACGCGCTCGACGTTGGCGTGGATGAAGCGGTCTATCGGCTGATAGGGGTCGCAGCCGATCATTCGGACGCGCCACGGCGCGAGCATTTGCGCGAGCCGCCCGCCGATGCGCCCCAACCCCACGATGCCGACCGTCAGCCCGGGATAGCCGTCCTCGCGACGCCCGATGTGCGTCGCCGTCAACTCCTCCGTCCGCCACGCCGACCCGTGCTTGAGCGCCGCGTCGCGCTGCCGCGACTTTTTCAGGAGCGTCAGCATCTGCTGCATCGTCGTCTCGACCACGCCGCCCCAGTTCGCCTCCGTCGGCGCGTGCGTGACGACGATGCCCAACTCCGTCGCCGCGTCGACGTCGATCTCGTCAACGCCCACCGTGTACTTGGCGACGATCCGCAACTGCTCGGAGCCGAGCATCGCGCTGCGTTCGATGCGTCCGCCCTTGATGGACGTTCCGACGATTGCGTCCGCGCCGACGGCCATCGTCGTCAGTTCCTCCGTCGTGTTGCCCGTCGGGTCGGCCCACGACGCCTTGCCGAACGTCACCTCGCATCCGGCCTGTTGGAATCGCTTGTAACTCTCCTCGTCCCCTGGGGCGAAAACGACGACTTTCGGCGCGGCCATTGGCGTCCCTCCTCTTGCCGCGTCCGTTGGGCGGCGGGGCAATGATGCGCCGATTCGCCCGTCGGCGCAACCTTCTTTAATAGATAGCGGGGCGACCCGCGCGCGCCGCTACGCGGCGCAACCCTCACCCGCCGCTACGCGGCTGCCCTCTCCCAGAAGAGACCTTTGCATAACTGAGCGTTTCGCGCGATTGGGCAGTTCCGCGCCGCTCCGATGGCCATTTCGCCCCGTCTAGCCCCCCATAGGCCGCCCTCATCCCTCCCTGCTCGCCCCGTTTTCGGGGCTCCGCAGGGCCTCTTACCCCAAACGGACGCACTACCCCCTACGCAATCGCTCCTGCGCGCGCTCCGCACAACCCGTCCGCCCTCCGCAAGTTGTACGCCATGACCTTGAATATCGCCTCCGCGACGTTCTTCTCCAATCCCACGTACCGCGTCCGCCAGTACCCGTAACTCCGCTTCAACGTCCCAAACACGCCCTCAACGGGCGCCCGCACCTTCGACACGAGCGCGTTCCGCCTCCTCTGCCAATACGGCAACTCCTCCTGGTTCTTGCGCGACCGATGCATGATCCGGTCGTTGATCCCCTGCTCCCGCAACCGCTTCCGGCGCTCCTTCGACTCATACGCCTTGTCCGCGTACACCGCTTCCTCATCGCCCATGATCAGCGCGTCGGCCACGTCCGTGTCCGCAACGTTCGCTGGCGTCAACTCAACCCCGCGGATCAGCCCCGAGCCCCCGTCCATTCCGATGTGCAGTTTGTAGCCAAAGCGCGACTTCTTCCCCTTGCGCGTCCACGCGGCGTCCGGGTCCGTCTTGCTCCGCCCCCCGGCCTCCGAGTGCGGGCGACGCGCCTGCGCCTCGATCACCGACGCGTCGATCAGCGTCCCCTTCTTCACCAGCAGCCCCTTCTTCTCCAACTGGCGGCTCACCTCCGCGAACAGCCGCTGCGCGAGCCCCCGCTCCGCGACCTCCTTCCGAAAGCGGCTGATCGTCGAGTGGTCGGGAACCGCGTCATGGAGGAGACCTTTGCATAACTGAGCGTTTCGCGCGATTGGGCGGTTCCGCGCCGTTCCAATGGCCAATTCGCCCCATCCAACCCCCCAACCGCCGCCCTCACCCCTCCCTGCCCGCCCCGTTTTCGGGGCTCCGCAGGGCCTCTTACCCCAAACGGACGCACTACCCCCTACGCAATCGCCACGCCGCGCGCCGCGCACAACCCGTCCGCCCTCCGCAAGTTGCACGCCATGACCTTGAACATCGCCTCCGCTACGTTCTTCTCCAGCCCGACATACCGCGTCCGCCAGTACCCATAACTCCGCTTCAACGTCCCAAACACGCCCTCGACAGGCGCCCGAACCTTCGACACAAGCGCATTCCGCCTCCGCTGCCAGTACGGCAACTCCTCCTGGTTCTTGTGCGACCGATGCATGATCCGGTCGTTGATCCCGCGCGCGCGCAACCGCTTGCGGCGCTCCTTCGACTCATACGCCTTGTCCGCGTACACCGCCTCCTCATCCCCCATGATCAGCGCATCCGCCACGTCCGTGTCCGCAACGTTCGCAGGCGTCAACTCCACTCCCCGAACGAGCCCGGATATCCCGTCCATCCCGATGTGCAGTTTGTAGCCGAAACGCGACTTCTTCCCCTTCCGCGTCCACGCGGCGTCCGGGTCCGTCTTGCTCCGCCCCCCGGCCTCCGAGTGCGGGCGACGCGCCTGCGCCTCGATCACCGACGCGTCGATCAGCGTCCCCTTCTTCACCAGCAGCCCCTTCTTCTCCAACTGCCTGCCCACCTCCGTGAACAGCCGGCGAGCGAGCCCCCGCTCCGCGACCTCCTTCCGAAAGCGGCTGATCGTCGAGTGGTCGGGAACCGCGTCTTGGAGCGTGAGCCCTGCGAACCGACGGAACGACAGCCGGTCGCTGACCGCCTCTTCTATCGCGACGTCGGAGGCGTTACCCGCTGCTGAAGGATGATGATTTTCACCATCGTGATGGGCGGGTAAGCGGGGCGGCCTTCGGGAGAGGCGTAGAGGCCGTTGACCTTCTTGGCGACTTTGGGCCAATCGATCATCTGGTCGATGCGGTCGAGTTGGTCGTTGCGGCCGACGTAGTCGGGGACGAGGACGTCGATGAAGGAGGGTTCGCTGGTCTTGCGGTGCATTGCAATCTCCTCGGGTTGGGGCGTGTTGGGCCAATTGTGCGCGATGCCGGGGAGTTATGCAAAGGTCTCTGGAGGGTGAGCCCCGCGAACCGGCGGAACGACAGCCGGTCGCTCACCGCCTCCTCTATCGCGACGTCGGAGGCGTCGTACCACTGCTGAAGGATGATGATTTTCACCATCGTGATGGGCGGGTAAGCGGGTCGGCCTTCGGTGGAGGCGTAGAGGCCGTTGACCTTCTTGGCGACTTTGGGCCAATCGATCATCTGGTCGATGCGGTCGAGTTGGTCGTTGCGGCCGGCGTGGTCGGTGATGAGGACGTCGATGAAGGAGGGTTCGCTGGTCTTGCGATGCATAGCAATCTCCTGGCGTTGGGGTGTGTTGCGGCCAATTGTGCGCGATGTCGAGGAGTTATGCAAAGGTCTCCAGAAGGAGAGGGCGGGGATGGCGCTTGCGCGCCGACTGGATTCCTGCATACGCGGGAATGACGGTTATGCAAAAGGCTCCCGCGGGAGTACAATGGATGTTGCTATGAACGATTCGACGGCGAGCGTCAACGGTCCGGCGCTGGGGGGCGGCAAGCGCGTCGCGGCGGCGATGTCGGGCGGGGTGGACTCCTCCGTCGCGGCCTGTCTGCTGTCGCGCGAGGGCTACGACGTCATCGGCGTCACGATGCGGCTGTGGGATTCCGACGCCGACGGCGTGTCGCCGGAGCATCAGGGCTGCTGCTCCATCCAGGACATTGAGGATGCGCGGCGCGTCTGCCGGACGCTGGGGATTCCGCACTATGTGATGGACGCGCGGCGCGAGTTCCGCGAGCACGTCATCGGCTACTTCGTCGAGGAGTACCGGCGCGGGCGCACGCCCCACCCCTGCATCGCCTGCAACGACCGCATCAAGTTCGACTTTCTGCTGCGCCGCGCCGCAATGATGGACGCGGATTACGTCGCCACCGGCCACTACGCGCGGATCGTCCCTGACGAGGATGGCCCCGACGACGACGGCGCACGCGACGACGACGGCCCCGACGACGATGCCAACGCAGGCGGCGGGTGGACGCTGCGGCGCGGCGTGGACGCGGGCAAGGATCAGTCCTACGTCCTCTTCGGGCTGGGGCAGGAGCAGTTGGCGCGGACGCTGCTGCCCGTCGGCGGGTTCTCGAAGGCGGAGATACGCGATTTGGCGCGGGATGCCGGCCTGCACCTCGCGGACAAGGCGGACAGCCAGGAGATCTGCTTTATCCCAAGCGGCGACTACCGGCAATTCCTGCGGAGCGAGGGCGGATCGGAGCCGGGGGAGATCGTGGACGCCGCGGGGCGGGTCGTCGGCGCGCACGAAGGCGTTGCGTTCTACACCGTCGGGCAGCGGCGCGGGATCGGCGTGACGGCGCAGGCGCTCGGATTGCCGGATGGGGAGAAGGCGTACGTGACGGCGGTCGACCCTGCGTCGCGCCGCGTCGTCGTGGGCGGGAGCGCCGACTTGCTGCGCCGGACGGCCTACGTTGAGGGCGCGCGCTATGTCGCGGGCGAGCCGCCTGATGCGCCCGCGCGGGTGGACGTGAAGATTCGCTACAACGGCCCCGCGGTCCCCGCGACGCTGCGTCCGGACGGCGCCAGCGGCGCGGAGTTGCGGTTCGACGAGCCGCAGCGGGCGGTGACTCCTGGGCAGGCCGCGGTGTTCTACGCCGGCGACCGCGTTCTCGGCGGGGGGTACATCGCGGGCGGGGCCGCAATCAAGGGCGGCGCGGGCGCGTAGGCGGGCATGGCGGGGCCGCCTTACATAGGAGAGGAGCGGCGCTTCGCGCGGGGCAACCCTCACCCGCCGCTACGCGGCGCGCCTCTCCCAGAGGAGACATTTGCATAACTCAGGCGCTCCAGTAGGTTCCCGCTTTAGCGGGCAAGGCGAGGGCGCTACGTAGGAGAGGAGCGGCGCTTCGCGCGGGGCAACCCTCACCCGCCGCTACGCGGCGCGCCTCTCCCAGAGGAGACATTTGCATAACTCAGGCGCTCCAGTAGGTTCCCGCTTTAGCGGGCAAGGCGAGGGCGCTACGTTAGGAGAGGAGCGGCGCTTCGCGCGGGGCAACCCTCACCCGCCGCTACGCGGCGCGCCTCTCCCAGAGGGAGAGGGAATCAAACTGCGTCTGCCCGCGCAGGCGGGCGCCCAGCTCGGCGCAGGCGCGGGGTTGGCAGGCGGCGGGCGCGGGTTGCCTGCGGCGCCTGCGGGTTGCATCTCCGCCGCGAATTGCCGGAAATCCGCGCAATTTGCCATTGCGCGGATGATGTTGTATGCTACGCCCCGCGCCGCTCGCCGCCTAATTCGGAGGGTCGGCGGCGCGAGGCTTGACATAGCCTGCGAATCCGTATAGTCTCTGCGCCGCGCCCGAAGGCGCCCCCCAATCGGGGCCTCCGGCGAGCGCAGGGTTATTGAGGAGGAAAACCGTGATCCGAACGCATTCGCTGCTTACGCCGAGGTTCGCGTTGGTCTGGGCGGCCGCCGCGCTCCTGCTGGGGCTCGCCGTCGTCGCCGCAGTCTCCGGCGCAGGGCAAAACGCCCGCGCCGACGGCCACGCCACCGGGGCCGAGACGCTCGTGGTGACGCCGTCCGAGGCCGACTTCGAGCCCGGCAACCGCAGTTCGCCCACGTCCGTCTGGGTCTACGGCTCCGGCTTCATGCCGGGCGCCAGCGTCCTCGTGCTCATCTCCGACCAGCGCGGCGTCGCCACCGACATCGGCGCCCTCTCCGGCATCGACGTCGCGGCCAACGACGACGGCGCGTTCGGATTCAAATGGACGTTCGGGCGATTCAGCCGCTCCGGCGTCGGCGGCGAGGGCATGCAGTCCGTCCGCGCGGTGGACGCGGGGTCGTTCGACGAACTCGCCACCGCCCCGCTCGCGCTCTGCGACCTGACCCGCAACGACGATCTTGAAGAGGGAGCCGAGCCCATGCCGGTTCCCAGCCACTGCTCCGCCTAACGGCGCGGGCTTCGCAAACACGTCGAGTAGGAGGACTCAGTGATAGGCGCTACGACAATGACCAAACGGGCGGCCTCCATCTGGATCGCCGCCGGCCTCCTCGCCGGGCTCGCCCTGGCCCTCGCGCTCTCCGCGATCCAAAGCGCGCGGGCGGACGGGCACGCCACCGGCACGGAGAGCATCGTCCTCTCCATGACGGAAGTGAACTTCGAGCCCGGCGCGAGCCGCTCGGGAGAAGAGGTTTGGATCCGCGGCTCCGGCTTCACGCCCGGCATGCAGATCGACCTTCTCGTCGCGGACTTCCAGGGCGCGCTCTACATCCTCAGCAACTGCCGCTGGGGCAGCGACGGGGAGTGCGACCCTGCCCGCTACCGCGACGGCGCGGGAAGCGTGTGGCCGCTCATCGTGAACGACGACGGCGCGTTCGCCACCAAGTGGCGGCTTGGCCGTTTCACCCGCGCCAACGTCGGCGCGGAGCGCCTAGCGACCGTCTGGGCGGCGGACGCGGCCAGTTACGACTTCCTCGCCAGCGCCCCCATCGCCCTTTGCAACCTCGAACGAAACGCTGACCTCGAAGAAGGGGCGGACCCGGTGGAAGTCCCCGACTTCTGCTCGGCGTAAGCGCCATTAGGTCCATCAGGAGGAACTCACGTGACTAGCATCATCGCAAGGAACCCCCGGGCCGTGGTTCTCACGCTGATCGCGGCGGGATTGCTGCTCGGGCTCATCGCGGGCAACGCTCTCCTCTCCTCGAGGCAGGCGTCCGCCGACGGCCACCTCTCCGGCTTGGAGAACGTGGTCGTGGGCGACACGGTCGTCGACCACGAACTCGCCAGGCGGACGTCCCCCGAGACCGTCCGCATCTGGGGCTCCGGATTCGCTCCCGGGCAGGAGGTCATCCTGCTCGTGAACGACGGACCCGGAACGCCGTCCGACATCACGAACTACGTCAGCAACAAGAGCGGAAACAACACGCTCGTCGCCAACGATCAGGGCGCGTGGACGGCGGTGTGGACGCTCGGACGGTTCACGCGGCAACGCTCCGGCATCGGCCCCGGCGACGGGGACGTGGAGCGCATGCGCGCCCTCAGCGTCATCGACCCCGACTCGTTCGACGTCGTCGCTTCGGCCCCGCTCGCGTTCTGCCGCGTCACCGACCGGACGAGCGAAATCCAGGCGGGCGTTGACGAAGCGCAGGCCGTCGCCGACGGCCATCAGGAGACGATAGACGGGCTGAACGCCGGCATCGAAGAGGCGCAGGCGTCCATTGAAGAGCAACAGGCGGCGCTGGCGGAGTTCCGCGGGAACGCCGTTCCGCCGCTGCCCGACAGGCCGGTCAACGTGACCGACGCGGCTTGGGCGCTGGCCACGCAGTTCTACGCGGGGCTGAAGGCCGCCGAAGCGGAGCAGATCGAGGAGATGGAGGCGGGCATCGCGGAGATGGAGGCCAGCGTCTCGATGATGCAGGCCGACGTCGCGACGGCGATGGCCGCGCTGGAAAGCGCAACGGCCGCCGTCGAGGCCGCGAGGGCGGTCACGCTCGACCCTCCGGCGCACTGCCCGGCGTAACGCGCGACTAAGCGCGACGCTGACAGCGATACGAAAGGGGAGGCCGCCCGGCTGCGCCGGGCGGCCTCTTTGTTTGTTGCGCGGCGGGGCGGGCTTGCGCGGGCGAACGCATAGCGTGGTAGAATCCCGGTTAACCTCTGTGCGAGAGAGGCGCGCGATGGCGACGATAACGATGCCCGAATACGACGAGCGCAAACTGAAGGAACTCATCCTCTACGTGGCCGACCGTTGCGAGGCCGACCCGACCTTCGGCGCGATCAAGTTGAACAAGACGCTCTTCTACGCCGACTTCCTCGCCTTCGCGTCCACGGGCAAGCCCATCACCGGCGTCGAGTACGAAAAGATGCAACTGGGCCCCGTGCCTAGCGCGTTGCAACAGGCGAGCGCCGCCTTGATCGCGGAGGGAGACCTCGCGACGCAGCGCAAAGACCGGTTCGGGCGCGAGCAGATTCGCTTCGTCGCGCTCCGCGCTCCCGACCTCAGCCTCTTCACCGGCGCGGAGATCGCGTTGGTGGACGAGGTCATCGAGGCGCTCAAGGGCGTCAACGCCGCCGAAGTGAGCGACTTGAGCCACTTGGAGCACGGCTGGCGGCTGGCGAGCCTCCGAGAGCCCATCCCATACGAGACCGTGTTCCTCTCCACCGAACCGGTCACGGACGCGGACCGCGAGCGCGCCAAAGAACTCGTCGCCCAGAACGCGGACTGGTAGACGCCGTGTGGGAGATCGTCCAGCCGTACACCTACCAGGCGATAGCGGCCATCGTCTCCAAGAGCGTCCCGCGATTTGACACGGTCTATGCAGCCGTCGAATGGGCGCTGCGGCGCAACCCGGAGGGCTACCCCGAAGTTGAGGAGCGGCGAAGCCTGCGCCAAATCAAGACCCGGGCCTTCGGGAACACTCCCGCGATGCGATTCCTCTACGTCTGCCATGGCAAGAAAGTGACCCTGCGCTACGTAGAGGTGATGGACGAACCGGACAGCGGCGGCCTACGGCAAATGCTGCCCGAAGGCGGCTGGTGAAGTCCGACCATCGGAGGCTGCCGCCTGCGGCTGCGCTACGACGACGGAGCGTCCGGCGAAGTGGATCTGTCCGCTCTCGTTGGCGAGGGCGTTTTCGCCGCATGGAGCGACCCCGCTTTCTTCGCGTCCGCTCGCCTCTCGCCCGACGGCGGCGCGGTCGTCTGGGGCGACGACGCTTGCATAGACGCCTGCCCCGACGCGCTCTATATGCGGCTCACAAGTAGGTTCCCGCTTTCGAGGGAATGACGATGCGCCGTGGGGCTTCGGACGGGGCGCAATGCGCCCCGCCGTGGCGCTATCGCGCCGCCTGGATTCCCGCCTACGCGGGAATGACGGTCATAGGGTAGGTTCCCGCTTTCGCGGGAATGACGAGGCCCCGGGGATAGAGGGGAGACGGGCTGCGCCCCGTCCGGCGGCGCTATCGCGCCGACTGGATTCCCGCCTACGCGGGAATGACGGTCATAGGGTAGGTTCCCACTTTCGCGGGAATGACGAGGGACGGGGATAGAGGGGAGACGGGGCTGCGCCCCGTCCGGCGGCGCTGTCGCGTCGACTGGATTCCCGCCTACGCGGGAATGACGATCATAGGGTCGGTTCCCGCTTTCGCGGGAATGACGATGCGCCGTGGGGCTTCGGACGGGGCGCAATGCGCCCCGTCGCGGCGCTATCGCGCCGACTGGATTCCCGCCTACGCGGGAATGACGGTCATAGGGTGGTTCCCGCTTTCGCGGGAATGACGAGGGCGGGGTAGGTTCCCGCTTTCGCGGGAATGACGAGGCCCCGGGGATGGCTTGGGGACGGGGCGCGTTGCGCCCCGTCCAGCGGCGCTATCGCGGCAGGGTAGACGGGATACCGCTGGACGGCGGCGCGGTGTGCTATAATGAATCCTACGGAGAGATGGCTGAGCGGTTTAAGGCGGCGGTCTCGAAAACCGTTGTGGGGGTCTCCTCCACCGTGGGTTCGAATCCCACTCTCTCCGCCAACTCATCAATACGCCATGGTTGCGGAACGCGGCGCCGTCCGCGCTTTCGCGCAGGCTCGCCTAGGAGAGGTGCCGGAGCGGCCGAACGGGCACGACTGGAAATCGTGTAGGGATGCAAGTCTCTCGCGGGTTCGAATCCCGCTCTCTCCGCCAGGCGCGGCGCCTACCCTATCGCCGGCCGCGCGCCCAACCGCGACAATAGCCCCGCGCCGGGAACGGCAATCTTGCTTATGCGACTCGTCTCCGTGAACACCGCCAAGCCCGAACTGCTAACGGGAACCGCCAAGGGCGACGTCCTGTCGGCGATCAACAAGACGCCGCGGGAGGGCCCCGTGATGGCTCGGCGCCTCAATCTCGACGGCGACGCTCAGGGCGACCTCGCCGTGCATGGCGGCCCCGACCAGGCGGTCTACGTCTACGCCTACGAGGACTACGCTTTCTGGGCGGAGCAGTTGCGCCGCGACCCGCCTCCGTTCGGATGGTTCGGCGAGAATCTCACCGTGGAGGGCGCGTCGTCGGACGCGATGTGCTTCGGGGACGTTTGGCGGGTCGGCGGGGCCGTGCTGCAAGTCACCAAGCCGCGCTCGCCCTGCTACAAACTCGACCGGAAGGTCGGGGAGCGCAACTTCGCCGCGCGGTTCCGCCGGAGCGGGCGCGTCGGCTTCTACAACCGCGTATTGCAAGAGGGCCCGGTGCAGGCCGGGGACGAGGCATCCGTCATCGAGCCGCACCCGGCGCGCGTCAGCGTCCGCCTGCTGAGCGACGTTCGCCACTCCTCCGGCGCGACGCTGGAGGACGTCGAGCGCGTCCTCGCGGTGGACGGCCTTCCCGACGCGCAACGGGGCTACGCGCTCCGCCGCCTCGAGCGGATCAAGAAGCGGCGTCCGCAGTGACCGGCGACCGGGAAGATCTGCCGTACTGGATAGCCTTCTCCCTCGCGCCGACGGTGGGGCCGGTGCGCGTTGGGCTGCTGGAGGAGCGGTTCGGCTCGCTTGAGGCGGCGTGGGGCGCGGCGGAGAGCGAACTCGCGGCGGCGGGGCTGTCGGCCGGCGTCGTGGACGCCATCGCGCAGACGCGGAAGGTGGTGGAGCCGGATCGGGAGATGGAGCGGACGCGGGAAGCGGGCGTCGAGGCGCTCACGTGGCATCACCCGGACTATCCGCGCCTGCTGCGCGACATCGCCGATCCGCCGCCCGTGCTCTACGTCAAGGGAAGGCTTGGCCCGTCGGACGACGTGAGCGTGGCGGTGGTGGGGACGCGGCGCGCGACCTCTTACGGGAAGCAGGCCGCGAAGCGCCTCGCCGGGGATTTGGCGCGCTCAGGCGTGACGGTCGTCAGCGGGCTGGCGCGGGGGATAGACGGCATCGCGCATCAGGCGGCGTTGGACGCCGGAGGCAGAACGCTCGCGGTGATGGGCTCAGGGTTGGACGTCGTCTATCCGCCGGAGCACCGCCTGCTGCTGGATCGAGTCTTGGAGAACGGCGCGGCGTTGTCCGAATGCCACCTCGGGGCGAAGCCGGACGCGCGGAACTTTCCGCGCCGCAACCGCCTGCTCAGCGGCCTCAGCCTCGCCACGCTCGTCATCGAGGCGCCGGAGGACAGCGGAGTCGTCTCCACCGTGAAGGCGGCGCTGGACCAGAATCGGGAAGTCCTGTGCGCGCCCGGCGAGATCTTCTCCCGGACGAGCGACGTTCCCAACCGCCTCATCAAGGAGGGCGCGAAACTCGTGATGTCCGTTGAGGATATCCTTGACGAGATCAACGTTCGCGCCGTTCCGCAGCCTGAGCCGGCGCCCGGCTTCTCGCCCGCGCCCGACTCCGACGAGGAGGCGCGCCTCTTGGAGGCTCTCGCGCACGAGCCGCGGCACATAGACGAGCTGAGCCGCGCGGCCGGCGTGCCCATTGTGCAGGCGACGAGCGCGCTCGCGTTGATGGAGATGAAAGGCTCCGCGCTGCAGGTGGGGCGGATGCACTATATTCGCGCGCGGACGCTCCCGCCGGCCCAGCGCTCTTGACAAAAGACCGGCCTATGCCGTTAGGTTGAATCCATGGCGACGAAACCCGCAACGAAAAAACCGACGTCCCGCAAGACGGCCGCATCCCGAGGCTCCGCCCGGTCCGCGCAACCGGCGCGAACCGGGGGCGGCGCGGGCGCGCGCAACCTCGTCATCGTCGAGTCCCCGGCGAAGGCGAACACCATCGGCAGGTTCCTGGGGCGCGGCTACGCCGTCAAAGCCTCGATGGGGCACGTGCGCGATCTCCCGCCTCACAAACTCGGCGTGAACACGGAGCGGGATTTCGCGCCGTGGTACGAAACGCTGCAGGACAAGCGCAAAGTCATCGGGGAGATCAAGGCCGCCGGCGAGCAGGCCGACGCCGTCTACCTGGCGACCGACCCCGACCGCGAGGGCGAGGCGATCGCCTGGCACGTCGTCGAGGCGGCGGGCTGGCGCGGCAAGCCCATCCGCCGCGTCGTCTTCCACTCCATCACGGAGGAAGCCGTCAAGGAAGCGTTTGCGAACGAGCGCGCCATAGATATGGAACTCGTGAACGCGCAGCAGGCGCGCCGGATCGAAGATCGCCTCGTCGGCTTCAAACTGAGCCCCCTCCTCAGGCCGCTCGTCGGGCAGGAACTCAACCGCCTCAGCCGGAGCAACGAACTGGAGTCCGTGGACATCGACGCGGGCTCCGCTCTCTCCGCCGGGCGCGTGCAATCCGTCGCCCTGCGCCTCGTCGCGGAGCGCGACGCCGAGATCGACGCCTTCGTCCCCGTCGAGTACTGGTCCATCAAGGCGGACCTGCTCCCTAGCGAGCGCGCGGCGTTCTCCGCGGCGCTGCACCGCCGCGCCGGCGAGTCGGACGAGATTTCGCTGCCGGACGAGGCGTCCGCCGACGCCGTTCTGCGCGATCTGGACGGCGCGGCCTACCGCGTGGCGTCCGTGACGCGGCGGCAGGTGAACCGCCGCCCCGCCCCGCCCTTCATCACGAGCACGCTGCAGCAGGAGGCGTCCCGCAGGCTCGGCTTCTCCGCGACGCGGACGATGAGCGTGGCGCAGCAACTCTACGAAGGCGTCGCCGTGGGAGCGGAGGGGCAGCAGGGGCTCATCACCTATATGCGGACGGATTCGCCGCAGGTCGCGCCGAGCGCCGTCGCCGAGACGCGGCGCTACATTGAGGAGCGCTGGGGGAAGGACTACCTGCCGAAGGCGGCCCGGCGCTACACGGCGCGCTCCGCCGTCGCGCAGGAGGCGCACGAGGCGATCAGGCCCACCGCGATCAGCCGCGCGCCGGAGTCGATCCGCCAATATCTCTCCTCCGATCAGGCGCGCCTCTACGAACTGATCTGGAACCGGATGGTCGCCAGCCAAATGGCGGACGCCGTGCTCGACTCCACCCGCGTGGAGATTGACGCCGCCGCGCCCGGCAAGCCCGCCTACGTCTTCCGCGCGTCCGGCTCCGTGCTGCGGTTCGCGGGCTTCCGCGCGCTCTACGCCGAGCAGCGCGACGAGTCGGAATCGGGCGGCGCGGAGGACGACGCGGGCGATCAGCGCGCGCTGCCCGCGCTCGCGGAAGGAGAGGCGCTCGACTGCCGGGAACTCGCGCCCGCGCAGCACTTCACGCAGCCTCCGCCGCGCTACACGGAGGCCAGCCTCGTGCGCGCGCTCGAAGAGCAGAGCATCGGCCGCCCTAGCACCTACGCCGCCACGATCAACACCATCGTCCAGCGAAAATACGTCAACCGTGAGCGCCGCGTCCTGCGCTCGACCGACCTCGGCAAACTCGTCTGCAGGCAACTCGTCGCCCACTTCCCCGACATCATGGACGTTCGGTTCACCAAGCGCATGGAAGAGCGTTTGGACGAGGTGGCCAACGGCAAGCAGGAGTGGGTTGACCTGCTGCGCGGCTTCTACGGCCCGTTCAGCGCGGACTTGGACAAGGCGCGGCAGGCGATCAAGGAAGCGAACGCGGAGGCCGCCAACGAGCCCGCCGCCGAGCCTTGCGACATCTGCGGCAAGCCGATGCTCGTCAAAATGGGGCGCTACGGCCCCTTCCTCGCCTGCTCCGGCTACCCCGACTGCAAGAACAGCAAGGACATCCCGAAGGCCGGGGACGAGTCCGGCGAGCAGGGCGAAGAGGCGACCGACGAGGTCTGCGAGGAGTGCGGCAAGCCGATGGCCGTCAAGCGCGGACGCTACGGCCCGTTCCTCTCCTGCACCGGCTACCCGGAGTGCAAGAACCGGAAGAACATCCGCAAAGAGACGGGCGTCGCCTGCCCCAAGAAGTGCGGCGGCGTCCTCGTCGAGCGGCGCAGCAAGCGCGGCCCCTTCTACGGCTGCTCCAACTATCCGACGTGCAAATTCCTCGTGAATCAGCCGCCGCTGCCGCATCCGTGCCCGGAGTGCGACGGCCTGCTCGTCGTCGCCGCGCGCGGCCAGTCCCGCTGCGTCAATTGCGCGTGGAAGGGCCCCGTCCCCGCTGACGAGCGCGTCGGGGTTGGGTAAGCGGCAGCGGGCAGAGTCATTCCCGCGTAGGCGGGAATCCAGGCGGCGCGGAGCGCCGCTCCTCTCCTCCCCAGCGCCCCGTCATTCCCGCGAAAGCGGGAACCTACTGGGCTTAATTGGACGGCGCCCTACCCTACCCGCCCCTTTCGCAATCGCCTCGTCTGCGCTACGCTATCCCCGCGAATTCCGCGCCGACGCGCGCTAGGAGGCAACACGTATGAGCAAGCCGCGCATCGCCGTCTTCTCAGGGCCGCGCTCCACCATCGCCAACACCCCCACGCTCGTGACGAGCAACAAAGGGCGCATCGACGGCGACCGCAAACTCCCAGGGCGGTTCGATCACCTCGTTCCGCAGCGCCTCCATGAGCCCGTCCGCGTCCGCATCGAGAAGTTCAGCGCGCACCCGCTCGAATCCGACGCCGCCGAGGTCCACCACGACGACGGCAAGCCCTACTACGAAGTCGAGTTGCGCCCGGAGGACGGCGCGTACCTCCTCCCCTACGTCGCCCGCCGCGGCGACGGCTCCCCCGACGGCGCCCCCTTTGAGGAGGCCGACTTGCGCGACCCCGCCATCGCCTACGGCGGCAGGCAATCGTTCTTCCCCGACGCCTCGCGCCTCTTCGAGGAGATCGACCGCGGCATCGGCGGACGCTCCCGCGACGGCGCCGCGAGCGAGTTGGACGCCATCGCCGACTACGACTTCGTCCGCGTCCTCCCTCCCGCCGGCTACACGAAACAGGGCGAGGCCGCCGGCCGCGACTACTTCCCCTACAGCCCGCGCCCCGTCGGCAAGTTCCCGCCCGCCGCGGCGATGGCGCGCGCCGTCAACGTCGTCCAGCGAACCATCGACTCCGGGCGCCACGACGGATTCATCTGGCTGGAGGGCAGCCCGCACATCGAGGAGACGCTCTACTGGCTCAGCCTGACGATCGACACGCCGCTGCCCTTCGCGGGCGTGTCGTCGCAGCGGCCGCACGGCGCGCTCTCCAACGACGGCGACCGCAACCTCGTGGATGCCGCCCGCTATGTCGCGTCGGGACTCGGCGCGGGGCTTGGCGCGGTAGGCATTGTGGACGAGCAGATCTTCGCGGCGCGAACGTTCAAGAAGGGCGACGCGCGCCCCGGCGGCTACCGCGCAACCGGCGGGCACGGCGGCGTGCTCGGCAGCGCCGGCGACGAAATCCGCGTCTGGTTCCGCCCCGCCTACCGCGTCACGGGCGCGTCCGACCTCGCCGTCGCGCGCCTCCCCAACACCGTTGAGTTTCAGGAGTACGGCGACAGCCCCGCGCTCGCCCGCGTCTCCGTCAAAGATGCCGACGGCTCGCTGCGCGGCGACGCGGTCGCGCCCGTGCACGTCGTCAAGTACGGCCACTATATGGCCGAGGACGACTCCGCCGACCCCGACGCGGAGGCGGACGTGATGGCGCGGATCGAGCGCGGGCTCGCGCAAGAGGCGTCGGATGAGCCGGGCGCGCCCCGCTTCCACGGATTCGTCCTCGAGGCCGCCGCCGGGTCCGGCTCCGCGCTCCCCAGCCAATTCGCCGCGCTCGCCGTCGCCGCCTACAACGGCATGCCCGTCGTCCGCGTCGGGCGCGGCGACCCGGAGGGCCCCCTGCCCTCCAATCCCAACGATCTGACGATAGAGGGCGGCAACCTTGACGCGACGAAGGCGCGAATGCTGCTGCGCGCCGCGATGCCGCGGCTGGGCCGCCTGCCGAAAGCCCGCGACCCGCGCAACCCGACGCCGCGGGAGCGCGAATCGTCCCTAGCCGCCATCGCTCGCTACCAGGAGGTCTTCGACACGCACTAGGTGGTGGGGCGGGGGTTGCCCGCTCGCTACCCCCCTACCCTTGCGCCCCACCATGCCCGCGAAAGCGGGAACCTCCTAGAAGCGCCTGCGCCCGACTACAGCGTCCGCACCAAGAACGTCGTGAGCCCAATGCCGGCGCCGAGCCCGCCCAGCACGAGCCCGACCATCCAGCGGATCATCCGCGCCTCCGAGTTGACCATGCGGATCTCCAACTGGGATACGTCCGCCTTGGTGGCGAGATGCTCATACGCGCCCTCTATGCGGCTCAGGCGTTCCTCAACCGTCGCGGTGACCATAAACTCCATCACATCGAAGGGCTCGCTCGCGGCGCCGTCGTTGTCCGGGTCGTAAGGCGCCGCGCGAACGGATGCGGCGTCAGCGGCGCGAATAGGCAGGGTCATCGCGTCTTGGGTCATACGCGCCTCCTATGCAACACATTGTAGCAGCCCCTGCGCCCGATAGATTCCCGCTTTCTCGGGAATGACGCGACGCGGGCTACTGGCGACCTTGCTGCTGACGCCGTCGCTCCGCTCTGCCCGGCGGCCCCGGATGAATTGGAGGCGAGACGGGAATCGGGACGGGGATGGCGGGCAGCGCGGGCGGCTGCATGATGCGTATGTAGGCGCTGCCCGCATGTCGCTCAATTAACTTAAACGCGGGCGTGTCTTGGAACGTGATGCTGATCGCCCGGTAGACGGCCATTATCGCGGATTCGAACCGAGGGTCCTTCTTCCCCTTCCGCGTCCACGCGGCATCCGGGTCCGTCCGTTTGGGGTAAGAGGCCCTGCGGAGCCCCGAAAACGGGGCGAGCGGGGAGGGATGAGGGCGGCCGTTTGGGGGTTAGACGGGGCGACTTGGCCGTTGGAATGGCGAGGAACCGCCCAATCGCGCGAAACGATGGGTTATGCAAAGGTCTCCAGAGGGAGAGGGGGGTAGGAGGGGGCGGCATTGATTCCCTCTCCCTCTGGAGACCTTTGCGTAACTTCCGACAGCCAGTAGATTCCCGCCTACGCGGGAATGACGGGGCGCTTACGCAGGAGAGGAGCGGCGCTGCGCGCCGCCTGGATTCACGCCTACGCGGTCAGGGCGGTCATGGGGTACGTTCTCGCCCACGCGGACAGGGCGCGGCCCCGGCCCCCCCCGCCATTCCCGCGTAGGCGGGAATCCAGGAACCCGCGTAGGCCGCCGCAGGCGCG
Organism: Dehalococcoidia bacterium; assembly: GCA_965242755.1. Lineage (GTDB taxonomy): Bacteria > Chloroflexota > Dehalococcoidia > Lucifugimonadales > Australimonadaceae > Bin16. Next base: position 668,974 of record OZ251500.1, on the reverse strand, counting down.
CGCCTTTCCGGCGCCTCATCATCGCCCGCGTAGCCATGCTCCTCTTCCGCCAAGGAGGGGGCGCTATCGCGCCGACTGGATTCCCGCCTACGCGGTCAGGGCGGCATGGGGTGCGTTCCCGCCTATGCGGTCAGGGCGGGTACTGGGGTAGATTCAGGCCAGGTTTCGGCGCATAACGCGGCGGCGCGTTCCGGCTTTGCCCGTCTCCGCGAAGCCGCGCGCCGCGAACGCTTGGACGAGCCCGCAAAAACGGTAACTCGGCGAGTCCGACTCGACCGGGTACGCCTCGACGACCGTCGCGCCGTTCGCCTGGGCGAGCGCGGCCGCCGCGTCTATCAGCCGCCCCATTAGGCCGCGCCGCCGCAGCCGCCGGGGCACGTAGAAGCACGATATTGACCAGACGCGGGACTCGTCCTCGCCCGGCGGATGGACGCCGCCTACGCGGACAAACGAATTCCGGGGCGCGACGGAGCACCACGCGACGGGTTCCCCGTCAAGGTAGGCGAGCAGGCCAACGCGCCTTCCGCCCGCGACTTTTCGGCGCATCGACTCTTTGCGCGCCGGGCCTCCTTGCGGGCTCTTGCCGTTCTCGTCGCGCCGCCAGACCATGCACCAGCAGTATTTCGGCGCTCCCCGCGCCTCGAACAGCCGCTCGAAGTCGCCCCAGCGGGCGGCGTCGACTTCTCGGATTTCGATACTGGACATTTGCGCCGCTCCCGACCTCGTATGGCGTTGCAAGGCGGCCTAGCCGTTTCGCCTCCCCACGCTCCCCGCAGGGCGCGAGTGGAGCGGCGCTCCGCGCCGACTAGATGCCCGTCTACGCGGGCAGGGCGGGTTTAGGGTAGGTTCCCGCCTACGCGGGCAGGGCGGCCAGTTACCCCTCCCCGAAGCGTTCGGCGTTGGCGAGCGTTCGGCGGGCTCGGGCGATGACGGGCTCCTCTAGGAAGACGCCGTGGTAGTTGAGGACGCCCGTGCCCTCCGCGACCGCTTCGTCGAGCGCGGCGATGACCTCGCGTGCGTAGGCGATTTCCTCAGTCGACGGGCTGAACGCGGCGTTAATGGGGCCGATCTGCTCCGGATGGATGGCCGCTTTGCCCGTGTAGCCGAGCCTGCGCGCTTGCGCCGCCTCCGCCGCGAGGCCGTCCACGTCGCCTAGGCCCGGCCAGATCACGTCGATGGGTTGAACGCCCGCCGCGGCGCAGGCGGTCGCGGTCGCCGCGCGCTGATAGACGAGTTCCTTCGCCTCGCCCGTCCGCACGAGGGGCAACCCCATCTCCCGGGAAAAGTCCTCGCCGCCGAACTGCGCGGCGACGATGCGCGGGTCGGCGGCGCAGATCGAGAAGGCGTTGACGACGCCCAGCGGGCTCTCGATCAGCAGGCAGAGGCGGGTGGCGCCTTCCTCGACGCCGGCCTCGCGCTCCGCGTCGGCGAGCGCGGCGCTGGCGGCCTGGACTTGGTCGGCGCGCTCCATTTTCGGGAGGACGACGCCCTCGACGTTGAGGGCAAGCGCGGCGCGGAGGTCGTCGGCGAACAGCCGATCGTGGCGCGGATTGTTGACGCGGACGTAGCGGCGCGGCGAGCCGGGAGGCGGCGACGGGGGCAGCGCGCCCGCGAGGACGTCCCTGGCGCGCTCCTTCTCGGCGGGCGGCACCGCGTCCTCGTAATCGTAGATCACGGCGTCGGCGCTCAGCGTGAGCGACTTCTCGATCATTCGCGGCTTGTGCGCCGGAACGTAGAGCCATGAGCGGGCGATGGATTCGGCAGCCATCAGCGCATCCTGGGAATGCCGAGTTGCTTGCAGATGTCGGCGGCCTTGCGGTTGTCTATCTCGTTATGGCGCGGAACCGCGGCTTGGGCTCCCGTGTCGCGGTTCACCCATACCGAGTGGTTCCCGCCTTCCCTGAGCCAAGCGCAGTTGTGATCCTTCAAATGGCGCAAGAGGTCTCCTCTTTTCATGCGACGGCGGCGGTTTCGCCTGCGGAGATGCCGACAGTCTTGCGCTCGGCGTCCTCCATCTCGCTGCGCGCGCTTGATTCGCGGCCCACGAGGAACAGCAACGCGATGGCGTCCGCGAGGTCTTCGAGAACGTCGGGGACCGTTCGCCCCTGCCCGTTCGCCGCTGGAACCTCAGGGCAAGCGGCCACGCACCAGCCTTCGCTCCGCTCAATGACCGCGGTGAACTCGTTGTGGAGCGTCCCCTTCCACGGCGGCGGGGCGCCGGCGGCTTCCTTGCGCCGCGCCTCCGTAATCCGGCGCGCGCGCTCCAGGATCAGGTCTTCGTCGTAGCGGATGGCTCGCGCGTGGCAGTCTTCGTCCACGGTGACGGCGGAGACCAACGCTTCGGGCGCCGCCTCGCGCAAGGCTTCGTCGCGTTTGACTTGGAGATGGCGCCGCAACGCCGCGATCAGGTTGGCCTCGGCCTCCTCAGGCGTGTCGCCTTCGCCCCGCGGCTCGCGCATCTCCGCGCACAAGGCGAAGTAGCCCTCGTCGAACGCCTTCCTCTCGACGACAATGGTGAACAGATTCCGCATCGCCTGCCTCCTCGCACGCAGTATACGCCTGCCCCGCCTAGTACGACCTCGGCATGCCCAGCGCGTTCTGGCCGAGGTAGGCGAGCACGAGGTTGTTGTTGACCGGGGCGGTGATGTAGAGGCGCGTCTCGCGGAACTTGCGCTCGATGTCGTATTCGCGGGCGAAGCCGTAGCCGCCGTGCGCGTCGAGGCAGGCGTTCGCCGCCTCCCACGCGGCCTCCGACGCGAGGAGTTTGGCCATATTCGCCTCCGCGCCGCACCGCTCGCCCCGGTCGAACTTGGCGGCGGCGGCGAAGCGCATGAGATCGGCGGCCTCCGTATGCGCGTAAGACCGCGCGATGGGCAGTTGCACGCCCTGATTCGCGCCGATGGGCCGGCCGAACACGATGCGCCCGCTCGCGTATCCCGCCGCGCGCTCGATGAAGAACCGCGCGTCGCCGATAGCCTCCGCCGCGATCAGAATGCGCTCCGCGTTCCACGAGTCGATGATGCAGCGGAACCCCTTGCCCTCCTCGCCGATGAGATTCTCCGCAGGAATCTCCAAGTCATCGAAGAAGAGTTGGTTCACGTGGCGGTTGAACGTCATTTCGATGGGCTGAATCCGCAAACGCTCCCCCGCCTCTCTGATGTCGACCACGAACACGGACAGCCCCTCCGTCTTGTTCGCCAGGTCGTCGTAGGGCGTGGTGCGGGCGAGCAGGAGCATCAGGTCGGACTGCGCGACGCGGGAGATGAACGTCTTTTCGCCGTTGACGACGTACTTGTCGCCCTTGCGGACGGCGGTCGTCTCGATGCGCGTCGTCTCGGAGCCGGCGTTGGGCTCCGTCACCGCGAACGCCTGCAGGCGCAGGTCGCCGCGGGCGACGCCGGGCAGGAAGCGCGCCTTCTGCTCGGCGCTCCCGTGCCGCAGGATGACGCCCATGATGTACATCTGCGCGTGGCAGGCCGCCGCGTCGCCGCCGGAGCGGTTGATCTCCTCGAGGATGACGCTCGCCTCCGTCACCGACATGCCGCCGCCGCCGTGCTCCTCGGGCACGAGGGCGGCGAGCCAGCCGAGTTCGGTCATCTCGCGGACGAACGCCTCCGGGTAGGCGCCCGCCTTGTCGAGGCCGCGCCAATACGCGCCGTCGTACTTCCTGCAGGCGTCGCGCACCGCGAGGCGGATGTCGTTCAGCGTATCGGGGGTATGCGTCTGCGTCATCATGGGTGGGATTGGACAGCGCGCAAGGCGCGCTGTCAAGCGGGTAGGGCGCTCGTGCGGGGCAACGCGGGCGTTGCCGGGGTTCAGTGAGTTCCCGCTGCGCGCGTCGCCCTCGACCCTCACCCGCCGCTACGCGGCTGCCCTCTCCCAGAGGGCGAGGGCGGGGATGGCGCTTACGCGGCGGCGGGGTTCGCGACTACGCGGGAATGACGGTAGGTTATGCAAATGTCTCCTGGTAGGGCGAGGGAATCAGGCCCCCGGACGGGCGCAGCCCTGCCCCAACGTCCCCGCGAAGCCCGATAGAGAGCCATGCCGTCCATTCCGAGCGGCTGATGCGCCGCGCTTGGGAGCGTCTCGAGCAGGGCGACCGCCTGCAGGCGTCGGAGAAATGCTGGGGCGCAGTCTCGCGCGCGCTCAAGGACGTCTCGCAGCGCTACGGCTGGCGGCATCGGACGCATGCCCACAACAACGCGGTCGCGGCGCATCTGTCGGCCTGGCGAGCGACGACATGATCTACGTTCTCTACTCGGCGGCGGAGGCGCTGCACGTCAACTACTACGATGACGTGAAGCCGTTGGACGAGATACGCCGCATCTTGTCGGCGACGGAGGACTTGCTTCGGCGCATCGCCGACGCAACCCAGCGGATCAGCGCGGACCCGCCCGCGCCGTCCTACGACCGCCGACCGCCGAGCGCATGAGGAGCGGTCGCCATTCGGTTTACGCTCGCCGACCCTCGCGCGACCCCGCCCGCTCCCTCGCTCGCGTCGCGACGTCCTCGACCAAATGGGGAAGCGTCTCGTCCGTGTAGTCCGCGTAATCGCCTCTTCGGGCGGCCTCCACGCCCTCTTCGATCTTGGCGCGGAGGGCGTCCCCGGCGAGGGATCGGCGCTCGTCGCGCTCGTCCAAGAGCGTGAGCGCCATATCTACTGCGGCGTCCAGCGTGGGGTACGAGCCGGACTCGACCTTGCGGCGCAGGCGCTCCGCGTGGCGGTTGTCTATGGAGATATTCATCGCGTCCCCTATCGTAGGCGCACGCGGGCGCTCGCGCGCAATGCCGCCGGGCGCCCCGCGCGCCTAGACGGAGCGGGCAAGCCCGATGACCGCGTTGAGCAAGACGCCAAGCATAGCGAGTATCGCCGTCCCCACGCCCCCAATGACCCACATCAGCATCTTCACGCGGTCGTCCAGACGCGCCAAGCCCTTCGCCAACTCGCCGTGCTCCGCCCCGTTCCGGTTCGAGTACTCGTAGAAGTCTTTCCACGGGACGTATTCGCTCGTCATACTCTCCTCCATCCGTCCATTTTGCTCCATACTACTTCAATTCGTCGCCCCGCTCAATAGCCCCGCTACGCCGCGCGACGCGGCGCGCCTGGCGCGCAATCAAGTGATGCGGGCGGATCGCCACGCCCGTGGGACCGCCCATTGGATAATCAACAGTAGGATGCCTGCGGTGAGCGAAATCAGGAACGTGATGACCCATTCCACGCTACCGCCCCGTCACCACCCTGAACACGCCTATCGCGAACCCCAGCACGATCGCGACGCCGATGATGATTGCAGCGTTGTTCACGATGATGTCCATTTCGCCCGCTCCTTCGGCGCTCCGCGCCTTGCGCGCCTCTTGCCTCTGCGGAGTCTACCGTATCAGGGCTAGACGAGCGAGTCAATCGGATTCCGCCGCCCCACGCTCCACGCCGCCCCGCCCCTCACAGGGCGCCGCCCACCTCCCTCCCCGCCGCACGGACGCGACGGCGCCCCGTCGCCGTTTATGCTATACTGGCGCTCGGACAGCAATCGCAAGGAGCGCGACGATGGCGGAGATGGTTCGAGCTCGATTCTCGCGCGGGTCGTTCAAGCCCCTCGAAGAAATCAACCTCCGGGAGGGCGAAGAGGTCACGCTGTCGTTCAAGCGAGGCGTGGACGCGGAAGAGGCGCGCGACGCGCTGTCGGCGGTCGCAGGCGCATGGAAAGGCGCCGTGGACGGAGAGGAGCTGAAGCGAAGCATCTACGCCAGCCGCAAGGCCAACGCGCGCCCCGCCCCGCGTCTGTGATGCGACACCTCATCGACACCGACTGGATCATTGACTATTTGACCGGCGTTACTGATACGGTCACCCGCGTCAACGCTCTTCGTTCCGAAGGGGTCGCCATGAGCGTCATCTCGCTTGCCGAACTGTACGAAGGGGCGCTTTACGCCAGGGACCCTCAAGCGCGGCAGTCCGAGTTGGCGGCCTTCGTCTCCGCAGTGGAGGTCTTGCCGCTGGACGACGGCGTATGCCGGATATTCGGAGCGGAACGGGGCAGACTCAGAGCGGCGGGCGCTCGCATCGCCGATTTCGATCTGCTCATCGGCGCGACGGCAATCCGCCACCGTCTGGCATTGCTCACAAACAACAGGCGTCACTTCGAACGGATGAACGGCCTGGCCATCATCTCAATCTCGTAGCCATGGCGTGGCCGGCGGAACCTCCCGCGCCCCACGCCCCGCCACCCCGCAACCCGGACGGGGCGCAGCCCCGCCCCCAATGTCCCCCACGAGGCCCCGCCATGACCGCGTAGGCGGGAATCTACTCCCTGTCGCTAGGCGTTCCTGCGCGACAAGGCAACCCAGCCGATAAGGCCGCCTATGACCCCTAAGGGAGACAACACCCAATTGAAGAAGATGCCGAGCATGTCCCACGCCATGCTGTCTAGCGTAGCCGTTTGCAAGAGGTCGTTGAAAACAGGCTTCAGCAGCATTAGGACAACAGCCGCAACTGCGTATCCTATGATCTTCCCTTCCATTGTCACCGTCTCCTCCTCTCTGTGCGCCAATACTCTGTATAGTAGGCTACGCCAGCCTAGGCAGAGCATGTCCCCACACTGTGTAGCGGATATTAGGCAAATCTACGGGCAACCCACACCCTAGCCCTCTCCCTGGTAGGGTGTGGGAATCAGTCCGCCTGGACGGGGCGCAGCCCCGCCCCAACGCCCCCCACGATGCCCCGCCCTGACCGCATAGGCGGGAATCTACCCTGACGCTGGTTGAGTAGGGTCGGGGGTTGAGGCCGCCTGGAGCGGAGTAGGCGTAGAAGTGGGAGGAGGCGTAGGCGTAGGAGTGGGAGGAACCGGGATGGCTCGCCTCCTAGTTTCGCATTTCAGTTCTTTGCCTCGACCAAGAAGCAATGTCTGTGTGCTGACAACGCATTCCCATACATACTCTCTTCCTACCTCCAACTGGGCGATGCCTTCTTTGGGCATGTGTACGTAGAACACATTGAAATTCCCGCTTCTCCGCGGTTTCGAAGTTAGATACGCTATATTAACGTCGCCGAACGAGTGCACGGCGCCTTTGACTCTGATCCTCTTACCCTCGTAGGTAACCTCCCCGTCCGCCAAGTTTGCCTTGTACTTATCCAGGACGTATTGCGGAGTCGTAGGCGTAGGGGTGGGAGAGGTGTCCCCGTTCGCGCACGCAACCGCGCCGACCAGCAGCAGGATTCCCGAAACGATTATCAAGGCGGCCCTGTTCATGTCCATCCTCCTAGAGGGCGTATTCGTTAGGCAGCGCCTTGTAGATGCTACAAGGCTAAGTCCCATGCTGCAGGCGTTCACTGCAGGCTCGATGCCTACTATATCAGCGAATACGGACGGCGTCAACCGCGACGTATGGATTTGCGTCTACCCCAACAAGCCTACCTCAAACCCCTCCTTCGCCGCAACCCACCCCGTCTCCGCCTCCCCGCGGAGGCGGCGCGCTTCCGCGCGGCGGCGTTGCGTTTCGTCGACGATGCGCCGCTGCGTCGGCATCGGCGGGACGGGGATCGGCAGCGCGCGGACGTCGTCGTCCGTTAGGCGCGGATGCGTGTTGCCCGTCATCATATGGACGGTTTGGGCGAGCGTCAGGCGGCTGCGGAGCGCGGCGGCGAGGTAGTCCGGCAGCAAAGCGCCCCCGTCTTTCACGCGCAGCACGTGGAACTCCGTCGAGCAGCAGCCGTCCATCTCGGCGCGGTAGACCTTGTTTAGGTAGGAGCCTAGCCGGGCGAACAGCACGTCGCCCGTTTCATAAGTCCAGCACGCGCCGGACGCGACGTCTTCCGAGCCCGTCAGTTCTCCGGTATGGCTTGCGATATGCGTAAGCCCCAGGTAGTTGTCGGCGGGCGACTTGATCTGATTCCGCGCGAACTCCGCCAGGTCGTCGAGCGGCGCGACGCGGAGTTCGCCCTCGTTGGCGGCGTCGGCGAGCGCGCGCAACGCCGCAAGGCGCTCCGGATGGTAGTAATCCGCGTTGAGATGCTTGCGCGACAACTGATCCAAGGGCACCGCGAACACGCGCCGCTTGTCCGCCTCCGGCGGCACAATCCCCAACGCGCTCATGACGAAATCGTCGAGCCCGGACAGCAGCGCGTCCGCCTCCGCCAATTTCGCTTTGCGCTCGGCGCGGGCGCTGGCGATAGAGTCGGCGAGGCGGCGCTGTTCGTCGAGCGGCGGCAACGGAATACGCATTGCAAGAATGGCCTTGTAGTCGAGCGCTATCCGCGTCGCCCCCGAAACGGAACGGTTGGAGAGCGCAAGCCCGCTTTCGGAGTTTAGCCATTCGCTCAGAAATTCCGGCCGAACGGTATTCGTATTGACGCGCATACGGACGATATGCTGATTGATGTTCGCGGGCAGATGTTCGTCGCGAACAACAGCGGCGGAACCGACGCGCCCGGTGATCGTCATCAGCACGTCATCCGCCTCGAGTTGCGACCGCTTGAGTTCTCCGTTGTGCACGGCGTCCGTGATGTGCTTCATGCCGTTTTCAGCAATTTCGCCGTCAACGACGTTGAGTATTCGTATGAACCGCGGACCGGAATCCGCGTAGAGTTCGGCGTTGTCGCGGGACGGCGTTGCGCCGCTTGAGATGGACTCTATGAGTTCGCCAAGCGTTGGCGCGGGAATCCCTGCGGCATCAATCCGCGATTCGAGCGCGTCGTAGCGCGGGTGACTGAAGGCGGCGTCCAACCGGTCGCCCTTAGCCAACCGCGCGCCGAAACACCGGGCTTGCCCCGCTTGGGCGGGGCTTAGGCGAAAAAAGGGGATGCGTTCCGTTGGAAGTCGCGCCATTGGGCGACGACGCCGGTGTCGGGGATGACTTCGCGGCGGCGCTCGCTCCAGCCGGGCGCGTCGGGGTTCATCGCGCCCGTCCATTCGTAGTGGACGCGGTAGTCGAAGAGGTCGCAGCGGTGGATTTCGACTTTTTCGCCCGGGTTGGCGGCGCTTTCGTGGGGGCGTTCGCGTTCGATGCTGATTTCGAACGTTTTGCGGCCTGTGGCGTCGTAGCCGATGTTGTCGGCGATGGCCATAAAGACGGGGGAGTCGGAGGGATTTTCGTCCGCGGCGAGGCGGCGGAGGAAGACGATGCTGGCTTTGACGCCTGCGTCGTAGTGGCTGAAGGCGAATTGGGGGAGGCTGACGACGGCGAGGAGTTGGAATTTGGAGAGGAGCCAGTCGCGGACGCCTTGCAGTGAGGAGTTGGTGAGGACGCCGTCCGGGAGGACGACGGCGGCGCGTCCGGTTCCGGGCTTGAGGAAGTCCCAGACGCGCTCGATGAAGAGGACTTCCGACTTGAAACTGGCGCGGGAGCCTGCGCCGAGGTTGTTGCGGAGGTCGAACTGGTCGACGTAATGCTCGGGTTTTTCGGCGCGCTTGACGGTCGCGCCGAAGGGCGGATTGGTGAGGATGAGGTCGAATTTGCCGCGCTCCAAGCCCTTGTTCTTATCGGTGATTTTCCAGACGAAGTCGAGGGCGTCGTGGCCGACGATGTTGGTGTGGCCGTCGTCGTGGATGATCATATTCATTTTGGCGACGCGGGCGAGTTCGTCGTTGACTTCGACGCCGAAGAGGTTGGCGCTGGCGAAGTCGTGCCAGTAGCGGTACTTGTCGAGGGCGTTCAGATCAGCGCGGCTTTCGGCCTCGCGGCGGACGTGGTCGAGGGCGTAGAGGAGGAAGCCGCCGGAGCCGCAGGCGGGGTCGAGGACGAGGTCTGTTCGCTGGGGCCGGAGCATTTCGACGGCGAAGGCGATGAGTTCGCGGGGCGTGAAGTACTGGCCGAAGTCGCCCTTGAAGAAGCCGCCCATAAACTCCTCGAAGGCGACGCCCTTGGTGTCGAGTTCCGTGCGGTCGAGGGAGATGCCCTCCAAGTGCTCGACGCACTGGGCGAGGATCTGCGGGTCGACGTTGATGCTCTCGGTGAAGACGTCGGGCTCGCGCGCCTGCTCTTTGCGGTAGAGGCGGGTGACGCGGTCGTGGAGTTGCGCGGGCGTTTCGCCGATTCTGCTCTGGAATTCGTAGGGGGCGCCGTCTTTGCGGTCGAGGTCTTTCTCGTCGCGGTGCTTGATGAAGACGAGTTTGGAGAATTCGCCGAAGGCGGCGATGGGGGAACGGCGTCCGCCTTCCCAGAGGGTTTGGTGGCACTTGCGGATGGCGGCGCGGAGGGCTTCGCGGGGGACGGCCGCGAGGTCGCCGCCGGGCTTGTTCTTGTAGAAGCGCCACTCGGGCGGGCGGCCGTAGCGCTTGGGGACGTCGGGAAAGCGGTTGGCGTCACGCTCGCCGGGCGGGTGCGTGTCGAAGCGGAGGAAACGGCGCGTGAGGCCGGAGACGGCGCCGCAATAGGAGGCGCCGAGCCCGCCGCGGTTGCCGCACGCTTGCTCGACCGCCTGCGCGAACTCCGCGTCGGAGAGGTCGGCCTTCTTGCACTCGAACACGAAGTACGGGGCCTTGAGCGCGTCGTCCTCGAAGATCACGAGGTCGGCTTTGGAGTTGGGCGTGCGCGCGGGGACGGGAACCTCGAAGCGAATGCGCTCCGGGGCGTAGCCGTAGTTGTAGACGAGTTCCGCCCACAACTCGGCGCGGACCTTCTCTTCCGGGTCGGCCCACCGCTCGGAGTGGTCGGCGGCGGCGTAGCGTATGCGCTCGGCGCGCCCCTCGCCGGAGCGCGTAGCGAGGCCGTCGGCGAAAGCGCGCTCAAGGCATTCGGCGGGGAGGATGTCGGGCATTTCGTTTTTCCTCTTGGGGGGCGCCGCCCTCACCCCATCCCTCTCCCGCCAAGCGGGAGAGGGGGGTAGGCGGGATGGGATTATAGCCTTACGAACGCTAGGATTCGGTCTCTCCTGCGATATGTCCGGCGAACCTGGCGTGAACGCCGTTGAGGTTAGCCGCTGCTTGTTTGTACGCATTCACGGCGGCTGTCCATTCATCTGCGATTCGCTGTTGAACATGCAGAGGCGGCAGCGCAATGGGGAGGCCGAGCAGAGCATCCGTTGCGTACTGCTCACGCCCCGTCGTATCCACTTGCGCCATCTTTGGCGCAACGTGATGGAGCGACAATAGGACGTAGACAGGGTTGGCCATTGTCACGTCCACGTCCAGGATGAGAAAGGTTTCCGTGGCGTGGCATTCGTCTTCCGCGATTGCGAAGAGTCCGTCTTGGGTGTGCAGGCGGCTAATCACGAGGTTGCCGGGAGAGATGAGTTTGCGGCGTTTGCCCTTCGTGTTGTAGCCCTTTTTCGTCTCTTTCACGACCAGCGTTCGCAGTTTCCCATCGGTGGAGAACCCCGGTTCGCGCACATCCATTTCGTCCGCAACGGTGACGATTTCGGTTTTCTCCCTGGCTACGTCGCGGAGGCTAACCACGTCGTATCTCGACGATACGGTGATTTCGCCGGACGCAGGTTTCAATCGGAAGCGATCGAACTCCGACGGCTGCAGCAAGCAGTAGCCGTCGTCATTGAGCCTATTTTCGACCATCCTGTCGAGGTCGCTAACGCCGGGCAGAGGCAGACGGCGCGAGTCCTTGGTGAAACCGTCGTCTTGGGTGTCGACGTAGGGGATGCCGGCGCTTGCGGAGTCGCGTCTGCGTTGCCCGTAGATGATGCTGGTTTTCGCGGACGTTAGTCCGCTGAACACCTCTCTGGGCAACGAAACCACGCGGCGGATGTTCCATTCCTGCACAAGCCGCCGCCGTATTTCCGTATAGGCGGAGTCGGCTCTGTCCAGCACGCGCTCGGGGACGATAATTGCGAACCGCCCGTTCCGGCGCGGGTCTGTCGTGATGGAGTTTAGGCAGTGCTGAATGTAATTCAGTTCTTCGCCCGACGTGAAAGGGATGTTGGTCAGCACGATGTCGCGGCGGCCCCGGTGTTTCGCCTGAATTTCAGGCGTCATGGAGTTGGCCCGCTCTATCCCGCTGTTGCCGTCTCCGGCTAAAATGATGTTCATCTTGGCCGTCTGCGCGGCTTCCGTTATCTCCGTCCCGAAGCACGTTTCGGACGAGAGGATGCGGTCCAGTTTCCCTCCGTTGCGGGCGAGAATCGCCTGCATGCCCTCGATGAGCATGCCCGCCGTGCCGCAGAAAGGATCGTATATTTGCTCCCCGTATTCCGGATCGACGAGCCCAACCATCGCCTTGATGACGTGCCGCGCCGTGAAGTGCTGTCCGAGGTCGCTTTTGCCCTTGTTGTACTCGCGGAGGAAGTACTCGTAGGCTTGCCCTTTGACTTCCGTCGGAGCGTCCGCCAGCGACAATTGGGCAATCAACTGGATGAGTTTCTCCAGCGTTTCCGGCTTCTTGATGCTCGTGGTACGGAACGTGCCCGGGTAGGCGTCCATAAACAGGCGGATTTTCGCCGGGTACTCGTTCATTAGACGCTCTCCGGCGAGGTTGGCGATCTCGTCCCAACGCACGGGCGGCGACTCGCGCGCAGTGTCGTCGTCGGAGAGTTCCGTCAGCAACTTGATGAACAGGATTTGGGAGAACTCGACAAGCGCGTCCAACTGTATGATGCCCTCTTTGCGGAGGACTCTTCCGGCTTGCTTGAAAAGCCGGACCATATCCATGCTGCTTTTCGGCACTTCGCCGCGGATCAAGTGCGGCGTTCCCTTTTCGTAGAACTGCCTGATGCGCTGGGGAGGCAGCAGTTCCATAACCTGCTCGCCGTTGATCTGCAAGGGCTCGCCGGTGTAATGGGCGGCCCGCGTCGCGACGCCGTCGGTGGCGAACGCCGCGATGGGCTGCGCTCCCACGCCTCGCAGCCTCTGGACGTACCCCAGCGACTGCTTGAGCGCGCCGTCCAACGACACGTTCTCCTTCTTGGCCTCCACCACGGCGACGGCGTCGCGTATCCCATCGAGGTAGAGGTAGTAGTCCGCTTTCGTCTGCGCTCTGCGCTCGATGTCGGTCTTGGGGCTCTCGGCGTAGACCTCGTTGCCGCCGCGCTCCCACCCCAAAGCCTGCAACTGCGGGTCGATCTGCCGTCGCCGCGCGTCCTGCTCAGTCATCCCGCGCCTCCTGCGCTCCTACGCCCCATTGGACACAAACCATAAGCGCTTGTCAATGGGGCGGAGACGGCGCCGCAATATCTCGCGCCATGCCGCCCTCGCGCCTCCCGCGCCGTCGTCTACGCTAACTTAGCGGAAGGTAGCGCCTACGCGCAAGGGGCAGATGTCGCATAGTCCGGAGCGGCGGCCGCCCTCCCAGAGGGTTTGGTGGCACTTGCGGATGGCGGCGCGGAGGGCTTCGCGGGGGACGGCCGCGAGGTCGCCGCCGGGCTTGTTCTTGTAGAAGCGCCACTCGGGCGGGCGGCCGTAGCGCTTGGGGACGTCGGGAAAGCGGTTGGCGTCGCGCTCGCCGGGCGGGTGCGTGTCGAAGCGGAGGAAGCGGCGCGTGAGGCCGGAGACGGCGCCGCAGTAGGGAGCGCCGAGCCCGCCGCGATTGCCGCACGCCTGCTCGACCGCCTGCGCGAACTCCGCGTCGGAGAGATCGGCCTTCTTGCACTCGAACACGAAGTACGGGGCCTTGAGGGCGTCGTCCTCGAAGATCACGAGGTCGGCTTTGGAGTTAGGCGTCCGCGCGGGGACGGGAACCTCGAATCTGATGCGCTCCGGGGCGTAGCCGTAGTTGTAGACGAGTTCCGCCCACAACTCGGCGCGGACCTTCTCTTCCGGGTCTGCCCATCGCTCGGAGTGGTCGGCGGCGGCGTAGCGTATGCGCTCGGCGCGCCCCTCGCCGGAGCGCACGGCGAGGCCGTCGGCGAACGCGCGCTCAAGGCATTCGGCGGGGAGGATGTCGGGCATTTGGGGGTCTCCTTGTGGGGGGCGTCTGCCCTCACCCCATCCCTCTCCCGCCAAGCGGGAGAGGGGGCAGGCGGGTCCCTGCCTACGCAGTTGGGGCGGACTGAAGGGGTAGGTTATCGCATTTCGCAGGCGCGACGGTTTAGGTTATGCGCTCCGGACCTCGCCTACTTGGGGTTTGCCCCCTCTCCCGCTGGGCGGGAGAGGGATGGGGTGAGGGTGCGCGCCGCCTGAGCGAGAGCGCTAGAATGCCCATAGCCCGCCCCCGCGCCGGCGCGTATAGACGATGACCACAGCGACCGCCAAGCCTCCCATAGAGCCCCACGAGATCCACCGCGACCGGCTGCTCGCCCACGCCCGCGAGATGCTGGCGGCGGACGACCGCGCGCGGGCGTCGGAGAAAATCTGGGGCGCCCTCTCCCACGCCGTGTCCGACATCGCGAAGCGGAGGGAGTGGCCGCTCGGCGAGGAGTACATAGATAAGAAGGACGTCGCCCGCTACGTCGGCGAGCAGGCGGACTCGCCGCAGATCAGCCGTCTCTACAGCGCCGTGTACTCCTTCCACGTGAACTTCCACAAGGACGAGGAGGAGCCGGCGGTCATCAAAGAGGGGATCGAGATGGCGGAGGAGTTGGTCGGCTTGCTCAAAGAGGCGGACGCGAAACTCCCCGATTCGCTCGGCGCGCCGCACGGGCTGGGGTATCGGAACTACGAGCGCCGGCACGGGCTGGAGCCGAATCCGCCCTATACGGAGGACGAGTTGGAGGTTTTCCTGCGGCGTGAGCGGGCGCGGAAAGCGTCGGCGGAGGCGGCGATTGAGCGGACGGAGCGGACGCTCGCCGGGCGCGGCGCCGGCCCGGAGTCTCGGTCGCGCGATCAGGGAACGCGGCAGCGAGGGCGCTAGAATGCCCTTAGCCCGCCCCCGCGCCGGCGCGTAAAGACGATGACCACAGCGACCGCCAAGCCTCCCATAGAGCCCCACGAGATCCACCGCGACCGGCTGCTCGCCCACGCCCGCGAGATGCTGGAAGAGGACGACCGCGCGCGGGCGTCGGAGAAAATCTGGGGCGCCCTGTCCCACGCCGTCTCCGACGTCGCGAAGCGGAGGGAGTGGCCGCTCGGCGAGGAATACATAGATAAGAAGGACGTCGCCCGCTACGTCGGCGAGCAGGCGAACTTGCCCCGGATCGCCGACCTCTACGACAGCGTGTACCCCTACCATACGAACTTTCACAAAGACGAGGAGGAGCCGGCGGCCATAGCGTTGGGAATCCAGAGGGCGGAGGAGTTGGTCGGCTTGCTCAAAGAGGCGGACGCGAAACTCCCCGATTCGCTCGGCGCGCCGCATGGGTTGGGGTATCGGAACTACGAGCGTCGGCACGGGCTGGAGCCGGATCCGCCCTACACGCAGGACGAGTTGGAGGTCTTCCTGCGGCGTGAGCGGGCGCGGAAAGCGTCGGCGGAGGCGGCGATTGAGCGGACGGAGCGGACGCTCGCCGGGCGCGGCGCCGGCCCGGAGCCTCGGTCGCGCGACCAGGGAACGCGGTAGGGAGCGGGGCGCGATGGCGATTCTCGAAGTCAGCGGCGTCAACAAGAGTTTCGGGGGCAACCTCGTCCTCGAGGACGTCGGCATGCGCGCCGAGTTGGGGCAGGTCACGAGCCTCATCGGGCCGAACGGCGCCGGCAAGTCCACGCTCCTCAACATCATCTCCGGCTTCCTCAAGGCCGACTCCGGCAGCATCCGAATGGACGGGCGCGAAATCGCGGGCGAGCCCCCGTTCAAGTGCTTCAAGGCCGGCATCGCCCGCACCTTCCAGGACTCGCAAGTCCTCTACTATATGAACGGGCTGGACAACGTCGTCGTCTCCTCGCCCGGGCAGCGCGGCGAAATGGAGCACAACGCGCTCTTCCGCCCGATGATGGTCGCCGCGGAGGAGCGCGAGCGGCGCGCCGAGGCGATGGCGCACCTCGCCAGCCTCAACATCGAGTCGAAAGCGGCCAGCCTCTCGCAGGCGCTCTCCTACGGCCAGCAGAAACTGCTCGAGTTCGCCCGCATGCTCAACTCCCGCGCCCAAGTCTTCCTGCTCGACGAGCCGATGGCCGGCATTCACCCCGACCTCATCGAGGGGCTCAGCGCAATGATCCGCGACGCCGCGACGGAGCGCGGCAAGGCCGTCATCCTCGTCGAGCACAACCTCAAGGTCGTGATGGACGTCTCCGACTACGTCGTCGTCGTGCGCGGCGAGGTCGTCGTCGAAGGCCCGCCCGCCGAAGTCGAGAAGGACGAGCGCCTCGCCAGCGCATTCCTAGGATTCGTGTCCAATGCCGCTACTTGAGACGCTCGACCTCCTCGTCTCCTACGGCCCCAAGCAGATCCTCAACGGGGTCAGCCTCGGCGTGGACGAGGGGAAGGTCACGACGATCATCGGCCACAACGGAGCGGGCAAGTCCACGCTCATCAAGGGCGTCTACGGCATCGCCCGCGTCACCGGCGGCTCCGTCGTCTTCGACGGGCGGGACATCACCAACCACGCGCCCTACGACAACATCAAGGCCGGCGTTGGCTACCTCGCGCAGGGCGGCCAGGTCTTCGCCGACCTCTCCGTCGAGGACAACCTGCGGCTCGGCGGCTACGCGCTCCCCAACGACCTTGTGCCGGAGCGTATGGAGCAGGCGTACCGAATGTTCCCCATCCTCGACCGCCGCCGCCGCTCCGACGCGGACACGCTCTCCGGCGGCGAGCGCCAGATGCTCGCGCTCGGAATGACGCTGATGCTCAAGCCCAAACTCCTCCTAATGGACGAGCCCACCGGCGCGCTCGCGGGCCCCGTCATCGAGCAGATTATGGGCACGATCCGCCGCCTCGTCGAGGAGATGGGCGTGGGCATCCTGCTCGTCGAGCAGAACGTGGACGTCGGGATCCGCCTCGCCGACGCCGTGCACGTCGTTGAGGCGGGCAAAGTCATCTTCAGCGGCGACCCGCAAGACCTGAGCGACCCCGAGTCGCGCCGCCGCCTGCTCGGCCTGGGGTGACGCCGCTCTCCTAGCCCCTTACCTTGCCCTGCGCCGCCTTTCCCCGCCTGAGTCCGCCTCGCCGGCTCTCCCAAAGCGGCGTTCGCGGCGCGCCGCCGCCTCGCGGTCAGCGGTCGTTGCGGCGCTCGCTGCGCTCCGTGACGACGAGGGCGCCTTGCGCGTCGCGGGCCTCGTCGAACACGACGCGGCTCTTCTTGCCGCCGTGAATCCGCGGCTCCCGCGCCAGTTTGCGGCGCAGCACGTCCACGGGGCCGTTCTCCGCGCACAGCGATTCGGGCAGATTGAGCACGTCCACGAGCAGCCGGCGGTCGAGTTCCGCTCGCGCCGGGTCTTCGTCGATCTGATCGAAGGGCAGGAACCGCCAGTCGCGCATCGCATCGAACGCGGACTTGGCGGCGGCATGCTGCTCGTCCGTGAGCGCGCGCGTATCCAGCGACGGAATGTTGGGAATGCCGGTCACCGTCGTCCGCCCCCGCCCCGATTGCGTCTTGTTGGTCGTCCACCGGTGCAGGAGCAGGCCGAGCGTGGAGTTGCACCAGAGGGCGAAGGCGTACTCATGCTCCGTGTTTTCGAAGATGACGGACGGCCAGGCTTGCCCTCCGATGCAGGGGCGCTCCGTCATCGCCGCGATGAGCGACTGCGACCGAAACGCGAGGTCTCGGTTGTAGTGGGCGCGGGTCGCCGTCGCCTGGATGCGCGCCGCCTTCTCTTGCTCGCCGGACTTCATCTCGCCTTCCGAGTCAGGCTCTACGAAGAGCCGCCGTTCGCGCTCCGCGTCGTGCGCCCAAAGCATAGGGTACGTTGGGTAGGCGCTGCGGGGCGGCATTCGGAGGAAGAACGGGCCTCGCGGAGACCCATCCGCGTTGTCCCAATAGATGTCCGCATGGTAGGGGCCCCGGTCGGCGATTTCTCCGATGCGCGCGATCGGCACGCCGATGTTCTCGCGGTTCGGGAAGCCCAATTGGAGGAGTTCGCCCCGCTCCATATTCCATGCGGCCCGCGCCAAGTCTACGTCCGTCGTCCCCACCAGCGGCCATGGGCCGGATTCGGGCAGCGGAGCGTTCAGCATCATCCCGTAGACGTGCCTGCCGACGGAGATTGCGGTTTGACCGCCGATCCGTTCTATCGTTGGCGTCTCCTCCGCCTCGCGGAGGCGCGTAATCTCGGCGGAGAGCAGTTCCGCCTCGTGCGTCGAACGGACTTGCCGGCGCAGCGCGACGAACGCCGCCCGCCCCTCCGCCGGCGGGTCGCCGCGCCGCGCCACCAGCAGACACTCCGCCATGCCCGTGTCGGCGGAGAACGAGGCGTCGTGGGTTCCCGCCGCAGCTATCGTCACAACGGTGATGTCCGCGCACAAAGAGCGGATGAGTCGGCGCGCGTCTTCCCACTCGACGCCGCTCACCGCGCTGAGCGGGAGCACGAGGGCTATCGCTCCGTCGGGACGCGCCTTCCGCAGCGCAAGATCGAGAAAGTCCGCCGCCAATCCGGTGTTCCCCGTGGCGACCGGCTCTCCGCCGCGCAGCGCGACGAGCGACTCCTGCATCTTCTTCTGCGTCGCGCGGCTCGTGTTGAACGCGGCGAACGAGGGGTTCCCCGTCCCGATCTTCTCCCCCTCCATGCCGGTGGCGCGCACGAACGGCGGATTCATAATCACGAGGTCGAACTTCCCGTGCCCAACGCGAGAAACGAGGTCGCGCACCTCCTCCGGCGCCCGCCCGCCCGACGTTACCGCCGCCGCATGCTCAAGCAACCCCGCCTGCGCGCTCTCCGCAAGCAAGTCGAGCGACCCGACCGTCACCGCCTCCTTCGGCTTGCCGTTCCCGTTCCCGCCGTTCCTCCCGTTCCCGTTTCTCTTGCCGTTGCCGTTCGACCGGAGGTAGCGCTCGCCGTAAGGCATTGTGAGGAGGCACTCGCCGTCGAACGGCGTGTCCGGGTGGCTGCCGGCGAGCATCGCGGCGGTGAGGTGGACGTTGATGTTCAACACGTCGAGCCCGACGAGGCCGTGCTTCATCATCGGCGCGTGCAGCGCGGCCGGGTCGCCCCCGTGGAGTTCGTGGAGCAGCGAGAGGCGCTGATAGGCGGCGGAGAGGAGCGTCCCCGTCCCGCATGCGAAGTCGCCGACTTGGAGGCTCGCCAGCGTCTCCGCGTCGCCCCAATCGGCGCCTCCGGGCGCGCGGCTAGCGGGGAGCGCAAGTCCGGCGAGCAGCGCGGCGGCCTCCGGGCGCGTGTAGAACGTCGCGAGGAACTTGCGGTCGGCGATGAGCCGCTGAAACACGATGCCCGTCAGGTCGTGCGAGCGCGTCACGCCGCCGACGATCAGCGAGAGCGCGGCGCCCCAAAGCGCAGCGAGCGCTCCCCCCGCCGTCGCCGGGGGCATCCGCCGCAGCATCTCCTTCGCCGTCCAGAAGATCGGCCAGTAGTTGACGGCGAGGATGCGCTCCCACTCCGCGCAGAGTTCCTCCGGGTCAAACGTCTCGCCCCGAACGCCCTGCAGCAACGCGGGCATCCGAACGGAGCGCGTAGGCCCGCCCGGCTCGTCCTCCACCTGAAACTCCGCCGTTGCAAGCGCGCTATGGAAGATGAGCGCGTTCATCAGCACCGTCATCGCCATCCGCCGCGTCTGCCCCGCCGCATCGTCGTACTGCCCTAGGATCCGCGCTATGTCCGCCCCAAGTTCGCCGCCATAGCGATGCCGTCGCGTGAACGCATGCGCCGCGGCCTCGACGCCTTGCTCAAACGCTTGCGCGAGCGCCTCGACGCGCGGCGCGGGCGCCGCCGCCCGATGCGTGAGCATCGCCAAATCCCGCACGCTCCCACGCACCCAGCCGTCCTCCGGCAGCCGCTCCGGCGGCTCCGCCGCGCGCCGCGTGTAGAGCGCGTACTCCAGCGCGTCCGTCCGGTCGAGCGCGTCCCGCAGCCGCGCCCCGTCGAGGTAGGAGAGGTCGTCCGGGTAGACGAGCGCGATGGCCGTCTCAATGGCGAAATCGCTGCCGGACACTTTGCGCCCGAGCCGGGCGATGGCGTCGCGCTCGGCGCTTGCGTGGTCGGCGCGCTCGGCCTCAATGACGACGGGCCAGCCGCTGGCGTCTTCGACGAGGACGTCGGGGCGGCCGCCGCCGTCGAGGACGCTGCCGGTCTGCTCGGCGCGCGCGCGCCAACTGCGGCGCAGGCGGTCGAGCGCCTCGCCGAGCGCGGCGTTCAGGGTGGGCTCATGAGTTGGGCCGGGCATAAGGAGAGTCTACACGAGCGCCCCGCCGCGCCCGCTAGGGGCGGTTGTCGCGCGGGGACTTGAAAAACGGATGCGCCAACATCATCGGAGCGCTTTTGGGCGCCGCCGGCTGCGTCTGCTACCATTCCCGCGCTATGAGCGCCGACGTCATTACGCAGGAAGTCATCCGGGCGCGGCTCGACGGCGTGGTCCGCGAGATGCAGGCCGCCGTCCTCCGCACGGGCTTCTCCACCATTATCCGCGAGTCGCACGACTTCTCAGCGGGCATCACCGACCTCTCCGGCGCCGTCGTCGGCCAGTACTCCCCGCTGCCAACCCACCTCGGCGCGTATCCCGATTGCGTTCGGGGGCTCCTCGACTTCTACGCGCTCGACGAGATGGAGGACGGCGACTGCTATCTGGCGAGCCATCCCTATCACTCCGGCTGCCCGCATCCGAACGATATGGTTGTCGTGCTGCCCGTGTTCGCGGACGGCGAGGTCATCGCGTTTTGCGCCTCGATGGGGCACAAGGCCGACATCGGCGGGCAGTCGCCGGGCTCGCGCAACGCCATCGCGCGCGACGTGTTCGGGGACGGCCTGCAGATTATGCCCGTGCTCTTTCAGCGCGGCGGCGCGATGAACAAGGAGGTCGCTCAGTTCCTGCGCGCCAACAGCCGCGCGCCCGAACTCGTCATCGGCGACCTTGCGGCGCAGGCCGGAGCGCTGCGGAGCATCGGCGCGGCGCGCATCAAAGCGCTCGCCCGCGAGTACGGGCGCGAAACGCTCACGGCGTCGTTCGAGGACATCATCCGGCGCGTCGAGTCCCGCGTCCGCAGACACTTCGCCGAGTGGCCCGACGGCGTGTCCGAGGCCGAGGCGTTCGTTGACGACATCGCGGATCCGTCAACGACGATCCGCTTGCACGTCGCGGTGATCAAGGAGTGCGACCGGCTGACGCTTGACTTCTCCGGCTCCGGCGATCAGAGCGACGGCCCGATCAACGCGCGCCCGCCGTTCATTAGCGGCATGGCCTACTTCGCGGCCATTGCGATGATGGACCCCACCGTGCCGAACAATGGCGGGCTCGCCCGCGCCGTCGAGCGCCGCTTCCGCGAGGGCAGCGTGATGAATCCGCGCTTTCCCGCCCCGGTCGGCTTCTACTCCACGACGATGGCGACGGTGGAGGACGTGGTTTTCGAGGCGATGAGCAAGGCGGCGGGCAAGCCGGCCGTCGCGCACAACGCCGCGTCCTCGATGGTCGTGCTCGGAACGTCCGGCGCGGGGCGCGCCCGCTACGTCCAATACGAACTGCTGCGCTCCGGCAACGGCGCCCACGTTGGCGGCGACGGCTTCACCGGGACGGGGCACTCATGGGCGGGCGGCTCCAAGTTCACCAGCGTCGAGATCCTAGAGTCGGAGTTCGACGTGGAACTGCGGCGCTTCGCCCTCATTCCCGACTCCGGGGGCGCGGGCGCGAACCGCGGCGGAGGCGGACTTCGCCGCGAGTACCGGGTTCTCAAGGAGAGCAAGTACTCCGGCGGAACCGCCAGGCAAAACGACCCGCCGCGCGGCGTGGACGGCGGCATGCCGGGCCGCCCCGGAGTCATCACGGTCAACCCCGACTCCGCCGCTCCCGCCGAATATCGCGGCCTCGTCTCCAACCTGCTCCTCGCGGAGGGCGACGTCATTCGCATCGACACGGGCAGTTCCGGAGGCGCCGGCGACCCGCGCGAGCGCGACCCCGCCCGCGTCGCGTCCGACCTCCGCAACGGCTACGTTTCCCCGGAGCAGGCCGCGAGCGTCTACGGCCTTGCGTCCGCTGATATTGAGCGAGCGTTGGCGGTGGAGCGAGGCGATTAGCCGCGCAGACGCGGGATGAAGTCCGCCATCTTGGACTCGCCGCCGACCTTCGCGAGCGTTTCGGCGAACGTGTCGTGGATCCAGGGCTCCTCGTCCTCGTATTCGATTTGGGCGCCGCCGAGTTTGACGGAGACATCGGCCTCGCCCTCCATCGCCACGCCGAGGCTGAAGCCGTGCTTCTGCGAGCCCCAGCGGAAGGCGAGGTAGCGCGCGAGCGTCGTCCCGCCGTTGAAATGCTGATGGAACCAGTCGGTGGGCGGCACGACCATCGCGCCGGGCTTCCAGTCGACGCGGACGACGTCGTCGGGGACGGAGCCGCCGCGAGGCCACAGGAGGCTGTACCCGTGCCCGGAGATGATGATGACGTGCGCGCCGGGGCCGTGCCGGTGCGCCTTCTTGTAGGTGCCGACGGGGAACTGCGAGACGTGGGCGGCCTGCGTGTTGTCGGCGAACTCGAACATCACGCTGGAGCCGCCGGCGCCCCGCTCCTTCCAAGAGAAGGTCGTGAACGTCTCAATGTCCGGGATGAAGTTCGTCTCCCAGACGTTGACGCGCCCCGTGTTGCCGGTATGCATCAAGCCCTCGCCGTGGTACTGACGCGGGTCGCCGATGCGGTCTTCGAAAACGAACGGGTTGTTGAAGATGAATTCGGGGTTGTGGAAGAGGTTCATCGTGATCGGCGCGGTGGTGACGGCGAGGAAGCGGGCGGGCTCGGCGCCGGAGCCGTTGAGGTGCTGGTGCGAGACGTTGAGCGGAATGGAGAAGATGCTGCCCTCTTTCCACTCGAAGGACGTCTGGCTGTTGGGGTCGTCGCCGACGAGCGTCGCGCCCCGTCCGCGCAGGACGTAGACGTTCTTCTCGAAGAGGTGCTTCTCCGGGGCCATCTTGCCGCCCGGCGGAATCTCCGCGACGTAGGCGTCGTTCGTGCCGCCATTGCCGTCGAGGTTGACGTAGGCGCCGAGGCAGTTGAGGCGCGCCCAGGGCTTGACCTCGAGGGCGCGGAGGTCGTCGACGGCGAATCCGGTGACGTTGGGAATCCCCTCGCTTTCGACGAACGCCTCGTAGGCGCTGACCTTGGCGAGGCGGGGCTGGTCGGGCGTGACTTCGGGCTTGGGGCTGAGTTGGGTGGTCATTGGGTGCGTCCTCCTTTGGGAGGCTATTGTACTACGGAACGCGGAGGGCAGCACCCCTACCCCTCCTCGCCGGAGGGCGGAGGCCGCCCCGCCGACGCCGGCGGGCGCATGCGCTTGTACCACGGCGACGCGAACCATAGCCAAATGAGCGAGAAGACGCCGACGGCGACGCCGCCCCATAGCAGCAGCGTCGGCTCGTAGCCGCCGGGCGGCGTCGCGCCGAACCACGTCCGCGTCGGGTCCGCGGAGTCGTAGGAGAGGAGAACCTCGTCGCCGTTGGCGTAGAACGCGACGCAGACGCGGCTCGGAGGCTTCTCGTAGAATTTGCATCGGTCGGCCTGCGGAACGCTCACCGATTCGCCCGCGTCCGTCGTGAAGGCCAGCGCCCCGTCCTGGTAGACGGCCATCGCCCGCGCGCTCCGGTCGGCCAGACCCTCGACGCGGGCGATCCACGCCCAACCGGCGGCGATGCAGACCGCGGCGACCACGAGACCCGCGAAAGCCGTCCGCATGCTCATCCGCAAGCCTCCCCGCGGTCCCGAACCCTCACCCTAGCCCTCTCCCAGAGGGAGAGGGAACCAAGCCCGCGTAGGCGGGAATCTAGTAAGCGGCGTGGAACCGCCCTCACCCTAGCCCTCTCCCAGAGGGAGAGGGAATCCACAGCGCTGACGCGCCCCTTGTTCCCCTGTCCGCCCCCCTCTCCTTCTGGGAGAGGGGCCGGGGGTGAGGGTTGCCGCGCCGCGCTATCCCCCCTAGCCGGAACTTTCCCCTTCCGGGAAGAACCGCTCGCCCGCGTCGGCCCACATTGGGACGATCTTGAGCAGGGCGACGAACAGGATGACGAATAGGGCGATGACCACGACCACGACGACGCCCACGCCGGGCCGCCCCCATTCGCCCTCCATCAGCGGCGTGAGCAGCCTGACGAGCCAGTACGTTCCCGCGAGCGCGGCGAGCGACAGCGCAAGCGCTCCGCCGATGTTCCACGTTGCCCGGCCGATGTTCATATCGCAGACCCTCCGCGCCTCATCGGAACCACAGAATCTCTCGGACCTCCAGCCATTGGAGGAGGAAGGGCTGCGGCCAGATCAGCGCCACGAGGAAGTCGAAGAAGATCATCACGAGCACGAGAATGATGGCGCCGGAGATGACGCCGCCGATGACGCCCGTGCGGTTTTGCATCATCACCATCGGGCCGAGCGTCGCGATGAACACGGAGCCCCACTTGAGCCCCTCCTCGAAGAAGCCGGCGATGAGGAGCATCCCCGCGAGCATCACGATGAAGATCATGCCGGCGGAGCGCGCCCCGGCCATGCCTCTGCTGCGGATGCCGATGTCCATAATCTCGCCCGTCTTGGAGCCGACGCCCTCGCGGAAGAACTGGATGACGACGAGCGGCAGCGCGATCCACGCGAGCGTCACGGGGAACCAGCGCCCGCTGCTGGAGAAGCCGCCCTCGCCCAGCGGGAATCCGGGCAGGAACCCGAGCAGAGAGAACTTCGACGCCTCCCAGATGGCGTAGCCGAGCGCGAAGATAATGATGAGGGAGAACCATTGGTCCTCGATCCAACGCCAGCGCATGCCGCTCATCCGCGCCGTCAGGGAGCGCCGCGCCTTGGGCGGCTCGTCGCCGGAGCCGCCCGCCGGCGGCGGCGTTCCGTCGGGGAGCGGCTCCATCGGCTGGGGCGCGCTCATAAACTTGGTGAAGAGCGCTGCGACGATGAGGGAGACGATCACGAGCACGATGAAGATCGGCCGCGTGAACGTGCCGACCCAGCCGTAGAACTCGGCGGAGTCGCGCAGGTTCGTCTCAATAATGGGGCCGAGGATGAAGCCGATGAGCATCGGGGGGCGCGGCCAGCGGTAGCGCTTCATAAACATGCCGAGCGCCGCGCCCGCCAGCACGATGGTGATCGCGCTCAGATTCACCAACTGCAGGTACGCCGCCAAGATGGAGACGGCGACGACGAGGAAGCCGAGCACGGGATAGGGAATGAGCGTCAGGCGCGCCATTTGCCGCGTGAACAGCAAACCGAGCATCGTTACGAACAGGTTGCCGAGTCCGAGGCTGAGCACGATCATAATCGTGATGTCGCCGCGCTCGGCGAGCATTCGCGGGCCCGGGGCGATGCCGTAGGCGGCGAGCGCAATGATGATAAACGCCCAGGCGCGCCCGCCCGGGATGCCGAGCGCGAGCGTAGGCACGGCCTGCCCCGCCTCTTTCGAGTTCTGCGCTGACTCCGCGAACAGCACGCCGTCGAGCGAGCCTTTGCCGAACTGGCTCTTGTCCTTCGTCCAGAAGATGCCGAAGGCGTAGGACATCCAGTCAACGACGCCGCTGCCGATGCCGGGCACCGCGCCGAGGAAGACGCCGAAGATGGACTGGTTGATAGCGATCGGCCACCTCGCGAAGCCGTACCGCGCGCCCCGGAAGATCTCGTTGTAACTGATCCTGGCGTCCTTCGGCGCGAGCGGCTTGCGCGTCATCGTGAGGTCAATAATCTCCGGCAGCGCGAACACGCCGATGCTGACCGCAATGAGGTCAAGGCGTGAGAAGATCAGCCACTCCTGTCCGAAAGCGTAGCGGACGTCGAGGCCGGTGGGGCCGATGGCGCTCATCAGCAGTCCGAGCAGAGCCGCGACGAATCCCTTGATGAGGGCGCCGCCGCTCAGCGCGGCGACCATCGCGACGCCGAAGATCGCCATCGCCGCCTTCTCCGCAAACTGGAAGGCGAGCACGAACGGCGCGATCACGGGGACGATAACGGCGAGCGCGATGGCTCCGATCACGCCGCCTATCGCGGAGACGGCGTAGACCGCGCCAAGCGTATGCGCGGCCTCGCCGCGCTGCGCCAACTGGTTCCCCTCTAGGAACGTCACCTGCGTCGCGCCGCCGGGAATACCGAGCAGAATGGACGGTATGGAGTCGAGCGTGTTGTCGATGCCCGTGAGCGTCGCCAGCATCACGATGCCGATGACCGGGTCGTCCACCGAGATGACGATGAAGGGGATCATCACGGCCATCACGAGGGTGGCCGAGATCCCAGGGAGCAGGGCGATGGGCACCGTGATGAAAATGGCGAGCAGGAACGCCGCCCAGTAGCCCCACGACCCGAGGTAGGAAAGCCCCGCCCCGAAGTCCCTGAGGATGTCCCCTATGACTTCCACGAGGCGCGCTCCCTGTCGTTCGCTCGCATCATCGTCCTTGCTCCGCCCTCACCCTAGCCCTCTCCCAGAGGGAGAGGGAATCGGACAGGCCCGCCGTTCCTTCCTACCCTAACCGTCATTCCCGCGTAGGCGGGAATCCAGACGGCGCGGCGCGCCACGAACTCCCGGGGGAATTCTCGCCTCAGTAGAGTGTTCATCCCGCCGCCCGCTTGAGCCACTTTAGCCAGAATCGCCCGCGCGCGCCCGCGCGCAGTCCGATTAGAACAGCCCAGAGCATTGAGAGCCCGACCATAACGACGGCCGTCACAGACTCCACGCTCAAGCGCGGAACGACGACAAAGACGCCCACCGCGATAGTCGCCGCCGAGCTGGCGATGGTGGACGCCAGTCTTAGCCAGAACCGCCCGCGTGCGTGCCGTCCGATTAGAACAGCCCAGAGCACTGAGAGCCCGACCACGGCGACGGCCGTGACAGTCTCCACGCCCAAGCTCGGAACGACGACAAAGATACCCACCGCGAGAGTCGCCGCCGCCGCCAAGCTGGCGATGATGGACGCCAGCGCGCCGTCGTTGTCGGTGTAGGCGCCGTTGAACGCCCCTCGGTTCATAGCGACTGCGCGAGCGATGAGGGGCGTAGCGATCAGCGCTAGCAGGATAGAGACAACAAGCATAAATGCTGTTGATCCTTTCTTTGATTTGGAAGGCTTTGGCGCGGGGCGGAGCGCGATGCTCCGCCCCACGCCGATAGGCCTTATGTCGCCTAGCCGCCGACGTACTGCGGGAAGTACTTCGCGACCAGCCGCTCGGCCTGCTCTTCGATCACGGCCGCCGCGCCCTCGTAGAGGTTCTCGTTCTCAAGCGTCGAGACCTGCAGTTCCGCCCGGCCGACCCAGCCCGGCGACTCGCCCGCGACGTTCGCGTACTTCTCGATCAGTTCCTGGTCGGTCGTCAGCGCCGTCTCGAACGCCGCCGTCAGCGCGTCCGCGATGTGGTCCGGCGTGCCGGGCGGCAACCAGAGCGTCTTGGAAGCGTAGTTCGTCGGCCCCATCATGGAGTTGAAGACGAACGTCTGCTCGTCGTTGAACTGGTCGCGGACGTCGCCGCAATGCGGCTCGCCCCACGAGTTCGCCTTCAACTGCCCGGGTCCCATGCCCGCCATCACCCGCATAAAGCCGGTGGGCAGCCACTCGGGGTTCTCAATCGGGAAGCGGTACCAGAGGCTGGAGCGCACCGTGCTGTTGATGATGCCCTGCGCCCACATCGTCCGAACGGCGTTCGTGTCCACCGTCTCGAAGGCGAAGTAGTCGAACGGGACATCCAACTGCTCGGCGGCGTAGACGTTCCCCAGGAACGTCGGGTTGCCCTCGCGCACGTCGCTGATCTCGTCGGCGAGGCGGAATTCGCCGTGCTCGCCGCCGCCCGTGCTGCTCTGGCCGGAGTAGTCCCAGAGGCAGGAGTTCGCGGCGCTCTCGCCGAGGTTGCCGACCGGGTCGTAGAGGTACCAGCCGCGCGTCGAGTCGATCGTGGAGCCGATGGCCTGGAACGTGCTGCGCTTGATGAACTGCGTGCTCTCGTTGAACCCGAAGTCCAGTTGCGGCGTGCTGTTCCAAGAGATGTAGGTGCCGTCCGTCGGCGCCTGCGTCGCGGCGAAGAGGTACTCCAGCGGCTTGTTGGGCTGGTTGGTGAAGACGACGCGCGGGTTGCCCGGGATGTACCGCTGCATAAAGGCGGCCATCACGCGGCCCTGCGTGTCCGTCCCGCCGCCCGGCGAGGAGTTCGCCACGATGCGGATCGTCTTGCCGGAGAAGTAGTCCGCGGCGTCGAAGCCGGCGGGAGCCGGGGGCGCCGTGGCGGCCGGGCGAGGCGTCGCCGTGGGGGTGGACTCCGTCACCATCATCGCCGTGGGCGTGGGGGTGGAGCCCGTCATCATCATCGCCGTCGGCGTTGGGGTGGACTCCTCCATCATCATCGCCGTCGGCATAGGCGTGTTCGTGGGGCTCGGCGTGTTCGTGGGGTCCGTCCCGCCGCACGCGGCGAGCGCGGTCAGCCCCGCCGCCATCAGGCCGGCGCCGGCCAGCCATCGGGTCAATCCGGTTCGCATTTCTCCCTCCCTCTCAACGCTCCGCGCTTGGCGCGCGGACGCCGCGTGAACGCAGCCGGTGGTTGTCGCAGCGCAACGCCGCGACATCGGCGCGCGCATAGGCTCCGCCCGTATTTATCACGGCGCAACGCGAAAGAATCGCAATTGCGTTGCGAATTGCTGGATTGAATGTTGTAATGTGGTTTATAGTATAGGCGCGCGGCGCGGCCGACCCTCACCCCCGGCCCCTCTCCCAGAGGGGACCTTTGCATAACTCCCGGCGGCCAGTAAGTTCCCGCTTTCGCGGGCAGGGTGGGGCGCTTGCGTAGGAGAGGAGCGGCGC
The DNA here is from genome assembly GCA_965242755.1 of Dehalococcoidia bacterium. GTDB lineage: Bacteria > Chloroflexota > Dehalococcoidia > Lucifugimonadales > Australimonadaceae > Bin16. The sequence goes on along the minus strand of OZ251500.1, from coordinate 640,322 downwards.
TCCGCGCCGCCTGGATTCCCGCCTACGCGGGAATGACGGCAGGTTATGCAAGGGTCCCCAGAGGGAGAGGGGGGCGGAAGAGACGCGGCGGAGCATGCGGCGGCATGTCCCACTTCCCTCTCCCTCTGGAGGCCTTTGCATAACTCCTCTGCCCCAGTAGGTTCCCGCTTTCGCGGGAATGACGGGGCGCTTACGTGGGAGAGGAGCGGCGCTGCGCGCCGCCTGGATTCCCGCCTACGCGGGAATGACGGTAGGTTATGCAAAGGTCTCCTCTGGGAGAGGACGCCGCGAAGCGCGGCGGGTGAGGGTTCGGGCGGCGCAACTCACGAGGGAATGACGCGCCCCAGTAGGTTCCCGCCTACGCGGGCAGGGCGGTAGGTATGCCGATGCCCCTAGGAGAGGCGAGGTTGGCTCTGTTTGGTTCCCTCTCCCTCTGGAGACCTTTGCATAACTAGGCCCGTTGCGATTTTAGCGGAGATTTCCAGGGCTCGGAGCGCCAATCCGCCCCATCTAACCCGCCGTAGGCCGCCCTCATCCCTCCCTGCCCGCCCCGTTTCCGGGGCTCCGCAGGGCCTCTTACCCCAAACGGACACACTACCCCCTACGCAATCGCACTTGCGCGCGCTCCGCACAACCCGTCCGCCCGCCGCAAGTTGTACGCCATGACCTTGAACATCGCCTCCGCGACGTTCTTCTCCAACCCCACGTATCGCGTCCGCCAGTACCCGTAACTCCGCTTCAGCGTCCCAAACACGCCCTCGACAGGCGCCCGCACCTTCGACACGAGCGCGTTCCGCCTCCGCTGCCAATACGGCAACTCCTCCTGGTTCTTGTGCGACCGATGCATGATCCGGTCGTTGATGCCGCGCGCGCGCAACCGCTTCCGACGCTCCTTCGACTCATACGCCTTGTCCGCGTACACCGCCTCCTCGTCCCCCATGATCAGCGCGTCGGCCACGTCCGTGTCCGCAACGTTCGCGGGCGTCAACTCTACCCCGCGAACGAGCCCGGAGACGCCGTCCATCCCGATGTGCAGCTTGTAGCCGAAGCGCGACTTCTTCCCCTTGCGCGTCCACGCCGCGTCAGGGTCCGTCTTGCTCCGCGCTCCCGCCCCCGACCCAGGTCGCCGCGCTTGCGCCTCGATCACCGACGCGTCGATCAGCGTTCCCTTCTTCACCAGCAGCCCCTTCTTCTCCAACTGGCGGCCCGCCTCCTCGAACAACCGCTGCGCGAGCCCCCGCTCCGCAACCGCCTTCCGAAAGCGGCTGATCGTCGAGTGGTCCGGAACCGCGTCCGTGAGCGTGAGCCCTGCGAAGCGGCGGAACGACAGCCGGTCGGTCACGGCCTCTTCTATCGCGACGTCGGAGGCGTCATACCACTGCTGGAGGATGATGATTTTCACCATCGTGAGGGGCGGGTAAGCGGGGCGTCCTTCGGTGGAGGCGTAGAGGCCGTTGACCTGCTTGGCGACTTTGGGCCAGTCGATCATCTGGTCGATGCGGTCGAGTTGGTCGTTGCGTCCGATGTGGTCGGGGACGAGGACGTCGATGAAGGAGGGTTCGCTGGTCTTGCGGCGCTTAGCAGTTCTCCTCGCGTTGGGGCGGGTTGGGCCAATTGTGCGGGATGTTGGGGAGTTATGCAAAGGTCTCTTCTGGGAGAGGGGCCGGGGGTGAGGGTTGCCGCGCCGCGCGCTCCGCTTCCTCCAAATAGGATGCGTCCAGATAGGCCTCGATTTCCGCGCCGTTCGTGGGCGGGAAGCCGAACCGCAGCCGGATCTCCAGTGGAACAGCGAACGCAGCGGGGTCGGGACGCAGCGGATCCGGGAGGCGGGCGAGCGCCCGCGCCGCTTGCTCGTCCGTCGCGTCCATCGCGCTCGCGGCGAGCGCGGCGGCGCTGGCCCGGCGGTCCGGCGCTTGCGCCCAGCGAGTCGCGTCCAGCAAGCCGCGCAGGAAGCCGACGATTTCCCCTTGATGCGACTCCGCCCAGGGGCGGCTGACGGCGAAGACGCCGCCCGGGTAGTTCGGAACGACGTCGGAGTGGCGCGCCATCAGCCGCATTCCCGCCTCCTCGGCGCGGGCGTTCCACGGCGGATTCAGCACGGCGGCGAACGCCTCGCCCTTCTCCATCGCCTCCAAGCGATAGCCCGTCGCGCCCGCCGGGACGAATGTGTAGTCGCGGCCGAGTTCCAGCCCATGCTCCTGCAGGATGCGGCGCAGCACGAGGCCGTAGGCCGTGTCCACCGCGTCCACGGCGAGCGGCTTGCCCCGGAGGTCGTCCCACGACGCGATTTCAGGCCGGACGTAGACCGGCAAGTCCACGCCCGCGCTCGCCCGCGCGACGGCCAGGATCCGCGGCCCGCCGTCCCGCGCCGACCACGCGAGGACGTTGTCGAACGCGGTCGAGGCGATCTGCCAGCGATTCTCGATCAGCCCGCGCATCTGCTCCGTCGAACTAGGCGTGCGCGTGACGTCGACCGCAAGCCCCCGCCGCTCGAAGAGCCCGCCGGCGCGGGCGAGCGCGATCGCCGCGCTCTCGCTGAACGTGATGAGTCCGATTTCCGCGAGATCCGCCATCCCCGCGCCTCCTTGCGCCGCCAATGATAGCCCTCCGCCAGCCGCCAACGCGCCCGCAATGGTAGACTATACGCAGGCGCCGTCCATCCCAACGCGGACTAGGCTGCAAGTCGCTCAAGCGGGAGTAACTCAGTGGTAGAGTTCTTGCCTTCCAAGCAAGATGTCGCGGGTTCGAGTCCCGTCTCCCGCTCCATCCATTGGTCCCTGTCATTCTCGAGTAGGCGGGAATCCAGTCGGCTCGATAGCGCCCCTCCCGCCCTCTCCCGATTGCGGGAGAGGGCAGCCGCGTAGCGGCGGGTGAGGGTTGCGCCGCGAAAGCGGGAACCGACCGACCGCCGCAAGTTGACGAACCTCCCTCCCATCGGTAACCTTTAGGGAACAGGCGACGTAGCCAAGTGGTTAAGGCGGAGGTCTGCAAAACCTCTATCCGGCGGTTCGATTCCGCCCGTCGCCTCCAATAAACGCAATCCAGCCGCCTTGCCTATGGAAGAGATCGTTCGCAAAGTCGAGACGAAAGAGTCCGCCCCGGGGCTCGGCGGAGCCGACGGCAGCCGACGCGAAATCGTCATTACGGTCGAGGCCGAAACGCTCGAACGCCAGCGCAAACGCGCCCGCGTCCACGCCGGACGCGGCAGCGCGTTCGAGATGCTCTGCGACGAAGGCGCCTACCTCGGCGGGGACGACACCGCGCCGCCCCCGCTCGCCTACTTCTCCGCCGGCGTCGCCTTCTGACTGCTCACCCAACTCGCTCGGTTGAGCGAGATGACCAAGATCGCCTACGACAAGGCGAGTTTGCGCCAAACGGCGCGCTTCTACCGCGACGGCTCCGCGCTCGCAGGCACGATCGTCGGCGGGCCCATCGGCCTCGAAACCAAGGTGGACGTGCAGTCCGACGAGCCGCCGGAGCGCGTCCGCCGCCTCGTGGATATGGCGGAGGCGAGTTGCTTCGCCTTGCAATCCCTCATCCAGAACATGAGCGTGACCTCGTCCTTCACGCTCAACGGCGCCCCCCTGCCGGAGCCCGCCGCCCCGCTCGCGTAGGCGGGAATCCAGCCGGCGCGAAAGCGCCGCGACGGGGCGCGAGGCGCCCCGTCCCCATCAATCCACCGTCGCCTCGCCATCCCCGCGAACGCGGGAACCTACCGCGCCTCATCGCCAACCGCGAACTCCGCGCTCCATAGTTCGCCTTGCGGGCCGAACTGCCCCGTTCGGACGCTTGCGACGGCGTAGTCGGGCAATGGAACTATCGCGGCGCACTTGCCGTCGAACAGCGCTCCCCGCAGGAAGAAGTCGAAATCCAAGTTGTCAAAGCCGAACTCGCGCCGCTCCCGCGGCAAGTCCTCCGCGCGCTCCGGAACGACGTGCAGATAGAATCTGTCCTGCGTATCCGTCTGGTCGCACTTCTCTCTGGCGTACACCAGGTCGCCGTCCGTCAGGTAGAGGTCAAATGCGGAGCGGGCGATGGGTTCGCCCGCCGCGGCGGCGCGGTAGGCCGCGCGCAGGGGTTCGGGATTCAGCCGGAAACTCGCGCTCCACAAGTCGGCTCTATCCTGCGCGTCCCGCTGCCCGGTTCGGACGGCGGCGACGGGATAGTCGGGCAGCGGAACGCGCACCGAACACTTGCCGTCGAACAACGCGCCGCCGCGCAAGAAGAAGTCTACGGGGAGGTCATTGAAACCTCTGCGCCGCCCTTGCTGCAAGTCTTCCGCGCGCTCCGGGACGATATGCAGAAAGAAGAGAATCTCCGTGTCTTCATGGTCGCACGGTTCTTTGACGTACACCAAGTCGCCGTCCACCAAGTAAAGGTCGAACACGGAACGGGCGACGGGCTCGCTTGCAACGGCGGCGCGGTAGGCGGTCCGATGGGTCTCAAGCAGGTTGAGGATTCCCGGGTGGTCCGGCGGGTAGCGGTAGGCGCGATACACATCGGCGCGCGCGGGATTCACAAACTCCCAAACTGTCTCGCCTTCCCGCGTCACTTCGAAAATGCGCGCGTCCGTCGCATCGGTGATCAGCGTGGAGCCGTTGGGCAACCGTTGCGCGCCCGACCAGTGCGGCGCGTAGAACGATTCGCGCTGGTCGGCGGCGTATCGCCAAACGAGGTCGTTCGGACCGTAGGCGGAGCCTGATTCTGACCGATAGTTGTAGCCGTCGGCGGGCGGGATGAATTCGTCTACGGACGAGTAGCCGCGCTCGACCCCGGATTGTTCGTAGCCGTTGTTGAAAACAAGGATATTGCCTGCGCCAGGCAACCCTTCCGGAATCCATTGGGAGTTGTGTGGGTAAAAGAGGCGTTGGTCGGCGACGGTTCCTCTTTGGTATGCGCGCGGGTTGCCCCAGCGGTAGAGCAAATCGCCGCCCTTGCCGGAGTTCCCACCGGTATGCCCGGCGGCTTCTTCTATGCTCGTGCTGTGATCGATAATCCAAATCTCGCTGAATAGACGGCTAGTGAGCATAATCTGGTCCAGGTCGGCGTTGTAATCCAAGGCATTCGTATGCAGCCAGTCGGCCCTACCGTTGGGTTCGCATGTCGAAAATGCGAGGGTATAGTTGATGTCTACGCGTTCGGGGTGGTCGGCGACTGCGCCATAGTTGGGTTTCTCCGGATCGAAGCCCTGGATGAGGTGGTCGAGCCCGGACCATTGCCAAACGACCTCGCCGTCCGCCGGGCCTGTTGGGCGGACCTCGATGATGCGGGTCGCCTTTAGGGAGGGGCAAGTCAGCAAGTCAGGGTTCGCGCCGAGGGCTATGGCTTCCTCGCGTGGAATAACATCGCGGGAGAGGGTGAGAACGTTCCCGTTCGGCATCTTGAGGAGGTCGTGGTGTTGGGGGCGGCGATATTCCCAAACGACGTTTCCCTTGGGGTCAATCTCGATATTCTTCGACGTCAGCAAGTTCCCGTTATCGAGCAATTTCGCCAAGGTCGCCTGCTTGGGGGGATCCCATGCGCGAACGAGTTGCCCCATGTGGTCGATCAAGTAGACCAAGTTCGCGCCGGTCGCGTAGGGGACGTAGAGCACGTAACCCTCGAACGATTCCGCCTCGTTGACGAGCAGCCCCGTCGACCGAGGGTTCTCCTGGGTCGAGTTGGCGGCGGCGGTAGGGAACGGCGTGGGCATGGGCGTCGGCGCGGGAGTCGGAGTAGGCGCGAGGGTTGGCGCAAGCGTTGGGGTCGGCGGCGGCGCGTCGCCGGAGCAAGCGGCGAGCAGCGCAACCATGATTGCGGATGCAATCCCTACGCAAGCGCGCATTGTAATACGAAATTCGTAATGGGGGGGGGGGGGGGGGGTAACGGAATACGGAATCATAAGGCTAACCATCGTCTGTATTCGTAATTCGCTAGCGTCTGGGCGGAATCTTGCGGGATGCGGTTACTCTAGCGCCTCGACCGAGGGAAGGCGCGCCGCCGTTAGCGGCCTTGCAATTAGTATACCATGCCCGCCGACCCCAGCGTGCTCGAACTGCGCCGTTGAGCGGCGAAGCGCCGCCCTGAGCGCGCGGCGCGGTCTGCGCCGGAGGAGATGCGAGGCCATGGGCAGACGCCAAACGATCCATATTCCCGGAGTGCGGCACAACGCGCCGATCCCTTACGGCGCCCGCGTGGGCGCCGTCGTCTACAGTTCGGCCATCCAAGGCATCAACGCGGACACAGGCGAGTTGCCGGAGGACGCGGGCGAGCAGGCGAGGCAGTGCTTCCGCAATCTGCGGACGTTCCTGGAATGCGCCGGAGCGTCGCCGGACGACGTGGTGCGGATGACCTGCTTCCTCGCGGACTTGGCGGACCGCCCCGCGCTCAACGAGCCGTGGCTAGAGATGTACCCGGACGAGAATGACCGCCCGGCGCGGCATACGTCGAAGTACGACCCGCCGCCCGGCGGCATGAAGGTGCAGATCGAGGTGGTGGCGGTCGTCGAGTAGGAAGCGAAGATTCCGCCATGTCCATCAATGCCCGTCCGCCCGCCAACGCCTGCCCCGCGCTCAACGTCCGCCCCGCCGCGCCCGCCGACCTGCCGTTCATCGTCGACGCGCAGGCGGCGATGGCGCTCGAAAGCGAGGGAATGACCCTGGAGCGCGGCGCGCTCGAGGAGGGCGTCCGCGCCGTTCTCGAGAAGCGCGTCGATGCGGAGTATCTGCTGGCGGAGGAGGACGGGCTCCCCGTCGGGATGCTGATGACCGTCTCCGAATGGAGCGACTGGCGGAACGGCGCGGTCGTCTGGGTGCATTCGGTCTACGTCGTTCCCGAGTCGCGGCGGCGGGGCGTGTTCACGGCGCTGTACGCGAGCGTCCGCGCGCGGGTCGAGGCGTCGCCCGGGCTGCTTGGCGTCCGTCTCTATGTGCATCAGCGCAACGAGCCCGCGCAGCGCGTCTACGACGCGCTCGGCATGCGGCGCGACCGCTACCACCTGTACGAATGGATGCAGAACGAGGACTGAGGCCCGCCCTCTCCTTCTGGAGACCTTTGCATAACCTACCGCCCTGCCCGCGTAGGCGGGAACCCAATCGGCGCGATAGCGCCGCGACGGGGCGCCCGCGCCCCGTCCCCAAGTCATCCCCGGGGTCACGTCATTCCCGCGTAGGCGGGAACCTACCCCACCCGTCATTCCCGCGAAAGCGGGAACCCAGCGCGGCGCGACAGCGCCAACCCCGCCCTCTCCTTCTGGGAGAGGGCAGCCGCGCAGCGGCGGGTGAGGGTTCCCCCCCTCCCCTACCCTTCCGCAGGCTGCAGCGCGCACGCGACGAGGCCGGGGCCCGTGTGCGCGCCGATCGCCGGCGTGAGTTCCATCACGCGCAACTCCGCGACGGCGACGCTCGCCCGCAAGCGCTCCGCCAGCGCCGCCGCGCTCGCAGGGGCGTCCGCGTGCGCCACGGCGACTCGCGCCGGCGCGCCGCCGATCCGCTCCCGCGCAATGGCCGCCAGCCGCTCCTGCGCCTTCGCCTCCGACCGCGGACGCTCCAGCAAGCGGATCCGCCCCTCCGCCAAGTGCAGAACCGGCTTCACGTTCAGCAGTCCGCCCGCCCACGCCGCCAAGCGCGGAACCCGCCCGCTGCGGCTGAGATGCCGGAGCGTGTCGAGGTAGCCCATGAGAAACGTGTCGCCCGCTCGCCGCTCCACGCGCTCCGCGACGGCGGCGGACGACGCCCCCGACGCCGCAAGGCGCGCCGCGTCGAGAACAATGAGCGACTGCGCCGGGCCCGCGCTCCGCGAATCCGCAAGCGTCACCCTGAGCCCGGGCAGATCGCGCTCCGCGATCCGGACCGCCTCCCGCGCCGCCGCGTAGGCCGCGCTCAGCTTGGCGGAGAGCGTGACGCAGACGACCTCGTCCGCGTCCGCCGACGCGCGCCGGATGGCGTCGAGGAACGCCGCCGGCGTCGGCGCCGACGTCGTGGGAAGCGCGCCGCCCTCCCGCAGCATCGCGTAGAAATCGCCGGGCGCAAGGTCAACGCCGTCCGCGTAGGCGCGCCCCGAAATGCGGATCTCCAGCGGCGCGAAATAGACCGGCAGCCCGCGTGCGGACTCGTCGGGCAGGGTTGCGTTGGAGTCGGAGACGACGGCGGTGGCCATAACGCGCTGATCGGAGCCGCGCGCCCCTTGCGGCGAAGGCGCGCCGCGCTAGGCGAGGCGGATGATAAGTATCCTGAGGAGGAAGAGAACGAAGATCGCCGCGATGGGCGTGAAGTCGAACATGCCCATCGGCGGAAGCACGCGGCGCAAAGGCCGGAACAGCGGCTCCAGAGCGAAGTTCAGCGTCTGATAGACGCGGATGATCGCATCGTTCCGCATTCCCGCGGCGATCAGCCACGAGAGCATCGCCTGCGCGACGATGACCAGCAGAATGAGTTGGATGACGGCGAGCGCGAGCGTTTTCACGCGCCGCCTCCCAATTCCCGCGCCCGCCGGTGCGCCGCGCTTGCCGCCTCCATCACCGCCGACCTGAATCCCGCGCGCTCCAACTCCCGCAGCGCCGCCGCGGTCGTGCCCCCCGGCGAGGTCACGCGCTCGCGCAGCGCGGCGGGCGACTCCCCGGATTCACGGGCCAGCGCCGCCGACCCCAACGTCGTCTCCACCGCCAGAGTCCGCGCCGTCTCCCGCGCCATCCCAAGCGACACCCCCGCCTCCGTCAGCGCCTCGATGAACGCGAACACATACGCCGGGCCGCTCCCCGACAAGGCAGTCGCGATGTCCAAATGCTCCTCGCTCTCCACGCGGATCTCGCGCCCCATAGCCGCGAGGAGCGCCGCCGCGGCGCCTTGCGCCTCGTCAGGCGTGTCCTCCGTCGCCGTCCATACGGACACTCCCGCGCCGATCTGAGCCGGCGTGTTCGGCATCGCCCGGACGATCCGGGAATGAGCGAGCCCGTCGGCGAGCGCGCGCAGAGGAACGCCCGCCGCGATGGAGAGCGCGGTCTGCTCCGGCGAAAGCGCGCCCCGCAGGTCGGCGTAGACGCCCCCGATGTGCTGCGGCTTCACGGCGATGACGACGATCTCCGCGCCATGCGCCGCCGGGGCGTTGTCGGCGTGAACGGCGACGCCGTATCGGTCGGCGAGCGCGGCGCGGCGCTCCGCGATAGGCTCGCCGACCGCGGCCTCGTCAGGCGCGCAAAGGCCCGCGGCGAGCGCTCTGCCAAGCATCGCCTCCGCCATCACGCCCCCGCCGATGAACCCCGCGCGCATGCCGAAAGAGCGCCTCCTCAACGAAATCCCCGCCCGCCGCCGCAGCGGGCGCAAGCGGCGATTATACCTTAGGAGGCTCTGCGTAACCTATCGCCCTGGCCTCCCACGCGGGAATGACGAGACCGGGCGCGCTTTCGCGGAACGGGTAGGCGACGCCGATCCAGAGGAAGAAGAGCGGCTCGAACTAGAAGATGTCCAGCGTCATGTCGAGGATGCCGATGACGAACGCCTCGAACGCGCGGACGGCGGCGAGCTCGTGGCGCCATTGGGCGCGTGTTCAGAAGGTTAGGTAGGCGGCGACCCAGCACGGGAAGTCAAAATGTGGAAGCCGACGAGGCCATACCTCGAGGATGGCGGCAGGCGCGCAGCGGCCTCGCTACAGCAGCGCGCCCGTCGGCTGCAGGACCGTCGCCTGCGTCTCGTCCGGCAGGTTGGAGCGCGTCACCGTGAGGCGCGTCTGCTTCTCCGGCTCGCGGACGCCCATTTCGTTGAGGAACGGCGCCAACTCCCGCAACTCGCGGCGGTTTCCGGGGTGCGCGTAGAGCATCGGGATCACGATGCGCGGCTCGACGCTCCGCGTCATCTCCACCGCGTCCGCCGCCGATAGCCCCGTCGCGCTCCCCACCGGAACCATCAGCACGTGCGGCGAGCCGAGGTCGTCGACCTCCTTGTTCGTCAGCAGCCGGTCGGGATTTCCCAAGTGGCAGAAGACGATGCCCTCCGCCTTCGCCGTGAACACCGTGTTCCAGCGCTGGGGCTCGCCTTCCGGCGTTCGCCGCGTCGTGCGGACGCCGCGCAGGTGCATGCCCGCCGCCTCGTACTCGCCGGGGCCGTCCAGCGCGACCGGCTTCCCCGAAACCGCGCCCACCGCCGAATGGAACTCGTCGGAGCTGCTCTGCGTGACGAGGTCGGCCTCCGCCTGCTGCGGGGCGATCTTCAGCCCCAACTCCGGCGGGAACGGGTCCATAATCAGCGTCTTTCCGCCGGAGCGCACGCGGAACGCCGCGTGGCCGATCCACGTAATCTCCATCAGCCGCGCCCCTTCCGTCCGACGAGCGCCCATGCGACGGGGAGCGCGAGCGAGGCGGCGTACAACTTCGCCAAGTCGCCTGCGACGAACGGCCACAGCCCCCAATCAAGCGCCGTCGCCCAGTCTATGCCCGGATCGAATCCGTAGCCGTAGCGCAGCCACAGCAGCCCCGGAACGTAGAGAACGGCGTTGCCCGCGAGCATGGCGACCAATACGCGCCAACTGCGGTCCCATCCGCGCTCCGCCAGCCGTCCGACGACCCACGCCGCGCCGACGAAGCCGACGATGTAGCCGCCGCTGGCCAAATTCCACGCCCAATCGCTCGTTCCGATCCACGGGAAGATGAAGTGGAAGGTCGCACCGTCAAGCGCCGCCGACGTGGGCGCGAGCGCTGGAAGAAAGCCGCCAATGACGGCGTAGAGCGCGAGGCTCGCCGCCCCGCGGTTCGCGCCGAGCGCGCCGCCCGTAAGGAGGACGGCGAGCGTTTGCCCGGTGATCGGAACGGGCGTGAACGGCAGGCGGACGGCCATCTGCGCGAACAGCGTGACGAGCAGCGCGAAGCCGACGACGAGCGCCGCGTCGCGCAGCAAACCTTGCCCTGGGAAAACCGCGTCCGCCAGCGCGGACCGCCTCTGCGTCATCTCCATAGCGAGGGATTGTAGCGCCTCTTCCGCCACGCCGCAAGCGCCGCCGTCGGCCCGTCAAAGAACGCGGCCCGCGCGCGCCTGGCGCGTCAACGCGCCCCGAGAGGTTGACTCGCCGCGCCGCGCCGCCTACGCTTGCGGGCGATGCGACGGATTGACTGGGAGGCGTATCCTTCGGCGGAGGGGGAACGATGAGCCTGGCCATCATCTCAATCGCGCGGATAGCGGCGGCGGGAGCGCTCCTGCCGCTTGCGGCGCTGGCGCGCTCCGCGCCGGCGGCTACGGTCGCGCCCCCAGTCACGCCGCTTTGCAAGGACGATGAGACTGATTGCTCGCCGCATCCGTTTGACATTGTGGCCATTTACGCCTTACACTGGAGCGCTAGGCGATGAAATTCTGTGCAGGGGTTTTCGCAGGGGTGACGCTCGCGACGCTGGGGATAGCGTGGCTGCTTTGGGTCACGGTTATCTCAGGCTTCGATTTCAGAGGTTGGGGAGATTCTCCCTACCGATGGGATGACATCCAGAGGGCGCAGTACCCCGCGCCTCCGTTGTGGAGCCCGGATGGAGCGCGCATCGCATTCAACGCGGACGGAACGCTGCATTTTATCGACGCGGCTGGCGCGGATTTGCGCTCGTTTCCCTTCCCCATTGACGAAAGCCAAGGAGATAGGACGAGGCGGCTGAATCACGCGATGAGCGTTTCCTCGGAAGGGATAATAGCGTACACTCATTCTCAGCCTTCTTCATTGCTAAAAATCAAGACCGCGACATTCGATGCGAAAGAATTAAGACAAATAACGAGATCAACTTCATTCGATGCCATTCATCCTGTTTGGTCGCCGGATGGTTCAAGACTTGCGCTGTTCCTTGGTGATAGGTTGACGCTAATTGAATCAGAAGATCTTGCATATACATTCGTTTTGCCGACCAATCTTCCGTTTCGCGTGGAGAAAGAGCCTCCTGTTTGGTCGCCGGATGGTCAGAAGGTAGCGTTTATCGCTAGCCCGGATAATGAGAATAATCAAATGGTCTATACTGTGAATATAGACGGGACTAACCTTCAGCGTTTGTCGGAAACTGTCGCCCGGCCTGCTTGGTCTCCCGACGGAGAGCGCATCGCGTTTATGCAGAACGCAAACGGCGTCTCTTCAATCCACACTGTTCGGCCTGACGGCACAGGGCTGGATGAGATAGCATCCTTCCCGGACGCGCTGCCGGAGCGTCGAGGATCGCCGCTCCTCTTGGGACACGCTCTTCGGGGCTTCATGTCGTGGTCGAGAGACGGAGGCAACATTCGCATTCACCAGGCCCCTTTCGTCGTCATTGACTCAAACGGGTCGAACTTGCGTATTATGGACGCGCGACCTGGCGCCTTAGCGGCGTGGTCTCCCAAGGGCGACAGGATCGCGGCGCTCTTTTCCGATAGCCTTGCAGGAGTCAGGCTCTTTACAATGAACGCCGACGGTTCGGACAAGCGCGCGCTAGTGGAAAGGAATCCATCTAATGACCGCAAAGCCATAGACACTCCGTGGGTAGCGGCGCAAGGTCGTCCAGCGCCGGCCGGATTCGAGCGTTTCGTATGGAGGGAGGTCACGCAATGAGCGGGAGCATCGCAACCTTGCGGCCGGCGGCCGGCGGGAGGCGCTAACTAATGAAGTTCTGCGCGTGGGTGCTCATAGGCGTTGCGATGCTGACGACGTTGGTTGTGGGCTCGATATTGGCGCTAACAACGTGGCCATTGAACTTCAATTTCGCGGCATGGGAGAACCACCCCACCCCAATAGATAAGGAAATCAGGAAGGCAGAGCGGCCATTGCCTCCTCTGTGGACGGCTGACGGTCGAGGGATCGTCTTCAACGCGGACGCGCAATTGCACGTCGTCGACTTGCGCGCGCCATCCATTCGATCGTTTCATGCCGGCCGGGAACCTTCTCTCATGTACGCTGGGAGCGTCTCGCGCTCTGGTCATATTGCATTTACGCAACTCGGGCACACAAGAAGAGGTGTCAATTTCGAGATGGGATTGATGAAATTCGATGGTTCAGATAAGCGAATTTTGATTAGCGGAAACCGCTCTAATCCTCATCCTAAATGGTCTCCGAACGGTGACAGCATCGCTGTTTTGGCCAACCCTTCAGGCAAGAGCCCTTCTTTGCGAATAATGAATGTCAACGGACCAACAAACCCAATCGATATTCCTGGTGTAATCCCGAGTGAAGAGCCGCCTGCTTGGTCTCCTACAGGGAGAATGGTCGCCTTTATTGATAAAATTTTCAACGAAAACAACAACCGTCAGTCAATAATACTGGTTGCTGATGTAACGCAATCCACCTATGCTAACCTTGTCGAAACTGCGAGTCTACCAGGCTGGTCATCCGATGGCCAGCGTATAGCCTTCGCGCGGAACAAGAGAGACGTATCAGCCATACACGTCATAAACCTCGATGGAACAGATTTGCAAACGATTGCGTCATTCCCCGATGTGTTGCCTGAGTTGGAAGGCTACGGGAGCCACTACCCTCTTGGAGGCCATGATCGCCTCCCTCGCGGGCATGTCTCTTGGTCGTCCGACGGCTCCGAGATTCGCCTGCATCAAAGCCCGTTCGTCACCGTCAACATTGACGGCTCCAATTTGCGTATTATGCGCGGGCGGCCGGACGCGCTCGCGTCGTGGTCGCCCGACGAGTCTCGGATCGCAGTCTACCTGCCCGGCCGTGACGTTCGGCTCTTCACAATGAACGCCGACGGCTCGAACAAGCAATCCGTGGTTCGATGGGACAGACGCTCTTGGGGGTTGGTCGCCGACCGCCAGCCCCTAGATATAGACGGATTCGACTGGGAGGCGTATCCTTCGGCGGAGGGGGAACGATGAACCTGACCATCATCTCAATCTTGCGAATGGTGGTGGCGGCGGCGCTGGCGCGCGCCGCGCCGACGGGCGCCGTTGCGTCCGTTGCCGCACGGCTTTGCAAGGACGGCGAGCCCGATTGCTCGACGCATCCGTTTGATCCCATGGCTATTCAAGCCATGCGCCGGACGGTCATCCGATGAAGAACTGCGTTTGCTTAACGGCGGTTGCCTTCATAATAGCGGGAGGCTTGTTGCTGTGGGGCGCCAACACCTTTGGCGGCCCATGGAGTTTCAATGGAGAATCGCGACCCGGATACGCGTACAGCGGGATTAGGCTTGCCCAGTATCCTGTGCCTCCTCTGTGGAGCCGGAATGCGGATCAGATCGTTTTCAACGACGGCTTTCGTATGCATGCAATTAACATAGCCTCGCTATCTCTCAATTCTTTTCGTCCGGCTCATTTACATTCGCTCGAGTATGCGGCAAGTTTATCATCTAATGGAACTATCGCTATGACGCAACGCAACCATCCGTTTGAACGTCTCTCAACTCGCCGTAATTTCGGAATTGCCACCATAAATACAGACGGTTCGGATCATTATCTGTTGCCTATTAATTACCGGGCGCGCAGCAATGAAAGCGTTTATCGCTCTGATGCTTATTACCCCGCCTGGTCACCTAATGGCGAGTACATTGCATATCTCATGCATGAGTACGCGTATTCGATAGTTCAAGACAATTTTCTCAGAATCGGCGCGGGCGTTCGGCAGAAGCAGTATCTGTTTCTCCACACAGCAGATCGGAATGGATCGGATGTTCACTCTTATATGTCTAATGTAATTGCTCAGTACAACCCGCCGGTTTGGTCTAATAGCGGCAAAAAAATTGCGTTTATCGGCGATGAAATTGAGGTGGATACCCCCGCTGACCCTTTCATTGTAATTGCTGATTTTGGCGGTCCGAATATCACGAAATTGCTGGAAACTTCGAGTTTGCCTGCCTGGTCTCCGGACGACAAGCGCCTAGCGTTCGTCAGGAACGAGGGCGACGTTTCGACGATATACACCGTGCGGACCGACGGAACAAGCCTGCAGGAGGTCGTGTCATTCCCCGACGTCTTGCCTGAATTGGAAGGCTCCGGGATTGACTACCCGCTTGGGGGCCACGATCGCCTCCCGCGTGGGCATGTCTCGTGGTCGTCCGACGGCTCGGAGATTCGCCTGCATCAAAGCCCATTCGTCGTCGTCAACGCCGACGGCTCCAATTTGCGTATTATGCGCGGGCGGCCAGACGCGCTCGCGTCGTGGTCGCCCGACGAGTCTCGGATCGCGGTCTACCTGCCCGGCCACGAGGCTCGACTCTTCACGATGAACGCCGACGGCTCGAATAAGCAATCCCTGGTTCGATGGGATAGCGGCTCTGGGGAGTTGGTCGCCGACCGCCGGCCTCTGGATATAGACGGATTTGACTGGGAGGCGTATCCTTCGGCGGAGGAATGATGGGGGCGTGGGTAGAGGGGGTAAGTTCCCGCTATCGCGGGCAGGGCGGCGCGTTATTCGCCCCCTACGCCGTTGCGTGTTGCTTCTGCTCGTAGGCGGTTTGGGCGAGGAGGTTGACGATGAGCGGCTTTAGTTTGCCGCCGTAGCGCGCCACCTCGTCTATGTCCGACGTTCTGCCGAGCGCGCCCCAGCCCTCCTGCGGCACGTGAATGATCTCGTTTTGCGCCGGGTCGCGGATGACGTTCAGCGGCTCCGCGCCGTCCTCCACCGCGGCGGCCTGCTCGTCAAGCATCTTGCGGTAGAGGATGAGGCCGCGGTCGGACTCGCCGAGCCGCTCCGCCGTCCGGTCCATCACGGGGCCTTGCAGAATCCATGCGGCGTGGTCTTGCGCGAGCGTGTCGTCGCTGCGCCACGTGCCGTCGGGATTGCGGAGCGCGATGCTCGTGTACGGGACGCTCTCCTGCTCAGGGACGTCCACGTCGTCCGGGAACCAGTAACTCGTGATTTCGACGTGCCATGTGCGCGTATCGTCCATCGGCACGCGGTATTGGAAGAAGTAGCGTCCGCCGCCGCCCTGCTGCAGGATGTTGGGGAAGAGGAGCGGGTGTCCGACGCTCCATTTGGGCGAGTTTTTGTCGGTGTTGCCGTAGACGCGGCGCTTGATGATGCCGCGCTCGAACTCGTCGAAGCCGATCTCCTTGTGGCGGTCGTAGGCGGCGAGGCTCTCTGCGACGGCGTCGCGGCGCCCCTCTAGGCGGGCGCGATGCGCTCCGTACACGCCGTGCAGCCACTCCAAGTGCACGGGGTCAACGGAGTTCTCCATGCATTGCAGCCAGTTGCAGGGCACTTCGGCGATGAACGCCTCGCGGAGCACGCCCTTGCGCTGCGCGAGGATGTCGTAGTTCGGCAGCAGCGGCGCGGGCGCGGGGCCGAGATACGCGAACACGAGGCCGCCCAACTCCTGCACCGGGTAGCCCGCGATTTTCACCTTCTCCTTGAACCGCCCGTCCGGGTGAACCGTCTCCTCGAACGGCTGCTCGATGCACTGCCCTGTCTCGTCCATCATCCAGCCGTGGTACATACAGCGCAGTCCGCGCTCCTCCGGGATGCCGTAGGAGAGGTCGACGCGGCGGTGGGGGCAGAAGCGGTCGATGAGGCCGAGCGCGCCGGACTTGTCGCGGTAGAGCACGAGTTCCTCGCCGAGGAGCCGGACGGCCTTCGTGGGGCGGTCGTCGAGTTCGGCGGCCGCCGCGACGGGGTGCCAGTAGCGGCGCATGAGTTCGCCCATTGGCGTGCCGGGCCCGACCTGCGTCAGACGTTCGTTCTGCTCTCGCGTCAGCATTGCAAACCTTCCTCGTTGGGGCGCGTTGGCGCGGATTGTAGCGTGCGGGAGCGCTACGCGCCGTACCATCCGTGCCGGTCGACCAGCCCCCGAACGTAGGCGATTTGTCCGATGTGCTGGATGAGGTCGCCGGTCACCCGCGCGATGGAGACTTTGATCGTCTCGTTGCGGTCGGCGCCCGCCGCGCTCGGCTGCTCCAAGTCGCCGTCGGACAGCGCGTCAAGGAACCGGCGCGACTTCTCCCGCGCCGCGTCGAAGTAGGCGGCGAGCGTCTCCGCGTCCATCGGATCGAACGTTCGCGCCTGCTCGAGCGAGTCGCCGTTGCCGGAGCCGCGGTCGGCGGGGAGGTCGAACCGCCGATGCCAGCCGTCCGCCGTCCACGCCTCCTCTTCGCCCAGCAGCAGCGAGTAGTTCTTGTCCTGCGTGCGGGTGAGGTGCCATGCGAGCCAGCCGATGGGGTTGCTCTCCGGCCCTGCGGGCTGCGCCTTCAGTTGCTCAACGCTGAGTCCGTCGAGGGCGCGATGGAGCACGCCGCCGATGCGGTCGTAAGCCGCGTTGGAAATCTCGCCTGCGCTCATTGGCGCCTCCTGTCTTGCGCCTATAGCATCCGCGCGATGGGACAGCGCAAGGGTATTCGCGGAGCGGCGCCCGCGTCAATTGCCGTGGGGCGCTATCCGCCGACGACAGGGCGCGCGATCTCAATGCGGTCGCCGTCCTGCAGCGTTACGCAGGGGGAAGGCGGCGCGGTCAAGCACGTCGTCGTTGCGCGCCACCGCGACGTACCGCCCCGCGAGCCCCATCGTTTCGAGGTATTGCGCGATGTCACGGGGCCGGACAATTCGCGCGCCTCGCCGTTGATCGTGAGTTTCATCACCGGGTCAGCGTAGCGCAAGAGAGCGTTGTTGGGAAGAGGGCGAGTCATCGCGACCGCTACCGCGTGGACGAGGCAGTAGGACATCGCCGGCTTGCATTGCCGCCGCTTCGCGGCTGCCTTCTCCCAGAAGAGACCTTTTCGGGAATGACGAAGGCGCCGTGGACTAACCCGGCCAGGGCGGTCAGCGGCCTGATCGGGAGCATACGCCCGGCGCTTTGCGCTTTGCAAGAATGGCGCGGCGCGCTTATAGTTAGCGCCCTAGCGGCATACCCGCGAGAGGCCGTCGCCCTGATGAAAACCGTCGCAGTCGACACCGGAGGCACCTTCACCGATATGGTCGTGCTCGACCACGATTCCGGGGAGGTCGAAGCGCTCAAGACGCCGTCCACGCCCCGCGATCCGGGGCAGGCGATCCTCGACGGCATGCGCGAGTTGCTCGACGGCGGGCTCGAAGTCGGGGAGGTCGCGTCGTTCGCGCACGGCACCACGGTGGGCACGAATCTCCTCGTGCAGGGCAAGGGGGCGCGCGTCGGGCTGCTGATCACGGACGGCTTCAGCGGCGTGAACGACGTTTGGCACATTCCGCGCTTCGGCAGCGACCTCTCCGACATCTACGTCGAGAAGAATCCGCCCGTCGAGCCGTGGCTCCGCGAGGAGGTCGTGGAGCGCGTGGACTTCAAGGGGAACGTGAAGACGCCGCTGGACGTCGAGCAGGCGCGGGAGGCGGTGCGGCGGCTGCGGAGGAAGGGCGCGGAGTCGGTCGCGGTGATGCTGCTCTTCTCGTTCCTGAACCCGGCGCACGAGCAGGCGCTGGCCGAGATGATCCGCGAGGAGTTTCCCGACGGCTCCGTCTCGCTGTCGTCGGAGATTCTGCCGCAGATCCGCGAGTTTCCGCGATTGAGCACGACGGTGGCGAACGCGCGGCTCGCGCCGGCGATGACGGAGTACTTGGGCAAACTCGCGCAGGGGCTGAAAGACCTGGGGATAACGACCGAGCAGTTGTACATCATGCAGAGCAACGGGGGCGTGGCGAAGATTACGAGCGTCATTCCCATCACGACGCTGCTGTCCGGGCCGTGCGCCGGGTCGGAGGCGGGCATGCAAATCGCGGCGTCGGCCGGATTCCCCAATATGGTGTCGTTCGATATGGGAGGGACGAGCAGCGACATTGCGCTGGGCGAGGGCGGCAGCGTGCTGGAGCAGACGTCCGTTCTCATTGGGGACTGGGAGATTGCGGCGCCGATGCTGATGATCAACACGATCGGCGCGGGGGGCGGGACGATCGCGTGGATAGACGGCGGGGGCGCGCTGCAGGTCGGGCCGCAGAGCGCGGGCGCCGATCCGGGCCCGGTCGCCTACGACAAGGGCGGAACGCAGCCCACGGTGACGGACGCCAATCTGCTGCTGGGCTTTCTGCATCCCGAGCATTTGCTGGGGGGAAAGGTCAAGACGAACAAGCAAAAAGCCTACGAGGCGGTCGCCGATATGGGGGCGCAATTGGGCATTGAGCCGATGGCGGCGGCGGCGGGCGTTATCCGGATCATCAACGCGAAGATGGAGGAGGGGATCCGGGAGGTTTCTACGGAGCGGGGCTACGACCTTCGGAACTTCGCGCTCGTCGCGTTCGGGGGCGCGGGGCCGGTGCACGCGGGGCGGCTCGCCGCGGACTTGGGAATGAGCACGGTGGTCGTTCCGCCGATGCCTGGGGTGAGTTCGGCGCTGGGGCTGATTATGGCCGACCCGCGGCGGGATTTCGTGCGCTCGCGCCTGCAGGATTTGCAGGAGGTCGGGGCGGTCGGGGCGGACGAACTGAGCCGGCTGTTCGCGTCGCTGCGGGATCAGGCGCTCGCCGAATTCGTCGCCGACGGCTTCGAGGAGGACTCCATCGCGTTCGCGTTCTCGATAGATCTGCGCTATCAGGGGCAGGGGTATGAACTCAACGTGCCGGCGGGAACGTCGCCGGACGTCGGGGCGGACGCGGTGGCGGAGATCCGCGAGCGGTTCGATCAGGCGCACGAGCAACTCTTCGGGCACAGCGCGAAGACGGAGCCTGCGGAGGCGGTGAACTACCGCGTCCGCGCGACGGTGCGGGCGCCGAAGTTCGCGATGAAGCGCGGGGAGCGCGCGGCGGGGCCCGTCTCCGGCGCGCGGATCGGGGAGCGCGAGGTGTACTTCGACCGCGCGTCAGGGATGACGGCGACGCCGGTGTACGACCGTGCGCTGCTCGCCCCTGGGCATGAGGTTGCGGGCCCTGCGGTGGTGGAGCAGTTGGACAGCACGACGGTGGTCTATCCCGGGCAGCGGGCGGTGGTGGACGACTACGGCAACTTGGTGATCAGCGCGTAGCGCTGGGCGGCGCGGCAGTTTGACAATTCGGCGCGATGCTGGTATGTATTGCGCCCGTCCGCGCCCGCGCCCTGAAGCGCGGCGCGGCGCAGCACACAGGATAGAGGGAGGATCCGATGCGCTTGGGATTCGTTCGCTCCAGACTGCTCATGGCGTTCGCCGCGCTTGCGGGCGCGACGCTCGTCCTCGCCGCTTGCGGCGCCGATCCGACGGCGACGCCCCGGCCGACCAACACCCCGATGCCCGCGATGGAAGCCACGGCGCCCCCGACGGAGGCTCCGGCCATGCCCACGGCCGAGCCCGAGCCGCAGGAACTCAAACTCGGATTCACCGTGCCGCTCTCCGGCAGTTACGCGCGGTGGGGACGGCTCGTCGCCGCGATGGAATGCGCGATTGACGAGATCCACGCGAGCGGCGACCTCGGCGGCACGACCATCAAACTCCTCCCCGAGGACTCGAAGGCCGACCAGGCGGAGGGCGTCTCCGGGCTCCGCAAACTCGCCACCGTGAGCGACGCCCCGGTGATTATGACGATCTTCACCGGCATCGGCCTCGCGCAGAAGCCGGTGGCGTCGGAACTCGGCGTCGTGCTCTTCTCGTCCGGCATACAGAACCCGGCGTTCGCCGCCGACAACCCGTGGGTGTTCCGCAACGCGCTCAACACGACGTGGAACACGGACGCGCTCGTCCGCTACCTCAGGGACGAGGCGGGCGAGAATCTCGACGGCTTGCGCTACGCCTACGTCAAGGAAGAGGGCAACGACTCCATCGATCTGCAGGTCGCGCGGCTGAAGCGGCTCGCGGAGGAGTTCGGCATGGAGATCGTGGCCGAGGAGACGTTCCAGAAGGACGACGTCTCGTTCGACACGCAGGTCACGAAGATTCGCCGCGCCGAGCCGGATGTCGTGCAGGTGATGTCGCTCGGCAAGGAGATGGGCCTCATCATCAACACGATGGCGCAGCAGGGCGTGCATCCCAAGTACCGCCTCTCCGGCGGCGGGGCCGAGGGCAACACGGAACTGATTCGAGTCTCCGGCGAGGCCGCGAACGGGATTCTCTACTCCGCTCCGGGCAGCGCGGACACGAGCGGCGACCCGCGCGCGCAGCGCTTCTCCCAGTGCTACCAGGCGAAGGAGGGCGGCAACACGCCCGACACCTACGACGCCTCGTTCTACGACGGCACGCTCGCCATCGCCGAGGCGCTGAAGATGGGCGCCGACCCGACCGACGCGGAGTCGATGCGCGACACGCTCGCGCAGGTGCGGAGCGTCAACGGCGTCTCCGGCCGCTGGGACTACGACGCCGGCGGGGACGCTTGGGCTCCCGTCTCCATCGGCCAGGTGCAGAACGGCAAGTTCGTCAAGGTCATCCCGCAGATCGAGCCCTTCACGGACATTCAGTAGGGGGGCGCAGCCCTCGCCCCCCTGCCCCCCTCTCCCGCTTGGCGGGAGAGGGGGGTTGTGTTCCGCCTACGGCGGGAAGGGCGGCGGGCAACCCTCACCCGCCGCTGCGCGGCTGCCCTCTCCTTCTGGGAGAGGGCGGATTCGGCGCTATCACGCCGAGGGGTAGGTTCCCGCCTACGCGGGAATGACGGGGTGGCGGGGATGGCTGGGGACGAGGCGCGTGGCGCCCCGTCATGGCGCTATCGCGCCGACTGGATTCCCGCCTACGCGGGAATGACGGTCATGGGGTAGGTTCCCGCTTTCGTGGGAATGACGGTAGGGGGAGTAGGTTCCTTTTTCGTGGGAATGACGGGGCTGGTTATGCGCTCTGCGCCCGCTTACTCGGGATCTAGTCGGCTCCCTCTCCCGCCAAGCGGGAGAGGGATGGGGCGAGGGCGGGCGCGGGGCGCTCTGATCTAGTCGGCCCCCTCTCCCGCTTGGCGGGAGAGGGATGGGGTGAGGGTGGGCGCGGCGGAGCGATGGAGCCGCCCTCGAGGTTCTCGACGAACATCGCGCTCGCGCCGTAGATCACCGATTCCTGCCCCGTTTGGAAGCGCTCGCCGCGGATCATTCCGGCGAGCAGTTGCGCCGCGCCGCGCCCCACCTTGCCGATGGGAATCGTGACGAACGTGAAGGGGCGGCGGTCGAGTTGCGGAACGAACTGCCGGTTGCCGAGCGAGACGATGCTCAACTCCTCCGGCCAGCGCAACCCGGCGGCGAAGCACGCCCGCGCAATCCTCGGCAAGTGCGACGGCGGCGTGAACACGGCGGTCGCGCCCGCAAGCGACTCGGCGACCTCCTCCGGCGTCTCCCCGTCCTCCGCCCAGATCACCGACTCCTCGCCGAACGGCAAGCCCAGATTCGCCCACGCCTTGTCGAGGCCGCGGTATCGTCCGCCGAACCCTGCGCCGGCGCCCGCGAGCATCGCCCGGATCCGCGTGTGCCCGGCCTCGAGCAGGAGCCCGCCGGCGCGCTCGACCGCCGCGAGCGAGTCCCACCCGATGCTCCCCACGCCCTCCGGCATCGCCACGGACGCGCCCGTCCACGGCTTCAAGAGCACGACGGGAATGCCCGCCGCGACCGCCGGACGGAGCGCGGAGAAGAGGTCGTCGTCCGGGTCGGGAGGCTCGCCGGGGACGCCGCACAGGAGGAGTCCGTCCGCGCCGGAGGAGACGGCCCATGAGACGTAGGAGCGGCTGAGGCGTGGCTCGGCTCCGCAGTCGGCGACGACGCATTGGAAGCCTGCGCCCTCCAGCGCGGCGCGCGCCACCTGGGAGGCCGGCCCGAAGAGGCTGGGGCTCATCAGGTTCCACGTCATCAGCATCACGACGGGCTGGGCGCCGCGCGTCTTGCGGGCGAAGCGCTCCTCGCGCAGCCCGCGTCGCTCCAGTTCGCGGACGGTCATCTGCGCGAGTTCCCCGGAGGGGACGCCGCACGCCTCCAGCAGGTCGCAGAGCGGCCCGAGTTGCTCAACGGGGATGGGGACGCGCCCGCTGCACCAGTTATGCACGGTTTGCATGGAGACGCCCAGCCCATGCGCGAGGCTCGCCCGCGAGATATGGCGCTCCTTCAGAATGAGGCTCAGCATCGCGTTTCCTATGCTACAGGTTCCCGCTTTCGCGGTGAGGCGTGGCCCAGTAGGTTCCCTGGATTCACAAACGAAGCGCAACGCCAGAGCAAGGTGGTGGAGCCATGGGATACCGACACATCGACATCGAGGAACGCTGCGCGATTGCCCGCCTATACCAAGAGGGGCGCCCGATCCGGGAAATCGCTACAAATCTGGATCGCTCGCCATCGACGATCTCTCGCGAGATCAACCGCAACGCGATGAGCGCGGGCGAGTACAAGGCTGCCAAGGCGGACGAGAAGGCGCGGGCGCGGCGGTGGAAGGGCCCCCGCCTCGACCGCGACGATCTCCTGCGCGAGGCCGTCCTGCGCCGCATGGCGTGGGGCGCGTCGCCGCCGCAAGTGTCCGGCCGCCTCGCGTTGGAGATGGGGAGGCCGGTGATCTCCCACGAGAGCATCTACCGGTTCATCGCGGCGCAGGTGAAGAGGACGAAGGACTACGACTGGCGGAACTTCCTGCCGAAGCGGAAGGCGACGCGGGGGCGCCGCTCGCGCAAGGGCCGCAGTTCCGCCCTGTTCATCAAGGCGAGGCGGCCTCTGTCGGAGCGGCCTGCGAGGGCGGCGGACCGCGTTGAGTTCGGCCACTGGGAGGCGGACACGATGCTGTTCGGGGTGAAGAAGCAGGCGCTGTTGGTCCTGCACGAACGGGCGTCGCGGCTCACGCTCCTGCAGCGGCCGGAGAACAAGGGCGCCGAGGCGGTTGCGCGCGCGATGCTGGCCGTGATGGGGACGCTGCCGATGGAGATGCGGCGGAGCGTGACGTTCGACAACGGGACGGAGTTCGCCCGGCATCACGAGTTGCATGAGTTGGGAGTTGAGACGTTCTTCTGCGACGTTCGGTCGCCGTGGCAGAAGGGGGGAGTGGAGAACGCGATTGGGCGTCTGCGGCGGGAGTTGCCGCGGAGGACGAACTTGGACGGCGTGCCGGACGAGGAGTTGACGTTGTGCGCGTCGCGCTACAACAACACGCCGCGCTCGGCGCTGGGCTACCAGACGCCGTCTGAGGTATTCTGGGGTCGTCCGGAACTGTTGCGCTTCCAGTGTGAATCCACATTCCCGCTTTCGCGGGAATGACGAGGCCCCGGGGGAACAAGGGGGCGGCGCTTCGCGCCGCCTGCGGGGCACGGGAATGCGTGCCCCATTCCTCCGTCATTCCCGCGTAGGCGGGAATCCAGTCGGCGCGCCAGCGCCATGACGGGGCGCGGAGCGCCTCGTTCCCTTTATCCTCCGAGGCCACGCCCTGCCCGCGTAGGCGGGAACCTACTGGGGCGCGTCATTCCCTTGTGGGTTGCGCCGCCTGAACCCTCACCCGCCGCTACGCGGCTGCCCTCTCCCTTTGAGACCTTTGCATAACTAGGCCCGTTGCGATTTGGGCGGAGATTTGCGGGTCAAGGAGCGCCAATTCGCCCCGCCTAACCCGCCGTAGGCCGCCCCCCATCCCTCCCTGCTCGCCCCGTTTTCGGGGCTCCGCAGGGCCTCTTACCCCCAACGGACACACTACTCCCTACGCAATCGCCGCGCCGTGCGCCGCGCACAGCCCGTCCGCCCGCCGCAAGTTGTACGCCATCACCTTGAACATCGCCTCCGCGACATTCTTCTCCAACCCCACGTACCGCGTCCGCCAATACCCGTAGCTCCGCTTCAGCGTCCCGAACACGCCCTCAACAGGCGCCCGAACCTTCGACACAAGCGCGTTCCGCCTCCGCTGCCAGTACGGCAACTCCTCCTGGTTCTTGTGCGACCGATGCATGATCCGGTCGTTGATCCCACGCGCGCGCAACCGCTTCCGGCGCTCCTTCGACTCATACGCCTTATCCGCGTACACCGCCTCCTCGTCCCCCATGATCAGCGCATCCGCAACGTCCGTGTCCGCAACGTTCGCAGGCGTCAACTCCACCCCGCGGATCAGCCCGGAGACCCCGTCCATCCCGATGTGCAGTTTGTAGCCGAAGCGCGACTTCTTCCCCTTGCGCGTCCACGCCGCGTCAGGGTCCGTCTTGCTCCGCCCGCCAGCCTCCGAGTGCGGGCGTCGCGCTTGCGCCTCAATTACCGACGCATCGATCAGCGTCCCCTTCTTCACCAGCAGCCCCTTCCTTTCCAACTGCCGGCCCACCTCCTCGAACAGCCGGCGCGCAAGCCCCCGCTCCGCGACCTCCTTCCGAAAGCGGCTGATCGTCGAGTGGTCGGGAACCGCGTCTTGGAGCGTGAGCCCCGCGAACCGCCGGAACGACAGCCGGTCGCTGACCGCCTCTTCTATCGCCGTGTCGGAGGCGTCGTACCACTGTTGGAGGATGATGATCTTGACCATCGTGAGCGGAGGGTAGGCGGGGCGGCCTTCGGGAGAGGCGTAGAGGCTGCTGACCTGCTTGGCGACTTTGGGCCAGTCGATCATCTGGTCGATGCGGTCGAGTTGGTCGTTGCGTCCGGCGTGGTCGGTGATGAGGACGTCGATGAAGGAGGGTTCGCTGGTCTTGCGATGCATAGCAGTTCTCCTCGCGTAGGGGTGTGTTGGCCAATTGTGCGGGATGTCGGGGAGTTATGCAAAGGTCTCCTCTGGGAGAGGGGCCGGGGGTGAGGGTTGCCCCTCTCCCTCTGGGAGAGGACGCCGCACAGCGGCGGGTGAGGGTTGCCGCGCAGCGGCGGGTGAGGGGCCGGGGGGTGAGGGTTGCCCCTCTCCCTCTGGAGACCTTTGCATAACTCCCCGACATCCCGCACAATTGGCCAACACACCCCTACGCGAGGAGAACTGCTATGCATCGCAAGACCAGCGAACCATCCTTCATCGACGTCCTCATCACCGACCACGCCGGACGCAACGACCAACTCGACCGCATCGACCAGATGATCGATTGGCCCAAAGTCGCCAAGAAGGTCAACGGCCTCTACGCCTCTCCCGAAGGCCGACCCGCCTACCCGCCCCTCACGATGGTGAAGATCATCATCCTGCAGCAGTGGTACGACGCCTCGGACGTCGCGATAGAGGAAGCCGTGAGCGACCGCCTGTCGTTCCGGCGGTTCGCGGGGCTCACCCTCCAGGACGCGGTTCCCGACCACTCGACGATCAGCCGCTTTCGGAAAGCGGTCGCGGAGCGGGGGCTCGCGCGTCGGCTGTTCGAAGAGGCGGGCCGCCAGTTGGAGAAGAAGGGGCTGCTGGTGAAGAAGGGAACGCTGATCGACGCGTCGGTGATCGAGGCGCAAGCGCGTCGCCCCGGGTCGGAGGCGGGAGCGCGGAGCAAGACGGACCCGGATGCTGCGTGGACGCGCAAGGGGAAGAAGTCGCGCTTCGGCTACAAACTGCACATCGGGATGGACGGGGTCTCGGGGCTCGTTCGCGGAGTTGAGTTGACGCCTGCGAATGTGGCCGACACTGACGTGGCCGACGCGCTGATCATGGGCGATGAGGAGGCGGTGTACGCGGATAAGGCGTATGAGTCGAAGGAGCGTCGGAAGCGGTTACGCGCGCGCGGGATCAACGACCGGATCATGCATCGGTCGCACAAGAACCAGGAGGAGTTGCCGTACTGGCAGCGGAGGCGGAATGCGCTTGTGTCGAAGGTTCGGGCGCCTGTTGAGGGCGTGTTTGGGACGCTGAAGCGGAGTTACGGGTACTGGCGGACGCGGTACGTGGGGTTGGAGAAGAACGTAGCGGAGGCGATGTTCAAGGTCATGGCGTACAACTTGCGGCGCGCGGACGGGTTGTGCGGGGCGCGCGCGGCGGCGATTGCGTAGGGGGTAGTGTGTCCGTTTGGGGTAAGAGGCCCTGCGGAGCCCCGAAAACGGGGCGAGCAGGGAGGGATGAGGGCGGCCTATGGGGGGTTAGACGGGGCGAATTGGCGCTCCGCGCCATGGAAATCTCCGCCAAATCGCAATGGGCATAGTTATGCAAAGGTCTCAAAGGGAGAGGGAATTTTGGGGCATGCCGCCGCATGCTCCGCCGCGTCTCTTCCGCCCCCCTCTCCCTCTGGAGACCTTTGCATAACCTACCGTCATTCCCGCGTAGGCGGGAATCCAGTCGGCGCGGAGCGCCGCTCCTCTCCTACGTAAGCACCCCGCCCTGCCCGCGAAAGCGGGAACCTACTGGCCGCCGGAAGTTATGCAAAGGTCTCCCAGAGGGAGAGGGGGTCGGATGGGGGGTTTTTGTCGGGTCGGATGGGGGTTTTTGTCCCTCTCCCTCTGGGAGAGGACGCCGCGTAGCGGCGGGTGAGGGTTCCCCCGTCATTCCCCCGTAGGCGGGAACCATGCGGCGCGGGCATGGCGTTCACTGCGGAAGGTTGCGCCGCATGCCGAATTCTTATCCCCGCGCATTCATTGGGCGTTCTCCGGCGCCGATGCCCCGGGGCTCGGCTTGCGGCGTGAGCGGAAAACCCAGACTCCGACCGCCGCGAGCGCGACGAGGCCAATCCAGTGCGTTTGCCGGAGGCCGAGCCATACGGGGTCGATGCAGGCAAAGGCGATGAGGAAACGTCCGCCTCCCCATGCGGCGAGCGTTAGGGGGACGATCAGGGCCTGGGGGATTCGGCGCCCCCAACGCCATACGCTGAGCGCGACCGCTCCCGCCAGCAGCAGTTCGTAGGCTGCGACGGGATGCGCGGCTGCCCCGTCCGCGAACGAGGAAGACGCGGGATGGGCGTAGGCGACTGCCCAAGGGAGCGACGCCGCGGCGCCGGCGGGGTGGCCTGCGACAACTCCGCCCGCCCATCCGACGGCGAGGCCGATGATGCCTGGGAGAGCGGCGGCGTCCGCCGTCTCTCCCAGAGCGAGGCCCGCCCTACGGGCTCGCCAGAGCCCTGCGGCGAGCCCGCCGAGCGCGGCGCCCCACAGCGAGAGCCCGCCGTTCCAGAGATAGAGCGCTTGGAACGGCGCGTCGGCGTAGAACGCCGCGTAGTCGGCGATATGCAGCAGGCGCGCTCCTGCGATTCCGCCGAGCGATGCGGCGACGACGATGGCGAAGGCGTCGCGTCGCGTCGCTCCGAGCTGCGCGGACGCGCGGACGAACAGCGCTCCGCCGATCAGGAGTCCCGCGAGCGTGGAGAGGCCGGCCCACGTGATGAAGGGCGAGCCGAAGGCGTAGGGGGTTAGGGAGATGGTCATCGTTCAGTGGGTTCCGCTTTCGAGATCTGCCCAGTAGGTTCCCGCTTTCAAGGGTCTGCCAGTAGGTTCCCGCTTGCGCGGGAATGACGTGGCGGCAGGGATTAATTGGGACGAGGCGCTGTGCGCCCCGTTTGGGCGCTATCGCGCCGACTGGATTCCCGCCTACGCGGGCAGGGCGGCGAAGGGGTAGGTTCCCGTTTTCGACGGAATGGCGCCGCGCCTTACGCGAACACTTCCTCGGGGAGTTCGGGCATTACGCCGTCGTCCATCACGCCGATGCTTGCGCTAGCGGCGGCGAGTTCAGGCTCGTCGTCGAGCGCCGCTAGCGCGGAGGCGGATGGTTCGTAGAGCGGCGCGTCGCGGGGCTCCGCGTCGATCTCTTCGAGGAGCGCGGCCTCCGGCGGGGGGGGCGCGGGCAGGAAGGAGGCTTTGCCGCGCTGGCTGGGGTGCTGATAGGTCTCGCGCAGGAGGACGCGGACCGCGCCGTCGTCCCCGGCGGAGACGACGACGCCCTCGTACTCGTTGCCGCCGCTCATCAGCGCGGAGAGGCGGCGCGAGACGCTCGGGGGAAGGAGGCCGAGGCAGGCGCCGTATTCGTCGCTGACGACGACGACCGCGCCGCGGAAGCCCAGGGTGACCGGCGCGCCTGGCGCGGCGACCGCCGGCGCGCCCGCCGAAAGGAGGACGACTTCGGCGCTCTTCGTGCTCTCAGCGATGAGTCGGCCGGAGGCGCGGGCGCGGGCCCAGGCGGGGCGGCTCGCGTCGGCGCGCCCTTGCCCTTCGGCTTCCGCCCGGAGGCGCGCGACGTTCTTCAGCGCGATGGGATTGCTCGGGTGCAGGACGAGCGCGCTGAGGAAGACGTCGCGCGCTTGCTCGGGCTGCCCCAACTCCAGGAGGGCTTTGCCGAGGCGGTTCATCGCCTCGACGTTGGTGGGGGAGAGGTCGAGGATCGCGCGGTTGACCTGCGCGGCCTCCGCCCATTCGCCGCGCATCGCGAGGTCTATCGCCTCGCGCGAGCGCTCCTTCACCAACCGGACCTCTTCGGCTTCGCGAGTGATCATTCGCAACTCCCGCTCGCCGGCTCGCTTACCCCCTTTTCGCGGCGGCGGACTCCTCTACGCCTTGCGCTCCAACGCCCCCAGCAGACGGCGATGCTCCACCGCGGCGCACTTGTCCATGACGACGCGCAATCCCGCGGCCTCGGCTTTCGCCGCCGCCTCGCCGTGGACGATCCCCAGTTGCATCCAAACGGCGGAGGCTCCGACGCGAATGGCCTCGTCCACGACGGGAGGGACATCCGCGGCTCTTCTGAATATGTCAACGACGTCGATCCGCTCCGGCGCATCGGCCAGGCTCCGGCGCGGGGCTTCCCCCAGCACGGGAGCGGTCAGCTTCGGGTTGACCGGAACGATCCGGTAGCCCTGCGCCTGCAGGTAGGCGGCGACGCGGTGGGACGGCCGGTCCGGCCTGTCGGAGAGGCCGACGACGGCGATGACCTTGCATCGCAGCAGCGTCTCGCGCATCGCGTCGTCGTCCAATCTCGCCTCCGGCGGGGCGGCGGAGCGCCCGCCGAACCGACGACGCTAGATTGCGGCAACGGAGCGCGCGGGTCAATTGGGTTGCCGCGAAAGTTGCGGCGAATTCGTGGGCGTGGGGCGGCCCTCACCCCCTTCCCCTCTCCCGCCCAGCGGGAGAGGGGGGACTGATGCCCCCGCCTACGGCGGGCAGGGCGCGGCGCAACCCGCGCGCGCCGCTACGCGGCTGCCCTCTCCCAGAAGAGACCTTTGCATAACTCCTCTGCCCCAGTAGGTTCCCGCTTTCGCGGGAATGACGTGGCGCTTACGTAGGAGAGGAGCGGCGCTCCGCGCCGACTGGATTCCCGCCTACGCGGGAATGACGGTAGGTTATGCAAAGGTCTCCAGAAGGAGAGGGCGGGGATGGCGCTATCGCGCCGACTGGATTCCCGCCTACGCGGGAATGACGGTAGGTTATGCAAAGGTCTCCAGAAGGAGAGGGCGGGGATGGCGCTATCGCGCCGACTGGATTCCCGCCTACGCGGGAATGACGGTAGGTTATGCAAAGGTCTCCAGAAGGAGAGGGCGGGGATGGCGCGATAGCGCCGATTGGATTCCCGCCTACGCGGGCAGGGCGGGAAGGATGGCTCTTGCCTACGGCGGGAGTAGGGGTTGATTCCCGCTTGAGGCGGGAGCGGAGGCTGATTCCGCGCCTACGCGGAGAGTTAGGCAAAGCGTCTTCTTGCTTGGGAGCAGGAATCGCGCTGCGCGGCGCCTACTCCCCCGTCGGGCGCCAACCCGCTTCGCGGGCGAGGCGCTCCAAGTCTCCCTCCTCGTCTATCGCGGCGGCGCGGTCGAGAAACTCGGCTAGCCCTGCAGAGTCCGCGCGGAGCGTCCGCAGTTGGGGCTCGATGGGGCTGCTCCCCGACGCGGGGCCGTCGGCGTAGGTTCCGTAGAAGGCGAACCAAGCCGTGTTCAGCCGGCGAATCGGGTAGCCGTTCGCTGTGAACTCGCGCCGCCGCTCCTCCAGATGCGCCTCCGCGCCGGCGACGTCGCCGGCGGCGAGCATCGCGTCGAGCGTCTCGCGCGTCCGCCGCATCTCCCGACGGAAGTCGAACACGCCGGGCTCCGGCGTCGGACGCGACGCGGCCTCCTCGCCCTCCGGGCCCGGCGGGCGCCACGGCGGACGCTCGACCGCTTGCCCCGTCAGCCGCTGGAGCGTCAGGTCGCCGATCTCCTCGGCTGCGATGTTGGCCACGGTTTCGTTGACGCTCATCAGTTCGCCCCCGTCCGCCCACTTGCGGCCTAGCGGACGAAACGCGAGCCAGTGGTGCATCCATTCGTGCGCCGCGACGGAGAGCGCGCCGTGGAGCGAAGTGTGGGGCGTGACCTGCGCCGGGTACGTCGCGAGCCCGCCGATCCGCACCACGACGGCCGATACGTCCGCGTCCATTCCCTCGACCTCGCGCTCCAGCGCCGCTTGCTGCGGGAGACTCATCTCCGCGCTCAGCAGGCGGTCTTGCAGGCGGACGACCGCGCCGCGGGGCGAGCGGACGAGCACGTGCCCGCCCTCTTCGAACGCGAAGTCGACGGGCGGCCATCGGACGGGGCCGTACCGCGCGATGACGCCCAACTCGTCAACGGCGTTCGTGAGAGCGGCTTCGAGCGTCTCTTCGACGCCGGGCGCGAGCGCGGCGCGGCGGCGTTCGAGCGCGGCGACCTCATCTTGCGCGGCGGCGGCCTCGTCGGGCGCGGCCCGCCCCGCCATCGCGCGCTCCAACTCGCCGCGCCGCGCCGCGATCTCTCCGCCCAACGCGAAAAAC
Organism: Dehalococcoidia bacterium; assembly: GCA_965242755.1. Classification (GTDB taxonomy): domain Bacteria; phylum Chloroflexota; class Dehalococcoidia; order Lucifugimonadales; family Australimonadaceae; genus Bin16. The sequence goes on along the minus strand of OZ251500.1, from coordinate 608,991 downwards.
TCCTGCGCGTCCGCCAGCCGCTCCTCCGCGACGGGGGCGCTTCGGAAGGCGCCCGCCGCCAAGCGCAGCCACTTCCGCGGAAAGTGGACGACCTCCCAGCGGACGAGGTCTTGCTCGTAGGCGGCCGTGGCGAGGCGCAGATCGCTGATCGCTCCGCCGCGCCCGACGCTCGCCGCGATCAGCAGCGCGACGGCGAGCGCCCCCATCCCAAGCGTCAGATTGCCCCGCAGCGCGCGCATCGCTCTTCGCCGGAATGATACGCCCCGCGCTGTCGGATGATGCTCAGGCCCCAGCGGGTTCCCGCTTTCGCGGTCAGGGGGCGACCCTCACCCGCCGCTGCGCGGCTGCCCTCTCCCAGAAGGAGAGGGCGGGGTTGGCGCTGTCGCGCCGATTGGGTTCCCGCCTACGCGGGAATGACGGCAGGAGTGATTCCCTCTCCCTCTGGAGACCTTTGCATAACTTCCGGCGGCCAGTAGGTTCCCGCTTTCGCGGGAATGACGGGGCACTTACGTAGGAGAGGAGCGGCGCTGCGCGCCGCCTGGATTCCCGCCTACGCGGGAATGACGGTAGGTTATGCAAAGGTCTCCTCTGGGAGAGGGTTAGGGTGAGGGCGGCTCCGCGCCGCCAACCCCTCTCCGCCATTCGGGAGAGGAGGGCGGCGCTATCGCGCCGGATGGATGCCCGCCTACGCGGGCAGGGCGGCGGGTTATGCGAAGGTCTCATACGCGGGCGCAGCCGGAGGCGCGGCGCCCGCCCTAAATAGGCGCCCGCAAACGCTTGACGCGCGCGCGGCGCGGTTTTACCTTGCCATGGCCCCGCGCTTGCGCGGCGGCAGAAGCGGCGCAAATTGGCGACGGCGCGCAAGAATCTCCCCACTTCGCTGGGGCCGTTGGAGGCCCGGCTGATGGACGCGGCCTGGGCCGCGGAGCGTCCGCTGTCCGTTCAGGAGACGACGGACGCCATCGGCGGGGGCAACTACAAGACGGTGACGACGGTGCTCAACCGCCTCGTCGAGAAGGAGTTGCTCGCGCGGGAGTTGGACGGGCGCGCCTACCGCTACAGCCCCGCGATGGAGCGGGGAGCGTTTTTGCGCGCCGCCGCCGACGGGCTCGTCCGTGAGTATCTGGCGGCGTTCGGAGAGGACGCGGGGCGGCATCTGGCGGAGGCGGCGGGCGCGGGCGCGCCGCAGCCTCCCGCGCCGGTCCAATCGCCTCCGCCGCCGCCGACGTATCACATCTATCAGCCTCCGGCGCCGCGCCCGATTCCGCTGAGCGCGGCGATGCTCGCCGCGGCGGTCGCGGCGGGAATCGTCGTCCTCGCGCGGCGGCGCGGCGGCTAGCGCGCGGCGCGACGGTGGACTGGGACGAACTACGCGAGGCCGCCGCGTCGCTCGGCGCGCCGCTCTCGGACGGCCAAGCCGCCCTGCTCGAGCGGATGGCGGCGATGCTGCGCTCCGCCAACGCGAGGGCGTCGCTGATGTCGGAGGCGGGGCTCGCCGACTTGCTGCGCCTGCATATCTTCGACGCGCTCACGCTGACGCCGTTCCTGCGCGATGCGGGGCTCGCCGAGGGGCGGCTCGCGGACGTCGGAACGGGCGCGGGCTTCCCCGGCGTCGTTCTCAAGATTGCGGAGCCGGGGCTGCGGGTTACGCTGTTGGACGCGACGCGCAAGAAGACGGCCTACTTGCAGGAGACATGCGAGGCGTTGGGGCTGGACGCGGAGATCCGGACCGCCCGGGCGGAGGACGCGGCGCGGGAGCCGTCGCTGCGCGATGCGTTCGACGCGGCGGTCTGCCGGGCGCTCGGCCAGTGGCCGGTCGCGCTGGAGTTGACGCTGCCGTTCTGCCGCATCGGCGGGCTGCTGCTTGGGCAGCGGGGAGCGGACGCTGAGCGCGAAGCGGCGGCGCATATCTCGACGGCGGCGCTGCTCGGCGGGCGCGTCTTGCGGACGCGGCGCGTCGGCGCGGAGGGCGGGCTCGAGGCGCGGCATATCATCGTCGTCGAGAAGGCGGCGCCAACGCCCGCCCGCTATCCGCGCGCAACGGGGATACCCGCCAAGCGTCCGTTGGGGTAGGCTTAACGCGCCGTGGCAAACGCCGTCTCCAGTCCCGACGAAGTCAATCCGCTGAGGCGCAGGCTGTTCTCTCGCCGCGCCGCGCTGTCGCTCGCCGCGCTCGCGGCGCTGGGCGCGCTGGTCGTCACGCAGGTCGACATCGGCTGGGGGGACACCTGGCGCGCGATCAGCATGCTCAATCCGTGGTGGTACGCCGCCGCGCTCGTCACGAATTACGCGGCGTTTCTGTTCAAGGGGGCGCGCTGGCGCGTGCTGATCGCCAACGCGCAGCGGGAGAGCGGCGAGCCGCCTCCGACTCTGTTCTACGCCTCGTCGGTCGTGCTGATCAGTTGGTTCATCAACTCCGTGACGTGGTTCCGAATGGGGGACGCCTACCGCGCCTACGCCTACGCATCGGACAGCAAGACGAGTTTCTCGCGCAGCGCGGGGATCGTGCTCGCCGACCGGGCGGTCGAGGTGTTGGCGGTCGCCTTTCTGATCGGCGTGGGCATGGCGGCGCTGATCATTGAAGGGGACGTCGAGCCGCCGCTGCCGCTCGTCGTCGCGGCGGGCGCCGTCGTCGCCGCGGTGTTCGGGGGGGTGCTGGCGATGGCGGCGGTGCGCTGGCGGGTTATGCGCCATCTGCCGCCGCGTCTGCAGGGGATCTACGACCGCATCTACGGGGGCATGATGGGCGGTTTCGGGCGCCCCGTGACCGTGTTCGCGCTTGCGTTGGCGGCATGGATATGCGAGGTTGGACGGCTCTTCTTCGTCGTCTTGGCGCTGGGGACGCCCATCGCGTTTGGGCTGGCGATTCTCGCGCCGATGGCGCATGGCCTGCTTTCGGCGATTCCGCTGACGCCGGGCGGGCTGGGGATCGCGGAGGCGGGGCTCACCGGGCTGCTGCAACTCGACTTGGCGGTTGAGGCGGCGCTGGCCGTCGCGCTGGTGGACAGGAGCATCAGTTACCTGAGCACGCTCGTCATTGGGGGCGGGGCGTTCGCGGCGCGGCAGTTCGCGCAGGCGCGTCGGGGGCGAAGCCGCGCGTAGGAGCGCGTCTCGATGCAACGCCGGCGGCGCCTTGCTCTGTCTATACGCGCGCGGAGGAAGGCGACGAACCGTCCAAAGCGCTACAATCCCGCCAACGCAGGAACGCAGGAGGCGCGATATGCTCAGCGTTGCGGAGAACGAGCAACTGACGCAGGTGGGTCCGGGCACGCCGATGGGCGAACTCATGCGCCGCTACTGGCACCCCGTCGCCGCGACCGCCGAACTCGACGACCGCCCCACGAAGGCCGTCCGGCTCCTCGGCGAAGACCTCGTCCTCTACAAGGACAAGTCCGGGACGATGGGGCTCATCGAGCGCTTCTGCCCCCACCGCCGCGTCGATCTCTCCTACGGCATCCCCGAAGAGCGCGGCTTGCGCTGCATGTACCACGGCTGGATGATGGACGAGACGGGGCAGTGCATCGAGCAGCCGTTCGAGGAGACGGTTCACCCGGACGGGCGGTTCAAGGAGAAGGTGAAGGTCGCGGCCTATCCCGTTCAGGAGATGGCGGGCTTGGCGTTCGCGTACCTCGGCCCCGCGCCCGCGCCGATGCTCCCGCGATGGGAGCACCTGCTGTGGGACAACGCCGTCCGCGACGTCGCCATCACGGAGATTCCCTGCAACTGGCTGCAGTGCCAGGAGAACTCGCTCGACCCCGTGCACGTCGAATGGCTGCACGCCTATATGGGCGCCTACCGCGACACCGACCGCATCGCAGTCTCGCAGCAGGGGTCGTCGCGCCGGCATCAGCGCATCGGTTTCGACGAGTTCGAGTTCGGCATCATCAAGCGGCGCGTGCTGGAGGGGAAGGACGAGACGGACGAGGAATGGGCGGAGGGGCACCCCGTGCTCTTCCCCAACATCCTGCTCGTCGGCAACGAGGCGCGGGCGACGTTCCAGTTCCGCGTGCCGGTCGACGACACGCATACGCTGCACGTTTCCGTCTACAACTACCGCGCCGCGCCGGGCGCGCCCGCTCCGACGCAGGAGCGCGTCCCCTACCGCTACGTGCCGCTGAGGGACGACGAGGGGCGCTACATCCTCGATTGGACGTTCAACCAGGACTATATGGCGTGGGCGACGCAGGGACCCGTCGCCAAGCGCCACTTGGAGCGGCTTGGGCAGTCCGACGTCGGCGTCATTCTGTTCCGCAAGCAGTTGCAGCGCAACATCGCAGTGATGCAGGACGGCGGCGACCCGATGAACGTGTTCCGCGCCGACCGCGGCCTGCTTCCCGCGCCGGTCGAGAAGGTGAAGTTCGGCATGCGCGCCCAGGCCCGCTACATTCCCCCGGAGGCGGGCGACACCTCGGCGGTGGAGGACATCGAAGAGGTGATGCGCTCGTGGACGGACTACCTCGGCGCGGAGGCGACGCTGGGGCGGTAAGCGCCGCAGTGTCCGATTCGCCGCAAGCGGCGCCGCGAGACGGCGGAGCGCGCCGCATCGAAGGCTACGACCTCGCCCGCGCGCTCGCCATCTTCGGGATGGTCGTCGTCAACTTCAAGGTCGTCATGGGCGCCGGCGGATGGACGACGGAAACGCCGGCGGGCCCCGCATGGCTGCAATCCCTGACCGGCCTGCTTGACGGACGCGCCGCCGCGACGTTCGTCGTGCTCGCGGGCGTCGGCGTCGCGCTGGGGGCGCGCCACGCCGTCGCGTCGGGCGACCCCTCCGCGCTCTCCGCCGCGCGAAAGGCGCTCTGGAAACGCGCCGCCTTCCTCTTCTTCGGCGGCCTGCTGTTCGCAACCGTCTGGGAAGCCGACATCCTCCACTTCTACGGCTGGTACATCGGCGTCGGCGCGCTGCTGATCGCGTTCCCCAACAAGCGGCTGCTCGCGGTCGCCGCCCTCCTCACGCTCGCGTTCCCAATCCTGCTGATGGCGTTCGCCTACGACGCGGAATGGAATCTCGACACGCTCGCCTACGAGGGATTCTGGACGCCGGCGGGGCAGGCGCGGCATCTCTTCTTCAACGGATTCCATCCCGTCGTCCCCTGGCTCGCCTTCCTCCTGCTCGGCATCTGGCTAGGCAGGCGAGATGTCCTCGACCCCGCGACGCGGCGGCGCCTGCTCATCGGCGGAGCGGCGGTCGCGCTGACGACGGAGGCCGTCTCCGCCGCGCTCGTCGCCCTGCTGACGCGCGGAGCGTCCCCTGAAGACGCCGAAGTCATCGTCGCCCTGCTCGGCTCGGAGGCGCTGCCGCCTATGCCTTTCTATATGCTCGCGGGCGGAGGCACTGCGGTCGCGGTGATTATGCTCGCCGTCGCGTTCGCGCAACGCTTCCCCCGCGCGGCGGCGACCCGCGCGCTCATCGCCGCGGGCCAACTCTCGCTCACCATCTACGTCGCTCACGTCCTGATCGGCATGGGCGCGCTCTCCGCCGTCGGGCGGCTGGAGAATCAGTCGCTCCCGTTCGCAATCGCGGCGTCCGCCGCGTTCTACGCCCTAGCCGTCGGCTTCGCCGTTCTCTGGCGCAAGCGCTTCGCTCGGGGCCCGCTCGAGTGGGCGATGCGGAGGGCGTCGGGGTAGCGGCGCGCGCTTGGCCTTCGGGGTCGGCGTCGTCTCCTCGCGTACCGCTTGCGCTACTCGATGCCGAGCGCATGCTTGACCTCCGGCTTGCCGCCGCGCACCAACGGTTCGCGGCGCCAGACGGTTCGCAGTCGGTCGAGCGCGCGGGCGGCGTCGTGGCCGGCGCCGTTTCCTTGCGGCGCTTGCGCTACTCGATGCCGAGCGCGCGCTTGACCTCCGGCTTGCCGCCGTGCACGGACGGCTCGCGGCACCAGACGGTTCGCAGGCGGTCGAGCGCGCGGGCGGCGTCGGGGTCGGCGCCTACGCCGAGCATCTCCATCACGGCGGCGTCGATGCGCTTGCGGTTGTCGTCCCTGAAGGCGTAGGAGAGCGGCTCGAGTTCCAACTCGGCCAGTTCCGCGAAGCGCTCTTGCGCGACGCTCCGCGCATGCTCGCCCGCCGGGGAGTCGGCGGCGAAATTGGGAACGGGGAACCCGCGCAGGGCTCTGATTTTCATCAACGCGCGCCCCGGCTGCGTGGTTTGTCCGTATCCAGTGATAATTATTGCCCCGAGCGTGGAGTTTAGCCAAAGCGCCAACGCAGCCTTTAAGCCGTCGTCGTCGGAAATCAACGCCGTCCAGGCATTGCCGCCCATCATCGGGTTGTCCGTTACGGCGGCGGCCAACGCTTGGGACGTCATTCGCAAGTTGCGCGAAATGAACAAGTCGCTTCTCGCATCCAACATCCTCTCCGTTTTCTCTTGCCTTCCAGGGACGGGAATTCCGTTGTGCGTCGGTCGCGCTTTGATTCGCCTCTGGGCTTTCCCATCCGCTGCCCACAGGGATGGGTAATCGGGCAATTCGCTGGCTCCTATCGGGACGAATGCGAACGCTCCGCGCCCGTCTCCGCCGCGTGGATGCCCAATCGAATCGTGAGACGGCCCCTCGCTCACGATGTCGCCGAGCGCAGAGAATCCGACGCCGAGATCCCAGGTTCGCTCGTCGAACGGCGAATAGAATTCGCCCTCCAAGAGGTGCGCCGACGACGACGCCAGGAGATGGTTCTGCATGCCCAATGCGAACCAAGGGAAGCCTGATGACGGCGTGGTTATGCGTATCCAACTTCCCAGCCGCTCGGTCTCGTAGAGGACGCCGCTGCAGCCTTCCTCGCCGCGTATGCCCGCGACCTGCTTGCCATGCCAAAACGCCTCGGCCAGCGACTGCGGCGGGCGGCTCAAATTGACGCACGTCACGACTGACGGCTCCCCGTCCGCCTTCGGCTCTGTCCGTTTCGTCGCGACGAGCAGCATCTCGTTCATATGGGTGTCGGCGGACATCATCGCGCTTTCGTGGACGGTGAACGCGATGGCCGTGATCCGTTCGTACCCGTTTTCGATGGAGCGGCGGAAGCCCTCCCACGACTCGGCGTGGGCGGCGGTGAGGGGCAGCACGGTGGCGAAGACGCCGCCCGGCTTCAGTTTCTTGTCGGCGAGGACGGAGAAGTCGGATCCGAAGCCCGCCTTCCCGTTCGCCATTTCGTCGCCGGCTTTGTGCAGCCGGCTGCGGATGCCGTTCATACGGTTGATTGCTGTTTCCCTCTGCTCTTCGCTGATGCCCGCGACGTCGAACGCCTTGCGTCCCGCGCGAGCGCGCGAGTAGGGGGGATTCTGGATCACCAAGTCCTGGCTGCCATGCGGGACGACGATGCTCGCCGAATGCCGATGCCCATTCGCGGCGCTGGCGGCCCCTTCGCCCGTGATGTCGGTCAGTTGGTCGGACTCGATGAGTTCCAGCGAGCCCGTCTTCCCGCCGATGACGGCGGCCAATCCGATGTTGCTCCTGTGGTATTCGGAGCCGATTTCGTTGGACGAGAGGCCGGCGGCGGTCATATGCGCGGCGAGCGCGTTGACGTCCAAGCCCGTGACGCTCTCCTCCATCATCGTTTGGTGCAGCCCGTCGGCGGATCCGCCGGCCGCCTCGTGCCGGCGGCGAATGTTTTGGCATGCGGCGCGGAGGAGCGTGCCCGTTCCGCAGGCCATATCGGCGACGCGCAGGCCGACCACGGCGAACGAGTCCGCCCAGTCCGGCAGTTGGATGCGCTCGACGGCCAGGGTCGCTAGGAGTTCGGCGGTCTCCGGCAGCGTGTAGTTGGCGGCGGTCTCCTTGCGGTCGGTCAGCAATTTGGGGAAGAGTTCGCCCGCGAACTCCACGCGGTTGCCTAGTCGGAGCGTGGCGACCTGCTCAGCCAAATTGGCGAGGTCCTTCATCGCATCCGCGCCGGCGACCACCGGCAATTCGATATGCAGGGCGTCCCGGGCGGTCTTGAAGATCGCGCCGTAGTTGACCTCCAATATCCTCCCCCACTCGCGCCGCAGTTCGCCCAGCGTGAGCGTGTCTCCGATTGCGCCGGCTCGCAACTGCCCCACGGAGCGCAATCCCTGCTCGCGGAGGCTCGGCGAACGGTCGGCGAGCAGCGTCTGCAGGCGCAGAGACGTGAGCCAGATGCAGCAGGCGAGTCGAACGCCTTGCCCCGTGTCGTGCTGCCCCAAGCCCTCCGCGATCTCGCGGGCGACGCGAGGCGACAACTGCTGATGGAGCGCGCCTCCGACAAGATCGATGCGCTCGGCCACGCGCTCCGCGAACCGCGAAACGAGTTCGGGCGGCGCCGTCGCGTACTCGCACAGGCACGCCAAGTCGTCAACCGTCCCCGTCACATAGCCTTGCGCGGGCCACGCCGTGATGTCCTCCTCCCGCAAGACGACATCCGCCTCGCCGGTCACGCTCGCGGTCAAGACGACGAACCGCAGTTGCAGCGTGTCCATCTTGTCGGTCAGTTCCGCGTCCGACCACGTCCTGACTTCCGACGGCGCGCCCACCGCGACGGCGGAGCGCACCGGCAACGAGGAGTTGGCCATCCGCTTGCCCAACCGGCTCTTCGCGTCGGCGACGGCGGGCTCGTCCCACTGCGTCTCCACCGCGATGGGGTACGAATCGGGAGCGAAAACCAGAACGTCGGGCTTCTGGCCTTCGCCGCCCTCGACGATCCCTGTCCGCTCGGCGATGATCGTCTGCGGGTCCTCGCGCCAAGCCTTGCGCTTGCGCCTGAGGGCGTCCGCCAGCATGGGGTTGAAGTTCGTTTCGTGGAGCCGCCCGGCTTGGGGAACGCCGGGCAGCCTCGATTGCGCGTCCATAGGGATACTCTCTGGGCTATCCGCGTCGGCTAGTTTAATGCATATCAGCCCCCTAAACGCGCTGTCTACGGGCTGCTGTCCGAATTGGGGCGCAGGGCGCGGGGCTCCTGCGCGGGGCGCCTCCGCTCGACCCTGCGCTTCGCTATACTCGTTGGCGCAAGCAGCAGGAGCGCGCCGATGGTCACGTTCCCGCGAAGCCCCATAGAGAGCCACGCCGTCCATTCCGAGCGGCTGATGCGCCACGCTTGGGAACAACTTAAGCGGGGCGACCGCCTGCAGGCGTCGGAGAATGCTGGGGCGCGGTCGCGCATGCGCTCAAGGCCGTCTCCCAACGCTACGGCTGGCGGCGCGGGAGCGCCGCTCCCCCCACTAGCAAGCGCCCCGTCATTCCCGCGTAGGCGGGAATCCGCGGACTCCGCCCCAACGCCGCCGCGCCTGCCCTATCAATCCCCCGCGCGCTTGTGCTAGCCTTGCGCTCGCGCATAGCCCCCACAACGACGGCGCAGGAGCGGAATGAAGGCCATCGCAGTTGACACCGGAGGCACTTTTACGGATATGGTCGCGCTCGACCAGGAAACGGGCGCCCTCTCCGTCCTCAAACTCCCCTCCACGCCGGACGACCCCGGCAGAGCCATCATCGACGGCGTCCGCGAGGCGTTCGGCGAAGGCGTCGCGCCGTCCGACGTGCTCTCCCTTTCGCACGGCACCACCGTCGGCACCAACGCCTTGCTCACCGGCTCCGGCGCCCGCGTCGGCCTCTTCGTCACCGAAGGCTTCGGCGCGATCAACGACGTCTGGCACCTCGCCCCCAGCGAAGACTCCAGCCGCGCCACGAGCGTCTACGTCGAGAAGAAGCCCCCCGTTCTCCCGCGCTTCCGCCGCGAGGCGAAGGAGCGCGTCAACTACAAGGGCGAGGCTGTGAAGCCGCTGGACGAGGACGCCGCCGCCGAGTCCGTCCGCTCGCTCGCCAGCCGCGGCATCGAGTCCATCGCCGTCGTGCTCCTCTTCTCCTTCCTGAATCCCGATCACGAGGAGCGGATCGCCCGCGTCATTGAGCGCGAACTGCCCGGCGCGTCCGTGTCGCTCTCCTCCAAAGTGCTGCCGCAAATGCGGGAGTTCCCGCGCCTCAGCACCACGGTGGCCAACGCCTACATCGCCCCCAAGATGGGCGCCTACCTCGCCACGCTGGAGGAGCGCGTCCGCGCCGAGCGCGTGACGAGCGACGCCCTCTACGTGATGCAGAGCAACGGCGGCGTCGCCCGGATCGGCAGCGTGACGCCCGTCACCACGATCCTCTCCGGCCCCTGCGCCGGCGCCCTCGCCGCCATGTCCATCGCGTCCGCCGCCGGCCATCCCAACGCCGTCTCCCTGGATATGGGGGGCACGAGCACGGACATCGCGCTCGGACAGGAGGGCCGCGTCGTCGAAACGACGTCCGGGCGCATCGGGGACTGGGAACTCGCCGTGCCGATGCTGATGATCAACACCATCGGCGCGGGCGGCGGCACCATCGCGGCGGTCGAGTCCGGCGGCGGCCTCCGCGTCGGCCCGGAGAGCGCCGGCGCCGACCCGGGCCCCGTCGCCTACGGCAAGGGCGGAACGCAGCCCACCGTCACCGACGCCAACCTCGTGCTCGGCTTCCTCGACCCCGACTCGAAACTCGCGGGGCGCGTCAGCCTCGACCGCGACGGCGCTCATCAGGCCATTGAGGAGATGGGCGCCCAACTGGGGCTGAGCGCGCTGCAGACGGCGGAGGGGATCGTCCGCATCGTCAACGCCAAGATGGAGGAGGGGATCCGCGCCGTCTCGACGGAGCAGGGCTACGACCTCCGCGAGTTCGCGCTCGTCGCGTTCGGGGGAGCCGGGCCCGTCCCCGCCGGACGGCTCGCCGCCGACCTCAAGATGAAGAAGATCATCGTCCCGCCCGCGCCGGGCGTCACCTCCGCGCTTGGCCTGCTGATGGCCGACCCGCGCCGCGACTACGTGCGCTCCCGCCTCCGGCTGATGTCGGAACTGGACGCCGCGGAACTGAGCGCGACGCTCGGCGACCTGCAGGCTCAAGCGGAGCGCGAGTTCACCGCCGAGGGCTACGCGCTCGGCCAGTTGCGCCGGGAGTTCGCCGTCGACGTCCGCTACCTGGGGCAGGGCTACGAACTCACCATTCCGCTCGGCGACTCGAGCGAGGTCTCGCCGGAGGACGTCGCGGCGGCGCGGACGCGATTCGACGAGGCGCACGAGAAGGCGTTCGGGCACGCCGCCCCCGACGAGGAGGCCGAGGCCGTCAACTACCGCCTGCGCGCCTCCGCCGTGGTGCCGAAAGCCGAACTCAAGCGGCAGGCGGAGGCCAAAGCCGGAGCGCATATCGCCCGCGCCGGCGAGCGCCCCGCCTGCTTCGACAGCGCCAAAGGCATGATCCCCTGCCCCGTCTACGACCGCACCCGCCTCGCCCCAGGCCACCGATTCGACGGCCCCGCCATCGTTGACCAACTCGACTCCACCACCGTCGTCTACCCCGGCCAGCGGGCGGTCGTGGACGACTACCTCAACATCGTCATAGACGTCGCTCCGGGGGGTTAGGTTATGCCGACTAACGTGAAGGTCATAGTGGGCGTCACCATCGTGTGCGGCGTTCTCGTGATAGCCGCATGGATAGCCGCCTTGGTTCTCTGGACTGAACAGGCCATCGAGATAACGGAAGATCTCTTTTACCACCTCGCCGCGCCGCTCGCAGTTGGATTGGCGTCGGGCGTCGTGTCCGGCCTCGTCGTTGCTATGATGTTGGAGTCGAAGCGTACGCGGAAGTCGGACCCTGCAACGGGGGCGCCCCCGCCGGGGGCGGCGCCCTCGCCCGCCGCGAAAGAGACGGAGTAGGCGCATGGCCTATATCATTAAGAGGCTCGGGACCTTCCTCGACGAGATGATCGACGCCGCCGGGGAAAGAGTGCGCGAGGCGGAGAACGCCTACCGCTGCGCCCTGCCGGGCTCGGACTGGACGCATGTCACGAACGCGCGCCGCGACGAAGAGGAGAAGATGCGGGAGCGCGGCGCCCTCGCCGAGTCGATGAGCGACGCCGGGCTCGCCTGGTACGACCGCATCATCCGCGACGAGCGCGACCACGCCCTCCACAACGAGCGCGCAATCGCGCAGGCCAAGAAGGGGTAGGCGATGGCGGCCCAGCCTCCTTCGAAGCAGTACCCGTGGTCATTCAGAATCCTCGAGTGGATCCTGGTGGCGTTAGCCAAGCGTACCGTCTTGGTGTACATGGCGGTGATCGGGTCGTATGTGCTTGGCTATGCGATAGCGTTACCCAGCAAGGAGTGGCCGGCGATCTCGACTTGGATAATCGTGGCCGGCAACGCTCCGTTCGTTTTGGGGGCATTCCTAGTGTTGACCTGCCCGATCTGGGGAAGGAAGGGCCGAGCGAAGGATCGACCGTGGGCGGAGTGCGGGCGCTGCGGATCTAAGGAGGCGTTCATCGACGAAGGGAGAATCGTGTGCATATGGTGCGACGACTACGAATTCCACCAGGGGGTAGAAGAAGAGGGGAACCCCCTCGGAGACTCGCAGCGCGTGGATGCGTATTCGAACATGGCCGAGCAAGACGCCGACGAGGCGGGAGAGGCGCGCAGGGCCGCCGACCTCGTCCAGCCGCCGCCCATAGTCTCCTGGGCTCTGCGCCGTAACCGTGATACGGAAACGCGCGACGAGTAGCGGTAGGCGCCGGAGGCTGGCGCGCGGGCATCGAATGGAGGATCAGATGAGCAACAAGCGGAACGGCAGGCTGCCGGAGCGGGTGGTCACCGGCCTCCTGGCGCAGTACTTCCAAGACAGCGGATTCGAGACGGCGAGCGAAGAAATCCTCCCGTCGGGAGCCTTGGCGGATGTCATGGTCCGCCTGCCGGGCGACCGCATCCTCCTCATTGAAGTCCGCACCGGCGACCCGGACCACTACCTCGAGAGGTTCACCACCCTTGGGATTCTCCGGAACCTCAAGGCGGGCGTCAACGCCAAACACGCTCCCGCGCAAGTGACCGAGGCCGTGGTCACGAATATGATCGTCGGCGAGCGCTTGGCCGAGTTCCTCGAGGAGTCCGGCGTGCGGGTCGTGCAAATCCAGAGCGAACACGACGACTTGGGCAGCAAACTCGCTCCGTTGCTCGCGGCTTAGCCGGTAGCCGCCCAAGCAACCCGCGCCCGCCGCTGCGCGGCTGCCCTCCCCCTGATAAGAGACCTTTGCATAACCTACCGCCCTGACCGCGTAGGCGGGAATCCAGGCGGCGCGGAGCGCCGCTCCTCTTCTACGTCAGCGCCCCGTCATTCCCGCGAAAGCGGGAACCTACTGGAGCGGCGCGCTGCGGCCTTGCGGGAATGGGTCGCGGAGCATTCCGGCGCGGACGATGCTATGCTGCTGGCGAGCTCGTAGGGAACAGGAGGTTGCATGAGGCGGCTCTACTCCTATACCGTTGATTCTGACACCGGGTTCGCCCCGAACCCGTTCCACGGCGTTTGCACGCTCGCCTGCTGCAAGCCGGTGATACGACGGAAGGCCGAGAAAGGGGATTACATAATCGGGTATGCCGGCAAGGGAGACGGCTACCGCATCATCTACGCTATGGAGGTCACGGACAAGAAGACCTTCAACCAGTACTGGAACGACGAGGGTTTCCGCGTCAAGCGCCCCGACATGAGCGCGGGCGGCATAGAGGCGTTGGGCGACAACATCTACCACTGGGACGACGCCATGCAGGAGTACCGCCAAGAGCATTCCTGTCACAGCTACCGCGACGGAACCGAGAACCTGAAGAACAAGCGCCACGACACCAAGGGAAACGACTACTGGGCGCTCATCAGCACGAACTTCGTCTACTGGGGGGGCCAGAGCCCCCCTTTCCCCAAATTCCTCCCGGACATCATCAAACACGGGCCAGCGCATAGGTGCAGGTTCGACCCCAAAACCGTTAAGGCGTTCGTTGATTGGTTCAACGGCCTAGAAGAGAGGGGTCGCTTGGGAATGCCGACGACTCCGTTGCCAAAGCCCATGCCCAAGCCTTCGGGCGTGGGCAAGCAGCGCAAGAAGTGCTAGACCGGGTAGAGTTCCCGCCTACGCGGGCGCGGCTAACTCCGCCTCCCGCCGTATTCAGGGAGGACGAGCGATGGAAGAGCAGACAAGCGCGACGGCTGTCCTCGAGAGAGCGGCGCCCGTCGAATCGGTAGAGCGCGTCGCCCCCGAAAGCGCGCCGTTGACCATCGGTTTGCCTGGCCCTCTGCCCTTGACGGGAGAGGCCGGCACGCTTGGGAAGTGGGTTGGGCAGACGATAGACGGACTCCTCGAGGGCCAAACGCGGATCGAAATCGAGCGCGTCGTCGTTCATATTCACCTCAAGGATCCCGAGGCGTGGGAGGACTAGCGGCGCTACGCAGGCGCAGGCGAAGGAGGCGCGCATGACGACGGAAGCGGCGACGTATACGGAGCAGGAGTTCATCGCGGACGCGCGCGAGGCGTTCGCGGCCAACCGCGACCCGATGCATCAGGCGCACGCCGTCGCGGGGCTGCTGCGCCGCGCGTTCGCAAGCGGCTGGCCCGAGAACAGCCCCAAGTTCGGCGACGGCGAGGGGACGTTCGAGATCTACCGCGACGCCGAGCATGGCCACCCCGGACCCGGCTTCGTCGTGCTCGCGTACCGGCAGCCCCCGCAGCAGGTCAAGCGCCCCGCGCCCCACGACCACGGCGTCTGCTGGGTCGTCTACGGCGTGAAACGCGGCGCGAACGCCCAGACGCGCTACGCCTACCGCTACGGCGGCGACCGCTCGGAGTTGCCCGCGTTCGAGAAGACGCAGGAGATCCTGCAGGGGCCGGGCGACGTGGACTACTTCCTGCCGGGCGAGATCCACAGCGTGCAAGGCTCGACGGACGAGGAGACGGTCTACGCCCGCATCACGAGCATGGACTTGAACGACGTCCAGCGCCATCGCTACGACGTCGAGAGCGGGCGCAGCGCCGCGTTCTCCTCGGCGACGACGATCAACCCGTAGCATGGGCGTCTCCATCGCGGTCGGCAATCGCCTCATCACGCGCCATCTGCTGAGCGGGCGCGTTCCCGTCCAATGGCCGGACGCGGAGATCGTGGACGCGGGGCCGGCGCATGGATGGGGAACGCCGCTTCAAGGAGATCGCCGGAACGTTGGGCGGCGGCGACCGCCTAATGCCCCCGCCGCCGCCTCACGCGCCGCAGCCGCCGTCGTTAGGGGAGTCGGGGCCGTTGGCGCGGTGGCTGTCCACGAAGGATCGCATGGCGTCGACGTCGCCGGGGGCGGCGGTTGACATCCAGCCCCACGCGGCTAGCGAGACGGCGCCCTCGGGGACGGCGGAGTGCGGCTGCATGACGTAGCAGTCGGGGTAGCCGTCGAGCCCCTCGACGAAGGCGCGGAGGTCGGCGACGGCGGACTCGTCGGCGAGGGCGTAGTTGAAGACGATTGCGCCGTTGCGGAGGTTGCGGACGACGGCCTCGTTGGGCTGCTGCTCCGGTTGGACGCCCCACGGCGCGCCCTCCGCCCAACTGGGGCCGGAGGTCGGCGGGTTCGTGTCGTATTCGGCGGTCGCGCCGGGCTCGAGCATGTCGCCGTCCTGGATGGCGAGTTGGGTTCCGACGCGAGTCTGCGCTTGGGGCACGTCGGTCGTTTGGTTGACGATGCCGAATGAGGGGAGGGCGAGGCCGGCGATGAGGGCAAGCGCGATGACGAGGCCGCCGGCCATATAGAAGCGACGCTTGCGGGCGCGGCGGGATGCGGCGCGATTCCGACGCTCCTCGCGGGCGGCGGTGCGGCGCGACGGGCCGCGTCGGTCGGCGGCGGCGCGCAGCGCGGCGACGCTATCGGATTGGGGCTTTTCGGTTTCGTTGGTGGTCAAGGTTGGCGCTCTCGTCTGGTTTTGTTCTGGGTAGCCTGTCCCGATAGGTTACCGCTTTCGCGGGCAGAGCGGGAGGGGCTTGGGCATGAGAGGAGCGGCGCCGCCTTGTCCGCGCACGCCCGCCTCCTCATCCCCCATGATCAGCGCGTCGGCGACATCCGTGTCCGCAACGTTCGCAGGCGTCAACTCAACCCCGCGAACGAGCCCGGAGATCATCAGCGACGGCGATTGAGGATAGCAAGAGCGCAAGCCCTAGCCCGCAAAGGGTTAGGCTTACGCCGAACTCCTCGCGCGCTTTCGTCACTCGCGGGCGTGGGCGCGGCGGTCAGCCGCGCCTACGCCCCGTCCCCGTCCTCCGCGCCCACCGCCGCCCAGAGGTCGCCCGCGCCCATCGGGATGCGGGGGACGAAGCCCGTTACGCGGGCGTTGAACGCCCAGCGCTCCGCCGCGCCCGCCGCCATAAAGAACAGCGCCTCGCTCAGAACGCCCCGCTGAATTTCCCGCGCCAGTTCCGCCCGCGCCGCGCCGTCCGTCTCGACCGCCTGCCGCTCGATCAGCGCGTCCAACTCCGGCGCGCCCCCCGTCACGTTGAACGCGCCTTGCGAATGCGCCAATCCGAGCAGGAATCCGTTGGGCGCGTCGGCGGGAGGCATCGGCCCGACGAAAGCGTCGTAGTCGCGCTCCTCCCACACCCGGCGGAGGTACGCCGCGCGGCTCAGCAATTCGACCTCCGCATCGAAGCCGGCCGCCGTCAGTTGCGCGCCGAGCATGCGCCCATGCGCCGCGTGCGCCTCTCCGAAATTGGCGACGACCAGCGTGATTCGCCGCGGCGCCCCCGCCGACTCCAGCAGGCGCCGCGCCCGCTCGGGGTCGCCGAACGCCGACGCGAATTCGTCATCGCCGATGATCCATCGCGCATCCGCGAGGGGAACGCCGACCGACGCCGACCCGACGCCGAACGTCTCCTCCAACGCCGCGTCGGGGGAGAGCGCGAGGAACGCCGCCCGGCGCAGGTTGCGGTCGTCGAACGGCGGACGCGCCGCGTTCAGCCCAAAGAGAACGCCCCTGCCGCCGGGACGCTCCGCGACCGCCGAGGAAAACCCCGCTTCCGCGAGCATCGGCCAATCCGCCTCGCGAATCCGCGCGAGGTCAACCCGCCCTTGCAGGAGCAGGCGCGCCGCCACCTCGCGGTTCGCCGCCGGGTGAAACTCGATGCGCTCCGCGTTCACGCCAATCGCCGACTCGCCCCATGCAGTGAGCGTCGCCTGGCCGGACGCGCTCCGCCGAAAGATCCACGGGCCCGCGCCCGGAACCGGCTGCGTCCGAACGTCCACGCCGTCCAGCGACTCCGGCGCGAGCATCACGGCGTAAGGGCTCGCCAGTTTCGCCGGCAAGTCCGGGTCGGGGTAGCGCAAGTTGAATCGGACGCCGCGCTCGCCCGCCGGCTCCACGCTCTCGACGGCGTCGAAAAGCGCCGCGTGCGGACGCCCGGGCTCGCGCAGGCGGTTGACGCTGAACACGATGTCCTGCGGCGTGACCGGGCGCGGCGCGAATCCCTCCGCCGGTTGCCACGCCGCGTCCGCCCGCAGAGCGAACTCCGCGGTCGAGTCGTCCGTGAAACTCCACGATTCGCACAGGTGGCACTCCGTCTCGAGCGTGGGGGGCGCTCCGGGCTCTATGACGAAACGCATCATGCGGCCGTGGCTGGGGCCGGGGCCGAACAGCGCCGCCCATTCCGAAACCGCCGCGTGCATATCCAAGTGCGGCGCGCCGCCCGTGACCGCCGCGCGCAGCGTGCCGGCCGGCGGCGGCGAGGGCGTAGGGATCAGCGTCGTCGGCGGCGCGACGGTCGGCGTGGGCGCAGGTGACGACGGAGCGGCGGAGGGAGCGGGGCTCGCGCACGCGGCAGCGAGCGCCAATGCGGACAGCGCGAGCGCGGAGATCGCGCGGGCGCGGCGCGGGGCGGCGTTTCCCTCACGCGGGCGGCGCCTATCGGCTACAATCCGAACGATGGAGGCAGTCGACTCTGAAATCCCGCGCTCCAATCGCCCGCTGATTGACGGCCACACGCACATTGACCAGTTCGCGCCCGCCGACCTCGATCCGCTCTTGGCGCGCGCGGAGGCGGCCAACGTCGGCCTGATTATAGCAGCGGGCGTGACGCTCGAGTCGTGCCGGCGCGTCTGCGGTCTCGCGGACGAGCGCCCCCGGATCCGCGCGGGAGTCGGCCTGCATCCCGCCGACCTCGACGGCTGGCTCGACGACGCGGCGCTCGCCGAACTGCGCCGCCTCGCCGCACGCCCCGGCGTCGTCGAATGGAGCGAGACCGGCCTCGACTACATGCCGACCTCGCCCGCCTACGATCTTCAGCAAGACGCCTTCCGCAAGCAGATTCGCCTCGCCCGCGAGTTCGGCCTGCCGCTCGTCACGCACTCCCGCGAGGCCGACGAGGATACGCTCCGCATCCTCCGCGAGGAGGGCGCCGGCGAGGTCGGCGGGGCGTGGCACTACTTCCAGGGCGGCCTGCCGCTCGCCGAGCGCGTGATGGAACTCGGCTTCCGCATCTCGCTCGCCAAGCCGCTGCTACGCCTGCCTGAACTGCAAGAGGCCGCCGCCCAAATCCCGCTCGACCGCATCGTCATCGAGACCGACTCCTACCCGCAGCCGTTCAAGAAGAATCCGATCCGTCGGACGGAGCCCTGGCACCTTCCGCAAGTCGCGGCCAAACTCGCGGAACTCAAGGGATTGGACGTCGAAGCCGTCGCCGAGGCCACGACCGCCAACTATCTCCGCATGCTCGGCGGTCGCGTGAGCGCGGGGGAATTGGGCTAGAGCACGCGGCGGGGCGCGGATCCCAGGGAACCGGCGCGCAGCGGGCGCGGACGCCCTCCTTCCCTTGATTTTTCCTTGCGAATCGTTGACAATCCCGCCGAACCACGTTCCGGAATCATGTTAGGAGGGACGGCGATGTCGCGCGAGATAGACGAGATCAAGTACGAAGTGGCGATGGCCACGCGCATCCTCTCCCATATGGGGCTCGCCACCGGCGTGACCGCCGCGCTGGGGCACGTGAGCATGCGCGTTCCCAACCAGCCGGACAAGTTCGTGGTGAAGGGCCGCGGCTACGCGATAGACGCGCTCGAGGAGATGCAGTACTACGACATGATCGTCTGCGACCTCGAGGGCTACAAGATCGACGGCCCCGCCCGCTCGACGCAGTGCTCCGAGGTGAAGATCCACTCCTGCATCTACAAGACGCGCCCCGACGTCCAGTCGGTCGTGCACGTCCACCCGCGCAACGTCGTGCTGATGACCGTGCTCGGCGAGCCGATCAAGCCGATGGCGCAGGAGGGCGCGCCGATGGTGCTGGCGCAGCCTCACCCCCTCTACCCCCATACGAAGACGGTGTGGAGCGACGAGGAGGGAATGGAGTTGGCCAATACGCTCGGCGGGCATAAGTTCGTCCTCATGCAGGGGCACGGCGCGTCGATGACGGGCAAGGACACGCAGGACTCCGTCGTGAGCATGCTCCAGTTGGAGGAGCAGGCGCGGATGAACTACTGGGCGATTGTGGCGAAAGGCTCCGATCACCCGTGCATTCCGGACGCGCTGGTCAACGAGATCACCGACAGGCCGCCGCAAGACTCGCATCCGCATTTCAACGAGTTGATGCGCCGCATTGGGGGCAACCCCCCGCGCGACGGCGTGTGGAACTCCTACAAGAAGAAGGTGTCGGGGGATATGGTCGCGCCGTAGGCGCGGCCATTAGCGGGCGCGCGCTAACGGCCGCGAGGGCTGCTCGCTCCCGTTATCCGGCAATGCGAACTCCGCGCCCCAAATACGCCCGTTGCCTGTGAACTGCCCCGTTCTGGCGGAGGCGATGGGATAGTCGGGCAAGTATCGGACCGCGACGCAGCGTTCGTCTTGCCGGAGCCCCCAGTCCGCGAAAGCGAAGTCGAGGTTGTCGAATCCCCACTCGCGGCGGCCTTCGGGCAAGTCGTTTTCATCCACAGGGCGCAGATGCAGGAAGAACCTGGCGCGGACGTCCTCCTCGGCGCAAGGCTCGCGGACATAGATGAGCGTCCGGCGTCCGCCGGAGATCAGAGAATCCGACACAGGCGCCGCGTAGACGTCGAATTCAGAGTCGGCCACGAGACGGAGTCGGCTGTTGTCGCTCGCGAACTCCTGCAGGTCTTCGGCGGTGACGAACGAGTCGAACCGCGCTTCCACCCATTCTCTAGACGGGGCGTCGAACGGCATCCATATGTCAGGGCTCGATTCTACGGAGTAGGCGCCCGTAGAAAGAGCGCCTCCCGCGCTGGGAGCCGGAGGATGGACGGCGAAGTTCACTCCGCGCTTCTCTAGGTAACCGGGCGGAGGTCTTCTATCGTGCGCCAATAGGCGCTCGCTGTTGGGCGCGGAAACAGGGTTGCGGGCGATAACCCAGTCGTTGAGTCCGTGGTAGTCCACGAACGTCAAATCCGGCAAATAGTAGGGTTTTACGGCTCCCTTGGCGAGCGCGACCGCATCGTCGGGAATAAGCCCATGCTCCATATCTTCGTAACCCTCCCACGCTTGACGCAGCCTGCGGACGAACGGGCCTTGGCGGCGGCCGGAGAAGCGGTTGTTGATCGTCTCGCGCAAATTCGTGGAGAGCGCGACGAGCGCGGGCATCCCTGGCGCGGGAGGAATCCACCCCGGCTGCCGCTCATTCAACGGGATTGATTGCGCGGCCGGGTGCAACGTTGCCCGAAGCAGCGCTCCTTGAATCGCCCCGGTGTAGAACAGGACGGGCAGAAACAGCGCAACCGCCCATAAACGGCCATTGCGCGAATGCTCCCCGCCTTCCAATGCATGAGCGCCTTCCCTCCTCCGCAACTGAGCGCGGAGACGGCCTCCTGCCCTCGCTGCGGACGCGCCGACCCGCGCGAGCCCATCCGCCGCAGGAAGCGCAAGCAACGGCCAGTAGAAATCCAGCATCCGCCATTCCATGAGGCCGCCTCCGACCCGCGCAAGGTAGGTCGCGTGCAGCGCAATGATCAGCAGCGGCAGCCCGTAGGCCAAGTCCCGCCGCTCCCGCCAACGCCCCAGCGCCGCCCACAACCCCAGAGGCAGCAGCAGATATAGCCCCGTCTCCACGCCGGCGGCGGCCAAGTACTGTAACCCGATGTCCCACCACGGGCGAACATACTTCGCGTAGTAGGTGTTCGGCAGCCATTCGTCGTAGTAGGAGTAGCGCCAGAGAAAGTGCGCGCCCACGATCAGCAGGAACGGCAGCGCCAGCGCCAGCGCCCCGCGCCAATCAATTCGGCGCAGCGCATCCAACGCCCATACTCGGACGCCGCCGCCTCGCTCTCCGTCCGCCAACTCTTGCGCCGCCCACCACGCAAAGCAGCACGCCGCGATCAGCGGCCCCTCCGGTCGCGTCAGCGACGCAAGCGCAAGGCTGAACGACGCGACAAGCAACCCTCGCCGACTCCCGCGATGCGCCGTCAATGCGACCACCGCCAAGACGACGAAGAACGTGAACTGCCGCGTCTCCAGCCCGCCGCTGAATGTCCACTTGGCGAACGTCGCGCTCGTGCACAGAAGCCCCAGCGCCATCCACCAGACCAGCCATCTGTCCCGCAGGCCGGGCAGCCGCCACGCCCACCACGCCATCGCGCCGAGCGTCGCAATGGTGAACGCCGCCGACAACCACCATACGGCGTCCTCCGGCGGAACGCCCGTCGCCGCCCAGATCGCCGCCAACTCCAAGACCCACAGGAAGTTGGAGTAGCCCTCCACTCGCTCGCCGGGGTTCCAGACGAGCCCGTGGCCTTCCAGCAGGTTGCGCGCGTAGCGGAAACTGATGAATGCGTCGTAGGTGAGGAACCGCGAGACATACGCCAAGTAGCCCAGCAGCGCAAGCCACGGCGCGGAGAGCGCCGCCAGATAGCCGAACCGCCGAATAGCGGCCTTGCCTCGGGGCGGCCGGGATTCGCGGGTATGCATCATCAATTTGAGACGGAGCGTCAATTTTCGGGCGTGGGCGAGCCGAACGTGGATAGCAGTATACGCGGGCGGGTAGCGATGTCGCGCCCGCGCGGGATCCAGGCGAAGATGCCCAAGCCCCCCGCCCGTCACACCTCCATCGGCACGGTGAGGATCATCGGGCGGCGCCGCGTTTCCTTGTAGAGGAAGCGCCCCATCGCTTCGCGGACGCGGCCACCTACGGAGTCCTCGTCGAGCGGGTCGAGGTTGGGGGAGCGCAAGGCTTCGGCGGCGACGGCGGCGGCGCGCTCCATTAATTCGTCCCCCTCCTCCCCGGGCGCGGCGAACCCGCTGGAGACGATCTCCGGCTCCCCGTAGACCCGCCCGGCGGCGCGGTCGACGGGAACCACCACGACGACGAAGCCGTCCCGGGAGAGCATCCGCCGGTCGCGCAGCACCGCGCCGCCCACGTCCCAGATCCGGAGGCCGTCGACGTAGACGTGCCCCGCGGGAACGCGGTCAACGACGCGCGCGCCGTCGGCGTCGATCTCCAGAACGTCGCCGTCCTCCAAGATAACGACGTTTTCCGGCGCGACGCCGGCGAGGCGCGCGAGGTTGGCGTGCGCGGCGAGCATGCGGTATTCGCCGTGCACGGGAACGAAGTGCCGCGGCTTCATCAGGCGCAGCATCAGTTTGAGTTCCTCCTGGCTCGCGTGGCCGGGAACGTGGACGCCGGGCGCGGTGGCGCGCGTCAGCGCCTTCGCCCCGAGCCGCGCGAGTTTGTCCACGACGGAGGAGATGACGGTCTCGTTGCCGGGTATGGCGGACGCGGAGAGGACGACGGTGTCGTTCTCCTGAATGGCGATGTCGCGGTGCGCGTTGTTGGCGACGCGGGAGAGCACGGAGAGGGGCTCGCCCTGCGCCCCGGTGAGGACGATGACCTGCTCCTCCGGCGGGAGCGCGGCGAGGCCGCGGAGTTCGACGAGGGCGCCGGGCGCCGCCTTCAGATAGCCCTTCGCGGCGGCCATCTGCACGTTGTCGATCATCGAGCGCCCGGCGGGCGCGACCTTGCGCCCATGCTTCGCGGCGGCGTCCAGCGTCTGCTGAACGCGGGCGATGAGCGAGGCGAACGTCGCGATGAGCACGCGCCCCTCCGCGTCGCCGATCACGTGATCAAGCGCGGTTGAGACGACGCTCTCGGAGGGCGTGTAGCCGGGAACTTCGGCGTAGGTCGAGTCGGAGAGCAGCAGCAGCACGCCCTCCGCGCCGATTTGGGCGAGGCGCTGCAGGTCGGTGGGGCGCCCGTCGACGGGCGTATGGTCGATCTTGAAGTCGCCGGTGTGGACGACGAGCCCGGCCGGGGTGCGGAGGGCGACGCCGCAAGCGTCGGGGATGCTGTGGCAGACGCGGAAGTACTCGGCTTCCACCGCGCCGAGCCGGATGATCCCGCCCGCGTCTATCTCATGCAGTTCGCAGCCGGTCACGCGGCGCTGGCGCAGTTTGACCTCGATGAGGTCGCGCGCCAACGGCGGCGCGTAGACGGGAACGGGGAGTTTCCGCAGCAGGTAGGGCAGCGCGCCGACGTGGTCTTCGTGGCCGTGCGTCACGAGAATGGCGCGGACGCGGTCGGCGTTGGCGAAAAGATACGACGCGTCGGGAAGCGCGAGGTCGACGCCGAGCATATCGGCCTTGGGGAACATCAGCCCGGCGTCTATGACGACGATGTCGTCGCCGCACTCGACGCAGAGCATATTCTTGCCGACCTCGCCGAGTCCGCCGAGGGGAATGACGCGCAGCGGAGGGTGCATCCTAGAACATGCTCGTCTGCTGGGAGCCTTCGGGCGCGGAGAGGAGGGCGGGCTCGTCCTCGCCGCCGGACGCGGGCTGGCGCAGGAGTTCGCCGAGTTTGGCGAAGTCGGCCTCTATGGCCGTCCGAAGCGCGCCGTTGTGCAGCGCGGCGGCGGGATGGTAGAGCGGGAAGATCGTCACGCCGTCGAACACGCGGGGCCGGGCGCGGACTTTGCTGATGGAGTCCCGGGGAAACCACCGCGCGAGAGCGTGGCGCCCGAGCGGAACGATCACCTTCGGGCGAATGGCGATGATCTGATCGTCCAGATAGTGGGAGCAGGCGGCGATCTCGCCCGGGAAGGGGTCGCGGTTGTTGGGAGGGCGGCACTTCACCATATTGGTGATGAACACATCCTCGCGCCTGAGGCCGATGGAGCGGAGCAGGTCGTCGAGGAACTGCCCGGCGGGACCGACGAACGGACGGCCTTGCCTGTCCTCGTTGAAGCCCGGTCCTTCGCCGATGAACATCAATTCGGCGCGCGGGTCGCCCTCGCCCGGCACGGCGTTCTCGCGCCCGGCGTGGAGGGGGCACTCGGCGCAGGCGCGTATCCGCTCGCGCAGCGTTTCGAGGTCGGGCATAGCCGCGCCCCTCTAGTCGGAGACGCCCTTGGCCTTGATGAAGTCGACGGCGTCCTGGATGGAGCGGATGCCCTCCGCCTCCTCGTCGGGGATCTTGATCGGAGCGTCCGTAGTGGAGAACTCCTCCTCGAAGGCCATAATCAACTCGACGAGGTCGAGGGAGTCGGCGTTGAGGTCGTCAACGAAGGACGCCTCCATCGTGACGGCGGCCTCGTCGGCGCCGAGCCTGTCCACCACCACCTTCTTCACGCGGTCGTAAACGGTCGCCATATCTGTTGTTCCTCAGCCGGAGGGTGTTGCGCCGCGGCGCCGGTCGTAAGAGGCGCCGAGCAAGCCGTTGACGAATCTCCCGGAACTTTCCCCGCCGAAGGCTTTGGCCAGTTCCACCGCCTCGTTGATCGCGGCGAGCGGCGGAGTCGGCGATCCCTCCCGCAACTCGTAGAGTCCGAGCCGCAGAATGGCGCGGTCAACCGCGGCGAGTTGCTCGACCGGCCAAAGGGGAGCGTGGCGGCTGATGAAAGCGTCCAGTTCCTCTTGGCAGGCGAGCGCGCCTTGCACCCAGCCCTCCGCGAGCGCCCGCGCCTCATCGGATGCGCGCGATTCCTCGGCCCGCGCAGCGAGGGCGGCCCGCCAATCGTGGCCGGTGAGATCGTGCTCGTAGAGCGTTTGGAGCGCGAGCACGCGGCCTTGCCGGGCGCGCTTGCTCCGGCGGCCTCTGCTTGCCGTCCGCGCGGCGGATGGAGATTCCGTCATCGGATGTTAACGAGACGCTGCCGATCCGGTTATCGCAGCGCCGACGGCGACCATCTTACGCCAACCGCCCCAATTGCGTCTAGGGGCTAGCGGCGCCCGCCATATACGAGACTTTCGCGTAACGACCGCGCCCTGCCCGCGCAAGCGGGAACCTACCCCATGCCCGCCCTGCCCGCGTAGGCGCGAACCCCCTCCTCTGCCGTCATTCCCGCGTAGGCGGGAATCTAGTCGGCGCGGAGCGCCGCTCCTCTCCTACCCAAAGCGCCACGTCATTCCCGCGAAAGCGGGAACCCACCCATGACCGCCCTGCCCGCGTAGGCGGGAATCCAGTCGGCGCGATAGCGCCATGAGACGGGGCGCAACGCGCCCCGTCTCCTATGATCCCAGGCGCCTCGTCATTCCCGCGAAAGCGGGAACCTACTGCGCCCCGCCCGCGAAAGCGGAAGCCTACCTGCCCTCCCTACAGCAAGGCCCCAACCCGGTCGGCGAGGGTGAAGGCGGAGAACGCGGCTAGGTCGTCCGGCCACTCCCGCGCCGCCGCTTGCGCCCGCTCCGCGACCGCAGGGTCGGCGAACACGAAGATCGCCCGCGTCAGCCCCGCCTCGCGGAACTCCGCCGCCGTCTCGCGCGTCCGCCCGTAGGACGACCCCGCGCAGACGGCCACGCCTACCTCGCGCTCCCCGTCCCGCAGCAGCGCGTCCACGCGGACGCCGGCGCGCATCGCCTGCTCCTCGGAGCGGAACCGATGCAGCGCGGCGCTCTCGCGGACGAGCGACGTCAGATACGCCTTGATGTTCATGCGCGGGTAGGAGCCGAACACGACGAGCCGGGAGGCGCGCTCCCGAATGCGGTCGAGCGCCGACGCGAGCACGGGGTCGCTCCGATGCCCTTCCGCGTCTATGAGGATGTAGTACTTGCCGAGCCCGAGCCGGGTGGGGCGCGACTCGATCTTGGTGAGGTTGAGGTTGCGCTCCGCGAACTCGCTCAGCACGCCGAACAACTGACCGGGGCGGTCATGGGAGAACGCCAGCGCCGCCGACGTGAGGTCGTCCCCCGTGGGCGGATGGTCGTCTTTCGCGAGGACGACGAACCTCGTGACGTTGTTGTCGTCGTCCTGAACGCCGGGGGCGACGACCTGCGCGCCGTAGAGTTCGGCGGCGCGGGCGGGCGCGATGGCCGCCGCCGGCTCGTCGGACGCCATCGCCTGCTCGACCGCGCCCGCGGTGCTGAGCGCGGCGGCGAGTTCCGCGTTCGGCAGATGCCGCTCCAAGTAGCGGCGGCACTGGCCGAGCGCCTGCGGATGCGAGTAGACGCGCCTCACGGAGGCCAGCGCCGTGCCCGGCTTCACCATCAGATCGTGGACGACGTCCAAGCCGAGTTCCTGCCGGATCTGCAGGCCGTCCTCGTAGAGCAGCGCGTCCAGCGTGTCGGTGACGGCGCCCTGCAGGCTGTTTTCGATGGGGCACACCGCCTCGTCGGCGTCGCCGGAGAGCACGGCGTGGGCGGCGGCGGAGATGGAGGAGCGCTCCACGAGTTCCGCGTCCCCCGCGTAGTTCAGAGCGGCCTGCTCGGAGAACGTTCCGGGCGGGCCGAGGTAGGCCAATTTCATCGTTTCGCCTCTCCTGTGAGCGCGCGCCACAGATCGTCTTCTTTCTCCGGCGGCGTGATCGCCACAATCTCGTCGCCCGGCGCAATTTCGGGGTCGGCGAGCGCGGGTTGGAGGTCGCCGTTCTTGCGGACGACGGCGACCAAAAGCGTTCCTTCCGGCAGGCTGAGCCGCGAGACGGCGCGCCCCACGACCGGGGCGTCGTCGGGCGCGCGGATGGAGACGATGCCCCGGCTTCCGCCCTGCATCGGCAGAATGTGCGCGAACGGCCCCCCGGTCAACTCCTCCTCGACGTGCGAAAGGATGAGTTCGGTCGTGCTGATCGTAACGTCGACGCCCAAATCGCGGAAGAGCGGCACGTGGTCGGGGTCGGTGACCACGGCGACCGTTCGCGGCGCGTCGAAGCAACGCTTCGCCACCTGGCACGCGGTCAGATTCGTCGCGTCGCGCCCGCTCGTGGAGATGAGAATGTCGCAGCGCCTCACGCCCGCCTCTTCGAGCACGGACGGCTCGGTGCCGTCGCTGGTTACGACGATGGAGCCGAACTCCTCGGCGGCCGCGGATGCGGCGATGGCGTCGCGCTCAATCAGCGTGACCTCATGGCTCGCGGAGAGCAGCGCCCGCGTCAGGTAATACCCGATCTTCCCCGCCCCAATGACGATGACGTACATCGCTACGACTCCATCGCATTGAGCATCAAGTTCAGGACCGCCTGGTTGGGGCTCACCGTCGTCAGCCCGAGTTCTTCGTACATCTTGCTCCGGACCTGGTCGTTGATGCGGCAGACGACGTTGGCGACGCCGAAGGTCACGCGGGCGGACTGCGCGGCGAGGGCGTTCGTCGTGTCCTGCCCCGTCGCCGCGACGAACGCATCCGCCGACTCGATCCCCGCGCTCCGCAGCGTCTCATGCGAAACGCCGTCGCCGAGGTGCATTTTCAGATGCCGATGCGGGCGGAGGCGGCGGAAGTTCTCCGCGTCCGTGTCCAATATCGTCACGCGGTCGCCGCGCTCGAGCAGGGAGGCGGCGACGCTTGCGCCGAGCCGCCCGCAGCCCACGATCATCACGCGCCGGTCCATCGCTACGCGCCCTCCGGGTCCGGCTGCCGGTCGCGGCAGACGACGACGCGGTTCGGGCTGTGCCGCAGCAGATAGGGGACCGTCTCGCCCAGCCAGGGGCTGCCGTAGCGCTCGGCGTAGGGCATGCCGATGACCGTCACGTCCGCTCCGCGCTCGACCGCCTCCCTGACGACCGCCGCGCCGGTGTCCCGCGCCTGCAGAATGTAGCCCTCGACTTTCGTCTTGAGCGCGCGCCCCCGCTCCTCCATCCGCTCCAAAACGTCCTCGCCGAGCGCGGTCGCGGCCGGAGTCTCCGCGTCGACCGGCAGCGTCGGGGGAACCTCAATGACGTAGACCGCCCAAACCCGGCCCTTGCAATGGCGCGTCAAGTCGCGCGCCGCGGAGATGACCTGCTCGTCCGTCGGCGCGCCCGAAACGACCGCGAGGGCGCTTTCGATCTTGTCCATGCTCACAATCCCAAGCGCTCCAGCGCGTCCTCTCTGCCCGCCAGGACGAGCACGTCGCTTTCGCTCAGCGTCTCGTCTTTCGACGGCGACAGGATCGGCTCGCGGCCTCTCCGGATCGCGACGACCGCCGCGCCGTACTTGTCGCGCGCCGTGCTCAGCCCCGCCTGCTCCAGCGTCATTCCCGCCATTGCTTGCGGAACGCTCACCTTGCTGAACCCGAAGCCCGCCGTCAACTCCATATATTCCAACACGTCGCGCTGAAACAGGCTGTGCGCCGCGCGGACCCCGGTCTCCTGCTCAGGGTACACGACGCGGTCCGCCCCCACCGCCGAGAGCGTTTTGCCGTGAATGTCGCTGATCGCGCGCGCAAGCACGTGCTTCGCCTCGAACGTCTGCTTCACCAGCACCGTCGTCAGCACGCTCGACTGCAAGTCCGTTCCAATGGCGATGGCCACCGTGTCGAAGTTGCGAATCCCCACCTCCTCCAGGAACTCCATCGAGGTCGAGTCGCCGGTGACGGAGTAGGTCACCTGCCCCATCATCATCTGCGACAGCGACTCGTCCTTGTCGACGGCGAGCACGTCGTGCCCGACGCGGTACAACTCCTGCGCCAGGCTGATCCCGAACCTGCCCATGCCGATGACGGCCACCTGATGCGGCATCGCGCTCCTCTCACCCGATTCTAACCCGTTCCTCAGCGTAGCGGTACACGGCTCGCCGCTCCCGAAGCGCCAAACCAAGCGCGATCGTCAGCGGCCCAAGCCGCCCAACGTACATCGCAAGCGTCACGATAATCTTCCCCGGCGTCGAAAGGTCGGGCGTTATCCCATGCGAAAGCCCCACCGTTCCGAACGCGGACACCGCCTCGAACATCACGTCGACGAACGCGAAATCGCCCGCCCGAATGCTCCCGCGCTCCGACCACGCGAGCGCCGCGACGAACAGCGACACCCCAAGCGCGCCCAGAACAAGCAGCGCCAAAGCCCGCGCAACCTGCAACCGGGGTATCTCCCGCCGGTCGAACTCCGCCCGCGGACGCCCCCTCGCCGCCGCCAGCGTCGCCACGACGATCACCATCACCGTGTTGATCTTGATCCCCCCGGCCACCGAGCCCGACGCCCCGCCCACGAACATCATAATCATAAAGAGGAAACTAGAGCCCGCCTCCGCCTGCCCGAAGTCAACGGAACTGAACCCCGCCGTCCGCGCCGTCGTCGCCTGAAACGCCCCGTTGACGATCCGGTCCGTCAGCGGCATGCCGCCGAGCGTCGCCGGATTGCCCGCCTCGAACGCCAGCATCGTCAGCGCGCCCACGCCCCACAGCCCAAGCGTTCCGATAATCACCAGCCGCGTGTCGAGCGTCCATCTGCTGACGCCTCTGCGCCGCGCGACCTCGTTGACCACCGAGAAACTGAGCGCGCCGAGAATGATCCCGCCGCCGATAATCGCCAGCAGCGCCGGGTCGGAGCGGAACGCGGCGAGGCTGTCGGAGTCGGGGAAAATCGTGAATCCCGCGTTGTTGAACGCCGAAACGCTGTGAAACAAACTCTGCCAGAGCGCCTGCGGCGCCGGATACGCGAAGATGAGGCGGGCGAACAGCAGCGCGAACCCCAGCGCCTGCGCGGCCACAGCGAAAATGAGAATATAGCGCACGAGCCGGAACGCGCTCCCAAGCGCCGCCCCTCCCAGCGTCTCGCGGACGAGCAGCCGCTGATTAAGCGTGATGCGCCGCCCGCCCGCCGCGAGCATCACGAGGCCGGCGCTCATAATCCCCAGCCCGCCCGTGAACATCAGAGCCGCGAGTACGGCCTGCCCGAATCCGCTCCAATAGGCCGCGCTCGACTCGACGACCAGCCCCGTGACGCAGACCGCCGACGTCGCGGTGAAGAGCGCCGTCACGAACGGAGCGGACTCCCCCGACGCCGTCGCCCACGGCAGCATCAGCAGCCCCGTCCCGACCGTGATGAGCAGCGCGAATCCGCCTGCGAGCGACAGCAGCGCGCTCGACGATGCGGGCAGCGTTATTCGTCGGCGCGGACGCGGCGTTCGCACGCGCACCGGCGCCGTCTCTCGTTGACGCGGCCGCCGCGCCACGCGGTCGCCGGGCCGCGCCCGCCAGCCGTTAGCCCTCATCCCGCTCCCGCCTTCATCGCTCCCCCAACCATATCCCACAAGCGCGCTCCCGCCTTCATCGCGCCCCCAACCATATCGCGCAAGCGCGCTCCTCGTCATTCCTTTCCAGATGCAGGTCATTCCCGCGCAAGCGGGAACCTACCCTGGTCCCGTCATTCCCGCGTAGACGCGAATCCAGTCGGCGCGACAGCACCCCCACGACCGTCATTCCCGCGTAGGCGGGAATCCAGCCGCCGCACAAGCGCCGCGACGGGGCGCCCCGCGCCCCGTCCCCATTAATCCCCCCAGGCGCCCACGTCACTCCCGCGAAAGCGGGAACCCACCCCAATGACCGTCATTCCCGCATAGGCGGGAATCCAGTCGGCGCGATAGCGCCGCGACGGGGCGCGGAGCGCCCAGTCCCCAAGCCATCCCCGCCGCCACGCCCTGACCGCGAAGCGGGAACCTACCCCCCCTGCCCCGTCATTCCCGCGTAGGCGGGAATCCAGCCGGGGCGACAGCGCCCCCTCCTCTTCGTAGAAGAGGAGCATGAATGACGGTTAGGGGACGCGGACGGCGATTGCGGATAGAGGGAACGCCTACGGCAGCCTACGCAAGTTCCTGGTTTCCCGCCTACGCGGGAATGACGGTCAAGGGGGCGCTCACCCCGTTTCGTGGTTCCGCCTGCGCGGGATCCTCTCAATGTCCGCCCTGCCCGCGCAGCCGCGAACCCACCCGCCGCGCAGCGCCATGAGACGGGCGCAACGCGCCCCGTCCCCAAGCCATCCCCGCCGCCTCACCCCTGCCCGTGAAAAGCGGGAACCTACCCCCCCTCTCTGCCGTCATTCCCGCGTAGGCGGGAATCCAGTCGGCGCGATAGCGCCACGACGGGGCGCAAGCCCCGTCCCCTAGCCATCCCCGCCGCCGCGCCCTCCCCGCGAAAGCGGGAACCTACCCCTCCATGACCGTCATTCCCGCGTAGGCGGGAATCCAGTCGGCGCGCAAGCGCCATGAGACGGGGCGCCACGCGCCCCGTCCCCAAGCCTCCCCGGGGCCACGTCATTCCCGCGAAAGCGGGAACCTACTGGGGCTGCCGCCCCGCCCGCGAAAGCGGGAACCTACTGCCCATCCCAAAATTGTGACATCTGCCCCTTGTCGCATCCCCCGCCACTCTACGATAATGTCAACTATGCGACTACTCCGCAACCTCCTCCACCGCGCCGCCAAGCCTCCCAAAGGCCACGACGACGCCCCCAGCGCCAAGCCTTCCAAAGGCCGCGCCGCCACGCGTCGCCCAAAATACCCTCTCCCTCTGGGAGAGGGCCAGGGTGAGGGCAACCCCCTCGCGCGCTTCCGCGACGACCCCGCCGCATTCGTCGCCCACGCCCTCCCCAACGCCGGCGCCCCCTACCCCAAGCAG
Organism: Dehalococcoidia bacterium; assembly: GCA_965242755.1. GTDB lineage: Bacteria > Chloroflexota > Dehalococcoidia > Lucifugimonadales > Australimonadaceae > Bin16. The sequence continues at coordinate 577,471 of OZ251500.1, read as the reverse complement.
ACCGACATGATGCGCCTCGCCGCCAACGAGCGCCGCGTCTCCGTCGTCGGCTGCAACGCCTCCGGCAAGGACTGGACGCTCGCCCGCCTCATCCTCTGGTGGGTCGAAACCCGCCCCCGCGCCAAAGTCGTCGTCATCGCCCCAACACAGCGGCAGATCGAGCGCATCCTCTGGCCCGAAATGGCGTCCGCCGTCGCGCAAGCCTCCGTCGAGTTGTCCGGCAAACTCACGCAGTCGCGCTACGAAATCTCCCCGGAGCGCTTCGCCATCGCCTTCTCCACCAACAAGCCGGAGAACATCCTCGGCTTCCACTCGCCGGAACTCATGCTCATCGTAGACGAAGCCCACGCGGTGGAAGAGTCCCACTTCGACGCCGCCCGCCGCCTCAACGCCAAGAAAACCATCCTCGTCGGCAACGCCTTCTCCACCAGCGGCGAGTTCTACGACTCCCACCACGGCAAAGCCGACCACTACAAAACCCTCCGCATTCCCGCATCGGAAACCCCCAACTTGATGGACGGCGCGACGCCAATTCCGGGCTTGATCGACGCGGACGACATCGCCGACCGCAAGCGCGACTGGGGCGCCGACCACCCGAAATTCGCAGCGTCCGTCAACGCGGTCTTCCCCGACGCCCTCGACGACTCCCTCGTCGGCAGAGCAGCCGTGGACGACGCAATGGCGGACTCCGCGCCCGCCGGCGACGGCGCCCCAACGGAGGAAGAGGACGCTCGCGAGCCCGTCTACCTCGGCGTCGACGTAGCGCGATTCGGCGAGGACAAGTCCGTCCTCATCGCAAGACAAGGCCAGCGCGTCATCGCAACGAAATCCTTGGGGCGCGAGATGGACACGATGCGCGTAGCCGGCGAGGCCGCGCTCATGGCCAGCGAACTGCGCGCCGAGGCGATCTTCGTAGACGAGAACGGCGTAGGCGGCGGAGTCTGCGATCGCCTCAAGGAAACCGGCGCCCCAGTCTACGGCGTCCAATTCGGACGAAGAGCGCCCCATCCGACCCGCTTCGCCAACCTCCGCTCCGAGATCTTCTGGGAGTTGCGCCGCCTAATGAACGACCGCCTCATCGCGCTCCCCAACGACGAGACGCTAGCCGCGCAACTCCTCTCCCTCCGCTACGACGTCTCCAGTTCCGGCCAGGTCAAACTCGAGAGCAAACGCGAGACGCGCAAGCGCGGCATCCCGTCCCCCGACCGCGCCGACGCCCTAGCGCTAGCCTTCATGCGCCCGCCGTCCCTCCAAATCTGGACGGGCAACGAGCCCTTCCTACGCCCCCGCGACCCCGCCGGCGTCCCCCTCCCTCCCCGCCCAAGGGACGACGACGATGCCGAATTCCCTCTCCCGCCGGGAGAGGGCCAGGGTGAGGGTTGCCCCGCCGCCCCATCGCCCATCCTCGTAGGCTGGTGAGCCATGACGACAAACCCCACGCAGCGCAAGACAGGGCGCAACGCGCCCCGTCCCCAAACCAACCCCGGGGCCGCGCCCTGCCCGCGAAAGCGGGAACCTGGCAGGCGGCAGGTTATGCATGTCTCCGCCGCGCCGCGAGCGCCGCGCCTTGCTATACTCGCCGCATGACCGCCGCCGCCAAGCGCGTCCATAACGTCGTCGTCATCGAGGGCGACGGCATCGGGCCGGAACTGGTCGCCGCGGCGATGAGCGTTCTGGAGGCGGTCGAGGAGGCGGACGGCGGCTTTCATCCGAACTTGGACTTCCGGCGCGGCGGCGCGGCCCTTTACCAGGAGACGGGCGAAAATCTCTCCGCCGAGTCGTTCGCGGCGATCAAGGCGGCGGACGCGGCGATGAAGGGGCCCGTCGGCCTGCCCGACGCGCGGCTGCCGGACGGCACGGAGGCCGGCGTGCTCGGCGGCGTCCTCCGCTCGGGGCTGGACGCTTACGCGAACATCCGCCCCATCCGGCTGCTCCCTCGCGTTCCCGCGCCCATTCGCGCGGAGCCGGGCGAGGTGGACTACGTGATCGTCCGGGAGAACACGGAAGGGCTGTATCTGTCGCGGGGGAAGGGCGTTCGGACGGAGACGGCGGCGGCGGACACGATGATGATCACGCGCAAGGGAACGGAGCGCGTGGCGCGCCGCGCGTTCGAGACGGCGAGGCGGCGCAACGGCGCCCCGGCGGACGGCGTTCGCAAGGTGACGTGCGTCGACAAGGCGAACGTGCTGCCGTCGCTCGCGTTCTTCCGCCGCGTGTTCGACGAGACGGCGGAGGAATACCCGGACGTCCGCGCCGAGCATCTGTACGCGGACGCGGCGGCGCAGGCGCTGGTCGCGCGCCCGCAGCAGTTCGACGTTCTCGTGATGGAGAATTTCATCGGCGACGTGCTGAGCGACCTCGGCGGCGGAACGGCGGGCGGCATCGGCCTCTGCCCGTCCGCCAACGTCGGGGACGAGCATGCGTACTTCGAGCCGATCCACGGCTCCGCGCCCGACATCGCGGGACAGGACAAGGCGAATCCAATCTCCCAAATCCTCGCGCTGGCGATGATGCTGGACCATCTCGGCGAGCGCGGGGCGGCGGAGCGGACGCGCCGCGCCGTGGAGGCAGCCCTGCTGAGCGGCGCGCTCGTCGTCGGGGAGCAGGGACGGCCGGTCGGCGGAACGCGCGCGGCGGGCGAGGCGGTCGCCCAAGCCGCGAGAGCGCCGCATGGCTGACGCGCGCGGCGTTCCCCCGGTCGGCGCGAACGCGGGGCGAACCTACGCGGACGCCGGCGTGGACACGGACGCCGCGGCCCGCGGCCTCGCGGGTCTGCTGCGCTGGACGGGCGAGACCGCCGGCTTCGCGGGGAGCGCCGGGCGCTCCATCGCGCCCAACGGATTCTTCACCGCCGTCCTGCCGCTCCCCGGCGGCCTCTCCGTCGCGATTTCGACGGACGGCGTCGGCTCCAAGAGCGCGCTGGCGCAGATCACGGGCGACTACGAATCCATCGGCTGGGACGCGGTCGCGGTGAACGTGAACGACGTCGTTTGCGCGGGCGCGCGGCCCGTCGCGCTCGTGGACTACGTCGCGCTGCAGTATCCGCATCCGGCTATGCTCGCCGCGCTTGGGAAGGGCATGCGCGACGCCTGCGAGCGCGCCCGCGCCGCCATCGTCGGGGGCGAACTTTCGCAGCACCCGGACACGCTCACGGGCCCGCGCGAGGGCTACGCATTCGATATTTCGGCGGCCTGCATCGGCCTGCTGGAGGGCGGCGCGGCGCCGATCACCGGGGCGGCCATCCGTCCGGGCGACGTCGTGATCGGGATCGCCAGCGACGGGATTCATGCCAACGGCCTCACGCTCGCGCGGCGCGTTCTGCTCGGCGGCGGCGACCTTGCGGAAGCGGCGGCGCGCCGTCTGCCGGAATGCGGGCGCTCCGTCGGCGAGGAGTTGCTGCGCCGAACGCATATCTACGTCCCAGAGGTTCTCGCGATGCTGGATGCGGGCGTTCCGGTTCGCGGCTTGGCGCATATCTCCGGCGACGGCTTGCTGAATCTCCTGCGGCTGGACGCGGACGCGGCGTACCGGCTGGACGCGCTGCCCCCGCCTCCGCCGATCTTCGAGGCCGTCCAGCGCGAGGGGAGCGTCTCCCTGGCGGAGATGCATCGCGTATTCAATATGGGCGTCGGCTTCTGCGCCGTCGTTCCGAAAGCGTCCGCCGACGTCGCGCTCGAGGCGATCGCGTCGGCGGGCGGCGAGGCGCAAGTCATCGGCGCGGTCGAGGAGGGCAAGCGGCGCGTGACGCTGGTCGCGGAGGGGCTGGTCGGGGAGGACGGCGCGTTTCGGGGGTGACCGCGCTCACTGAATGGCCGGAGACTTGGGCACGCTAGCCTGGATTAGAGCGCCTATTATGTCCGAGCACACCGGCGAGCCGTCCTCGCGCAAGGCGCAAACGCGGTGAAAGCCCACGCTGACGGCGATGAATCGATCTTCCGGATTGAGCGTTTGCAACGCCGACTCCGCGAAATTATCGTCCCAACAGACGAGCGAGCCGTTTGTTCTGATCGCGCAGGTATGCTCGCTTCCGCTGCTGATGGCGGTGAAGGTTTCGCCCTCGGGCGGATCGGTTTGCCCTACGTCGTGGACTTCCCAATCGCCCGTTGCGTCGTCATCGGCGAACTCGGTCATTGCCCAGCACGCGGCGGACCCGTCCTCGCGCAAAGCGCAGGCATGCGCGTCTCCGCTGCTGATGGCGGTGAACCGCTCCTCTTCCGGCGGGCCGAAATCAGGGAGTTCGCCGACGTCTTCGCCCTCGAGCGACGCCCAGCACAGCGGCGATCCATTCGCCCGCAAACCGCAGGTGTACCAACTCCCGCTGCTGATGCTTGCGAACCTCTCGCCGTCGGGCGGGTCGCGAAGACTGAAATCGTAGTCATCCCCGGGCGTGTACGTTAGCCGGCAAACGGGCGTTCCGTCCTCGCGCAGCGCGCACGCGTGAACGTTCCCGCTGCTGACAGCCGTGAACGTTTCGCCCTCCGGCCATGAAACATCGAGGGGTTCGCCGCCCGCCACGGCGCCCCAAATGGAAGGGTTTGGCTCCGAATTGAGTTTGCTTTGTCCAACGTTGCCCCAGCAGATTGGAGAGCCGTCTCGGCGGAGCCCGCAAGTGTGGCTGGCCCCAACGCTGACGGCGGTCAACGACTCGTTGCTTGGCGGCCTTCCGCCGCCGAAATCGCCTCTCCCCGCGCAAACGGGCGCGCCGTCGGGCCGGAGAGCGCAAACATAGAAATAACCCGCGCTGATGGCGGTGAATCTTCCGTCCTCCGGCAGCCGCGGCTGCGGGCGGTCGCCGCCCGGCGGAGACGCCTGGCCGAGGTCCCACGTGGGTTGCCCCGCTCCCCAGCACGACGGCGAGCCGTCCGAAACGCGAATCGCGCAGACATGGTAGTCGCCCGCGCTGATGACGGAGAACCGCTCATCCGCCGGAGGCAAGGTCGCGCCGATGTACATATCGAATCCCCAGCAGGCGGCCAAGCCGTCCGGCCGGAGCGCGCAAGCAAAGTCAAGGGAGGGGCTGCTGCTCACGGCGGCGAAACTCTCGCCCTCAGGCGGCGGGTAGCGTTCAAGAATATCCTGGCTGCCCCAACAAACAGGCGCCCCGTCCTCCTTGCGAAGGCCGCAACTGAGCCCCCCGCCCGCGCTTACCGACGCGAATCGCCCGTCCACCGCGTCCCAAGCGCAAGCGGCCTCGCCGTCATCCAAGAGGACGCACAGTCGAGGGCTTTGTCCGCTGATCGCGACGAACCGCCGATTCTCTCCGTAGTCTTCGGGCGACAACGCGACCTCGTATTGCCCGTCGACGCCCCAACAGGCAATGTCCCCCGCGCTTTGACGTATCCCGCACGTTCCGCTGATCGCCGTGAACCGCTCGTCCTCCGGCGGGGACGCGGAGACTGACGCCTCGTCTCCCCAGCAAACGACCTCTCCCGATTCGCGGAGACCGCAGACGACCGTCGCCTCGCCTTCGTACCCGCCTCGGACGCTGACGTCGACGAACCGCCCTTCGGGCAGGCTCCACTCCCCGCTGGTTCCGCCCCAGCAGACCGGCGAGCCGTCCGCCTGAAGCGCGCAAGTTGCGGAGCGTCCGCTGCTGATGGCGATGAGGCCGGTGAGCGGCTCCTCCATCGGCGGCGCTTCCCCGCCCCCTCCGCATCCGGCGAGCGCGGCGATGACGGCAAGCGCGAACGCGGGGAGTAGGACGGAGCGCAACGAGCGGGGAGAACGCATTGCGTCAATCCTAACACGGCGGGCGAGGCGCTTGGGGCGCGATGCGCTCGGATGCGTTCCGACGCGTTAGCGGTCTGCGATGGAGACATTGCGTAACTTGCCGCCCGCGCGCATAGACGGGAATCCAGCCGTCGCGCCTCCTTGCGCCGCCCTACCCGCCTACGCGGAAGCCTGCTGGGTCTGCTCGCGATGCCAGCGGTGGATCTCGGTCGCCGTCATCGGAATCGCGCCGGGCGTGTTCATAATCAACTCCAATATCTTGACGAAGTACGGGAAGCGGTGCGGCTGCCCCATCACGAACGGGTGCAGGCCAATCGCCATGACCCTCGCCGTCTCCGGCTCGTCGCCGATGAGCGTGTCGAGGTGGTCCTCCACGCGGTCGAAGAGCGCGCGCCCGGGCTGGCCGATCCGCACGTAGACGCCGATGTCGTTCAGCTCGTTGGAGTAGGGAACGGACAGCAACCTGCCGTTGGCGACCTTCAACTCGTAGGGCTGGTCGTCGTTCACCCAGTCGAGCACGAACTCGACGCCCTCGCTGACGAGCGTCTCCGGGGTGTCGGCGGTTTCGGCGAGCGCGGGGCCGAGCCATCCCTTCGGGCGCGAGCCCGTGAACGACTCGATGGCGTCAAGCGCCCGGCGCACCGCGGCGCGCTCGTCCTCCTCGACCGACAGCGGCCGCTGGTGGTAGCCGTGCCCCACGACATCCCATCCCGCGTCGAGCGCGGCCTCGGCGACCTGCGGATACGAGTCGCAGACCGAGCCGTTGAGCGCCATCGTGATGGGAACGCTCATCTTGCGGCAGACGTCGAGCATCCGCCAAAACCCGACGCGCAGGCCGTACTCGAACCAGGAGAAGTTCGGCACGTCGGGCAGGCGCTCGCGGCCCGGCGCCTGCGGATTGAGGGGGCGTCCGACGAAGTGGTCGAACTCGTTCTGCTCCACGTTCATTACGATCATCGCCGCGACGCGGGCGCCGCGCGGCAACTCCAGCCGCGGCCGCTGCGTGATCGGAATGAAGTCCGCTCTCGGATTGCCCATTGCGATGACTCCGCCTGCGGGCCGCGCGTCCGCGCCCGATTTGCGTCCAATCCTACGCGGACGGCGGCGGATCGGGCAAGCGGCGGGGCAGGCGTGGTATCATCGGCGGCGGATGCTGTTGCATCGCTCCTTGCGCCTAGGAGGCTCCCTCTTCGCGGGCAGGGCGGCAACCCTCACCCGCCGCTTCGCGGCTGCCCTCTCCCAGAAGAGACCTTTGCATAACTCCTCTGCCCCAGTAGGTTCCCGCTTTCGCGGGAATGACGGGGCGCTTAGGTAGGAGAGGAGCGGCGCTTCGCGCCGCCTGGATTCCCGCCTACGCGGGAATGACGGTAGGTTATGCAAAGGTCTCCAGAAGGAGAGGGAGGGAGACGGCGCTTTGCGCCGACTGGATTCGCGGCTACGCGGGCAGGGCGGCGTAGGGGACGCGGGCGACGATTGCGGATGAATGGCGCTAACGATGGCCTACTCCATTCCCGCGTAGGCGGGAATGTGGATTCACACTGGAAGCGCAACAGTTCCGGACGACCCCAGAATACCTCAGACGGCGTCTGGTAGCCCAGCGCCGAGCGCGGCGTGTTGTTGTAGCGCGACGCGCACAACGTCAACTCCTCGTCCGGCACGCCGTCCAAGTTCGTCCTCCGCGGCAACTCCCGCCGCAGACGCCCAATCGCGTTCTCCACTCCCCCCTTCTGCCACGACGACCGAACGTCGCAGAAGAACGTCTCAACTCCCAACTCATGCAACTCGTGATGCCGGGCGAACTCCGTCCCGTTGTCGAACGTCACGCTCCGCCGCATCTCCATCGGCAGCGTCCCCATCACGGCCAGCATCGCGCGCGCAACCGCCTCGGCGCCCTTGTTCTCCGGCCGCTGCAGGAGCGTGAGCCGCGACGCCCGTTCGTGCAGGACCAACAGCGCCTGCTTCTTCACCCCGAACAGCATCGTGTCCGCCTCCCAGTGGCCGAACTCAACCCGGTCCGCCGCCCTAGCAGGCCGCTCCGACAGAGGCCGCCTCGCCTTGATGAACAGGGCGGAACTGCGGCCCTTGCGCGAGCGGCGCCCCCGCGTCGCCTTCCTCTTCGGCAGGAAGTTCCGCCAGTCGTAGTCCTTCGTCCTCTTCACCTGCGCCGCGATGAACCGGTAGATGCTCTCATGCGAGATAACCGGCCTCCCCATCTCCAACGCCAGGCGGCCGGACACTTGCGGCGACGACGCGCCCCACGCCATGCGGCGCAGGACGGCCTCGCGCAGGAGATCGTCGCGGTCGAGGCGGGGGCCCTTCCACCGCCGCGCCCGCGCCTTCTCGTCCGCCTTGGCAGCCTTGTACTCGCCCGCGCTCATCGCGTTGCGGTTGATCTCGCGAGAGATCGTCGATGGCGAGCGATCCAGATTTGTAGCGATTTCCCGGATCGGGCGCCCCTCTTGGTATAGGCGGGCAATCGCGCAGCGTTCCTCGATGTCGATGTGTCGGTATCCCATGGCTCCACCACCTTGCTCTGGCGTTGCGCTTCGTTTGTGAATCCAGGGAATCCAGTCGGCGCGACAGCGCCGGACGAGGCGCAGGCGCCTCGTCTCCCGTTGACTCCACGCGCCACGTCATTCCCGCGAAAGCGGGAACCTACCGGGCTACGGGAGTTACGCAAAGGCCGCCTGCGGCCCCCTGCGTACACGCCCCCTTACGCCAACGTCTAGTGAGTGATACGCTCACGCTAGTGATTCGCCTCTGCCGACGATGACCCAGAGGAGCGCTCCGCAGCATGCCCCGACGCCCACGAGCATACGCCGCCGCGCGCCGGCTGCGAACGCGGTAGGCGCGCGGTGATTCCTCCCTCTGATTCTTGGCTCGACGCCGACGCGCTCAGGCGAGTCCATACCGCGCCGTTCGAGCCCGCCCCGCCGGAGGCTTGGTTCCGCAAGGGCGGCGTTGGGCCGGTTCGCTGTCCGGGCCTCGTCGGGCTGGGCCACTACGCGCTCTGGATGGCCGCGCAAACGATATTCTGTCTGCAGTGGAGCGTCGAGCCGTCGGTCGGCGGCCTGTCAGGGTTGATCAGTTCCGCCACGCGGACGATGCCTCTCTGGGGCTGGACCGCCCTCTATTGGACGCTCGGCTGGCTGGGGACGGCCTACGCAATGGCAATTCTTTTCAAGGCGCTGCCCGCGTCCATTCGGAAGGCGCCGCCCGCCCGCGTCGCAGGGGCGGCGGTTGCGTTGAGCGCGAGCGCCGCCTTATTCGCATGGCTGTACTCGTCGCCGGATTCTTTGGGGATTTGGGCAACATCGTTTTTCATGGCTCCGATGGCGATGGTCGTCGTCATTGACCGCCTGTCCGCCGCCTACAAGAGGGCGGCGTTCGCCGCGTTCGGAGCGGCGGCGGCGCTCATCGTCGCGGGGTGGTTCGCTCCGTCCCTGGTCATTGCCATCAAGCCGCTGACGGAAGATGAGCGCTCCTACGCTAACTATCTTACGAAGACCAGCGGCTACAACTGCGACTTCGGTTTTCGCCGGACCCGGAGCTTTCTTGCGAGGAGCGTGCACGACTATGTGTTTCGAGTCGTTGATGTTGAGCGTCAAACGGACGGTCTCTACAAAGCGCGCGTTCACATAAGCGGCCCGATCAGCCCGCTGCCTTCCTACGGAGCGGTCGTCTACTTCGCCGAGCAAACGACGACTATCGTCCGGCCGGACTACGTCGGGGCGTGCTCGAGCGATAATGCGCGCCTGCGACGCGCCCCCTGGCGATGGCAACGCTCCGCCGACGGAGGCGCGTCGTGGGCCGACGTTCCCCACAACCCTCATACGCAATCGGCGGGCTACACTTATCGCTACGCTCCGGCGGAGACTGCGGGCTACACCTATCGCTACGTTCCAACGAAAGCCGACCTCGCGGACGCGAACATTCTGCTGCGCGCCTGCGTGGACGTTCGCGGCGGCGGCGAGGTCTGTACGCCGGGCGTAAGCCCGAGGCCGTAGGGCGATAATGAGCCGCTTGCGTAACGCTCTTCGGGACACGGCCCGCGCGTTCAGGCGCGCGCATGCCGCGCCGCGGCGCGCGCCCGCCCCGCCTCCAGCGGGGCGGCCCGTCGACGCGGACGACTCGGATTCCAACGCTTGCGGATGCTGCGGCGCGGGGCCTTACCTGCTGGCGGTGACCGCGCAGGCGGTCATTCTCCTGCAGTTCGACGCGGACCCGTCGGTTGGCGGCCTGTCCGGGGCGATGAGTTCCCTGCTACGGATTGCGCCCTCGTGGGCATGGCAGTCCGCGCACGCCGCGCTGGCGTTGCTTGGAATCGGAATCTATGCGTTCCACGCCTCCAGGCGGATGATCGCCGCGTGGTTCGCCGTCGCCGCCATCGTCGTCGCGGGCGCCTTAACAGAGTCGTTCGCGTTGGAGAATTGGATCCAGCCCACGCCCGAACTTGACTTGCAAGACGGCCTTCGGATAGCCGTCTTCCTGATCGCGCCTGCAACCGCCGTTACGCTCTTTAGGCGTCTAACCGAGTTTGGCCGGGGCGCCGCCGTCGTCGCGCTGGCGGTCGTCCTTGCGGCCATCGTTTCCGGATGGGTCATAGCGAACGTCGACAGCGGCGCGTTCACCGAGGAAGAACGCCCTTACGCCGAGTCGCTTGCGAACGCTGGGGGTCAATATCCTTGCGACTTCGGCTTCCATCCGCGAAGCCGCTCCTTGAAAAGTGGGCGTCTCATTGACTATGCGGCGGGGATCACGGACATTGAGATTCTCGATGACGGGGAGCACAGCGCGAGAGTGCGGGTCAATAACATCTGGGGAATTCCATCTTACGGCGCATATCTGCGCTTCTCCCAAGAGGCGATTATGGCGGCGCGGCCGGATTACCTCAGCGCGTGTTTGATCAAAGGCCCTGAACGGCGCGCGCTCAAGCCATACGAAACCGGCGGGGCCTACCTCGCCCCGTGGCGATGGCGCCGCTCCGCCGACGGAGGCGCGTCGTGGGCCGACGTTCCCCACAGCCCGCATAGGGAATCGGCGGAGACGGAGGGCTACACCTATCGCTATGTCCCAACGAAAGCCGACCTCGCGGACGCGAACATTCTGCTGCGCGCCTGCGTGGACGTTCGCGGCGGCGGCGAGGTCTGTACGCCGGTCGTAAGCCCGCGGCCGTAGGGCGATAATGAGCCGCTTGCGTGACGCTATGTGGGAGACGCTCAGGCGAGTCCACGCCGCTCCGGTCGAGTCCGCCCCGCCGGAGGCTTGGTACTACAAGGGCGGCGTTGGGCCATTCCCCTGCCCGCTCGTCATCGGACTGGTCTGCTACGCCCTCGTGTGGGCCGCCCAATTCACGCTGCTTATCCAACTCACTATGGACCCGTCGCTCGGCGGAATAGCAGGGGCGCTCACTTCCGCCGCGCTGCTCCTGCCCGTTTGGGCATGGGGCGTCTTCTGGGCCGCGCTTGGCTGGTCGGCGATAGCCGTTCTCGCGCGCAGAGCGGCGCTCAACGCATGGCCGCTCCGCAAAATGGAGTCTCCGGTTGCGCGAACGACCATCGGGGCAGCCGCTGTTGGAGCGTCGGCGGGCTTGGCCGCTTGGCTGTTCTGGGTTGGCCCCGCCGCCTTGCTCTGGATTCTGACGTTCTTCGCGGCTCCGGCCGGCGCGCTGATCGCTATCCGGCGTATGCAAGACGCTTGCAGGAAAGTCGTCATCGGCGCGTTCGCGGCGACTATCGCGGTCGTTCTGCTGGGATGGGGAATGCTGGGCGCCGAAAGAAACGCTCTCCATTCCCTAGCGGAGCGGGAGCGCGGCTACGCCGAAATCGTCGTGAACTCGTCCAACTACGTTTGCGAACTTGACTTTGAGCGCGTCTCCCGTATCCGCGGCGTCGACCGTCTAGGCGACGACCTCCACCGCGCGCGGGCGCGCATATCCCAACGTCTGCTGATGCTGACGATTCCGTCCTACGCCGTGAGCGTCTACTTCGCCGAGCAAACGACGACTATCGTCCGGCCGGACTACGTCGGGGCGTGCTCAAGCGATTACGCGCGCTTGCGCCGCGCCCCGTGGCGATGGCAGCGCTCCGCCGACGGGGGCGCGTCGTGGGCCGACGTTCCCCACAGTCCGCATAGGGAATCGGCGGAAACGGAGGGCTACACCTACCGCTACGTTCCGACGAAAGCCGACCTCGCGGACGCGAACATTCTGCTGCGCGCCTGCGTGGACGTTCGCGGCGGCGGCGAGGTTTGCTCGCCGGGCGTAAGCCCGCGGCCGTAGGGCGATGATGATGATGAAAAGCGTAGAAGAGCCCGCGCCCGCCGACGAGGGCCCCTTGCTGTGCGGCTTCGAATACGTCCTTTGCTACCTCTTCTTGGGGGCTGTCGCGGCGGTCGTCGCGGCGCAGTATTCCGTTGACCCGGCGATAGGAGGGATTGCGGGATTTATCAGTTCCGCCTTGCGGCTGCCGTTCTCGGAAACTTGGGGGCTCGTGGGAGCGCTGGGATGCTGGCTGACCGGAGCGATTCTGATCGCGTGGGCGGCAAAGCGGATGCCGCCCGAACGCATACGAGGAGCGCATCTGCGCCGCGCTCTCGTCCTCATCGGTTCCCTATCCGTCGCCGCGCTGGGCGCATGGCTGCATTCGGTTGATCGGAACCTACTTCCTGCATTGGCGTTCTGGACTGCCCCGGCAATCGGTGTGTTCGTTCTCATCAAGGTCTCAGCGCGATGGCGGGCGATCCTGCTGAGCCTCGTGACCGCAAGCGCGGCGGTGATCATCGTCGGTCTGATTTTGACGCCCCGGCCAAGCAGCGCCTGGGCAGGCACGGACTGGAGCGCATTCACCGAGCGGGAGCGCATCTACGCCGAGTGGATCGTGCGCCAAGACCTCAAATACTGCGGCTCAATTAGGGTGTCCGCCCCTGCGAAAAAAGCGCGCGACTTTGCATCGCGCGTCATTGACGTTGACATCCTCGGCCCAGGCCAATACCGCGCCCGCCTCCAAGTGTCGAATTGGATGCGGCTGCCGTCCCATCGCATGGCTCTCCACTACACGGACCGCGCGCGGGTCGACGTTCGCCCCGATTACGTCAGCGTCTGCCTCCTAGAGCCGTGGCGGTCGAACCGGGCGGAGTCCGCCCCATGGCGATGGCGGCGCTCCGCCGACGGGGGCGCGTCGTGGGCCGACGTCCCCCACCGCCGCATAAGGAATCAGCGGAGACGGAGGGCTACACTTATCGCTATGTCCCAACGAAGGCCGACCTCGCGGACGCGAACACTCTGCTGCGCGCTTGCGTGGACGTTCGCGGCGGCGAGGTCTGCTCGCCGGGCGTAAGCCCGAAGCCGTAGGGCGATGATGATGGTGAAAAGCGTAGAAGAGCCCGCGCCCGCCGACGAGGGCCTCTTGCTGTGCGGGCTCGAATACGGGCTCTGCTATACTCGTTGACGCGAGCAATAGGAGCGCCCCGATGGTCACGTCCCCGCGAAGCCCTATAGAGAGCCATGCCGTCCATTCCGAGCGGCTGATGCGGCACGCTTGGGAGCGCCTTGAGCAGGGCGACCGTTTGCAGGCGTCGGAGAAATGCTGGGGAGCGGTCGCGCATGCGCTCAAGGCCGTCTCGCAGCGCTACGGCTGGCGGCACGGCCGGCATTACCACAACAACGTCATCGCCTTGCATCTCTCCACCATCACGGGCGACGAGACGCTGTTCGTGGAGTACGGAATGATGGAGGCGCTCCACGTCAACTACTACAACGACACGAAACCCGAAGAGGAGTTGCGGCCTTACCTGAATGCGGCGGAGGACTTGCTCCGGCGCATCGCCGACGCCGTTCAGCGGATCGGCGCGGACCCGCCCGCGCCGTCCTATGACCGCCGGGCGCGGAGCGCGTAGGAAGCCGTGGCGGTCGAGGCGGGCGGAGTCCGCCCCATGGCGATGGAGCCGCTCGACTGACGGGGGCGCGTCGTGGGCCGACGTCCCCCGCAGCCCGCATACGGAATCGTCAAGGACGGAGGGCTACACTTATCGCTACGTTCCAACGAAAGCCGACCTCGCGGACGCGAGCAGCCTTCTGCGCGCCTGCGTGGACGTTCGCGGCGGCGGCGAGGTCTGCTCGCCGGGCGTAAGCCCGAAGCCGTAGGGTGCCCGCCCGTTGACCGCCCGCCCTTCCCTGCGGTACGCTTCAATGCCGATGGACGCTCCCGACGACAATCCCGCTCCGCTCCTCCCGCCCGGAGCGCGGCGCGCCAGCGGCGACGTGGAGGTCGCCGCGTACCTCGGCATCGCGCAGGAGCGCGAGAGCGCCGCGCCTTCCCGCCCGCCCCAAGACGCGCCCCCGCCCCTCAAGCCCGAGGCCATCGCCGTCGTGGACTACGGCTCGCAGTACAGCAGGCTCATCGCCCGCCGCGTCCGCGAGCAGAACGTCTACTGCGAACTGATCCCTCCCGACGCGCCCCGCGACGCCGTCGCCGGCCTCGACCTCAAGGGCGTCATCCTCTCCGGCGGCCCCGCGTCCGTCTACGCCGACGGCGCCCCCCTCGCGCAGCCGTGGGTCTTCGACGCCGGCGTGCCCGTGCTCGGCGTCTGCTACGGCATGCAACTCCTCGCGCATCAACTCGGCGGAAGCGTCGAGCCGGCGGGCGAGCGCGAGTACGGCTTCGCCGTCGTCCGCAAGAACGCCCCCAGCGACCTCTTCGACGGGCTCGACGGCGAGATCGGCGTTTGGATGAGCCACGGCGACCGCGTCGGCGCGCTCCCGCCCGGCTTCCGCGCCGTCGCCTACTCCGACAACTCCCCCATCGCCGCGATGGCCAACGACGCGGGGATGTACGGCATTCAGTTTCACCCGGAGGTCGCGCATACGCCGCACGGCGCGGAGATTATCCGCAACTTCGCCTACAACGTCTGCGGCGCGTCCGGATCGTGGACGCCGGGCGAATTCGTCGCCGACAGCGTCCGCCGCATCCGCGAGCAGGTCGGGGGCGGCCGCGTCATCTGCGCCCTCTCCGGCGGCGTGGACTCCGCCGTCACCGCCAAACTCGTCCACGAGGCCGTCGGCGATCAACTCGTCTGCATCTTCGTCAACAACGGACTCCTCCGCCGGGAGGAGCCGGAGCGCGTCCGCGCCGTGTTCGAGCGCAACCTCGGCCTTAACCTCGTCTACGTCGACGCCGCCGAGCGCTTCGTCACCGCCCTCAAGGGCGTAACCGACCCTGAGCGAAAGCGCAGAATCATCGGCGCGGAGTTCATCGACGTTTTCGAGCGGCAAGCCCACGCGCTCGGCGAGGTCGACTTCCTCGCGCAGGGCACGCTCTACCCGGACGTCATCGAAAGCGAAACCGCCGAGCAAAGCGCGTCGCACAAGATCAAGACGCACCACAACGTCGGCGGGCTGCCGGAGCGGATGCGCCTCCGCCTCGTCGAGCCTCTGCGCTACCTCTTCAAGGACGAGGTGCGGCTCGCGGGCGCGGAACTCGGCTTGCCCCCGGAAATGCTCCACCGCCAGCCCTTCCCCGGCCCCGGCCTCGCGATCCGCATCATCGGCGAGGTGACCGCGGAGAAACTGGAGATCCTCCGCGCCGCCGATTGGATCGTGATGGACGAGATCAAGGCCGACGGCCTGTACGACAAACTCTGGCAGAGTTTCGCCGTGCTCACCGACACGCGCTCCGTCGGCGTGATGGGCGATCAGCGCACGTATCAGCACGTCGTCGCGCTCCGCGCCGTCACCAGCGAGGATGCGATGACGGCGGACTGGGCGCGCCTTCCCTACGACACGCTCGCCCGCATCGCCAACCGCATCGTCAACGAATCCCCCAGCGTCAACCGCGTCGTCTACGACGTCACCAGCAAACCCCCGGGAACCATAGAGTGGGAGTGACCCGATGATCTCGATCTTCCGCAACGCCGTCCGCCTCCTGTTCGCCGCGCTCGGCCTCGCCTTCCTGGTCGGAGGCCCGGCCATCGGGGCGGCCCGCGGATGGGGCGCGCCGGCCGTCGCGGCGTCCGTCGCCGTCGGCGCCGCCTCCCTTCTCGTCGCAGCCGCGATGCTCCGCCGCCCCGGGGACGCCTAGCGATGCGCGTTCTCGTCGTGGGCGGCGGCGCCCGCGAGCACGCCATCCTCTGGAAACTCGCCCAAAGCCCCCGCGACCCGCGACTCTTCGCCGCCCCGGGCAACGCCGGAACCGCAGCCCTCGCCGAGAATCTCCCCATAGCGGCGGACGACGTCGACGCGCTCGCCGCCGCCGCCCGCGACCGCGCCGTAGACCTGACCATCGTCGGGCCGGAAATCCCCCTCGCGCTCGGGATCGCCGACCGCTTTCGCGCGGAGGGGTTGCGGCTGTTCGGCCCGACCGCCGCCGCCGCCCGCATCGAAGGCAGCAAGTCGTTCGCCAAGCAACTGATGCGCGACGCCGGCGTCCCCACCGCCCCGTTCGCCACATTCGACGACCCCGCCGAAGCCCGCGCCTACGTCCGCTCGCGCGGCGCCCCCATCGTCGTCAAAGCCGACGGCCTCGCCGCCGGCAAGGGCGTCGTCGTCGCGCAAACCACGGACGAGGCGCTCGCCGCCGTCAACGCCGCAATGATCGACGGCGTATTCGGCGAGGCCGGGC
Source organism: Dehalococcoidia bacterium (assembly GCA_965242755.1). Lineage (GTDB taxonomy): Bacteria > Chloroflexota > Dehalococcoidia > Lucifugimonadales > Australimonadaceae > Bin16. Next base: position 561,125 of record OZ251500.1, on the reverse strand, counting down.
GCCGCGTCGTCATAGAGGATTGCCTGACCGGGCAAGAGGTCAGCGTCTTTTGCTTCACCGACGGCGCGCATGCGACGCCTCTCGCCGCCGCCTGCGACTACAAGCGCGTTTTCGACGGCGACCGCGGCCCCAACACCGGCGGAATGGGCGGCTACAGCCCCCCGCCCTGGTGGGACGCGGCGCTGGAGCGGCGCATCCGCGAAACCTGCATCGAGCCCGTCATTCGCCAACTCGCCCGGCAAGGCGCCCCCTACGTCGGCGCTCTCTACGGCGGCCTCATGCTCGCCGCCGCCGGCCCCGCCGTCATCGAATTCAACGCCCGCCTCGGCGACCCCGAGGCCGAACTCATCCTCCCCCGCCTCGAGACCGACCTCCTCGACGTCGTGGACGCCGCGCTCGACGGCGGACTCCCCGCGCTCGACCTCCGATGGAGCGCCGACTGCGCCGTCGGCGTCGTCCTAGCCTCCGGCGGCTATCCCGGCCCCTACGCGACCGGCTTCCCCATCACGGGCCTCCGCGAGGCCGAAAAGTCCGCGCTAGTCTTCCACGCCGGCACCGCCAGCCGCAACGCAAGCGCCGCCCCCCAACTCGCCAACCGCAGCGCAAGCGCCGACCGCCAACCCGCCGACCCCGAGAGCGCCGTCGTCTCAGCGGGCGGGCGCGTCCTCACGCTCGTGGGCTGCGCTCCGACGATGGACGGCGCGCGCGCCAAAGCCTACGCCGCCGCGAACGCCGCATCCTTCCAGGGCAAGCAGTTCCGCTCCGACGTCGCAGCCTTCGCGGGGAGCGGGCGCTAGGAGGCAACCCTTACCCGCCGCTTCGCGCCGCGCCTCTCCCAGAGGAGACATTTGCATAACTTTTCGGCGGCTAGTAGGTTCCCGCTTACGGACGAGCTGTTCGATGAAGGGAGGGTGTCGGCGGGTTTTCCAGCGGGGGCCGCGCTTGGCGGGAGCGCGGCGGGATCGCCGCCTGAGGCGCGGTGGCGGTTGTAGCCCGTGGCGAAGGTTGGCGGTTGACGCCGTGGAAGGGGTGGAAGTCCTGCGCGAAGCGGAACTTGGATGCTTCTTGGCCTTGACGAGCTCATACTCGGAGATGAGGAAGCACCGCTTCTGGGCGTGTTGCGCTCGATGGTCCTGTCGCTGCGGTTGTCGCGCATGTTCGTCTCCAGATTGGCCTGTTCGCCGGGCCAATTCTGTCAACGAATTACCTAACATCTACAATTCCCGCGAAAGGGGGAACCTGCCGAGGCAAAGAGACCCTGTGCGCGAGCAGGCCCCGCGCTCTCGGATTCTGATGGCGTGACGGTGGGCTAGCGGCTAAGCGCGGGGACGGGCGCGAGTATGCTCTAGATACGGCGATTTGCTATTGACAAGCCGCCATGCGCTGCCTATAATGAGAAGCGGCGACCGGGAGCGGGCCGCTCCAATAGGCGACCCCTTCACCCTACGGGGTGGCTCGGCCGCCCCTTTATTTCCACCTCCAACCCCCCTCTATCCAGATTGCGCCCCATTTGTCTTCATACGGCGCGTCTCCGAGCCAGCCCAACAAGCGGTCGCTTGCAGGGATAGGCTTATGGGGGCGCGTCATATGACGGCGCGCGAGGTACGCGACAGAGTCGGCGAGTTGAACCCCGAATGAACGATGGGAGTCTACGAACCGGACGGATTCGAGGATATTCCGCCCCGGTTCGGGGCGGTTGGCTAGTTGTTCGAACTGCTCGGCCTCGTTCGGTTTGATCGAGTCGTGGTCGCCGATCATTATTGTTCGCTCAGAGCCTACGCTCATCGACATGTGGACGGCCAGATTAGCGTAGAGCATCATGAAGAGAGCGTTGTCTATCTTGTCCGTCAAAGGGAACCTGCCGAGGATGTCCCGCGCTTTCGCCTTGTCGATGTACCCCCCAGGACCGGGAGACGGTGGGCTATGACGATGCCGACGATGTCGTCAAGCAAGCGTAGCCGCTCATGGAAAGCCTTGCGCCTGAATGTCCCCGTCCCCTGATAGATCGACGAGGCATGCAACTCAAAGGCCCCCGACGCGAGGAACTCGTCGGCTTCTTCAGGGAAGTGTTCGTCGACCACTCGCCGACAATCGCGTTCGACGTCTCGCCAAATCGCTTCCTCTATGGAAACCGAGCACAGCCCCTGAACCGGCTGCTGAGGGTCGGAGTAGTTCCGTCCTGTTCCGCCAGTGTCGTCAAAGTACGTTAGGTACACATCCCCTCCTTGCATTGCATATCGTACCGGGCGCCGCGCGGTAGAGTCAATGCCTCTGTGCAACGGGCGCGCGTCGCGCCCTGCCGCCCCGCGCTGCCGCCAAGCCGCGCCCTCCTCGTGACGGCGCCTCGCGCCCTCATGCATGCTACCATTCCCCTACCACGGACAGGAGGCTTCGCTATGCCGAACGTAGCCCTTCGCGGCGTCCCCGAGCAGGTGCACCAGCGCATCAAGGACGCCGCCCGCGCCAACCACCGCAGCGTGAACGGCGAGATTCTCTTCAGACTCGCCGCGTCCGTCGTCGACGAACCCGCGCCTACGGCGACGGCTATCCCCCGCGAACCCAAACGGCGATTCGGCGCGATGCGGGGCCGCATCGAGGTGGGCGACGCCTTCTTCGATCCTCTCCCCGAATCCGAACTCGCGGCGTGGGAGTCGTAAGGCTTGCGGCTGCTGCTTGGCGCGCATGCGTTCCTGTGGTGGCTTGCTGGGAGCGAACGCTTGCCGGACGCCGCCCGCCACGCGATTGAGGACGAAGCGAACAGCGTGTTAATTAGCGCGGCGTCGGCCTGGGAGATAACCACCAAGCACCGGCTCGGCAAACTCCCCGAAGCGGGCGTTGTCGCTCTTGACGTGGCCGGCGCCGTCGAGAGCCAGGGATTTGAGGAACTGCCCATATCGGTGCAAGACGCGGCTCGCGCCGGGGCTCTGCAAGGGGTTCACCGAGACCCGTTCGACCGCATGCTCATCGCGCAGGCGCAGGCGCGCGACCTCGTTCTCGTCTCGAATGAGGCGCGCTTCGAGCAGCACGGCGTCCAGATTCTCTGGTAAATCGCCCGCCTCCTACCCCAAGCGCCGCTCGTAGAAGGCGAAGACCTTCTCCCAGCCGTCGGCGGCTTGCTGCGGGCGATGCGACGCTCCCGCCCAGTTGAAGAAGGCGTGCCCCGCGCCGTCGTAGCGATGGAACTCGTAGTCCTTGCCGTGCTTCCGCAGTTCCGCCTCTATCGCATTCACCTGCTCGACGTCCGGGTTGCCGTCGTCGTTGCCGAACAGCCCCAGAATCGGGCAGCGCATCCCCGGCGTCATCTCGATCACGGGCGTCGGCTGGTTCTCGTTGATGCGGTCGGGCGCGGGGATGACGTTGCCGCCCCAGCAGTCGACCGCGGCGTCCAGGTCGAGGTTGCAGCCGGCCATATAGGCGACGCGCCCGCCGGAGCAGAACCCGATGATCCCGACCTTGCCCGTCGCGTCGGGCAGGCCGCGAACGTAGTCGAGCGCGCCCTGCAGGTCGCCGAGGACGAAGGCGTCGCGCTGGCCGCCGTCGTCGCGCACGCGGGCGGACATCTCGGCGGGCGTTCCGGGCCCCTGCCGGTGGTGCAGGTTGGGGCAGACGGCCAAGTAGCCGTGGTGCGCGAAGCGGCGCGTCACCTCGATGCACCACTCGTCCCAGCCGGGCATGTGGTGCGCGACGAGCACGGACGCGAACGGGCCGCCGCCCGCCGGCTTGGCGACGTAGGCGTCTATCTCGTCGCCGTTGTGCCCGGCTATCCGGATCGTCTCCGCGCTCATCGCGGGGTGCAGGATTGTCTCCGCCATATCGTCCTCCTTGCTTGCGTCCGTCGCGTTCGATTCGCTCGTTCGTTGGAGCCCCTTGCGTAACTTGCCGTCCTGACCGCGTAGGCGGGAATTCATGGCGGCGCGGAAGCGCCGCTCCTCTCGCTGATAAGCGCCCTGCCCTGCCCTCGAAAGCGGAGCCTACTAGGCCGCCCGTCGGGCTGCTACTCGACGTAGGCGACCGCCTCGATTTCGACGATGAACTCCGGCCTGGCGAGGCCGGCGACCACGACGAGCGTGCTGGTGGGCGGCTTCTCCGGGCGGTGGGCCGCCCGCGCCGCGCGGACCGCCTCCAGATGCTCCTCGCCCACGACGTAGACCGTCGTCTTGACGATGTCCTCGAACGCCCCGCCGACCGACTCCACGGCGAGGCGCAGGTTTCGCATCACCTGGTCGACCTGCGCGGCGGGGTCGCCCACGCCCACGACGTCGCCGTTCGCGTCGGACGCCGTCTGCCCTGCGATGAACGCCCATGGCCCGGCCTTCACGACGTGGGTGTAGCGGTTGCCGTTCGGCGACATGCCTTCCGGCTGCAAATGCTCCACGCTCGCCATACGCGAATCCTCCTTGTCTCCCTCGGAGACCTTAGCGTAGCCAAACTGACGCTCCGTAGATATTAGGCAATTCGTCGGCGGAATTGGCGGGCGCACGCGCTGAATTTTTGGGGGAATATGCGCGGGGGGGGATTGCCGTCATTCCCGCGTAGGCGGGAATCCAGTCGGCGCGCAGCGCCGCTCCTCTTCTACCCAAGCGTCTCGTCATTCCCGCGAAAGCGGGAACCTACTGGACAGGCAATGTCCAAGGGGTAGGTTCCGACTCCCTCTCCCGCTGGGCGGGAGAGGGAGTCGGGTGAGGGTGGGAATGTGACGGCTAAGGCCCCTCGCGTGGTAGCATTCGCGGCGAGCGCTATGAGCGAAACGCCAACGCCAGCCGACGGCGCCGGAACGCCACGATGGGAGCCCGCGAGGGAGATCGTCGCGCAACTCCGCGAGATGCCGTCTAGCGCGGCGGAATCGGAGATTGAGAACGGGCTGCGGACGCTGCTGGGGCATCTGTTCCCGTCGCTCCGCCACCCGGAGATCGCGACGCAATACCCGTCCGGCGACGGCCCCATCGACGTCTATTGCCGCAACGTCGTCTTCGAGACCAAGCGCGAAGGCAAGAAGGCCGACGCCCGCATCAAGGCGGACGGCTCGACCGAGACGCCCGAAGAGCAGGCCGTCCGCTATTTGGACGCCTTGGCCGCGAGGCCGAGCCTGTTCCACTACCGCGGCGACTTGCGGGCGTGCATCACGGACGGCAAAGAGTGGACGTTCTACTCCTACAACCCGGACCGCGCCGCTCCGCCGGAGCGCCGACTTACGCCGGTCCGGGAGATCCGCCTGGCCGAGCCCTCGGACGACGACGACCTGCTGGCGTACCTCCGCTTATTCGTCAACCGGACGGTCAAGTCGCCGCCGCCGACCGACGACGAGGGGTGGGCTCGGGAACTGGCGCGGCCGTTCATAGACTTGGCGGCGGCCTGCGAAAGCAGACCCGGCTACGACGTTAAGCGGATCCTTTGGCGCGACGCGCTGCGGGGCGCGTATCTCACGCCGCCGGACGCGGCCACAGCCGAGGAGCGCACCCTGTTCGCGCAGCACACGATGCTCGTCGTCGTGGCCCGCGCCGTCGCGGAGACGATCCGCCCTCCGGGTCAGCGGGCGGAGGGGCGCGACGAACTGCGGCGGCGGTTGGCGGCAGGCTTCGCGGCATGGCTTCTGGACGCGGCGGGCGGCGAGGGTTTGCGGCGGTTGGACGCGACGATGCGCGAAATTGATCGCTACGAATGGCGCGCGCCCAACCGCGACATCCTCAAGAATCTCTATCACGCCGTCATCCCCGGCAAACTCCGGCACGATTTCGGGGAGTACTACACCCCCGACTGGCTCGCCCGCGCCGTATGCGAAGAGGCTCTCAACGCCGAATGGCGCAGCGAAACGATCGCCAAGGCCGCAGCCGGGGAGATCGTCGGCCACGCCGTGCTCGACCCCGCCTGCGGTTCGGGAACGTTCCTGTTTCACGCGACGCAACTGCTGCTGGAAGACACCCGCCGACATGCGGCGCTGCAAGGCAGCCCGGAGGCGCAAGTCGAGATCGTCAATAGCCTCGTGGCCGGGATGGACTTGCATCCCGTCGCGGTCGAACTCGCCAAGACCACCAAGATGCTCGCGCTTGCGGAAGCGGCGCCCGGCGTCGCCTCGGCGAGCGCGAGCATTCCCGCCGACCTGCGCGTCTACCTCGGGGACAGCCTCCAATGGGAGACTCGCCGCAACGAAGTCCTTCTGGAGATCGGCGACAGGGTTGACATCCCCACCGACGATCCCGACGCCCCGCTCTCGCTGCCCCACTCCTTCGTGACGTCCGAGCGTTTCACGGAGCGCGTCGAACGCATTTTCGCCTACGCCGACCGGCCGGAGGACGAGGAAAGCGAACGGCGTTTGGCGGAGGAGGTCGGCCTCCGGTCCCGCAGCGAGCGTGAGTCCGTCATCGCCGCCTACCGCAGATTCCGGTCCTACCTGTCCGACCGGCGCAACCACGTTTGGCGTTGGTATCTCACGCAGCGCGCGCAGCCCATTCGCTTCGCGCAGATTCCCGCAACCCGTCTCGTAGGCAACCCGCCCTGGGTGGTCTACAACGCAATGGCTCTCGACCGGCAAGATGAATTCCGCGCCCACGCCATGGACAAGAACGTGTGGGCGGGGAGCCACCTCGCCACGCAGAACGACCTCGCGGCGACGTTCGTCGCCACCTGCGTCGACTACTACCTGGCGACGGGCGGGGCGTTCGCGTTCGTGCTGCCCTACGCCGCCTTGCGCGCCCGCCACTGGGCGCCTTTTCGCCGAGGCGACTGGACTTCAACGCAGAATCAGGCGCGGGGCACGCATGCCGACCTGAGTCATGACGCATGGGATATGTCCCGCGTCAACGCGCCTCCGTTCCCGCAAGCGCACTCGTCTGTCGTGTTCGGTCGGAAGTCGCCGGTCGCGAGCAAGCCCAACGGCGCCGTCAAGCCGCTGAGCGGCGTGATTGAAGCGTCCGGCTCCGGCGTCGCCGTCGGAATGGACTGGGAAGACGTGAAGCCGCTGCTGCGCTGGGAGCGGCGAACGGAGCGCGCCGTCGCTCCGAGCCCCGCCTACGCCGACGCCTTTCGCAACGGGGCGGCGCTCTTTCCGCAGCCGTTGGTCGTTTTCGACGCGCCCAAATCCCAAGCGCGGGGCGTCGTCTACTTCCGCACCAACAAGGGCAAAGGAGACTGGAGCGGCTGCGAAAGAGACGGCGACGTCGAGGAGCAGTTCGTCAAACCAGTGCTCTTCTCACGGCTGCTGCTGCCGTTCGGGACGCTTGGGTACTCCAACGTCATCGCGCCGTTCGCCAAAGACGGGAAGAGTTTGACCGCCAGGCTGCCGCAAGGCGCCGGCGTCCATCGCTTCCGCTCGTTCTGGGGCTGGGCCGACCAGGCTTGGCGCGACAACAGCAGCGGGCGCCCGCCGCTGACGCTGATTGACCGGATCGACTACCAAAACAAACTGTCCACCCAGTTGGGCGGCGGACAGGCGCGCCGCGTCGCGTATCAGAGGTCGGGGAGTTGGGTCGCCGCCTGCGTCGTCCCTCCCTGCGTTGTCTTGGACGGAACGCTCAACTGGTTCGCCAGCGGAAGCGTCAACGAGTTGCGCTACTTGGCGGCGATCCTCAACGCGCCGTGCTTGGCGGACTTTTTCAAGAACGAGTGCCGGTACTCCGACCGGCATTTCCAGATGCTGCCGGTGGAGAACTTGCCCATACCCGCCTACGACGGCAGCGACGAGCGTCACGCGAACTTGGCGCGGCAGTCGCGGCGGGCGCATGAGCGCGCAGCGGCGCTCGTCGCGGAGCGGCGGGAGATGCGCCTAGCGATTGCCCGCAACGACATCCTGCGCGACCCTGCGATGCAGCCGATCCTCGCCGCGATAGACGAGTCCGCGCGCGCGATCCTGCCCGACTACTGCGGTTGAGGCGCGTAGCTTCAAGCCGCTGTCGGCATTCGGCAGTCGACGCGGCTACGCTGAGCGCAGGGCCGGCGTAGATACGATTGACGCAGGCGGCGCGGATGTATAGAGTTAAGATTGCCGATGGAAGCGTAGGGCGTTGGCGTCGGCGGGAGGGAACGTGGTCGCGCATTACTGGAGACCCATAACGCCGTTGTCCGATGAAGAGCGGGCCATCGACCTGTCGTTGCAGCCTTTGTACGGGGCGTGGTACGCATTCCGGGCAGGGATGCGCGAGTCCCGGGGGGATAGTCTCAAGGCGTTTAACGAGCGGCTCATCCGGCGGATGAGCGTCGAGACGGGCATCATCGAGCGTCTGTACGACGTGGACAGGGGCGCGACGGAGACCATAGTCGAGGAAGGTTTCGACGTGGATCTCGTGCCGCGGGCGAGCACGGACACGGAGCCCGCGCGCCTCATTCAGATCCTGAGGTCGCACGAAGCCGCGTACGGTCTGCTCGAGGACTGCGTGAGCGGCCAGCGGGAGTTGACCGTCGGTTTCATTCGCGAAATCCACCACGCCTTTATGTTGCATCAGGACACGATCACCGCCCCTGATATGTTTGGCGAGATGCGCGAAATCCCGCTGCTCAAGGGCGAATACAAGAAGTGGCCCAACAACCCAAGCCGTTCGGATGGCTTGGTGCATCAGTACTGCCCACCGGAGCAAGTCGCTTCCGAGATGGAGAGCCTTCTCCGTTATCTGACGGAGTACGATAGCCTCGATCCGGTGCTGGTTTCCGCGTGGCTGCACCATCGCTTTACGCAGATACACCCATTTCAGGACGGCAACGGACGAGTCGCCCGCGCGCTCGTTACGCTGCATTTGATGAGAGCGGATCTCCTGCCGATCGTCATCGACCGTGATATGCGGTCGGCGTACATTGACGCGCTCGAGAAAGCGGACGACGGCGACTTGAGCGCGCTAGCCGACCTCTTCGCCGAACAGGAACGGCGATTGATCATAGAGGCGCTCAGCCTTGAAATCGAGGGCGACGCTGAGCAAACGCCGTCCGTTTCCTCGGCGGTCATCGCGGACATCGGAGCGCGGCTGCGGAGGAGGAGCGAAGAGAGAACAGTCGCGTTCGCTCAAGTCAACCACGTTGCGCTCGATCTTCGTGAGAGGGCGCTCACGAAGATTCAGGAAACGCTGTCCAATTTGCGGCAAAGCGTGCTCGAATCCGCCCAAGGTATGCGCGTCGATTCCGTCTACGTCGAACAAGGCGGGCCCGAAGAGGGCAACGCCCATTGGTATAGACAGGACGTCATTAGGTCGGCGCAAGAAAGCGATGCGTTCGTCAATTCCATCCCGACGCAGAATCGCAAGGTGTTCGTCAACTTCAACGAGCCGCATTATTTCGTCAAAGGCGCGTTTCGGGCGGGGCGCGAGCGGCTCGTGTTCGTCGTATCGTTCCACCACGTAGGGCGCGAGTTGTCGGGCGTAATGGAGGCGACGGCGTTCGCGCAGTTCGAATCGTTCGAGATGTCCGAGGATCCCCACAGCAAGAGCGTGGACTTCGCGCCGTGCTCCCGGGCGCCGTTCGTGTTCGCCCACCAAACGCGGACGGACGACGTCGCCGGCTACTTTGAGGAGTGGCTCGACCACGCGCTTGCGGTTGCGATAGGCGATTGGGGGAAACGGCTGTAGCCCCCGCCCCTACCCCGCCCCAACCCCCAACTCCCGCAGCGCGGCTTGCGCGCCCGCGTCGAGCGCGAGGCCGTCCTTCGCGCCGCCTGCCGAGTTTTGTTCCCCAGCGTTATGTTGGGGCGCCCTCTAACAAATTCCCGGCGCGGGGAACGACGGACTCTGCGGACGGAGTAGAATCGGCGGCATGAGGAGAATCGCCGCAAATCCCTGGCGCGTGGCGGGCTGGGTCGCGCCCGTCGCGCTGGCGCTGCTGCTGATTACGACCGCCGTCCGGTTCACGGCGAACAGCCTGCCGGTGTACGAGGCGTTGTTCGAACGGCACGGGGTTTCGGCGCGAACGGGCATTGCGCCGGAGGGTTTGGCGGACGTGGGGCGGCAGGTGCAGGCGTATTTCAACAGCCGCGAGGAGCCTCTGCGCGTGACGGCGGATGTCTACGGCGAGCGGCGCGATCTGTTCAACGCGAACGAGACGTCGCATATGGCGGACGTGAAGGCGCTGTTCTTGCGCGTCTACCGCGCGCAGGCGGCGGCGGCGCTGCTGCTTGGGGCGCTGACGCTCATCGGCGCGTGGCGCCTGCGCGCGGGCGTGTACGGCGAGGCGGCCCGATGGCTGCGGCGCGGCGCGGCGTTGGCGGCGGCGATCATTCTCGCGCTGGGACTGTGGAGCGTCGTTGCGTTCGACTCGCTGTTCACGCTGTTCCACTACATCGGCTTTCCGCAGGGGAACTGGCGGTTCGACCCGCGAACGGACTACCTCGTGCTCGTGTTCCCATTCGGCTTCTGGCGCGACGTTACGCTGTTCATCGGAGTTCTCTCGCTGCTGGGGGCGGCGGCGCTGTGGGCGGTCGGCGTCGCGGTTCCGGCGCTGACGCGGCGCGGCGGAGGGCGTGAGCGTCGGGATCCGGGCGGCCTCGTGCGGGTGCGCGGCTACGGGAACGAGGCGGAGGCGCGGTTGGCGGAGGGCATTCTGCGGGACGCGGGCATTCAATCCGTCGTGCGCCCTGAGCGCGGGGGCTACGGGTTGTGGGGGCAGGACGCATTCGGGCCGCACGCGCTTTGGGCGCTGCGCGATCAGGCGGACGAGGCGAGCCGCGTTTTGGGGGACGATTAGTGCGAGGGCGACGCCTCACAGCCGCGCGGCGCGCGGGGGGACGCGCATGCGCTCCCGCTCAATCACGCGGACGACCTCTTGCGCGGCGGCCTCTATCCGGCCGGTCTCGTTGACGACGACGGCGTCGAACCATGCGGAGTCGCGCATCTCTTGACGCGCCGTCGCGACGCGGACGCGGATCGCCTCCTCCGTCTCCGCGCCGCGCTCCCGGAGGCGGCGCTCCACCTCCTCGAGCGACGGGGGCGCGATGAAAATGAGGAGCGCGTCCGGCGCCAATGCGCGGATAGACGCCGCCCCTTGCACGTCGGTTCGGACGATGGCGTCGCGCCCTTCCGCGAGCGCGGCGCGAACGGGAGCCTTCGGCGCGCCGTAGAGGTTGCCGTACACCTCGGCGCGCTCCAGCAACTCCCCCCGCGCCCACAGATCCTCCATCTCCTCCCGCGTATGGAAGTAGTGATGAACGCCGTGCGTTTCGCCTTGCCGCGGGGGGCGCGTCGTGGCGGTGACGGCGAAGAACGCGCCGGGCAGCAGTTCGCGGACGCGCCCCAGCGCGGCGTCCTTCCCCGCGCCGGACGGGCCGGAGACGACGATCAGCATCGGGGAGCGTTCGCCGCCGGGCGCCGCGGCTCGCAGAGCGACTCGAGGTCGTCCCAGAAGGTCGGGTACGACACGGAGGCGGTCTCGGCGGCGCGGATCGTCGTTTCGCCGTCGGCGAGCAGGCCGGCGACGCCCACGGTCATTGCGATGCGATGGTCGCCGTAGGTCTTGTGCGCCGCGCCGCGCAGTTTGCGCCCGCCCGTGATCCGCAAGCCGTCGTCCAACTCCTCGACTTGCGCCCCCATCCGCGAGAGTTCCGCGCGCGTCGCCATGAGGCGGTCGGACTCTTTCACGCGCAATTCGGCGGCGTCGCGGATCACGGTCGTCCCCTCCGCGAAGCAGGCCGCGAGCGCAAGCGCCGGAACCTCGTCCACCAGACGCGGAATGAGGCCGCCCCCGATTTCGACGGCGCGCAACGCGCTCGACCGCGCCACGAGATCGGCGACGGGCTCGCCCGCCTCCTCGCGCCGGTTCTCGACGCGGACGTCGGCGCCCATCATCTCCAGCGCGTCGAGAATGCCCGAGCGCGTCGGATTTACGCCGACGTTCCGCACGCGCGCCTCCGCGTCCGGATGGCAGACGGCCGCGACGAGCCAGTAGGCGGCGGACGATATGTCGGCGGGCGCTCGCACGTCCATCGCGGTTAGGCGGCCGGGGCTTACGCGGACGCTCAGGCCGTCCTCCTCGACGGGAACGCCCATTGCGCGGAACATCAACTCCGTGTGGTCGCGGGAGACGGCGGGCTGGTCGAGAATCGTCTCGCCTTCCGCGAACAGCCCCGCGAGGAGCAGCGCGCTCTTCACCTGCGCCGACGCCACCGGCATCCGGTAGCGGACGCCGCGCAGCGCGCCCCCGCGAAACGTGAGCGGCGCAAGCCTTCCGCCGTCGCGTCCGTCAACCTGCGCCCCCATCAGGCGGAGCGGCTCCGCGATGCGCCCCATTGGGCGGGAGCGTATGGAGCGGTCGCCCGTCAGCACGGAGAGGAACGGCTGGCCCGCCAAGACGCCGGCCATCAGGCGCGTCGTCGTGCCGCTGTTGCCGGCGTTCAGAGCGTCTTGCGGCTCGGCGAGGGCGCCGCCGTGGATCGTCAGCGCGCCGTCGGCCCGCCGGTCGATGCGCGCGCCCAGGCCGCGCAGGACGCGGAGCGTCGATGCGAGGTCGGCGCCCGTGCCGTAGTTTTCGATGCGCGCCTCGCCGTCGGCGATGGCGTTGAAGATCGCCGCCCGGTGGGATATGGACTTATCGCCCGGCGGCGTGACGTCGCCGCGCAATCGCTTGGGCCGCCGCGCGATTTTCTGCATAGGGGGAACGCTCCTGCCGAGTGGGGCGGCGGGTATTCTAGCCGATTGCGCGCAAGGAGTCGGCGGTGAGGGCTAAACCGCCCGGCCGACAGCCTAAGCGCGGGGCGGAGAGTCATCGGCGGCTAGGTTGCCTATCCGTCGTGCAGGAGCGGGGCGACATCCCGCGCAGCCGCGCCCCACGGTCCTGTCATTCCCGCGTAGGCGGGAATCCAGTCGGCGCGCAAGCGCCAACACCCTTTCCCCGGTGGAGGGAGAGGGGCCGGGGGTGAGGATCGAGCGTAGCGCCCGTCTTCCCGCGTAGGCGGGAACCTACTGGGCGCGGGGCGGAACCACCCCGCCCTAACCCTCTCTCTCGTAGGGCGAGGGAATCAAACCAGCGCCGCCCTGCCGCGAAAGCGGGAACCTGCTCCTGCCGTCATTCCCGCGTAGGCGGGAATTCAGGAACCTCTACGCGCAACGGTATTTGCGAGGGCCGGGCTCCTCTTCTGCGAAGAGGAGGGGGCGCTTGCGCGCCGACTGGATTCCCGCCTACGCGGGAATGACGGTAGGTTATGCAAAGGTCTCCTCTTGGAGAGGGCTAGGGTGAGGGCGGAGCGAAGCGGCGGGTGAGGGTTGCCGCCTGGATTCCCGCCTACGCGGGAATGACGGTCGCGGGGTAGGCGTCAGGGGCGGTAGGTCACGCATTCCCGCCTACGCCGGCGCTAGCGCGGGCGCCTCGTCGTCGAACTCGTTGGCGGGGGCGTTGTCGCGTTTCACGCCGGAGGCGGCGAGCCGCGCGTGCAACTCGTATTGCTTGGCGTACAGCCCGCCGAGCGCGACCAACTCGTCGTGCGTTCCCTCCTCCGCGATGCGCCCCTGCTCCATCACGACGATCTTGTCGGCGTTGCGTATCGTCGAGAGGCGGTGCGCGATGACGATGGCCGTCCGCCCGCGCAGCATCTTGCCGATCGCCTGCTGAATGAGTTGCTCCGTGTGCGTGTCCACGCTCGCCGTCGCCTCGTCCAGCACAATGATGCGCGGGTCGGCGACGAGCGCGCGCGCGAAACTGACGAGTTGCCGCTGGCCGAGGCTCATATTGCCGCCCCGCTCCTCCATCATCGAGTCGTAGCCGTCGGGCAAACTCATCACGTGGTCATGCAGCCCGACGGCTCGCGCGGCCTCGCGGACTTGCTCGTCGCTCGCTTCCGGATGGTTGTAGCGGATGTTCTCGCTGATCGTTCCGGAGAATTGGAACGGCTCTTGCAGCACGATGCCCATCTGCCGCGCGAGGGAGGCGCGGGCGACGGAGCGGACGTCGCGCCCGTCCACCGCGACTCGGCCGTCGGAGACGTCGTAGAAGCGCGAGACGAGCGCCGCCATCGTCGTCTTGCCCGCCCCGGTGCGCCCCACGAACGCGACCGTCGACCCCGGCGCGACGTCGAGATTCACGTTCCGCAGCACGGGATTGCCTGGCTCGTACTCGAACGTGACGTTTTCGTAGCGGACGGCTCCCTGGATCGGCGGCATATCCTCCGCGTCCGGCGCGTCCACGAGGTCGGGCTGCGTGTCGAGCAGATCGAAGATCCGCGCGCCGGACGCCATCGCGCGCTGCAACTGCGTGAACTGCATCGTCAGGCTGCGGATCGGGTCGAAGAACCGCTGAATGTAGAGCGTGAACTGCACGAGTTGCCCGCTGCCCAGCATACCGCCCAACACGAGCCGTCCGCCGAAGACGATGGTCGCCGCGAGGCCGAACGACATAAACATTTCCACGACAGGCATGAGCGACGACGACAGCCGCTGCGCCCGCAGATTCGTGTCGAGGTGGCCTTGATTCAGTTCGTCGAACGCCTCGAGGTTCTTCTCCTGCCGGTTCATGCTTTGCACGACGCGCACGCCGTCCAGATTCTCGGCGAGCGAGGCGTTGACCCGCGAAATGGCGACCCGCACGCGCAGAAACGCCGGGCGCGCATGCTTTTGCCATACGTAGATGATCGCGATCAACACCGGCAGCGCGGCGAACGAAAGCGCTGAAAGCCGCGCGTTGGTGACGAGCATAATCGCGATGATGCCCGTCAAACTCAGCAGGTCGGCGATGCTCAGCACGACGATGTCCAGGAACTCCTGCAACTGATAGACGTCGTTCTGGGCGCGCGACATCACGGAGCCGACTTTGTGGCGGTTGTGGAACGACATCGGGAGGCGCTGCAGATGCCCGAACACCTCGTTTCGCAGATCGTAGATCACTCGCTGGCTCACGCGCGCAAGCAGCGCCTGATGCGCGTAGTTGGCCGCGTAGTGCACGACGAGCACGCCGACGAAGAGCAGCGCGAGCGTGTTCAGCCCGGACAGGTCGCCGTTGGAGATGTAGCGGTCTATCCCCACCGCGATGATCGCCGGTATCGCCACCGTCGCCGCCGTGTAGACGAGCACCGCCGCGAGGCTGAGGAGCACGGCGCCCTTGTACGGCCCCGCGTACCGCAGCAGCCGCACCACCACGCGCTGATCGTAGAGCCGCGTTCCGTCCTCGTCTATGTCCCCGGAGCGGCCCCGCATCAGCCAGTTGCCGCCCCCGCCGCTGTTCATCATCATCGCGCCGCGCTCCCCGCCGGCAGCGCCCCCGCCCGGACGGCCGCCGTCCCGTTGAGGCTCGTCGCGTACTGCAACTCCGTCACGTGCGTGAACAGCCCGCCCGACGCGACCAACTCCTCCGGCGTTCCCATCTCGCCGATCTTGCCGTCCTGCATCACGATGACCAGATCGGCGCGGCGAATGGACGACAGCCGGTGCGCGATGATGAACGTCGTCCTCCCGCGCATCGCCTCCGCCATCGCGTCCTGAATGCGCGACTCCGTGCCCGCGTCCACGCTCGAGGTCGAGTCGTCCAGCACGAGAATCGGCGGATCCAGAGCGAGCGTCCGCGCGATGGAGAGCCGCTGCCGCTGCCCCCCGGAGAGCGACACGCCGCGCTCGCCGATCACCGTTTCGTACCCTTCCGGCAGAGCCATGATCTCGTCGTGAATCTGCGCCGTCTTCGCCGCGGCGACGATCTCCTCCGTCGTCGCGCCCTCCCGCCCGTAGGCGATGTTCTCCGCGACCGTCGCGCTGAAGAGAAACACGTCCTGCTGCACGATCCCGATGGCCGACCGCAGCGAGGCGAGCGTGACGCCGCGGACGTCGACCCCGTCTATCGCGACGCGCCCGGCGTCGATGTCGTAGAAGCGCGCGAGGAGGCTCATCAGCGTCGTCTTGCCGGAGCCCGGCGCGCCCATCAGCGCGACCGCCTGCCCGGGCGCGGCCTCGAACGACACGTTCCGAACCGCGTCGCGCCCGCCGTAGCCGAACGAGACGCTCTCGAACCGCACGCGCCCTTGCGCGTTCCGCAGCGGCGCCGCCTCCGGCGACTCGCGCACCGGCGACTCCGCATCCAACACCGCGAACAGCCGCTCCCCCGCCGACGCCGCCCGCGCGAACGTATTGACCAAAAACCCCACCATGCGGATCGGCTGCACCAGCAGGCTGATGTACAAAAGGAACTCCGTCAGTTCCCCCGGCGTCATCCGCCCGTCAATCACCGCCCGCCCGCCGAACCACAGAATCACGCCCGACGACGCCCAGAAGATCATCTGCATCAGCGAGGTGTTGAACGATTGCGCGAGATTCACGCGGTAGGCGCGCTCGTACACCACGCGGTTTTGCGCCTCGAACTTCGCCTCCTCGTGCGCCTCCGCCCCAAACGCCTTGACCACCCGCTGCCCCGACAGATTCTCCTGCAGGACGGTCGTCAGTTTCCCCATCTCGATCTGCGTCTGCAGCCACATTCGGCGCATCCGCCTGCTCGCCCAAACCGCCCGCGCGCCGATGACGGGCGCGAACAGCAAACTGATGATCGCCAGCGAAACGTCCGTCAGCAGCATCATCGCCGCCGCGCCGAGCATGAGGATCGTGATCTGCCCGGAGCGGATCAGCCCCATGCTCACGAACATCCGCATCATCTCCACGTCGATCGTGGCCTTCGACATCAGATTGCCCGTGTGCTCGCGGTCGTGGAACGCGAAACTCAGCCGCTGCAGTTTGTCGTAGAGCAGCCCTCGGACGCGGTAGGCGACGCGCTGCGACACGGCCTCCGCCATATAGAGGTTCGCGTAGTTGAAAACGCCGCGCGCCGCGATCACGCCGATGATCAGCAGCCCCAGCCCCAGCAGGCCGCCCGCGTCCGCCCGCGCCGCCGTCCCCGTCCCCAGCGCCGCCGTCCCCGTCCCCAACGCCGCGTCCGTCCCCAGCGCCGCGTCCACCGACCTCCCGATGATGCGGGGCACGGCGAGGAACAGCCCCGTCGCCGCGAAGAGCGACGCCCACGCGACGGCGAGCCGCCATCGGTCGAGGGCGGCCAACTTCGTTATTCGCCAGAGGATCCTTCGCATCAGGGCGCGCGCAGCGGACGGGCAAGCGGGAGCGTTAGATCCTAATGATACGCCATCGCGCCCGCGGGCGGGGCGTGGGCGTGGGGGCGTAGCAGGGAATCCATTCCAAATCGTCATTCCCGCGTAGGCGGGAATCCAGTCGGCGCGCAAGCACCCCCTCCTCTTCTACGAAGAGGAGCCCACGCAGGATCGATTGCGGAGAGAGGGAACGCCAACTGCGGCCTACTCGGGTTCCTGGATTCCCGCCTACGCGGGAATGACGGGGGACTGGGTAGCCAGTAGGTTCCCGCTACGCGGGCAGGGCGGGGCGCTTACGCAGGAGAGGAGCGGCGCTCCGCGCCGCCTGGATTCCCGCCTACGCGGGCAGGGCGGGAGCGCGATAGCGCCAAATCCTACGCCCGCTCACCTCTTATCCTTGACGTAGATTGACGATTGAGCGCCGGTCACCTCGAACTCGTCAGGGCGAGTCCGGATGAGTTTGTTCAATTGGCCAACCCCGTACTTTTTGGAGTCGAATGTTGCGTCTATTTGCTTCGCCTGATTCCCGATGACGCCCAGATGCACGCGCCCGTCAGCGGATTTCTTGGCGTTCTTGATGGCCTGCCTCATTATGGAAATCCACGCATCGTCGTCGTCTCCCTTCCCGTCGCCGCCGGGTTGGGGCGCGGATTGGGCCGCCGCGCTCTCTTGCTTGCCGGCTTTGGCTTTCTCCGGCGCGAATTGCTCGGTGTGGACGAAGACCTCGCAGGCGTTTTGGAACGACTCAGGCGTGTCCGACCGGCCGACGCCCATCATAAACATGCCCTGCTCGCGGACGCGGATGGCGAGCCGCGTGTAGTCGCTGTCGCTCGAGACGACGCAGAAGCCGTCGACCGTCCCCGAGTGCAGCAAGTCCATCGCATCAATGATCAACGCGATGTCCGTCGCGTTCTTGCCCGGGATGTACGCGAACTGCTGAACGGGCAGCGCGGCGCACTCGTGAATCACCTTCTTCCAAGCGGACTTCCCCGAGTTCGTCCAGTTGCCGTAGACGCGCCGCGTGATCACGTCGCCGTGCTTGGCGGTTTCGGCAAGCGCATGCCCAAGGAGGGCGGGCTGGGCGTTGTCGCCGTCCACCAGCATCGCTATGCGGCGGGATGCGTTTGGGGATTGCATGAGCCTACTCCTCGCGGCGGCTTTCTCTTGTTCGTTACGCTTGCCGATCCGGGTCGGATGGAGACTGCGGCGCATCGCCGCCCTCGGTCATTCCGGCAGCGCCGGCGAAGAATGGCCGCATCGCTCGCATAGCCTCCTCGTTGTGGATGTCTTCCCTGATGAAATACGCGCCTGCGTACTCCAACCGGATGCGTTGAGGAATAAATCCGCTTTCCCATATCCGTTTGCTTATCGTTGCGTCCAATTCGTAATTGCTCAACGACTCTATTCGGTAAGGCAATGGCCCGGAGGACGAATGGCATTGCGATGCGTCAGGGTTGAAAGGACGTCGGGAGGTCGGGAGGTCGATAGAGTGGCCATGCTCATTCTCGGCGGATATGCGAGTTATCGTAACCGCCCGCAAGCCTCGGTTCACGATGGATACCCGCAACCGGTCTTTTACGCCGCTGGCGGAGATGGCGAAAGCGAACCGAGCGAAAACGTCAATTTCCACTTGCCGACGCTCTTCCTCGTGCGCCAATTCCTGCTTGCGATGTTTTTCCTGCTGCCGCAGCAGGCAAATCCCGACGATTACTGCGGCGGCGACGGCCACTACGCCAATGATGGCGTTCGCCACAGGCAGGTATATCACCCAATTGTCCATACGGCGGAATCAGACTCAGCCGCCCTCTCGGACAAAGGCGTAGACGGCCATACCGGTCAGCCCCAAGCCGATGAGCGCGGTGAGCGAGCCCCCCACGAGGGGCGACATGGGATTCTCCGACGCGGGCCACGAGGAATAGTAGGCGAAGCCCGTGACCATTGCGATTACCCCTATGAGTATGGCGACTGCGGCTATCGCTTTCATTTCCGCCCCCTTGCATCGAGCGCGTCCCGTTTGCCTGACGCCCAATTTACACGGAGCGGAGGGATTACGCAATGCGACGAGCGAGGCATCACGGCGCCATGAGTCCGGCGGGAGCGGCGGGTGAGGGTTACAAACCGAGCAACTGCCGCTTCTTGGCATCGAACTCCTCTTGCGTGAGAACGCCGCGATCCTTGAGGCTCGCCAACTTCTCGATCTCGTCGGCGGTGAAGGGAGGCGACGCAGCCTGCGGCGCGGCGGAGGGATGCTCATCCGTGACGATCTGCTGGCACAGCCGTACGCACTCGTCGCAAATGAACACATTGCCCGGCCCCGCGATGAGGCGTTTCACCTGTTTCTGCGCCTTCCCGCAGAAACTGCAAGCATGCTCGTTTGCGGAGGGCGGAGTTGACGTGTTGCCGCCGCCGCACACAGCCGGATCCTACGTCGACGCCACCGACGCGGTCTTGAACGTGTAGCCCGGGTCGGTGTAGACCTCCGGGGGCATGCGGGACTCGAGGCCGCGCTTGCCGAGTTCCTCCTCGAAGAGTTGGCGGATCCACGGGTCTTCGTCGACGTACTCGATGTTCGCGCCCTCGGCGTTGCCCTGCTCGTCCTCGTCTTTGCCGAGGAATTGGACGGGCGGGTGGAGGGCGAAGTAGCGCGCGGCCTTGCCGCCGAGGTTGAAGTGCTGATGGAAGTGCTGGTCGGGAGGCGTGACGGCGCTGCCTTCGTGCCAGGGGTAGACCTTCTTCTCGCCGCCGTCTTGCGGCCACATCACGGAGAAGCCCTCGCCGCCGGGAATGACGATGAGGCGGCCGGGGCCGTGCCGGTGGGCTTTCTTGTAGGTGCCGGCGGGGAAGACGGACATATGGGCGGAGATTTCGGAGCCGGGAACGTACATTGCGATGGACGAGCCGCCGGCGCCGCGGCTGCCGGATGCGGTCATTTTGTCCCACGCGAGGAGGTCGGGCCAGAAGTTGCCCCTCCAGACCTTGGAGCCGATGGCGCCCCAGGCGGAGCCGAAGTCCTTCTCGACGTCCTTCGCCTCGGAGAAGAAGTCGGCGTCCGCGTCGTCGAGGATGGACTTGTTGACGTGGGGGTTGTTCATGAAGAACTCGGGGTCGGGGATGGCGCTTATGGCGATGGGGAGGTAGTTGAAGAAGAGGAGGCGGGTGGGGGCGGCGCCCATGTTGCGGAGTTCGCACCAGGAGTTGCGTGGGACGACGAAGGCGCTGCGGTCGGACCATTCGAAGTCGCGCTTGGCGTTGCTGATCTCGCCCCAGACGGACGCGAAGCCGCGGCCGTTGAGGACGTAGATCATCTCTTCGACGCCGAGTTTGAAGGGGGGGAGGGAGCCGCCGGGGGGGATTTCCTGCACGCGGGCCTCGGTGACGCCGCCCATATCGGTGAAGCGGATGAAGGCCGTGTCGCAGCCGCGGACGTCCCAATAGGCGAGGTCGAGCGTCCGGAGGTCTTCGACGTAGCAGTCGGAGAGGACGGGGACGCCCTTGTCGGCCTGGTCTTCGAGCCAGTTGTCGTGAGTGAAGTAGCTGCGAACCATTTTTGCTTCTCCTGTGCGCGGGCTGCGGTTGCCGCATGCTATGGGGTCTTGCCTCGCCGCGCTAGGGTATCACAAAGGGACGGTGTTGTTTGGGGCGGCGGGCGTTCGCTGGGGGCAACCCGCGCGCGCCGCTTCGCGGCTGCCCTCTCCCGCCATCGGGAGAGGGCGGGAGGTTATGCGGATGTCTCCTTCGGGGGCGGGTTAGCGGAAGTCGCGCATGTAGTCGGAGTAGCCGCCGAGGAGTTTGCGGGCGGGGCACTTGCAGGTTTTGCAGTCGTCGCCGCCGCGGACTTGGGCGAAGCCGTGGACGATGGCTTCGATGAGGCTGGTTTCGTCGGGGATTTCGTTTTTGCGCTCGCAGCGCCGGAGGTACTGGTCGAGGACGTTGATGGTGAGGATGGGGATTTCCTGTTCGGCGGCGGCTTGGACGAGTTCGAGCATGTCTGGGCGGGGTTGGCCGAATTCGTTGGCGTCCATCCAGCGGTCGACGAAGTCTTCGACGAGGGGTTCGAGTTTGACTTGGGCGAGTTGGCAGGCGAGTTGGCGTTCGAGGGAGCGGATTTGGGTTTGCATTGTCGTGGGCCTCCTGTTCTTCGGTTGCTGTGGGGTGTTCCCGGTAGATTCCCAGTAGGTTCCCGCTTTCGCGGGAATGACGTGGGCGTTTAGGGGTCATGGGGACGGGGCGCGGGGCGCCCCGTCTTGGCGCTATCGCGCCGACTGGATTCCCGCCTACGCGGGGAAGGAGGGGCGCGCCAAGGTTTCCTTAGAGGAAGTCGCGCATGTAGTCGGAGTAGCCGCCGAGGAGTTTGCGGGCGGGGCACTTGCAGGTTTTGCAGTCGTCGCCGCCGCGGACTTGGGCGAAGCCGTGGACGATGGCTTCGATGAGGCTTGGACGAGTTCGAGCATGTCGGGGCGGGGTTGGCCGAGTTCGTTGGCGTCCATCCAGCGGTCGACGAAGTCTTCGACGAGGGGTTCGAGTTTGACTTGGGCGAGTTGGCAGGCGAGTTGGCGTTCGAGGGAGCGGATTTGGGTTTGCATTGTCGTGGGCCTCCTGTTCTTCGGTTGCTGTTGAGGTGTTCCCGGTAGATTCCCAGTAGGTTCCCGCTTTCGCGGGAATGACGTGGGCGTTTAGGGGTCATGGGGACGGGGCGCGGGGCGCCCCGTCTTGGCGCTATCGCGCCGACTGGGTTCCCGCTTGCGCGGGAATGACGGTCCGGGGGTCCGGGGGGGCCGGGTTGGGTTCCGCCTACGCGGTGAGGCCGAGGGCGCTTGAGGGCTGGGGACGGGGCGCGGGGCGCCCCGTCTTGGCGCTATCGAGCCGACTGGATTCCCGCCTACGCGGGAATGACGGTTCATGGGGTTGGGCTCCTTGCTGGGGCTACTTTTGGTTTTTGAGGTGGTTGAAGGCGTTTTCGAGTTGGCGGAGGTTGCGGCGGATGCGGGTTTGCTCTTGGACTTTGAGGGATATGTCGAGGGCGGTTCGTATGGCTTGGGCTCTGACGCGGGGGTTGGGGTCGTCCATGAGGTTGGCGAGGGCGGAGACGCTTTTGAGGGCGAGGCCGTCGAGTTCGGCGTGGGCGAGTTTGGCGGCGTCTTCGCGGATGCGTCGGAGTTCGTCCTTGAATCTGGGGTTTTGGCGCCAGCGTGCGAGGGTGGCGCGGCTGATCTCGGCGGCTTCGGCGGCTTCGGTTTGGGTGGAGGATGCGGCGATGAAGGGGAGGGCGAGGAGTTGGCGGTCGGTGAGTTCGCTCGCCTCGCCGCGGGCGAGGGGGGCGCGGTCGTCGTCGACCCCGGGGGGTGTCTCATTTCGGGTCATTGGCGGCCTCCTTTTTCCGTGTTGGCCTTGTTTTCGGGCGTTTCGGCGCGAGACGGTTTGAGACGCTAATGAGACGTTTTGAGACAGGAATGAGACAAAATGAGACATTTTGAGACAATTTGAGACATTGGCCTTGCGTTCCTCTCCGTTCGCGTCGGTTGCGCGTCCGCGTTGGGGTTTGGGGCGTCATGGGTCCATCGTAGGGGCGTGGTTGGGGGGCGCGCAAGGGGCATGTGTCGCAGTTGCGACATTGGGGGGCCCTCACCCGCCGCTTCGCGGCGTCCTCTCCCAGAGGGAGAGGGGCCCCGAACCCTCACCCGCCGCTTCGCGGCTGCCCTCTCCCAGAGGAGACCTTTGCATAACTTCTCTGCCCCAGTAGGTTCCCGCTTTCGCGGGCAGGGCGGGGCGCTTACGTAGGAGAGGAGCGGCGCTTCGCGCCGGCTGGATTCCCGCCTACGCGGTCAGGGCGGTAGGTTATGCAAAGGTCTCCAGAGGGAGAGGGGCACCCCGAACCCTCACCCGCCGCTTCGCGGCTGCCCTCTCCCAGAGGGGACCTTTGCATAACTCCCGGGCCCCAGTAGGTTCCCGCCTACGCGGGAATGACGAAGCGCTTACGTAGGAGAGGAGCGGCGCTGCGCGCCGCCTGGATTCCCGCCTACGCGGGAATGACGGTAGGTTATGCAAAGGTCTCCAGAGGGAGAGGGGCCCCGAACCCTCACCCGCCGCTTCGCGGCTGCCCTCTCCCAGAGGGAGAGGGCAGGACTTGGCGCTTCGCGCCACCGCGGATTCTTGCATAGGCGGGAGTGACGGCAAGGCTGGGGATGGGCGCGCGCCTCACTGGGGGGCGCCTGCTATAATTCCGCGCGGGCGCTCGCGCCTTGTCCCGCGCATCCGTCCGTATGGGGAGCGTCCCGCGAAAGGAGCGTAACGCGATGAAGAGCGAGGAATCCCAAGAGCCCGAGAAGAAGGCGAACCCGATCCGCCGCGCCGAGATGCACGTCCAGGGCCGGACGCTGGACGGCCTGATGGAACTCGTGCCGTTCATCCTCACCGTCGTCGTCGTCGCGTTCATCGTCGGCTGGGCGGACGGCTTCATCCGGCCGCTGCCGTTCGTGGCGGACCAGCCGTGGGACTTCCCCGGAATAGGCGTGATCATCTCCGCCGTCCTGTTCTACGTGACGGGGTTGCTGATCAAGTCGAGCGCGGGGCGGGGGCTGATGGTCGTGAAAGACCGCGTGATGCGGTTCATCCCTGTCGTCAGGTCAATCTTCGGCGTGGCGGAGCAGATCACGAGTTCGCTCTCGACGCAGTACAACTTCAGCCGCGTCGTGTTCTTGGAGTGGCCGCGCGAGGGCATGCTGGCGATGGGGTTCGTGACGGGGCGCGCCGTCTCCGCGGAGCGCTCCATCGTGATGGTCTACATTCCCACGGTGCCGAACCCGACGTCGGGCAACCTCGCGTTCGTGGACGAAGACCACGTGATGGAGACGGACATCGACGTGGAGAAGGCGATGAAGATCGTGTTCTCCGGCGGGATCGTCCTCCCCGACGCGCTCTCGCTGGCCCGCGTGCCCGTCGAGCGGACGGAGGACATCGTGGGGCAGTTCAAGACGGGGAAGTGAGCGCGCGCGCCTACGCCTCCTTGTAGCCGCCGACGAGGGCGGAGGCGAGGCGCTTCCAGAAGCAGTCGACGTGGGCGAAGCCCGCCGCTTTCAGCCACTCGAGGTGGCGGGCGAGCGTGGCGTCGCGGTGGTGATGCAGCGCGTCGTGGGCGGCCTGCTCCGGCGTTCGCTCCATGCGCTCAGGGCGGGGCTCGCCCTCGCTGCGGCGAATGCGGCGCATCGTCTCATGCAGGAAGTCGGTTTCGGGCGAGGCGGTGTCGAGGTTGAAGAAGGCGCCGCCCGGGTTGAGCGCGGCGTAGACGCTTGCGTAGAGGCCGGCCATCAGGTTGGCGGGAAGGTGATGGATCGCGCGGGCGGAGACGACGAGGTCGAACGGCCCGGCCTCGACCGCCTGCGGAGGGAGCGCGCCGTCGGCGAAGTCGCCGTGGACATAGGCGAAGCGCTCGCCGAATCTCGCCATGCGCGGCCTGCCGGCCTCCATCATCGCCTCGGACACGTCGAGCCCGACGGCGGTCGCGTTGGGGAAGGCGTCGAGGCAGGCGGTCGCGACGGGGCCGTAGCCGCTGCCGACGTCGAGGATGCGGATCGGCGCGTCCGGCTCGGCGGGGACGAGTTGCGCGAGGAGGCGGAAGACGTCCCGCCGCTCGGCCTCGCGGCTGTCCATCCGCTCGACGTAGTCGGCGACGCGGTCCTCCTCTTTCCACGAGTGCCCCCAGCGGAGCCTCGTCTCGTCGTCGCGGTGGTAGGTCGTCATTGGGGTTTCCTTTCTCGGCGCTGGTGGACGTAGGGGCGACCCTCACCCCCGGCCCCTCTCCCAGAGGGAGAGGGGGGATTTGGCGCTTGCAGAGGGAGAGGGGGGATTGGCGCTTGTTCGTCGGTCTGGATTCCCGCCTACGCTGGCAGGGCGGTAGGTTATGCAAGGGTCTCCAGAGGGAGAGGGGGGTTGGCGCTTGCGCGCCGGCTGGATTCCCGCCTACGCGGGAATGACGGGTTATTTGGATGCTCTCCTCAGCCGGAAAGGCGCATCGCGAGGTTGCCGCCGTCTACGGGGAGGTCGGCGCCGGTGATGAAGTCGGCGTTGTCGGAGACGAGGAAGAGGACGGCTTGCGCTTGGTCGCGGGGTTTGCCCCAGCGTCCGCGCGGGACGCTCTTGGGGACTTCGTCGTCGGGGCGCGCGGGCTTGCCGCCGACGGGCATGCCGGTCTGCGTGGGCGTGAGCGAGTTGACGCGGATGCCGTGGGGGGCCAGTTCCATCGCGCAGGCGCGGGTGAAGTTGAGCACGCCGGCTTTGGCGGACTGATAGGCGACGGCGCCGGACTTGCCGCGGTGGCCGGAGGTGGACGCGACGTTGACGATGGCGCCGCCGTCTCCCTGCTCGACCATCCGCCTGGCGACATGTTGGGTGCAGTTGAACGTTCCGGCGAGGATGACGTCCACGATCTTGCGGAATGTCTCGATGCTCTCGTCGAGGAGGCCGGCGTCGTTGGTGATGGCGGCGTTGTTGACGAGGATGTCGATGCGTCCGTAAGCGGCGACGGACTCCGCGACGAGGCGCTCCATATCCTCGGGTTTGGTGATGTCGCCGGCGACTGCGATGGCCTCGTAGCCGCGGTCGACGATTTCGCGGGCGGCGGACTCGGCGGCTTCGCGGCGGAGGTCGAGGCAGACGACGCTTGCGCCGTTGGCGGCGAGCGTTCCGGCGATTTCGCGTCCGATGTTGGGGCCTGCGCCTGAGACGACGGCCGTTTTGCCTTCCAGCATTGCGTTCTCCTTGTCTTGCCGCGCCGGGCTTCGCGGGGCGTGGGGCGCTCTTGCGCGCCTGCGACGCTACGCCGACGGGCGCGCCGCGTCAATAGGGCAGGCGGCGCAATTCCGAACGCCCCGCCTGCTGATACCCTAGACTGCGCTTTATGCGCGAATTGCCGCAACGATCCGAGCCCGCCGACAACGCCGCTTCTCCGCCGCCTTCCGCGGGCACGTTCGCGGCGCTCGCCTTCCGCAACTACCGCTTGCTGTGGGTCGGCACGCTCTTTATGAGCGCGGGCACGTGGGTCCAGCAGGTCACGCTCGGCTGGCTCGCGTTCGAAATGACCGGGTCGCCGTGGCAGGTGTCCGTCGTCGTCGGTCTGCGGACGTTCCCGATGCTGGCCGCCCCCGTCGCGGGCGTCATCGCCGACCTGTTCGACCGCCGCAAAATCCTGCTGATCAACCAGTCCTACCTCTCCGCGCTCGCGCTCGGATTCGCCGTTCTGCTGCTGCTCGACCTCGAGCGGATATGGCATCTCTACGCCTTCTCGTTCCTCTCCGGCGCGGGATGGGGGCTGAACAATCCGCTGCGGCAGACGCTCGTCGCCAACTCCGTGCCGAAGGCGCGGCTGATGAACGCCATCGCGCTGAACTCCATGGCTTTCAACTCGATGCGGATGATCGGGCCGGCCATCGCGGGAGGGCTGATTCAGTTCTTCGGCGCGGAGTTGAACTTTCTGCTGCAGGCGGCGTTCTACGGGGTCGTCGTGTTCCTAGTCATTCCCTACAAGGCCGAGTACGCGGAGAGCCGCGAGGGGCGCAAGGAGCAGTCGCCGCTGGCCGACCTCCGCGAGGGAATCGCCTACGTCGCCCGCGAGCGGATTCCGCGCTACGCCGTTCTCCTCAGTATGATTCCGATGCTCACGATGATGGCGTTCATACAGACGCAGTTGCCGGTGTTCGTGGCGATCGACCTGAACAGTCCGGAGGGCGGACTGCTCGGCGTGATGTACTTGGGGATGGGGGTGGGCGGATTCCTCGGGTCGCTCTTCGTGGCGAAGTTTCACGCGATTCAGCGGAAGGGGCGGCTCGCGATTCTCGCGGTGGCCGGGGCGGGCGCCTCCGTGCTGCTGCTGTCGCAGACGGACGTCTGGTGGCTGGCGTGGGGCGTGCTCGTTTGGCAGCAGATGTTCTTCATCGCCGTGATGACGACGAACAACGCGATTCTGCAAAGTGTGACGCCGGACTATCTGCGCGGGCGCGTGATGGGGATCTATATGCTGGACGTGGGCTTGCAGCCGCTCGGCGGGCTGACGGCGGGGGCGATCGCGACCTCCCATGGCGTGTCGGCGGCGTGGGCCGCGGGCGGCGCGACGGGGCTAGCGCTCGTCGCCGTCATCGCGCTGCTCGCGCCGGAGTTCCGCCGTTTGCGGCTGTAGGGAACCTGCCCCTTATCGCAAACTGGTCACAAATTGCTGAAAATTGACGCGCAACTGCGAACATTCGGTCGGTAGCATTTGAATCGCCGTCGCGCGATAGTGAATGGAAGTCCACCGTCGCGCGTATGGTGATGGAGCGTTCAGGGGGCGAGCAAACCCTGAATGCTCCGGGGCGGTTCGGTGTTGTTTGGAGCGCCGGCCGCCCCATTTTTGCCCGTCCGCGCCTCGTCCCCCCTACGGCCGGCTGCGTGTCCGCCGTCTCGAAAGCCTGCCGGCGCTCGCTCTGTCCGCGTAGGCGGGAATCCAGTCCGGCGCGAAGAGCCGCTCCCTCCCCAATGCCCTTGCCATGCCGCGTAGGCGGGAACCTACCGGAACCGCGCCGGATCGAACAGCGCAATGTCGTGCCGCGACTCGCCGCGCTCCGCCAAGTCCGCAAGCGTCTCGCCGACCACGCTGCAAAACTTGAACCCGTGCCCGGAGAACCCCGCCGCGAACGAAACCTGCGGCCACTCCCGATGCTTGCCGATAATGAAATGCTTGTCCGGCGAGTTGGTGAACATGCAGACGGACATCCGCAGCATCCGGCCCGCCGCCTTCGGAAAGCAGCGCCGCGCGAAATCCCGCAGCATCTCCTCGTCCTCCGTTCGCCAACTCCTGTCGAGCGCGTCCGGGTCGGCGACCTCGCCGACGTGGTGGAACTTGCCGACCTTGAACCCCGGCGCGCCGAACTCGGGGAAGCCGTAGTACTCCTCGTCGTCTAGCGTTACGATGAACACGGGAAAGCGCTCCGGCGCGAACAGCGCGGCGTCCTCCGTCTCGAACCACGCGACGACCTGGCGCTCAGGGACTGCGACCGCCGCCAACTCCGGCATAAGCCGTCCGGCCCATGCTCCCGCCGTGAGGACGAGCGCTCCCGCTTCGTAGACGGCGCGCTCCGTCCGAACGCGGACGCCGCCGGCGAAAGCGTCCCAATCCAGAACGCGCTCGCCCTCTCGAATCTCCGCGCCTAGCGACCGCGCCGCCTCCGCGTGGCCTGCGACGCACCGCTCCGGCGCGAGGAATCCGCCGTCCGGCTGAACGACCGCCATCATCTCCGGCGGCAGTCCGTAGCCGGGGAACCGCGCCGTCAACTCCGCGCTCGACAGAACCTCATGCGCCACGTCCTGCTCGCGGCATGCCCGCAGCGTATCCTCGAATCCCGCTGACCCCGGCGCGCCTGCGTGCGCCGACCCGGTGACGCGCAGAACGCGCTCGCCGGTCCGCTCCTCCAACTCGCGCCACAACTCGTAGGCGCGGCGCCCGAACGGCACGTACTCCGGCCCCTCGTGGAACGCGAGCCGGATGATGCGCGTGAGCCCGTGCGACGACCCCATCTCGTGGGGGACGCTAAACCGCTCAATCCCCAACGCGCGAAGCCCGCGCTTCGCCAACTGGTGGAGCGCGGCGCTTCCCATCCCGCCGACTCCGATCACGATGGCGTCGTAGGTTGCCGATGTCGTCAAGTCGCGCGCCTCCTGCGTTCCGCGTTCGCCGACAACGATACCTTGCCGCGGCGCCTTGCGGCGTATTCATTATGCGCGGGACGAGTGCAGGGAGTTGACCGCGCCCCCGCGCTCGGTTAGCCTGTTAACGCGCCCGACGCGCACGCAAAGGAGATCCGCCGAATGTCGCTTCCCGCCCCGACGGCCCCGCTCAAGTCCCTGCTCCTGATCATCGGCGCGTCTCTGCTTCTGGCCGCGCTCGCCGCTTGCGCCAGCCCGACGCCCACGCCGACCGCCACGCCCACGCCCACGCCGACGGCTACGCCGACCCCAGCGCCCACGCCGACGCCAACCCCGGACGCGATGACGCTCTCCCCCGACGACGGCGGGATCGCCGCCCGCGACCTCCTCGCCATGCTCACCGCCGACGAAGAAGCCTGCGTTCGCGCAGCCGTCGGCGACGCCGCCTACGACCAACTCCTCAATAGCCCCGCGTCGGCCGTCGGCGGGCCGGAGTTCCCGTTCGATTGCATCTCCGACGAGCGGTTCGCGGAGATCAGCGTCGCCTCGCTTTCGCAGATCGTGGGCGGACTCTCGAGCGAAAGCGAGTCCTGCCTGCGCGCCCTCTACGCTGGAGCCGGCGGCGCATCGCAGCAGTTCCCCGTCGGCCTCAGCAGCGACCCCGAATCCATCGCGTTCGCTATCCGCTTCATCCTCTGCGTCACGGACGATGAGGCCGAGGCGTTCGCGAATCAGCCCGGCGGCGCCGCAGGCGGCGTCAGCGACTTCTTCACGCCCTCCGATCTGCGCTGCATCGCGGATGAGGTTGGCGAGGACGAGTTCATTGACGTATTCGTCGGTCTCATGGAAGGGCTTATGAGCGGTCAGGCGCAACCCTCGCCGGACCTAATGCGCGGGTTGACGCAAGTCGCCGCCGCCTCGCAAGCCTGCGGCATCGATCCCCTTCAGGGACTCGGCGGCGCGGGAGGCGGCGCGCTGCCGCAAGGCGTCTCTCCGTTCGGCGCCGAATCCGGCGACAGAGGGTCGTTCGCGCAAGTCAAAGCGATTTGGCTCGAACTCGACGGCCCCGACCGACAGCCGCTGATTGACTGCTTGGAGGCCGCCGCGAGCGAGGAAGAACTAGACCTCGCTTTCGTTACAGGCGCCTTCCCGCCCGCCGTCGCCGCCTGCATGGAGCGCCACGCTGACCTGGTGCCCCAGTTCACGCCGGACAGCGCAAGCGCGGCGGGGCAGTAGGGGCGCGGCGCTCGTGGCGCTCACGTTCGAGATCGGCGACCCGTCCCGCCCGCGCGGGCACGCGCTCCTCTACTTCGGCAGCCCCTCGACTGGGCTGCTCGCCACCTACCTCGTGCTCCTGCCCGTGAAGATGGATGTGAGCAAGTACCTCCCGCCTATGCTCGCCGCGCAACTCGGCGCGATTGGGGGCGAGATGCTCGCCGAGGGCGGAGGCTCGTTCGCCGCGCCCCCCATTCCCGAAAGCGTGGAGACGGTGGAGCCGCTGCGCCGGCTCGCCGAGGTTCGCGGCGACGATCTGCTCTGGGGCGGCGACGTCGCGCTCGGCGATATGCAAGCCGCGATGCGCCAGACGTCCGAAGCGCTGAGCGAGTACGAATCGCTCTACCGAAGCCGCGCGGACGGAGCGCCCGCCGCGGCGCCCGCGCCTCCCCAGATCGAAGGGCCCGCCGATTCGGGCGGCAGCGTGCAGCATGTGCTCTACGAACTGATGAGCGACCGCGACCGCCTCGCCGAACTCTCCAAACTGGTCGGAACGATGCGGTTCGCGCTCGAATCGCAAGACAACGCGCTCGCAAGCGAAACGGACGCCTCGCTTGACGCGCTCGCCCGGACGATGCCCGACCACTATTGGGGAGAGCGCGTCCGCAAGGCGGCGGGCGATGCGTCGGGCGGCGGCGCGCGCCTCGCGCAACTCTACGTGGAGCGCTGCTACAAACTGCTCGACGAGGAGTTCGCGGAGGTCGCCGCCATCGAGCGCGCGATAGAGGCCGTCCCGCAAGACGCGGACGACGACGCTCCGCCCCGCGGCGACCTGCGGGGCTAGCGCCGCGCTGGAGCATAGGCGCCCGCCGTCGCCGTTGGCGGATCCGGCCGCGGCAGCCGCCTATTCCCGCGCTTGCGCCCTCGCCGAGAGTTCCCCGACGCCGCTGATGCTGATCGTCACGAGGTCGTCCGGGGCGACGGGGCCGACGCCCTCCGGCGTGCCGGTGAACACGAGGTCGCCCGGCTCCATCCGCGCCACCCACGACATGTTGGCGATCTGGTTCTTGCAGTCCACGATCATATCGCGGGTGAAGGCGTGCTGGCGCAGTTCCTCGTTGACCCACAGGTTGATCTCCAAGTCCTGCGGGTCGGGAATCTCGTCGGCGGTGACGATGTGCGGGCCGATGGGGGCGAACGTGTCGAACGACTTGCGCTTGCTGCGGTCCTCCGGCCCCCGCACCGTCATATCGAGGCCGCACGTGTAGCCGAAGACATGGCCGAGCGCGTCGTCCGCGGGGATGGCGTTCCCTCCCTTGCCGATGACCATCACCAACTCCGACTCGTGGTGAATCACGCGGTCGGCGTAGGGCAGAAGGATGGGGTCGTTCGGGCCGGAGACGGCGCTGGCCGCCTTGAGGAACATTCCCTGGTCGGAGGCGACTTGCGGGGCGGTTCCGCTCCACGGGCTGTTCTGCATCTCCTCGTGGTGCGCCCTGTAGTTGACGGGCTGCGCGTAGATCTTGCGCGGAGCGGGGACGGGCGCGAGGAGGCGGACGGACGCGAGCGGAACGCCGTCGCGCGCCGCCGCGAGCGCCTCGGCGGTCGGGCGCAACTCGTCCCACCGCTCAATGAGCAACAGCATCCGCATCGGGCGGAACTCCGGCGGCAGATCGGGCAGCATGCTGGTCAGATCGACGACGCCGTCCTGTGCGGTCAGCGCGCCGATGCGGTGGTCATCGTAACTTACGAGGCGCATCTCTTCATCTCCTGTTGGATGCCTTGCATAACTCTCCCTGCGCCCAGTAGGTTCCCGCTTTCGCGGGCAGGGCGGGGCGCCTGCGTAGGAGAGGAGCGGCGCTTCGCGCCGCAACCCTCACCCCCGGCCCCTCTCCCAGAAGAGACCTTTGCATAACTCCTCTGCCCCAGTAGGTTCCCGCTTTCGCGGGAATGACGGGGCGCTTACGTAGGAGAGGAGCGGCGCTCCGCGCCGCCTGGATTCCCGCCTACGCGGGCAGGGCGGTAGGTTATGCAAAGGTCTCCAGAAGGAGAGGGGAGGTTGGCGCGTCGCGCCGACTGGATTCCCGCTTGCGCGGGCAGGGCGGCAGGTTACGCAACGGCCTCCGGCGAGTTTTGATTATACGCTTGCCCAGCCGTCCGCCGTCCCCCGATCACCCCCGGCGGGCGGCTTGGCGGCCGAGTTGCGGCCATGCGGCGGGGGCGGAGGCCGCTTCTAGGCGCTCCGCGATGGGCAGGCGCTCGTCCCATTGCGAGGCGATGATGCGCCGCCCGTTCACGCCGTCCGCCTCGACGGACGCAAGCCATGCGGCGGGCGCGCGCATCACGTCCGGCTGAATGAGCGCGGCGCGGTCGTAGTTCCCGTCGGCGCGCAGGAAGTTCGTGTTGGTCGCGCCGCCCGGGATCAAGACGTTGGCGGTGACGCCGGAGCCCTCCAGTTCCTGCGCGATCGCCGCGATGAACGCCTCGTGCGCCGCTTTCGATGCGCCGTAGGGGAGATTGTTGCCCCGGATCATCGTGTCCAAACTGGTGGTCACGCCGATGATCCGCCCCCAGCCCTGCGCGCGCAGATGCTCGATGGCCGCCCGCGCCATAAGGAACGGGCCGCTCACGTTGACGTTGACGACGCGCGCCCACTCCTCCGGCGAGAGTTCCCAGAACGCGCCGTCGCGGGGGCTCGGAACGCCCGCGTTGTTGACGAGGATATGCAGTCCGCCGAGCCCGTCGAGCGTTTCGCGGACGGCGCGTCGCGCGTCGCCCCAATCGCTCACGCTGCCGACGACGGGGATGGCGCAGGCGTCGCCGCCGATCTCGATGGCGTCGTTGACGCTTTGGGCGAGCGCGTCCGCGTCGACGTCCATCATCGCCGCGCGCGCGCCGGCCCCGACGAGCGCGAGCGCCATTTCGCGCCCCATTCCGATGGCGCTGCCCGCGCCCGTAACGAGCGCGACTTTGCCCTCCAACGGCCTCTCCGTCATTCGCGTCTCCTCCCGCGCGAGCGCCCGCCCGCGAGCGCCCGCGCCCAAGCGTATCACGGGCGGGGGGCTGACCCTCAACCCTCACCCGCCGCTTTGCGGCGGCCTCTCCCGCCATCGGGAGAGGCGGGGGTTGCGCGTTATCACGCAGGGCAACCCGCGCGCGCCGCTGCGCGGCTGCCCTCTCCCGCCATCGGAGACCTTGCATAACCTACCGTCATTCCCGCGTAGGCGGGAATCCAGGAACCCGCGTAAGCCGTAGTTGGCGTTCGCCCTCACGCCTCATCGTTGCCTACGTGGACATGCTCCTCTTCTGCGAAGAGGAGCGGGCGCTATCGCGCCGACTGGATTCCCGCCTACGCGGTCAGGGCGGCATTGGGGTTTTGAGCGGTCGCCCGCCGCTCCTCTCCGTTCGTTCCGCCCGCGCGCCCGCGTTGCGCTTGGGGTCGTCATTGCTCCGTCGTAAGGATGGGCGCTCGTCGGCGCAATGGGCTGGTGTCCGATCAGGGCGCTCCACGCTTGCGCCTAGCCCGCGCGCCCGGATACACTCCCAACCATCTCGCTCGCGGAGCGCCTTAGCCAAATGACAACGAACGCCGACAGCGCCAAAACCTCCCTGCTCGCGCACCTCGCCTACAAATTCTCCGGCCAGACGGAGACGACGGCGACGGAGGCGCTCGGCTACATCCTCTCACGGTCGGAGGCCGCGCGGAACGCTCTGCGCGACACGCTGAAAACCGGCGGCGTAGACGTCTGCCCCATCGCCCGGGTGGTGACCGAGGTCGAGATCGAGGTCACAGCGAAAGAAGGCGCGAAGGAGAAGGATGCGCGCATAGACCTCGTCGGCTTCGGCGAGGACGACGCCAAGCGCGCGCTCATCGAAGTCAAGTTCTGGGCCGGCCTCACCGAAAACCAGCCCAACACGTATCTCGACGAACTCCTGAAGAACGACAAGCCGTCCGCGCTCCTGTTCGTCGCGCCCGAATCGCGGCTGGAGACGCTCTGGACCGAAATCATCCGCTTGGCCAACGAAGACAAGGCGGAACGCTTCAGGCTGGGCGTGGACAGGGTCGACGCCGAAACGAACTTGCGGAGCGCCGTCGTCAACGGCGGCCTCCACCGCCTTATGCTCACGAGTTGGCGGGCGATGCTCGGCGCAATGGCGTCGCGCGCTAGCGTTGACGGCGACTCGGCAGCGGAGCGGGACATCCTCCAACTGAACGCGCTCTGCGAGCAAGAGGACTCGGACGCTTTCCGTCCGCTGCGCGGAAACGAGGTTAGCCCGGATTTCCCGCGCTTTCAGATGCATCTGATCAAACTCGTCGGGGACGCCGTCACTAGGAGCAAAAACGAAGAGGTCATCAGTTCGTTTGGGCCTTGGGCTTCCACGATAGAAAGCCACGGTATGTGGATAACCATCGCGGGAGCCTCGGCCCTCTTCCACATCAACTACCGCCATTGGGCCAAGGAGCGGGAGACTCCCGTATGGCTCTGGTTCACGAACAGCGGGGACACGAAGATTGAGGCGGTGCGCGAGAGACTCCAACCCGAGCTGGCGCAAGGCAAGGACATCTTGCCCATCTACCTACCGCTAGGCGTCGAGCGCGATGCAGTGCTCAACGCCATCGTCGAACGCCTGCGCGAGGTCGGCAAGATGCTCGCCCCGCCCGCGCCGGAGGAGGAGTAGCGGGCTCCATCGTAAGCAGGGTTGGGGGACGGCGCAAAGGGCTAGCGCCCGATCAGCGCCCCACGCTTGCGCCTAGCCCGCGCGCCCGGATATACTCCCACCACCTCGTTCATGGGTGTACCCAAGTCATGACCACGAACGCCGACAGCAACAAAGTCTCCCTCCTCGCACATCTCGCTTATGAGTTCTCCAGCCAAACCGAACTCGTCGCGACGAAATCTCTGGCCTACATCCTCTCCCGGTCGGAAGCCGCGCGGAACGCTCTGCGCGACACGCTGAAAACCGGCGGCGCCGACGTCGGCCCCATCGCCCGCGTTCAGACCGAGGTTATCGGCAAGAAGATGGAGCGCATCGACCTCTCCGCCTACAACGACGCCGACGAGGAGCGCATCCTCATCGAGGCCAAGTTCTGGGCCGGCCTCACCGGCAACCAGCCGTCCGCGTACCTCAGCCGGCTCCCCAACGACGGCGCGCCGTCCGCGCTTCTGTTCGTCGCGCCCGAGATGCGGCTCGAAACGCTGTGGCCGCATATCCAAGCGCAAGCGGAAAAGAGCGGCTTTGCGCTGGATAGCGGCGCCGAAACCGGCGACCTGCGAACCGCCGCCGTCGCCGGAAGCGAGCGTCGCCTGATGCTCACGAGTTGGCGAGCGATGCTCGGCGCGATGGCGTCGCGCGCAAGCCAGGACGGCGACTCGGCGGCGGAGCGGGACATCCTGCAGTTGAACGCGCTCTGCGAGCAGCAGGACACGGATGCTTTCATCCCGTTGAAGGGCAACGAATTCGGCCCCGAATTCCCCCGTCGTCTGCGCGACCTGCGCCGCCTCGTTGACGATGCCACAGACCGAGCGCTCGCGCGCGGCTCTGCGAGCACGCGGGGTTTGAAAGTAGTGCCGCAAGCAGTGGGCTACGGCAGGTACTTGCGACTCGGCAGCAAAGCCAAGGGCGTGTGGGCGCAGGCTTGGCTGGGGGTGTCTTACGAACTTTGGCTAGGGATGGAAGGCTATCCTCTGTGGGTGGATTTCATCCGCAGCAATGACATGGCGCTCAAGGACGTGGTGGAGAAGATCGGCTACAGAAGAATCCCGCTCTACCTTCCCATCGGCGTTGAGTACGAAGTCGTGCTCGATGAAGTGGCGGGGATGCTGGAGTGGTTGGCGGGCAGGATTAGCGGCGACTGGGATGACGCCGAGTGGGAGAGCGCTTGGCCAGGCAACGCTAAACCCGCCTGAGCGCGCCCCGACTAGCGGCGCGGAAGCGCCGCTCCCCTCTCCCCCGGGCGCCTCGTCATTCCCGCGAAAGCGGGAATCTACCATGCGCCGCGCAAGGCGCCCCCGCTTGCGCCTAACCCACGCACCCGGATACACTCCCCCCACCTCGCTCACGGAGCGCCTTAGCCAAATGACCACGAACGCCGACAGCCCTGCAACCTCCCTGCTCGCGCACCTCGCCAACCGGTTCACCAACCTCACGGAGACGCTCGCCACCGAGGCGCTCGGCTACATCCTCTCGCAGTCCGCCCTCGCCCGGGGCGCGCTCCAAGAGATGCTGGTGAGCGGCGGCGCCGATGTCGACCCCATCACGCGGGTGGTAACCGAGTTCGAGATCAACGTCAAAGCGAAGGACGACGCGAAAGCGAGGAAGGCGCGCATAGACCTCGTCGGCTTCTGCGAGGGCGACGCCAAGCGCGCGCTCATCGAGGTCAAGTTCTGGGCTGGTCTCACCGAGAATCAGCCCAACACGTACCTCGACGAACTCCTGAAGAACGAGGAGCCGTCCGCGCTCCTGTTCGTCGCGCCCGAATCCCGGCTGGAGACGCTCTGGCCCGAAATCATCCGCTTGGCCAACGACGACAAGACGGAACGCTTCTCTCTGAGCGAGACGACGGGGACGGCTTTGCAGAGCGCCGTCGTCAACGGCGGCCACCACCGCCTCATGCTCACGAGTTGGCGGGCGATGCTGCGCGAAATGAGCGGCAAGGTCGGCGGAGACATGACGGTCGTGAAGGACATTGAGCAGTTGCAGGCGCTCTGCGACCAGCAGGACAGGGCGGCGTTCCTGCCGCTGAACGCGGGAGAACTCGGGCCCGGCTTCTCCAAGCGCGCCATAGACCTTTACTATCTCTTCCACGCCGTGATCAATCGCGTGCACAAGGAGGGAATCGCGAACGGCAAAAGACTCGCCATGGCCAAGTTGGAGGCGAATTTCGGGCGTTACACCCGACTTGGCGATAGTGAGGTCGTTGGCGTGGTCTGGATCGGCATACATTACGAGTTTGGAACCCTGCACAGGGAAACGCCGTTTTGGGTGATCCTGGGATGGGGCGGCGGGAGAATCGAAGAGATACGCGAACGGCTCGACGCGGCGCGGCGACGAGACGGGTTGGATTACATCGATACGGAGCACGGCAAAACCCCGGTGTCGCTCGTTCCAATCCATCTGCCCGCCGGCGTCGAGTACGAGGCCGTGCTGAATTCCGTGGTGGAGCAGATCCGGAACATCGCCCGCGCCCTAGCCTGACGAGGAGAGGCGCCGCTTATGGGAACGTTCAGTACGCCAATCAGCATCGGCAGCCCGGACGGGCGGCGCTGGGAGTCGCTCGACGCCCTCGTGGACACGGGCGCGTCCATCGCCTCCGTCCCCGCGTCTATGCTGCGCGGGCTCGGCGTGGAGCCGATGCGGACGGAGCGCTTCACGTTCGCGCAAGGCGAGACGCGCGAGATGGAGATCGGCCAGACGTGGATACGCATCGGCGACCGCGAGGTCGTCACGCTTGTCCTTTTCAATGAGGAGGGAACGACGCCGCTCCTCGGCGCCCATGCGCTTGAGGGCGTCTTTATGGGCGTCGATCCCGTCGGCAAGCGCCTCGTCCCCGTCGGCGGCTGGATGGCGCGCGCCGCCGCCTGGGCTGAATCGGACGCCTACCCTCCGGCGCGGATCTCGCGCGGCGATTCGCAGTTCCATATCACGGCGCGACCGCCGGGGGCGAGCAGCGACCGCAACTTGGCGTCGAGCGGATAGCCCGGCGCCACCGCCTCGAGCCCGACGTTCGCCATCACGACGACGTCGAACCGCTCCGCCGTCTCGTACTCCTCCAGCGTCGTCCGGATCAGCCGGTCGCGGAAGGCGGGGTGCTTCAGCGCGAACCAGCCCAGCATTCCCGGCGACGGGTCAATCCCCGTGTAGAGGCTCGGATCGGCGGCGAGCGCCTTCCAGCAGTAGTCCGCCGTCCGCCCCGTGCCGCAGCCGACGTCCAAGACGCGGCCCGCGGGGGCGAGGCTCTCGTAGAACGCCTTGATTTGCTCGGCGAGCGGCTCCTGCCCGAAGAAGTCGTCGTAGGTCTGCGGGTCGCCTGCGAACGCCGTCCGGTACTGCCTCGGAGCGCGATTGATCAGCGTCCACGTCGCGTGCTCCGCGCCGGGGCCGATGTTGAAGTAGCGGTAGCCGTTCGCGTCGAAGTAGTGGTTGTGCCACCCCTCCTCTTCCGGCTTGCGCGGGTCGTCGAAGAACTTCTTTTGCGTCAGCGAGCCGATCTCCGCGCAGACCCAACGGAACGCCGCCTGCCCCTCCTCGTCCGTCCAGCCTTGCTCGCGGCCGACGGCGTGCTCCGCCGCGCTCCACGTGCGCTGATGCGTGTAGGAATGGGGGCAATTCGCCATTGTGCGAGCGAACTGATACCGCGCCCCTTCCAGCAACCCGACCGCCTCCGCCGAAACGCTCCGCAACTCCGTCATCTCCGCCTCCTCTCCAATGCGTAACTGCCGCTGTAGGATACTACGGGGTTGGGGCGGCCCTCACCCTGGCCCTCTCCCAGAGGAGACCTTTTGCATAACTTCCGGCGGCCAGTAGGTTCCCGCTTTCGCGGGAATGACGGGGCGCTTACGTAGGAGAGGAGCGGCGCTTCGCGCCGCCTGGATTCCCGCCTACGCGGGAATGACGGGTGGTTATGCAAAGGTCTCCAGAGGGAGAGGGTATTTATCGGACGGCGGGGCGCCGCTGTAGTACTATAGAGGTAGGAGGAGGCTATGGAGCCCCTAGAAGCGGCTGCGCGGGAAAACTACCGCCTCTGGCTGCGCTACGACGACGGCGCATGCGGCGAGGTCGACCTGTCTTGCCTCGTAGGGCAGGGCGTGTTCGCGGCATGGAGCGATCCCGCCTTCTACCAAACCGCGCGGCTCACGCCCCACGGCTCCGTCGCCTGGGGCGAGGACGGCCAAGTCGAACTCTGCGCGGACGCGCTCTACTTGCAACTCACGGGCAAGTCGGTTGAGGAGGCGATGCCCGGCGCGCGAAGGTCGCCGGGTCAATGCCTGAACTCTCCCGGGTCTACGGGATGGTCATTCGCATGTACCCCAACGACCATCCTCAGCCCCACTTCCACGTCGCCTACCAAGAAGCGCGGGCTGTGATCGAGATCGGAAGCCTCGCTATCCTTCGGGGGCGGCTCCCTGCGCGCGCTCTTGGCTTGGTTAGGGAGTGGGCCTCGCTCCGCGAGCGGGAGTTGCGCGAGGCATGGGAACGCAACGAACGCCGCGAGCCGGCGCGCTCCATAGCCCCGTTGCCCTAGCGAGGGGCGGCGGCGCGGACTCGACGACCGCGAGGGAAGGCGGGACGCAGCGCCCACGCCCCGCCGCGCGCCTGCTATGATGCGTTCCCTATGCTCGTCCGCGATCTCATAGCCGAACGCTTGCGCGAGGCCGCCGCTCAGGCGCAGCGCGACGGATCGCTTCCGCCGTTCGACGTTCCCGCCTCCGGGTTGATGGAGCGTCCGCAGAAGGCGGAGCATGGCGACTTCGCGTCCGGTCTGCCGCTGCGCGCCGCGAAGGCCGCTCGGCGCCCGCCGATGGAGATCGCCTCGCTCTTGGCGGAGGCCGTCGCCGTTGACGGCGCAGACGGGCCGATAGGCGAGGTCTACGCCGCGCCGCCGGGGTTCGTCAACTTCCGGCTGGGCGCCGGCTGGCTGCAGGAGCAGGCGCGGGCCATCCGCGACGCGGGGGCAGCGTTCGGCGACGTCGACGCGGGCGCGGGACAGCGCGTGCAGGTCGAGTTCGTGAGCGTCAACCCGACGGGGCCCGTTCACGTCGGGCATGCGCGGGGCGCCGTGCTGGGCAGCGCGCTCGCCCGGACGCTCGCAGCCGCCGGGTTCGAGGTGACGCGCGAGTACTACGTGAACGACGCGGGCGCGCAGATGGAGTTGTTCTACCGCTCGGTGTTCGCCCGCTACGCGCAGGCGCTTGGCGAGGACGCTCCGCTGCCGGAGGACGGCTATCAGGGAGCGTACCTCGCGGAGTTGGGGGCGGAACTCGCGGAGCGGCATGGCGCGCGCTATCTGGAGGCGGACGAGGCGGAGGCGACGGCGCAATTGGGGGAGGAGGCGCTCAACCGGATGCTGGACGTTATTCGCGCCGACCTCGACCGCATCGGCGTGGAGTTCGACGTTTGGTTCCGCGAGCGCGATCTGTACGCCAACGGGCGCTGCGAGGAGACGATGGCGTATCTGCGTGAGCGCGGCCACGTCGTCGTCCGCGACGGCGCGGAGTGGTTCGCGTCGTCCGCGCTGGGCGCCGATAAGGACAACGTGATCGTGCGGAGCAACGGCGCGCCCACCTACTTCGCGTCCGACATCGCCTATCACCGCGACAAGTTCGGGCGGCGCGGCTACGACCGCGTGATCAACGTTTGGGGCGCCGACCATCAGGGCCACGTTCCGCGGATGAAGGCGGTGATGCGCGCGCTCGAGCTCGACCCCGACCGCCTCGCGATCATCATCGCGCAACTCGTGACGCTCAAGGACGGCGGGGATATTGTGCGGGCGTCCAAGCGGACGGGGCGCATCGTCACGCTCGGCGGTCTCGTGGACGAGGTGGGCGCGGACGCTTGCCGCTTCTTCTTTCTCGCCCGCGCCGCCGAGAGCCAGATGGAGTTCGATCTGGAACTCGCCAAGAAACAGTCCGCCGACAATCCCGTCTACTACGTGCAGTACGCGCACGCGCGCATCGCGGGCATTCTGCGGCAGGCCGCCGAGCGCGGCGTCGGCTGGGAGGACGCGGACGTCCAACTGCTGACGCATGACGCGGAACTT
The DNA here is from genome assembly GCA_965242755.1 of Dehalococcoidia bacterium. Taxonomy (GTDB): domain Bacteria; phylum Chloroflexota; class Dehalococcoidia; order Lucifugimonadales; family Australimonadaceae; genus Bin16. The sequence goes on along the minus strand of OZ251500.1, from coordinate 520,506 downwards.
GCGCTGATCCGCAAGATGCTGCAACTGCCGGAGGCGGTGGACGCGGTCGCGGCGACGCTCGCGCCGCATGCGCTGCCGCACTACGCCGTGGAACTGGCCGCGGCGTTCCATTGGTTCTACGACCATTGCCGCGTGCTCTCGTCCGATCCGGGGGACGCATCGCTGACGAAGGCGCGCCTGCTTCTGGCGGACGCGGCCCGCGTCGCGCTCGCGCGGACGCTCGGCCTGATGGGGATGTCGGCGCCTGATGCGATGTAGGGGGGGCGGGGGCTACCCCAACAGCGCGGGAATCTCCGTCAGTTCCCGTATCGCGTAGTCCGGCGGGAGCAACGCCGCGCCGTCCGGCGGAGGCGTGCGCCCCGGCGTCGCCTGCCCGCGCTCAATGAGCATAGATTGCATGCCCGCCAACTTCGCGCCGTGCGCGTCGTCGTAAGGCGAGTCGCCCACGTACAGCACGGCCTCCGGGGGCAGCCCCGCGCGCTCCAGGAACCGGGCGAAGATGCGCGGGTCGGGCTTGTACGCTTGCGCCTCCTCCGACGATGCGACCAGCGGAAACTCCCAGCCGTTATGCGCGATTGTCCCGCGCAGGAAGCGGTCGTCGGCATTGGAGAGGACGGCGAGCGGACGCATCGCCCCAATCGCGTCCAGCGCCGCCTGCGCCTCGGGGAAAGCGTCCCGCGACGCGAGCGCGTCCACGCAATGCGACGCCGCGCCCTCCGCGTCGCCCGCTACGCCCATCTCGACGAACGTCCCCGCGAAAGCGTCGCGCCACGCCTCCCAATACGTCCGAAACGGCGGGCTCGCGCCGGGATCCGCCATATTCGTTCGAGTCTTGCGGAACTCGACCTCGCGGCGGCTCCACGCCTCCCAGAAATCGTCGGGCGCGACGGGCAACCCCTGCCCCTCGACGATCTCCCGCAGCGCGCGCCGCCAGTCCGCCGTCTCGTTCCGCGCGAGCGTGCCGAACATATCGAAGGCGACGAGTTCCACGCGGTCGAGGCTGCCCATTAGCGCTCCTTTGCCCGCCGCGGTCATTCGCGGACGGGAATGCCCTCCGCCCGGAGCGCGCGCTTCGCCTCGGCGATGGAGCGGCTCCCGTAGTGAAATATGGACGCGGCGAGCGCGGCGTCGGCGCCCCCGACCGTCACGGCCTCCGCGAGGTGCGCGACGCCGCCCGCCCCTCCGCTTGCGATGACGGGCGTAGGCACGGCGTCGGCCACCGCGCGGGTCAGTTCCAGATCGTACCCGTCCTGGTGGCCGTCGGCGTCCATGCTCGTCAGAAGGACCTCGCCCGCGCCGAGTTCCGCAGCGTAGGCCGCCCAGCGAACCGCGTCCATTCCCGTCGGCGTTCGGCCCCCGTGGAGGAAAACCTCCCACTTGGAGTCGGGGCCGAGCGCGAGCGCTCCCTTGCCCGGATGGCCCTCCTGCAGAAGCGCGGGGTCGGCTTGCGGCGCGTCCGGCCGAACGCGGCGCGCGTCCACCGCGATGACGAGGCACTGGCCGCCGAACGCCGCCGCCGCGTCCGCGAACGCATCGGGATGCAGCGCCGCCGCCGTGTTCATCGACACCTTGTCCGCCCCTGCGTTGAGCAGCCGGCGAACGTCGTCCGCGCCCCGAACGCCCCCGCCGACCGTGAGCGGAATGAACACCTGCTCCGACACGCGCTCCACCACGTCGATGATCGTGCCGCGCCCGTCCGAACTCGCCGTGATGTCGAGAAACACGAGTTCGTCCGCGCCTTCCCGATCGTAGAAGGCGGCGAGTTCCACCGGGTCGCCCGCGTCCCGCAAGTTGACGAACGACGCCCCCTTGACGACGCGCCCGCCCGCGACGTCGAGGCACGGAATAATGCGTTTCGCGAGCAACCTCAGTCCACCAGTATTCCAGGATGTCGGTTTCCGGAGCGTTGGCCGCCTAGCCTTGCGCTCGCCCCGGGTGGCGGCGGAGGTACTGCGGGTCGTCCGGCGCCGGAGCGTCCGGCGCGATGCTGTGGTCGGCGGCTTCAATCAGCCGCAGAAACTCGTCGGCGTCCGGCAACCGTTTTTCGATCTCCCGCAGCGAGAACGAGTCCGCGTGGGAGTTCCAGTGCAATCCCTCTATGTGGCTAAACAGCAGGGGAATGTCCCTGTTGTTCGTCAACTTGCCCAAATACCCTGCGATGACGCGGCCGTCCGAGTGGAGGGTGTACGGCCAGCCGCGACGGTCGGCCACGACTTTCAGTCCATGCGACGCCGCGCCCCAGATCTTCTCCGACGCCTGCAGCCGGTCGCCGTCGCGGAGCATTCGCCGCGCGTGGGCGAGCAGACGGTCGCGGTGGACCGCGTGACTCTCAATCGACGTTTCGGAAATGACCATGCCGCGTCCCCAACGGAGGCTATCGTATCACGCCGTCCGTCCGCCGCATAAGGCAACTTGGAGCGCAATTCCCGTCTGCGCGGGCGAATGGGACAGCTCGGGGTTGCGAAATCCGCCCGCTGAGCGCACTATAGAGACATGCGAATCGGCGAATTCGAAATCCGGGAGCCGCTCCCCGCCCTCCGCGACCCGCACGTCATCGCGTCGCTCACGCCATGGATTGACGCGGGCAGCGTCGGCTCGCTCAGCATCGAGCGCCTCGAGCGCTTTATGAGCGCCGACGACCTCGGCGGGCTCGCCAAGCCCGGCAAGTACTTCGACTTCACCCGCTACCGCCCCGTCGTCTATATGGAGGACGGCGCCCGCAAGATGCGGATCCCCAACGCCGATATGCGCTGGGCGTCCGGGCAGGGGCGCCACGACTTCGTCTTCCTCCATATGCTGGAGCCCCACGCCAACGCCGAGGAGTACGTCGACTCCGTCGTCGAGGCCGTCGCCCAACTCGGCGTCAAGCGCTTCTGCCGCATCGGCGCGATGTACGACGCGGTGCCCCACACGCGCCCGCTCCTCCTGATGGGCACGCTCAACGGCGAGCCGCTCGACGGCGTGCCCGGCGTCGACGGGAACCGCCGCCGCCCCTACCAGGGCCCCACCTCCATTATGAACCTCGTCGGCGACCGCCTCAGCGAGCGCGGCGTCGAGAATATGATGCTGATGTGCCGCCTGCCGCACTACGTCGAACTCGAGGCCGACTTCGCGGGCCGCACCAAGATGCTGCAGGCGCTCTGCGAACTCTACGACCTCCCCGACGAGTACGCCGCCAGCCGCCGCGACACGCAGCAGTACGCCCGCGTGACCGCCGAAATGCAGCGCAATCCGCAAGTCAAGTCGCTCGTGGAGCGCTTGGAGTCCGAGTACGACCGGCGAAGCGAGCGCCGCGCCGCCTCCCGCCCCGAGCCCAAAGACCTGCCGCCGCTTCCGCCCTCCGTCGAAGAGTTCCTCGGCAAACTCACCGGCCCGACCGACGAAGAGAGTTCCTAGTTCGTGGCGGAGCCGCCAGGAATCGGCGGACGCCGCGCCCAGCGCCCCTTCTACGGATGGGTCATCGTCGCCGCGCTCGCCTTCGCGGGCGGCGTCAGCACGTTTATGGGCATCGGCAACTTCGGCATCTTCGTCGCGCCGATGAGCGAGGACTTGGGCGTCGGCAACAGCGCGTTCGGATGGGCGCTCTCCGCCAGGCTGCTCGGCTTCGCCGTCTCCGGCCCGCTCATCGGACGGCTGATCGACCGGCGGGGCGCGCGCGTTCCCCTCGCGGTCGGCGGCGTTCTCTTCGGCGGAAGCGCGGTCGCGATGAGCCTCGTCGAGGCCGGATGGCAGATGATCGGCCTCACGCTCTTCGCCGGGCTCGCGGGCTTTTGGGGCAGCAGCACGCTCTACCTCACGATTCCCATCGCCAAGTGGTTCGTCCGCAAGCGCGGGCGCGCGATGTCGCTCTTCTTCCCCGGCGTGCCGTTCGGCATCGGCGTCGCCAGCCCGCTGACGCAACTCCTCGTGGACGCCGTCGGCTGGCGCGCCTCCTGGGTCGCGCTCGGCGCGGCGGGCGGCCTCACCATCGCCGCGCTCTCCCTCATCCTCATCCGCAACCGCCCGGAAGACGTCGGCCTTCTGCCCGACGGCGACTCCGGGGCGGCGGACGCTCCCGAAAGCGCGGGCGGGCCGCGCCGTCCGCAGGAGCGCTCATGGACGGTCGGCGAGGCGATGCGGACGGGGACGTTCTGGCGCGTGAGCGCGGCCTACGGGCTGCTGATGGCCGCGATGGGCACCATCGGCGTCTTCTGGGTCGCGTTCCTGCTTTCGCTTGGGGTCGCGCCCGGCGTCGCCGCCGTCGCCTTCGCGACGCAAGCCTTCACGCAGGTCATCGCCGCGATGGCGGTCGGCCCCTGGATCGACCGCCTCCAGCCGCGATGCGTTGCGATGGCCGGATTCTCGAGCGTCGCGGCCGCGATGATCGTCGCGGCGGGAGCGAGCGCGACGTGGCACGGATTCGCGGGCGCCGTGCTCGCCGGCATCGGGCTTGGCCTGGGGATGCTGATGCAAACGCACATCTGGCCCGCCTACTACGGACGCGACCACATCGGCGCGGTGCGCGGCGCGGCGACTCCGCTCACGCTTCTGATGACCGGGCTCGGCGCGCCGATCTTAGGAATGCTCTTCGACTACGCGGGATTCAGCGCCGGATGGCTCGCCGCCGCAGGCGGGCTCGCCGTAGGCCTCGTTCTCCTCGCCCTCTCCCCGAAACCGCCGCCGCCCCGTCGGTGAGACGGCGCATCCCGCATAGGCGGGAATCCATGCGGCGCGAAGACGCCCCGGTCCCGCCCTGCCCGCGCAGGCGGGAATCCAGACGACGCGATAGCGCCAAGAGACGGGGCGCCCGCGCCCCGTCTCCAGTAGCAGCGCGGCCGCCTTCTGTCGCGTGTCCCTATCCAACTTGCCGGAGTTGGCGATGGCGTCCACGTGGTACCATTCCGCATGCGGCGTTCCTGACGGCGGCGGCGCCATAGGCTCCGCCAGGGCCCTTGGAATTCAGATAGGGTCTCACGCATGAAAATCGAAATCGGCGAATCCCTCGCTTGCTCCTATCTGCGCCACGTCGAGCGCTGCTGGCTCGCGCAGGCCAACTGGAAAGTCTCCGAACATTGGGAGCGGAGCCTGCCCGACGCCGACCTCGAGGCGCTCTTCTTGGAGATGAAGCGGCGCTTCGACCGCGGCGGCGCCGTGTTCAAGCAGACGAAAGACGCCGCGCAGTTCCTCAAGCAGGGCGAGATCGACGCCGTCGGCGTTGACCAGCAGGGCGGCGTCCACGCGATGGAGGTCGCCTTCCACGAGGCCGGGCTGAACTACGGCAGCACGGCGGAGACCGACAACCGCGTCCTCAAGAAGATGCTCCGAACGCTCCTCATCCTGCGCGCCCACCACCCGCCCCAGACCGCGCTCCGCATCTCCTTCCTCTCGCCGAAAGTGAACCCCGCCGTCCAGAGGCCGCTGGAAACGACCTTCGCCGACCTGCAGGAGGCGTACCCCGACGTCGACTGGCGCCTCGCCATCAACGACGAATTCGTCGAGTCCATCGTCAAGCCCACGCTTGCGAAGGCGGGCGACGTCGCCGACTCCTCCGAGTTGTTCGTCCGCTCCGCCAAACTGCTGGAAACGGCGGGCTACACGCTCCTGCCGCCGATGCCCAACGGCCCGCCTCCGCCTCCCCCTCCTAATGGCCCAACGGAGCGCCGCATCCAGCCGTTCGTCAGGGGCCTTATGCGAACGTTGCTCGTGGACTCCCCCGGGCTGATCAGCGAAGCGGAGAAGCGCGACATGCAGGACATCGAGTACTGCAAGAGCAAGATTGGCCTCCGCATTGGTTTTCCGATCATCCGCAGGATAGAGTTAGGTAGAAAAGGCAACGACGGGCGGCGGGATAGGTACTACGCGAGGCGGTACGGGGAGTTCTATGTCTGCAACAACTGGTGGCAATCCCACCACCGCGCCAACGCGCAAGCCCTTCTGGACTACGTCGGAGACCTCATCCGGCGAAACCCCGCGCGGGAGAACGCGCTGCGCCCGCATGCCCAAGACTTCCGCGACTACCTAGAGGGGAATTGCCCCTAGCCCGGCTCCCCGGATCAGAGTTCGCCCAAGCGCTACACTCTCCCGTGCTTGGGCGCAGGCGCTATCCTAACGCCGTCGTCGCCTTGCCTTGAGGCGACTCGTCGCCGGCGGACGCGGCAGGGTCAAGCCTGGTCTAGCAGCGCCACCGCTTTCTTTCGCGCTTCCGGTTCCACGTTGCGGGAGTTGGCGATGATGGACAAGGCGTCTTTGCCGCGCCTATACCTGATGATGCTGCGTAAGTGACTCGAGCGGGTCTGGCAGGACTTATGCGTGTAAGGCTCGGCTTCTGCTATTCGCTGAGCCAACGCAGGGTCCCCGGCGTGCTCGTAGTACTTGACGAAGCACGCCTTCCCAACCGAATTGAGCGTTCGGATCAACTGCTGGTCGTTCATCGCCAACGCTTCCCGCCCGTGCTTGGGCGCGGGCGCTATCCTACGCCTTCGGCACCTTTCCTTGAAGCGACTCGCCGACGGCAGGCGCGGCAGGGTTAAGCCTGGTCTAGCAGCGCGGCCGCCCTCTTTCGCGCTTCCGGTTCCACGTTGCGGGAGTTGGCGATGATGGACAAGGCGTCTTTGCCGCGCCCGTCCCTAACGATGATGCTGCGTATGCCGCTTGCGCGCGTTCGGCATGACGCGGGGGTGTAGCCGTCGGCATCCTGTATCCGTTGAGCCAACGCAGGACCGTAGGCATGCTCGTAGTATCTGACGAAGCACTCCATCCCGACTCGATAGAGACGTTTGGTCAGGTGCTGATCGTTCATCGCCAACGCTTCCCTCCCGTGCTTGGGCGCGGGGAGTATCCTACGCCTTCGGCGGACCTGAGGCAACCCGCTGCCGGCGGACGCGGCCGGGTTAAGCCTGGGCTAGCAGCGCAGCCGCCTTCGTCCGCGTCGCCGCGTCCACGTTACGGGAGTTGGCGATGATGGCCAAGGCGTCTTTGCCGCGCCCATACCTAACGACGATGCTGCGTATCTCGCTTGCGCGCTGCCGATACGTCGTGTAGCCCTCAGCGTCGCGTATCCGCTGAGGCAGGGATGCGTCGTAGGCGTACTCGTAGTATCTGACGAAGCACGCCATCCCCACGGCGCGGAGCGTAGTCTGCAACTGCTGGTCGTTCATCGCTGACGCTTCCCCTCCCTCGCTTGGGCCCGGGCGAGATTGGGCTAGCAGCGCGGCCGCCCTCTTTCTCGCTTCCGGTTCCACGTTGCGGGAGTTGGCGATGATGGACAGGGCATCTTTGCCGCGCCCATGCCTGATGACGATGCTGCGTATGCCGCTTGCGCGCGTTTGACACGCCACGGGGCTGTAGCCATCGGCATCGCGTATCCGCTGAGGCAGGGAAGGGTCGTCAGCGCGCTCGTAGTATCTGACGAAGCACGCCATGCCCACAGCGCGGAGCGTAGTCACCAACTGCTGATCGTTCATCGCCGACACATCCCTCCCGCGCTTGGGCGCGACGCTATCCTACGCCTCCGGCGGGCTTGAGGCAACCGCTGCCGGCAGGCCAGGCATGGTCAAGCCTGGTCTAGCAGCCTGGCCGCCTTCTTCGCGTTTCCGCGTCCACCGCTCTCCTCCTGACGACTCTAACCCTACCTACTCTCGCCCAGCCCTGTCAAACCTCACTGCCACACCACTGAAGAGCCACCGCCAAAGAACGGGCGATAAATTACTCCCTCGATCTGGTCCCCTGGTTTGTATTCAAACCGCATTCCCCTATTGACAACCTTCCCGCTCCGAATGTTAGAGCCATCTATCCCCTCGATGAATTCAACGCCATTGCATCCGCCGAATATGAATGGAATATCACCACGCTCTACACCATTGACGATGAGCGCGAATTCGTAGCGCGACGGCGGCGATTCCCACGTTGAGTCCGTCTCGTTCAATAACCCGACCTGGACTCTCCAATACGACACGGGGTCGGCATATGGAAATGGCGGGGTGCAACTAACGAGTTCCGGTTCGTAGACGATAATGTACCAATCTCTGCCGTCGAAAGCAATATCCTTGATGCCATACGTAGAGTAAATCTCCTCCGGCGCAGGCGCGAGGTCCGACGGCGGAGAGAAACTAGTTTCGGAGACCGCAGGATCGAAATTGACAAACTTGCTCTTGTCGCATGGCAAGACTTGCCAGAGAGCCTTGTCTATACCCGTCAGGTCGAACTTGTCGTAACGTCCAGGCTGGCTAGCAGGTTCTGCGCTGAAGAAAAGAGATTCATCTGCGTTCTCCTGCAGCCAAAGCGCGATTGCGTCCGGCGTATCGCTGCCTAATACCGTATATGAAGGACCCATAAACCACACCCAACGACGTTCTTCTCCGTTGATAACGCCTCCTACACTAACCGATTCTTCGTAGGGGTCGAACTCTTCGAAGTATTCGATACCTAGATCCAACCCGTTCCGTTCGTTGCAACGGATTACCATCACTGCTGTATATTCGCTGCTGACTGTGGTTATTCCATGCAAGCGGTCGCCGGTCCCGTCTTGTTCGGCATCATAGACTTCCCAGTTGCCAATGGTGTGCCCGCTCGGAGCTGGAGTCGACACAGGGTACGGCGTCGGAGTCGCCGTTGGCGTAAGAACGGCGCAAGCCGCGACGAGCAGCGCGACGGCGAACAGCGAGACGAGGCGAAGCGACCCAACCGGCATGCAGTACCCCCTGTGGCCTGTGGGATGGAAGGTTCCTGCTAGAGAGCGCTTCGTGCCCAGTGTGTCCGCAGGGGGCGCAAGCCCCTTCGCCCGAAGGCCAAACGGACACAACAACACGATTCGCGCGGCTTGGGCCGCCCCAAGCGCTCTCTAGCAACGCCTAGCATACCCGACGCGCAGGAAATGTCAAGCGGGGCGGCGGCGCCATCCAGCGCCGCCCCGCATCGCCATGCCCCTCCTGCGAATCTGCCGCGCATCCGCAAGGCATGTTAGGATTGCGCGAACGCATCAGGCGGGAACTTCTAACAGGCCGCAACGGCGGCGGGGAAGCCGCTGCCGACTGCGGAGGCGAGGGAGTTGCAGGAGTTGGTCGTTCGCCGCGCCCAGTTGGTGGAGCAGCGGGCGCGTGAGCGGATGCGGCTGAAGCAGGTCGGCGCGACGGCTGCGGTCGCGCGGACGATCGAGCCGGCGTTGGCGTTGCTGACGCGGCTGATCGAGGAGGTTGACGCGGAGTTGGCGTTGCGGGAGAAGGGGAGCGCGCTGTGGCGGGAGAAGGAGCGGCTGTTGCGGAGCGCGCCTGGGGTTGGCGCGACGCTCGCTGCGCCGCTGCTGGCGCGGTTGCCGGAGTTGGGAACGATGAGGAGTTGGTGGCGCGCGAGCGGAAGTTGCTGACGATGCTGCTGCGGGGCGCGGGGGTCCCTGTCCGCCCCGCCGCTCCGCCGGCGCGTATAATCGCCTTATGCTGCTTGCGGCGGACATCGGGAACACGAACGTCACCATCGGCGCGTTCGATGGGGACGACCTCGCCGCGACTTGGCGGCTGTCCACGGACTCGCGCCGCCTCGCCGACGAGTACGCTTTGCTGCTGCGCGAACTCCTTCCGATGAAGGGCGTCGCCGTCGCGGACGTCTCCGACGCGGCGCTCTGCAGCGTCGTGCCCCCGCTGACCGGCGTGTTCGAGGAGGTCTGCCGGACGCTCTTCGCCTGCGAGCCGCTGGTCGTGGGCGGGGGGACGAAGACCGGGGTGCGCGTGCTCTATCAGAGTCCGCAAGACGTGGGGGCCGACCGCGTGGTGAACGCGGCGGCGGCGCTGCATCGCTACGGCGGCCCCGCCATCGTGGTTGATCTGGGGACGGCGACCGTGTTCGATGCGGTTACGGCGGACGGCGCGTACTTGGGCGGGGCGATCTCCATCGGGGTCGGGCTGGCCGGCGACGCGCTCGCCGCGAACACGGCGATGCTGCGCCGGGTGGACCTCGCGCCCCCGGAGCGCGCGATCGGCAAGAACACGGCGGACTCCATCGCGTCCGGCCTCGTCTTCGGCTTCGCCGGGCTCGTCGAGGCGATGGCGCGGCGCTTCCGCGAGGAGATGGGCGCGCCGGACGCGAAGGTCGTGGGAACGGGCGGGCTCGTGCCGCTCATCGCCGCGGAGACGGACGTTTTCGACGTCGTTGATCCTGATCTGACGCTGCGGGGGCTGCGGCGCGTTTTCGATCTGAACCGCGACCCTGCGCTCGCGGGAGGGCCGCGGTGAGCGGGCCGTTCGCGGGCAAGCGCGTTCTGCTGGGCGTGAGCGGAAGCATCGCGGCGTACAAGGCGGTCGAACTCGCCAGCAGGCTGACGCAGCGCGGCGCACTGGTGGACACGCTGATGACGCAGTCCGCGACGCGGTTCGTCGCGCCGCTCGCCTTCCGCAGCGTCACGCATCGCCCCGCGCTGACCGACATCTTCGATCCGGACTCGCCGGAGGCGATGGAGCATGTCGCGCTGGCGCAGGCGGCGGATCTGCTCGCGGTCGCGCCCGCGACGGCGCATATCATCGCCAAACTCGCGCTCGGCCTCGCCGACGATCCGATCAGCCTAACCGCGCTGGCGACCTCCGCGCCCCTGCTCGTCGCGCCCGCGATGGACGCGGATATGTGGGAGCATCCCGCCGTCCGGCGGAACGCGGAGACGCTGCGGGAGCGCGGCGCGGTCATCGTCGGGCCGGACGAGGGGCGGCTCGCGTCCGGGCTTACGGGATGGGGACGGCTCGCGGAAACGGACGAGTTGCTGGGGCGCATCGCGCAGACGCTTGGGGCGAACGGCGACCTGGCGGGCTGCGCGGTCGTCGTGAGCGCGGGGGGGACGCGGGAGCCGCTCGACCCTGCGCGCGTCCTCACGAATCGCTCGTCCGGCAAGATGGGCTACGCCGCGGCGGAGGCCGCCCGCGACCGGGGCGCGGACGTGACGCTCGTCACCGCCGCGGGATTGCCTACGCCGGCGGGCGTCCGCGTCGTCCATGTCGAGACGGCGGAGGAGATGCGCCACGCCGTTCAGGAGGCCGCCGCGTCCGTCGACGCCGTCGTGATGGCCGCCGCCGTGGCGGACTACCGCCCCGCCGCTCCGAGCGCGCGCAAGATTAAGAAGGCGGAGGGCGGCGAGGCGCCGTCAGTCGCGCTGGAGCGGACGGAGGATATTCTGGCGGGCGTCTCCGGGGACATTGTGAAGGTTGCGTTCGCGGCGGAGAGCGACGATCTTTTGGCGAACGCGCGCGCCAAGTTGCGGAGCAAGGGGGCGCATCTCGTCGCCGCCAACGACATCACGCTGCCCGGCGCCGGGTTCGGGGCGGACGCGAACAAGATATGGCTGGCGGACGCGGACGGCGAGACGGAGTTGCCTCTGCTGCCGAAGTACGAGGCGGCGTGGGCGATTCTCGACCGCGCCGCGCCGCTCATCGCGTCGCGGCGGGATCAGCGGCGCAGGCCTGTCCGCGAGGCGGCGGACGGGGGATGACGGAGCGCGCGGGCTGATGGAGACGCTGATCCTCATCCTCGCGGCGGGAGGCGTTGTCGGGGCGGCGGTTCTCTACTGGCGGGCGTATCAGGATGCGCGGGTTTGGACGGAGGTGCACGCGGTTTGGGGGGCGGCGAACAAGGCGCGGGCCGAGGAGATTTACGCGGAACTGACGCGGCTGGGGATTCGCGCGCGGCTCAAGACGCTCTCCGCGTTCGACATCACGCGCTCCATTCCGCAGAACTACGCCTCGATTCGCGTCCACCGCGACGATTTCGCGAGGGCGGCGCAGATCGTGCAGTCGCTCAAGGGCGGGTAGGAGCGCTCCCTGCGGGATTGCCGAGCACAGCAGCGGCGCTTGACGCCTACTCGCAGGCGAGTCCGCCGACGGGTCGGAGCGGCGCGTGAGCGGCGGCTGAGGCGGGCGCTATACTGGCTTCGTTCCGTTGCCCGCCGCGATTTCCTTCGCAGGAGGCGATCCGATGACGCAAGCCGCCGCCCCGACCAAAGCGCCTCGGCGGTCCGTTTCGTTGGAAGTGACGCCTGAGGCGCGCTCGCTGCTGACGCCGTTCCGCGAGCGGACGTTCCGCGCAATGCACGAGGCCGCGCTTGAGGACGGCGGCGCGGAGATCATCGTCAGCGCCGCGATTGTCCGGCGCGACTCCCTGAGCCCCGACTTCGACACGGATGTCACGCTCTTCTGCGAGGTGGACGCCCCTTGGGAGAAGGCGTTTGAGATCGAACGCCGCATAACCCTGCGCGTGGCGAACGACCTCTTCCCGTCGTGGTCTGAGGCGGAGCGCGGCGATTACGCGCGGTGGATCGGCTGGCATGTCATCCCCACTCAGGAGCGTCTGGTTGCGTCCGCTTGATTTCTACGACCTTGGCGTCCGTTTGGCGGAGGAGGGGCGGACAGAGGCGGAGCGGCGGACGGCGGTGAGCCGGGTCTACTACGGATTGCTCCACGAAGCGGCCTGCCGTTACTTCAGGGAGAATCCGGATGCCTCGCCAATCCCGCGGAATCGGCGGCATTCCGCGGTGCGGGAACGACTCGGCGACGCCGGCGCGACGGCGGGGATGGAAGTTGCGAAATTCCTGAGGAACCTCGCGTGGATGCGAGGGGAGTGCGATTACCAGATCGGCGCGGAACTTCGGTATGAGCGCGGGACGATGGCCATTGGAACGATGGTCGAGCAAGCGCTGACGACGGCCGCCGACTGCCTGGCGGCGCTCGACGCCTACTCGCCGGGCGAGTCCGCCGACGGGTCGGAGTGGCGCGTGAGCGGCGGCTGAGGCGGAAGACGGGGATCGTCGCCGGGCGTCTGAACTAAAGAGAGCCTCGCGCCGTACTCCGCGCTCGCCAGCCTCAAGCAGCGCTTCGCTTGGAGCGAGGCCGAGTCCGCGTAATGCGCCCGTCGCTGTAGGGCCACGCCGTCCGTGCTACACTTGCCCCGCAACCTTGCGGTTTGGGAGGAACCGATGACCGAGCAGCCCGATTTCGTGCCCCTCTGCAGCGTGGACGACGTGCAGCCCGGCGAGGCCCGGCACTACCGCGCGGCGCAAGGCAAGTGGCGCCTCAAGCCCGTCGCCGTCTGGAACGACAACGGAACGCACTACATCACCAACTACGTCTGCCCCCACAGCGGCGGACCCCTCAGCGAAGGCAAGATCGAGAACGGCGTCCTCGAGTGCCCCTGGCACCAGTGGCAATTCGACGCCGCCACCGGCAAGTCCGCCAAGGGCGACGGCCACGCGATCTCCGTCTACGAGTGCAAGGTGGAGGACGGGCAGATCCTGCTGGGCGACGTCAAAGCGTAACGCCGATGGCCGCCGTAACGATCTCCCGCCGGTTCGACTTCTCCGCATCGCACCGCTACCACCGCGCCGATTGGAGCGACGAGGAAAACCGCCGCGCGTTCGGCCTCTGCGCCCTCCCCAACGGGCACGGCCACAACTACGCGCTGGAGGTCGCCGTCTCCGGCGAGCCCGACCCCGTCACCGGAATGGTCGTCAACCTCGTTGACCTCAAAACCGCCGTCGAGGGCGTCCTAGAGGGGTTCGACCACAAGCATCTGAACCTCGACACGCCGTGGTTCGCCGACCGCCAGCCGACGACCGAGAACATCGCCGCCGTCCTGTGGGATCTCATCGGCGCGGCGCTGCCCGGCGCGGCGCTCGCCCGCATCCGCCTCTACGAGGCCGACGACCTCTACGCGGAGTATTGCGGAGAAGCCGCGTGAGCGCCCCCGTCGTCCGCCTCTGCCGACGGTACGCCTTCGCCGCGTCGCACCGCCTCTACGCCGACGCGCTCTCCCCCGAGGAGAACGAGGCGGCGTTCGGCAAGTGCGCCAACCCCAACGGGCACGGCCACAACTACGGCCTCACGGTCGCCGTTCGCGGCCCCGTGAGCGCGGAGACGGGCTTCGTGATCCCCCTGAGCGAACTGGACGAGGCCGCGCGGCGCTGCGTGCTCGACGTCTACGACCACCGCCACCTCAACTTGGACGTCGAGGACTACGCCAACCTCGTCCCGACCGGCGAGAACATCGCGCTGATGATCTGGGAGCGCTTGCGCGGGCCGCTCGGCGGGCTCTTGGAGCGCGTTATTTTGGACGAAACCCGCAACAACCGGTTCGAGTACCCCGCTAGCGGAGGCGCCGCGCGATGACGGACGCCGCAAGCGTACTCACGGGCAAGACCGCCGTCGTGACGGGCGCGTCGAGCGGCATCGGCAAGGCGGTCGCGGAGCGGCTGATCGCGGCGGGCGTCCGCGTCGCGCTCGTCGGGCGCAGCGAGGAGCGGCTGCGCGAGGCCGCGAGCGGCTGGCCGCCGGACGCATGGCTCGCCTTGCCCTGCGACCTGCGCGACCCGCGGGCGGCGCGGGAGATGGCGGAGCGCGCCGACCTCGAAATGGGCGGCGCGGACATCCTCGTCAACTCCGCGGGCGTTTTCAAGGCCGCGCCCCTGACCGAACTCGACGACGAGACGTGGCGCGAGTTGTGGGAGACGAACGTCAACGGGACGCTCTTCCCGACGCGGGCGCTGCTCCCCGGCATGCTCGCGCGCGGGAGCGGATGGATCATCGTCGTCTCGTCCGTCGCCGCGCATCGCAACTACGCCGGAATGGCGGGCTACGGCGCGACCAAGCACGCCGTCACTGGCCTCGCCCGCGCGCTCTCGACGGAGGTCCGGCGGCAGGGCGTCCGCGTGATCAACGCCTTCGTCGGCCCGGTGGACACGCCGATCTGGGCGGGAATGACGCCGCCGCTTCCGCAAGAGGAGATGCTGACCGCCGGCGAGGTCGCGGACGCGATCATCGCCGCGATGACCGTCTCCGACAAGCAGGTCATCGAAGACCTCCTCCTGCTGCCGCAAGGCGGCCTCTACTTCTGATCAAGACCTCTGCGTTAACCTCCCGCCTTCTCTGCGCGAGCGAGAACCCACCAGCGGATAGCCCCCCATGACCGTCATTCCCGCGTAGGCGGGAATCCAGTCGGCGCGATAGCGCCGCTCCTCTCCTACGTAAGCGCCACGTCATTCCCGCGAAAGCGGGAACCTACTGGGGCAGAGGAGTTATGCAAAGGTC
Organism: Dehalococcoidia bacterium; assembly: GCA_965242755.1. Classification (GTDB taxonomy): domain Bacteria; phylum Chloroflexota; class Dehalococcoidia; order Lucifugimonadales; family Australimonadaceae; genus Bin16. Next base: position 505,477 of record OZ251500.1, on the reverse strand, counting down.
TCTTCGGGGAGAGGGCAGCCGCGCAGCGGCGAGTGAGGGTTCCGCCCCACCGCCCCGCTCACTTTCCTTATATCCTATGGCGATAGAGTCGCTCCAAAGGAGGCGCCTATGCCGAGCGTCGAAGCTCTGCTGCACGGCGAGTCCATCGCCACGAACTACGGCTCCATCGGCTACTGCAGCACCCTGCTCGTTCGCGGGGAGCGCAACGTCGTCGTGGACACGGGACACGTCGGCAGGCGGCGCGCGCTCCTCGCCGCTCTCGCCGAGCACGGCATGAGCCCCGCCGATGTCCAGGTCGCCGTGATGACGCACGCGCACTGGGACCACGCCCAAAACTACGACGTCTTCCCGCATTCGGAGGTCCTCATCCACGAGTGGGAGCGCAAGTACGCCCGCAATCCGCACCCCAACGATTGGGCCACGCCGCGCTGGACGACCGCGATGCTGGACGCGATCCCCAATCTGCGCGAGGTCGGCGACGGCTACGAAATCGAGCGCGGCGTCCGCATCATCCATACGCCGGGGCACTCCGCCGGGACGATGGCGCTCATCGTGGACACGAACGATGGCCCCGTCGCCGTGACGGGCGACGGCGTGGCCAGCGCGCGCGCCGCCGTCACGAAGATCAACGCCAACACGTTCTGGAGCGAGGCCGACTCGCGCCGCAGCATCGAGCGCGTGCTCCAAGAGGCGGAGATCATCTACCCCGGCCACGACCGCCCGTTCCGCATGCTGAAAAGCGGCGAAATCGAGCATCTGGCGTCGCGCCAACTCGCCTTCCTCGGCGTAGACCTGGCCGACCCGAACATCTCCGTCAGCCCCGACCCGCGCCCGCCGTTCGTAATGGACGGCCTAGAGGAGCAAACGCCGGCGCGCTTCCGGTGACGCGCGCCGCAGTCGGCAGGCTCCCGCATAGGCGGGAATCCAGTCGGCGCGCAAGCGCCATAACGGGGCGCCGGCGCGCCCCGTCCCCAAGCCATTCGAGCCCCATCAGCGACGGGAGACTCCCCGCCTGCAGAAGCCACGACTGCCTCCGCCGATGGCGATTCCCAAAAACTCGCGCTCAGATTCGCTCGAAAAGCGCTTGACAACGCTTAGGAACGCTTGCCTATACTTGCGCCCGTCCTGAGTGACCGTGGTTGAACAGACTGCGGGACGAGGCGGCCCCGGGGGACTGGGGGGCCGGATCCAGCGGCGAAGTTCGGGCGCCCCGGTCGCTCGGGACGCTTTTTTTATGTCCGCCGAGCCGGCGGGGGCCCTCACTGAAGGACGGATGCATAGGCGACACTCTGGCGGAGAGCGGCGAGGATGCGAGAGAAATTCCGCGACAAGACGAGAGACGGCCTGACGGACGCCCTCAACGCGCTGGGCTTGCGCGCGGAGATGGCCGAGCGCGGGCGCGTCGAAGAGCGCGTCGGCGCGTCATGGGCGGAGTCGCTCGGGCTCATCGACATCGAGGAAGGCCCCTTCCGATGGGTCAACGTCGTGCGCCAGAGCAGCCAGTACGGCTCGCGCTGGTGGCTGGTCTTCGGCGCGCCGGAAGAAGGCGCCGACCTCCGCGACCGCCCCGGCGAAACCAAACTCAACACGCTGCGGACAAAGTCGTTCCCCTTGCTGGGCCGGATCACCAACATCTCTTGGGTGGACAACGGGAACGACGCCGACCTGAGCGCCGCCCTCTCCAACGACCCTGTGGTGAAGGCGTTCGTTCGGAAGCACGGAGACGTGGAGATTCGGAACGACGACGAGCATTTCCGCGGATGGACGCTCCGTTTGGGCAAGCGGCTGACGCCGTCCAAGCGCGACTGGGACGGCCTCTGCGCGATGGCCGCGCATATCCTCGCCTCCGACGAACGCCCGCGCTGAGCGGCGCGGCGAGGTCAAGCGCGTTAGGCATCGCAACACGCCATCCCCCCGAACGTCCCGCTCGCAATATGCGTAATTTGCGAGCGCAAAAAGAAGGGCGAGCCGTAGCCCGCCCTTCTTTGGATGGTCGCCCGTAGCCCTAGCGGGCGCGAGCAAGCCGCCTGTCCATACGTGAGCATACGCGCGCAGTCTTTTGTTGTCAATACTTGTCAACGCTATCGGCGTCGCAAATTGCAGAGGCTCCTGGGGAGGGATTCGAACCCACGACCATCCGCTGGACAGGCGGCTGCTCTACCGCTGAGCTACCCAGGAGCCTACCTCATCCTAGCAGGAGACGAAGCGGGAGTAGGCGGCCGACGCGGAACCTCTGCCTCGCCATGCCGTAATTACGCTCCAAGCCGCCGCCGCGCGGACGAGTTGCGCCGCCGCCGCGCGGAGTATCATTGCCCTATGCGCTCGGCGCGGGGCGCCTTCCGCAACGAACCAATTACCGACGAGGCAGCCGCGTCCGCAATGCGCTCGTGGCCCTGTCCGGCTGTCCCTTGGGCTTGACTTCCTGCGGGAAAGTTCTACTATTCAAGGAGAGGGCGTTGTGGAGGTCATATTCCGCTCGCGCAGGCTGTTGCGATGCTACGAAGAATCCCGGAGAGCCGCCCAGGAGTGGGGAGCCGTGGTAGGGCGCGCGTATGTCCGGCGAATAACGGTTCTGCGCTCGATGGAGCGGTTCGCGGAGGCATTTGCCCAGCCGTCTTGGCGCGCTCACCCTCTAGCGGGGCAGAGGAAAGGGCAATACGCCATCAGCCTAACGGGACGGTGGAGGCTTATCGTTACAGAGGACGCAGAGAGGCGAGCGGTCATCATTGAGGAGGTGACGAATCACTATGGCGATTAGGCTGGATGAGCAAACGCTCTCGGACTTGCCCATTCCCCCGGGCGAGGTCATCGAGGAAGAGGCTGCGGCTTTGGGGCTGACCCGGGGGGAACTGGCGGTCGCGCTTGGCCTGCCCGCGCGGACGCTTGACGAGGTCATTTGCGGCGATCAGGTCGTCACGGAGGAAACGGCGGCGAGGCTGGAGCGCGTCTTGGGGGTCGGAGCCCACGTGTGGCTTGGCTTGGAGTCCAGTTACCGAATGACGCTCGACAAGAAGCGTCAAGGGAAGCAGGAAGAAGAGTCTCGCGTCGGCGTTCGCCGTCATACGGAGGCGCGCGGGGCCGGCGTGGGGGGATAGGCGCCGCCGCCGCGCGGAGTATCATTGCCCTATGCACCAAGTTGGCGTTCTCACCAGCAGCGACGCGGGAGCGCGAGGCGAGCGCGAGGATTCGAGCGGCGCGATCATCAAAGAGGCGCTCGGCCCGCCCGACTACGCAATCGCCGAATACGCCGTCGCGCCCGACGACCAGGCCGTCATTGAGCGGACGCTGAGGTCGTGGGCGGACGAGCGCGGCCTTGATCTGATTCTCACGACCGGGGGCACGGGGCTCAGCGACCGCGACGTCGCGCCGGAAGCGACGCTCGCCGTCGCGGAGCGCCTCGCGCCGGGGATCGCGGAGGCGATGCGCGCCTACGGCCTCACGAAAACGCCGATGGCCGCGCTCAGCCGGGGCGTCGCGGCGACGCGCGGGCGAACGCTCATCGTCAACTTGCCGGGCAGCCCCAAGGGCGTCCGCGAGGGGCTGGAGACGCTGCTTCCGATACTTCCGCACGCGCTCGGGCAACTGACCGGCCGCGACCGCGGGCACTAACCGCAGAGGCTCTGCCCGGCGATGCGGATAGACGTTGTCACCGTCTTCCCGGATATGTTCGCGCCCGTCTTGTCGGCGGGCGTGGTGGGGCGCGCCATCCGCAACGGGATAGCGGACGTTCGCGCCTGGGACTTGCGGATGTTCGCGCGCGACCGCCATCGCTCGACGGACGACGCGCCGTTCGGCGGCGGGCCGGGAATGGTGATGCTCGCGGGGCCGATCTTCGATGCGGTCGCGTCGCTGCGCCTCCCGACGGACGCCACGGTCGCGTTCCTCACGCCTCAGGGCGCGCCGTTCACGCAGCGGACGGCGGAGCGGCTCGCGTCGCAAGAGCGCGTCGTTCTCGTCTGCGGGCGCTACGAGGGGATAGACGAGCGCGCGGTTCAGCGCTTGGCGACGGAGGAGATCAGCGCGGGCGACTACGTCGTGAGCGGCGGGGAGATTCCGGCGATGCTGATCGCGGACGCGGTGATTCGCCTGCTGCCGGGCGCGCTTGGGCACGGGGAGGAGGCGCTGGCCGACGACTCGCACACATCGGGGCTGCTGCAGCATCCGCAGTACACGCGCCCCGCCGAGATTGAGGGAATGGCGGCGCCGGAGGTTCTGCTGTCCGGCGACCACGCGGCGATTGCGCGGTGGCGGCGGCGGGAGGCGCTCCGCCGGACTCTGAAGCGGCGCCCCGATATGCTCGCCGACGCCGCCCTCAGCAATGCCGACCTCCAAGCGCTGCGAGAGTTGGGCTGGCGGCCGCCGGGGGAGTCCTCCGCGTAGGCGGGAATCGCGCAGCGCTGTTGCGCGCCCCCTACCCCGCGCCCGGCGCGGCCTGCCGCGCGCGTTTGCGCTTCCTCGCGACGCCGAAGAGGAGCGCGAGGAATAGCAGCGCTCCGAGCAGGAAGTTGCCCGCCGCGACCCCGCCTCCCTGTCCCGTCATTCGCATGCGCGAACCCACCCCGGCGCCGCCCTGCCCGCACAGCCGCGAACCACCCGCCCGAAGAGCCAAGACGGGGCGCCCCGCGCCCCGTCTCCAAACCAACCACGGGGCCACGCCCTGCCGCGAAAGCGGGAACCTACCGGCGACCCCGACAAGGGCGGCGCTCCGCGCCGACTAGATTCCCTGAATTCACAAACGAAGCGCAACGTCAGAGTAATGCAAGCGCCATGCCCGCGAAAGCGAGAACCCACCGAACCCACGCCCCGCCGCCCCGTTGCGGTATCCTCAAGTCCCATCGCGCTAATCGGCGAGCCCGCAGGAGAATTCCCAATGGCCGTTCCGTTCGCCTCTAAAGTGTTCCCCGCTACGACCGCCGTCAACGAGGCGGGGCGCCTTGAGGTCGGGGGGTGCGATCTCGCCGATCTTGCGCGCGAGTTCGGCGCGCCGCTCTACGTGTTCGACGAGGCGACTCTGCGCGGGCAGGCGGAAGGATTCCTGCGGGAGTTCCGCTCGCGCTACGCGAACAGCCGCGTCGTCTACGCTTGCAAGGCGTTCATCAACGTTCCGCTCGCGCGCTATCTCGCGGGGCTGGGGCTTGGCTTCGACGTCGTGTCGGGCGGCGAGGCGTCGGTTCTGCGCGCCGCCGGCGTGGATATGGGGACGGTCGACTTCCACGGCAACAACAAGACGCCGCTGGAGATCGCGCAGGCGCTGGAGTGGGGCGTCGGGCGTTTCGTGATCGACAGTTTCCACGAACTGCGTCTGCTGGACGATGCGGCGGGCGCGGCGGGGCGCGTTCAGCCGGCGCTCATCCGCGTCTCGCCCTCCATAGACCCGCACACCCACCGCCTCACGACGACCGGCGTGCTCGACAGCAAGTTCGGCTTCCCCATCGAGACGGGGGACGCGGAGGAGGCGGTCCGGCAGGCGACGGCCGCCGCGAACATCGATCTGCAGGGGCTGCATTTTCATCTCGGCTCGCCGATCTTCGAGTTGGAGCCGTACACGGAGGCGACGGAGCGCGTTTTGCGATTCGCGGCGCGGATGCGCGAATACGGCCTCGACCTCCGGCGGTTCAGCCCCGGCGGGGGCTTCGCCATCGCCTACACGGAGGAGGACGAGCCGCCCCCCATCGCCGCCTACGCGGAGGCGATCGTCGGCGCGCTGACGGAGGGTTGCGCGGCCAACGGCCTCCCGCAGCCGGAACTGACGATCGAGCCGGGGCGCTCGCTCTCCGGCCCGGCGGGCGTCGCGGTCTACACGGTCGGGGCGATCAAGCGGATCCCGGGCGTGCGGACGTACGTGTCGGTTGACGGCGGAATGGGCGACAACATCCGCCCCGCGCTCTACGGCTCGCGCTACATCGCGGTCGCGGCGAATCGGGCGAACGCGCCTGCGACGGAGGTCGTCACTATCGCGGGCAAGTATTGCGAATCGGGCGATGTGCTGATTCAGGACGCGAAACTGGCGCCCGTGGAGGCGGGCGACCTCATCGCCGTTCCCGCGTCCGGCGCCTACGCGCCCTCTATGGCGAGCGTCTACAACCTGAACGGGCGCCCGGCCATCGTTATGGCGTCGGAGGGGAACGCGACGCTGCTGCGCCGCCGCGAAACCTACGAAGACCTCATCGCGCAAGACGCGCTCTGATCGATGCTGCGGCTTCACGGGCAGGAGATCGCCGTCCGAACGCTGGAGCGCTCCCTTGCGGAGGGGCGGGTCCATCACGCCTATCTCTTCGCGGGCCCGGCGCATTTGGGAAAGACGACGCTCGCGCTGCAACTGGCGCAGGCGCTCAACTGCGATGGGGAGTCTCCGCCGTGCGGGGCGTGCGCGCCGTGCAAGCGCATCGCGGCGGGAACGCACGCCGACGTCCGCGTCATCGCAGTCGACCCGGAGGCGGCGGAGGGCCCGCGCACGCTCATCGGCATAGGCGCGGTGCGGGAGATCATCAACTCCGCGCACTTGCGCCCTTACGAAGGCCGGACGCGCGTGTACGTCATCGCCGACGCGCATCTGCTGAGCAACGAGGCGGCCAACGCGCTGCTGAAAGTTTTGGAGGAGCCGCCTGACGACGTCGCGCTCATTCTCCTGTCGAGCGCGCCCGACGGCGTGCTGCCCACGGTGCAGTCGCGCTGTCAAACGCTCGCGTTTCGCCCCTTGCCGACGAGCGAGGTCGCGCGGATTTTGCGGGAGGAGCGCGGCGTGGGCGCGGAGCACGCGGAGACGCTGGCGCGCCTTTCGAGGGGATGCGTCGGCTGGGCCATCGGCGCGGCGGAGGACGAGACGGTCTACGCGGCGGCGCATCAGCGCGTCGAGCAGATCGCGGACGCCATCGAGGGGGGGATGGAGGCGCGGTTCGCCTACGCGGCGGAACTGGCGCGGCGCGCCGAGCGCGACCGGGCGGCGGGGCGCGACGAATTGCTGCTGTGGCTGCGCTGGCTGCGCGACGTGCTGCTGATTCAGCAGGGGCAGGGCGCGCGGGTCGTCAACCTCTCGTGGATGGCCGCGCTGGAGCGGCACGCGGCGGCCTTGCAGCCTGCGGACGCCGTTCGGTGGGCGCGCGGCGTGATTCGGACGATAGAGGCGCTGGAGCGCAACGCGAACATGCGCCTCGCGCTCGAGTCGCTGATGCTGGACGCGCCGGCGCTAGCGCCGGCGGCGTGAGGGCGTGGGGTCTAGGAGGTTCCGCCTACGCGGGAATGACATGCCCGGGTATGTTGACGGGGACGGGACGCCACGCGCCCCGTCTCATGGCGCTATCGCGCCGGGTGGGTTCGCGCAGGCGCGGGGATGGCGGGACCGTCCATGTCGCGCACGCCGCGCCCCGCACGCCGATAGCGTAGACTAGCCCCGCACCCGTCCCGACTCGCGAGGCTCTCCAAAATGCGAAACGGCTACCGCATATTTGACGCGGACACGCACTTCCATGCGTCCGCCGAGACGCTTGAGCCCCATCTCGATCCGCTTCTGCGGGAGATGAAGGCGGAACTGCAGACGCGCGAGTTCCGCGTCGGTTGGGCGGGCGAGGAGATGCCGCAGCCCTACACGCATCTCTACCGGCTCGCCGACGAGCGCGGCTGGGGCGCGTCGCCGCCCCGCGTGCTCGGCGAGGCGGGCCCGCGTCCGAACGCCGAACGCCACTTCCAAAAGTTCCAAGGCTTCAAGATCCCAACGCCCGGCGGATCGGACTGGGACGCCGATGCCCGCGTCCGCGATATGGACGAGGAAGGCGTCGACGCCCACCTGATGGTTCCCGGAGCCGCCGCCGGCCACGAGAACCCCGCCGTGGATATGGCGATGCTCCGCAGCGTCCACCGCTGCCTCGACGACGTTTGCGGACGGCATCCCGACCGCCTCGCGTCGCTCATCCTCGCCACCGCCCGCGACGTCGAGGGCTCCGTCCTCGAGATCAAGCGCTACGCCGACTCCGGCTGGGCGAAGGGCGTGTGGGTCAATCTGCCCCTGGACTACCCGGTCGACCATCCCGACCTGCATCCGATTTGGGCGGCGGCGGACGACGCCGGGCTTTGCATCGTGCATCACAGTTTCGCGGCGGGCTATCCGGGCTACCGCGACCTTTGGGACAACCCCTTCATCGGGCGGACGGCGTCGCATCCGTGGGCCGCGATGCGGATGATCGCCGCCTTCCTCGGCGCGGGGCTGCTGGACAAGTATCCAAACCTCAACCTCGCCATCTTGGAGTCCGGGTTCGGCTGGCTGCCCTTCTGGATGCGGCGGATGGAAGACCAGGTGAACTATATGGGGTACGTCGCCGACGGGCTGCGGGGGACGATGCGCGAATATATGACGGGCGGGCGCTTCTTCGCCGCCGTCGTGCTGCACGAGGGGGAGGAGATCACGCGGATGGTCTCCGATCTGATGGGCGACCACGTGCTGATGTTCGGGTCCGACTACCCGCACGCGGAGTCCCGCTTCCCCCGCTCCGCCGACGTCGCTCTCGGTTGGGAGAGCCTCGGCGCGGAGCGCATGCGGAAACTGCTGTGGGAGAACGCGGCCCGCTGCTTCCGGCTGGGCTAGGCTCCGCCGGGGTGACTGGGGACGATGCGAACGCTGATCACCGGAGCGTCGGGATTCGTCGGGCGCGCGCTGGTTCGGGCGCTCGCAGAGCGGGGCGGCGAGGTGGCCGCGCTGACGCGCGACCCGGAACGCGCCCGAGCCGCGCTTCCGGCGCTGGCCGCCGCCTACGCATGGCGCCCGCTTGACGCGCCGGCCCCGGCGGAGGCGTTCGCGGACGCGGACGCCGTCGTGAATCTGATGGGCGAGAGCGTCGCGGGGCGATGGACGCGCCGCAAGAAGCGGGCGATGCTCGACTCGAGGGAGATCGGAACGCGCAACCTCGTGATCGGAATGCGGAGCGCGATGCGCGGGGGCGCGGGCCCGCGAACGCTGCTGAGCGCGAGCGCGCTCGGCTGGTACGGCGACCGCGGCGACGAAACGCTCGCGGAGGACGCTCCGCCCGGCGCCGGCTTCCTCGCGGACGTCTGCGTCCGGTGGGAGGCCGCGGCGCGGGAGGCGGAAGCCGACGGAGTCCGCGTCGCGCTGCTGCGGACGGGGCACGTTTTGGGGCGCGGGGGCGGCATGCTCGGCCCGCTTGGTCGGCTGGCCCGGCTCGGACTCTCCGGCCCGCTGGCGTCGGGGCGGCAGTGGTGGCCGTGGGCGCATCTTGACGACGTGGTCGGCGTGATCGCGGAGGGGCTGGAGTCGGACGCGCTGCGCGGGCCGGTCAACGTATGCGCGCCCGCGCCTGCGCGGCAGCGTGATTTCGCGCGGGCGCTGGGGAGGGCGCTGCGCCGCCCCGCCGTTCTTCCCGCGCCGGCGTTCGCTCTTCGGCTGACGCTTGGCGAATTCGCGTCGGAACTGCTGAGCAGCCGTCGGATGACGCCTGCGGCGGCGCTCGCTTCCGGGTATCATTTCCGATACGAAGACCTGGACGCCGCCCTCGCCGAGATCTATGCCTAGACGCATCACGCCCCCGCGCCGCAAAGACGCCGGAGACTTGCCGACGCTGCATCCGGCGCAATCGCGCAAGCAGTTCCGCGTCGCCGCCGACTTCGAGCCGCGCGGCGATCAGCCCGAGGCGATTCAGCGCCTCGCGGCCGGCGTGCTGAACGGCATGCAACGCCAGACGCTGCTGGGCGTGACGGGCTCCGGCAAGACCTACACGATGGCCAAAACCGTCGAGGCCGTCCAAAAGCCGACGCTCGTCATCGCCCCGAACAAGACGCTCGCCGCGCAACTCGCCCAGGAGTTCCGCGACTTCTTCCCCGAAAACGCCGTGGAGTACTTCGTCTCCTACTACGACTACTACCAGCCCGAAGCCTACGTGCCGTCCACCGACACCTACATTGAGAAAGAGGCGGACATCAACGAGGAGATCGACAAACTGCGTCACGCCGCCACGCGCTCGCTGATGACGCGCCGCGACGTGCTCGTCGTCGCCTCCGTCTCCTGCATCTACGGCTTGGGCTCCCCGTCGGAGTACTTCGCGTTCGTCGAGCGCGTCACGAAGGGCGAACGGACGAACCGGCAGAAACTCTCCCGCCGCCTCATCGAGATGCAGTACGAGCGCAACGACTACGACTTGGCGCGGTCGCGCTTCCGCGTCCGGGGCGACACGCTGGAGATTATGCCCGCCTACGAGGACGTCGCGGTGCGCGTCGAATTTTTCGGCGAGGACGTCGAGCGCATCGTGGAACTGGATCCGCTCACGGGGGAACTCATCGCCGAGCGCGATCAGATCGACGTCTACCCGGCCAAGCACTTCGTGACCTCCCGGGAGAAGTTGGATGAGGGCGTGGTCGAGATAGAGGAGGAGCTCGAGGGGCGGCTCGCCGATCTCAAGGCGGAGGGCAAGGGGCTGGAGGCGCAGCGCTTGGAGCATCGCACGCGCTACGACCTCGAGATGCTGCGGGAGACCGGCTATTGCGCGGGCGTCGAAAACTACTCCCAGCCGCTCGGCAGGCGCCCCCGCGGCTCCACGCCGTGGACGCTGATGGACTACCTTCCCGACGACCACTTGCTCATCATTGACGAGTCGCACATGGCCATTCCGCAGTTGCGCGGCATGTTCCACGGAGAGATGTCGCGCAAGGACTCGCTCATAGATTTCGGCTTCCGGCTGCCGTCGGCGCGGGACAACCGCCCGCTGAACTTCGAGGAGTTCGAGCGCTGCGTGAACCAGGTCGTCTACGTCTCCGCCACGCCCGCCGCCTACGAACTCGCCCAGAGTTCGCAAGTCGTTGAGCAGGTCATCCGCCCGACGGGGCTCCTTGATCCGACGGTGGAGGTCAAGCCGACGAAAGGCCAGATAGACGACCTGCTCGATCAGATCGGCCGGCGGACGGTCAAGGGCGAGCGCGCCCTCGTGACCACGCTGACCAAGCGCATGGCGGAGGAGTTGACCGACTACCTGCGCGAGATGAACGTCAAGGTGCACTATCTCCATTCGGAGGTGGACACGCTCAAGCGCACGGAGATCCTCCGCGACCTCCGGCTCGGCGTTCACGACGTCGTGGTCGGCATCAACCTGCTGCGCGAGGGGCTCGACCTGCCGGAGGTGAGCCTCGTCGCCGTGCTTGACGCGGACAAAGAAGGCTATCTGCGCTCCGCCCCGTCGCTCGTGCAGACGATGGGCCGCGCCGCCCGGCACCTCGACGGCCACGTCATCCTCTACGCCGACCGCGTCACCGACTCGATGCGGCGGGCGATAGACGAAACGGAGCGCCGCCGCGCCCTGCAAACGGCGTTCAACGAGGCGCAAGGCGTCCAGCCGGAGGGCATCCGCAAGGCGATACGCGACATCGCGGAGTCCATCGGCAGAGCCGCCGAGCCCCGCGCCGCCTACGGCGTCCGCAAGGATATGAGCAAGGACGACCTCGCCCGCGTCGTCAAGCAATTGGAATCGGAGATGAGGGAGGCCGCCCGCCAGTTGGAGTTCGAGAAAGCGGCCCTTCTCCGCGACGAGATGGTCGATCTCAAGCGGCTCCTCGTCGCGCAGGAAGTCGCCGAAGTCGGCGGCCCCGCCGCCGGCGGCGAGGCGACCGCTCCCTACACCGGAAACGAACCTTCCCCCGCGCCCTACGGCAAACCCGGACGGCGCAGGCGCAACAAGAGGTGACGATGAAGAAGAGGCATTACGTTCTGGGCGCGCTGGCGGTCGTCTTCGTTCCGCTGGCCGTCGCCGTCGCGCTCACGTGGGGCGACCGCGCGCTCCCCGGGAGCGATCCGCTCCCTCCCAAGTTCGCGGACTGGCGCATGCCGGACGTCGAGGCCAACGTGGTCGTCCGCCTCCTCCCGGACGCTCCCCTGCCCTTGCGCTCCCTGCAGGACGAAACGGGAGCGCCGATAGTCGGGGCCGAGGGCGTCGCGCTCGGGCCCGGCGGCAGGTACGCCGCGCGCCTCGAGTTCACCAGAGAAGAGGACGCGGAGGCGGCGATAGACCAGGTCGACTTCGGCGGATGGAGAGGCAGAGACGGCGCGAATCTGTCCGCGCTCGGATTTGACCAGGAGTGGGGGTTGACGGTCCGGACGGCTTGGGCGCGGAACAACCGCGTCGCGTGGGAAGAGCGGGAGCCCGCCGTTTGGCGCGCATGGAGCCTGCTGCCCGACGATCCGCCGGCCGCGCCGCTCGCGTTCGGCTTCGCGCGCAACCGCAGCGATCTGACGGAGCGGCTGCTGCGCGAGGCGGGACTGAGCGCCGGAAGCATCGGCTCCGCGCTCGGCTTCGCCCGCGTTGACCTCGCCGCCTTCGCCGTCTACGGCGAGATGGCCTCGCTGCCCTACAACCGCGGGGCCGACTTCCTCCGCGACGCGGACATCGGCGTGCTCGCCGTCGCCGAATCCGGCTACCCCGGCGTCGTCTTGCGCCTCCTCTTCGGAACGCTCGCCTCCCGCGCCGGTCTCCAGCGGGCGGACGTGGACGGGCAGGAGTCCTACTACCGCGTCTTCGAGGAGCGCGGCCTGCACGTAATGCTGACGCGCTACGGGCGGACGATCTACGCCGCGATGGCGCAATCGCAAGAGAGCGCCGAGGCGCTCGTGCGGTCCGTCGCGGAGAGCCAGCGCAGCCGCAGGTAGCGGCGCGCGCCGCCGATGCGGTTGGCGCGACGCGCGCATAACAGGCGCCGCCCCTGCTATCCTGCGCTCATCCCCGCAGGGAGGCGCCCGCGCGAATGATCACGAAGTTCTCCGTCCTCTACGTCGGCTTCACGGAATTGGACAACGTCGGGCTCGGCGGGACGCCCCCGGACGAGCGGCGGCTCTCCAACGACCAGATCGTCAAGGCGTACCGGATGTCGTTGGACGTGGCGCGGCATATGGACGAGCTCGGGTTCGACACGCTCTGGGGCGCGGAGCATCACTTCCAGCGGGAGGGGTACGAGGTTATCCCCAACCTCATCCTCTGGGGGACGTACCTCGCGGCGCGGACGGAGCGGCTCAAGATCGGGTGCGCGTTCAACGTCAGCCCGATTTGGCATCCCATTCGCATGGCGGAGGACTACGCGCTCGCGGACGCGCTGACCGACGGGCGCATCGTGTTCGGCGTCGGGCGCGGCTATCAGACGCGGGAGGTGGAGACGCTTGGCGCGCCGCTGCTGGACCAGGAGGCGAACCGCGAGCTGTTCGAGGAGCAGATGGAGGTCATCATGAAGGCGTTCCATCAGGACTCGTTCAGCCATCGCGGGAAGCATTACACGATTCCCGCGCCCGCCGCGTTCCGCGGCTACGAGCCGCAGGAGGTGACGCTCGTGCCGCGCCCCGTCCATCAGCCGGTCGAGGTGTGGCAGGCGATCGCCAGCGGCAGGTCTATTCCGTATATGGCGCGCAACGGGATCAAGGGAATGATCACGCAGAACGGCGACAAACTCGCCCGCGAGATCTTCCACGCATACAGGGACGAGGCGGCGAAAGCGGGGCGAAATCTGGAACTCGGCGAGGACTTGTGCCTCGGCGTCGCGATGTCACTCGCGCCGACGCAAGAGGAGGCGATGGAGGCCGTCCGCCCCTATCACGACGAGGCGTACAAGTGGTTCGCGCCGTTCGGGTTCGTGCGCTACGCGGACGAGGAGGGGCGCCCGTGGGGGACGCCCGGCGCGCCCGCGAAGGTTCCGACCATTGAGGACGGCGTCGCGCAGCGCGCATGGCTGTGCGGCCCGCCGGAACTCATCATCCGCGAGTTGAAAGCCTACGAGGAGGAGTTCCCCGGCTTGGAGCAGGTGATGTTCCGCTGGCCGGAGGGCATGCCCGTCGAGCGGTTCAAGCGGCAACTCTCGCTCTTCGCCGAGCATGTGATGCCGGCGTTCGGGAAGTAGGCGCCGCGAGGCGCCGTCCCTGCGCCCTAGAGCGTAGTACCCTCTCCGTGCGATGAAAAACGGCTTCCGTATCCTCGACAGCGACCTCCACGTCATCGAGCCCGCCAGCCTCTTTCAGGACTACCTGGAGGAGCCCTTCCGCGCCCGAATGCCCGTGATGCGGCGCAGCGACGTCACCGGCGTCGACACGTGGGTCATCGACGGCAAGCCCTTCCCCCTCTGGAACGAGTGGCCGGAGTTCGCGCAGGCCAACGCCCGCCTCCGCGCCAAGAAGGAGCGGACTCCCTTCCAAGCCCGCGCCTACGAGCGCGGCTTCGACGCCGCCACGACGCTGGAGGCGATGGACTTGGAGGGCGTGGACGCCGCCGCGCTCTTCCGCACCAACGGCGGAACGTGGATCATCGGACTGGACGACCTCGAACCGGACTACGCCGCCGCCCTCTGCCGCGCCTACAACAACTGGATGCGCGACTACTGCGCCGCCGACCCCGCGCGCCTCAAAGGCGTCGCGCTCCTTCCGCTGCAAGCCGTTGACCTCGCCATAGAGGAGGCGCGCCGCGCCGTGACGGAACTCGGCTTCGTCGGCGTGACCGTTCACGCGGAGCCCGTCAACGGACGCCTCCTCTACGACGAGGCCGTCGAGCCGCTGTGGGCGGAGATCGAGCGGCTCGGCGCCGCCGTCTGCCTGCACGGCACGTCCACCGCGCCCGGACGCGAGGACGTAAGCCGCAAGCACTTGCGCCATCCGGCGGCGCGAACGCTCACCCACGCCGTCAGTTTCCCCATGCAGATGATGAGCGCAATGGCCGGCCTTATCCTCAGCGGAACGCTGGAGCGCCGCCCCGCGCTGCGCGTCGCCTTCCTCGAGGCCAACTGCTCGTGGCTGCCCTGGTTCCTCTACCGGCTGGACGATCAGCAGGAGAAGTACGGCGACAGCCCGCTGCCCTCGCCGCCCAGCGCCTACTTCCTCCGCCAGTGCGTCATCTCGATGGAGGCCGACGAGGAGTTGGCGAAAGACGTCATAGCGCGCTACGGCGACGGCCTGACCGTGATCTCCACCGACTACCCTCACCCCGACAGCGCGTTCCCCCATGCGATGGACGAGTTCTTCGCGCTCGACCTCCCCGACTCCGCGCGCCGCAAGACGCTCTGGGACAACTGCGCGTGGCTCTACCGGCTGGGGGAGTGAGGCGCGTTGGCAAGGGACGGGACCGCGGCTTTGGGGAACATCCACGAAGCGCCCCCTGCCCCTGCGCCGCCCGATTCCCGGACATTCCCCCCTTACGCCGCAAGCGCGAACGGCGTAGACTAACCCCATCAGTCCACCACGGAGCGCGCATTGCGGACACATCCCTTCGGCGAAGAATTCGAATTGGAGCGGCTGCCCGACGGCTGCGAGCGAACCTCGCTCGGCTGGCTGTTCGGAGCCTCCCGCCAGTGGCGCGGGCCCAACGGCCTGCACGTTCGGGAATACCGGGGCCGCCTCTTCGCCCACTACGACCGCGTAGACCCTAGGCGGAACCTCATCGGCCACTGGCTCGCCGACGCCCCGTTCGAGTTGGCGCTCGGCAGCACGGGCGCCGTCGGTGTCTTCGCGAGCCTCACCGCCGGCGCGGGCGCCGTCCTCGCTTGGGGCGCCGCCGCCCTCATCGGCAGCCTCGCCGCAAGCATCTTCGTCCGCAAACGCTTCTAGGCGCCTCGCGCTCTAGTAGCGCCCGCGCAAATAGGTTCCCTGGATTCACAAACGAAGCGCAACGCCAGAGCAAGGTGGTGGAGCCATGGGATACCGACACATCGACATCGAGGAACGCTGCGCGATTGCCCGCCTATACCAAGAGGGGCGCCCGATCCGGGAAATCGCTACAAATCTGGATCGCTCGCCATCGACGATCTCTCGCGAGATCAACCGCAACGCGATGAGCGCGGGCGAGTACAAGGCTGCCAAGGCGGACGAGAAGGCGCGGGCGCGGCGGTGGAAGGGCCCCCGCCTCGACCGCGACGATCTCCTGCGCGAGGCCGTCCTGCGCCGCATGGCGTGGGGCGCGTCGTCGCCGCAAGTGTCCGGCCGCCTGGCGTTGGAGATGGGGAGGCCGGTGATCTCCCACGAGAGCATCTACCGGTTCATCGCGGCGCAGGTGAAGAGGACGAAGGACTACGACTGGCGGAACTTCCTGCCGAAGCGGAAGGCGACGCGGGGGCGCCGCTCGCGCAAGGGCCGCAGTTCCGCCCTGTTCATCAAGGCGAGGCGGCCTCTGTCGGAGCGGCCTGCGAGGGCGGCGGACCGCGTTGAGTTCGGCCACTGGGAGGCGGACACGATGCTGTTCGGGGTGAAGAAGCAGGCGCTGTTGGTCCTGCACGAACGGGCGTCGCGGCTCACGCTCCTGCAGCGGCCGGAGAACAAGGGCGCCGAGGCGGTTGCGCGCGCGATGCTGGCCGTGATGGGGACGCTGCCGATGGAGATGCGGCGGAGCGTGACGTTCGACAACGGGACGGAGTTCGCCCGGCATCACGAGTTGCATGAGTTGGGAGTTGAGACGTTCTTCTGCGACGTTCGGTCGCCGTGGCAGAAGGGGGGAGTGGAGAACGCGATTGGGCGTCTGCGGCGGGAGTTGCCGCGGAGGACGAACTTGGACGGCGTGCCGGACGAGGAGTTGACGTTGCGCGCGGGCGAGGTGCAACAACACGCCGCGCTCGGCGCTGGGCTACCAGACGCCGTCTGAGGTATTCTGGGGTCGTCCGGAACTGTTGCGCTTCCAGTGTGAATCCACATTCCCGCTTGCGCGGGAATGACGCGGCCGCCGGGGATGGCTTGGGGACGGGGCGCGTTGCGCCCCGCCGACCCTCACCCGCCGCTTCGCGGCTGCCCTCGCCCGCCATCGGGCGAGGGCGGGAGCGGCGCTTGCGCGCCGCATGGATTCCGCCTACGCAGGAATGGCGGGAGGTTATAGAATCCTCCTCGTGGCAAGCGCGATTCGCAAGCAATACTTGGAGATCAAGGCGCGCCATCCGGACGCGCTGCTCCTCTACCGCCTCGGCGACTTCTACGAGATGTTCGACGAGGACGCCCGCCTCGCCGCCCGCGACTTGGAGATCGTCCTGACGCAGCGCGATATGGGGCAGGGCGAGGTCGTGCCGCTCGCGGGCATTCCCTATCACGCGCTCGACGGCTACCTAGCGAAACTCGTCCGCAAGGGGCATCGCGTCGCCATCGCGGAGCAGATCACGGAGCCCGACGGCAAGAGCATCGTCGGACGCGAGGTCGCGCGGGTGGTGACGCCCGGCACGGTGATCGAGCCGGGAATGCTGGAGGCGGGAGCGAACAACTACCTCGCGGCGGTGGCGGCGGGCGGCGCCCAGGCGGGCATCGCGTTCGCGGACGTCACCACCGGGGAGTTCGCCGTCACGCAGTTGCCGTCGGGGGCGGTCGCGCAGGAACTCGCCCGCCTATCGCCGGCGGAGGTCATTCTCGCGGAGTCGGACGCGGCGAGCGTTGACGCGGAGTCGGCGGCGTGGAGCGTGACGCGGGCGCCCGACGCGCGGTTCGCGCCGAACGCGGCGCGCCGTCGAGTCCTCGATCATTTCGGCGCGCGGTCGCTCGACGCCTACGGCTGCGAAGGGCTCGACTTGGCGACGACGGCGGCGGCGGTCGTGCTCGACTATCTGGGGCGGACGAACCAGGCTGTTCTGTCGCAGTTGACGGGGCTTCGGACGTACTCGACGGACGCTTACATGGCGCTGGACCCGCAGACGCGGCGGAACTTGGAACTCTTCGAGGGCGGGCGATGGGGCGCGAAAGACCAGTCGCTGCTGAGCGCTCTGGATTTCACGGAGACGCCGATGGGGGCGCGGATGCTCCGCCGCTGGCTTGGGCAGCCGCTGCTGGACTTGGAGGCGATTGAGCGGCGGCTCGACGCGGCGGCGTGGCTGCGGGAGTCGGACTCGCGGCGGCAGCGCATTCGCGCCGAACTCGCGGAGGTGTCGGACATCGAGCGGACGATGCAGCGCGTCGGAGCGGGCGTCGCGTCGCCGCGCGAACTCGCCGGGCTGCGGCGCTCGCTGGAGCGCATCCCCGCCCTGCGCGAAATGGCGGCGGACGCGGGAGGCGCGCTCGCCTGGCTGACGGACGGCCTGCGGCCTTGCGACGCCATCGTGGAGCGCGCGCGGGAGGCCATCGTTGACGATCCGCAGGGCGAATTGGGGCAGGGCAGGATCGTCCGCGAGGGCTACTCGCCGGAGATGGACGAGGCGCGGAGGGCGGCGCAGGACGCGCGCGCCTACATCGCGGGGCTGGAGCGCAGAGAGCGCGAACGATCCGGCATCCCCAGCCTCAAAGTCGGCTACAACAAGGTCTTCGGCTACTACATCGAAATCTCCAACACGCATCGCGCCCGCGTCCCCGACGATTACGTCCGGCGGCAGACGCTGGCGAACGCGGAGCGGTTCTACACGGAGGAGTTGAAGGAGCACGAAAGCCGCGCGTTGGGGGCGGGCGATCAGTTGGAGGAACTGGAGACGGCGATCTACCGGCAGGTTTGCAAAGACGTCGCGGCGCATACGGCGGAGGCGCTGGAGACGGCGTCCGCGCTCGCGGCGCTCGACGCGCTCCTCTCATTCGCGGAGGCGGCGGCGCGGCACGGCTACGTCCGCCCGGCGTTGGACGACGGAGAGCGCATCGCGCTGCGCGACGCGCGCCACCCGGTCGTCGAGCGATTTCTGCCGAGCGGAGCGTTCGTCCCCAACGACGCGGACCTCTCAACGGACGACGCGCAACTGATCGTGCTGACGGGCCCGAATATGGCAGGGAAGTCAACGTATCTCCGGCAGACGGCGGTCTCGGTTCTGATGGCGCAAATCGGCTCGTTCGTTCCGGCGGCGGAGGCGCGCATCGGGCTCGTTGACCGCATCTTCACCCGCGTCGGCTTGCAGGACGACCTTGCGTCGGGGCAGTCCACGTTTATGGTGGAGATGGTGGAGACAGCGGCGATTCTGCACCACGCGACGCGGCGGTCGCTCGTGATTCTCGACGAGATCGGGCGCGGAACCTCGACGTTCGACGGGCTGTCCATCGCGCAGGCGGTCGCGGAGCATATCCACAACGCGCCGAATCTCGGCTGCCGGACGCTGTTCGCGACGCACTATCACGAGTTGACGGCGCTGGCGGAGCGGCTGCCGCGGGCGCGGAACTGCAGCGTGTCGGTGTCGGAATGCGACGGCGAGGTGGTGTTCCTGCATCGCATCGTTCCCGGCGGCGCCGACCGGAGTTACGGCGTGCACGTCGCGCAGTTGGCGGGGCTGCCGCGTCCGCTGATCGTCCGCGCGCGGGAACTGCTGGCGGAGCACGAGGGAACGCGGGAGCAGGGGCGCGTTCGCGGCAAGCGTCCGCTGCCCGGCGCGCCGCCGCAGGGCTCGATGCCGCTATTCGACGGCGCGGCGCCCGGCGCCAACGGCGTCTTGGACGCGCTGCGAAGCCTCGACTTGGACGGCCTCACGCCGCGCCAAGCGCTCGACAAACTCGCGGAGTTGCGCGAGCAAGCGAGCGGGGGGTGAGAGGGGTAGGTTCCCGCTTTTTCGAGGGAATGACGAGGCCCCGGGGCAAGCGTGGAGCGCCGCATTGCGGCGCCGCAACCCTCACCCGCCGCTTTGCGGCGGCCTCTCCCGCCATCGGGAGAGGCGGATCGGCGCTTCGCGCCGATTGGATTCCCGCCTACGCGGGCAGACGGCAGGTTATGCAAGGGGCTCGTAAGAAACATAGCGCGAGAGGCGGGCGTATGAATCCCCCGGCGCAGGCGTTCGTGGACGGCAACAACGTGATGGGGTCGCGCCCGGACGGCTGGTGGCGCGACCGCCCCGCCGCGCAACGGCGCCTCATCGCCGACATCGAAGCCGCGGCGCGCGGCTCCGAACGCGAATGGACAGTGGTCTTCGATGGCGCCCCGCCGAACGATTCTTCCTCTCTCGATGGAGAGAGCGCGTCCGCCCCGTCGGACGGTCCCGCCTCCCGCACCGAAGAGCGCGCGTCCGCCTCGCCGGGCGGCGTCCGCGTGGAGTACGCGAGGCGCAAGGGCGCGAACGCGGCGGACGACCGCATCGTCGAACTGCTGGCCGCGCTGCCGGAGGGGACGGACGCCGTCGTCTATACATCGGACCGCCGCCTGCGGGAGCGCGCCGCCGCGCTTGGGGCGCGCGTCGAGGGCGCGGGAGCGCTGCTGCGGAGGGCGAGGGGCGGGCGGGCCTAGCGCGACGGCCCCGCGAAGGGAGCGAAGCGCTCCGCAAGCGCATCCTAATCGCGGCGGAGGCGGGCATTGACGGAGTCAGAACGGGGGCGTGAAGCCGGCTTTGCCTTCGCCTAACTCGGCGCCGGCCTTTTCGAGTTCCGTCTTTAGGACGGCGCGCGCCTCTTCGTAATGCGCGTTGTAGCGCTCGCGGAACTCGGCGCGGCCGCAGTTGAGTTTCCGCGTCATTAGGGCGACGGCTTGCTCGCGGGTGGACGCGACGAATTTGCCTCGCTGGTAGTGGAACGGCTGGATGATGAACTTGCGAACGCCGGTCGCCAGCAGGCTGTCGGCGAAAGCGCGAGGGGCGCTCGCCCACAGCAGCGGCGTCATCGTGACGCAGGCGGCGACGCCTTCGCGCCGCACTTCGGCGATGGCGCGCAACCGCGCGGCGTTCGACGGGCAGGACGGCTCGAATGTCCGGCGAACCTCGTCGTCGTCGGTGGTGACGGTCATATTGACTTGCGCGCGCCCGCCGTTCTCCTCGATGCGGCGGAGCAGATCGCAGTCGCGGACGACGTCGGGGCTGCGCGTTTGGACGACGAGTTTGGGCTTGGGCGGGTCGGCCAGCAACGCCGGAGAGTCGGGGGAGCGTTGGCCCGCGAGGATCTCCAGCAGCCTGCGGGCGAGGCGCAGGCGCCGCTCAATGGGCTGATAGGGGTCGGTGACGCTGCTCATATAGATGCGCTTGCCGTCCAGCGAGCCGGGCTTGCGCTTGGCGAGCAGGGCGTCCGCGTTCTCCTTGACGCGGACCCATTGCCCCCAGTCGTCGCGGCTCTCTTTCGACGGGCTGAAGAAGGCGGCGTAGCAGTAGGAGCACCCGAACGAGCAGCCGCTGTAGGGGTTCAACGTGAAGTCGTACTCCGCGATGAAGCCCGTCGGCTTCGTGAGCACGCTGCGGGCTTCGGCGTAGGTCGCCTCGGCGGGGCCGACGCGGAAGGGCGGGGGGATGGGGGCGGTGGTCACTTGCTCCGTCCGGGCTTGAGGTAGAGTCTGCATGCCGCGTCCGCCCAACTCCAATAGCCAGCGCCTTGCAAGGCGGCGGCGCCTCCGCTCTTGTCGAGCCCCAGTTTTCGTTGCAAGCCGCTCCACCATTCAGCCGTTCGGCGAAGCGGGTAGTCGTCGGGGATACGCACGGAATGTTCGTACAGTTGGGGGAATTCCGTCCATAGGCTTTTGTCAAACGGGCCCAAGCCGCGCATTAGGCTTTTCTTGCTGTTGTGCGTCGTCAGGAACGCCGCGTCGGGATTGGGGTTGGCGGCGAACGCCTGCGCGAGCGAATCCGCGACCGCTTTCTTGTTGTCGTCGTAGAGCGCGTGGATTGCGGTGATCCAGCAATCCTCGTCTTGCCGCGCTTCTGGGAAGGGAGCGGAGACGAGATCGAAGCGGTCGGCGCGGATTCGCTCGACGGCCTCTTGCAAACTCTCGAGATCGGGGTCGCCCTTCACCGCCGACTTGAATTCCCTCCACATCTTCCATCCTAGAGCGGGCATTGCGCGGCTGTTGTCGCGCGATGCGACGCGGATTACGGCGACTCGCTCGCCGGCCTCGATTGCGTCCGCCGCCGCCAGCGCCGCGGCGAATTGCGTTGCGAGCGCGCCGCATCCGACGTCGATGATTCGCAGCGTTCCCCCATCGCGCGTGATTAGGCGGCAGTCGTTCCGGCTCGTCGCTCGGCGGTAGAAGATCATTCGTTTGACGACGCTGTAGACGAGGTTGATCTGCTTGGCCTGGTATTGGAGGAGGTAGAGCAGGGGCACGCATTCGCTTTGGTAGACGGGCTGTTTGCCCGCCCGGAGTTTGAGCGTCTCGTCAACGGCGCGCTCAACGAGCCCGCGCTTGGCGGAGCGGCTGAGACCAGCGGCGACCCGCGCGAATTCGGCCTCCGCCGTCGCCGCGATTGCGGCGTCGATGGCGTTGGCGGCGGCCTTCGCGGTCGCCGGAGCCATGCCGTGCGCGGGGTCGGTCATGGCGCGCGCTCCTAGTCGGTCGTATCGCTGGGGTGGGGGTGTCGGATCATACGCGGGGCGCAAGAGCGGGGCTAAGGCCCGCGTTAGAATCTTCCGCCTTCCTCCTTAAGCATATCCAATATGTTGATGCAGCGCACGCGTAACCCGGCGCAGGCATCGGGGATGTTTGGGCGGTTGGTAGACCCGGTTCGCCTTTCGTCGGTCACAACCGTTAGACCTTCCACCATCGCAAGCGCTATCACGAACGGGTCAGCGCCCGAACGGTTTCTCCTGGTGTCCAAGAGACGCGGGTAGCGCCGCAAAACCTCTTTGACAGCCTCTTGCACCGGCTCGCTGACGGGCATGAAAAGGTAGTTTCTCTCCGCGACCCACGCGAACGCCTCGTCGTCTTTCCTCTCCAACTCTCTGCGGACTTCGTCAATAGCGACGACTTCGCCTTCGCTTATGAGGTTATCCATCATTTCCCAAACAGACGGGAACACGTCGATTGGGTAATAGCGACGCCATGCCTGAATGAACATGCTGGTGTCGGCTGAGTATTTCATGCGGGGATTCCCCCGAGCACGTTGGATTCGATTTTCGGCAGGTGCTTCATTCTTACGCCAAGGTACTCCGCGACATCCGAAGAAGTGATGAAATCTTGGGAGTAGTTCTGGAGGACAAGCCGCGTGAACATACGCCCAAGCGTGCTTACCGCCAATCGGTCAGGCGGCGCAAATCCGCTGGATTTTTCCGTTTCCGTCCCTCTTTCGTATCGCTCGTGCGTTTCGTGGTAGAAATCCGCTGACATCCTGCGGAGCGTGAGTAGCCGACGGAGCATTGCATCGCGGCTGACGCCGTACATTTCGCCTAGACGTTTCAATTCTTCGTCTGACCACGTCATTTGGTGGTGAGACCGCACGAAAGAGTCGTTGAGCAATGCAGACTTGGGCAAGAGCGCCGCTCCTGCAGCCGCGTTGCAAAAGACTTCGACCCTCTGTGCTTCGCTTGCCCCGCGGCGGTCTTCGGAAAGATCGCAGAGACCGCTTCGCCGTAACGCCACGTGCGCCAACTCGTGCAACATGGTGAATATGCGGCCATTCAATGCGTCTTTGACGTTCACCACCACGACAGGCAACGGCGTCTCTGATATCGAGAATCCTCGCGCCTCGCTCGTCTCAATGCGACGCGCTTGAAACACGAGAACCCCTTTGGCCTCGAATGCTTCACGCCATCCGTTGAATGCCTCGTATCCAGCCGACCATCGTCTCTGTTGTTCAATGGGGACTCCCAGGAACGCCCGCATACGCGCCCCCAATTCTTCAGGGTCTTCGCTGAGCGCAGACCGGAGACCAAACGCAGGGGCTTCCCCTTCCACCGGTTCGTGAAGGTCAATGGCAATTTCTCGGCGCGTTTGGGCCAAGCGCATTTCGAAGGCGAGCTCAGTTGACACCGATCCCGAGGAAGCGCCCCGCAAGCGGCGGAAGTCGGGGAGCGGCTGGAAGTCCGTTGGAGGCTCGGGCAAGTAGAAAACGGCGAGCGGCCTCTTGTACACGCGAGCCAGTTCCCGCAATTGCGGAATTGTTGGCCTGCTGTGTCCCGCTTCCCACGAGGCAAGCGCTTCTGGGCGCGCGTTGGCCTTGCGCGCAGCCTCGTCCAAGTCCAGGCTGGCCGACCGACGCGCCCAGATCAGGAGTTCGGGCTCTACGATTGCGTATATGCGTTCGGGCATAGCGCGCTCATCATAGCATGCAAGGGACGGATAGCCTTCCGCTACGCCACCAGAACCCCCGCCTCCGACGGGAACTGATCGAAGATCTTGGCGTTGCCGTACTCCGCGTGGACGGGGACTTGGCGCTGGAGGTTGACCATCGCGCCGGTCTTGGCGGACTCGATGACGGCGAGGGTGGCCTCGAGGGTCGCCATGCCCCATTCGGGCGTGTGGTAGACGGGCGCGCCGTTGACGACGGCGTCGTAGAGTTCCTTGAGTTCGGCGCGGCGGTTCATCGCCCAGCCCGCCGGAGGCTTGAGGTCTATCGTGTGATGGCCGTCGTTGTCGTAGACGGTTATGCCGTAGGGGGAGCGGGTGATGTCGCCGCGCTCGCAGGAGACGACGACGAAGCCGGGCTCGCCCGGGACCCACGGCTCGCCGCCCGTTTCGCGGTTTTGCCCTTCGCGCTTGAAGATTTCGACCTCGCGCTCGCCGCCGATGCGAATCGCTTGCTTGTCGGACTCTTCGTCGCGGGTTCCGCCGATCATGCCGTTGCGGACGTTGATGCGTTCCGTTTCGTCGTAGCGCTGGCGGTCGTGGCCCCAGGGGACGAGTTGGGCGCCCATAAAGTAGCCGTGCGCGTTGTGGACGATGGTGGAGACGGCGCCGTTTTCGAACTCGAAGAGGGCGGAGTAGTAGCCGGGAATGGGGCGCTCCGGCATCCACTGGCCGACGACGCCGCGGACGTTTTTGACGAGGCCGCCGCCGAGCAGCCGGACGGTGTCGATCTGGTGAGGGCCTTGCCGGTAGACGAGGCCGCCGCCTTGCTCGAGGTCGAGTTCCTCCGCGACGCGGGGGCGCAGCAGCCAGTCGGTGTAGGCCATAAAGTTGATCGCCTTGACGGCGCCGAGTTGGCCCGACTGGATGATGCTGTGCATTTTGCGGAAGGGGGGAATGAAGGAGCGGGTGTGCCCGGCGATGAGGACGTTCCCTGTGCGCTTGGCGGCGTCGCACATCGCCTGCGCCTCGTCGAGGTTCAGCGCCATCGGCTTCTCGACGACGACGTGCTTGCCGTGCTCGAGGGCGTAGATCGTCATCGGGGCGTGGAACTTGTTGGGGGTGGAGATCCAGACGGCCTCGACTTCGGGGTCGGCGCAGAGTTCCTCGACGGAGGGGTAGGCTTTGGCCTCGTAGCGGGCTTGGAAGCGCTCGCGGGTGAGGGGGTTGACGTCGGCGCCGGCGATGAGGTCGATCTCCTCCATCTGCTCGAAGGCGGGAAGCATCTCCGTGCCGCCCACGCCGATGCCCGCCATCGCCACGCCGAGTGTTCGCTTGCTGGTCATGGGGTCTTCTCCTTGCGCTGTTAGTTGGCTACTGGGTCGCCTTGCGATTATGACACATTTGGGCTTGGGGACGGGGGGGGGGGGGCGTGGGCGGCGCCAATCCCGCCCTCTCCTTCTGGGAGAGGGCAGCCGCGAAGCGGCGGGTGAGGGTTGCGCCGCCATGCCCTCCTACGCGGGAATCCAGGCGGCGCGAAGCGCCGCTCCTCTCCTACACTAGCGCCACGTCATTCCCGCGAAAGCGGGAACCTACTGGGCCCGTGGGCATGCAAAGGTCTCCGCCGCGAGTTATGCAATGCCCCCGTTTGTAGTAGGCTTGCGCCGCGCCCCCCGGGCGCATGGCCGAAATCGAGCGCGAGGGAGGATACGCCGATGACCGCCGCCGCTACGCGAGTGATAGACGCCGACTGCCACGTGATCGAGACGCCGCGCACGTTCGACTATATGCGCGAGGAGGACGCGAAACTGAAGCCGCTCGTCCTGATCCGCGAGGACGGCGCGAACGACGACAAGTACTGGTTCCTCGAAGGCCGCGCATGGCGCATGAACCAGAACGTCGGCCCCGAGTTCCCCACCGCCGCCCGCGAAGCCGCCGACATCCAGGCGCGCCTCGCCCACATGGACGAGTTGGGCGTGGACACCCACATCCTCTACCCCACAATGTTCCTCCGCCCCCTCACCCGCCACGCCGACACCGACTACGCGCTCTCCCGCGCCTACAACCGCTGGCTCGCCGACGTCTGGGCGCAGGGCGGCGGACGCCTCCGCTGGGCCGTCATCCCCCCGCTGACGAGCATGGACAAGGCGATAGAGGAGATCAACATCGGCAAGGAGCACGGCGCCTGCGCCGTCTTCTTCCGCGGCCACGAGCAAGGCATGCTCCTCTCCGACTCCTACTTCCATCCCGTCTACGAGGAGGCGCAGCGCCTCGATATGCCCATCGCGGTGCACGCCGCCGTCGGCGACTTCGCGGCGATGGACCTCAACTACCGCAGTTTCGGCCTGCCGACGTTCAAGTTCCCCACCGTCGGCGCGTTCAGCGACCTCGTGCTCCACAAGACGCCGGAGAAGTTCCCCGACCTCCGCTGGGCGTTCATCGAGGTCACCTCGCAATGGCTGCCCTACGTCCTGAACGACCTCGTGCTGCGGAACCGCAAACTCGTCCCCGGCTCCTACCCCCGCGACGCGCAACTGATGGAGGAGTACCGCCTCTACGTCGGCTGCCAGACGATAGACGACCTCGCCTACGTGGTCGACCGCGTCGGCGACGACCACCTCGTCATCGGAACGGACTACGGCCACGCGGACACGACGGCGGAGATGAACGCGCTAAGCAAGGTGCGCGACGAGGGCAAAGCGTCGGAGGCCAGCCTCGGCAAGTTCCTCTACGACAACCCCAAGCGCCTCTACGGCCTGTAGGTAATGGGAGCGGACGCGAGGATGGCGCCGGTCCCGCGCTCGCGCAGGACTAAGAGGTGTCCAATAAATGCGCGGGGATAGGATTCGGCAGGCGGCGCAACCTCGCGCGGCAACCGGCCTGCCCGTGCAGGCGAGGAATCCAGGCGGCGCGTAAGCGCCGCTCCTCTCGTAGCCAAGCGCCACGTCATTCCCGCGAAAGCGGGAACCTACTGGGCTTAATTGGGCGCCCTCTTGACGGATCCGCGGCCAACCCGCTCCCGCGCCGACGCGCCGCCTACCCCCGCGCGGCGCGCATCTCCTCCGCGTAGTCCGCGAAAGCGTCCGCGATGGAGTACTCCGGCGCCCAGTCCAGCAACGCCTTGGCGCGCGAAATGTCCAGCGGCGTGGTGGGCCCAGGCAGCGGGCCCTCCGCGGGCGCGACCGTCGCGTCGAGGTCGGGCAGGACGGAGCGGACGGCGTCGGCGAGATCCTCGAACGACGTGATGAAGCCGTTGCCGCCGTTGAACGCCGCTACGCCGGAGACGGGAACGGTCGAGGCGCGCCGGATCAGCCGTCCGAGGTCTTTGCCGTAGACGTACTCGAAGGCGCGGGCGCGGATCGCCGGGACGACGAGCGGCTCGCCGGAGAATCCTGCCTCGACGAGGCTGTGCACCATCATTCCGCCGCCGGAGCCGCCCCGGAAGTGCCCGTAGCCGAACACGTTGGACGGGCGGATAAAGACGAGTTCGAAGCCGTAGTAGGTCGCGTAGGCTTCCGCGATGTGCTCGTTGGCGACTTTGGAGGCGGAGTAGGGAACGCCCTCGCCGGCGCGCGGATAGTCCTCCGCGATGGCCGCCGCCGCCTCGCCCCGCCGATCGTACACGCCGTAGGTGCTGACGTGGACGAACCGCTTGACGCCCGTCAGCCGCGCGGCCTCGAGCGCGTTGATCGTCCCCTGCACGTTGATCTGCATGCCCGTGTAGACCGGGCTCTGCACGCTGTTGCCGATAAGCCCCGCGGTGTGGACGACGACCTCCGGCGCATGCCGCTGCATCGCAGACACGAGCGCGGGCAGGTCGCGCAGGTCGCCCTGTATCGCGTCGTAGGGCGCGCCCCCGAGTTTGACGCGCAGATAGTCCGCGTCCGGGCGCGCGTCGAAAAAGACGGCGTTGTCGCCCTCCGCAATGGCCTCCCTAGCGTAGGCCGCCCCGACGAGTCCCGCTCCGGTGATGAGGCTGGTCATTTCGCGTCCCTCCTAGTCGCAATTCCGCCGCGCGCCAGCGTAGGCGAGAGCGCGGATCCGCATTCAAAGCGCAACACCCGGCCGGCTCAAGAATACCTCAACAGACGCCCGTCGGCGCGAAGCGCCGCCCGCGCCCTCTCATTCCGGGAGAGGGCAGCCGCGCAGCGGCGGGTGAGGGTCGCCCCGCCTTGTCGCCCCGCGCCCCGTCCCTTCATTCCCACGCCCCGTCATTTCCAGACTCGCGGGCCACGCGCGACAGCCGCCCCTAGACGGCGCTGGTAGCATTGGCCTATGGCGCTGGAGACCTTCCATCCCATCATCCGAACGTGGTTCGCGCGGCGGTTCGGCGCGCCCACCGACGCGCAGGCGCAAGGCTGGCCCGCCGTCGCGTCCGGGCGGCATACGCTCATCGCCGCCCCCACCGGCTCCGGCAAGACGCTCGCCGCCTTCCTCGCCGGCCTCGATATGCTCGTCACGCAGGCGATGAGCGACGGCGCGCTGCCCGACGCGACGCAGATCGTCTACGTCTCGCCCCTGAAGGCGCTGGCGAACGACATTCAGCGCAACCTCATCGCGCCGCTCGACGAAATCCGCGCCGCCGCCGAAGAGGCCGGAACGCCGCTCCCCGAAATCCGCGTCGCCGTCCGCACCGGCGACACGCCCCAGAAGGAGCGCGCCCTCCACGCCCGCAAGCCCCCGCATGTCCTCATCACGACGCCGGAGTCGCTCTTCATCCTCCTTACGTCGGAGCGCGGGCGCAACGCGCTGAAAAGCGCCCGGACGCTCATCCTTGACGAACTGCACGCCGTCGCGCCCAACAAGCGCGGCTCTCACCTCGCCCTCTCCGTCGAGCGCCTCCAACGCCTCGCCGAAGGCCCCGTCACGCGCATCGGCCTCTCCGCGACGCAGAAGCCCATCGAGGAAGTCGCGCGCTTCCTAATAGGCGGCGCGGGCGCGGGCGGCGCAAGCATAGGCAACGCGGGCGCGGGCGCAGGCAACGCGGGCGCGGGCGGCGCAAGCATAGGCAACGCGGACGCCGGCGGCGCGGGCGATTGCGCCGTCGTCAACGTTGGCCACCGCCGCGCGATGGACGTCGCCATAGAAATGCCCCCCGACTACGAACTCGGCCCCATCGCAACGCACGAAATGTGGGCGCAGACGCTTGACCGCGTAACCGAACTCGTCGGCGAGCATGCGACGACGCTTGTGTTCGTCAACACGCGGCGGCTCGTTGAGCGCGTCGCGCATCTCCTCTCCGACCGGCTCGGCGAGGAGAACGTCGCCGCCCATCACGGCAGCCTCTCCCGCGAGACGCGGCAGGACGCGGAGCGCCGCCTCAAGGAGGGGCGCGTCAAGGTCTGCGTCGCCAGCGCGTCCCTCGAGTTGGGCATCGACGTCGGCGACGTCGACCTCGTCTGCCAGATCGCGTCGCCGCGCAACATCGGCGTCGCGCTCCAGCGCGTCGGGCGCTCCGGCCACTTCCTCGGCGGCGTGCCGAAAGGCCGCTTCTTCCCCCTCACCCGCGACGAACTGGTCGAAACCGTCGCGCTGCTGCGTTGCATCCGCTCCGGCGAATTGGACGCGCTCCGCATTCCCCCGTGGCCGCTCGACGTCCTCGCGCAGCAGATCGTCGCCGCCTGCGTGATGGAGGATTGGGCGGAGGACGACCTCTACGATCTGATGCGGAACGCCTATCCCTACCGCGCGCTCGCCCGCGAGCGTTTCGACGCCGTCGTTGCGATGCTCGCGGAGGGCGCGGCGGGGCGTTGGGGGCGCGGCGGCGCCTACCTCCACCGCGACGGCGTGAACCGACGCGTCAAAGCCAGGCGCGGCGCGCGCATCGCAGCCGTCTCCAACGGCGGCGCTATCCCCGACGCCGCCGACTACCGCGTCATCGCCGAGCCCGACGGCGCGATGGTCGGAACCGTCCACGAGGACTTCGCCATCGAGAGCATGGCCGGCGACATCTTCCTGCTGGGCAACACGCCGTGGAAGATCCGGCGCGTGGAGCAGGGCGTCGTCCGCGTCGAGGAGGCGCAGGGCAGCCCCCCGACGATTCCCTTCTGGCTCGGCGAGGCGCCGGGCCGCACTATGGAACTTTCCAGAGAAGTCTCCGCCCTCCGCCGCGAGGTGGACGAGCGCCTCCACGCCCGCGACACGGCCATCGCCCTCGTGATGGAGAGCGGCGCGTCCCGCGAAGCCGCCGAGCAGGTCGTCGCCTACGTAGAGGAGGGCAAGCGCGTGCTCGGCGTCGTTCCGACGGCGGAGAAACTCGTCGCCGAGCGCTTCTTCGACGAGGCGGGCGGCATGCAGTTGGTCGTGCACGCGCCGCTGGGCAGCCGCCTCAACCGCGCTTGGGGACTTGCCCTCCGCAAGCGATTCTGCGCCGGCTTCAACTACGAACTGCAGGCCGCCGCGACCGACGAGGGCGTCAACATCTCGCTCGGCCCCCAGCACTCCTTCCCCGTCGAAGACGTCTTCGGCTATCTGCGTTCCGCGAGCGCGGATGACGTTCTGACGCAGGCCGTTCTGCAGTCCCCCGTCTTCCCGCTGCGTTGGCGGTGGACGGCCTCACGGTCGCTCGCGCTGCTCCGGCAGGCGGGCGGCAAGCGCGTCCCCGCGCCCATTCAGCGCATGCGCTCCGACGACCTCCTCGCCGCCGTCTTTCCCGCCGCCGCCGCCTGCCAGGACAACCTCCCGCCCGGCGGCCGCGTCGAGCCCCCGGACCATCCCCTCGTGTTCGAGACGCTCCGCGACTGCCTCACGGAGGCGCTGGACGCGGAAGGAATGATTGAGACGCTGCGGCGCGTCGAAAGCTGCGAGATCGAGGTCTTCGGAAAAGACACGCCCCAGCCGTCCGCGTTCTCCCACCAATTGCTCAACGCAATGCCCTACGCCTTCCTAGACGACGCCCCCCTAGAGGAGCGCCGCGCCCGCGCCGTCACCCTCCGCCGCGCCCTCCCCGACGACGCCCGCGACCTCGGCGCCCTCAGCCCGGACGCCATCGCGGAAGAGCACGCCTGGGCATGGCCCGCCGTCCGCGACGCCGACGAAATGCACGACGCCCTCCTCTCCCTCATCGTCCTCGCCGACGTCGACTTCGCCGACCATCCCGACGAGGCGGACGCATGGCGGGCGTGGCTCGCCGAACTCGCCGCCGCCGGCCGCGCCCACGCCCTGGCCGTAGACGACCTGCCCTTGCCCGACAGCCATTCCCGCGCCGACAACCCGCCCCCGCTTGACCGTCATTCCCCTGCAGACGGGAATCCCTCGCTCGACCGTCATCCCCCCGCCGATGGCGCTCCCTCGCTCGACCGTCATCCCCCCGCCGATGGCGCTCCCTTGCTTGACCGTCATTCCCCCGCCGATGGCGCTCCCTTGCTTGACCGTCATTCCCGCGTAGGCGGGAATCCAGACGGCGGGGGGAGGAAAACCCTCTGGCGCGCCGCCGAGCGCACGGACGTCGTCTCCGCCGCCTACGAGAGCGCCGACCCCGAAGCCGCCGCCGAAATCTTGCGCGGACGCGCCGAATCCCGCGGCCCGTTCGCCCTAGACGAAATGGCGCGCCGCCTCGCGCTCCCCGAGCCGCTCGTCGCGCAGGCGGCGATACGCCTCGAGTCCGAGGGCATCCTCCTGCGCGGCAGATTCCGCCCCGGCGCGGACGCGGACGAATTCTGCGACCGCCGCATCCTGGCGCGCATCCACCGCAGCACGATCGGCAGACTCCGCCGCGCCGTCGAGCCCGTCCCCGCCGCGAGTTTCATCCGCTTCCTCTTGGAATGGCAGCATGCCACCCCCGGAACGCGCCTTTCCGGCGACGCCGGACTCATCGAGGTCGTCGAGCAACTGCAAGGCTACGAGGCCGCCGCCGCCGCGTGGGAGAGCGCCATACTCCCCAACCGCCTCGCCGACTTCCACGCCTCCACGCTCGACGCTCTCACGCTCGGCGGCGAACTCGCATGGGGGCGATTCGCCCGCCGCGCCGGCCCGCCCCCCTCCGCCGCCCTCTCCCGCAACGGCCCCGTCACAATGGCGCTGCGCGAGGATGTCCCCTGGCTCCTCGATCCGCCCGGCGAGGATGGCGCCTTCACCGGCGCCGCCGCCGACGTCCTCGCCTACCTCCAAGCGAACGGCGCGTCCTTCCCGTCCGACATCGCCCGCGGCGCGAACCGCCTGCCCTCCGAGATCGAGGACGCCCTCTGGACGCTCGTCGCCGCCGGCCGCGTCACGGCGGACGGCTTCGGCGCGCTGCGCGGCCTCGTCTCCGGCATGGCCAAGCGAGTTCAGCGAAAATCGCGCTGGTCAAGCGGCGCGAGAGTCCGAGCGCAAGCATCGCTAGCCCGCGCCGGCAGCCGCTGGTCGCTCCTCCAAACCCACGCAACAGCGCCGCGGGAGAACGCGGCGGGCGGCGCAAGAGTCCGAGAGCAAGCGTCGCTAGCCCGCGCCGGCAGCCGCTCGTTCCCCCAAACCCACGCGGCGGAGCCGGAAGAGAACGCGGCGGGCGGCGCAAGAGTCCGAGCGCAAGCGTCGCTCGCCCGCGCCGACAGCCGCTCGTTCCCCCAAACCCACGGGACAGAGACGCGGGCGGCGAATGCGCGGGGAAACGCAACGGAAGCGCGGGAGGACGCGACGGAGGCGCGCGCCGCCCAACTTCTGCGGCGCTACGGCGTGATGATGCGCGAACTGCTCGCCCGCGAGCCGATGGCGCCCCCCTGGGGGACGCTCGCCCGAATCTACCGCCGCGCCGAGGCCCGGGGCGAGGTCCGCGGCGGCAGATTCGTCGCCGGCTTCGTCGGCGAGCAATTCGCCCTGCCGGAGGCTGTTGACGCGCTCCGCGCCGTCCACCGCCGCGAGCCGCAGGGCGAAATCGTCCGCCTCTCCGCAAGCGACCCGCTGAACCTCGTCGGCGCGCTCACGCCCGGCCAGCGCATCCCCGCCGTCCCCGGCAACGCCGTCCTCTACCGCGACGGCGCCCCCCTCTCGGAGAGCGCGTCCGCCCGCGCAATGGCTGGGTGAC
Organism: Dehalococcoidia bacterium; assembly: GCA_965242755.1. GTDB lineage: Bacteria > Chloroflexota > Dehalococcoidia > Lucifugimonadales > Australimonadaceae > Bin16. The sequence continues at coordinate 472,675 of OZ251500.1, read as the reverse complement.
GGGGGGGCGTACACACCCCACGCATGCGCGAACCAAACCCGGCGCGATAGCGCCCCCCGCGTCATTCCCGCGTAGGCGGGAATCCAGGAACCCGCGTAGCCGGGGCCCATGACCGTCATTCCCGCCTACGCGGGAATGACGGAGCATGATGGATTCCCTCGAAAGCGGGAACCTACTGCGCGTCGCGGGCGATGCCGTCGGCGATACGGACGAAGCCCTCAAGCGTGGGGAGCGCGTCCCACGGAACGGAGAGGATCGTCTCCTCTTGCGCGGCGATATCGAACAGATGGCAATGCAGGTCAGCGGGGTCGTGGGTGTTGTCGTAGCGGATGATGGACCGCCCCGTCGCGCCGAACCAGGCGTGGTAGGTGTAGCGCGCGCCCATAACCTCGGCTCGCCCGCGCCGATAACGAACTCGAGACGTCTCGCTTACGCGCATCTCCACGCCCAAGCGACAATGGAGCATCCCTTCAACCTTGATTCCTGGTGAAGCGGGGAGAGCGAAGTCAACGATTGAGAGACTGGTTCTCTCGACGATGCCTTCGTCCTCCAACCGCCGCATTGAGCGGAAATGGATGGTCAGGCAACTGTCGTAGGAGAGCCAATCCGCGCGCCGGACTCCGCCTCCAACATCAGCAGGTCTTGGTAGTCGTGCATCCAAAACGCGACCTCCGCCGACTCGTCGTAGCGGCCTCCGCCCAGCGAGGCGAGTTTCTCCGCCGACGAGCAGCCGTGCCGTCGCTCGTAGTCGGCGAGGCGCTCGCGCAACTCCGCCGCGAACTCCTCGGCGGAGAGATGGCGCACCATCCCTTCCCACTCGCTGCGGGGCTGCCTCATCGCGCTCATACGGAACTCCTTGCCGTGCGGCTGCGCCTATTCTATCACATATCCCAGCGCACCTACGAGCCCGTCCGCCATCGGCTACCTATGCGCCCAAACCGCCCGCGCGCCCCGTCATTCCCGCGTAGGCGGGAATCCAGGAACCCGCGTAGCCGGGGCCCATGACCGTCATTCCCGCGCAGGCGGGAATCCAGGAACCCGCGTAGGCCATCGTTAGCGTTCCTTCCAACTGCAATCGCCGCCCACCCTAAACCGTCATTCCCGCGTAGGCGGGAATCCAGGAACCCGCGTAGGCGCCGTAGGCGTCCCCTCCCAACCGGCACCCGTGCCCCCCAGTCCCGTCATTCCCGCGTAGGCGGGAATCCAGAGAACCCGCGTAGGTTGCAGTAGGCATTCGCCCTTCAGCGCCTCATCGTCGTCTACGTGGCCATTCTCCTCTTCTACGAAGAGGAGGGGGCGCTTGCGCGCCGACTGGATTCCCGCCTACGCGGGAATGACGGAGCATGATGGATTCCCTCGCGGCGGGAACCTACTGCGCGTCGCGGGCGATGCCGTCGGCGATGCGGACGAAGCCCTCAAGCGTGGGGAGCGCGTCCCACGGAACGGAGAGGATCGTCTCCTCTTGCGCGGCGACGTCGAACAGATGGCAATGCAGGTCAGCGGGGTCGTGGGTGTTGTCGTAGCGGATGATGGACCGCCCCGTCGCGCCGAACCAGGCGTGGTAGGTGTAGCGCGCGCCCATAACCTCGGCTCGCCCGCGGCGGCGGCGAACCTCAAGCAACTCGGTGACTCTGACGGAAACCTCAAATCGGCAGCGCAGCGCGCCGTGAACAAGGACGAGGGAAGGCAAGGGGCGCCCTGCGTCGGCGATTGATATTCCGTTGTCTTGAACGACGCCTTCGTCCTCCAACCGCCGCATTGAGCGGAAATGGATGGTCAGGTAACGGTCGTAAGCGAGCCAGCCGCCCGGGCGGAATCCGCCTCCAGCATCAGCAAGGCTTGGTAATCGCACATCCAAAACGCGACCTCCGCCGACTCGTCGTAGCGGCCTCCGCCCAGCGAGGCGAGTTTCTCCGCCGACGAGCAGCCGTGCCGTCGCTCGTAGTCGGCGAGGCGCTCGCGCAACTCCGCCGCGAACTCCTCGGCGGAGAGATGGCGCACCATCCCATCCCACTCGCTGCGGGGCTGCCTCATCGCGCTCATACGGAACTCCTTGGCATGCGGCTGCGCCTACTCTATCACATATCCCAGCGCGCCTACGAGCCCGGCCGCCATCGGCTAACCATGCCCCCAAACCGCCCGCGCGCCCCGTCATTCCCGCGCAGGCGAGAATCCAGGAACCCGCGTTAGCCGGGGCCCATGACCGTCATTCCCGCGTAGGCGGGAATCCAGGAACCCGCGTAGCCCATCGTTAGCGTTCCTTCCAACTGCAATCGCCGCCCACCCTAAACCGTCATTCCCGCGTAGGCGGGAATCCAGGAACCCGCGTAGGCCATCGTTAGCGTTCCTTCCAACTGCAATCGCCGCCCACCCTAAACCGTCATTCCCGCGTAGGCGGGAATCCAGGAACCCGCGTAGGCTTGCGGTAGGCGCTCGCCCTCCCAGCGCCCCATCGTCGTCTATGTGGCCATGCTCCTCTCCTACGAAGAGGAGGGGGCGCTATCGCGCCGACTGGATTCCCGCCTACGCGGGAATGACGGGACCGGGAGCCGCCGCCTGATTGGTTCCCTCTCCCTCCGAGACCTTTGCATAACTGAGCGTTTCGCGCGATTGGGCAGTTCCGCGCCGCTCCGATGGCCATTTCGCCCCGTCTAGCCCCCCATAGGCCGCCCTCATCCCTCCCTGCTCGCCCCGTTTTCGGGGCTCCGCAGGGCCTCTTACCCCAAACGGACGCACTACCCCCTACGCAATCGCTCCTGCGCGCGCTCCGCACAACCCGTCCGCCCTCCGCAAGTTGTACGCCATGACCTTGAATATCGCCTCCGCGACGTTCTTCTCCAATCCCACGTACCGCGTCCGCCAGTACCCGTAACTCCGCTTCAACGTCCCAAACACGCCCTCAACGGGCGCCCGCACCTTCGACACGAGCGCGTTCCGCCTCCTCTGCCAATACGGCAACTCCTCCTGGTTCTTGCGCGACCGATGCATGATCCGGTCGTTGATCCCCTGCTCCCGCAACCGCTTCCGGCGCTCCTTCGACTCATACGCCTTGTCCGCGTACACCGCTTCCTCATCGCCCATGATCAGCGCGTCGGCCACGTCCGTGTCCGCAACGTTCGCTGGCGTCAACTCAACCCCGCGGATCAGCCCCGAGCCCCCGTCCATTCCGATGTGCAGTTTGTAGCCAAAGCGCGACTTCTTCCCCTTGCGCGTCCATGCGGCGTCCGGGTCCGTCTTGCTCCGCCCCCCGGCCTCCGAGTGCGGGCGACGCGCCTGCGCCTCGATCACCGACGCGTCGATCAGCGTCCCCTTCTTCACCAGCAGCCCCTTCTTCTCCAACTGGCGGCTCACCTCCGCGAACAGCCGCTGCGCGAGCCCCCGCTCCGCGACCTCCTTCCGAAAGCGGCTGATCGTCGAGTGGTCGGGTACCGCGTCCGTGAGCGTGAGCCCCGCGAACCGGCGGAACGACAGCCGGTCGCTCACCGCCTCCTCTATCGCCGTGTCGGAGGCGTCGTACCACTGCTGAAGGATGATGATTTTCACCATCGTGATGGGCGGGTAAGCGGGGCGGCCTTCGGTGGAGGCGTAGAGGCCGTTGACCTTCTTGGCGACTTTGGGCCAATCGATCATCTGGTCGATGCGGTCGAGTTGGTCGTTGCGGCCGACGTAGTCGGGGACGAGGACGTCGATGAAGGAGGGTTCGCTGGTCTTGCGGTGCATTGCAATCTCCTCGGGTTGGGGCGTGTTGGGCCAATTGTGCGCGATGCCGGGGAGTTATGCAAAGGTCTCTGGAGGGTGAGCCCCGCGAACCGGCGGAACGACAGCCGGTCGCTCACCGCCTCCTCTATCGCGACGTCGGAGGCGTCGTACCACTGCTGAAGGATGATGATTTTCACCATCGTGATGGGCGGGTAAGCGGGTCGGCCTTCGGTGGAGGCGTAGAGGCCGTTGACCTTCTTGGCGACTTTGGGCCAATCGATCATCTGGTCGATGCGGTCGAGTTGGTCGTTGCGGCCGGCGTGGTCGGTGATGAGGACGTCGATGAAGGAGGGTTCGCTGGTCTTGCGATGCATAGCAATCTCCTGGCGTTGGGGTGTGTTGCGGCCAATTGTGCGCGATGTCGAGGAGTTATGCAAAGGTCTCCAGAAGGAGAGGGCTAGGGTGAGGGCTCCTCCAGCGGGGCGAACGCGACGACTTTCATCACCTCGTCGCCGAGGTGGTTGATGACTTTGACGGCTATGCGGCCCGATTGCGGGCGCGGGAACGGGCGCGAGACGTCGCTTCGCAGGCTCGCCCACGCCTCCGCGTTGATCTCGGCGCGCAACGACGTCTTCAGCGCCTTGTACGGGTCGGCGTTCGCGCCCAAGAAGTACGCTTGCCGCACGAAGAAACTCTCCTCGTTGTAGTCCGTGTCCACGAACCAGCACGCGATCTCCTCGGGCTCCGAACTCTCGACGCGCCCCGTCGCAGGCCGGTACACGTCCACCCCCAACACGCGAACGCGGAACATTTCTTCTCCGTCCGCGCCGTCCACTCCGTCTCCGTGGGCATCCGCGTCCCCGCGGCTGTCGGCAGGGGCGTCCGCGCCGTCCACTCCGTCTCCGTGGGCATCCGCGTCCGCGGCGCGGCCGTCGCCATGGGCTCCCGCGCCGCCGTCTCCCGCCCGTCCAGCCGCGCCCGCGCGGGCGGCTCCGGAGGCGGCGACCTTCTCGACGCGGACGTCGGGCTCGCCGAATACGACGAACAGGTTGCCCTTGTCGGTCGCCTTGAGCGCGGTGGACATGTGCAGGTCGGCGTTCATTCGGGCGCGCAGTATCCGCACGCGCCCCAGCCGGTCCATCCCCACGGTATGGCCGTCGTAACTGAAGGCGCAGGCGATGAGCAGATCGAACCCCGTCTCCGCCGCCTCGCGCGCCGCCGCCGTCAAGTCCGCCCGCGACACCGTGCCGAACTCCGGCCCGATGAAGATCCCGCAGCGCCGCTCCTCATCCCCCTCCGTGAACCGCCCCTCCGCGCACACGTACCCCTTGCCCGGCCAGCCGACGAGCGAGGTGAACCGGATCGCATCCTCCTTCCGCGCCTGCTGCACGCCCGCGATCTTCAAGTCCTCTATGATGATCTGCGCGAAGTCCCACCGGTCCGGCGCCTGCCCCTGATAGCGGTAGCCAGGCCCCGTCTCCCGCAGCGCCCGCCCGTCCGAGTCCTCCTCCGTCACCGGCGAGCGATGCGGCGACAAACTCTCGACCGTGAACGGCCCCGCGACGCGCACGCGCTTGCCGTCTACGTAGGGCTTGTCGTAGAGATGCTCCTGCGCGGCGTTGCGCGCGATGGAGGCGTCAATCTCCCTCTGCCGGGCGGCGCGCCCCTCCCGCCAGGCGGCATGCGCCGTCCGCGCCGCCTCCGGCCAGCCGGCCTCCGCCTCCGCGGGAATCTCCCACTCCTCCAGCGACCGCCCCAGCGCCGCGTTCAACTCCGCCCGCAGCGGCTCCAAGACGGCCTGACGCTCCTCCCAGATAACGTCGATCTCCCCGTTGTTGGCGATGTCGCGCAGCGTCACATGCGGCACGCGCTGATAGACGAACCCCTGCCGCACGTTGTTGTAGGTCGGCGGCGGAGGCGCGACCCCCTCAGTGCCGTCATTCCCGCGTAGGCGGGAATCCGCAACCCCCCGCAACTCCGCCTCCTTCCGCTGCCCCTCCGGGCTGTCGCGCAGGATGTAGTAGGGATAGCGCGCGCCCATTATCCGCATCCGCGCAAGCGCGAGCGCCACCCGCGACGTGTCTATCGTGATCCAGCGCCGCCCCCACTGCTCCGCAACCTGCGCCGTCGTCCCCGCCCCGCAAGTCGGATCCAGCACGAGGTCGCCCGGGTCGGTGGTCATTAAGACGCAGCGTTCCACTACAGGCAACGCAGTCTGAACTACATAGGTTTTCCCGCCTCCAAACTGATTTTGACCCACGGTGTCTGACCAAGAATTGACTAGAGGGAACACAGACAAGTCGTCCATGAATCGAACATACGAGCAGACCTCGCCTACGACGGCTATTCGCCCTGCCTTTTGCAGCCTCTGGAGCCCGTCAGTAGTCGTTTTCCAATGGAGTCCGGGCTTAGGCCAGTACTCTCTTCCACGGATTACGATGGCCTGATCACGCGCCGCAGCGCCTTGCGACGTTAGATCAGCTAACGTCGCAAGGCGCTGCGGCGCGTGATTTTCAAAATTTAGGGTTCGGTATGAACTCACCGGCCGGTAAGAGCCTGCGCCTTCATCTCCTGCTGATTTGATTCTCCAGATAGGACGGTATTTTACCTGGTCCAAATCCTTGGAGTACCAGAGAACATAATCGGAAACATTAGAGAGCGTTGCTCCCGAGAAACCTGTTGTCTTAGCGAAAGATATTTGACTCACGAAGTTGTCCTCGCCGAACACCTCGTCCATAATTGCGCGGACGCGGTGGACGTTTTCGTCGCCGATTTGGACGAAGATGGAGCCGGAGTCTGCGAGGAGGTCGCGGGCGGCTGTGAGGCGGTCGCGGAGGTAGGTTAGGTAGGAGTGGACGCCGTCGCGCCACGTGTCGCGGAAGGCTTTGACCTGTTCGGGCTCGCGGGTGATGGCTTTGCGGTCGCCGTCGCGGACGTCGCGGCTGGTGGTTGACCATTGGAAGTTGGAGTTGAATCTTATGCCGTAGGGCGGGTCTATGTAAATGCACTGGACGTTGCCGCGGAGGCCTTCGCGTTCGGCGAGGGAGGCCATCGCTTGGAGGCTGTCGCCGAGGATCATGCGGTTGCTCCATCGGGCGTCGTGCTGGTAGAAGGCGGTTTTATCGGCGCCTTCCGGGAGGCCGTTGAAGTCGGCGAAGAGGTCGGCTTGGATGGGCTCGCCGGCCTCGCCGCGCTTGTCGAGGGAGAAGCGCATGAGGTCGTTGATGAGCGCTTTGGGGTGGATTTTCTCTTCGATGTAGATGGGGGGCGCGAGGGCGATGAGGTCGGTTTCGTCTTGGGCGTCCTTGCCGCGCCAGACGAGTTGGGGGTCGAGGTCGCGGTTGCGGCGCTCGTAGGCGACGCGCATCTCCTCGTCGATGGCGCCGAAGGGCGCGACGGCCGCGAGTTCGGCGGTGGGGAGGTTGGGGCGGCCGGCGTCGGCGTGGGTGATGGCGTCGACTTTGGCTGGGGGCTTTTGGGGTTTGCGCGTGGGGGGCATGGTTCTCGTTGGGGGGCGAACCCTCACCCGCCGCTTTCGCGGCGCGCCTCTCCCAGAGGGAGAGGGAATTCGGGGGGGCTTGGATTAGAGTCTTCGCTCCTAGGCTAACGCCTGCGGCTATCCGCCGTCAACTCCGAACTCGAAGGGGTTGAGCGTTTGCACATCCAAACCCGCGACATCGGCGAGGTTGCGGGTGACGAGCGTCAGGTTGTGCACTTTAGCAGTAGCGGCCAGCATCGTGTCAACGGCGGGGCGGGAGCGGTCGGCGCTCATTCTGCCCCAGACGTCGGCGATGTCGGCGTCGATGGGCAGGATGCGCCCAGCGAACGCTCGCATAACGCCGTTCAGCCAGCCTTCGATGGCGGCGGCCTGCCTAGAGTCGCGCCTGCGCGTCATCTCAATGCCCTTGCGGACTTCTCCTATGGCCAGCGCGCTTAGGAAGAGAGCGTCCTGCGGAACGCTTGCATGCCAAGCCGCGACATTCGGATCGCACTGCCCCTGCTTACGCAATTCCGAAAGGACATTAGTGTCCAGCAGGTACATCCTACCCCGCTTCCTCGAACAGGAACGAAACGTCCCGCCCGTAGTCCTTTGGCCGCGTGAGGTCTATGCCCTCCAACGGGGCGTACTCCAGCATCTTCTTGAAATCGGACGCCGCGATCCCCGGCGTCCCCGTCAAACGCTCGAACTCCGTCTGCATCTCCCAGACCCGCGTCAACTCCACGAACGCCCAGCGGCCGTATTCGCGGAGGGCGTTGACGCCGGGGATCCAGAGGGCGCGCATCGCGTTCGCCTTGTCCACGTCGTCCTCGCGGCGGTAGCCCTTCGTCTCGACGACGACCTTCAGAGGGTCGTCCCAGCCGGCGCCGTCGTCCAGGAGGACGATGAAGTCGGGGACGTAGGTTTTCTGCGTTTCGCCGAGGTAGTAGGGGACGCCGAAGCCCATGCCGTTGTTCTTGACGTAGGCGAGGACGCGCGGGTCTTCCTCGGCGACGCGGCAGAATTCGGCCTCCCACTCGCTGTCGCAGACCGCCCAGTTGACGTGCGACTTGTCGGGGCTCGTCTCCCAGCGCAGGCGCTTGGAGGTCGTGAAGTTGACGCGCCGCGTCGAGCCCGTCTGGTTGTACGGATCGGGAATCGCTTTGACGACGGGCTTGCCCGCGGCCTCGCCGCGGCGCTCGGCGTTGCGCGCGATGGCGGCGTAGATGCGCTCGACGGCGCGGTTGGCGACGTCTCTGTAGAGCAGTTGCGCCGGATACGTATTCCCGGAGCAGCGCAAGCGCCCTTCGTCCATCCAGCGGGCCGTGATCTCGGTCAACCGCCGGTAGACGGCGGTTTCGGGCGGCGCGTTCGGCTTGCGGAAATGCCGGTCGAGCAGATGCGTCGCCAAGTGATACGCGACCGTCTGGGGGCGCGTCGCGTTCAGGTATTCCGGCGTGAGCGTCACGCCCTCGCCGACGATGCCCTCGCTGCGGGTTCTGGACGGCCCGACGAGTTCCGGCGTGAGTTCGAGATTGGAGTCCGCGTCGAAGTCCGCGTCGAGCCTGTCCTCCGGCAACTCCGTTCGGTAGCCCGTCACCCGGGGGAAGACGATCTCGAGCGGGTCGCGCTCCGGGCTGACGGCGTGGACGCGGACGACGCTCGCGGGGGGCTTCTGGATCGTGACGGTCGGCGCCGCGGTGAAGTCGAACGGCACGCCGAGCACGTCGGCGTACTCCGCCGCGAACAGTTCGTCCTCGCCCAACTCATAGGACTGCCGGCGCAGCGCCCTGCCGACGACCTGCTCGCAGAGCAATTGCGTTCCGAACGCGCGAACGCCGAGGATGTGCGTCACGTTGTTCGCGTCCCACCCCTCCGTCAGCATCGAGACGGAGACGACGCAGCGGATGTTGGCGCCGAGCCGCCCTTCCTTGCCGACGGTGTTGAGGACTTCGCGCAGCAATTCCGCGTCGGCGAGGGCGTCCTCGCCGCTTGCGCCGCCGCGCTGCGCGCGCTCGCGCCGGAACTGCGCGATGGCGTCCGCCTCCATATCGCGGAAGTCTTTGCTGAGCGCGTCGCCCGACTCCAACTGCGCGCTGTCGATCAGCAGCGTTCGCGGGGACGCGAGCCGCGACCCGTCCGCGTCGTAGTTCGAGAAGAGGGGCAACTTCCCCAAGTGGGGCGGCTTCCGCTCTCCGTCGGCTCCCTCCGGGCGCTCGAAGCCCGCGATGTAGTCGTAGACGAGTTTGGACGTCGCGGTGTTGTTGCAGACGACGATGAACACGGGCGGCGTTCGGACGCCGTCCTCCCGCCATTGCGCGAAGACCTTGTCGTAGTGGCTGTAGAGCGCGTCCAACGCGGACTGCAACTCGGCGGGCAAGCTCAGCGGGTCGAGGTCGCCGCCTCCTCCGCGCCCGGCGCGAGGCAGCCGCTTGCCGACGTGCTCCCACAGGTTGCGGAACTTCGGCGCCTCTCCCGTCGGCAGGTTGTCGGCCACGGGCACGCGCGGCACTTTGACGATGCCGCACTCAATGGCGTCCATCAGCGAGAAGTCGTTGACCGTCCACGGGAAGAGCGTGCCCTCCTCGTAGCCGGAGCCGCGCAGGAAGAACGGGGTGGCCGACAGATCGATCACGCCGCGGACGCCGATCTCGCGCTTCACCGCTTCGATGCCGCTGATCCAGATGCGCGCCGCCTCCGCGTTGCGCTTCGCCTCCTCGCGCTCCTCCGCGTCGAGTTTGCGCTCCTCGCCGCCCTGCCTCTCGCGGTAGCAATGATGCCCTTCGTCGTTCAGCACGAGGACGCCGCCCCTCCCGCCTCCCGTCAGCCCCTGCGCGACGCGCCGGACCATCTGCCCTTCCGTCTCGACGGTGCGCGGCCCCTCCTCGCCTCGCCCGCGCAGGAAATCGCGCGTCCCGGCGGCCAGCCCTTCGAGCTCGCGGGGCTTGAAGGCGTGATAGTTGGTGATGACGACCTTCGCCCGCCGCACCGCGTCGAGCATGTCGTCGGGCACGAGGTCGCGGCGCTCGTAGTAGTTGTCCGGGTCGTTGGGCAGCAGCACGCGCAGCCGGTCGCGGATCGTGATGCCGGGGGTGACGATGAGGAACTTGTTGGCGAACGCGCGCGACTGGGGGCTGCGCGCCGCGTTGACCGCTTGCCAGACGATCAGCATCGCCATCACCGTCGTCTTGCCCGCGCCGGTCGCCAGTTTCAGCGCGATGCGCGACAACTCCGGGTTCGCCCGCTCGTTCGACCCGTCCAGGTGCAGGCGGATATTCCGCAAGTCCGGCTCGATGCGGGGGCGCCTTTCTCCCCAAATCTTGGCGACTTCCGTCAGCCAGATCACGGTCTCGACCGCCTCCACCTGGCAGAAGAAGGGGCGGACGCCCTGGTGCTCGTGGTTCGTCCCGCGCCAATGCTGCAGCAGCCGCTCCGTAACCGGCGACACGCCCCAATCCTTCGGGCTCGGCAGCGTTCGCCAAGCGTCGACCTGCCGCCGGATCTCGTTGATGATCGGCGTCGGGTCGTACTCCTGCTCGGCGGTCGAAAGTTCCTCGACGCCGAGCGTCATCGCGTCCTGGGCGGGCCCGCCGCGCCGCCGCTTCGGCTTCGGCACCGGAACGATGTACTCCGACTGCCGGCGCGTCTCCTCGACGTAGTCCGTCGGCGCCCCGTCCTCCAGCCGCCAATGGCGGTTCGGATACCTGTAGGGCGAATTCAAGACCGGCTGCTCGAAAAACGTCGCGCCCACGCGCTCCCCTCCTCATGCGTCGCGCCCGCCATTCTACACCACAGCGCATTCGCGCCCGGACGCGCGGAACTCGGGCGGCGCCATTCCTGCGCGTCGATAGGTTCCCGCCTACGCAGGTGTAGGGGAATCCATGCGGCGCGCGAACGCCGCTCCAATCTCACTCCAGCGCATCGTCATTCCTGCGAAAGCGGGGAACCTATCCCAGTGACCGCCATGCCCGCGTAGGCGGGGAATCCAGTCGGCGCGACAACGCCCCTGCCCTTATATGTTGTGACATGGGCGGGAGAGCGCAGCCGCGCAGCGGCGGACGCGGGTTGCGCCGCAAAGCGACGCGGGCAGGTCGCTCCCAATGGCCCCGCCTTGCCCGCGAAAGCAGGAACCCGCCGGATCCGGAAATCGGACATCCGCCCCTTGCGCCGTTGCGCGCCCGCCCCTACGATGGAGCAATGGCGACCCCAAGCGCACGCGGCAAGCGGCGAACGGACGAAGAGACGCGGCGGGCGACCGCTCAAAACCGCTCAAAACCGCTCATTTAGGGCTCATCCGCCGCTCAAAACCGCTCACTAACCGCTCAAAACCGCTCGCGCCAAAACACCAAGAAACACGGACGGCATGGGCAAAAGAGGCCACCGATGACCCAAAATGATCCCATCCCCGGGAACGAAATCGCTAACCCCATCAGACGCCTCATGACGCCGGAACGCATCGTCTATATGGACCACGCAGCCACGACCCCCGTCGCGCCGGAGGTCGCCGACGCGATGCGCCCGTTCCTCTCGGAGCGCTACGGCAATCCGTCCGGCGTCTACGCGCTCGCGCAGGACGCGCGCCGGGCCCTCGACGAGGCGCGGGAGCGCTGCGCGAGCGTCATCGGCGCGCGAGCCGGCGAAATCATCTTCACGAGCGGCGGCACGGAATCCGACAACGCAGGCGTGATGGGCCCCGCGCTCGCGCTGGCCAAGCAGGGGCGGCACGTCGTAACGACGGCCATCGAGCATCACGCCGTGCTCAACGCCGCCGCGCTGCTGGAGAGCCTCGGCTGGGAGGCCGCGCGCGTCAAGCCCCAACGCAACGGCGCAATGCGCCCGGAAGACGTCGCGTCCGCCGTCCGGCCCGACACGACGCTCGTCAGTATGATGCTGGCGAACAACGAGACCGGCGTGCTGCAGCCCGTCGCGGAGACGGCGCGCCTCGTCAAAGAGCGCGCGAGGGAGGAGCGGCGGATGATCGCCGTCCATACGGACGCGGTGCAGGCCGCCGGCGCCGCGCCGCTCGACGTCGACGAGTTGGGCGTGGACTTCCTCTCGCTCTCCGCGCACAAGTTCGGGGGGCCGAAAGGCGTCGGGCTGCTCTACGCGCGGCAGGGGGCGCCGTTCGCGCCCACGCAGGTGGGCGGCGCCCAGGAGCGCGACCGGCGCGGCGGCACGGAGAACGTCGCCGCCATCGTCGGAATGAGCGTCGCCCTCGAGCGGGCCGAGCGCGGCCGCGAGCGCAACGCCGCCGCCTGCTCCGCCCTCCGCGACCGCCTGCTGAGCGGCCTGCTGGAGCGCGTCGAAGGCGTCGAGGTCAACGGCGAAACGGACGCGCGGCTGCCGGGCAACGTCAACGTCTCCTTCCGCGGCGTCGAGGCGGAGGCGCTGCTGATGGGACTCGACCTCGCAGGAATCGCCGCGTCCAGCGGCAGCGCCTGCACCGCCGGGTCGCTGGAGCCGTCCCACGTGCTGTTGGCGATGGGGCGCGGGCAGGATTTGGCGCGGAGTTGCGCGCGCTTCACGCTCGGCCCGGAGAACACGCCGGAGGAAGTGGACTACGTCGTCGAGACCGTCGCGCGCCTCGCGCCGAAACTGCGTGCGCTGTCCGGGGCGGGCTAGTCGCAGGGGGCGGGCGTGAAACTCCCCGACCCCATAGAGGAGTTCCTGCACGAGCCGCCGGTCGCGCCCGCCATCTGGCCGCGCCGCCTCTTCCACCTGCTCGCGGGCTCCTCCCTGCCGATCGCTATCCTCTTCCTGCCGGAGGAAACGGCGCAATGGCTGCTGATCGCCGGAAGCCTCCTCGCCGTCGCCGCCGAGGTCTTGCGCGGCCTCATCCCAAGCGTCAACGATTGGATGGTGCGCCGCCTGCCCTTCTTCAAAGCGTCGGAGCGCCGCCAAGTGACGGGAGCGACGTACCTCTGGCTGTCCGCGACCTTCCTCGTCTTCGTGTTCGAGAAGGACGTCGCCGCGCTTGCGCTCCTCTTCCTCGCCGTCGGCGACCCCGCAGCCGCGTTGATCGGCGCGCGCGACCACCGGGCCCGCGTGTTCGGCAAGTCGCTCGCCGGATCGTTCGCGTTCGCATGCGTCGCGCTCGGCGCGGGACTCCTCGCGACGCTGCATCCCGACGTCCCTCTCGCGTGGTGGATCGCGCCCGGCGCGGTAGCCGCCGCCCTAGCCGAACTCGCCCCCCTCCCGCTCGACGACAACCTCACCGTCCCCATAGCCTCCGCCGCCGCAATGACCCTCCTCGCGCTCGCTTAGGCTCTGTGACGAGCCTGCTCGCGCTCGTGTAGAATAAGGATATGTTGGAGATCCGCGCCCCTCGAGAGTTTCACGCTCATTCCGATCTGGACGATTCGCTGCCTGCGCTCCGCCAAGACCCGCGGGGCGACAACGCCGTTGACGTCGGAGTCGTCATAGACCTGAGCGAATGCGTCGTCGTCGGCCCCGCCGCCGCGTTGTGGTGCGCCGTCTACGCGAACTTGACTACGCGCCGCGGCGGCTCTTGCCGTGTTGTCGCCCCGATGGACGCGACCGCAAGCGCCTACCTCAACGCGATCAATTTGTTCTCTTGTTTGCGGGATTCAGGAATCCAAGCGGACGGAGCCGCGCCCGCCCCCAGCGGAGGCGACGCGGAGGCGTTGCTGCCGCTCACGCCCTTTCGCAGCCGCGAAGAAGGCGAACGCTTGGTTCTCGCCTCGGCTGAAGCCGTCAGCGCCCACGGCGGGATTCCCGCCAACCTGCTTGCGGACATCCCCGAGACGTTCGGGGAACTCGTGAACAACGCAGCCGAACATTCGGACTCTCTGGTCGGCGGATTCGGCCTAATTCAGTCCCGCTGCGTAGACGGCTCCTATCAAACGCTGTGCGCGGTCGCGGACGGCGGCGTAGGAATCAGAGAAGCCCTGAGCCGCAACCCCGACTTGGCGCAACCGACCACGGACTCCGCCGCAATCCGCTACGCTATGCAGGAACGGGTAAGCGGCACCGGGTCGCCCACTCGAGGAATTGGCCTTTGCTGGGTGATGGACGGAGCTTCCCTCGTCTCCATCTACTCAGGATACGGAGCCGTCGTTGGGGAGGACAACCTGCCCCCGCGCGAGATCGAACCGCGCCGCGCCGTCCCGTTCCCCGGGACGCTGGCGCAAGCCGTGATAGGCAAGAGGTAGCGTTATGAGCGCAGTCGCGCTGGGGAGCCTTATCCCCAAAATCGCCATAACCTCCCGCGACTCCGTCAAGACCGCCGCGGCCGCCATCAACGAAGAGGTCGGCTTGGGCGGCGACATCGTGTTCGATTTCACCGGCGTCCAGGCCGTGGCCCCATCCGCCGTCGACGAATTGCTGAATTCCGTCGCGCAACGCTCCGCCGGGCGCGACATACGTTTCCTCGGCATGTCGTCCGGGGCGACGTGGAAATTCGAAGCCATCGCCCGCGCCCACGGCCGGACGCTCATCGAAAGCGGCCCGAACTCGTGGACGTTCGCCGCACGCTGACCGCTATGCCCAACCGCCTCGCCCACGAAACATCCCCCTACCTCCTCCAGCACGCCAATAACCCCGTGGACTGGCGACCCTGGGGCCCCGACGCCTTCGCGCAAGCCCAAGCCGACGACAAGCCCGTCCTCGTCTCCATCGGCTACGCCGCCTGCCACTGGTGCCACGTGATGGAGCGCGAGTCGTTCGAAAACGAGGAAACCGCGCGCCTGATGAACGACCTCCTCGTCTGCGTCAAGGTCGACCGCGAGGAGCGCCCCGACGTCGACGGCATCTATATGAGCGCGATGCAACAGATGCACGGACATGGGGGCTGGCCGCTCAATATGTTCCTCCTGCCCGACGGGCGCCCCTTCTACGGCGGAACGTACTTCCCGCCCGCCGACCGCGCCGGCATGCCCTCGTGGACGAAGGTCGTCGCGGCGGTGGCCGACGCTTACCGCAACCGCCGGGACGCCGCGGCGGAGAACGCCCGCGCCCTCACGGAAGCCCTGCGAAGCGCGGCGAACGTCCAATCGCCCGGCGGCGAGGCGAACGCCGCGACGCTCTCGGAAGCGGAAGCCGCGCTCGCCGCCCTCCACGACGCGGAGCACGGCGGCTTCGGCGGCGCGCCCAAGTTCCCGCAGGCGATGGCGCTGGAGTTCCTGCTCCACCGCTACGACCGCGCGGGCGGACAAGAGGCGTTGGAGGTCGTAGAGTCGTCGCTCGCCGCAATGCATAACGGCGGCATTTACGACCACCTCGGCGGCGGCTTCGCCCGCTACTCCACCGACGCCTTCTGGCTCGTGCCGCACTTCGAAAAGATGCTCTACGACAACGCGCTCCTCGCGCCGCTCTACCTGAAGGCATACCAGACGACCGGCGACGCGCGCTATAAGGAAGCCGCCGAGGAGACGCTCGCGCACCTCCTGCGCGACCTGCGCCACCCCGACGGCGGATTCTTCTCGTCGCAGGACGCGGACAGCGAAGGCGTCGAGGGCAAGTTCTACGTCTGGACGCCCGCCGAGATCGAGGCCGCGCTTGGCCCCGATGACGCGCGCCTGTTCCGCCGCTACTACGGCGTGGGCGTTCACGGAAACTTCGAAGGACGCTCCATTCTCCACGTCCGGGACAGCGCGGCGGCCGCGGCCCGCGACCTCGGAATGAGCGCCTCCGACCTGCTCGACCGCCTCGCCCCGATGCGCCGGACGCTCCTAGCCGAGCGGGCGAAGCGCGTCCCCCCGGCCACGGACGACAAAGTCCTCGCCGCGTGGAACGGCCTCGCGTTGCGCGCGCTCGCGGAAGCCGCGTTCGCGCTCGACCGCCCCGACTTGCGCGACGCCGCCGAGCGCAACGCCGACTTCCTCCTCCGCGAACTGCGCCCCGCCGGCCGCCTCCTCCGCGCATGGAAGGACGGCCAAGCGCGGCATCTCGCCTACCTGGAAGACTACGCCCTCCTGATCAACGGCCTCCTCTCGCTCCATGCCGCGACGTTCGCGCATCGCTGGATCCGCGAGGCGCGGACGCTCACGGACGAGATGCTCGCGCTGTTCTGGGACGACGACGCGGGCGCGTTCTACGACGTCGGCGCCGACCACGAGCGCCTGATCGTCCGCCCCCGCGACCTGACCGACAACGCGACCCCAAGCGGCGGTTCCGCCGCCGCGGAGGCGCTGCTCCGGATGGCCGAGATCATCGGCGACGCCGCGCTGGAGCGCCTCATCGGAAGCGCCGCGCTGGAGGAGAAAGCCGACCGCCTCATCGGAAGCGTCGCGCCAGGGGAAAAAGCCGACCGCCTCATCGGGAGCGTTGCGTCGGAGAAGAAAGCCGACCGCCTCATCGGAAGCCCCGCGCTGGAGGAGAAGGCCGACCGCCTGCTCGGGAGCGTCGCGCCGCTCGCGACGCGCTACCCGCTCGGATTCGGCAATTGGCTGCGCGTGATGGAGCGACGCCTCGCGCCGCCGCTGGAGATCGTCGTCGTAGGCGACCCGTCCGCCGACGAAACGCGGGCGCTGCTCGCCCCGCTGCGCGAGCGCCTGCCGTCGTTCGCGTTCGTCGGCCTCGCCCCGGGCGAGCCCGACCCGTTCCCGACGCCGCTGCTGGACGGCCGCGCCAACGCCGACGCGCCCGCGGCCTACGTCTGCCGCAAGTACGTCTGCGGCCTCCCCGCGACCGACCCCGCCGCGCTAGAAGCGCAGTTGCCCGCGCGGTGAGCGGGAGTGGGCAGTAGCCGCCCCGCCGCCATCGCCTGAGGGAGCCCCCCGCCTGCTTCCCCGCCCGCGCAGGCGGGAATGTCAGCGGCGCGCAGCGCCGCCCCTCTCCTATGCAAGCCCCCCGTCATTCCTGTAGATGTCAAGTAATTCGCTGACAGAATCACAAGGCTTGGACGGGCGCCTTGCCGCCCAACCCCTGATGCGGGCGCTCCGTGTCGGAGTACAGCAGGTAGAGCGCCAACTCCTCCTTCAACTCCTCAACCGTCTCGAACGTCGTCCCATCCAGCAAGTCCTCGTTCAGCGTCCGCCAGAACCGCTCAACCTTCCCGTTCGTCTGCGGCCGATATGGCCGCGTGCACCTATGCTTGATCCCCAACTCGCCCAGCAACCGCTACAGCGGATGCCCCGCCGCGTTCCCACGGGATGCCGCCTCCGCCCCGTTGTCCGTCAGCATCGCCTCGAACCGCGCGCCGCACATGGCCGCGAGCATATCCAGGCGCTTGAGCGCCGCGAACATCACGCTCAACGCCTTCAGGTCGTCCACGACCTCCGCGCACGCAAGCCGCGTGCAGGCGTCCACCACGCAGACGAGGTAGGAGCGCCGCTTGCTCCCGACGATCTGGTCCTTGCCCAGGTAATGGCAGTCGAGATGGCCCAACTCTCCGGCGCGCGTCTTGATGATCCGGCGCTTGGACTGCTGCATGGGCGGGCGTGTTGCGCTCGATGGTCCGGTCGCTGCGGTTGTCGCGCATGTTCGTCTCCAGATCGGCCTGTTCACCGGGCCAATTCTGTCAACGAATTACCTAACATCTACAGGAATGGCGGGGCCGGGGCGCTGTCGCGCCGACTGGATTCCCGCCTACGCGGGAATGACGGGGCCGGGGCGCTATCGCGCCGGGTGAGTTCCGCTTTCGCGGGAATGACGGGGCGCGTTGCGGCGTGTCTTGGCGCTATCGCGCCGCTCTGGATTCCCGCCTACGCGGGAATGACGGCGGGTTTTGCTAAGGCCTCCCCTACGGCGTGTTGACCGGCAACTGCGGGTCGTCCGCGTCGTACTCGACGAGCGCCCACGCCATTACGTGGCCGTCCTTCACGGAGAAGAGATCGGCGCCGACGGGCAGCGGCTCCCACGCCTCGTTGCCCTCGTTCCAGAGGAACACGCCCCAGAACTCCGCGCCCTCCGGCGCGACGCCGAGGATCGCCTTGACGAAATGCGCGCGGAACTCCGGGAACCAGTCCGCCTCCAGATCGCCGTCCACCGCCGTCTCCAGCAGTTCGTAGCCGTCAACGCCCTTTGGCGCCTCGATGTCCCTATGCCAGGTCGGCGCGGACTCGTCCGCCTCGATGAGGAGGCTCGCTTGGATGAGCGCGGGCGTCGCGGTTGGGGCGGGCGAGCCGCATCCGACGGCGACCGCCGCCAGCGCGGCGAGCAGGAGAAGCGCCGCCGCTCCCGCCCGCAGCCGGCTTCCGACGCGCGGCGTTAGCCTTCCCATCCGAGACGCTCCTTCATCGACTCCGCGCCCTTGACGAGGGGCGGGCCGAACACGGGGAAGAACGCGGCGTTCGCGCCGGCGTGAACCGCCATAAAGAAGAGCGCGCCGGGGTTGAACAGCGCGACGCCGATCCAGCGGGCGTATTCGCCGCTCCCCGCGACGGTCGCCCAGAAGTAGCCCGTGTAGACGTTCGTGATCACGTCGTAGGCGGGCGTGACGATGAGCGCGGGGACGAGGAAGGCGAGCGTCGCGGCGGACGGCCCGAGCGTGACGCGCCATGGACGGACGAATCGCCGCGCGAGGGCGCCCGCTCCGGCGTACAGCGTTTCCCCTGCGATGAGGACGGCGAGGAGTTGCGGCTGCGCGGCGCCCCACGGGTTGATCTGCCCGTAGACGAGCCATGCCGCCGCCGCGACCGTCGCGCCGCGCCGGAAGCCGAGCGCGTAGCCCGCCGCGAACACGAGGACGTCGAAGAGTTTGACGTTCGGCAGCGCGGCGAGCGCGTAGTTCGACGCGAGGATCAGCGCGACGAACGCCGCCGGCGCAAGCGCCTCGCGGACGACGACGTCCGGCAGGCGCAGCGGGCGGCGCAGCGTTTCGGTTCGGGCGTGAACTTGCATCATTCGCTCCTCCTTCTCCCTACCATGCATAACCTTGTCGTCATTCCCGCGTAGGCGGGAACCTACCGGCTCAAGGAGCAAAGGGCTCCCACAGCGAAAAACCCCCTGCGCCGAGCGTCGGGCAGGGGGTTCGCATGCCGTTGGAGGCGTGTTCCCTGCTCCGCGCGTTCGGCGGTCGGCGGGGGCTCCTGACGCTCCGGATCGGGCTCGCCCCGCTGGTCGGGGCCTACCGTTGCGCGCCAGCGCCGGACTTTGACCGGCTTCACGGACGCCGTATGCGGACGGCGCGCGCCAGGAACCGCTATTCGGTTGTCGGGAGAGTATAGCACAAGACGCCCGCCTCTCGCTCGGCGATGCGCTATACTCCCCCCAACGAGCGAACGCGTAGGCGAGGAGGGCGAGCGTATGAAGCGCGCGGGGTTCCGGGCGATTGACGGCGACGGGCACATCCGCGAGCGCGACGCCGACATCTGGCGCTTCCTCGACTCGCCCTACGGCGACTCCGAAATCACGCTCAACTATCCCTTCTTCCCCACGCTCGACGGCTTCCAGCGCGGCGCGACCGGCGCGGCGGCGGGCGCCGACAAGCGCCGCGAAGGCGTGATCGACGCCTCCGCATGGGGCCGCCTCCTCGACGAGGTCGGCCTCGACTACGCCGTCCTCTACCCCACCGCCGGCCTCAGCGTCGGCATGATCCAGGATCCCGAGTGGGCCGTCGCCGTCTGCAAGGGGTACAACGCCTGGCTGACCGCGTCTTACCGGCGGGCGGACGCGCGGCTCGCGGGCGTCGCGCTGCTGCCTCTGCAGAACGTGGACGCCGCCGTCCAAGAGTTGCGCCGCGCCGTCCTCGAGTTGGGGATGGTCGCGGGCATGCTCCCGGCCAACAGCGCGAATATGGGCGTGCGGAACCCGCTCGGCGACGAGTCGTTCTGGCCGCTCTACGACGAGGCGCAGCGGCTGGGCGTTCCGCTCGCCGTTCACGGCGCGCCGTCGCTCGGGCTTGGCTTCGACTTCAACCGCAGCGTCGCCTACGCCAACATCCTGGAGCATCCCGTCGCGGTGATGATCCAACTCGCCAGCATGTTCCTCAACGGCGTGTTCGACGAATTCCCAAACCTGCGCGTCGCCTACCTGGAGGCCAACACCGTTTGGCTGCCCTATATGATGGACCGCATGGCGGGGAAGAGGCGGCGCGGGCCGACCGACTCCCCGGAGTTGATGGAGAGCGGGCGCGTGCTCGTCAGCGTGGAGGGCGCCGACCCCGGCCTAGCCTACGCCGTGCAACGCCTCGGGGAGGACGCCATTATCTACGCGACGGACTATCCGCACGAGACGAAGGAGACGGTCGCCGAGGAACTCGACGAGGCGCTCGCCCGCGAGGATCTCCCTGAAAGCGCGCTGCGGAAGATCTACCGCGACAACGCCCTCCGCCTCTACGACTTGCAAGGCGCCGCCGCCCCGGAGTCCGCCGCGCCCGAGCCTGCGGGAGCGAGGGCGTAGCACGCCGTTCGTAGTGGGCGCGAGCGCCTCGCCGAATACGAGCGGCGGCATGGCTGCTCGTCGGCGGAGAAACGCGCCTCGCTGGGCGGAGGCCGCTACGACGAGTCGGCGGATGTCGCGTTTTGGACGCGCGACTACCAAGACCTGCTGATGTTGGAGGCGGCGGTTTGGGGGCATGGTTAGCCGATGGCGGCCGGGCTCGTAGGCGCGGCTGGGAGATATGTGATAGAGTAGGCGCAGCCGCATGCCAAGGAGTTCCGTATGAGCGCGATGAGGCAGCCCCGCAACGAGTGGGATGGGATCGTCCGCCATCTCTCCGCCGAGGAGTTCGCGGCGGAGTTGCGCGAGCGGCTCGCCGACTACGAGCGGCGGCACGGCTGCTCGTCGGCGGAGAAACTCGCCTCGCTGGGCGGAGGCCGCTACGACGAGTCGGCGGAGGTCGCGTTTTGGATGCACGACTACCAAGACCTGCTGATGTTGGAGGCGGAGTCTGGCGCGCGGATTGGCTCTCCTACGACAGTTGCCTGACCATCCATTTCCGCTCAATGCGGCGGTTGGAGGACGAAGGCATCGTCGAGAGAACCAGTCTCTCAATCGTTGACTTCGCTCTCCCCGCTTCACCAGGGATCAAGATCGAAGGGATGCTCCATTGCCGCTTGGGCGTGGAGATGCGCGTAAGCGAGACGTCTCGAGTTCGTTACCGGCGCGGGCGAGCCGAGGTTATGGGCGCGCGCTACACCTACCACGCTTGGTTCGGCGCGACGGGGCGGTCCATCATCCGCTACGACAACACCCACGACCCCGCTGACCTGCATTGCCATCTGTTCGACGTCGCCGCGCAAGAGGAGATGATCCTCTCCGTTCCGTGGGACGCGCTCCCCACGCTTGAGGGCTTCGTCCGCATCGCGGACGGCATCGCCCGCGACGCGCAGTAGGTTCCCTGCCTACGCGGGAACCCATCATGCTCCGTCATTCCCGCCTACGCGGGAATGACGGTCAAAGGGGGCGGGCAATAGAGTTGACGCTCGCCCGGAACGGCGCTAGACTTAGCTAAGGCTAAGCGTTAGGAGGCGCGCGATGGTGCAAGTGAATATGCACGAGGCGAAAGCGCAACTCTCGCGGCTAGGGGAACTGGCCTGCAAAGGAGAGCGCGTCGTGATCGCCAAGAACGGCAAGCCCTACCTCGACCTGGTCCCGCACCAGGAGGAGAAGCGGCGCGAGCCCCGCAAGTTGGGCGTGTGGAAGGGGCGAATCCGAATCGGCCCCGATTTCGAGTGGACGGAGAACGAGTTGCGGGAGATGTTCGGCGAAGACGTCATCGGGCCGCCCAGCGAAGAAGAGCGGCGGCCGTCATGAGGTTGCTGCTTGACTCCCACGCGCTGCTGTGGGGTTTGGATGACAACCCCAGGCTTGGACCCTATGCGCGCGCCGCCGTCCGCAGCCCCGACAACGAGGTTTTCGTGAGCGCCGCGAGCGTTTGGGAACTCGCGATGAAACGCGCCAGCGGGCGCCTCGACGCTCCGGACAATCTGATAGGGGCCTGCGAAGAGCAGGGGTTCGCGCTGATGCCGATAGAGCCGTTCCACGCCGAGCAAGCGGCGAGTCTGCCGATGCGCCACCGCGACCCGTTCGACCGGATGCTCGTCGCGCAGGCGCAAGCCGAGGGGCTGACCATCGTCACGGCGGACGCGGCGATCCGGCGTTACGGCGTCCGAACGATGCCGGCGGACGAGTAGCGCGGCTGCGTCGGCGCGACTGCTCGACAGGGCAGGGGACGGAGGCGAAAGGGCGAATCCGACGTAGTAGGTTGCGGTTGTCCCCCGATCTCCCATCGGTTACACTCTGCGAACGCGCCAAGCGCGGCATACGCCTGTTGCGGTTGTCCCCCGATCTCCCATCGGTTACACTGGTCGTTCCGGTAGCCGAGCGCCAAGTACTGTTGCGGTTGTCCCCCGATCTCCCATCGGTTACACTTCCGGCAACTCGTCGCCCCGCCGGAACCATTGTTGCGGTTGTCCCCCGATCTCCCATCGGTTACACTGTCGAGATCCGCCTCGCTCATACAGCAAGGTTGCGGTTGTCCCCCGATCTCCCATCGGTTACACTTAGCGCGGTGTACGCCGAACGCTTGCCCCCCCAGTTGCGGTTGTCCCCCGATCTCCCATCGGTTACACTGCGGGCGAACGCTCAGCGCAAGCGCAAGAAGTTGCGGTTGTCCCCCGATCTCCCATCGGTTACACTCGAGGTCGGCGACGACTCGATGCGGTATCGGTTACACTCTCCGCGCCGGACGCGCCGAAGTCGGACAGCGTTGCGGTTGTCCCCCGATCTCCCATCGGTTACACTCGCGGGAAATTGGCGCAAATTGGCGCGTAGTTGCGGTTGTCCCCCGATCTCCCATCGGTTACACTCTCGGGCTCGATGCGCTCGACGCGGACGGCGTTGCGGTTGTCCCCCGATCTCCCATCGGTTACACTGAACGCTCGACGGTCGTCCGTTCCATGTCGGTTGCGGTTGTCCCCCGATCTCCCATCGGTTACACTTTCATCAACTTCCACGTCGACGACGGCCAGGTTGCGGTTGTCCCCCGATCTCCCATCGGTTACACTCATAGCCCGGCGCGACGAGACGCAAGTAGGCGTTGCGGTTGTCCCCCGATCTCCCATCGGTTACACTTCAGGGACGGGTTCGACCGGGCGGCGTTGGAGTTGCGGTTGTCCCCCGATCTCCCATCGGTTACACTAACTCACGCTGACGAACCCGAACATGACGGAGTTGCGGTTGTCCCCCGATCTCCCATCGGTTACACTTACCGGGAAGGCGCGTATGTTCGCCCGAAGTTGCGGTTGTCCCCCGATCTCCCATCGGTTACACTATTCGTCAATGCCGGCAAGCCTGCGGAGTAGTTGCGGTTGTCCCCCGATCTCCCATCGGTTACACTTCGCTCTACGCGCTGATGGGGCTGCTCATCGTTGCGGTTGTCCCCCGATCTCCCATCGGTTACACTAGCATCGCGCGGACATCGTCTTTCGTGAGCGTTGCGGTTGTCCCCCGATCTCCCATCGGTTACACTCTTACCTGCAGGGATCGTACAGGTACATAAGTTGCGGTTGTCCCCCGATCTCCCATCGGTTACACTCCCTCCGCTCTCCCACGTGAAGTCGATGCTGTTGCGGTTGTCCCCCGATCTCCCATCGGTTACACTAGGAGCAGGAACTTGGCGAACTTGGCGAAAGTTGCGGTTGTCCCCCGATCTCCCATCGGTTACACTCACGACGCTGAGGCTGATCGACGACCTCGAGTTGCGGTTGTCCCCCGATCTCCCATCGGTTACACTGCGTAGACGCAGGAACGCCGCCGTCACGCCGTCCACGGCGGACGGCGGCGGCGCGGAAACGGCGCTGACCCCGCCTAGATCAGGCTCGCCTGGCGCGGTTTCGACTCGGCCGGCTCCGGCTTGGCGGCCTTCTTGCGCTTCGCGGGTTCCCCTTAAGCGGCGGCGGGCGCGTCGGCTTCGGGGAAAGGCCCCTGATCGCGCAGGCGCCCGATTTCGTCCACCCCGACCTTGCGGAACTTGTTCTCGCGGAGTTGTCCGGCGGAGTATTTGTTCTCTTTCATCAGGTCGCTCTTGTCGCTGGCGCGCTTGGCGACGTTCGCCTCGTGGTGCGGATCGAGCACGATGCTCGGCGACTTGCCGCCGGTGATCTTGCGAACGCGGACGATGCGGCGGTCGTCGCCCTCGCCGAGCGCGGCCATATCGTCTTGGCGGACCCGCGTCAGGTATTTCGCCGCCGGGTGGGGCCTGGATTTCTGCAGGAACCGCCGGTCGTCGAACCCCTTTTGGTTGAAATCGAAGGTTGAGACAACCACGATCTTCCACTCGGTCTTCCGCTTCTTGCCGTCCTGGTTTTTGCCCGCCGGGATACCCCAGACGTCGGCGAATGCGTTGCCGCCGCGGACATAGCCCTTGTAGGCTTTGCCGGAATCGTCCTTGAAGGGCAGCGTGTCCAACTTGTCGAGGACGCGGACGCTGCGCGGGAAATGGCGTTTGCCGTTCAGCAAGACGCCTTCGCCGCGCGCTTTCGCCGCGAACGTCGGCGAGTCGTCGCCGTCCTTCTTCTTCTGATTGCCGCCCGTTTCGTCCCAGAGGGCTTTCAGAGCCTCGCGCAGTATCGGGTCGCGCACCGCGTCCAACTCCTTCTTCCGCTTGACGCCGTCCAGCGGCTTGCGGACGACGACCTCGACCGGGCCGTCGCCCGGCGTTCCGATGAGGCCGTAGGCGGTGTCTTTGTGCAGTTGGCCGGTGGTCTTGCGGCTTTTCGGGTCGCGCGAGCCGTGGTCGGGCTTGTAGGAAACGATGACGTTGTCGAGTTTCGCGTCGAACTCGCTGCGGAACCCCGGCCACGGGTCGGGAACGCGCTCGGCCAATTGCTCCGCCGTCCCCTTGGCCGAGGCGTCCGCGAAGCGTTTGAGCATCCCCTGCGTCGTGTTGGCGACGACGAAGGCGTCCACCGCGTGATGGCGGTGGTCTTTGCGCGACTTGCCCAGTCCCCAGCCGTTCCTGAGCAGCGCGGTCATCCGCCCCGGGATTGCGCGGACGCGGACTTCGCCCTTCTCGCCGTCTTCGCCCTTCTCATCGTAGAGATAAGCGAGGTAGCGGCGGGCGGTGCGGGAGAGGTAGGCCGTCTCGTTGAGGTGACGGTCAAGGAAACTGTTGTCCTTCTCGAAGCGCTCCATCGCGCCGTCCCGGAAGCGCCAGCCCCGTTCGCCGGGGAGCGCGTCGGCGCGAGCGAGGATCGCCTCGTAGTCGTATCCCTGCGGGCTGTCCGAAAACGCCTCGCAAGGCGTCTTTTCGCCCTTGACCCGGTTGGCGTCGGCAAGGCACAAGACCATATTGCCCCGCCCGTTGTCCAACGTCCTGGAGAAGGGCAGGATGTGGTCGATCTCCGTCTCATCCGAAACGGCCATGCTCAGCGTGATCGTCTTGCCCGTGTAGACGCAGATTGCGTCCTGCTCGTCCCTTTTCCCGCCTTGCTCCTCCCAGAAGCGAAGCCGGCGCTTGTCGAAGTTGGACGGCTCGCGCTCCAGCATTTCCGCGTACCGCG
The DNA here is from genome assembly GCA_965242755.1 of Dehalococcoidia bacterium. Taxonomy (GTDB): domain Bacteria; phylum Chloroflexota; class Dehalococcoidia; order Lucifugimonadales; family Australimonadaceae; genus Bin16. Next base: position 447,091 of record OZ251500.1, on the reverse strand, counting down.
CGTTCCGCTCTTCTCCCTCCTGTTGCGCCTCCCGCTGCGCTTTGCGCTGATCCTTGTTCATCTTCAACCCGCGCGCGAGTTCGACGACGATCTCCTCCGGCTTGCCGTAGACCTCGATGATGCGGTTGACGACGCGCCGAATCTGATTGAGGCCAACGTGCACGGTGGGATTGGGGAAACGCCCCCACCGCTTGACCTCGTCGCTCTCCGGCGCTTTGGGGTCGGCTCCCACGACGTCGCGCTCCAGCACGACGCCGTAGTAGGGCAGGCGGTCGTGGGCTTCGGCGTTGCGGAAGTCGGAGTGATGCGGGTAGCCGGCGGCGACGACGGCCTCGTCGTAGCGCAGCCCCCGCCGCAGATGCGGGAGGACCTTGCGAATCGCCTTGAGGCTCAGGCGGACGTAGCCGGCGGGAAGTTCGGCCATCGCAAGGCGCCGCGCCTGCTCCTCTTGCATTCCCCAGTCCCGCTCCGCCTTCTTGCGGACGTCTTCGGGATCTTCCGCGTCAATGAGGAACTCGACGATGGCGATGCGGTCGGCCGGGTCGCGCTTGAGCCATTCCTCGCCGAAGAGGTCTTCCGCTGCGAGGCGTTTCGTCGTCGCATCGCCCTTGAGTCGCTTGCGGCCTCCCCGCGCGAGATTGAAAGCGGCGCCATCCGGCAGCCCGAGGTCTTTCGTCGGCTTCTTGAATTCGATGTCGGCGCCCTTCCGCAGACGCTCCCATGCGCGCCCGCGCTCCTCTTCGTTCAGCGGCCGTTCCTCGCCTCGCCCAAGGCGCAGGCGGAGGTTGTTGACCTCCTCAAGGATGCGGAACTCCTGCGCGTCGGGGTGGGCGCGCGGGGCGCGCCGCTCGTTCTCCTCGAAGGCGCACCATCCGGGCTCGACGGGGCGCAGCGGACGCTGATGGAAGATGATCCCGCGGAGCGCGTTCCACTGGACCGGCGTGAGCGCGTGACGCTCCGCCTGCCGAGCCTGGATCAAATCGAACTCGCGCTCGTACATTGCGCGTTCCGGGTAGAGTTCCTGCCCAGGGCGGGCGCGGACGGGCTTGCGCTGTTCGCGGCGGGCGGCGAGGAACTCGCCCAGCGGCTGCTCCGGTTCGCCGAGCGCGCGGCGCAGACCTTCCCTGTCGAGCCGCGCCTGCGTCGCCTTCTTCTTGTCCTCGCCGCCGCCCGCCTTGCGGTTGGACTTGAAGCCGCGCCGCTGATTCAGGTGGAAGAGGGCGCGGCCCAGTTCGTGAGGCTTGAGCGGCTCGCCGGAGATGGCGCGCTTCCGCAGCGCATAGGGATCGCGGCGCGCCAGCGCCTTGCGCTGCTTGGCGTTCGCGGGCATGAGACCGTAGTCGGCGAGCGCCTTCAGCAAGACATCGCGGCGGCGGAGGTAGCGCCTGCGCCGGCGGCGTTGGCCGCGAGCGAGTCGCCGCCCCACCGCAAGCGACGCGCCGGGGCCGCCCCGCGTCTCAGGGGCGCGCCCGTCCGGGAAGATCCGGCTGCCCAAGCCCAAGTCGAGGACGCCGCAAGCGTCGCCGTTCGCGTCAAGCGCAAGCGCCGCCCATCCGACGGACGTCGCGCCGACGTCCAGCCCCAGCCGATACGGGATTTTCGGTTCGATCATTCGCGCTCCAGCCCCTTGCGCCGCCAAATCAATGGGTGTAGTATAGCGTCAGCCGAACGGCTTGACGGCGGTGCAACCGATGGGAGATCGGGGAACATTCCCTTTGGGGAACCCGTAAGGGACCGTTAACAAGTCGCTCGTCCGAAAGGACGAGATCGGCGCCAAATGAGGCGGGCGGGCTACGGCCCGCCCGCTGTGGCGTTAGCGAGCGCCCCGCCGCGGACGGTTCGGCGCGAGGCGTTCGAGCAGACGCTCCGCGCCAAATTGAGGCCGATGAACGCTGCGATGGAGTGACGCGAGGCCGCCGCTTACGGCAGCCACGGATTGATGATCTCGATGCCGCAACCCGCGAAGCCGCCCACGTCCCGCGTGGCGACCCCGGCGGCGTGCGAGCGCGCGATGGCGGCGATCAGGCAGTCATGCGTGCTGATGGCGAGGCCGGCGGCGCGTCGGCTCGCGGCCAGGAATCCGTAGGCCCTCGACGCCTCGCTGTCGAAGGAGAGGATGCGTTCGGCGAAGGCGGCGGAGAAGAGGCGCTCCGCAGTTTCGGCGAGCCCTCTCCGCCGCCTTCCTTCGGGCATCACGGCTATCCCGGCGCGGATCTCCGCCTCGGTGATGGCGGTGATGAACAGCGTGTTCGCCGGATGGCCGTCCGCCCAGTCGAGCACTTCCGGCTGCGGGCGCTCCCGCATCAACTCGGAAACGACGTTCGTGTCGAGGACGATCATCGTTTCTAGGAGTCGAAGCGGGGCAACTCGCGCATCGGCTCCCGCTGGGGGATGTCCAGATCCACGCCGCCGAACGGCTTGAACAACTCGTGGATGGCGGTTCCGAGCCCCTTCGCGGGCGCGTTCTCCCTGTGGAGCGCGGAGCGCAGGATGCTGCGGACCTCCTCCTCCATCGAGTGGCCGCGCTCGGCGGCGCGCACGCGCAGCCGCGACTTCAGGTCGTCTTCGATGTTCCGCACGGTGAGGGTGGTCACGGCAAGCCTCCTCTATGCAAGAGCGCCTACCGGGCGCTTGCGTTGCAAGCATTGTAAGCCATCGCTGCAAGCATTGCAAGCCCTGATATTCGTTCCCATATCCCAATCTTAGGAGGCCGCCTCAGTTATGGGCGGCTTCCGTTGCATCGTTGGGGCGACGCTCGTAGGTTCCCGCTTTCGCAGGCAGGGCGATGCGCCGGGGATGGCTTGGAGGCGGGGCGCGTTGCGCCCCGCCTCATGGCGCTTGCGCGCCGACTGGATTCCCGCCTACGCGGGAATGACGGAACTGGGGTGGGTTCCCGCTTTCGCGGGAATGACGGTAGGTTAGGCGGATTCCCCCTAAGCGTCCCGCGCCGACGTCGGGCCCACCTCCCCGTTGCAGTAGGCGATGAAGGCTTTCATCCGGCACGTCACGCCGTTCTTCTCCAACTCGCCCTCGAAGATGTCGTGAATCTTCTGGGACTCGTCCTCGTACTCGATCTGGTAGCCGCCCGCCTTGAAACTCTGATCGGCGCCCTGCCCGCGCGGAATGGCGGCGCGCAGCCCATGCGTGCCGGGCGTGAGCGCCATATAGCGCGCCCGCCGCGTCCCGGAGTTGAAGTGCTGGTGGTACGTCCCGTCGCTCGGCACGATGACGAGCGAGCCGACCTTCCAATCGGCCTTGCGGATGTCCGACATGTCGTCCTTCGTCCAGAGGAGCGAGAAGCCGGCGTCCCCGCTGAGGAGCACAAGGTTGGCGCCCGGCCCGTGCCGGTGCGCCTTCTTGTAGGTGCCGACGGGGAACTCGGAGATATGGGCTTTGGAGAGGTTGCCCGCCATCTCGAACATCGAGTTGATGCCGCCCGCGCCCCGCTCGTTCCAAGCGTAGAGCGCCATATCCGGCGCGTTGGGCATGAAGTTGGACGCCCAGATGCGCCGGTTGTACAACCGGCCGTTCCCGCTGAAGAAGTCGTCCGACCCGCTGTAGCGGCTCGCGAACGGGAAGTCGCAGTTGAAGATGAAGTCGTTGTCGTTGAACAGGCGCATGTTCGGCGGCGCCGTCGTCACCGCCAGGTAGCGCGCCGGCTCCGTTCCGCTCCCGTTGAAGTGCTCGTACCAGCAGTTGAGCGGAATGGAGAAGAGGCTGCCCTTGCGCCACTCGAACGTCTTCTTCTCGGACGATCCCTGCGGCCAAACGCTCGTCGCGCCGCGCCCGGAGACGACGTAGACGTACTCCTCGTAGACGTGGTGCTCCGGCTCGGACTTCCCGCCCGGGTCGATCTCGACGACGTGCGTGTCGTTGGTGAGGACGTGGTAGGGGATGTTGATGACCGCGCCCTTGCCCCCCTTGCGCTCCCACGGGCCCAACTCGACGTTGGCGATCTCGTCGAAGGCGTAGTCCACGATCACCTTGACGCCTTCCGCCTTGAGCCAATCGGCGTAGGGGTCGGGGATGGCGAACTCGTCCAGCCCTTCGGGCGTCGGGGCGTACTTGATTGCGGCGTCGGAATCGGCGGTTGTCATTTCTCGCTCCTCCTCAGAAGACCTTGGGGTAACTCGCGGTCATTCCCGCCTGCGCGGGAATGACCGCGGCCCTGACGCGCCGTTAGGCGTCCGGGAACATGGGGACTTCGCGTTGGATGGGGCCGTAGCCCTCCCAGTAGCCGCCGGACTCGGCGTCGTAGCGGCCTTGCAGGAAATCGCCCGACTTTTCGCTGCGGATGATGACGGCGACCGTCTGCTCGCCGAGGCTGCGCTCCGCGTGGATCTCGTAGGGGCGCACGAGGTCGACGGAGCCGGGCTCGACGCGGAAGTTGCCCACCTGCTCGATGGGGACGTAGTCCGGGCGGCGCTCGGCGCCCTCGACGGGGCGGTAGCGCTCGATCATCTCGTGGCCGACGAGCACGCCGTAGAGCGTGTAGATGTGCGCGTGGTCGTGGATGCCGCGCCAGTTGGGGTACTTCGGGTGGACGGCGGGCTTGGCCCGCGCCTCGCGCTTCAGCGCGTTCACGACGAAGCCGTAGTCCGGGTCCTCGTAGAAGAGGAGGTTCTCGGCGCGGTCGGTGAACTCGTTGGCGGGCCAGGCGCGCGACGCCTCCTGCACGCTCGGATCGGCGAGGAAGTCCGTCAAGACCGGCGCGAGTTCGACCCAGCGCCGCTCGATGTCGGGCTCGCCGGCGAACAACTCCCGCGTCCTGGCGACGAAAGCGTCGAGCGCGGTTTCGGTTCTGGTCAGCGTGGTCATCGTTCCTCTCTCCTTTTCTCCGCTCAGAGACCCTTGGGAACTCCGGCGCGGCGTCGTTCCCTCGAAGCGGGAACCCGCCGGGGGCGCGGCGCTTCGCTTACGCGGCGACGGGAACGCCCGCGAGGTTGTAGAGGCTCGCGCAGTTGTCCCAGAGGATCTTCCTCTTCTCCTCGTCCGATATGCCGAGTTCGATGAAACTCGACACCGCCTCCGGGTATTTCGAGTCGCCGTGGGGGTAGTCGGTCGAGAACACCATCCGGTCGCCGCCGACCCAGTCTATGGCGTACTTGGCAGGCTCTTCGTCGGGCTCGACGGAGACCCAGCACTGGCGCTTGAAGTACTCGGTGGGGGCCATCGCGAGTTCGGGGACGAAGACGTCGGCCTCGCGCTCGTAGGCTTCGTCGAGCCTCCACAGGAGCCACGGGGCCCAGGCGCAGTTGGCCTCGAGGAACGCGGCGCGCAGCCGCGGGTGGCGCTCCAGCACGCCCCCGCCGCAGAAACTGGCGAGCGCCATCATCTGCTCGACGGGCTGCGCGAACACGCGGCGCAGCATAAAGTTCGGCTCGAAGTGCTCCCCGACCTGCCGCGCCCCGGACGACGACGACTCATGGAAGCCGATGGCGATGTCGTGCTCCTCCAGCGCGCTCCACAGCGGGTCGTAGAACGGGTCGTGCCACGGCTTGTCCGTCATCTGGTTGGAGCGCATAAAGACGGCGCGGAACCCGAGTTCCACGACGGCGCGCTCGACCTCCGCGACGGCGTCGTCCATATTGAACGGGGAGATCATCGCCGCGCCGATGAGCCGGTCGGGCGCGGGCGCGCAGAAGTCGTAGAGCCAGTCGTTGTAGGCGCGGGCGAGCGCGGCGGCGAGGCCGGGCTCCATATGCGGCTCGGCGAGCGTGTGCAGCCCCCGCGTCGGAAAGAGCACCGCGACGTCCAGCCCCTCGACGTCCATCGCCTCCAACTGCGCGTCGGTTGACCAGCCGCGCGCGGCGTGGTCGGCGTAGAGGCGCTGGTTGCGCTCGTAGTTATGGCCGCCGGGGCGGTTCGGGTTGCCGACGCCCGCCGCGCGGACGCCCTGCGACGTCGAGCCCCACGGCCTGCCGTCCGGGTGCGTGGTGCGGAGGTCGCGCACGTTCGCGGAGGTGACGCCGACCTGCGCCTGGTCGCGGTACTTCTTGTCCGTGTACCGCTGCCAGAGGTCGGGCGGCTCCATGATGTGCATGTCGCTGTCGATGATCTTGTAACCGCCTTTGGCCATCGCCTGCCTCCTTGCCTCCCGCGCCTACGCGGGCTCGCCGTTGGGGAGTATAACCGCAACCATCGCCTCGAGCCGCTCGTGCGCCGCGAAGCCCTCGTTCACGTCCTCCAGCGCGTAGCGGTGCGTGATCAAATTCTCCACCGGCCGGTCCACGAGGCCGCGCATCGCCTGCAGCGAGCGGATGATGTGGCGCGGCCCCGCCGAAAACACGCCTTGCACGCGAATGACCTTGCGCGTGAGGAGCGCGGGGTTCGCCGAGAGAAGCCCGTAGTCCGTCCACTGGCCGATCACGAGATAGCGCCCGCCGAAGCGGGTCATCTCCAAGCCCTCCTGGAACGCGGTGAGGCCGCCCGACGCCTCTATCGTCAAGTCCGCGCCGCGCCCGCCGGTCAATTCCATCACGCGCTCGACGCGGGACTCCGGCTCGGGGCAGTCCGCGATGTCCACCGTTTCGCTCGCGCCGAGCGACCGCGCAAGCGCCAGCCTGCTCTCCGGCGCGCCGATCACGATGACGCGCCCCGCTCCGCCGAGCAGCGCCTGATTCAGCGCGCCCATGCCGATGGGCCCCGACCCCTGCACGACGACCGTGTCCGCGAGATTCACGCCGCCGATGCGCTCGATCCCGTTCAGCAGCGTATGGTTGCCGATGACGCTCAGCAGCGCGCGCTCGTTGGACACGTCGTCCGGCACGCGCAGCAGCCAGGGCGTCGCGCTCAACTGAACGCACTGCCCGAAGCCTCCGCGCAGATGGGGCGGCTCGTCCGACCGCAGCATGCCGTAGGAGCGCGTCCGCTCGCAGGACTCGCCCATCGCGCAGCGGAAGCAGCGCCCGCAGGGCGCGTCGCGGAAGATGACGCGGTCGCCGGGGCGCAGCGGCTGCCCCAGAACGTCGGTCTCGATCTCCGAGGACGCCTCCGCGAGGACGCCGACGTTCTCGTGCCCGAAGATCATCGGCGCGGGCGTCGCGTCCAAACGCCATGCGTGGACGTCCGTTCCGCAGATCGCCGCCATCTGCATTCGGACGAGCGCGCCGCCGGGCTCCATCGGCAGCACGGGAAACTCCTGCGTCTCCAGCGGCCTGTTCGCGCCGACGAAAACCGCCGCCTTGCACGTATCCATCGCCTACTCCCGCATCAGCGCCCTTGGCGACCCCGCCGTCTATCTCGCCGTCCAACCGATTCCCGCCTGCGTTCCCGCCTGCGCGGGCATGGCGGCGCGTTACGCCAGGGTCCGCCTCAGTTCCAGTCGGTCCGTCCACTCCGCCCAGTCGCGCGCGGCCTTCTCGGGATCGTACAGCGGCTCGTAGCCCAATTCCCGGCGGGCGCGGCTGACGTCAAGCGCATAATACCCCCTCGGCCCCAATCCGCGCGGATCCAGGCCGGGCCCAATCTCGATCTCCGCGCCCGGAATCGCCGCGCGAACGCCGTCCGCGAAATCGTTGAGCGTGTACGTCCGCCCGCCGCCGATATGGAACACGCTGCTCTCGACGCGCTCCGCCATGCAAGCGAGGATGACGCTCCGCGCCGCGTCCCGCGCGTAAGTGAGGTCGAGCCGCTGATCGCCGCCGCGGGGGACGACGGTCGGGCGTCCGGCGATGGCATTCTCGATGATCTCCGTCCAGATCACGTTGTGGGCGCCGTGCCGCTCCGCGCCCTTGCCGGGGCCGTAGATCGCGGCGAACCGCAGCGCGGCGAATTCGATCCCGTGCAGCCGTTTGTACTGAATCCCCATCAGTTCCGACGCCGCTTTCGCCGCGCCGTACACGCTGCCCGTGGGATACGCGGGGAACGTCTCGTCAACGGGGCGCATCTCCGGCTCCAAGTGCTCGTCCGTCATTGGGGAGAGCGCGCCGATGGAACTCGTGAAGACGACGCGGTCGGCGCCCGCCCGACGCGCCGCCTCGAGAACGTAGACGGTGGCAAGCGCGTTGACCGTGAACCCGCGGACGGGGTCGGCGTCGGCGGCGTCCGGGTAGACGGCGGCGAGATGGCAGACGCGCTCGACGCGATGCTCCGCGCAAGCGGCGGTCAACTGCTCCAACGACGCGACGTCGCCCTGAACGAACGCGAACTCGCCCTGCAGGTCGCGCAGCAGCGTGAAATCGGCGCGGGCGTCGAACACGACGGGCTCATGCCCCATCTCAAGCAGATCGCGCGTGACCCAGCATCCGTTCACGCCGAGCCCGCCGGTAACGAGAAACCGCATACGCGCCCCCTTCACCAAAGTCGCGCCTGCGGCGAATCGTAGCACAGCGCCGGGGGGAGGGCGCCCCCGGCCGTCTCCATTGATCCTTCAGCGCCCCGCCCTACCCGCCTACGCGGGAATGACGGACCTGGCGCGAATTCACCGTCATTCCCTCGTAGGCGGGAATCCAGGAACCCGCGTAGGCCATCGTTAGCGTTCCCTCTGTCCCCAATCGGCGCCCGCGCGCCCTGACCGTCATTCCCGCGTAGGCGAGAAATCCATAAGCGGCGACTCCTAGCCTGCGGCGCTACGCCATTGCGTGGTTGACCACGGGAACCATCGCCGACAAGTCTATGTGCGACTGCAGCGCTTCGTTGACCCGCGCCAGCGGATACTGATGCGTGATCATCTTCTCAACGGGAACGTCGATCCGCGTTCGCATCAGGCGCATCGAGCGGATGATGTTCTCGACCTTCGAGCCGACGACGCCCGCCACCGTGAGGTCCTTCGCCGCGATGCGCGACGGGTCCATCTCGACCGACGTCGGCAGAATAAGGCCGATGACGAGGTACTTGCCGCCGTAGCGGACCATCTGCAGTCCCTCGTGCACGGACGTTTTCGCGCCTGACGCCTCGACTACGAGGTCGGGCCCGCGCCCCGTCAGTCCGCGGACGCGCTCGATGCGCGACTCCGGCGTCGGGAAATCCGCGAGGCCGATCGTTTCGTCGGCGCCGAGTTCGAGGGCGAGCGCGAGGCGGTGGGCGGGCGCGCCGATCATAATCGCATGCGCCGCTCCGCGCGCCTTCGCCTGCACGAGCGCCCCCATGCCGATGGGGCCGCTCCCCTGAATGACCACCGCGTCGCCCGGGTCCGGCGCGTTGATCTTCCGCAGCCCGCTCATCGTCGTGTGATTGCCGATGACGGACATCAGCGCGCGCTCCGTCGTCATATCGTCGGGGACGCGGAGGATCGCCGGGTGCGGCTCCAGCAGCAGGTACTGCCCGAATCCGCCGCGCAGCATCGTCTCCGACGACGGGTCGACGCGCGAGTTGCCGTAGTGAATGGCGTTGGAGCAGCGCAGCCCCATCAGGCAGTTGTAGCAGTGGCCGCACGGCGCCGAGTGGAACAGCGCGCGGTCGCCCTCGCGCAGCGGCTCGCCGAGCGAGTCCTCTCGGACATTCGCGCCGAGCGCGGCGACGACGCCGATGTTCTCGTGCCCCCACACGATGGGGCGGGGCGCGTCGGGGTTATGCCAGTTGTGCGCGTCCGTCCCGCAGACCGCCGCCATGCTCATCTTGACGAGGATATTGTCCGGCCCGACGCTCGGCACGGGGAATTCCTGCAACTCCAGCGGGCGCTCCGGCCCGACGAACACCGCCGCGACGCACTGCTCGGCCATAGCGCGACCTCCTCCGCCTATCGCGTAGGGTCGGGGCGCAGTCTAGAATCGCGCGCCGGCGCGCGTCAACGCGCCGCGCGCTTGACTTGCGGCGCGGCGGCGCATACGCTTGCGGGCGATGCGGAAGCGCGTTTCGGAAATCGTCGCGGCGGCGATGAGGGAGAGGGCGGGCGACGGGATGGGGACGGCGGCGAGGCGGAACTGACGGACATATGGCGGTCTACACGCTGACCGGAGGCGTATCCTTCGGCGAGGGCGGAACGATGAGCCTGACCATCATCGCAATCTTGCGGGTCGCGTTTGCGGCGGCGCTGCCGGCGCTGGCGCGCCCCGCGCCGGCAGCCCGTTAGTCCGCGATGGGCCGCGCTCCGAAATTCTCCGCGCTGTGGTTAGCGGCGTTGCTCGTCTTGGCGCTGTTTGCGACGGCTAGCTTCTGCGGACGCTACATCTACTCTTTTCCTATGCATTACACCCCTCCCATCTGGTCTGCCGACCAGACCAAAATCGTCTTTAACTCGGATTTCGGCACGCCTTTCGGTCAAGCGCATGTCGTTGATTCCGACGGCTCTGAGTTGTTCTCGTTCCCGCACAAGAGCGGTGAATACGTGACAGGAGTTTCTCCTGAAGGTCTTGTCGTTTTCACAGCCTTAGATATTTCCGACACTGGTTTATTTGGACTGAGCGCCCCCCATTACGAAATACACACTGCTAGGCTCGATGGATCAGCCCGTCGACGTCTTGCGGGTGGCCGAGACTATCATTACGCTGTCTGGTCGCCTGACGGCGAAACAATTGCTTTTTCCAGTTCAAACGGCGGCCTATATGTTATGAAGAAGAACGGTAGTAGGAAAAAGAGAATCGCGCATAGAGATATGATGATTGAGCAGTTTCCCGATGTGCGTATCGTGTACAATGCTCCGGTTGTTTGGTCGCCCGACGGCGGCAAGTTAGCGTTTTTGGCGAGTGAAAAGACCGATGAAAATCAAAGCGTCATTTACACGGTGAGCATAGACGGAAGAGTCTTCAATCGCCTATCTCCGTCAGCAAGCTTCCCGGCCTGGTCTCCCGACGGGACTTCCATAGCATTTGTGAAGAATGATCCTGGCTCGCGATTTCGCAGCAGCGATGATGTTTCTACGATTTACACGATAAGCTCCAATGGAGGCAATCTGCGGGAAGTGGCGTCGTTTCCTGAGGAGTTGCGGCTCGGTTTCAGAGAAGGGAAGGTCTCTTGGTCGCGTGATGGGTCTCAAATTCGGCTTCACCAGACCCCATTTGTCACGGTCAACATCGATGGATCGGATTTGCGGATAATGGCTAATTGCGGATTTCTGACAGAGTGGTCTCCTGATGAATCGATGATGGCGCTTCAACTTGGATACTCTTTGCTGACGATGGCGTCTGACGGTTCAGACGTACGCTTGTTGGCAAAGTCTTCACAGGATAGGGTATGGTCAACGGCGGGAGGAGTCCCTTCGTCCGACCCAGATATCCTAGAGCGGTGCAAATGGAAAGAGGTCACCCAATGAGCGCGTACATCATCTCAATCTTGCGGATCGCGTTGACGGCGGCGGCGCTGCCGCCGCTTGCGGCGCTCGCGCTCCCCACCCTTGCGGGCAATGCGGAAGCGCGTTCGGAAATCGTCGGGGCGGCGCTGCCCAATCGGACGCCTTGCGCGCGCGGGCGCGAGAGCGCAGGCGCAAGAGGCCGGCGACGCGAACGGCGAGGGCTGCGAGCGAGAGGATGACCATGCAACCCAAGCATAACTGTGTTTCCGGAGCCTTGCTTTCGTTCCTACTCCTAGCCATGGCAGCGGTCGGTTGCTATGCTTGCGTTATCTTGGGAATTAGCCGCATCGAACCGCCTACCGACCCCTTATATGCCTCATATACCTACCAGAACCGTACGCAACCTGTCTGGAGTCCTGACGGGAAAAAGATACTCTTTACCCCTATGATCGTCGCCAACGCCGACGGCTCGGAGGCGCTTGACTTACAGATCGGGAGAGGCCATGGAGGAGACTTTTCACCTGATGGAAACTTCATTGTCTACGCTAATTATAGAGATGGAATGCCTAGTATTTTCAATTCAGATAAGAACAATATCTCCATAGAAACCGTCGCAGTTGACGGTTCGGAAAGTCGTCGTTTAACGAAGCCTAGGTCCAGACATTACGGGATTAATCCAACCTGGGCGCCTGACGGACGCGCGATCGCTTTTGTCGGCGGCCCATCCATAGTGACTCCCGATGGGTCAGGGCTTCAGCACCTTCTTAACCCCGATACGTATCAATCTAGACAACGGCCAATAGGCGATTCCGTGGTGTGGTCACCGGATGGCCATAGGATCGCATACATTGGAGAAAGAGGCGACATATATGTAATTGAACTAGTAGATCTAAACTTGACGAGGCTCACTGCATACAGTGATAGGGAGTATGATAGCCAAGCGCCTCTCCTGACAATCAGTCAGCCCGCTTGGGCTCCTGATGGGGCTACTATCGCGTTTGCGAGCATGGCCTCGCTTGAAGGCCCAGTGGTGATCAACACGGTCGGCGTAGATGGCGCAGGGCTTCGGGAATTGGCGTCATTGCCTTTATCGATCGGCTTTTTTACAAAGCCCCCGCGCTGGGTAGGCTTCAAGTCCAGCATTTTGGCCAGGTCTCCGATCAAAACGTTAGCATGGGCGCCGGATGGATCGGAAATTTTCACTGAATCCAACCCGATGCTTCGGATCAAGACGGATGGATCCGCAATTTCCCTAATGCGCCTTCCTGGCCTTCCTCCCGGCGTAGCTGTGACGGAGAATTTGGTCGATGTTGCTTGGTCTCCGGATAGAACTAGGATAGCCTATGATTACAGAAGAGAAGACGATAAGGTCTTCTTCACGACAGCCGCCGATGGTTCGGATAAGCGTCTGATTCACCAAGAGGGAACGCTGCCTGGATGGTGGTACACTGAACTTGAATGGGAAGTCTTTCGTTCGGAGGGCAGGTAACGAGCGCTTGGCGCCCGCCTGACTGAAGCGAGAATGTCGGACTTGCCTTGCGCGAGCGAGGATGCGTCCTGCGCTCCGCGGGACATGAGCGGGGCGGGACGTCATTGGCGGGGGCGCCCACCCTCACCCCAGCCCTCTCCCGCCCAGCGGGAGAGGGGGCCTTATGGGGGGGCGGGCCCCACGCCCCGCCCCGCCTACTGCGCGAAGCGCTGCATCAACTCCTCGTTCGTTAGGCCCTGGCGGTTGAACCACGTGCGCTCAATGACGCCGGAGGCTTCGGCGACGGCGTCGAGCGTTCGCGCGGCGAAATCGCGCAGCGCTTGGGGCGACTCGCCCGCGGCGCCCGCGTTCGCGTCGCTCTCGCTCTCGACGCTCTCGAGGAGGGCGTTGACGCGCTGGATGAACTCGAGGGGGGCGATCTGGTGCGCGTTGTCGCGGGCGCGCTCGATGCTCGCGCGGAGGGCGGAGCGGATCGCGGGGAGGGGCGGATCGCCGTTGGGGACGGAGACGCCCCACGCCTCGGCGGCGGCGCTCAGCGCGGGGCGGACGGGGGCGCCGCTTTCGTCGGCGGCGAGCGCCGCCGCGTCAACGGCGCGGACGAGGCTCTCGGCGCGCTCCATCCAGCGCCCCAGCCAGATGAGGTTGTAGACGCGGGAGTTCGTGAGCCAGGCGCCCGCGCCGGGGTCGAGCGTTCGGGGGTCGGCGGTCGTCATAGTCATTGCGATGCTCCTCGGCCCGCCGCGCTATGGGCGGGCGCATGTTGTCTTCGTTGCGCTTTCTCCACGCCGCGCTATGGGCGGGCGCATGGTTGGCTTCGTTGCGCTTTCTTCCCGCCACGCTGTGGGCGGGCGCATGGTTGGCTTCGTTGCGCTTTCTTCCCGCCAACGCTGTGGGCGGGCGGGTTTTGGTCTTCGTTATGCGGTCTCTGTGATTTGGACGCTGCAGTGCACGCGGACGAGGCCGCCCTGCCCGGAGGAGACGAACGAGCCGGTGACGGGGGGCACGTCGGTGTAGTCGCGGCCGACGGCGAAGGCGAGCAGTTCGGCGGGGTCGGGGCGGGCGCGCTTGCGGGTGGGGTCCGCCGTCAGCCATCCGGCGTCGGGATGGTGGTATTCGATCCACGCGTGCGTTTCGCCTTCCTGCGTGGCGAGCAGGCCGGAGACGTAGCGGCAGGGGACGCCGAGGCAGCGGAGGAGGCCGAGGGCTGCGTGCGCGAAATCCTGGCAAACGCCGTAGCCCAGCGCGATGGCTTGGTCGGCGGAGGTGTCCACCGACGTGTGCCAGCGCTCGTAGACGATCCGGGAGTGGAGCCACTCGACGACGGCGTCGATCGTTTGCAGGAGCGAGTCCGCGCCGGCGGCGGCTTCTTGCGCGAACTCGGCGAGGGCGGCCGGCTTGATGAGCGGCGTCTCGGCGAGGTAGCCGTCGCGGATCGTCAGGCGCTCGCGGTAGACGCTCATCGGCATATCGGGCGCGTCGGGCCGCTCGAGGAGAATGTCGAGGGAGCCGGACGACTCGACGTCCATTTCGCGGTGCGTTTTGGTGACGGCGGAGCGTCGGACGAGGTTGCCGAAGCGGTCTTTGTACTCGACGTAGGCGTCGCTGGGGGAGACGGAGACGGCGTGGCGGACGTTGGACTGCGCGCCGCCTTCGCGCGCCGTGATTCGCATGACGTTGTCGTTCTGAATCACGTCGTGGCTGTAGGCGTAGTGGGCCTGGTAGCGGTATGTTGCTGCTGCGGTGGGGGCTACCCCTGCGATACGACCCATGTGGGCTTGCACAGGCCTCCGGCGGAGTTGTTGGTGATGCGCGCGGTTGACGGCGCGACGCGGGTGAGCCCGCCGACGGGGACGGCGACCTCGCCGCGCGCGTTCTGCAGGGAGAAGACGCGCAGGTCGACGTGGCGCTCGGCGAATCCGCCCGCGTCCCGGTCAAGGATAAGGTGTTTGGAGAAATCGAGCATCCGCTGCCCGATGTACTCTTCGGGGCGTTCGATGAGGAGGCTCCGCGTCTTGTCGAGTTCCGCCGCGCTCAGTTCGGGGCCGATGGCGACGCCGAATCCGCCGTAGCCCCCGCGCGACTTCACGACGAGTTCGTCCAGATGCTCCATAACGTAGGCGCGCGAATCCTCATCCAGCAGATTATGGCTCTCCGGCTGCCGGAGAATGGGCTCCTCGCCCAAGTAATGGCGGATCATCTCCGGAACCCATAGGAAGACGAGTTTGTCGTCCGCCGCGCCGGAGCCCGATGCGTTGGCGAGCGCGACCCGGCCGTCCTTGTACGCCTGCCGCAGCCCCGGAACGAACGTGTCCAAGTCCTCGACGCGGCGGTAGACGACGTCCACCGGCAGATCGCCGTCGAGAGTTCGGGCGCGGATTCCGCCCGATGCGTCGCGGTAGAGGTCTTGCCCCTCCACGAGCGGAACGCCGAGCAGTTCCGAGAGGTAGCGGTGCTCGAAGAACGCGGCGCCTTGCTTGCCGTCGGTGAGAATGACCGCCGCGCCGTCGGGGCGCTCCGCGAGCGACGCGAACAGGTCGCGGAACGCCGGGGCCGGATCGTAGGGGGCCGCGTCGTAGGCGGCGGCGAGTTCGGGGAACGCGCTCGCGGCGAGTTCGCAGACTTTCATCTGATACGTCACGCCGGAGGGGATGCGGAGGTTGTCCTCCAACACGACGAACTCGCCGTCCGCGTCGCGCGCCAGGTCAACGCCGTAGAAGTGGACGCACACGCCCCCGCGCGGGCGGACGCCGATGACCTCCGGGGAGAAGTACTTGCAGGTGTAGACGACCTCCGGCGGGACGATCCGCTGGTCGCCGCAGTAGAGGTCGAGCAGGAAGTGGTTGAGGGCGCGGTGCCGCTGCCGCACGCCATCCGCGACGCGCTCCCACTCGTCGGACGCGATGAGGCGGGGCAGCAGGTCGACCGGCGTCGGTCGGAAGCGGAACGGGTGGAGCAGGAACGTGAACGAGTCGCGGGCGGCTCGCCGCTGGGCGTCCGCCGTCCGCTCGGCGATTTCGTCGTAGCCGACGCGCTCCATCCATTCGAACATCGGGGCGTAGAGGCCGCGGGGGGTTCCGTCGGCCTCTACGCATTCGTTGATGAAAGCGCGCTCGAGGGCGATAGTGGTCATGCGGCGAATGCGTCCTTTCGTTGCGCGGCGCCCGCGCGGGTTCGCCTGAAGATTGTCGCGCGCGTCTGTTGCGAAAGCGTTGCGGATGCGTGAACAGCGTGTTACGCCCCGCGCGCCTAGTCTAGCGCTAGCGGCGTCCGCTGTCGCGCTCCCACGCCGCCGGGGTCGCCACGCGGGACGTGGGCGGCTTCGCGGGTTGCGGCATCGAGATCATCAATCCGTGGCTGCCGTAAGCGGCGGCCTCGCGTCACTCCATCGCAGCGTTCATCGGCCTCAACTTGGCGCGGAGCGTCTGCTCGAACGCCTCGCGCCGCACCGTCCGCGCCGCCAGCAATTTCTCGCCGGACTGCTCCAGCGTGAGCACTTCCCAGTGCCCTCGGACGAGCCGGTTGCGCGCTCCGTCCGGGACGAGTTCAGGAACGAGCCAGATGACGTCGCCGTCGTTGAGGTCGCGGCTGGGGGTGGGGCTTGGCCCGCCGATCGAGTCAAAGAATGGGCGGTCGACGGCCACGGCGATTTTCGACCCCCAGCGGCGCAGCGTTGGCGCCTTGATCTGCAGTTGCGGCATCAGCCGCTTCGCGCTGGAGGAGCGCCAGTCCGGCCGGCGGATGGCGTTCGGGAAAGGCGGGGTAGGCTGTTCGTCCCCAAGACTCTCGAATTCGGACTGCATGCCTTCTCCCGAAAAGTACACGGCCTGGATCTCCAGCCCGTGCCAGGCAAGACCGCCGTTGGAACTCTTGGCGACGACCAGGTCAATCTTCCCCGCCGCCTTGTTCGTCTCCGTGCCTTCCATGAACGGAACCTCGCGGGCGACCATCGCCTCGCCCGGCTCGAAACCAACGATCTCGGCCAGCCAGCGGACGAGCAATTTGTCCTCCTCGAACCTCGACGGGCAGACGATCACGGGCTCCCCGACGGGCGCGCCGAGCCGTCCGTCGGCGCTCTGCTCGTAACGGCGCAGCGAGCAAACGCCGCCGCTCTTACGGCAGGGAGGAGCGCCGTCCTGAAATGGGCACGCCGGAGCGCCTCGCCGCCCTTGCAGGGCAAGCGCCGAGAATTGGCTGCGTTGCGCGGCGGACAGGCTGGTCAGCGGAAGGCCGTACCATTCCGCGATGCCGTAGCGTTCAGGCATCGGCGAGCGCCTCGGTGAAAACGGGGGTTGGCGTAATGACGAGTTCCGGCAGGCGCTCGTGGTGGCCGTTCTTCATCATCACGCGCACGGCGTGAAATTCATGCAGGGCGATGAGCGACTCGACCTCCGGCGAGCAATCGTAGGTCATTAGGAAGTTGGCGCCGCTCTTCGCGAGCATTGCGAACAAGCGGGCGTGGTCAACCTCGTTATGCGCGTACAGCCGCTCGCCCGCCCGCTTTCCGCCCGCTCCCGTGTACGGCGGGTCCACGAAAAACGCGACGCCCTCGTTGATCTGACCGAGAAGCGCGTCCAGCAACTGCATGCCGTCGGTTTCGCAGAAAACGATGCGGTGGGCGGACTCTTTGATGGCGCGCAGACGCTTGATCAGCGTGTCGGGGTACCAGCGCGACGCGACGCCCGCTCCGTTCTCTCCGTTGCGGGTGAGCGCCGCGCCGTTGGCCAAGACGCCTCCGCGCCTCGCGCGATTCAAGACGAGCGTTCGGAAGCCATGCTCGAGCGCGTCGGCGGGGTTCGCGCGCTCCAGAGCCTGGACGGCTTCCCTCGACGGGACGAATTCGCGGACGAGACAGGCGAGTTCGGCGTTGCGGCGCAGAGCGGCCTTCCAAAACGCTGCCACGTCGCGGTCGAGTTCCGCCATCAGGCAGCGCTCGGCGAGGTTCTCCATCACCGCCGTCAGGGAGACGATGCCGCCGCCCGCGAACGGCTCCACGAGCAGGCGCGGGGGCGCGTTCATGCCGCCAAGCCACGCTCTGATGTGCGGAACGAGCCACGTTTTGCCGCCCGGATACCGAAGCGGGCTGCGCTGCGGCACGGCGGCGACGTTGACTGCGGGTATCGGCGACGGCGCGATCATCACGCCGCGATGTTACGCAATCGGGCGGCGATGCGTAAGGGGCCGCTGTCGCAGCGCCTCCGCCCCCCACTACCCCAAAACCGAAAACCCATCCCTTAGCGGGGCGCGGCCCGTCGCGGCGAGCGCGAGCTCCGCTCCGCGCCCCGACTCCAGCGCGATGGCGGCGAGCGTCCGCAGCGCGACGGCGAGCGCCTCGCGCGGAGGCTGCGCCTCGAAGCCGACGGCGTTCGCCAGGTCGAGCGCATGGATCGTCAACTCGAAGACGCGCGTCTCGAGGTAGTCCCCGAAGCGGATGCCGCCGTTGTCGTAGGCGATGACCTCGTCCTCGCCGGTCGCGTCGAGGATCCGCTCCGCGCGGGCCCAGTCCTCCCGCATCGCGGCTAGGGGGTCGGCGCCGAGCGCCCGGCCGGCCTCGCGCCCGCGCTCCGCGATCTGATCGGCGGAGTTTGGACGTCCGAGCGACAGGCGGTAGTGGTCGGCGGCGGACTCCACGTCGACGGCGGGGGCGCGGCGCGCTCCGAACTCCTCGATGCGCGTGATGGAGCGGCTCGCGTGCCCAACGAGGTCGCGGACGCTCCATACGCCAAGCGCGGGCGCGTCCCACTGGTCGGGGCGGATTTCGCCGGCGGCGTCTAGGAAGAACGCGACGGCTTGGCGGTAGGCCGCCTTGCTCATCGCCGCTTCCGCATCTGCTTCGCCGCGGCGACCATATTCCGCAGCGACGGCTCGACCTCTTCCCAGCGGCGGGTCTTCAGGCCGCAGTCTGGATTCACCCAGATGCGCTCCGGCGGAATCACCTCCGCCGCGCGGCGCAGCAACGCGACCGCCTCCTCGCGCTCCGCGATCCGCGGCGAGTGAATGTCGTAGACGCCCGGCCCGATCTCGTTCGGGTAGGGATGCTCCCGGAACGTCTCCAGCAGCGCGCCGTCCGACCGCGAGCTCTCCATCGAGATCACGTCCGCGTCCATCGCCGCCACCGCGTCAATGATGTCGTCGTAGGCCGCGTAGCACATATGCGTGTGGATCTGCGCGCGGTCGTCCACGACGCACGACGCGATGCGGAAGCACTCCACCGCCCACTCGAGATAGGCGTCCCAGTCCTCGCGGCGGAGGGGAAGACCCTCGCGGATGGCGGGCTCGTCGACCTGGATGATGCGAATGCCGGCGCGCTCCAAGTCGGCGACCTCGTCGCGGATGGCGAGCGCCAGTTGGCGGCAGGTCTCCGCGCGCGGCTGATCGTCGCGCACGAACGACCACTGCAGCATCGTGACCGGCCCTGTGAGCATGCCCTTGACCGGCGCGTTCGTCAGCGACTGCGCGTAGCCGATCCAGTCGACCGTCATCGGCGCGGGGCGGCTGACGTCCCCAAAAATGATCGGCGGCTTGACCGCCCGCGAGCCGTAGGACTGCACCCAGCCGTTGGAGGTGGAGGCGTAGCCCTGCAACTGCTCGCCGAAGTACTCCACCATATCGTTCCGCTCCGGCTCGCCGTGCACGAGCACGTCCAGCCCCGCCTTCTCCTGGAAGCGAATGACGCGCGCGACCTCTTCGCGGATGAAATCCTCGTACTGCTCGGCGGACAGTTCGCCCCGGTTGCGGCTCGCCCGCGCCTTGCGAATCTCCGGCGTCTGCGGGAACGAGCCGATGGTGGTGGTGGGGTAGGCGGGAAGCCGGAGCGCCTGCTGCTGCGCCTTCCGCCGCTCAGGGTAAGGGCTGGCGCGCTCCGCCATATCCGGCGTCACGGCGGAGCTGCGCTCCTTCACTTCCGGATCGTGGACGCGCTTGGACGCCCGGCGCGCCGCGACCGCCGCCGCGTTCGCCTCCAACTCAGGCTGCGCCGACGGGTCGCCGTTCACCGCCGCCGTAATGACCGCGACCTCCCGCGCCTTCTGCTTGGCGAACGCCATCCACGACCGCATCTCCGCGTCCATCCCCGTCTCCGCGTCAAGGTCCACGGGCGAATGGATCAGCGAGCAGGAGGGCGCAATGAGCACGCGGTCGGAGCCGAGCGCGGAGGTCGCCTTCCGAGCCGCGGCGACGGCCGCGGCGAGGTCGGTTTTCCAGACGTTGCGCCCGTCCACGAGGCCGAGCGATAGCGTCGTGTCCTGCCGCAACTTCGGCAGCAGATTCTCCAGATCGCTCCTGCCGCGGACGAGGTCGACGTGCAGACCTTGCGTCGGGAGCGCGAGTGCGGCTTTCGTGTTCTCCCGCAAGTCGCTGAAGTACACAGCGGCCATAATCTTGAGCGTAGGCGAGGCGGCCACCAGCCGCGCGTAAGCCCGACCGAACGCCGACCGCTGCCGGTTGTCGAGCGTCAGCCCCAGCGCCGGCTCGTCCATCTGCACCCAATCCGCGCCCGCCGCCGCAAGTTGCCGCAGCACGGACTCGTAGACATCCACCAGCCCCTCCAACAGCGTCAGCGGCTCGAAGGCGGGGTCGGCGGACTTGGAGAGCAGCAGGAACGTGACCGGCCCCAGAAGCGCGGGGCGCGTGTGAATCCCCAGCGCCTTCGCCTCGCGGAACTCGTCCACCGGCTTCTCGGAGCGGACGGCGAATATCTGCCCCTTGTTGATCTCAGGCACGATGTAGTGGTAGTTCGTGTCGAACCACTTCGTCATCTCCATCGCGGAGACGCCCGGCCTGTCCGGCGAGGCCGTCCGGCCCCGCGCCATCGCGAAGTACGTGTCGAGCCCGATCTTCCCGTCCGGGTCTTCGTAGCGCTCCGGAATCGCCCCGACCATCACGCTCGTGTCGAGCACGTGGTCGTAGAGCGAGAAATCGTTGGAGGGGACGAGGGCGATACCCGCGTCGCGCTGGAGCGCCCAGTTCGCGCGGCGTATCTCCGCCGCCCGGCGCAGCAACTCGCGGCGGTCAATCTTGCCCGCCCAGTAGGCCTCGACCGCCCACTTCAGTTCGCGGTTCGCGCCGATGCGCGGGAAACCGAGATTCGTCGACGTTGCCAACGGCGTTCTCCTCCGCCCCGCGAAGGAGGCGCGTCGCCCCCGGCGCGAACGCGGGATTCTATTGTAGATGCGCGCGGACTAAGCCAGGGCGCGAACCCATTGTAGCGCGGCAAGGCGGGAAGCGCTAGCGCCTGTACTCGCCCCATACATATGAGACAGCGGGGAGGGTTCAGGAGGCCGTCCTCAGGCGCTGCTCCGCAAGATACTCCATCGGACTCAACCAGCCAAGCGACTGATGCGGGCGCTCCGCGTTGTAATACGCCTCCCACTCCCGCAGCGCGCGGTTCAACGGCCCCATCGTCAACTCCCCGTCGTAGAAGTTGTAGAACTCCTCGACATGCGTCCGATGCGCGCGCTCCACGTGCCCGTTCAACTTCGGCGAGTGCGGCGGGAGCACGAACAGCAGGATGCCCCGCTCCTTGCAGGCATCCTCGAACGCTCCCTGAAACTCGGAGCCGCCGTCCACCTGGACCGCCTTGACGGGAAAGGGCATGCGCGCTACGACGGCATCTAGGAACCGCGCGGCGCTCGCGGAGGTCGCTTGGGTTCCGACTTGCAAGACGTCGCAGCGGGAGACGACGTCCCGCGCGGTGAAATGCTTGAGGATCACGCCGGGCGCGGGGCGGACATCGAGCGTGTCGATCTGGACGAGGTCGCCCGGGCGGGTTGGCCG
The DNA here is from genome assembly GCA_965242755.1 of Dehalococcoidia bacterium. Classification (GTDB taxonomy): domain Bacteria; phylum Chloroflexota; class Dehalococcoidia; order Lucifugimonadales; family Australimonadaceae; genus Bin16. The sequence goes on along the minus strand of OZ251500.1, from coordinate 425,660 downwards.
GTAGGCGCTGGGCTTGCGGACGGCGTAGGGGCGCGCGGGGCGGGGCTTGCGGCGGGCGACGCCTGGTCGCGGGGGTTCGCGGAGGGCGCCGCGCCGCTTGGCGTCCGCGAGGATGCGACCGACGGCGGATGCGGAGACCTTCCAGCCGCGGCGGCGCAGCAGGACGGCGATCTTGTCCTTGCCGAACCACGGCGGCGCCGTCCGCTGGGCGATGACGGCGTTGACGAGGGCGGGCTCGCGCGTAGGGCGGCGGACATTGCGCGGGCGGCGGGAATCGGGTTCGAGGCCGCGGAGGCCGCGCTCGCGGAGGCGGGACTGCCAGCGGAAGAGGCATGCGCGGGGGACGCGGAGGATGGCGGCGGCCTTCGTCGTGGTCATGCCCTCGTCGCGCATGGCATGCCACTGCTCCAGGAGTTTCAGCCGATTGGCGGCTTGCGGGCTGAGCTCCGGCGTAGGGCGGGAGTTGGCGGCGCGGTAAGCTGGGATGGGTAGTCGCGCGGTTATCTTCATGGGGCCTCCTTCGGGCTATGGATTCGCCTAAAGGATGGCCCCTCTTTCATCCCCCCGCCAGTCTCATATGTGTCTGAGCGCGTACAGCGCCCCCTCCCTCCTACGGGCGTTTCGCCATGCCCACGCCGCCGACGGCGCGCGGAGCGGGCGAATGCAAATGCATCGGCAACTCACGACGCTTGCAGCATGGCCCTCCCCACCGCATCGCCCAATTCCGGTATCATCACCCTGATGAACGCGCCCGCCAAGATCGTCCGCGCCGCCCTCGCAGCGCTGCTCCCCGCGGCGATGCTGCTCGCGGCGGCTTGCGGCGAGTCTTTCGACTCGGGCTCCGGGGCGTCCGCTCCCGACGGACGAGCGGAAGAAGCCTTCTCCGCCGCGCCTACCCCGGCGGGCTTCCCCACCCCAACTGCGATGCCCGCGGCGCTCGCGCAGGAAGACTCCGGCGACGGCGGAGCGGACGCCAACGGCGGAAGCGGCGGACTGCGCCAATCGCCCCTCCCGCAAAATCGCGTCATCGTCCACACCGCCAAACTCAACCTCGTCGTCGAGGATGTCGCGCAAAGCGCGGACCGCATCCGCGACGTCGCGCTTGATCTGGGCGGCTGGCTGGTCAGTTCCGACCGCGAGTCGCGGCACAGCGCGTCCGTCGCCGTGCGCGTTCCCGCGCAATCGCTCACCGACGCGCTCGATATGATCGAGGCGGCGGCGCAAGACGTGCTCGAGCGCGATGTGAGCAGCGAGGACGTGACCGACCGCTACGTGGACGCGCAGTCGCGCCTCGCCGGCCTCCGCGCGACGGAGACGCGATTGCGCGAGTTCCTCGACCTCGCCGCCAATGTCGAAGAGGCTCTCCTCGTGCAGGAGCAATTGGCCGCCGTGCAACTGCAAATCGAGGAGATGCAGGGCCGCATCAACTACTACGACCAGGTCTCCGCCTTCTCCCTCATCGAGGCGCGGCTCACGCTTGCGCCGCTTCCGATCAGCGTGGACGCGGGCCCGGACGCCGCCTTCCGCGTCGGCGAGACGGCGCGCTTCCGCGCCACCTTCCCGCCGCCCGACGACATCGAGAACTACACGTTCATCTGGGACTTCGGCGACGGCACGCGGATCAGCGGATCCGGCAGCGCTCCCCTGCAAGGAGGCCGCCGCGTAACCGCCACCGTCAACCACGTCTACGCCGACGACAAGGACTCGCCCTACATCGTCTCCATTCTCCTCAACGGAACCGGCGAAGGCGGCGTCGCGGTCGGCGAGGACACGCTCATCGCCGACGTCAAGCAAGTGCCCTCCATCGAGGCGTTCGCAGGCGACGACCGCACGGTCGAGGAGGGCGAAAGCGTCCGATACGCGGCGTCGTTCACCGCCCCCGACGAACTGACGGACTACGACTATCAATGGAACTTCGGCGACGGATCGCCCACCGTCAGCGGCCAAGTCGAGGGCGGCGCGACGCGCGTCGAGGCCGAGCATGCCTACGCCGACCACCGCCCCGACCCTTACCGCGTCCGCTTCACCGTCGGCGCGACGAGCGACGCGGGCCGCGTCACGGCATCCGACTCCTTCGAGGTCTACGTGATCGAGTCGGAGGGCTTCCTCATCGCGGGGTGGGACGCGGGGGACACGCTCAGGGCGGCGGTGCGCGCGCTCTCCGCGATTGGCGTCGTCGCGCTCACGCTGCTCATCTGGGTCGGCGTATTCATCCCCGTCATCGCCGTCGTTGGGATAATCGCGTACTTCGCGAACCGCGCCGGCAAACGCGCCCGCGCCCGCCGCCAACCCCCTCCGCCCTCCGCCCCCGCGAGTTCGTAGCGCCGGCAGGCGCGGCGGAAGTCTCCGTGCGGGAGCATTGCATAACCTGCAGTCATTCCCGCGTAGGCGGGAATCCAGTCGGCGCGATAGCGCCATGAGACGGGGCGCGCCGCGTCCCGTCCCCAAGCCATACCTCGCCGCATCGTCATTCCCGCGAAAGCGGGAACCTACGCATCGCCGAGCGAGAGGCGCGCGTTCCCGTCGGGGCCGACCTCGAAGGATGCGCCGTCGCCGAGCGAGAGGCGGCCACCGCGCGCGGCGACGCGGGCGCACTGCGCGATTTTCTCTTGCCCAAGCGTCGCGCCCTCCCCGCGCAGCGAGCGCCATGCGTCCTCCAAGACGCGCGCCAGGAGCGGCGCGGGCAGCGCGCGCAACGCGCCCTTCGGCCAGCGGACGGCGAGCGGCGAACGCTCCTCGACCTCGCGGACGGCGTCTTTGGCGAGTTGGTCGAGAAGCGCGTCGTCCTGCGCGGCGCGTTCGGCGAATCCGGCGAGCGCGGCGCGCGCGTTGGGGTTCGCGGCCTCGAGTTCCGGGAGAACGCGCAGGCGCATCCGGTTGCGGGCGTAGCGCAGCGAGCGGTTCGTCGCGTCGCGGGCGGGGCGCAGCCCAGCCTCGGCGCAGACGGCCTCCGTGTCGGCGCGGGACACGCGCAGCAACGGACGCAGCAGGGCGAGCGGACGGCCGTCCACGTCGCGGACGGAGAACTCGCGGATGCCTCCCGCGCCGCGCAGTCCGCTGCCGCGCGCGAGACGCAGCAGCACCGTCTCGGCCTGATCGTCTTGCGTGTGCGCCGTGAGAACGGCGGCGGCGCCGCATTCCGCGGCGGCCTGGGCGAGGAATCTGTAGCGCGCCTCCCGCGCCCCGGCCTCGTCGGACGGCGCCCGCCCCTCGCTGGAGAGAAACGGAACGCCGAGCGACGCGGCGGCGCGGCGGACGGCGGCGCGCTCGCGCCGGTCGGCGGCGGGGCGCAGCCCGTGCGAGAACCGCGCCGCGACGATGCTCTTCCGCAACCGCGCGCCAATTTCCGCGCAGGCGAGCAGCATCGCCAGGGAGTCCGCGCCCCCGGAGACGGCGAGCAGCAGCGCGCCGCCGCTCAGCCGGTCTTCGCGGCGGGCGATGGCGCGGCGCATAGCCATCGCGACGCGGCGGGCGGCGGGCGCCGTCATTCCTCGCCGGCGACGGGCGCGCGCGTCACCCGAGCGCGCGCAATGCGAACGCCCCGCATCTCCGCTATCGTGAAATGGAGGCCGCCGTAGGAAATCTCCTCGCCCTCCTCGGGAATGCGGCCCAGCCGGTCCAGCAGAAATCCCGCGACCGTTTCGTACTCCCCGGAGGGCAGGCCGAGCCCCAGTTGCTCGTTGGCGTCGGAGATCGAAAGGCCGCCGCCTACGTCGAACGCGCGCTCGTCCCCGGTCTCGACTTGCCGCGCGCCGCTCTGCTCCTCGCCTTCCTCCTCGACTTTGCCGACGATGCCCTCCACGAGGCGCTTGAACGTGACAAGGCCGGCGACGCCGCCGTACTCGTCCACGACCATCGCGATCTGATCGCCGCTGAGCCGCATCTCGTTGAAGAGTTCGTCCATCCGCTTGGTTTCGGGCGCGAACCGGACGGGCTTGGCCTCCGCGAGCGCCGCCTCGTCCGGGTCGGCGCCGGCCGCCAACTGGCGCATCACGCCCTTGACGTCGATCATGCCGACGACGTTGTCGAGTTCGCCGCGGACGAGGGGGAAGCGCGTGTGGGAGTTGGCGGCGTAGCGCGCGAGGAACTCGCGGATCGTCGCGCCGGAGTCGACGGCGATGATCTCCGGGCGCGGCGTCATCACCTCGCTCACACGGTGGTCGCCGAACTCGAGCACGCGGCGGATGATGTCGGCTTCCCCTTGCTCCACCGCGCCCGACTCGCTCCCCGCCTCAACCATCGTCTTGATCTCTTCCTCGGTCACGAAATTGAGCGAGGAGTTTCCGCCGAACAATCGCGCGATGCCCATGCTGATCGCTTGGAGCGCGATGGACACGGGCTTGACGATCCAGCTGACGCCCTGAATGACCGGGGCGACGATGATGGCGGCGCGTTCGGCGTGGCGCGCGGCCACCGTCTTGGGAATCGTCTCGCCGAACACGAGGAGCAGCCCGGTGATGGCGGCGGTGGCCGCGGCCGCCGCGAGATTCTCGTCCATAATCAGCGCGCCGGCGATGCCTGCGCCGACCACCGCCGCGCCCGTGTTGACGAGGTTGTTGCCGAGCAGAATGGGGGGGAGCAGCCGCTCGGGCCGCTCGATCATCCGCTCGACGCGGGCCGCGCCCGCCGACCCTTGGTTGACGAGGCGTCTCAACCGCACTCGCTGAACCGACAGCAGCGCCGCCTCCGCCCCGGAGAAGAACGACGACAGCAGTAGAAGAAGCGCAAGCAGCGCGATGGCGCCGCCGTTAACCTCGCTCCACATCGCGGCAACCTCCTTTTTTCTCGCTCTGCGGCCTAGCGCGAACCCGCGCGCGCCGCTTCGCGGCGTCCCGAACCCTCACCCGCCGCTTTCGCGGCATCCTCTCCCAGAGGGAGAGGGGCATCCGAACCCTCACCCGCCGCTTTCGCGGCGTCCTCTCCCAGGGGAGACGCGCATGAGTTATGCAAAGGTCTCCAGAGGGAGAGGGGCAAATCCCCGAACCCTCACCCGCCGCTTTCGCGGCATCCTCTCCCAGAGGGAGAGGGGCATCCGAACCCTCACCCGCCGCTTTCGCGGCGTCCTCTCCCAGAGGGAGAGGGGCATCCCCGAACCCTCACCCGCCGCTTCGCGGCGTCCTCTCCCAGAGGGAGAGGGGCTCCCGAACCCTCCCGCCCCCCTCTCCCTCTGGGAGAGGGGCCGGGGGTGAGGGCCGCCTGCGGCGGGGGAATGGGTCGCGTAGGAATGGTAGCATATCCAAGAGGCGGCACGTTCCCGCCGTTCCGCATCGCTATGCTGATCTTGGGCATCGAAACCTCCTGCGACGAGACCGCCGCCGCCGTCGTTGAAGACGGGCGGCGCATCCTCTCGGACGCCGTTGCGTCGCAGGTCGCGCTGCACGCCCGCTACGGCGGCGTCGTGCCGGAGGTCGCCTCACGCCAGCACCTCCTGCAGATCGTCCCCGTCGTGCAAAGCGCGCTCAGCGAGGCGGAGGTTGCGATGGACGACCTCGACGCGGTCGCCGTCACCTACGGCCCCGGCCTCGCGGGCGCGCTGATGGTCGGCTTGAACGCGGGGAAGGCGATCGCGTTCGCGCGCGGCATCCCATTCGTCGGCGCGCATCACTTGGAAGGGCACATCTACGCGGCGTGGCTGGAGTCCGCCGATCCCGCCGCCGACCCGGGCTTTCCGCTCATCGTCCTGATCGCGTCGGGCGCCCACACCGACCTCATTCTGATGCGCGGGCACGGCGACTACGAACTGCTGGGGCGGACGCGCGACGACGCTTCCGGCGAGGCGTTCGACAAGGCGGCGCGCCTGCTGGGGCTCGGCTTCCCGGGCGGGCCCGCCGTCCAGCGCGCGGCGGAAGGCGCACCCCCCGCACCCCCGTCGTTCAGCCTGCCCCGCGCATGGCTCAAGGGGACGCTCGACTTCAGTTTCTCCGGCCTCAAGACGGCGCTGCTGCGGAAGGCGCAGGAGATGGGCGTCTATCCCGCGCCGGAGGGCGGAGCTGACGGCGATGCGGTCGCCGAACTCGCGGCGGCGTTTCAGGAGTCCGTCGTGGACGTGATCTCCGCGAAAGCGGCGGAGGCCGTCCGCCTCCACGGCGCGCGCGGGCTCGTGCTGGGCGGCGGCGTCTCGGCGAACGGCCCGCTGCGGCAGGCGTGCCGCGAGCGCTCTCCCGTCCCCGTCCTCATTCCCGCGCCGCGCCTCTGCACCGACAACGGCGCAATGATCGCGGCGGCCGGTTACCAACGCCGCATCCGCGGCGCGGCGCACGGCCTCGACCTAGACGTCGCGCCCAGCCTCGCGCTCGCATGAGCGGCCTATGGGAAGCGCGTGTTCGTGAGCGAGGCGCTAGCGAGGACGGCCCTGCCGCATCGCCCCGTCCCCAAGCCATCCCCGGGGCCGCGTCGTTACCGCGTAGGCGAGAATCAGTCCCGGCGCGCCAGCGCCCCATCCTCTTCGCAGAATAAGAGCCCGGCCCCGCAGGCGCCGATTGCGGATGGAGGGAGCGCCAACTACGGCCTACGCGGGTTCCTGGATTCCCGCCTACGCGGGAATGACGGTCAGGAGGCGGGCGGCGATTATGGAGGGATGCAGCGTCAATGATGGACTACCCAACGTCCCGCGCAGCCGCGAACCCAGTTGGCGCGAAGCGCCAATCCACGCCTCCCGATGGCGGAGGGCAGCCGCGTAGCGGCGGGTGAGGGTTCCCGCCCGCGCAAACGGGAACCTCCTAGCCGCCAAAATTGCGAAAATTCCATAATGTTTGACAACCCCGCATGGCATGTGTAGACTACCCCCTGTTCCGCTTGCGTTATATGAATCGCGGGGCACTAAGGAAAGAGCAGAGATAGATGTACGGCGAACGCCGACCGGACTTCGATCCCGATCAGATCGCCCAGAACCTTCGGAAGGGCTGGGACGGCTTCCGCTCGCGCCTCCCCGGAGGCGGCGGGGCGCGATGGCTCATCCTCGCGCTCATCGTCGTCGGCATCGGCGGCTGGCTCGCCACCGGCTTCTACACCGTCCAACCCTCCGAACTCGCAGCCGTCCGCCTCTTCGGCGCCTTCCGCGGCACCGAGGACGCCGGCCTCCACTGGTACATGCCCTCCCCCGTCGGCACCGTCGACGTCGTCTCCGTCGAAGAGACCCGCCGCATGGAACTCGGCTTCCGCGCCGGGCCCGACCGCGACATTCCCGTCGAGTCGCAGATGATCACCGGCGACCTCAACATCGTGGACATCGACCTCGTCGTCCAATACCGCATCAAGAGCCTCGAGCAGTTCCTCTTCAATGTCGCCGACCCGGGCGACTCCGACCGCCCGGAGGCGCAGGAGGGGCGCCCCGACGGGCGCACGCTCAAGGACGCGACGGAGGCCGCGCTGCGGCAGGTCGTCGGGCAGCGCTCCATTGACGACCCCCTCCGCGTCAACCGCGAGGCCGTCCAGGAGGACACGCGCGTTCTCCTGCAGGAGATCGTTGACCTCTACAAGGCGGGCATCGAAATCCTCAGCGTGCAGTTGCAGACCGTGCAGCCGCCCGACCCGGTGCGCGACGCCTTCGACGACGTGAACCGCGCGCGCGTTGACCGGGAGAGCCGCATCAACGAGTCGCTCGCCTACGAGCAGGACCGCATCCCGCGGGCGCGGGGCGCGGCGCAGCAGGTGACGCAGGCGGCGGAGGCGTTCAAGGAAGCCCGCATCGCCAGAGCGACAGGAGAGGCCGCCCAGTTCACCGCCATCTTCAACGAGTACCAAAACTCGCAGGACGTGACCCGCACCCGCCTCTACCTCGAGGCGATGGAGGCGATTCTCCCCGGCGTAACGCTGTTCATCGTGGACGAGGACACCGGCGGCGTGCTGCCGTTCCTGCCCCTCACCGACGGCGTTCCGACCGTTTCGACAACGACTACCGGAGGAGGCGGCTAATGCGTTTCCTCGCAGGCTTGCTCATCGTGCTCGTCATCGCCGGGGTGATCGTCGTGCCCCAAGCGCTCTACACGGTCGACGAGACGCAGTTCGTCGTCGTCACGCGCTTCGGCGAAATCACCCGCGTCGAGCGCAACCCCGGCCTCAAGGTCAAGGCGCCCTTCATAGACACCGCCAACCGCCTCGACAAGCGCATCCTCCGCATCGACGTCCCCCCAACCTCAATGCCCGACGTCGACAACCAGTTCCTGGAAGTGGACGCCTACGTTCGCTACCGGATCGAGGATCCGCGCAAGTTCATCGAGCGCCTGCGGAACGAGAACAACGCGCGCGCCACCCTTCAGCAGATCGTCATCGCCGCCCTCCGCGACGAGATCGGGCGCTCCACCCAGCCCCAAATCATCGGCGGGCGACTCATCGGCATCCAGGAAGACCGCACGGAGGTCGAGCATCTGGAGAACGCCGACGGCGTGGACACCCGCGCCGCCATCGTCGCCCGCGCCCTCGCCACCGCCAACCAGTCCGTCCAGTCCGCCGAAAACGACTTCGGCGTCACCATCGTCGACGTCCGCATCAAGCGCGCCGACTTCCCCGAGGCGACGGAGGAGAACATCTTCATCCGCATGCGGACGGAGCGCTCCGTCCAAGCCCAGCGCCTCCGCGCCGAAGGCGAGCAGCAGTACCGCACCCGCGTCGCCGACGTCGACCGGCAGGTCGAGATCATCGCCGCCGCTGCGGACAGGGAAGCCAACCAACTGCGAGGCGACGGCGAGGGAGAAGCGATCCAAGTGCTCGCCGAGGCGCTGAATCAGGATCCCGAGTTCTTCGCGTTCCGCCGCAGTTTGCAAGCCTACGCCGCCTTCCTCAAGGACAACACGACGCTCGTCCTGCCCGCCGATTCGGAACTCTTCCAGTTCCTGCAATCCGCCGGCGGGCCCGCCCCGGGCGCGCCAGCCGCGCCCGCGAGCGCGGACGCCAACTAGCGGCGCAAGGCCCCAGGGCGGCCGGCGGCGCGCCGCGACGGAGCACCGTTTGACCCAGCAGCGCGAAGGCTTCACCGGCGCCGACCGCTCCTTCCTCGGCGAAGAGGAGTTGCGCCTCTCCAGCGTCGGCGTCGACATCGGCTCCTCCACCTCCCACCTCGTCTTCTCCGCGCTCGAACTGGAGCGCCGCAACACCCGCTACGTCATCGTCAAACGCGCCATCATCCGCGAGTCCGACATCCTCCTCACGCCCTACGTGGACGACGGCGCGACGATAGACGCGGACGCGCTCGGCGCGTTCATAGACGCGCAATACGAGGCCGCCGGCGTCCGGCGCGACCAAATAGACACCGGCGCGCTCATCCTGACCGGCGTCGCCGTTCGTCGGCGCAACGCCCGCGCCATCGCCGACCTGTTCGCGCAAGAGGCGGGCAAGTTCGTGGCCGTGAGCGCCGGCGACGGCCTCGAGGCGGTGATGGCCGCGCACGGCTCCGGCGCCGCCGCCGAGTCGGAGCGCAGCCGCGGCGCCGTGATGAACATCGACGTCGGCGGCGGCACCACCAAGATCGCCGTCTGCAAGGACGGGCGCGTCGTCGAGGCGACCGCGATAGAGGGCGGCGCGCGCCTCCTCGCGTTCGACGAGGAGAGCCGCATCGTCCGCATCGAAGAGGCGGGGCGCCGCTACGCCGAGGAGGCGGGGTTCGAGGTCGCGCTTGGCTTGCGCCTTGAGGAAGAGGCGAAAGAGGCCATTGCGGAGCGAATCGCGGAGCGGTTGATGGAGGCGGCGAGCCGCGCGGGCGTCTCCGACGAAACCCGCGCCCTGCTGCGCCTGCCGGAGTTGGCCTATCAGGGCAAGGTGGACGCCGTGATCTTCTCCGGCGGCGTGTCGGAGTTCGTCTACGGCTACGAAAAGGGCGGCTTCGGCGACATCGGACCCCAAATCGCGAGGGCCGCCCGCGCCCGCGTCCCGCAACTCGGCGCGATGCTGATGACCCCCGCCGCGGGGATACGCGCCACCGTCGTCGGCGCGTCGCAGTACACCGCGCAGGTCAGCGGCAGCACCATCTTCATCTCCCCCATCGAGGCCGCGCCGATCCGCAACGTCCCCGTCGTCGCCCCGGACTTCGATCTCTCCGGCGACGATCTGGACGCGGAGGCCGTCGCCGGCGCCGTCCGCGCCGGGCTCGCGCGGCTCGACTTGCAGGATGCGGAGACGGCGGTCGCGGTCGGCTTCCGCTGGGCCGGATCGGCGACGTTCCGCCGGCTGGACGCTTTCACTCGAGGCGTCGCGTCGGCGATGAGCGGCCCGCTCGGCAAGGGCGCGCCCCTCGTGCTCGTCAGCGACGGCGACGTCGGCGGCCTCATCGGGCTCCACCTCCGCGAGGAGGTCGGCCTGCCCAATCCGGTCATCTCCATAGACGGCGTCGAGTTGCGCGAATTCGACTACATTGACATAGGCGAGATCATCCCGTCGTCCGGCGCGGCGCCCGTCGTCATCAAGTCGCTCGTGTTCCCCGGGCAGGCCGCGGAAGGCCGGCGGGCGGAGGGGGCGTAGCGCGATGCAGTATCGCAGGCTCGGCGGAACGGACCTCAGCGTCTCGGTCGTCGCGGCGGGAGGCTATCCCTTCGGCCCGCCGCTGCTGGGGCGCGAGGAGACGGCGGCGGTCGTCCGGCGCGCCGTCGCCTGCGGCGTCAATCTCTTCGATACGTCGGACGTCTACGGCGAGGGGCGCAGCGAGGAGTTCCTGGGGGACGCGCTCGTCGGCGTACGGGACGAGGTCTGCATCGCCACGAAGTTCAACCTGCGGAATCTCGACGGGCGAACGCCGCGGGAGCGCATCTACGCCCGGTGCGAAGAGGCGCTGCGGAAACTGCGAACCGACCGCATCGACCTGTTCCAGGTCCACTTCGCGACGCCCGGCGTTCCGCACGAGGAGTTGCTCGGCCCGCTGAGCGACCTCGTCGGCGAGGGGAAGGTTCGCTGGATCGGCAACTGCAACACGGCGGCGTGGCGCTGGCGCGACGAAATCGCCGTCTCGCGGGCGCAAGGAATGGCGGAGTTCGAGTCCACGCAAAACCACTACAGCCTGCTGCACCGGCACGCGGAGTTGGAATTGCTGCCGTTCTGCGCCGCCTACGGCAAGTCGCTCCTCGCCTATTTCCCGCTCGGCGGGGGCTGGCTGACGGGAACGTACCGCCCTGGGCAGCCGTACCCGGAGGGCAGCCGCGCCGCGAAAGTTCCCACGGGCATCGTGACGCGCCTGCGCTCCGAGCGCGTCGAGCGGCTCGTTCCGCGGCTGGAGGCGTTCGCGGCGGAGCGCGGCCATACGGTCGCCGAACTCGCGCTCGCGTGGGTCGTCGCCCATCCGGAAGTCGCGGCGGCGCTCACGGGATTCGACCGCCCGGAGCACGTCGACGCGAACGTCAAGGCGGCGGACTGGACGCTGAGCGCGGACGACCTGAGCGAACTCGACGCGATCACGTCGTGGTGGGAGGGGCGGAACGCCGCGATAGACAGCGACGGCCCGACGCCGCGCCCGGAGGCGCCCGCGCAATGACGGTTTGGCACCTCGTCCGGCACGGCGAAACGCAATGGAACGCCGAGCAGCGCGTGCAAGGGCAGACGGACATCCCGCTGAACGACAAGGGGCGCCGGCAGGCCGCGCTAACCGGGGAGCGCCTCGCCGGAGTCCGATTCCGGGCAATCTACGCGAGCGATATGGGCCGCGCCGTCGAGACGGCGGAGATCATCGCGGCGGCGAGCAAGGCCGATCCGCCCGCCGTCGTCGTTGACGCCCGCCTCAGGGAGGTCGCGTTCGGCGCGCTGGAGGGCATGACTTGGGCGGAGATCGAGGCGGAGGGCTCCGGCCTCCACGTCCGGCAGGAGCAGCGCGACCTGGACTATCGGCCAAAGGGCGGCGAATCGTACCGCGAATTGCTGGACCGGCTGGGCGGATTCGCCGCGATGCTGGAGGAGCGCCATCCGCGGGACGACGTGCTCGTCGTGGGTCACGGCGCCGCGCTGCGGGCGCTCGTCGTCCGCCTGCTGCGCCTGCCCGACGATACGTTCTGGGCGATTTCCGGGCACGGCTCGGCGGGCGTCTCCCGCGTCCGCCGCCGCGGGGACGGCCACGCCGTCCTCATCGGCTGGAGCGACGTCGGCCACTTGGAGCGCGCGGGGGAGTGAGCGGCGGGGACGCATGGAACGCCCTGCGGCGGAGCGCCCGGCGCGAAAGCGAGCGAAGACGGCGTAGTACAAGGGTTGTACTCCGACAGACCTTATTGTAAAGTGCGGGTGCGCTTCGTGCGCAGCAGGAGGATAGCGCGTGGGACTGGTCCTGCCTGAATACTCGCGTCGGCAAGTCAACCGTGCCGGTGACATGCTTATCTCCGGGTCCGCCACGGAACAGGAGTTGGAGCAGGCCGAGGCGGTTGTCAACAACTGGCGTAGCGCGCATGTGTTCCCGTTGAACACGTTCCAAACCTACCTGCGCCGCAAGACTGCCGAAGTTAACCGGCATGGTCTGGTTGTGCAACGGACCAAAAGGTTGCCCGCGATCAAGGACAAATTGCAACGGTACCCTAACATGCAGCTGTCCCGGATGCAGGACATCGGAGGGTGCAGAGCGGTGGCGGGATCGTTGAACGTGGTTAACAAACTGAGGAGCATCTATAGCAGGGCTTCCTTCATCCACGAACTGATCGATGGTGGGACGGATTACATCCAGACCCCGCAGGTCACAGGTTACCGTGGCATACACTTGATCTACAAGTACTCCAGCGCGAAGTACGAGCAGTACAACGGACTTAGGATTGAGATACAGCTCCGCACTTGGGAACAGCACGTTTGGGCAATAGCCGTTGAGATAGTCGATAGATTCAAGGGCGAGAACTTGAAATTTGGCACAGGCGACCAGTATTGGACTAGATTTTTTGCACTCATGGGCAGCGTGCTAGCCTTGAGAGAAGGGACTCCTGGCGTTAAGAACACCCCGGAAAGCCGCAACGAATTGCTTGATGAACTGAAATCTCTTGTCCATGATTTGGATGTGTATAGTTTCTTTGGGCAGAAACTGAAGATTGGGGAATATCTCAGGCGAACTATGCGCCAATCCGACTCCAAAAACCTTGCAAAGAAGTACTTTTTGCTCACGATAAATCGCAACAACCAGGTTGATATCGCAGGGCACAAGGACTTGAGCAAAGCTTCGGTTGCCTACCTGCAGAACGAACGGGAAAACCGTAAGCAAGTAGGGTCTGATACCCTTCTTGTCGGGACGCCTTCTGTAGAACATCTCATAGGCGCTTACAGCAATTACTTCCTCAAACCCAGCATGATCCGGAGATTCTTGCGTGAAGTCAAAATGGCGATTGAGACGGAATTGTCTCCAAAATTTTACCCAGGAGTTGTGACAGGAACAACACGATTCTATACGCACTAATTGTATGAAATACGCATGTTGACCTGTACTACCAAACTCATTATTGCATCCTTATCCTACCTCACATACTTCGAGAATACTGACGCTGTGATCTCGTCAATCCGGTCTTTGTTATCCAAGAATCGCTGCGTCGTATCGAACATTTCTTGCTGCGCGGCGGCCCCGTTAGTGAAGCGGTTTGGAATGCCGGTGGTCTGCGCCATGCCTTTAGCGAACTCCTCGTCGGCCATCGCGTCCGCGAGCGAGTCACGCAGCGCAGCGGTCACGCCAGCGGGAATGCCCGGCGGCCCGACGATGTTCTTCGCCGCGTAGATTTCCGGCTCGCGCATCGCAGTATAGATTTCGGTCTGCTCTTCGTCGAGATAGGCGTCAGCGACATTCGGGCAGTGGAAGTCGGCCTCGCCGTTGTCGCCCATGTCAAAACCGGGCATAGAAAGGTCAGCGAAGGGGCGCAGGAAGCCGTCCCGAATCCAGCCGGGCCGCGTGCGCGGGAGTTGGCCCCAGAGCGGACCAGACACCCAAGAGTTGATGACCACGCCTTGCTCCAGCATCAGGTACTGCTGCGCCGAGCCGAAGGCGCCGGGAATGTTGAGAATCCGCAGAGGAACGTTCAGTTCGTCGGCGAGCCAGCCGACGACCACTGGCGCTCCAAGCCTGTCGGGGGTGGGCGCGGGAGCGCCGATGGTGAGCACCGGACCGGTCGAATTGAAGGCGGAGTCGATGCAGTCGTAGGCTTCTGTGCTGTCTGCGCGGCGAACCCACAGGCCTTCCTTGCCGGAGGTCACGCCGATCATCGTAACCTCGCGCATATCGAACTGCGCGCCGTCCTCAACCATGTCGTAGATGCCCGGAGTCGCGTCGACGCTCAGCGTTAGGCCGTCCGGCTCGGAGTTCCAGACGAAGTTCCGCTCGACGACCACCGGGGTGAGGTTCGTAACGACGATGCGCGGGTTGCCGGGAATGAACTTCGGCCAAGCCTGCGCCATGTAGCGCGCTTGCGCGTCCGTGTCGCCGCCCGGGTTGAACCCGACCATCAGCCGGATCGTCTTGCCCCTGAAGTACGCCGCGGCGTCGAAGCCGGACGAGGTCGGCGCTGCGGATGGCGCCGCCGTCGCAGGCCGCGCCGGGGCAGACGTAGGCGTTGCCTGCTCCATCGTTATCGCGGCTGGCGTCGGACTAGGCGGAGGCATCGTTGGGCTAGGCGCAGGCGTCCAAGTGGGAACGGGCGTCCACGTTGGCGTTGAGGTCGGCGTCGGCGTGGGGGCGGGAGTCCAGGTGGGGACAGGTGTCCAAGTTGGAGCCGGTGTCCACGTAGGTGGAGCAAGCGCATCGGAGACGGGAGTCGGCGCAGTAGCGGTGGTTGCGCCGGGCGCGAGGGTTGGCGATTGTTGAGGCGCGACGGTCGGCGCAGCGCTGATGGCTGATGCGCTTGCCGGCGCCGGCGTTGCCGTCGGATCGAGAGTCGAATTTAGGCGAGGCGTCGGCGTTGGCGGCTGAAGCGAAGAGGTTGGAGTCGCCGAACTGCAAGCGGCTAGGGCGGGGAGCGCGAGGATTACGGCGGCAATGCCGCTCCATCGGGGGGCGCGGAACATACGGAACCCTCCTGCGGCACCGAGAGAAGGTACTTGCTACAGCGCGCTTCTGCTCGCCATGGACCGACAGGAGGGCGTAGCCCTCCTTGGTGCTTGTCTGGTCCACGGCGTTATGACGCGGACGAGCAACGCACGCTGTAGCAGCCCAACTCTACCCGCATACGGGGTTGGCGGGCAAGGGGCGGCGGCGCGACACGAGGCGCTTCCGCGATAGGGCGGGAGCGCCTCGCCGGCGTCCGATTCCGCGCGATCTACGCGAGCGATATGAGCCGCGCCGTCGAGACGGCGGAGATCATCGCCGCGGCGAGCAAGGCCGCTCCGCCCGCCGTCGCCGTCGACGCCCGCCTCAGGGAGGTCGCGTTCGGCGCGCTGGAGGGCATGACTTGGGCGGAGATCGAGGCGGAAGGCTCCGGGCTCCACGTCCGGCAGGAGCAGCGAGACCTGGACTATCGGCCAAAGGGCAGCGAATCGTACCGCGAGTTGCTGGACCGGCTCGGCGGGTTCGCCTCGATGCTGGAGGAGCGCCATCCGCGGGACGACGTCCTCGTCGTGGGTCACGGCGCCGCGCTGCGTGCGCTCGTCGTGCGCCTGCTGCGCCTGCCCGACGATGCGTTCTGGGCGATTTCCGGGCACGGCTCGGCGGGCGTCTCCCGCGTCCGCCGCCGCGGGGACGGCCACGCCGTCCTCATCGGCTGGAGCGACGTCGGCCACTTGGAGCGCGCGGCGGAGTGAGCGAGGGTTGCCGCCCCGAACCCTCACCCGCCGCTTCGCGGCTGCCCTCTCCCAGAAGGAGAGGGCGGATTGGCGCTTTGCGCCGACTGGATTCCCGCCTACGGGGAAATGACGGTAGGTTAATGCAAAGGTCTCCAGAAGGAGAGGGCGGGGTTGGCGCTGCGCGCCGGGTGGTTCGCGCATAGGCGGGCAGGGCGGCAGGTTGTGCGAAGTCTCTTGCTAGAAGAGGTGGCGCCGTAAAGCGGCTGGCGAATGGAACACCGGGGCGCGACCTGCTATACTCTTACGGCTAGCCTAACGCCGCTACATTAGGAGGGCGATATGCCCCGCGTCAAGAAGCCGAAGCGCGAGAAGCCCGTCGAGACGACGGAGCAGTTCATCGCGCGAGTGAGCAAGAAGAGCGAAACGCGCAACGGCAAGCGCGTCCGCTTCGGATTCACGAAGCGCTCGCGCTGAGCGCCGCGCCCTAATCGCGGCCGCCGAGATGCTGGCGGCGGTATCGCGCCGGGGGTTGGTGGGGACGGGGCGCGCCGACTGGATTCCCGCCTACGCGGGCATGACGGGTAGTGAGCGGCCGCCCCCCCGCTAGCACTCCGCGAGGTTGCGGAGGCGGTGGATGTCCTGGTCGGCGACGCTTCGCAGCGGCGATGGGATGCAGCCCGTTAGGGCGTTGCCGCCTAAGCGCAGCCAGGCTAGGCTCCGCAAGTTCGTCAACTCCGCCGGGATGCTTCCCGTGAGCGCGTTGTTGCTGAGGCTCAACTGCGTCAACTTGCCGAGTCTTCCCAACTCCGACGGGATCGAGCCCGTGAGGCCGTTGTTCAGCAGACTTAAGACCTCCAACTTGCTGAGGCCTCCCAACTCCGATGGGATTGATCCTGTGAGGACGTTGTCCGAAATCCACAACTCGCGCAGATTCGCTAATTTGCCCAACTCCGGTGGGATGCTTCCCGTCAATTTGTTGTCGTTTAGGCGCAACTGCTCAAGCGCCGCGAGGCCGCCCAACTCCGGCGGAATCGCGCCCGTCAACTCGCCTCCGTTCAGAAATAGCCGCGTCAGCGCAGGCAGTTTGCCCAACGACGCTGGGAGCGTTCCGGTTAGACGCCCGTCCACGATCCGCAACTGCGTCACCCGCGCGGGCGCTCCCGTCGTTTTCACGCCGTCCCAATCCGCGATGGCGCGGCTCTCGCTCCAGTTGAGCGCCCCCGTTCCACGCAACTCGTCCTTCGCCGCGAGCAGCGCCATGCAGTCCTGAACGAGGCCCGGATTCGCCGCGTGATCCGCCACCGCGGAGCCGCACTTCGGAGGCGGCTGCGCCGGCGTGAACGTCGCCGTTTCGCCGTCGCCGGGCGTGATGTCGCCGTAGGCGCCGATGTCGCGGTAGTACTGCGTAATGCCGCTCGCGTTGGCGATGCGCTTCCCCGCGAAAGCGTCGCTTCCCGCCGCCGCAGTAATACGCCGCTTGAGATCGGCGGCGGGCAGGCTGTATTCCGGATCGTCTTGCGAAACGCCGTAGCGAACGGCGTTGATCGTTCCGTCGGCGGCGCGTTGAATATCCCATTGCTCGACAACTTGCCATGCTTCGATTGATATGGCGTTGTGCGCGCCCATCGGCGCGAGGAAAAGCACGTTCTGGCGGAGATGAAGCATTCTGGAAAGTTCGTCCACCGCGTCCGCCACCTTCTGATCGAGAGTCGCCTCATATTGGCTCGCGGTCATCAATGCGTCGTCCCCAAACTGCCCGGCGGCGTGTTCGCGCTTGTAGAGATCGTAAGAACGCGCCTCGCCTTTCTGATCGTAGGCGACCGTGAGCATATTGGGGCCGGAACCCAACAGATATTCCTGCACAAGGTATTCGGCGTAGCACGTCAAAAACAGGTAGTCGTTGGAGACTCCGCCCCTCGCGATCGCGAGAAAATTCGCCTTCGCCGTCTCTCTGTAATCCGGGTCCAAAACGTCGAGCGTCGTGGCGAACAGCGTCTCGAGATACGAGGCGTCCGGCACGTCGGCGTCGGCGTCCAGCCCGATCCAAAACCGGATCGCGTCCGCGCGCTGCTCGGGCGTTCGCGCGACTCCGCGCCAATCGCAGCGAACGGAATCCGACGAGGCATGCGCCGAGACCGCGATCTGAACGGGAGACGCCTCGGCCAAACGCAGACCTTTCTCCAGCACGTCCTCCACGGTGGGCGTTCGCTCGACAATGCCGGCGGAACTGGCGTCGGAGCGGCCGTAGACCTGGTAGCCGCTCACGTCGCGAGGCTGGCAAGACACGCCGGCGGCCTCGCAAGGGCGCGCGGCGTCACTCTGAGCGCAGGCGACCAGCGCAAGCAGCAATAGGCACGCGCCTGCCGCGAACAAGTGGAAACAAGTGGCGCTAACGCCCATACAAACACCTCCCGCACGGCACTTTGTATATGCGAACATCCGCGCCGTCTCTGTTCACGGTTGTGATGGTGAACTGCCCATCATAGAATGCAATCCTCGAACTATCCGGCGACCAAGCGGCCCCCGCAATACGAGGCGCATCGAAAGCGTACTGAGGCGTATCCGGATGAACGAATGGATCAATTCGCCGAAAATCGCTGCCGTCTGGGCGAACAACAAATACGTCATCGGCGACGAAGAGAATTTCTTCACCATCAGGCGACCAAGACACTTGCGTTATTGGGGAAAAAACACGTCCATACCATGCAGTCTTCTCCACGGCTCCGTCACTACTTATTACAAGAACTTCCCCGACCCCTTCCGGGTTCTCATTCAGCTGCTTGCTAGACCCAAAAGCGATCCAATTCCCATCCGGCGACCACGCCGGACCGCCGAAAGGAACGGACATAGTTCTGGGCAAACGAGCGGTTTGCCAAGCGTAAGCGCTTGCAAGTTTTCGAGGCGTTTCAGAGCCGTCAGACGGGACACTGAATAGGTCAACTTCCGTTACTTCCCGCCATAAGCTATCACCGTCGGATGCTCGAATGAATGCCAGCGTCTCTCCATCCGGAGACCATGAGACCGGATGTAATAACGCTGTGTCTATTCGCACTTCAGACGCATTGTTAATGTCTAGAATAGTGATCCAATAATCCTCTTGTTGTGAAGAAAGATAAACAGGAGAGGAAACAAATGCGATCCGCTCCCCGTCCGGAGACCAAATAGGAAAATACTCATCGGTATCGTTATCAGTCAAACGTTTGCGATTCACATAGGAATCAATAAGCGCGATTTCAGTATCGTTCTCTTCTTGCCAGTATTCACAGGAAGTGTACACAGTCGAGAAATCCACTGGAGAGACATCAGCGTAAAATGAGAATCCAGGCTGACGATCAGGATTGACGTCAACCATCATCCAATGCTGTCCTGTTTCAATGTTCAGCAATTCAATGAACGAAACCGCGGCGTACCCAGATAAGTCATCAACGAGAGGCACGGCTTCGGTCGCTGTTTTGCCGAACACAAAAAGCTCTCGGCCACGGTCAATCCAATGCAAAAAATGACTAGGATGAGGGTCCGGTTGGCCAATAAATGTATCTATTGCACATGGAAATTCCCCTCCAGATTGACGTATTGTGCTGGTGGGCAAAGAGGTTGGAACAGCAGCTACTTCTAGGGAAGAGGCATAGGCCGGGTCGGGGCCAATGCGGGTATCAGAGGCATAGTCAGACCCGGCAGAAGGAGCCCAGCAGGCAGATGCCGCCAGACCGATGACCAGGGCCACGACCATCAGCAAGGCCAACAAAGCTATACACCGCACTCTCATTTTTGACTCCTACCTTCAATCCCGGTATAAAGCGTTCGCTAGCATGATGTCGAATGGATACGGAGAACACCCGCGATTGACACGGAGCTCCCCATAATCCATGACCGTACGGAATGATCCAGAAGCATGGTCTCTGATACCTAATACATGGCCTAGTTCATGAACGAAAGCCGCATACCAAAAAGTAGAACATGTATTGAATTTGACATCATCAGAGTCAAACTGAGCATCACCTCCTGGGATATTAAGCAAAGCAGTTTCTGCATTAATCAATGGCGAAATTAGTATATCTGTGGTGCTCCATCCGTCAATATGAAGAGCGCATGCTGACGCGTTGCCGCAATCATCCAGTCTCAATTCTGTCGCAAATTCAAGGAAAACACGGGCAGTTTTCAGGTCTGAATAAGAGTCGTTCACTTTAATCACTTCGTTGAGCATCCGGTCTTGTTCTGTGATATTGGAGAGGTTCAGCATATCCAGAAGGTTTCGAATGTCGTTGGATCTAAAGCCAGCACTATTCTCAATCTTGATTCGCACTTGCCTTATGACTTCGGAGTAGTCAGCGCATCCCCTTGTACTATAGCGCACTGTCACTAGTCCATTGGTCACAGATTCCCATTGAAAAAGAGCGTGCTTTATCAGGTTTTTCCAATCATTCAAACGATTCGCAGGAAAAGTATCATCGCAGATTACGTATTCATAAATCGCATTAGGGAGGGGGTCATTGAGCGGGAGGCCCGCAACTCGTTCATTGCCGCCGGCAACTCGAGTCGATGGCCAAATGTAACTTTCCCGCGCCGCAAACCCTTGCCCGTTGGCATGCCTGTACGTGAGTTGGAAGGCGTAGATTTCCTCGAGTTCCAAGCCTGTGATCGTCATCCCTGAAAAAGACAGCCCCGTTGGAGTTATCCAATCGCTCTCAGTTTTCGCTGCCTGAGGACGCCAGGAGACATGTGAATGGCTGACGGTGGCCGAACTCTCAAGCATGAGATCACGCAACTTCCGCCAACGAAGCGTGTATGCGGTCGCGCCCGGCACGGCGTTCCAGGTAACTACCGCTTGCCCTTTGCCGTCCGTCCTGCCTCTGCTGTCGCCGTTGATGCTTGTGATTGGCGTGTCGCGGATCTCAACTATGTTGCTGAATTCGCTGTCGACGTAGGTGGCCCCATCGCCTACTGCTTTGACGCGGAACTGGTATGCCGTCGCCTGCGCCAGCCCATCGCCATTGATGAGGATGGAGTCAAGAGTGATTTCGTAAGACGTGGGGGGCATTGATCCGCTGCGAGCCGAAGCCCATGAGCCGCCCTGTTTCCGAACTTGGACTTGGTATCCCTTTCCATTGCTAACGGTGTCCCAACTCAGCCTAGCCCTCCGATCTGGGCGGTACGAATCGGATGGCGTTAGCAGTGGGGTAATCGTAAAGTTAGTCGGCGCAGCGAGTTTGGGAAGGTCATCGTCATTGACGGCCACGCTCGCGGAGGCCGAGCCATTGACCACCACGTAGGGCGACGCGACGTCGCCGGACAGCGTCGCCGTGATTGAGCCGTCCGGCTCGTCAACCTCGTCGTCCTCCGTCGCCACCGTGAGCGTCGCGCTCGTTCCGTTCGCGGCGATCGTCACGCTCGTCGGCGCCGTTCCCTTGATGAACGCGCCGCTCTGCGTCACGCTCACCGGGACGGATATGCTTGACAGCGAGGCGCCCGCCGCCGTGATTGTGAACGTCGCGTTCGCGCCCTCCGTCACCGGCGAGGTTCCCGCCGCAATGCTGATCCGGGGCGTGTCGCGGACGCTCACGCTCGCCGACGCCGCGCTTCCGACGGCGTAGCCCGTTCCCGTCCGCACTTCCGCGCTCACGGAGCCGTCCGCCTCGTCAATCGAATCCTTCGCCGTCGGCACGGAGAGCGTCGCGGTTGTTCGGCTTGCGCTGATCGTCGCGCTCGTCGGCGCCGTTCCGCTGATGAACGTTCCGCTCTGCGTCACGCGGACGGTGACCGCGAGGCTCGCCGACGGCGCCGCGCTCGCGGTGAGGGTGAACTCCGCGTTCTGCCCCTCGGCGATCTCCGCCTTCTTCCTCGCGATGGACACCTGCGGCAACACCTCGACGTCGAACATGAGGCTCGCCTTATCGCCGTCGCTGTCCGTCGCCGTCCACGTGAATTCCGTGTTCGACAGCAGCGCGCTGGGGGTTCCGCTGACGGAGCGCCCGGAGCGGCTTACGCCTGCGGGCAGCGCGCGGCTCAGCGAGTAGGCGAGCGCTCCGTCGCCGCCGGTCGCCTGCGGCAGCCTGAAGGACGTAATCGCTTTGTTGTGCGTCCACGACTTATCGGAGATCGTGGTGGCCGTCCCGAAGGTGGGCGAGAGGTCGGCGTTCACGGTGATGTAGAAGGTGAGCGTCGCTGAGTCGGGGTCGGTGCGGTCGCTGTCGGTGACCTTCCAAGTGTACTTCGTGCGCGTCATTGTTCCGGTCGGCGTTCCGCTGACGGAGCGCCCGGAGCGGCCTACGCCCGCCGGCAGCGAGGGACTCAGCGAATAGCGGAGCGTTCCGTCGCCGCCGGTCGCGCGCGGCAGCGTGAACGAGGGTATGCGCGTATTCTGCTTCCACGTCTTATCGCTGACGGGGGTTCCGAACGAGGGCGCTTTGTCCACCGGCACCGGGGTGGGTCTAGGGTCCTCGCTCCTGACCGTTATGCTAGCCGAAGAGGGGGACCCCACTGTGTAGCCTGCGCCGGAACGCACTTGCACGGCGATGCTTCCATTGGATTCATACACGTCGTCGTTAGACGTTCGAATGGAGAACGACGCGCTCGTGGATCCGGCGGAGATGCGCTGAGACGTGGGTTTCGTTCCTCTAATGAACGACCCGCTCTCGCTCACTCTGATCTTCACGCTGATGCTGGACAACGGAGCGTGGCTTGCCCGCAGCGTGAACTCCGCGTCTTGCCCTTCGTCAATGCGCGATTGGTTCCGCGAGATTGAGATCGTTGGCGGCTCCAGCGCCACCGTGACGTAGAAGGTGAGTCTGGCCTTGTCGCCGTTGTTGTCGGTGACCGTCCATGTGTACTGCGTTCGGCTCTTCGTGACCGTCGGCGTTCCGCTGACGGAGAGCCCGGAGCGCGTCACCCCTGAGGGCAGCGACGGGCTCAGCGAGTAGGTAAGCGGAGCGTCCCCGCCAGTGGCCGCAGGCAGCGTGAGGGTCGAGATGCGCGAGTTCCGCGTCCACGCCTGGTTGTTTATCGAGTCGCGAAACGCGGGCTCCTCGTCCACCGGAGCGGGAGTGGTGGGGGTGGGGGCAGGTTCTACCGTGACCGTCTCGATGTCGGTCTCTAGTATAGCTTCTTCGTCTTCTCCTATGCTCTCTTCGGTCAGATGCGTAGTGAGTGTATAGGTTCCCGCTTTGCAGCCGTGGAGAGTCAAGGTCGTGTAATAGGAAGAACTTCCCCGGGGGACAAGGACAACCTGCGTCTGGAGTGTGCACGCCGAATTGAAGCCGATTCCGCGGTTGCCGCTAGCTCTCAGAAAGAAGTCGTACCGATAGTTGAAATTCGAGGTAAGCGCGTCTGCGCCCACGGTGAAAGAATCGCTCCCTCCTTCCTCAATGGTGTCTAAACCTGAAATGAGCCCGGTCGCGGCCTGCCCGGACACGGCGGCGGCGGCGCGGGCGGCCTGGTAGCGCGCGATCCTCGCCTTCTGCCACTCCGTCAGTTCCGGCTCCCCCTCGCCGCCGTCCGCGCCATCCGCGTCGCCGCTCTGCTGCCCCTCCCCGCCGCCGGACTCTTGCGCCTGCGCCGTCGGGCCGTCGTTGAGCAGGCCGGCGACGGCGAGCGCCATTGTCCCCGCGAGCGCAAGGCACGCGCAGAGCAACGCCGCCGCGACGATTTCCGAAACGCGCTTCCGCATCGCCCGCAAGCATATGCGGCGCGTCGCGGCAAGTCAAGCGCGGGCACGCGAGGCGGACGCCGCCTGCTACAATCTTCCCGTGAAACCCATCGCTATCATTGACTACGGCGCGGGCAACCTTCGCAGCGTGATGAAAGCGTTCGAGCGGCTCGGCCATCCCGCGCGGTTCGCGTCGGAACCCGGCGCGCTCACGGGCGCGTCCGCCGTCGTGTTTCCGGGGCAAGGCGCGTCCCCGCAAGCCGCCGCCGCGCTCGAGGCGCGAGGCATAGCCGGTCCGCTGCGCGATTGGATCGCGGACGGCAGGCCGTTCTTCGGCGTGTGCCTGGGCCTGCAACTGCTGCTCGATCACTCGGAAGAGGGCGACACGCCGGGGCTGGGCGTCGTTTCGGGCCGCGTCAAACGCTTTCCGCCCGGCCTCAAGACGCCGCATATGGGCTGGAACACCGTCAGCCTCAAAGCGCCGCATCCGCTGTTCGACGGAGCGCCGGAGGAGCGCCGCTTCTTCTACTTCGCGCACTCCTACTACGCGCTGCCCGACGACGCCTCGTGGGTCGCCGGAGAGACGTCCTACGGCCTCAATTTCCCCAGCGCGCTGGCGCGGGAGAACGTCGTGGCGACGCAGTTCCATCCGGAGAAGAGCGGCGCGGCCGGGCTCGCCGTCTACGACAACTTCGCGCGCCGGTTCGCAAAGAAGCGCTGACGTGGAGATCATCCCCGCGATAGACCTGCGCGGCGGAGTGGTCGTCCGCCTGCTGCAAGGCAACTACGACCGGCAGACGACGTTCGACGACGATCCGGTCCGCGTGGCGCGGTGCTTCGAGACGGACGGCGCGCCGCGCATCCACGTCGTTGACCTCGACGGCGCGCGCGAGGGGCGGCGGACGCAGGCGGGCGAAGTCCGGGCGGTCGCCGCCGCCGTCGGCGTTCCCGTGCAACTCGGCGGAGGGCTGCGCTCGCCCGGCGACCTCGCGGATGCGTTCGCCGACGGCGTCGACCGCGTCGTGCTCGGCACCGCGGCGGTCGAGGAGCCGGCGCTGGTCAAGCAGGCGCTCGCGGCGCATGGGGCGGAGCGCGTCGTCGTCGGCATAGACGCGCGCGACGGCGTCGTCTCGGTGGCGGGATGGACGGAGTCGAGCGAAATCGCGGCGACCGATCTCCTCGAGCGGATGGCCGGCCTGGGCGCGCGGCGTTTCGTCTACACGGACATCACCCGCGACGGCACGCTCACGTCGCCGAACTTCGCCGCCGTGCGCGAGATGATTGAGCGGGCGGACGCCGCGGGCGGGGCGCGCGTCGTCGCGTCGGGCGGGATCGCCGAAATAGCGCACTTGCGAACGCTGGCGGAGTTGGGCGCGGAGGGCGCCATCGTCGGCTCCGCGATCTACCGGGGCGCGCTCGACCTCGCCGTCGCCGTCGCGGAGTTGGGGTAGGGGATAGGGGGAGGCGGCGGCGCCGATCCGTGTCCAGGAGGGTCTCGCTTTCGCGGGCATGGGTGGGGGCACCGCAAGACCAGCGCCACGCGCCCAGGCTTTCCTGCCGTAACCAACGCGAGGAGACGGCAAACGCACCGCAAGACCAGCGAACCCTCCTTCATCGACGTCCTCGTCCCCGACCACATCGGTCGCAACGACCAACTCGACCGCATCGACCAGATGATCGATTGTCCCAAAGTCGCCAAACAGGTCAGCGGCCTCTACGCATCCCCCGAAGGCCGACCCGCCTACCCGCCCCTCACGATGGTCAAGATCATCATCCTCCATCAGTGGTACGACGCCTCCGACACGGCGGCAGCTGGAGAAGAAGGGGATGCTGATCGACGCGTCGGTGGTCGAGGCGCAGGCGCATGCATCGGTCGCATAAGAACCAGGAGGAGTTGCCGTACTGGCAGCGGAGGCGGAACGCGCTGGTCTCGAAGGTTCGGGCGCCAATTGAGGGGGTGTTTGGGACGCTGAAGAGGAGTTACGGGTACTGGCGGACGTGGTACGTGGGGTTGGAGAAGAACGTTGCGGAGGCGATGTTCAAGGTCATGGCGTACAACTTGCGGCGGGCGGACGGGTTGTGCGCGGCGCGCGCAAGTGCGATTGCGTAGGGGGTAGTGTGTCCGTTTGGGGTAAGAGGCCCTGCGGAGCCCCGAAAACGGGGCGAGCAGGGAGGGATGAGGGCGGCCTACGGCGGGCTAGACGGGGCGAATTGGCGGTTGGAACGGCGCGGAACCGCCCAATCGCGCCAAAAGCCTAGTTATGCAAAGGTCTCCAGAGGAGAGGGGGCTAGGCGGCTGGTTCCAATTCCCTCTCCCTCAGGAGACCTTTGCATAACCTACCGTCATTCCCGCGTAGGCGGGAACCTACTGGATCCACCTGCGGCCGCCCAGTCACCCATCCTCGTAGGCTGGTGAGCCACGACGACGAACCTCCCGCCGCGCAAGACAGGGCGCGTCGCGCCCCGTCCCCAA
This sequence comes from Dehalococcoidia bacterium, assembly GCA_965242755.1. Lineage (GTDB taxonomy): Bacteria > Chloroflexota > Dehalococcoidia > Lucifugimonadales > Australimonadaceae > Bin16. Next base: position 399,900 of record OZ251500.1, on the reverse strand, counting down.
GCCATCCCCGGCGCCGCGCCATTCCCTCGAAAGCGGGAACCTACTGGAACGCCCGGCGCGCAAGCGCCTGCCCGCGAAGAGGGAACCCACGCGGGCGCCGGAAAGTTACGCCCACCCCCAATTGAGCCCCGCCCCCGTCCGCCGTTATACTAGCGGGCACGGGAGGACGAGGCTATGAGCGTGAACGGAACCTACGACGGCAGGGAGCGCGGGACGTTTCCCGTGAAGGCGGGGCTCGCCCAGATGCTGAAGGGCGGCGTGATTATGGACGTGGTCACGCCCGATCAGGCCAAAATCGCGGAGGACGCGGGCGCCTGCTCCGTTATGGCGCTCGAGCGCGTGCCCGCCGACATCCGCGCCGACGGCGGCGTCGCCCGCATGTCCGACCCCGCGATGGTCGAGGCGATTATGCGCGCCGTCACCATCCCCGTGATGGCCAAAGTCCGCATCGGCCACTTCGTTGAGGCGCGCATCCTCGAGGCGATCGGCGTCGACTACATCGACGAGTCCGAGGTGCTGACGCCCGCCGACGAGGAGCACCACGTCTGGAAGCACGACTTCGCCGTGCCGTTCGTGTGCGGCTGCCGCGACTTGGGCGAGGCGCTGCGGCGCGTCGGCGAGGGCGCCGCAATGATCCGCACGAAGGGCGAGGCCGGCACCGGCGACGTCGTCGAAGCCGTGCGCCATATGCGGACGGTGATGAAGCAGATTCGCCGCGCGCAAAGCATGAGCGCCGACGAGTTGCCCGCGTTCGCCAAGGAGATCGGCGCGCCATTGGAGGCGCTGCGCGAGACGCGCGACCTCGGGCGGCTGCCCGTCGTGAACTTCGCGGCCGGCGGCGTGGCGACCCCCGCCGACGCCGCCCTGATGATGCATCTCGGCGCGGACGGCGTGTTCGTCGGCTCCGGCATCTTCAAATCCGGCGACCCGGCGGAGCGGGCGAAGGCCATCGTGAAGGCCGTCACGCACTACGAGGACGCCCACGCCGTCGCCGAGGCGTCGAAGGGGCTCGGCGAGCCGATGGTCGGCATCAGCGCGCGGTCGCTGCCGCCGGAGCAGGAATTGGCGGCGCGCGGCTGGTAGGCGGACGCGGAACGCGAGGTGAGCACGACGGCGAAGGTTGGCGTTCTCGCGCTGCAGGGGGACTTCCGGGAGCACTGCGCCGCGCTCCGACGCTTGGGCGCGCCCGCTTCCGAAGTGCGGACCCAGGCGCAATTGGACGACGCGGACGCGCTGATTATCCCCGGCGGCGAGAGCACGTCGATGGCCAAGTTGATGGACGCCTACGGGCTGCGCGCCCCGCTGCAGGCGTTCGCCCGCGCCGGCAAGCCCGTTTGGGGCACCTGCGCCGGCCTCATCCTTATGGCCTCGCGCCTAGAGGAAGACCGCCCGCAGCCGCTCGGCCTGATGGACATCGAGGTCCGCCGCGACGGATTCGGCAGGCAGGCGGAGTCGTTCGAGGCCGACCTCGGCGTGCAGGGCGTTCCGGGCGGGCCGGCGCGCGCCGTCTTTATCCGCGCCCCGCTCATCACGGCGATGGGCCCCGACGTGGAGACGCTCGCGTCGCTCGACGGCGGCGAGCCGGTCGCCGTACGGCAGGGAACGCTGCTCGCGTCCGCCTTCCATCCCGAATTGACCGGCGACTCGCGGATCCACCGCCTCTTCCTGGAGATGATCCCCCCGGGAGGCGCGCCGTGATTCGCTCCTACCGCGTCACCGACGCGCCCCGCCAGTTCCTGCCCGGACGCCTCGCCTCGCGCGACCTGATCCATACCCGCGCGACGATGGGATTCGCCCCGCGCCTGCTGACGCGAATGGATGCGGCGCGTTGCGCCCTGCCATCCGCCCGGATGAGCCGGGCGTTCGGCGCGTTCGAGCGCGGACGGCTGGAGGCGCTCGCGATGCTGCGGGCGCGCCGCGCCCCCTCCGCGTGGGAGGTCGCCGGCCTGTTCGCATCCCCTATCGGCTACGTCCAGTTGGACGAGTTGCTGACGATGGCGGCGGCGGCGGTCGGAGAGATGGGCGTCGAGCGCCTCTTCCTGCGCTGCGAGGAGGACAGCCCCGTGATGGACTTCTCGCAGCGGGCGGGCTTCCGCCCCGCCTTCGCCGAGGAACTCTTCGCGGGGACGCTCGAGCCCGCAGGCGCCGGAGCGATGATCCTCCGTCCGTTCCGGCGCGCGGACGCGAACGAGGCGTTCCGTCTGCAAGTGGCGACCGCCCCCATTCCGGCGCGCCCCGCCATCGGGCTGACGATGAGCGAGTGGGAGGCGTCGAAAGAGGATGCGGAGGGCGATGCGACCCGCGAATTCGTCTGCGACACCGAGCAGGGGCTGAGCGCGTGGGCGCGGCTCGACCGCGGCGAGCGCGGGCTCACGGTGGAGGCGATGCTCCATCCCGACAGAGCCGACCTCGCCGACGCCCTAATCGAAAGCGTGGAGCGCGCCGCCGGTCACGGAGGAGCGGCGCGCTGGATCGTCCCGACGAGCCAGCCGCGCCTAGCGAAGGCGCTCGCCGACCGCGGATGGCGAACGCGCGGCGAGTACGCAGTGTCGCTGAAGCCCGTAGCGCAGCACGCGCGCCAGCCCGTAATGACCCCCGCGCAAGCGTAGGCCGGCGCGGCGCGCGTAGGCGGGAATCCAGTCGGCGCGATAGCGCCACGACGGGGCGCAACGCGCCCCGTCCCCAAACCATCCCCCGCCGCCACGCCCTCCTCGCGAAAGCGGGAACCTACCCCCGCGCGCACTACGCGACAGACCGCGTTCCGTCCGTCCGCCGCGCTGAACCCTGACCCGCCTCCCAGTCAGCCGGAGAAGGCGCACTACGGCGAATACGAATAGCCAACCGCCCCGCAAGCGCCAACCCCTCCCTCTCCTTGACAGGGACAGAGCGCCGCGAAGGGCGCGCGCGGGTTGCCCGTGGATCTATGCAAACCTACCCGCCCGCTCGCGCGCCAAACCCGCTATCCTATCTCGCTATGAGCAACCCTCCGCCCGCAACGCTCGACGCTTCCGCGTTCCGCGACCTCGTCCTCGCCGGCGCGGGCTGCCTCGAGGCGAACGCCGACGCGATCAACGCCCTCAACGTCTTCCCCGTGCCGGACGGCGACACCGGCCTCAATATGACGCTCACCCTCCGCGCGGCGCTTGACGCGGCGCCGCCCGACGCCGCGAGCGTCGGGGAGGCGAGCGCCGCCCTCGCCCGCGGCGCGCTGCTGGGGGCGCGAGGCAACAGCGGCGTCATCTTCTCCCAATTCCTCAAGGGGCTCGCCGCCGCGCTCGCCGATAGGGACGGCGCCGACGGCCCCGCCGTCGCCTCCGCGCTCGACGCGGCAGCCGACGCGGGCTACGAGGCCGTCGGCAATCCGGTCGAGGGCACGATGCTCACCGTGATGCGGGCGGCGGGCGACGCGGCGCTTGCGTCGGACGCGAACGCCGGCGCCGCCGAAACGCTCCGCGACGCGCTAGACGCCGCCGAGCGCGCCCTCGCCCGCACGCCGGAGCAACTGCCCGTCCTGAAAGAGGCGGGCGTGGTGGACGCCGGCGGGCAGGGCGTCGTCGCGTTTCTCGCGGGGATGGCCGCCCGCGCCGCCGGAGAAGACGCCGACTACCGCGCCGCGATCCCGGACGGCGCCGCGTCCGCCCCCGCGAGCGTCAACGTCAGCCGCGAGTTCCTCGAGCACACGGAAGAGGAGATGTACGGCTACTGCACGCAGTTCGTCGTGCAAGGCGAGGGGCTCGATCCCGCCGCGCTGCGGGAGCGCGTGATGGCCGTCGCCGCGTCCACCGTCGTCATCGGCGACGACCGCGTCGTCCGCGTCCACGCGCACGCCGAAGACCCCGGCCCGCTGCTGAGTTTGGGCGCCGCCGCCGGCGCGCTCAGCCGCGTCGACATCGTCAATATGGACGCGCAGCATCAGGACTTTATGACGCGGCACGGCTACGAGGGCGCCCCCGCTCCCCGCGAATCCGCCAAACGGGAGCGCGCCGCTTTCGCCGTCGTCCCCGTCGCGCCCAGCGAGGGGCTCGCGCGCATCTTCCGAAGCCTCGGCGCCGCGGCCGTCGTCTCCGGCGGGCAGACGATGAACCCGAACGCCGCCGCGATCATCGCCGCCGTCGAGGAGGCCAACGCCGACTTCGCCGTCGCGCTGCCCAACAACAAGAACATCATCCTCGCCGCGGAGCAGGCCGCCGCCCTCGCCGAGTCGCCCATCGCCGTCGTTCCCTCCGCGACGATCCCGCAAGGCGTCGCGGCGATGCTCGCCGTCAATCCCGATCTCGACGCGGAGGCGAACGTCGAGGCGATGACCGCCGCAATGGGCGGCGTCCGCTCCGGCGAGGTGACGACCGCGGTCCGCTCCGCCGTGGTGGACGGCGTCGCCGTCGGCGAGGGGCAGGCGATTGCGATGCTCGACGGCGCGCTGTCCGCCGCCGCGGCGACTCCGAACGCCGCGCTCGCCGCGATGCTGGACGCCGCCGGAGCCGGGGACGGCGCGCTCGTGACGCTCTACTACGGCGCGGGGCTCGCGGAGTCCGACGCGCGCCAGGCCGCCGACGCGCTCGCCGAGCGACTCCCCGGCGCGGAGGTCGAGATATACGACGGCGGCCAGCCGCATTACCATTACCTCGTCTCCATCGAATAGCCAAACCCGGCCCGCCCGCAGCGGAGCCGCGCGCCGCGAACAACCGATAGCCCGCAGAAGGAGCAACGCCAATGGCAGTGAAAATCGTTACGGACAGCACGTCGGATATGCCGGCCGACCTTGCGGCGGAACTCGGCGTGGCCGTCGTCCCCGCGACCGTCATCTTCGGCGAGGAGTCGTTCAAGGACGGCGTGGAGATCTCCCATGAGGAGTTCTACCGCCGCCTCGCGGCCGGCAAGACGACGCCCACCACGACGCAGCCGTCGGTCGGGGACTTCCTCGAGGTCTACAAGCCGCTGATCGAGGAGGGCCACGACGTCGTGTCGGTGCACGTCTCCGGCAAGCTGAGCGGCACCGTCAACTCGGCGCGGCTCGCGTCGGCGGAACTGCCGGGCGCGACGGTCGAGATCGTGGACACGGAACTCGCCTCGGCGGGAACGACGCTCGCGGCCAAAGCCGCCGCCGAATCCGCCCGCGACGGCGCGGACGCCGCGTCCGCCGCGCGGGAAGCGCGAACCGCCGCCGCCGCGACGGAGGTGAAGTTCACGCTGGACACGTTGGAGTACCTCCGCCGGGGCGGACGCATCGGCGGCGCGCAGGCGCTCCTCGGCTCCATCCTCTCGATGAAGCCCGTGCTGAAACTGGAGGGCGGCCAAGTGCATCCCCATGAGAAGGTGCGCTCGCGCGGCAAAGCGGTGGCGCGGATGCGGGAGATCGCGTCGGCGGGCGCCCCCTACGAGGAGATCGCGATAATGCACTCCTCGTCCGAGGATGAGGTGTCCGCGATGGCGGCCCATCTCGCGCAACTCACGGACAAGCCCGTGCTCGCCGTCCATATCGGCGCCTCCATCGGCGCCCACACGGGCCCCGGCGCGCTAGGCTTCGCCCTGCGCCGCAAGGCGTAGGGCGGGAGAGGGCGCCGCCCGGTTGCCCGCGCGGGGCTCCGTCAGGCGGCAGGGGCGACGAACGCCCCCGGCCGGCGGTTTTCGCGCCGTTCACCCGCCGCGTCTGATACCCTTCCGCCATCGCAGCGAGCCCAAGCCGCGCCGAAGGAGCAGCGCCCTATGACCTACGCCGATAAGTTCGTGGACAACAACGGCGTCCGCATTCACTACGAAGTCGAGGACGGCCCCGCCGACTCGCCCGTCATCGTGTTCGTGCACGGCATGGGCATGAGCGCGAAAGACTGGCGGCAGGCCGACTACCCGGAGAAACTCTCCGGCGAGTTCAAGGTTGTCCTGATCGACTCGCGCGGGTTCGGGCGGAGCGACAAACTCAAAGACCCGGCGCAGTACGGACGCGCCGCGAAGGTGTCGGACGTCACCGCCGTGCTGGACGACCTCGGCGTCGAGAAGGCGTACTACTGGGGCTTCTCGATGGGCGCGAGCATCGGCTGGGCCGTCGGCATGCTGGCGCCCCATCGCTTCCACGGGCTCATCCTCGGCGCGTACCCCGTGCTGTCGCCCGACGTGCCGGAGATCGACCGCGTCCGCTGGGAGGCGCGGGCCAAACTGATGCGCCTTGGGATGGACGTCTACATCGCGGCGATGGAGATGGACCAGGGGCCGCTGCCCGAAGAGCGCAAGGAGCGCCTGCTCGCCAACGACAAGGACGCCTACGCCGCGCAGCAGATCGCCAACCTCGACTGGGGCGCGTCGGACGAGGACATCCGCAATATGACGCTCCCCGCGCTCGTCTACACCGGCACGGAGGACGACTATCCGATGCCGCGCAACCACGAACTCACCAAGCGCTCCGCGTCGCTCGCGCCCAACGCCGCGCTTCTCGTCCTCGAGGGCCACACGCACCTCTCCGCCTTCAACGCCGCCGACGAGATGATCCCGCACGTTCGGGCGTTCATTCGGCGAATCGAGGATTCGCGGTAGCGAGCGGGGGAGGCCGCCTCCTCCGGCTCGCAGGAGTCGAGGGAACAAAGTTCCGAAAATTGAGGCGGCGCGCCGCCAGGCGCGCTTCGGCGAGGCTATGCAAAGTCCCCGCGCTGGCGAGAAGGGGCGCGGGCGATGGCGAAAGGAGAAAACGCTATGCCGAAAGTCAGTTCGTTGGGGCATGTCGGCCTGTTCGTGAACGACCTCGACGCGATGCGGGACTTCTATGTCCGCGTGCTCGGCATGACCGTCACCGACGAGAGCGCCGAGCGGCAAATGGTCTTCCTCTCCGCAAGGCCGGACGAGGAGCACCACGAGTTGTTCCTCATGAAAGGCAGAACCGGCGACCCCGAGGTCAAGGTCGTGCAGCAGGTCTCCTTCCACGCCGACAGCGTGGCGGACGTGCGCGAGTTCCACCGCCGCTTTCAGGACGAGGGCGTGACCATCGACTCCGTCGTGACGCACGGCAACACCGCCAGCGTCTACTTCCGCGACCCGGAGGACAACCGGCTGGAGGTCTACTACTCGCTCTCGGTGAAGGGCGTAAAGCAGCCCTTCCGCGCCGACATAGACGTCACGCGCCCCGACGACGACGTGCTCCGGCAGATAGAGGACGCCGTCGCCGCCCGAGGCTAAGCCTCGGGAACTCACTGGACAACGTTGCGCCCTAGGACATCCATCGAGTCCGCGGCCTCGCAGAGCGCTAGGGACGGCGCCTACGCCCGCCGCCCTGCCCACGCAGCCGCGAACCCAACCCGCCGCGATAGCGCCGCCCGGTCCCGTCATTCCCGCGCAGCCGCGAACCCATCCCGCCGCGCAGCGCCAATGCCTCGCGCAACGCTCCCCACCCCCCGCTTGCGCTAAAGCGCTACAATCCGCCTTAGGCGGACTGAATCGGCAGCATGGAACACAGGGAGGAGATGAGACGATGCTCTCCGCGCAGGACAACGAACGCTTGACGCAGGTCGGGCCCGGCACCCCGATGGGCGAACTCATGCGCCGCTACTGGCACCCCTTCGCCGCCGCGACGGAACTCGACGAGCGCCCCACCAAGCCCGTCCGACTCCTCGGCGAAGACCTCGTCCTCTACAAGGACAAGTCGGGCACGCTCGGCCTCATCGAGCGCTTCTGCCCCCACCGCCGCGTCGACCTCTCCTACGGCATCCCCGAGGAGAGCGGCCTCCGCTGCATGTACCACGGCTGGATGATGGACGAAACCGGCCAGTGCATCGAGCAGCCGTTCGAGGAGACCGTCCATCCCGACGGGCGCTTCAAGGAGAAGGTGAAGGTCGCCGCCTACCCCGTGCGCGAACTCGCCGGCATGCTCTGGGCCTATATGGGGCCGTCCCCCGCGCCCCTCATTCCGATGTGGGAGCCCTTCGCCTACGAAAACGGCTACTCCGACATCGGCATCGCCGAACTCCCCTGCAACTGGCTGCAGTGCCAAGAGAACTCCCACGACCCCGTGCATCTCGAATGGCTGCACGGCTACTGGGGCGTCGTCCAGCAGCGCGAAAAGGCCGTCGCGCTCGGCGGCGACCCCGACGTCAGCCCCATCATTCCGCGCAACCACAAGAAGATCGGCTTCACCGAATTCGAGCACGGCATCATCAAGCGCCGCGTCGTCGAAGGCACCACCGAAGACGACCACGACTGGAAGGTCGGCCACCCCGCGCTCTTCCCCAACATCCTCTTCGTCGGCGACGGCGTGAAATGCAACTTCCAGTACCGCACCCCGGTGGACGACGTGACCACGCTCCACATCACGTGGTTCTTCTACAAGGCCGCGCCGGGGACGACGCTCCCCAAGCAGGAGAAAATCCCCCACTTCATCGTCCCGATCCGCGACGAGAGCGGCGCCCTCATCCCCGACCTCGTCAACCACCAGGACTTCGTCGCCTGGATCACGCAAGGCCCGAACGCCGACCGCGTCCGCGAAAAGTTGGGCGAGTCCGACCGCGGCGTCATACTCCTCCGCAAGCAACTGACGGAGCAGATGCAGATCGTCGAGGACGGCGGCGACCCGCTGAACGTCATCCGCGACCCGGAGCGCAACCGCAGCATCGAACTCCCTCTGGAGCGCTGGCCGTCCCTGCAAGAGGTCGGCCGCCTCGCCGTCTACTTCACCGCTCAAGCCGGCGAGAGCGAGTCCCTCAAGGGCGACATCCAAAGCGTGCTCGACACGTGGGCCGGCCACGCCGAGGAGGTCGTGGCGAGCAATCGGGGGTAGGAGTGGCGTGGGGGGAGGGGTTGCGGCTCCTCTCCCCGCCTAACCCGTAACGAGGACATCATCGATGGTGAACGCTGACCTAACATCAGTGGTGGACCAGGTGCGGCCTAGCGTCGTCAAAGTGCTTACGCCGGAAGGGTTTGGTTCGGGCGTCATCGTGAATACTGACCCTGACGATGGCGCGTTGGTCCTTACCAACCACCACGTCATTTGTGACGCCACGAGCATCGACGTGCAAACCGATGACTTGCGAACCTACCCTGCAGTAGTCATCGGCTCCAGCGAGACGGTGGACATTGCTCTCCTCAGCGTCCGCGGTCCGGGCGCCTTCCGCGCAGCCAGGTTAGGAGATTCGAGCAACCTCAAACAGGGTGTTCCCCTGTTCGCTATGGGATACCCGCCTGGTCCCGGCCTATCGATCACGAGGGGAGTGCTCTCACGCATCTACCCCCAAATTTCAAGGGAACGAGAAGTCATTCAGACCACCGCGACGTTAAACCCCGGCAACAGCGGCGGTCCGTTGTGCCTGCAGAAGGACGGATACGTCGTCGGAATCAACACATCTCGTCAAGAACAGACATCCTATTCAAGCAGGCCCTTGGTGGGGTACGGGCTCGCTGTGTCGTCGGCTACGATATGCGAACTGTTCCCTGACCTAAAGAGGCTGTCGAGGTTCGGGCGAACTCCCAGCCATACGCGGGTATGGGAGAGTTCCAGCCACTCGCCCTCCACTAAGGGAGCGCCCGCATTTCGAGGCAGTAATACTCAGTGGCAGACCGCGGGTTTGTCGGTCGAAAACTTCGTTGCAGTGGCGAAATTCAAAAAGCCCGACGAACCCGTCGGAGCATGGGGATGCGAATTCCGATTCCGTCATGCAGGCGGAAACAAATTCCACGCAATCGCCGTACGGAACGATCGCACATGGCTCCATAGCGTAAGGGAAGGCTCCGAATTAGACCAGCGTTTGAATTCCGGCGAATCCTCTGCGCTGCGGAGAGGCGCCCGCGAATCCAACGAACTCCGCCTCGTTGCGCTGGGCGACATCGGCTGGTTCTTCCTCAATGACCATTACGTTGCGGAATTGAACCTCAGCAGTGAGCCGACTAAGGGCGATGTCCATGCCTACGGGCTGTCGACCAATATCATAAATTTTCAGGCGAAGGGAGCCGTAGAACATATCTCCGATGCTCTCTTCAACGTTGGCGTCACAGATTTTATTGCTAGCGCAACGTTCAGCGCTCCTTATCCGATGGCATGGGACTACGGAATCACTTTCCGTGAGTACGCCCATGGCAGTTCTCAAGTATTCGCAATCGACAGCAGGGGCAAGTGGGTGCACGAGACCACAATAGACGGGGAGGTGTTCTACGAAGACAATGGCGTTTCACCTTCGATACCTGCAGCAGAAGGACGCAACAACCTCCTCCTGATGGCCTGTGGGGACACTGCGTTGGTCTATATCAACGGCACGTTCATCGCCGAACTGGACGTTAGCCGGGGAGTAACGAGCGGGGACATAGGAGTCTTCAACGGGTTTCCCGAAGGGCAGGCGGCCGATGGCTCCACCACACCCTACGAGCGGTTTCAGATTTGGCCGCTGGATATGCGAAAAGACCCACCGCGCAAGCGCAGGCGTTGAGTCCGGCCGCTGGCGTACATCGGCTACCTCACGCGCGCAAGCCGACGAGAGCCCACCCGGGCCGGCCACGCCGAGGGATGCCGTCGCCACGGAGAATCCGCGCATAAAAATTGGCGTACAAGGAATGGAATGGACATACACCATCGAAAACTTGGAACGGTATGATGCTTCTAGCTTGCTAGTGATTTCTCGAATTCTACAGGATATTCCAAACGCTTCACGGAGGGAGAGCGGTCCGGGGCCGTGGCTTCGCCTCGTCAACGGGAATGACCCTGACGCTAGCGTTTTCGCAGCCATAGCGGAGATGGAAAAGGAAATCAACCAGTTCATGCCTATGCAGCCGGTCTCTAGCGGGCCAATCGAAGGACGACCTTTGCGTGTCTACGTGCCAGGGCGAGACCAGGAGGTGGTTACATATTTTCCCGACTTGCGCCGGAGTGACCAAAACGCTTGGTGGACTCTCAAGAACGATATAGAGAAATTCGCTACTGAGGCCGGCCTTTTTAATGAAATTAGGATCAAGCCTTTTGGTGGCGGCGTAATGGCTCCTTTTGAGGTTCAAGTCCGTAAATTCAGTAACCGTGGTAAGGGAGTTTGGAGAAATTGGATTGATGTCGGCTATGGCGTGAGTCAAGCGATCCCGAAGATGACTATTCTTCTCCATCAGAATAAGAAAGCTCCTGCTGCATTTCTTCTGCAACAGCCTGAAACTCACCTCCATCCAAGCGCGCAAGCCGCGTTAGGAAGCCTATTTTGCTCTGTTACCGAACAGAAAGACAACGAGCATATGCAACGCCAACTCATCGTCGAAACGCACAGCGACTACATCATAGATCGCGTGCGAATGGACGTTCGCGACAAGAAAACGAGCCTCAAACCCGAGGACGTTTCCATCCTCTATTTCGAGCGCACGGGATCGGACGTTAAGATACACTCGCTCCGCATAGATGAGCAGGGAAACCTGCTCGGCGCGCCGCCAAGTTACGGCCAGTTTTTCCTCGAAGAAACCAATCGGTCGATTGGGATTTAGCGCGATGTGCGCCATCGTAGACGCCAACGTCAGCCATGAGGTTTTCGGAGGCAGCGAGAGGCCGGAAGCGGGCAAGCGCTTCGCCGAATGGTTAGAGAGAGGCAACAAACTCGTGGTGGGCGGCAAACTTCTCCGCGAGTTGAGCGCGCGAAACGAGTTCGTCCAGTGGCTTCGCTCGGCGCTGAGAACAGGCCGCGCTGTCCGCATCGCCGACGACGCGGTTGACCAAGAGGTCGCGCGCATCGCCCCAGAGCGGAATTGGGAGTCCAATGACCTCCACGTCATCGCGTTGGCGCAGTTGAGTGGAACCCGCCTGCTCTTCACGAACGACCAGGCTCTGCAGAAGGACTTCCGCAAGGTCAACGGCAGAAACTACTCAACAACGGAGCGCAAAGACATCCGCGACTCGCACAAGCGCCTCCTGCGGAGCAACACCTGCTTCGGCCCGCGCGCCTAACGCCTCCCCGCCTACTCCCGCGCGACCCCCACGACGAGCGCGGCGCCCTCCAGCGTATGCTCCTCGACGTGGGCGGCGGGCGGAGGCGGCGACCCGATACGCAACTCCTCGCTCAGCGTCTCCCGACGGACGTACGCCTCTTGCGCCGCTAGCGCGCGCAACGCCTCGTCGGCGGGAGCACCGGCGGCGGCGGACACGGAAGTGACGATGCGGTCCTCGATCTTGAACCCCGCCGCCTTCCGCATATTCTGAATGCAGTGCACGAACTCCCGCGCGATGCCCTCCTCGCGCAGTTCCGGCGTGAGCGCGACGTCTATCCCGACGATCAGCGCGCCGTCCGACGCCGCGGCGATGCCGGGCCTATCCGACGCCTCGACCAGCAAGTCGCCAGGCTCGAACGCGAAGCCGCCGATTTCGACGCTCCGACCGACGCGCAGCGCGCCCGCGACGGCCGCAGCGTCCGCCGATGCGACGGCGCTCCGCGCCTCCCCGATCCGCGCGCCCAGTTTCGGTCCCAGCGCGGGCAAATTCGGCTTGATCGAGAACGCCGCTATCGCGTCCGCCTCCGCCGTCTCCAGCGCCTTCACGTTCAGCTCGTCAATGATCTGCGGGGAGACGAGCGGCAGCAGTTCCGCGTCCTCCGGGCGGACGCAGACGAGGACGCGCGAAAGCGGCTGGCGCACCTTCACGCCGCTCCTGCTCCGCGCGTTCCGCCCCAAACTCGCGATCCGCATCGCAAGCCGAACCGCCCGGTCGAGCCGCCCGTCCACGAGCGATGCGTCGGCCTCGGGGAAGTCCTCTAAGTGGACGCTGCGCGCCGCGCCGTCCGGCGCGAGGTTGCGGAACATCTCGTCCGCGACGAACGGCGTCAGCGGCGCGATCAGTTTGGCGAGCGTCAGCAGGCAAGAGTAGAGCGCCGCGTAGGCCCGCGTCTTGTCGTCGTCGTTCTCCGCCTTCCAAAAGCGGCGGCGGCTCCGCCGGACGTGCCAGTTGGAGAGCAGGTTGACGAACTCCTGAATGCGCCGCCCCGCGCCGGTGGGATTGAGCGCGTCCAAATCGGCGGCGACCGCGGCCGTCAGCCCGTTCAGTTCCGAGACGATCCACCGGTCGAGTTCGTTCGGCGGCGCGTCCGCGAGCGCGGGCGACCCGACGCGCCCGTCCCTCCAATAGGCCGCGTGCGCCGAGGGGTCGAAGCCGTCGATGTTGGCGTAGGTCACGAAGAACGAGTAGGTGTTCCAGAGCGTCAGCAGGAACTGGCGCAGCGTCTCCTTCACGAGATCGGACGAGAAGCGGCGCGCATCGGCGGCGGGCGCCGCGGTGAAGAGATACCAGCGCAGCGCGTCCGCCCCGTGCTCGTTCATCACCGCCCACGGATCCACGACGTTCCCCCGCGACTTGGACATCTTCTCGCCGTTGCCGTCGAGAATGAGACCGAGCACGAGGCAACTCTCATAGGACGGCTTCCCCGCGATGAGCGTCGAAAGCGCAAGCAGGCTGTAGAACCAGCCGCGCGTCTGATCCACCGCCTCCGTAATGTAGTTCGCGGGGAACAGCGGGCTGGCGATCAGATCGTCCATATCGTTCAGCGTGATCTCCGCGCCGCCCGGCCCCTTCACCGTCACGGGGTAGTCCCACTGCGCGAATGGCATCGCGCCGGAGTCGTACCAAGCGTCCGCCACCTCCGGGACGCGCCGCATCGCGCCACCGCATTCGCACCGCAATTCGATGCGGTCCACGAACGGGCGGTGCAGATCAAGGCCGTCCAGCAGCGGGCGCGTTTCGTCCGTCGCCCGTTCCGCGAGATCCGCGGCGGAGCCCGCGACCTCGATGCGCTCGGGATGCTCGGCGCACCGCCAAATCGGAATGGGCGTGCCCCAATACCGCTCCCGCGAGACCGACCAGTCCACGTTGTTGCGAAGCCACTCGCCGAAGCGCCCCTCCTTGATGTGCCCGGGAACCCAGTTGATGGAGCGGTTGCCCGCGAGCATCTCCGCTTTCCGCGCTGTCGTGCGGATATGCCACGACGTCTTCGCGTAGTACAGCAGCGGCGTTCCGCACCGCCAGCAGAACGGATACGTGTGGCGGTAGGGCGATGCGTCGCGGAACAGCAGCCCCCGCTCATCCAAGTCGCGGATGATGTCGCGGTCCGCCTCCTTCACGAACTTCCCCGCTCCGGGGAAGCCGTCCGCCACCACGCCATGCAGGTCGACCGTATGGACGGTTTCGAAGCCGTGGGCTCTTCCTAGTTCCGCGTCCTCCGCGCCGTAGGCGACCGCCGTATGCACGACTCCCGTGCCGTCCGCGGTCGTCACGTAATCGGCGGGCAAAACGCGATGCGCGTGCCCACGCAGCGACGAACTCACGTAGGGCGCGTCGTACTCGACTCCCGTGAAGTCGGCGCCGGAGAACTCGTCCATCGCCGTCCATCCCTCGCCCAAAACGCGCTCCGCCAGCGCGCCCGCGACGATGACGCGCTCCCCCGTCTCCTCGCTCTCCGTGAGGACGTACCGCTCGTCGGGGCCGACCGCCAGCGCGAGGTTGGCCGTCAGCGTCCACGGCGTCGTCGTCCAAGCGAGGAACGCCGGGCGCGGCGCAGTCCATCGCTCCCCGTCGTAGCCGAGCCGCGCCAGCGCCTCCGCCGACGCCCCGTGCCGCAACGACGGCCCCGCGCTGATCGGAAAGCGAACGTACACGCTTGGGTCAGGCGTGTCCTCCTGATAGCCCAACGCCACCTCGTGCGAACTGAGGCTCGTCGCGCAGCGCGGGCAGTGGGGCGTCACCCGGTAATCCTCGTACACCAGCCCCTGATCCCACAGCCGCTTGAACACCCCCCACGCCGACTCGATGTAGGAGTTGTCGTAGGTCACGTAGGCGTCGTCCATATCGAGCCAGACGCCCGCCCGCTCCGTCATCGCCTCCCAATCGCCCACGTAGCGGAACACGCTTTCGCGGCACCGCCGGTTGAACTCCTCGATGCCGAACGCCTCGATCTCCTGCTTGCTGGAGATCCCCAGTTCCTTCTCGACCTCCAACTCGACGGGCAGGCCGTGCGTGTCCCAGCCGCCGCGGCGGACGGGGCGGAAGCCGCGCATCGTCTTGTAGCGCAGGATCACGTCCTTGAACGAGCGCGACAGCACGTGATGAATGCCCGGGCTGCCGTTGGCCGTCGGCGGCCCCTCGTAGAACACGAACAGCGGCGCCCCGGCGCGGACGCGCTCGACCTCCCGCAGCAGATCCTCGTCGCGCCACCGCTCCAGAATCGCAGCCTCCAGATCGGGGAAATTCACCTTGCTGGAGACGGGCTTATAGCGTTTCTCACTGGATGGCATCGTTCACCTATAGCGGAGCGCAATTTTGGCGGCGGGCGCCGCAATCAAGCGGATAGGGCAACGCCCGCGATTGAGCGGGCGGCCTACGTAATGATAGCGCTCCGCGACGGCGTTTGCCCTGCGGCCTACGGCGGGCGCGGAGCGCCAACCCTGCCCTCTCCCGATGGCGGGAGAGGGCAGCCGCGAAGCGGCGGGTGAGGATTGCCGCCATGCCCGCGAAAGCGGGCCCACTGGCCGGACCTTCCCCGCCAAACGAAGCGCGCGGATTTGACGATGAACGGAGCGCAGTGATAGCGTTTCCCATCGGTTCGGCGCCATTGCCGGGAGTGGTTGATGAAACGTTGCATTGAGAGGGGCGCGGCGCTTGCGCTGGGCGTTGCGCTGGCGGGTCTGTTGGCCGCCGCGTGCAGCGGCGCGGACGGCGCGAGAGGCCCCGTAGGCCCGCAAGGATCCGCGGGCGCCCCAGGCGAGGTCGGTCCGCGAGGCCCCGCAGGCGCGTCGGGCGCGGATGGACCGCAAGGCCCCGCAGGCGCGCGCGGCCCGCGTGGATCATCAGGCGCGGACGGCGCACCCGGCGCGGCGGGACTCCCAGGGACGCCCGGAACTCCCGGGCAGGACGGCAGCGCAAGGGCGGTCACGCTGACGCGGAGCGTGTTCGCGGCCAACCGCCCCGTGAGCGCCGTCGCAATCTTCACCGGCTTCGGCGCAGGCGAGGAGATCAACGTGACGCTCGTGTCCGGCGACGGAGCGCGGCGCAACATCGGCGCGGCGACCGCCAACGACGGCGGCGTAGCCTTCCTCGACGTCAGCCTCGACGGACTCGAGGCGGGCGTGTACGCCGTCGTGGGAGGCCCCGCGACCGCCGCGCTCATGATTAAGCCCGCGCCTCTGCCTCCCGCCAACCCCGCCTCCTGCGACGGCGTTGACCAGCCGCTTACGTTCGGGTTCTACGCCTTTTTCAAGCCGATGAGTTACAGCGCGAACGAGGAAGACCTCGACTCGCCCGGCTTCCGCGAGCACCGCGGCTACGAGGCCGACCTCGCGCGCGCGCTGGCGGCGATGAACGGCGCGAGGCTGGCGTTCGCGCGCTCCCCCATCGCCGAGTGGGACGGCATCTGGCTGCGCTCCGACGGCGAGTTCGACGTCGTGGGCGGCGGCATCACGATCCTCGAATCCCGAACGCGCGACGCATCCGGCGCCGTCAAAGTCGCGTTCACCGACGGCCACGTCGCCTTCCGCCAATCGCTCCTCGTCCGGGCGGACGACGCGGCTCGGTGGGCGTCGCACGCCGATCTGACGAGCGTCGCGCGCGTCGGCGTCCTCGCCGGCACCACCGGCGAAGCCCGCCTGCTGCAGTTGACCGGGCTCGCCGACGCCGACGGGACGCTCGCCGCCGGAACCCGCGTCGCCGCGCCCTCAGGCGAAGTCGTCGCCGACGGAACGGCGGCCTACGCGATCACCGCGGCGTCGGCGTCGCCCGCGCTGGAGGGCAGAACATCCCTCGCGCCGCCGGACGACGGCAAGCCGCAGGTGGTCTACCTCGGCGACGAACTGGGGGAGAACGAACTGCTGGACGCGCTCCGCGACGGCGAGATAGACGCCATCGCGCGCGGCGAAATCGGCAACCGGGACGCGGCGCAGGCCTCGGACGGCGAGTTCGCGGTGACCGGTCTCGACCCGGCGTCCGAATACGGCGGCTTCACCGTCGCCGCCTCGCGGACGGGCCTACTCGCCTGCCTGAACGACGCGCTCAACTATCTAACCGACAACCGCGGCGTCGGCTACGCGGAGTGGCGCGCCAACCCCAATGTCTTTATGGAGCGCGCGAGGATGTGGGGAAGGTAGGCCGCGCGCTAGGGCGCCGACAGCCTCGAGTCCAGCGCATCGACGAAGCGGCGGAAGTGCGGCAGCCTGCGCCTCAGTTCGGCCGGGGCAACCCGCCCCAGCAGATCGAACGAGTGCTTGCCCTTGTCGTAGCGGCCCTTGCTCGACCGCTGGGTTGCCCTTCGCAAACCGTCGTCGATGACATCGCGCTTCCTGCGGCTCTCCAACTCAGAGTCCGGCGGCAGCGCGTTCTCGTTCATGCCGGGAAAGTAGGCGATGACCGCCGGCCTGTCCGCGACCAGCCACGTCTCCATCGTCGTCACCATCAGTTGCGCCTGGTCGTCCTGCGCGCCCCGGGGCCGCTCCCAGCCGTCGCGCCGCGTAAGGTGCCGCCACGCGCCGTCCGTCGCTGCGTCCGGCTGATCGGCGCCATCCACCGGATCCTCGCTATCCACGAGGAGGATGGGGTATTCGTCGCCGTTGCGGAGCGCGTAGCGTAGCGCGTTCTCGAACTTATCGAACGCGGCGAGTCTTGTTCCGCAAGCGACCACCCTCGGCAAGCGTCCGCCGAAGCCCGCCTTCTTCAGCAATTCTTGGAAACCCCGGCGGCACTTGGAGTCAAGGTCGCTGTCCCCGCCGCCTTCCACATAGAGTTTGACGCTCACCAGCGTGTGCCTCCGATCTGACCGCTCATCCAAAGGCGGCCAAGCCGGTAATCCTCCAGCCAGACTTTCAACTCGTTCGCGTCGAGGCGCTTCATCCGCGTCGAGCCGTCCTCGTTCTCGAACACGACGATGGACTCCGGCGTTTCCGACAGCGCGTCTATGAGGATGTCGGAGTGCGTCGTGACGATCAGTTGCATGCGCTCGCTCGCCGCGAGCAGATGCTTCGCCAAGCCCGACACGATGTCCGGGTGCAGCCCCAACTCCGGTTCCTCGAGGCACACCAACGGCGGCGGCTTGGGGTTGTACAGAATCGCCAGCAGGCAAAGGTAGCGTAGCGTCCCGTCGGAAAGCCGCTTGGCGGGAATTGATATGTCCCCTTCCGTAAAGAATAGCTGAGCCAGTTTGCCCATAGGGATAACTTCGTAGTCGGTGAACCGTGGGTACAACTCGCGCAGCCCTTCAATGATCTGCCGTTTGTACTTGGGGGTTGTCCCAATCTGGCTGATGAAGCGGTATAAGTTGGAGTAGTCTTCAAGCAAGAGGTCACCGCGTACGTCAACAGGTTGCGCCGTTCGGATCGCCGATTCTCTGCCGGATTCCCAAGCATCGTAGATGTGGATCCGTTCGTACCTGAAACCCATGCCGGTTATTCCCGGGTAATCCCTGAAGGAACGAAACTGGGCCAAGGCAGACTGGTGCGGCACCAAGTCGCGCCAGTGGATGTCGATGGTGTTGCCGTCGCGGGCAAGCAATTGGGCTTCGCGTTTCAACATGTCCGCTCGGTAGAGCGTCTTGCTCTTGGAAGCGGAGGAGCCAGACCGAACGCGAGAAGACTGGACAACCTCTTCGTGCCGAAGGTCGTTTTTCTGAAATTCTAGGCGATGACGAAAACTCTGCGACCGGTGAGTGACCGACGGCACCGCCAGTTCCAAAGAAGGGTTGGGGTTCGGCGTAGGGCCGTCCCATGCCCAGCCTTCACGGTCCCCGCCCAAAAGGGGAGGCTGCGCGGTCGGCAGGCTCCGGACCAAGCGGATCACGTCGAGCAGGTTGGACTTGCCGGAGCCGTTCGGCCCGATGAGCACGTTGAGCGGGCGCAGTTCGAGCGGTTCCGTGTCCGGCCCGAACGAGAGGAGCCCCCTCGGCGTGATGCTTTGCAGGAACGGCCCGAACGGCATTGCCATCGTTCAATGTCCTCCGGTGGGGGAGTATAGCACGCCTCGGCTCAGGGCGTTCGCCCCCGCCGCGCGACCGTGGCGTCGGCTACGCGGAGTGGCGCGCCAACCCCAATGTCTTTATGGAGCGCGCAACGAGGTGGGGAAGGTAGGCCGCGGGAAGGGAACGCCGCGCCCTCGCGTCAGCGCCCGTCCCCGGAGACCTTGCATAATCCACCGCCCTGCCCGCGTAGGCGGGAATCCAGCGCGCGACGGCGCCCTTTGCGTAACCCCCCGCGACACGCGCCCGATGACAAACTTCGCTCCGGCGGAGTACGATGAGGGGGCATTCGGAGCGAGGAGGAGTCCAATGCAGGCGAAGAGAGCGGCCCAGGCGGCGGCCCTGTTCCTGCTCAAGGCAGGCGGGGCGATGTCCCGCGTCAAACTGATGAAACTCCTCTACATCGCCGACCGCGAGTCCTACCGGATCCACGGCGCGCCGATCACGCGCGACCGCATGGTCTCAATGCCGCAAGGCCCCGTCCTCTCCGGCGCGCACGACCTGATGATCGGCAAGCGCGAGGCCGCCGACTGGTCGGCGCATGTCGGCCCGCTCCGCGGCAAGACGCTGGAACTCGCCCCGGGCGTAACCGAGGAGACTCCGATGGGCTCCCTCAGCAAGGCCGACCGCAGCGTGATTGACAACGTCTGGCGGCGGCTCGGCGGGGCGGGCTCCAAAGAACTCTCGAGGGCGACGCATGCCTTCGGCGAGTGGGAAGACCCGCGCGGCTCCTCCAAGCCCATCGAACGTTACGCGCTCCTCACGAAGGGACTCGGAATGCCTCATGATGAAGCGCAAGCGCTCGTCGAAGAAGAGGAAGACGAAGACCGCCTCGACGCCGACTACGACGAATGGCTGCGGGAGCAAGCCGTCCAGGGAACGCGGGTTGCTCGCGCTTGAGCGAGGAGCCGCCTTCCTTATGCCGACGCGCGGTCGGTCGGCGCATCTGCATATCGCGTTGACCGGCGCGCTTTCAGCGCCCGGCTACCCTAGCGAAAGCGTGCTGCTCGTGACCATCTCCTCCATACGGGGCAGCCGGAGCGACGACCTCGCTTGCAGACTCGACGTCGGCGAGCACGCTTTCATCACGCGCCCCAGTTACGCGGCCTACCGCAGAGCGCGCGTCAGGGACGCGGCGTACCTGCGCCGCCGAGAGGAGCGAGGGCTGATCGATCCTCAAGCCCCGGTCGCCGCCGAAATCCTCGACCGCATCTGCGCCGGGCTGGAGAAATCCCCAAGAACCCCGGACGATATGATCGCGTTTTACCGCGTCGCCGAGCAGTTCCGCGTCGCCCAGTAGCGGGCGCGAGGGTCCGCCGGGGCGGTAGGCAACCCCCGCGCTGCGCTTCCCGCGTCTTGCCGTCCCTCTTCTCTATGGCCTGGCGTTTTTCCACAGGCACCTTGTTGGCGTAAGCTCTGTCGACTGTTCTCGGTTGGGTGATACAGTCGTTGGCAATGAGGTTGAGGAACTCGAAAAGGCCTTCGACGGTTTCGAGGTCATCCGTCAAGTCCACCTGGCCCGGATGGACGGCCGCGTTCCCGATGACGCGGAGCGTGTCAAGCGCCTGCTGTATCTGCTGGGGAAGCCCCCGTTGCGCGAGTTGGCCTATGCCGTCGTTCAAGTTAATCCAAGGGACATTCGACTCCTTGCACAGGCGCTTAACGAGCATCTCCGTGCAGAGGCGCAGAAGGGCGGCGGCGCTCCGCGGCGACTGAGATGCCACTGATCGGGCCTCGTTGTACAAGTCCACGATGCCTTCGCCCAGGTCTTCGTTGGGGAGAGGCCCCGTCAGCGTGATCGGCCACACTTGGCGCTCCTCAACCCAAATTGACCTGTCATTGCAGTACGCGCAGAACGCCAAGAGGCACCCGCGAATAGGCCGGGGCTGCCCCGCAACGTACACCTCTTCCCAGTTCTGCTCTGCGTAGGCACTGCAATGCGGGCAATGGAACCCATCCAACCTCCATGCGGGCGCAACGTATTTGCCGGCTTGGGAGACAGCCGCTCCTCTCTCCCGTTTGCGCTGGCTTTTTTCGACAATAGCGTCTCTGACAACCTCACTCATCCCGCCGGCCGTGGCGACATAGTTGATGTCGTCCTCCTTCGGCGCCGCGTCATGCACCAGTTTCCGCAAGCGGGAAACCTCCGCCAACTCCTTCTTCACGTCGTCCGGCAGGTTGTCCCTCGACGACTTTTGGAAGGACGCCAGGCGCTCATGGAACCCCTGGTCAGGCACAGGCGCGCCAGTCTGTTGCGGCGCCGCCCCTCCCTGGGCAGGCGCAGGGGCCGCGCCCGCGCGCCGAGCCGCGCGCCGAGCCGCTTGCTCGGCGTCCAGCTCCGCCAGCGCTTGCGCAAACCGCTGGTCCGTGTCATCCATAGTGGCCATGCGGCAAGCCTACTCCAAACCTTCCCCGCTTGTCAAATTCCCCTACGCAGCGTCGCGGCCTTGAGTTCCTGGGTGAGTTGCTCAGGGCGTTCGCCCCCGCCGTACAGCTCCCTCCCGGACGTGGTCGACGATGGTCTGGGGTGAGTGCTCAGGGCGTTCGCCCCCGCCGTACAGCCACTGGGGCTATATCGCATTCCATCGCCTGGGTGAGTGCTCAGGGCGTTCGCCCCCGCCGTACAGCTCGCCGGGTCCGCCATCGTCTACCTTGAGGTGAGTGCTCAGGGCGTTCGCCCCCGCCGTACAGCGCGTCCATCCTCTTCACGACGTTGCTTTCGGGTGAGTGCTCAGGGCGTTCGCCCCCGCCGTACAGCGAGCGGCGCCTCTGGGACAAGGAGTAGATGGGTGAGTGCTCAGGGCGTTCGCCCCCGCCGTACAGCGGGACGCCCTTGCTATCCCGAGTCCATCGGCAGGAGCGCAGGCTGGATGGCCCGCTTTCCCGCCGTAAGAGCATCCTGCGGGACTCGCAGCCGTCTCACCGGGCTGCCGCGGGCCCGGAGCGGGGTCGCGCCGGCGAATGACTCCTCGCGTTGCTCCAGACCCGCGCGCAAGATGTTGACCGCGGCGTTCACGTCGGCGTTCGCTTCGTAGCCGCACTTCCGGCAAGCGTACCGCTCGCCTTTGCGCTGGCTTCCGTCAACGACGCCGCATGCTGAACACCTTTGGCTCGTGTGATGCGGGGCGACCTCGACAATCTCCCTACCGGCCCATTCTGCCTTATAGGTCAACTGCTGACGCGCAATGCCCCAGGTTTGCTCCAGTATCGAGCGGTTCAACCCCCTTTTCTGCGCCACGCGCTTGCCCGGCTCGTCCATCGTGCCGGACGCGGAGCGCGTCATATTCCGAATCTTGAGGTCCTCCAAGCAAATCAAGCCGTGCCGGCGGACGATGCTCGTGGTGATGCGGTGCGTCTTGTTGCGGTTGCGGACGCGGTTGCGATGCCGCTCGCGGGCGAGCGACGCCGCCTTCTTGCGGTAGCCCCTTGACCACTTCTTGCCCGGGTGCTTCTTCGCCCAAACGCCGCCGCCATGCGCGCGGCTCAACTTGCGCTGCAGCCTCTGCTCGCGCTCACGGTCGGCCTCTACGGGCTCGATGAACTCGCCGTTGGAGAGCGCCATGCGCTTTGAGGCGACGCCCATATCGATGCCGACGGCGTTAAGTTCCTGTGCGCGAACTCGGCCCTTGCGCGACCCCGACCCCTTGCGCGGCGCCGGCAAGGGCTCCTGCTCGACCTCGTAGGTGAGCGAGGCGTAGACCCCAATCGGGTAGCGCGTGATGCGGATCGCCTTCAGCGACTCGCTCGGCGGCAGCGGCGCCTTGCAGCGCAACTCCATCACGGGCAGCCCCTTGATGCGGATATGCGCCTTCGTCCCGGCGACCCGCACCATCGAGGGAGAGACGTTGTCGATGGAGACCGTGCGGTATCGCGCGCTGGCCTTGAAGCGCGGGTAGCCCGGCGTCTCGCCGGCCTTGCAGCGTCGGAAGAACGCCTGCGACGCGCGGTCGCGCCTGCGGATGATGCCCCGCGCCACTTCCACGCTGATTGCGCCCCACCCGTCCGGGTCGTCTTTGCGGATGCCCGTGAGGTCCTTGGACTGCTCCGCATACGTCACGGAGTGCGGCTTCGGGTTGTCGCGCGTCGTTTTGTAGGCGGTTTTCCAGTGCTCCAGCGAGGCGTTGTAGAGCGCCGCGCACATCCGCAGCGCGGAGTCCAGCCGCTCGTGGCCGCCGCGCCGCAAGTGGACGCGCCTCTGGATGGTCTTATGGATCTTCACGCCAAAGCGCTCCGCGCCGATGAGGCTGCTTAAGAACATACATTCGCGGGCGGCGGCCTGTCAAGCGCTTGGCGCCCCGATTCTGTCACGCACGCGGTTATTGGGATGCACAGGAGGTTCGCGTGTAGGCGGGGGGCTTGTCCAGTAGGTTCCCGCCTCGCGGGAATGACGGCGGAGAGGCGGAAGCACCGCATTATTGGCCTGGCTTACCCGCCGAACACCTCGCGGACGGCGCAGGAGAAACCAGGGAGAACGTCGTGCCCGTCGAGGGCGCCGCTCTCGTCAAGCGTGACCACGGGATGGCCGTCGCGGTGGACGTCGATGAGGCGCTCCTCCGGGCGGACGACCCAGACGAGGCGGACGCCGTAGCGCAGCCACATCAGCGCCTTGTCGTTGACGGCGGAGAGGCGGTCGGTAGGCGAGACGATCTCGACGACGAGGTCGGGGGCGACTTCGGCGTAGCCGGGAACGTCCGCGTCCGGGGATATCTTCTCCGCCGAGAAGAAGGCGAAGTCGGGCTCGCGGACGGTGTCGGGGTCGCGCTCGAGCAGGACGCCGGAGTCGGAGGCGGCGTAGACGCCCAAGTTTCGGGACTCGATGAACAGGCCCAATCGGACCGTCAGTCTCCCTGCGATTTGGCCGTGCCGGAGTCCTGCTGGCATCGTTTCGCTCAACGCTCCTCTGATGAGTTCGCCGCGGACGCCGTCGGCGGAGAGACGGAGGAGGTCGTCCGCCGTGAGGAGTTCGCTTGCCGTTACGGGCGCGGCTCGTGTTGCGGTTGCGGTTGTCATCGTTGCGCCTTCGCCGAGGTCTTGCGGGAGAGTATAGCACGGGTGCGTGACCTCCCGCCCCGTCCCCCGCCGCTCGCCCTGGGGCCCCGTCATTCCCGCGTAGGCGGGAATCCAGGCGGCGCCTCTCCGCCCTCTCCTTCTGAGAGAGGGCAGCCGCGTAGCGGCGCGCGCGGGTTGCGCCCCCGCCCTGCCGCGCAAGCGGGAACCTACCGGCCCTGGGAGTTATGCGAAGGCCCCTCCCGGTAGCGGTTGACGATGGGGAGGCGGCGGTCGCGCCCGAAGTTGCGCCGCGTGATCTTGACGCCCGGCGGGGCTTGCCGGCGCTTGTATTCGCTGCGGTCAACGAGGCTAATCGCAAGGTCAACGGCGTCCGACGGCATGCCGTCGGCGATCATCCGCTCGCGGCTGCGGTCGTTCTCGACGTATGCCTCCAAGATGGGGTCGAGAACGTCGTAGGGCGGGAGCGAGTCTTCGTCTTTCTGATCGGGGCGGAGTTCGGCGGTGGGAGGGCGGACGATGATCGCGTTCGGAATGACCTCGCGCCCGGCGGTTTCGTTGATATGGCGCGCGAGTTGGAAGACGAGCGTCTTCGGAACGTCCTTGATGACGGCGAATCCGCCGGCCATATCGCCGTAAAGCGTCGCGTAGCCGGTCGCCATTTCGCTCTTGTTGCCGGTCGTGAGGACGATCCAGCCGAACTTGTTGGACGCGGCCATCAGCAGGTTGCCGCGGACGCGCGCCTGCAGATTCTCCTCCGCCACGCCCGGCGCCGTGCCCTCGAACTCGCCGGCGAGCGCGTCCGCGTAGGCGTCGAACAACGCGCGAATGGGAATGACGGCGAGGCGGACGCCGAGATTCGCGGCCAGCGCGCGGGCGTCGTCCCCCGATTGCCCGGACGTGTATTGCGACGGCATAAAGTAGGCCGTCACGTTGGCCGGGCCGAGCGCCTCGGCGGCGACGGCGAGCGTGAGCGCGGAGTCCACTCCGCCGGAGAGCCCGACGACGGCGCGGGAGAAGCCGCTCTTGCGAACATAGTCGCGCGTTCCGGTCACGAGCGCGCGATGAACCTCGGAGAGCGAGTCGAGTTCCGGGGCGACGGACGGCGGGACGGGGTCGCGGGGCGGCGCGCTGGCGGGGGCGGCGGAGAGAAAGACTCGGCGCGGCGGGCCGAGCGCGTCGAGGCCGGGCTTGGCGCGGAGCGCGTCCGCATCGGGCGCGCCCGCAGCCTCCGGGTCGACGTCGAGCAGCAGGAGCGCCTCCTCGAACTGGGGCGCGCGCGCGATAAGTTGGCCGTCGGGGTCGAAGGCGACGCTTTGGCCGTCGAAGACGAGTTCGTCCTGCCCGCCGGTCATATTGACGTAGGCGATGAAGCAGCGATGCTCGCGGGCGCGCCGGGCGAGCAGTTCGCGGCGCTCCTCGCCCCGTCCGCGATGGTAGGGAGAGGCGTTGATATTGACGATGATCTGGGCGCCGGCGAGGCGCTGAACGGCGGCGGGGCCGGGGTCGCGCCAGATGTCCTCGCAAACGTTGACGCCGATTTGCGCGCCGTTGATTTCGTGGACGGGGCGCTCCTCGCCGGGCGCGAAGTAGCGCTCCTCGTCGAACACGCCGTAGTTGGGGAGCATCATTTTGCGATAGACGGCCGCGACGCGGCGGTCGTGGAGGATGGCGGCGGCGTTGTGGACGCGGCCTTGCGCGTCGTCGGGGTAGGGCGCCGCGCCGGGATGGAACGGCTCGCCGTCGGTGAACTCGGCCGCGCCGACGATGAGCGTCGCGCCGTCGGCGGCCTCCCGCGCGATCTCCTCCAGCAGCGCCCACGAATCGGCGAGAAAGCGCCGCTTGAAAAGGAGGTCTTCCGGCGGATAGCCGAGCAGCGCGAGTTCGGGGAAGGCGACGACGTCGGCCCCGCGCTCCTTGGCCCGGCGGGCGAACTCGAGGATGCGGTCGGCGTTGCCGCGAAGGTCGCCGACGGTGGAGTTGATCTGCGCGAGGGCTATGCGAATAGGCGTCATCGCCGGCGCTCCCCTGCCGTCGTCCCGGCCTACTGCCCCCGCGCCGGGCGCGGGGCGCCTACCCCCCGGAGCGCCGCCTGCGACGGGCGGAGCGGCGGGCGGCGAGCCGCGCCTTCTCCCCCTTCGAGCGGAAGAACCGCCGGTCTTTGTGCTCCTTGAGGATCCCGTTGCGGGTCACCGCGGCGCGGAACCGCGACACGATGGCCTCGGGCGGCTCGCCGTCTCTGATCTCAACGTGCGCCATTGACGCTCCTTAGCGAAATCGCTTGCGTAGGCGAGAGTATACGCTACCCGCGCCGGCTCCGCAACTCCGCCCAAACGTCTTCCGGCGAGAGCCCCGCGTCGGCGAGCAGCGCGAGCGCGTGATAGAAGAGGTCGGCGACCTCGCCGGGGAGGCTCGCCGAGTCTTTCGTCGCGGCGGCCAGCGCGGCCTCCGCGCCCTCCTCCGCGACCTTCTGCGCGATCCGCGTCGTCCCGCTTGCGAACAGCGACGCCGTGTAACTGCCTTCGGGCGCCTCCGCCTGCCGTTGCCGGATCACCTGAAAGAGTTCGTCCAGCACGCCGGCGCCGGACTCGACGCGCTCGCACTCCGGCGATTCGGGAAGCGGCGTGAAGAAGCACGAGCGCGCCCCCGTGTGGCACGCGGGGCCGTCCGGCCGAACCTTGAAGAGCAACGCGTCCCCGTCGCAATCCACCGCCGCCGATGCGACGCGCAGGAACGCGCCCGACGTTTCGCCCTTGCGCCACAACGCCTGCCGCGAGCGGCTGTAGAAGTGCATTTCGCCCGTCGCCAGCGTGCGCGCCAGCGCCTCCGGATTCATATACGCGACCATCAGCGTCTCGCCGGTGGCCTCGTCCTGACAGACCGCCGCAACGAGCCCCTGCGCGTCCAACCTAACGCGCGCGTTCTCCGCAGTCATAACCCCTGCCTCCTGTTGCGCGGACGGCGCCAATCCGTAGGGAACATTAGGATAACCTGCCGCCGTTCTTGCGTAGGTGGGTCAGGGCGAGGCTTGCCCAGCAAGTGCGATTGCGAATTGGCCATTGGAGCGGCGCGGAACTGCCCAATCGCGCGAACGATCAGTTATGCAAGGTCGCCTCCGGGGCGACAGAGTACAATAGCCTGCGGCTCGAATCCGCGGGAGCAATTGGCGGAAGCGGCATCGTCGAGCCGAGAGGAGCGGCGCGGCGCGCCGCGCTGGATTCCCGCCTACGCGGGAATGACGGTAGGACGCAAGGAGAGCGAGCGCATGGTGGAAGGCATCGCAGGCCGCGTGGCCATCGTGACCGGAGCGGGGCGCGGCATCGGGCAAGGAGTCGCCCTCCGGCTGGCGAAAGAAGGCGCGAGCGTCGTGGCGAACGACCTCGAGCAGGGGCCGCTTGACGAGACGCTGCGGCTCATCGAAGAGGCGGGCGGGCGCGGAGCCGGGCTCGCGGCGTCCGTCGCCGACCCCGATGTCGGCGAGCGGCTGGCCGCGCTCGCGGTCGAGCGTTTCGGCGGGCTGCACATCGCCGTCACGGCGGCGGGCTTCCTCTGGGACGGCATGATCCACCGGATGACGGACGAGCAGTTCGACGCCGTCGTGAACGTCCACCTCGGCGGAACGTTCCGCGTCGCGCGGGACGCTTTCAAGACGATGCGCGAGCACGCCCGTCAGGAGAAGGAGCGCGGCGAAGAGGTTCCGGCGCGCCGCATCGTGACGATCTCTTCGCTGTCCGGATTCGGCAATCTGGGGCAGGCGAACTACTCGGCGGCGAAAGCCGGAATCGCCGGGCTGACGCGCACGCTCGCGCTCGAGGGCGCGATGTTCAACGTGCTGGCGAACTCGCTGGCGTTCGGATTCATCGACACGCGGATGACGCGGGCGATGGAGTCGCAGAGCGAGTACGTCGGCGAGGCGGCGCAGGGCATACCGGAGGCGGCGCGCAACAAAGCGCTCGACCTCATCCCGCTCAAGCGCGCCGCGTCGGTCGAGGAGGCCGTTGGGCCGATCGTCTTCTTCTGCTCCGACCTCTCCACCTACGCGACGGGGGCGCTGCTGGAAGTCAACGGCGGCGTCCATATGTCGTAGCGCGGCGCCGGCGCGAAGGAGCCTCGCCTCTGGTTCAGTCGTTCGAACCCTACGAAGCGAAGCCGCGGGTGCACGTCGTGGAATACGCGCGCCTGCGGAGTTGCGCCCAAACGCTGCCCTATATGCGCCTCTCGATGCGCCTCTACCGCGAAGCGCGCGAGGCGGAGGGATACTACGCCGGCGGCATCCGCGCGCAATGGTGGAGCGGCAAGTTCTACTCCTACACCGTCTGGGAGGACCGCGACGCGATGCTCGCGTTCCCCGGCTCCGCCGCGCATCCGGACGCCGATGCCCGGGCGATGCGGTTCGCCGCGCCCGGCTCCTGCTACGTGGAATTCGTCAGCGACGCCCCGCCCGACTGGGAGGCGGCGCAAGCGCGGCTCGCCTTCCCTACGAAGTACTTCGTCCCGCCCTTCGGCGGCGACCTTCGGAATCGGTAGGGCGCGCGGAACGCGGCGCGCCCTCGCTACCGTCATTCCCGCGTAGGCGGGAATCCAGTCGGCGCGCAAGCGCCGCGACGGGGCGCCCCGCGCCCCGTCCCCTCTATTCCTGGGTTCCCGCCCTACGCGGGCGGGGCGGCAGCCCCGTAGGTTCTCGCTTTCGCGGGGCGACCCGCGCCCGCCGCTGCGCGGCTGCCCTCTCCCGCCATCGGGAGAGGGCGGGGCGGCGCCTTACGCCGACTGGATTCCCGCCTACGCGGGCAGGCGGTCGCTCCCTCGTAGCCCCTACCCTGCCCTGCTATTATTGACGCGGCGCCTTGCGGTGGGACGGCGGTGCGGACGAGTGCGGCGGGGCGCCAGGCGAACGAGGAGCGAATGGCATGCTGTTCATAGACAACGCGACCGTCGAGCGGCTGCTGCCGATGAGCGAGTGCATCGAGGCGCAAGACCGCGCCTTCCGAGGGCTTCCCACCGGCGAGTCCGTCCACCGCCCGCGCATCGACCTCTATATGCCGGCGGAACGCCCCGACGGCTACTACCGCTGGGGCACGATGGAGGGCGCAAGCGACGCGCTCGGCGTCTTCGCCATCCGGATGAAGTCCGACGTTCTCTATTGGCCCCGCGACGAGCGCGGCTTCTGGAAAGAGGAGAAGTACTGCGTCGAGCCCGGAACCTACTGCGGCTTGATCTTCCTCTTCAGCACCCGCGACGGCGAGCCGCTCGCGCTCCTCAACGACGGAATCCTCCAGCATATGCGCGTCGGCGGAGGCGCAGGGCTCGGCGTGAAGTACCTCTCGCGCCCCGACTCCCAAACCGTCGGCATGCTCGGCTCCGGCGGAATGGCGCGGACGTACCTCGAGGCGTTCGCCGCCGTCCGGGACATTCGGAGCGTCAAGGTGTTCAGCCCCACGAAGGCCAACCGCGAGCGCTACGCCGAGGAGATGGCGGCCAAACTCGAACTCGACGTCCGCGCCGTGGATACGCCGGAGGCCGCCGTCGAGGACGTCGACATCGTCGCCGCGTGCACCAACGCGATGGAGCCCGCCCTCAAGGGCGAGTGGCTCTCTCCGGGGCAGCACGTGACGGACGTGCGCGGCGAACTGGACGCCGCCGTCTTCGAGCGCGCCGACGTCATCATCCGGCAGGGCGTCTCTCATTCGCGCCCCGACGGCGACGCCCGCGGCATGGGCGAGGGCTTCAACCGGGGCGACTACATCGGGGGGACGGACGAGCAGAAGATGCGCCTTCCCGCCCGTTTGCGCGACGCGCGGCCGGCGTCCGAGGGCGGCGCGTCCGTTCCGACGTTCAACGACCTCGCGAGCGGCGCCGTCGCGCGGGCCTCCCGCGATCAGATCACGCTCTACCTCAACACCGGCAACCAGGGCCTGCAGTTCGCCGCGGTCGGCGCCGCGGTCTACGAGAAGGCGAAAGCGGAAGGGCGCGCCCGGGAACTCCCCACGGAGTGGTTCCTGCAAGACATCCGCGACTAGCGGCCCGGAACTCCCGCTCCTTCGCTTCCCGCCTCCCGCAGGTCGCGCAGGCGGCGCATCTGCTGGCTGCGCCAAGCGTAGCCGAGCGCGAACGCGAGCAGCGCGGAGGCTCCGCCGATGACCGCAAGCGGAGCGGACAGCAACCCCGCGACGCCTCCGAATTGCAACTCCCCAAGCGGACGCACGCTCGTATGCACCATGCTCCACACGCCCATCACGCGCCCGCGAAACTCGTTCGCCACCAGCATCTGCAGGTTCGTCTGCACTGCGACATTCAGCGTCGCCGCGCCCGCCCCGATCGCGAACAGCAGCGCGAGCGACAGCCAGTAGTCCCGCGACAGCGCGAACGCGAGCATAAAGGCGCCCATCGCCGCCGGCCCGCCCGTCAGCAGCGTCCGCTGCTGGCGCGCCCGCGTCATCCCCGACGCGATGAACACGCCCGTCACGCTGCCGACGCCCGTCGCGCCCCACATCAGCCCCAGCCCCTCCGGGCCGACGCTGAGAACGTCCTCCGCGAACACGGGGAACAGGATGGTCACGGATATGCCGAACGCGGAGTTGTAGTAGGCCGTTCCGATGAGGAAGGCGAACACGCGCTCGCGCTCAATGTAGCGGAGCGCGGCGCCCATATCGGCGAGCATGCCGCCCCCGCGCGTCCGGGCGACGGCGGGCAGCCGCACTTGCAGCAGCATCGCCGCGTAGACGGCCACCGCAAGCGCCGTCAGGCCGAACACGACGCCGCCCGCGACGCTCGCCGACCCTGAGGAGTTGAGCGCGAACGCGCTCACCAAGCCGCCGGCGACCGGGGCGACCGCCCGCGTCGCCGGGTGGATCATCGCGTTCAGCGCGACGGCGCTCGGCATCGCCTCGCGGGGCGCGAGGTGCGGGAACATCGCCTGCCGCGCGGGGCCCTCGAACGCGCCGATGGCCGTCAGGACGAACGCGCCCGCGATCACGAGCCAGGCCGTCAGCAGCCCCAATACGCCAAGCGCGGCGAGCGTCCCGAGCGCGGCGATGTACAGGACTTGCACGGCGATGAGCAGACGCCGCTGATCGAACTTGTCGGCCAGCGCGCCGCCGAAGAGCGTCAACGCCGTTGCGGGGACGAACTGCGCGGCGCCGTTCGCGCCGAGCAGCAGCGCGGAGCCGGACAACTCGTAGATCAGCCATCCCTCCGCCATCCACTGCATCTGCTGCCCGAACACCGATATGACGAATCCCGCCCAATACAAGCGGAAATCGCGATGCCGGAGCGCGTCGAACCTGCTCGCCATAGCGCGGAGTCTATACCGCCCTACCCTCCTGCGGCGCGTGAGCGGCATGCGCTCGGAGCCGAGCCAATCCAAATCTCCGGCGCTAGAGATTGCGGTAGCGCCCCGTTCTCGCCTACCATCTCGCTATGGCCGACGCAGTTCTTCTTGCGGTGCGCTGGACGCACACGATGGCCGCCGTCGTGTGGGTGGGCGGCGGCGTTTTCTATTGGATCGCCGTCCGCCCGAGCGTTCGCGCCGGGGCGTTGTCTCCGGAGGGCGCGCGCGCGGTGGGGGAGCGATTCGGCAAAGCCGCGGCGCTGACGATGTGGACGCTCGCCGTGAGCGGGGCGGCGTTGTTCTTCGCAAGCGCGGCGGAGACGCTCTCGCCGCGCTACGTCGCGATCATCGCCGTCAAGGTCGCGCTCTCCGCGTGGATGTTCTTCATCGCGGTCAGCCGGCGGAGGCGGATCGTCGAGGCGGCGTCGCAGCCGACGGGGCGCGTCCGCGCGGTCGCGCGAGCCGTGGGGGGCGCGAATATGGTCGTCATCCTGGGAGTCGTCATCTTCGCGATTTCGGATCTCCTTCGCGTGGCCGCCATCGCCGAAGCGGAGAACGGCTGATGCGGCCGGATCTCGCGGACATCCTCGCGTGCCCCGTGGACAAGGGCGCGCTGACGCTGGCCGTCAAGGAGGCCGGCGACGGGGGCGAGGTCGTTGAGGGGACACTCGCCTGCGCCTCCTGCGGCGCGGCTTACGCCGTCCGCGGCGGCGTCCCGGATTTGCTTCCGCCGGGCTATTCGTCCTGAGGCGAGGGCGAGACCGCCTGCGGAGAGCGGGCGCGCTCCCCTTGACAATTGAGACTCCGCCAATGTAGAAAGCGCCTATCGCAGCGAGCCCGCGCCGAAACGCGGCCGGCAAACGCAACGCAAGAGGAGGACACAGCATGCTCGACGGACAGCGAATCATAGATATGCACGCCCACACGGTGGCCCCCCCCGAGCTCTACGCCTTCAAGGCCACCCTCCTCTCCGGGCGCGGCTACCACGGCAAGGGCGCGCTCAACTGCTCGGACGAGCGCATCGAGCAGTTCGCCCAGAACAACCTCAAGATCATGGACAAGGTCAGCACCGACGTCCAGTTCCTCTCCCCCCGCCCCTTCCAGTTGATGCACTCCGAGAAGCCGGAGAGCATCGTCCACTGGTGGTGCGAGGCGAACAACGACGTCATCGCCAAGCAGGTGAAGTCGCACCCCGACCGCTTCCAGGGCGTCGCCGGCCTCCCGCATGTCTCCGGGGCGAAGGACTCCTCGCACGTCGTGCCCGAACTCGAGCGCGCCGTCAACGACCTCGGCTTCATCGGCTGCCTCATCAACCCCGACCCGGAGGAGGGGCAGGGCGACCCGACCGACCCGAACCACACGCCGCCGATGGACCACGAGTACTGGTTCCCCCTCTACGAGGCGATGGTCAAACTCGACGTTCCGGGGCTGATCCACTCGGCGGCGTGCAAGAACGCGCACGAGTCGTACAGCGCGCACTTCATCACCACCGAGTCGCAGACGGTGCTGAACCTGGCGCGCCCGTCGAGCAAGGTCTTCTCCACCTTCCCCAACCTGAAGATCATCGTCGCGCACGGCGGCGGCTCCGTGCCCTACCAGATCGGGCGCTGGCGCGTCCGCCGCTACAACGACATGAAGGCCAACCCCAACCTCGAGGACTTCGACACCAGCCTCCGCAAGATGTACTACGACTCCAACCTCTACACGAAGGAGTCGTTGGACTACTGCCTGCAGGTCTGCGGCCCCGACCGCGTGATGTTCGGCACGGAGAATCCCGGCAGCGGCTCCTCCGTCCACCCGAACGTGAAGTGGGAGAGGGGCAAGCAGGTTCCCGCCGGCGACTTGGAGGGCTGGGAAACGGACGACCTCGCCCCCGTGATCCTCAACCAGATCGACTGGCTCACGGCAGAGGACAAGAAGAACGTGATGGAGGACAACGCCCGCCGCGTCTTCACGCGCGGCTCGTTCTAGTCCCCCTATGCCTTGCGCCGGGAGCCGCGCGGCTCCCGGCGCAAGGCGCGACCGACGGCAACCACGCATCATTTAGGAAGGCGGCGCAGCAATGGCAGACAGGGAACTGATCACCGTCATCGAGGGTCCGAAGGGGCGCGCGGAGGTCTACGAGGTCTCCGAGGGCGCGTCCTCGACTTCCGCCACCTCCGGCGTGATGTCGTCCACCTACGAGGTCGTGATGGGCGGGACGACGGAGTCCGTGATGACGCTCGGCGAGGCGTCCATCGTCGCCCACGAACTGTCGGGCGCCCCCCAGTAGCCTGCGCGCGGCCGCGGCCTACAGCCGGCGATGCGTCGGCATCACCCGTCGCGTCCTTACGCGGGGACGACCATCTTGACCTCGCGGACGACGCCAACGCCCGCCCTTCCGCCGTCGCGCCGTTCCGTCCGGCGACGCTAGCCAATAGAGCCGATTCCCCAATGCAACGCGCCTTCCGCAGCCTCGTCCCCCACGGCGCGGCCTTGGTTGCGCTTGCGCTCTTCCTCATCGCAGGGCTCGCCGTTTTCGACAACTACGGCGTAGGGGTGGACAGCGCGATGCAGCGCGCCATCGCCGAATACAACCTCGACTACGTCCTGCGGGCTGACGCCGACGCGCTCGAATCCGGAATCATCTCGCATTCCGACGTCTTCTACGGCGTTGGGGTCGAATGGCCGCTCCTCCTGGCGGAGCGGGCGATGGACTTGCAAAGCAACCGCAGCGTCTACTTCGCCCGCTATCTCCTCAGCCACCTGTTCTTCCTGGTCGGCGGGCTCTTCGCGTATCTTCTCGCCCGACGGCTGTTCGGCAGCCCGGCCATCGCGGTCGCGGCGATGCTCCTATTCCTGCTTTCTCCCCGCTTGTACGCGCACTCGTTCTTCAACAGCAAAGACATTCCGTTCCTCACGCTGTTTATGATTACGCTCTTCCTCGCGCATCGGGCTTTTCGAAGAGAGACGCTTTGGAGTTTCGCCATCCTGGGGGTTGGCGCAGGGCTGCTCTTGAACCTTCGCATTATGGGCGTCGTCTTGTTCGCGGCGATTCCTGCGATGCGGGCGCTTGATCTGCTGTTCGCGTTGGGATGGGGAGAACGAAGGCGAGCGTTGCTCACTACGGGTGTGTTCGCGCTTGCCGGCAATGTGCTCCGGATGATATCCGAAATCATCTGTTTCTGCATATCATTCCCAAACCCGGCGCGGAAGGCCTGTCTTCTGAGGTTCGCGCCGTCGGATTCCAGAATTTAGATTTCCGTTTTCGAGAAATCGGCGTGGCGTTCGACGACGCGTGCATAGCGGTGGTTCCTCTCCCCGACTACCCAGTCGCTTACGTTTCGACCGGACAATCCAGAGGGGAGCGCCTATGGGAAGAGCATATCCCGATCCATAACGACGGCGCGTTCGATGACCGCTCATGGCTCGATTCCATCGCATCCGCAGGCGAACCCCTCGCCCAGTCAGTCTACGATCTTCACCTCATTGACGATGCCTTGGTCTACGTCAGAGAGCCTTGCGGCGAATCGGATATCGCATCGAAATTCTTCTTGCACGTTTTCCCGGAGCGCAGAGGCGACTTGCCTTCGGACCGGCGAGAGGCCGGCTACGACAACTTGGATTTCAATTTCCTCTTGCATGGCGCGCCGCTCAACGGCCTGTGCGCGGCTCGAGTTCCGCTGCCCGAGTACCCAATCGCATCGGTCAGAACAGGGCAATTCGGCGAACGAGGCGAACTATGGGACGCGGCGTTCCGGCTCAACGCATCGGCGTCCCAGGCGGCCTATGACGCCGCCGCCGCCCGCAAACCGGACGCGCAATCAACGTTCGATCTCTACCTCAATGCAGACGACTGGACTCTGACCTACGTCAAAGAGCCGTGCGCGGAGTCGGACATCGAGCGCCTCTTCTTCCTGCACGTAAGGCCGGAGCGCGCGAGCGACTTGCCCGAGCGCCGACGCGAGATCGGTTTCGATAATCTGGATTTCGACTTCCGCCTGCGCGGCGCCGTTTTTGACGGGAAGTGCGCGACAGTCGTATCGTTGCCGGAGTATCCTATCGCCGATCTGAGGACAGGGCAATGGACTGCCGGCGAAGGCGAGGCGTGGGCAGCGACGGTTCAGCCGTCGCGGCGCGCGGCCTCGCAACGATGATGGGGGGCGATTCGCAATCGCCCAGCACCCGCCCTACCCTCTCGCGGAGAGAGAGGGAGTTAGAGGCGGGAGAAGGCGAGGCTCCCTCGGCGTCGCGCATCGCGTCGCGCCGCCGGCCGCTAGACCCACCTGCCGAAGGCCCAGCCGCCGCCCGTGCCCGCGGGAGTGCGGTAGACGGGGACGTACTCGATCAACTCGAAGTCGAGGTCGGCGTCGGCCATGGCGCCCCCGACGGCGATCCAGTTTTGCGTCTCGGACGCCGCGGAGTAGAGGCGCTCGCGCGGGATCGTCGTCAGCGTCTCCGCGTCCTTCTCCTCAAGCGCCTTGAGGACGGTGCGGTCGAGCCACTCGTCGACGACGAAGTGGCTGAGGCCGCCGGAGCCGATGATGGCGACGGTGGCGTCGCTCTCCCACGAGCGGACGGCGTCGGCGACGGCGCGCCCGAATTCGTAGGAGCGCTTGGCGGTCGGCTGGTTCGGCGGGTAGCAGGTGTTCTCGAACACGGGAAGGATCGTCCGCGGCTCGTTGTTGAAGAGGCGCTTGACGACGAAGGCGAACCCGTGCGGCAGCCCCTGGTCGCGGGGCGCGGTGTTCCTGACGGAGTCCAACTCCGCGCCGTGCTCCTTCGGATAGCGGCGCGCCACCGTTCCGCCGTACTTCTCGTGGAGGTAGGTGAAGTGGGAGACGTCGAACTCGCGGGCGACGAGATGCTCGATGACGTGGCGCCCCAAGTCGGACGCGACGGGCACGTCCATCGCGGCGTCGCCGTAGCCGTCGGCGATGGACTGCATAATGTCGGGGTCGCGGAAGCCGGCGGCGAGCGTTCGCGGCTTGATCGGAACGGAGCCGCCCCAGAAGACGGCGAACGTGGGCATGTTGTCCTCGAAGAACCACTCGTCCTGGTCGTCGGAGATGATGACGGTGACGTCGGGGCGGACGTCGTCGAACGTCCGGGCGAGTTCGGCGATGCCGCGCTGGCAGGCGGCGACTTGCGCCTCGAAGACCTCGCTGGTGAGGGGCTTCTCCTTCACCGCGGTCGGAACGCGGGCAAGCGCCTCGTCGTAGGGCATCGCCCAGCCTTCCGGGGGGAAGACCAACTCTTGGTGCTGCAGGTCGCCCTGCGAGTACCTGGGCCACTGCTCGGCGTTGAGCGCGAGCATGGGGCTGTGGGATGTTCCGGCTCCGAGCACGATCTTTGCCATTGCTCCGACCTCCGTGTTCCGAATGGCGCGGGTTTTTGGTCTGCGCCCGCGCGGATTACGCTGCGATCCAACGGCGCCGCGCCTGAGCGGGCGCCGCGCCCCCTAGTGTAGCACGCGCAAGCCGCGCCCGCGCATGGCGCCCCCCTACCCGCCTCCCTACTCCTCCGTCTGCGTCGTCGCGGCGCCCTTGCGCGTCACGGTGATGTGCGCGAAAGTCGCGCCGGGGAGCGCGCCGTGCCAGTGCTTCTCGCCCGCCGGGGCGAAGACGACGTCGCCCTCGGCGACCTCCGCGCGCTCGGATTCCGTGGCCACGACGCCCCGCCCCTCGGTCACAACGAGGATCTGGTCGCTTTCGTGGTAGTGGAACTTGTTGCGGACGCCCTCGCCAAAACTGACGACGCTGACGTTGAAGTCGGTGCTTTCAGGCGCGAGGGGCTGGCGCGCGACGTCGGTGCCAGTGAAGAGGGGGCTCGCGGCGGACTCCTTGGGGACTTCGTTGATCTTGCGGACTTGCATAGCGTCGCTCCTTACGGACTGGGGTTATGCGTAAGCGTCGTAGATGCCCTCGAACTTGGCGAGTTTGAGGCGAACCTGCGTCTCCGCCGCGCGCCGGACGAGTTCGCGGTCGCGGTCAGTTTCGATGAGGCGCGCGACGGCCTCCCCCGCCTGCGCCGCGTGGTCGACGTCGACGATGCCGTGGATGCGGAAGAACTCCAACTTTTCGGCGGGGATGGCGTAGGGCGCCTGCTGGAGGCGCTCGAAGAACGCGGTCGAGTAGCGCTGAACGATCGTTTCGTTGGTCAGGCCGGAGACGCGCCGCGCCGCCGGGCAATCGTTGATGAGCGCCGACGCGACGATGACGCTCGTGTGGCAGAGGACCTCGTAGATGGGGACCGTCTCCGCGAAATCGCGCTCCGTCAGTCCGACGTCGATGCCGAAGCGCTGGCACATATCGGGGTGGTCGTGCTCGGCGACGACGCCGGCGAGCATATCGGCGAACGCTCGGGGGTTGTCGGACGCTTTGATCATCCGCAGGGCGCCGCCCTTGAGGAGCGCGCGGTTGAACCACGTGTGCTGCAGCGCGTAGCCCTGCAAACGGCGCGTCGTGAGCGTCCCGTCGCGGAGGTCGGCGAAGTAGCGGCTCTCCATCAGCGCATCGGCCGCCGGGCGGATCACCCGCGCCAGCAGGTCTTCGACGAATTGCTTGGGCTCCATCGGCGCCTCCTTCTCAAGCCCGCGTGAGCGTGTAGCATAGCGCTTGATGTTCGGCGATGACGAATCCCCCCGCGCGCCGCTCTACGAGCGGATGTCCATCGAATTGCTGGGCGCGACGGAGGGCGGCCCTCTCAACCCTCACCCTAGCCCTCTCCCAGAGGGAGAGGGAATCAGGCATGGCGCCCTCCTGGATTCCCGCCTACGCGGGAATGACGGGGAAAAGGGGCGTGACGCGGAAAAAGCGCCCGGCGCAGGAATGTCCGGCGCGGGAATGTCCGGCGCAGGAATGCCCGGCGCAGGAGCACCCGGCGCGAGAACGCCCGGCGCGAGAAGAGAAGGGGGCGGCGGGAAGTGGGGCGGCGGGGTTGGGGTGACGCTGCATACGACGCGGGGGGACGTGGGTTGCGTGTTTCACCGGCCGGCGGAGGAGCGCGGGGTCGGAGTCGTGTGGGCGGCGGGGGCGCGGGGCGGGTTCGACGGGCCGGCGGACGGCATGTACGGGAGGTTGGCGGAGCGTCTCGCGGAGCGGGGGGCGGCGTCGCTGCGCGTGAACTACCGCCAACCGGGGAATTTGGACGAGTCCACGTTGGATCTGCTCGTCGGCGCGTGGCGTATGGCGAACGAGGGCTATCCGCGAGTCGCGCTCGTGGGGCATTCGTTCGGCGGAGGCGTCGCGCTTTCGGCGTCGCGCTACACGTCGCATGCTCGCGGCGTCGCGGTCTTGGCGAGCCAAACGGCGGGAGCGGAGGAGGCCGCGCTGCTCGGCGGAAGGCCGCTGCTCGTCGTCCACGGCGAGGCGGACGCGGTTCTGCCGTTGAGCAACGCGGAGGCGATTTACGGCTGGGCGCCGGAGCCGAAGCGCCTCGTCACCTATCCGGGCGCGGGGCACGGCTTACGGGAATGCGCGGCGGAGTTGGACGCGCTGCTGGAGGCGTGGCTTTGCGATTTGCTGCTGGAGACATCTGCCTAACCCATCGCCCTGCCCGCGTAGGCGGGAATCCAGCCGGTGCTTCGCGCCGCTCTTCTCGTAAGAGACATTCGCATAACCTACCGTCATTCCCGCGTAGGCGGGAATCCCGTCGGCGCGAAGCGCCGCTACCCTCCTACGCAAGCGCTCCGTCCTGCCCGCGTAGGCGGGAATCCATAGCGGAGCGAAGCGCCGCTCCTCTCCTACGCAAGCGCCCCGCCCGCCCGCGAAAGCGGGAACCTACTGGCGGGCGCGGGGCGCTACCATTAAGCGCAGCGTTATGCAGACCTCCCCCAAAGCAACCGCGCCCGCCGCATCGTCAAGCGGACGCAAGCGCCTCTTCTACTTCCTCGCCAGTATGACGCCCGTCGCGGCGCTCTTCGCCCTGCTCCTCTGGGGGCAACTCCGCCCCGACGCCAACCCCGGCGGCCTGCTGGAGCACAACGATCCCGCCGAAGCGGAAACCGCCCTCCGCGTCGCGCCGGACTTCGCAGGATTCGATCTCGCCACCGGCGCGCCGGTGAACGCGGAGGCGCTGCGCGGACGGATCGTCGTGCTCGACTTCTGGTCGTCGTGGTGCGCCGCCTGCCGCGCCGAAGCGCGCGACCTCGCGGCGGTCCACAAGGAGTACGCCGACGCCGGCGCGCCCGTCGAATTCGTCGGAATCGCCATCTGGGACGACGCGAACGACGCGCTCGCGCACATCCGCCGCTACGACGCCGCGTACCTCAACATCCTCGACCCGGACGGCTCGTCGGCGGTCGCCTACGGCGTTCGCGGCGTGCCCGAAAAGTTCTTCTTGGACGCGGACGGGCGCATCGTTCGGAAGGTCATCGGGCCCGTCTCCGCGGACCGGCTCCGCTCCGCGCTCGACGATCTCCTCGCGGCATCCTAGTCGTGCCTCGCGCCTCCGAAGCCATCGAGCCGCCGGCCTCCACCGGGGCGGCTCCCGCCGAGCCTGACATCGGGGCGACTCCTGCAGAGCCGGACGCCGGCGCGCTGCATCGGGCCGCCGCCCGCTGGCTCGCGGCGAACGGACGCATTCTGCCCTGGCGCGGCGTCCGCGACCCCTACGCCGTGCTCGTCTCGGAAGTGATGCTGCAGCAGACGCAGGCGGAGCGCGTCATTCCCAAGTACGAGGCGTTTATGGCGGCGTTCCCCACGCTGCGCGGCCTCGCCGCCGCCGAGCCCGCCGCCGTCATCCGGCAATGGGCGGGCATGGGATACAACCGCCGCGCCGTCCATCTGAGCGCCCTCGCCCGCCGCGTCGTCGAGGAGCGCGGCGGGCGGCTGCCGGAGACGGCGGCTGAGCTCAGGGAGTTGCCGGGCGTCGGCCCCTACACGGCGGCGGCCGTCGCCTGCTTCGCGTTCGGCGAGCGCGTCGCCGCCCTCGACACCAACGTCATCCGCGTCCTCAGCCGCGTCGCCTACGGCGTGAACGCGCCCGCCCGCGCCGACGTCGCGCCCCTCGCCGACGCGCTGCTTCCGCCGGACGATTCCGTCATCACCCCCGCCGACTGGCATCAGGCGCTGATGGACGTCGGCTCGACGGTCTGCGGCGCGCGCCGGCCGGATTGCCCGCGCTGTCCGTTCCGCGATCAATGCGCCGCCGCGCCGTTCCTGCGGCCGCCCGGAAACGCGGCGCTTGCGCGAGCGTCCATTCCCTACGCGCCGCGCCAACCCAAGTTTCACGGATCCGCGCGCTACTTCCGAGGGCGCATCGTGGACTTCCTCCGCGCGCAGCCCGGAGGAAGCGCGACGGAGCAAGAGATCGAGTCCGCCATCCGCGCCGCCGAGTCCGCGTCGGGCGCGCCGTCCCCGCGCGGAGCGCGGGAACTGATAGCGGCGCTGGAGCGCGACGGCCTAGCGCAGCGCGAAGGGAGCCGCGTCCGCTTGCCGTGAGCGGCGCCTTGCGCGACCGACGCTAGTGAACCGCTACGCCGCCGTCCACGACGAGCGTCTGGCCCGATATGAAGTCGCTCTCCGCCGACATAAAGAAGATGCCCGCGCCGACGAGGTCCTCGGGCATCTCGATGCGCTTGATCGCGCGGTTGGGCACGCGGACGGCGTACTCCTCAATGTCGCGCTCTTCGGTTTCGCTGGCCGTGAGCCCGGGCGCGATGGAGTTGACGCGAATCCCCGAATCCCCGGCTTCGCGGGCGAGCACCCGGGTGAAGGCGATGACGCCGCCCTTGGACGCGACGTAGTGGACGAGATTCTCGCGTCCGTTGAAGAACGTGCCGGAACTGATGTTGACGATCTTGCCGTAGCCGCGCTCCTTCATCGAGGGAAGGACGGCGCGGCAGCAGAGGAACACGCCCTTGAGGTTGACGGCGAGCATCCGGTCGAACTCGTCGAGCGGAATCTCCTCAAGGGGCGCGCGGGTGTGCTTCACGCGAATGGCGATGGCGGCGTTGTTCACGATGCCGTCCACCTTGCCGAATCGGGCGAGCGTCTCGGACGCCATCATCTCCGTTTGCGCCTGATCGGAAACGTCGACCGTCAGCGCCAGCGCCTCGCCGCCTTCGGCGCGCAGTTCCGCCGCGGAGCGCTCCGCCTGCTCCCCGTTTATGTCTGCGAGCGCGACCTTCGCGCCCTCGCGGACGAAGCCGCCTGCGAACGCGCGGCCAATGCCCGCCGCTCCGCCGGTGACGATGATGACGCGGTCTTCGAGTCTGCCCATTTGCGCGCTCCTCGCTGCTGCTAGTCGTTCGGCGATACGCAGATCACAAAGCCGTTCTCGTCCTGCCCTTCAACGGCGCACTCGAACCAGAGCCGCTGGCCTTTGTCTATTTCGTCCAGCCACTCCCGCTCGTAGTCCCTGCGGAATCTTACCTTGACCACGTTGTTCAGTCCAACGTAGATGTATCCGCTGTCTCCGTAGGCGACGGAGTCGACGGTTCCCGACACCGCCCAGATCCGAGGAGACTCGTACTTCTCGTATGCCCGGACTTGATTCGCTTGGAAATCTTGCCAGAGCATCCGCGCCGAGACGCTTGGCCTGCCCGGCATCGCCTGCCCGCCGCCGTCCGCCTCCTCGTCCGCGTCGCTGTCCAACGCGGCCTCGCCATCGCCGCCGAAGCCGGCAAGGCTGGCCAGCCGCCCGGAGACCGTCTCTTGGACGCCATCGACGCGCGTTATTCCTCTGACGGCGCCGTCCACCGCGCTCACCGTCCGCCTCAGGTCGTTGAGCGCCAGCGCCAAGAGCCCCAAGACGGCGATGAGCAAGACGCACGCCAAGGCCGCTAGTATTGTTAGGCGCCTGTCCACGGTAATGAGGTGCCTTTCTGGATTCCCGCCTACGCGGGAATGACGGGAAGTTACACAGAGGTCTCTGCCCTGAGTCCATGCGGAATACTACCCCGACTCCGCCGCCCGCGCAACAGAGTAAAGCCCCGCGCGGCAGCATCGCAACCTTGCGCCGACCCGCCCCGCCGCGCTACCCTAACTCCCATAGACGCGAGCGAGGAGCAGAGCGATGACGACCGCCCCTACCCCAGCCGCCGACCCCGCCGATATGACCATCGTCCGGACCGCCGAGCCGCTGGACGTCCCCATCCGCTGGCAAGCCAACGGAGCCGCCCGCGTCGCGCCCCGCGTCAACCTCGAGTTCATCGTCTGGTCGCACCGCGACGGCATGCGCCCGGAAGAGATCGTCGAGAGCCTGCCCTCCCTCGACCTCGCCGACGTCTACGCCGTCATCGCCTATTGCCTCCGCCACCCGGAGGAGACCGAGGACTACCTCCGCAGCGTCAAGGAGGCGGAGGAGCGCGCCCGCGCCGAGTTGGACACCCTCTTCCCCGACAGGCACGAACACATGGCGCGGATCCGCGCCCGCCACGCCGCGATGCAGCAGAATCGGCAGGCTTCCTAGATGCTCCGTTTCGCGGCCGACGAATGCCTCAACCTGAATATCGTCGCCGAATTGCGGCGGCGCAATCCCGAAATAGACATCGTCACCGTGCAAGAGCGCAACTTGCGCGGCCAGCCTGATCCAGTAATCATCGAGTGGGCGGCGCGCGAGGGAAGAATTCTGCTGACGCGCGACGCGAACAGCCTATGCGGCCTAGCCTACCAGCGCATACGG
Organism: Dehalococcoidia bacterium; assembly: GCA_965242755.1. GTDB lineage: Bacteria > Chloroflexota > Dehalococcoidia > Lucifugimonadales > Australimonadaceae > Bin16. Next base: position 357,048 of record OZ251500.1, on the reverse strand, counting down.
ACCGGAGAAACGACGCCGGGCATCTTCATCGTGCCGTGGGCGTATCCAATAGGAGAAGCGGTGCGCGAACTCGAACTCGCCGCCGGCGCAAGCCTCGACGGCGAGTGGGAGAACCGCGTCGAATTCCTGCCGCTTCCCTAAAGAGCGCCAAATCCGCCTCTCCCTAGCAAAGCCCTTGCATAACCTGCCGCCCTGACCGCGTAGGCGGGAATCCATGCGGCGCGATAGCGCCAGGACGGGGCGCGTTGCGCCCCGTCCTCAAGTCAACCCAGGGGCCTCGTCATTCCCTCGAAAGCGGGAACCTACTCCCGCCTAATCCCCCTCAGCGACCCCGTACCCCTCAGGGGCGCGCCACGCGCCGATCCACTCCACGATCTCGTCGAGCGGCAGCACGTCGGCGTACTTCTGATGCATATCGAAGAGGTTGATCGCGTGCGGCGCCTCCTGCCGGTCGAACACGCACTCCTCGGCGACGACCATCCGGTAGCGGTGCGTGCAGCCATCCACGACCGAGGCGCGGACGCAGCCGCTCGTGCTCTCCCCCGCGACGATGATCGTGTCGGCGCCGAGCGCGGTGAGATGCCCCGCGACGGGCGTGCCCCAAAAGGCGGACGGCGAGGTCTTCCGCAGGAACGCCTCCCCCTCGATGGGCGCGGCCTCCGGCACAATGTCGTACATCCCCTCGCGCTTGGAGCCGCCGCCCATATAGCCCGCGCGCCCGGAGTCCTTGCGCCCCGACGACGCCCACCCCGCGACGCCGGACTCGCTCTCCGGCAGGCCCGTGACGTGCACGACGGGGACGCCGGCCTCGCGGGCCGCGGCGAGGAGGCGCTGAATGTGCGGGAGCGCGTCCCACGCCGCGAGGCCGCAACTCCCCGGCCACTCCTTGATCGCCTCCATCAGCGGCTGCGGGCGGTCGCCGAAAACCCAGCGGTAGAGGTCGATCATCAGCAAGGCGGGGCGCGAGCCGAACCCGCGCGGCGTATGCCCGCTGACCGCGACATGCTCGCGGTCAGCCTCCGATAGGAACCTGTCCCAGACGCGCTCGGTCATCGCCCGCCTCCTGCGCCGGAATGCGCTTGCCGCAAGGGTGGCACACAACCGGGCGCGCGGTCAAGGGGGGCTCGTGAAATGGCGGACTAGGCCGCAGGGCGCCCCAGTAGGTTCCCGCTTTCGCGGGAATGACGGGGCGCTTACGTAGGAGAGGAACGGCGCGGAGCGCCGCTGCCGCTATGGATTCCCGCCTACGCGGGATGACGTCAGATTATGCAAATATCTACTATAGCGGGAGGGCGCCGCTTGCGGCGCGCGGGTCGCAGACGGAGCGCGTTGCGCTCCGTCCCCAAATCCACCACGCCGCCCCGTCATTCCTGTAGATGTCAAGTAAATCGTTGACAGAATCACCGGGCTCGGAGGGGCAGCTTGCCGCCCAACCCCCTAGCGCCGGCGCTCCGTGTCGGAGTACAGAAGATAGAGCGCCAACTCCTCCTTCAACTCATCCACCGTCTCAAACGTCGTCCCCTCCAGCAAGTCTTCGTCCAGCGTCGCCAGAACCGCTCCGCCTTTCCGTTCGTCCGCCCCCGATACAGGCGCGCGCGCTCCGCGCCCCGTCTTGGCGCTATCGCGCCGACTGGATTCCCGCTTTCGCGAGAATGACGGGACCCGAGGCGCGCATGGCGGGACCGTGGGGCGCGGGCAGGGCGGCGCTAACCTACCCCCCTGCCCGCGTAGGCGGGAATCCATACGCCGCGCGCAAGCGCCAACCCCCTCTCCTTCTGGAGACCTTTGCATAACCTACCGTCATTCCCGCGTAGGCGGGAATCCAGGCGGCGCGGAGCGCCGCTCCCCTCCTACGTAAGCGCCCCCGTCATTCCCGCGAAAGCGGGAACCTACTGGGGCAGAGGAGTTATGCAAAGGTCTCTTCTGGGAGAGGGGCCGGGCGCGCGGTTGCGCGGCGGAACCACCCCTACTCCACGCCTATGGCGTATAATGCAGGCGTGAGCGCTCTCCTTGAAAAAGCGCGGGGATACCTCCCCGACGACCGCGCCGAACTCGTCGAGCGCGCGCTGGAATTCGCCGGCGCCGCCCACGAAGGCCAAACCCGACGCTCAGGCGAGCCCTACGTCCATCATCCCGTCGAAGTCGCATCCTATCTCGCCGACCTCAATCTCGACGCCGCCACGCTCGCAGCCGCCCTCCTCCACGACGTCATCGAAGACTGCGGCGTCAGCGCCGACGACCTCCGCGATCGCTTCGGCGACGACGTGGCCCGCCTCGCCGACGGCGTCACGAAACTCACCCGCCTCGACACGCTCACCGGCGGCGCCCAGCCCCTCGTCGCCAAAAGCAACAGCGAGGCCGAAAGCCTCCGCAAAATGCTCGTGGCGATGGCCAACGACGTCCGCGTCGTCCTCATCAAACTCGCCGACCGCCTCCACAATATGCGGACGCTCGCCGCCCTTCCCCCCGCCCGCCGCGCCGCCATCGCCCAAGAGACGCTGGACATCTACGCGCCGCTCGCCCACCGGCTCGGCATGGGCGAAATCAAATGGCAACTCGAAGACCTCGCCTTCCGCTACATCCAGCCCGACCAGTACCGCCGCATCTCCAAACTCCTCTCGACGAAGCGGAAGGCGCGCGAAGCGTACGTTCTGCGCGTCACCGAGCGCCTGCGCGAGGAACTCGCCAACGCCGGGTTCTCCGCCGACGTGACCGGGCGCCCCAAGCACATCTACAGCATCTTCCGCAAAGCGCAATCCTACGCCGCGCAAGGCAAGCAGGTCGGCGACATCTTCGACCTCTTCGCCGTCCGCGTGCTCGTCCCCACCGTGCCCGACTGCTACGGCGCGCTGGGCCTCGTCCACTCCCTCTGGCGCCCCGTCCCCGGACAATTCGACGACTACATCGCAAGCCCCAAAGAGAATATGTACCAATCCCTCCATACGACCGTCCGCTCCATAGACGGCCACCCCGTCGAGGTGCAAGTGCGGACGCGCGACATGCACCGCGTCTCCGAGTACGGCGTGGCCTCGCATTGGAGTTACAAGGAAGGCGGCGCGTCCAAAGGCAGCGAATTCGAGGAGCGCATGACGTGGCTCCGCCAACTCCTCGAATGGCAGCGCGACGTCAGCCCGACCGACGAATTCCTCGAAAACGTCACCGGCGACCTCTTCCGCGATCAGGTGTTCGTCTACACGCCCAAGAACGAGATCCGCGAACTGCCCGCCGGCGCCACGCCCATAGACTTCGCCTACCGCATTCACACCGAACTCGGCCACCGCTGCATCGGCGCCAAGATCAACGGCCGCCTCGCCGCCCTCAACACCCCCCTCCAAAGCGGCGACACCGTCGAAGTCCTCACCAGCAAGATCGCCCGCGGCCCCAGCCTCGACTGGCTGAACCCTCACCTCGACTACGTGAAAACGTCCAGCGCGAGGCAGGCCATTCGCGCATGGTTCCGCCACCAGGAGCGCGACGCCAACGTCGAGCGCGGGCGCGCCGTCCTCAAAAAGGAACTCAAGCGCCTCTCCGCCCAAGCGGAGGAGAGCGAAGTCGCTAAATGGTTCCGCTACGACGCCGTCGACGACCTCTACGCCGCCATCGGCTCCGGCCTCGTCACCATCGCCCAGGTCGCGGGGCGCCTCTCCGCCAAGCACGCCGAGGAGTCCGCCGCCGCCGCCCTCCCCGTCGAAGTCGACGTTCCCACGCCCGTGCACAGCGGCGTCAGCGTGCTCGGCGTCGGCGACCTCCTCACCCGAATGGCGGAGTGCTGCGCGCCGCTCCCCGGCGACGCGATTCAGGGCTACATCACGCGGACGCGCGGCGTGACCGTCCACAAGTCCACCTGCGCCAACATCCACAACGGCTCCGAACCCGCGCGCATCGTCTCCGTCGACTGGGGGCAAACCCGCAGCGTCTTCCCCGTCCGCATCCGCCTCGAGTGCTGGGACCGCGTCGGCCTCCTGCACGACATCACCGGCGCGACCTCGTCGGAGCGCGTCAACATCGCCGGCTCCACGACGGAGCCGTCCGACGGCGGAGTCGTCGTCATCCACATCACCGTTCAGGTGGCGAGCATCGAGCAACTCTCGCGCCTCTTCACGCGCATCGAGGGCGTGCGCGGCGTCCGCAACGTCAGCCGCGAACTCCCGAAGCCGCGCGCCAAAGCGCCCGCGAAAGCGGGCGCGCGGTAGGGGGGGCGGCCTCCCCGCGCGAGCGCGAACCCACCCGCCGCGAAGCGCCCCCCCATGACCGTCATTCCCGCGTAGGCGGGAATCCAGTCGGCGCGAAAGCGCCACGACGGGGCGCAAGCCCCGTCCCCAAGCCATCCACGCCGCCACGCCCTGCCCTCGAAAGCGGGAACCTACCCCCACGACCGTCATTCCCGCGTAGGCGGGAATCCAGTCGGCGCGATAGCGCCACGACGGGGCGCAAGCCCCGTCCCCAAACCATCCCCGGGGCCACGTCATTCCCGCGAAAGCGGGAACCTACTGGGCCCCAAAATTGTGACAACTGCCCCTTGTTGCAATCCCATCCACTCTACGATAATGTCAATTATGCGACTACTCCGCAACCTCCTCCACCGCGCCGCCAAGCCTCCCAAAGGCCACGACGACGCCCCCAGCGCCAAGCCTCCCAAAGGCCGCGCCGCCACGCGCCGCCCAAAATACCCTCTCCCTCCGGGAGAGGGCCAGGGTGAGGGCAACCCCCTCGCCCGCTTCCGCGACGACCCCGTCGCCTTCGTCGCCCACGCCCTCCCCAACGCCGGAACTCCCTACCCCAAGCAGACCGAAATGATGCGCCTCGCCGCCAACGAGCGCCGCGTCTCCGTCGTCGGATGCAACGCCTCCGGCAAGGACTGGACGCTCGCCCGCCTCATCCTCTGGTGGGTCGAAACCCGCCCACGCGCCAAAGTCGTCGTCATCGCCCCGACGCAGCGCCAAATCGAGCGCATCCTCTGGCCGGAAATGGCGTCCGCCGTCGCGCAAGCCTCCGTCGAGTTGTCCGGCAAACTCACCCAATCCCGCTACGAAATCTCCCCGGAGCGCTTCGCCATCGCCTTCTCCACCAACAAGCCCGAAAACATCCTCGGCTTCCACTCGCCGGAACTCATGCTCATCGTAGACGAGGCGCACGCCGTCGAGGAGTCGCACTTCGACGCCGCGCGCCGCCTGAACGCCAAGAAAACCATCCTCGTCGGCAACGCCTTCTCGACCAGCGGAGAGTTCTACGACTCCCACCACGGCAAGGCCGACCACTACAAAACCCTCCGCATCCCCGCATCCGACACGCCCAACCTGATGGACGGCGCGGAGCCGATCCCCGGCCTGATCGACGCCGACGACATCGCCGACCGCAAGCGCGACTGGGGCGCCGACCACCCCAAATTCGCCGCATCCGTCAACGCCGTCTTCCCCGATTCCCTCGACGATTCCTTAGTCGGCAGGGCGGCGGTGGACGACGCAATGGCGGACTCCGCCCCCTCCGGCGACGGCGCCCCAACCGCCGAGGAGGACGAGCGCGAGCCCGTCTACATCGGCGTCGACGTCGCCCGTTTCGGAGAGGACAAGTCCGTACTCATCGCCCGGCGCGGCCAGCGCGTCATCGCAACCAAATCGCTAGGCCGCGAAATGGACACGATGCGCGTAGCCGGAGAAGCCGCAATGATGGCGCGCGACCTCAACGCGGAGGCGATCTTCGTAGACGAAAACGGCGTAGGCGGCGGAGTCTGCGACCGCCTCAAGGAAACCGGCGCGCCCGTCTACGGCGTCCAATTCGGACGCCGCGCCCCGCACCCCGCGCGCTTCGCCAACCTCCGCTCCGAGATCTTCTGGGAACTGCGCCGCCTGATGAACGACCGCCTCATCGCGCTCCCCGACGACGAAACGCTAGCGGCGCAACTCCTCTCCCTACGCTACGACGTCTCCAGTTCCGGCCAAGTCAAGTTGGAGAGCAAGCGCGAGACGCGCAAGCGCGGCATCCCCTCTCCCGACCGCGCCGACGCCCTAGCCTTGGCCTTCATGCGCCCCCCATCCCTCCAAATCTGGACGGGCAACGAGCCCTTCCTACGCCCCCGCGACCCCGCCGGCGTCCCCCTCCCTCCCCGCCCCCCAACCGACGACGATGCCGAATTCCCTCTCCCTCTGGGAGAGGGCCAGGGTGAGGGCGCCGCCCACGTCGGCGGCGCCGCTGCCCCGAATCCGCCGCGCGACAGCGAAAATTACCCTCTCCCTCTGGGAGAGGGCCAGGGTGAGGGTTGCCCCGCCCCGTCGCCCATCCTCGTAAGCTGGTGAGCCATGACGCCTCTTGCCGCCCTACCCCACGCCGTTCGCCGTATACGGAACCTGATGCTCCATCATCGCCTCGCGCCGCTCGTCGGAGGAGCGGATGATGCCGAGCACGACCTCCTGCGTCGCTTTGCCCCAGCGCGCGTCGTGGATGCGGACGGGCTCGCCGGCGCGGACGGCGCGGCACATTTCGTCGACCTCCACGGAGCAGTAGCGGCGGTTGTAGCCGTCGCCCGCCGGAACCGCGACGTCTTCGTCGCCGTCGTCGCCGTAGATCGCGAGGCCGGTGGGCGTTTGGCGCATATCGCCGCGCTCGCAGGAGACGAGCGTCAGGCCGAAGAAGGCGTGCCGGCGGTCGGGAGAGACGGGTTGCTCAATGGAGCGCTCCATCGAGCCGCCGTAGCGCGTCGAGTCTTTGTGCGCCTCTTCCGCGTCGGCGTTGGGGAAGGCGGCGATGCGCTTGCGGGAGGCGGCGTGCAGCCCCGCGTCCATTTGCGTCCCCTGCAGCGTGTAGCCGAACGTCAACTCCGCGCTGTTGAAGTGGCCGTAGCCGTCGTAGATGATCGTCGCCGTGTGGCCGCCCTCGAAGTCAAGGAAGGCGGCGAACGAGCCGTCAATGGGACGGGATGCGTCCACGATATTCGTCTTGGCGCGGACGGAGCGGACGAGGCCGCCGCCGATCATTCGGGCGATGTCGACCTGAATCGGCCCCTGCCGGCGGACGATGCTTCCGCCGCGGTCCTGCATCAGTTCCTCTATGGCGCGCGGGCGGTAGATCCAGTCGCTGTGGAACATCGTGTGGATCATCACGACCTTGCCGAGCCTGCCGCTGTTGGCGATCTCCGCCATTTTCAGGTTCGGGAGGTCGAGGCTTTGGGAGTGGCCGACGAGGACGCGGGTTCCGTTGCGGTCGGTCGCCTCGATGATGGCGTCGCACTCCTCGAGCGTCAGCCCCATCGGCTTGTCGAGGATGACCTGCTTGCCGCGCTCCGCGGCCATAATCGTATGGGCGGCGTGCATCTCGTCGGGGGTCATCACGTAGACGACGTCCACGTTGGGGTCGGCGCAGAGTCCTTCCGCGTCCGTGTAGGCGCGTCCGCCGAAGTCGCGCTCGAAGCGCTCGCGGGCTGGGGCGCGGGGGTCGGCGGCGGCGGCGATGCGGGCGTTGGGGTTGGCGCGGAGTTCGGGGATCATATTCATCGCGCCGGCGCCGAGCCCGACGATGCCGAAGTTCAGGGGCGCTGGGGTGTTGGTCATAGGGCGTTGGCCTCCTCTAGCGGACGATTTTCGGTGCGTCAGCGTGGTCATGCGGTTATCGTAGGCGGCTTCGCGCGGCGGCGCAAGAGGCGAACGACTAGGCGACCAGCGCGCGGGCTCGGCGACCTCTCCGTGCCCAATAGTTCATGGACTCACAACGAAGCGCTGCATCAGAGCGAGGCTCTGCCATGGTAAGGCAGAAGGAAAAACACGGCCGGCGGCGGGAGGGGGGCAAAGTCTCCAAAGCGGCGCCGCGCTTTCCGGTGGGCGGCGCCCCTTGCCGCCGCCGCCTACGCTAGAACGCGCTCCATAAACTGCGCCGCGAGTTCCAATCCGCGCTCGTCTATGCCGTGCCCCAGCCCGGGGAGTATGTGCGCCTCGACCTCGAAGCCGAGTCCTGCGAGCGTTTGGGAAGCCTCGGCGGTCGCGGTCGGCGGGACGACGATGTCCGATCCGCCGTGCGCGAGGAGGAACGGCGGCTTGCTCCGCGTCTCGTCCGGCAGCGTTTCCGCGTCAAGCAGCGCGCCGCTGAATCCGACAACGCCTGCGAGCCGGCGCTCCATCCTCGGCGCGGCGTGGAGCGCGGCCATGCAGCCCTGCGAGAAGCCGATGAGAACGCAGCGCCGCGAGTCCAACCCCTGCGCGTCAAGCAAGCCGGCGAGGTGGGCGTTGATGACCTCCGACGCCGCGCGGACGCCGTCGCGTCTCGCCGGCTCCGGCTCGCGAGGAAACCACTGATAGCCGAAGCCGGCCTCGGCGTAGGGATGCGGCGCGTCGGGCGCATGAAAGGCGGCATGCGGGAATCGCGGCGCGAGCGCGTCCGCGAGTCCGATGAGGTCTTCGCCGTTCGCGCCGATGCCGTGCAGCAATACGACGAGCGCGTCGGGCGCGCCGCCGGCGAGCGGTTCTCGGAATGGGCCTGCGAGGGTCGGCATTGGGGTCTCCTTGTCGAGAGCGCGGCGGCGGCGGCGGGGTCGGCGCCCGAGGTTCTACCATAATCGTCGCGGGGTTCGCCTTCGCCAGGGACGCGCCGTTGCGCTGCGCGCCATCTGGATTCCCCGCCTACGCGGACAGGGCGGGACCGGGGGTAGGGTTCCCGCTTCGCAGGCAGGGCGGCAACCCTCACCCGCCGGCGGGAATCCAGGAACCCGCGTAGGCCGCAGTTGGCGTTCCATCCCCCGTAATCGGCGCGAAAGCACCGACTGGGTTCCCGCCTACGCGGGCGGGGCGGGACATAAGGAGTGGATTCCCGCCTACGCGGGCAGGGCGGGACATAAGGAGCGGATTCCCGCCTGCGCGGGCGAGGCGGGGCCTAAGGAGTGGATTCCCGCGTAGACCGCCGCTGGCGTTCCTTCTATCGCAATCGACGCCCCAGGACCGTCATTCCCGCGTAGGCGGGAATCCAGTCGGCGCGCAAGCGCCGCGACGGGGCGCCCCGCGCCCCGTCTCCATGTATCCCCGAGTCCCACGTCATTCCCGCGAAAGCGGGAACCTATCCCCCATCCCCCGCCCGTTTCCTGGATTCCCGCCTACGCGGGAATGACGGGACCTAAGGAGAGGATTCCCGCCTACGCGGGAATGACGGACACGCGGCCGCTTACGGACCGCTTACCTGAGCGGGCGCAGCCCTTGCGGGATGGTTGCCTGTTTCGGCAACCTCTTGTCGGCCTCTTCCAAGAGGGCGATGAGCGTCTTGGCCTCGGCGAGCCCGTCTTGGAGTTCGCCGTCGGTGAGCGTGTCGTCGTAGAAGTTGGCGTGGAAGCGGCCGAGGCTCCGGGTCAGCGTCGAGATTTCGGGCTGATCGGTTTCCGCCCGCAGGTAATGGGCGAAGGCTTCGAACCCTCGGTGGCGCCGCCAGCCCCACCCGCGGCGGCGCGCGATTTCCTTCATCTTATGCGCGGCGGCGCCCCAGATCTTCTCGGACGCTTGCAAACGGTCGCCCTGGTCAATCATTTCCTGGGCAGGCGCCAGCATCGCCGCCGATTGGTCGGCATGCGGCGCGCGCGGAGGGGCGATGTCCAATTGCGTAACCATATCCTCATCACTATGCCCGGCCGGGCGCAGGCTTGTCAACACGACGGCGCCCGCTCGCCGCCTGGATTCCCGCCTATGCGGGAACGACGGGACATAAGGCGCCGCCGCGCAAGCGCCGCCCCCGCCCTCTCCTTCTGGAGACCTTTGCATAACTCCTCTGCCCCAGTAGGTTCCCGCTTTCGCGGGAATGACGGGGCGCTTACGTAGGAGAGGAGCGGCGCTCCGCGCCGCCTGGATTCCCGCCTACGCGGGAATGACGGTAGGTTATGCAAAGGTCTCTTCTGGGAGAGGGCAGCCGCAGAGCGGCGCGCGCGGGTCGCGGCGGGTTATGCAACGTCTCAACCGTGTACCATACGCGCATCCGGTAAGAGGGAGGCGCGCGATGGCGTTCGATCTGCTCATCAAAGGCGGGCTCGTTGTGGACGGGACGGGGGCCGCTCCCCGCGACGCCGACGTCGGCGTGACCGACGGGCGCATCGCGGAAATCGGGAGCCTCGACGGCACGGCCAAGCGGACGATCAACGCGGACGGCTGCGTCGTCACGCCCGGGTTCATCGACCACCACACGCACTACGACGGGCAGGTCACGTTCGACCCGCTCTGCACGTTCTCCTGCTACAACGGCGTGACGACGGTGGTGAGCGGCAACTGCTCGCTGACGCTCGCGCCCGTCCGTGAGGGCGATGAGACGGCGCTCGCGGGCATGCTGGCGAAAGTCGAGGCGATCCCCTACGACGTCCTGATGGGCGGCGTTCCGTGGGGATGGCGGACGTTCGGCGACTACCTGGACTCGCTGGAGGGGCGGCTGGGGATCAACTACGGCGCGATGGTCGGGCACTCCGCCGTCCGCCGATGGGTAATGGGCGACGATTCGCAGGAGCGCGAGGCGACGGGCGCCGAGATCGAGGCGATCCGCATCGCCGTCCGCGAGGCGCTGGAGGACGGCGCGCTCGGCGTGTCGTTCGACCGCAATCCGCGCCACGTCGGGATGGACGGGCGCCTCCTGCCCGCCAACATCGCGTCCATAGAGGAGTTGTACGCGGCGGCGGGCGCGCTCCGCGAACTGGGAACGGGCGTCATCCAAGTCGGCGACCCGATGAACCTCGAGTTGAGCGAGGGGATCTGCGAGCGGCTGTCGAAAGAGAGCGGGCGCCCGGTGACGTATCTCTCCATCACGCAGAGCGAGTTGCGGCCCAATCAGTGGCGCGAGCATCTGGCGCATATCGCGGAGGTGAACGGGCGCGGATCGGCGCGCATTCACCCGCAGATCAACCCGCGCCCCGGCCTGCGCTACTTCCAAATGGACAGCGCGGAGTTCTTCAACTTCATGCCGACGTGGAAGCGCATTATGAACGCCGGGCGCGAGGAGCGGCTCGCGGCGTTCGCCGACGCCTCGCTCCGCCCCCAACTCGCGGAGGAAGTCGCCGCCCACAGCGACGCGACCGCGCTCGGCTTCTCCGGCAGATGGGACCACGTCGTCATCGTCAAGCCGGCGCTGGAGAGGAACAACGCGCTCGCGGGAACGACGGCGGCGGAGTTGGGAGAGCGGCGCGGGCAGTCGCCGATGGACGCTTTCCTCGACCTCACGGTGGAGGAGGGGCTGAAGACGTGGTTCGCGCGCAACCAGCAGAACAACGACGACGAGGCGATGGCGGCGATTCTGAACGACGCGCACACGCTGATCGGCCTGTCGGACTCTGGCGCGCACGTCGTCCGGGAAGGAGGCTACGGGTACGCCGTCCACTTCCTGAGCAGTTGGGTGCGCGACAAGGGGATTATGCCGCTCGAGGAGGGCGTGCGCCGCCTGACCTCGCTCCCCGCCGACGTGTTCGGCATTCCCGGTCGCGGCAGGATCGAGCCCGGGAGCAAGGCGGACGTCCTCGTGCTGGACTACGACCGCCTCGGGCTCGACCCGTCGGAGGAGGCCTACGACCTGCCGGGCGGAGCGATGCGCCTGAAGCAGGTGGCGCATGGCGTCCCCTACACCATCGTCAACGGCGAGACGCTGCTGGAGGACGGAGCGCGCACGGGCGCGCTGCCTGGGCAAACGGCGCGGAACGCTTGGAGCGAGGCGAGGCGCAACGGCGCGGCGGGCTAGCCGGTTGCGCCTAACCATCATTGACGCGGGCTCCCTCCAAAGCATAGAGTGACGGCGACATCAGCAGCCATGACTAGGGTAATCGTGAAAGACCTTGCGAACGCCGAGGTGGCCGTCGTCCGATGCGACGCCAGCGGCGCCACGGAAGTGGTCACCGACGACGACGCGGTCCGGGGCAAACTCGAACGGGCGATAGCGTGCGGGAGAAAGCAGGGGCTCGCCCATCGCTCCTACCGCAGGGTGAGGACCGCCACCGGCGTCAAATACCAAATCCTGGGCAGGTGGGCCAAACCGGAGAACACGGACTTCCCGCAGGCGCTCGCGGACTACCTCGCCAACGAGGACTTGATCGCCTACGCCGAAGAGGACGCCGGAACGTGATGCGCGGCGCGGCGGGCTAGCCGTTGTCTTGGGTCGCGGTTGCTTTGGCGGGCGCGGCGGTCTCCGCGCTCGTCAGCGTTTTCGACAAGACCGTCATCCACCGCTACGCGCGGACGCCGCTCACGCTGCCCCTGCTGATCGGCGTAATGCAGACGCTCGTCGGCCTGGCGCTGCTCGCCGTCGTCCGCGTTCCGGCGTCGGCGTCGCTCGAACCGATATTGTGGGCGCTCGTCTCCGGCGCGGTGTTCGGGCTGAGCGCGCAGTTTCTGATGCGCGTCCTCTACACCCACGAGGTGTCCCGGACGGTGCCCGTGTTCCAAAGTTACCCGATCTTCACCGCAATCTACGCGTCGATGTTTCTCGGCGAGCGCTTGGGCGCATGGGAGTGGGCCTCGATCGTCGCGGTGGTGGCGGGCGCTGCGCTGCTCTCCGTCCGCATAGGCTCCGCGCGCCATCGCTTCGCGCTCGACCGGGCGTTCGCGCTGCTGATCGTCGGGAGCGCGATCCACGGAAGCGCGCACGTATTCGGGAAGGCGGCGGTGGACGAGTTGCCCGTGGTGTTCACGCACGCGCTGCGCTCGCTCGCGCTCGGCGGCGTGTTCCTCGCGTTCAACTTGCGGCGGCGCCCGGTGGCCGACGTGATGCTGTTCGTCCGCAAGCGGAGCCCCGCGCTGCGGTTCGTATTCGCCAACGAGGTGGTCATCGCCAGCGCGGGGTTGCTGCTGATGCTGTGGGCGCTCTCGCTGGGCCCCGCGTCGCAAGTGACGGCGCTCTCGAGCGCGCGGGCGCTGTTCCTCTTGGCGTACAGCACGGCGCTCGCCCTCATTTGGCGGGGCGCGCTCGGCGAGTCGGTGACGCCCGGCGCGATTGCGGTCAAACTGGGCTCGACGGCGCTCATCGTAGGCGGAGTCGCCGCGATAGCGCTGGGCAGCGGGTAGCCGCTCCGCCCGCCAATGCGCCCTAACCCGCCGCCTTGCGTCATTGGCCTTCGCTCAAACAACGTTTAAACTTTGTCCGAGATTCGTCGCGGCGGGAACATGCCCGCCGCAGGCAAGGAGCGGCGCTGCGCGTAACCGGCGGAACGGCAAGGGGAACGCCCCTCAACTCGCCCAAAGCCCCGGGCGTCCGGCCCACCACCGACCGGGCGCGGAGCGCGCTCTTCAACATCCTGGCGCGCGACGGGATAGCGGGCGCACGAGCGGCCGACCTCTTCGCGGGGACGGGCTCGCTGGGCATCGAAGCCCTCAGCCGGGGCGCCGCTAGCGTCGCGTTCGTCGAGGCGGACCGAAGGCAGATCGCAGTGATACGGGCCAACTTGCAAACAACAGGATTCGCCGGCAAGGCGGAGGTCGTCGCGGGGCGCGCCGAGCGCTCCTTGCATCGCCTCGGCCGGCGCGACCTGATCCTGATGGACCCGCCTTACGCGCAGCCGTTCCCCGCCGACCTCATCGCCCGCATCGGCGAGGCGGAAATCCTCGGCGAGAGCGGCGTCCTCGTCTGCGGGCACGCATCCCGCGTCAACGCCGACGACCGCTGCGGCGGCCTCGTCAAGCGCGACGACCGCCGCTACGGCGACTCCTCGCTCGCGTTCTACGGCTTCCCGCAGGAGGCGGCGCGATGACCACCGCCATCTACCCCGGCCGCTTCGACCCGGTGACCGCCGGGCACTTGGACATCCTCCAGCGCGCCTCGCGCCTCTTCGACAAGGTGATCATCGCCGTGTTCGAAGCCCCGGAGGCGCGGACGACCTTCTCCGCCGACGAGCGCGTCGCCCTCATCCGCGAGGCGGCCGCGGACATCCCCAACGTGGAGGCGCAAGCGTTCAGCGGCCTCGTCGTGGACTACGCCAAAGCGCGGGAGGCGAAGGCCATCGTTCGCGGGATTCGCATGCACGCCGACTTCGAGTACGAGTTCGAGATGGCGCTGATGAATCGCCGCCTCGCGCCCGACCTCGACGTCGTGTGCCTAATGACCGACGGGCGCTATCAGTTCGTCCGCGCCAGCCTGCTCAAGGAGGTCGCCAGGCTCGGCGGCGACATCGCCGGACTCGTCCCCGAAAACGTCATAGAGGCGCTCCGCGAGCGCTTCGCGCAGCAGGCGCCCCGCGCCCAAGCCTAAGCATCCCATAGGAGGAGAGAGCGATGGAATTGCTGGATATGGTGGACAGACTGGAGGGCATCGCGCTGCAGGCGAAGAAGATGCCGATGAGCAAGCGCTCGATGGTTGACGCCGAGGAGTTGCTTGGGATCATCGATCAGATGCGGGTCGCGATGCCGCGCGACCTGCAGGAGGCCCGCGAAATCATGGAGCGCCGCGAGCAGATCGTGAGCCAGACGATGGCCGACGCCCGCCGCATTCGCAGCACCGCCGAAGGCGACGCCCGCCTCCTCGTCAACGAGACGGAGATGGTCAAGGCCGCGCAAGACCGCGGACGCGAGATCATCGAGGACGCCAACGCCAGGGCGGCGCGCATCATCGACGTCGCGGAGCAGGAGGCGCAGCGCCAGCGCGCCGGAGCCGACGACTACAGCCGCGACACGCTCGCCGGCCTGGAGGAGCGCGTCTCCTCGATGCTGAACGAGATCCACGCGGGGCAGCGCGCCCTCGACCCGGGGATGGGCATCCTGCGCTAGCCTTCGCCGCCGCGTCACCGCCGACCCAAACCGCGCGCCCGCCGGGAGTCCCGGCGGGCGCGCCGCGCTTTATTGGCGAGTCCGAGGCGCATCGGCGTTCCGATCCCGCCGTCTCTTTCGCGGGGCGCTGACGCGCGGCGGGAAGTCATCAGCGCCCGCGCAGAGTAGGGCTAGTCCACCGTCGGGGTCTGATGCTCGAGGAAAACCTCGCGGCGCTCCTTGCCGGAGGTCTCGACGGCGAGCAGCAGTTCGAGCGTCGCGTTGCCCCAGCGGGCGTCGGCGGGAAGGGGGCGGCCCGTCGAGACGGCGTCGTAGAAGGTGTTGAGGCGCCCGTCGCGCCCGTCCTCCATTGTGACGAGCGGAATCTCCGTTCGCTCGGCGTTCCCGTAGACGGCGAGACCTTGCGGCGTGAGGCGAACGTCCGCCTCGTCGAAACTGGCGACGAACGGGCCGCCGAGGAGCCATCCGGCGCTTGCGGGGCCCGTCTCCGGGCGGATCGGGTCGGCGCGGCCCATCCCGTAGCGCTCGGCGCGGGCGGCCTCCTCCTCCCAATCGGGATCGGACGCGGCGACAAGTTCGCGGCGCGCCGCGGCGTGCTTCGCGGGGTCGGGGAACGCCCCGTCGCGCCCCACGCCGTAGACGAGTTCGCGGGAATCCCAGTGGTCAAGGCCGCTGTAGACGGCGGTGGCGAACGCGCCGTTTTCGAACTCCAGGTAGGCGGCGTGCGCGCCAGGGACGCGGCGTGAGGCGTCCCACGCGGCGGCGGTTCCCCGAACGCTGCGAACCATGCCGCCGCCGATGGTTCGGATAATGTCGAACTGGTGCGGGCCTTGCCGCCAGAGGATGCCGCCGCCCGGCCCCGGAGTCAGTTCCTCGCGGGAGCGCGGGCGGTAGAGCCAATCCTGGTAGCGCCAGTGATGGAGCATTCGCAGCGCGCCGAACTCGCCCGTCCGCGCCATCTCCCGAACGCGGAGCACGCGCGGCTCGAAACTGTGCTTGACGTTCACGCCCAGCAGCACGCCGTTGCGGTCGGCGGACTCCGCAAGCGCGGCGCCCTCCGCGACGTCGACCGTCATCGGCTTCTCAATGAGGACGTGCTTGCCCTGCGCCATCGCCGTTTCGCAGTGCGCCGTATGCAGGTGGTTCGGCGTGGCGATGTAGGCGAGTTCGACGTTGGGGTCTTCGCAGAGGGCTTCCGCGCTGTCGTAGACCGCCGCGTTGGGGAAGTCTTGGGCGAAACGCCTGCGTATCTCCGGGTCGAGGTCGGCGGCGGCGGCGATGCGGAAGCGCGGGTTGAACGCCATCTTGGGGATCATCGCCACCGCGGCGCCCCCCAGCCCGATGACGCCGACGCCCAGCGCGGGCGGGTCGTTGGTCATAGCGCGCTCCTCTCTCGCCGGAGGCGTCGCGGCGCGTTCCGGCGGAGCGCAGGATAGCATTGCGCTTGTCGAGAGGCGTCATGGCTCACCAGCCTACGAGGATTGGCGACGGGGCGGGGCAATCCTCGCCCTGGCCCTCTCCCAGAGTAGACCTTTGCATAACTAGGCCCATTGCGATTTGGCGGAGATTTGCGGGTGGAGGGTCAAGGAACGCCAATTCGTCCCACTCCAACTGGCGGCTCACCTCCGCGAACAGCCATCCTCGTCGGCTGGCGCTCCATGACGCCGCGCCCGCTAATGCCCTCCGGGGCCGCGCTCCTCCCGGTAGAAGACCTCGTCCGGGAAGATCTCGTCCCACGGCTGCTTGCGCGGGCTGAGCCCCTGCTCGACGGAGAACGTCTGCGCCATATCCAACGCCTTCGCGTTCGCGGCTATCCCGTAGGCGAACGGGTCGGGGCCGAACACGCCGTCCACCTCCTGCTGGAACTGCCGGCCGAAGACGAGGAGCGTCGGCGGCATATTCCGCAGGCGCTCTATGGCGATGCGCTTCGCCGACTCGAACGCCTCCATCAGGCTCACGGCGACCCACGGATGCCGCTCCAAGACGCTCTCGCGGACGACGGTCACGTGGTGCGGCGGGTAGACGCCATGCTTGCGGAAGAAGCGGACGGCCTCCGCTTTCGGGTCGGAGAAGAGGGTGGGGAAGTCCGGGTTGCCGATGAGGTTGGCGCTCTGTTGGCGGTCGATGCCGGAGCCGCGCGTCGAGCCGATGCCGATGGAGGCGTCCAAGTCGCCGTTGAGGTACATCGTACTGAAGTCGGTCGAGGCGTGGCGCAGGTCGAGGTCGTCCGGCAGGCCGAGCCCGGCGTCTTTCGACGCTCCGGTGTGGCTGTAGTGCTCGCTGCGCTCCATATACCACGTCATCTCCTGCGGCTCGAGGCCCCACTCCAACTTGAAGATCCCGCGCGTCCACAGGCCGACCGACTGCTGGTAGTCGCCGATGCCGAACCGCTTGCCCTTGAGGTCTTCGGGGTGGTCTTGGCGGACGCCGGACGCTTTGCGGACGTGGACGTTCGTGTAGGAGAAGATCCGGTTGTGGAAGACGGGCAGCATGCGATAGGGGAAGCCGAGGGGGCGCATCCGCAGGTAGGACGACATGGACATTTCCGAGACGTCGTAGCGGTGGAATTTGATCTGCTCGTAGAACACGCGGGGCACCGCGCCGGGCATGCCCTGGTAGTTGAGCGCGACGCCGTCGGGCTTCACCTCGCCGGTGGTGAGCGGAGTCACGCGGTCGTAGGGGGTGATGGCGAACGAGAGTTCGATGTCGGGCACAGCGTTCCTCCGCGCAGACAGGTTGCGGGCGATGATACCGCAATGGCGCCATCCTACGAAGAGCATCCGCGCTTCCAACTATCGGCGGAAGCGCGGGGCGGGCGCGCCCGCCCTCTTGGGTCTCTTCAGCCCCGGCTAGCCTTTCGCCTTGAGCGCGTCCACCTCGCTCTGGAGAGCGGCGACTTGCGCCCGCAGCGCGGCCATTTCGCTCCGCATCTGCTTGATCTCGACCTCGACAACCGTCAGTTCGGATTTCGTCACCATCGCCAATGCTCCTTGCCGCGCGCGCCGGGCGCTCCGCCGCGCCTACTCCCTGCTCTGCAGCGAGTGGTACCTGAACTTCTCGCGGGCCTCGTCGAGGCGGCCGCCCTTCGCGATCTCGTTGCGGATGCGCTCCTCGGCGGCGTCGATCTCCTGCGCGGCCTGCAGCACGGCTTGCTCGTGCTCCTTTGCGATGACGAGGACGCCGTCGCCGTCGCCGAGCAGCAGGTCGCCGGGGAGGACGCGGACGTCGCCGAGCGAGACGGGCTCCTGATAGGCGTCGGCGCGCACGCGGTCCTTGCCAGTCCGCATATAGGTGCCGCGCGAGAAGATGGGGTAGTTGAGTTTCAGCGCGCGGTTGGAGTCGCGGCAGACGCCGTGGATCACGGTGCCGCCGAGGTTGTTGCGGTCGGCCATGATCGTGAGGATGTCGCCCCAGACGGTGGCGTCGAGCCGCCCGCCGTTGTCTATGACGACGACGTTGCCGGGGGCGACCTCGTCGATGTAATCGCCGACGCTCTCGCCCTTGTGGCCGGCGGTCATCGGCTCGTTGCGGACGGTGTGGGCGCGCCCGCACAAGGTGAAGTCGCGGTCGACGGGCTTGACGCCGAAGACTTGCCCGGCGAGGCCGAGCCGGTCCATCGCGTCGCTCACCGGCGTCGTGCCCAACTTGGCGAACGCCTGGACTGCGGGGTCGTTGGGGTCGAGGTAGCCTGCCATAACGCCTCTCTACGTTGCGGATGCTCCTCCGCCGCGCGAACGCGGACGGGGGCGGCGCGTAGGATGCGGGAAGAGGCGGCGAGTCGTCAAGGGCGCGGGGGGGGGGGGCATGGGTAGGTTCCCGCCTACGCGGGAATGACGTGGCACTGGGGGATCATAAGGGGACGGGGCTTGCGCCCCGTCGTGGCGCTGTCGCGCCGACTGGATTCCCGCCTACGCGGGAATGACGGGACCGGGGGTAGGTTCCCGCTTCGCGGGAATGACGGGGCGCACGATGATCAGCCTCGCGGAGAGCGGCACCTCGCTCCCCCCCCGCCCGCCGCATTCCGAATTCACGCATGCCCACTCGTCTACGCTCGCCGACGCGCGCGCCCGCCCGGCCGAATTCGCATTGCGTTGGGAATTCGTATTGACTTAATGAAAAACATAAGGCATACTTACTAGCCGCCGCGCTATGCGCTGCGAAACAGCTGAGTATCACCTTTGGAGGATGCACGATGCGAATGAAACTGGGTCTCTCCGCGCTCTTGGCGCTTGCGGCTAGCCTTGCGCTGGCCTGCGGCGGCGGGGCAAGCGACGATCTGAAGCGCGACGCCGTTCGGAACTACGCCGAAGGCGCCTACGCGATGTACTCCAAGAGCCTGGCGAGCGCGCAGGCGATGGACGCCGCCATCGACCGCTTCGTCGCCGCGCCGTCCGCCGTCCGGCTCGACGCCGCGAAGCGCGCATGGCTCCTCGCCCGCGACGACTACGGACTCACGGAGATCTACCGCTTCTACGACGGCCCGATAGACAACGAGGCGGACGGCCCGGAGGGGCTCATCAACGCCTGGCCGCTCGACGAGGCGTACATTGACTACGTGGAGGGCGACGCCAACGCGGGCATCGTCAACAACCCCGCCGCCTATCCGGTGATCGACTCCGCGCTCATCGTCTCCCTCAACGAGGAGGGCGGCGAGGCGAACGTCTCGACCGGCTGGCACGCCATTGAGTTCCTGCTCTGGGGGCAGGATATGAACGACGACGGCCCCGGCCTGCGCCCGCTCGAGGACTACACGACGAATCGGAACGCGGACCGGCGCGCGACCTACCTCGCCGTCGCGTCGGACACGCTGATAGCCCACTTGCAGGATATGGCCGACGCTTGGGCGCCCGGCGCGAGCAACTACCGCGCGTCGTTCCTCGCGGTCGACCCTAACGAGGCGCTGCGGCGCATCATCACCGGCATCGGGGAGATGAGCCGGGGCGAACTCGCGGGCGAGTGCATGACCGTCGCCTACGAGGCCCGCTCGCAGGAGGACGAGCACTCCTGCTTCGCGGACAACACGACGGCGGACATCATCGCCAACGCGCGCGGCGTCCAGATCGTCTACAGCGGGGATTACGGCAGCGTCGCCGGCGTCGGGATTATGGACGTCGTCGCGGCGGAGGACGCCGACCTCGCCAAGCAATTGGAGGATCAGATCAGGCGCAGCGTGAGCCTCGCGCAGGCCATTCCCGCGCCCTTCGATCAGCACCTGCGCGAGGGCGTATCCGACGCCTCGGCGGGCAGGCAGGCGACGCTCGCGGCGATCCGCGCGCTGGAGACGCAGACGGACACCATCGTGTCGGCGGCGCAGCGCATAGGCGTCACGATCAACGTGAGTTAGCGTCGGGCGCCGTGAGCGGAGCGGGCGCGGCGTTTTGGGCGAAGATAGCGGCGCCGGCGGCGGCCTTCGGGCTGGCGGCGGCGCTGCTGGCCGCCGCGTGCGCCCAAGCGGGGGACGGCCTCTATCCGCCCGACGGAGCGCTCGGCGGCGAAACGACCGCCTTCAGCAGCGGGCGCAACGCCTTCGAACTCTCCGCCCGCAACCTGACGAACGAGGAGCGGCGGATGTTCGAGGTGGGCGATAGTTTCTTCACGCAGAACTGGGTTACGGCGCCCGCCTCGACAACCGCCCGCGACGGGCTCGGCCCGACGTTCAACGCGCTCTCCTGCTCCTCCTGCCACTCCCACGACGGGCGCGCGAAGCCGCCGGACAACGACGACGATCCGGAGCGCGGGCTGCTGCTCCGCATCAGCGTTCCCGGCCCGGACGGCCCGCAAGACGATCCGGTCTACGGCGGGCAACTGCAAGACCGCGCGATTCTCGGCGTTCCGCCCGAAGGCCGGATCAGCGTTCGCTACGAGGAAATTCCCGGCGCCTACCCGGACGGAACGCCCTACTCCCTCCGCAAGCCGACCTACGCGATAGCGGACGCCGCGTTCGGCGCGCCGCATCCCGATATGGCGCTCTCGCCGCGGATCGCGCCCGCCGTCGTCGGCATGGGGCTGCTGGAGGCGATCCCGGAGGAGCGCGTCCGCGCGCTCGCCGACCCGGACGACGCGGACGGGGACGGCGTGTCGGGGCGGCCGAACGTCGTTTGGGACGTCCGTCGCGGCGCGCCCGCGCTGGGGCGGTTCGGCTGGAAGGCGGGGCAGCCGAGCGTGGAGCAGCAGTCCGCCGCCGCGTTCCTCGGCGACGTCGGCGTGACGTCCGCGCTGTTCCCGGACGAGAATTGCCCGGCGGCGCAGACGGCGTGCCGCGCCGCCCCCAACGGCGGATCGCCGGAGGTTCCGGGCGACCGGCTCGACAGAGTGACGTTCTACGCGCAGACGCTCGCCGTCCCCGCGATGCGGAATACGGACGACCCGGCGGCGCGGCGCGGCGCGCGGCTGTTCGCCGACGTCGGATGCGCCGTCTGCCATTCGCCGCGCCATGTGACGGACGAGTCCCATCCGGTGCGCCCGTTGCGCGGCCAAATCATCTATCCGTACACTGATCTCCTGCTGCACGATATGGGCGACGGGCTAGCCGACGGACACCCGGAGGGGCTCGCCTCCGGCGGCGAGTGGCGCACTCCGCCGCTTTGGGGAATCGGCCTCGTGAAAACCGTCAACGGGCACGCGATGTTCCTGCACGACGGGCGCGCCCGCGGTTTGGAGGAGGCCGTGCTTTGGCACGGGGGCGAGGCGCAAGGCGCCCGCGACAGATTCACTCTGCTCTCCGCCGAGGAGCGCGGCGACCTCATCCGTTTCCTGGAGTCGTTGTAATGGCCGCTTCGCTGCGCTCCCTAATCGCCGCCGCCGCTCTCCTCGCGGCGCTCCTCGCCGCCTGCGCCTCCGACGGGCCGGGCGAGGCCGAAACGCTCGCAAGCGTCACGGACGGCGTCATCGTTCCGCGGTACGAGGCGCTTGCGAGCGAGACGGCGGCGCTGCGCGACGCATTAGCCGGCGTTTGCGCCTCGCCGTCCGACGCGACGCTGACGGCGGCGCAAGACGCATGGAGGCGGGCAAGCGCGGCGTGGGCGCAGTCCGAGGCGTCCGGCGTCGGGCCCGTGCAGGATCGGCGCTCCGCGAGCCGCATCGCCTGGCCCGTCGTCCAGCCGGAGCGCATAGACGCGCTCATCGCCGACCGCCCCGACCTTACGGCGGACGCGGCGAGAAGCGAAATCTCGTCCACGCAGCGCGGCCTCTGGGCCATCGAGCATGTCCTGTTCGCGGCGGACGCGCCCTCCGGGCTCACGGCCGCCTCCGGCCGTTGCGCCTACCTCGCGGCGGTCGCCCAAGTCGCCGCGGACGAGGCCGCCGCGCTCCTCGACGAGTGGCGCATCGCCAAAGACGGCGGCGGCCCGCCCTACAAGGACTACTTCACGGCGCGATCCGCGCAGGGCCTCATCACGAGCGACGCGGTCGCGGAACTCGTCAGGACGCAGGTCTTCCTCATCCGGACGATTGTGGATATGCGGCTCGCGGGCGCGATGGGGCTGCGGGGCGAGCCCGATCCGTCCGCCATTCCGGGCGGCGCCGCCGAAAACGCGCTCGCCGACCTGCGGAATCAGATCGAAGGCATGCGCGCCGTCTACGAGGGCGCCGACGGCGGATACGGCATCTCCGCGCTCGTCGCTCCGCGCTCCGCCGACGCCGACGCGCGAGTCCGCGAACGCTTCTCCGCGTCAAGCGCCGCGATGGACGCGCTCGGATCTCCGCTGCGGCAAGCGGCGGCGCAACGCGCCCCCGAGGCGCAGGCGCTCCTGCAAGCGCTGATGGACCTGCAGACGACGCTCTCGACCGAGGTCGTCAGCCTGCTAGGCGTCTCCGTAGGCTTCAGCGACGCGGACGGGGACAGCCTGCGCTAGCGGGGCCCTCACCCCGGCCCTCTCCCGCCCAGCGGGAGAGGGAGTCCAGGCAGGTTGCGTAGGAGAGGAACGAGCCTACGCCGCGAAGATCTCACGGACGGGGCAGGAGAAGCCGGGCAGCGTGTCCATGCCGTCCAGCGCGTCGTTCTCGCCGAGCGCGGCGACGGGGTGGCCTTCGCGATGGACATCCACGACGCGGGCGTCGGGATGCACGACCCACACCAGGCGCGCGCCGTAGCGCAGCCACATCAGCGCCTTGTCGTTGACGGCGGCGAGGCGGTCGGTGGGGGAGACGACCTCGACGACGAGGTCGGGGGCGACTTCGGCGTAGCCGGGGACATCCGCGTCGAGCGGAATCTTGGCGGCGGAGAAGAAGGCGACGTCGGGCTCACGGACGGTGTCGGGGTCGCTTTCCAGCCGCACGCCGGAGTCGGAGCCGACCACCGTTCCGAGTTTGCGGGGCTTGACGAAGTTTCGCAACTCCGCGCCGAGGTTCATTGCGATTTTGCCGTGGCGGTGTCCTGCCGGCGCCATTTTGATCAACGCTCCCCTGATGAGTTCGCCGCGGACGCCTTGCGCGTCGAGCCGCAGCAGGTCGTCCGCCGTCAGCAGTTTGCGCGCGGGTTTCGTTTTCGGCTTGGTTGCGGTCGTCATCGCATCCCTCTCTTCTTGGGACCGCGGAGAGTATAGCAGGCGACGAGGAGCGGCAAGTGCGGGCTTGCAATTCCGGCGCCGCCGTGCTATAGCGCCGCCTCGTTGCGAACTCCCGTACGAGGCGACCTATGGACAACACGCTGTCGCTCCCGACCCTCTTCCACGAGCGCATATTCCGGATCCCCGACTACCAGCACGGGTACGCTTGGGAGAAGGAGCAGGTCGGGATGCACGACATCGTAGACGGGCAGCAGCGGCTCACGACCATCGTGCTGCTGCTGAACGACTGAGCCGTACTGGCAAGAGCAGTTCACCGCTGCCGAGCACAAGGAGTACGTGCACGACATCGGCAACCTGGCGCGGACCAAGTGGAACTCGCATTACAGCGACAAACCCTTCCCCGAAAAGAAGGGCTCGTTCGGATCGGGGGAGAAGTGCTACGCCGAGGCTCCTTTCTACCAGGAACGGGAAATCGCCGCGCAGTACGCCGATTGGACGAAGGAGTTCATCGACGCGCGTCGCGCCAAAATGCTCGAGTGGGCGCGCGAGCGGTGGGCGGTGGACTTCAGCGACGTGGACGGCGCCGGAGCGCCGGAGGTCGAGCCGGACGAAGAGGAGACGGACGACGAGGTGGCGGAGGAAGGCGGCGACGAGGCGTGACGCGCTCCGCCCTATAGTCGGCCGACTCACGGCGGCGAAAGGGAATGCGGGCAGGCGGCGCATAGCAATCGCAGTCCGGGGTTGGGAGAAGAACGGCTTCGCGCCGCGAGCGCATAGACTTGCGGGCGCTATGACGCTTGCGGTCGCTCGCTCCCTCGCTCCGTTTCGCGCGCTCTTGCGGGCGCTTGACCGCGCCGCGGAGGCGGGGGCGCGTCCGGTCGCGGCGTGGTCGGGCGCGGCGTTCCGCATCGCGTTCGGGCTGCTCGGCGCGGCGGCGGTCGTCCGATTCGCGGCGCGAGGCTGGATCGAGGAGTTCTACGCCGCGCCGGAGCATCACTTCGCCTACTCCGGCTTCTGGTGGGTTCGCCCGTGGCCGGAATGGGGCATGCACGCGCACTTCGCCCTGCTCGGGCTCGCCGCCGTAGGCGTGGCGCTCGGCTACCGCTACCGCCTCTCCGTCACGGCGTTCTTCCTGCTCTTCACCTACGTCGAACTGCTGGACAAGACGCTGTACCTGAACCACTACTACCTCGTCAGTTTGCTCAGTTTTCTGATGATCTTCATGCCGCTGCATCGGGCGTGGTCGCTGGACGCGCGGCGCAGCCCGCCCCCGGATGGCGCGACCCTGCCCGCGTGGACGCTCTGGGCGCTGCGGGCGCAAGTCGGCGCGGTCTATCTGTTCGCGGGCGCCGCCAAACTGAATCCGGACTGGCTGCTGAACGCGCAACCGCTGCGGATATGGCTGTCGAACAGCGCGGACGCTCCGCTGATCGGCGCGCTCCTCGGCGAGGCGCGGACGGCCTACGCGATGAGTTGGGCGGGCGCGGCGTTCGACCTCACCATCGTCGGCTGGCTGCTGTGGCGACGGAGCAGGCTCTGGGCCTACGGCGTTCTCGCGGCGTTCCATATCGTCACGTGGCTGCTGTTCCCCATCGGCATGTTCCCGTGGGTGATGATGAGCGCGGCGCTGATTTTCTTCCCGTCGGACTGGCCGCTGCGCTTGCGCTCGGCGCTGGGGCGGCCCGCGCGCGCCGCTTTGCAACCCTCACCCGCCGCTACGCGGCGCCCTCTCCCAGAGGGAGAGGGCGGGATTGGCGACCCGGGGCGCATGGATTCCTGCTTGCGCGGTCAGGGCGGCGAGAGTCGCGGCGAATCGGGGCGCATGGATTCCCGCTTGCGCGGGCAGGGGGGTGGGGGGCGATGGCGGACGCGGGCGGCGGTAGGCGCGCTCGCGCTCTTCGCGCTCGCTCAGGCGCTCGTTCCGCTCCGGCATTGGGCCTATCCCGGCAACGTCCGATGGAACGAGGACGGCTACCGCTTCTCGTGGCGGGTGCTGCTGACGGAGAAGCATGGGCACGCCAGGTTCCGCGTCCGCGACCCTGCGACAGGGAGCGAGCGCGTCGTCCTCCCGGAGGAATACCTCACGCCGCTGCAGGCGGAGCGGATGGCGACGCAGCCCGATATGATCCTCGCGGCGGCGCATATCATCGCGCGCGACTACGAGCGCAAGGGCGTCGCGGGCGCGGAGGTCCGGGCGGACGCATTCGTCGCGTTCAACGGACAGGCGGCCGCGCGGTTCATCGATCCGGAGGTTGACCTCGCGCGCGTCCGCCCTGGGCTATGGCCGAAGCGATTCGTTCTGCCCGGCCCGCCGGGGCGGGGGCGCTAGCGCAGCATGCCGCCCTGCCCAACGTAGGCGGGAATCCAGAGTCACGCCTCGTTCGCGCCTTCCTCCGCCACCTCGTCGTCCATCTCCTCTTCGTCCGGCTCGACCTCCGGCGCTCCGGCGCCGTCCACGTCGCTGAAGTCCACCGCCCACCGGTCGCGCGCCCAAGCGAACAACTTGGCGCGACGCGCGTCGATGGACTCCTTCGTCCAGTCGTCCTTCTTCGCGAGTTCCCGTTCCTGGTAGAAGGGAGCCTCGGCGTAGCACTTCTCTCCTTCCCCCTTCTTTTGGGGGAAGGGCTTGGTGCCATAGTAGGGATTCCATTTGGTCAGCGCCAGGTTGCCGATGTCGTGCACGTACTCCGCGTGCTCGGCAGAGGAGAACCGCTCTTGCCAGTACGGCTGCCTCTCGATGCCCTGGGGAAGCACGTGTTCAATGGTGTCTTTCAGGCCGACGTGGGCGACCTCCTGCCAGGAAACATCGGGCGACAAGCCTTTCCCCGCGAGATGCTCCTCGTACTCATAGAGGAAGTACCGGAGGCCGCTCCACTCGTATCCGTAGGCGGGCGATGGGGCGGGGGCGTTCGCGAATTCGTTAAAATAGCGCCTCGCTTCCATGGAGCCATAGGCGCGCTTGATTTCACGGACGGCTTCCTCGAACTCCATGCCGTGCGCGACATCGTGAGCGAGGTGGAACATCGCGGATTCTCGGTAGATTGACCTGGCGCCCCAGATCCGGTAGATGCGAAAAGCGAACGCCTCGCAGAGTTTGACCAACTCGACGTACCTCTCCGGCTCCTCTGGCCAGCGTTGCCGCGCCGCCATCAGCAGGGGCAAGAACGTTCGGATTACGCCGATCCGCAAGAGTTTCGCGTTCCAGTATTTCAGGTCGCGGACGCCCTCGGTGAACGAGGCGAACGCTCCGCTATGGAGAGGGTTCCGAGCGTCGCGGAAGGCGTAACTCGAGGCGCGGAGGTCTTCGACGTAGTCGCGCAGGTCGCCAAGGAGGTCGGCATGTCGCTCCGCGTATTTCCGCAAACCGAACCGCCCTTTGACGCTCTTGACGCCGTTCCAATTCTTCGCCTGCGGGTCGTACTGCTTGATCCAGTGCATCTGCAGCAACTGGTCTTCGTAGCCACGCGAACCCAAGCCTGCATCCGCCAGATTTTCCAAAGTGACGGCCCAAGCGTCGTTCACCTTCTCGGCCAACTCATCGCTCGAAGACTCTTCCACGTCGAGCGACCTTGAGGCGTAGAGCAAGTAGTTCTTCACCTTCTCCAACTCGGTCAGAGGCTTGCCGCGGTCGTTCATCACCTCGAAGATGATCCCGACCTCGGCCTCTTTCTCAACCTCGTACAGGTTGAAGTGGAGATGCTGCGTCAGTTTGCCATGCCACTCGATCAGCGATTGGCGGTGTTCCGATTCGGATTCGTCCTTGCGCCGGAAGTGGGCAGCGGCCTGTTCCTTGGCGTTGCGAAGCCGCACAGCCGCTCGTAGGGAAGGGTCCTCTGTGCTTGGCGGCTCCGACAGGATGCTGGCTTTGAAGAAATCGTCGGCGCTACCGTTGAGCGTCAACTTGTAGACCGGCCAGTTGTCCAGGGTCTTCGTCTCGACGTAGTTCTTCCGGATGCCTTGCGCGAGGTCGGCGCAGTCTGGGTAGACATCCAACGCCCGGCTCAACTCGTTCAGCAGCAGCACGATGGTCGTGAGGCGCTGCTGCCCGTCCACGACGGCGTGCGCCGCGTAGCGAGTCCCGTCGCTGCCCATCCGCACCAGTTCGTCGGGAAGTTGGCAGAGGACGATGGTGCCCGCGTAATGGCGGCGCGGAGCGTTGAGCAGTTCGAGGTCCTCCAGGAGTTCGCCGACCTGCTCCTTCTCCCAAGCGTACCCGCGTTGGTAGTCTGGGATTCGGAATATGCGCTCGTGGAAGAGGGTCGGGAGCGACAGCGTGTTGTCCATGTAGGTTGCCTCGTACGGGAGTTTCGCAGCGAGCGGCACTTATAGCATTGCGGCGCCGGAATTCCAAGCGCCTCTCCCCCCGCCTGCCTGCTATACTCTCCCCGTCCCGAGAAGAGGGGAATGCGATGACGACCGCAACCAAGCCGAAAATGAAACCCGCGCGCAAACTGCTGACAGCGGACGACCTGTTGCGGCTCGACGCGCAAGGCGTCCGCGGCGAACTCATCAGGGGAGCGTTGATCGAAACCATGCCGGCAGGACGTGAACACGGGCGGATCGTGGTGAACCTGAGCGCGGAGTTGCGAAACTTCGTCAAACCCCGAAAGTTGGGCATCCTCACGGCGTCCGACTCCGGCGTTTGGCTGGAGCGCGACCCCGACACCGTCCGCGAGCCCGACGTCGCCTTCTTCTCCGCCGAGAAAAGCCCTCTGGACGAGCGTGTCGACGGCTACGCCGAAGTCGTCCCCGACCTGGTGGTGGAGATTGTCTCCCCCAGCGACAGCAGGACGGCGGTCAACGACAAGGCGCTGATGTGGCTGCGCTACGGCGCGCGCCTCGTGTGGGTAGTGCATCCCGACGCCCGCGTCGTGGACGTCCACCGCGAGGGACATCCCGTCGCCGCGCTCGGCGAGAACGACGCGCTTGACGGCTTGGACGCGCTCCCCGGCTTCTCCTGCCCTGTCCGCGAGATCTTCGCGGCGTAGGCGGCGCGGCGCCGAAATCGGGCCGGCGCAGAGGAACGATATGACGACCGCAACGAAGCCGAAAACGAAACCCGCGCGCAAACTGCTCACGGCGGACGACCTGCTGCGGCTCGACGCGCAAGGCGTCCGCGGCGAACTCATCAGGGGAGCGTTGATCAAAATGGCGCCGGCAGGACACCGCCACGGCAAAATCGTGATGAAATTGGCCATCCGCCTCGGCAATTTCATTGAACCGCGCAAACTGGGCACGCTGGTCGGCTCCGACTCCGGCGTTTGGCTGGAGCGCGACCCCGACACCGTGCGCGAGCCCGACGTCGCCTTCTTCTCCGTCGCCAAGATTCCGCTTGACGCGGACATTCCCGGCTACGCCGAAGTCGCCCCCGACCTCGTCGTCGAGATCGTCTCCCCCACCGACCGCCTCGCCGCCGTCAACGACAAGGCGCTGATGTGGCTGCGCTACGGCGCGCGCCTGGTGTGGGTCGTGCATCCCGACGCTCGCGTCGTGGACGTCCACCGCGAGGGTCATCCCGTCGCCGCGCTCGGCGAGAACGACGCGCTCGACGGCTTGGACGCGCTGCCCGGCTTCTCCTGCCCCGTCCTCGAGATCTTCGCGGCGTAGGCGGCGCGGCGCGCCGGAAGCAGGCCGGCGAAGAGAGCAACGTCAAGATCGTCTCCCCCAGCGACCGCCTCGCCGCCGTCAACGACAAAGCGCTGATGTGGCTGCGCTACGGCGCGCATCAGGGTCCGTGATGGGCGGCTTCGTCACGACATTTCTCCTAACGCCGGCTGACCCTCCGCCGGCTCAGGCGCGAATCCTTCGCACACGGGGTTGCTGAACGCTAAGCGCTTGGCCATTATTCGCGCCGCATCCGGGTGGCTGTCGACGAGGAGATAGCGCCTGCCGTTGCGCGCGGCGGCCTCGCCCGTCGTCCCGGAGCCCGCGAAGAAGTCGAGCGCGAGGTCGCCCGGATCGGAGTGGACGCGGACGATGCGCTCGAGGATGGCGAGCGGCTTCTGCGTCGGGTAGCCCGCGCGCTCGCGTCCGTTCGTGGCGACGATGGTGTTCCACCAGACGTCGGTCGGCGTTTTGCCGCGCTCCGCCTTCTCCGGCCCGACGAGTCCGGGCGCCATATAGGGAATGCGGTCTATCGCGTCGTAGTTGAAAACGCACCTGTTCGGGTCTTTCGCGTACCAGAGAATCGCGTCGTGCTTGGCGGGCCAGCGGTTCTTGGGGCGGCCGCCGTAATCGTAGGCCCAAATGATCTCGTTCCTGAAGCAGTCGCGTCCGAACAGCGCGTCCAGCAGCACCTTGCAATAGTGCGACTCGCGGTAGTCGAGATGCAGAAAGAGCGAACCGTCCGGCGCGAGGATGCGATGCGCCTCGATTAGGCGCGGCTCGATGAATTCCAGGAAATCGTCGAATGCGTCGGCGAACGAGAGCGAGCCGAGTTTGAGCGAGCGGTAGCGGCGCCCGCCGAAGCCGACGCGGTCGCCATCGGCCTCGTCGCGGACCGTCCGCAAGCGTTCGCGCCGCTGCGCCTTGCCCGTGTTGAACGGCGGATCAATGTAGATGATCCGCGCCGCGCCGTCCGGAATCGCCGGCAGAACGTCCATATTGTCGGCGAGGATGATGCGATTCACGAGCGGGCGCTCCCCTACTCCCCAGCCTGCGCGCCGCCGATCAGATCGCGTAGAGGCGAGCGGGGTTGTCGGAGAGCGTCTTGTCAACGACGCGCGGAGGCAAGACGCCGCTCGTCCGCAGCGCCCGCAACGCCTCCAACTCGCTCGACGTGTCGGAGTGGCCGTAGTCGGAGCCGATGACGAAGTTGTCCTCCGAGGCGTTGGCGAAGATATGGGGCAGGTCGTCGTTCGTCTGGATGGAGACGTACATCCGGTTTTCGGCCATCATATTCTCGGGGTAGTCGCGCCCCTCGCGGCGGGCGCGGTGGCGCACCTCGTTGAGAATGTACGGAACCCAGTTGGCCGCGCCCTCGATGAACGCGAAGCGCAGCGTAGGGAAGCGTTGCGGCAGCCCCTTGTAGAGGATCGAGTGGAACGCGCTGATGATGGGCAACTTGTTCCGCGAATAGGCGTCGCCCTCCGTGAGGTCCGTGAACGGCGGATCGCCGCAGCCCGCGTGAACGCAGATCGGGAGGTCGTGCTCCTGCGCCGCCTCGTAGAGCGGATCGAAGTAGGGATCGATCAGGCGTCTGCCTCCCTCCCAGCCGCGCATAAACACGGCGCACGCCCCATGCTCCTTGCCGAACCGCAACTGCCCCGCGACCTCGTCCATCGTCTGCAGCGGCGGAATGACCGCCCAGCGGAAGCGCCCCTTGCCCTCCGCCCAAACGTCGGCGAGCCAGCGGTTGTACGACTTCGTCAGCGCGAGTTCCACCGCCGGATTCTCCGAGACGCGCGTGAGGAACAGCGTCGGGTAGAGCGCCTGCGTGTCCACGCCCAACTCGTCCATATGCGCCAGCCGCGCCCCGACGTCCGCGAGCGAGCGCGTCTCGACCGACGTCCGGGCGTAGCCCGACATCTCCTCCGCGAGCGAGCCCGTCCCCGCGTTGAAGAAGACGCGCTGGCGATGCTGCCCGTCGATCACCCAAATCGGCCGGTCGGGGCGGTTCGGATCGGGCATGCCCACGGGCCGGTACTGGCGGTCGGCGGGATCGAGGTAGTCCCACGTCCGCTCGCTCTCGATCACGTGGCAATCCGCGTCTATGACGGCCATGGCTGCTCCTCCCGCGGACGAATGCGCCAATAGTACGCCTTTTCGCGGCGGCGTATCGGCGTATCATTTGATGGAAACGCGGGCGGCGCGCGAAGCGGACGCGAATCGGAAGGAGCGAGCGAATGGTCAAGAGCGACGCGGCGACGGTCGATGCGTACCTAGCGGAGTTGCCCCCCGACCGCCGCGAGGCGATAGAGTCCGTGCGTCGGACGATCCTGGCGAACCTCCCCGCCGGCTACGAGGAGCGAATGTCGTTCGGCATGATCGGCTACGTCGTGCCGCTGAGCCGCTACCCGGACACCTACAACAAGGAGCCGCTCGCGCTCGCGGCGCTCGCCTCGCAGAAGCGCCATATGGCCGTCTACCTCAACAACGTCTACGGCGACCCGGCGACGCTGGAGTGGTTCACGGCGGCCTACGCCGCGAGCGGCAAGCGGCTCGATATGGGTAAGTCCTGCGTCCGCTTCAAACGCCTCGCCGACCTCCCCCTCGACGTCATCGGCGAGACGATCGCCCGGACGAGCCTCGAGGACTTCCTCGCCTTCTACGAATCCGCCCGCGGCAAGGCCAAGCGCGGGTAGCGGGGATGGGGGGCATCCGCGCCCAGCGCTTGCCGGGCGACTCCGCCGGGCCGTGGGGCGTATACTCCCCTGCAATGGGCAAGCGAATGACATTCGCGGTTCTGGTCGGGGCATTTGTCCTTGCGCTGGCGGGATGCGCCCCAGTCTCCACTCCTGCGCCGACGGACATTCCTCCTACCTCGGTTGCGGGAGAGTCCTCGTTGCTTCCCGCGTCTACGCCCACATCCGCCACGCCTACTAGGCTGCCGACGCCCACCGCCACGCCCATAGTACATACCTATGGACGTCCTCCGTTTTCATTCGCGCCCGTTCCGCTCGAACAGCGCATCTACTTCGCTCCAACGATTGTTCGAGCCGCCCTGTTATCCAAAGAACCCAGCATAGAAACCGTTGTCGGCAATCCGGGAGTCGCGCCAACTTACAAGGCTGTCCACCGCTACCAATTCAACGTAATCGAATACCTCCGTGGAGGAGGTCCGGAAGAGATAACCGTTCGCTACAGAAGCAACGACGCATACCTTACTGAAGAAGAAGCTTGGGGAATTGCTAAGCGATCTTTCGAAGTTCGGAACGCTTCATGGGATGATCGCGAGGCGGTGCTCTTCTTGATCGGTCAAAACCAGCCAGGCGTCAGTGGCGCGTCGGACCAGCAATCTCCGTCTTTTCAATTCCCGACTTGGGCTTGGGGGGAATTCCAGTATACTGTAGACACGCTCCATCGAGTGTGGCTTCCGTCCGCACAGGCATCTGGCGCATCCGGACAATCGGCGGATGAAGAAGCGCGTTCATATCTCACTGGGAATAGCGCCGGCGATGCGGGAGGCGTAACCGGGAGTGGCGAAACGTCATCGAGAATTTCTTTGGCGGAATTGCGATCAAAGATAACTGCGGCCAGCGCTGATCTGCTCGCGGGGCGTGGAATTGAAGGATACGAAGAGTGCTTAGATCGAAAATTTGCATATGAACAAGACCGTCACGCAGAGGCAATTCGTGGCGAATCTTCTCAGCAGTATGAGGTTCGAGAGGAGATAGAGTCAGGCGCGGCATGGTGGACCGAAGTGGACAGATTGAGGTTCGCTTCCTATGAAGTCGCGGGCAAAGAATACAATCGCATTTGGCTAGAAGGGGCGGATAAATCTCTCTTTTTCGCCGAAATTGACGACGACGACAAGGACTACAGGAACGGATTTTCTGAGCTCGTGGCGACGGCGCGCCCTTTGCCTGCAGGCGTGTACCGCGCCGAAATACACGGTCAGCATGCTTTATACATACCGTGCAATTTTGTTCCTGGTGATGCCCACGACCCTCTGGTTGTAACCGTGACCGCTCCGCCAGGCACGACCCACGAGGCGTTCTTCGACCCGATCGCTATCGGTTCCGCAATCGGCGCGGATGGAGCGAACGGCGTACTGAAGCCAACGGAATTCACCGCCAACGGAACGGCTACGGCGATTCAAAGCCTCAAGTGGGACCCCACCGGCATAGTCACGCTCACGATCAGCCCCAACGCATCTCTGGACGGCCTTGCGCTAGACTTTATCGCGCTTGAGGGGACGGTGGCGCTCACGCTCCCGGTCAGTTCCGCGAAAACGGACGGCGCAGCGGGCGCGCTGACGTGGTCGATGCTGAATTCGCCGTGGCGCGCGGGCGACCAACTTATGCTTCGGATTCGCAACGCAACCCCCGGATCGACCGCCCCGCCAACCCCAACGCCAACGCCTACCCCCACGGCAACGGCAACCCCAACTCCAACACCCACCGCGTTGCCCGACGCCCCGCCCGGCCCTGTGAGCGGCCAATAAGCATATACTCTCCATGAGCAAGCGAACGACAATCCTCAGGCGCGGGCGCGTCTTCTTGCAGGCGATGGCCGTCGCGTCGCTGCCGCTTGCGCTCGCGGCCTGCGGGGTTCCGTTGCCTACTCCTACAGCGGGCTCTCCGGCGGGGGAAGCCGCGCAAACCGCAACCCCTACCCCCACGCCCAACCCCTGCGTCTTCAACGACCTCGGCAGCGCCTCGTCAGGCTCATCCAAGAGCGCATCAGGTTCGTGGTCGAGCGGCTGCCGATCCATCAACAGGAGCGGGCGCTACGCCCGGTTCTACCGATTCTCCCTCAGCGCGCGGGCGAGCATTCAGATCGACCTCTCCTCCGC
Organism: Dehalococcoidia bacterium; assembly: GCA_965242755.1. Classification (GTDB taxonomy): domain Bacteria; phylum Chloroflexota; class Dehalococcoidia; order Lucifugimonadales; family Australimonadaceae; genus Bin16. The sequence goes on along the minus strand of OZ251500.1, from coordinate 323,395 downwards.
GACCGACTCCTACCTCTTCCTCCTCTCCGGGGCGGGCGCCGCCCGAACGTCCGTCGAGTCGAGCGACGTCGGCGCAATCGTGGACAGCGACGACGACGGCGGCCGCGGCCGCAACGCCCGCATCTCAACCATCGTCAACGCGGGAACCTACACCATCGAAGCGACCACCTTCCGCCGCGAGACGACCGGCTCCTTCTCCCTCACGCTCGCCGTCAGCGCCGCCCCCGCCCCTACCGACACGCCAACCCCAACCTTCACGCCCACCGCGACCTACACCCCCACCCCGACGCACACGCCTACCCCCACGCCCACCGCGACGCCGACGCCAACGCCGTCAAGCGTCACGCCCGCCGGCCCGCCCCCGCCGTTGAGTTTCGGCAGCACGGCGCAAACCGAGACGAGCATTACTCTGCAATGGACGCGCCCAACAGGGACATTCGCCTTCTATCAGATAGAGTACCGGGCAGGCGCGTCCGGGCTTCCGAGAACAATCAACGTAACGTCGACAACCGCCACATCGCATACGCTCACTGGACTTACATGCAACACTTCGCACCAGATCAAGATCAGAACGACGCGAGCCCGCACGGTAGGCAGCGGCGGAGTCGTCTTTGGTTCATGGGTTTCGCTCTCGGTGAGAACGAGCGCCTGCAGCGTCCTGCGGTGGGGCTCGGTTACGCGGTTTGGCAACTCGTCGATTACCGCGCCTCGAGGTCTCGCCTGGGACGGGAGGAACCTCTATATGGTGGATGACGCAACCGATGCGCTCTATAGAGTCAACAGAGTTACCGGAAGAGCCGAGCGCGTGCGATCAAGCACGATCCGGTTTGGATTGAGCGTTCAGAATGCCTTGCCTACTGGCCTCGCGTGGGACGGCAAATATCTCCTGATGCTGACGCCTTCCACGCTCTACATCCTCAACAGAACCACTGGCCGAGCAACGAGGTTCGCGGATAACGACCTTCGAATTCTACATAGCACAGGAACCAGTCCAGACACGCTTGGAACAAACATCTACAGTGCGAGCGGACTCGCGGCGCACGACAGACGCCTTTTTATGGTCGATAACAATCGAGATTCTTTATATGTGCTGGATAGGTCTAGAGGCGCGGCTTCCTTGATAGGCAGCCTGAAAACAGAGAACGAAGCACGGATCAACAACCCTTCTGGGCTTGCGATGGTTGGCTCCGACCTTTACGTGAGCAGCACGGATCCAAATGCCTTGTACAAAGTAGACAGGTCGTCTGGGAAGGCAACGAGTTCGAAGGCAATTAGCCTCGACACGGTCACTGGCATCGCTTGGGATGGATCTCGTATGTACGCAGTAGACGATGCCACAGATGCGCTCTATACTATACGTGGGATAATTGCTCCCGCTACAAGTTCCCACCCCTCTGGAGATCGAGACACTCGTCCATACCTCCCTGACTTGGGCGACCTCTACTACAACGGAAACGCTACTTATCCGGTTTCTTTTCTTGAGGGAATCATATACGCGCACCGACGGCGCGCCTTCATGGACTCAGTGTTGCAGTGGAACAACCCCGGATGGGGACGCCCAGGCGGCCCCGGCACTACGTGCAGCAGGTCAACCATTTACTGCTCCACGTATGAGCATGACTTAGAAATCAGCCCCAAGAAGTGGGCGACCGGTGGGTGCACGACCTGGTCAACTCTCCCTGACTGGTACAATGATTGTCCAACAGCCGGAGTGTCGGAACACGGTTCCGATGAAATCATCATTTCGTTTGGAACGTTCAAGGCTCCCGACATAGAATCAGGGAAGGTTTATTACGGGTCATGGAGTTTCCTCGGGAAGGACAACTCGACTTCAGAGTCTGCAAATATAAGGCTAATTGGGCAAGAAGGGCACTATGGGATATGCCGGCTCAAGAACATATGGTGCATTGACGGGTTTAGTACAGGGGGTACAAATCACGCAGGTGACCTAATCAGCGGGAAATGGACACCGGGCACGCAGTTTTACAAGACATTCGAGAGGTAGTATACATGATAATCGCCTACGCTATCATGCTCATGATCGCCGCTCAGTTGGCGTATTTCACGCTATTCCTGATCGGCGACCTCAGTAGTGATTTGGCCGGAGAGAGCATCCTGACCCGCCTGGTCTATCGCTTGCTTTCCCCAGTTGGAACATCGGGTTTTGGTTGTTTTGCGCTGTTGCTTCCTGGGATAGGCTTGGTTAGAATAGGTCGGTTCGGCCCTTATCCAAAGATAGTCATAACGGTTTTGGTCCTATGGATAGCGCTTGTTTGCAGTGGTTGGATATGGACTCGCACGATAGATGGCGTAAGCGAACGCTTCGGCAAAGGAACTGTATTGTCGGCGATGGCTGAAGATGAATTGGGTTGGCATGGCCTAATGATTTACGACGTTAACGACATAACGTGGAAGGCTATCAGCGTTGAACCAGGCCTCTTGGAGTATTGCGCGATCTTGCAGTACTATACGTGGATGAGGATACCGGTTTATCAGATGAACGATTGCTTCTCTATTATTGTGAGCGAGGCGAGATTCGCCCCGGGCGAATCAGATGCTTCGACGCGCCTAAATGATCGCGTTTTCAGCACCAGAGGAACGATTTACGACCAGACGACGATACAGGGATTGGAATGGCAAGACGGCGCGCTCACGCTTACGCTCAGCCCCTACTTCCCTCTGACTGGGCTCGTACTGGAATTCATTGACGACGGCGACATCATCCTAATGCTCTTCCCAAGCGACGCCGCGACGGACAGCGAGGCGGGAACGCTGACATGGGCGGTTCCGGAGCAGCCATGGCAAGCCGGCGACTCCCTAACCTTCCGCATCCGCGCCCAGCGCCTGCCGGGCGACCCCGCCGGGCCATAGGGCGTATACTCCCCCTCGCGATGAGCGCACGAACGACATTCGCGGCGGCGGCGGCGTGACGACCGCCGTCCAGACGCGGGCCGCGCTTGGGGGGCTGCGCCTCAGTTGGGGCGGCGCCCTGCCGTGGGGACTTGCCGCGTTCGTGCTGCTCCTCCTCATCGGGCCCGTCGTCTTTATGGCCGTCTTCACCTTCGCGCCCCCCTCGGCCATCACGATAGAGGACGTGCTCGCCGACCCCACGCTCGACAACTACTCGTCCGTTTTCGCCGAGCAGTCCACCTACCGCCTCCTCTGGAACACGATCCTCTACGGATTCGGCAGCATCATCCTGGGGCTGGGCATCGCGCTCACGCTCGCTTGGCTGATGGAGCGCACGGATATGCCCGGGCGCAACGCCTTCTACGGCCTGATGTTCATTCCGATGGCGATTCCGCCGTTCGCCACCGCCATCGGCTGGATTCTCCTGATGGGGAAGAACGCCGGGCTGATCAACCGCTGGATACGCGACCTCACGCCGTTCGACGGGCTGCAAGGGCCGTTCAACGTCTTCTCGATCTGGGGGCTCGTGTTCGTGACGGGGCTCGCCATCGCTCCGACGATGTGGCTGCTGCTGCTAGGCGTGCTGCGGAATATGGACCCGTCGCTCGAGGAGGCGGGGCAGACCGCCGGATTCGGGCGGTTCGCCGTGCTGCGGCGCGTCACGATTCCGCTGATGCGCCCCGGCCTGCTTGGGGTCGTCGCCTACTACGGCGTCGTCGTCATCGCCATCTTCGAGATTCCGCTCGCCATCGGCCTGCGCTCCGGCATCCACGTGCTGAGCACCAAACTCTTCCTGCTCACCCGGTCGGCGGTCGAGGGCGATCCGAACTACGGCGTCGCGGCGGCGTTCGGCCTCATATCGGTCGCGTTCGCGCTCGTGTTCGTGCTCGTCTACGTCCGCGCGCTGCGCGACTCCTCGCGCTTCGCGGTCGTCTCCGGCAAGGCGTACCGGCCGCGGCGCATCAAACTCGGCAAGTGGCGCTGGGTCGCGCTCGGCGTCGTCTCGCTCTACTTCCTGCTGCAGGTCATCCTGCCGTTTATGGTGCTGGCGTGGAGCAGTTTCCTCAAGTTCTACCAGCCCCCTTCCCTATCGGCGCTCGGCAGCCTGACGCTTGATCAGTACCGCGAACTCTTCGCGACGGGGCGCATGGGCGAGTCGCTGACGAACACCGCCATCGTCGTCGTCGTCGCGGCCACGTTCACGATGCTGCTCGCGTCCGTCATCTCGTGGCACGTCGTGCGGCGCCCCTCTTTCATCAGCCGGACGCTGAACGTGCTCGCGTTTATGCCGCTTGCGCTGCCGGGCGTCGTCATCGCGGTCGCGTTCCTCATTCTCTTCATTCGCACGCCGCTCTACGGCACGCTCGCGCTGATGATTATGGCCTACGTGCTCGCCGTGCTCGCCTTCACCTCCCGGCTCACGAACGCCGCGCAAATCCAATTGGACAAGTCGCTCGAGGAGGCGGCGGTGACGAGCGGCCTGAGCCCTGCGGCCTCGTTCTTCCGCATCACGCTCCCGCTGATGTTCCCCGCGCTCATCAACGGCTGGATGTGGGCGGCCGTCCACATTATGCGGAACTTCACCATTCCCCTCTTCCTCGCGGGGTTCGGAAGCCCGCTCATCGCCAACGTCATCTACGTGCGATTCGCGGAGGGCGGAACCGCCGCGAGCACGCCCCCCATCGTTATACTAGTGTTCATCGTCGTCGCGCTCGCGCTCCTGAGCCAGCGCGTGTTCAGACGACAACTCGCCCCGTCGGAGTAGACTTGCGCCCCGAGCCCGCCCGTCCGGCGCGCTCGCCGTTGGAAAACGCATCACAGGGAGGAATCGAAATGATCAGGAAAGCGATAGCGATGGGCCTCGCGGCCCTTGCGCTGACGGCGGCGCTCGCCGCCTGCGGCTCGGATCCGACGGCCACGCCGTCGCCGACGCCCGCGCCCCCCGCGACGTCGACGCCCGTTCCCGTGCCGACGACCGCTCCGTCGACGCCCACCCCCACCTCCACGCCGACCTTGACGTCGACGTACTCGCCTGAACTCCTCGCGATCCTCGAGGGCGCCCAGGCGGAGGGCAAGGTGAATATCCGCACGGCGAGCATGTCCAGCGCCGAGCGCGAGATATTCGCTTCCGGCTTCGAGGACACGTTCGGCTTCCCCGTCGAGATCGAGGTCTTCGAGCAGCACCCCTCGCAGTACTCCACCGTGCTCGCGCAGGAGGCGGAGGCCGGCAAAGTGCAGTCCGATATGACGCGCGGCGGCAGCAGCCCCCACCAATCGGGCGTCATCAACGCCGGCGGCGCGCAAAACGTCGACTTCGACGTCCTCGCGCCCCTCTTCGACGCTGAAGGCCGAGCGCGCCTGCGCGAACTCAACGAGGCCGTCGACCCGACGATCCGGAGCGCCTGCCTCGCCGACACCGCCGCCCCTTACGCCATCGTCTTCAACCCCAATATGATCGACAAAGCCGACGTGCCCACGACGTGGGACGGCCTCACCGAGCCGCAATACAGCGGCCTCATCGGCATGATGAGCGGCGGCTTCCCCTTCGGCACGCTCGCCCTCAACTGGGGTGAGGAGCGCATCCTGCAGTTCGCCCGCGACACGAAAGCCAACGACGTGCAGGTCATCTCCGGCGGCTCCAACGGCGTCACGGAGGCCGTCATCAGCGGCGAGGCGTCCATCGGCGTCGCCAGCATCAGCACGACCCTCGAAAAGAAGGACGACGGCGCGCCCCTGGACTTCGTCCTCCCCTCCGACGTCAACGTGCTCTTCCTCCTCAACACGTGCGTGCTGGACGGCCCGAACCCCAACATGGCGCAACTCTTCACCACCTGGTACGCCGTCGAGGGGCGGACGCTCGCCAGCGGCCCGCCGACCTACACCTTCAACCTGCTGCTGGACGAGACGGGCTACGCGCAGGACCTCAAGGAGGAGTTCAACCTCGGCGCCGCGCCGTTCGCCTACTTCACCGGCGGCGAGGAAGCCCAAAGGCGCACGGAGTACCGCAACAAAGTGATGGAAGTCTGGACGGGCGGCTAACCGCCCAACGCAAGACCATCGCAGACCTGCGCCTCGCCGGACGAACCGACCTACAGGCGAGGCGCAGGTCGTCCGCCCGCGCTTGGGGAGGGAAGGGCATCGCCGAACTCGCCGCAGTCGCGGCCTTCTGCGGCCTTCTGCGGAGGGCTCGCGCTCGTGGGCGCGATGGCGCTCGCAAGCGGCCGCGCCATAAGCGGACTCGGAACCGGAGGCTAACCAATGCTGACCATCGCAGACCTGCGCCTCGCCTATAGGTCGGTCTCGTCCGGCGAGGTTCAGGCCGTCCGCGGCGTCTCCATAGACTTGGCGCAAGGGGCGTTCCACACGCTCTTGGGGCCGTCCGGCTGCGGCAAAAGCAGCACGCTCCGCTGCGTCGCCGGCCTCGAAACGCCCGACAGCGGCGAGATCCGCATCGGCGGGCGCATCGCCTTCTCGTCCGCCCAGCGCATCTCCGTCCCCGCGCACAAGCGCGACATCGGAATGGTGTTCCAGTCCTACGCCATCTGGCCGCATATGACGATCCTGGACAATGTCGCGCTGCCGCTCTCCAAGGGGCGCTTCAAACTGCCCAAGCGCAAGGCGCGCGACCGCGCGATGGAGGCGCTCCGCCTCGTGCAACTCGACGCCCTCGCCGAGCGCCCCGCGCCCCACCTCAGCGGCGGACAGCAGCAGCGCGTCGCGCTCGCCCGCGCCCTCGCCCTCGAGCCCGCCGTCCTCCTCCTTGACGAGCCCCTCAGCAACCTCGACGCCAAACTCCGCGAGGATATGCGCCGCGAACTCAAGAGCCTCGCCCAGCGCGTCAACATCACCAGCCTCTACGTCACCCACGACCAAATGGAGGCGCTCGCCCTCTCCGACCGCATCGCCATTATGCGCGACGGCGTCATCGTGCAGGAAGGCCGCCCGTGGGACATCTACACCCGCCCCAACTCCGCCTACGTCGCCCAGTTCCTCGGCAAAGCCAACCTCATTAGGGGAACGGCGTCGCCCGGCTCCGCGCCCAACGAAACGACGTTCTCCTGCGAGGCCGGCGAATTCCGCTGCGCCGCCGGCGACGCTCCGCCGTCCGCGCCGACGCCCGCGCTCCTCGCCTGCCGCCCGGAGTCCATTACGCTGCACGCCTCGCCCCCGCCGAACGCCGAGAACGTCGTCGAGGCCGAGGTCCTCGATCTCGTTTTCCTCGGCGACGTGACCGAATACGACGTCGCGATAGCGGGCGCGCAACTCGCCGTCCGCTCGCAGCGTCTCTGGCCGGAGGGCAGGCGGAGCGTGTTCGCGGAGTTGCCCCCCGACGCCTGCCTCGCGCTTCCCGCGCCCCCCGACGCGGCTTCCTAGCGCCCGCGCGCCAGCCCCGCGCCGGGCGTAGACTGCCGCGCATGCGTTCATCGCTTATCAAGAAGCGCATCGCCGTACTCGTTGCGGTTGCCGCGCTATGACTAGCCTCAGAAGCCCCATCCGCGACGCCCATACGGGGAATTGCCCCGTCGCGGGGCTCCTGCTGCTTGCCGCCGCCGGGCTTATCGGGCCTCTCTACCTTCTCCCGAATTCGTTCTTCTACGGCGTGTTGATCGCCGCTTTCGCGCTATCAGTAGCCGGGCTCTTCATCGTGATTTTGCGCGCGGCGCGAGATATTTGGCTTGGGGGAGCGCACATTGCTTCGCGCCTCGCGTTGGCGCAATTCGCGTTAGGCTCGCTGATTGTTGAAATGCAATTTGCAATAATTTTCGGACGCGGGATCAGGCCAACTTCTTCCGATGAGATTCTATGGGAAGTTGTGGCAGGCGGAATTGGCGCGGCTGCGCTGCTCGCGTTTTTGGCGTTCGCAGTATGGAAAACTTGGAGGAGCGCTCCTGCTAATTCGTTGCTCGATGTCCGCTTATGGTTTATTATTTTGGAGACCGCAGCCTTTGTTTTTATGACTCTTTCAGCGTCGAACGACTATTTTGTCATTGTCCTTCCGTTCGCGCTGCTGCTTTGGGTTTGGCAGGCCGCCACTGCGATAAACGTCCTCAAAGGCCATCGCCATACGGCTGCGCTCATCGCGCTCACCGGATGGATAGCGATTGCTATGCTGGGATGGGCGCTGGCGTTCGTGCCGCCCATAGATAGTTTTTGGAAATTTGACGATGAACAGCGGAATTACGCTGAACAAGCCCGGCGTAGAATCTCGTCCTGCGCGGATTCGTCAGCGCTGATCGCGTGGCATGCCGAGGACGTTGTCCTTACGGATAGCGGTGAAGCGAGGGTCGAGTTTCGAGGTTACGGTTGGATGCGAATCCCCGTTGATTCGGCTATAGTCACCGGGGACGCTTGCGAATTTCCATAAGGAGTAGGCCATGACCGCGCTCCGCATCGCATTGGCGCTAGCCATCGTGGGGGTTGCGATCGCCGCCTGCGGGGAGGCGTCCACGCCTACGACGACCCCAACGCCTACGGCAACCTCGACTTCGATGCTTGCGCCTACGCCAACTCTTACCTTGCCCCCAACCTTGTCCGCAACGCTTACGCCTACCCTTGCCGCGACGCTTGCGCCTACGCAAACTCCTGCCCCAACCTTACCTGCGCCTGCCGTCCCCGCATCTGCCGTCCCCGCGCCAACCCTCATTCCTGCGCCTACCCTTACCCCTACTTCTACGCCGCGCGCATGGGTTGAGTGCGCCGATGCTCCGAACAGAGACTCCTACGACGTCGCGGCCGTTTCGACCGCGCCTGACACGCGCTGGGTATACGATATTCGGGTGTCCGGCGAGGATTATCATCTGACAGTGAATATGATCGAACCCGAGGGAATAGTTGGTGAATTCATCGGAATTGGCGGAGCATATTACGGGCGAACAGACGGTTTAGAGTGGGAAAAACTTGACATGCGCTTTCCATTATCCAGAGTCTATTCGCCGCATCCGATAAAGGGCGAATTCGTCGTGTGCCCCAACCTGGACTGGCCGTCGTTGACGTTAATCGGAGAAGAGACGCTCAATGAGCAGTTAGTCGAGCATTTTCGCATAGAGATAATGCAGCATCAAGTTCAAGTCGTAGACAGAACGTATGACATCTGGGTGGATTCCAGCGGCCAATTAGTGCAAGCGCAGCAAATTATGGATTTCGAGGCGACGGAGTTTTACCCTGCGAGTAGGGCCGTATTTCGCTCCACGATTTCAGGAGTCGGCGAGCCCAACGTCATCACCGCGCCTGCGCTGCCCACCCCCAGCCCCGCGCCCACCCGGACGTCTACGCCATGATCGCCCTCTGCATCGCATTGGCGCTAGCCGTCGCGGGCGCCGCGCTCGCCGCGTGTGGGGAAGCGCCCACGCCTACGCCGCCCCCAACGCCTACCGCAAACATCGTGGCATGGATCGGAGACCACGCGCTCACGCATGCTGAATTCACGGATACGAAGCGGAGCGTTGCGGAAAGCGTGGCGCGCATGGAACGCGACCTACTTGAAGTTTTCCCCAACCATGAGACCGACGTAGAGCGTGAATTTTACGACAAGGCGCTCAAAGAGTGGCCCGAGCGAATAGCGGCGATAAAGCGATATGGATACGACACGGTCGCTTTTGCCGAACTCCTGTATGAATATGCTTTAGTAGCGGCGGCGATCCGCGAGGGTTTTACGGTTTCCGACAAGGAGAAGGCCGATTTCATCGCGCAACAAACCGACATTTTAGATATGGGGTTAAATGCTCCTGAATTCAAAACCGAAGCAGAGCAATTTCTCGCCGACATAGGAGGGAGAGAAGCCTTTTTGTCTAAGTTAACCTTGATAGCCGAACGCGGTTTTCTGATAAGTAAATACCTCAATGCCTCGTATCAACGACTAGGCATAGAATCCAGTAGTTTCGGCGATTCCAGCGCTAGGAACGCGGCAACGTTCAAGGTTGCAAATTCCGCCGTTGCCGCTATTGACATCGAAATGACGGGGATGCCTCCAATAGCTACTTCTCCTGAGAAGGCCATAGCCTATATGAACGAAGCGGAGGTTTTCGTAACGCCTGCGTTCCCCAGTTCTACCTCTACTCTCGCGCCCGCCCCAACGGCTGCGCCATGACCACGCTCCGCGTCGCATTGGCCCTAGCCGTCGTGGGCGTCGCGCTCGCCGCCTGCGGAGAGGCATTGCCTATGCCTATGGCTACACCTGCGCCCACGGCGACTCCCATCGCGCAAGAATCCGAGCAGATGCCCGGTTGCCAAGGGGGAGCCTGCCTCAGTCTGGTCGAATGGCCTTCGTTCGAGGCGACCTACGAATACGAAGGCGCGATCAAGAGGATTCAATGGGCTGGGCTCGATGATTGGCGCGTCGAAACGCTGGAGGCGGATTCCATAACGACGGCTTACGGCGAGTTCAGCGCCGCCGGTTCGTGGGAAGAGCAGCGCGGCTCGACCTACAGGGCGTATGACGCTATTACGGAAATCACGTCAACGGAGACTTATGAATCGAATGCATACATTTCTCCCGACGGCATAACGCCGCTGCTCGCTTCGTTGTATGAATTTCCGAAGAGAGTGAATGCTCCGCTAGCGCGTACTGAAACGGAAGTGTGCTACCTTGATAAATGCGCAAAGCAAGCAGAAGGCTTGCATATTGTCGAGCGCCCGCAATTGGATGCCGTTGTTACGAACGACGTATGGCGAATTCCTCTGAAAAACAATGGCCTAAAGATGCTAAAAATGGTCATCCACTCCGAACGGGAAATGCCGCAAGAGTAGCTTATGTTGACGCGCGGATTAGCCAACGGCGGCGCCCTAGCGGCCCTCCGCATCCCTGACTGCGTCGCCGAAGGCGATTGGAACGCCGTCAACTTCTTCTCCCCTACCTCGTGAAACGGTTTCGCGCCCTTGCGGACGATTAGCCGAAATTGGCCGAATTCGCCGACATCGGGCCAGAGAGCAGGAGAATCCGCGACGCCTATCGGCGCTTGATGACGCCGCTAGCGGACGGGCGCTGTGGCGGCACGACACCCAGACCACCCAGGCTATGCGCGCCGAAACGGACTCCTTCATCGAGCCGATCGCGCTCGACCCGGAACAAGTCGCCGCCGTTCGAGGCGCGCTCAGCAAGGAGCCGTCCGTGACCAACCGCCGCTACGCCCCCTAGCCGGCACCTTGCTCCGCTATACGCCGCGCGCCCTCGAGCGGCGCGCGCCCGGTGAAGAGGCGAGGGCGGACGCCATACGCCGCCATCACTTCGTCGAACTCGCCGACCAGACATATCCAATACTCGGGCTTCGTGGGCTGCGCCGAGACAACAGCGGCCAGAGCGTCTTTCAAGCGGTAGAAGCCCGCGCCTCCGCGAGCGCGAACCCACCACTGGTCGTCTGCGAACAGGTAGAGCCATTTGATGTCGCCGTCCAGATCCTCGACGCACGCCGTAAGCGAAGCGAACGTCACCTTGCGGGTCTCCTCTCTCGAGTTGCCTATGCCGCCGATGTCCCTGTGGTAGAACTGGCATTCGGAGAGCGTGGGACCCAACGAAAACATATCCCCGAGATCCATCATCTCGGCGATGTCTTCCTGCTCTTCGTACAGAGCCAGCACCCCCCCGACCCATTCGAGATAGCTGTCGTAGCGGCAAAAGATCGTGTCGACGGCTCCGCCGTCAACAACCATCGCAATCGTGCCCCTTGTGCTCATTTCGTTCTTCCTTGCTTGGGTCGAACCGCGCGCCGGCGCGCCTAGCGCTCCGCGTCGGGCAGGAGATGCGGCGTCCCCGGATCGGGGAGAACCTCGGCGGCGTTGAGGACGCAGGCGAGCATCGAGTAGTACCCCGCCGTCGCCGTCAGGTCGGTGACGGTTCGGACGCCGAAGCGTTCTTTCGCCTGCGCGAACGTCTCGTCGGGGACGCGCCCCTCCCGCAGCAGCGCGCTGACGTAGCGGAACACGAGCGCCTCGTCGGCGGAGAGGCCGTCCGGGGCGCGCCGGTCGCGGACGGCGGAGATCGCTTCCGCGCCGAGCCCTTCCGACTCGGCTATCGGCTGGTGCGACGTCCACTCGAACTGGCAGTTCCACTCGCGGGCGACGGTGAGGATCGCCAACTCACGTAGGGATGGCGGCAGCGTGTTCTCGAACCGGATGTAGGTTCCGACGCGGGCGACGCGCTCCGCGAGGTCGGGGCTGTTGAGGAGGGCGGTGAACGGCCCGACGACGCGCCCGCGGCTGCCCGCGATGTAGTCGAAGTGCGTCCGCGCCTCCGGCGGGAGGCTCTCGCGTTCGGCGATGCGCGGCAGCCGCTCCATCGTCACACCAGCGTGGAGCCGTCGTACTTGAGGTAGCCCAACTCGATGGCGCGGTCCTCGTCGAGCAGCGCCTCCGACACCTGCCGCCCGGAGCGCTCGTCCTGGAAGGGCTGGCGGTAGAGCACGCCCTCGTCGCAGAGGTCGCCGATGGCGTCGCGCTTCTCCTTCGCCGTCCCCGGAATCGCTTGGCGGGGGTCTTGGCACCACGAGTCGATGATGCGGAGGCTCCAGTAGTGCAGGGGGGCGGGCCCGCGCTGCACCATCGCTACGACGTGGGCGCGGAGCAGGTGGGGGTCGACGCTCTCGATCTCCGGCGTCTCGTAGTGGTCCTCCTCGCCTCCGGCGGCGGCGACGAGGTCGTTGCTCACGCTCTCCGGCACGCTGACGATGACGACGCGCTGGCCGAAGCGGTTCCTCACCTGGGTGACGAGGCGCATATAGTCCGCGTCGCCCGACACCATGAGGAACGCCTTCTCCTTCCGGCTCGTGTCGGCGTCGAACGCCTCGATGAGCATGTCGAGGGAGAGGGCCATATCGGCGGCGTTCTTGACGCGCTCGACCTGCTGCCCGTTCTTGGTGACGAGCGAGCGTTTGACGGGAATGTTGATCGCCTCGATCCCGCACATCGAGAGTTGGCGCGTGATCTCGGCGGGATGCTCGCTGAAGTCGGCGTAGGCGCGCATCACCGTCGGCCTGCCGTACTTCTGCGCCTTCTCCACGATCTGCCGGAAGTCCGGCTCCACCCCGTAGTGGTTGAGCAGGCCGTAGCGCAGATTCTCCAGATCGATGAACACAGCCACTTCGTCAGCCATACTGCGACTCTCCTTCATTCGCCCGGCGGACTCATACGCCGAGGCTTCCTAGAGTTTGGCCTATTGTACCGCAAACGGCGGAGCGCGCAAGGGGGCGCTGCGGGCTTGGCTGGGGATGATGGATTCGAACCATCGTTACCTGATCCAGAGTCAGGCGGCCTACCGCTAGCCGAATCCCCAGCGGGCAATTCGCAGTATAGCAGACTTGGGCGGGGGCGGGGCAAGGGCTAGGCGTACCGCCTCTCGGCGCCGCCGATGCGGAGCGCGCGCTCGACGGAGCGGCCTTTCTCGCGGATCTGGCCGGCTCCGCGAGCAACGCTCAACCGGAAGGCGACATGTTCGATACGGCCACGGTAGTAGAGCGTGACGAGGGAGGCCAGCGCGAATCCAAACGCTCCTGCGCCGCCAACGGCGACTGCGGCCGCGGCAAACCCTCCGGCGGGCAGCCCGGACATCGCGAGAATGACGCTCATCGCCGAGAGAACGGCGAAAACGGGCGCGAGCGCCGCTCCTGCGCCGATGCCCGCCACCGCGACCCATGCGGACAGCGGCGGCTTCCGCCCTCGGATCTCCTCAGCGCTCGGCAAGGGTATCCGGTGTTCGGCGGCGATTTCGGAAGCCCGCGCAAGGTTGGACTCGAGCAACCGCAACTCCCCTGCGATCAGGAGGCGCGCACCGGCTCGGCCGAGGGGGTAGCCGATCAACACGGAAACCCCTAACGCCATGCCCAACGCCAAGGCTTCGCCCTGCTCCATTCCTCCGACCAAGAACAGCAGCAGCGAAGTCAACGTGCCGATGCTCACCATATAGGCCAACAACGCCCGGTTCATGGGCGTTCTCCTCTCTTGGCGGGGCGCTCTTGGCGGCGCCTCATTCGCAACTATCCCATTCTACTATACATTTAATGCATAGTCATGCCGTGCTCCTTTCATCGACCCCGTCGGACCGCCGCAAGCCGCCGCCTGAGCGCGCCGCCGCGTTATGCCTAGCGCGAACCCTCAAGCCGGTGTAGATGTCGTCCACGAACACCCACATAGACATGAGCGCAACTCCCGTTGCGGTGAGCCCCGCCGAGCCTAGCGTAACGATGTTCACCACGCCGTCCACCAACTCCCTGCTGGGAATGTCCGTCAGCGTCCATCCGATGAGCCAGCGCAGTCCTTGCCCCGCCAATAGGATACCAGCCGAGAAGCCGATATGCGCTATGACTTTGACGAAGGCTTGGAACTGCTCGCGCAAGCCGAATCCGGAAGGGTCAACAACCATAAGCCCAGCCTACTACGCCCGCCTCTTAGGGGGTAGCAGCGGATGTCGCGCGCCGCCCCTACCTTCCCGGCAACTCGATGCGAACGTCCAAGACTCCCATCTCGGGGATGGGGTTCTCCGTGAAGCGCAGGCCGCCCTCGTCGCCCTTGAGGTAGCGGTCGAACCAGTTGCGCGTGTAGTAGTTGCGGATGAACGTCGGGAGATGGACCTCGACCCCGCCGACCTCGCCCCAGCCAAGCGGCGTGTACGGCTCGCCCTGGAACGACGGGTCGAGCGCGTCCTCGCCCACCGCCTTCCTCGGAATGGGGCGCGACGCGATCCAGTAGCGTTTGCCGTTGGCCGTGATGGGGCTCCGCTCCGAAAACAGCGGGGAGAAGTCGTCGGTCAGCGAGCCGTGGTTCGTGTCCTTGACCGAGATGATCGCTTTGTCGCCCGTCGCGCGGTTGTAGGCGTTGCGGGCGATGGGCTGCGGATTCTCGTCGGTGGGCAGGACTCGCTCCTGCTCCAGCGTCCAGATTGCCTCCGGGTCGCCGCCCGCCGCGCTGAGCGTGTTCCACATCAGGCCGCGGAACACGTTCTGCACGAAGGCGTCCTCCGACCCGTGGATCTGCATAACGGGCTTGGGGCTGCCGGCGGGCTGCCCGTCCGCCGCCGTTCCGCCGCCGAATATCCCCGGCGGCTCCCAGTAGCGCGGAGGCCCGTTGTTGTACCCGGCCGCCGCGATAACGCGGTCTATCCGAGCGACGCTGAACTGCGCCGTCATCGAGCCGAGCGAGTGACCGAGGACGCCGACGCGCTCCGCGTCGAGCGCGCCGCCGAACAGTCCGCACACCTCCGCGCCGTGGGTCGGCTGCCCGCGCTCCGCGTAGTCGGCGGCGCAGGCGTCGCCGCCCTTGTCGAGGCTCGCCAGCCCGTTGATGATCGTCTCGACGTCGTCCACGCGCTGCGTGAAGAACTCGGCCATCATTTCGCCGACGCGCCGCCCGCCGCCCGGGATCGCCTCCAAGTCGCCGGACCCGGCGGCGCCGTCGAATCCCGTCGGCCCCGCGGCGCCGAAGAAGTACTTGTAGAAGCCGGGGATGACCTTGAATTCGCTCAGGATGGTCTGGTAAGCCCGGTCGATTCCCTCCTGCCCCGCCGACGCCGCGTACATCGAGTCTGGGCTGTCCAGAACATTCGGCAGGCCGCTGTCGGAGATGAAACTCGGCGCGACGACGACGTAGCCGCGGCTCGCGAGGTATTCCGCGAATCCCGCCCACATCAGCGAGTTGCCGCCTAGCCCGTGCGCCGCGATGATGATCGGGAACCGCCCCGGCGCGATAGGCGCCTGATGCAGCGAGTTGACGATGCGCTTTTGCGCCTCCGCCGCGATCGCCGTCAGCGCGGCGCGGTCCGCGAAGTTCGGCGGCGCGCCGTCCTCGCTCACGAGCCCGCCCAGAAAGCCGAGCGACCCTTGCGCGTAGGCGTTGCGGAATACGGCGCTGCGGCTCCGCGCGAAATCGTCGAACGTCGCCGCGCGGGTCGAATCGCCGGGCGCGACCGGATACCAGATATGCGCCGCGACGATCTGCCGCTCGCCCGCCGCGTTGACCTCCGCGAGCATCGCCTGATACCTGTCGGAGGCGTGCCGCGCGTTCCATCCGTCGAACGGCCTATCCGGGTCGTGGAAGTAGAGCGCGCGCGACCCGACCTGGAATTCCCCGCGCTCGACGTAGTCCTGCGGGGGCGGGGCGGGAATCGGGGTGGGCGTGGCGGTCGGCGCAGGCGTGGGAGTAGGCGCGGGCGTGGGCGTCGCGGCGGGGCTGCATCCCAGCAAGACGGAGCCTCCAACGACGCCGGCGAGCAGGAGCGGCGCGAGTTTCGCGATCATCGGACGGCCTCCGGGGAGCGGCGTTCCGCTCAGGCGGCCTCAGTGGGAGTCCGTTGACGCGGCCTTACGAGGTTACAGCGCTTAGCCCGCCCGCCGCAACCGCGCGGCTGCCTTCGTCGAGCGCGAGGACGGGGGACGGCGCGTCCGCGCGCCTCGCCGCGGGCGCCTCCCCCCCGCCGTGGCGTAGGCGCGCGCGCTAGCCGCCGCCGCGCATCTCCGGGTCGTCCCAGACGTAGGCGGGGTCTTCGTAGATCTCCGGGGGCATTAGCGAGGCGAGGCCGTTGCGGGCGAGCGCCGACTCGAACTGCTCACGCACCCACGGGTCTTCCTCGATGAACGGCACCTCCCGATTCAGTCCGCCGTCGTAGCCCATCAGCGCCCGCGGTGGGAAGACGCGCAACTGCCGGTTCTCGACGCCGCCCGAGTTGACGTGCTGGTGATACCAGTTGTTCGGCGGCACGAACACGCTCGCCTCCGTCCACGGGCACAGCATCTTCTCCCCGCCCTCCGGGTACATCACGGCGAAGCCGTCGCCCGGCGAGACGCCGACGATGGTGACGCCGGGGCCGTGGCGGTGGGCGGCGCGGTAGCGCTGCGCCGGCAGCACCATCATTCCCGTGCGAATCGCGGAGTTCGGGAAGGTGATCCCCGCGCTCAGCGCCCGGCGGTTCGGCCCGCCGTAGGGCGTGAGGCGGTCCCACAGCGTGAGGTCGGGGAAGAAGTTGGCGTACCACTGGTTGGAGTAGTGCTTCTCGCCTCCCCGGTCGACCAGTTCGCGGACGGCGTAGGCCTCGGCGGCGTAGGGGTTGCCGTCGTCGCCGTAGAGTTCCGAGTCGTCCACGAAGGCGTTGTTGAAGAAGAACCCTGCGCGGGGCTGGATGCCCATGGCCATCGGCAGGTAACTCACGTGGAGCGTGAGCGCGGGGCGGTCGCCGCGGGCGTTGCTGAGTTGGTAGTGGTGGTTCGCGGGAATGCGGAAGAGGCTGTGCTTCTGCCACTCGAAGTTGATCTTCGGGCGGCCCTCCGCCCACACGGTCGTCAGCCCGTTGCCCTCCACCACGTAGACGATCTCCTCGACCGCCATGCGGAACGGCGGGATGCTCCCGCCCGCCGGCGTCTGGAGGACGTGCGCCTCCGTGACGCCCTGGTGCCCGACGAGGCTCAGCACCGCCCCCGGGCAGCCGCGCAGCGTCCACCAGCCCAGTTCCAGCGTCCGCACGTCCTCGACGTAGTAGCCGGAGACGACGGGAACGTCCTGCTCGGCGAGCCACTCGTCATACGGCGATTTCCACCAGCTGTTGGAGCGCGGCCTCTCGTTGTCCGTCGTCGTCGTCATGGGAATCCTCCTCGCCGACTATGATCGCGGCTTCGCTAGTGTACCCCTGCGGCCGCCTGCCCGCCCGTCGCGGCCGGCCGCCGCGCTTGCTCGCCGTCTTTGGCCTCCGCGTCCTGCCGCACGCCGATCCGCAGCCCGAATTGCCGGGCGACCAGCGCGAGGCCAAGCGTGAGGAACATAATCACGAGCGTAATGATGCCCGCCTCCTCCACGCGGTTGATGCCCGCCGACGCGCGCTCCAGGGCGAGCAGCGACAGCGTGAGCGTGTCGCGCGACGCGAGCAGCACGATGTTCGCCGTCGTTGAGGCGGCGGAGATGAAGTTGAGCGCCCCGATGAGCACCATCGTCGGCATCAGCACGGGAATGACGATGCGGAAGTACGTCCGCAGCCATCCGGCGCCCGACACGCGCCCCGCCTCCTCCATATCCGCGCCGATCTGCACCATCACGCCCTTGAACACGTTCGTCCCCGTCGTGTTGCCGGAGATGATGACGACGAGGATCAGCGCCCAGATGGAGCCGTAGAGCCAGGAGAGGCCCGGCGTATCCAGGAACAGCAGCAGCAGGCCGAGCGAGGAGATGATGCCGGGAAAGGCGGCGGACACCCAAATGATGGAGTCGAGCACGGAGCGCCCGCGCCACCGCGTCCGGACGATGAGATAGGCGACGACGGAGAAGAGGAGCGGGCTGCCGATCCCGGCGGTCGCGGCGAGAATGAGCGTCGTCCGCGTCGCCTTGAGGAAGAGCGGGTCGGTGAGCACGTTCTGCCAGTGCGTGAACGTCCACAGGGGCACGGCGTTGAAAAACCCGACGCGCGTCATAAAACTGCCCATCACGATGACGACGAACGGGAGCGCGGTGAGGAGGACGAGCGTGACGGCGACGCCCCCGAAGATCGGCCATTTCCACGAGCCGAGGTCGATGAGCCCGGGGCGGAACTTGCCCGTGATCGTCGTGTAGTGGCGGCGGTTGGTGATCCAGCGCTGGAGCGGGAAAATGAACGCGATCAGGATCAGCGTGAGGCTGGCGAGCACGATGGCCTCCGCGTAGTCGGGAGGGATCTGCGTGGTCGTCTGCCGGTAGATGAGCGTGGAGAAGACGTAGAAGCCGACGCGCGCGCCGAGCAGTTGCTCCGTCTCGAATCCGCTGAACACGCGCAGAATCTGGAGCGCGAACACCAGGATGATCGGCGAAATCATCACCGGCAGCGTCACGCGAATGAGCGCGCTGACCTTCGACGCGCCGGAGACGCGCGCCGCCTCCTCCAACGCGACGTCCATATTGCGGAACGCCGGCGTCAGCAGAATGACCTTGTAGGCGATGCCGTTCCCCATCAGATTCGCCCAGACGATCCCCGCCAGCCCGAAAATGTTGAACGGCCCCTCCTCGACGAACGGCAGCCGCTCCACAAGCGTGTTGAGCAGGCCGACGTCCGGGTCCATCAGCATCATCCAGCCGATGGTCGTCGCTAGGCCGGGGAACATAAACGCGACCCAGAACAGGTACTCGAGGCCGTAGGTGAACGGGATGCGCGTGCGCGCGAGGACGAGCGATATGGCGATGGCGACGGGGAAACTTACGAGCGCGCCGAGGAACCAGACGAGGAAGGAATTGCCGATGGACTCGAGCAGGAGGGGGTTGTCCCACGCCTCGATCCAGTTGGAGAAGCCCCACTCGCGCCGCCCCGCCAGGATCTCCGCCGACGTGTCGAAACTGAGGACGAGGAGCAGGATCATCGGGTAGATGAGGTAACTGCCCAGCGCGAGGATCGCGATGAACATCACGATCGTGCCGGTCTGCGGCCCCCGCCATGCGGCGGGCGTCAGCCGAGCGATGCGCGTCGTCATCGGGCGCCTCCTTCATCGCGGGCGCAGGGCCTGGCGCAAGAACGTCGTTCGCTTGCTCATCACGGCGGGAGTATACGCTTATCGGCCGGGCGCTACGCCCGGCGGGGCATCGGGCGCCGCAGCGGGCGTGGGGGTGGGGGTCGGGGTGGCGGTGGGGGTGGGCAGCGCGTAGGCGTTCGGAATCGCACATACCGGGAGGGGCGCGACATCCAGCATCGGAAAAGATTGTTTGTATGCTTGTTCCCATGGTATAGAATTCTCCGCTATGACGACGTTCCGAACGCCAACCCTCCGCCCGTATCAGGAGCAGAGCGTTGCTCAGGCGCGCCGCCTGCTGGCGGAGCGCAAGCGCGTTATGCTCCAATGCCCTACGGGCGGCGGCAAGACGGAGATGGCCATCGTCCTGGTGCAGGAGTGGCTCGCCCAAGGGTCTCTGGCGCGAGACCGCGACGGGAAGTCGCTGCTCCCGCGCGTTCTCTGGCTCACTCACCGGGAGGAATTGAGGCGGCAGACCGGCTCGAGGTTCCAGCGGTACGGCGTGGGAACCTACAACTTGCCTGACTTGCCGCGCGAACAGCGCGCGCTGATGCGCGACGCCCTGTCGGTCGTCTCCCCCGGCGTCAAAGACTTGGACGCTTTCACTTCGCAGGCTGGGCAGCGTGACCTGCTCGTCGTGGACGAAGCGCATCACGCTCCCGCCAATACGTGGGAGCAACTGATCGCGAAATGGCCAGGAGCCGTGTTGGGATTGACGGCAACGCCATGGCGCCTGAACGCGAAAGAGCGATTCGGCGTCCGAACCGTCACCAACCTGACGGCGACGGCGGGGTACTACTCGATGCTAGCCTGCGTCCTCAACGCCGCCGAGGTCATCCCCGACCCGGGGACGCCGCGCCTCCTGCCCGACGCGGAGCGCTAGGCGCCGGCGCGCTTGCAGGGGCAGGCGGCGAAGAGCACACTCCACCGGCTGGGGTAGGCGTATCCCCTACCCCAGCGCTTGCGGGAGCGAGCGGCGAAGAGTACACTCCATCTATGGTTATCGCCGTTCCGCAAGAGGCCCCGCCGCCGCGCATCGAATACTTGAGAGTTCAGAACTTTCGGGCGCTCCGCGACCTCGAAATCAAGGATATCACCCCGCTGACCGTGCTGCTTGGCCCGAACGGGAGCGGGAAGTCCACCGTCTTCGACGTGTTCGCTTTCCTGTCGGAGTGCTTTGAGAGCGGACTCCGCAGCGCGTGGGACAAGCGTGGACGCGCGAAAGAACTCAAGACGCGGGGCGCGGACGACCCAGTCACGATAGAGATCAAGTACAGGGAGAGGCCGGGCACGCCGCTGGTTACCTACCACTTGTCCGTAGACGAGGGGCTGAACGGCAGTCCTGTCGTGGAGGAGGAGTGGCTAAGGTGGAAGAGGTTCTCGAAGGCCGCGCCCTTCCGCTTCCTCGAATATCGTCGAGGGCAGGGGCGGGCAATCAGCGGAGAATCGCCTGACAGAGACGCCCAACGCATAGACAACCCGCTCAGCGCTCCTGATGTCCTCGCCGTCAACACGCTAGGCCAACTCGCCGAGCATCCGCGCGTCGTCGCCCTCCGTCGGTTCATCACAGGCTGGCACGTCTCTTACCTTTCCGCCGATTCCGCAAGGGGGCAGCCCGAAGCGGGGCCTCGGGAGCGTCTTTCGCGGAGCGGAGACAACCTTGCGAATGTAATTCAGCACCTGAGCGAGCAATACCCCGCGCGCCTCGAGGCCATCTTCCATGTCTTGGCGGAGCGCGTTCCGCGTATTGAGCGTGTCGATCCCGCCGTTATGCCGGACGGGCGGCTGCTCCTTCAGATCAAGGACGCGCCTTTCAAGCATCCGATTATGGCGAGGTTCGCTTCCGACGGGACGCTGAAGATGCTTGCCTACCTCGTGCTGCTCCACGACCCGTCTCCGCCGCCGTTCATCGGCATTGAGGAGCCTGAGAACTTCCTCCACCCGCGCTTGTTGTACGGCCTTGCTGAGGAGTGCAGAGGAGCGAGCGAGCGGACCCAATTGCTCGCGACGACGCACTCGCCGCAATTCCTGGACGCGCTCCGCCCCAAGGAAGTCCGCGTGCTCTGGCGCGACGAGGACGGCTACACCCGCGCGGACCGAATCTTCGACATGCAGCGCGTCAACGCTTTCATTGAGGAAGGCGCGACTTTGGGCGACCTGTGGATGGAAGGCCATTTCAGCGTTGGCGACCCTCTGTCGCGGCGCGGCGCCTCCTAGGATAGCGAGACAGGCCGGATGAAGGCGTCGCATCTCGATATTCTCGTGGAGGAGGACTCCATGGCAGCGTTCCTTTACGAAGCGCTGCCCGCCGTGCTGCCCGAGGGTTGCACGTTCAAACCCCACGTCTTCAAGGGGAAGCGCGGGTTGATCAAGAACCTTGAAAGCCGGCTGAAGGGGTACGCGTGGTCGCTTCCCCCCGAACACCGACTCGTCATACTGATAGACCGCGACCAGGACGATTGCCATGACCTCAAGCGGAGGATCGAGGGCATGGTCGCTAGGGCGGGGCTGCGGTCGCGCTCCATGGTCGGCGGAGGCGACTGGCAAGCGGCGACACGGATTGTTTGCGAGGAGTTGGAGGCTTGGTATTTCGGCGACTGGGAAGCCGTGAAGGACGTTTATCCGGGAGTACGGAACGCATTGCCTGGCGGACATCGCAATTCCGACGCCATCACCGGGGGAACGTGGGAAACGTTGGAGCGGATTCTGCGGAAAGCCGGCTACTTCACAGGCGGGTTGCGGAAAGTCGAAGCGGCGCGGGCTATCGGGCAGCGCATCGACCCGAACCGCAATTCCTCTCCCAGTTTCCGCGTGTTCCTCGACGCCGTCAGAGAAGCGGCCGGTTCCGGGTAGGGGGCGTCGCGCGCCGCCTCCCCACCGCCGCGCCGAATGTGGCAAACTAGCGGGGCAAGAGAGAGAGGAGGCCGATCCTATGCAAACGCCAATTCCGTGCGTGTTTATGCGGGGCGGCACGTCGCGCGGGCCGTTCTTCCTCGCGTCCGATCTGCCGGACGACCCGGAGACGCGCGACAGGGCGCTGCTCGCCGTGATGGGCTCGCCCGACGACCGCCAGATAGACGGGCTCGGCGGCGCCGACCCGCTCACGAGCAAAGTCGCCATCGTAGGGCCGCCCACCCGCGGCGACTGCGACGTCGACTACCTGTTCGCGCAGGTCGTGGTCAACGAGGCGGTGGTGGACGTGAGCCCCAACTGCGGCAATATGCTCGCGGGAGTCGGGCCGTTCGCCATCGAGCATGGCCTCGTTCCGCCGGACGACGGCGAGACGGCGGTCCGCATTCATATGGTCAACTCCGGCGACAAGGCCGTCGCGCGGATTCTCACGCCCGGCGGGCGCGTGCAGTATCAGGGGGACGCGCGCATAGACGGCGTGCCGGGCTCCGCCGCGCCGATTATGATCGACGTCGAGGATGCGGCGGGCTCCTTCTGCGGCGCGCTGTTCCCCACGGGGAACCGCGCCGACGCGATAGACGGCGTGGAGTGCTCGCTGATGGACAACGGGATGCCCGTCGTCGCGATGCGCGCCGCCGACTTGGGGCGGACGGGCTACGAGACGCGCGACGAACTGAACGCCGACGCGGAACTCAAGGAGCGCATTGAGCGCATCCGCCTGCAGGCCGGCCGTCTGATGAACCTCGGCGACGTGACGGACAACGTCGTGCCGAAGATGTTCCTGCTCGCGCCGCCGGTCAGCGGAGGGGCGATCTGCACGCGCTCCTACATTCCGAAGGTCGCGCACGCCTCCATCGGCGTGCTCGCGGCGGTGACGGTCGCCACGGCGGCGGTCTTCCCCGGGACGACGGCCTACGGCTGCGCGGTCCGCCCGGAGGGGAGGCGCAAACTGCTGGAGTTGGAGCACCCCACCGGCTCCTTCGCGGTGGAGTTGGAGGTGAGCGGCGGCGAGGATGAGCCGCGCGTCGAGCGGGCGGCGCTGCTGAGGACGGCGCGCAAACTGATGGCGGGCGAGGTGTTCGTGCCGTCCGAGGTCTGGGCGGGCAAGGGCGCGCTCGCGGGAGCGGCGTAATGGCGGAGCGCGAGATCAAGACGATTCCCGGCCCCGACCCCGATCCCAAGAAGCCGGACCTGCAACTCCCCACCGGAGCGTGCGACGCGCATTGCCACGTGTTCGGCCCGGCCGCGGCTTTCCCGTACCATCCGAACCGCGCCTACACGCCGCCGGACGCGCCGAAAGAGGCGCTCAAGGCGCTCCACGACCACCTGGGCATTGCGCGCGCCGTCATCGTGCACGCGAGTTGCCACGGCGTCTATATGGACGCCACGCTTGACGCCATCGCATGGTCGGGCGGCGCCTATCGGGGAACGGCGATCGTGGAGCCGGACATCGGGGACGCCGATCTGCGGCGCTACCACGAGGGCGGGATCCGCGCCGTCCGTTTCAACTTCGTGCGCCACCTGGAGAGCGTGCCCGAGCCCACCGTCGTCCGGCGCATGGCCGACCGCATCAAAGAGATGGGCTGGCACCTCGTCGTTCACCTCGACGCGGAGGACATCGCGGAGTTGGCGCCGCTGCTGCTCGGGCTGCCCGTTCCGTTCGTCATAGACCACATGGCGCGCGTGAAGGCGGGCGACGGCTTGGAGCAGCCGGCGTTCCGCGAGTTGCTGCGCCTCATGGAGCACCCCAACGCATGGGTGAAGATCTGCGGCGGCGAGCGCGTCTCCACGGCGGGCCCGCCGTTCACCGACGCCGTGCCGTTCGCGCAGGCGCTGATCGCAGCCGCGCCCGACCACGTTCTGTGGGGCACCGACTTCCCGCACCCCAACGTCCGCCATATGCCGAACGACGGCCATCTCGTTGACCTCTTCGGCCTCTACGCGGACGACCCCGCGACGCAAAAGCGGATCCTGGTGGACAACCCCGACGCGCTCTACTTCGACGTAGAGTAGGCGGACGGAGAGGCGGGGCGATGAGCGGGGGGCCGGCGGCGTGGGTCCGGGTTGCGTTGCTTGGGGCGAGCGCGGCGGCGCTGGCGACGGGCATCGCAGGCGCCGCGCTCGCGCAGACGCGGACGCAAGGCGAGGTCCGCGTCGTCGAGGTGAGCGGCGTCATCAGCCCGATCACGGAGCGCTATATCTCGCGGGCGGTCGCCGAGGCGGAGCGGAGCGGCGCGCAAGCCGTCGTCATCACGCTCGACACGCCGGGCGGCCTGCTGAGCGCGACGCGGGACATCACCGAAACGCTGCTCGCGGCGCGCGTCCCCGTGATCGCCTATGTGTCGCCGCCGGGAGCCCACGCCGCGTCGGCAGGAACGTTCATCGCGGCGGCGGCGCACCTCGCGGCGATGGCGCCCGGCACGAACGTCGGGGCGGCGAGCCCCGTCGGCGCGCAAGGCGAGGACTTGGGCGAGACGGCGAGCAGCAAGGCGTTCGAGGACACGGCGGCGATGATGCGCGCCATCGCGGAGGCGCGGGGCAGGCCGTCCGCCCCGCTCGAGGCGGCGGTGCTCGAGGCGAAGGCGTACACGGCGGAGGAGGCGCTCGATCTGGGGATCATTGACGCGGTCGCGGCGAATCTCGACGACCTGCTCGCGCAACTCGACGGACGGAGCGTGGTCGTCGCGGCGGCGGACGGGCAGCGGAGCGTGACGCTCGCGACGGCAGGCGCGGCGACGCGGAGCGTTCGGATGGGGCTGTTCGACCGCATCCTCTCCTACATCGCCGATCCGAACGTCGCGTTTCTGCTCATTTCGCTTGGCGGGCTTGGCCTGTTCGTCGAGTTTTGGAACCCCGGCCTCATCTTCCCCGGCGTCGCCGGACTGATCGCGCTCTTGCTGGGGCTAGCCGCGCTGGGCAGTCTGCCGGGCAACTGGGCGGGCGTCGCGCTCATTCTGTTGGCGTTCGTCCTGTTCAGCGTCGAGTTCTCAATAGACGGATTCGGCGTCGCGGGCGCGCTTGGCGTCGCGAGTTTCGCGCTTGGCGGGATCCTGCTCTTCTCGCACTTCGGAACGCCGTCCCCCGTGCTGCCCAACCTCTCCGTCAGTCCGTGGGCGCTCGCCCCGGCGGCCGGCGTTCTTGCGCTGGGCGTGATTCTCTTCGCGCGGGAGGCGAGGCGCGCGCGCAAAGCGCAGCGAGGCAGAGGCGTCCCCGCGCCCGTGGTCGTCGGCATGACCGGCGTCGTCGCCGAGTCGCTCGCCCCCGACGGCAAAGTGCGCGTGCGCGGAGAGACGTGGAACGCGCGGACGGCGGACGGCGCGCATATCGAGAGCGGCGCGTCGGTCATCGTCCGCGAAGAGCGCGGCGCCACGCTCGAGGTCGAGCCGCTCGCCCCGGGCGGGGATGCGCCGCGATGAACCTGACCCTCATCGCAATCGCGCGGATAGCGGCGGCGGGAGCGTTCCCGCCGCTGGCCGCGCTCGCGTGCGCCACGCCTCCGCCCAACATTGCGCCCACTCCTACTTTCGCGCCCGCGCCCACTTCCACGCCAACCGCCACTCCCGCGCCTACTCCTACCCCAACCTTTGCGCCAGCGCCTACTCCTACCCCAACCTTCACTCCCGTTCCTACTCCCACCCCAACCTTCACTCCCACCCCAACTTTCACTCCCGCCCCTACTCCTACCTCCACGCCCACGCCTGCCGTTACACCTAGTCCCACTCCTATTCCTACCTTTATGCCGGCGTCAACGCCGGCGCTGCAGCCTACTCTATGGCCGCCAGTCTATGGCAAGGTTCCTCCCGACGGAGATCCGCGCGCTTGCTATATTCACCCGTTCATCGCTCCAATAGCCCCGCATCCAGAGCATCTCGTGCACTGGATCACTGCAAAAGGGGGAGAGTTTTTAATAGTTAACGGGACAATGTCCTATGACTGGCACTATATCGAGCAAGATATTGTTAAGGTTTCATTAAAGACCGGCCAGAGGCAAATTATCAACCCCAGCCCTTTTGATTGGCGACTATCTTTGTCTTCAAGCCTGTCTCCCGTGGAACCTCTTATTGCATACACATCATGTGAATTCGTGACTGAGTATTATCGGAATGGCGACCCGGAAATAGCTCTGATTAACTGGGAAACTTTGGATCGAGTAAGGCTGACAGACAATGAAACTTATGATTTCTTCCCGATGTGGTCTCCCGATGGACAGCATATCGTTTTCTTCTCGTGGATGAGATTTGTCTCGCCTTTTGATTCATCCGACGGCATCGATATTAACGTGGTCAACGCGCGGGGCGACTTGACGGCTTCCGGCCGCGGCGCGTTGCTCCATCCCGTTGCATGGGCGCCAAACAGCCAAGAGTTCGCATTCATCAAAGACATAGGCATCGAGGCGGATGCTGTTACTCATAGAGGTCGAACTAATCGAGGTCCAATCAACAAAATCGGCGTGTTCATTACGGGAATAGATGCAATTGCGCCTAAGCAAATTGCATCCGCAACCTCGTATAGCCGCGTGGGCAGACTTGCTTCTATTGTTTTCGGCGGCCCGTCGTGGTCTCCTGACGGACAAGAAATTGCATTCGGCAGCAGCGATGATGACGGCGTCAGCGTTCATCTCGTCGGCAGAGACGAAACGAACCATCGCGTGATATGGAAAGGGGAAAGTTCAGAACCGGTGTCCCAAGTGGAGTGGTCGCCTGACGGCGAAGAGATTCTATTCATCGCTGACGCCGCGCGTGTTATCCGGCCGGATGGAGGCGGCTTGCGGCAACTGGAATTGCCTCCTGAATTCAACGTGCATCTCTGGAACAGAACCGTACGGGTGCGAGCAACGTGGTCGCCGGACAGTTCGCGGCTTGCCTTTTACAATGGAGTGAATCATATTATTATGATGAACCGCGACGGAACGAACGCTCGGATATTGGAGGTGCGATGATGCGCTGGGCGACGCTGACCATTATCGCAATCGCGCGGATAACGGCGGCGGGAGCGCTCCTGCCGCTCACGGCGCTCGCGTGCGCCGCGCCTCCGGCCGCCATTGCGCCCACTCCTACGCTTACGCCTACCCCAACCTTCATAGCCTCTACGCCAACCCCTGCCATTACGCCTACGGCGCTGCCCAATCCCTTTCCCGAAACGCTATGGCCTCCTTATACGGGAACAATTGTGCCGGACGGGGAGCCTGTCGCCTGCTATATTCACCCGTCCAGAAATATATGGCCTCCTCATCCTGATCATTTTATTCATTGGACAACCACGGGCAAAGGTGAGTACTTAGTGCTGGACTATCGGCAAAGGTACCGCGGATTTCTTAGTTCAGAGTCGGTTTTCAAGGTTTCGCTGCAAACCGAAACGGTGGAACCAATTATCAATGCGAGCCCTTACCGGTGGAGAATGTCGCTTTATTCGCATTTGTCTCCCTCCGAACCTTTAGTTGCATATACTTCATGTGAATTCATAACGGATTATACCTCGAACAGTGATACAGAAATCGCTACAATTGATTGGGTTACGCGAGCCGGAAAGAGATTGACAGACAACGCATCATATGACTTTTTCCCTGTCTGGTCGCCCGATGGAGAGCATATTGCGTTCCTTTCATGGCTGGGCGCCATCGGCGGGAACCTTTGGAATTTTGCGTCTGAAAGCGTCGCTATTAATGTGATAAACGGGCAGGGCGACCTAAAAGCCTCTGGTCGCGGCGCGCTGCTCCATCCGGTCGCCTGGTCGCCCAACAGTGAAGAGTTTGCGTTCATTAAAGAGATCGAAGTTAGCGCGGAGCGTCTTCCGCGCGGCAGGGGCCCGATTATGAGAATAGGCATATTTCTGACAGGAATCGATGCAATTCAGCCTGAGCAAATTGTATCCGCAACCTCTTATGAGTTATCTAATATCGATAGACTTAATTCGATTATCTTCGGCGGCCCGTCATGGTCTCCTGATGGGCAAGAAATCGCATTCGGCAGCAGCGATGATAGCGGCGTCAGCGTTCATCTCGTCGGCAGAGACGGAATGAACCACCGCGTGATATGGGAAGGAGAGAGTTCCAAACCGGTGTCCCAAGTGGAATGGTCGCCCGACGGCGAAGATATCCTATTCATCGCTGACGCCGCGCATGTTATCCGGCCGGATGGAGACGGCTTGCGCCAACTGGAATTGCCATCAGAAATCAATATCGATGCGCCGTTCTCCACGGTGCGGGCCGCCTGGTCGCCGGATAGTTCGCAGCTTGCCTTCTACAACGGAATGAGTATTGTCGTTATCATGAACCGCGACGGGACGAACGCCCGGATATTGGAGGTGTGGTGATGCGCTGGTTGGCAACCTTGACGCTCGCGATGTTTGCGCTGGTCTCCTGCGCTCAGGTTGACGCCGCGCCAGGCGCGGGCCGACGCTCGCGGACGAGGTAGACGAGCGCAATCGTCGCGCCCGTGTCCGATGTCGCCGGGGATGACGGCGGCCCTTGCGCCGACAAGCCCCGCGTCGCTCCGTCGCCAACAGAGAGGGCGAAGACTGCAGCGTATCGTAGGCGATTGGCGCGAGGCCGTCATTCCGGCGCGCGCTCGCTCAACGGGATGATCGTCGCCTCCCAAAGTTCGCCCTCGCCGCGAACCCATTGCCCCGTCCTAACGCTGGCGATCGGGTGCTCAGGCAGAGAAACGCTCGCCGCGCACTTGCCGTCGAACACGGCGCCGCGAATTCGGAAGTCGAAATCCCTGTTCTCGAATCCCGCATCCAACCGATCATCGGGCAGGTCGGCCTCGCGCTCAGGAACGACGTGCAGAAAGAAACGCGGCTCCACGTCCGTCGGAGCGCACGGCTCCTTAGCGTAAATCAATGTCCGCGCTTCCTCGTTCATGTAAATGTTGAACACGGCGCGGGCGTCCGGCTCTACGGACGCGACGGATTCGTAGTCTGCGCGGCGCGCTTCGGGGTTGAGCGAGAACGCCGCGGTCCATATCCTTATGCCTTCGGCGCGCGAGAATTGCCCAGTCCTAACTCCCGCAATCGGATAGTTCGGCAGCGGGACGCTTGCGGCGCACTTGCCGCCGGACGAGACGTTCCATTCGGAGAGATCGAAAACGAAACTGTCGTAACTATCCCGCGTATGCAGCTCGGGCAAATCCTGCGCCTGATGAGGAAATATGTGCAGAAAGAACGTTTTATTGAAGTCAGCAAATCCGCACGGTTCTTTTATGTAGACCAACGCGCCGTCCGCGAGGTGAACATCGAAGACTGACCGCGCGGCGGGCTGTTCCGAAGCGCTTGACACAATAGAATTGAGCCGCGTCCGCCGGAGTTCCAACGGATCGATCCGTCCGTAGAGAAACACTATTTCGTTTTCAGGCGTAAGCAAAGGGGCCGACGGGTCGCGGTGATGGGGAATGAGAACGAAGTCGTACTGAGCAGGCACGCCTTCGGTGAAGTGACGTATGCGGCTCCCCGCGAGCAGGTAGTCTATGGTGAAGCCCCCGTACAGAGCCCACCGCTCTATGCGCGTTTGAGCGACGACGACGCTTTTCCCGCGCGTCGCTTTACGGATGTTCTCGAAGTCGGAGAACACCGCCTCAGGCCGAGCGGCTTCCCTTTCGTCTTCCGGTCCGTTCCCAATCATCGCGGCGGCCGAGAGCATGAAAATGAGCAATGCGGCGGCGGCCGCGCCCGGAAGGAGACGACCGCATCTAAATCCGCTCGCCGCAAGTAGAAGCAACGCAACGAGCGTCAACGGAACGCCGATCCAATAGATGCCTTCGTATTGCTCGGAAAACGCATTGGCGCGCATCGGCAGCATCCAGCAGAATCCGGATAGAGCCAATGTTCCTAAAAGAAGCCGTTGACGCGACGCGAACAGGGCGCCGACAAGGGAAGCGAGAGCCGCGCCTGCGCCTATCAGCGCAAGCGGGAGCAACGGCGCGTTCGGCGGTCTGCCGGCCTCGACCCACCGCGGCTCCGTCAGCGCGTAGGGAATGGAGGCGATTCCGATGCGGTGGAACTGGCCAACCAGATAATCCGCCCATGGAAATTCTCGACCGAAGCGCAGGCTTCCGTGCTTTATGGCGGAAACCACGGACGGCAACTCGGTTAGCGAGACTCTTCCGTTGAGCGCATAGTATTCATTGATCAAATTGAAAGCCAGCAACGCGGCGCCGAACACAAGCGCGAAGACGCCAAGTTTCGAGTAGCGGCTTCGCGCAATCGTTGAAAGCGCCGCCGACGCCCGATTCCACGGCCCCAATCGCATACGCTCGCGAGGACCGGGCATCGCTTTCATCACCGCTATTATTTCGCTTCCCAAACCTAACGCAATGAACGGAGCCAGCATCGCGTAGACATGCCAATCCAGCAGAAGCGCGGCGCAAACCTTAATGAGCAATTGCCGGAATTTATCCTCTTGAACGAAGATAACCATCCCATGAAACGCCAGCATTATTCCAAACAAACCGATCATCATCTCATTGGAAACCTGGTTGGCGTACATGAGGATATAGTACGAAGAAAAAGCGATCAATACGGCGGTCAGGGCGATCCATCTATTAGAGACGATTCGGTCGATGGATCGGAACGCGAGAAAGGCGGCTGCGCTGAAGAACGCCAGCATAAGCATCCGCCCCGCGAAGACCGCCGCTCCTATATTGTCGCCGAAAGGCGAAATGACTGCCTTGATCAGCGCGAAACTGCCGATAGGGAACCGGCTGTAGGGCTCATACTCCGGCTCTTCCCCTTCTCCCGGGAGCCTCGGTATGAGCCGCAAGAACAGCCGGAAGTTATCCTCCGGGGAAAGATTTTCGGCGATCGCCAGGTTCTTCGCGGTGTTCCAATCTATATGAGCGTAGAAGAGCTCGCGGTCAAAATGCAGCGCGAACATCGCCGCGGCCGCCAACGCCAAGAGCAGCGCGGGCAGGCGCTCGCGCCGCAGCCGAAGAGCACCGGCGGCCCGCCGTAGACGTGAATTCGGATATGGTGAGCGCGCTGCTGGCAACGGAGCCTCGTCGCAATCCCGGATGCCGCCATTCTACCCGCGCCGCCGCAATGGACGCAAACCGCGCTATGGCCGTCCGAACCCCCGTCATCGTCGCCGCCGGAATCGGCGCTCGCTTTCTCCCAATCTCCAAGTCCGTCCAGAAGGAGATGCTGCCCCTCGTCGACCGGCCGGTCGTTGAGCGCGCCGCGGAGCAGGCGGTCGAGGCCGGCATCGAGCGCAGTCCGCAGATGGGGCGGGGCCCGTAGCGCTACACTTGCGCCCATGCGCCGTGCCGCCTGTAGATTACCCATGCGGGCCCGCATAGGTTATAGGGCGAAAATCCGATAGAAAATCGGGTTGAAACCCTATTGCATAATCTAACGGAGGGAGGTAGATTATATCCGTGGTCGACGCAGACGCCACCACAGGGAAGTACCCCATCGGCGTCGTCGCTAGGCTAACGGACGTCTCGGAGCAGCGCCTCCGGTCGTTCGAAGGAGCGGGGCTCATCGAGCCAGAGCGCACCGAGGGAGGCACAAGGCTGTATTCGGACGTCGACCTTGCGTTGATCGTCCGAATCGCCGAACTCGCCGACAAGGGCGTGAACTTCGCGGGCATCCGCGAGGTGCTCGAAATCGAGACCCGCGTAGAGAGCGGCGGCGAAGAGGGAATAACCGACCAGGAGCAAACGGAAGGAACAGAATAGACGCTTCGGCGCCTCGGCTTCGGCGGGGAGGCAACCCCCCGCTGTCCGCTCCTCAACAAGAGCGGGCGCCCCCAAAAGGCGGGCGGACTCCTCCGCGAGCCCCCCGCGCTCAGGCCAAGCGCGATAGCACAGCCCAAGCGAGAAAAGGAACGAGAGATGAATTGGGTCGTGTTTTCGTTGTTCAGCGCGGTGGCCTTCACCGCGTACTCCGTGGCGCAGAAGAGAACGCTCGACCGCCACGTGCGCGGGCCGGCGGCGTTCAGCGCCTTGGCGTGCGTCATGCACGGGGCCGTCGCGAGCGTCATTCTGTTCTTCGCGCCTCCCGACTGGTTGTCGTGGAGCGTCGCGGCCATGCTCCTCGCCGGAAGCGTCCACGCGGGCATCCAAATCCTCACCGCCTACGCCTTCCGCCGCGAAGGCGACGTGACGCGCATCGTCCCCGTCCTCGACGCCTACCCGCTCTTCGTCCTCATCCTGGCCGTCGCCCTTCTCGACGAGTCGCTCACGCCGATCAAGTGGGGCGCCGTCGGCCTCGTCGTCGCGGGCGTCGTCATCGCCTCGCAGCGTCAGAATCCCTCCGGCGAGCGGCTGTCGCTCCTCAACCCCTCCGTGATCGCAGTGATCGGCGCGTCCGTCGGCATCGCCCTCTACTCCGTCTTGGCGAAAATGGCGATGGCGATGGGCGGCCTGAGCGTTCTCCAACTCTACGCCGTCTCGTGGCTTGGCGCGCTGCCGTGGACATTCGGCGCCGCGTGGTTCGCCGACCGCGCGCAACTCAAGGCGGCGTTCGCCTCGCCTCCCGCCCTCTGGGGATCCGGCGCGGCGCAGGCGGCGTTGTTCGCGGCCTTCATCACCGGCTTCATCGCCTTCGAGTCCGGCCCCGTCTCCCTGAGCGCGGCGCTGATGTCCATCCGCCCCGTGCTGCTCCTCCTCTGGGTTGCGCTCGGAACGCTCAGCCTGCGCTCGATGCTGAGCCGCCCGCGAGTCTCCGGCGACGGCCGCGCGCGCTGGGCGTCCGCCGGCCTCGTCGTGCTCGGCGCCGGCGGAATGGCGCTGTAGGGCGGGGCGTCCAACAACAGGGCGTTTGCGAGCGCGCCGTCGCGCCGTCGGAGATGCTCAGCAAGACGGCGTCGGCATAGAACTCAATGGGATTTCGCCGCGAAGTCGCGGAGCACGCGAAGTCGCGGAGCAGGAGACGCCCCTCGGCGGATTGGCGGACCCTACGCCATCCCGCCCCTTGCGCGTTCGCGCAGCGCCGCCTACGATGAGTCCACGCCCCGCCGAAAACGGCGGACGGCGAGACAACGGAGAACGGAGGAGCAAGCAAATGCGAGGACTCGAAGGGCGCGTCGCAGTCGTCACCGGAGGCGCGCGCGGACTCGGCAAAGCCGCCGTCGAGCGGCTCGCGGAAGAAGGCGTCAAGGTCGGAATCCTCGACCTCCTCGAGGACGAGGCGCAAGCCGTCGCGCAGGCCGTCGGCGGCGCCGCCTTCCGATGCGACACCACCGACGAAGCCCAACTCGCCGCCGCGTTCGACGGCGTCAACGCCCGCTTCGGCGGCGTGGACATCCTCGTCAACAACGCCGGCCTCATCGCCCCCCGCAAAGACTGGACGTCGTGGACGAAAGCGGAGGTCGAGCGGTTCGCGCAGGTCAACTACATCGGCTACTTCCTCGCCATCAAAGCCGCCCACCCCTACCTCAAGGCGAGCGGACGCGGGCGCGTCGTCAACGTCGCCTCCCGCACCTTCTTTATGGGCAACCCCGGCCAAACGCCCTATGTCTCCGCCAAAGGCGCCGTCATCGGCCTCAGCTGGAATATGGCCAAAGAGCTCGGCGGCGACAACATCGCCGTCAACGCCGTGATGCCCGGCCAGGTCGCCACTCCCGGCACGCTGGAGTACAACGACGAGGCGATGTTCGAGCGCACGATGCAGAACCAGGCGATCAAGAGCCGCGTCTACCCGGAGCACCTCGCCGCCCTCATCGCCTTCCTCGCCAGCGACGACGCCGCGATGATCTCCGGCCAGTCCATCGTCGTGGACGGCGGCGGCCTCCTCCACTAGCCGCCCGCGCCCCGCCGCCGTTCCCGCGTAGGCGGGAATCCGGAGGAGACGCCAACCAAGCGCCAACGCGGTGGGGCGGCGGGGCGCCGTTGTATGGTATGCTTGCGGCGAACGAGAGGAACTGCTGATGACAACCACCGCCCAACGCCTAAGCCGCGTGGAAGACGCCTACGAAAGCCTTGCCAGCAAGGAGGACGTGGCGCGCCTGGAGTCCGGCGTCCATCGCATAGAGGACGGCCAAGACCGCCTGGATTCCAGGGTCGCTCGGCTTGAGAACGGGCAAGAGCGGCTTGTGTCCCGCGTCGGCCAGTTGGAGGACGGCCAAGAGCGGCTTGCGACCCGCGTCGGCCAGTTGGAGGAGGGCCAAGAGCGCCTGCAGAGCAGCGTCGGCCAGTTGCAAGAGGGGCAAGAGCGGCTTGCGGCCCGCGTCGGCCAGTTGGATGAAGGCCAAGAGCGCCTGCAGAGCAGCGTCGACGGACTGGGTTCCCGCTTGCTCCTCGTAGAGGAAAAGCAAGAGACGCTTGCCTCCAAAGAGGATGTCGCGGATTTGGAATCCCGCTTAGGCGCCCGTCTGAGCCGCGTGGAGGACAAGCAAGAGACGTTCGCCACCAAAGAGGACATTGCGGGCATGGAATCCCGCTTAGGCGCCCGTCTGAGCCGCGTGGAGGAAAAGCAGGAGACATTCGCCACCAAAGAGGATGTCGCTGGCTTGCAGAGCAGCGTCGACGGACTGAGTTCCCGTCTGAGCCGCGTGGAGGAAAAGCAGGAGACGTTCGCCACCAAAGAGGACGTTGCGGGCCTGGAATCCAGCTTGGGCGCGCGCATGAGCCGGATGGAGGACAAGCAAGAGACATTCGCCACCAAAGAGGACGTTGCGGGCCTGGAATCCAGCTTGGGCGCGCGCATGAGCCGGATGGAGGGCGCGCAGGAGCATTTCGCGACGAGGGCCGACGTCGAGGGAGTCAAAGCCGGGATCTTTGAGGCGCGGGCGGACATCGCCAACGCGGAGGCGCGCCAACTGCGCTGGATGGTCGCGGCCATATTCGGCGGAATCAGCCTCGCGTCAGGAGCCGTGCTGGCCATTACCCGCCTAACGACGGGCGGGTAGCGGGAGCGCAGGAGAGCAAGCATGTCAATCGTCAAACGCATCGTGTGCTTGGCGAACGCTCACAAAGACGGCGAACGCTGCATCGTGGGCAAGGAAATGCTCCCCGACGGAAGTCTGGGCAAATGGGTGCGGCCTGTGAGCCATGCGGCAAGCGGAGCCTTGTCCAAGCCCGACCGCATCTACTTGGACCAGACGGAGCCCGCCTTGCTTGACATAATTGAGGTTCGCCTGGATCGCCCCAGCCCGGAGTTGCACCAGGTGGAGAACTGGCTGCTCGCCCAAGATCACCAGTGCAAGAAGGAAGGCTCGTTGCCGCTTGAGCAGTTGGCGGTCCACGTTGATTCTCCCGAGGAAATATGGCCCAGGGGATACAGCGCCACTGGGCATCGGGACGACCGCGTTCCGGAGGAGCAGGCGAACAGGCTGGGAGAGTCCTTGCTGCTCATTAAAGTTGACCGGATGGAAGTCACCAGCGACAAGACGCAGCGCGGCAAGGCAAGATACTTGGGCGGGTTCCAACACGGGTCGCTTGGGCATAACTACAAGTTCCCCATCACAGACCCTGCGTTCGAAGAGAGACACGCGAACAAGACCGATAAGTTTTGGGTGGAGCAGCCCTATCTCACAATTAGCCTCACCGACGCGCACCGCCAGGACGGTTATGCCTACAAACTCATAGCGGGAGTCGTCGAAACCCGTAACCTGCGATGACCGCCCTTTACACCGTAGGCCACTCCAACCATCCGCTGGAAACGTTCCTCGCGCTCTTGGAGCAACAGGGCGTTGAGGCTGTCGCCGATGTCCGCACATACCCCCGCAGCCGCTACAATCCCCACTTCAACCGCGAGCCTCTTGCGGAAGCGCTTGCGGAGCGCGGCGTCCGGTACGTCTTCCTCGGCGCGGAACTCGGAGGACGCCCCGCCGACCCCGCCTGCTACGACGAGACGGGCCGCGCGCGCTACGACCTCATCGCCAAGACGGTACCGTTCCTCGACGGCATGCGCCGCTTGATCGAAGAAGCGAACGCGGGGCGGCGCGTCGCCGCAATGTGCTCCGAGAAAGAGCCGCTGAAATGCCATCGCGCGCTGCTCGTCGCGCACGCGCTCACCACCGAATACGGCGTGGAGCCCGACGACGTTGGCCACATCCATGCCGACGGAACGCTCGAAACGCATACCGCA
The DNA here is from genome assembly GCA_965242755.1 of Dehalococcoidia bacterium. GTDB lineage: Bacteria > Chloroflexota > Dehalococcoidia > Lucifugimonadales > Australimonadaceae > Bin16. The sequence continues at coordinate 287,111 of OZ251500.1, read as the reverse complement.
GCGATGGGGCGCCTGCCGGCGCGGCAAGGAGAATTGAACGACGCCGTCCGGCGGCAGGCGGCGAAAGTAGCCTACGCGGGCGGGCCCCCGCCTTCTCCCTCTAGAGACCTTGCATAACCTACCGTCATTCCCGCGTAGGCGGGAATCCAGGCGGCGCGGAGCGCCGCTCCTCTCCTACGTAAGCGCCAGTCATTCCCGCGAAAGCGGGAACCTACTGGCCGCCGGAAGTTATGCAAAAGGTCTCCTCTGGGAGGGCGCCGCCGCGCAGAGGCGCTCCCTCTCCGCCGCGCCGAGCGCGTCCCCGGACGCGGCGAGCGTCTCAGCGAAGCGGACGCGGTAGACGGCGCCGTCGCGGGCGGGCAACGGAGCGGCGGCGCCGTCAGCGAGCGCGCGGGCATGCCGCAGCAAAATGCGCCGCATCGCAATGATCGCCGCGTCGCTCGATCCCAAATGCTCCTCGTTGCGGGCCGTCACCGCTCCCATGCTCTCCTGCACGGCCATATCCTGCGCCTGCGTTCCCGCAATGCCCGTGAACGTTCCCGTCCGCTGCAAGTCGCGGTCTATCAGGTAATCGTTGCCGGCGTCGCGGACGGGCGCGAACGTTCCGGGTATCGCGGGCCCCGCGAAATCATCCGCGGCCTCGACGTCGGCGGCGCTCAGCGGGCGATGCTCGTTCCACGTAACGACGAGCGTCCAGCAGGCGTAGTCGTCTATGGGCGTCCACGCGATGCCTTGCCCATTGACGCCGGGCTTGGGCGCGCTCTCCTTGAACAGGTTGTAGTACGGCGTCATCCAGTGCGTGAACCGCCAGTAGCATTGGCCGTCGCCGACGCTGCGCCTCGCGCCGATGCGGAGTCCGTAGGCCGTCTCCTCCGGCAGGAACGCGGGCGAGCGGTCGAGCGCGTGATAGCGGGCGCGGAGATCGTCGGAGGCGCGGGCGCGCTCCAGCCACTCCGGCGTTCGCCGGAACGAGTCCACCGTCGCGTGCAGGAAGTTGGAGTGCGCGGAATCCAAGCCGCCCTCGAGCGCCTGAACCCAGTTCGCGCGCTCCAAGCGTTTCGTCACGTGGACGCGGTCGGACGGAAGGCGCAGCCACGGGAAGTCGGGCGTCGCGGGCGTTTCGCCGTCCGGGCCGAGGTATGCCCATACGACGCCCCCGGCCTCAATTGCGGGGTAGGCGGTCTGCCGGATCTTCGACCTGTAGGCGCTCGTCTCCGGCTCCGACGGCATATCCACGCATTGGCCGTCGGCGTCGAACTTCCAGCCGTGGTAGACGCAGCGGAGGCCATGCTCCTCGTTTCGCCCGAAGAAGAGGCTGGCGCGGCGGTGCGGGCAGCGCTCGGCGAGCAGGCCGACGCGCCCGGCCGTGTCGCGGAACGCGACGAGGTCTTCGCCCATCAGCCGCGCGCGGATGGGCGGGCAGTCCGGGTTGGGGAGTTCGGATGAGAGGAGGAACGGCGTCCAGAATCTGCGGAGGAGGTCGCCCATCGGCGTTCCGCGGGCGGTCGCGGTGAGCAGAGCGTTGTCCTCGGCGCTGAGCATCGCGCGGCCTCCCGCCGCCTTGCGCGGCGCGCCAACGATACCACGAACCGGCAGCGCAACGGAGTCGGCTATTCCCCGCTATGGCGCGGCATGGGCGGCGGCCCGCCGAATCCGCGAATGTCCGCGCCGCGTTTTACCATATCCTATGAGACCTATAACCTACCGTCATTCCCGCGTAGGCGGGAATCCAGACGGCGCGAAGCGCCGCTCCTCTCCCACGTAAGCGCCCCGCCCTGACCGCGAAAGAGGGAACCTACTAGGCGCGCGGAGTTACGCAGAGGTCTTCCTATGGAAAGCGGACGCCGCATCGCGCTCGTGGACTTGGACGCCTTCTACGCCTCCGTCGAGGCGCTGGAGCAGCCGTCCCTCGCCGGCAAGCCGCTCCTCATCGGCGGCAGCCCGCAGTCCCGCGGCGTGGTCGCCGCCGCATCCTACGAGGCGCGCAAATTCGGCTGCCGCTCCGCGATGCCGATGTCCCGCGCAGTCCGCCTCTGCCCGCAGGCCGTCGTCCTCCCCCCGCGCTTCCCCCTCTACCGCGACCACTCCCGCCGCGTGATGGACGTCCTCCGCGGCGAGTCCGGCGCCGTTCAGCAAATGTCCATAGACGAAGCCTACGTCGACCTCACGCCCGTCTCCGACGATATGCGCGAAGCCGAGGCGCTCGCCCGGCGGATGCAGGCGCGCGTCCGCGCCGACCTCGGCCTGCCCTGCTCCGTCGGCCTCGCGACGAACAAGATGGTCGCCAAAGTCGCCTGCGAAACCGGCAAGCCCGGCGGATTCGTCGCCGTCCCGCCCGGAGCGGAGGCCGCCTTCCTCGCCGAACTGGACGTCCAATCGCTCCCCGGCGTCGGGCCGCGCTCCGCCGAGCGGCTGCGGGCGAGCGGCTTCCGAACGCTTGGGCAGGTCGCGGCCGCGCCCGTCGAGGCGCTCGTCGCCGCGCTGGGGCGTTGGGGCGCCGCCCTCCAGCGCCGCGCCCAAGGCGAAGACTCCTCCCCCGTGCGCGAGGAGCGCGACCCCAAGTCCGTCAGCGCCGAAGAGACGTTCCCCGAAGACGTGAGCGTCCGCGAGCCCCTCGCCGACGAACTCGCGCGAATGGCGGAGAGCGTCGCCAAGTCGCTGGAGCAACGGGGCCTCGTCGGGCGCTCCGTCACGCTCAAACTCCGCCGCGCCGACTTCACGACGCTCACTCGATCCGTCAGCCGAGCCACCGCCACCGCGCACCGCGACGCGATCCTGGCCGACGCCCTCCGCCTCCTCGACGCCAACTGGCGCGATGGGGAGAGCGTCCGGCTCATCGGCGTCGGCGTCGGCAACATCCGACCCGTGCAAGCGCAAGGCCAACTGCCGTTGGACTCCGCCGCGGCGGGTGAATAAGGAGAAGCGGCGATGCGAAGGCTCCGTTGCTAGACCTTCGCATAACCCCAGCGCCCTGCCCGCGTAGGCTGGAATCCGGCGCGGCGCGAAGCGCCGCTCCTCTCCTACCCAAGCGCCCCGCCCTGCCCGCGAAAGCGGGAACCTACTGGGGCCACGCGGAGTTACGCAAATGTCCCCTCTGGTAGAATGGCGAGCGGAGAACCCCGGAATGGCCGAAGACCAATACGAGCCCCAATCGTTGGACATCACGCCCGACGGCTTGCACATCGTCTGGAAAGACGGCGTCGAGTCGCTCCTGCCGCACCGCTACCTGCGCGGGCATTGCGGCTGCGCCCAGTGCGTGGACGAGATGACGCGCGCGCGCCGCGTCGGCGTGGACGACGTCCCGTCGGACGTCACGGTGGAGGATTGGATCGAGATGGGGCGTTACGCCGTCGGCCTGCTCTTCAGCGACCTCCACGAGACGGGAATCTACCCCTACAAACTGCTGCGCGAACTCGGAAGCGGCGCCCGCTAACGGCGGGGGCCGTTCCACTGGCCAAGCCCGCTCCTAGTTGAGACATTTGCATAACCTACCGCCCTGACCGCGTAGGCGGGAATCCATGCGGCGCGGAGCGCCGCTCCTCTCCTACCCAAGCGCCTCGTCATTCCCGCGAAAGCGGGAACCTATTGGGCGCAGGGAGTATGCAATGTCCCTAGTTGTCGAGCCCCATGCGCTCCTTGAGGGCGAAGATCGCTTCGTGGGCGCCGTAGACCGTCGTAAGGCGCCCGTCCACGCGCACCCGCATTTTGCCGATGCGCCCCGTCTTGGCGAGCAGCCACAGCGACCAGTTCAGCGCGGAGCGCTTCATTCGGGGAAACGTGCGGATGAGTTCCTCGCCCTGATACTCGAACACCTCGTCGGGGCGGCGCATCAACTCCTCGTACACCATATTCTGCGTCGGCGGAAGCCCCCCTTCCGCAGGCAGGCTGTAGTCGGCGATCTGCGTGACCTTCATAAGACGCGCCCCCGAGGCCGGCGCTCCGCAGACGCTCCGGCAAGCAATTGGCGTTACCTCGCCAAAGTTTAGGCGTTAGCCTATGAACGAGGAAGCGGGTTGGCGCGCAAGTAAGCGCGCCTTCGCATCCCGCCCTTCCGTCGGCCAGTAGGTTCCCCTCTTCGCGGGCAGGGCAGTGCCCCGTGGGGGTATAGGGGATGGGGCGCAGAGCGCCCCATCTTGGCGCTTCGCGCCGACTGGATTCCCGCCTACGCGGGAATGACGGTCAAGGGGCGTCGTCGCACCAGCCACAAACGCACGGCGACCGCGCAAGCGAGGGCGAGCCGTCCGGCCATTGCAGAACCCCCTTGTCTCACGATGAGGCAGGCTTGCAACCACCAGACCTATACGCGGAACCGACAAGGGGGCGCAGCGCGCCCGCTCTCATCGATGCGTATGGTTCCGCGCCGTTTTTCGATGTCGGCGTGGTCTGATGGTTGCGAAGGGAACTATACAGCGCCGACGCTCGGGGCCGCTACGAGGGAGCGGGGCGCTTCGCGCCGCATGGATTTCCCGCCTATGCGGTCGGACGGCAGGTTATGCAAAGGTCTCCGCAAGGTCTGCTAAACTGCATCTCTACGCATCCCGCGCTCCGGCGCGGCCTTCTCCCGATGAACAACGACGCGGAACGCAGCGAGCAACAAATCTCCGTCGCGCAGGTGCGGCAGGTCGCCGCGCTTTGCCGCATCGCGCTGACCGACGCGGAAGCGGAGCAGTTGCGCGGCGAAATGGCGGGACTCCTCGAGGAAGTGAGCGTTCTGCAGGAGATCGACACGACCGGCGTCGAGCCCACCGGCCACGCCGTCGAGGAAGTCCTCAGCGTGATGCGCGACGACGAGCCGCGTCCGCCGATGGACCGCGAAGAGACGCTCGCCAACGCCCCCCGGCGCGAGGGCGACTTCTTCCGCGTGCAGGCCGTGATGGACGAATCCTAGCCGATGGCCGACCTGCATTATCTCTCCGCGACCGAAATGTCCCGCGCGCTTGCCCGCCGCGAAATCTCCGCCGCGGAACTCGCGGAGGCGCACTTGGCGCGCGTCGCGGCGCTCGACCCCGAAATCGGGGCGTACCTCGCCGTCACGCCCGACGCCGCCCGCGAGCAGGCCGCCGACGCCGACCGCCGCATCGCGCGGGGAGAGGCCGGCCCGCTCGCCGGCGTGCCGATGCAGTTGAAAGACAACCTCTCGACGAAAGGCGTTCCCACGACTTGCGCCTCGCGGATGCTTGAGGAGTACGTCCCCCCTTACGACGCGACCGCCGCCGTCCGCCTGCGCGATGCGGGCGCCGTTCTGCTGGGCAAGGGCAATATGGACGAATTCGCTATGGGCTCGTCCAGCGAGACGTCGGCGTTCAAGGTCGTCCGCAACCCGTGGGACGGGTCGCGCGCGCCGGGCGGGTCGAGCGGCGGCCCGGCGGCGGCGGTCGCGACGGGGCTCGCATCCTACGCGCTCGGCTCCGACACGGGCGGCTCCATCCGCCAGCCCGCCGCGCTCTGCGGCGTCGTCGGCCTCAAGCCGACCTACGGCCTCGTGTCGCGCTACGGCCTCATCGCGTTCGCCTCGTCGCTTGATCAGATCGGGCCGATCACGCGCTCCGTCGAGGACGCCGCGCTCGTTCTCAACGCCATCGCCGGACACGACCCGCTGGACTCGACGAGCATTCCCTCGCCGACGCCGGACTACGCGGACGGCATCGCGGGCGGGGTTCGCGGCCTCCGCGTCGGCGTCGTTCCCGAGTACCTCGGCGAGGGCATCGCGCCCGCCGTCGCCGAATCGGTGAAGGCCGCGGTCGCCGCGCTCGAGTCGCTTGGCGCGAGCGTAGAAGAGGTTTCGCTGCCCGCGTCCCGCGCGGCGCTCGCCGTGTACTACGTCATCGCCCCGTCGGAGTGCTCCGCCAACCTCGCGCGCTACGACGGCGTGAAGTACGGCTACTCCGATCAGCGCGCGGACGGGATGTGGGCGGCGCTGGACGCGACGCGGCGCAACGGCTTCGGCCCCGAAGTGCGGCGCCGCATTCTGATGGGCGCCTACGCCCTCTCGGCGGGCTACTACGACGCCTATTACAAGAAGGCGCAGCAGGTGCGGACGCTTATTCGCGGGGAGTTCCGCGACGCCTTCCGCCGCGTGGACATTCTCGCGCTGCCGACCGCGCCGACGACCGCGTTCGAGATCGGGGGCATCGTCGACCCCGTCGTGATGCACGCCAACGACGTGTGCACGATTCCCGCCAACATCGCGGGCATCCCCGGCATCTCGGTTCCGTGCGGATTCGCGGACGGCCTGCCCGTCGGCCTGCAACTGCTTGGCCCGCACCTCAGCGAGGCGACGTTGCTCCGCGCCGCCTACGCCTACGAGCAAGCGACGGAATGGCGCGCCCGCCGCCCCGTTCCGTGATAAGCCGCCCCCCTCCGTCCCGTGACAACCAGCAGACTGGCGGACGCGCATTTGACGCCGACGACGCAATCGGCGTATCCTATGGAGATTGCGCGGACGGGTGGAGCGTCTGGCTCCCCGGCGCGCCGGGGGCAACGTAGCTCAGCGGCAGAGCGGGCGCTTCATAAGCGCTAGGTCACAGGTTCGAATCCTGTCGTTGCCACCAACCCCAAAGAGCATGGCGCAAGCGGAGAGGGAGCAAAACATAGGGTTATGCGAGTGGTGTTCAGTAAGGTTCGCGGGTTGGCGATGCTGGTCGGCTTGCTGGTCACTCTGTCCGCTTGGGGCGCGCCTGACGCTCCCACTCCGTGGAGCGAGACTGCCCAGCGAACTTGGGCCGCCGCCTACGCAAGCCTGAACAGCGATGACGTGAGGGAGTTCCCTTGGGCCGACGGCGCGGCCTCCTCGCAGGGCGAGGCGTGCGAAGCCGTTCTCTACTACGCATCCAACTCGGCGGCGGCGTACATACAGGACACGGAATTGTGCTTGCGCGTCGCTGAGGGAAGGGGAGCGGCGTCAGCGGCGACGCTGATTTACGGAGGACGCGAAACGTCCGCCGAAAGGGAAGAGCGTCTGTACGCGAGCGATGATTCCTCACCCTCTGCCGGCGCGCCTTCTCCGCCCATCGTTTCTGAAATTGCGGACGTTACTCAACGAGGTTTTACACTGCCGATAGTGGACGACGACAATCCACCGGGAACCAAATACCGCGTCACGGTTGCGCTCGCCCAGCAGAACGCGCCGCCGTCGAATCCAAGCGCAGGACTAACGCTTCATCCAGGGGAGCGCGTGGTTTCCTCCGGCGTGAGCGAATCGAAATGCAGGACGTTCAGCAACCTTCAACCGGGATCGAGGTACAAATTTGAAGTGGTCGCAATTAGCCCGAGCGGAGCGGAATCTTCACCCGTGACTTGGAAGTTCAGAGGAACCCCAAGGGTTACGTATATTGACCTGCAAGCGCAAACAGGCCCTGCGGGCTCGTGGGAAAGGGATCGGATGGCTTCCGCCGCCTCGGTCTACGGGGTTACTCCCCAGGCCCGTCAGTGGTTGCTGTCCGACGTCTACGTCCAAGGCTTTAGGAACGAGCCGGGGTACGCCGGCTATCGGGGGCCGGATTTCGTTGGCATAGGCTACACCAGCCCAGGGATGACGCATATGCATGAAATGATGCATGCGTACTGGTCGCATTGGGATTTCCCGAGGGGATGCGACGAGGCGAACCTCGTTTCCTTTAGGTTTGCCTTGATTCAATTCCTCCTCGATTTTAGGCAGTATGAACGAGCAGGAGGCGCTAACCCTCTAGAAGACTGGCGGCCTTTCTACGTCCGATGGGTTAGGCATTCCCTGGGCTATTTCGAAGACTACCAACGGCTAAACGGCGAAAGCCTTTGGAATGTCTTCGCTAACGGAGACTTCAGCGAACTATGGACAGGAGGCTTCTGGAACGCCTTGCTCCATGGCGCCGAAACCCAAATTCCTCACGTGGCGGCAGGGAAATTGACATTGGTTCCTCCGAGGTTGCGCCCTTATTTCGATGGGTTCATCGCTAATGACCTTGCAGGGTATGCGATTCTTCGGGCGGACGAATCCCGTTGCGACAATCCGCAAATCGGGGACGAGTCGTTCACGTGGGCGGATGAAATGTATTGCTACACAAGCCTGCCGGACGAGGATAGGTACCTTTGGAACACCGCCTATGATCTTGCCCATATCAGGCACAGCGTCCCTAGCGAATACGTAGCTCCGGACTCTGCCCCTAGGTCGAAAATTCCCGAGACTCTTCGGACTCATCTACGCAACGCCGACCGCCAGCGGTTGGTTGATTTCGTGAACACCTTGGATGAATTGCATGAGACGAACGACGGCAGAGGCGCGCTGTGGGACAAGGACGCGGGCTTCTGGGGAGCGCATACCCGCAATCACCTCATCCGCTCGCAATTCTACCTGGATGAACTGAGCTCCGGCATTGGCGTGGAACTGAGCGACGCGAACCTCGCTGCGGTCAAAGACGTGCTCAGTGAGTTGAACAGTGGGCTCTCTTGCGCCCGAAACGAGTACTTGAGCCAGAATCCTGGCGCGCACGTAGACCTCGATATTCTCAGAGCCTTCATTGAGGAACCGGGAGGAACCATGGCCACCCTCAGGGCGTTCGTGAACGCGAAAGCGGACATATCCGCCCTCCAACGTACGGCGTTCCTCGAGATGATCGACATCTACCTGAAAGAGGGGCATTTCATCTGCCACGACTGGGCGTCCCGCGTGTAGCGGCGCCGCTCGCTCCTCTCACTTCGCTCGCTACCGCCGCGCTCCCGCGTCTATCTCCTGCGTCGAGGGCGCTCCCGCCGGGCGCTTTCCCTGCAAACTCTCGCGCCCTACGCCGAAAATGAGCAGCGCCGAGACCGCGTGCAGCGGCGCGAAGAGCCAGAACGCCGCGCCCGGCGAATACGCGCTCGCGGCGAGCGCGGCCAGCGGCGGCGACGTCAGCGCGCCCAACTCCCCAACGCCGCGCCGCAGCGCTTGCAATTGCCCCCGCGCATGCGTCGGCGCAATGTCGTAGGTGTAAATCGTCATCGCGCCCAGCGCCAAGCCGTTCGCCAAGCCCACCACGACCGCCGCCGCCGCGAGTTGCGCGAAGTTCGACGCCAGAGGAAACGCGACGAACGCGACCACCGACAGCGCGGCGGCCGGCCCGGCCGCCCACTTCCTCCCCAACTTGTCGGAAATGAACCCCGTCGGCGCGATCATTGCGAACGTCGCCAGCCCCGCGATGGTGAACACTGCCCCGGTGAGCGTCGCGGAGTACTCCAACTCCCCTTGCGCGTAGAGCGGCAGCATCGTGTTCGTCACCTGAACGCGCGTGAACTGCGTGAACGTCGAGAAGAACAGAATCGCGTAGGTCAGCCGGTAGTACGGATGCACCTCCCGCGCCGCGCGCAAGTCGAAGAGCGGCCTCTTCTCGCGGCGCTCCTGCGGACGCGAAATCTCCTTGTGAAAGAGCGCGACGATGAGCACGACGGCCGCCGCCCCCGCGTACACGCCGAAGAGCCCGCGAACGCCCGCGAAGTCCGTCAGCAGCCCGCCGACCGCGGGGCCGAACGCCATCCCCGTGCTGCCGATCCCCATCAGCGCGCTCATCTGCCGCCCGCGCTGATCCCGCCGCACCATATCGAACGCCGCGACCTCCCGCCCGAACATCCACGCGCTCATTCCTGCGCCCCAGAAGAATTGCGTGACGACGATGACGGCGAACCCGGGTGCGAGCGCCGCCGCCAGCCCGCTCAACGCCGCAAGCGACGCTCCGCCGACCATCAACGGCTTCGCGCCCAGCCGGTCAACGACCGCCCCGGAGGGCAGCATCGCGGCGGTCCGTCCGATCAACTGACTAGTGACCGCTTGCACCGCGAGCGCATCCGACACGTTGAACGCCTTCGCGATCTCGGGGAGCGCGGGAATGATCATGCCCTGCCCCAGGCTCATCAGCATTGAGGGCAGGTAGATAAAGAGCGCCGCTGACGCGAGCGGCGGCGTTCGAGCGCGCAAGGGCAGGTCTCCGTTCCGGTCGGGGGGAGCGGCAAGGGCCGCATCCGCATAGTAGCAGGAGCGCCGCGCCTACGCGAACGCGGGCGGCGCGCCGGGCGCGCGCTTCGCAGGCAGACCCTCCCGCGCCGCGAACACGAGCGCAAGCCCCGCGCTCAGCAGCAACGGCGCAAGCGCCAGGAACGCCGCCGACGGACTCCACGCGCTCGCGATCGCCCCCGCCGCGAGCGGCCCCGCTATCGCTCCCGTCTCGCCGAACGACCGCCGCAGCGCCTGCAGCCGCCCCCGCAAATGCGGCGGCGCAATGTCGAACGTGTACGTCGTCATCGAGCCCATCGCCATGCCGCTCGCGAATCCCATAAAGACGAGCACCGCCCCGAGCGCGACGACGTTGTCCGCGAACGGCAAAACCGCGAACGTCGCCCCTGCGATGAGCGCGGACGGCGCGGCCACCCACTTGCGCCCCAACTTGTCGGAGACGAACCCCGCAGGCAGAACGACCGCGAACGTGGCCGCGCCGAGCACGGCGAACAGCAAACCGGTCGTCGCCGGCGAAAAGCCCAACTGATCCTGCGCGAAGAGCGGCAGCATCGTGTTGGTCACCTGCGTCCGCGCCAGCACGCCGAACGTGGCGATGAAGAGAATGAAGTATGTGAGGCGGTAGTAGGGGTGAATCTCCTTGAACGCCGTCGGATCGAACAGCGGGCGGCTGCTCTTCGGACGCTCGACGTCGGCGCTCCGGTGGAACAGCGCGAGCAGCAGGACAACCGCGCTCGCCGCGCCGTAGATTAGGAAGAGGCCGCGCACGCCGACGGGCTCCGTGAGGAAGCCGCCGATGGCCGGGCCGAACGCCATTCCCGCGCCGCTGATGCCCATCAGCGTACTGAGCGCGCGGCCCCGCTGCTCCGCCGGCGCCATCTCCGCCGCCGCGATCTCGCGCCCGAACATCCACATATTCTGGCCGAATCCCCAAGCGCACTGCAGCGCCAGAAGCAGCGCGAACGTCGGAGCGTAGGCCGACGCGAACAGGCAAAGCGCGGCGATCAGCGCGCCCGCGACCATCGGCGGCTTGGAGCCCCAGCGATCAACCATCGCGCCCGTCGGAATGAAGCCGACGAACTTGCCGACCTGCTGCGCCGTGATCACCTGCGCCGCGAGCGCCCCCGACACATCGTAGGTCTCGGCGAGAACGAGCAGGGCGGGAATAATCATGCCCTGCCCGCTCATCATCAGCAGAGACGGAGCGTAGATGAGGAGCGCGGCGCTCCAGAACTTGCGCGACATCGGCGGCGGGGAGACTCCCAAGCGAAACGGCCCTCGCAGGCTATCACGCCCGAACGCCCCATAACCTACCGCCCTGACCGCGTAGGCGGGAATCCAGTCCGCGCGCCGCGCCAAGACGGGGCGCCCCGCGCCCCGTCCCCAAGTCCACCACGCCGCCACGTCATTCCCGCGAAAGCGGGAACCTACTGGAGACCGTCATTCCCGCAAGAGCGGGAACCTACTATGCGCGGGCGCTAGAATCGGTCGCTGCGGGGCGAGTAGCTCAGCGGTTAGAGCGCCTGTTTTACACACAGGAGGCCGCAGGTTCGATTCCTGCTTCGCCCACCAGATGCGGCGCCCCGCCCTGCGAACGCGAATCCCCGCTACACCGCGGCGAAGTTCACGCTCGGGTTCGTCTCGCGGTATTCGGCGGACGCCTCAACCCACTCCGCCTCGCGAGGGAGCACGACGGCGGCGGAGCGCGTCCGATAGACGCCGGAGTCCCAGACGGAGTCGGGCTCGATGCCGTAGTCGCGCAGCAGGCGGGCGGCCTTGATGAGCGCGCGGCGCGTCCGGATGATGCCGGTGTCGCTCACGCCAAGATGCTCGATGCCCCGATTGGCGACGCGCCCCATCGTCTCCTGCATGCCGGAGTCCTGCACCCACGTTCCCGGGAGGCCGGAGAACTGAGCGTCCTTCTGCCGTTGCCAGTCGACGTTGAAGTCGTTGTCGATGTGGTGCTTGGGCCACCACGCGCCCTCGGGGCGGTTGGGGATGGGCGGCAGGAAGCCGTCGACGGTGGGGTGCAGCCCTTCCTGCCCGTCGCGCCGCGCATGGCGGAGGTAGCCCAACTCCTCCTCGTTGAGCGGCCTGACGGGGTTGTAGGAGAAGCAGAGGGCGATGACGTGCTCGTCGTCCATCGGGACGTAGGCGTGCCCGCTGAACATCGGATCCTCGCCGTAGGGCGGAATGATCGTATGGAAGGGGAAGAGGAACTGCGTGATGCGCCAGTAGTAGGAGTCTTCCTCGGCGTTGCGGCGCGCGCCGATGAGCACGCCGTAGTCCGTCTCCTTCGTCTGGAAGCGGGGATGGCGGTCGCGCATTTTGTAGACCATCCCCATCTCCTGCTTCGACTGCCAGTTGAGCCTGTGGGGGTTGGTGAACGACTGATGCAGGAAGCCGCTGTGGCTGGAGTCGATCTCGCCTTCGAGGGTTTGGAAGTAGTTGTTCTGGGCGATGCGCTTGGTGAGGTAGGAGCGGGACTCCGGGACGAGGTTCCACTCGAGGTCGGGGAGGGGGGGCGGGTCGGCCTGTTCGGGGCCCATATAGATCCAGATGACGCCGTTGCGCTCGGACGCGCGGTAGGACTTGATCGCGACCTTGTCCTTGAAGTTGCTCTCCGGGGGCTCGCTGGGCATATCGACGCAGAAGCCGGCGGCGTTGAACTTCCAGCCGTGGTAGGCGCAGCGGACGCCGTTCTCCTCGTTGCGCCCGAAGAAGAGGGAGGCGCCGCGGTGGGGGCAAGCGGGAGTGAGGACGGCGGGCTCGCCGTTGGTGAAGCGCATCACGAGGAGGTCTTCGCCAAGCAGGCGCGCGCGGTGGGGGACGCCGTCGGGCTCGACCTCGCCGGAGAAGACGGCGGGGATCCAGTAGCGGCGCATCAGTTTGCCCATCGGCGTTCCGGGCCCGGTCTTGGTGAGCAGTTCGTTGTCGGCGGCGGAGAGCATCGGTTGTTCCTCCTGTGTTCCGTCCTATCGCGCGGGAGTATACCGCAAACGCGGGGGCAATAGGGGCCGGCTACGCGGGCGCCAATAGGTTCCCGCTTTCGCGGTCATGGCGATGCGCTGTGGGTTCTCCGTAGGTTCCCGCTTTCGCGGGAATGACGTGGCCCCTGGGAATGAAGGGGACGGGACTTGCGTCCCGTCCCCAACCAACCCCGCATCGTCATTCCCGCGCAAGCCCCATCCCCAAATTGTGACATTTGCCCCTTGTTGCAATCCCAATCACTCTACGATAATGTCAACTATGCGACTACTCCGCAACCTCCTCCACCGCGCCGCCAAGCCTCCCAAAGGCCACGACGACGCCCCCAGCGCCAAGCCTCCCAAAGGCCACGACGACGCCCCCAGCGCCAAGCCTCCCAAAGGCCGCGCCCGCCGCGCATCGCGCCCAAAATACCCTCTCCCTCTGGGAGAGGGCCAGGGTGAGGGCGGCCAGCGCGAGGGCAACCCCCTCGCGCGCTTCCGCGACGACCCCGTCGCCTTCGTCGCCCACGCCCTCCCCAACGCCGGAACCCCCTACCCCAAACAACTCGAAATGATGCGCCTCGCAGCCGCCGAGCGCCGCGTCTCCGTCGTCGGCTGCAACGCCTCCGGCAAAGACTGGACGCTCGCCCGCCTCATCCTCTGGTGGGTCGAAACCCGTCCCCGCGCCAAAGTCGTCGTCATCGCGCCGACGCAGCGCCAAATCGAGCGCATCCTCTGGCCGGAACTCGCATCCGCCATCGCGCAAGCGTCCATCGAACTCTCCGGCAAACTCACCCGATCCCGCTACGAAATCTCCCCGGAGCGCTTCGCCATCGCCTTCTCGACGAACAAGCCGGAGAACATCCTCGGCTTCCATTCGCCGGAGTTGATGCTCATCGTCGACGAAGCGCACGCGGTGGAAGAGTCGCATTTCGACGCCGCGCGCCGCTTGAACGCGAAGAAAACCATCCTCGTCGGCAACGCCTTCTCCACCAGCGGAGAGTTCTACGACTCCCACCACGGCAAAGCCGACCACTACAAAACCCTCCGCATCCCGGCATCCGACACGCCCAACTTGATGGACGGCGCGGAGCCAATCCCCGGCCTCATTGACGCCGACGACATCGCCGACCGCAAGCGCGACTGGGGCGCCGACCACCCGAAATTCGCCGCGTCCGTCAACGCCGTCTTCCCCGATTCCCTCGACGACTCCCTCGTCGGACGCGCCGCCGTTGATGACGCAATGGCCGACTCCGCGCCCGCAGGCGACGGCGCCCCCACCGCGGAGGAGGACGCGCGCGAGCCCGTCTACATCGGCGTCGACGTCGCCCGTTTCGGCGAGGACAAATCCGTCCTCATCGCAAGACAAGGCCAGCGCGTCATCGCGACGAAGTCGCTAGGCCGCGAAATGGACACGATGCGCGTCGCAGGAGAGGCCGCGCTCATGGCCGGCGAACTCAACGCGGAGGCGATCTTCGTAGACGAGAACGGCGTAGGCGGCGGAGTATGCGACCGCCTCAAAGAGACCGGCGCCCCAGTCTACGGCGTCCAATTCGGCAGGCGCGCCCCCCATCCGACCCGCTTCGCCAACCTGCGCTCCGAGATCTTCTGGGAACTCCGGCGCCTAATGAACGACCGCCTAATCGCCTTGCCGTCCGACGAAACCCTAGCCGCGCAACTCCTCTCCCTCCGCTACGACGTCTCCAGTTCCGGCCAAGTCAAACTCGAGAGCAAACGCGAAACGCGCAAGCGCGGCATCCCGTCCCCCGACCGCGCCGACGCCCTAGCCCTAGCCTTCATGCGCCCGCCGTCCCTCCAAATCTGGACGGGCAACGAGCCCTTCCTCCGCCCCCGCGACCCCGCCGGCATCCCCCTCCCTCCCCCATCCATGGACGACGATGATGCCCCCGGCGTGGGCAGCGGCGATCCGTATCCGCCGGGACGACAGCGAAAATTACCCTCTCCCTCTGGGAGAGGGCCAGGGTGAGGGTGCCGCCCCCGCCGGCGGCGCTGCCCCGTCGCCCAGCGGCGCGCAGCGCCGCCGGCAACCCTCACCCGCCGCTTCGCGGCGCCCTCTCCCTAGTATGGAGAGGGCGGGACCGGCGTTTGCGCCGTCCAACAGCGATGCCCCGCCGACCGACAGCGACGCCCCGCCGACCGACAAATACCCTCTCCCTCTGGAGACCTTTGCATAACTCCTCTGCCCCAGTAGGTTCCCGCTTTCGCGGGAATGACGCGGCGCTTACGTAGGAGAGGAGCGGCGCTTGCGCGCCGACTGGATTCCCGCCTACGTGGGAATGACGATAGGTTATGCAAAGGTCTCCAGAGGGAGAGGGCGGGATTGGCGCTTGCGCGCCGCATGGATTCTCGCCTACGCGGGCAGGCAACCCTCACCCGCCGCTTCGCGGCTGCCCTCTCCCTGAGGAGACCTTTGCATAACTCCTCGACATCGCGCACAATTGGCCGCAACACACCCCAACGCCAGGAGATTGCTATGCATCGCAAGACCAGCGAACCCTCCTTCATCGACGTCCTCGTCCCCGACCACATCGGACGCAACGACCAACTCGACCGCATCGACGAGATGATCGATTGGCCCAAAGTCGCCAAGCAGGTCAGCGGCCTCTACGCATCCACTGAAGGCCGCCCCGCCTACCCGCCCCTCACGATGGTGAAAATCATCATCCTCCAACAGTGGTATGACGCCTCGGACGTCGCGATAGAGGAGGCGGTGACCGACCGGCTGTCGTTCCGCCGGTTCGCGGGGCTCACGCTCCAGGACGCGGTTCCCGACCACTCGACGATCAGCCGCTTTCGGAAAGCGGTCGCGGAGCGGGGGCTCGCGCGTCGGCTGTTCGAGGAGGTGGGCCGCCAGTTGGAGAAGAAGGGGCTGCTGGTGAAGAAGGGAACGCTGATCGACGCGTCGGTGATCGAGGCGCAGGCGCGTCGCCCCGGGTCGGAGGCGGGCGCGGGGAGCAAGACGGACCCTGACGCCGCGTGGACGCGGAAGGGGAAGAAGTCGCGCTTCGGCTACAAACTGCACATCGGGATGGACGGCGTCTCCGGGCTGGTTCGCGGAGTGGAGTTGACGCCTGCGAACGTGGCGGACACGGACGTCGCTGACGCGCTGATCATGGGGGACGAGAAGGCGGTGTACGCGGACAAGGCGTATGAGTCGAAGGAGCGTCGGAAGCGGTTACGCGCGCGCGGCATCAATGACCGGATCATGCATCGGTCGCATAAGAACCAGGCGGAGTTGCCGTATTGGCAGCGGAGGCGGAACGCGCTGGTTTCGAAGGTTCGGGCGCCTGTCGAAGGGGTGTTTGGGACGCTGAAGCGGAGTTACGGGTACTGGCGGACGCGGTACGTGGGGCTGGAGAAGAACGTTGCGGAGGCGATGTTCAAGGTTATGGCGTACAACTTGCGGCGCGCGGACGGGTTGTGCGAGGCGCGGGGCGCCGCGATTGCGTAGGGGGTAGTGCGTCCGTTTGGGGTAAGAGGCCCTGCGGAGCCCCGAAAACGGGGCGAGCAGGGAGGGATGAGGGCGGCCTATGGGGGGCTAGACGGGGCGAAATGGCCATCGGAGCGGCGCGGAACTGCCCAATCGCGCGAAACGCTCAGTTATGCAAAGGTCTCCTCTGGGAGAGGGCCAGGGTGAGGGCCGCCCCCCCGCCCCGTCGCCCATCCTCGTAGGCTGGTGAGCCATGACGACGAACCTCGGCAGCGCCAAGACGGGGCGCACAGCGCCCCGTCCCCAAGCCATCCCCGGCGCATCGTCATTCCCGCGAAAGCGGGAACCTACTGGAGAACCCGGAGCCCCGCCCTGCCCGCGAAAGCGGGAACCTACTGGAGAACCCGGGGCCGCGCCCTGACCGCGAAAGCGGGAACCTACTGGAGAACCCGGCGCATCGTCATTCCCGCGAAAGCGGGAACCTACTGGGAGAACCCGGCGCCACGTCATTCCCGCGAAAGCGGGAACCTACTGGAGAACCCGGGGCCGCGCCCTGCCCGCGAAAGCCCCCTCCCCGCAACACCCCGCCCCACGCATAGCGTACAATAGCCCCCCGCAGCGAGCGGACGAAGCGCGCAAGGAGGGGCGCCTTATGGCTGGCATACTTGACGCCGACACCCACATCACCGAGCCGGAGCGTATGTGGGACTTCCTCGAGCCGGAATGGCGCCCGCGGCGCCCCGTCGTCGTCAGCGTCCCCGACGACACGCTCTACGGCCAAGTCGACCATATGTGGCTCATAGACGGCCGCATCGTCCCCAGACCCGTCGGGCGCGGCGGCGGCACGCTCGCCACCCCCACCGCGCAGACGCGCATGCGCTCCCGCCCCGACGTTCCCGCCCGCGAACTCGCCGACCTCCCTATGCGCTTCGAAGGCATGCGCGCCACCAACGTCGACGCGCACGTCGTCTACCCCACCCTCTTCCTCGCCTTCCTCACCGACGATCCCGCTTACGAGGCCGCCCTCGCCCGCGCCTACAACCGCTACCTCGCCGACGTCTGGGCGCGCTCCGAAGACCGCGTCCGATGGGTCGTCGTCCCCCCGCTGCGCGATATTGACGCGACGATCCGCGAATTGCAATTCGGCAAGGAGAACGGCGCCTGCGGCGTCTTCTTCCGCGGCATCGAGAAAGACCGCATGCTCGACGATCCCTACTTCTTTCCTGTCTACGAGGAGGCGCAGGCGCTCGACCTCGCGATCTGCGTCCATCAGGGGCAGGGCGCGCCCGCGCTCAACAACCTCGTCGACCCGGCGCGCAGCCACACCTTCACGCACGGACGACTCCCCCCGCTCGCCGCCTTCCGCAACCTCGTCCACAACCGCATCCCGGAGCAGTTCAAAGGCTTGCGGTTCGGCTTCATCGAAACGGGCGCGTCGTGGATCCCCTTCGCCCTCTATCAGTTGACCGGCACGATGGCGGAGCCGCCCGATTTCTTCGGCCCGCGCCTGTTCGACGAGTACAACATCTGGATCTCCTACGAGGTGGGCGAGGACTTGCCTTACCTCATGGACAAGATCGGCGAAGACCATATCGTCGTCGGGACGGACTACGGGCATCACACGCCGGGCTCGACCGACCGACTCAAGTCCGACCCGTCGGCGCAGACGCATATGGTGGAGGTTTTGCGCTCCCGCGGCGACCTCCCGGCGCGGACGCTGGACAAGATTCTGAGCGGCAATCCCAACGCGCTCTACGGCGTGTCGTAGCCGATGGCCGACCCCGTCGAGGCGCTCCTCAGCGGGCTGAATCCGCCGCAGCGGGAGGCCGTCCAATGCGTGGACGGGCCCCTCCTCATCGTCGCGGGGCCCGGCTCCGGCAAAACGCGCGTCATCACTCACCGCATCGCCTACCTCAACCGCCGCGTCGGGATCAGCCCGGGGCGCATCGCGGCGGTCACGTTCACCAACCGCGCCGCCCGCGAGATGCGAAACCGGCTCGCCGCCCTCCTCGGCGACGGCGCGGGGCGCCTCACCGCGGGCACGTTCCACGCCCTCTGCGCGATGATCCTCCGCCGCGACGGAGAAGCCATCGGCCTCCCCAGCGACTACGTCATTATGGACGACGAAGACCAAATGTCGCTCGTGAAGCAGGCGATGGAGCAGACGAGCATCGACCCCAAGCGCTTCCCCCCGCGCTCCATCCTCTCCGCCATCGGCAAGGCGAAATCGCAACTGCTCGGGCCCGACGCGCTCGCCGCGCAAGCCGACGACTACTACGGCGAGGTCGTCCATCGCGTGTTCACGGCCTACCAGGCCGCGCTCGCCCGCAGCCGCGCCGTCGACTTCGACGACCTCCTCGGCAAAACGGTGGACCTCTTCCGCCGCGACCAAGCCGTCCTGGGCAAGTGGCAAGAGCGGTTCGTCCACTTTATGGTGGACGAATTCCAAGACACGAACACGGCGCAGTACGAACTCGCGCGGCAGATCGCGGGGCGGCATCGCAACCTCGCCGTCGTCGGCGACCCCGATCAGTCCATCTACTCGTGGCGCAACGCCGACATCCGCAACATCCTCTCGTTTCAGAGCGACTACCCCGACGCGCGCCTCGTCCGCCTCTCCCAAAACTACCGCTCGACGGAGACGATCCTGCAGGCGGCGCAGCGCCTCATCCGAGGCAACAGCCAACGCATCGAGCAAGACCTGTTCACGGAGAACGCCCGCGGCGTCCGCATCCGGCTCATCGAGGCGTACACGGAAGAGGAGGAGGCGCAGGAGGTCGCCCGCGAGGCGCTCCGGCTGACGCGCGAGGACGGCTTCTCCCTCCGCGATTGCGTCGTCGCCTACCGCGTCAACGCGCAATCGCGCGCGCTGGAGGAAGCCTGCCTGCGCTACGGCCTGCAGTACAAACTCGTCGGCGGCGTCCGCTTCTACCAGCGCCGCGAGGTCAAAGACCTCATCGCCTACCTCCGCCTGCTGCACGACCCCTACGACGAGGTGAGCCTGACGCGCGTCGTCAACGTTCCCGTTCGGGGGATCGGCAAGCGGACGGTGGACGAACTCGTCGCGTGGGCGCGCTCGCTCGACGTTCCCGCCTACACCGCGCTGCAACTGCTCGCCGACCAGGGCGACTACCCTTCGCCCTTCGACGCGCGCCAGCGGCGAAGCCTGACCGGCTTCCTCGCGCTGCTGAACGGCCTCAGCGAGATCAAATCCTCAATGGAGTTGCCCCAATTCGTTGACGAAACGCTGGAGCGCACCGGCTACCGCGCGTCGCTGCTGGAGTCCGACGATCCCGACGCGGAGGACCGCCTCGAGAATCTGCGGGAGTTCCGCGGGCTCAGCGCGGAGTTCGCCGGCGAGCCCGCGTCGGAGTCGCTGCCGCGCCTGCTGGAGCGCGTCGCGCTCGTCGCCGACCAAGACGCGATAGAGGAGAACGAGGAGCAATACCTCACGCTCATCACCCTCCATCAGATCAAGGGGCTGGAGTACCGCGCGGTGTTCATCACCGGCATGGAGGACGGCCTCCTTCCCCACAGCCGGTCGCTTGACGATCCCGATCAGTTGGAGGAGGAGCGTCGCATCGCCTACGTCGGCGTGACGCGGGCGCGCGAGCGCCTCTACCTCTGCCGGGCCCTGCGGCGCCGCATATTCGGCGGAATGGGCGCCGGGCTGCCCTCGCGCTTCCTCAAGGACGTGCCCGCCGATCTCATCGAGAAGCCCGATAGGAGCGGGCGCCGCGCCGAGCGGGAGGCCGCCCGCGTCGTCTACCGCCCCCCGGCCGCCGCCGCCGCCAACGGCGCCGCCCCGCCTCCCTTCCGCGCCGGCGAAAAGGTCGCCCACCCCTCATTCGGACTCGGCGTCGTCGTCAACTGCGCCTCGCGCCCGGGCGACTACGAGGTCACCGTCGCGTTCGCGGGCAATCAGGGCGTCAAGCGCCTCCTCCACAGTTACGGCAAACTGGAAAGGGCGGGAGCGTGACGCCGCGCCTCTCCATCGTCGTCCCCGCCTACCGCGAGGAGGAGCGCATCCGCCCCACGCTGGAGGAGTACCTCGCCCACTTCCGCGCATCCCACGCCGGGGAGTTCGAGATCGTCGTGTCGCTGAACGGCGGCGGGGACGACACGCGAGGCGTGGTCGAGAGCGTGATGGCGGACGCGCCGGAGTTGCGCTGCATCGAGTCGGCGGAGCCGCTGGGGAAGGGCGGCGCGATTATGGCCGGCCTCGCCGAAGCGCGGGGCGAGGATCTGCTGTTCGTGGACGCCGACAATATGGTGCGCGCGCCCGAAGCCGCGAAACTCGTGGACGCGCTCGCCTCCCACGACGTCGCCATCGGCGACCGCTACGGCGCAAAGGACTCCGACCTGCGAGAGTCGCCCCTCCGGCGCGCGATCAGCAAGGCGTCGCGGCAATGGACGCGCCTCTTCCTGGGGCTGCGCTACTCGGACACGCAATGCGGCGCGAAAGCGATGCGCGCCGAGGCGTGGCGCGCGATCGCGCCCGGCGTAGAGGAGCGCGGCTGGGCGTTCGACCTCGATCTGCTCGCGCAGGCGCGTCGGGCCGGCTGCTCCGTGGCGAGCGTTCCCGTGGAGTGGCGCCATATCGAGGAGGGCTCCAAAGTGCGCGCCTGGCGCGACGTCCCCGCGACGTTCGTCGCCACCTTCGGCGTAAGGCGCCGCGCCCGCCGCCGGCGGTGAGGCGCTGGGGGGGTAGGGGGCGGTTATGCAACCCCAATGACCGTCATTCCCGCGTAGGCGGGAATGTGGATTCACACTGGAAGCGCAACAGTTCCGGACGACCCCAGAATACCTCAGACGGCGTCTGGTAGCCCAGCGCCGAGCGCGGCGTGTTGTTGTAGCGCGACGCGCACAACGTCAACTCCTCGTCCGGCACGCCGTCCAAGTTCGTCCTCCGCGGCAACTCCCGCCGCAGACGCCCAATCGCGTTCTCCACTCCCCCCTTCTGCCACGGCGACCGAACGTCGCAGAAGAACGTCTCAACTCCCAACTCATGCAACTCGTGATGCCGGGCGAACTCCGTCCCGTTGTCGAACGTCACGCTCCGCCGCATCTCCATCGGCAGCGTCCCCATCACGGCCAGCATCGCGCGCGCAACCGCCTCGGCGCCCTTGTTCTCCGGCCGCTGCAGGAGCGTGAGCCGCGACGCCCGTTCGTGCAGGACCAACAGCGCCTGCTTCTTCACCCCGAACAGCATCGTGTCCGCCTCCCAGTGGCCGAACTCAACGC
The DNA here is from genome assembly GCA_965242755.1 of Dehalococcoidia bacterium. Lineage (GTDB taxonomy): Bacteria > Chloroflexota > Dehalococcoidia > Lucifugimonadales > Australimonadaceae > Bin16. Next base: position 265,486 of record OZ251500.1, on the reverse strand, counting down.
GGTCCGCCGCCCTCGCAGGCCGCTCCGACAGAGGCCGCCTCGCCTTGATGAACAGGGCGGAACTGCGGCCCTTGCGCGAGCGGCGCCCCCGCGTCGCCTTCCGCTTCGGCAGGAAGTTCCGCCAGTCGTAGTCCTTCGTCCTCTTCACCTGCGCCGCGATGAACCGGTAGATGCTCTCGTGGGAGATCACCGGCCTCCCCATCTCCAACGCCAGGCGGCCGGACACTTGCGGCGACGACGCGCCCCACGCCATGCGGCGCAGGACGGCCTCGCGCAGGAGATCGTCGCGGTCGAGGCGGGGGCCCTTCCACCGCCGCGCCCGCGCCTTCTCGTCCGCCTTGGCAGCCTTGTACTCGCCCGCGCTCATCGCGTTGCGGTTGATCTCGCGAGAGATCGTCGATGGCGAGCGATCCAGATTTGTAGCGATTTCCCGGATCGGGCGCCCCTCTTGGTATAGGCGGGCAATCGCGCAGCGTTCCTCGATGTCGATGTGTCGGTATCCCATGGCTCCACCACCTTGCTCTGGCGTTGCGCTTCGTTTGTGAATCCAGGGAACCTACTGGCCGACGGAAGTTATGCAGTTGTCTCAATTGGGACAGCCCATCGCGCCAATGTCATTTCACTCGAAAGCGGGAACATCAGGGAAGCCGCCGGCGCGCCCTAATAGACGTCCAACGTGAAGCGCGGGCTGGGGACGCCCTCCGTCTTGAAGTCGAGCGTCGAGTTCGCTAGCGCGTCCGCCGTTTCGCGCTCCACGATCAGCGCCGTCGCGCCGTCGCGGGCGAACTCGACGTCCGCTGCGCCGCGCCGGTCGATGACGATGCCCCAGTCGCCCTCGCCCGTCCACACCGGCGGAACCGCCAACCGCAGGAGGCGCCCCGGCTCGAGTCCGCGCTCCGCCGCCAGCCGCAGCAACTCCGCCCGCGCCGATTCCGTGACGGTCAGCATCGCGCCTACCGCAGAACCGTGAGTTCGCCGTCCTGGTAGTCGAGCAGACGCCCCGACAACTCCATCGGCGCCTCCGCGCAGAGGAGAAAGCGCGGCCCTGCGTACTCCGGCCCCGGCATGCGCTCTTGGGCTTCCTGCGGCGCCTCGTCGGTGGCGATGGCCGCGCCGGGCGAGATGATCACGACGCAGATGTTCGCGGCGCGCACCTCCTCGGCGTGGAACTTGGTGAACGTCACGAGCGAGTCCTTCGCCGTCGCGTAGGCGAGCGCGCCCGGCGGCGTGACGCTGCCCCCGCCGTGCAGATTCACGATATGCCCGCCGCCGCCGCGCTCCATATAGGGAACGGCGTGCTTCGACGCGAGGAACGTCCCGCGCAGCGCGGCGCCCATCACGGTGTCCCAGAAGAACGAGGCGTCCATATCCTGAACCTTCGGCCAGCGCGGTTTGTCGCCCCACATAAAGTGCGGCACCACCGCGGCGTCGTTCACGAGAACGTCAATACCGCCGAAGCGCTCGGCGACCTGCGCCATCAGAGACTCGACCGCGTCCTCGCGCGTCACGTCCGTTGGGACGGCCATCGCGTCGGCGCCCAACTCGCCCAACTCGCCGAGCGTCTGCTGGAGGCGGGCCTCGTCGACGTCGGCGATCGCCGTTTTCGCGCCTTCGCGCGCGAATCCGTGGGCGATGTAGCGCCCGATCCCTTTCGCGCCGCCCGTAACGACGACCGACTTCCCGTTGAGCATCGCGCTCCCTCCTAACGTCGGGCATAGCCTGCCGTTAGGCTATCGCAATTGACAGAGAGCGTGTGCGATGGAGACTCAGTAGATTCCAATCCAGCGCGATAGCGCCAAGACGGGACACCTCGCCCCCCGTCCCCAAGCCATTCGAGCCGCATCGGCGACGAGAGCCTATCCGCCTGCGGAACCCACGCCTGCCTCCGCTGGTGGCGATTCCCAAAAAACTCGCGCTCAGATTCGCTCGAAAAGCGCTTGACAACGCTTAGGGACGCTTGCCTATACTTGCGCCCGTCCTGAGTGACCGTGGTTGAACAAGACTGCGGGACGAGGCGGCCCCGGGGGACTGGGGGGCCGGATCCAGCGGCGAAGTTCGGGCGCCCCGGTCGCTCGGGACGCTTTTTATGTCCGCCGAGCCGGCGGGGGCCCTCACCCCAACCCTCTCCCAGAGGGAGAGGGAGCCGTAGGGAGGCGCGCTTCCGCAGTGCGAAACCACCCGCGCCCGCCGCAGTTTGATTCCCTCTCCCTCTGGGAGAGGGCTAGGGTGAGGGCGGCTCCTCCCCGCTTGAATCCGCCTACGGCGGGGGAATGTCGCCGCAGTTGATTCCCTCTCCCTCCGGGAGAGGGCTAGGGTGAGGGCCGCTCCGCGCCGCATGGATCTCCCTCTGGGAGAGGGCAGGGTGAGGGCGGCAAAGGTCTCAGTTAGGAGAGCCCCGTATGAAACCGCTTGCGCTGGATGAGGCCGCGCGGATGATTGAGGCGGCGCGCGCTAAGGCCGTCGAACTCGGTGTCCGCGTGACGATCGCCGTGCTCGACCCGCGAGGCGACCTCGTCGCGCTCCAGCGAATGGACGGCGCCCTTTGGCGCAGCGTTCCCATCTCGCAGGGCAAGGCGGCGGCCTCCGCCGCGTGGGATACGCCGAGCGGCGACCTCGCCGACCGCTGGGACCAGCCTGTCGTCCGCGCCCTAGCGATGATGGAGCAAGGGCGCCTCATCCCCTGGCAAGGCGCCCTGCCCGTCCGCAGGCCCGACGGCGCGATGATCGGAGCGATAGGCGTCAGCGGCGCGCGCCCCGCCGACGACGAGGCGGTCGCCGCCGCCGGCCTCGCCGCCCTGAGCGAATCCAATGACGACTAACCCCTTCCTCGTCTCGGAGGAGGACGCCGTCCGCGTCCCCGCCGAACCCTTGCGCGAGGCCGCCGCCGCCCTCATCGAAAAGCATGGCGTCCCCTCCGCCGACGCTTGGCTCGCCGCCGACGTCCTCGTGACCGCCGACCTGCGCGGCGTGGACAGCCACGGCGTCTCCAATATGCTCCGCGTCTACCTGGAGCGCTACGCCAACGGCGTCCAAAACCCGACTCCCGACTGGCGCGTCGTCCGCGAGCGCCCCGCGTCGGCGAACATTGACTGCGACCGCGGGCTCGGCGTGATCATCGCTCCGAAAGCGATGGAGATCGCGATGGAGAAGGCGCGCAATTGCGGCGTCGGCGTCGTCACGATGTTCAACGGCGGGCACGTCGGCATGGCGGCCTACCACGCGATGCTGGCGCTGGAGCGCGATATGATCGGCGTCTGCATGACGGCCACCGGCCCCGACGCGCTCCCGACGTTCGGGCGGATCCCGCGCCTCGGCACCAACCCCATCGCAGTCGCCGCCCCCGCGCTCGAGGAGCCCCCGTGGGTGTTCGATATGGCCACGAGCGTCATCCCCGTCAACAAAGTTCGGAACGCGCGGCGGGCGGGCGCGCTGCTGCCTCCGGGCGTCATCGGCGCGCCGGACGGAACGCCGATTATGGAGCGCGCCCCAGTCCCGGACGACTTCCTGCTCCTGCCGCTCGGAACGGCGCGCGAGTCCGGATCGCACAAGGGCTACGGGCTTGCGATGGCGGTGGACATCCTCTGCTCCGTGCTCGCGGGAGCGGACTACGGAATCCGCGCCGGACGGACGAACTACCGCCACTGCGTCGCCGCCTACGACATAGACGCTTTCAGCGACGCCGGGGAATTCAAGGCGCGGATGGACGATTTCATCCGCGACCTCCGCGCAACGCCGCCCGCCGCGGGCCACGAGCGCGTGCTCGTCGCGGGCGACCCTGAGCGCGAGGCGTTCGCCGACCGCTCCGCGAACGGCGTTCCGCTGCACAAGGAAGTCGTCGCCTGGCTCCGCGGCGTCTGCGCCGAGCGCGGCGTCCCCTGCGAAATCTAGCGGGAGCGCTATTCCAGCCCTAGGAGGTTCCCGCCTACGCGGGTCTGCTCAGTAGGTTCCCGCTTTCGTGGGCAGGGTGCGCCGGGGGCGATTGGGGGACGGGGCGCGGGGCACCTTGCCTTGGCGCTATCGCGCCGACTGGATTCCCGCCTACGCGGGAATGACGGAAATGGGTAGATTCCCGCTCCGCGGGCAGCGCGGCAGATTACGCAAAGGTCTCCCCAAAAGTGGTGCCCCCGACAGGACTCGAACCTGTAACGCCCGGGTTAAAAGCCCGGCGCTCTGCCGTTGAGCTACGGGGGCGGCGCATCCCTTAAGCCTATCCCAAACCGCGTTGGCGCGGACGGCGCCGGCGCGCGCTAGCGGAAGAGTTGCAGCCGGTTCAGCGGCCAGTAGGCGAGCCATACCTTGCCGACGATGTTCTCCTCCGGCACGCTCCCCCACCGACGCGAGTCGTCGCTCTGCGCCCGGTTGTCGCCGAGCACGTAGTAGTGCCCTTCGGGCACGACGCGCTCGACGATGCTCTCGCCGGACGGCTGCTCCACGTAGGGCTCGTCCAGCGCCTCGCCGTTGCGGTGGACCTCGCCGCCGCGTATGCGTATCTCGTCGCCCGGCAAGCCGATCACGCGCTTCACGAAGTACTGCCGCTCATCGCGCGGCCAGCGGAACACCACCACGTCGCCGTACCGCGGCTCGCCGAACGGACGCCACCGCTCGCCCTCCTCCGCGTCGATCCACGGCATCCAGCACGCCGCCCGCGCCGCGTCCACCCGCAGATACGACAACTTGTTGACGAACACGCCGTCCATCGTCTCCAGCAGCGGGAACATGCTGGAGCCCTCCACTCGGTAGTTCTGCAGGCCGCCTTGCAGCAGGAGCAACAGAAACGCCAGCAGCGCGCCGGTCTGAATGGTTTCGCGGATGAACGACTTCATTGACGAAGGGGGCGCCCCGCGTTGAGAGGCGCATCGCCATTATACCCGGCGCGGACGGGCGGGCTAGAATAGCGGGCGCCGCAACAATGAAACCGAACGCCCCCGCGCCGCGTTAATGATGAGCAGAGGGGCGTAGCCCTCAGGGGGAGGAGAATCAATGAGCGCGCGATCAATCCGAACGACCCGATGGCCCGCCGTTCTCGGCGCCGCCCTAGCCCTCGCCGCGCTAGCGGCGGCATGCTCCAACGACGGCGGGAGCGGCGGCGCGGATGCTCCGGCGCAGAGCGGCATCAGCGTCAGCGGCGTCGGAACCGCGTCGGGCGAGCCCGACGTCGCCGTCATCTCGCTTGGGGTCGAGGCGCTCGCCGACAGCGTGGCCTCCGCCCGGGACGAGGCCGCCCGCGCCATCGCGGCGGTCGCGGCGGAACTCCGCGAAGCGGGCGTCGCCGACGCCGACATCCGAACGTCCTCCTTCTCCATCAACCCCCGCTACGACTACCGCAGCGACCGGCAGGAACTGGTCGGCTACCGCGTGACGAACACGATCAGCGTGACGGCGCGCGACCTCGACGGCGTCGGCGCGCTGCTCGACCGCGCGGCGGCGGCCGGCGGCGACGCGACCCGCGTCGACGGCGTCGTCTTCCGCGTAGAGGACACGGCCGCGCTGGAGCGGCAGGCGCGCGTCAACGCCATCGCGGACGCTACTGCGAAGGCTGATCTCTACGCCGAGCAGTTGGGCGTTTCGCGGGGGCGCGTCTCCGGCGTGCAGGAAATCGAATTCAGCCCCTACCCTATCGCCGAGGCCCGCGTGCAGTTCGCCTCTGCGGACGCGGCGTCCGCTCCGACGCAACTCTTCCCCGGCGAGTACGAGGTGTCCGCCCGCGTAGGGGTGACGTTCGCCATCGAGTAGGGCCGTGATCGGCGCCCCGCCCTGCCCGCGTAGGCGGGAATCCAGTTCGGCGCGATAGCGCCGTCCCCGCCCTCTCCCATGGAGATATTGCATAACCTACCGCCCTGCCCGCGTAGGCGGGAATCCAGTCGGCGCGGCGCGCGCACAGAGGTTGACACGGAAGACCGCGCGTCGTATAGTCTAGCGAACCGCATGGACTACTAGGAGAGCGCAAGCCGCATGGCCCAGTTCACGACGCACCCCGTACTCCTGAAAAACCTGCTGGTGGACGTGGAGACAGGGAAAATCCGTCTCCCCGACTTCCAGCGGGGCTGGGTGTGGGACGACTACCGCATCCGCTCGCTCATCGCCAGCATCTCTCGCGGCTTCCCCGTGGGAGCCGTGATGACGCTGCAGGCCGGGGGCGAAATCAATTTCAAGACGCGGTTGGTCGAAGGCGTTGACGGCGAGCCCGCGAGCGAGATAGTCCAATTCCTGCTCGACGGCCAGCAGCGGCTCACCTCGCTCTACCAGGCGCTCTCAGTCCTCCGCCCGACGGTCACGCAAGACAGCAGGGGCAAGCAGATCAAGCGCTGGTACTACGTGGATATGCTCAATGCGATGGCGGAGGACATCGACAGAGAGGAAGCCATCGTGAGCGTGCCGGAAGACAGGCGCGTCACGCGCAACTTCGGGCGTGAGGTGTTGCTCGACGTCTCCTCGCCGGAGTTGGAGTACGCGAACCACATGATGCCCACCAGTAGGCTCCTAGACCCCACGAGTTGGCTCCGGGCGTACGTGCAGCATTGGCAAGGCAGGGATGAAGAACATCCCAATAAGAGCGCGGTAACGCTGTGGGATGAATTCGAGCCTATCCTTGATACGTTCAAGGAGTACTCCATTCCTGTCATCAGCCTCGACAAGGAGACTCCCAAGGAAGCGGTCTGCACCGTCTTCGAGAAAGTCAATACCGGAGGCGTCACGCTCACCGTGTTCGAACTGGTGACAGCGTCCTTCGCCGCGGAGGATTTCTCGTTGCGCGACGACTGGGGAGAGCGCCGCCGACGCTTGCATGACGGATTCGGAGTGCTTCGGGGCGTCGGAGGCGATCAGTTCCTCCAAGCCGTCGCGCTGCTGGCGACGCAGAAGCGGCGCCGAGAGAAGGTGCGAGAGCAGCCTGACGCGCCTCCTAACCAGATCCCCCGCATCGGGTGCCAGAAGCGCGACATCCTCAACCTGACCCTCGCCGACTACCAGGAGTGGGCCGACAAGGTCGAATGGGGTTTCTTGCAGGCTGCTAAGTTCCTGCGAGCCCAGTTCGTGTTTAACTCTTGGAATGTCCCCTACTCCACGCAACTCGTGCCTTTGGCTACGCTCTTCGTCGAGTTGGGGAACGAAGTCGAACCCGCTAACGCCGGCGATCGCCTAGAGCGCTGGTACTGGGCAGGCATCTTCGGCGAATCCTACGGGAGCGCCATCGAAACGCAGTACGCGCGAGACTTGGTTGAGGTGGCGGAGTATGTCCGCGAAGGGACGCCGCCCACCCTGGTGCAGGAGGCGAACTTCACTCCCGGGAGGCTGCTTTCCTTGAAGACGCGCAACAGCGCCGCTTACAAGGGCCTCTACGCGCTTCAGATGAAGAGCGGAGCAACCGACTGGCGAACGGGAAAGGCGCTTACCTTGGCGACCTATCACGATGAAGCCATTGACATCCACCACATCTTCCCTCAGGCCTACTGCGAGCGGTGGGGACTGCCGAGGGAGTTGTACAACTCCATCATCAACAAGACGCCGCTGTCTGCCCCCACGAACCGGATCATTGGGGGGCGAGGCCCCAACGAGTACGTGTCTAGGCTGAGGGAGCACAACGACAGGCTCGAGGAGTCCATTCAGAAGCACTTCGTTGACCCCGAACTGTTGGAGGCGGGCAATTTCGGGGAATACTTCCGGGAGCGCGGCGTAGCGATGCTGAACCTCATCGGGATGGCGATGGGGAAGAATATCCCCGACGGGGAAGCCGTTTTCGAAAGCGCGCTCGACCGCTATATGCCTGAGAAGTACTGGAAAAAGGACGAGCCGACGGATGCGGATGACCAGCCCGAACTTGAAGAGTTCGACGACGGCGAACCCGATCACGAAGACGACATCGGCTCCTACAAACCCGACGACGACCCCTAGCGCAACACCACGGGCGAAGCGGGGCGGACTGCGTGGCGGCGTAGAGGGGCGCCTCGCCAACTCATTGCTCCTCATCAGCGCGAGCGTTAGCAGAAGCCTCCCATAACAGCGGCGCTTCGCGCCGACTGGATTCCCGTCTACGCGGGAATGACGGTCATGGGGGTAGGTTCGCGCCTACGCGGGTAGGGCGGTAGGTTGCGAATCTCTCCGCGCGATGCCGCATAATAGACGTGCGCCCGCCGTCGGCGGGCGCGCGCCGCTCCCGGCGCAAGGAGGCGTTCGATGACCGAATACGACCGCGGAAGACAGGACGTCGGCAACCTCGTCGCGCTTGACCACGTGAACCTCACGGTGCCCGATCAGCAGACCGCCGCGCTCTTCCATATCGTCGGCATGGGGCACACGCGCGACCCCTACCTCACGGTGGGGCTGGACAATATGTGGGTCAATATGGGCAGGCAGCAGTTCCACCTGCCCACCCGCGATAGCGCGCAAACGATCCGCGGACGCATCGGCCTCGTGACGCCGGATGTCGCGCTGTTGGAGGAGCGGCTCGGAGCGGTCGCCCGCCGCCTCGAGGGGACGCGATTCGCGTTCGAGCGCGAGGGGCGCAACCTGGACGTCACGTGCCCGTGGGGCAACCGCCTCCGCTGCCATCCGGCCGACGGCGAGCGGATGGGCGGCGCGAGAATCGGGCTAGAGTACCTCATACTGAACGTTCCGCAGGGCGCGGCGGAGGGCATCGCCAGATTCTACGCGGAGATCATCGGCGCGAAAGCGGACGTCGTCGAGCGACGGGGCGCGCCGGCGGCGCGGGTGCAAGCGGGCAGGCATCAGGCGCTTCTCTTCCGCGAGAGCGCCGGCGAAACGCGCCCCTACGACAACCACCATATCGCGGTCTACATCGCCGACTTCTCCGGCCCGCACCGCGCGCTCGCCGCGATGAGGCTCATCACGGAGGAGAGCAACGAGCATCAGTACCGCTTCACCAACATTGCGCACCCGGACACGGGCGAGACGCTCTACGAGTTGGAGCACGAGGTCCGGAGCATGGGGCACCCAATGTTCGGGCGCGAACTCGTGAACCGCGACCCGTCGCAATCGCTGCAAGGCTACCGCCGCGGCGCCGACGCGCTGCTCGTGGGGTGAGCGCGGGCGCGACATCCGCGCGTTGCGGCGCGAGAGGATATAATGAAAGCAGCATCGTGCAAGGCTTGACTTGGGAGTACGCAATGGAGATGCCGAAGGCGAAGCAGCGTCGTCGCACGAGGTCGGCCACCTTGTCCCGCCAGATGCGGCCTATCCTGCTCGAAATGCAGGGCGGGAGGTGCGCCATCTGTGGGGTATCCCTCGACGGGTGCGCCGCGAGCGAGACTGAAGTTGACCACGTCCTGTCGCCGAAGAGAGGCGGCGCCCTCAACGACCCCGATAATTTTCAGTTGGCTTGTAAAGAGTGCAACCGCATGAAGAGCGACCTCACGATGGAAGAGTTGACGACGCGGGCGGCGCGAATCGCCGCCTATCAGACGGGGCGTTGTTAGCGAAGCAACCCCACGAGGCTCCGTAGCAGAACAAGCCCGGCACGCGCCCTCGCCCGCTGTCTCAATGCTCTCGCATCGGGCAAGCATCGCGCGACGCGGGGCAGGTCCCAGTAGAACGCCCACGCCTCGCCGGGAGACGCCTTCACCGCGAAGAGGTCGGTCAGATCCATTTTGCCCTCTTCGTTGCTCATTCGAGGCGCAGGATTCCAAATTCTTAACGCGTCGTCGAGCAGACCGCAGCCTAGCCGCCCCGCAACTCCTTCGGCAGGACGAACGTCACGTCCTCCTCGGCGACGGCGAGCGTCTCGACCGAGTCGGGGCGCAGGAAGTCGATCACGCCCTCCACCAGCGACTCCGGCGTGGACGCGCCCGACGTGATGCCGACGCGCTCGACGCCGACGAGCCACGACGGATCGACCGCGTCCGCGTCGTCAACGAGATAGGCGGGAATGCCGGCCTGCTCCGCCACCTCGCGCAGCCGGTTGCAATTGGACGAGTTCCGCGCCCCGACGACGAGCGCGAGGTCAACGCGCTTCGCCAGTTCCTTGACGGCCTCCTGCCGGTTCGTCGTCGCGTAGCAGATGTCGTTTCGGGCGACGATGTTGGGGAAGCGCTCCTTGAGCGAGCCGATGATCTCCTGCGTGTCGTCCACGCTGAGCGTCGTCTGCGTCAGGGCGACGACGCGCTCCGGGTCCGGGGCGGCCGCCGCCGCCGCGTCGGCGCGCGAGTCCACGAGTTGCGACGCCTCAGGCGATTGCCCCAGCGTGCCGACGACCTCCGGGTGCCCCTCGTGCCCGACGACGATGACGGAGTAGCCCTCGCTGGCGTACTTCCGCGACTCGACGTGCACTTTGGTGACGAGCGGGCAGGTGGCGTCTATGACGTTGAGGCCGCGCTCGTCGGCGGCGCGGCGAACCTCCGGGGCGACGCCGTGCGCGCTGAAGATGATCGTCGCGCCGGGCGGCGCCTCGTCCGTCTCCTCAATGAACACGGCGCCCTTCTTGCGGAGGCTGTCGACCACGTGCCGATTGTGGACGATCTCGTGGCGGACATAGACGGGCGCGCCGAACCGCCGCAGGGCGATTTCGACGATGTCTATCGCCCGAACGACGCCGGCGCAGAAGCCTCTGGGAGCGCTCAACAGAACCTGCATAACCGAATGATACCAGGCGCCCGCTCCCCGCCGCCGCCGGTCCCGTTCCCGCCTGAATCGCATGGGGGGCGACCCGCGCCAAGACGGGGCGCAACGCGCCCCGTCCCCAAGCCGTCCCCAGGCGGCATCGTCATTCCCGCGTAGGCGGGAATCTACCCTTCGTCGTCCCTCTTGCGCGCTAGCCGCGCTCCGCGACGGCCTAGCCGAGATGCGATCCGAAGAACGCGAGCGTCTTGGGCCAGGCGTCGTTGGAGGCGGCCTCGTTGTAACTGCCGCGCTCCGAGCAGAAGAAGCCGTGCCCGGCACCCTCGTAGACGTGATTCTCGATGGACTTGCCCTTCGCCTTCAGCGTCCTCTCGATCTCCTCGACGTTGGCGACGGGAATGCCGGCGTCCTGGTCGCCCCAGAAGCCGATGATCGGCGCCTGCACGGAGTCGGCGGTCGCGTCCAGCAGGCGGGGCGCGTCGGCGGGCGCGTCGGGGCGCGGGAGAATGCCGCCGCCGTAGTAGACCGCCGCCGCCTTCACGCCGTCCATCGTCGCGCCGAGGTACGACACCATGCCGCCGAAGCAGAACCCGACGATGCCGATGCGGTCGCCGTCGACGTCCGGGTTGCTCCGCAGGTAGTCGATCGTGGCCTGCACGTCGGCGCGGATGTCGGCCTCGCCGAGTTTGCTCCGCTCGCCGAACGCGCGCTCCATTTCGGAGAACGGAATGTCCAGCCCCTTCCCGGAGCGATGGAACATTTCGGGCGCGGCGGCGAAGTAGCCCTCGCTCGCGAAGCGCTCCGCGATGCTTCGGACGTCGTTGTTCACGCCGAAGATCTCCTGAATCACGATGACCGCCGCGCGCTTGCCGCCGCCGTCCGGGCGCGCCGTGTGGATCGCCATCGGGCTGCCGCCCACGCTCACTTCCGCAACGTCCATAACCGCCATACGCTTCCCTCCGGTTCCGATGTGGAGTGTCCAGCGGGCGCTTCCCGCCGAACGCGGCTATGCTACCACGAAAACGTCGGGCAAGCGCGGCGCGCGCCTCAGCGACGCCCTCGTCCTCCGCGCCGCCCACGCCTACCAATCCGCGACGGACTGGCACGCGCGCCGGGCGGCGATGGGGTGACGGGGGCGCGAACGGGCGCAAGGAAGGTTTGACAAGCGGCGGACGGCAGCACGCTACCCGCGCGAGGCGCGCTCCACGATGACCGGGACTCCGTCGCGCGTCTCCTCCGTGAAGAACACGCGCTCGCGCTTTTTGCCCGCGACCTGCGGCTCGGCGGCGAGTTTGCGGCGCAAGAGGTCTAGCGGGCCGTCCGGGCGCGCGAGGTCCGCGTCGAGGCCGAGAACATCGACGATGAGGCGGCGGTCGATCTCCGCGCGCGCTTCGTCCTCGTGTATCTGATTAATGGGCAGCAACGGGCGCTCGCGCAGTTCCTCAAAGGCGACTTTCGCGGCGGCAATCTGTTGCGGCGCGAGCGCGGCGACGTCCAGAACGGGCAAGGCCGGGATCCTGCTCACCGTGAACGAGCCGCGCCCTCCCTGCGTCTTGTTCGCCATCCACCAGTGCATCAGCAACCCGAGCGTCGAGTTGCACCAGAGCGCGAATGCGTAGGCATGGTCGGGGTCGCTGAGCATGACGGCGGGCCACGCCCGCCCTCCGAGGCAAGGCCGCTCGGTCGTCCCGATGAAAATGGACTGCGCGTTGTAGTGGAAGTCTGCATTGAAGAAGACCGTGGACTCCGCGCCCGCCGGAATCTGGGACCCGGGGCGCCGTTCGCCGTAGGCGTCCGGCTGCAGCGTCATCGTCCGCTCGTAGAGGTAGTGGTGCGCCCACAGGATGGGGTGCGTCAGCGTTTCGCCGACGCGCTTCGCGGGCTTGACGACGTAGCCCTCGTCGCTCTTGCGCTTCTTCTCGTCGTCCTTGTGCTCTTGAGCGCGGCTGCCCGCGCCGCTTCGACGGTGGCGGTTGGTCGACATCGGAGAGAGGAGGGAGGCGCGGACCGGGTCGATCAGTTATAGTAGGAGGAACTCATGCGGGGATGGACGAAATGGCAATGGGTGAGGAGTGCAAGGAGAGCAAGTCCGGCATCCACCGGTGGGAGTGGGAGAGGGCTGCTTTGCCCAATGGCAAGGCTTGGAGAATTTGCTTGCGCTGCGGCGCGAACGAGCATGTCGAGGATTACCACGCAGAGGCTCCTTGGAATCGGGAGCGTGAGAGGGAACGTGAGAGGGGTGAGTCGAGACGGTCAGCGGCAAGCACGTCATGAGCGGCAACTAGCGGCTTGTCATTCCGTGCCCATAAGCGCTTGACAACCTGACAGGCGGCATCTGTATAGTATCGGGGCTATGGCGATCCGCGAGTACATCAGCGACGAGAAGGCGCCTGTCGCCTTCTACGAAGCGCAGACTTGGCCGAATGGCGCGCACTGCCTACGCTACGACATGCCGGGCCGCATTTCGGTCGTCCAGTCGCAGAAACCACAGCAACTGGTTCGGGGAGCGTCAGGGCTCACGGCTGCGCTGGAGCCCCCAGACCACCCCTACATCAAGTCGCCTTTGCGTTACCCGGGCGGGAAGTCCCGCGCGGTGAAGCAGGTGATGGCACTGCTCCCGCCGGGGCTTGAGTCGATATGCAGCCCGTTCGTCGGCGGCGCGTCAATAGAGCTGGCGGTTGCGTCGCAGGGCATCAGCGTTCACGGCTACGACGGCTTCGAGCCGCTGGTGGAATTCTGGCAGACGCTGTTAGAGGATGCGTCTCGCTTGGCGGCGCTCGTTGACAAACACCACCCGCTGACGCGGACAGCCTTCTACGCTTTGCAGAAGAGGTACTTTGGCATTGAGGGACGCTACGCGCGGGCGGCTGCGTTCTACGCGCTCAACCGCGCTTCGTACTCAGGCACGACGTTGAGCGGCGGCATGTCCCCGGGTCATCCGCGATTCACCCCAAGCGCGGTAGAGCGGTTGCGAGACTTCCACGTGGTCGGGTTCAGCGTTGGACACGCCGACTTCAAAGAGAGCATGGCTGCGCACAGCAACGAATTCCTGTACCTAGACCCGCCCTACGCCAACGGGATGTCCCTGTACGGCGAGCGCGGTGACATGCACGAGAACTTTGATCACGCCGCGCTTGCCGCTCTGCTGCACGAGCGTGACGGCTGGATTCTCTCTTACAACGACTGCGCGTTGGTGCGTAGTCTCTACCCCTACCATCGCTACGTGAAACCAGATTGGGCTTACGGCATAGCGAACAAAGGCGAGTCCAACGAGCTTATCGTGCTAAGCAGAGACCTCGCCCCTGCGACTGGGAAGGGCTAACCGCATGCATCAGACCCAGACGCAACGCGGCAAGGCGTTTGAGTACGCTATCGCTCTCGCTTTGGGGCGGGAGTTGGGTGCGCCCATCAACCACGAGACTGCGGAATCAGCCAAAGTCCACTACAACGAGTGCGATGGCCGGGACGAGATGGACAAGGCGGCCAACGAAGCCGTGGCGTTCCTCATTGCCTACGACCGCCAGTTCGATGGCGCAGTCTCCATTGAGTTGCAGACGAGTACGAGTGGACAGTCTGGCGATGTGCGGGATGTGCTCGCACGCCTAGCGGACGGCGGGTCCCTAGGCATATCCGCCAAGACACACCATCACGCCATCAAGCACCCTCGGCTGTCGGGGAGCATTGACTTTGGCAAACGGTGGGCGGACTACCCCGTGAGCAACGACTACTGGAAAGCGGTCAGGCCGGTGTTCAACCGGATGGAGGGGATGCGCCGCAACGGGGTGCTCTTCAAAGATGTGCCAGACAAGGAGCCTAGCATATACCTGCCGGTGCTCACCGCGTTCCAAGACGAGTTCGAGCGACTCTGCGAAGCCTACGGCAGCCGCTTCATCTCCCGCGTGTTCCGATACCTGATCGGGCGGCAAGACTTCTACAAGGTCGTGCAGGAGCAAGACGCTGTGATTGTCCGGTCCTTCAACCTGAACGGGACATTGGGCTGGGGCAGGCAATGGACAATACCGGAGCGGGTCGATCTAGTTCAGCGCACGCCCGGCGCAGCGAACAAGATACACGTGAGTTTCGCGGAGGGGTGGCAGATATCGTTCCGTTTGCACAACGCGAGCTCTAGGGTGGAGCCTTCGCTCAAGTTCGATGTGAACTTCGTCGGAATGCCCCCTTACACTACCGGCAATCAGATTCCGCTGGTCTAAGTGGGGTACGTCACATCCACCAGCGAGACTCTCACCCATCCGCGCTCCGGCATGCGGAGCGGCGCGCCCTCTCCGCTCCGGGTGAGCAGGCAGTACTCCAACCCCTCCGTAACGTCGAGAGCCGTCGTGATGGAGCCGATGTGATGCTCGTCCCGAACGTCGGGCGGGTACACGAGCGCGATGGCGACCTCGACGGGTTGGCCGTCGAGCATCCGGGCGAAGTTCTTCAGCGCGTCGGACTCGGCTTCCCTGTGGTCGGCGCGCTCGGCTTCAATGACGACGGGCCATCCGCTCGCGTCCTTGACGATGACGTCGGGGCGGCCGGCGCTCGTGTGGCCGGTCTCCTCGTAGACTGTCACCTCGGCCCAACTCCGGCGCAATGTCCTGAGGCGTTCGCCGAGGCAGGCGTTGATCGTATGCTCGTGGGCGGTGCGGGGCATGCTGCGGAGCGCTCCTCCGGGCGCGCGGGCGTGGCGCGCCGTCTAGGAATCCCGGGCGTTAGCGTATCACGCGGCGGGAAGCGGCGTAAGGGGCGCGTGTCCCAACGTCTTGACGCGCATGCAGGCTCACTAACGAGTACGTGGCGCTCTATCGCAAGCATTTCACTGGAGACAAGGCTCTGTTCGCCCACCGCTCCGGCATAACGCCCCGCGCTTTATCCGCTATCCTAATAAGCGCAAGGGGACGCGGAAGCGCCCGGCCGCCGGGCGCGGACTGCTAGGAGGACGCGGAATGGTCGCTGCGATGGGGAGACGCGCAACGCTGGCGCTTGCGGGCGCCGCCGCCGCGCTGCTCGCGCTCGCCGCTTGCGGGTCGGACGTCGGCCTCGAGACGCCGGACTTGGAGATCAGCGCCTACCAGGGGCAGGAGACGCTTGGCGGAGAGACGGCGTCGCTCTCCAGCGTGCTCGAGCAGGGCAAGCCGGTCGTGCTGAACTTCTGGGCGGCGCTTTGCCCCCCCTGCCGCGCGGAGATGCCGGAGTTCCAGCGCGTCCACGAGCATCGCGGCGGCGAGGTGACGATCCTCGGCGTGGACATCGGCCCGCAGCAATTCCTCGGCACGCGGGAGGAAGGGCGCGCCCTGCTCCAAGAGTTGGGCGTCACCTACCCCGCCGGCACCACCTACGACGAGTCGGTCGCGCGCGAATTCGAGATTGTGGGCATGCCGACGACGATCTTCATCCGGGCGGACGGCAGCGTCGCGCGCAAGTGGAGCGGCATCCTCACGGAAGACAAACTGAACGAACTCGTGGACGAGTTGACGGGCGGCGCGTCGGCGTAGAGCGCAAGCGCGCCCGCCGGCGGCGACGACGTCTGACCGTTCACTCCGCCTGACCGTTCGAGAGCGCAGGCGCGGCGCGGGTTTCTGTTACCTATGTTCCCGGTCTGTACTCGGAGCGGCGCGGGCGCCCCCGCCGCCCCTACATGCTCGGGCGGAAGCGCCCCCAGACTTCCCAGAGCGCGCGCGTGATCTGCCCGACGGTGGCGTGCTCCGTCGCGTCCAGCAGCGCTTCGAAGACGTTGGCGTCGGGCGAGAGCGCGGCCTGTTGCAGGCTCGCGAGCGCGGGCTTGGCGGCGCGGGCGTGCTCGCGCTTGAAGGCGCGGGTTCGGGCGGCCTGCGCGCGCTTCTCCTGCATCGGGATGTGGACGAGTTCGCCGAGCGGCCGCCGCGCGCCGGGGTTGACGAGATAGTTGACGCCGATGATCTTCCGCCGACCCTCGCGCATCGCCTTGCGCTCCCGCAGCGCCTCCTCCTGTATCGCTGTGCGAAAGTACTCGTTCTCAATCGCCGGCAACACGCCGCCCTGCCGGTCGATCTCGAGGAAGATGCGGCGCACCTCGCGCTCGACGGCGGCCTCGAGATAGGAGAGGCCGTAAGCGCCTTGATGGAGATTCTCCGTGTAGAGGAAGTCGCCGCTTTCGATCAGCGGAATCTGCTGGCTGCCCATCGCCAAGAGCGCGTCGTCCTCTTGCGGAGTCGTGTACGTCTCCTTGTAGGAGTTGGTGTGCAGCGAATTCGTGTTGTTGTGGAGCGCGCGCTCCGCCTGCAGCGCGACGCGGGTGAGGTTGTGCAGCGGCTCCGAATCCTGCAGCGACCGCCCGGACGTTTGGCTGTGGAATCGGAGCGCGAGGCCGGGGCCTTCGACGCCGTAGCGGCGCTTGAGCGCGACCGCCCAAACGCGCCGCGCGACTCTGCCCAAAACGTTGAACTCCAACTCGGACCCCGACGTGAAGAAGAACGAAAGCCGCCGCGCGAAATCCTCGACCGGCAGGCCCCGCGCGCGCAGCGTTTCGACGTACGTCAGGCCGTTGGCGAGCGTGAACGCGAGTTCCTGCACCGGATTCGCGCCCGCCTCGCCGATGTGATACCCCGAAATTGAGAGCGGATGCCAGCCGGGCGCCTCCCGCATCAGATGCTCCGTCATATCGCCGATCAGCCGGAGCGACGGCTCCAATGGGAAGAGCGCCTCGTTCTGCGCCTGCGCCTCTTTCAGAATGTCCGCCTGCACCGTCCCGCGCAGCGACTTCCAATCGAACCCCCGGCGGCGCGCGGCGGCGAGGAGCATCGCCATCAGCGTCGGCGCCGGGCCGTTGATCGTCATTGAGATGGACGTCCGCGCCAAGTCGAAGCCGTCGTAGAGGCGCAGCATATCGTCCACCGTGTCCACGGCGACGCCGCCCTCGCCGACTTTGGCGAGCGCGCCCGGCTCGTCGGAGTCGAGCCCGTAGAGCGTGAGCGAGTCGAACGCCGTCGAGAGGCGCGGCGCGCCGTGCCCGGCGGCGAGCAGATGGAATCGCGCGTTCGTCGTCTCCGGCAGGCCGAGCCCCGCGAACATGCGGATCGGGTCCTCGTCGCGCCGGCGGTTGCGGTAGGCGCCCTCCGTGAACGGGAACGACCCCGGCAAATTCTGCGTGTAGAGGTAGCGGACGGTCTGCTTCGGGCCGGCGTCGCGGTCGGGCAGCGCGAGAATCGGCGCCCAAATGCCCGTCGTCGTCTCGCGCGCGACGGGGACGCGCCCCTCCGGCCCCTCGCGGTACGCGACGCCGTCCTCCACGACCGCGTCGGAGAGATCGCCGTCGAAGCCGTAGACGCGCCAAATGCGGTCGAACTCGCCCTGGTAGTCGCGGGCGGCCTTGCCCTCCGCCGCGAGCGCCGCCTCCGCCTCGCCCTCCGCGTAGTACGCCTCTTGCGCCGCCGCGACCTCGCCGAGGTAGCCCCGGCGCGAAAACGGCAGCGGCGGCGGAACCGCGGGCGGCGTCAGCGCCGTCTCCCGCAACGCGAGACTGGAGCGGCGGGCGATCTCCTCGAACAGCGCGGTCACCCCCGGATCGCCGAAACGCTTGGCCTCCGTGAGAAAGAACGCCCGCTCCCCGGAGACGAAACGCTTGACGCGGGCGGCGCGGGCGTCCGCCTCCGGGAAGTCGCGCTTGTTCATCACGACGACGTCGGCCAGGCTCAGCAGCGCCTCTTTCTCCAACTGCACGTCGCTCCCGTACTCCGGCGTCATGCAGAAGACGGAGGCGTCCGCGACCGGCGCGACGCCCAAGTCGTTTTGCCCAAGCCCGACCGACTCCACGAGGACGAGCGCGAAGCCCGCGGCGCGCAACTCGGCGACGAGCGGCGCCGCTTTCGCCTCGGCCGACTCGCCCGGCAGGACGCGCGCGGAGCGGACGAACACGCGGGGCGAATAGCAATGCGTCATCCGGATGCGGTCGCCGAGCGTGGGGTCCATCGTCAGCACGGCGATGTTCCCATCGGCGGAGCGCAGAAAGCGCAGCAGCAACTCGTCTATCAGCGTGCTCTTCCCCGCGCCCCCGCGTCCCCCAACCCCCCACACCGCCGCCCCGCGGACGCCGCCGCCGCGCCCCGCAGCATCGCCCGCAACCGCCCCGCCGTCCGTTAGCGCTCCGTTGCCCGCTCCGTTGCCCGCAGGCGCGGAAGACGGCTGCGCGCCATTCCACTCAATGGCCGTCAGCCGCCGCGCAAGTTCGCGGAACGCCCCTCGGGCCTCGCCCGCGCTCCCTTTCTCCGCCCTGACCGCATACGCGGAACCCTTGTTTGACCCCCTCTCCCGCTTGGCGGGAGAGGGATGGGGTGAGGGCAAGCGCGCGGGCAGGCGCTCCCGCGCCTTCTCGACCGCGATGGCCGTCATATCCCGCGTCGCCTCGGCGAGGTCGAGCGGCGGCCGGTACACCTTCGCCACGCCCATCCGCAAGAGCGGCGCGACCTCCCGCTCCAAGATCGTGCCGCCGCCGCCCGCGAACAGCGGAACGTCGCCGACGCCGCGCCGCGCCATCTCCGCCAGCGTCTCGCGCAGGAACGACGTATGCCCGCCGTTGTACGTGCTCACGGCGACGCCGGCGGCGTCCTCTTCGGACGCGGCTTTGGCGATTTGCTCCGCGCTCTTGTTGAATCCGATGTAGACGGCCTCCGCGCCTTGCGCCCGGAGGATGCGCGTGATGGCGGCCGCGGCCACGTCGTGGCCGTCGCAGATGGGGGTGGCGATGACGAATCGCGGCGGGCGCTCCATAAGCGCAAGAGTATAGCGCGGCGGCGGGCGCGGACGCCGGCACGGCTCCGGGCGCCGCTATGGATTCCCGCCTACGCGGGAATGACGGGATCGGGGTAGGTTCCCGCTTTCGCGGGAATGACGAAGCGGCGGGGAATTTAGTGGAGAGACGGGGCGCGTTGCGCTCCGTCTCGGCGCTCGCGCGCCGACTGGATTCCCGCCTACGCGGGAATGACTGTCATGGAGGTGGGTTCCCGCTTGCGCGGACAGGGGGCGGCACAGGGGCGGGAATGGGATTGCGGCTGCGCGCCGCGAGGCCCCTACGCGGGCTCGTTCCAGAAGATCTCGCGGCGCTCCGCGGCGGGGAGGTCGCTGGCGCGCATCAGCGTTTGCGGGCGGATTACGTACTCCTCCTGGTGCGTTACGCCGTTGCCGTCCCGATAGTAGACGCTCACGGAGACGGGCTGGCTCGCCGGGCCGCCGGACGGCGGGACGAGATGCTCGCGCTCGGCATAGGGCTCCATTAGCCCGATGTCCACGAACGCCGCGTCGCCCCCGGTTTCCGGGTCGCCGCCGACGAGCGCGTGCGCGTCTATCGCGGGGCTTCCGCCCAGGTTCTTGAACTTGAGCGCGTAGCCCGACTCGCGCAGTTCGCGCCAGGCGATCACGTCGGGGCGCGCCAGCCGCTGCTGATGCCGCTTGTCCCAGACCATCTTCCAATAGACGAGAAGGACGAGGAAGGTGGTGGCGAACGCGACGACTAATTCGCCGATGGTGTCGAGCACCGTCGCGACGGTCCAGAAGAGATTCATCGCCTGCCGTTCCGCCGCGCGGCGCCTCGGGACGGCCTGATCTCCTGGTGCTCCTCGCCGACGATGCTCACGGCGTTGGCGGCGCGCGGAGTCAGGACGTAGTCGTAATGGTGCGCCACGTTGTCCGAGTCGCGGTAGTAGAGCGCCACCTTGAACGAGCCGCCGAACGCGCCGTCGAGCGGCCCCAGCGATTGCGAGTGCTCGCCGTAGGGAGGCATCAGGCCCAAGTCGATCATCCGGTCGCGCGGTTGAGCGTCATGCGCCGCGCCGAGAAGGGCGTGGACGTCCACCGCGGGGCCTCCTCCCCAGTTCTTGAAGCGAATCAGCACGTTCTCCTCGCCCGCCTCCGCGTTGACGACGATCGTCGGCTGCGTGATGCTGCGGTGATGGCGCATGCTGTCGCGGTTCTGCTTGAGGAAGAGCACGACGAGGACGGCGGTCGCCCACGCGAGCATATGCTCGCCGAACAGGTCGAGCGTGATCGTGACCCATTCGAACAGCGTCATCGCGCAAGCCTCCGGCGCATCGCGCCCCGCAGTCTGCCGACCTCCTGATGCGCCTCTCCGACGACGCTGATGGCGGTGGGAATGTGCGGGTTGGCGACGAGGTCGTAGAAGTGCGCGACGTCCTCGCGGTCGCCGTAGTAGAGCGCGACTCTGAACGGGAAGGCGAACTGGCCGTCCACCGGGCCGAGCGGCTCGGCGTGCTCCCCGGAAGGCGGCATCAATCCGAGGTTGACCGCGAGCGCGCCGCCCTCGTCATCGTCGTCGCCGACCAGCGCGCGGACGTCCAGCGCGGGGCCGCCCCCCCAGTTCTTGAAGCGCAAGAAGAGGTTGTCCCCCACCTTCTCCGTGTTGATGACGATGGTCGGGCGCGTGAGGCGTTTGTAGTACGCCTCGTTCTCCCGGTTCTGCCGCATAATGAGGAGCACCATCGCGGTCGTGGCGACGGCGAGCAGCGACTCGCCGATCAGGTCGATGATTTCGATGATGACTGCGGTCATCGCGCGTTCCCGATTCAGCGCCCCGCCGGGGCCAGGGCTTCGCTGACGGCGGCCTCGTCGAGTCCGTAGACTCCGACGGCGGCGCCGGCGCTCACGTAGCCGTTGCGGAGGTCGCTGATCACGCGCTCGCGGCTGCGCCGCTTGGGGTCGCCCGCGCCGCCCGCGCTGCCCGTCTCGACGCGGACGACGTCGCCCTCCTCCAGCATCACGTTGGAGATGATGCCGACGTAGCGCCGCTCGTCCGCCGCGCCGGGGTTGACGGTGACCGCGCCGGCGATCCCGTCGAGGCCGCCCTCCACGCCATGCGCCGGGGCGAGGTTGCGGGGGCTGCCCCCCGCGTAGCGGCTCGCCTGCTTGACGAGGTACTCGCGGCGCATCCCAAGCCCGCCCCGATACTCCCCCGGGCCGCCGGAGTCGGGGACGAGTTCGAATCGCCGCATCTCGACGTCGAATTCCGACTCCAGGATTTCGGCGCTCGTAATCTTGCTGCCGCCGCCCCACGAGTGCCCGGTGCCCGTCCAGCCGTCGCCCCCGCAGTGCGCGCCGTTGCCCGACATCATCAGTTCGTACTGCACGTAGCGCCTGCCGCCGCCGACCGTCCCCATCACGACCATGCCGCTGCTCGCGTTGTGCGCGACCGCCGGGCGCCCCGCCGCGCGGCTCAACGCCTCGAAGATCACGTCCTCCACCGTGGAGAGCGTCATCGAGTAGAAGCCGACCGGCGTCGGGAAGGAGGGATCCAGAACGGAGCCCTCGCGGAACCGGCACTCGACGGCGCGCGCGAGCCCGAAGTTGTTCGGAACGCCCGGATCAATCATCGCGATGACGGCGTAGTACGCCATTCCCCGAACGAAAGGCGGGCGCACGTTGATCGGGCCGAGGCTTTGGTCGTCCGTGCCGGAGAAATCTATGACGAGCGAGTCGCCCTTTTTGACGACGGCGGCGCGGAGGCCGAGTTTGCGCTGCGGGTCGACGATGTCGTCGGTGAACGCCTCCGCCTCGTGAACGCCATCGGGCCATTCGCGGACGGCCTGCCGGACGCGCGCCTCGGCGCGGAGGCCGATTTGCATGAAGGCGTCTATGACGACGGGCTGGCCGTATTCGTCCATCAGGCGCTTGAGGCGGGCGGCGCCGATGCTCCAGAGCGCGCCGGCCTGCGCGCCGAGGTCGCCGAGCACGAGTTCCGGGGCGCGGCTGTTCGCGCGCAGCATCCGGTGCGTCTCGAGGACGGGCTCGCGGCGCGAGAGGAACTTGACCGGCATAATCTGCAGCCCTTCGCCGAAGACGTCGCGGGCGAGCGTGTTGCGGCTGCCCGGCGACTGCCCGCCGATGTCGCTCTTGTGCCCCATCGAGGCGCAGAACGCGGCGACGCGCCCCTCGTGAAACACCGGCAGCACGACGACCATATCGTTCGGATGCGGGCAGCCGGAGTAGTACGGGTGATTGATGAGGAAGCAGTCGCCGTCCTCCATCTCCTCGTAGGAATAGAACCGGAGAACGCCCTTGACGCACTCCGGATAGGCGCCGAGGTGCGGGGGCAGCGGCGAGTACTGCCCAATGACGTTGCCTTCGCGGTCGGTGATGCCCGCGGAGAAGTCGTGGGACTCGCGGATGATGGTGGAGAAGCCCGTGCGGAGGACGGCGGCCTGCATCTCGCGGACGATGCCGTCGAGCCGCGCGCGGATGACTTCCTGCGTAATGACGTCTGCCGTCGCCATAGGGAGCGCTCGCGTCGGGCGCCGCTGCGAAAGGCGCCTCGTTGGGAGGTGTAGGGCGCGCATTCTATCACGGACGGAGGGAGGGGGTGGGGGGGGGGGTAGGTCCCCGCCTACGCTGGAATGGCGGTAGGGCGAGGATGGCATGCAAAGTCCCGCATGGGCGCGGCGCGGGTCGCGCCTATGCGCCGCGAGGCGCTAACATAGGCGCCCTACCCCGCACCGTAAGGACGGCCAATGCACGACGACGAAGACCACGACCATTTCCACGCGCTCGACATGATCGACAGCGACGAGGCGGAGGACATCGAGGGGATCGAGAAGTTCACGCTGCATAGCGTGGGCATAGACATCGGGTCGTCCACGACGCACACGATCTTCTCACGCCTCGTTCTGCGGCGCGAAGGCGCGGGGCTCTCCGCGAAGTTCGTGGTGACCAACCGCGACGTGCTGCACCGCTCGCCGATTATGCTCACTCCTTACTCGTCGGGGACGACGATAGACACGGAGAGCGTCGGGCGTTTCATCGAGCGCTCCTACGAGGAGGCGGGCTACACGCCGGACGACATTGACACGGGCGCGGTCGTCATCACGGGCGAGGCGCTGAAGAAGGAGAACGCGCAGCCCATTTTGGAGCGCTTCTCGGAGGAGTCGGGCCGCTTCATCTGCGCGTCGGCGGGCCCGATGCACGAGGCGCTGCTCGCCGCCTACGGCTCCGGCGCCGTCGCCGTCTCCAAGAGCCACGCCAACTCGGTGCTCGACGTGGATATGGGCGGCGGCACGACGAAGATCTCCCTCATTCGGGGGGGCGAAATCGCGCAGATGGTCGCCGTCGAGGTTGGGGCGCGCCTCATCGCCTACGACGCGGACGGAACGATCACGCGCGTCGAGCAGCCCGCGCGCACGATTATGGGGTCGCTCGGCCACGAGGTCGAGGTCGGCGGCAAACTCTCGGACGCCCAGCGCGACGAATTCGTCGCGGCGATGACCGATATTCTCTTCGACGTGATCGGCGGGGGCGGGGTTTCGCCGCTCGCGCAGTCGCTCTTGCTCACGGACGCCCTCGACATCGAGTCGCTGGCCGACGTCGATCACGTCGTCTACTCCGGCGGCGTCTCGGAATACGTGTACGAGCGGGCGGACGAGTCTTACGGCGACGTCGGGCCCTGGTTCGGGCGCGCCGTGCGGGAGCGCTCGATGGCGGAGTTCCGCCCCGGCATGCTGATCACGCCCGCGGAGGGGATTCGCGCCACCGTGATCGGCGCGGGCGAGTACACGCTGCAGGCGAGCGGCAGCACGTCCTACATCTCCACGTCTGACGTTCTGCCGGTTCGCGGGATTCAGGTCGCCCGCGCCTTCATCAGCAAGGAGCAGTCGGCGGAGGAGATGGACGCGGCGCTGGCGGCGGGCGTCGGCAAGTACGACCTCGCCAAACTGCCCTCCAACATGGCGCTTGCGATGTCCATAGCGGGGCAGCCCGACTACGCCTACATTCGCCGCCTCGCGGAGGCCGTGGCCCGCGCCGTCGCCGACGAGCCCCCGGAAGCGCCGGTGTTTCTCATCGTGGACGTCGACGTGGCGAAGTCGCTCGGCGGCATTCTGCGCGAGGAGATTGCGCTGCCCCGCGCCGTCATCGCCATAGACGGCATCGAGGTCGGCGATCTGGACTACGTGGACGTCGGCAAGCCGATGGGCGCGAGCGAGGTGATTCCGGTGACCGTCAAGTCGCTCGTGTTCTCCATCCGCTCGCAGTCCGGCTGATTCGCGGGCATGGGGCGAAGCGTCAGGGAGGCTATCGAGATTGTGACGGCGGACGGCTGGAGGCTGGCCAGGATGCGCGGAAGCCATCGGGTGTTCGTTCATCCGACGAAGCGGGGCAGCGTGACAATTCCGGGGCATCCGAGCAAGAGCCTGTCCCCGGGGACGTGGCTTAGCATTATGAGGCAAGCGGGACTCCGATAGGAGAAGCGTGTCGATGCAATACACCGTCGTCATCGAGCAGGCGCCGAGCAACTACTGCGCCTACCTCCCCGGGTGGCCGTGGGCGGTCGGCGTGGGCGACACGCGCGAAGAGGCGATTGAGAGCATACGGGAGTCCATCCGCATCCATTTGGAGGACGCCCGCGAGAATGGCGAGCCGCCACGCGAGGACAGCGTTTGGACGGACGACGCGGACGGCTATCTCGTCGTGGTGGATGAGAGGGAGAGCGCAACCGGGGCTCGCTACGCCTCTTACGCGCCCGACATTCCCGGCTGCGAAGCGGACGGCGAAACCCGCGAGCAGGCCGTCGAGCGCCTCCGCGAGGCCGTCCGCCGACGCCTCGCGGAGGCTGACCGCGACGGCGCCCCGCGCCCGAAGCGCGGCGAATGGACGTCGACCGTCGAGGTTGCGCCGTCGTCCGAGCGGCGGATCGCCGAGAGCCTCTCGGCGTAGCGGGGCGCGCTTATGCGAACGGGAGCGTTCATTCTTGGGCTGATCGGCGCGGTGTTCGGGCTGCTCATCGGCGCGCTCGCCTTCATTTTCGGGCTCGCGGCGTTCGCCTTCGGCGCGTCGGACTCCGCCGCGGGGCGCTCCTTCCTCGCGATGCTCTTCGCGCTCGCCGCGGGCGCGGGAGCGTTCCTCTGCATCGCCAGGCCGCTCGTCGGGGCGGTCGTTCTCGTCGTCGCGGCGGTCGGCAGCGTCTACGCTCTGGGGTTATTCGGCGCGCCGATGTTTTTCTTTATGGGCATGGGCGCGTGGTTCGCGTTCAAGGGGCGGCGGGACGTTGGGTGATCGAGGCGGGGACGGCGACAGGGCCACCCGCGCGCGCCCGGCCCCTCTCCTAGCGGAGGCCTTTGCATAACTTCCGGCAGCCAGTAGATTCCCTGGATTCACAAACGAAGCGCAACGCCAGAGCAAGGTGGTGGAGCCATGGGATACCGACACATCGACATCGAGGAACGCTGCGCGATTGCCCGCCTATACCAAGAGGGGCGCCCGATCCGGGAAATCGCTACAAATCTGGATCGCTCGCCATCGACGATCTCTCGCGAGATCAACCGCAACGCGATGAGCGCGGGCGAGTACAAGGCTGCCAAGGCGGACGAGAAGGCGCGGGCGCGGCGGTGGAAGGGCCCCCGCCTCGACCGCGACGATCTCCTGCGCGAGGCCGTCCTGCGCCGCATGGCGTGGGGCGCGTCGCCGCCGCAAGTGTCCGGCCGCCTCGCGTTGGAGATGGGGAGGCCGGTGATCTCCCACGAGAGCATCTACCGGTTCATCGCGGCGCAGGTGAAGAGGACGAAGGACTACGACTGGCGGAACTTCCTGCCGAAGCGGAAGGCGACGCGGGGGCGCCGCTCGCGCAAGGGCCGCAGTTCCGCCCTGTTCATCAAGGCGAGGCGGCCTCTGTCGGAGCGGCCTGCGAGGGCGGCGGACCGCGTTGAGTTCGGCCACTGGGAGGCGGACACGATGCTGTTCGGGGTGAAGAAGCAGGCGCTGTTGGTCCTGCACGAACGGGCGTCGAGGCTCACGCTCCTGCAGAGGCCGGAGAACAAGGGCGCCGAGGCGGTTGCGCGCGCGATGCTGGCCGTGATGGGGACGCTGCCGATGGAGATGCGGCGGAGCGTGACGTTCGACAACGGGACGGAGTTCGCCCGGCATCACGAGTTGCATGAGTTGGGAGTTGAGACGTTCTTCTGCGACGTTCGGTCGCCGTGGCAGAAGGGGGGAGTGGAGAACGCGATTGGGCGTCTGCGGCGGGAGTTGCCGCGGAGGACGAACTTGGACGGCGTGCCGGACGAGGAGTTGACGTTGTGCGCGTCGCGCTACAACAACACGCCGCGCTCGGCGCTGGGCTACCAGACGCCGTCTGAGGTATTCTGGGGTCGTCCGGAACTGTTGCGCTTCCAGTGTGAATCCACATTCGCGGCTGCGCGGGAATGACGGGGCGCTTACATAGGAGAGGAGCGGCGCTCTGCGCCGCCTAGATTCCCGCCTACGCGGGAATGACGGTAGGTTATGCAAAGGTCTCCAGAGGGAGAGGGGGGTATTGGCGCTGCGCGACGGGTGGGTTCCCGCCTACGTGGGCATGGCGTGGTGGTTATGCAAGGATCTCAAGGCGGATGAACAAACGACCAGGGACGAAATCATCCGCATGAAACCCAGCCGGCAGCCGTGGGTGGAGCATCGCTGGCCGCTTGTGGAGATGGGGTTCACGCGCGACGACTGCAAAGCGTGGTTCGGGGAGCGTTATTCGGACAGAACGCTCCCCAGAAGCGTTTGCATCGGCTGTCCGTACCATACGGACGCTGAATGGACGGAGATGCGGCGAGACGACCCCGCTTCGTGGGAAGACGCCGTGTTCGTCGACAAAGCGCTCCGCGCCACCGAGCCGGCAAAGCGGTTTGACGGCGAGATGTATCTGCACAACAGCAGGATGCCGCTTGAGGATGTCGCGTTCTCCGTAGGCGGAGAGACCTCCGCAGCGTTCGGCGAGGTGTGCGAAGGAATGTGCGGAGTGTAGCGTGGCAGTCATCGCAGGCATGACGATAGGAGATACACAATGCCAACTACGATTCCTGCCCTCCGAGGCAAGTTCGGAAATTCCGAATACTGGCTGACGACGATGCGCGTCGGCGAACTGGTTCGCCGGGTTACGACGCCTAAGGACATGCCCGGTTGGGAAGCCCCTAGCATCGAAGACGAATTCCAGCGCGACATCAACATCAAGCGCGTCGCCTCCCAGATCGCTCCGTACTTCGCGGGCGACGACAACCGCTTCTCCGGGTCGATCGTCTTGGCGGTCATCAACCACGAAAACTTGGCGTTCGAGCCCATAGTCGAACTCCCGGGAGGCGGGCGCGTTCCGCAGGCGTATCAGAGCGCCGGCCGGGACATCGGTTTCCTCACGATGAACGGCGGAGAGTTGTTCGTCCCCCTGGACGGGCAACACCGCGCCAAAGCCTTCAAGTTCGCCATAAGCGGCGCGGACGACAGAGGAAAGGCGTTGCCGAAGATCAAGAGCAACACCGCGCTGGCCGAGGATCACGCCGCCGTCATTCTCGTCAGGTACAAGCCGGACGAGGCGCGGCGCATCTTCAACAAGATCAACCGCTACGCCAAGCCCACCACGAAAAGCGATAACCTGATAACCGATGACGACGACGCCATCGCCGTCATCACGCGGGAATTGCTCAGCGAGAATGGGGTTATCCCAAGCGCGTTAGTGCGGAGAGGCTCGAACACCCTGTCCGCGAACGCTCCTGAGTTCATCCCGTTCGCCACGTTCTACGAGGCGAACCTCGCCATCGTCGTTGGCTTGGGGCTTAAGGGCGAAGGGACGCCGCATGGTATGACCGAAGACCAGCGCGAGTTGGCGCAGGAAGACGCGCGTCGCGTGTGGGAACTCCTTCTGGATCGCATTGACCTCTTCTCGAAAGCGGTCTCCGACGCGACTCCGACGGGAGACGAGACGCGCATACAGATTCGGGCGCAGATGCTGCTTGGCAAGCCCGTCGGGCAACTCGCGCTCGTCCGCGGGTTTTTGGAGATGCGCGGTCGGTGCGCGGGCGTGAGCGAGGAAACGCTGTGCGCCCGGCTGAACCGCATCGACTGGAGCATAGACGCCGAACAGTGGGAGGGCGTCCTTGTCGCGCCGAACGGGCGCGTGCTGTCGGGCAGGACCGTCGTGAACACGGCGGCGGACTTCATTGCCCACCTCGGCGGCGGCTCCTACAGCGAAGACGAGAAAGCGGCGCTCCTCGAGAAGGTCCACGGCCCTGGCTGGGAAGAGGATGGCCGCGAACTGCCCAAGCCGGTCGACCCGTAAATCGAGGGTTGGCCCCGATGCGGCGCTCCAACCTATTGACAACGCCGTGGCTCTGTGGGGATAATGGGCTATCGGCTGGTCACTGCGTATCGGGGGCTGGCCGAGACAGGCTAGCCACTGTGTATCGGGGGCTAGCCGCAACGGGCTAGCCACTGTGTATCGGGGGCTAGCCGCAATGGGTCGGTCACTGTGTATCGGGGGCCACCCGCAATGGGCTGGTCACTGCGTAGCGGGGGCCAGCCCGCGTTGCGTTACGCGCGAATGCGCGAAGAGGCCGCGCCGCCCTCCCTCCTAGACTGCGCTCCGCGATGACTCGACCCGGCGCGGCGGCCTGCGTCCGCGCCGCCGCGCTTTCGCGCCCCACCCCACGCGGCGCCCGCCCCTTGCGCCGCCGCGCCCCCGCTCCCTACGATGGAGCAATGACGAACCCAACCCCAACGCGGCAAGCGGCGGACACGAACGGAGAGACGCGGCGGGCGACCGCTCAAAACCGCTCATTTAGGGCTCATCCGCCGCTCAAAACCGCTCACTAACCGCTCAAAACCGCTCGCCCCAAAGCGCCCGAAAACTAGGCCGGCACGGAAAAGGGAGGCCACCGATGATCCAAAATGAGCCCGTCCCCGGAAACGAAGTTGCCCCGCATCCTTCCGTCAGCCCTCCCCCGCATACGCCGCCCGGCGCGGCGCTCCCAACTCGCGCGACTTGCGCCGCAGCGTCGCGCTGGCTCAGGCCGGAGGCGCTGCGAGAGGGACGCACGCGAGCATGGCGGCAGCGCGATAGGCGGCGGGTTACGCAAAGGGTCTCCGGCAGGCGCGGCGCCCGAATCCCGATTTGCTACAATCCCTCGCGGAGGAGGACGATTCGATAGGCGCGCCAAGTTAGGCGAGAATGGACGATCCGAACGATGACCGATAGCCCCGCGCCCGCGCCGCTCATCGCTCCTTGCGGCGGAGCGCTCGTAGACCTGCTCGCGCCCACGGAAGAGCGCGAGGCGTTGCGCGCTTACGCCGGACGGCTGCCCTCCGTCCAACTCTCCGACCGGGCGGTTTGCGATCTGGAGTTGCTCGTCACCGGGGGCTTCTCGCCGCTCGACAGGTTCATGGGCAAGGAGGACTACGTCCGCGTCCTAGAGGAGATGCGGTTCGCCGACGGCGCGCTGTGGCCGATGCCGATCACGCTGCCGCTCGATTCCGCCGACGTTCGCTTGGACGCGGAGATTGCGCTGCGCGACGCGAAGAACAACATCCTCGCGGTGATGACGGTGGAGGAGGCCTACGAGTGGGACAGGGCGGAGGCGGCGCAGCGCATTTGCGGGACGCGGGACGAGCGCCATCCGCTGGTCGCGGAGGCGGCGCGATGGGGAGCGGTCAACGCATCGGGGCGCTTGCGGGCGGTTGACTTGCCGCTGCATTACGATTTCCGCGAATTGCGGCTGACGCCCGCGCAGTGCCGCGAGCGGCTGACGGAGATGGGCGGCGGCGCCGTCGTGGCGTTTCAGACGCGCAATCCGCTGCACCGCGTTCACGAGGAGTTGACGAAGCGCGCCGCCGCCGCCGTTGGGGGCTCGCTGCTCCTGCATCCGGTCGTCGGCCTCACGAAACCGGGGGACGTCGATCATTACACGCGCGTCCGCGCCTACCGGGCGCTCGCGGAGCGCTACTACGCGCCGGGAAGCGTTCTGCTCGCGCTGATTCCGCTGGCGATGCGAATGGCGGGCCCGCGCGAGGCGCTGTGGCACGCGCTGATCCGCCGCAACTACGGCGCGAATCATCTGATCGTCGGGCGCGACCACGCGGGCCCGGGGAACGACTCCTCCAGCAAGCCGTTCTACGGCCCCTACGACGCGCAGGAGATGGTCGAGGCGCATTCGGAGGAGACGGGAGTCCGCGCCGTGCCGTTTCAGGAACTCGTCTATTTGCCGGACGAAGACCGCTACGAGGAGGCGGGGCGGGTCGCGCCGGGCGCGGCGACGGCCTCCATATCGGGGACGCAGGCGCGGGAGGAGTACCTCAACAAGGGCGTCCGCCTCCCTGATTGGTTCACGCGCCCGGAAGTCGCCGAGATTCTCGCCGAGAGTTATCCGCCGCGCCGCGCGCAGGGCGTTTGCGTCTGGTTCACCGGCCTCAGCGGAGCGGGGAAGTCCACCATCGCGGACGCGCTCATCGCGCTGCTGATGGAGGCGGGCCGCCGCGTCACCGCGCTCGACGGCGACGTCGTCCGGACGCACCTCTCCAAGGGTTTGGGGTTCAGCAAAGAGGACCGCGATGCGAACATTCTGCGTATCGGGTTCGTGGCGTCGGAGGTCGTCCGCGCGGGCGGCGTCGCGGTCTGCGCGGCGGTCAGCCCCTACGCCGCGGCGCGCGGCGCCGTTCGCGGCATGGCGGACCCTGACGGCGCGGGCGCCTTCATCGAGGTGTTCGTGAACACGCCGCTTGAGGTGTGCGAGGCGCGCGACTCCAAGGGAATGTACGCGAAAGCGCGGCGCGGCGAGATCACGGGCTTCACGGGCATAGACGACCCCTACGAGGCGCCCGCCGCCCCCGACTTGGAACTCGAGACGACGGCCTCGTCGCCGGAGGAGAACGCGCGCCGCATCCTCGGCGAACTGCGCCGCCGGGGGTTCGTTCGGTAGGGGGCGGGGCGGCGACCCGCGCGCGCCGC
This sequence comes from Dehalococcoidia bacterium, assembly GCA_965242755.1. GTDB lineage: Bacteria > Chloroflexota > Dehalococcoidia > Lucifugimonadales > Australimonadaceae > Bin16. The sequence goes on along the minus strand of OZ251500.1, from coordinate 234,198 downwards.
TTCGCGGCTGCCCTCTCCCAGAGGAGACCTTTGCATAACTTCCGGTGCCCAGTAGGTTCCCGCTTTCGCGGGAATGACGGGGCGCTTACGTAGGAGAGGAGCGGCGCTCCGTGCCGCCTGGATTCCCGCCTACGCGGTTCAGGGCGGTAGGTTATGCAAATGTCTCATTCAAGGAGAGGAAATCAGTCCCGCCCGGGCTGCCATCCCCGTGCTTGCTCGACCCACCCGGCGCGATTGCGCCGCCCCACCCTCTCCCGCCGTCGGGAAAGGGCAGCCGCGAAGCGGCGGGTGAGGGTTGCGCCGCAAAGCGGCGCGCGAGGGTCGGCGGACGGGGCGCGGGGCGCCCCGTCCCCATGTCGACCCCGACGCCCGTCATTCCCGCGAAGAGGGAACCTATCGGAGCTCCCCGCCCCGCCCGCCTAAGCGGGGGTGGCGGCAGGTTATGCATAGGTTTCCAAATCCGTCCCCCGGCGCCATCGGCTAGAATGCGGACATATGGAACTGGAGCCGGGCATCCACCAACTGACGTTCGGCAGGGAGCCGCTGCCCGGCTTCCCGCCCCCCAACGCCTTCCTCGTTTGCGGAAGCGATGCCGCCGTCCTCATCGACGCGGGCTGGGAGAGCGAGGACGACCACCGCGCCCGCGCCGCCTACGTCCGCGAGATCAACGCGCCCCCCATCTCCGAGATCATCGTCACCCACCGGCACCCCGACCACGCGGGCGGCGCGCTCCATATGCACCGCGACGCGGGCGCGCCCATCGCCTGCCACCCCAACGACCGCGAGGCGATAGAGCAAGAGCGCCTGCATGGCGAGGCGGCGGTCGCGCGCGAAATGCGGGACGGCGACAGGCGCGAACTCGGCGGAGTCTCGCTGGAGGCGGTGTTCACGCCCGGACACACCGCCGGATGCATCGCGCTCTTCTCGCCCGAGCGCAAAGCGCTCTTCACGAGCGACACGGTGATGGCCGTCTCCACAACGAGCATCGCGCCGCAAGACGGCGACCTCGCGGCCTATATGTCCACGCTGCGCCTGCTGCAAGACGTTGACGCGCGGATTATGTACGCGGGGCACGGCGGGCCGGTCAAAGACCCGCCGCGCCGCCTCGAGGCGCTCATTCGCCACCGCGAGGAGCGAGAGCGCGCGATCCTCGACGCGCTGCGCGACGGCCCCCTCACGCCCGCCGAACTGCGCGTCCGCATCTACAAAGGCTTGCCGGAGGCGCGGGAGCGGCTCGCGGAGCGCCAACTCGTGACGACGCTCGTCAAACTAATCGCGGACGGCGCCGCCGCCGAGGAGGGCGACCGCTACGCGCTGCGGTAGGGTGTGCGAGGGGCAAGAATCGGACGAATAGCCACGGCCTATTGCATTTGGAACGGCTGTTCGTTATGATGGGGGACATGATCACTTTTGACGCCTCCGAAATTGCGAATTGGGCGGACAAGCCCGACGCGCCCCACCGACTGCCGGAACTCGTCCGGCGGCTGGCGCTGGCGACCTGTCCGATGCCGTCGCGCATCGATATGCCGAGCGGCAGTTCGGTGACCATGCCGGGCTGGGACGGCGTCCTTGAGGTCTCTGATGGCAACGCTTGGGCGCCGGCGGGCGCCTCGGCATGGGAGTTCAGCGTTGAGTAAGGGCCCCACGAACAAGGCCAACGAGGACTACGCCAAGCGGACGGCCGCCCCCGGCGAGGTTGACCCCTCCAAGACGTCGTTCGTGTTCGTCACTCCCCGCGTGTGGAATCAGAAAACCACGTGGGCTAACAAGAAGCGCAAGGAAGGCCAATGGCGCGATGTCCGCGCGTTGGACGTAAACGACCTCGTCGCTTGGCTTGATGCCGCTCCTTCCGTCGCCAGGTGGTTTGCGGCGCTTATCGGGAAGGCGCCGGAGTCGGGCTGGACTTCCCTCGATGACTGGTGGAAGCACTGGGCAAGCGTGGCCAAGCCCGCAATCACCCCGGAACTCGTGTTTGCCGGGCGGGGCGAAGAGGCGGACGCTCTGGGGACATGGGCGCGCGGCGAACCGGATGTCTACTCCTTGCAGGGAGCGTCCCGCAGCGAGGCGATTGCGTTCCTGGCGGCTTGCGCTCAGGCCAACGCCGGCTCTTGGGGAGCCGCGCTAGCGGCCAGGGCGGTTGTCGTCGAGACGCCGGACGCTTGGCGGAGCTTCGAGAATCACTATATCTCGCTGGCGCTGATCCGAGACTTCACGGGCGAGGTCAGCGCGAAGGTTGCGACGGAGAAGGGGCATCGTGCGTTCCTGCCCCTGGGCGCGCGCGAAGACGCGGTGGGCGGGCGTAAGTTGCCGCCCTTGGGCCGCGACGAGACCCCGCAAGCGCTGATGGAGATGGGGCTCAGCGAAGAGCAAGCGCGGGCGCATATCCGAAAGAGCGCGAGGCGATTGCTCGCGCTGCGCCGCCGACTCATTGACGAGGCCGGCGTCCCTCCGCCGGAGTGGGTCGCGCAAGCATCTCCGGTCGCGCTTCTCGCGTTCATCGGCAAGTGGGATGAGGAGAAGGAAGCCGACAAAGAAATAGTCGCCCAGATCGCGGGGATGTCATATGAAGAGGCGGAGCGCGTCGTTCAAGAGTTGAGCAACCTGCCCGACGCGCCGCTCACGCGTGTTGGCAGCCGCTGGACGTTCGTTTCGCGCGAAGAGGCATGGCATCTTCTTGCGCCAAAGATTACTCGATCAGCGATGGAGCGTTTCATAGAGGTTGCCGTTGAGTTGTTGCGGACGGAGTCGCCCAAGTTTGACTTGCCCGTGGGAGAGCGTTACGCAGCGAACATCGTTGGCAAGGCTATGCCCTACAGCGACGACCTGCGATCAGGAATCGCGCAAGGTCTTGCGATGATGGGCGTGTATCCCGACCGTGCCAAAGGCGTAGACGCAGCGGACCGCTACGCGGAGCGCGCCGTTGATCGCGTGCTCCACGAGGCTGATTGGCGAACATGGGCGACGCTCGACGGCGACCTGCAAACGCTTGCGGAGGCCTCGCCGAACTCCTTCCTCAATGCGGTCGAGGCTGGGCTAAGCCGCTCGCCGAGCCCGTTCACGGACCTCTTCGCGCAAGAAGACAACAGCGGCAGGGGCTTAGGAGAAGCCGCGCATTGCGGGCTGTTGTGGGCGCTGGAGACGCTCGCTTGGTCGGAAGAGCATTTTCCGAGAGCGACGCAAGCGCTTGCGCGCCTCGCCGAAATAGATCCGGGAGGGCGGTTGTCCAATCGCCCGGACGAGAGCCTCACTACGCTATTCCTGCCGTGGATCAAGTTCACAGAGACGCCCGACGCTCAACGGATAGAGACGCTTGGGATGCTGCTGAACTCCGTTCCGCGCATCGGATGGCAGACGTTGTTGCGCGTCGGAACCTCTGATTCCTTATTGGAGCGTCATCCACCAAATTGGCGTCCATGGGGACAAGACGGCGCTCCGAAGGTTACGAATGGGGAAGCCGCAACGTTCGTTAGCGCAGCAGATCGACTCGTCTTGGAGAACGTCGGGGGCGACGCGGAGCGATGGAGCAGCCTGACGGACACCCTCGATCAACTGCATCCCGGTATGCGCCGGCAAGTCATAAATATGCTCGCTGAACGGACTGGCGCCGTCAAACAGCATCCTGTTTCCCACGTCTTGCGGGACAAGATAAGGCGCCTGCTCCACAGCCACCGTAGGTACAATGAGAAGGAATGGGCAATATCGTCAAGCGAACTGGAGTCGCTGGACAAAATCTACGACGCTTTGACGCCGTCCGATCCGGTCAAGGCGTCTGCATGGCTGTTCAGTCCGGAAGTGTCCAGGTTTGGGGCGGGTTTGCCAAATCCTGAGCCGATCAGCCTTGGCAATACAACGGAAGGCCGCCAGGCAAACGAGCGGCTCCTTGAAGAAGAGCGGCAAAAGGCGGTGCGCCAGGCTTACGAGCATAGCAAAGACGCGGCCATACTGGGCCTCGCGGAAGAAGTTGACTATCCGGAGCGGTTGGGGCTAACAGTCGGGCTTGCGTTGGACAACGAGGTTGCCTTCGATCTCGCGCTATCTGGACTCAGGTCTCCTGCGGAAAGGATGCGTCTGCTCGCCCATGGCGTACTGCAAGCAATGTTCAGACAAAACGGTTGGGCGCCGTTGGAGCGGGCGATTGCCATGGTCAAGCAATTCGGTTCCCAGCCGGATACCCTTGCGGATGTCTACCTTTCGGCCCCATTCGACCCGAGTACGTGGGAGAGGGTTAAGCAGGAGACGCAAGAGGTCCAGGAGGTCTATTGGAAATCCGTGGAACTCCGCCCGTTGACAGCAATTGAGATGGACGCTGCCCATTTCGCGGTCGCAATAGACAAACTTCTTGCGGCGGGCCGGGCGCCTGACGTTGTGGGGCTTGCCGCTATGCGCGAAAACGTTCCTGCTTCCGATGTAGTGAAGATACTCGAGCATGCGCCAATGGCGGATTCCTACGAGATTGCGCTTCTTCTGGAGAAACTCGATGCATCCAACGAGGTCTCCGACAAAACCATCGCTCATATAGAGGTTCCTTACCTTGATGCCCTTCGCAACCGAAAGATGAAGATACACGAACAAGTGATCAAGTCTCCGGAGATTTTCGCCGACCTCGTTTCTTGTTGCTTCAAGCGGTCTGATGGCCGAATCGAAGATGACGTTGACGACCAAACGCGCCGGAACAGAGCGCGTATTGCCTACAAGATCCTCTCGGGATTGCGCGGCCTTCCGGGTATGACCGCTGACGGCGATCTCGATGCCGAAGCGTTGGAGATATGGGTCACCGAGGCGCGTCAACTGTGCGCCGAAAGAGACAGGGCAGTCATAGGCGACCAACAAATTGGGCAATTGCTGGCCAACGCGCCGACGGGCGCGGATGGAATATGGCCATGCGAGCCCGTGCGTGATTTGCTTGACAAGATTGCGTCTCCGCACCACGTAGGGGTTGGCTTTAAGACAGGCAAACGGAATTCCCGCGGCGTGACGTTGAGAGGGCTGTTCGACGGAGGCGCTCAAGAGACGTTGCTTGCGGAGGAATACCGCGAGAACGCCCAATTGATCGCCGTGAATTGGCCGTTCATGGCCAAACTGCTCCGTGACATTGCCGCTTCCTATGACGGCGAATCGCAGTGGCACGACGACGATGCCGCATGGAACGACCAGTTCAGGGCGTAACGCCCCTCTTGCAATCCCCCGCCCCATCCGGTAGAGTACGCTCCGCAAGAGATCCGGTAGTCGCCCAAAGGCTGAACAGGAGATGGTTGGGCATCGAGAAGAACCCCACTACGTAGACGCGGCTAACCGTCGCATAGAGGAGGCGGCGCGGCATGATTGACTTGCGTATGGAGGACTGCGTACACGGGATGCAGTCCATGCCGCCATCCAGCGTATCGCTGATATTCGCGGATCCGCCCTACAACTTGTCGGGCGAATCCTTCATGACGGTGCGGAGCGGCCGTCCCGTCGTGTGCGACAAGGGAGAGTGGGACTCGATAGACGACGTCTACGAGTTCAACCGCAATTGGCTCGCGGAGTGCGTCCGCGTCCTCGCCGACGACGGAACGCTCTGGGTTTCCGGCACGCTCCACAACCACCCGTCGGTCGGGATGGCCATGAAGGAACTGGGGTTGTGGATCATCAACGACGTCATGTGGTACAAGCGGAACGCGCCCCCGTTGATGGCCCGCAACCGCTTCGTCCCCTCGACGGAGTTGATATGGGTCGCCGCGAAATCCAAGCGCTACTTCTTCAATTACGAGGTCGCGAAAGCGATGAACGGCGGCCTGCAAATGCGGAACTTGTGGGAGATAAAGGCCGAAAGGCATAAGACGAAGCATCCTACGGAGAAACCCGAAACGCTGCTGAATCGCATCATCGAAATCGGCTCGCCCGAAGGCGGGCTGGTCCTTGACCCGTTTATGGGTTCGGGCACGACAGGCGTGGCGGCGACCCGCTTGGGGCGCAAGTTCATCGGCTTCGAGAACAACCCAGAGTACTTCGAGATCGCTTCCGAGCGCATCGCCAATTCCGCCAGCAAGGAACCGAGACCCGGCGCCAGCCCCGCTCCCGCGTTGTAGTGTCCCGCGACGGGTTGCCGCGCCAAGCGTCGCGCCCTATGATTGCGGGCATCGCAGGAGGGCGAACAAAATGAACCATCGCGTTCTTTCGCTGCACGCAGGCTACGACGCGCCGTCGGGATTCGTTGACGCTTACGCGGCGCGCCCGGCGGACGGCGTCCCTCGACCGGGGCTCGTCGTCGTCTCCGGCATGGGCGGCCTCAATCAGTTCCAGCGCGATATGACGCGGACGTTCGCAAGGGCGGGGTTCCCCGCGGTCTCGCCGGACCTGTTCGACGGGGCGCTGCCGCAGGGGCGGACGCGGCAACTCTTCTTCAAGAACGCGCTGGACGTCGACCGGGCGGTGGAGAACATCGCGGCGGGGGCGGACTTCCTGCGCTCGCTGCCGTGGACGCCGGACGACGCCCCGGTGGGGGTGGTCGGCTTCTGCCTCGGCGGAGGGCTCGCGCTGCTGGCGCTGGCGCGCTCCGACGCCTTCGGCGCGGGCGCGGTCTACTACCACAGCCTCTTCCCCGACGAGGCGGAGTTGGAGCGCATCCGCGCCCCCATGCAGTGCCACTACGGAACCGCCGACCACACGACGCCGCTCTCGGAGGTCGAGGCGTTCCGCTCGACCCTTGACGAATACGAGAAGGACTACGAGTTGTTCCTGTACGAGGGCGTCGGGCATTCGTTCCTCAATCCGAATCAGGACGCATCGCCGCGGCGCGCGGAGGCCGCGGCGCAATCGCTCGAGCGGACATTCGCCTTCTTCCGCGAACGCTTACAGGCGCGCCGGACGGACGCGGAGAGCGAGGCGCCGGCGGAATGAGGCCGCTCGCCGGCCTCGTCGAGTTCTTCTCCGCGCTGCGCCACCGCGACTTCCGCCTCTTCTGGATCGGGCTCGTCGCGCAGGTGACGGGTCAGCAGATGACCATCGTCACGCTAGGATGGCTTGCGTTTCACCTCACGGGCTCGCCGCTCGCGCTGGGTTTCATCAATCTCGTGAGCGCGGCGCCGCGCATCGCCGTGAATCTCGCGGGAGGCGTGCTCGCCGACCGCTTCGATCCGCGCGCGCTCATCATCGGGGCGCAGTCCGTTTCGGCCATCGCGCTCCTGACGCTCGCGCTGCTTGCGGCGACCGGGCGGGCGGAGGTCTGGAGCCTCGCGCTCGCGGCGCTGCTGCTGGGCGTCGCGCAATCGTTCGACGAGCCGAGCCGCGCGTCGCTCTTCCCTCGACTGCTGCCGGATCGCTCGCTCATTCCGCTAGCGGCGCCGCTGACGTCGGTCGCGTGGTCGGGGACGCGGATCGTCGCGCCGTCCGTGGCGGGGTTCGTCATCGCCGCGTCCGGCGCCGGCATGAGTTTCTTCCTAGCCGCGTCGGGCGGAGCGGTGATGATCGCGATGATGCGGCTCGTCCGCCCGCGCGAGGCGGCGCGGAGCCGCGGGACGATGCTCGGCGATCTGAAAGCGGGCGCGGCCTACGTATGGGCGCATCCGGTGTTCCGCCCGCTCGTGCTGCTCGCGATGGCGGGCTCCGCGTTCGGGCAAGGCTATATGCTCACGCTCCCCGTGTTCCAGGGAGAGGTCTTCCGCGTGGACGCGCGAGGGCTGGGGCTGATGTACTCGACGCTCGGCGTCGGCGCGATCGCAGGGTTATACGTCTACTCGCGCTACTTGCGTCGGCGCGGAGCGGGGCGCGTTCTGCTTGGCGCGTCGGGAGCGTTCGCGGCGTGCCTGCTCGCGTTCGCGCTCACGCCGTGGCTCCCGGCGGCGCTGGCGCTGCTGTTCCTCGTCGGTGCGGCGGGCGCGGCGCAGATCACGACGGGGCAAGTGATCCTGCAGACGCTCGTCGACGACGCGCTGCGCGGGCGCGTGATGGCCCTCTACGGCGTGCACTGGACGCTGCTGCCGGTGGGGGGCGCGATGATGAACGGCGCGGCGGAGTGGGCGGGCGCGCCGCTGGCCGTCGCCGGGTTCGCCGCCGCGCTGCTGTGCGCCGTCGCCGCGACCGCGCTGCGCGGAGCGGCGCTCCGCCGCGCGCGGCTGGGTTAGGAGGGCGAGGGAGGGCGTAGGCGGACCGGAAGCGCCGTAACGGAGCGAATCGACAAACGGCGAATACGCGCCTTGACGCCCGCCGGAAGATGCGCTACAATCCCTAATCGCTATGGATTACGCAATCGTGCGAACAGGCGGCAAGCAGTATCGCGTGCGGGAGGGCGACTCCATCACGGTGGAGAAACTCCCGGGCGACGAGGGCGACGCCGTCGAGCTGAACGACGTGCTGCTCGTCTCAAAAGACGCGCAGGTCACCGTCGGCCAGCCGACGGTCGAGGGCGCGAAAGTCCTCGCGGAGGTCGCCCGGCAGGGCAAGGCCGACAAGATCACCGTCCTAAAGTACAAGCCCAAGACGCGCTACCACGTGAAAAGCGGCCACCGCCAGCAGGTGACGCAACTCTCCATCAAGCGCATACTTGACGGCAAGGCGTAGCGCGCCGAACACGGGAGGCGACTCGTGGCCCACAAGAAAGCCGGCGGAAGCAGCCGGAACGGCAGAGACAGCAACGGCCAGCGGCTGGGCGTGAAGCGGTTCGCGGGCGAAAGCGTCCGCGCCGGAACGATCATCGTCCGCCAGCGCGGCACGCGAATCCACCCCGGCGTCAACGTCGGCATGGGACGCGACTTCACCCTCTACGCCCTCGTCGACGGGCATGTCAAGTTCGACCACGCATCCCAACTCCGCAAGCGCGCGAACGTCGCGCCCGCCTAGCCCAAATCCCAACGAGACGCCCCAATGAAAACCGCCATCCATCCAACCTACTACCCCGAAGCCGTCGTGACCTGCTCCTGCGGCAACACGTTCACCACGGGCGCGACCAAGCCGCAGATCAAGGTGGAGATCTGCAGTTCCTGCCACCCCTTCTTCACCGGCGAGCAGCGCATCGTCGACACCGAAGGGCGCGTCGAGCGCCTCAAGCGGCGGTTCAACCTGCAGTAGCCGCCCACGCCCCATCCCCGGCGAACGGCGGGCTCTCCTGCGGACACGGAAGCATCGGCGCAAAGCTAGCTATGGCGCAAGCGCACAGCCCGCATGCCGCTTACGGCGGCCAAGCCGTCATCGAAGGCGTGATGATCCGCGGCCGTCGCGTCTACTCTATCGCCGCCCGCCACCCCACCGGCGTCATTAAAACCGTCGTCCGCCCCGTCCCCTCGTGGAGCGTCAACCGCTGGCGCCGCATCCCCTTCATCCGCGGAACGCTCGTCCTCTCCGAATCGCTCGTCGTCGGCATGCGCGCCCTCACGTGGTCCGCGCAAGTCGCGTCCGGCGAAAACGAGGACGACGAGCAGCCCATTCCCCCCGCCGCGCTCGCCGTCACCCTCGCCATCTCGCTCGGACTCGGCGTCGGCCTCTTCTTCATCCTCCCGCTCCTCATCACCGCCGGATTCGTTGACCGCTTCACCGACAACTCCATCCTCAGCAACACGGCGGAGGGCGTTCTGCGCCTCCTCATCTTCTTCCTCTACCTCGGCCTCATCGGCATGATGCCCAGCATCAAGCGCGTCTTCGGCTACCACGCGGCGGAGCACATGGCCGTCCATACCCACGAGGCGGCCCTCCCCCTCGAGCGCGGCAACGTCCGACGCTTTCCCGCGGCGCACCCCCGCTGCGGCACCGCCTTCCTGCTCACCGTGATGATCGTCTCCATCATCGTGTTCGCGTTCCTCGGCACGCCCGACCTGCCCTGGCGCATCGCCTCCCGCATCGTCCTCATTCCCGTCATCGCGGGCGTCTCCTACGAGGTGATCCGCCTCAACGCCGCGCACAGCGGCAACGCTATCGTCCGCGCATTCTCCCTCCCAAGCCTCGCGCTCCAATCGTTCACCACGCGCCCCCCCGACGACGGCCAGATCGAAGTCGCCATCGCCGCGATGAACGCCGCCATCGAAGCCGACGCCCAAGCGGAAGCGCCCGCCGCAGCCTAGCGCCCGCCGCGGAATCGGCCATCCGCTTATGGACAGACCCGACCGGAGCGGTGTACGGTCGCGCCTACGGGAACGCCGATAGCGCGACTCCTCCCGCATCCCGCCCGACGGCGTAACGAGCGCGAACGAAGGATGGCCGAATTCCGAGTGATGGAGCGCGACGCCCTCGCCGAGCCCCGCGCCGCCTACAAACCCTTGCGCGGGCAAGCCGCCCTCGACGGACGCGGAACCCGCGACGCCTTCCTCGCATCCCTCCGCAGCGCTGGACGCTACAAGTACGGCAGATACAACGGGCTCCCCCTCCGCTACGCCGGAGGCAAAAGCCTCGCCGTCGGCCACGTCGTCGAGAATCTCCCCAGCCGCCTCTCCCGCGTCGTCTCCCCCTTCATCGGCGGCGGCTCCGTCGAAATCGCCTGCGCCAGAGAACTCGGCGTCCCCGTGCAGGGCTACGACGTCTTCGACGTCCTAACGAACTTACTGGGAAGTCCAGTTGAGCGCCCCCTCACGCCTGCAGTTCCTCTTCGTATTCGCGGTTTCGGAGCAGTTCGTTGATGTTGCGGACGGTGTGCACGAAGCCGATGTGGCTGAACGCTTGCGGGAAGTTGCCTAGCGCTCGCCCGCTGGCGGGGTCGTGCATTTCGGCGAAGAGGCCCAGCGGGCTCGCCGTCTCGTAGACCGTCTCGAAGTGCGCGAGCGCCTCCTCCCGCTCTCCGATCACGAGGAGCGAGCCGATGAGCCAAAAGCTGAGGATGTAGAACGCGCCCTCCTCGCCCTCCAAGCCGTCGTCCGCCTCGTCCACGCGGTAGCGGCGCACGAACGGGCCGTCCGCCAGTTCCTGCTGCACGCGGCGCACCGTGGAGCGCAGGCGCGGGTCGTCGGCGGGCAGGAAGCCGAGGAACGGAATGAGCAGCGCGCTCGCGTCTATCGCCTCGGAGCCGTAGGCCTGGACGAAACTCTGTTTCGCGTCCGACCAGCCGCGCTCCAGCACGTCTTCGCGTATCGCGTCGCGCTGCTCGCGCCAGTGCTCGACGTTGCCCGTGAACCCGTGCGACTCCGCAAGTTTGACGGCGCGGTCGAGCGCGACCCAGCACATCACTTTGGAGTAGACGAAGTGCCGCTCCGGCCCGCGCACCTCCCATATCCCCCGGTCCGGCCGCCGCCACGTCCACGACGCGAGGTCGGCCATGCGCTCCAAGAGGATCCAGCCGTTGTCGGACAGGTTGCCGGAGTAGCGATGGAACACGGCGAGGCTCAGCGCGACCTCGCCGAACACGTCCAGTTGCCGGTGATGCGCGGCGTCGTTGCCGATGCGGACGGGCCGCGACCGCTCGTAGCCCTCCATATGCGTCAACTCCGTCTCCTCCAGCACGCTGTCCTCCGCGATGCCGAAGAGGATCTGCATATGCTCGAACGTGCCCAGGCAGTGCTCGACGACCCACTCGATGTACGCCTCGCCCTCGTGCGGGTCGCCGATCCGATAGAGGATGCCGAGCGTCCACGCGCTGTCCCGCAGCCAGGAGAAGCGGTAATCCCAGTTGCGGACGCCGCCCAGCGACTCCGGCAGCGACGTGGTCGGCGCGGCGACGATTGCGCCCGTCGGCTCGTAGATCAGCAGGCGGACGGTGAGGTAGGAGCGGACGAAAGCGTCGCGGAGGTAGCCGTCGTAGGAGAGTTTGGCGACGGATGCGTGGTCGCGCCGGATGACGCGCTCCATCTTCCCCCGGCAGTCCATCGAGCGCGTGGAGGGCAAACGCTCGACGCCGTAGGCGATTGCGAACTCGATATGCTCGCCCTCGGCGATTGTGAACTCCGCGACGGCGCGCTCGCCGCCGTCGGGCGCGGCTTCGATGGCGAGCGGCGCGCCCGCGACGAGGGCGAGGGGCGCGCTGTCGGGGTGCGCGGCGAGCGCGCCGTTGCGGACGAGCGTTATCGTCGTCGCGCCGCGCGCGTAGTCGAGCCGCGGCTGGAATTCGAGGCGCATCGCCACGCGGCCGCGAACGCCCCGGACGACGCGGATGATCTCGTGGGGCGCGACGGGATTGCGCGCGGGCGGATGCGTCATAAAGTCGGAGACGACGGCCTCGCCGCCGTCCGTCGCGTAGGTCGTCTCCAGGACGGTGGCGTCGAGGACGTAGCGCTGCGTCGCGGCGGCCTCGCCCTGCGGCGCGAGGGAGCAGTAGCCGCCCTTGGCGTCGTCCAAGATGGCGGCGAAGACGCTCGGCGAGTCGAATCGGGGGAAGCACGCCCAATCAATGGAGCCGCGGTCGCTCACGAGCGCGCACGAGTTCATATCGCCGATGACGCCGTAGTTGTGGATGGGGGTGTAGGGCACGGCGGCGGCTCGTTGCGTTAGGACGCGCCCCGGCCGCGCTCCTCGCCGCGGGAGTCCGGGCGTTGGGCGGGGGCGGACGCCGCGCTCATCAGAGGGCGACGGGCCGCAGCGAGCGCCGGCCTCCGCGCTCCTGGATGTAGCCGGACGGCGTGTCCACCTCATGCGAGAAGACGAGGATCCAGCCGTCGCGCACCGCCTCGTCGAGCACGCCGCTTTTCGTGTGCATCGTCTCCTCCGGGTGCAGGTCGCTCGCCGCGATGCACTCGGGAAGGAGGTGGTAGTGGGTCGGCACGAGGTCGCCCAGGAAGGCGATGCGCTCGCCGCCGTGCGTGACGACGACGATCTGGTGGCCTTGGTACGGCCCGCTCGCTCGCCGCGCCTGCAGCCCCGGGACGATCGTCTCCTCGCCGTCCACGAGTTGCAGCCTGCCGCTTTCGTACAGCGGCATATAGTCGTTGGGGACATAGCCGTTGACGTGGCGGTCGGTGGGGGAGGTGGCCTCTTCGAGCGCCTCGCGCTGGGCGTAGTAGGTTGCGTTGGGGAAGGTGGGGATGAACTCGCCGCGCCGGTTGACCCGCGTGCAGCCGCCGGTGTGCTCAAAGTGGAGGCTGGTCAGGACGACGCCGTGCACGTCGCCGGGGTTGAGGCCGTTGGAGCGCAGTTCCGAGAGGAGTTGGCTCGTCGAGAGGCCGAACTGGTCGCGCTCCTCTTTGGAGCGCTTGGGCCCGACGCCGGTATCGATGAGGAAGTTGCGCTGTCCGATGCGGACGAGCAGGCAGTTGAGGCTGAGCTTGACGCGGTTGCGCCTGTCCGCCGACATCCAGTCCTGCCACTGGCTCTTGGGCACCTGCCCGAAGAGCACGCCCCCGTCGAGGCGGATGGAGCCGTCCGACAGGAGGCGCAGTTCCGATCTTCCGTTCATAGGCAAAGCCCGCCTAGCGCCAAAGAAGCGCGGGAGCGGACGTCGAAAGCGTCCCGCTCGGCGCGGCCGGCCCCGTCTTGCCCCGGGCGCGGGGGAGAGGAGGGAGAGGCGCGCAACGCGGAGAATTTACGGAGCGCCCGCCGCGTCTGTCAATGGCGCGTTTCCCGCCGAAAGAACGCTCTTCTCCCGCGCATTATCGCCGACGACGCAGAGGATAGCGCAACGATTCGGCGCAATTCGGCTATGCGCCTGCGCCAATCCGACGAATCCGCCGAATTCGGCGCGCGGCGGAGATTCTGGGGGGAATGCGGGGCGCGTTGCGCCCCGCAACCCTCACCCCCGGCCCCTCTCCCAGCGGGAGAGGGGGGCATTGGCGCTTGCGCGCCGATCTGGATTCCCGCCTACGCGGGAATGACGCCTAGGGGACGGCGTCCCCTGAACCCTCACCCGCCGCTGCGCGGCTGCCCTCTCCCAGAGGGAGAGGGGCTGCCCGAACCCGCGCGCGCCGCTTCGCAGCGTCCCGAACCCTCACCCGCCGCTTCTGCGGCGTCCTCTCCCAGAGGAGACCTTTGCATAACTTCTCTGCCCCAGTAGGTTCCCGCTTTCGCGGGAATGACGAGGCGCTTACGTAGGAGAGGAGCGGCGCTTGCGCGCCGCCCGGATTCCACCTACGCGGGCAGGGCAGCAGGTTATGCAAAGGTCTCCAGAGGGAGAGGGGGCATTGGCGCTTGCGCGCAACCCTCACCCCCGGCCCCTCTCCCGGAGGAGACCTTTGCATAACTCAGGCGCTCCAGTAGGTTCCCGCTTTAGCGGGCAGGGCGAGGGCGCTGCGTAGGAGAGGAGCGGCGCTTCGCGCCGACTGGATTCCCGCCTACGCGGTCAGGGCGGTAGGTTACGCAAAGGTCTCCCGAGTGGAGAGGGGGCATTGGCGCTTGCGCGCAACCCTCACCCCCGGCCCCTCTCCCAGAGGGAGAGGGGGGCATCGGCGCTTGCGCGCCGTGGGCGCGCGCTACGCCTCACCCGCAATCGGGGAGCGACGGGAGGGCTCGGACGATTTGCGTTGTTCGGACGCTTATGGCGGTTATGCGCTTCACTAGGTCGAGGATGTAGCGCGGGGCGTTGCGCTCGTCCGCCCAGGCGTTCGGGTCGTTCAGGATGCCGCTGTCCTTGTCGCGCTTGATTTGGTAGCGGTCGATTAGCCAGTCGAGCGCGGAGCGCGAGCCTAGCCGGTAGTCGTGCGCGATTGCGGGGATGCCGGAGAGCGTTATCCCCTCGTTGTAGACGATGCGCGACTTGTCGAGGTCGGGGCGCTTGCCGGCGTAGGCCATCTTCTCGACGCGGTAGGCGCCCGGCGCGGAGATGCTGAAGAGGTCGGAGGGCTCCTCCTGCAGCGGGTAGGGCTCGACGCTTTCGTAGTTGACGTGCAACTCCGCGAGTTCGCGCCCCGCCTCCGCGAACGCTGCGAAGTCGTCGAGCGACGCGGCCATCGGCACGCGGGCGGCCTCCTTCGCCAGGTCGTTGGCGAATTTCGTCCGGTAGCCCTCGTGATGGAGAACGCCGTAGCAGTAGTGGAAGAGGTCGTCCTCCGTGATGGCGTCCGTTTCGTAGCGCTTGCGGAAGGCGGCGAGCGCGGCCGGGCTGATGTTGCTGACGCGCTCGCGCTTTCCGTTCCCCACCGCGGTGCGCGCGTAGGTCCAGCGCGGCAGGTATTGGCTCGTCGCGCTGAACGTAGACAGGTTGGGCAAGCAGTCGGTCATCAAGCAAGCCAACCGCTCCGCCTTCTCGCTGACGGAGATGCCGATGTTGGCCGTCTCCGCAGACGGATAGATGCGCTCCTGCTGGCCTATCTCTTCGTTGACTCCGCGCTGGAAGTAGGCGTTCTGTTTGCAGAACGGGCGGTAGACGCTGGCGAATATCCTGTCCTCGTCGTGCTGGAGGGCGACGCCTCGCTGGGCAAGCCTCTGGGTCTTGCGGCTCCAACTGAACTTCGCGTGGTCGGCGTCGTCCGCGCGCCTCAGCTGCGCTTGCGCGTTGTAGAAGTCAATCATCTCGCGGGTCTTCTCGGTCACCACGCGGCGGCTGAAGTTGTAGCACCACGCATCGCGGGCGGTCACGATGCCGAGGCTGTTGAGAATGAACACGCCGCCTTCGCCGTAGAGCGGGAACAGCGTTGGGAATTCGTCGCTGCGCTGGTTGATCCAGTCGCCGGCGGCGTTGGGGACGATGGTTTCCCAGGGCAAACCGGCTAAGCGGTTGCCGGCGAGGTAGGCGAGTTTGTCCTCCCTCGAGAGGTAGTCGCCGATGTCGCGGTAGAGGAGCGCGGCGCCGTTCGGCGCGTCCGGCTTTTTGACGCAGATGAGGACGCCCACCGTGGTTTTCGTCCCCATTCCGAAGACGTTGTCCTTCTCCTTGCGCCTGCGCTCGCCCGATGTCAAGGCGTTGCCGCGCAAGTTGAAGCAATAGACCTTGTGGAACTCCTCCATGAGCGACTTTCGCAGGCCGTCGCCGCCGATGCTGTCGATGAATCCGCCGTTGGTGATGAAGGCGACGACGCCCCCGCGCTCGCTTTCGCTAATGCGGTCGGACGCCCAGCGGATGGCCTGGACGTAGGTATCGTAAAGCGACCGCTGGAGTTTGGCGTCGCTCCTGCTCGCGTAGGTTTCGCTGATGCGAGCGCGGAGGGCGGGGTACTCCCGATTCTGGTTGTCGTCGTTCTGGCTGCGCTGGCCGATGGACCATGGGGGATTGCCGATGATGACGCGGATGTCGGCGGCGGTTTGGCGGTCGATGCGCTCGCTGTTGCCTTGGATGAAGGCGTCGGAGAGGGTCGGGCGGTTGCGGTATTCGGCGAGTTGGAAGGTGTCGGCGAGGGCGACGCCTGGGAAGGGGGCGTAGTCTGGGGCGCCGACGGCGTCGCGGTAGGCGGCTTCGATGTTGGCGGCGGCGACATAGTAGGCGAGGAGGACGATCTCGTTGGCGTAGAGTTCGCCCGCGTACTTGCGGGCGAGGTTTTCGCGCTCCCCTGCGAATCCGCCGGAGAGGAGGCGCGCGATGAACGTGCCGGTGCCGACGAAGGGGTCGAGGATATGGACGCCCTCGCCTGCGAGGGAGGCGCCGAATTCGGCGCGGAGGACGTCTTCGACGGAGCGGAGGATGAAGTCCACGGCTTCGACGGGGGTGTAGACGATGCCAAGGGAGGCGGCGGCTTTGGGCATAGCGAGTCTGAAGAACTCGCCGTAGAGGTCTTTGATGATCTGCTGTTTGGCTTCGGCGCTGTCGACTTTGCGGACGCGGCGGTGGATGCTGTCGTAGAAGCGGGAGAGGCGCTGGCGCTCGTTTTCGGCGCTGTGCTCGCCGTTGAGGTAGTCGGTGATGCGGTCCAGCCCCTGGGCGACGGGGTTGCGGCGGGCGAATTCGCCGCCTTCGAAGAGGGCGTCGAAGACGGGTTTGGAGACGAGGTGCTGGCCAAGCATTTCGACGGCGGCCTCGCGGGTGACGCCGTCGTTGACGTCGCGGCGGAGGGAGGCGAGGAAGGCGTCGAATTCGTCGTTCATTCGGGGGTCGCCGGAGTCGAGGAGGGCGTTGATGCGGGCTTCGTACTCCTCGCTGATGCGCTGGACGTCCGCGGCCCATCGGCGGTAGTAGTGCTTGTCGGTGAGGGAGTCGACGATTTTGGCGTAGAGCGCCGCACGGAGTTCTTCGGAGATGGGGAGGGCGATCTGCTGGGCGATTTCGCCTGCGGCTTGCGCGGCGTCCGCCTCGCTGTCCGCCGTCTTGAGCGATTCGTCGAAAATGACGGAGACTTTGCCGTTGTTGAGGCGGAGGTCGGTCTGGTTGAGGGAATCGTAGAACGATTCGTCGTGCGCCTTGAGCGCTTGGAGCACCTGCCAGGTGGGGTTGTAATTGCTGTCGAGGATCGACTTCTTGTAGTCGCCGTCGGGGGCGACGGCGATGGGGATGACGATGTAGCCGAACTTCTTGCCTTCGGCTTTCCGCATGGCGCGGCCGACGGCTTGGACGACGTCGACGACGGAGCGTCGGGGGGAGAGGAAGAGGGCGCCGTCGAGGTCGGGCACGTCGACGCCTTCGGTGAGGCATCGGGCGTTGGAGAGGATGCGGCATTCGCCTTCCGCGTCGGCCTTGAGCCACTGCAACTTCTCGGCGCGGCGCATCGAGTTCATCGTTCCGTCGACGTGGTCCGACGTGTAGACAAGGGCGTCGCGGATGCCGTTGCGCTCCTTGTATTCGCTGATCGCGCCGTTGAACGCTTTGGCGAAGTCTTTCGACTGTTGGATGCGGCCTGCGAAGGCGACGACGCGGCGCATGGGTTCGGGGTCGCTTTCGAAGTCCTCGTATTCGCTCTTCTGCTTGGAGAGGGCGTTCCAACTGGCGACAATCTTGGCGGCGTCGGTGAGGTTCAGGTTGCCCTCGCCGGAGGAGAGGGCGGCTTGCACGTCGCTTGCGACGGCCTGCTCGCTGACGCCGAAGATGATGACGCGGTAGTCGCAGAGGAGTTCGTTCTCGACGGCTTTGCCGAATTCGAGGCGGTGGAATTCGGGGCCGTAGACGGCTTCGTCGTCCATTGAGGCGAGCGCCGCGTCGGCCTCGCGCGCTTTGCCCTTGCTCTTTTCGGAGAATATGCGCGGCGTGGCGGTCATATAGAGGCGCTTTTTCGCCCGGAGGTTGCCGTCGGAATGGACTTTGGTGAATTCCGACTCGTCGGCGTTGGCGAGCGTCACGCCGGTCGTGCGGTGCGCCTCGTCGCAGACGACGAGGTCGAATTCGGGCAGCCCTTTCGTCTGGGCGTCGATGACGACGTCCAGCGACTGGTAGGTCGAGAAGATGACGTTTCGGGGCTCGCCTTCCGCGTCCGCATCGTCGCCGGCGGAGCGCTGCGGCCAGTTCGTCAGCAATTTCTCGGCGGACGTCGTGGCGGGAATGACCATTTCGAACGATTCGATTTCGGCCTCGTCCTCGTCGGCGCGGCGGGCTCTCGCCCTGCCGACGTTTGTCTTGCCGACGGTGGGATCGGAGCAGACGGCGAAGAATCGCATCGGGGCGACCATGTCGTTGGCCCAGTCGCGGAGGGATTGGGAGACGAGTTGCAGGGATGGCGTGAGGAAGAGGATGGCGCCGCCGGGCGGCGCCGTCTGCTCGGCGATGCGGAGGGCGGTGTAGGTTTTGCCCGTGCCGCAGGCCATAATCAACTTGCCGCGGTCATTGGCCTCGAATCCGGCGATGACGTCGTCTATGGCCTCCTGCTGATGGGGGCGCGTCCGCTTGGGCTCCTTGCGCTCCATCGTTTGGGGCTCGTCGAGGCGGAATGCGGCCCAATCTATGGAGGACAACTCGAAGTCTTGGGGGCCGATGCGGATCGTCTGGATCTGCTGGCCGGGGAGCGCGGCGAGGGCGTTGCGGCTCCAGTTGGACGTGGTCGTGACGATGTAGCGTTCGACGAAGCCTTCGCGGCCGGACTCGGTCATAAAGGAGTCGATCTCGGCCTTGTCGATGTAGGCGTCGGGGGCGTAGAACTTGCACTGGATGGCGGCGAGGCCGGCGCCGCTCCTGAGTTCGGCGACGATGTCGACGCCCATGTCGGGGCGGCCGGGGTTGCCCGGCCACTCGCTCCAGAGCCAGACGTTGGAGAACGTCTGCGAGTAGAGGGCGTCCTGCTGGAAGTAGCGCTTGACGAGCCGCTCGAAAGCGGCGCCTTTGGCGGGCTCGCTCGTCGCGCCGTCGCGGATCTCGGCGAGGACATCCCCGAAGGTTCGTCGCCGCGGAGGGGCTGCGGGCTCGTTGTCGGCTTGCGTCGTCATTGCGCTGGGCATTGTACGCGATGGGGCGCGCGGGGGCGCAAGGGGCGGGTGTCTGATTTGGGGGGGGCGGGAAGGGGAAGTTATGCGACGGTTGGCCTTGAGCGTATACTCCCGCGCGCAAGGATGCCCGCTAGGAGGCTGCGCGATGCCCGTCGTTGACGCCGATACGCACGTGGACGAGAACGAGGAGACGTGGGCGTTCCTGTCGCCGGAGCACGAGCGCTTCCGCCCGCTCACCATATCGCCGCCCGACGGCTGGGTTGACCCGGCGCTGGCGCCGAAGGGCTACAACCGCTTCTGGAGCATCGACGGCGCGCTCCGCATCCGCCGCAACCGCGACGACGTCCGCACGGGCACGACGGTCGAGACGCGCGAATTGACGGACGTGGCCGCGCGCCTCCGCGATATGGACCGGCTGGGCGTGGACGCGCAGGTGATGTACCCCACGCTCTTCCTGACCGCCGTCACCGCGAAGCCCGATGTCGAGTACGCGCTCGTCCGCTCCTACAACCGCTGGCTCGGCGCGAAGTCGGAGGAGAGCGGCGGACGCCTCCGCTGGGTTGTCGTTCCGCCGATGCTGAGCATCGAGAAGGCCGCCGAGGAGTTGGAGTGGGGGCGGGCGCATGGGGCGTGCGGCGTGTTCAAGCGCGGAGTCGAGGCGGGCGGCAGGTCGGCGAGCGACCCGTACTTCTTCCCGCTCTACGAGGCCGCCCAGGATCTGGATATGCCGATTTGCATCCATATCGCGGCGGGCGACCCGGCGGTGACCGACACGCTCTCGTCGCACCTGACGATGTACAACTTCAGCCTCTCGCCGATTGACGCCTTCATCTCGATGGTAACGGCGGGGCTGCCCGCCAAGTTCCCCAGGCTGCGCGTCGGTTTCATCGAGACGATGTCGTCGTGGGTGCCCTACGCGATGGCGGAACTGCAGGCGCGGCATGAGCGCTCCGGCTGGATGGGGGCGTTCGAGTTGGGGCAAGACCTCATCCGGCAGGGGCGCTTCTACGTCGCTTGCCAGACGCACGAAGACCTGCCCTACGTTCTGAAGACGACGGGCGAGGACAACCTCATTATCGGCACGGACTACACGCACGCCGACCATTCCGCCGAGATCGAGGCGCACGCGATCCTGCGGCGGCGCGAGGATCTGCCGTCGGGCGTCGCCGAGAAGATCGCGCGGGACAACCCCACGCGGTTCTACGGACTCGGGTAGGGGTGCGGAACCTACCGAACGCGGCGCCGTCACGCAACGCCAAACTCCCTACGCGAAGCCGAACAGCGGCGGGAAGACGATGACGACGAACGCCGCCCAGACCGCGTACACGGGCAGGTAGGCGGTCTGCCAGCGCTCCATCGCTCGGAACGAGCCCCTGCGTAGCAGGAACCGCCCGTAGAGCCAGGCCGACCATCCGAGGTTGGCCAAGATGACGAGATTCTCGCCCAGCGCCGCCGTCTTGTTCGGGCTGAATCCGAAGTCGGAGATGCGCGAGGCGATGCCGGCGAGCGCCGCAGCGTCCACGATCAGCGCGCTGACGACGAGCGCCGCCGACAGCCAGTCGAATGCGTTGGGCGGCGCGGCCGGGTCGCGGGACGCGACGACGTAGATCAGCAGGCCGAGCACGAGCGCCAGCAGCAGGTCGAACGCGATCAGCGCGTCGCGGTCGGCGCCGATGCCTCTGCCCGTCAACGCCATCGCCGCGAGGAAGGCGAGGAGCGCGACGGCGACGAGCGGCGTGAACACGCGGGCGAGCATCGGCGCCGCCTGCTCTATCGCCCTCCCCCACGTCAAGGCCAGCCACGCGCTGATGAGAACGGCGCCCGCCGCGCCGGACGGGACGACCCAACTAAACAGGAAGTCGCCCGCGTCGACGTCTATGGCGCTGAACATGCCCTGCGCCACGCCGACGAGCGCGCCCCCGCCAAGCGCGATGAGGACGTAGGTGACGAACCAGCCGCCGGAGAAGCGCACGAACGCCATGCGGCCTTCGACCGTCCGCCATCGCGCTCCGGCGTAGGCCGCGCCCACGACGACCCACAGAGCGATGGGCAGATGCAGAAAAGCGAGGTCGCCCGACGCGCTGCCGGATCCGAGCGTGTACGGGTAGGCGTTGGCGAACACGGCGGCGACGGCGAACGGCGCGGCGAGCCATAGCCAACCGGTCCGGCTCAACGCGCGCTTCCACGCGAAATAGCCCGCGAGGAGCGCCAAGACCAAAACGACGGCGTTGCGGTAGTAGAAAGAGTCGTCGCCGACGGGATCGAACACATTGGGAATGCCCACGACGGCCCCGGCGGCGACCGCGAGGAGCAAGGCGACGCCGAACTCGCGGCGCCCCGAGCGGACGGGGTCCGCCGGGGCGAGGGGATGCGCCTCGCCGGCCTGCCCCCATAGCCGCTGCGCGCGCATCGCAGCGAACTCCCGCGACGCCGCGTCGCGCTCCCCTACGCGCCCCGCCGCGATCAGAAACGCCTCGTCAAGGCTGAGCCCGGCCGCCGTCAGCGCCGCGGTCCGCTCGCGCAGTTCGGCCTCAAGAGAGGGGTCGGCGGCCGCACGGCCGCGGCGCCACTCCGCGACGCGCTCCTCGACGCCGTTCGCGTCGTCCGCGCCGTCGGCCATTGCGCTACTCTCCCCTCGGCGCGCGCGTCATCAGGTCGCATAGGACATCGCGGGGAGCCTCGCCCTTGAACAGCGCGCGCGCCGTCGCTTCCGCGATGGGCATTTCGACGCCCAGCGCGGCGGCCATCTCCAACGCCGCCTCCGTCGCCGCGACGCCCTCCGCGACCTGCCCGCCGAGCGACGCCAGCGCTTCCGCCAGCGAGCGCCCTTCCGCCAGCGCGACGCCCAATCTGCGGTTGCGGCTCAGCGGGCTGGAGCAGGTGGCCATCAGGTCGCCGAATCCCGCGACGCCCGCGAACGTCGCCGCGTCCGCGCCCGCCGCGACGCCCAACCGCGTCATCTCCGCGAGCCCGCGCGCGAGGAACGCGGCTTTGGCGTTGTCGCCGAGCGCAAGCGCCTCGCACGCTCCCGCGCCGATGGCGATCACGTTCTTCAGCGCGCCCGCAAGTTCCGTTCCGATCACGTCGCGGTTCGTGTAGACGCGGAACGTCGGCGAGTTGAGGAGCGCCTGCGCCTGCGCCGCCGCGTCCGCGTTCGCCGACGCGACGACCGCCGACGCGGGCAGCCCTTGCGCCGCCTCGCGGGCGAGATTCGGGCCGGAGAGCGCGCAGACCCGCGGGGCGGCGTCCGCCATTTCCTCCTCCAGAACCGCGCTCATCCGCCGGAACGTTCCGCGCTCCAAGCCTTTGCACGCGGAAATGACGACCGCTCCTTGCGGGAGGCAGGGCGCGGCGCGGCGGGCGTTTTCCCGCAGCGTTTGGCTTGGGACGGCGAACAGCGTGAACGGCGCGCCCTGCATTCCGGCGCCCCAATCCGCCGTGACGCGCAGCGACGGGGGGAAGCGATGGCCGGGCAGTCGCTCCGCGTGCTCGCCGTCCGCCGCGAGCCGCTCGGCCTCCGCGTCCGTTCGCGCCAACAGGCGGACGTCCGCGCCGAGCCGCGCGAGCATCAGCGCAAGCGTCGTTCCCCACGACGTCGCGCCGACGACGGCGGCGGGGCCGATTCGCCGCGCCGGCTCCGCGTCCATAGCGCCGGCGGGCGCGCCCCCATCCGGCGGCGCCGTCACGCCGCCTCCGCACTAGCGCTCACCGCGATTTCCTCCTGCGCGCGCATCGTCCCGTTAACTGCCGCCCTGACCGCGTAGGCGGGAATCCAGACGGCGCGGCGCGATAGCGCCGCTCCCGCCCTCTCCCTGCTAGGGAGAGGGCAGCCGCGAAGCGGCGGGCGCGGGTTGCCCTGCCCGCGAACGCGGGCGCCCGCGCAGGCGCAAAGCGCCGCCCCCGCCCTCTCCCTGCTAGGGAGAGGGCAGCCGCGAAGCGGCGGGTGAGGGTTGCCGCCCCTCCCGCCCCTAATCCCAAGCCTTGAGTTCCCCCTTCTTGTTCTCAGGGCCGTGGACGCCGGAGCAGTCCGGGACGAGGTTCTTCATCCGGCACTCTTGCCCGTGCTTGGCGAGTTCCTCTTCGAAGATGCGGTGCACCCGCGGGTCCTCGTCCTCGTACTCCAACTGGATGCCGCCCTCCTTGATGCTCACCATCGCGCGGATCTCGCCCTGCTTCGTCGGGTCGTTGATCCCGCGCCGGTAGGCGTACTTCCGCGAGTTGGAGGGGCTCATATTGATGTAGCGCGCGGGCGTCGTGCCGACATTGAAGTGCTGATGGAAGTACTCGTTCTCCGAGTCCTGCGTCGGGAGGTAGAGGCTGCCGCGCTGCCAGTCCGCCTTCACGAGGTCGGACATATCCTCTTCCTTCCAGACGAGCGCGAAGCCGACGCCGCCGGTGATGAGGAGGTGCGCGCCGGGGCCGTGGCGGTGCGCCTTCTTGTAGGTGCCCACGGGGAA
This sequence comes from Dehalococcoidia bacterium, assembly GCA_965242755.1. GTDB lineage: Bacteria > Chloroflexota > Dehalococcoidia > Lucifugimonadales > Australimonadaceae > Bin16. The sequence continues at coordinate 210,640 of OZ251500.1, read as the reverse complement.
CTCCGAAATGTGGGAGGACACCGTGTTGTCGGCGAGGGAGAGCATGATGTTCGTGCCGCCCGCGCCGCGCTCGTGCCAGTCCGGCATCGGCATATTCGCCGCGTCCGGCAGGAAGTTCGTCTCCCACACGCGCCCCTTGTACATCGAGCCGGAGCCCGCGGCCCACCCCTCGTCGGAGGTCAGGCGGTCGGGGAAGACGAACGGGTTGTCCCAGATGAACTCCGGCGCGATGAAGCGGCGCAGCATGCCCGGCAAGTTGGTGACCGACACCATGCGCGTCGGCTCGGAGCCGCTCCCGTTGAAGTGCTGCCGCCAGGCGTTCATCGGCACGGAGAAGTACGCGCCCTCCGCCCACTCGAACGTCTGCTTGCGGTCCTCGTCGTACCAGACGGAGGTCGCGCCGCGCCCGCTGAGGACGTAGGTGACCTCGTTGAACATGTAGCGTTCGGGGTTCGTCTTGCCCGCCGGGCCGATCTCGATCACGTGCTCGTCGGTGTCCTCGTCGCCGTCGAGGTAGACAACGGCGCCGTCGCAGCCTTTGCGCGCCCAATGCGCGAGTTCGAGCGAGTACAGGTCGCGGATGTACAAGCCGCCGTGGAGCATCGCGCCTTCGCTCTTTTGCCAGTCCTCGTAGGCGTCGATGCGCTCGAAAACGGGCGCGTGAGCCGGGTCGTAGTTCATCGTCATCGCATTGCCTCCTTGCCGAATCGCCGCTTTCGCCGTTCACGCCGCGCGTCCGCCGCGCGCGCAAGCGCAAAGTTACGCCGTCGCGCGCCCGTCGTCAATGGCGCCCGCCGTCCCCCGCGCCGCGCGAAAGATGAGGGACGCATAGCCGCCGCCTGACCGCGCAGGCCGGGATCCATGAGGCGCGGAGCGCAGACGCCGCCCGCTTGCGGGTATGCTAATCCCCAGAACGCGACCTCTGCATAACCCGCCGCCCTGCCCGCGCAGGCGGAATCCATAGCGCCGCGAAGCGCCCAATCCCCCCTCTCCTCTGGGAGAGGGGCCGGGGGTGAGGGTCGCCCCCCGCCCGTGAAAGCGGGAGCCTACCGGCGCAAGTAAGTTACGCAAAGGTCTCTGAGGAAGGGGTTGGCCAATGGCGGAGACGCCCGAAAGCGAGCGCGAACGGCGCGAACGAACGGAGGAAGAGGCGGCGCCGCCCGTCGTTTCCGGCCAAATGGTCGAGGAGACCGCGGAGGCGGTGCGCGGGTTCGTGGAGGGCGAGCGCATCGGCGATGCCGTTCGCGCCCTGCTCACGCTGCACCCCGCCGACCAAGCCGACGTCGTGCTCGACTTCCCGGGCGAGGCGCGGGAGGCGCTCCTCGACGCGATGGACGCCGCAGCCGTCGCTCCCGTGCTCGAGGAGTTGGCGCCGGAGGACGCCGCCGAGGTCGCGCAACTCCTCGCCCCGGAAGACGCGGCGAGGGCGCTTGACGAACTCTCCCCCGACGTCGCGGCGGACATTCTGCACGCGCTGCCCTCCGACCAGGCGGAGGCGGCGCTCGCCGGAATGAGCGAGGCGGAAGAGGTCATTCCGCTGCTGCAGTATCAGGACGAGACGGCGGGCGGGCTGATGTCCCGCGTGTCGGGCGTTCGGGCGGACGCGACGGCGGAGATGGCGCTTGATCTGCTGCGGCTGATGGCGTCCGAGGAGCGCGGCGCTCCGAACGCCGTGTTCGCGGTGGACGGCGCGGGCCGCCCCGTCGGCTACGTCAGCATCCGGCGGATCGCGCTCGCCCGCCCCCGCGCCCTCGTCGCCGATCTGATTCGCCCGCTGCAAGCGTCGGTGGACACGGGCGCGGACCAGGAGGAGTGCGCCCGCCTCGTCGAGCGGCATCACCTCTCGGAACTTGCGGTCACGGACGCCTCCGGCGCGCTCGTGGGCGCGATAGACGCGGAGCATCTGCGGGACGCGGCGTTGGCCGAAGCGTCGGAGGATATGTTCCGCATAGCCGGAATGGGCAGAGAGCGTCCGCTCGCCTCGTTCCGTCGGTCGGCGCGGAGCCGCGCGCCGTGGCTGGCGCTGAACCTTGCGACGACGTTCGCGGCGGCCGGCGTGATCAGCCTGTTCGAGTCCACGATCGCGCGAATGGCCGCGCTCGCCTTCTTCCTGCCGGTGGTCGCGGGGCAGGGCGGCATCGGGGGAACGCAAACGCTGACGCTCGTCGTGCGCGGCATGGCGCTGGGCGAGATTGGGGCGCGGCGCGGAAGGCGGCTGCTCGTCCGCGAGGCGGCGTTGGGCGCGTTCAACGGCGTCTTCCTCGGCGCGCTCGTCGCGGTCGGCGCAATGCTCTGGGAGTCCAGCCCGCTGCTCGGGCTGATCCTTGGCCTAGCGATGTTCGGCAATATGGTCGTCGCGGGCGTCGTCGGCGCCGGCGTGCCGCTCGCGCTGCGCCGCCTAGGGCACGACCCGGCCGTCTCCTCGGCGGTCGTAGTGACGACCGCGACGGACATCATGGGCTTTCTCTTCTTTCTCGGCCTAGCGACGCTGGCGATAGACCGGCTGGCGTAGGGGGGCGCCTGCCGCGCTCGTTCTCCTCATCGGACTCGGCGCTCCCGTCATTCCTCTACGCGGTGGACGCCGCCAACCGCCGCCCTTGCGCGTGAGGAGTTGGAGACGGAAGACGCCGCGCGACATTCGGCGCTTGCGCGGTCGGCGCTTCGCTGGCGATGATGACGCTATGACCGAGACCAACGCCATTGCTAGCGGCGGCGGCGAGCGGATCCTGCGGGAGTCCGGCGCCCGCGCCACGCTGATACGCGATATGCCTGGCGGGGAGCGCCCCCGCGAACGCCTGCGCGACGCCGGGCCGGGCGCGCTCAGCGACGCGGAACTGCTGGCGATACTCCTCCGCACGGGAACGAAGGCGGAGAGCGTCGTCGCTCTCGCGACGCGCCTCCTCGCGCAGGCCGGCGGGCTGGAGCGGCTCGCTAGGGTTTCGCACGGCGAGTTGTGCGGGTTTCACGGGTTCGGCGAGGCCAAAGCCGCGCAACTCCTCGCCGCTTTGGAATTGGGCAAGCGCATCGCCGCGTCGCCGGGCGAGGAGGCCAAGCCCGTCATCGCGACCTCCTACGACGCGGCGCGGATCGTGAAGCCCGAAATGGAGTTCGAGCCGCAGGAGCAACTGCGCGTCCTCTGCCTCAATGTCCGCAACCAGGTGATCTCGTCCCGCGTCGTTTTCGTCGGCTCGGTCGACGCCGTCAACGTCCGCCCGGTCGAGATCTTTCGGGAGGCCGTGCAGATGAACGCCGTCGGCATCGTGATGGCGCACAACCATCCCTCCGGCGACCCTACGCCGAGCGAGGCCGACATCCTGATCACGAGGGAGGTTATCGAAGCGGGCCGCGCGCTCAGCATTCGCCTGATGGACCACGTCATCGTGGCGCGCGGCGGCTACGTGAGCCTGAAGGACAGAGGCGTCATTACGTGACGCGGGGCGGGCGCTTGCGCGAGTCCCCGCTTTCGCGGGCAGGGCGGGGGGGCACCCTGGGGGGTTGGGGACGGGGCGCGTTGCGCCCCGTCATGGCGCTATCGCGCCGACTGGATTCCCGCCTACGCGGGAATGACGGTTATAGGTAGGTTACCGCCTACGCGGGCAGGGTGGCAGGTTATGCGAGGCTCCAGGGGCGGGAAGATCCGCGGCGGGGGCGGCGCGGTCAACTCCGAGGCGTAGGGCTTGGGGTCGGCGTCCGCGTCGGCGTGGGGGTCGGCGTCGGCGTGGGCGCGGGGCCTCGATACGAGAAGCGAATGACCCACTCGCCGAAGGCGGAGGCTTCGGTGACGCTCACGGTCTGAGCGCCTGGGTCGAGGTCGGCGGACGCGATTTCGCCGCTGACGAGCACGCGGACGGAGGCGTCGATGTTGGCCGCCGCGGTTCGCGTGAATTCCCACGGAGTCGCCTCGCCGCTGTCTATCGAAAGCGCGAAGTCGACGGCGGGATGCGGGGCGGGAACGGAGAAGTCGCGGTTCGCCCGCGCGATGACCTGAACGTCCCAGTACCCGGAGCGCAGGCGAACCCGCCCCTCGCCGCGCCCTTGCCCTTCGACGCTCATCGCGGCGGGCGTGGCCGTGGGCTGCGGCGCGGAGAACGGAGGCCATATCTGGTCGTCGCTGTTGTCGCCCCAGCAGACGGCGGTGTTGTCCAGCCGCAGGGCGCAGGTGTGGCGGACGGAGCTGCTGATGGAGGAGAGCAGTTCGTCGCGCGGGGGCGCGGCTTCCCCGTGGCGTTTTTCGCCTCCCCAGCAAGCGGGCGCGCCGTCGCGCCGGATGGCGCAGGTGTGGAGGTCGCCCGCCGAGATTGCGGAGAAGCGGTCGCCGTCCGGGGGCTTCGTCTGCTCGAAGTTGCCGCGCCCCCAGCAAACCGCCTCGCCGTTTTCCTTGAGGCCGCACGCATGCAGCGCGCCGGCGCTGATCGCAACCAGCCGCCCCACGGGAGGCGACGCCCTCCCGTATCCGTCGTCGCCCCAGCAAACCGGCTCGCCGTCGTCTAGCCGCAGGCCGCAGGTGAAGCGATAGCCCGCCGTCAGCGACGTCAGCGCGACGTGGCGAGGCGGGGCGGACTGCTCCTCGTCGTTGTTTCCCCAGCAGACGGCCGATGCGTCGGACAGGAGCGCGCAAGTATGGTCATAGCCGCTGGCGATAGCGGTGAAGCCGACCCACCTCGGGGGCGTCGCTTGGCGTTCCGAATCGTCGCCCCAGCAGACCGCGGAGCCGTCCTCTCGCAAGCCGCACACGTGGCCGCGCCCGCTGCTCATCGCCGTGAGCCGGACGTTGGGCGGCGGCGCGGCCTGCCCGTCCTCTCCGCGCCCCCAGCAGAGCACGACGCCGCTGGGCCGCAGCCCGCACGAGTGCGTGTCCCCGCCGTCAATATAGGCGAAGTAATCGTAGGGCGCGGGCGTCGGCGAGCCTGCGGGAGTGGGGGTTAGCGTAGGCGTAGGCGTCGCGGTGGGAGAGGGCGTAGGAGTCGGAGTGAAGGTTGGCGTCGGCTCCGGCGTAGGGGTCGCCGTGGGGATAGACGTCGGCGTAGCGGTGGGCTCTGGCGTAGGTGTCGCCGTGGGGATAGGCGTTGGCGTGGCGGTGGGCTCCGGCGTTGGGGTCGCCGTCGGGATAGGCGTAGGAGTCGGGGTAAGCGTAGGAGTTGGCGTTGGCGTGGGGACGGGCGACGCGGTTGGGGTCGGCGACGGCGTCGCCGTCGGCGCGGGGCTGGGCGTCGGCGACGCGATGGGAGTCGGCGTTGGCGCGGGCGTGGGGGAGGCTGTGGGCGTGGGGGATGCGCCGTCGCAGGCGGCGGCGATCAGCAAGACGGCGAGGAGCGTCAGGCCGCCGAGCGCGAGATTTCCTATGCAATAGCGGAGGCGCATACGCGCTATCTATCGTAGCGAATCGCGCGCCGCATAGGTTCCCGTTTCGCCTGCGGGCTAGGGGCGCATTGCGCTTGGCGGGACGGCGTCCCCGTCTGCTGGGGGTCGAATAAGCGCCGGGACGATGTCGGCAACGTCATCCTGTCGGGGCAGGCGTCCCCGCCCGACGGACTGACGCTTGCGGTGGGCCGCGTTGTACCCGGCTGACGCCGCGGAGACCCTAGCCGCCTGTCCGCAACGCTGCCGCCGCCCGCCCCGGCGCAAAGCGCTACACTGAGCGCGGCCCTTACGCATTCCGCAGCGGATGGGAGCGCGGCGATGGCCGAGCGGTATCAGCGCGAAATAGAAGAGATCCTCGCCGAGGCGGGAGAGCAGGCTCCGCGCCGTCGGCCTGAGCGCGCCCGCCGCCGCCCGCGCCCGGCGCCTCCGCAACGGCAGGGCTTCTCCCTGCGCCCCGCGCCGGGGCGTCTCGCGTTCGCGGGCGCCGTGTCCCTCATAGTTGCGCTGGCGCTCAACCTCCTTGACGCCGCAGGCGCGACGATCTTCCTCTGGGTCGGCGTCGCGCTCCTCGTGGCCGCCTACGTCTTCTACTTCGCGAGGCCCCGCCGGACGACGGAGCGGCGCTGGCGCGGCGAGTTGCTAGACGCGCCGCCGACGCATAGCCCGCTCTCCCGCCTCTGGCGGCGCATCACCGGAGGCTGAGCCATCCGAAGTTACCTCTCCCATCTCGAATGCACCGAAACCGGCGAGACCTACGGCGCCGACGAGCCGCATTCGCTCTCGCCCGCCGCGCAAAAGGTTCTCTATCCCCGATACGACCTGGAGGCCGCCCGCCGCGAGGTTGACCCCGCCGCGTTCGCCCGCCGCCCGCGCGGGATGTGGCGCTACTTCGAACTGCTTCCCGTGCGCGACGAGGCGAATATCGTGACGCTCGGCGAGGGCGGAACGCCGCTGCTGCGCGCCCCGCGCCTCGAGCGCGCCCACGGCGCCCGCGCCATCCTCATCAAGGACGAAGGCGTCAACCCCACCGGAACGTTCAAGGCGCGGGGGATGTCCGCCGCCGTCTCTCGCGCCAAAGAGTTGGGACTGACGCGGCTGACCGTCCCCACCGCCGGCAACGCCGGGGGCGCGCTCGCCCTCTACTGCGCCCGCGCCGGCATGGAGGCGCACGTCTTTATGCCCGCCGACGCGCCGGAGGCCAACAAGATCGAGGCCGCCATCGCGGGCGCGAATCTCGTCATCGTAGACGGGCTCATATCCGACGCCGGGTGCCTCTCCCGCGAGCGCGCCGCCGAAAGCGGCCTCTTCGACGTCTCCACCCTCCGCGAGCCCTACCGCGTGGAGGGCAAGAAGACGATGGGCTACGAAATCGCGGAAGACCTCGGCTGGCGCTTGCCGGAGGCCATCGTCTACCCCACCGGCGGCGGCACCGGCATCGTCGGAATGTGGAAGGCGTTCGACGAGATGGAGCGCCTCGGCTGGATCGGCCCGGAGCGTCCGATGATGATCATCGTTCAGGCCGAGGGCTGCGCGCCGCTCGTCCGCGCGTTTGAAAGCGGCGCGCAGCATGCCGAGCCGTGGGAGGGCGCGAGCACGATAGCCTCCGGAATCCGCGTCCCCTCCGCCGTCGCCGACTATCTCATCCTCGACGCCGCGCGCGAAAGCAAGGGGACGGCGCTGACCGTGGCCGACGCGGAAATTCTCGCGGCGATGCGCGAACTTGCGGAGACCGAGGGGATATGGGCCGCGCCCGAGGCGGCGGCCACGCTCGCGGGCTACCGGAAACTGCGCGCCTCCGGCTTCCTCGCCCCCGAAACCGAGACGCTGCTCCTCTGCACCGGCTCCGGCCAGAAGTATATGGACATCGCCCCGGTGTGAGCGCCGCGAAACGAGGGGCTTGGCGTGAACCGCGGCGCGGCCAACTGCGCCTGGCCCGCTCCCGTCGTTGGGAGAGGGTCAAGCGCGATTGGCTGCGCGCGGGATAGCGCGGCGGCTAGAACCGCGGCTCGCGGGGGCGCGCCTCGTTCACCACGAGCGCCCTCCCGCTCACCGAGTAGCCGTTGAACATCTGGACGGCCTGGTCCTTGCCGACCTCGTCGTCCATCTGCACGAAACCGAACCCCCTGGGGCGGCCGGTCTCCCTGTCCGTCGGGATGTGCACGGAGGCGACGCCTCCGGCCTGGGCGAACAGGTCGTACAGTTCGTCCTGCGTCATCCGGAACGGGATGTTTCCCACAAACAAGCGATTGACGTCCTCTGCCACTGTCTTCGAGACCTCCGAACTGCCTACGGCGAACCGATGCTGAGATTGGCCTTCCCGCCCCCTGCCTGCCAAACGCTCTCGCTCCTGACAAGTCCGCAAGCGGCGACCTGCGCGCTCACTATACTCCAACGGACGGCCGTTGGCAAGCGCCTGCGGTCGGGCGCCGAAAATCACGCCGCGCAAGCCCTTCCGCGCCGAATTGCGAACGCCGCCAATCCGCGCGCGGCGGAACGCTACCGCCCCTGGGCGGGCGCGGCGTCGGCGGGAGCCTGCTCCGGCGCGGCCTCGAGCGCCTCGAGGATCTTGTGGGGGAGGAGGGGCATTTCGTGGAAGAGGACGCCGGTCGCGTCGTAGACGGCGTTGAGGACGGCGCCGGGGACGACGACGGCTCCGACCTCGCCCATGCCCTTCGCGCCGAACGGGCCGCCCTCGAACGGATGGTCGACGTAGCGCGGCTCGTAATCGGGCATCGTCTCCATCGTGGGGAGAGGGTAGTCCAACAGCGCGGCGTTGAGGAGTTGGCCGCCGTCGTCCCACGTCATCCGCTCAAAGAGCGTGGGGCCGAGTTCCTGGCCGACGCCGCCCTCCAACTGCGTCTCAATGGAGCGCGGGTTGATCGCCGTCCCGGTCGTGGCCGAGGCGGCCGCCTTGACGATCCGTATTTGGCCGGTTTCCGCGTCGATTTCAACCTCGGCGGCGCAGGAGGCGAACGTCCAGAACGTGGAGGCGATGGGATAAGTCTTGCCGTCGGGCGCGTCGTAGGTTCCGCCGACGATGCACTCGCCCTGGGCGGCGAGGGGCGATCCGACGCGGCGGGCGAGTTCGGCGTAAGTCACGCCGTCGCCGCCGTCCGCCGGGGCGACGCCGCCGCTTGCGAGGACGAGGCTGTCCGCGTCGCGCTCGAGGAGTTGCGCCGCAGCCTCGAGGATGCGGGGCTTGAGGGCGTCGGCGGCCTCCACGACGGCGCGCCCCATATGGTAGGTGGAGCGGCTCGCGGTGGTGGAACTATCCACGGGCACGCGGGCGGTGTCGCTGCGGACGATGCGGAGCGCGTCCAATCCCACGCCGAGCGCGTCGCCCGCGATCTGCGCCATCACGGTGTCGGAGCCTTGCCCGATGTTGACGGTGCCGATGCGAACCTCGAACACGCCGTCCTGCCCAAGCGCGATTTCAGCGCCGTTTTCCGACATCCGGCTCGCCGGAGTGAGCGTGTACTTGATCGTGCAGGAGACGCCGCGCCCGCGCAGCGTCTTGCCGTCGGACGAGGCGGGCAGGGGGGCGTCCCAGCCGATAGCGGCGGTCGCCTGCTCCATGCATTCCTGCGCGTGGGCGGAGCGGAGGTAGTCGCCGGTGACGTGCGTATCGCCGTCGCGGACGAGATTCTTGCGGCGGATCTCCAGCCGGTCTATCCCAAGGTCGCGGGCGATGCGGTCGAGTTGCGCTTCGTAGGCCATGGTGTGTTGGGTGGTCGGAAGGCCGCGGTAGGGCGAGGATGGCGGCTTGTTGGTGTAGACGGCGTGGCAGTTCACTTCGGCGTTGGGAATGCGGTAGGGGCCGGTGGCGACTTTGAGCGTGTTGTTGGCGCTGCGCGCGCCGCTGATGGCGTAGCCGCCGACATCGACGTAGAAGGTGTTGCGCCGCGCCGTGATGGTTCCGTCGCGCTTCACGCCGGTCCGGATGCGGTTGGCGTAGGCAGGGCGGATGAACGTCATAAACGTCTCTTCCTGCGAGAGCACGCAGCGGACGGGGCGGCGGGCCAATTTCGCCGCGGCGGTGATGACGCACTCGAGTCGGTCGCGGCTCTTGCTGCCAAATCCGCCCCCGACGTAAGGGACGATGACGCGCGCGGGCATTTTGAATATCCGCTCCAGTTCGCGCCCCAGAGGGAAGGGCGACTGGCAGTTCGTCCACACGGTGATTTGGCCGTCCTCGACTTGGGCGATGACGGCGTGGAGGTCGAGCGCGCAGTGCTGAACGGGCGGCGCGGAGAATTCGTCCTCGTAGACGAAGTCGGCCTCCGCGAAGCCGCGCTCGACGTCGCCGCATCCGATGGTCGCCTGATGGCAGACGTTCGTGCCGGGTTGGGGGCGCAGTTCGGGCGCGATGGGGAAGAACTCCTCGTGCACGCGGGGCGCGCCGTCGGCCAGCGCCTCATGGACGTTCATCACGGCGGGGAGTTCCTCGTAGTCGACGTCCACGAGTTCCGCGGCTTCCTCGGCGGTCGCGGCGTCCTCCGCGACGACGACGGCCACGACGTCGCCCTGGTGGCGCGTCTTGTCCAGCGCGACGAGGGGCGCGTCGCGGTAGACGAACCCGTAGATTTCCTCCATATCGGGGTCGGCGCGGACCTCGTCGCGGGTGAGAACGCAGACGACGCCGGGCAGGGCGCGGGCGGCTTGCGCGTCGATGGAGCGGATGCGGGCGTGCGGCAGCGGGCTGCGGACGATTTTGGCATGCGCCATATTGGGGACGACGAGGTCGCCCATATAGGCGACGCGGCCCGCGGCCTTGTCGGCGGCCTCGAGCGTCGGCATAGACTGGCCGACGAGGCGGGTTACGCTTGGGCTCGCTGGGTCGCGCATAGCAGGGCTCGCTCCGTGAGAACTTTCAGGACGCGGCGTTTGTGCCAAACGGGGCCGCGCAGGTCTTCCATAGGGTCGGCCTCTTCCGCCGCCGCCGCGGCGACTTCGGCGATGCGCTCAGGGGTCGGGAAATCGCCGATCAGGCCCTCAGCCGCTTGCGCCGCGACGGGAGTCGGCCCCGCCGCGCCCATAACGACGCGGGCGGCGACGCACTTGCCGGTCGCCGGGTCAAGCGTCGCGAGGGCGGAGGCGTTCGCCACCGGCTTGTTTTCGGGCGAGCCGATGGTGAACTTCATATGCGCCCCGCCGGTGTGCGACGGCGGCGCCGGAACGTCCACCCCGGCGACGATTTCGCCGGGCGCGAGGACGGTTTCGTAGGGGCCGAGGTAGAACTCGCCGATGGGGACGGCGCGCGCGACGTCGGGGGTTGCGCCCTCGATGCGGACGGTCGCGTTCAGCGCCGTGAGCGCGGTCGGCGTGTCGGTCTGGGGCTCGCCGTAGGCGACGGCGCCGCCGACGGTGGCGGCGTTGCGGACGCGGACGTTCGCAACTTGCGAGGCGGCTTCCGCCAGCAGTCCCCAACGCGCGCGGACGCTCCCGTCGAGTTCGAGCGCGCGGATGGGCGTGAGCGCGCCGATCCGGAGGACGCCGTTGGCCTCGAGCCCGCGCAAGGCGGCGACGACGCCGAGGTCGACGACGCATTCCGGGCGGACGACGCCGAGCCGGAGCATCACGACCGCCGCGCTGCCTCCGCCGATGACGAACGCGCCGTCGCCGCGCTCCGTCAGGATCCGCGACGCCTCGCCGACGGTCGACGGCCGTATGTACTCGAACGGGCGCATACGCTACGGCGAGCGCCGGATGACGTCTTCCGCGAAGCGCCGCAGGTAGTCTTTGCGCGCCTCCAGCGTTTTCGGCAGGTTGTAGAAGGTGATTCCGACGTAGTCGATGCCGTACTCCGCGAGCGCGCCGAATTGCCGCAGGCAGTCGCCGCCGTCGCCGGTCACGGCCCAGTCCTCAATTTTGGCGTCGGCGCCGATGTTGATCTTCAGCATCGTGTCTTCCTGCATATTCCACGTGCTGTACATACGGTAGGACGATTCGGCGGCCTCCCGCGCCTCGGCGGCGGCGGACGCTTTGTCTTCGCCGAAAGCGACGCCGCGCGTAATCGCGAGCCGCCCCGGGCCGGCGCCCGACGCTTCGCGCTCCTCGCGGTAGGCGGCGGTCAACGCGCCGAGGTCGGCGAATCCGACCTGCGGGGCGATGTAGCAGGCGTCGGCGATGCGGGCGGAGCGGCGGACGGCGCCGTCGCTCTGGCACGCGATCCAGATTGGCGGATGGGGCCGCTGCACGGGCGCGAATCCCATTCGCGCCCCGCGGATTTCCCAGTAGCGCCCCTCGTAGTCAACCTCCTCGCCGCTCCAGAGGCGCTTCATGATTTCGAGCGACTCGACGAGCCGGGGAACGCGGTCTTTGCGCGTCGCGCCCGCAGCGGCGAGTTCCGTTTCGCGGTAGCCGATGCCGATCCCGAACGTGAAGCGCCCCTTGCAGACGTGGTCAAGCGTCGCGACGTCCTCGGCGACCTGCACGGGGTTGTGGAGAGGCAGTAGCAGGATGCCGGTGAGGAGCCGCATCTCGCCGGTTTCCGGGGCGAGGCGGGCGAGCAGTTGGAAGGGCTGCGGCCAGATCGTGGGGTGCGAGACCCAGTGCTGGGGCATAGCGACGGCGGAGAAGCCGGAGTCGCGCGCGACATGGCAGATCTCCGCCAGGTCGTCTATCTGCTCGTGGAGCGGGCGCGACCTGTCGGTGAGGAACGAGCGGAGGTAAAGGCCGAATTCCATAGGCGTTCACGCGGGGAGTCGAGGTTTGGGGAGAGCATACCAGACAACGCGCCGGCGCGCAGCCCGCAAACGGCGGCTGCGATGAAGGATCAGGCCAGCGCGGCAAGGCGCCGTTCACGGTCGGCTGCGAACGACAAGCAGGCTTGCAGGTCCTCCCGAACGAGGTCGGGGAAGTCCCTGAGGATGTCGTCTTCGGACATTCCTGAGGCCATGTACTCCAGGATGTCGTAGACGGTGATTCGGAGGTTGCGAATGCAGGGTTTGCCTCCGCGCTTGCCGGGCTCGACGGTGATGACCTCTCCATAGTCGCGCAGCATGTTCGTTCCTTACGCTCGCGCCTACCGTTCCTGCTCAAGGCGGCGCAGGCGCTCCTCCAAGTCGCGCGAGCGAGCGCGCTCCTCGTCAAGGGCCGCCTGCGAGTCGCGGAGCGCGCCCTCCGCTTCCTCCAACGCGGATTGCGTTTCCTCGAAGGTAAGGAGGTACTCCCCCGACGCGGCGTCGTAGAACACGAGATTCCCCTCGCGAACGCAGAGGCTTAGCCCAATCGTCGGGCTTTCTCCGCAGGCCAAACCGCCCGCGTCGATGCCTAGCGGAATCTCCTCGTAGGCTCCGCCGACCAGCCGCTCGCCGGCCAGCGCGCGCCCGTAGTGGTCGCCGCCCGTCGGGTCGAACCGCCAGTACTCCGGCACGCCCATGCTCGCGTAGAGGTCGCGCTTCTCGGTCAGGTCGCGCCGCGCCGTGCTCTTGGAGCCGATCTCCAACACGAAGTCGGGCGGTTTGCCGACCACCCATATCAGGTAGCCGTTCTGCCGGTAGATTTCGGGCGGGTTGACGCCGAACGCGACGTAGCAGTCCGGGAGCACGCGTTTGTTGAGGTCGTAGGGGTCGTAGCAGACGACGGTGTTGCCCTCGACCAGCGCGCCGGGGTCTTTGCTGAAGCGCGTCTTGAGGGTGGTGACCGCGTCGAAGAAGTAGGGGCTTTGGTACATAGCGTCGGGCAGCGGCCTCAGGCTTGGGAGGTCTCCGGGGTCAACGGGAGGGTAGGGCCCCCCTGGGGCGGGGCGAGCGATGGGATTGACAGTTGTCATAGCGAACTCCGCGCCTGCTCGGCGCATTCGTCTGCGGGGGTTAGTGTAGCAGGTTCCGGTCGCGCGTACATCGTCGCGGCTCGCCGCGTTCGCGGGGCGCGAGCGCGTAGGACGTGCGGCGAGGAGGGCGCGACGGAGGCGGAGTTGGCGTAGCGCGGGGGCGGCGAATGGCGAATGACCGCCGCCCATCGCCACGCGAGCGCCACGCGCTAGACCGGCTGGCCGGTGGCGTGCGTCGAGTTGAACGTTATGCGGCTGCCGCCGGGCTCCGCGAGCGTGAACGAGTCGTGGATGCGTCCGCGCTCCGCTCGTCGCGTTGCGCGGGTTCGCTCACAGGGCGTCCTCGTAGTCTTTCGGCTCGGGCCCGTAGTCCTTGTAGCCGAAGAGGATGGCCGCCAGCACGGCGGCGGGGATGGTGGCGATGCGGAACATATCCTGCGACGGGATGTCGAGCGCCATAGAGACGCCCATCAGGGAGAAGCCCACCACTAGGGTGATTCCCGCCGCGATCAGGCCGCGCTTCCTTCTGAACTCCAACATAAGGTCCACCTCGCTATGAACTTGCGCCCCGCGCGTCGGCCATCTCCCAGGGGGAGAGGGAGTCGGGCAGGCTCCATTTTACGCGGTCGGGGCGGCAGGTCGCTCTATAGGATACCCTATCGTCGTCGCCTACGCGGGAATGAAGGCCAACGCCACGGCGGCAAGGCTCACCCTGACGGTAGATTGGTAATTAGCAATCTACGTAATAGCCCCATCCTTGCTGGATAAGCGGCAGCCATCTCGTAAAGTCTCCCTGCGTGGCCGAAAAATACCTTTAGGAAGGTGGCGGCGGCCGTTCTCCTCGCCGAACTGCGCGAGCCGCGCAAAAGTTCGATGCGATAGGCATAAACAACGCCCACGATCTCACGGGGCGCATCTTCCAACGCCTCATCGCCGACCGGAAATTCCTCGCGACGTTCTACACCCGTCCGGCGTCCGCGGCGCTTCTCGCCAATCTCGCCGTCGACCGAATGGACGACGTGGATTGGGGCGACCCCGACGCCATCGCCAAACTCCGCGTCGGCGATTTCGCCTGCGGCACCGGCGCGCTCCTTTCCGCGGTCTACGAGCAGGTCGCAAGCCGCCACGAACGCAAAGGCGGCGCCCCCGCCGACCTCCACCGTCCGATGATGGAGGACGTCCTTTACGGCGCCGACGTCTTGCCTTCCGCCGTTCACATTACGAGCGCGACGCTCTCCGGAGTCCAGCCCGACGTCGGGTTCAACCTTTCCCGCATCTACACCGCTCGACTCGGACGCCAGAAGGACGGCTCTACGCGGATCGGTTCGCTCGAACTCCTGCAGTCGTCCTCTCTGCTCACGCTCATTAACACGAGCGACCCCGCCCTCCGAACCGGCAGCGTCGGAGAAGAGACCGCCGCCGAAATTAACGCCGAATTCCGCGCCTTGCTCGACCGTCGCGTTCTCTGCGACCTGCTCGGTTTCGACGATGACGTCTACCTGGCCGTCCGCCGTCTCGCCGCCAAGTGGTGCGCCGAGCCTTCCGTGCACGGCGGCAAGCCCCGCCCTCTGGACGCTCGATTCGTCGCGTAGCGCAACTGACGCCTTACGCGCTTCAATCCCCACGCCCCCGCCTCCCGTCGGGTAGAATCGGCGCGCACGAAGCCCGCCTAGCGCTTGTTGCGAGGAGCGTTCCCCGATGCCAGGCCCCCTTGACGGCGTCCGCGTCATAGACCTTACCCGCATTCTCGCGGGGCCGTTCGCCGTCCGCGCGCCCGCGTCCGCTATACTATGCCGCCTATGACCGCGCCCGCCGATTACGCCGCCGCCCTCCGCGACGAAGCGCTCGCCGCTGTTGAGCGCGCCGACGCGCCCGACGCCCTCGAAGCATGGCGCGTCGAGTACCTCGGACGCTCCGGCAAACTCACCGCCGCGCTTCGCGGCGTCGCGCAACTTCCGGCCGAGGAGCGCCGCGCCGCCGGAGCGTCCGCCAACGCGGCCAAAGCCTTGCTGGAGCGCCGCCTCGCCGAGCGCCGCGCCGAAATTGAGGCCGCCCGCGCCGCCCAAACCGAATCCGACGCGCTCGACGTGACGCTTCCCGGCAGGCCCGTCCCCGCAGGCCGCCATCACCCCTCCACGATCGTGATGCGCGAAATCCAGGCCATCTTCCGCGATATGGGCTTCCAAATCGCCGAAGGCCCGGAGGTCGAGTGGGACAAGTACAACTTCGAGATGCTCAACATTCCGCAAGACCATCCCGCGCGGGATATGTTCGACACCTTCTGGCTCGACGCCAACCGCGCCCCGGACGGCGGCTTCTCGACGCTGCTCCGCACGCACACCTCCCCGATGCAGGCGCGCATTATGGAGGCGCATGAGCCTCCCATCCGCGTCATCGTTCCCGGCAAGTGCCACCGCTACGAGGCCACCGACGCCACGCACGAGTCCCAGTTCCATCAGATCGAGGGGTTGGCCGTCGACAAGGGCGTCACCTTCGCCAACCTCAAGCATACGCTCTACGAGTTCGCCCGCCGGATGTTCGGCCCGGAGACGCGCGTCCGCTTCCGATGCGACTACTTCCCGTTCGTCGAGCCCGGCGTGGATATGGCCATCGAATGGCGCGGCGACTGGCTCGAAATCCTCGGCGCGGGGATGGTCCATCCCAATGTGCTCCGCGCCGTCGGCTACGATCCCGCCGTCTACTCCGGCTTCGCCTTCGGCATGGGGCCGGAGCGCATCGCCATGCTCAAGTACGGCATCAACGACATCCGCCTCTTCCTCGCGAACGACCAACGCTTCCTCGGCCAGTTCCGCTGATCATGTTCGACGCCCTCACCGACAAACTGGCCGCCGTATTCGCCCGGCTCGGCGCCAAAGGCCGCCTCACGGAGTCCGACGTCGACGAGGCGCTCCGCGAAGTCCGCCTCGCCCTCCTCGAGGCCGACGTCAACTTCAAGGTCGCCCGCGAGTTCGCCGCGCAAGTCAAGGAGCGCGCCGTCGAGTCCGACGCCCTGCGCGGCGTCTCTCCGGGCCAGCAGGTCGTCAAACTCGTCCACGACCAACTCGTCGAACTGCTCGGCGAGGGCAACCGTGCGCTCGTTCCCGGCCCGACGCTGCCCGCGCCGCTGCTGCTCGTCGGGCTGCAAGGCTCCGGCAAGACGACCGCCGCCGCCAAACTCGCCCTCCACTTCCGCAAACGCCAGGAGCGGGCGCTCCTCGTCGCCGCCGACCTCCGCCGACCCGCCGCGATGGACCAACTCGAAGCGCTTGGCCGCCAGTTGGATGTCCCCGTCCACCGCGAAAGCGCGGGGCCCGACGACGCCCCCGCCGTCGCCCGCAACGGCCTCGACCGGGCGCGGGAGACCGGCGCGAAGTGGGCGATCGTGGACACCGGCGGACGCATCCAGATAGACGACGCGCTGATGGCCGAACTCGCCGAGATGAAGCGCGCCCTGAACCCCGCCGAAACGTTGATGGTCGTGGACGCGATGACGGGGCAGGACGCGGTCAACGCCGCCGCCGAATTCCACGAGCGCGTCGGCCTCACGGGGCTCATCCTCTCCAAACTCGACGGCGACGCCCGCGGCGGGGCGGCCCTCTCCTCGATGCGCGTGACCGGCGTGCCGATCAAGTTCGCAAGCGTCGGCGAGAAGCCCGATGCGCTGGAGCCGTTTCACCCGGAGCGCATGGCCTCCCGCATTCTGGGAATGGGCGACGTCGTCACGTTCGTCGAGCGCGCGCAAGAGCAGATCTCGGAGGAGCAGGCCGCGCAACTCGAGCGCAAGATGCGCCGCGACGAACTCGACCTCGACGACTTCCTCGTCCAACTGCGCCAGTTGCAGAATATGGGCCCGCTCTCCTCGCTGATGGAGATGATCCCGGGCGCGCGGGCGATGCGCGGCAAACTCCCCCAGGAGGGAATGGACGAGAAGCGCGTCCGCCGACTCGAGGCGATCATCTCCTCGATGACGCCGTGGGAGCGGCGGCGCCCGGAGCGCATCAACGGCAGCCGCCGCAAGCGCATCGCCGCCGGCAGCGGGACCACGCCCGCCGACGTCAATCAGCTGCTCGCCCAGTTCCGGCAAACGCGCAAACTGATGAAGAGCCTAGCCTCCGGCAAAAAGCGCAACCCGTTCGCGGGCGCCATGCCGCGGCTGTAGGGCGCCGCTCCGCGTTCCGTGGGCGCCCGCGCTGCGCCAAATCGCGCGCAGGCCACATGTATGCGCCCCCACAATTCCCGTGGATAGCGGGAATTTATCCCATTGCCGTCATTCCCGCGTAGGCGGGAATCCAGTCAGCGCGCCAGCGCCGCCCTGCACTCGAAAGCGGGAACCTATTGGCCTCCCTGAGTTATGCGAAAGGCCCCGTCGGAAGAGAATCGGACTAGAGCCTATATGCCCCAGCACACCGGCGAGCCGTCCTCGCGCAAGGCGCAAACGCGGTGAAAGCCCACGCTGACGGCGATGAATCGATCTTCCGGATTGAGCGTTTGCAACGCCGACTCCGCGAAATTATCGTCCCAACAGACGAGCGAGCCGTTTGTTCTGATCGCGCAGGTATGCTCGCTTCCGCTGCTGATGGCGGTGAAGGTTTCGCCCTCGGGCGGATCGGTTTGCCCTACGTCGTGGACTTCCCAATCGCCCGTTGCGTCGTCATCGGCGAACTCGGTCATTGCCCAGCACGCGGCGGACCCGTCCTCGCGCAAAGCGCAGGCATGCGCGTCTCCGCTGCTGATAACGGTGAATCGCTCATCTTCCGGCGGGCCGAACTCAGGGAGTTCGCCGACGTCTTCGCCCTCGAGCGACGCCCAGCACAGCGGCGATCCATTCGCCCGCAAACCGCAGGTGTACCAACTCCCGCTGCTGATGCTTGCGAACCTCTCGCCGTCGGGCGGGTCGCGAAGACTGAAATCGTAGTCATCCCCGGGCGTGTACGTTAGCCGGCAAACGGGCGTTCCGTCCTCGCGCAGCGCGCACGCGTGAACGTTCCCGCTGCTGACAGCCGTGAACGTTTCGCCCTCCGGCCATGAAACATCGAGGGGTTCGCCGCCCGCCACGGCGCCCCAAATGGAAGGGTTTGGCTCCGAATTGAGTTTGCTTTGTCCAACGTTGCCCCAGCAGATTGGAGAGCCGTCTCGGCGGAGCCCGCAAGTGTGGCTGGCCCCAACGCTGACGGCGGTCAACGACTCGTTGCTTGGCGGCCTTCCGCCGCCGAAATCGCCTCTCCCCGCGCAAACGGGCGCGCCGTCGGGCCGGAGAGCGCAAACATAGAAATAACCCGCGCTGATGGCGGTGAATCTTCCGTCCTCCGGCAGCCGCGGCTGCGGGCGGTCGCCGCCCGGCGGAGACGCCTGGCCGAGGTCCCACGTGGGTTGCCCCGCTCCCCAGCACGACGGCGAGCCGTCCGAAACGCGAATCGCGCAGACATGGTAGTCGCCCGCGCTGATGACGGAGAACCGCTCATCCGCCGGAGGCAAGGTCGCGCCGATGTACATATCGAATCCCCAGCAGGCGGCCAAGCCGTCCGGCCGGAGCGCGCAAGCAAAGTCAAGGGAGGGGCTGCTGCTCACGGCGGCGAAACTCTCGCCCTCAGGCGGCGGGTAGCGTTCAAGAATATCCTGGCTGCCCCAACAAACAGGCGCCCCGTCCTCCTTGCGAAGGCCGCAACTGAGCCCCCCGCCCGCGCTTACCGACGCGAATCGCCCGTCCACCGCGTCCCAAGCGCAAGCGGCCTCGCCGTCATCCAAGAGGACGCACAGTCGAGGGCTTTGTCCGCTGATCGCGACGAACCGCCGATTCTCTCCGTAGTCTTCGGGCGACAACGCGACCTCGTATTGCCCGTCGACGCCCCAACAGGCAATGTCCCCCGCGCTTTGACGTATCCCGCACGTTCCGCTGATCGCCGTGAACCGCTCGTCCTCCGGCGGGGACGCGGAGACTGACGCCTCGTCTCCCCAGCAAACGACCTCTCCCGATTCGCGAAGACCGCAGACGACAGTCGCCTCAAAGTCATATCCGCCTCGGACGCTGACGTCGGCGAACCGCCCTTCGGGCAGGCTCCACTCCCCGCTGGTTCCGCCCCAGCAGACCGGCGAGCCGTCCGCCTGAAGCGCGCAAGTCGCGGAGCGCCCGCTGCTGATGGCGATGAGGCCCGTGAGCGGCTCCTCCGGCGGCGGTGCTTCCCCGCCGCCGCCGCACGCGGCGAGCGCGACGACGACCGCAAGCGCGAACGCGGCATGCAAGGCGAAACGCAAGGATCGGGGAGAACGCATCCGCGCCATCCTAGCACGGCGCGCCGGCGCTTGGGCGCGGGCGGATGCGGACTGATGGAGGTCTTTGCGTAACTCCCCGCGTCCCGGTAGGTTCCCGCCTTCGCGGGCAGGGCGGGGGCGCGGGGGGCAACCCTCGCCCGCCGCTTCGCGGCGCCCTCTCCCGATGGCGAAGGTTGGGCGCAGGTCTCCGCTGGGGAGCGGACGCGGTGAATGTCTCTCGGTGGAGTGGCGCGCTAGGCGGGACTCGAACCCACGACCTCATCCTCCGCAGGGATGCGCTCTATCCTGACTGAGCTACTAGCGCGCGCTTGCGCTTCGCCGGTTCCGCCGGCGACGGTATGCGGTTGTAGTGGTGCCGAGGGCGAGATTTGAACTCGCACGCCCGTAAGGACACTGCGCCCTGAACACAGCGCGTCTGCCGTTCCGCCACCTCGGCGCGCCCCCCGCAGTGGTGGGCGATACAGGACTTGAACCTGTGACCTCTTGCGTGTGAAGCAAGCGCTCTAACCAACTGAGCTAACCGCCCCACTGCGCTACAGCCTCCATTATCTACGACGAAGGCCGTCCTGTAAAGCCCCATGCGCGTTCCTCTGCCCCAGTAGGTTCCCGCTTTCGCGGGCAGGGCGAGGCCCTTGCGTAGGAGAGGAGCGACGCTGCGCGCCGTCTGGATTCCCGCCTACGCGGGAATGACGGAGCGCTTGGCGGGCGCGGGTTGCCGTCCCTACCGCCGCCCCGCGCCCCGATAGTCAAGCCCGGCGTTGCGCGCCGCGGCGGGATCCAGGCAGTTCCGTCCGTCGAGGATGAGCGGATTCGCCATCCGCAGGCTAAGGCTCGGCAGATCAACGGCGCGGTAGTCGTCCCATTCCGTGAGAATGACGACGGCGTCCGCTCGGTACGCCGCCGACTCGGGCGCGTCCGTGTAGATGAGCGACGGCGGATCGACGGGGAAGAGCGCCTGAAATCCGGGCATCGCCTGCGGGTCGTGGAGGCGCAACTCCGCGCCGCCCTCCAGCAGCGCCCTTACGATGGGAATGCTCGGCGCCTCGCGGAGGTCGTCGGAGCCGGGCTTGAAGGAGAGGCCCCAAACGGCGATCGCTTTGCCCTCGAGCCCGTCGAGCGCTTGCTCGAGCGCCGCCGTGAACTGCGCCGGGCGCCGGCTGTTGACGCGCTCGACCTCCCGCAGCAGGGAGAAGTCCAAGCCGCGCTCCTCTCCGACGCGGATGAACGCGCTGAGGTCTTTGGGCAGGCAGGAGCCGCCGAACCCGACGCCCGCGTTGAGGAAGGCGGGGCCGATGCGCGGGTCCATGCCCATAGCGCGCGCGACGTCCGCGACGTCGGCGTCCGCCGATTCGCAGAGGTCGGCGACCATATTGATGAACGAGACCTTCGCGGCGAGGAAGGCGTTCGAGGCGTGCTTGATGATCTCCGCCGTCCTTACGCCGGTGACGAGCAGAGTCTCCTCCGGGGATTTGCCGATTCTCTCCAGAAGCGGCCGGTGCATCTCCGAAAGCAGCGCGACGGCGCGGGCGGAGTCCGTTCCGATGACGATGCGGTCGGGATTGAAGAACGAGCGAAACGCCGCGCCCTCCGTCAGAAACTCCGGGTTGACGGCCACGTCGAAGTCGGGTTGCGCGCCGGACGGCGCCGCCGCCGCAAGGATGCCCCGCCGCAACCGCTCCGCCGTTCCCACCGGGGCCGTGCTCTTCTGGACGACGAGTTTGTAGCCGCTCATGTTGCGGGCGATGGCCTGCCCCGCGAGGTCGATCTGCGCGAGGTCCGCGCCCCCGTCACCGCTTTGGGGCGTGCCGACGCAGATGACGTGAACGGTCGCCCCGCGCAGGGCGTCGTCGTCGTCCTCCGCGACGGAGAAACGTCCGGAAGCGAGTCCGCTCCGCAGGAGGTCGGGCAAGCCCGGCTCGTAGAACGGCGCCTCGCCCTTCGCTATGCGGCGCGCCCTCTCCTTATCCTGCTCGACGCCCGTCACCGGCCAGCCCAAGTCCGCCAGCCCCAGCGCCGTCGGCAGCCCGACGTAGCCGAGCCCGATGACGGCTATGCGTATTTCGTCTCGTTCGTCCAACGCGCTCGTTCTATGGAGTATTAGGAACCTTGCAGCCTACCGTGATTTCCGCCTACGCGGGAATCCACGCGGCGCGCAGAGCCGTTCCCGCCCTCTCCCTGCTAGGGAGAGGGCGCCGCAAAGCGGCGGGTGAGGGTTCCCCTGACGGGCGCGCCGCGCGCATGAGGATTCTACACGAATTGGCGCCGCTTGCGCCGCGCGGGGAGAAAGAATCCTATGCCCCAACTCAGATGCATCACGACGAGCGCGAGCGGAGCGAGCGCGGCGGCGGGCTCCCGCCGGCGCAATCCGGCCCAGGCCGACGCGGTGACGAGCGCGAAGAGGTAGGCGAGCGGAACGACGGCGGCGAGGCGAGTCGCCCCCGCGAGCGCGAGCAGGGCCGACGCCGCGAGCGCGAGCGCAAGCAACGGCGGCGCGAGTTGCCGCGGACGAAGCGCCGACGGATGGCGAAGAAGAATCGCCGACTTCCAGCGTCCGTAGTCGAAGTACTGCCGCGCGAGCGCTCCGAACGACCTCCGAGGGCGGTAGGCCACGGCGAGTTCCGGGTCAAACCAAACAACCTCGCCGCGCCTCCGCAGCCGCCAGTTCAGATCCGAGTCCTGACTGCGGAGGAGCGTCTCGTCGAATCCGCCTGCGGCCTCCAGCGCGTCGCGGCGAAACGCGCCGAGATAGACCGTGTCGGCGGGGCCCTCCGCGCCGCCGTCCCGGTAGCGCGCGCGCCCCGTCCCCATAGGCGTGCTGGTCGCGGCGGCCACGGCGCGCTGAAAGAACGTCTCGCCGACGGGAATCATCCGCCCCCCTACGTTCGCCGCGCCCGTCCGCGCCAGCGTTTCGACGGCGCGCCGAACGTAGCCTTGCGGAAGCGCGGCGTGCGCGTCGACGCGAACGATCACCTCGCCCCGCGCCTCCCGCAACGCGAGATTCAGCCCGGCGGGCGTCGTCCGCTGCGGATTGGGAGCGAGGCGGACGGACGGATAGCGCTCGCGGACGATTTCGTCGAGCGCGGGCGTGTCGGAGCCGTCCGCGACGATAATCTCGATCTCCCCCGCGTAGTCCTGCGCGAGAACGGAGTCGAGAGCCGCGGGGAGCGTCCGCTCCTCGTTCCTCGCGGGAATGACGACGGAGACGAACGGGAGAGGAGCGCCGCGTCCTTCCGCGGTCTGCGGAGTCTGCGCCGGGCTCATCGCGCTTCGGGGGCGGGCGGCAGTTCCGGGTCGGACTCTCCGTAGCGGCGGAGGGCGAGCGGCAGCCCCAGCAGCAGCCCCAGCAGAACGAAAAGCGGGCGCGACTCCAATATCGTTTGGCTGAACATGCTGAAGTACGCGACCAGCCCCATCAGAAACACGCCGGGCCAAAACCGCTCCCTAATGAATACCCAGAATCCGGCGGCGAGGAGCGCCGTGTAGAGAATGAGCCCGAGGATGCCGAGGTTGATCCACGTCAAGAGGAACATCAGGTGCGGCGACACGCCGTTTTGAACGCTGAACGCCGCGCCGTATCCCCGCAATGGCGAGAGCGTGATCAGCCGCCACGAATTCTTGATGTGCACGAGACGGGGAACGTCTACGCTGATCACCTCGTCGGTCACCCGGATGTTGTCCCCCAGGACCATCGCTTCTATGACGACTTCAAGGTCGGGGTCGGCCGGTTCCAGGCCGATGTCCGGCTTCGTCGCGCCGGCCGAAGCAACGGCCGCGGCTGCAGGGGCGGGAGCGGCGGCGGCGGACTCCGCGGCCGCGACGACGCGGGAGTACTCTTTGAACTCCTCCAAGCGAGCGCCCAGAGTCCATAAGTCGGGGTCTATCTCCCTGTCGACGCTGTAGGTGAACAGTTCCTGTCCGACCAACTGATTGAGGCGTTTCACGGCTACGTGGTGGTCGAAGTACGGCAGCGTCTGAATGGACAGCCAGCATGCCCCGGCGAGGAGCGCCGCCGTCGCTCCCAGCCCCGCGGCGGCGCGGATTCGCCGCCCATGGGCTATCCAAACCGTCCATAGGGAGAAGGCCACCAGGAGGATGGCGTAGCCCAGCAGACCGGAGCGAGAGAGCGTCATAAAGACGGCGAACCCCGCGATGAAAAGAATGGCGAGGCTCGCGGCGCCGAACCGGCGGTAAGAGAGAAGCGGCGCCCCTAGGATAAGGACCATATACGCGCCGACGTTGGGGTCCACCGCGAGCCCTGCCGCTCGGTAGGTAAGCAAGGTGAATGTGCCAGGCCGCAATGTGTCTATGAACACGGTGCAGCAGTAGAACAGGAACGCGGCTCCCAGGAAGAGCCGCCACCGGCGCCTGACGCTCGGAACGAGCGGAAGCAGCGCCGCCGCCGCGGTCATGCCCAGGATAATGACGAGCGAAATCCCGTCGCGGAAGCGAGCGTCCGGGTTGCGCGGCCATTGAATCCACGTGAGCGCCGCCAGCGCCGCCAGCGCCAAGAGAAAAGGCCAGCGGCGGCGCAGCAACTGCAGCAGGTGCGCGCCCGCGTCCCCAATCGCTAGCCCGGAGCGCGGAGCCAGGAGCCAAACGGCGAAACCCGCCATAAACGCGGCGAACAGGAGAACGCCGGGCACGGGAAAGCCGCGCCGCACGAGTTCCCGGTCGAGTTCGGTGAGGAACAGCAGGAAGAAGATGACAAGCAGCGCAGGAGCCGCTAGCATCCCGATTTTGTTAATCGGCTCAGGCATCCGCAGCTTGGGGGGGGGGGGGGGGGGGGGGGGTAACTCATATCGGAGATTATACGCCGCCCGCCCAATGATTCAACCTCTGCGGCGGGCGGGTTGCGCGATCCTCGCGCCCGCGCGACGGCGGTCTCAAGGCTAGGCGGTTACGCCTGCGGCGGCGGGAGGGCGGCCCCACGCGTCACCCGGCGGTAGCGCCGCCTACGGCGAAACGAACGCCGTCGGGAGGCGACGCCTCCCCGTGCGTGTCGGCGCCCCAGCACACGGCGCTCCCGTCCAACCGCAGAGCGCACGTGTGCAGCGCGCCGCTGCTGATCGCCGCGTAGCGGTCGTCCGGATCGGGCGGCGACGACTGTCCCTCCGCGTTGCCGCCCCAACAGACGGCGGCGCCGTCGGGCCGCAGAGCGCACGTGTGCAGCCTGCCGGCGCTGACGGCGAAGAACGTTTGCCCTGCCGGCGGCGACGCCTGCCCGTAAGCGTCGGCGCCCCAGCAGACGGGCGTTCCATCGAATCTGATGGCGCAAGTGTGTAGGCCGCCGCTGCTGATCGACGCGAAACGCTCGCCTCCGGGCGGCGAGGTTTGGCCGTAGCGGTCGGCGCCCCAGCAGCGCGGCGTTCCGTCGGAGTAGAGCGCGCAAGTGTGCTGCCCGCCCGCGCTCACGGCGGCGAACCGCTCGTCCGGCGGCGGCGTGGCGCGGCGAAGGCCGTCGTAGTAGCCGGACTCCCGGGAGGTCGGAGTCGGCGTGGGGACGCCCGCGAGCCCGGAGACGGCGCCGCCCCAGCACACGGTGACGCCCTGTAGTCGGAGGGCGCAAGCATGCAAGTCGCCGCTGTCGAGCGCGACGAACTGATCGCGCGCCGGGGGCGACGCTTGCCTATCCTCGTCGTCGCCCCAGCAAAGCGGCTCATGCTCGTCGCGGATCGCGCATGTGTGAAAACTCCCCGCGCTGATCGACGTGAAGCGCAGCGTCTCCATCGGAACGGGCGTCCCTTTCGCGTCCTTGAGTTCCGGGAGCGACGACTGCTTTCGCGCGTCGCTGCCCCAGCAGACGGCTGCGCCCTCCGGCGTGAGCGCGCAGGTGTGGCTGACGCCGCTGCTGAGCGTCACGGGGCGGCGCCCTTCCACCGCGGACGCGCCGCTCACGCCCGCGCCCGCCCGCGTTTCGAGCGAAAGAACGCCGCACCCGCGAGAGACGGACACGCCCCCGTCGGTGGGCAAAACCGCGAGGCGGAGCACCCCGCTCGCGAGCGCGCCCTCGCCGATGACGGAGTTCGGTCGGTTGCGGAAGTCGCGGAATCTGCGCCACTCGCACCTCTCCGTCAGCGCGCCGCTGGCGTACACGCCCGGAACGACGTCGTCCCCGACCAGCCACGTGCCGTGCGGAATCGACGTCCACGGACGCGGCGGGGTCGGCGTCGGCGTGAGCGTTGGGGTCGGCGTAAGCGTCGGCGTTGCGGTGGGCGTCGGCGTAAGCGTCGGCGTTGCGGTGGGCGTCGGCGTAAGCGTCGGCGTTGGGGTCGGCGTGAGCGTGGGCGTGTTGGTGGGCGTAGGCGTGAGCGTTGGAGTAGGCGTAGGCGTGTTGGTTGGCGTCGGCGTTGGGGTAGGGGTAATCGTCGCGGTGGGGGTGGGGGTGGGGGGCAGCGGGGTAGGCGTGGGGAGGACGGGCATGGGCGTTGGGGTCGGCTGGGCGCAAGCGGCGAGCGCGGCGCAGACGGCGAGCGCGAGCGCAACCCCCGCGGCTCCGCGCCGGAAGCGGAGGGGCGCCGCTCCGTCGAGCGATGGCGCGCGCATCGTTCCCATCATAGCGCGGATTATACGCCGAACGCGCCGCGCCTCACGGCGGTGCTCGCTCCCGCGAACGGAGACCGACGTGGACTCCGCTTGCGCGTTCGCTCATCACGCGCTAGCGCGCCGCGCGCCGCAATGCTAGACTCCGCGCCGCGCGGCTAACGCTCCGCGGGAGGAGGCGCAACGATGACCACACGCGAACGAGTCCCCTACGACGACCTGCGCGGCTACTTGCGGCTGCTGGAGGACAACGGCCTCCTCAAGCGCGTCTCCGCCCCCGTCGACCTCGACGGCGAGTTGGGCGCCGTCGCCTACCGCAGCCTCGTCCGCGAGGGCCCCGGCCTGCTCTTCGAAAACATCACCGACTACCCCGGCATGCCCCTCGCCGCCAACATTATGTACACCGAGCGGCAACTCGCCCTCGCCCTCAACGGCGACCCCGACTGGGCCGCCCTCCGCGACCTCATCCACGAGGGCATGCAAAACCGGACTCCCGCCCGCAACGTCCCCTCCGGCCCCGTCAAGGACGTCAAGATTATGGGCGAGGATGTCGACCTCGACGCGCTCCCCACGCCTCGCTGGCACGAGGAGGACGGCGGGCGCTACATCGGCACCACCGCCGGATTCGTGACGCGCGACCCCGCCAACGGCAACCTCAATATGGGGCAGTACCGCTCCATGGTCATCGACAAGAACACGACCACCGTCGAGATTATGGGCGACTGGGCGGTCGGCGCGAAGCCGCCCCAAGGCTCCAACTACGGCGGGATCGGCGACCGCAACGGCGCGACGCACATCCTCGAAAACGAGGCCAACGGCCTCCCCACGCCCTGCGCCATCGTGCTCGGAATGGACCCGCTGCTGACGCTCTCCTGCGGCACCGCCGTCCCCCACGACGAGAACGGCCACGGCGAATACGAGGCCGCCGGCTCGTGGGCCGGCCGCCCCGTCGACCTCGTGCAGTGCGAAACGAGCGACCTGATGGTTCCGGCCAACGCCGAAATCATTCTGGAGGGCGAGGTCGTCCCTAACGAGCGCGTCAACGACGGCCCCCACGGCGAGTCCACCGGCTTCTACAACCAGCATCCCTCCACCTTTATGGTGAAGATCAAGGCGATCACGCACCGCAAGGATCCGATCAGTTTCGGCCTCATCTGCGGGCGCATCGAGGACTACCCCCGCCCGCTGATGCGCTCCAACACGCTGCTCGACGTGCTCGTCAAGAAGTCGGGAATGACGAACATCAAAGAGGTGTTTTTCCCCGACGCCGGACGCTCCGGCTTCCTCATCATCCGGGCGCAAATCACGAGCCCGGAGCAGCCGAAGCAGATCATCGACGCCGCCTACGAGCATATGCGCTACCGCTGGGTCATCGTCGTGGACGAGGACTGCAATGTCCGCGATTGGAACGACGTGCTCTGGCGCATCGTGTCGTCCGTCGTGCCCGACCGCGATATGTTCCGCGGACGCGAATACCAGTTCGCAACGCCGGGCGAGGGCTCCGTCGAGTTCGTTCCGCCCACCTACGGGATGGCGTTCGACGCGACGTTCCCCTTCAAGGAGTACGAGCACCCGCGCCCCGGCGTCGCGCAGCCCAGCATGCGGATGATGGAGCACGTGGCGTCGCGCTGGAAGGAACTCGGCCTCGACTAGCCCGGCGACACCAAGGCAAGCAAGACAAAGAAGAAGCAGACGCGCGCCGCGGCCTGCGAACGGCCGCGCGAGGAGAAGAACGCGATGACCACCGCCCCCGCCAGAGAGCCCGTCCCCTACAACAGCATGCGCGAGTACATGATGATCCTGGAGGAGCGCGGCCTCCTGAAGCGCGTCACCGCGCCCGTCGACCTCGACTACGAAGTCGGTGCCATCTCCTACCGCGACCTCGTCCGCGCGGGGCCGGGGCTGCTGTTCGAGAACATCAAGGACAACCCCGACAAGCAGTTGGTCACCAACATCATGTACTCCCTCGACCAACTCGCCGTCGCCTTCGGCGGCCCGAAAGACTGGGTGAAACTCCACGACATCGTCAAGGACGGCATGGCCAACCGCCTCCCGTGCGTCAAGACGGACGACGGCCCCGTCAAGGAGGTCAAGGTCTTCGGCGAGGACGTCGACCTCGCGGAGATTCCGACTCCGCTGTGGCACGAACTCGACGGCGGGCGCTACATCGCCACGACCGCCGGCGTCATCACCGTCGACCCCAAGACGGGCGCGCACAACATGGGGCAGTACCGCTCGATGATCATTGACCGCAACCATACGACGGTCAAGGTTCAGGGCGACTTCAAGGTCGGCGCCGCGCCGCCCAAGGGCTCCTCCTACGGCGGCGTGGGCGACCGCAACAGCGCCGTGCACGTCCTCGAGAACGAGGCGGAGGGCAAGAACACGCCGTGCGCCATCGCCATCGGAATGGACCCGCTCCTCGTGCTCGCCGCCGGAACCGCCGTCCCCGAGAACGAGAACGGCCTGTCGGAGTACGAAGCCGCAGGCGCGTGGGCCGGGCGCCCCGTCGAACTCGTCAAGTGCGACACGATCGACGTTTGGGTTCCCGCGCAGGCGGAGTACGTCTTGGAGGGCGAGATCCTCGCGGGCGATCGCCACTACGACGGGCCGCACGGGGAGTCGTCCGGCTTCTACAACAAGAACTACGAGGTGTTCGTCTTCCGCGTCAACGCGGTCACGCACCGCAAGTCGCCGATCAACTTCGGCCTGATCTGCGGGCGGATCGAGGACTACCCGCGCCCGCTGATGCGCTCCGGCTCCATCCTGCAGACGCTCGTCGGCAAGTCCGGCCTGGCCAACATCTTGGAGGTGCACTTCCCCGACGCGGGCGCGAGCGGCGTGATCGTCATCCGCGCGCGGATCGAGCGCGAGGGGCAGGCGAAGGAGATCATCGACGCCGCCTACGCGCATCTCCGCTACCGCTGGGTCGTCGTCGTGGACGAGGACTGCGACGTCCGCGATTGGAACGACGTTTGGTGGCGCATCGTCTCGTTCGCGGAGCCGACGGAGCACGTGCATCTCGGCGCGGAGTTGCCGCGTCCGCTGGGGCGCCCCGGCGAGATGGACTTCATCCCCCCCAAGCGCGGCATGGGGATAGACGCGACTCGCGAGCAGAAGACGACCGAGTTCCCCGTCCCGCCGCCCTCCAAGCCGACGATGGCGATTCTCGACAAGGTCGGCGAGCGCTGGGAGGAGTTGGGCCTGCCGTAGGGCGCCGGGGATAACCCGCCGCATGGATTCCCGCATCAGACGCGGGGATCCAGGCGGCGCGAGAACGCCGCTCCCTTGATTGCGCCTGGAGCCTCCGTATTTCCGTTTCGCCGGAACCTACTAGCCGCGCCGATGTCCGCGAGGGGCGGCTGGGCAGCCGTGTGCTATGATGTCGGGGGAGGCGCGCGGATATGACGACGACAATCAAGATAGACACGATAGAAGACCTGATGCGGATCCTCGACGACCACCCCGAGTGGCTCGAGGCGATGCGGATGCGGCTGCTCACGCGCGAACTCATCGAAATGCCCCAGCGGCTCGCCGAGTTCGCCGCGTCCACGAACGAGCGCCTTGAGAAGGTGGAGGGCCGCCTCGACCGGGTGGAGGGTCGCCTCGACCGGGTGGAGGGTCGCCTCGATAGGCTGACCGACGACGTCGGCAACCTCAAGGGCGCGCACGCCAAGAGCGTCGCGATTGAGGAAGCCGACGTCATCGCCGAAAGCGTCGGGCTCAGGCTGACGCGCGTGCTCGCAGGACAGGAGATCAGCGACCTGGCGCGTCGGAAAAACGTCACGGACATCCCCCGCAACGATATGCTCAGTTTCCGGCGCGCCGACATCATTATGGAGGCCGCCGACCCTGACGGCGCGGTCTCCTACGTCGCCGTCGAAGTCTCCTACACGGTCAACGAGCGGGACGTGTCCCGCGCCGTCCGCAACGCCGGCATGCTGGCGCGGTTCACGGACAAGCCCGCCCATGCGGTCGTCGCCGGCCTGCGGCTTGACAACCGCGTTGAGAGCGCGGTGGCGTCGGGCGCCGTTTTCTGGCACGAGATGGACGCGCACGCGCTCCAAGCGGACTGACGCGGAGGCGGCGCAAAGCGCCAATCCCTCTCTCGCCTCGCTAATAAGAGGCGCCGCGAAAGCGGCGCGCGCGGGTTTTGCGTTGCCGGGAGGCTGCCGTGTGAACACGCTCGTCCTCGCTCCGTTCTCCGCCGATGGGCTGGCGCGCCTCGCCGCGCTGGGCCGCGCCGTCTGCGAGCCGTGGACGGAGACGCGGACGCTATGGGATCCGGAGGAGTTGGGCGCGCGGCTGGCCGCCGAGGGGTTCGACGCGCTCGCGGTCGAGGCGGACTTCCTGTTCGAGGAATTGTTCGACGCGGCGCCCGGCCTGCGAATCGCCGCCGTGTGCCGGGGCGCGCTCAACCACGTCGACTTGGACGCGGCGACGGAGCGCGGCGTCGCTATCGTCCATACGCCGGGGCGGAACGCGCAGGCCGTCGCGGAGTTCGTCGTCGGGCAGATGATCGCGCTGGCGAGGCGTATCCCGGCGGCGGAGCGCCTCGTCCGCGACGGAGCGTGGACGCAGCCTGCGGATGCGTACATTCGCTTTCAGGGGCGCGAGTTGGCGGGCGCGACGCTGGGGCTCATCGGATTGGGGGCGATTGGCCGGGCGGTCGCGCGGATCGCCGCCGGCTTCGGCATGCGGACGCTCGCCTACGATCCCTACGCGCCGGGGATGGAAGGCGTCGAACTGACGGCGCTGGACGACCTGCTGGCGGCGGCGGACTTCGTGTCCGCGCACGCGCCGGAAACGACGGAGACGGCGGGAATGCTGAGCGCGGAGCGCATCGCCTTGATGAAGCGCGGGGCGTACTTCGTCAACGCCGCCGCGCCGTCGGTCGCCGACTCCGCCGCGTTGGCGGCGGCGCTCGCGGAGGGCAGGCTCGCGGGCGCGGCGCTGGACGTTCACGAGGCGCACCCGATTCCGCCCGATTCGCCGTTCCTGCGTCTGCCGAACGTCCTGCTCACGCCGCACATCGGCGGCGCGACGCAAGAGACGACGGAGCGTCACTCGGCGATGGCCGCCGGCGACATTGAGCGCTTCGCGCACGGCGAGCGCCCCGTCCACCTTGCGAACCCGGAGGTCTGGGGCCGCCTGCGGTAGGAGCGCGCGGCTGTTATCCCTAGCGCGCCCGTCAGTCCGTCGCGGCGACCGCGACATGGAGCGCGGCGCCGAGGACGAGGAGCGCGGCGCCCGCGAACGATACGAGCACGCCCAGCACCACGCCTAGCGTGATCTGCTCCAGCCTGCGGTTCAGCAGGTAGGAGAGGATCAGCGTGAAGACGCCGACCGTCCGCATCAGCGGATTGACGATGCTCACGTCGGCGAGGGAGAGCGCGAAGAAGCGCAGCAGTTGCGCGAGGAACACGGAGAAGCCGGCGCCGCCGAACAGCCGCATATAGCGGAAGTTGATCGCGTGGACGAGTTCGCGCTGCGCGGGAAGAACAAGCCCGGCGGTCAGCACGGCGGACGCCGCGACGTAGGCGACGAATGTCCCGATGGCCGCCGTCCCGCTCCCGTCCTGCACGGCGGCGCGAATGAGGATGGGGCTCGTCCCGTAGGCGAGCGCGGCGAGCAGCGAGAAGACGTAACCCTCCAATTGCCGCATCTCCACGCGAGGGGACTCGCCTCCGCCCTGCGAGGGCGAAGCGGCGGCGGGCGCGGGGCGTTTCGAGCGGCGCTCAATCATCAGAAAGGGTCCGACGAGAATGAGCGCGATGGCGAGGTACATCAGCAGGGTGGGGCGCTCGCCGAGCAGAACGACCGCCATCAGAATGCTGTAGGGCACGGCGACCGCTTGCACGGTGACGGCGCGGGAGGCGCCGATGGCCGCGATGCCGCGGTAGTTGCAGTATCTGCCGACGCCGAAGTGGACGACGCCCGCCGCCGACAGCAGCAGGTAGCCGTTGAGCGAGATCAGATCGAAGTTGAAGAGTTGGCCGGTGATCAGCACCGCGGCGAGGCCGAACGGGACGCCGAGCAGCACGGTGATGAACGCGCCCTGCGCCGCCGTCGCGCCCGCGTCGGCGAAGCCGCGCCGCACGAGAATGGAGTTGACGCTGAACGAAAACGCGGAGCCGAGCGCGAGCAGCGCGCCCGCGATCACCCGGCCACCCCCTCGCTCCGAAGGGCGGCGGCCTCGTCCGGCGACACCCCGATTTCAGCGAGAATCTCGTCGGTCTGCGCTCCCAACTCCGGCGGAAGGCGAACGGGGCCGGAGGGCGTCCGCGAGAGGTTGATCGGGTTCCCCGTGAATTTCACGGGGCCGAGTTCGGGGTGCGGCAGTTCGACGAACATGCCGCGGTGATTCACCTGCGGATCGGCGGCGACCTGCGCGATGTTCTGCACGGGGCCCGCCGGCACGCCCATATCGTTCAGAATCGCCGTCCACTCGGCGGTCGTCTTGGTCAGCATCGCCTCCGCGATGACGGGAATGAGCGCGTCGTAGTTCTGCGTGCGCGACCAGCCCGTCGCGTAGCGCTCGTCGTCCATCAACTCCACGTGATCGATGGCGGCGCAGAAGAGCGGCCACTGATCGGTCGAGCCCCCCATAATGGCGACGACGACGTAGCCGTCGGCGGTTCGGAACGCCTGGAACGGCGTCGAGGAGGGGTGCCGCGTGCCGAGCGGACGCGGGATCTGGCCAAGCGCGAAATAGCGCATAAAGGCGTTCTCCATAATCGCGACCTGGCAATCGAGCATGCCGACGTCGATATGCTGCCCCTCGCCGGAGCGCTCGCGCTCAATGAGGGCGCTCTCGACCGCGATCGTTGCGAAGAGGGCGGCGGTGATGTCGCCGATGCTCGCGCCCGGGCGGACGGGGCCGCCTCCCGGCTCGCCTGTGATGCTGAGCATTCCGCCCATGCCCTGAACGATCACGTCGAGCGCCGGCCGCTGCGCGTAGGGGCCCGTCTGCCCGAACCCGGAGACGGAGCACATCACGACGCGGGGGTTGCGCGCGCGGACGGCCTCGTAGTCCAGCCCGAGCCGCGCCATCGCGCCCGGGCGGAAGTTCTCCATCAGCACGTCGGCGGTCTCGACGAGGCGCAGCAGGATGTCGCGCCCTTTGGGGTTGGCGAGGTCGAGCGCGATGCTGCGCTTGCCCCGGTTGATGCTCATAAAGTAGGAACTGAACCGCTGGTCGTCGGTCTCTCCGCCGTCGGGCGAGAGGAACGGCCCGTTGCCGCGCGCCGGGTCGCCGGTTCCGGGCTGCTCGACCTTGATCACGTCGGCGCCGAGGTCGGCCATCAGCATCGCGGCGAACGGCCCCGCGAGGATGCGGGTAAGGTCTATGACGCGGACGCCGTCAAGGGGGCCTGGCATCGGGGAACGCTCCTCATAACAAGCGCGAGGCGGGCTTCGTGCGCGCCGATTCTACCCGACGGGGGGCGGGGGGGGGAGGGGAGGGACGGCTAGGGGGATGGGTGGCGGGGTTAGCATAGGGCGGAAATTGGAGGGTGCCCAAGCAGAGTGCGTATCTCCACGCTCGCCCGTCGCTCCGCAGCAAGGTCGTAGGGCGTCTTGTCGGCGTTCGTTCGCGCGCCTAGGTCTGCGCCGTTCTCCAACAAGATTTGGATAATGGCGGGCTCGTCGTTATGGGCGGCTGCGGCGTGCAGCGTCGTTCGTTCGTCGTTCGTCCGGGCGTTAAGGTTTGCGCCGTTCTCCAGCAAGGTCCGGACGATGACGGGCTCATTGTTGTGGGCGGCTGCGATGTGCAGCGGCGTTCTGCCGTCATTATCCGTCTCTTCGATGGAGGCGTTCCTGCCCAGCAAGACCTCGACGACCGAAGATTCCGCGCCCGATTCGGCGGCGACATGAAGCGCCGTCATCCCCAAGCCGTTCTTTATCGAAACCGATGCGCCGTGGGCCAAAAGCAAGTCGAGCGCGCCCGGGATCGGATGGCGTTGCGCCGCCACTGCGTGCAACGGCGTCTTGGCATATCCGGGCTCGCCGTCGACCCATGCGCCTCTGTCCAGAAGGAGCATCGCAACCGCGAGGTTCGTATTGCATATCGCAGCGAAAAACAGAGGCGTTGCCTTGCCCGTGCCTGTTAAAGCGTGCACGCCCGCTCCGTAGTCAAGCAGCTCTTCCGCCACACGGGGATTCGCGTTGTCTCGCGCGGCGCAATGCAGCGGCGTCAACCCCATCGCATTCGGCGCATCGATGTCCGCTCCGTAGTCGATCAGCAGGTCTATCACCTCAGGGGCGTCGGCCTTCGCTGCTGCCCAATGCAGCGGCGTTCCCCCGTGCAATGAGACGTCAGCTTCGGAGCCTCCTCGCAACGGCAATTCATCCTTCCGCGGTGTCATCGCCCTTTCGAGGCTAGCGAGGGCATCGAGGTCTGCGCCGTTGTCTAGCAACGCCTTGATGATGGGCAAACCCACATTCCGATCAATGGCGACGTGGAGCGGCGTTCGTCCTTGGTTGTCCCGTGCATTGACGTTCGCTCCGTTGGCCAGTAACGCTTCGACAATGGAAGCCTTGGTCCACGGCACATCATCAGATCCCGTGTAACTCTTCGGCATATCGACGGAGTAAGGCCCTTGCCTTTTCAGTGCTTGTTCGAGATCGGTAACCTGCTCTTTTGCGCTGTTCACTTGCTCGTCAGGGATGTGCGTGAACTTTCGGGTCAGCTCCGACATCCGATACGTGTAACGCGCCTCTTTAAGATCTCTAAGAGTCGCAAAAATCATATACTGATCCTTGGACAAACCCCTATCCCGAACGATGGCGAGGTGAAGAGGCGTTCGCCCTTCCTTGTCTTGCGCGTTGATATCCGCGCCTTCCTCCAGCAATGTCCGAATGACGGCAGGCTCATGGTTGTGGGCGGCTGCAACGTGCAGCAGAGTCTCCCCAAAGAGATTTCTCTCCTCAAGGTAAGACCCGTCCCCGAGCAGGTCTCTGATGATGCTCGAACTAATGCTATGCGCGGCAGCAATGTATAGAACTGCCCTAGGGTCATTGATCTGGCCGATATTTTCCAACCCTAAGTCGATTTCTAACCTAACAATGTCTTCGGATGTTGCGTAGCGCCAGAAGTCCGCGTCAAAGAGTTTCTCATGAGGTTCGAGTAACAGTGCGACCGCCTCCTCGGACGCGCCTCCACTGACAGCGAGAGCGTAAGGAGTCTCGCCGTAGACCGAAAGAGCGCGAATGTCCGCGCCTTTATCAAGCAACGCACGGATAACGTTAGTATCATTAGCGCCAATACCTCGCGCTGCCCAGTGCAAAGGAGTCAATCCTTCCTTATCAACATTTTTCACGTCCGCTCCGTAATCGAGGAGCAAGTTAATAGCGTCCAAGCTCCTCCAAAAGGCTGCTGTGTGCAGGAGCGTCCTGCCTAGACCGTCCCTGTTAGCCCAACCTCCTATGTACTCCCTGTACTCCATCTGGCGGATGGTTTCATCACTGAGGCGCATGTGCTTCGCATACTGGCGCAGGAATTTCATGCTCTCATTGTTCTTGTGAGCGACTCTCATTCCATTCTCTAGGAATGCTGCAAGTATATCCGGCCGAGAGAATGCGGCGGCGGCTTCCATAGGAGTGTATCCCCATGGCTTGCTTCTTGCATGCATGTCAGCGCCCTTATCTATCAGGACTTTGATTACATTAAGGCTAGCGCTCTCTGAAGCATGTGGTTCGCTATCGCCGGAACTTATCAAGTATCGATCCTTAGCCGCGATGTGCAAGGGAGTCTGTCCTCTGTCGCCGACCGCGTTGATATCCGCGCCGCGGGTGATCAGATGCAGCAAGACCGCCGGATCAGCGCCTACGCTGGCGGCCAAATGCAACGGCGTCTCTCTCTTCTCGTCCCGCGCATCAAGATTCGCGCCTCGGTCAATCAACAAACTGACGATAGGCGCGGAGTGGGACGATATCGCTACGCGGAGCATCTCATCGGCGCGCTCTTGGGAGAACGACTCCCCGGTTTCGAGGCTAGGCCAGACGAGCGGCTGGAGTTTGACGGCGCAGTCGAAAGGCCGGTCGCGGGCGATGGAGACATCGAGGATGCGGCGGTCGGCGAGCGGGGCTTCCTTGAAGACCTCGTAGAGTTCCCAGCGGTCGCCGTCGGTTAACCCGGCGTACCTGACGCCTTCGATGTTGGCGTAGGCGAGCGTCTGGGCGCGGCGAGGGCCCAGGTCTTCGCCGAGGCATTCGGCCTTGATGAACGCGATGGCGGGCGGCTTGGCGCCGCGCTCCATTTTGCGGAGCGCGTAGGCGGCGGAGCCGTCGCCGGCGGGGTAGTCGGGGACGACGAGCGCGGGGTTGGCGGCGTCCCATCCGAGCGCGTAGAGGAGCGGATCGATGAGCGCCGTTCGCGTTCGCCTCCCGCTGCCGCGGATGGTCGCCCGGTCGGAGCGTATGCGCCGCTGCAGCGTCTCAATGACGCGGACGAGGTTGTCGAATTGCGGATTGTCGGGGGCGTCGGGCACGGGGCTCCTGCGCAGCGTAGGCTCGTAGGGTTAGGTTGCGCCGCCGGGCGCGCGTTGTCAAGTGGGGCGGCGCGCGGCGGCTCCCATGCCGCGCAGGCGCGATGCGGGGAAGGGCCCCGCCCGTTAGGGGGCGGCGGCGAGGCGCTTGAGGTCGGCGAGGGCGGATTGCATCTCCGCGCTTTCGCGCTCGATGACGGCGATGAGGTCGGCAGGGGTTCGCGCGTCGCCCGCGTCGGAGCGGTTGGGATTGACGGCCTTGAGGTCGTAGTTGCGGCTTTCGATCTCCTCGCGGGACACGGTCCAACTGCGCTCGCCGTCGGCGCGCTCCGGCAGGAGAGCGAAGAACTCGTCGAAGTGGGCGAGCGCGAGGGGCTGGCGCTTGGTCACTTTCACGCCGGTCAGGTCGTAGTACCAGACGCGCTCGGTCGGCTCGCCCTTCGTAAAGAAGAGGAGGTTGGTTTTGACGCCTGCGCCCGCCTGCGTGAACACGCCGCCCGGGAGGCTGACGACGCACCATAGGTCGCACTCGTCGAGCAGTTTGCGCTTGGTTTGGACGAAGGCGGTTTCGGTCGTTCGGAAGAGCAGCCCTTCGTCCACGACGACGCCGGCGCGGCCGCCCGGCTTGAGGCTCTCAATCACCTCTTGCAAGAAGAGGACTTGCGTGGATGAGGTTTTGTAGGCGTATCGGGTTTGCGCGTCCGCTCCCTCTTTGCCGCCGAACGGGGGATTCATCAGGATGACGTCGAAGAGGTCGGGCGCGCCTGCGAAGAGGCCGCCGTAGTCCTCGCGGCGCGTGAGCGCGTTGCCGTGCCACAGGTTCGGCTGGTCTACGCCGTGGATGATGAGGTTGGCGAGCGCGATGGGATAGATGAGGTTCTCCTTCTCGCGTCCGTAGAAGGATTGGGCGAGCGTTTCGAGGTCGCTCGCCGTCGCCGCCGGGCCGAGCCCGTCCTTCATGTGCTCGTATGCCTGGGCGAGGAAGCCGCCGGTGCCGCAGGCGGGGTCGTAGACGGTTTCGCCGCGCTTGGGATCGACCGCGCGGACGACGGCGCGAATGACCTCGCGGGGCGTGAAGAACTGCCCGCCGTCGTTGTTCTTCTCGCCCATTTTCAGCAGCAGACCCTCGTAGGCTTGGGAGAGGAGGAAGGTGTGTTGCGGGTCGACGCCGCCGAGCCGGATCTCGTGAATTTTGTCCACGACGTCGAGGAAGTTGCGCTCCGTGTCGAGGCGGGTCTGATCGACGGACTCCATCACTTGGCTGACGACGCGCTGCTTGGGCGAGGCGTCGGGGCGCTCCCCCATATTATGGAGGTAATGGAGCAGATCGTCGTTGACGAACCGTTTGACCGCCCCGGACACGCCGCCTTGCAGTTCCTTGCGCTTCGCGCCGTCGGGGGCCGCCCAGTCGCGCCACCTGTAGGGCGGCTTGAGGGACGGCTCGAACCGCGCGCCTACGGCTTCCGACGCCTCCGCCTCCAACTCCTCGCGTTCGTCAAGGATCCGGAGGAAGAGCATCCACGTGAGTTCGGGAATGTATTGGAGGGCGGAGGCGCAGTTGGAGCGGCGGAGGACGTCGCAAACGCTCTTGATGCGCGCGTCGACGGACGATTGGGATGCGAGGGTGGTCATTGGGCGTTCCTGCGGCCTCCGGGCTGGTAGACGCGGTGATGCGGGTCCCACCATAGCAGAGCGAGATGCTTTCGTCCCCGCGGCACACACCACAGACGCTTGGCGCCGGTCAGTCGAAACGACCACAGTTCGGCGACGGGCGGGCGCGTCCGATCAATTCGCAACTCGACGAGCCGAGCTCTCGCAAGCGGGGAGAGTTTGGCGACGGGGATGGGGTGATGCCCTTCGGCGTTCAACTGATTGTCGGAGAAATGCTCGACGGCGGAGAGGAGGCGCAGCGACGCGGCCAAGTCGTCCGGGGCGATGTATCGGAATCCGAACGGGCCGTCCCAGTCTATGCTGCCGAAACTCCAAGAGAAGCGATGGCTGTCGATGGCCGCGAGGTCGGGCGACGAGGACTTGGCGGTTTCGCCGGAGGAATGGACGCCTGAGGAGACTTTGCCCCTACTCCTCTTCGACGGCATAGAGGCCTCCGTAGAACTCAGCCATCAGGTCGAGCGGCATGACGGCGTCGCCGCGGTGGGCCTTCGAGAGGCGGGCGCGGGCGCGCGCGGCCTTCCACGGGCGCTCGCGGTGCGTGAGCGCGATGAGCATCGCCGCCGGGACGCCGCCGTAGTCTCTGATCACAGCGTCCACGGTTTCGCGCTGGTCGGGCGAGAGAGTCGCCGGGTCGCCGCCGACGGAGTCGACGTAGAACTGCCCGCGGTGGCGGTTGTAGAGCGCGGGGACGACGGGGCCGTTCGCCCACGCCTCGATCTTCTCGCGGAAGAGGGGGGCGTCGTCCCACACGAGCGACCACGCTTGGGCGTAGTAGCAGAGTTTCTGGAGTTTCCACGCAGTGATGGAGCCCATCTTCTCCAGAATGTAGGCGGCGACGTCCACGACGCGGCGCGGCTTGTCGGCTTGGGCGATCCGGGTCGAGGCCATCGGCGACCTTTCTCTCGCGGGGGTTCCGCTATGGAGATTGTAGCAGAGTCTTGCCCCCGCCCTCGGCGGAGTCCGATGCGGCGCGGGGGTGGTCGCGGGCGTGGCCGCGTTGCGCGACGTCGCCTTCTAGCGCACTGCGCCCTACCCGGTCAAGGCGCGCAAGCGCCGCATGGACGCGACGCTCCCCCCTTGCGCTGTCGCTGGCTTCCCTGTAAGGTTCCGCATCGGCCAGGCTGCATAGCAAGAAAGGAGGCGGTTATGAATCGGCTCGCGGAGCCTGAGCGGATCCGAATCCGCGTTGACAAGCGAGTAGAAGGCCCCTTCCCAGAAGAGGTGGCCGTCAGCATCAGCCTTAATGGGAGCGCCGTATCCGCGTTCGTGCCCGCCGACGCGGTCGAAGACGGGTTGGTTCGCGGATTGAAACTGGCGGAGACCCACGACAGTTTCCTGATAGCCCTGCCGCCAGGCTCCATCCGCAGCCCGTACTTCTGGGTCGAAAAGTCCTTCGCTCCGAAAGTCATCGCAACGTAACGGCATGGTTCTCAGCGACGCGGAGATACTCGCGGAGGTCAACGCCGAGCGGCTTCGGATTACTCCCTACTCCGAGGAGCGCGTAGGTCCGTCCTCCGTCGACCTCCTTCTGCACCCTTCCCTGCGCGTCCTGCCGTCGCGCGACGAGATGCGCGGGGTCTTAGTCGACCCGACGGGAGTCGCGGTGATGTCTCTCCTCAGCCAGCAGCCGGAGCATCGGCTTGACGCCGCGCCCTACGAGATGGCGCATGGGCAGGTCGTCATCGGCAAAACGCTGGAAACCATTGAACTCCCAACCCACTTGGCGGGGAGAATCGAGGGGAAGAGTTCGCTTGCTCGATTAGGGCTTGCCGTGCATATCACCGCTCCGACGATTCAGGCGGGCTTCCGAGGATCGCTCTACCTCGAAATGTACAACGCCGGCCCATGGACACTGAAACTGACGAATGAAATGGAGATAGCGCAGGTCATCTTCGAGCATGTCGGGCTGCCGCCACGGCAGGGCTACCGCGGGCAGTTCCAAGATCAGCGGTAACCCCTCGTCCCCCCTATCCCCCTACCCCGCCCCAAACGCCCCCCGCAGCAGCGCCCCGCCCAGCGCCCCCGCCGCCTCCGCCTCCCCCCTCGCAGCGCGAACGATACGCTCCGCAACAGCCGTCCGCGCGTCAAGCCGCGCGACAATCCGACGCTGCTCCCCAAGAGGAGGAAGGGGAATGGGGAGCACGGATAAGGTGCGTTTGTTTAATGTCTTTCCTTTAGCAGCAGTGCCTATGTATTCAGTTGTGTCCACCGTTTCCAAAGCGCGTCTGAGGTAGGACATAGAAATCGCGTCATGCTTTGGCAACAGTCCGGCTATCGCCTCGTTAGTAATCAAGTCCATTCCCGCAAAGGCAGTTCTCCCGATTGTCAACTTGAAACTGTACAGCAAAGAGCCTTTGGCAAGGAGACGTCCCTTGCATAGTTCATACCCTTCATCCGAGAGAGTTTCAGATGTAACTGTTATCGGGTCGCTGGTCATATCCGCAATTTTCACCCACGGATGGATCCCGCCCCAGGCGCCGGGGTCATCCCTCGGCGGAGTCTTGCCGATAACGATGTGGCAAACCTCCCCAAGAGGGACGATGCGCCAATCCTTCGGGAGATTTTGCCCTAAGGGCAAAATCTCCCGAAGGAGCGAAATTTTTAGCGAATTCGCAGCCTCGGCGATCCGATCCGCGGCGAGCCTCGCCCGCTCGGCGACGGCCATCCGCTCATCCAACCGCGCGACGATCCGCCGCTGCTCCTCAAGAGGAGGGATGGGGAGGAGGAGATTCTCGAGGAACTGCTTAGG
Organism: Dehalococcoidia bacterium; assembly: GCA_965242755.1. Taxonomy (GTDB): domain Bacteria; phylum Chloroflexota; class Dehalococcoidia; order Lucifugimonadales; family Australimonadaceae; genus Bin16. Next base: position 169,788 of record OZ251500.1, on the reverse strand, counting down.
AACCCGCTGCTGCCCGGCGGTTCCCTCAAAGTTGGCTTCCGCGTCGCGCAACACTCTGGGCTGGCGAATGACGGTATGCACCCACTCCGCAAGCGTCTCATCGCCGGGTCTGATGACGTGAAACTCAGTGGTTCCGAATCCGAATCCGTTGAGCAGCCCGCGCGCAATGTTGTGCTTGCCGTTCTGCATGCACGGCGTAATTTTAGCGAAGAGCACATCGCCTTCTTCGAAGTAGGTGTAGCCTTTCGCCACCTGACTCAGCGGCCTTTGCTCAGGGAATATCCCGCCTGCGTTCTCTTTGGCGTTCGCCATAGGAACGAATGAGACGAGCGCATCCGCCGCGTAAGGCATATCCGTCGGTTTGCGCGGATTGATTTCGCAGACCTCGCCGAGTTTGGCCCAGCGCCAGGCGTCGGGGAGCGGGGGGCGGCTTGCGATTTCGACGGTCATGCGCGGAACATGCGCTCTTTGGTTTCGCGGACGGTTTTGGCGGGGTCGGGTTGGAGGGCGTCGAGGCCGCCGGCGCCTCGGACTTCGGGGACGCTGAAGATCGTCGGGTTCTCCAACTCGTCGGTTCCGCCTTTGGCGAATTGGGATGCGATGGCTTTGACGGCGGCGGCGGTTCGCTCCGGCATTTCGCGCAGCCATTCGTCGTTCTTGTAGACGAACGCGCCCGCCCGGTCGACGCGGTTTCGCGGGGCGAGGCCGTAGGCGGCGTCCGCGAGGACATCGTAGAGGTCGTACTCGTCGCCGAGCGTGAGTTGGCGGACGAGGTAGGGGGCGCGCCCCTCGTCGGGAAGGCGGCTCAGCATCGCGTTGCGGCGTTCGGGGTCGACCCAAACCCGGCGGAATTCGTCGAGCGCGGGCACGTCGTCGAGGAGTTTGGCGGCGAGGCGCTGGCGGTACTCCTCAAAGGGCATCGGGCGCTCGGCGCCGTCGTCGCCGCGGGCGAGGACGAACCTTCCGGCGGGGGAGATTTGGACGTCGATGCCCATGACTTGGATGCTTTCGGGGCGCGCCCGCCCCGTTCCCTCGCGGCGCTCGTCCGGCTGGGGCGCCATCTTGCGCTTGAGGTCTTCGGAGAAGAGGCGCGTCGCGTTGGTGTAATCGTAGACGCGGAACATCAGTTTGCCCGACTCGTGGTGCGGGCGCGTTCCCCTGCCGACCATCTGATGGAAGGCGATGGGCGACTTGACGTATTTGAAGAAGACGATATTGGCGACGCGGGGGACGTCGACGCCGGTCGAGAGGAGATCGACGGTGACGGCGACGAAGTGATGCGTCGCGGCGGTCTGCAGATCGGGAATGTAGTCCTTGCCGCCGGCGGCGGTGCACTTGAAGGCGTAGTCGGGGCTGCGCCGCGCGCCGGTTCGGGCGCAATGGGCGGCGTAGAGGTTGTTCATTTCAATGGCGACTGCGTCGGCGTGGTCGTCGCGGGCGCAGAAGATGATCGTTTTCTGCTCGGGCCCGCCCGTTTCGAGGAGTTGGCCGAAGAGGTCGCCGCACATTGCGCTGACGCGGTCGGGCATCACGAGGCTCGCCTCGAAGCCGGACGCCTGGTAGTGGGCGCGCGCCTCCTCAAGGGAGCGCGGAGCGCCGGTGCGCGCGTCGCTGAGGAACTTGCCCTCGAGATCGTCCTGATGGACGCCGGTGACGGCCTCGCGCTCGGCGTAGTTTGCAAGGAAGACGTCGCGCTTGCGTATCTCCATCGCGGCGAGGTAGCCGTCGTCTATGCCCTGCCCGATGGAGTACACGTAGGCGGGCTCGCCGAAGTAGCGGATGTTGTCGGCGGTGATTTCATCCTCGTAGCGCGCCTCGTCGGAGTCTTCCGGGGCGTACTCGTATTTGCGGGGCGTCGCGGTGAGGCCGATCTGAACGGCGTTCGGATTGCGCGCGAGGACTTGCGACCACTTGCCCCAGCCGGAGCGGTGCGCCTCGTCAATGACGATGTGGGAGAAGTAGTCCTCCGGGTAATGCGTCGTGAGGAAGGACGCGTCGTCCTCTTCCGCCGCGACGCCGAGCGTCTGATAGGTTGCGACGACAACGCGGGCGTTCTTTTCAGGGTTGCGGGTGGACGCGGCGGCCGCGTCGGAGCCGAACACGGACTGAAAGGCGTCGAGCGCCTGCGTTCGGAGTTCGTCGCGGTCGCAGACGAAGAGGGCGCGGCGGAGTTGCCCTGCGTCGGCGATCTTCTTGAGGAGGTGCGTCGCCACGCGGGTCTTGCCGCTGCCGGTGGCCATTGCGAGGAGCGCGCGCCGTTCGCCGGGAGTCTTCCCGGCGGCGATCTTTTCAAGAGCGGCGCGAACGGCGGCGTCCTGGTAGTATCGGCGGTCGCTCTCGCTCCGATAGGGCCGCAGAAGCGGAAGCGCGGGGGCGGAGTCGAGGGAAAAGCCCTTGGCGGCCTCGTACCTAGCGCGCAGTTCCTCTACGCCCGGAAACAGGCTCAGCGGCATCGGGCCTTGCGTCGCGCCGGAGGGCGCGTCGTATTCGACGAACTGATGGCCGTTGGATGCGTAGACGAAGGGGACGTGCAAGCGCTTGCCCGCGGCGGCGTAGGCTTTCGCCTGCTCAAGGCCGCGCGTCGGCGCGCGGCGCTCCGCTTTCGCCTCGATGAGCGCGACGGCGACGGGCTGCGCGCCAGGGGCGACGCGGACGCGGAGGACGTAGTCGGCGCGTCCGCCGCTCTTGCGGGCGCGCCCGGCGATGATCTGCGCCTCCCCCTCCGTCTCCTCGCGGCGAATGAGGTCTTCCGTCCAACCCTTGCCGTGCAGGACGGGATCGATGAGTTGCGCGCGAGTGTCGGCTTCGTTGCGAGACATCGCGCAACAGGATACGGGATTTTGGGGGGCGGTGGGGCGCAGCGGCGCGCGCGGGTCGCGCCCTGCCCGGAACCACCCTCACCCTACCCCTCTCCCAGAAGGAGAGGGAACCAAACAGCCCCAACCGTCATTCCCGCGTAGGCGGGAATCCAGTCGGCGCGCAACGCGCCGCCCCGCCCTCTCCCGCTAGGCGGGAGAGGGCAGCCGCGAAGCGGCGCGCGCGGGTCGGCGCCGCGAAGCGGCGCGCGCGGGTTGTCTACTAGCCTGAACGCCCACGCGCTCTGCTATCCTAGGCGCGGAGGAGGCGCACGCGATGATCCCCGCGCTCCAAGAGCGCATCGACGAAATCGAGCAACTCTGCCGCGAACGCCGCGTCGCGCGCCTGGAGTTGTTCGGCTCCGCCGCCGCCGGAAGATTCCTCCACGGCGAGAGCGACCTCGACTTCCTCGTCGCGTTCGAGCGCGAAGCGCCGAGCGACGGCTTCGGAGGCCCCTGCGTCGGCCTCGCCCTCGCGCTGGAAGACCTCTTCGGCCTCCGCGTCGACCTCGTCGAAGAGTCCGCCATCCGCAACCCCTACTTCCATCACGGCGTGAACGCCGCGCCGCGAACGCTGCTCTACGAATCCCCCGCCGCGCCCGAACGCCCGCGCCCCGCCGCTCCCCATCCCGACCCACAGGCGTCGCTTATGGAATTGCGAACGAAGAAACTGCTCCAAGACATCAGCCAAGCGGCGGGCGAAATCATCGCCTTCACCGACGGCAAAACGTTCGCGGACTACGAGCGCGACACGCTGCTGCTGCGCGGCGTCGAGCGTTCGTTCGAGATCATCGGCGAAGCCGCCGCCAGGCTCGCCAAACTCGACAACCCGACCGCGCGGCGCCTCAGCGACCACCGCCGCATTATCGCCTTCCGCAACGTCATCGCCCACAACTACGACAACCTCCAGGCCGAGCGCGTCTGGGAGAACGTCCAACGCTGCCTCCCGATGCTCCATCGCGAAGCGTCGGCGCTGCTGGAGGAGGCGTAGGCGGAGCGCTTGCGCTCTCCTCGGTGCCTCCTCGCCCGTGGCCCCGTCATTCCCGCGTAGGCGGGAATCCAGGTCGGCGCGCAAGCGCCGCCCCGCCCTCTCCCGCTAGGCGGGAGAGGGCAGCCGCGAAGCGGCGGGTGAGGGTTGCGCCGCGAAGCGGCGCCCCAGCCCTCTCCCGATCGAGACCTTTGCACAACTTCTCTCCCAGTAGGTTCCCGCTTTCGCGGGAATGACGCGGCGGCGGGGGGTGGTTTGGGGACGGGGCGCGTTGCGCCCCGTCATGGCGCTAGCGCGCCGCCTGGATTCCCGCCTACGCGGGAATGACGGTCATGGGGGGTAGGTTCCCGCTTCGCGGGCAGGGCGATGCGCGGAGGTCAAGCGCGGAGCGGCGCAACGCGCCGCCTTGCCGCACCCCCAACCCGCTACAATCGCCAGGCCGCGCTTGCGGCCGGGAGGCGAGGCGTGGACGCGAGCCGCCGAACGGAGTCCCGCGCCGTCGCGCTCATCTACACGGCGGCGTTCTCCTATCAGATCACGCTCGGCCTCGTGCAGGTGCTCGTCCCGCTCTACGCCCTCCATCTGGGCTACAGCCTCGCGCATCTGGGCATCGTCGTCGCGTCGCAAGCGGTGTTCGGCCTGCTGCTGCGGCTGTTCGCGGGCGCGATAGCCGATCAGTTCGGCGAGCGCTGGGTGCTGTGGGCGAGTTTCGCCACGATGGTCGCCGGCGCCGCCGTGTTCACCGCGTCCGTCGAGATATGGACGCTCATCGCCGCGCAATCGTTCGTCGGCTACTCCCGCGCCACCTACTGGACGGCGACGCAATCCTACGTGAGCCGCATCAACCCCGAGCGTTCGGGGGAGGTCTACGGGCGCGTCAACGCATTCGGCAACGCGGGCGGACTCATCGGAGCGCTCGTCAGCGGCATGCTCGCGTCCGAGTTGGGCTATCCCGCCGCGTTCGCCGTGATGGGGGCGGTCGCCTTCGCGGGGCTCGCGGGCAGCATCGCGCTTCCGCCGCTCGCGGCGCGCTCCGTCCGGCGCGGCTTCCGCGCTCCGCTCGCGCAGATTCCGTCCATCGCGCGCCATCGAGGGATGGGGCTCGCCGGCTTCGCCGCGTTCGCCGCCTCCATCGCAATGATCATTCCAAGCGTGCTGTTCGTGCCCTACCTCACCGAACTCGACTACACCGAGACCGTCAACGGGGGCATGCAGGCCGTCGGCGTCGGCGGGAGCATTGCGCTTGGGATCGTGTTCGGGCGCGTTCTCGAGCGGTTGGGGCGCCGCCGAACGCATACGCTCGCGCTCGCGCTGAGCGGACTCTCCGCCATCGCCGTCGCGCAGGGGGCGGGCGCCTACCTCACGCTCGTTCCGCTGATGCTCGCCTACGGCGTCTGCCGCGCCTCGCTCAGCATCCTCTACCCCATCGCGGGAGCCGACCACAGCGCGCCGGAGCGGCGCGGCATGGCGATGGCCTACGTCGGCCTCTACTGGGGGACGGCGCAACTCGTCGCGCCCGTCGGCTTCGGCGCGCTCGCGGGGACGGTCGGCCTGCAAGCGACGCTCTGGACGGCGGGCGCCGTCTTCATCGCCGCCGGCGCCGTGTTTCCGATCCTCTACAAGTGGTTCGTCCCCGGCAAGGAGCAGACGTTCGGGGAGTGACGTCGGTCCGGCCTCCCGTCCTCCGCGCGCATCGCCCCGCCCGCCAAGCGCCTTAGCCATCCGTTAAGCGCCCGATAAGGGAATGCGCGTAACATTATCCGAGCGGCGGCGCGCCCCGCCTGCGGAACGGCGCGGGCGCAAGCGCCCGCGAGACGGAGCCTGCATGACGACGAGCCGGTCGGCGCTGGTGGTAGAGGACGAGGAGAATCTGCTCGAGGCGCTCCGCTACAACTTGGAGCGCGACGGCTACTCCACGCTCACGGCCGCCGACGGCGCCGCGGGCTTGGAGACGGCGCGGGCGGCGCAGCCCGACCTGATCATCCTCGACGTGATGCTGCCGGGGCTGGACGGTCTGGAAGTTTGCCGCATCCTGCGCCGCGAGACCGACGCGCCCATCCTGATGCTCACGGCGAAAGGCGAGGAGATCGACCGCGTCGTCGGGCTGGAGTTGGGCGCGGACGACTACGTGACCAAGCCGTTCAGCATGCGGGAGTTGATGGCGCGCGTCCGCGCCCTGATGCGCCGCCCTCGCCGGCAGGCCGCGTCCACAGCCGAGCCTCTGCGAGCGGGGGCGCTAACGCTTGACGCGGAGGCGCATTCGGCTTGGCTCGGAGACGACGAACTGCGGCTGAAGCCGAGGGAGTTCGATCTGCTGACGCTGTTTATGCGGAACCCCGGGCGGGCGTTCACGCGCGATCAGATTCTGGAGCGCCTGTGGGGACGCGATTACATCGGCGACGTCCGGACGGTGGACGTGCACGTGCGCTGGCTGCGCGCGAAGATCGAGGCGGAGCCCTCCTCCCCCGCGCGCATCATCACGATCCGGGGAGTGGGCTACCGCTTTGAGGGGTGAGGCGAAGCCGGCATGGGAGCGCCCGTAGTCCCCGCAATCGCGCTCGCGCTCCTTGCGGCGCTCGCCGGAGTCCTCGCGCTGGCCGCGCAGGCGCCGGGGGCCGCGGTCGCGGCGTTCGCCGCCGCGCTCAGCCTGCTCGTCGCGCTCGGCGGCGGCATGCGCCGGGCGGCGAACGCGCGGCGCGAGAGCCAGGCGTTCGCGCAGGCGATGGAGCGCGCCGCCGCCGGAGACTTCTCCTCGCGCCCCGAGTCGGCGTCCGCGCCCCCGCTGACGGCGCTCGAGGGGCCGTTCAACGCAATGGCCGACGCTCTCGCCTCGCGCATCGGGGAACTCTCCGAGGAGCGCGCGCAACTCTCGACCGCATTGGACGGCATGGCCGACGGCGTAATGCTCATTGACCGCGACTACCGCCTAACGCTGTGCAATCGGGCGGCGGCGGATTTCCTCGAGATTGACGGATCGGCGGAGCGGACGCTGCGCGACTATGAGTTGCGCGAACTCGCGGCGCGATGCCGCATGTCGGGGAACACGGAGCGCGCGGAGTTATCGCTAGGGTCGCCGCGCCGGGTCGTGAGCGCGACCGCCACGCCCGTCGGCGAGGCGGCGGACGGCTCCTCGCTGCTGACGCTCCGCGACCTCACGGCGCAGCGTCAACTGGAGACGACGCGCCGCGAATTCGTCGCCAACGTCTCGCATGAGTTGCGGAGCCCCCTCGCGTCGGTGAAGGCGATGGTCGAGACGCTGGAGGGCGGAGCATCAAGCGACCCCGTGACGACAGCGGATTACTTGGCCCGCGTCAACCGCGAAGTCGACCGGATGACCGCGATGGTGAACGATCTGCTGGAGTTGTCGCGGATCGAGAGCGGGCAGGCGGCGCCGGCGCGGGAGCCGGTGGACGCGGCGAACGTCGCGGCGAGCGTCCGGGCGGACTTGGAGCATCGCATCGCCGACGCCGACGTGACGGTCGAGGTGGAGCGCGCGGGCGACGCGACGATCCATGCCGACGCCGGGCAGTTGCGTCAAGTCCTGCTGAATTTGCTGGACAACGCCCTGCGGTTCACGCCTCGCGGCGGGAAGGTCGCCGTAGTTGTGGACGGGGCGTCACGCCCGGACGCGGTGACCGCGCGCGTTCAGGACGACGGCCCCGGCGTCGCCCCGGAGCATTTGCCGCACCTGTTCGAGCGCTTCTACAAGGCCGACCGCTCGCGGCGCGATCAGGGAACCGGGCTAGGGCTCGCCATCGCCAAGCGCGTGGTCGAGGCGCACAACGGAGAGATTGGCGTGGAGAGCGCGGAGGGCGAGGGCGCGGCGTTCTGGTTCACGATTCCTCGTTAGCCCAATCCGCCGCCGCGCGCCCTCGCCCGCCCCTCCCCTCCAACGTTACGCGCCGAGGTTGGCCGCGAAATCCCGCATCGAGGGGAGCGACTCGAGCGACGCGACCTGCTCGACGACCTGCGCCGCGCGCGACGGGCCAATGACCGGCTCGCTCCACTCCGCGAACTTGCCCCGCATCTCCTCCCACGTCATCGGATTCTCCGGCTCGCCCTTCGGATAGGGGACGAACCGCTCGTGGACGCGCCCGTCCGCCGTTCGGACTGCGACGGCGCTCTGCATGCCGGCGCCGAACGATGCGTCAAGCGTCACGTTCGTCCGCCGCATCAGGCGCCGCAGGGCCGGATCGCGCAGGCGGGCGTAGGCGTCCCACGAGTAGCCGCCCTGCATCGCCGAGGCCGCCGCCGCGAAATAGACGCTGAACTGCCCCTCCACCACGTTGGACGGCTCGCGCTTGGCCTCAGGCGGATCGGCGACGAGGCCGTAGCCCGTCTCCCCCATCGTCACGTCGATGCGCTCGATGTCGTCCGGAGCGAGCGATTCTGCGCGCGCGATGTCGGACACCGCGTCTATCGTCGCGTGGCTGTACCTGCAGCAGGGATAGGGCTTGACGGCGGTGTTCATCACCTCGTGCTCGGCGCCGAGCCCGTCGAGGGAGCGAGAGGCGTCCGCGCCGTCGGCGTAGAGCGCGAAGTAGCCTCGGCGCCCCTCCAGCGGCGAAGTCGCGCCGAGGTAGCCGCGCCGCGCCATCGCGAGGCTAATGACGGCGTTGTGGGCGGCGAGGCCGGTGTGAAAGCGCTTGTTCCACGACCCGTTCTCGAGGAACTGCGTGGAGCCCGCCGCCTGGCTGACGTTGAGCCCCAGCGCGTTGGCCGTTTGCTCCGGCGGGAAGCCGAGCAGGCGCGCCCCGGCGGCGGCGCATCCGAACACGCCGGTGGTCGCCGTGGGATGGAAGCCGCGCGCGTGAACCTCCCCGCCGTGCGCCTTCCCGATCTTGCCCGTCACGTCGTAGCCGGCGACCGCGGCCGCGAGGAAGTCGCGCCCGGAAACGTCGCGCTCCCCGACCAGCGCGAGCAGCGTCGCGAAGAGCGGCGTGCCGATGTGAATAACCGCGTCGCGGTGCGTGTCGTCGAAGTCCATGCTGTGAGCGAACGTCGCGTTGAGCAGCGCGGCGTAGTGCGCGGGCAGCCGCTCCGGCCGCCCGACGACGACCGAGCCGCCCTCCGCGCCCGCCGCGAGATCGAGCGTCCCCCTGATGATCGGCTCCGACGACTCGCCGACGCGCAGCCCGCCGTAGGCCACGCCGAGAAAGTCGAGCAGCATCTGCTTCGTCCGCTCGACGGCTTCCGCCGGAACGTCCTCGAGCGCGAGCGCGTGGGCGTAGTCCACGAGGGCCGCCGTAACGCCGTTGGCCTGATTCGTCGTCATTGCGCCGCCTCCTATTGCGCCGTCCGCGCGGCGATTTCGGGGAACACGTCGGCGTTGGGCGCGTGCTCCCGCTTCCAAACCATCACGTCGCGCTCGAACTCGATGACGACCGCGCCCTCCTGCTGCACGCCCCGCGTCGAGATGTGGACGATCCCGCGCCGCGGATCGGAGCGCGACTCGCGGGACGAAAGCACCTCGGTCTCCGCCCAGAGCGTGTCGCCCGCGTAGACCGGATGCGGGAGGCGCACCTTGTCCCAGCCGAGGTTGATCCCGTTGCGGCTCACGTCCGGCACCGTGAGGCCGGTCACGACCGCGAGCGTCACCAGGCTGTTCATCAGCGGACGCTCGAACGGCGTTCGCTTGGCGTACTCCGCGTTGAAGTGGATCTGGTTGTCGTTGTTGGTGAGGAGCGTCATCCACGTATTGTCGGCTTCCAGGAGCGTCCGCCCCACCGACGAGCGGTAGACGTCGCCGACCTGCAAGTCCTCAAAGTAGCGCCCTTCCCACCCGGCCTTGACGCTCATGCGGTTTCGCGCCTCCTCCAACAGGGACTATGCGGAGCCCGCCTACTGCTGCGTTTCGGTTCTGCGGCGCGCGCTGCGGCTGTTGGACTGGGGCGTCCGCGCTCGCTTGCGCTCCAACTGCTCGGCCTTGCTCATCTTGGAGCGCTTGGCCCGGATCTCATGCCGCTTGGCGATGCATATCCTGCACACCACGGGCGTGCCTATACCCTCGTACTCTCGAACCTGTCCGCATTGCTGACATACGAACTGCATCGCTTATCCTCCTTCCGTTCCGCGCCGCTCCTGCGCGGCTTCGCGCCTATACTACCATCTCCCTTCCCTACTATCCCAAATTGCGTAGCCCCGCGCAATCTCCCGCCCTGCCCCGCATAAGCGCCCTGATGCGCTCGTCCGACGAGCGATGGAGTTTCGTTTGCAGCGCGAAGGCGTCCTCGCTGCCCGCTTGATCGGCAGGCTGCGCCCCTTCGACGAGGTTGTCGGAGCGGACGAGCGCGTCGTCGCCGAGGCCCAACTCCTCGGAGGCGAGGTACGCCTCCTCATCCTCGAACGAGGCGTTGTCGAAGGCGGGTCGTCGTAGGGATACCAGCCAGCCGCCGGCGCCGCGAGGACGGAACCTAGCGCGCCGCGTCCAAAACCTTCCGCAGCGCGGCGATGTGCGCCGGGCCCGCTCCGCAGCAGCCGCCTGCGATTTGGCAGCCGTCCGCAAGCCATTGCGACGCGCCCGCCGCCAGCGCCTCCGGCGTGAACGAGGCGTCGAACTCCCAGTCGGGCCGAGCGTAGCGCCCGCCGTGCGGATACGCCCCCGTCGGCCCGCCCCACGCCTCGCGCAGCGCCGCGAGCGACGGGCCGATCTCCTCAATCCGCGTATGCATAACGAGCGCCGCGTCAACGCTCGACAGATCGACCCGGCGCAGCGAGTCCGCCAGCGGCTCGTCCGGCTCGTTCAGCAGACGCAGGCGCCCGTCGTCGCCGCGTTTGCACGAGAAGCCCGCCCAGATCGGCAAGCCCGCCGCCGCCGACGCCGCGAGCATCGCGTTCGCCCGCTCGACGCTCGCCAAAATCTCGACCAGCAGCAAGTCCGCGCCCGCGTCGGCGAGAATCCGCGCCTGCGACTCCAGTGCGCGCTCGCCCTCCGGCGGGCTCATCTCCGACCCGTCGGGCCCGCGGTAACTCACCGTCGTAAGACAGCCCGCCACGAGCGCGCCGCTTCCCGCCTCGTCCCGCGCATCTAACGCCGACGCGCCGCCTCCCGCCTCGTCCCGCGCCTCCAGCGCCGACGCGCCGCTTCCCGCCTCGCCACGCGCCTCCAACGCCAGCGCGACCGCCGCGCGGTTCAACTCCTCTTCGCGTCCCGCGAGGCCCCACGCCGCGAGCCGCAGCGCCGAGCATCCGAACGTATTGGCGCTGATGACGTCCGCGCCCGCCGCAAGGAAATCCGCGTGGACGGCGCGGACCAACTCCGGGCGCTCCGCGTTCGCCGCCGCCGCCCATGCTTGCAGCGAGCCGCCGCGCCGCTGAATCTCCGTCCCGACTCCGCCGTCGAGCAGCGCCCGCCCGCCGGCCGCGAGCCGCGCCGCCAGCCCCGCGTATGCCGCGCCGCGCGCCATAAGGCCGGATGGTATCATTCGCATCCGCGTCCGCGTCAATCGACGGACGCCGATGGCTCTTCTATTGCGGATGTCTTCGTGTGAGGGAACATTGCGCTTGCTCCTTTTCACAGGTTTGCTCGTCATCGTTGCGTTGGCCGTCGTCGGTTGCGCGGGCGATCCCGACACATTGCAATCGGACGAGCGCGCCTCCCCCGCAACGCCATCGCCAACGTCTCCCTCGCCATCGCCAATGTCTTCTTCGCCTACGCCGACATCGGCGATCCCGACGCCATCGCCAATGTCTCCTTCGCCTACGGCGACGCCGTCGATCCCGACGCCCTCGCCGACGCCTCCCTCGCCTACGGCGACGCCGTCGTTCCCGACGCCATCGCCAATGTCTCCTTCGCCTACGGCGACGCCGGCGTTCCCGACGCCATCGCCAACATCTCCCTTGCCTACGCCGACGCCTCCCTCGTCTACGGCGTCGCCGTCGTTCCCGACGCCATCGCCAATGCCTCCTTCGCCTACGGCGACATCGGCGTTCCCGACGCCATCGCCCGCGTCCCCCTCGCCTACGGCGCGTCCGGCGTTTCCTCCGCAAGGCGCCGGCTCGAGGAACGTTGGCTGGCGAGGCTTTGAGTTCTACATCGTTGACGAACGCAATCCCGCGAGCGTCGAATACCAGGTCACCCTGACCCCGCAGGGAGGCGGCCAGCCGGTGGTTTCCGGCTGGAGCCGGAGCAAATGCCGGGTGTTCGATGGCCTTCCGCGCGGGGCGGGCGCGTATTACTACTCGGTTGTCGCCCGGAACCGCGACGGAGCGGAGACGGCGGCGGCGGACCGGCGTGCGGGAGAGGGGGCGCGGAATCCGTAGACGGTGACCACGCGAACGGCGGAAACCAACAACGACCCGTGGATAACCGCTCGAGTGAACGACCTCCAAGCGATCTACGGGCTCACCAACGCCGCCGTCACCTGGCTGAACAACGGCATTCGCATCGAGCGCAGGCGCGCGACGCGGAACGGCCAAACGTACTTGGAGCCGGGTTACGCCGGCTTTGTCGGCGGAGGCTACGTGGGCATCGGGCAGTTCGCGCCGGACGCCTTGATGCACGAGTCTATGCATGCCTTCTGGGAGTCGTGGGACGGCTTCCCTGAGCCTTGCGGCGAGATGAACTTCTACACGTTCAAGCGCAACCAAGCCCAATTCATCCTCGATTTCCGCGAGTATGACCGAACGCTAGGGCAAGCGCGAAATCCGTGGAGCGCTTGGCGGCCGCTGTACGTTAACGCCATTGCGTTCTTGCAAGGCGAGGTGCAGGCGAGAAAGGACCGCGGCGACCTGCCGGCGGACGCGACCGCTTGGGAGATACTCGCCAACCGCGAGTTCTACAAGGTCGGCGATTTCTACCACCGCTACGAGACGATCTACCCGGCTATGGCGGCGCGCAGCTTATCGCTCGTCCCGCCCCCACTCCAGAAGTACTTCCGCAGCTTTATGAACGAGGGCGAGTCCGAAACTTGGGCGCAAGAGGTCGCTTGGTACTCGCGGCTCGGCGAGGCCGACGCCCGCGGAGCCCCTTCCGACAACCGCCTCTGGAATATGGCGTTCGTGACGCGGGACATCGCCAACTCCTCGCCGGAACTGCGCGCGCCCGGGTCCCCGGCGACGAGCATTCCCTCGACTCTCCGCGCGATGCTGCGGAGCGTTGACCGCCAGCGCCTCGCGGACTGGATAAACACGCTGGACGAGATCGACTGGGAAGGCAACGAAGGGTACAGCTTCAACGCCAGCCACGGATTCTGGCGCGACTACGCCGAGAACTATATCTACAGCAGCCAGATATACCTAGACGAACTCTCCGCCGCCACGGGCATCACGCTCCCGGCAGGCGAATGGACCGCCGTCCGAGGCGTGATTAAGCAACTCGAAGCCCTCTACTGCGGGACAAGGACGGTCGCTCAACTGCGAACCGACGTCAGTGGCGCGACGGGCTTATCGGCGACGCAGCGCGTCGGGTTCGGCAAGATGGTGGATGTCTACGAGAAACACACAAGCGACGTGCAATTCACGTCTGCGCGCTGCTTAGCCTGAGGAGCCTTGCCTTAACCGTCTGCGCCCAGGGAAGCGTCATTCCCGCGTAGGCGGGAATCCAGGCGGCGCGCAAGCGCCAAGAGACGCGGCGCGGAGCGCCCCGTCTCCCATCATCCACAGACATCCGTCATTCCCGCGAAAGCGGGAACCTATCGCACGCGAGCCGCGCCGCGCGCCATGTCGAACGGCTTCCTTCCGCGTGAGCATCACGATGGCCAGCGTGAGGATCACGACGACGAACAGCGCGAGCGCGTGTTCTTCACGGAGGAGACGAGCGGCGGCGCGCCCGTCATCGTGGAGCGCGCGGCGCGCGGGTAGCGTTCTCTCCCGCCTGAGACATTGGCACGATCCGCCTGCCCCGGTAGGTTCCCGCTACGCAGGCAGGGCGCCGCGCTCCCGCCGTCCGCTATACTCACCGCCTATGCCGAGCCGACCGATAGCCGCCATCGCGGGCGTCGCCGAGTCCGACGAGATCGGCGTCGTCCCGGGCAAGTCCGCATTCGCCCATCACGCGGAGGCCGCCCGCAACGCCCTCGCCGACGCCGGCCTCTCACGCGCCGACGTCGACGGACTCCTCACCGCCGGCTACGCCAACTACGACCTCGCCGATTACCTCGGCATCGCCCCGCGCTACACGGACACCACCACCATCGGCGGCGCCTCGTTCGTCGCGCACGTAGGGCACGCCGCCAACGCCATCGCAAGCGGCCTCTGCGAGGTCGCGCTCATCACGCACGGGCAGGCCGGGCGCAGCAGCCGCGCCCCCGTCCCCCGCGACCCCAACCTCCCCGCCGCGATGTACGAAATGCCCTACGGCATGATCGGCATGCCGATCAACTACGCGATGGCCGCCTCCCGCTATCTGCATCGCTACGGCGAAGACCGCGCCCGGCAGGGCATGGCCGAGATCGCCGTGGCGACGCGCGAATGGGCGCGGCGCAACCCCAAAGCGCTGATGCGCGACCCGATGTCGTTCGACGACTATCACGACTCCCGATGGATCGCCTGGCCGTTTCATCTCCTCGACTGCTGCCTCGTGACCGACGCCGGCGCCGCAATCGTTCTGACGTCCGTCGAGCGCGCCCGCAGCCTGCCCAAGCGCCCCGTTCTCGCGCTCGGCCACGCGGAGCATCACGATCACGCCGGCATAACGACGATGCCCGACCTGACCGTCACGCCCGCCCGCGTCACCGGCCCCGCCGCCCTTGCGATGGCGGGCGTCTCCCTCGCCGACGTCGGCCTCGCGATGGTCTACGACTCGTTCACCTACACCGTCCTCGTCACTCTGGAGTCGCTCGGCTACTGCGGCCCCGGCGAGGCCCCGGATTTCGTCGCGGGGCAGCGAACCGCCCCCGGCGGCGACTTCCCGCTCAACACCAACGGCGGCGGCCTCTCCTACACGCATCCGGGGATGTATGGCATCTTCCCCGTCGTCGAGGCCGTCCGCCAACTGCGGGGCGAATGCGGCGACCGGCAGGTTCCGGGCGCGTCGCTCGCGCTCGTCAACGGAACCGGGGGCGCGCTCTCCGCGACGGCGACCGTGATCCTCGGAACGGAGTGACGCGCCCCGGCCTTAAGGCTTGTCCGGGCAGGCGGACAATCAGGAGCGTCCGGCAGGAGCAAGGTATGACGAACGCCTATGCGGGGCCGCTGCCCGTCAAACAGCCGGAGTCCGACTTCTACTGGGAGAGGGCGCAGGCGCGCGAACTCTGGCTGCGCCGGTGCAACGCCTGCGAGCGCGCCTACTTCTACCCCCGCGACTTCTGCCCCGTCTGCGGCGGACGCGACGTGGAGTGGATGCGGGCGAGCGGCAAGGGGACGCTGCACGCCTTCGCCATCGTCCACCGCGCGCCGACGCCCGCCTTCCGCGACCGCGTTCCCTTCGTCGCGGCGATGGTTGACCTCGAGGAGGGCGCGCGCGTCCCCGCGAACCTCGTCGGCGTCGAGCCCGACCCCTCGCGCATCGCCATCGGGATGCCCGTCGAGGTCGACTTCCACGACATCACGACGGACGTCACGCTGCCCGTCTTCCGTCCGGCGTAGCGCTTGCGGGCGACCCGCGCGCGCCGCTGCGCGGCGTAGGCCGCAGTAGGCGTTCCCTCTATCGCAACTGGCGCCTGCGCCCTTAGTCCCGTCATTCCCGCGTAGGCGGGAATCCAGGAACCCGCGTAGGCCGCAGTAGGCGTTCCCTCTATCGCAACCGGCGCCTGCGCCCTTAGTCCCGTCATTCCCGCGTAGGCGAGCAGGGCGGTCATGGGGGGTAGGTTCCCGCTTTCGAGGGAATGACGATGCGCCGGAGGCGGATTTGGGGACGGGGCGCTGCGCGCCCCGTCTTGGCGCTATCGCGCCGACTGGATTCCCGCCTACGCGGGAATGACGGCAAGCTATGCAGAGGTCTCCGATGGCGGGAGAGGGGCCGGGGGTGAGGGCGGGGCGCCCCCGCACGCTTGACAACCCGCCCCGCGTTCGCGTATCTTCTCCACGCAATGCCGGAACTGGAATTCAAGGGCAAGCAGCATATCTACGCCCACCACCTCACGGTCCCCTACAGGCCGCTTCTGCCGGTCGCGGCCAAGTCCGTCGCGCCCATCAGCGCGCATGTTACCCCCCCCCCCCCCCCCCCCCCCCCCCGACGGCAATCTTATCATCCACGGCGACAACCTGCTCGCCCTGAAAGCTCTCCTCCCCAGGTACGCCGGCCGCATCAAGTGCATCTACATCGACCCGCCCTACAACACGGGCAACGAGGGCTGGGTCTACAGCGACAGCGTCAATAGCCCGCTGATGCGCGAGTGGCTCCGCGCCAACTCCCCCGTCGACGGCGAGGACTTGGAGCGCCACGACAAGTGGCTCTGCATGATGTGGCCCAGACTCCACCTCCTCCGCGACCTCCTCTCCGACGACGGCTCCATCTTCGTCTCCATTGACGACAACGAGCAGCACCGCCTCCGCATGCTGATGGACGAGATCTTCGGCGAGGAGAAATTCATAGCGTCCATCTCTTGCAGAACCAGGGGGAGCCCTCCGAATGACAGGCCGATAGCCAGCGTTAACGACTTGGTCGTCATCTACGGCGCGGAGGCGGCCATGAACCTGCGTCCAAGAGACGACGAGGACACGAGTTTCTCCAACCCCGACAACGATCCAAATGGTCCTTGGCGACCGCAACAGATTGCCGCTAACGCCAGAGGAGGCCGCTGGGTGGATTCTCTGTATTACGCAATTGTTAACCCGCGCACAGGCGAGGAGCATTGGCCGGGCGCGAGGTCAAATTGGCGCTTCAGCCAAAGCAGAGTCTCGGAAATGATCGCTTCCGGCGAAATTATATTCGGGCGGGACGGCAATTCGAAACCGCAGCGGAAACGCTATCTGCGGGACATAAGGCCAGGTTTGACGTGGCCGTCCATCTGGGAAAATGACACCCACGGAAAATTCCCCACCAACCGGGATGCTTCCGCCGAACTCGCTGATGTGTTTGGGGAACTCTCAGAATTTGACACCCCAAAACCCGTCGGCCTGGTGGACCGCATACTCCGCATCGCCACGGGCCCGGGCGACATCGTGCTTGATTCGTTCGCGGGGAGCGGGACGACGGCGCACGCGGTTCTTGCGCTCAACAAGGAGGACGGCGGCGCACGGCGGTTCATTCTCGTCGAGTGCGAGGAGTACGCGGACGCGATCACGGCGGAGCGCGTTCGTCGGGTGATTCGGGGCGTTCCCAGAGCGCGGGACGCGGCGCTGCGCGAGGGGCTTGGCGGCGAGTTCGCGTACTGCGAGTTGGGCGAGCCGATTGGCCTCGAGGGGATGCTGACGGGCGAGTCGCTGCCGCCGTATGAGTCGCTTGCGGCGTATCTGCTGCATGCGGCGTCGGGGATTTCGGCGGGCGGGGATGCACTCGCTCCGCGCAACGACGACGGCCTGTTCTTCTCGGCGGACGGAACGGACTACTACCTGCGCTACCGGCCGGACATTGTTTGGCTGCGAAACGACAAGGAGTCGGCGTTGAACAAGGAGCAGGCGGAGCGCATCGGGGAGGCGTGCCGCGAGCGCGGGAGCCGGGCGGTCGTGTTCGCGTCGGCGAGGTTCGTCGGTCTGCGCGACTTGCGGGAGCGGAAGATCACGTTCTGCCAGTTGCCGTACGAGTTGCACCGGGCGGGCTGAACCGCCCGCGCGCTAGCCCTCTCCCAGAGGAGACCTTTTGCATAACCTACCGTCATTCCCGCGTAGGCGGGAATCCAGGAACCCGCGTAGGATGCCGTAGGCGTTCGGCCTTCCGAGTCTCATCGTCGTCTACGTTGGCCATTCCTGTGAGCGGCGCTAGCGCGCCGACTGGATTCCCGCCTACGCGGGAATGACGGCGGGGAGACAAATAGGTTCCCTCGGTCATTCCCGCGAAAGCAAAACTTACCCCCAGCGCCGAGCGACTCGTGCTACACTACCCGCAGCCGTCGGGCGGCGCTCCGAGGAGGCGCATCGTGGTTACGCAAGAACAGCCCCGCGCTTGGACAATCGCTGAGACGAAGGCGCGGTTGTCCGAGATCCTGCGCCTCGCCGAGCGAGAGGGGCCGCAGCGTATCGGCGCCCGCAACTCCTTCGTCATCGTGCCGGAGCGCCTCTGGCGCGAGTGCGCTCAGCCCGAGCCCGCCCCCGCCGAGCCTCCGTCCGCCGAGCCCGACAGAATGCCGATGGGGCAGTGGCTCGTCGCCAACTTCCCCCGCATCGGCGGGCTGGAGATTCCGCCCGACCCTTCCGACAGGGAGCCCCCGTTCGCCGACGCATAACTGCCGACCAGTAGGTTCCCGCTTTCGCGGGAATGACGTGGCGCATGGGGGTGAATGGGGCGGCTCTTCGCGCCGCCATTGAGGATTCCTGACGCATGTCCGGCGAACGGTAGGCAAGGTCTCCGTCGAGGAGGTTGGCGTAATCCACCGCTCTGCCCGCGTAGGCGGGAATCCAGTCGGCGCGCAAGCGCCGGACAGGGCGCAACGCGCCCCGTCTCCGATAACCCACGGCGCCCCGTCATTCCCGCGAAAGCGGGAACCTACTGGGAAGAGCCCCGCGAGGGTCGCCCCCAGCGCCGCGAATGAGGATTGAATGGCCCTAGAACTAAAGGAATACCAAACGCAGGCGCTGGACGCCTTCTCAAGATGGCTCGAAGCGCTGCGCGAGGCGCGGGCGGAGGCCGACCGCGCAGTCGAGGCGCTGCAGGGCGCGGGCGTGACGGTTCGCCCCGAGGTCCGCGACTTCCCGCGGAATGCGTGGGACGCGCTCGCGGAGTCGGGCGGCGTCGCGGAGAGCGCAGGGCCCTACGTCGGGCGGACGGACGACGCGGGGAGCCCGATTCCGCACGCCTGCCTGAAGATTCCGACGGGCGGCGGCAAGACGCTGCTCGCGGCGGCGGCGCTGGAGCGGATGCACCGGCAGACGGGGCTCGTCCTGTGGGTTACGCCGACGCGGGCGATCTACCGGCAGACGAAAGACGCGCTTTGGAGCCGCGAGCATCCCTACCGCCAGATGCTGGAGCGCGCCAGCGGCGGGCGCGTGAAAACGCTGGAGAAGGACGACCGGTTCACGGCGCTCGACGTCGAGCACTATCTGTGCGTGATGCTGCTGATGCTCCCGGCGGCGAACCGGCGCAAGGGCAAGGAGTTCCTGCGGATGTTCCGCGACTCCGGCCGGTACCCGTCGTTCTTCCCGAACGACGGCGCGCTGCTCGCGGACAACGCCTTGCTCGAGAAGCATCCCGATCTGGAGCGGTGGCCGGCGCATGAGCGGAGCGACGGGCCGGTGAAGCAGAGCCTGTTCAACGTCTTCAAGATGCAGCGCCCGGTCGTCGTGCTCGACGAGGCGCATAAAGCCTACGGCGCGTCGGACGAGGCGAACGCGGAGTTCGTCGGCTCCATCAACCGCCTCGACCCCAGCCTCGTCATTGAGTTGTCGGCGACGCCCCATCCGCGCGTCAGCAATCTGCTCGTGGATGTCTCCGGCGTGAAACTCAAGGACGAGGAGATGATCAAACTGCCGGTGCAGGTGACGACGGTCTCGAACGTCGAGTGGCGGCAGACGCTGTCGGAGGCGGCGGAGGGCTTGGAGCGTTTGGAGGCGGAGGCGCAGGCGCTCTGGGCGAGCGAGGGGCGCTACGTCCGTCCCATCGGGGTCGTCCGCGTCGAGCGCACGGGGAAGGATCAGCGGGACGGCGAGCGCGTGCATGCGGAGGACGCCCGGGCGCACCTGATCCAAAATCTTGGCGTTCCGCCGGAGGCCGTCCGCGTCAAGTCGGCGGAGAACGACGAACTGGGGCGCGAGGATCTGCTGTCGCCGTACTCGCCCGTCCGCTGGGTCATCACGAAAGCGGCGCTGATGGAGGGGTGGGATTGCCCGTTCGCCTACACGCTCGTGATGCTTGACAACACGCAGGCGTCGCGGGCGATCACGCAACTCGTGGGGCGCGTGATGCGGATGCCCCACGCGCAGCGGACGGGGCGCGAGGCGCTCGACCAGTGCTACGTCTACTGCTGGAACGCGGCCGTCGAGACGGTGGTGCAGCAGGTGAAGAGCGGCTTGGAGAACGAGGGGCTGACGGGCCTGGGCGACGAGGTGCGCGGGAAGGGCGCGAGCGACGTTCGGACGCAGCCCGTCACACTGCGCGAGGAGTTCCGCGGCAAGGATCTGTTCCTGCCCCGCGTGCTGCATCGGGACGGCGAGGGCTGGCGCGAGTTGGACTACGACACGGACATCCTGCCGGAGGTCGGGTGGGCGCTGATCGGGCTCGACTGGCCGGCCGCGCAGAGCGTTCAGCCTGCACCGGCGCGGCGGGAAGCCGCGTCGGTGGACGTCGGCGGCGCGCCCATCCAATACCGCCCGGCGGAGGCGCTGGAGGTTGACAAGACGCTCTCCGTGTCGTGGTTCGCGCGCCGTTTGGCCGACGTCGTGCCGAATCCGTGGCAGGCGGCGCGCATCGCCCAGAGTTTCTTGGGCGACCGGCGCGGCGCCGGGCTAAGCGACGAGGCGATCTACGATCAGCGCGGCTATCAGGCGTCCGTGATGCGGAACAATGTGCTCGACGAGGCCGACAACCAGGCGCAGGGCGTGTTCCGGCGAAAACTCAAGGACGGCGTGATCCGGTTCGATCTCAAGGCGAACGGCGACAACTACCGCCTCCGCGAGCAGTACCCGATAGAGGTCGCCGCTGACGGCCCGAACGCGCAATGGCAGATGACGTTGAATCTGTACGATCCGGTGTTCGACCGGCAGTTCGACTCCGATTTGGAGCGCAATTTCGCGCGCTACCTGGATCAGGCGAAGGCGCTGCGCTGGTGGCACCGCGTCGCCGCGCGGCAGCGGAACGAGTACTCCTTGCGGGGCTGGCGGCGCGACCGGATCTATCCGGACTTCGTCGCGTTCGCGGACAAGCATTACGGCAAACCGCTGCTGTTCGTGTTCGAGACGAAGGGCGAGCATATGCGCGGAAGCCGCGACACGGAGTACAAGCGTCGCGTGCTGGAACTCCTGCAGGGCGCGTTCAACGGAGCGCTCGGCGGCGGCTCGATGCAACTGCAGGGCGGCGGCGCGGCGGAGGGAACGTTCAGCCTCGTGTTCAGCGAGGACGAGTTCCCCAAGGCGCTGGCCAATCTGCCCGCGTAGGCGGCGGGCGGGTTCGCGGCTGCGCGGGCAGGGCGGTCATTGAGTAGGTTCCCGCCTACGCGGTCGGGGCGCGGCGCCGTGGGGGACTTGGAGACGGCGCGACATCGCCCCGTCTTGGCGTTATCGCGCCGTCCGGATTCCCGCCCATGCGGGCAGGGCGGTAGTTATGCAAGGCTCTGTGAGGAGAGAACGGCGCGCCCTTGCGCTGCGAGCGGCGTGGTAGGATTGCGGCATTCCGCGCGGCGGAGCGATTTCCGCCGATAAGGAGCGGCGCGATGGCGATGGACATTCTGGCGGTCGACGGCGACGGACACGTTGAGGAGTGGGAAGCCACCTGGTCGGACGCCTACTTGGAGCCGGCGTTCCGCGACAGGCGCCCGAAGGTCGTCGAGACGGGCGAGTTCGAGCACGACTACATCTGGGAGATCGACGGCGCGCGCATCCGCGTCGGCGGGTCGCCGTCGAGCAAGAGCGGCGTCGTCTCGACCGAGTACGAGAAGATGGCGAAGTGGCGCGGGCCGCACGAGAGCGGGGAGTTCCACTCGGCGGAGGCGCGCCTGGCGGTGATGGACGCGGAGAACACGCTGCTCTCCGTGAACTACCCGACGCTCCTGCTGCACTGGCCCATCGCGGGCGACCCCGCCCTCAACGCGGCGCTGACGCGCTCCTACAACAACTGGGTCGCGGACGTCTCCGGGCAGTCGCCGGAGCGCCTGAAGTGGGTGACGGTCATCGACCCGCGCGACCCGGCGGAGGCCGTCCGTGAGATGGAGCGCACGAAGCGGATGGGGTCGTCGGGGATTATGGTGTTCGGCGACTACGGCAGCAAGGCGCTGGACGACGCCGCGTTCGAGCCGATCTGGGCGGCGGCGCAGGACTTGGAGATGCCGGTGAACGTGCACCCCGGAATGGGGGCGAAGGACGCGCTGAAGACGCACCGCAACATCGCCGGCGACCAGTTCCTTATGTCCGTGGTGCGCGGCTTCAAGACGATCTGCGGCTCCGGCGTCCTCGACCGCTACCCGCGCGTCAAGGTCTCGTTCCTCGAGACGGGCTGCACGTGGGTGGACTTCGCGGTCGCGGTGATGGACTTCACTCTGGACAACGTGAAGGACAGGCTGGAGTTGGGGACGATCCGCTCGGAGCACAAGCCCATCGTGGAGCGCGGCCTGCCGGAGGCGACGCCGATGGAGTACATCAAGGACGGGCGCATCTTCATCGGGTTCGAGGTGGACGACGACCTGCTGCCGTATATGGTGAACAAGTACGGGACGGACTGCTGGGTGTACGCGAGCGACATTCCGCACGCGCACCGGGTGCCGGACTCGCCGCGCTACATCCACAACCGCGGCGACCTGACGGACGAGCAGAAGTCGCGCATCGTCTGGAAGGGCGCCTGCGACCTCTACGGCCTCCCCGCGCCGGAGGGCGTTGGCCTGTCGTAGGGCGCGCGGGGGCGGGCCATGGGGCGCGGCGCGGCATACGCAGGGGTGGCGGCGCGGCGCGCGTGCGATAGGTTCCCGCTTTCGCGGGCAGGGCGTGGCCGGTGGGGATTGATGGAGATGGGGCGCGTTGCGCCCGTCTCTTGGCGCTTGCGCGCCGCCTGGATTCCCGCCTACGCGGGAATGACGTTTCCTTGGGCGCGGCGCGGCGCATGGATCCTGCCTAGTCGGGGGAATCCAGGCGGGTAATGCAAGGCCTACTCAGGCCAAGCAGCGCGCAGACGAGAATTGCACGTCGCTTGTGTGTTTCTCGTAGACGTCCACCATCTTGCCGAACCCGACGCGCTGCGTCGCCGATAAGCCCGTCGCGCCGCTGACGTCGGTTCGCAGTTGAGCGACCGTCCTTGTCCCGCAGTAGAGGGATTCGAGTTGCTTCATCACGCCTCTGACGGCGGTCCATTCGCCCGACGGGAGCGCCCCCGTCTACCGGCATATCCGGGCGGACGCATTGTCTACGCGCATTGCCGTTGGGTCGAGTAGGAGATGGGGCTGCTTATGCCGGGGCCGGCAGCGATTAGTCACTAATAGGAAGGTCGATATCTCGGCAAAACCAAAGAACGTTTCCGTTCCATCCTCACCCAAACTCGGGGACATCCTGCAGAGAGGACGGAGAGGGTCATAGATGATCCGCGGCCAGCCGAGTAGGGTAACCTACTAGGGCAGGCTCCCCAAACAAAAACCAGACGAGAGCGCCAACCTTGACCACCAACGAAACCGAAAAGCCCCAATCCGATAGCGCCGCCGCGCAGCGCGCCGCCGCCGACCGCCGCGGCCCCTCGCGCCGCACCGCCGCCCGCGAGGAGCGACGGAGTCGCGCCGCATCCCGCCGCGCCCGCAAGCGCCGCTTCTATATGGCCGGCGGCCTCGTCATCGCGCTCGCCCTCATCGCCGGCCTCGCCCTCCCCTCATTCGGCATCGTCAACCAAACGACCGATGTGCCCCAAGCGCAGCCCCGCGCCGGAACCCAACTCGCCATCCAAGACGGCGACATGCTCGAGCCCGGCGCGACCGCCGAATACGACACGAACCCGCCGACATCCGGCCCCAGTTGGGCGGAGGGCGCGGACTGGGGCGTCCAAACGGAGCAGCAGCCCAACGAGGCCGTCGTCCGCAACCTCCGCAACGGCGCCATCGTCTTCAACTACGCCCTCGCCGACGAAACCGCCGTCGCCGGCCTCCGCGCCTTCGTCGAAGGGCTCGACGGCTACCCCGACTGCTACGTAATGCAGCCGCACTCCGCCGTCGCCGAGGGCGCCGTCTCGCTAGCCGCGTGGGGCTGGACGACTGAACCGCCCGTCGCACCGGACGACACCACCGCGATGCGATCCTTCGTGGACAGCCACCGAGCCAACGGCCCCGACTCCCCTGACGGCGGCTGCGGCGCCTAGCGTCGGGCGGCGCGACGCGCGGGGAAGAGCGGTTGCCGCACGGCGGGCGCGGGCGTAGGCTATAGCGTGAGCATTGCGGGAGAGTACGCATGACAGACGGCGCCGTAGCGAGGAATGCGCCGCCATTGGCGGCGCCGATAGCGTGGATGGACAACGGCGCGGCGCGCGTCGAAGGAACCCGCGTCCCGTTGGAGTTGGTCTTGTGGGCGCGCCAGGATGGGAAGCGGCCGGAAGAGATCGCCGCGCAATACCCAACGCTGCGGACGGACGACGTGTATGCGGTTTTGGCCTACTGCCTCCGGAACCCGGATGAGACGGAGGCGTACCTGCGGGAGACGGAGGCCGACGCGGAGTCGGCGGAGGCCGAGTTGGACGTCCGCTACCCCGACCGGCGCGAGCACGCCGAGCGCATCCTCGCCCGCGCCCATGCGTCGCGGCGAGAGCGGCGGGGCTCCTAAATGCTGCGGTTCGCCGCCGACGAAGGGTTCAACTGGGACATTCTGAGGGAGTTGCGCCGACGGAACCCCGACTTGGACGTCGCCACGGTGCAAGAGCGCGGCATACGCCAAGCGGAAGACGCCGCCGTATTGGAATGGGCGGCGAGCGAGGGAAGAATCCTGCTGACGAGCGACGCGCGGACGATGCGCGGGTTCGCCTATGAGCGCATTGCGAGAGGCGAGCCCGTCCCCGGAGTCTTCATTATCCCCGCGAAACGCCCCGTTAGGTTAGTGGTCGAAGACCTCGAGGTGGTCGCCGGCGCCAGCAGAGACGGAGAATGGGAAGGTCGCGTGGAGTTCCTGCCCTTGAAGCGCTAGCGGGTGTCCCCGATGTCCGGCATGGCGGCGCGGCGCGCCGCCCCCACTCCCATCCGGGGGCCCGCCCTGCCCGCCTACGCGGGAATGACGGGCCCAGGACGAGGGGGCGGCGCGCCCGCTAGCGGATGCCCAGTTGCCAGGAGGCGAGGTCCCAGACGGCGAGGAAGGCGAGCAGGATCAGGAGGACGACGGCGAGGCCGAACTTCGCTTTGGCCCAGAAGCCGACGAGTTCGACCTTCTCCTCGTTCTCCCCGGTGAGCCAGGCTTTCGCTTTGGCGCGGAAGCCGACGGGCTCGGGGCGCTCCTCGGCGTCGGCGGTTTGGGCGGATTCGCTCTCTTGCATTCGGATTCTCCGTTGCGGGAATGCGGGCTACGCGCCTCGCGCAGCGCCTGCCGCGCCGCGCATACTGCGCCGCCCCTCCCAACTCTCCAGCGTTTCGTTCACGACGTCGGCCACGTCCGGCTCGCCGGCTTCGACGAGCGTATAGCCCATCCTGCGCCGGTTGCCGAACTTCACGTGCTCGAGCGGCAGGCCAATCGCGTCGTTGCGCTCCGGGTCGCGGAACGTGTTCATCGGGTCGCCGCCGTCGGCGACGAGTTGCGCCTGCTCGCGCAGCAGTTTGCGGAAGAGGATGACCCCTTTGTCGGACTCGCCCAGTTTCTCCAAGTGGCGCTTGGCGATCGGCCCTTGGGTTATCCAAGCGAGGTAGTCCTGGTTGAAGAGGACGTCGTTGATGTAGCGCCCGTCTTCGCGGGTGAGCGGAATGTGGCGGTAGGGGACGCTCTCTTGGCGGGGGGCCTGCGCGCCGGGCGCGGGGCGCCACACGTAGTAGGAGACGTGGTAGGTGTGCGTGTCATCCGCGGGAACGCGGAATTGGAAGGTGGAGCGCACCTCGTCGCCGACGAGGAGGATGTTGGGGAAGAGGATGGGGTGCCCCTCGCGCCAGTCGTCGTCTTCCTCCGTGTAGCCAGCCTCGACGCGGCGCTTGACGATGCCGTGCTCGAACACGTCGAACCCGATCTTGAGGTGCGTTCCGCGCAGTTCGGGCAGCGCGTGGACGCCGTTGCGGAGCACGTTGGTGTAGTAGGCGTGCAGCCACTCGTTGTGGACGGGATCCAGCGAGTTCTCCTGGCACTGCAGCCAGTTGCAGGGGAGTTCCGATATGCAGACCTCGCGGACGGCGTTGTCCCAGGTGAGTTGCTCCCATCGGGGGAGCAGCGGGGCGGGCGCGGGGCCGAGGTACGCGAACACGAGGCCGCCCAACTCCTGAACCGGGTAGCCCGCGATCTTCACCTTCTCCTTGAACCGCCCGTCGGGATGGACGGTTTCCTCGAACGGCTGCTCGATGCACTGCCCCGTCTCGTCCATCATCCAGCCGTGGTACATGCAGCGCAGCCCATTCTCCTCGGGGATGCCGTAGGAGAGGTCGACGCGCCGGTGCGGGCAGAACCGCTCGATGAGGCCGAGCGTCCCCGACTTGTCGCGGTAGAGGACGAGGTCTTCGCCGAGGAGCCGGACGGGTTTGGTGGGGCGCTCGTCGAGTTCGGCGGCCGCGGCGACGGGGTGCCAGTAGCGGCGCATCAGTTCGCCCATCGGCGTCCCCGCGCCGACTTGCGTAAGTTCCTCGTTGGCCTTGACGCTGAGCATAGCGGTTCGCTCCTTCGCGCGGGCGCCGTTGTCGGGGCGGGCGCGTCGGTTTGCGGTAAGGGTAGCGGAGAACGCGGCGGAGGTCAAGCGGGCGGAGGGGCGGGGCAACCCGCGCGCTAGCTGTGAGCGGCGCCCTCTCCCGCCGCTAGCTGTGAGCGGCGCCCTCTCCCGCCGCTATGGATTCCCGCCTACGCGGGAATGACAGTAGTTATGCTAGCCCTCATTACACATGGAACGGGCGGCGCCCCCTTGACCCTCGCGGCGATCTGTGATAATCATAACGATTGCGCCGCTTCGGCGCAGACCTGCCGTGACAACGAACATTCGCACAGACAGCGCCGCGCCCCGAACGGGCCGCGCCCCGACCTCCCTCCGGCTGGCCGCCGCCGTCCTCGCCGCCGCCGCGCTCGCCGCGCTGCTGGCCGCGTGCGACACGCCGCAGACGACGTTCGAGCCGCGCTCCGACGCCGCCCAGCGCGTCCACACCATCTACATCTTCGTCATCGTCGCCGCGAGCATCGTCGGCTTCCTCGTCCTCGCGGCGATGGCCTATATCCTCATCAAGTACCGCGAGCGGCCGGGGCGCGTCCCCCAGCAGATCCACGGGAACAACACGCTCGAGATCACGTGGACGGTGATTCCCATCCTGATTCTCGTCGCCATCGCCGTGCCCACCATCATCTGGATCGCGGGGACGACGCAGCCCGCCGACGAGGACGCGCTGGAGGTCACGGCGGTCGGCCATCAATGGTGGTTCGAGTTCCGCTACCCCGGACTCGGCCCCGACGGCGAGGACCTCGTGACGGCGAACGAACTCCGCATCCCCGTCGGCAGGCAGATCGCCATCACGCTTGAGGCGAAGGACGTCATTCACTCGTTCTGGGTTCCGCGCTTGGTGGGCAAGACGGATATGGTGCCCGGCCGGGTGAATCAACTGGAGAAGTTTCGGCCGACGGAGATCGGGGAGTTCTACGGGCAGTGCGCGGAGTTCTGCGGGTCGGCGCACGCGCTGATGAGATTCCGGGTGCACGTGGACTCGCACGCGGACTTCGACCGGTGGGTCGCCAGCATGAACGCTCCGCCGGAGGCGCCCGCCGCGGGGAGCGCGGAGGAGGCGGGCTTGCGCGTGTTCCGCGCCCAGTGCGCCACGTGCCATACGATCCAGGGCGTCTCGGAGGGCTTGGACGGTCCGAATCTCACGCTCTTCGGCGACCGCGCGACCGTGGGGGCGGGCATTCTCCCCAGTTCGACGGCGAACCTGAGGGCGTGGGTGGCGAACGTCCGCGACCTCAAGCCGATCCCCGAGCCGCGCGAGGTTCCCGTCGAGGGCGTGTCGCGCGTGATGCCCACGTTCTACACGGACGACCCCGATCGCGATCTGCTTAACGAGGCGCAGGTGGACCAGGTTACGGCCTATCTGCAGAGCCTGCGGCTGCGGTAGGCTTTAAGGGAAGCGAGAGAGAAGGCGGAAGGCGATGGCTGCGAACATAGGCGTCCTCCGGCGGCCCGTCTCTACGGCGGGCGTTTGGGGCTGGATCACCACCGTCGACCACAAGCGGATCGGCATCCTCTACGGCGTCACGGCGTTCGTCTTCTTCCTGGTCGGCGGGATCGAGGCGCTGCTGATGCGCGTCCAACTCGCCCACCCGGACAGTTCGTTCGTGGACGCGGGGACGTTCAACGCGCTCTTCACGATGCACGGCACGACGATGGTCTTTATGGTCGTGATGCCGGCGGGGGCGGCGTTCTTCAACTTCCTCATTCCGCTGATGATCGGCGCGCGCGACGTCGCGTTCCCCCGCCTGAACGCCCTGAGCTACTGGCTCTTCCTGTTCGGCGCGATCCTGATGAACTTCTCATTCTTCAAGGCGGCCTTCCCCGACGTGGGCTGGTTCGGCTACGCGCCCCTCACGACCTCGACCTACACGCTCTCGAGCAGCACGGACTACTGGGTGCTGGGGCTGCAGGTAATGGGGATCGGCACGACGGCGGCGGGCTTCAACTTCGTCATTACGATCCTCAACCTGCGGGCGCCGGGCATGACGCTGATGCGGATGCCGCTGTTCGCGTGGATGACGCTCATCGTCTCGTTCCTCATCATCTTCGCGTTCCCGCCGCTCACCATCGCGCTGACGCTGCTGCTGTTCGACCGATTCTTCGGGACGAACTTCTTCGACACCGTGGGGGCGGGCGCCGACCCGCTGCTATGGCAGCACCTCTTCTGGATCTTCGGGCACCCGGAGGTCTACATCCTCATTCTGCCCGCGATGGGGATCGTGTCGGACATTCTGCCGACATTCTCACGCAAGCCGCTGTTCGGCTACACGACGGTGGTGTTCGCGGGCGCGGTGATCGCGTTCCTGGGCTTCGGCGTGTGGGCGCACCACATGTTCACGACGGGCTTGGGCGCGTGGGCGACCGCCGCCTTCGCGGGCGCGACAATGGCCATCGGCGTGCCGACGGGCGTCAAGATCTTCAACTGGCTCGCCACGCTTTGGGGCGGGACTCTGCAGTTCAAGACGCCGCTCCTCTTCGCGCTGGGCTTCATCAGCATGTTTATGCTCGGCGGGCTCAGCGGCGTGATGCACGCCGCCGTCCCCGTCGACACGCAGCAGCAGGACACCTATTTCATCGTCGCGCACTTCCACTACGTCCTCTTCGGCGGCAGCATCTTCGGCCTCACGGCGGGAATCTACTACTGGTTCCCCAAAATGACGGGCCGGATGATGAGCGAGCGGCTCGGCAAGGTCCACTTCTGGACGATGTTCATCGGCTTCAATATGACCTTTATGCCGATGCATATCCTGGGCGTGCTGGGGATGCCGCGGCGCATCTACACCTACTCCGCCGACCAGAACTGGGCGGGCCTCAACCTGTTCGTCAGCGTCGGCGCGTTCGTCATCGCCGTCTCCATCCTCTTGCTCATCGTCAATATGGTCCGCTCCGCGCGCAAGGGCGAGGAGGCGGGAATGAACCCGTGGGCGGCCTCGACTCTGGAGTGGGCGATCCCGTCGCCGCCCCCGCACTACAACTTCGCGGTCATCCCGATCGTCCGCAGTCAGCATCCGCTGTGGGACGAGGAGGCCAACGCCGTGGAGCCTCCGCCGCTGCCCGCGCACGGCGAGCCGCACATGCCCAGCCCCTCCTACTGGCCCATCGTCGTCGCGTTCGGCGTAACGATGGTCGGGGGCGGCTTGCTGATCTGGCAAGCGAACACGTGGCTTGGCCTCGCGGTGATCGCCGTCACCGGATTCATCGGCATGCAGGGCGTCTACGGCTGGATATTCGAGCCGGTCGCCGCCGAGGAGCATTCGGCGCATGGGGAACATGGGGATCAGGGGGAGCGTTCCGAGCAGGGGGAGCGCGCCCCGGCGCATCACGCCTAGCGCGCGGCTAACGGAAGGAACTCGCCAAGCGGCATGCACTACGCAACCGGCATAGACGACCACCGCACCTCGACCGGGCTCGACAACCGGAAACTCCTGATGTGGGCGTTCCTGGGCTCCGACGTGATGTTCTTCGGCACGCTCATCGGAACGCATCTCATCTACCGCAACCGCTCGCTCTCCGGCCCGCAGGAGGAGATCCTCAGCATTCCGATCACGACGGTCAGCACGTTCGTCTTGCTGATGAGCAGCCTGGCGATGGTGCTGGCGCTCGCGGCGATTCAGCGCGGCAACATGGGCGGCTTCCGCTTCTGGACGGTCGTCGTCGCCGTCTTCGGCTCCATCTTCATCGGCTTCCAAATGTTCGAGTTCGCGGAGTTCGCGCACCTCGGCCTCACGCCGCGCACGAACCTCTTCGGCAGCACCTTCCTCGTGATGACCGGCTTCCACGGCGCGCACGTCACCGTCGGCATCCTCTGGATGTGGTCGCTCGTGTTCGCCTCGTTCAAGGGCAAGATCCATCAGGGCAACGCGCTGCAGGTGGAGATCGCCGGCCTCTACTGGCACTTCGTGGACATCGTCTGGATCGTCATTTTCGGCGTCGTCTACCTCATCGGCGCCTACGGAGCGGAGGGCCGCGCGCTGGAGAGCCTCGAGCACGCCGCGCGCGCCGCAAGCCTCGTCTAACGGGAGAAGACCGCTATGGCCGCCGAGCACGCCCACGCAGAAGAGCATAACCACCCGGGGCCCGTGCAATACGTCGTCATCGGGGCGATTCTCGCCGTCATCACGCTGATCGAGTTCGGCGTGTTCTACCTCGCCCTCGACCCCGCGCTGATGACGTGGATCATCCTGACGCTCTCCGCCTCCAAGTTCATGCTCGTCGTCGGCTACTTTATGCACCTCAAGTTCGACGACCTCCGCTTCTCCGCGCTCTTCTTCTCGCCGTTCGCGATTATGATCAGCCTCGCCGTCGTGCTGATGGCGCTCTTCTTCAACCTCACGCGCTAGGGAACCCTTGCGTACTCCCCGCCGCCCAACCCGCGCAGGCGGGAATCCGGTCGCCGCGCAAAGCGCCCCCTCCTCCCTCCATCAGGGAGAGGGGCCGGGCGCGCGGCGGAACCGCCCTCACCCTAGCCCTCTCCCAGAGGGAGAGGGAACCAAACTGCCAACTGCCAACTCCCCTCTCCCTTTGGGAGAAGGTCCGGGCGCGCGGGTCGAGCGGCGGAACCGCCCTCACCCTAGCCCTCTCCCAGAGGGAGAGGGAACCAAACGGCAAAGCCCCAACTCCCCTCTCCCTCTGGGAGAAGGTCCGGGCGCGTGGGTTGCGCGGCGGAGCCACCCTCACCCTAGCCCTCTCCCTCTGGGAGAGGGAACCAAACTGCAAAGTGCCAACTCTCCTCTCCCTCTGGGAGAAGGGCCGGGGGCGCGGGTCGCGCGGCGGAACCCTCACCCTAGCCCTCTCCCAGAGGGAGAGGGAACCAAACTGCAAAGCGCCAATCCCCCTCTCCCTCAGGGAGAGGGGCCGGGGGTGAGGGTTGCCCCCAATGGCGCGGCGGCGTGACCGGCTCGCTCTGGCTCGCTTGGAGCGCCGACCCGATCGTGCTCGTCGGCGTTCCGCTCGCCGCCGTGCTCTACGCGCGCGGGCTCCGCAGTTTGGAGCGGCGGCGCATCCACGGCAGACCCCGCGCCGTCGCGTTCTACCTCGGCCTCACGGCGCTGTTCATCGCGCTCGCCAGCCCGCTGGACGCGCTCGCCGACGAACTCTTCGCCGCGCATATGACGCAGCACATGCTGCTGATGTTCTTCGCCGTGCCCGCCATCCAAATCGGCGCGCCGGTCATTCCGCTGACTCGAGGCGTCCCCCGTCCCGTCCGCAAACGCCTGGTCATTCCGTTCTTCAAGTCTCCGCTTGTCCGCGCCGCGCTCCGCAACCTGTTTCGTCCGCTGATCGCTTGGCCGCTGTTCATCGGCTTGCTGCTGGGCTGGCACGTTCCCGCCGCCTACGAGGCCGCCCTCCGCAACGAGACGATCCATCTCATCGAGCACGCGACGTTCGTATTCGGGGCGTACCTCTGGTGGTGGAACGTGATCGACCCCGCTCCGCTGCGCGCGAGCCTCTCCTACCTTGCGCGCGTGCCGTTCGTGTTCATCACCATCGTGCCCAACTTCGTTCTCGGCGCGTTCCTCACGTTCGCGCCCGCCCCCTGGTATCCGCACTACGAGACGACCGCGCCGCTCTACGGGATCACGGCGTTGGAGGATCAGGAGATTGGGGGCGTAATTATGTGGGTGCCGGGCTCGTTC
The DNA here is from genome assembly GCA_965242755.1 of Dehalococcoidia bacterium. GTDB lineage: Bacteria > Chloroflexota > Dehalococcoidia > Lucifugimonadales > Australimonadaceae > Bin16. The sequence goes on along the minus strand of OZ251500.1, from coordinate 137,772 downwards.
GTCGTGGCCGCCGCGCTGCTGCTCGCGCTCTCCTACGCCGTCCGCCACGAGCAGCAGGCGCAACTCGCCCGCGAGCGCGCGGAGGGATAAGGGGCGCGACGCGCAGAGTCGGCGCGGCCCGCGCTATAATCGTCCGCCCGCAGCCGCCCCAAGCCTACGCCGAGAGCAACGATATGCTGAGCCGCATACGCGAGCACGCCGCCCTGTGGGATTGGAGGCTCTTCGCCTTCATATTCCTCTTCCTCGGCCTGCCCAGCGTCTACCAACTCTACCGCGTCTACCTCATCGGCAACGAATTGCCGGACCCGGGCGGCCTCGCCGTCGTCTCTCAGTGGCAATTCGTCGGCTTGGCCGTCGAGGTGTTCCAAGAGGCCACGGTCCTCGCCATCTTCTTCTTCCTCGGCTCGCAGATACGCGGCGGAACCGCGATCCAGTTCGACCGGGCGAAGAGCGTGCTCACGTTCATCTTCGCGGCGTCGCTCGTCTTTTCGGCGGGCGTGTTCGTCTTCCGCGACGCCTTTATCACGCTCATCGGAACGTCCCCGGAGATCCAGGAGCAGACGCGCGATTTCCTGGCGGTCAGCATCCTCAGCGTGCCGTTCACGCTGCTCGCCGCCGCCGTCGTCGTCCTGTTCGAGGCGCTGGGCTTGCGCGCGCTCGTCTTCGCAATGGCCGTCGCCAACATCCTCATCCGATTCGCGCTCGACAGCCTGTTGTTCGGAGGCTACTCGTTCTCGCTCGACGCAGGCGTGATCGGCGTCGGCTGGGCGACCTTCCTGGCGAGCGCCGCGCTGTTCGCATTCGGCTTCCTGCTGCTCCTCCGCGTCAAGGGCGTTCCCTTCCGCGAACTCCGCGCCCGCCCGTCCTTCGCCGGCATGCGCGAGTACCTGCGCGTCGGCTTCGGCAGCGGCGCCGACAGCCTCATCCGCAACGCCGCCTACTTCGTGATGATCATCCGCGTCGTCAACGCCATCGGCGCCGACGAGATCGGCGGCTACTACCTCGCCATGCAGATCCTCTGGAGTTTCATGCTCGTCCCCGTTCTCGCGCTCGGCGACTCCGCCAAAGCGCTCATCGCCAACGCATCGGGCGACCTGCCCCGCGTCCGCGCGCTCTGGCGCTCCTCAATGATCATCACGGCGGGAATCGTCATCGTCTGGATCGCCTTCGCGCCCGCCTTTCCATGGGCCGCCGCCGCGCTGAACAGCGACCCCTCGACCGTCGATTGGGCGGTCACCGCGTTCGGCATCCTGCTCGTCCCCTACGTCCTGCTCGCGTTCAACACCGTCACCGACAGCGTCTTCTACGGCATTGGGCGCACGAAGTATCTCGCCTACCAATCGTTGGTCACCAACGGGACGGTCTACCTCGTCGGCTTTCTCCTCTACGCGGCGGGCTTGTGGGAGCCGACCTTCCAGGGCGTGATGCTCCTCTTCGCGCTAGGCATCCTCGCCGACTCGCTGCTGACGCTCCTCTTCCTCGTAAAGGCGCTCTACGTCGACGCGCAGCCTGAGCGGGGGTAGGGCGGGGGGAAGGGTTGGCTAGGTTGCGGCGGCCTGCCGTTCGCACTCCTCGCGGAGCGCCGGATACCGCTCTCCTATCAGCGCCAGCGTTCGCCGCTTGATCACATCCCGGGGGCGCCGCTTAATCAGCGCGTCGTAGTTCGATGCGTGATGGCGCAGGTGGTTGACGATGCGCCGCGGGTCGTTAGTCCCGCCGAGCGAACGGATGGCCTCGTCCAGAGTCGCAGGAGCGAGTTCGATGGGAACGATGGACGCCGAGATCTCCCGCGCTTCCGCCATTCGCGCTTTCAACGGACGGCCCGCGCCGCGAGGCCTGGGCTTGCGGGGCTTCTTCTTGCTTGCCCTTCGCGCTTCGAAGCCGCGCGGCCGCTCAAGCAAACATTCGCAGTCCGCGTCGCGCGGCTCCGGCAAGTTGCAGTTGACGCTAGGCGCGCCACATGTGACGGACGAGACCTGTCCCTTCGTCATCTCCGACCCTCGCGTTGCTACCCATGAACGAGTCGCGTGACCCTTTCACGCTGCAAAGTCTCACGAGAAGACCCTTTTGATGCAGCAGGTCAATATGTGGTCGGGGGCTGCGGATCAACCGCCGTTAGCGCAGCATACCATACCCACGGACGGAGCGCAGTGTGCCAGCGCCGCTTGACGCCCCCGTTCGCCTACGAATATGCTGATAATCGATGAGATGAGAACCCGGAGGTTGCAATGGCGGACGCGACGACTGCGGAGCCGATGATCACGGTCCCGCCCCCGATCACGGACCACGCCGCGCATTCCGCCGCATTGCTGGCCCACGCCCAAGAGATGATCGACAAGGGCGACCGCCTGCAAGCGTCCGAGAAGATCTGGGGCGCCGTCGCCCACAAGTTGAAGGAAATCGCCCGGAAGCGCGGCTGGTCGTGGCGAAGGCACGGGGCGTACAACGCGCTCGTAATGTACCTCCGCGATCAAGTCGACAACCCGGAACTCGGCACGCTGTTCCGCAGCGCCGACTCCTTCCACGCCAACTTCTACGACGACCAGTACGAGCAGCGGCAGTTGGAGGACGGGCTCGCCGACGCCAAGAAACTGATCGCCTTGCTGGACGCGGCGGACAGCGCGGTTCCCCTGGACGCTCCGCTCCCGCGAGGCTTGCGCCGCCTCACGCCTGAGAGCGGCGGCGCGTCGCAACCGCGCGTCGGCTAGCGCCCCGCGCCCACAACTCCCGGCGCGGGCCCGCCCTGCCCGCGTAGGCGGGAATCCATGCGGCGCATGGCGCCGCCCCCGCCCTCTCCCTCTGGAGACCTTTGCATAACTGCTCTGCCCCAGTAGGTTCCCGCTTTCGCGGGAATGACGAGGCGCTCACGTAGGAGAGGAGCGGCGCTTCGCGCCGACTGGATTCCCGCCTACGCGGGAATGGCGGTAGGTTATGCAAAGGTCTCCTCTGGGAGAGGGCAGGGGCGAAGCGGCGGGTGAGGGGTTGCCCCGTCCGCCCTGCCCGCGAAAGCGGAACTTACCAGTCGTAGAACCCGCCGCGCTCCCTGAAGCGCGCCGCGTCCACGACGACCTCGCGCAACGCCTCCGCGACGCCAACTTCGAGAATCGGCTTGCTGTACCTGTGCCCGCCGCTTGCGTTGTCGAAGAAACGGCCTGCCGGGTCAACCATCACGTAACTGCCGCGCATCAACTCGTTGCTCTCGGCAACCACCCTGATCCCGGATTCCTCGACCGACCCATTGCGCGCCGCGTATGCCTGAAATTCGTCGTCCGAAACGGCGAACGAGGCGAATTCGCCGTCGTTTTGCCCCTCGACGCGCAACGCCTGAAGCAACTTCCACCGCTCGGGGTTGACGCTCAGTATGAACGCCGTCAAGTCCTCTTCGTGGTTGCAGCGGTTGACGACGGTGTTGACCTTGAGCCGTATGCCGCGCCGCCGCGCCGACTCCGCAATGCGGCGGTAGTCATCCGCGCTCATCGGCTCCTTGCCCCGCGCCGTTCGGCCAATCCGCTTGAGCGTGTCCGGGTCAACGCTGTCGACGCTCAACGCCATCCAGTCAAGCGTTCCCGCAACGCCGTCCAGCCACTCTTCGGTGACGCGGGAGCCGTTCGTGACGATGGACGTGGTCAGGCCGCGCGACTTGGCCAAGGCGATGAGGTCGGGCAGCCACGGGCAGAGCGTCGGCTCGCCTCCGGCGAAGTTGATCTTCTCGAAGCCGAAGCCGCACAGCCGCTCGACCACGCGGAGCGCGTCGTCGCGCATCAAGTGTCCTTCGAGAACGGCGGACTCGATGTCCTCGAACCTGGCGAAGCAGAAGCCGCACTGCATGTTGCAGGGCTTCCACAAGTGAAAGTTGACGCTGGGCGCGTCGGGCGCAACGGACGTGACAATAGGGGCCTGTCCCTTCGACATCTCCTGCCTCGCTATGACGCTGCCTGCCGCGTGAACGAGCAGCGGACCCTTTTCGCGCTGCAAAGTCTTGCGAGAAGACCCTTTTGATGCAGCGGGTCATTATGTTGTCGGCGGCTGCGGGGCAACCGCCTTGCTCACAGAGTACTACAACCAACGCGGCGGAGTCTACTCCGCAGAGCGCAACCGTTCCGCCCCGCCGCTCAGAGACCTTAGCGTAACCTACCGCCCTCCACGCGTAGGCGGGAATCCAGGCGGCGCGCAGCGCCGCTCCATCCTCCCCAGCGCCCCGTCATTCCCGCGAAAGCGGGAACCTACTGGGCTTAAATTGGACGCCGTCTTAGGTTGCGGCGAGCAAGGCGGCGGCCTGCCGATCGCACTCCGCGCGGAGGTAAGGGTAAGCGGCGGCGATGGCATCCAGCGTTTTGCGCTTGAGCGCAGCTCGCGCACGAGGGAACTGGCGGAGTAGCCTGTGGTACGACGGTCGCGGAGCCCTGTCATCGGCCTAGACAGCTCGCAACGAGCGAGGAAGCCCGAACGCTACCGCCAGAGCAGCAGACGAGCGTGAACAACTCTCCGAGGGTCATTCCTATGGCGCGAAGCGACGCGACCTGAAGGGATTGCGCATCTCGCGGCCGGAGAACTGTTCGCAACACGCCGCGATTGTGCCGATGGCTTCCGAAAGCAACCGAGCGTCTCCGGCGTCCCAGCCGTGCCGAGTGAGCAACGACTCCAAGCGTTCCTGCATCTCCGCAGGGGAACCTCACCCCGTCCAGGACGCTCCGGAAGGATCTGCCCGGTCAGCCGCTGTTCAGGCTCCGGAACTCCTTCCAGGTGGACATAGACGGAGTGGTCATTGAAACCCACCTCTGTGACTTTGGCCTTCACGGACAGCCTCCTTCTCGTTGTCCTAGGTTATCAAATCATACCCTAGCCCCATTGTAGGCACAATGGATTGGAGTTGTTCAATAGGATAACCCGATGAGGACTGCCTGCGCGGATCCGTAGGACGGCCAATTCAGGCCGACTGGCCGCATTCGGGCGTGACAAATGATTGCGGCGGACAAACGCATGGATTCCGTTCATTTCGTCCAATTCGCCAGCGGATGCGGGACAACCGCCTTGCTCACAGAGTACTACAACCAACGCGGCGGAGTCTACTCCGCGGAGCGCAACCGTCTCCCCGACTCCGCGACCCTCACGAGCAAGCTGGATCCATCTTCGGGATGAGGTCGGCGCGCCAGTCGGCGCCGGCGGGGAGCGTCGTCTCGGCGGCGCGCAAGCCGTAGTACGTCGGCGCGACGCCCGGCGGGTCGCCGCCGTCCCGCACGACGCGGACGGCCTCCTCCAGCAACTTGCGCGCCGCGATGATCGCCCGGTCCGCCGGGCCCAAATGCTCCCGCGTCCGGTCGACGATCGGCCCCATCATCTCCTGCGCCGCCCGGTCTTGGGTGTTGATCCCCACGATGCCCGTGAACGTCTCCGTCCGCTGCGCCTCGCGGTCGATCATCCAGTTGTTGGAGCGGTTGCGGACGGAGCGGAAGCCGTTCTCGACGTCGACGTCCGCGCCGAACACGTTGCCCGTCTCCTCAGGCCCGGCCTCGCCCTCGCCAAGCGGAACCGCGTCGTCGTAGTACCAGTTCCACACGAGGCAGCGGCGGTCGTCTATCGGCGTCCAATGGTGGCCATGCGTTCGGTTTTGGACGCCGCGTCCGGCGGGGCGCAACTGCGTCCAGGGCATTACGAAGTGGTAGCCGCGCGCGTACTGCTCGCCGCTTCCGAGCGCGCGGACGCCGAAGTAGCGATAGCCGTAGTCCGTGACGTCCACCTCCAGCGTGGGCGCGGAGCCTTGCACGAAAGCGTCGGACACGGGAATGCCGGGCTGCGAGGCGTTCGGGCGCAGCATGCGGTGCATAATCGGCGCGTGCGAGGTGTCTATGCCGCCCTCCAGCGCCTGCAGCCAGTTGCACTCCTCGACGACTTTCGTGACGACCCGGTTCGGCTCCGGGGCGCGCGTCCATGCGAAATCGGGCGGGGGCGGGCGTTTCTCCGGCGGGCCCATATAGACCCACAGCGCGCCGCCCGCCTCGACGACCGGGTAGGAGGTCGTCCGGATCTTGGCGGCGAACGGGCGCGGCTCGTTCATCTGATCCACGCACTGGCCCGTCGCGTCGAACTTCCAGCCGTGGTAGACGCAGCGGATGCCGTTCTCCTCGTTGCGCCCGAGCCAGAGCGAGGTGAGGCGGTGTGGGCAGCGCTCGTCGAGCACGCCGACGCGCCCGCTCGTGTCGCGGAACGCGACCAGATCCTCGCCGAGGAGCCGCAGGCGGATGGGCGGGCAATCGGGCGCGGGCAGTTCCCAATCGAGCAGCGCGGGAATCCAATAGCGGCGGAGCGTCGCGCCCATCGGCGTGCCGGGGCCGACTCGCGTAAGAAGTTCGTTCTGCTCCTGCGTCAGCATCGCCGCGCCTCCTTTCGTGGGAGATATTACGCTAATTCTCTGTCCTCGGTAGGTTCCCGCTTTCGCGGGCAGGGCGATGCGCCCGTGGGTTCTCCAGCAGGTTCCCGCTTCGCGGGAATGACGTGGCGACTGGGATTGATTTGGGGACGGGGCGCGACGCGCCCCGTCTTGGCGCTTGCGCGCTACAAATCTGGATCGCTCGCCATCGACGGTCTCTCGCGAGATCAACCCCAACGCGATGAGCGCGGGCGAGTACAAAGCCGCCAAGGCGAACGAGAAGGCGCGGGCGCGGCGGTGGAAGGGGCCCCCGCCTCGACCGCGACGATCTCCTGCGCGAGGCCGTCCTGCGCCGCATGGCGTGGGGCGCGTCGCCGCCGCAAGTGTCCGGCCGCCTCGCGTTGGAGATGGGGAGGCCGGGTGGTCTCGCATGAGAGCATCTACCGGTTCATCGCGGCGCAGGGGATGGCTTGGAGACGGGGCGCGTTGCGCCCCGCCTCTTGGCGCGATAGCGCCGACTGGATTCCCGCCTGCGCGGGCAGGGCGGTCATGGGGTGCGTTCGCGGCGGCGCGGAGCGCCGCTCCTCTCCCGCGTAGGCGGCCACGTCATTCCCGCGAAAGCGGGAACCTACTGGGAGCCCGGAAGTTACGCAAACGTCCCCAAATCGTGCTACACTATGCCGCCGCGCGGCGGCGCGGCATCACGAACGACGAACGGCATTCTTATCAGTTGACCTACGAACCCGAAATCGGCGCGGAACTCTCCCCCATCGCTTGGCGGGACGGGCGGCTGCTCCTGCTGGATCAGACGCGCCTGCCCGAAAGCGAGGAGTGGGCGAGCGCATGCGGCCCCGGCGAGGTCGCCCGCGCCATCGCCGGCATGCAGGTGCGCGGCGCGCCCGCCATCGGCGTGGCCGCCGCCTACGGCATGGCGCTCGCCGCGCAAAGCGCCGCCTCTTCCGCAGCGTCCCCGTCTGCCTCGCAGGCGGCGGAAGGCGCTGCGTCCCCGGCTCGCGCACGGACGGAGGAAGGCGCTACAGCGTCCCCGCCTGTCGCGCAGACGGGAACGGCGGCTTCCGCGATGCCCACGGCTGTCGCGCGGGCGGAGGCGGGCGCTTCCTCGATGCCGGCCTTTCTTTCGCGGCTGGAGGCGGACGCTGACGCGCTTGCGGCTGCGAGACCGACCGCCGTCAACTTGGGCTGGGCCGTCCGCCGGTGCTTGGACGCCGCCCGCGCCTGCGGGTCGCCGGAGGAGGCCGCCGACCGCATTCTCGCGCTGGCGCGCCGGATGCAAGAGGACGACGTCGCGGCGAATCGCGCCATTGGGCGCGGCGGGGCGGCGCTGCTGCCGGACTCCGGGGGCGTGCTGACGCATTGCAACACCGGCGCGCTGGCGACGGCGGGCTACGGCACGGCGCTTGGGGTGATTCGCGCGGCTTGGGAGTCGGGCAAGCGGGGGCTGCGCGTCTTCTGCACGGAGACGCGCCCGTGGATGCAGGGGGCGCGCCTGACGGCGTGGGAATTCGCGCGGCTCGGCGTTCCGGCGACGCTCATCGTGGACTCGGCGGCGGGCGCGCTGATGGCGGCCGGGCGGGTCTCGGCGGTGGTGACGGGGGCCGACCGCATCGCGGCGAACGGGGACGCGGCCAACAAGATCGGCACCTACGCGCTCGCGGCGCTCGCCGACGCGCATAAGATTCCGTTCTACGTCGCGGCGCCCGTCTCGACGGTGGATTTCGGCGCGCCAGACGGAGAGGCGATTCCCATTGAGGAGCGCCCCGCCGAGGAAGTGACGTCGCTCGGCGGGCGGCGAATCGCGGCGGAGGGCGTGGACGTATGGAATCCTGCGTTCGACGTCGCCCCGGCGCGGCTCGTCTCCGCCATAATTACGGAGCGCGGCGTCGCGCGCCCGCCTTACGAGGCGAGCCTGCGGGCGGTCGCGGAGCGCTCCGAGATGCGGGGAGCCGCGTAATGACGACGATCCAGGAGAGGGCCTAATGGCGCAGGCGCAAGCGCGCATCGCCGTCATCGGCGGCACGGGCCTCTACGATATGCCGATGGACAACGCGCGTGAGGCGGCGGTCTCCACGCCCTACGGCGATCCCGGCAGCCCCGTCGTCATCGGCGAGATGGAGGGAACGCCGGTCGCGTTCCTGGCGCGTCACGGGCGCGGGCACCGCATTCTCCCGTCGGAGATCCCGGCGCGGGCGAACATTCACGCGCTCAAGCAGTTGGGCGTGGACCGCGTGGTGTCCGTGAGCGCGGTCGGCAGCCTCAAGGAGGAGGTCGAGCCGCTGCACGTCGTCGTCCCCGATCAGTTGATTGACCGGACGCGGCTGCGCGAAAACACGTTTTTCGGCGACGGGGTGGTCGCGCATATCTCCTTCGCGGACCCGTTCTGCCCGGCGTTGAGCGAGCGGCTCGCCGCCGCCGCCGACCCGGACGTTCGGGCGCACCGCGGCGGCGCGATGGTCGTGATCGAGGGGCCGGCGTTTTCGACGCGGGCGGAGTCGGAGATCTACCGCTCTTGGGGCGCGAGCGTCATCGGAATGACCGCGCTGCCGGAGGCGAAACTGGCGCGCGAGGCGGAGATGTGCTACGCCACGCTCGCCTGCGTCACGGACTACGACGTCTGGCACGACGTCTACGGAACGGTTACGGTTGAGACGGTGATCGCCAATTTGGGGCGGAACGCGGCGGCTTCCCAAAGCATTCTGCGGCGGTTGATTCCGACCATCGGCGGGGAGCGTTCCTGCGGCTGCGGCGACGCGCTCCGCAACGCCATCGTGACGAGCAAAGAGAACGCGCCGCGCGAGACGCTGGAGCGGCTTGGCCCCATCGTCTCGCGCTACATGCAATAGAGGAGCAGCGCTCATGGAACGAGGCAGACAGGAACCCGGCGAGCCCTACCGCCGCATATCGGTGCAGGAGGCCCGCGAGATGCAGCAGGAGGGCGCGCTCGTCGTCGACGTGCGCCGCCCGGACGAGTGGGAGTCGGGGCATGCGGCGGGCGCCGTCCACGTCCCGGTGGACGATTTCCTCGCGGAGGCCGAGGGGAAACTGCCGAAGGACGCGGATCTGCTGTTCATTTGCGCGGCGGGCGTGCGGAGCGCGCTCGCGGCGGAGATGGCGGCGGCGCTCGGCTTCGAATCGGAGCGCCTCTACAACATCGAGGCGGGAACGCCCAAGTGGATCGAGGCGGAACTGCCGACGGACTACGGCGCGTAGCAGGCGCCGGAATCGAGAAGGAAATCGTGCGACCCGAAGGAAAACTCGGAGACGTCCGCGACCCGTCGCTCGCGGAGGAAGGCATCCGCCTGGTCGAGTGGGCCGGGCGGGAGATGCCGGTGGCGCGTCTGATCAGGGAGCGCTTCTCGAGGGAGAAGCCGCTGCAGGGGCTCACGCTCGCGGCGTGCCTGCACGTGACGTCGGAAACCGCCAACCTCGCGCTCGCGCTGCAGGCCGGGGGCGCCGACGTTCGCATCTGCGCGAGCAACCCGCTCTCGACGCAGGACGCGGTCGCCGCCGCGCTCGCCGCCGCCTACGACATCCCCACCTACGCGATCAAGGGCGAGGACAACGAGACCTACTACGGGCACATCGCCTCCGTCCTGGACGTGGAGCCGAATATGACGATGGACGACGGCGCCGACCTCGTGGCGACGCTCCATACGGAGCGGCAGGCGCTGCTGGGCGGCGTCATCGGCGGAACGGAAGAGACGACGACGGGCGTGATCCGCTTGCGGAGCATGGCGAAATCGGGGAAACTGCGCTATCCGATCATCGCCGTCAACGAGGCCGACACCAAGCATATGTTCGATAATCGGTACGGCACCGGCCAGAGCACGCTGGACGGCGTAACGCGCGCGACCAACATCCTCTTCGCCGGCAAGAACGTCGTCGTCGCGGGCTACGGCTGGTGCGGACGCGGCATCGCGATGCGGGCCCGAGGCATGGGCGCGCAGGTCATCGTGACGGAGGTCGACCCCATCCGGGCGCTGGAGGCCACGATGGACGGCCACCGCCTGATGCGAATGGACGACGCGGCTCGGCTCGGCGACGTTTTCGTCACCGTCACCGGGGGGAAGCACGCGCTTGACGCGCGCCACTTCCAGGTGATGAAGGACGAGGCCGTCATCGCCAACAGCGGCCACTTCAACATCGAGATCAACCTGGACGCGCTCGAGGACGCCGCCGTCGAGACGCGGGAAGTCCGCCCGATGGTGCGGCGGTACACGATGGCCGACGGGCGCCGGATCAATCTGCTGGCGGAGGGCAGGCTCGTGAATCTCGCCGCCGCCGAAGGGCATCCGTCCGCCGTGATGGATATGAGTTTCGCCAACCAGGCGCTCGGCGCGGAGCACGTCGCCAAAAACGCCGCGCAAATGGCGCCCGACGTCTACGACGTTCCGCTCGAAATCGACCGGCAGGTCGCCTCGCTCAAACTCGAGGCGATGGGGCAGGAGATGGATGTCCTCTCCGAGGATCAGGCCGCCTACCTCGCCGGATGGGAAACCGGAACCTAACGGGAACGCGAACCGGGGCTCCCGCGCCCGGAAGCCTAGGACTAAAGATACGCAAGGGAGAGCATCGCGCGAAATGACGCAGAACGGAACGACGTTTGAGACCGCCCCGCGATACCTGCTGACCTCCGAGTCGGTGACCGAGGGGCACCCGGACAAACTCTGCGACCAGGTGTCCGACGCGATCCTGGACGCGATCTACGAGCAAGACCCGCAAGCCCGCGTCGCCTGCGAAACCGCCACAGGCGCAGGCTTCGTCCATGTCTTCGGCGAGGTCACCACCACCGCCGAGGTGAACTACGAGACGGTCGTCCGCGAGACGGTGAAGCGCATCGGCTACGACGACGACGCCATCGGCATCGACTACGCCTCCTGCAAAGTGATTCAGCACGTGCACGAGCAGTCGCCCGACATCAAGGCGGCGGTGGACACCGCGCTCGAGGACCGGGGGAACGGCGCGCTCGACGATCCCCACACCGGGGCGGGCGACCAGGGCATGATGGTCGGCTTCGCGTGCAGCGAGACGGACGAACTGATGCCGCTGCCCATCGCGCTCGCCCACAACCTCACGCGCCGCCTCGCGGAGGCCCGGCGCGACGGAAGCATCCCCTACCTCAAGCCCGACGGCAAGTCGCAAGTGACGGTCGAGTACGCCTACGGCAAGCCGAAGCGCATCGACGCCATCGTCGTCAGCACGCAGCACGGCGAAGAGGCGTCCAACGCGCAAATCGAGAAGGACGTCAGGGAGCGCGTCATCGCCCCTGTCGTCCCGGCCGGCCTCGTGGACGGCGAGACGCGGATCTTCGTGAACCCCTCCGGGCGGTTCGTCACGGGCGGGCCGCACGGGGACGCGGGGCTCACCGGGCGCAAGATCATCGTGGACACCTACGGCGGCGCGGCGCGGCACGGCGGCGGCGCCTTCTCCGGCAAAGACCCGACCAAAGTCGACCGCTCGGCGGCTTACGCGGCGCGTTGGGTGGCCAAGAACATCGTCGCCGCGGGATTGGCCGACCGCTGCGAAGTCCAACTCTCCTACGCCATCGGCGTCGCCGAGCCCACGAGCCTGGACATCGAGACGTTCGGCACGGGCAAAGCGGACATCGAGCGCATCCGGGAACTCGCGCGGGAGCATTTCGACCTCCGCCCGCGGGCGGTCATCAACGCGCTCAACCTGCGCCGCCCCATCTACGCGCAGACCGCCGCCTACGGCCACTTCGGACGCGCCGACCTCGACCTCCCCTGGGAGCGGACGGACAAAGCGGAGGCGCTCCGCAAGGCCGCCGGGTTGCAAGGCTAATGGCGGACAGGCCGCTCATCCGGTTCGGCACGGACGGCTGGCGCGCGCTGATCGCCCGCGACTACACGTTCGCCAACGTCCGCGTCTGCGCCGCCGCCGCCGCCGCGCACCTCAAAGAGCAGGGCATGGCGGAGCGCGGCGTCGTCATCGGCTACGACACGCGATTCGGCTCGCCGGAGTTCGCGGCGGAGGCCGCCGCCGTCATCGCGGCGCAGGGCGTTCCCGTCCACCTCTCGGACAGCCCCGCGCCAACGCCGGCGGTCAGTTACAACATCCTGCACCGGAGCGCGGGAGGCGGCATCGTCATCACGGCGAGCCACAACTCCGGCGCGTGGAACGGCTTCAAGTTCAAGCCGGACTACGCGGGCAGCGCCCCCCCGGAAATCGTCGAGCGGATCGAGCGCCACATAGACGCGCTGCTTGACGCGGGCGGCGTCGCCCCTCCCAATGGCGCCGGCGCCGGGCAGGCGCAAGTCGTGGATATGGGCGCGCCGTATCTGGAGAGCCTCGCGCGTGGAGTCGACCTCGGCGCGGTTCGCGCCGCGGGTCTGCGCGTCGGCGTGGACGCGATGCACGGCGCCGGCGCCGGCTTCTTCTCCGCCGCGCTCGACGGCCCCGGCGCAAGCGTCGAGGAGTTGCGCGCCGAGCGCAACCCCGCCTTCCCAGGCATGCGCCAGCCCGAGCCCATCGAGCCCAACCTCGGCCCCAGCATCGAAGCCGCGCGCGCCGGAAGATTCGACGTCGTCCTCGCCGCGGACGGCGACGCGGACAGGCTCGGCGTGCTTGACGAAAACGGCGCGTTCATAGACACGCTCGCCACCTTCTCCCTCCTCTGCCTCCATCAGTTGCGCCACCGCGAATTGCGCGGCCCCATCGTGCGCTCCCTCACCCAAAGCGCGATGGTCGACAAACTCGCGGCGCATGCAGGCCAGCCCGTTCACGTCACGCCCGTCGGCTTCAAATTCGTCGGCCCCGCGATGCTCACGGAGGACGCGGTCGCGGCGGGCGAGGAGAGCGGCGGCTACGCCTTCCGAGGCAACATTCCGGAGCGCGACGGCATCTACAGCGGCCTCCTCTTCCTGGAACTGATGGCGCGAACCGGCAAGCGCGCCTCCGAACTCGTCAAATTCCTCCACGAGCAGGTCGGCGAGCACGCCTACGACAGACTGGACGTCGACCTCCCTCCCGACGGCCCCAAGCCCGACGCGCTCGCGCTCGCCGCCAGCCCTCCCGCCTCCATCGCCGGCCTGCGCGTCGAGGGCGCGGACACGATGGACGGCGCGCGCTACCTCCTCGAGGGCGGCTTCTGGGGACTCGTGCGCCCATCGGGAACGGAGCCCCTGCTAAGGATCTACGCGGAGGGCGACAGCCCGCAGCGCGTCCGCGAAATGCTAAGCGACCTACGCGCCGCTGCGGGGGTTTAGGGCCGGGGCGTTCGCCGGGCGGCGCCGCGCCGCTGTCGCACAGGTGAGCCACAGGGTTGACGCCCGCGCGCGCCTATGCTATGATTATCCTCGCTTGGTGGTTGGAGCGGAGCGGCACCACCCGTTCCCATCCCGAACACGGAAGTGAAACGCTCCAGCGCCGACGATACTGGCAGGGCGACTTGCTGGGAAAATAGGTCACTGCCAAGCATCAGGAAAGAGCCCGGCGCGTCCGGGCTCTTCTCCGTTAATGAGGCCTTTGCGTAACTCCCGGCGCCCGTAGGTTCCCGCAAAAGCGGGAACCTACGGGGCGTTTATGCAGGAAAGGAGCGGCGCCACGCGACGCGCTGATTCCCGCCTACGCGGGAATGACGGCAATTATGCAATGTCTCCGTCAACGCCGCAGACGGGCGCGGCATAGCGGAGAAGCGTGGAGTTGGCGGCCGCCGCCCGAAGCGCGCCGTGCTTTACAATGAACGCATTGCGACGGAGGAGACGATGACGCCGCGTCCGAACGACTCCCACGAACGATTGTCCGACGGCGAGCGGCCCGCCCAGGGCTCCGACCGCGCCTTCGGTGCCGCCTTCGCCGTCGTGTTCGCGGTCGTCGGCGCGGTTGCGTGGATCAGAGGCGGAGAGCCTCCGGCGTGGCCGTTCGTCGTCAGCGGCGCGCTCCTCGCCGCGGCGCTCCTCACGCCGGAACTGCTGACGCCACTTAACACGGCTCGAGCCAAACTTCTTCGTTCGGCCAAAATCGTCGTCAGCGGCGCATGCTCAATTGCGCGTTCCCTGGCGCATTGCTTCTACCCCCCCCCCCCCCCCCGTTACGGATTTCGTCGTATTTGTTACGTTATTTGGTGGAACATCCTCTTGCTCACGGCGGGTTTGCTGCTCATCGCAGGCGCTGGAGAAGCGTGCCTCAGGCTAAACGCTCCTTTCCTTATCAACGACTCCACCGTGAGGTTTGTCCCAACAGTGGGTTATTTGTTCGAACCCAATAGGGAGATGCGGATCACTAACAGGCTCGAATTCTGGATAACGGCCCAGACCAATAGTCTGGGATTTCTCGACCGCGAGCCTACGGACCCGGAACACATCGCCGCGAGTTGCCATGTTGCGGCTATTGGCGATTCATTCGTCGAGGCAAGGCAGGTCGCTGTGCAAAACAAGTTCCACGTGCGATTGGAAGAGATGGCGAACATGGAACATCCTGCGCTCAACGTAACGACGACGGCTTTTGGAATAATTGGAACCGCTCAAACACACCAACTGCCGCTGTACGACGAGTACGCGCGGCCGTTGCGCCCCAACCTCGTCGCGCTCGTCTTCGTCAGTAACGACTTCAAAGGAAATTACCCCCCGCTCTACGTATTGGACTACGGATACGATCCGGACAAAATCCCCTTCGCCTCGGCAAAGAGAGGCGTGGACGGAGTCATTCGTCTGCTCCCTCCGCATAGCGGAGCGGGAGAGTTTTTACCCAAACAGGAACCTCCATTTTGGCTCCGCAAATTGCGGGATGCGGTCAGCAAATCCTCTTTCGCAAAATGGGCGAAAACCAAGTTAGCCCTATCCTTGCGCGACAACGCGCAATTCGTCGCCTGGGCGCATGAGGTCGCGCGACTGCCTGGCCATGAGTCATTCCTGGACGGATGGAACCCGGCCGACATAGTCCCGCGCTTTCTTCGACATCGAGGCATCGACTTCCTAACAGAAATCTTCGTTCAACAGGAATTGCCGCCGGCCTTTCAAGAAGCGTTGCGTTTCACCGCCTTCGCTTTGGACGAATTCCAACGCCGCGCCGAGCGCGACGGCGCCGCGCTAGTCATCCTCGCGACGCACACTATGGGGCCAACGCAGGCTCCGCTATTCCAACGTTTGGCGGCGATGGCCGGCGAGCGCGGGATTCCGATCATCAATCAGTACGACTACATCGAGCGCGTAGGCGGGAACGTCGAGGATGCTCACTTCAAGCACAACTGGCATTGGAGCCCGCAAGGTCATCAGTGGGCGGCGGAAGCGCTTATGGAATGGCTGCGGGAGAACCCCCAGGTCTGCGACGACGAATGAACGGGGCGGACGCTTTACAATAGAACGCATTGCGACGGAGGAGACGATGACGCCGCGCCCGAGCGACTCCCACGAACGATTGGCCGACGGCGAGCGGCCCGTCCCGGGCTCCGACCGCGCCTTCGGCGCCGCGTTCGCCTTCGTGTTCGCGGTCGTCGGCGCGGTCGCGTGGATCAGAGGCGGGGAGCCTCCGGCGTGGCCGTTCGTCGTCAGCGGCGCGCTCCTCGCCGCGGCGCTCCTTACGCCGGAACTGCTGGCGCCGCTCAACAAGGTCTGGTTCAAGGTCGCGACGCTGCTGCGCTTGATCGTTAGCCCGATTGCGCTCGCGCTGCTATTCTACGGCGTATTCGCGCCCACGGGCGCCGCGCTGCGTTTGCTGCGGCGCGACCCCCTGCGCCTGCGGCGCGACCCGAACGCGGAGAGTTACTGGATAGCGCGGGAGCCTCCCGGCCCCGACCGCGAGTCTATGCGGAGGCAGTACTGATGGGGTCGCTGGCCTTTCTGGGAGAGTTCTGCGCGTTCATTCGGGCGCGGAAGAAGTACTGGCTCGCCCCCGCGATCGTCCTCGCGTTCGTGGTCGGCGGCTTGCTGGTCTTGGCGCAGAGCAGCGCGGTCGCGCCGCTCATCTACACGATCTTCTAGGCGATGCGCGTCCTCGGGATCTCCGCCTTCTACCACGACAGCGCCGCCGCGCTCGTTGAGAATGGGCGCATCGTCGCCGCCGCCCAGGAAGAGCGCTTCACTCGCAAGAAAAACGATGCGGCCTATCCCGCCAACGCCGTCGCCTATTGCCTCGGCGAGGCCGGCGTCGGCCTCGCCGACGTCGATTACGCCGCGTTCTACGACAAGCCGTTCCTCAAGTTCGAGCGCCTGCTGGAGACCTACGCCGCGTTCGCGCCGCGCGGATTCCGCTCGTTCTCAATGGCGCTTCCCCTATGGGTCAAGGAGAAACTCTTTCAGAAGGGGCTGCTGCGCCGGAGGCTCGCGGAACTCGCGCCCTGCGCGGACTGGAGCGAGCGGCTGCTGTTCGCGGAGCACCACCAG
Source organism: Dehalococcoidia bacterium (assembly GCA_965242755.1). Lineage (GTDB taxonomy): Bacteria > Chloroflexota > Dehalococcoidia > Lucifugimonadales > Australimonadaceae > Bin16. The sequence goes on along the minus strand of OZ251500.1, from coordinate 121,047 downwards.
GCGCACGCCGCCAGCGCCTTCTACCCGTCGCCGTTCCGCGAGGCCGCCGTCCTCACGATGGACGGCGTCGGCGAATGGGCGACCGCGTCCGCAGCCGTCGGGCGCGGCGCCGACTTGGACATCGTGAAAGAGATGCACTTCCCCCACTCGCTCGGGCTGCTCTACTCCGCCTTCACCTACCAAACGGGCTTCTCCGTGAACTCCGGCGAGTACAAAATGATGGGGCTCGCGCCTTACGGCGAGCCGCTCCACGCGCAGGCCATCCTCGACAACCTCATAGACCTCAAAGCGGACGGCTCGTTCCGTCTGAATATGGACTACTTTGACTATTGCGCCGGGCTGCGAATGACGAGCCCGAAGTTCGAGGAACTGTTCGGGCCCGCCCGCAAGCCGGACGAGCCCATCGCGCGGCGCGACTGCGACCTCGCGGCGTCGGCGCAAGTCGTCATTGAGGAGGCCGCGCTCCGCCTGACCCGTTCGCTCCGGACGGAGACGGGGCTCCCGAACCTCTGCCTCGCGGGAGGAGTCGCGCTCAACTGCGTGGCGAACGGCAAGATCCTGCGCGACGGCCGCTTCGACGACGTATGGATTCAGCCGGCGGCGGGCGACGCGGGGGGCGCGCTCGGCGCCGCCTTGCTGGCGAGCCATCGCCTGCTCGGCGAGCCGCGGCATATTGACTCCGCGGACGCGCCCCTGCATGCCGCGCCGGCAGGATCCGCGAAGAGGCAGGGCGACGCGATGCAAGGCGCATACTTGGGCCCGGCCTTCTCGGACGAGGAGATCCGCGAGGCGCTGGACGCCGCCGACGCGAGATACGAGGCGCTTTCGGACGACGCCCTCATCAATGCGACGGTCGCGGCGCTCGAGGACGGGAAGGCGGCGGGGTGGTTTCAAGGGCGGATGGAGTTTGGCCCGCGCGCGCTCGGCGCCCGCTCCATCCTCGCCGACCCGCGCTCTCCCGACGCTCAGCGAACGCTCAACCTCAAAGTGAAGCAGCGCGAGTCGTTCCGCCCGTTCGCACCGAGCGTCCTGCAAGCGAAGGCGGCGGAGTGGTTCGAAATCGACCGCGACAGCCCCTATATGCTGCTGACGGCGAACGTCAAGGCGGAGCGGCGCGTTCCGGTCGACCCCGCGCGGGACGCGGTCGAGGGCGGCGTCGAGCGCGTGAACGTTCCGCGCTCCCAAATTCCGGCGGTGACCCACGTGGACTACTCCGCCCGCCTCCAAACCGTCCATCCGGAGACGAACCCGCGCTATCACGCCCTGCTCGAGGCGTTCGAGGCGCGAACGGGATGCCCCGTTCTCGTCAACACGAGTTTCAACGTCAACGAGGAGCCTATCGTCTGCTCGCCCGCCGACGCCTACGCCTGCTTTATGGGAACGGACATAGATTGCCTAGCGATCGGCAATTTCTTCCTGCGGAAGGACGAGCAAGCGGGGGCGGCGGGCCAAGCCGCGTCGAGCGCAGGCGACGAATGACGCCTTACCTCCCCCGCATCAGATTCCGCCTGACGCGGCGGATCCTGGCTTGGAACGCGCTGCTGCTCGCCGCGGGTCTCCTGCTGCTCGCGCTCGGCGCGGAGGTCTACCTCCGCCTGACCCTCCCCTTCGTTGAAAGAAGCCTGCCCGTCGCTTTCGTCCCGGACGTCGGCTTGCTGCGGCGCCCGAACACGGAGATGCGCCACACCAACAACCTGGACTACTGGACGATTGCGCGGAGCAACAGCATCGGCTTCATCGACCGCGAGCCCCCGGAGCCGGAGCGCGCCGCCGCGAGTTGCCATATCGCAGTCATCGGCGACTCCTACGTAGAGGCGCTGCAAGTCCCGGTTCGCGAGAAATTCCACGTACGGCTCGAGGGAATCGCCCGCCAGGAATTGCCGGACCTAGACGTCACAACGTCGGCGTTCGGGCGCGAAGGCGCGGGGCAAATCAACCAACTCGCGTTCTACGACGAGTATGTCCGCCCGTTGCGCCCGAACGTCGTCGCGCTTGCCTGGGTCGTGAACGACATCGCGGACAACCATCCGTCGCTCTCAGGCTTGCAGTGGGGCATACATCCCGACCGCCTGCCGCTCGTCTCGGCGGCGAAAGAGGCGGACGGCGCAATCCGGCTGCGCCCGCCTCACCCCGTTGGTCAGCATCGCCTTACGCCGCGGCTCAGCCCTTCCTTATGGGCGCGCGCTTGGGGCCGGCTGACGGACGCCTCCTACGCCGCCGCATGGATGGACGCGCGGTTACGCAGGCCGTCCACGGGAACCGACCCGGAATTCGCGGCCCGCGCCGCAGCGTTGGCGCGCCTCCCCGGATACGAGACGTTCCTAGACGGATGGGAGCCGACGAACGTCGCCGACTTGCAGGAATACTACGGGCAGCCGGACCCGCCGCCCGTGTTCCGAGAGGCGCTCGAATTCACCGCGTTCGCGCTCGACCAATTCGCGGAGCGCGCGGAACGGGACGGCGCCGCGCTGGTTATCCTGGCGGTGCAGATTATGGGCGGCGAGGGCAGCCGCTTCCTCGAAAAGCCGCAAACGATGGCCGAAGAGCGCGGAATTCCCGTGATCAACCAGCATGACTACATCGTCCGGCAAGGAGGCAACGTGGGCGCGGCGTACTGGCCCAACGACGCCCATTGGAGCCTGCAAGGCCATCAATGGGCGGCGGAGGCGCTGCTGGAGTGGCTGCGCGAGAATCGGGAAGTCTGCGGCGACGAGGGTTAACGCCGATTCGCGCCCCCGTGCGAACGCGCTATAATCCCGCGCTATGCGAAAGATCATCGTCGGCATCACCGGGTCGTCCGCGCCGATCTACGGCATCGCCACGCTGCGCGCCCTGCGCGACGCGCCCGACGTGGAGACGCACCTCATCCTGTCGGAGGGCGCCCACCTCTCCATCAGGTACGAGGCGCCGGATTGGACGATCGACGCGATCAAGGCGATGGCGGACGTCGTCCACGATCCGCGCAATATGGCCGCGAGCGTCTCCAGCGGCTCGTTCAAGACGGACGGCATGGCCGTCGTGCCCTGCTCAATGAAGACGCTCGCGGGGATCGCCAACTCCTACAACAACGACCTCATCACGCGCGCCGCCGACGTGTGCCTCAAGGAGCGCAGGCGGCTCGTCGTCGTCGCCCGCGAAACGCCGCTCCACCGCGGGCACCTGCTCAATATGCTCGCCGTCACCGATATGGGCGGGGTCATCCTGCCGCCCATCCCCGGCTTCTACTCCGGCCCGCAGACGATTGACGACATCGTCAATCACACGGTCGGCAAAATCCTCGATCTGCTCGGCGTCGAGAACGACAAGTTCCGCCGCTGGGAGGGCAAAGACCCCTCCGCCGAGTAGCGGCTAGGCGGCGGGAGGGCGCGCGCTATGTCGGACGACGTCGGCAAGGAGCTCCCGGACGATCTGTTCAACGCGCTGTGGAGCGAGGATGTGAGCGCCGAGCGCGGGCGCGCCATCCTCATTCTGACGGCCGACGCGAACGGCTGGCCGCACCCGGCGCTGCTCTCCTTCCGCGAGGTCGCGGCGCGCGACCGCGGGACGATCCGCGTCGTGACCTACGCCGGCTCCACGACCACGCGCAATATGCGGGAGAACGGCAAGATCACGCTCGCGTTCGTGGACGAGCGCATGACCTACTACGTGAAGGGCGCGGCGAAAGAGATTCCCTCCCATCTCGCCGGGACGCCGCCGCAATTGGCGACGTTCGACGCGCGCATCGCGCAAATCCTCCGCGACGCCGCCGGCGCGGACGAGGCGGGCGCCTACGTCACCTCCGGCATCACGTTCCACAACCCCTGGCCGACTACGGAGCGCGCGGCGCAGGCGCCTTCGGTCGAGGACGATGCGTAGCTAGGCGCCGGAGCCGCGCGTTGGCGGGGCGCACTCGCCATGCTCAAGCCGCTCAGCGACGCCAACTGGCGGTTCATCTGCCACTACTGAATGTGTCAAGTATTCGTCGACAGAATCACTGGGCTTGGGATGGCGTCTTGCCGCCCATTCCCTGATGCGGACGCTCCGTGTCGGAGTAGAGCCAGGCAGAACGCCAACTCCTCCTTAGACGCCTCGCGCCGTCTACCCCGCCCGCAAGACCCACGCCCGGGCGAACGGGTGCGGTGCCGACGTCTCCGCCTCGACGCGCAGGCCCGACTCGGCGAATATCCAGCTCCAATCGTCGAGCGTGTACTTGTTGTGGGAGCGGAACTGCTCCAGCGCGCGCTGATAGCGCGTCTCCTCCGGCTCGCCCGGCTCGATCATTCGCCGCTCGAGGTAGTCGCGCATCGGAACGCGGAGCCAGTCGTACAGCAGCAGTCGCCCGTCGGGGCCGATGACGCGCGCCGCCTGCCCGCGCAAGAACGTGAACGGATCGGCGAACATATGCAGAACCGCCGTCATCGTCAGCAGGTCGACCGCGCCGTCGGCGAACGGGAGCGGCTCCGACTCGGCGTCCAAGAGACGCAGCGACGGGACGGGCCCCGCGTAGTCAAGCGCGCCGGCGTTCTCAATCATCGCCTCGTTCGCGTCGAGCCCGTGCAGCGCGGCGTCCGGCAAACGGGCGGAGAGGTCGCGCAGGAAGAGGCCGGGCCCTTGCCCAATGTCGACGACCGCGGGGCGCGGCGGCAGCCCGGGCTCGACGGCGTCGTCCCAGAAGTTCCAGAAGGCGTCGTTGAACCGCACGGCGTAGCGCTCCAACTGACGCCGCAACGCGCGCTCGTCCCGCCGCGCCGACGTTCCGCCTTGCGCCTCCGTCCCCGCATCGCGCTCCATGGCAACCCTCCGTCGCCGTCTCCATCCGTACTGATAACGGATGCCGCGTCCTATTGGAACGCCGTTGTCCGATAACGAATATCGCATCCTACTTCGGATACCGTGCGGGGGCCTCGCGCCCCGCCCCTACTCCCCCTCCACGTTGGCGAGCAGATAGGCGCGCATGAGGCCGTCGAGCCCGCCGTCGAGGATGAGGTCGGGGTTCGTGGACTCGTAGCCCGTGCGGTGGTCTTTGACCATCTTGTAGGGATGGAGGACGTAACTCCGGATTTGGCTGCCCCATCCGGCGGAGATGTGTTCGCCCTTGAGGGCGGCGCGCTCCTCGGCGCGCCTCCGCATTTCGATCTCGGTCAGCCGCGCGCGCAGAATCCGCATCGCCGCCTCGCGATTCTGCAACTGCGACCGCTCATTCTGACAGGAGACGACGACGCCGGAGGGGATATGCCGGATGCGGACGGCGGTCGAGTTCTTTTGCACGTGCTGCCCGCCCGCGCCGCTCGCCTTGAAGACGTCCATCTCGATGTCGTCGGGGCTGATCTCGACGTCCCCGGCGTCCTCCGCCTCCGGGAGCGCCTCGACGAGGGCGAACGAGGTGTGGCGCGCGCGGGAGGCGTCGTAGGGGGAGACGCGGACGAGCCGGTGCGCGCCGCGCTCCGCTTTCGCGTAGCCGTAGGCGTAATCGCCCGCGATTTCGAGCGTCGCGCTCTTGACGCCCGCCTCCTCGCCGGGGGAGAGGTCAAGGACGCGGGCGTCGAATCCGCGCTGGGCCGCCCAGCGCGTGTACATCCGCAGCAGCATCTCCGCCCAATCCTGCGCGTCCGTCCCGCCTTCGCGGGCGTGGATGGCGATGATCGCGCTGCGGTCGTCGTACTCGCCGGAGAGGACGAGTTGCAGTTCGCGCTCCTCGGCCTCCGCGAACAGCGCCGCGCCCTCGTCGTCAAGGTCGGCCTCGACCGAGTCGTCGCCGACCGCGATGGCCATATCAAGCAGTTCGATGACGGAGCGGACGCGCGACTCGAATCCGCGCCAGCCGGCGGCGGCGGTCCGCAAGCGGGCGAGTTTCCGCATCAGGGACTGGGCGCGTTGGGGGTCGTCCCAGAAGCCTGGGGATGCGGCGAGCGCCTCTAGGCGGTCGGCTTCGCGTTCCTGCGCGGGGAGGTCAAAGCCGCACCATAATGCCGGCGACGTGGCCGGCGAGATTGGCGAGGCGCTGCCGCAACTCTTCCATGCGGGGGATTATACCCTACGCTTGGGACCAGAAGATTGCGCGACGGGTTCCCCCGCGACGCGAATTCCCCAACTGCGACAAACGCCCCTTGCGCGGTCGCCCTACCCCAATGCGAGACTCCGACGCGGAATGCCGCGCCCCATCGCGCGATGCGCGTGTGGTAGCATACAACTGCCCGGCCAGCGGCGGCCGGGAGACGAGGCAAACGCAATGTCGGACAAAGAGCAGGCGTTAGAGCTGGCCCTGGGGCAGATCGAGAAGCAGTTCGGCCGCGGGGCGATCATGCGGCTGGGGGAGGCGGCGCAGCAGTTGCACGTGGAGGCCATTCCCACCGGCTCCATCTCCCTGGACCTCGCCCTCGGGATCGGAGGCATCCCCCGCGGGCGGGTCACGGAGATCTTCGGAACGGAGTCGGCGGGCAAGTCCACGCTGTGCAGCCACATCGTCGCCGAGGCGCAGCGCGCGGGGGGGACGGCGGCGTACATCGACGCCGAGCACGCCCTCGATCCCGTCTATGCGGAGGCGTGCGGCGCGCGAGTGGACACGCTGCTCGTCTCGCAGCCCGACTCCGGGGAGCAGGCGCTCGAAATCGTGGAGTACCTGGTGCGGAGCGGCGCGGTGGACGTCGTGGTCGTGGACAGCGTCGCGGCGCTCGTGCCGCGCGCCGAACTGGAGGGCGACATGGGCGACGCCCACGTCGGGCTCCAGGCGCGGCTGATGTCGCAGGCGCTGCGGAAACTCACCGCCGCGACCAACCAGTCGCGCACCTCGGTCGTCTTCGTGAACCAGTTGCGCGAGAAGGTCGGCGTGTTCTTCGGAAGCCCGGAGGTGACGCCCGGCGGGCGCGCGCTGAAGTTCTACAGTTCCGTTCGCATAGACCTGCGCCGGATCGAAACGATCAAGCAGGGCCCGGATCCCGTCGGATCGCGGGTGCGGGCGAAGATCGTGAAGAACAAGGTCGCCCCCCCGTTCCGCCAGGCCGAGTTCGACATTATGTTCAAGGTGGGCATCAGCAAGGCGGGCGACCTCCTCGACCTCGGCGTGGAGATGGGCGCGATCCGGAAGTCCGGCGCGAACTACTCCTTCGACGAGACGCGCCTGGGGCAGGGGCGGGAGAACGCCAAGACGTTCCTCAACGCCAACCCCGACGTGGCCGGGCTGATCGAGGCGAAGGTTCGCGGCGTTGACGGCGCGGCGAACGGCCACGCCGACGTTCCGGCCCCCTCGAGCGACCTGCGCGAGCCCGCAATGGCGGCGGCGAACTAGCCGCCGCGCCTCGTCTCCTAGCCGCCCTGCGCCGGCCAAAACGGACGGCGGGGCTGCGGCGCGCCCGCGCGGAGCGCGCGGCCAAACCGCAGCCTGCTCCCTGAGCGGAGCGCCGCCGTCCCCCTACGGCAACGGCCGGCCCGCCCGGTCCCCCTCGGACGGGGACGCGAGCGCGGACCGGCCCGAAAGGAGACGCTTATGGAAGCGTTGATCGGAGCGGCGGCGGCGGTCATCGGCGCCGCCGCCGGGATTGTCGCAATGATGCTCGTCCGCGCGGCGGGCAGGAGCAAGCGGGCGGACGCGGCGCGGGACGAGGCCGCCCGCATCCGCGCAAGCGCGGAAGAGGAGAAGAAGCGGGCGCTGCTGGAGGCGAAAGAGGCGGCGCTCAAAGCGAAGCAGGAAGCGGACGCGGAGTTGCGCGACCGCCGCCGCGAAGCGCAGCGCGCCGAGAGCCGCCTCGCCAACCGCGAGGAGAGCCTCGAAACGCGCCAGCGCAGCGTCGAACTCCGCGAGGAGCGCGCCGCCGAGCGCGAGGCCGAGGCCGAGCAGGCCGTCGGCGACGCCGAGGCGCTCAAGGCCGAGCAGTCCGCCAAGTTGGAGCAGGTCGCCGGCCTCAGCGTCCAGGAGGCCAAAGCCCAGATTATGCAGACCGCCGAGGCCGATATGGAGCACGACCTCGCCAAGCGCTACTACGCCCTCGAGCAGAAGATGCTCGCGGACGTGGACGACAAGGCGAAAAAGGCGATCGCGCTCTCCATTCAGCGCCTCGCGTCCGACGTCGTCAACGAGTCCACGACCTCCCAAGTCGCGCTCCCCAACGACGAGATGAAGGGGCGGCTGATCGGGCGCGAGGGGCGCAACATCCGCGCCCTCGAAGCCGCCACCGGCGTCGATCTGATCGTGGACGACACTCCGGAAGCCGTCACGGTGTCGTGCTTCGACCCCATCCGGCGGGAGATCGCCAAGATCGCCCTCGCCAACCTCGTGTCGGACGGGCGCATCCACCCCGCCCGCATCGAGGAGTCGGTCGGCAAGGCCAAGAAGGCGGTGGACGAGAACATCGCGCGGTCGGGCGAGCAGGCCGTGCTCGACGCGGGCGTCCGCGGGCTGAATCCCGAACTGGTGAAACTGCTGGGCAGGCTGCAGTACCGCTACAGTTACGGCGAAAACGTGCTGCAGCACTCGGTCGAGGTCGCCCGCATCGCGGGAATGATCGCGGGCGAGATCGAGGCCGACGTGCAGACCTCGAAGGCCGGGGGCTTGCTGCACGACATCGGCAAAGCGCTCACGCATGAGTTCGAGGGGACGCACATCGAACTCGGCGAGGAGGTCGCGCGCCGCTACGCGCTGCCGCCCGCCGTCACCGCCGCGATCAACGAGCACCACGACGACGACCGCGGCTCGGTCGAGGCGTTCGTCGTGGCCGCCGCCGACGCGATCAGCGCCGCCCGACCAGGCTCCCGCCGCGACACCGTGGAACTCTACCTCAAGCGGCTCGAAGCGCTGGAGGACGTCGCCAACTCCTTCGACGGCGTCCAAAAGTCCTACGCGATCCAGGCCGGGCGCGAAGTCCGCATCCTCGTCGAGCCCGACAAGATGGACGACGCGGACGCCGCCTCGCTCGCCCGCAAGGTCGTCAAGAAGATCGAGGAGAACCTCGTCTACCCCGGCGAGATTATGGTGACCGTCGTCCGCGAGACGCGCGCCACGGAGGTCGCCCACTAGCGGAGGCCTCCGCGCCTGCAGTCATTCCCGCGTAGGCGGGAATCCAGTCGGCGCGGAGAGATGAGGCGACGTCCATGAGAGGCCGCCTTGGGCTACGCGAGGGGAAACGGAACGAATAGGAACGCGATGACGATAGACCTGCACACGCACACCACGCGCTCCGACGGGCATCTCGCGCCCGCCGACCTCGCGCGCTTCCTCGCCGACCGGGGCGTCGCCGTCGCCGCGATCACCGATCACGACTCCGTCGAGGGGCTCGCCGAGGCGTTCGCCGCCGCCGAGGACTCCCCCGGCCTGCGCCTCATCCCCGGCGTCGAGATCAGCGCGTCCCACCCCGCGAGGCCGGACTCCGACGTCCACGTCCTCGGCTACTTTATGGACTGCGGAAACGAGGCGTTCCTGCGCCGCCTCGCCGACCTGCGCGAGGAGCGCGAGGACCGCGGCAAGCGGATGGTCGCCAAACTCGCCGCGCTCGGCTATCCCCTCGACTGGGAGCGCGTCGCCGCCCTCGCCGAAGGCGCGAGCGTCGGCCGGCCCCACGTCGCCCAGGCGATGGTCGAGCGCGGCTACCTCGCCGACTACAAGGACGCTTTCAACGGGCTGCTGAACAACGGCGGCGAGGCGTTCGTCGGGCGCGAAGGGCTGACGCTGGAGGGCGCGGCCCGCGCGATCCGCGAGGCGGGAGGCGTCGCCGCGCTCGCCCATCCGCTGTACGTCGAGGACCACGAGACGATCATCCCCCGGCTCCGGGGCATGGGCATAGACGGCATCGAGGCGCACTACGCCCACTACGGCCCCGACGAGCAGCGCGTTCTGCTCGACTTCGCCCGCCGATGGGAACTCGTCCCCTGCGGCGGCAGCGACTACCACGCGACGGGACGGACGGACGAGCCGCTCCCCGGCGCGGACGGCCCGCCAGCGGACGCGCTCGCCGCCCTCGAGCGGCTCGCCGCCGCGGGATAGCCTCCCGGCGATGGACGACGCGCTCACGCCCGCCCTCGTTCTCCTCTACGCCTACCTCGTCGGCTCCGTGCCCTCCGCCTACCTCGTGGGGCGCCTCGTCAAAGGCGTGGACCTCCGCAAGGTGGGCAGCGGAACGCTTGGCGCGTCCAACGTCTTCTACAACGTCGGGCGCTTCTGGATCGTGCCCGTCGGAGTCTTCGACATCTTCGTCAAAGGCTTCTCGCCCGTCTACGCCGCGCGCGCGCTCGGACTGCCCATCGAGGCGCAGGCCGCCGCCGGACTGCTCGGCGTCGTCGGCCACAACTGGCCGCTCTTCCTCGGATTCAAGGGCGGACGCGGCGTCGCCCCCACCGTCGGCGCGCTGCTCGCGCTCGGCCGGCTCGAACTCGCGCTCTTCATCGTCATCGCCGTCTCCGGGTGGCGCTTCACCAACTCCTCCGCGGTCTGGGCGCTCGTCGCGTTCGCCTCGCTGCCGCTCTCCGCGCTCTACTTCGACCGTCCCCGCGCCGTCGCGCTCCTCATGGTCGGACTCCTCGCCGTCGCGGTCGTCAAGCGGCTGCTGGGGAACGAGCGCGGCGAAGGCGTCCCGCTGCCCCGGCTCATCCTGAACCGCCTCCTCTTCGACCGCGACGTCGCCGACCACCAGGCGTGGGTCCGCCGCAACGCCGCCGACCACGAAGCGCAGGGACGGAGCGGCGCGCGCGGCGCGGAGAACGCATGACCTCCTCCGCGACCTGCCGTTGGCATCCCGACCGCGAAACCGGCCTGCGCTGCGGCGCGCGCGGCGCGGAGAACGCATGACCTCCTCCGCGACCTGCCGATGGCATCCCGACCGCGAAACCGGCCTGCGCTGCGGCGCGTGCGGCGAGCCGATGTGCACGGAATGCATGCGTCCTCACCCCGTCGGCATACGCTGCAAGGAATGCGGCGCCCCCGCACCGCTCCCCACGCACGCCGTCTCGCCCTCCTATATCCTGCGCGGCGTCGCCGCGGCGATAGGCGCGGGCATCGCGGGCTACGCCGTCCTCCTCGTCTCCCTGCGAATCGCTCCGCTGGCGGGCGTCTTCTTCTTCCTGATGCTGGGGCTAGGCTACGGCGTGAGCGCCGTCGTCGGCGCGGCGGTGAATCAGCGCAGAGGCCCCGCCTACCAGTGGATGGCCGCCGGGGGAGTCGTCATCGCCGCCTTCCCCATCGCGCTCGCCGCGCTCGCCAACCTCTCCGTCGGCGCGCTCCTCGACCTCGCGGCCATCGCCGTAGCCGTAGGCGTCGCGTGGACGCGCCTCGCCCGGTGACGGGGGGGCGATGGGGGCGGATTGCGGACATGGCCAACGCCGCCGCGCGCTTGCGCCGGGCGTTCGTTCCCTATACATTAACGCAAGCGCGCCCGATGCGGCGCGAGGAGTTGGAATCGATGAACGCCCGGTCTCTGCTGACGGCAGCCGCCATCTGGCTGTTCTTGGTCGTCGTCCCTTACGCGCTCGGCCCGGTGTGGCTGGGCGGCAGCCTCGACGGGAGTTTCGTCGTCGCGTATATGATCTGGTTCGTCATCGCCGCGACGCTCACGGCGATGGTCTACGTTATGCACGTCAGGGAGTCGAGGAAGCAAGAGTAGGAGACGGCGCAGGGGTAGATTCCCGCCTACGCGGGAACGACGCTTGGCGCAGGGAGTAGGGCGCGGCGCCCGCCGCGAGGAGGCTCGGCGATGCTCACCCAGGAGGTGAACGACCGGATCACCCGGGTCGGCCCGGGCACGCCGATGGGCGAGTTGATGCGCCGCTACTGGCATCCCATCGCCGGAAGCGCGCAACTCGACGCGGACAACCCGACGCGGGAGACGCGCCTCCTCGGCGAAGACCTCGTCCTCTACCGCGACGCCTCAGGGACGCTCGGCCTCGTCGAGCCGTCGTGCGCCCACCGCAAGGCGAGCCTCGCCTACGGCGTCCCCGAGCCCAACGGCATCCGCTGCGCCTACCACGGCTGGGTCTTCAACGAGACCGGCCAGTGCGTTGACCAGCCCTCCGAGCCGGAAGGCTCGAAATTCAAGGACAAAGTGCGAATCAAGGCGTATCCCGTTCAGGAGTACGCCGGCGTCGTCTGGGCTTACCTCGGCCCCGCGCCCGCGCCCCTGCTCCCGCGCTGGGACGTGCTGGAGTGGGAAGGGCGCCGCGAATGGCAATCGCACGCGCTCCCCTGCAACTGGCTCCAGTGCCAGGAAAACTCGCTCGACCCCCTGCACTTCCAATGGCTGCACCGCTACTTCGGCGGCTGGATGATGAACCGCGGCAAGCCCCCCGAAGAGCGCGACGCTTGGAACGCCACCACCAACGCCAAAGGCCGCGAGCACAAGAAAATCGGCTTCGACGTCACCGACTACGGCGTCATCAAGCGCAGGCTCGTCGGCGACGAAACCGAAGACAGCGAATTCTGGCGCATCGGCCACCCCGTGCTCTTCCCCAACATCCTCCGCGTCGCGCACGGCATGCAATTCCGAACGCCCGTCGACGACACGCACACCCTCCACGTCTCAATGACGTTCCGCCCCCTCCGCGACGGCGAGGCGCCCCAGACGGAAATCCCGTTCGTCGAAGAGCCCCTCTACGACGCCGACGGCCGCATCCGCTACGACTACGTCCTCGCGCAGGACCAGTTGGCGTGGGTCATCCAAGGGCCCATCTCCGACAGAACGACGGAGCGGCTCGGCGTCACCGACGTCGGCGTGATTATGTACCGCCGCCTATTGGACGAGCAGGCGCGCATCGTCGAGGACGGCGGCGAGCCGATGAACGTCCGCCGCGGCGAGGACGAGGTCGTCGTCCTCCCCTGCGAATACTTCCAGTACCCCGGCTACGAGGGCACGGGCGGGCCGTTCAAAGACGCCAAGCCCGCGCCCGCCGCGGTCGAGGCGATTCTCTCCGGCGAGGGCGCCTCCCGCGAGGAATGGGCGGGCGTCCGCGCGCTCACCGGCGAAGAGCGCTACGCCTTCCGCTAGGCCGTTCCCGACTAGAGCGGCGTTGATTGAGCAAGGCGACACGGGCAAGCGCGAGGAGTAAGGCGTGACGGAAACCAACGAGTTGGGCAGGCCAATCCCGGAGTTGGGCAAGATCGAACAGGTGGAAGTGCGCGGCATCTGGCTGAACGAAGCCCACGACTTCACGCCGTGGCTCGCGGACCGCCTGGACTTGCTGGGCGACGCGCTTGGGATGGAGTTGGACTTCATTCAGAGAGAGGCGGCGGTCGGTCCTTTCTCCCTGGACATCCTCGCGCAGAACCGGACCACGGGAGAGAAGGTTGCGATAGAGAACCAGTTGGAGTGGACCGACCACACCCACCTCGGACAGATTCTCGTGTACGCCGCCGGGTACGATGCCCGGACTGTGATCTGGGTCACGCCGCATTTCCAAGAGGAGCACCGCGCGGCCATAGACTGGCTCAACCACTGGACGCCCGAGGAGATAGCCTTCTTTGGCGTGGAGGTGAGCGCAATCAAGATTGGCGAGTCGTTGCCTGCTCCCGTGTTTCGCCCGGTGGCGTTCCCCAACGATTGGTCGAAACAGGCGCAGCAGAAGACGGCAGCCTCGTCTCCCGACCACGAGAAGCAGTTGCAGTTCTTCGTTCCGTTGCGCGACCGGTTGGAGCGCTCTGGGGCTGTGTCGAAGGTGTACACACAACACGGCTTGCCAAGCGTCATCCGGTCAGGGCTTCCTTACACTACCTACGGAATTGAGCGCTACAGGGAGCGTGTCAGCGTCTACTTGTGGATCAACGCTGGAAACGGAGAATCCACTAACCGGATATTCGATGCGTTGGAAGGGGACTCAACCGCGATTCAGGCGGCGATTGAGGCTAAGTGGGTTTGGGATAGGTTCGGCAATAAGGCTTGGGCGTGCGTGAGAATCGACACGCCCGGCTCGCTTGACGACCCGCCGGAGAAAGTGGCGGAAGACCAATCGTGGGTGGTCGAGAACCTGCCGAAATTCATAGATGTCCTCAATCCCCGCCTAGAGGGGATCGTAGGCGAGGTGCAAGCCGAGCGTTCCGCGCCGCCAGAGGCCGACGCGCCGGATGGCGAGCCCGATGCGTAGGCGGCGCCGGTGACCTCCGACGGCCCGCAGCGGCGGGAGCATCCCTATATCTGGGTCACGTGGATGCCGCGGTTGCTGTCGGGCAACCACCATTGCGAGTGGGCGTCGTGGTTCAAGGCGCAGCATGACGGCAAGACGTGGCGGCGCGAGCATCGGGATTTCGAGCCCACGATGTGGGCGCTGAATCACAAAGCCCTGCTGCGCGAGGAGCGCAAGCGGCTGGAGGCGGACGGCGCGACCGTGCGCGTCGAGCGGCAGAACCTGTTCCGTCTGCGCGGCTGGCGCGCGACGCTCGGCGGAATGCCCGACCTCGTGTCGCTGCGGGATGGGCGGGTCGTCATTCACGACCTGAAGTCGGGCGAGCCGCACGAGCACCACGCGATCCAGGTGATGCTCTATATGTGGGCGTTCCCGCTTGCGCGGCGCGAGTACGGCGGCCTGCCGATTTCGGGGCGCGTCGTCTATCCGGATCACGTCGTGGATGCGCCGGAGTCCGCCGTTGACGAGACGTTCGTCGAGCGCGCGGTCGACCTAATCAAGACGCTCGCGGGCGAGGACGAGCCGTCTCGTACGCCGAGCGCGTCGGAGTGCGTCTTCTGCGAGATCACCTCCGACGACTGCCCTGAGCGAGTCGAGGGCGAGCCTGCGGAAGAGTCGACCGACTTGTTCTAGGCAGGGGGCGGCTTGCGCGCCCCGAGGGCTTTTGCATAACCTACCGCCCCGACCGCATAGACGGGAATCCAGGCGGCGCAAAGCGCCGCTCCCCACGATTCCCTCCCGATGGAGACCTTTGCATAACCTACCGCCCTGACCGCGTAGGCGGGAATCCAGGCGGCGCAAAGCGCCGCTCCTCTCCTACGTAAGCGCCTCGTCATTCCCGCGAAAGCGGGAACCTACTGGCCGAGGAAGTTATGCAAAGGTCTTCGATGACAGGAGCATAATTCCCTCTCCCCCTGGGAGAGGACCAGGGTGAGGGTTAATGAATTCCCTCTCCCTCTGGGAGAGGGCCAGGGTGAGGGCTAGGAGCGTCGCAATGCCAACCGCAACGCTGGACGGAACGTCCATCGCCTACACGGAAGCCGGGAGCGGCCCGCCGCTCGTGTTCTGCCACGAGTTCGCGGGCAGCATCGAGAGTTGGGAGCAGCAGACCGGCTACTTCTCCCGGCGCTACCGCGCCGTCGCCTACAACGCGAAGGGCTACCCGCCGTCCGGCGTTCCGGATCGCTGGGAGGAGCACGCGTGGGATCGGCAGGTTCGCGTCCTGCTGGAGTTGCTCGACCATATCGGGGCAGAGCGCGCCCACGTCTGCGGCCTCTCGATGGGCGCCTACACCGCCGTTCAGTTCGCGCTCGCGCATCCGGAGCGGTGCGTCGGCGTCGTCGCGGCGGGCGTCGGCACGGGCAGCGCCGACCCCGCGGCCTTCCTGCGCGAGTCCGAGGAGCGCGCCGCGCTGCTCGAGGCGAACGGGATGGCCGGCATGGAGGCGTACCTCGCCGGCGCGACGCGCATCCGCTTCCGCGAGAAAGACCCCGCCGGATGGGAGCGGTTCGCGGCGCTCTTCCGCGCCCATTCGCCGCAAGGCTCCGCCAACACGCTGCGCGGCTTCCAAGGCAGGCGCCCCAGCATCTACGACTTCGAGGCCGACCTCGCCCGCCTGTCCGTTCCGCTGCTCGTGATTTGCGGCGACGAGGACGACCCCTGCATCGAGCCGTCGCTCTTCCTCAAGCGCGTCGTCCCCAATTGCGGGCTGGCGTTTCTGCCGCATACGGGGCACGCCTGCAACCTCGAGGAGCCCGCCGCGTTCAACGCGCTCGTCGCCGAGTTCCTCGCGCAGGCCGAGGCCGGGAGATGGGGGCCGCGCCCCGCCGACAGCGGCGACAACTGGGCGGCGACCGCCCGCTAGTCGAGAACGGCGAACGCCTCGATCTCGATCAGGTAGTCGGGCTGCGCCAGCGCCTTGACGATGACCATCGAACTCGCGGGCGGCGGCGCGCCGCCCCAGCACTCGTTCTGCGCCGCCCGCGCCGCGGGGAGATGCTCCTCCGACGTGATGAAGATCGTGACCTTGACGATGTTGGCGAACGTTCCGCCGACCGACTCGATGGCCGTCCGCAAGTTGGCGTAGACCTGCCGCGCCTGCGCGTCGGCGTCGCCCGCGCCGATGACGGCGCCGTCGGGCCCGCGAGACGTCTGCCCCGCGATCCACGCCAAGTTGCCCCATCGGACGACGTGCGAATACCGTCCGCCAGGCGGCGGCGCGAGCCCCTCGGGATTCGTTCGCTGCATGTCAGGCATCGCGTCCTCCTTAGGCGGGCATTTGACGAATATCGGGAGCGAGATTCGCGTTGCGTTTAGGTTCCCGCTTTCGCGGGAATGACGGGGCTCCTGGGTAGGAGGGAGCGGCGCTCCGCGCCGCCTGGATTCCCGCCTACGCGGCTATCCGGTTGCGATTCTCCGCAATCCTAACCGAGGCGAGGGCGCGGCGCAACCGCAAGAGGGGCGCCCGTCGCGGGGCGCCCCGGCATGGCGACCGCCCTGACCGCGTAGGTGTAACCCACGCGGCGCGGAGCGCCGCTCCTCTCCTACGTAAGCGCACCGTCATTCCCGCGAAAGCGGGAACCTACTGGGCGCAGGAAGTTATGCAAAGGTCTCCCGCTATCGGGAGAGGGCGCCGCGTAGCGGCGGGTGAGGGTTGCCCCCTACTCCCCGCCGGGGGCGAGGAGGTGCCCGAGGCGATCCTGCTTCGTTCGGAGGTAGGAGGCGTTCTCCTCGTTGCTCGGCGCGACGATGGGCACGCGCTCGGCGATGGAGAGGCCGTAACTCTCAAGCCCGACGATCTTGCGCGGGTTGTTCGTCATCAGCCGCATCTCGCGGACGCCAAGATCAACGAGAATCTGCGCGCCGACGCCGTAATGCCGGAGGTCGGGCGGGAAGCCCAGTTGGAGATTCGCGTCGACGGTGTCCGCGCCGTTGTCCTGCAAGGCGTAGGCTTTGATCTTGTTGTGCAAGCCGATGCCGCGCCCCTCCTGCCGCATATAGAGGAACACGCCGCGCCCTTCCCGCGCAATGGCCTGAATCGCCATCTCGCGCTGCGTCCCGCAATCGCAGCGCATACTCCCGAAAACGTCGCCCGTGAGGCACTCGCTGTGGACGCGGACAAGCGTCGGCTCCTCGCCGCCGGCGTCGCCGAACACAAGCGCGACGTGCTCCGCGGCGTCCACCGTCGAGCGATAGGCGACGGCGCGGGCGGGGCCGTAGCGCGTCGGCAGGCGCGCGTCCGCGACGCGCTCAACGAGCCGCTCGTGCTCCAACCTATAGGCGATGACGTCGGCCACCGTGACGATGTTCACGCCAAGTTCGGCGGACACCTTCTCGAGTTCCGGCATCCTCGCCATCGTCCCGTCTTCGTTCATAATTTCGCAGACGACGGCGGCGGGACGCAGGCCGGCCATTCGCGCGAGATCCACGCTCGCCTCCGTCTGCCCGGCGCGGACGAGCACGCCGCCGTCTTGCGCGCGCAGCGGAAACATATGGCCGGGCCGCGCGAGGTCTTCAGGCTTGGAGGCGGGGTCTATGAGCGCGCGGACGGTCGCGGCGCGGTCGAGCGCGGAGATGCCCGTGCCGCCGTTGTTCACGTCGACGGACACCGTGAACGCGGTCGAGTGCTTGGAGGTGTTGCGCGCCACCATCAGGTCGAGGTTGAGTTCGGCGAGGCGCTCGCCGGTCATCGGAACGCAGATGAGCCCGCGCCCGCGCGCCGCCATCAGATTGATGGTTTCAGGCGTGACCCACTCCGCGGCGGCGGCGAAATCGCCCTCGTTCTCCCGATCCTCGTCGTCCACGATGATCAGGAGTTTGCCGTCGCGGAACTCCGCTATCGCTTGCTCCGCCGTGATGCGCGGCATAGTCTCTCCGCTCAGGCGCCTTCCGCCGTCTCCCGCTCGCGCGGCGCGCCGCCCCTTATCCGGGCTATCCGGGCGCTTCGCGCCGGACTAGACGCTCCGCGTACTTGGCGAGGACGTCGACCTCGATGTTCACGCGGTCGCCGGGCTTGCGCGCCCGCAGGACGGTGTGCGCCTCAGTGTAGGGTATCACGGCGACGGAAAACTCCGCGCCGTCCTCCGACGCGACGGTCAGGCTCGCGCCGTCGACGGCGACGAATCCCTTGTGGACGATATAGCGCGCAATTTCCGGCGGCACGGCGACGCGGAGCGTCCGATTCTCCGGCGGGCCGCTCAGCGCGACGACCTCGCCCGTTCCGTCCGCGTGCCCCTGCACGATGTGCCCGCCCATGCGCGACGACGGCGTGAGGGCGCGCTCCAGATTCACCGGATCGCCCTGCGCGAGCGCGCCGAGGTTTGTCCGCGCCAGCGTCTCCTCCGAGACGTCGACCCCGAACGCCGCGCCGCCGCGCTCCGTCACGGTGAGGCAGACGCCGTTGACGGCGATGGAGTCGCCGACGGCGATGTCGTCCATAACGAGCCCGCCGGCGATCCGCAACCTATGCGGACGCGCCTCGACGACCTCCCCCGTCTCCTCAACGATGCCGGTGAACATGATCTTTCTCTACGCCTGCTGCGCGCTGTGCCATCTTCTCCCATAGGATACCTTGCATACCCTGCCGCCCTGCCGACGGAACGCGGAACCCCCTGCGCGCTAACCCTCTCCCTGCAGGAGACATTGCATAACCTACCGTCATTCCCGCGTAGGCGGGAATCCAGTCGGCGCGATAGCGCCAAGACGGGGCGCCCCGCGCCCCGTCCCCAAATCGCCCCCCGACGCCCCGCTGCCTCCTGCGTATGCAACCAATCGCAAAGGGTTGACGCGACGCGCCCGCCTCTCTACGATAGACTCGTCCACGTTGAGATTCGCGGACAAACGCGACGGAGCGACGCTATGACCACCGCAACGCAGCCCCTCACAATCACGATCACGGAGAACGGCGCACGGCATGTCCGCCAGTTTATGACCGCCGAGGGCGTCGAGCGCGGCGTCCTCCGCGTCGCCGTCAAAGGCGGCGGATGCTCCGGCCTCACCTACGTCCTCGACCTCATGGACGAGGCGCAGGACGGCGACAAGGTGATTGAGCAGAACGGCGTCACGCTCGCGGTCGACAAGAAGTCCTACGTCTTCCTCGCCGGAACGGAACTCGACTACTCCGGCGGGCTGAACGGCAAGGGCTTCGTCTTCAACAACCCCAACGCCAAGAAAGCGTGCGGCTGCGGGACGTCGTTCGCGGTTTAGCCTCCCGCGATGCCCCCTATCGCCGCCGACCCCGCGCAGTCGAATCCGGGTCCGCCAAGTGCCCGTACTGCCGCGATGCCTCCTATCGCCGCCGACCCCGCGCAGTCAAATCCGGGTCCGCCAAGTGCCCGTACTGCCGCGATGCCTCCTATCGCCGCCGACCCCGCGCAGTGCGCCGCCCTCGCCGAACGCGCCGCGTTCGCTGACCGCTCCGCTTGCGGACGGCTCCGCATCACAGGCGCGGACGCTCTCGACCTGCTCAACCGCCTCACGACGAACGACCTATCCTCGCTGCCGGATGGAACGGCGCGCTCCACGGTCCTCACGAACGGCGACGCCCGCGTCATAGACCACCTCCGCCTCGCGGCGGCGGACGGCGCAATCTGGTGCATCGCGAGCCCTGGGCGCGCGGAGGCCGTCGCGGAATGGATTGACCTCTACACCTTCGGCGAGGACGTCGTCGTGGAGGACGTTTCGTCCGCGACCGCCCAACTCGCCGTCGCGGGGCCGCTCGCCGCCGATGCGCTGTCCGCCGCGGGATTCACCGTTCCGTCGTTGGATTCGGTCGCGATTTGGAGCGCCCCGCTCGCGCATCCGTCCGACTCCCTCTCCCTCTGGGAGAGGGCCGGGGTTCCGACTCCCTCTCCCTCTGGGAGAGGGCCGGGGTTCCGACTCCCTCTCCCTCTGGGAGAGGGCCGGGGTGAGGGCCGCGCGCGGGGAGGGCGAGTCGGGCGCGTGGGGAGGGCGAGTCGGGCGCGCGGGGACGGCCCCGCCGGCATTGTCGTCGCATCGCCATTTGGGGCGTATGCCGCTTACGACGTTCTTCTTCCGCTCGCGGACGCCGAGTATGCGAAAGCCGCCCTCCGCGCCGCCGTTGACGAGGCGGACGCCGCCGCCTTCGACGCTTACCGGATCGAGCAGGGCGTTCCCGCTTACGGCGCGGAGTTCGGAGCGTTCAACAACCCGTTGGAGGCCCGGCTCCTCGGCTCCATCAGCGACGAGAAGGGCTGCTACACCGGGCAAGAGGTCATCGCGCGCCTGCAAACCTACCGCAAAGTGCAGCGCCTGCTCATGGCGTTCACTGCGACCCCCCTCGCCGACTCCGACGTCCCCCTTGCCGACCACGGCTCCCCCCTCGCCGACCACGGCTCCCCCCTCGCCGACCACGGCGACCCCCTCGCCGACGCGGATGGCTCGCCCGCCGGGGCTGTGACGTCGGCCTGCGACGTCGGGGGGCGCGTGTTCGGCCTCGCGCTGGTCGCCGCGAAGCATGCCGTCGCCGGCGCGACGCTCCGCCTCCCAAGCGGCGGCGCGGTCACGCTAGCGGGTCCTGCCTACGCGGCGGGGACTGAAGGGTAGGCCGATTAGCGCGAGTCCAGCGCTCGAACCCGCCCTCTCCCGATTGTGGGAGAGGGCAACCGCATAGCGGCGGGTGAGGGTTGCCCGGCGCGAAAGAGAGAACCTACCCCCAATGACCGTCATCCCGCGTAGCCGGCGAACCCACCCGCCACGCAACCGCCACGAGACGGGGCGCCCCGCGCCCCCTCCCCAAGCCATCTCCGCCGCCACGCCCTGACCGCGAAAGCGGGAACCTACCCCCCCTGCCCCGTCATTCCCGCGTAGGCGGGAATCCACCGGCTCGACAGCGCCCCCTCCTCTTCGTAGAAGAGGAGCATGAATGACGGATTAGGGAGCGTGGACAGCGGTTGCGGATAGAGGGAACGCCTACGCAGCCTACGCGGGTTCCTGGATTCCCGCCTACGCGGGAATGACGGTCAAGGGGGCGCTCACCCCGTTTCGTGGTTCCGCCTGCGCGGGATCCTCCCAATGTCCAGTCATCCCGCGCAGCCGCGAACCCACCCGCCGCGCAAGCGCCATGAGATGGGGCGCAACGCGCCCCGTCCCCAAGCCATCCCCGGGGCCGCGTCACTCCCGCGCAAGCGCAACCCATCCCATGACCGTCATTCCCGCGTAGGCGGGAATCCAGTCGGCGCGCAAGCGCCACGACGGGGCGCAACGCGCCCCGTCCCCAAGCCATCCCCGCCGCCCCGTCCTCCCGCGAAAGCGGGAACCTACCTCCGGTCCCGTCATTCCCGCGCAGCCGCGAATGTGGATTCACACTGGAAGCGCAACAGTTCCGGACGACCCCAGAATACCTCAGACGGCGTCTGGTAGCCCAGCGCCGAGCGCGGCGTGTTGTTGTAGCGCGACGCGCACAACGTCAACTCCTCGTCCGGCACGCCGTCCAAGTTCGTCCTCCGCGGCAACTCCCGCCGCAGACGCCCAATCGCGTTCTCCACTCCCCCCTTCTGCCACGGCGACCGAACGTCGCAGAAGAACGTCTCAACTCCCAACTCATGCAACTCGTGATGCCGGGCGAACTCCGTCCCGTTGTCGAACGTCACGCTCCGCCGCATCTCCATCGGCAGCGTCCCCATCACGGCCAGCATCGCGCGCGCAACCGCCTCGGCGCCCTTGTTCTCCGGCCGCTGCAGGAGCGTGAGCCGCGACGCCCGTTCGTGCAGGACCAACAGCGCCTGCTTCTTCACCCCGAACAGCATCGTGTCCGCCTCCCAGTGGCCGAACTCAACGCGGTCCGCCGCCCTCGCAGGCCGCTCCGACAGAGGCCGCCTCGCCTTGATGAACAGGGCGGAACTGCGGCCCTTGCGCGAGCGGCGCCCCCGCGTCGCCTTCCGCTTCGGCAGGAAGTTCCGCCAGTCGTAGTCCTTCGTCCTCTTCACCTGCGCCGCGATGAACCGGTAGATGCTCTCGTGGGAGATCACCGGCCTCCCCATCTCCAACGCCAGGCGGCCGGACACTTGCGGCGACGACGCGCCCCACGCCATGCGGCGCAGGACGGCCTCGCGCAGGAGATCGTCGCGGTCGAGGCGGGGGCCCTTCCACCGCCGCGCCCGCGCCTTCTCGTCCGCCTTGGCAGCCTTGTACTCGCCCGCGCTCATCGCGTTGCGGTTGATCTCGCGAGAGATCGTCGATGGCGAGCGATCCAGATTTGTAGCGATTTCCCGGATCGGGCGCCCCTCTTGGTATAGGCGGGCAATCGCGCAGCGTTCCTCGATGTCGATGTGTCGGTATCCCATGGCTCCACCACCTTGCTCTGGCGTTGCGCTTCGTTTGTGAATCCAGGGAACCCACTCGCCCCGCAAGCGCCATGACGGGGCGCAAGCCCCGTCCCCAAGCCATCCCCAGTGCCACGTCATTCCCGCGAAAGCGGGAACCTACCGGCCACCCCGGCGCGAAGCGCCGCCCCCGCCCTCTCCCTCTGGGAGAGGGCAGCCGCGAAGCGGCGGGTGAGGGTTGCGCCGCAAAGCGGCGCACGGGGGCGCCCCGTCCCAATTGTGACATCTGCCCCTATCGCATTCCCCACCACTCTACGATAATGTCAACTATGCGACTACTCCGCAACCTCCTCCATCGCGCCGCCAAGCCTCACGAAGGCCATGACGACGCCCCCAGCGCCAAGCCTCGCAAAGGCCGCGCCGCCACGCGCCGCCCAAAATACCCTCTCCCTCCGGGAGAGGGCCAGGGTGAGGGCAACCCCCTCGCCCGCTTCCGCGACGACCCCGTCGCCTTCGTCGCCCACGCCCTCCCCAACGCCGGCGCGCCCTACCCCAAGCAGACCGAAATGATGCGCCTCGCAGCCGCAGAGCGCCGCGTCTCCGTCGTCGGATGCAACGCCTCCGGCAAAGACTGGACGCTCGCCCGCCTCATCCTCTGGTGGGTCGAAACGCGCCCACGCGCCAAAGTCGTCGTCATCGCCCCAACACAGCGCCAAATCGAGCGCATCCTCTGGCCCGAAATGGCGTCCGCCGTCGCCCAAGCGTCCATCGAGTTGTCCGGCAAACTCACCCAATCCCGCTACGAAATCTCCCCGGAGCGCTTCGCCATCGCCTTCTCCACCAACAAGCCGGAGAACATCCTCGGCTTCCATTCCCCCGAGTTGATGCTCATCGTCGACGAAGCCCACGCCGTCGAAGAGTCGCACTTCGACGCCGCCCGGCGTCTCAACGCCAAGAAGACGATCCTCGTCGGCAACGCCTTCTCGACCAGCGGCGAGTTCTACGACTCCCACCACGGCAAAGCCGACCACTACAAAACGCTCCGCATCCCGGCATCGGAAACGCCCAATCTCATGGACGGCGCAACCCCGATCCCAGGCCTCATAGACGCGGACGACATCGCCGACCGCAAGCGCGACTGGGGCGCCGACCACCCCAAATTCGCGGCGTCCGTCAACGCCGTCTTCCCAGACTCCCTAGACGACTCCCTAGTCGGCAGGGCGGCGGTTGACGACGCGATGGCAGAGTCCGCGCCCGCCGGCGACGGCGCCCCAACGGAAGAGGAAGACGAGCGCGAGCCCGTCTACATCGGCGTCGACGTCGCGCGGTTCGGCGAGGACAAGTCCGTCCTGATCGCCCGCAGAGGCCAGCGCGTCATCGCAACCAAATCGCTAGGCCGCGAAATGGACACCATGCGCGTCGCGGGAGAGGCCGCGCTCATGGCCGGCGAACTGCGCGCCGAGGCGATCTTCGTAGACGAGAACGGCGTAGGCGGCGGAGTCTGCGACCGCCTCAAGGAAACCGGCGCCCCCGTCTACGGCGTCCAATTCGGGCGAAGAGCGCCCCATCCGGCAAGGTTCGCCAACCTCCGCTCCGAGATCTTCTGGGAGTTGCGCCGTCTGATGAACGACCGCCTAATCGCGCTCCCGTCCGACGAGACGCTAGCCGCGCAACTCCTCTCCCTCCGCTACGACGTCTCCAGTTCCGGCCAAGTGAAACTCGAGAGCAAGCGCGAAACGCGCAAACGCGGCATCCCCTCCCCCGACCGCGCCGACGCCCTAGCCTTGGCCTTCATGCGCCCGCCGTCCCTCCAAATCTGGACCGGAAACGAACCCTTCCTCCGCCCCCGCGACCCCGCCGGCGTCCCCCTCCCTCCCCGCCCCTCCCCAAGCGATGACGATGATGCTGCCCCGCCCGGCGCCGGCAATGACGGCGATGGCGATAATGCTGCTCCGGGGACGGGGCGCTCCGCGCCCCGTCCCCAAGTCACCCACGACGCCACGTCATTCCCGCGAAAGCGGGAACCTACTGGAGAACCCACCGCGCCCCGCCCCGTCCCCGAAAGCGTGAACCCACCGGCAGCGCCCGCCAATGACGGCGTCGACAGCGCCCCGTCGCCCATCCTCGTGGGCTGGTGAGCCATGACGACGAACCCCACGCAGCGCAAGACAGGGCGCAACGCGCCCCGTCCCCGACGACCCCACGGCGCCACGTCATTCCCGCGAAAGCGGGAACCTACCCCAACCACCCTGACCGCCTACGCGGGAACCCAGCCGGGCCCGCCCGGCGCGACGCTACCCCCGCAAGTCGGACGACGGCGGCGCGTCGGGGTCGAGCACGTGGAAGTCGGCGGGGATGGCGCCCTCGCGCTTGCTCTCCGCGTTCAGCGCGCGCTCCCAGCCCTTGGACGTGAACAGGCCAATGAGCAGCCCCGCGACGACGAAATCGTCGAGGAAGCCGAACGCGCGAAAGTCGAACACCATGTCGCGCGGGAAGAGAACGTACAACAGCGCAAGCACGGGCAGCGCCTTCAGGCGGAGCGGAACCGCCGGATGCGTCATCAGGTAGACTACGGAGAGCAGCCGCCTCAGCAGCATCAGCATCGCCATGCCTCATCCTCCTTACGCATACGCCATTATACGCCCGCGGCCAGGCGGCGCGCCGTGATCTACGTCTTCCACGGCGACGATTCGTTTTCGGCGGCGGAGGCGCTGCGCGAAACGCTCGAGGCCGTCGGGCCGCCCGACGCTCGGGACTCCAACGTGACTACGCTGGATGCGGGCGCGTTCTCCGTCGAAAAACTCGGCGCGGCGGCGATGGCGGTTCCCTTCCTCGCCGACCGGCGGGCCGTCGTCGCGCGGGGCGTGATGGGCGCGGCGGAAGCGGGGCAGCGGCGCGGCAGGCGCGGGCAGGACAACCCCCAAGCGAAGCCCCCGCCGGAACTCGCCGCGCTCCTCGGCCAACTCCCCCCGACTACGGACGTCATCTTCGTCGAGGGCAAAATCTCCGCCGCCAACCCGTTCCTGAAAGCGGTCGCGGCCGCCGGGGGCGGGCAGACGCGGACGCGCGAGTTTCCGATGCTGCGCGGCCCGCAACTCGCCTCGTGGATCGCGGAGCGCGCCGACAAGAAGGGCGCCGCCATCGACCGCCGCGCCGTCGCGCTGCTCGCGGAACTCGTCGGCGCCAACCTCTGGGCGATGGACTCCGAACTGGAGAAACTCGCCATCTACTGCGGCGACCGCCCCATCGGCGAGGACGACGTCCGCGCGCTCGTGAGCAGCGCGAAAGAGGCCAACATCTTCGATCTCGTGGACGCGATTATGGAGCGGAGGCCGGACGCGGCGCTCTCGACGATGCAGCAACTGCTCGACGAAGGCAAAACGGGGTTGAACCTCGTCGCGCTGATCGCCGGGCAGGCGCGGCGGATCGCTCTGGCGCAGGAACTGGCGGCGCGCAACGCTCCTCGCGAGGAGTGGGGCCCGCGGCTCGGCACCGCGTCAGACTTCGCGGTGGGGAAGGCCGCGGAGCAGGCGCGCCGCTTCTCCCGCGAGGCCGTCGCTGGGCTCTACCGCCTGCTGCTGCAGACCGACCTTGCGCTGAAGACCGGCTCCACCGACGAACTCGCGCTCACGGAAATGGTCGCCCGCGCCGGAACGCTCCCCATCGCCCCCAAGCGCGGCCGGTAGGTCTCTCTTCAGCCTGCGCTCAGTAGGTTCCCGCTTTCGCGGTCAGGGCGCGGCGCTTGCGTAGGGGAGGAGCGGCGCTTCGCGCGGCATGGATTTACGCGGGGCGCAAGCGCTATACTGGATGCGCTCGGCTCGGCGCCGAGCCGGAAGGAGCGCCCCTATGCCGTTCGGACTGGGCTGGCCGGAACTTACGATCATTCTCGTCATCGTGCTCGTCATCTTCGGAGCGAGCCGCGTGCCGGAAATCGGGCGCGCCCTCGGCAAGGGCATCCGCGAATTCAAGGGATCCGTCAGCGACGTGAAGGAGAGCGTCGGCGACCAGCCCGCCGCCGATGCGCCTTCGCAGCGGAAGGCGGACGACGAAGCGTCCCCGCCGAAGAACTAGCGCCGATATTCCCGCCGTCCGCGATCCGAGCCGCCGCCTCTTACTCGAGACGCTCGCGCAGCCGCCGGCTCGCTAGCGCCCGTAGTCGTCCTCCAAGCGCACGACGTCGTCCAACTCCGTCGTGCTGACCTCGAGAATGACGGCGTCCTCCTCGGAGACGCCCGCGATGCGGTGAACCGCGCCCGGCTCGATGACGTATGACGCGCCGCGCTCCATCTGGACATCCGTCGGGCCGCCGTCGCCGACGAGCGTGAGCATCGCCTCGCCGCTCATCAGCGTGAGCGTCTCGCGCTTGCGCTCGTGATACTGCAGGCTGAGGCGGCCGCCGTGCTGGACGCGCAAATGCTTGACGCAATACGCGGCGCAGAGGTCAACGATGAACTCGCTGCCCCACGGCTTCTCAATGGTCTCGCCCGCGCGCATAGCGGGGGCGATTCTACCGCTTTCGCGGGACGCGCGGGGGCGGTCGCGCTACGCGAGCCCATGCGCGGGGAAGACGAGGCGCCGCAGTTCCTCGACTTGCCGCTGCGCGTAGGCGCGCGTCCGCTCGCGCAGCGCGGGGTCTTGAGGCGGCGGGGCGGCATCGCGCAGGCGCGGACTTTGCAGGAAGGCGTCCGCCCCCGCAGGCAACTCGTCCGGCCAATCGCGCCCCAGCATCGCGCCGTAGGCGAGCGCCCAGCAGCGCGGCGTGGCGTCGAGATCGTATCCGCCTCCGCCGAACGCGAGCCACGGCAGCCCCGTCGCGCCCAAGCGCTCCACGACCGCCGTGTAGCCCTGCGCGCTGAGCGAAAGATGCGTCAGCGGATCGTTCGCGTAGGCGTCCGCGCCCAGTTGCGTCGCCAGAACGTCGGGCGCGAACGCCTTGATCAACGGCGGAACGACCTGATCGAACGCATCGAGATAAACGTCGTCGCCGGTGTAGGGGAAGAGCGGCAGATTCACGGCATAGCCCGCGCCGTCGCCCGCGCCCGTCTCCGACGCGGCGCCCGTGCCGGGGAAGAGCCAGCGCCCGCTCTCGTGGACGGAAATCGTCAGGACGTCCGCGTCGCGGTAGAAGGCGGCTTGGACGCCGTCGCCGTGGTGCGCGTCAATATCGACGTAGGCGACGCGGAGGCCGCGCTTGCGGAGCGCGTTGATCGCGACGACGGGGTCGTTGAAGATGCAGAAGCCGGATGCCCAGCCGCGCATCGCGTGATGCAGCCCGCCCGCCGGGGCGAACGCCGCCTGCGCCGCGCTGTCCGCGATGAGTTCCGCCGCCTGAACCGACGCGCCCGTCGAGAGCAGCGCCGCCTCATGCATACCCGCGTAGACCGGGTTATCGCCGTCCGCCGAGAAGCCATGACGCGCGTCGGCGTCCGTGTCCTCCTCGCCCGCGCTGAGGCGGCGGACCGCCTCGACGTATTCCTCCGTGTGGAAGGTGGTCAACTCCGCGACCGTCGCGGGGCGCGGAGGGACGAGCATCGCGCGCTCGTCCTCGAACGCGCCGTAAGCCGCGAGAAGATCGTAGGCGTAGCGGAGGCGCGCCGGCCGCATCGGATGGCCGTCGCGCAAGACGTGGCGCGAAAGCGCGTCGGCGTAGACGTAGGCCGCTTTGCCGCCGGGTCGAGTCATTGCGGGGCGCAGTCTAGCAGGGGGAGGGGCCACGCACCTGCGGCGCTCCTTCGCGACGGTCGGGGACGCCGCCGCGCTAACCCATCTTCCTCTAGGAAGCGGCCTCAGATCAGCCACTATCGCCGGGGGCCGCGCGCCTTGCCGTCTCTCGCTCGAGTCGCGGCGTCTCAATTGTTCCCTTAGGCGTCAGGTCAAGTCCGCGCAATCCTGGGTAGTCAGGAGGATATCTAGTCG
Organism: Dehalococcoidia bacterium; assembly: GCA_965242755.1. Classification (GTDB taxonomy): domain Bacteria; phylum Chloroflexota; class Dehalococcoidia; order Lucifugimonadales; family Australimonadaceae; genus Bin16. Next base: position 92,776 of record OZ251500.1, on the reverse strand, counting down.
CCCTTTGGAAAGCGTTGTCCCACCTTGTGTACTCCGCCTGGTAGCGCAATTTAATTGGGTCGCCTTGGCGCAACGGACCATCCGGAGTTACCGGGTTGACGTACTTCCAGACAGTTCTTCCTTCCGGCGTCACTTCGAAAATCGTTCCATGCACTCCGTCGGAAATCATCGTGTTGCCATTAGGGAGGCGTTGAACAGCCCCGAAGCGCGCTGCCCAAAATTCGGCAGGGTTGTCAGCGGCGTAGAACCAAGTGGGTCCGGAAGGGGAGTGAGCCGCGCCTGGATCGTTCCGGTAACGGCGGCCCTGGATAGGAGGGGTAAATTCCATAACGGACGAGTACCAGATTCGGTCGCCTTGGAATTCGTCGCCGTTGTTGAAGACGATGATGTTGCCTGCGCCTGGGAGTCCCTCCCGGATCCAGCGGCATCCGTGCGGCCAGAAGAGAAGTTGGTCTTCGGCGGTTCCGGAGTCGTGCATGCGGGGATTTCCCCATCGATATAATAAGTCGCCGCCCTTGCCGGCGCTTCCTCCCGAATGGCCGGCAGCCTCTTCCCGCGTTGCGCTGTGGTCGATGATCCATACTTCGCTATGATTGCGGGCGCATAGGAGAATCTGGTCCAATTCGGCGTTGTAGTCAATTGCGTTCGTGTGGGTCCAATCGTTGGCGCTGTACAGATGGGCATCAGGATAGCGCGGAAGCAGCGCATTGAGGTGAACTAACTCCGGATGCTCCGACGGCGATCCGAAGCCCGGTTTGTTCGAGTCGAAATCTTGCACTAGGTGGTCCCAGATCGACCATTCCCACACGACACGCCCCCCGCTAGGATGCGTAGGCTCTATTTCGACCAGGTAATCATACACTATTCCGTTATCTTGAATGAACTTTGGGTTGCCGCCAGCAGCGATAACCTCATCCTTCGATTTCTCGCCGCGGACCAGCAAGATCACATTCCCGTTGGGTAGTTTTGCGAAATCGTGATGCAGAGAACCTTGCTCTCTGTTATGCCGATGCTCCCATATGATGGCGGAATCCGGACCAATTTCTTTGATGCTGTTGTCAAGGCCGCTTATTAGCATAAGGTTGCCGTTTTCAAGTAACCTAACGGCTTTCCCTCGATGGCTCCACTGATGGATCATCTGTCCATTGTTGTCAATTAGATAGACTTTCTCTGAGCGAGTTCCAAAGAGCGTGTACCCGCCAGACGCCTCCGGTTCGTTTAGAATCAGCCCAACCTGCGTGACGATCGAAGACCCGTGAGGGGGGACGGTTGGGGCCGGGGCGGGAGGGGGCAAGATAAAGGGCGTGGGCGTCGCGGTTGGCGGAGGCTGATCGCAAGCGGCTAGGAGCGTCGTGGCGACGGAGGCGACCGACGCCAAGCATCCCAGTGCGCCCGCGCGCACTGGGAGAGAGCGAATTAGCCTTTTTGATATCCATCGCCAGGTTCGCATGGCGCGAGGAGTCTACCACGACTCCCGACAGGCAACGCCCGCATCCGCCGAACGTCGCGTCTGCCCGCCAAGGCGTCGGAGATTGCTCTCGCAGGAGCGCTCGCCTTCCTGCGAGGCGGATTCGCCGTAGTCTATCCTGCAGGCAGCCGTCGTCTCGCCGCGTTCCTCGTCAAGGAAAACCGACAAGCGCGGCGTCGGTCACCGGGGTAGAGCGAGATTTCCCCCGCGTTCGCGGAATGCTAACGAACTCGCCCCACCTGCGGCATGCGCCCCCGGCGGAGTATCATTAGGCGCGCCCCTCATCCCCAGCGCGGAAGCGGTTGCGATATGGACCTGAGCGAATTGGAGCCCGGACGGACGCTGATGGAGCGTCGCGTCGTCGTTACGGCGGAGCGGGCGGCGGCCTACGCCGCCGCGACCGGCGACGGCTGCGCGCTCTACGCGGAGGCGGGCGCCGCTCCGCCGATGGCGGTCGCCGCGCTCGCGCTCGCCGAAGCGATGACGGCGGTCAGCCTGCCCGCCGGCGCGGTGCATACGGGGCAGGAGTTCGCATTCCTGCGTCCGGTCGCGGCGGGGTCGGCGGTCAGCGTCTCCGCGTCCGTGTCCGCGAACGCCGTCCGGCGCGGAACGCGCTTCCTCACGCTCGACCTCCGCGCCGACCAGGACGGCGAGCCCGCGCTGGAAGGCAAGACGTCGCTCGCGATTCCCGAGGAGTCCGAATGATCGGGGCGCCGGAGACGCTGCGGGCGGCGGAGCGCCGGATCACTCAAGAGCAGGTGGTTGCGTATGCGGACGCCAGCGGCGACCATAACCCGCTGCATCTCGACGAGGAGTTCGCCAAGGGAACGCCCTACGGCAGGCCAATCGTCCACGGCATGCTTGCGCTGTCGCTGCTGTCGGAGATGATGGCGGCGGCGTTCGGCGAGGCGTGGCTGCGCGGCGGGCGGCTGAAGGCGAGATTCCGCGCCCCGGTGTTCCCGGGCGATGCGATCCGCGCGACGGGGACGCTCAAGCGCGCGGAGGGCGGCGCCGCCGTCTACGATGCGGCCGTCGTCAACCAGGACGGCGCAAGCGTGATTACGGGCGAGGCGGCGGTTCCGCTGAGCGGCTGAGCGATGGAGGGTTTGCGTGCCGGAATACAGGATTGCGGTTGACGCGATGGGGGGCGATTTCGCCCCCGCCGTCCCCGTGGAAGGCGCCGTGATCGCGGCCCGCGAAGGCGGCGCGGCGGTCACGCTCGTCGGCGACGAGGCGGCGGTGACGGCGGAACTGGCGAAGCATAACGCGGACGGCCTGCCGATCGGCGTCGCGCCGTCGGAGGGCGTCGTTTCGGAGGCGGAGCCGCCGGCGCTCGCGTTGCGGAGCAAGCCGCGCGCGTCCATCGCCGTCGCGGTCGGCCTCGTTCGCGCCGGGCAGGCGCAGGCCGCCGTCAGCATGGGCTCGACGGGCGCGACGATGGCGGCGTCGGCCCTAGCGCTGGGGCTGTTCCCGGGGCTGGAGCGCCCCACGCTCGGCGGGCCGTTCATCGCCCTCGCCCCGGAGACGACGATCATTGACTTGGGCGCGAACGTGGACTGCAAGCCGTCGCAGTTGCTGAGCTTCGGCGCGCTCGGCGCCTCGTTCGAGCGGTTCCACCGCGGCAAAGAGTCCCCGCGCGTCGGGCTGCTCAGCGTCGGGTCGGAGGACGGCAAAGGCAGCCGGCAGGTGAAAGAGGCGTTCGCGCTGTTCCAGTCGAGCGGCCTCAACTTCGTGGGGAACGTCGAGGGGCACGAGATTTTCGAGGGGAAGGCGGACGTCGTCGTATGCGACGGCTTCGTGGGGAATGTGCTGCTGAAGTACACGGAGGGGCTTGCGGCGGCGGCGGGCCGGCATCTCGCCTCGCGTCTGGGGGCGGACAACCCGGCGGCGCAGGCGATAGCCGGGCTCGCGGCGGCGGCGGAAGGCGGCGGCGGGCCCCTCTTCGGCGTGAACGGCGTCGTCATTGCCGGGCACGGACGCTCCGGCGCGGCGAGCATCGCGGCATCCGTCGCCCTCGCGCGCCTCGCGCTCGACCGCAACCTCGTGGGGACGATGCGCGACGACCTCGCCTCCGCGCTCGCCCGGGCGGAGTCCGCCGAATGAGCCGGCTAGCCGGCAGACGCGCCCTGGTGACGGGCGCGAGCCGCGGCATCGGCCGCGCCGTCGCGCTCCGCCTCGCGGCGGAGGGGGCGAGCGTCGCGTTGAACTACCGCGCCGGACGCGAGGAGGCGGAGGCCGCGGCGGCGGAGATCGCGGCGGCGGGCGGAAGCGCCGTCGTCTTGCCGGGCGACGTCTCGGTCGCGGCGGAGGCGGAGGCGCTCGTGAACGGCGCGGCGGAGGCGCTCGGCGGATTGGACATCCTCGTGAACAACGCCGGCGTAACGCGCGACAACCTCCTGATGCGCCTCTCGGAAGAGGATTGGGACGCGGCGCTGAACACGAATCTCAAGGGCGCGTTCCTCTGCTCGAAAGCGGCGGTCCGCCCAATGCTCCGGCAGCGCTACGGGCGCATCGTCAATATGTCGTCCGTCGTCGCGCTCACGGGGAACCCGGGACAGGCGAACTACGCGGCGGCGAAGGCCGGGCTCATCGGCTTCACCCGCACCGTCGCCCGGGAGGTCGCCTCGCGCGGAGTCACGGTCAACGCGCTCGCGCCCGGATTCATCGAAACGCAGATGATCGAGTCCATCCCCGCCGACCTGCGCGCCCAAATCCTCGAACGCATCCCGCTCGGCAAATTCGGCGCGCCGGAGGACGTCGCGGGCTGCGTCGCGTTCCTCTGCGGCGGCGACGGCGCCTATATCACGGGGCAGACGATCAGCGTAGACGGAGGCTTGGGGCTGTAATGGCGGATTGGCCGGAAGACCACGAGGGGCCGGGGCCGAAGATTCTGGTGGTCGTCGCGCATCCGGACGACGCGGAGTTTATGTGCGCGGGCAGCGTCGCGCGCTGGACGTCGGAAGGGCGCGAGGTCGTCTACGGACTCGTCACCTCCGGCGACAAGGGCACGCCCGACCCAAGCATCGCGCCCGCCGACCTCGCGAAGATGCGCGAGGGCGAGCAGCGCGAGGTTTGCCGCATCCTCGGCGTGCAGAACGTCGAGTTCCTCCGCTACGAGGACGGAATGGTCCAAAACACGCTGGCGCTGCGGAAGGACGTCGTCCGCCTGATCCGCAGGCATAAGCCGAGCGCCGTCGTCACGCAGAACCCGACCGTCCGCTGGTCGGGGCATTACATCAATCATCCCGATCATCGGAACGTCGGCGACGCGACTCTCGACGCGGTGTTCCCGTCGGCGCGCGACGTGCATATGTTCCCCGACCTCGCCCGCGACGAGGGGCTGGACGCCCACGTCGTGGGGCACCTGTACCTCGGCGCGCGCGACGACGCGGCGGACGTGTTCTTCGACGTGACCGCCACCGTCGAGACGAAACTGCGCGCCCTGAAAGCGCACGCCAGCCAAATGCGGTTCGTCCAGTCGGAGGACGGCGGCCCGATGCAAGAGGAGCGCGAATTCGACGCGCGCATATCCGGCTGGCTAAAGGAGCGCGGCGCGGCGAAAGGCATCCCCTACGCCGAGTCGTTCAAATACTTCCGCTTGGGGTGAGGGGCGCGCGGGCGTTGGAGGTCGGGCGCAGTAGCGCGCGACGAACCGCGCCGCCGAAGTAGGGTAGGGGGCTGGCCCGCCCGGAGGGAATTGAACCCACGACCCTCGGTTCCGAAGACCGATGCTCTGTCCGCTGAGCTACGGGCGGGCGGCGCAGGTCTATTGTACTACGCGGCGTCCTCTTGTAAGTAAGCGCCGCGCCTGCCCGCGAAGAGGCGAACTCGACGCCCCGCGCCGACCGGAATTCCCGCCTACGCGGGGATGCTCACGCTCGTTGCGGCGGGCTCGGCGGCGGGGGCGCGGCGTTGCGCCATCCACGGGAGGTAGATGCTCCACTCGTCGGGGAGGGCGCGGTGCATCAGATGGTAGTACGGGTTCGCCTTCGGGGGCAGCGGCTCGCGCTGCAAACGCATCCGCGCTTGCGTCGGCGTCCGCCCCGCCTTCCGGTGGTTGCAGGGCACGCACGCCGCCACGACGTTCTCCCACGTATGCGGGCCGTTCAGCACGCGCGGCACGACGTGGTCGAGCGTCAACTCGCGCGTCTGCTTCCCGCAGTACTGGCAGGTGAACTGGTCGCGCCAAAACACCTCGCGCCGCGAGAGGCGCCGCGTGAACAGCGGGCGCTTCACGAGGTACAGCAGCCGGATGACCGACGGCACGGCGAACGTGTCCGACACGGAGTGGACCTCGCCGTCGCCGAGTTCCAACGCCTGCGCCTTCCGTCCGAGCACGAGCAGCAGGGCGCGGCGAACGCCGCAGACGTTCAGCGGCTCGTAGTTCTGATTCAGGATGAGGACTCCCTCGCTCAGAGCGTCTCCTCCCGCCTGCCTCCGTTTCGCGGACAGCGGCTCGTCCGCCGTTAATCATACGGGGCGGCGGGCGCGGGGGCAACCGCCTGCGGGAACGCGGCGCCTCCTATGCGCGTCCGGGCGCGTAGCAGGGAATCCATCCCTAAATCGTTGTTCCAGAGAAGAGGGAACCTGCCGAGTCGCGGAGTTACGACGCGCGCCCGTTGCCCGCGCCGCGCCGCCCTGCTACGATGACCTCGCAATTCGCTATAGGAGCCGTCCAGCGTATGGACTGCCTCGACGCTCAACATCGCCTGATCGCCGCGCCGGAGCCGCTCTGGATCCGCAGCCCCAAGCGCGTCCGCGTCCGCTTCGGCGGCGAAACGATAGCCGACTCGACGCAAGCGCGCCTCTTCCGCCCCGGCGGCCCGCCCGTCTACTACTTCCCCCGCGCCGACCTAGCGCAATCCGCGCTCGGCCCCGTCGGACGAACGGAGTCCGATGCGCGCGGAACGAAGACGCGGCTCGACGTCCGCACGGGCGGACGGTCCGCCGAGGGCGCGGCATGGGAGTACGTCGAGCCCGCCGACGGCTTCGCGTTCCTTGCGGGAATGGTCGCGTTCGAGTGGAGCGCGATGGACGGATGGTTCGAGGAGGAAGAGGAGGTCTTCGTTCACGCCCGCGACCCGTTCAAGCGCGTCGAGGCGCTCAGGTCCTCTCGCCGCGTCGAGGTCTACGCCGCCGGGGAGAAGGTCGCCGACAGCCCCGCGCCGACGCTGCTGATCGAGCCCGGCCATCCGCTGCGCTACTACCTTCCGAAGACGCATGCGCGGATGGACTTGCTGCGCCCCAGCGCGACGATCAGCCGCTGCGCCTACAAGGGCGAGGCCGACTACTACTCCGTCCGAACGCCCGGGGGCGCGGTAGAGGACGCCGCTTGGAGTTACAAGCGCCCGACGCCTGAGGTCGCCGGCGTCGCGGGAATGCTCTGCTTCTTCAACGAGCGCGTGGACGCCATTCTCGTGGACGGCGAGGAGCAGCCCAAGCCGGCGACTGCCTGGCGCCGGTAGGTTTCCGTCTACGCGGGCAGGGCGAGGCGCTTGCGCGTCGAGTCAACCCTCACCCGCCGCTACGCGGCTGCCCTCTCCCAGAGGAGGCCTTTGCATAACTCCTCTGCCCCAGTAGGTTCCCTGGATTCACAAACGAAGCGCAACGCCAGAGCAAGGTGGTGGAGCCATGGGATACCGACACATCGACATCGAGGAACGCTGCGCGATTGCCCGCCTATACCAAGAGGGGCGCCCGATCCGGGAAATCGCTACAAATCTGGATCGCTCGCCATCGACGATCTCTCGCGAGATCAACCGCAACGCGATGAGCGCGGGCGAGTACAAGGCTGCCAAGGCGGACGAGAAGGCGCGGGCGCGGCGGTGGAAGGGCCCCCGCCTCGACCGCGACGATCTCCTGCGCGAGGCCGTCCTGCGCCGCATGGCGTGGGGCGCGTCGCCGCCGCAAGTGTCCGGCCGCCTCGCGTTGGAGATGGGGAGGCCGGTGATCTCCCACGAGAGCATCTACCGGTTCATCGCGGCGCAGGTGAAGAGGACGAAGGACTACGACTGGCGGAACTTCCTGCCGAAGCGGAAGGCGACGCGGGGGCGCCGCTCGCGCAAGGGCCGCAGTTCCGCCCTGTTCATCAAGGCGAGGCGGCCTCTGTCGGAGCGGCCTGCGAGGGCGGCGGACCGGGTTGAGTTCGGCCACTGGGAGGCGGACACGATGCTGTTCGGGGTGAAGAAGCAGGCGCTGTTGGTCCTGCACGAACGGGCGTCGCGGCTCACGCTCCTGCAGCGGCCGGAGAACAAGGGCGCCGAGGCGGTTGCGCGCGCGATGCTGGCCGTGATGGGGACGCTGCCGATGGAGATGCGGCGGAGCGTGACGTTCGACAACGGGACGGAGTTCGCCCGGCATCACGAGTTGCATGAGTTGGGAGTTGAGACGTTCTTCTGCGACGTTCGGTCGCCGTGGCAGAAGGGGGGAGTGGAGAACGCGATTGGGCGTCTGCGGCGGGAGTTGCCGCGGAGGACGAACTTGGACGGCGTGCCGGACGAGGAGTTGACGTTGTGCGCGTCGCGCTACAACAACACGCCGCGCTCGGCGCTGGGCTACCAGACGCCGTCTGAGGTATTCTGGGGTCGTCCGGAACTGTTGCGCTTCCAGTGTGAATCCACATTCCCGCTTTCGCGGGAATGACGGGGCGCTTACGTAGGAGAGGAGCGGCGCTCCGCGCCGCCTGGATTCCCGCCTACGCGGTCAGGGCGGTAGGTTATGCAAAGGTCTCCAGAGGGAGAGGGCGTGGGCGGCGCTTGCGCGGCGGGTGGGTTCGCGGCTGCGCGGGAATGACGGGACCGGGGGAGTAGGTTCCCGCTTTCGCGGGGAGGGCAGAGCGGCCCGGTAGTTACCGCTTTTGCGGCGGCGCTCATTCGCGCAGGAGCGTTCGCTCGTCGCCGGAGCGGCGCGTGATTTTGCGGTCGTCCATCTCCTCTAAGAGGGCGAGCGTGTACTTGCGCGATGTTCCGAGCAGGTCGCGCGCCTCCGCCACCGTTACTTTGCCGGCGGAGCGCAGACGCGCCGTCACCGTCCCCTCGATCCGCGCGTAGGCCGCGGCGTCGAACACGACGCCTTGCGATGCGCGGACGACGCGCCCTTGCTCCGCAAGCAGCGCGAGCAGTTCCGGCGCGAGCGCGGGCGCCTCGACGGGGAACGGGTCGCGCTCCAGCGCCGCGACGTAAGCGTCCATCGCCGCCTGCTGCTCGGCCGTAACCGCTACGGCGTGGCCCGGCAGCCGCATCTCGCCGCCCGGCGCCTCAATCGCGGCGTCGTCCGCCGCGAGCCTGTCGAGCGCCGCCTGCGCCGCGCTCCCGCGCAAACGCAGCCTGCTCCGCAACTCCTCCCGTGTCATGCCTTCGCGCAACGGGTTGCGCCGGTGGAAATCTTCGAGCGCGGCGACGGCGTTGGCGCGGAGGCGCGCCCAGCCCGCCGCCGTGTAGAGCGGGGTGTCGGGCGCGACCGCGCCGCTCCCCAGCGCGACCGCCGATCCGTCGGCGACGGCGCTCCGCGCAAGCGCGACGGCGTCGTCCTGCGAGAGGTTGGCGCGGCTGGCGAGCGACGCGGGGCTCGCGGGCTCGCGCCCCTCCAGCGCGGAGAGGAGTTGCGCCGACGGGCCGCCCTCGGCGAGGCTCGCCAAGCGAGCCAGCACCGGGGCGCGGCGCCTCCGGTGGCGCTTCGCGCCGACGTCGACGACCGTCCCTCCGCCGAGCGTCGCGTCCGCCGAGCGCAGCACGAATCGGTCGCCCCGCGTCAGCGCGACCGGCTGCTCCAAGACGATCTGCGCCCATCCTTCCTCGCCTGGGGCGAGCGCGTCCGCGTTGAGCAAGCGCGCCTTCGCGGGCGACTCCGCCGCGAAAGCGTGAAACGTCGCCGGCAAGTTGTGGCGCAGGCTGTGGGGCGCGTCCGCGAGCGCCGTCAGGCGGACGTCGACCGCGGATACGGCGCGGAGCCAGCCGGGCGACGTCAAGACCTGCCCTCGCGAGATTTCGCCCGCGCTTACGCCGCTGAGGTTGACCGCCGCGCGGTTGCCGGGCGCGACGGACTCCGCCTTCCGCCGGTGCGTTTGCAGGCCGCGAATCCGCGCCTCGCGCCCGCCGGGGACGATCTCCACCGCCTGCCCGACCCGCAGCGCGCCGTCCAATAGCGTGCCGGTGACCACCGCGCCGAATCCCGCGACGGCGAACGCGCGGTCTATGGAGAGGCGCGGGCGCCCGACGTCGCGCCGCGGCTCCGTCTCGTCCAGCGCCGCGTCTATCGCTGCCAGCAGTTGCGGCAGCCCGGAGCCCGTCGCGGCGGAGACCGCAATCAGGGGCGACCCCTCGAGCGTCGTCCCCGCAAGCGTCTCTTCGACCTCCAACTGCGTGATCTCGAGCATATCCGCGTCCGCGAGGTCGGCTTTCGTGATGACGGCGAGGCCGCGCCGCACGCCCAGCAGGTCGAGGATGGCGAGGTGCTCCCGCGTTTGCGGCATCACGGACTCGTCCGCCGCGACGACGAGCAGCGCGAGGTCAACGCCGCCGACGCCCGCGAGCATATTTTTGATGAAGCGCTCGTGGCCTGGGACGTCCACGATGCTGACCTCGCGTCCGCTGGGCAGCGTTGCCCAGGCGAAGCCGAGGTCTATCGTCATGCCGCGCCGCTTCTCCTCCGCGAGGCGGTCCGGGTCTATTCCCGTGATCGCCTGGACGAGCGCGGACTTCCCATGGTCGACGTGCCCTGCCGTGCCGATGACATGCATAGCGCGAGGATAGCAGCGCGGCTGGGCTGTTTCTCGCGGAGCGCGGCGAATCCATGACGTCCCGGGGACGCTCCGGGCGATTGCCGGCGCTATACTTGCGGGGCGGGACAACGCCACATGGTTACGACGCAGCGAAGCCCCATAGAGAGCCATGCCGTTCACTCGGAGCGGCTGATGCGCCACGCTTGGGAGCGCCTCGAGCTAGGGGACCGCTTGCAAGCGTCGGAGAAATGCTGGGGCGCGGTCGTCCACGCGCTGAAGGCGGTCTCGCGGCGGCGAGGGTGGCGGCATGGGAGCCATTTTCACAACGACGTCATCGCCTTCCATCTGTCCGCCCTCGCGGGCGACAAGCAGATCTACCTCTCGTACACGGCGATGGAGGCGCTGCACGCCAACTCCTACAACGACGTCAAGCCGGAAGAGGAGTTGCGTCTGCTCGTGGAAGCCGCGGAGGACTTGCTGCGGCGCATCGCGGTCGCGGACGAGCGAATCGGGGACAACCCGGCCGCGCCGTCTTACGACCGCAGGTCTCGCCGGGCCTAGCGGCGCGGCGGGCCGCATCGCAAGCGCAAGCCGATGGCCGAACAGTCCGCATACGCCGCGAGCGAGGGGGCGCTCCTTTGGACGCCGTCCGAGGAGCGGCGCGCCGCATCGAATCTCGCCGCCTACGAGCGCTGGCTCGAGCGGACGCGAGGGCTGCGTTTCGCATCCTACGAGGATCTGCTGCGGTGGTCGGTGGGCGACGTCGGCGGCTTCTGGGAGACGTTTTGGGAGTGGTTCGGCGTGCAGGCGCATGCGCCCTACGCGCAGGCGCTCGCGCCCGGCCCCGGCGGAACGCGGGTCGAGGGCGCGCGCTGGTTCGAGGGCGCGACGCTCAACTACGCCGAGCATGCGCTCGCGCGGAGCGGCGACGCTCTCGCCGTCATCGGCGTTCGGGAGTCGGGCGAGGCGTCGCGGTGGACATGGGACGAGTTGCGGGAGCGGACGGCGGCGGTCGCGGCGGGGCTGCGCGCGCTCGGCGTGGGGCGGGGCGACGCGGTTGCGGCGTATATGCCGAACGCGCCGGAGACCATCGCGGCGGCGCTCGCGGCGGCGTCTATCGGAGCGGTGTGGTCGAGTTGCCCCCCGGAGTTCGGGCCGCGCAGCGTGATCGAGCGCTTCCGGCAGGTGGAGCCGAAAGTTCTGCTGGCGGTGGACGGCTACGTCTACGGGGGCAAGACGTTCGACTCGACGCCGTCGGTCGCGGCCATCCGGCGAGCCCTCCCCTCGCTGCGGCGGACGGTCGTCTTGCCGTATCTCTCCCCGCATCCCGATCTGAGCGGGCTGGGCGAGTCGGCGGCGCTTTGGGACGACTTCGTCGTCGGGGGCGAGGCGCTGGCGTTCGAGCCCGTTCCGTTCGACCATCCGCTGTGCGTGGTGTACTCGTCGGGCACGACGGGCGCGCCGAAGGCGATCGTCCACGGGCACGGAGGCGCGCTGCTGGAGCACGCCAAGTTCCTTACTCTGCAGATGGACTTGGGCGAGCGCGACCGATTCTTCTGGTTCAGCACGACCGGCTGGATTATGTGGAACCTGCTGATGAGCGGGCTGCTCGCGGGCTCGGCCATCGTTCTGTACGACGGCAGTCCCGCCTACCCCGACGCGCTGGCGTTGTGGCGGCTGGCGGAGCGGACGGGGATCACGAGTTTCGGCGTGAGCGCGCCGTACATCCTGGGGTGCATGAAGGCGGGCGTCGAGCCCGGCGCGTCGCTCGATCTCGGCGCGATGCGCTCCATCGGCTCGACGGGCGCGCCGCTGCCCCCGGAAGCGTTCGCATGGGTCTACGACAAGGTCAAGCGCGACCTGCTCCTCGCATCGATCAGCGGCGGGACGGACGTGTTCACGGCGTTCATCGGCGGCGGCCCGACGCTCCCCGTTCGAGCGGGGGAGATCCAATGCCGCTGCCTCGGCTGCAAGGTCGAGAGTTTCGACGCGGACGGGAAGCCGGTGATCGGGGAGGTCGGGGAACTCGTCGTGACCGAGCCGATGCCTTCGATGCCCGTCCGGTTTCTGAACGACCCGGACGGCTCGCGCCTGCATGAGAGTTACTTCGACGCCTACCCTGACGTTTGGCGGCACGGCGACTGGCTGAAGATCACGGAGGACGGCGCCTGCGTGGTCTACGGACGCTCCGACTCCACGCTGAACCGCAGCGGCGTCCGCATGGGAACGAGCGAGTTCTACCGCGTGGTCGAGGAGTTGCCCGACGTGATGGACAGCCTCGTGGCGGACACGACGCAACTGGGAACGGACGGCGAACTCCTGCTGTTCCTCGTCATGCGCGAAGGCTGCCCGCTGGACGACGCGGCGCGCCGCCGCGTGACGGACGCCGTGCGGACGAATCTCTCGCCGCGCCACGCGCCCGACGAGATCTACGAAATCGCCGAGGTGCCGCGAACGCTGAACGGGAAGAAGTTGGAGGTTCCCGTGAAGAAGATTCTGAGCGGAACGCCCATTGAACAAGCGGCGAGCGCGGACGCTTTGGCGAACCCGGGCGCGCTCGAATTCTTCGCGCGGCTCGCGGGGGAGCGGGGCTGCGCCCAGTAGGTTCCCGCTTTCGCGGGAACGACGTGGCGCTTGGGTGGGAGGGGAGCGGCGCTTTGCGCCGTCTGGATTCCCGACAGCGATTCCCGACGACGCGGAGCCGCCCACCGACCGCGCCTATCGGCGAGACGCGGCGGCGCATCTGTCGAGGTTCCATCAGCGCGTTGCAAATGGGTAGAGGAAGAGGTTGACGCAGCAGCGGCGGTATGATAGGGTGCCGTGTAGAAGGGTGCTGAATGAAGGCTATCAATCAGGCGTTCACAACGCTCATCGGCGGAAGCAGGCAGTTCGTCATACCCGTCTTCCAGCGGGACTATAGCTGGACGCCCGAGCAGTGCGAGCAGCTGTGGACCGATGTGCTGCGAGCGGGAGAGAGTGCGGTTGCAGCCTCCCATTTCATGGGTTCCATCGTCTACGTCAGCACGGGGCTGCCGGCAGCCACGTTTCAGCAGTGGCTCGTGATCGATGGGCAGCAGCGGCTGACGACCCTGTCTCTGCTGCTGACCGCGCTCCGAGACCACATCTACAACACCGATTGGGTAGGCGGCGAGGACAGCCCGACAGAGAACAAGATTGACTCCTACTTCCTCCTGAACAAGCTGGAGATAGGAGACAGGCGTTACAAACTGGCGTTGCGGAGGCACGACGATGCCACGTTGCGGACGTTGGTGGACGGTGTCTACCCTGACGAGGCCAACATTGACGAGGCCAGCATTTCGCAGCCCGTCATAGAAGCCTACGACTGGTTCGCGGAGCGGCTTCGGACGGAACCCTACCCTGACTTGATAGACCGCGTCTACCGAGGCATCGGCAGGCTCGAGATCGTCGAGGTGACGCTAGACCACAGCGACCACCCGCAACTCGTCTTTGAGAGTTTGAACTCCACAGGCGTAGACCTCACCCAAAGCGACCTGATCCGTAACTACATCCTTATGGGGCTTGGCGAGTCCGAGCAGACTCGCTTGTACGAGAGGTATTGGAGCAGGATGGAAGGGCTTTTCCGGGACGCAAAGAGGGTTCCCGACTTCTTCTTGCGCGATTACATTGTGCTGAAAACCCTTCCGCCAAAGCCCAGCGCTGTTAGCCAGCCTCGCACCGACCGCATCTACGAGGAGTTCAAGGAGTTCAGGCACAAACACCCGCAAGATTTGGAGGAGTTGCTGCAGGAGATGGTGCAGTTCGCGGGTTACTACCTGGACTTGGTGGGCCCTCGCTCAGAGCAGAGTGCACTCCTTGACGCTATGCGTCACGTTCGGTCACTCGGCACTACCCATGCCGTGCTTGGCATGAAACTGTACGACTGCTACAAACGAGCTGAACCCACGCTCAGCCGAGCGGAGTTCGAGGAAGCCTTACGCCTCATCGAAAGTTACGTCGTGCGACGTGGCGTGCTTGGGCTGCAGAACCGCGCCTATTGGGACGTTTTTACGGACATAGCGCGTTGCATAGACGAGGCGAACCCTCTGCAGTCTATGAAGGTGGCGTTCGCTCGCCGCCGAAATTACGGCTTTCCCCAGGATGCGCGGTTCGAACGCGAAATCCAAGAGTCCGACCTCTACTACACCGGAAGGCTTTGCTGGCACATTCTCGCTCGGCTGGAGAACGACAGGCAAAAGGAGCCGAGCCCGCTCAAAAACCTCACGGTTGAGCACATTATGCCGCAAAGCATTGACGAAGTTCCTGATTGGCAAAAGATGCTGGGGGAAAACTGGGAAGAGGCGCATGAAGTTTGGCTGGACCGGTTAGGGAATCTGACGCTTACCGCATACAATGCTGAACTGTCCAATCGTCCGTTCGCGGTAAAAAAGACGCTTCATGGCGGCTTCGAACATAGCGCTGTTCGCCTGAACAAATACGTCAGCGAGCAGGAGCAGTGGACGGAATTGCAAATGCGCGAGCGCGGAGAATTGCTGGCCCATCGCGCGCTTTCGGTATGGCCTCACCATCACGCGAACGCAGACCTTGTTCGCGCGGAAGATATCAAAGAACTGCGCGAGAGGGCCGCAGTCAGAGACTCCGGCAGCCTTAAAATGAGCGAATCCGTCAGGAAATTGCTCAATGCCGCCGAGCGAAAAGTCGACGAATTGGGCGATGTCATATCCGTCATCGAGCGCAAGTCCGTCTGTTGCTATGAGCCGGAATTCTTCGTCGAAATCCTGCCTATGCGCTACTACGTTAGGCTCATACTTCCGCTGGATTTCGACTTCGTCGAAATCCCTGATTCACTATACGCGGCGGACACAACCGACTGGAAATTCGTGCCTAACAGGGTGCATACCGAGTGCACGATGCTGGTCGACGTCTTCAACGAAGAGCAACTGGAAGACGCGATGCCCATCGTTCGCCAAGCCTACGAGCAGGCGACGGGGCAGAGCTAGGCGCCCCTCTCGCTCTACCGCAGCCCGGAAGCCGCCTCCCTCGCTTCGATCCAGCGTTGGAGCGACTGCGCCCCCTCGCGGGACGGGCGGCCCGCCAGCAAGCCTTCGACGCTCACGTCTTCGTCCAAGTCGGGCCAGTGGACGCCGAGTCCGTCGCCGATGAGCCTCCAGTTGCGCCGCTCGTCGGGGGCGGCATGCAGGAGCCGGGGGAACCATGCGAGAGGCGCGGCGATGACTCTCCCGTCGGCGAGGGTCGCCGTCAGCGCGCCGTCATTGCGTTCCCCCTATGGAGACTTGCCTAACCTCCCGCCATGCCCGCGTAGTCGGGGATCCATGCGGCGCTTTAGCGCCGCTCTTCTCCTACATATGCGCCTCGTCATTCCCGTGAAAGCGGGAACCTACTGGGCCCCCGCGCTCACCACGGCGAGCGCCCGCTTGCGGAGGCGCGGCTTGCGCGCTTGCGCGGCGCGAAGATTAGCCACAGCATAGGAATGAGCAGCCCTAGCCCGGCGACGATGGCCGTCCAGGGTATGCTCGCGCGTTGCGCCGCGATGGTTACGGGGAGCGCCAGCGACGCGCTCCCCAATTCGGAGTCTACGGCGATGCGGACCTCCCACTCGCCCGCCGACTCCGGAGCGAAAACGACGGCGTATTCGTTGGGGCCGGTCCGGATCGCCGCCGCCGGGCCGAGCCGCTCGCCCCCGCGCCGCGCGGAGACGACGGCGCTTGGAGCGTAAGGGAGGGAATCGCCGGATGCGTCGGGCTCGAATATGAGCGTTATCTCGAAAAAGCCGACGCTTGGGACGGCCTCGACGAGCAGGTCGTAGGGCCCAGCCGTTCCGCGATGGATCGCGACTCTTCCCTCGTGCCGGCTGTGCGCGCTCGCCTCCGGAGCGGCGACGAGCGGCGGAACGAGGAGAGCGCAAGCGGCGAGGAGGAGAACGAACCGACCGTCATTCCCGCGCAGGCGGGAATGCGGCGAAGCGCGACCCCCCAAATTCCCGTCATTCCCGCGTAGGCGGGAATCCAGAGAAGCACGCCCCCCCAAATTCCCGTCATTTCCGCGCAGGCGGGAATCTAGCGAAGCGCGACCCCGCCAATTCCCGTCATTCCCGCGCAGGCGGGAATCCAGCGAAGAGACGAATGCGAAGAGTATGGCGACGGCGCGACGCAAGGTCTCCATCGGGGCGGCGCCGGGGCTACGAGGCGTCGGCGAGGCGCAAGACGGCATTGAACTCGTCGTCGGTGACGGGCGTGATGGAGAAGCGGTTGCCGCGCCTGAGGACAACCATATCGGCGAGGGCGGGCTCTTGCCGGAGGTCGTCGGGCGTGAGGATGCGCGGGAACTTGCGCTCGGCCTTGAGGTCGACCATATACCAGATCGGCTTGTCGGGCGAGCTCTTCGGGTCGGGATGGTCGGAGTCCGGATCCCACGCGGTGTGGTCGGGGTAGCCCTCCCGCGTGACGACGGCGGTTCCGACGACGCCGATGGGGTTCGCGCTGGAATGCCAGAAGAGAACGCGGTCGCCGGGCTTGACGTCGTCGCGCAGCCAGTTCCGCACCTGAAAGTTGCGGACGCCGTCCCACTCCGCAACGCCGTCGCGGACGAGGTCGTCGTAGGAGTAGGTCGTGGGTTCGGATTTGAAGAGCCAGCAGCGAGGCATTTTCTCTTTCCTCTGTCGCGTTTATCGCGTTGCCGCGGGTTGCGGCCTTGCGCGGCGCGGCGGCTTGGGCTTGCGCTACGCGAACTGCGGGGCGACCTCTGTTGCGAAGCGCTCCGCGACGCGGCGGTCGAACGGGCGCGGCGTCATCAGAATGAAGTGCGTCACGCCGACGTCCGTCCAGCGCCCCAACTGCTCGACGATCGCTTCGGGGGAGCCGAGGAGCATGCTGTCGCGCGCCTGCGCCTCGGGAGTCGCGTAGAGCGTGGTCTGCTGCGTGGCGAGCGTCGCTCCGCGCTCGACCGCCGCCGCGACTTCGGCTGCGTCGTCGCTCATCTTGATCTGGATTTGGACGGAGCGGCGCATCGCCGAAAAGTCGCGCCCGGCCTCGTCGCAGACGGCCTGCATCCGCGCGAGGTTGACCTTCGCCTCCTCCAGCGGAGCGATCTGGTTGTAGTCGTCGGCGTGCTTGGCGGCGATGCGGAGCGTGCGGTCGCCGCGCCCCCCGACGATGATCGGCGGATGCGGCTTCTGCACGGGCTTCGGCATCTGCGGCGCCTCGTTCAGGGAGTAATGCGCTCCGCGAAACGTGGCGGGCTCCTCCGTCCAAATCGCCTTGATGACGGACAGCGCCTCGTCGAGGCGGTCGGCGCGCTCCGCGAACGGCGGGAACGGCATGCCGTGAACGTCGAACTCCTCGCGGACGTTGCCGCTGCCGATGCCCATCTCGGCGCGTCCGCCGGAGACGTGGTCGAGCGTGTTGATCATCTTGGCGGTGATGACGGGGTGGCGGAAGTTGTTGTTGACGACGAGCATTCCCAGCCGGAGGCGCGTCGTGTGCCCCGCCATCGCCGCCATCACGGTGAGGCCGTCGAGCCGCGCCGGGGTCGTTCCCCGCCCCGCGTGGATCTGCATCAGGTGGTCGGACGGGTAGAAGCCGTGGAAGCCGAGTTCGTCGCACGTCTGGCAGATCTCGAGGAAGTCGCTCCACTCGAGGCCGGAACTGCCGCCCATACTGAAGAGGATGCCGCTCATCGGTCCCTCCCGCGTGATTTCGTGGGGCATTGTACAACGCGCACGGGGGCTATTTTGCGTAACCTGCCGGCGGACAGTAGGTTCCCGCCTACGCGGGAATGACGGTGGGCGCCATGGGAGATTTGGGGACGGGGCGCGTTGCGCCCCGTCTTGGCGCGGCGCGGCGGGGTGGGTTCACGGCTGCGCGGGAATGACGGTCGGGCGGGGGTTCCCGCTTTCGCGGTCAGGGCGATGCGCTGGGGCGGGCTTGGGGACGGGGCGCAAAGCGCCCCGTCGTGGCGCTATCGCGCCGACTGGATTCCCGCCTACGCGGGAATGACGGGGCGGGGAATTATGCAACCTCTTGGAGGGAGCGCGGATTAGGAGGGAGCGCGCGGAGGCGCGCCGATCAGTCGCGGAAGTTGACGTACTGCAGCGGCTGCTCGATCTCCATCTCCTTGATGAAGGCTATCGCCTCTTGCAGGTCGTCGCGCTTCTTGCCGGAGACGCGCAACTCCTCTCCCTGAACCGCCGTCTGCACGCGGATTTTCGAGCCCTTCACCGCCTTGACGATGCGCCGGCTGAGCTCCGCGTCCAGCCCTTGCCGGATGACCGCCTGCTGGCGGAGGCTGTCGCCCGACGCTTTCTGCGGCGTCTCGAACGAGAGGACGCGGCTGTCCACGCCCCGCCGGGCGAAATAGGCGTGCAGCAGATCGTGCACCTGCCGCAGTTGCAGATCGCTGTCGGCGGTCACGGTGAGCGCGGAGCCCGACCGCTCGACGCCCGCCCGCGTTCCCTTGAGATCGAACCGCTGCTGCGTCTCGCGCTTCACGCCGTTGAGGGCGTTGTCCACCTCGGCGAGGTCAACGCGCGACACGACGTCGAACGACGGCATATCCGCTTTCCTCCTGCTGTCCTTGTTATCGTCCGCCGCTCGGGGCGGCCCGATCAGCCGCCGACGGCCTTGCGGGCTTGCCGCTCATAGTAGCGCCTGTAGGAGACGACGACGGGAAGGTAGGAGCGGTCGGCTTTCGCGGGGTCGGCGAAGAGATGCGTCCGGACGTCGGACTCCATTGCCGCGTCGCTCTTGCCCGCCGCCATGCCGCCCTTGACGATTTCGCCGATTTCGAGCGTCACCCGCTCCACGACGTCGATGGCGATGGCGGGGTTGGAGGCGAGGGCGCCGGAGTGCGCGGGCAGCAAACGCTTCGGCGCGAGTTCCCGCGCCTTGCGAATGGAGTCGACGCTTGCGTCCACGTCGAAGTAGGGGAGCGTCATCGGCGGATCGGGCAGGAAACGCGGCGGCTTGTAGTTGCCCAGCGCATGCCCGCAGTAGAAGGCGCCGCGCTCCGCGTCGTAGAGGCCGATGTGGTCAAGCGAGTGCCCGGGCGTAAAGACGACGCGGTAGGCGGAGTCGCCGATGTCCAGCAGGTCGCCGTCCTCGACGACCGTCATGCGCTCGTCGGGCACGGGGAGAATGTCGCCGAAGACGTCGAGCCACGAGTCGCCGAAGACGTCCGCCGTGCCGGCGATGAGGCGGGCGGGGTCGCGCATAAAGGGAGCGCCGCGGGCGTGAAAGACGGCTTTGGCGCGGGGCAGTTCGCGGACGAGCCAGCCGCTGCCCCCCGCGTGGTCGACGTGGATATGCGACGGCGCGACCCACTCTATGGCGTCGACGTCGTGCCCCGTCTTGCGGATGGCGTCGAGCAGTTCCTCCGCGATGGAGGTCGGCCCCGGGTCAAGGATGGCGGGGCGGTCGCCCGCGACGAACCACGCCGCGTGGGGCATCGCGCCGTCGGTGAAGAGTTCGGCGGTGTCGCGCCCGTAGGTTGCGCGGAACTCCCACACGCCGGGGAAAATCTGCTCGGTCTCCATCGCCCGCCTATGATACACGATGAGCGGCGCGCCTATTGCGCCGCCTGCGCCGCGCCGTAGGTTCCGCGCGCTTTCGCTTGCGTCACGACGCCGTCTTCAAGGTCGGCGCGGACGCGCTCGGGGTCGCGCTCGGCGGGAGGGCGGACGCCGCCCCCGCCGCCCGTCTCAATGCGGAAGACGTCGCCGGGCTCGAGGCCGACGTTGGAGACGATGCCGGGGCGCCGCTCCTCGCGCTCCTCGCCCGGATGGACGACGACGAACGGGTTGCGCCCCGCGCCTCCGCCGTCCGCGCCCGCCGCCTCGCGTCGCGCCGCCCCGCCCGACAGCCGCGCCGCAGCCCGCGCCCGGTACTCGCGGACGTAGCCCGGCCCGCCACGGAACGCGCCGTCGCCCCCGGAGTCGGGGAGCGCCTCGAACCGCGTCATCTCGACGGGGAACTCGGACTCGATGATTTCGACTGGCGTGAATCTCGCGCCGTAACTGGCGCGGGAGCCCACGCCGGAGAAGCCGTCGCCGCCCTCCCACGCGGGCGATCCGGCGTACATTAATTCGTACTGCACGTATTGCCGTTTGCCGCCGCCCGCGTAGCCGACGACGATGGAACTTTGCGTTGCGATGTGCGCGAGCGCGGGGTTGCCCGACGCTTTGGCCAGCGCCGCGCCGATGACGCTCTCCGCGAGCGCGAGCGTTTTGGAGTAGAAGCCCACCGGGGCGGGAAAGACCGGGTCCAGCAAACTGCCCCGCCGGAAGCGGCACTCCACCGCCTCCGCCACGCCGTAGTTGAGCGGAATGCCGCGGTCGGTGAGGCGGATCGCCATATTGCGGGCGAGCCCCTCGACGAAAGGCGGGCGCAAGTTGATCGGCGCCGCCGCCTGATCGCCCGCGCCCGTGAAATCAAGGACGATGCGGTCGCCCTCTTTGACGGACGCGAGGTGAACGCGGATGGGCTCGTCGGCGCTGGGGTCGTCGCACCACGCCTCCACCTCGCGGACGCCGTCCGGCCAAGCCGCGATCTGCTCGCGGATGCGATGGGCGGAGCGCGCGCCCGCCTGCTCGAACTGCCGCGGCAGCGCGTCCGCTCCGTAGGCGTCGGCGAGGTCGCGCAGCCGCGCCGCGCCGATGGTATGGCAGACGCCCGCCTTCGCCGCGAGGTCGCCGATCATCATCTCCGGCGCGCGGCTGTTGGCGCGGACGAACGAGGCCGCGTCTTGCTCGATGCGGTAGTCCCGCATAAAGCGAACGGGAGGAATCTGCAAGCCTTCGCCGAAGAGGTCGCGCGCCGTCGCGTTGCGCGATCCCGCCGCGACCCCTCCGATGTCCGGAGTGTGGCCGATGCTGGCGGCGAACGCGACGAGCGCGCCCCCGGCGAAGACGGGCGCCATCACCGCCATATCGTTGGCGTGCGGACAGCCGCTGTGGTACGGATGGCTGACGAGATAGGCGTCGCCCTCGCGCATCGCCTCCGCCGGATGGAACGCCAGCAGCCCCTCGACGCACGCGGGGAGCCCGCCCATATGCCCGGGATGCGACCCGCGGGCGACAAGCCGCCCCGAGGTGTCGAGAATGGCGCAACTGAAGTCATGCGACTCGCGGACGATGGTGGAGAAGCCCGTGCGGAAGACGGCGTTCTCCATCTCCCGGACGACGCCGTCCAGCCGCGCGCTCATTACTTCGAACGTGATCACGTCGAGCGGAGCGTTGGGCATAGTGTTCCCTCCGTGACACGATGGCGCGAGGGATGCGGCGCCCGCGCCCCCTTACCGCCCGCTTGCGGCGAGCAGGGCGTCGCGGCGGGCGCGCTGACGCTCGCGCGGCGCGGGCGGCGCGACATGCGGCAACGGCGCGACGCGCTTGAACAGCGGCAGGTAGGCCGCCCAATTCTCCAACACGTCCTCGGCGCGGACGCTGCCCGTCAGTTGCCGGTGCCGCGCGATCAGCGCGCGCAGCGTCTCCTCGTCGTCCGGATCCTCGACGGGCGACGCGCCGACCATCTCCGGGTTCATATTGTCGAGCAGTTCGTTGTTGAGGTCGAGCGCGAACGCCGCGCCGCCGGACATGCCCGCGCCGAGGTTGCGGCCCGTCGGCCCGAGGATCGCGACGACGCCGCCCGTCATATATTCGCACGCGTGGTCGCCGACGCCTTCGACGACCGCCCACGCGCCGGAGTTGCGGACTGCGAAGCGCTCGCCGGCCTGCCCGGCCGCGAACAGGCTGCCGCCCGTCGCGCCGTAGAGCGCCGTGTTGCCCATAATCACGTTGTCGTGCGCGTGGAAACGCGCGGCGGCGGTCGGGCGCAGCGCCAACTCCCCGCCGTGCATCCCCTTGCCGACGTAGTCGTTCGCCTCGCCGTCCAAAGTGAGATGCATTCCGTTGATGAGGAACGCGCCGAAACTCTGCCCCGCCGATCCGGTGAAGCGGATCTCGATGCTGTTGTCCGGGATGCCCTCGTCGCCGTGGATGCGGGCGATCTCCCCGGCGATGCGCCCGCCGACCGTTCGGTGCACGTTGCGGATCTCGCGCTCGATTTTCACGGGCGCCTCTCTGCGAATCGCGGGGAGCGCCAGCGGCATCAGTTCGTCGTCGAGCACGTCGGCGTGCGGGTCGTCGTTGCGCTCCTGCGCGCGCGAGCGCGGCCCGTGCTCCGTTCCCTCCGGCAGCGCGAGGAGAGGCGAGAGGTCGAGCGTTCCCGCCTTCGGGTGGCCTTCGGGCGTCTTTTGGACGAGCAGGTCCGCCCTGCCCACCATCTCCTCGACTTTGCGGAAGCCGAGTTCGGCCATCAGTTCGCGCAACTCCTCGGCGACGAAGAAGAGGTAGCGCACGAGCATTTCCGGCTCGCCCCAGAACTTTTGGCGGAGCGCCTCGTCCTGCGTGGCGACGCCCACGGGGCAGGTGTTGAGGTGGCATTGCCGCGCGATTTGGCAGCCCACCGCCACCATCGCCTGCGTCCCGAAGCCGTACTCTTCCGCGCCCAACAGCGCCGCGACCGCGACGTCGCGGCCCCGGCGGAACCCGCCGTCCGTCCGCAGCGTGACGCGCCCGCGCAGCCCGTTGCGCCGCAGCACCTGATTCGCTTCCGCGAGGCCCAACTCCCACGGGAGACCCGCGTACTTGATGGACGCCCACGGCGAGGCGCCCGTGCCCCCCTCCGCCCCGGAGACGAGCACGTAGTCCGCGTAGCCCTTCGCCACGCCGGCGGCGATCGTCCCCACTCCGGCCTCCGCGACCAGTTTCACGGCCACCGCCGCGCGCGGGTTCACGACCTTCAGGTCGTAGATCAGTTGCTTCAGATCCTCGATGGAGTAGATGTCGTGGTGCGGGGGCGGCGAAATCAGGGGCACGCCGGGCTGCGTGCGGCGGGCGCGCGCGATGATCTCCGTCACCTTGTGGCCGGGCAGTTGCCCGCCCTCGCCGGGCTTGGAGCCCTGCGCCATCTTGATCTCCAGCACCTCGGCCATCGCCAGATACTCCGGCGTGACGCCGAACCTGCCGGAGGCGACCTGCTTCATCTTGCTGCCGGTCTGGTCGCCGTTGCGGCGCTCGCGGAAGCGGCGCGGGTCTTCCCCGCCCTCTCCGCTGCCGCTCTTGCTGCCCGTCCGGTTGAACGCGACCGCAATCGCCTCGTGCGCCTCGATGCTGAGCGCGCCGAACGACATCGAGCCGCCGTTGAAGCGCTTGACGATCTCCGCCGCCGGCTCCACCTCCTCGAGCGGAACCGGCGCGCCGGCGGGCTCGATCTCCAGAAGGTCGCGCAGCGATATGAGCGCGCCGCCCGTGATCTGGCTGAGGTACGCGTCGTAGCCGTCTCTGCCGCCGTCGTCCGCCAGCGCCTTGTGGAGCGTCCGCACGCTTTGCGGGGCGAACGCATGCGGCTCCCCGTCGCGGCGGTAGCGGTAGTAGCCGAAGTCGTCCAACTTCCGCGGCTTCCCGTCCTCCGGGGGAGCGAACGCGGCGGCGTGCAGCGCGAGCGTCTCCGCCGCGATGCCCTCGAACCCGATGCCCTCCACCGGCGAGCGCGTCCCCGCGAAGCACCGATCCACGACATCGGCGTCCAAGCCGACCGCCTCGAAGATCTGCGCTCCCTGATAGGCCGTCACCGTCGATATGCCCATCTTGGACATAATCTTGAGCAACTGCTTGTTGATCGTCCGGATGTAGGTCGCCAGCGCCCGCTCGGCGCCGACGTCCTCGTCGTGCCCCTCCTTGATGAGGCCGCGGATCGTCTCGAACGCCATGTAGGGATTGAACGCGCTTGCGCCGTAGCCGACGAGCAGCGCGAACTGATGCATATCGCGCGCGTCGGCGGTCTCCGCGACGAGCGACGCCTGCAGGCGCTTGCGCGCGCGGATGAGGTGATGATGCACCGCCCCCACCGCGAGCAGCGTCGGCGCGGCGGCATAAGATGCGTCCACGCCCCGGTCGCTCAGAATGACGATGCCGCAGCCCGCGTCGACCGCCCGCTCCGCCGCCGCGCACGCCTCGTCGATCACGCGGCGCAGCCCGGCGGGCCCCTCCGCGACGGGAAACAGCGTGGAGACCGTCTCCGCGCGCAGCGGGCTCTTTTCGCTCCGTAGCGCAGCCAACTGCTCGTCCGTCAGCGCGGGCGAGTCGAGCCGGACGAGCGCCGCGCTCGACTCGCTCTCCTCCAGCAGCGAGCCGCGAGGCCCCAGGTAGGTGTAGAGCGACATCACGAGTTGCTCGCGGTACGAGTCGATGGGCGGGTTCGTCACCTGCGCGAACCGCTGCCGGAAGTAGCTGTACAGCAGGCGCGGCTTGAGCGCCAAAACGGACAGCGGCGTGTCGTCGCCCAGCGAGCCGACCGGCTCGACGCCGTCCAGGTAGAGCGGACGCAGAATGAGGTGCGCCTCCTCCGTCGTGTACGCGAACGCCTTCTGCAAGGCGATGGACGCCTCCGTTCGAGGAACGGCGTCCGGCTCCGCCTTGAGCCCGTCCAACTGGACCATCCGGCGCGCGAGCCAGTCGCCGTAGGGCTGCATCCCCGCGAGGCGCGCCTTGACGTCGTCGTTTCGCAGCAGCGCCTTCCGCTCCGTGTCCACCGCGATCATCTGCCCCGGGCCGAGGCGCCCCTTCTCGACGACGTCCGCGTCGCTGAGGCGCGCCGCCCCGACCTCCGACGCCATAACGAAAATGCCGTCGCCGGTGATCTTGTAGCGCGCCGGGCGCAGCCCGTTCCGGTCGAGCGCGGCGGCCGCCACGACGCCGTCCGAAAACGCGAGCGCGGCGGGGCCGTCCCACGGCTCCGTTAGGCAGGCGTGGTATTCGTAAAACGCGCGGAGAACGGGGTCCATATGCGGCATGTTCTCCCACGCCTCCGGAATCAGCATCGCCATCGCGTGCAGCGGGTCGCGCCCCGAAACGACGAGCAACTCCAGCGCGTTGTCCAAACTTGACGAGTCGCTCCCCTCCTGAATGATCGGGAGCAGGTCGTCCGCGTCGTCCCCCCACAGGGCCGATGCGAATTCGCGGGCGCGCATCCAGTTCACGTTGCCGTCCACCGTGTTGATCTCGCCGTTGTGCGCCAGCATGCGGAACGGATGCGCGAGTTTCCAACTCGGGAACGTGTTCGTGCTGTAGCGCTGATGCAGCACCGCGAGCGCCGTCGCGTAGTCGGGGTTGTCCAAATCCCGGTAGAACGCCTGCAACTGCGGCGCCACGAGCATCCCCTTGTACACAATCGACCGGTTGGAGAGCGATGCGATGTAGCCGCCCGCCCCCTCGCGCTCAATGACGCGCTCCGCGACTTTGCGCGCCAGGTACAGCCGGCGCATGAAGGCCGCCGCGTCGGGCGCGTCCGGCCACGTGACGAGCAGGTGCTCGATGCGGGGGAGCGTGGAGAGCGCCGCGTCCCCGACGATGGAGGCGTCCACCGGCGTCTCCCGCCAGCCGAGCGCCGTCAGCCCGCGGCTGCGGACGGCATCCTCAATGATCCTCCGCGCGGGCCCGGGTTTCTCCTGCGGGAGGAACGCGACGCCGACGGCCAAGTCGCCGTCGTTGGCGACCGCCGCGCCGAATCGGGCGGCCTCCGGAACGAAGACCGCCGACGGAATCTGCGTCAGCACGCCGGCGCCGTCCCCGGTCTTCGCGTCCGCCGACACCGCGCCGCGGTGCGTAACGTTCACCACCGCCTGCAGCGCCGTGTCCAGCACGCGCCTGCTCTTCGCGCCGTTGACGTCCGCCACGAACCCGACCCCGCACGAATCGTGTTCGTAGCGCGGATCGTAGAGCGTTCTCTTCGTTTCCGTCGCGTGTCGCATCGGCGCGTCCGAGCCGCTCTTGCGGCGGCTCCCGTTTCCTGCGCGGCTCGGCCTCATAGGATGGGCAGACACCGCTTTATCTCGTAGTCCGTAACCGCGGCGCGGTAGTCTTCCCACTCGATCCGCTTGTTTTCGAGCAGCGAGTTGAACGTGTAGTCGCCGAGCGCCCGCCGGAGCGCGTCGCTCCCCTCCGCCTCCTCCAGCGCCTCGTAGAGGCTGCCCGGCAAACGGCGAATGCCGAGTTCCTCTCGCTCGGCGTCCGTCATCTCATGCGCGTCGCGCTCCGTCGGCGGCGCCAGAGGATACTCGCCCTGCACTCCCGCGAGCCCGGCGGTCAATATCGCCGCGAACGCGAGATACGGGTTGCACGCCGGGTCGGGCAGGCGGAACTCGATGCGGGCGGACGCGTCCTTGCCCGGACGGTGCGCGGGCACGCGGACGAGGTTGGAGCGGTTCACCCCCGCCCACGTCGCGTACACCGGCGCCTCGTACCCCGGCGTCAGCCGCTTGTACGAGTTCACCCACTGATTGCAAACGCACGCGATCTCCGGCGCGTGCCGCAGCAGCCCCGCGACGAACATCCGCCCCGTGCTCGAGAGTTTGCGCTCGTCGTCCGGGTCGTAGAAAGCGTTCTCCCCGCCCTGGAAGAGCGACATATTGACGTGCATGCCGCTCCCGTTCCGATCCTGAAACGGCTTCGGCATAAACGTCGCGTACACCTGATGCCGCATCGCCACTTCCTTCACGACCTGCCGGTGCGTCATCACCGAGTCCGCCATCGTCAGCGCGTCCGTGTGCCGCAGATCGATCTCATGCTGCCCGCCGGCCGCCTCGTGATGGCTGTACTCGACCGGAATGCCCATCGCCTCGAGGAACAGCGCCGTCTCCCGGCGCAGGTCCGCGCCCGCGTCCAGCGTCGTCGTCAGGTCGAAGTAGCCCCCCGCGTCGAGCGGCTCCGGCTCCTCCGCCGACTTGAGGTAGAAGTGCTCCATCTCCGGCCCGACCTGGAATTCGTAGCCCATCTCCGCCGCGCGCTCCAGCGCCGCTTTCAGCGCCCGGCGCGGGTCGCCCTCGAACGGCTCCCCCGACGGCAGACGCACGTCGCAGAACATCCGCGCCACCGCGTTTTGGCGCGGGCGCCACGGCAGAATGGAGAACGTCGTCGGGTCCGGCGCCGCGACCATATCGCTCTCGTCGCGCCGCGCGAGCCCCTGCATCGTCGAGCCGTCGAACGTCATCCCATGGCGCAGCGCGCCCTCCAACTCCGCCTCCGTAATGGCGAAGCCCTTGAGGACGCCGAGAATGTCGGTGAACCAGAGGCGGATGAACTTGACGTCGTTCTCCTTCGCCGCGCGAAGGACGTATTGACGCGCCTCTTGGTCTCGGTCGCTGGACATTGGCAGGCCCCTCCCAAGACCCTACTGCGCGGAGCGCGCGCCGTGATCGGCGGACGCGGAAGCCGGGGGCGCAGTCGCCCCCGCATCGTCAATCGTAGAATGTTCGCGCCCAAGCGTCAAGCGCTTGTGAACGCCATCACAATGGCGCGCAAGCCCCTCCCCTCCCCCGCCCTAATCCCCCTCAATCTGCCGCAGCGCGCTTTGCGCCGCCGCTAGCCGCGCGACGGGCACCCGGAACGGCGACGCGCTCACGTAATTCAGGCCCAACTCGTGGCAGAACGCGATGCTCTTCGGGTCGCCCCCGTGCTCCCCGCATATCCCCACCGGGAAATTCGGGTCGACCTTCCGCGCCTCCTCCGTCGCCATCCGCATCAGTTTCCCCACCCCCGACGTGTCCAGCGTGTTGAACGGATTGCGCGGCAGCGCCCCCGTCCGAACGTAGTGGTTGAGGAACTTGCTCTCCGCGTCGTCGCGGCTGAACGCGAACGTCATCTGCGTCAAGTCGTTCGATCCGAACGAGAAGAACTCCGCCTCCGACGCGACCTCGTCCGCCGTCAACGCCGCGCGGGGCACCTCGATCATCGTGCCGAACAGATACGTCGCGTAGACGCCGAGCGCGTCGCGCGTCCGGTGCGCGACCTCTCGCAATCGGGGGCGCAGCCACTTCAACTCGTTCACGTGCGAGACGATCGGAATCATAATCTCCGGGTTGACGCTGCCGCCCTCCTGCGTCAGCCGGCACGCCGCCGTAACGATGGCGCGCACCTGCATCTCGTAGATCTCCGGCATCGTCAGACCCACCCTGCAGCCGCGGTGCCCCAGCATCGGGTTGGACTCGCGCAAACTCGCGACGAGCGCGAGCGTGCGCTCCTTCTCGTCCAACGCCGCCCGCAGTTCGCTCTCGTCCGCCTGCTGGGGGAGCGAAACGTGCTCCGACAGCCAGTCCACGACGCGCTTGCCCGCCGGGCGCTTCTCCAACTCCGTCGCGCCCCGCGACGCCAACTCCCGTCCGCGCCGCAGCCACGCCTCGAGACGGTGGTCGCCCTCGATTCGCCGGCGCAACTCCGCGATCTCCTGCGCCAGGTCGCCGTAGTCCGGCAGAAACTCGTGCAGCGGCGCGTCCAGCAGGCGAATCACCACCGGCAGGCCGTCCATCACCTTGAAGATGTCGTGGAAATCGTCCGTTTGGAACCGCTCCAGTTCCGCCAGTTCCGCGTGGAAACTCGCCACCGCGTCCGACGAGTCCCGCTGCTCCCGCGCCTCCGCCAGCCGCCGCCGCATTTCCTCCTGCTCCGACGCCGGGGCGCTCTCCAGCGCGCTCTCCAACTCCTGAACGCGGCGGATGAGGCCCGACGCTTCGGGGCCGACGGCGAGCAACTTGCGGATGTGCCGCAACCGCTCCTCCGCGAAAAACATATGCTCCGTGCGGCAAAGCCCGATGCCCTCCGCCCCGTTCGCCCGCGCCCGCTGCGCGTCCTCCGGCGTGTCCGCGTTCGCCCAAACCTGCAGCCGCCGCGCCGCGTCCGCCCACCCCAGCAGCGTGTTCAACTCCGCCAACTCGCTCGGACGCGGCGCGACCGACCGCACCTCCCCGACGAACACCTCCCCCGTCGCCCCGTCCACGCTGATCACGTCGCCCTCCGCGATGGACTGCCCGCGCGCCGTTATCCGCCCGTCCCCCTCGAACCGCAACTCCTCGCACCCCACGACGCACGGCTTCCCAAGCCCCCGCGTGACCACCGCCGCGTGACTCGTCATGCCTCCCCGGACCGTCAGCACGCCGTTCGCCTTGATGATGCCGTGGACGTCGTCCGGGCTCGTCTCTTGCCGCACGAGAACGACGCGCCGCCCGGCGTCCGCCATCTCCACCGCGCGGTCCGGATCCATGACCGCCGCGCCCGACGCCGCGCCCGGCGACGCTCCCACGCCCTCCGCCAGCAGCCGCCCGTCCGCCGCCGCGGCGTCCTTCTCCTCCGCGACGAAATGCGGCATCAGCGCCGCCGAAATCTCGCTCGCCTCCACGCGCCCCAGCGCCTCCTCCCGCGTCAGAACGCCCTCGTTCGCCAACTCCACCGCGATGCGAACCGCCGCCGCCGCCGTCCGCTTCGCCGAGCGCGTCTGCAGCACGTACAACTTCCCGCGCTCCACCGTGAACTCAATGTCCTGAACGTCCTTGTAATGCCCCTCCAGCCGACGCGCCGTCGCCTCAATCTCCTCGTAGATCTCCGGCCACGAGGAGCGCAGCGTGCCGATGCGCCGCGGCGTCCGAATCCCCGCGACGACGTCCTCGCCCTGCGCGTTCGGCAGAAACTCGCCGTACAGCGACCGCTCCCCCGTTCCCGGATTGCGCGAGAACAGCACGCCCGTGCCGCTGTCGTCCCCCAGATTCCCGAACACCATCGCCATAATGACGCATGCCGTTCCCAAGTCGTGCGATATGCCTTGGAACTCGCGGTACGTGATCGCGCGCGGATTGTTCCACGAATCGAACACCGCCTCGATGGCCGCCCGCAGCAGCGCCCACGGGTCGTCCGGCAGGTCCGTTCCCGCCTCTTCGCGGACGACGCCCTTGAAATCCGCGATCAGCCCGCGCAGCGCGTCCGGCTGCAACTCGTAGTCGAACGCCGCCCCGGCGCGCCGCTTCGCCTCATCCAGCGCGTCCCCGAACCTCGCTTTCGGAACGCCCAACACGACGTCCCCGTAGCCCTGAATCAGCCGCCGGTGCGCGTCCAGCGCCGGACGCTCGTCCCCCATCATCGCCGCCAGCCCCTCGACCGTCGCGTCCGTCACCCCCATGTTCAGGATCGTGTCCATCATCCCCGGCATCGAAACGGACGAGCCCGACCGCACCGAGACCACCAGCGGATTCTCCGCCCCGCCGAAGACGCGCCCCGTCTCCTTCTCCAAGACGCGGATGTTCCGGACCACCTCGTCCCACAGCCCGTCGGGCAGGCGCCGCCCCTGCCGGAAGTACTCCAGCGACGTCGGCGTCGTGATCACGAACCCCGGGGGAACCGGAATGCCGATGCGGGCCATCTCGCTCGCGTGGGCCCCCTTCCCTCCGAGCAGACTCGCCATGCTCGCCCCGCCTTCCGTGAGGCGGAGCGTCATCTTCGGCTTGGCCGTCATCCGAAATCTCCCTCCGTAGGCCGGAAGCCGCCGCGCGGCTCGTCGCGCCCGGTCGCGCCGGCAAGCGATGTTAGCACACTCGCCCCCGGCTTGCGCGGGGCGGGGGGGGGGGGAGCGGGGATGCTCTGCGTGGGCGCTTGCATTATCGCCGCCCTGTCCGCGTAGGCAGGAATCTAGTCGGCGCTGCGTGGGGTTCGTCGTCATGGCTCACCAGCCTACGAGGATGGGCGAGGGGGCGGGACCGTCATCGGCGGGCGGCTCCGGCAGGTTCCCGCTTTCGCGGTCGGGGCTAATGCACCATGGGTCGTCGGGGACGGGGCGCGGGGCGCCCCGTCGCGGCGCTTGCGCGCCGACTGGATTCCCGCCTACGCGGGAATGACGGTCAATATAGGCGCAACCCTCACCCTGGCCCTCTCCCGGCGGAGACATTTGCATAACTACTCTGCCCCAGTAGGTTCCCGCTTTCGCGGGAATGACGTGGCGCTTACGTAGGAGAGGAGCGGCGCTCCGCGCCGCCTGGATTCCCGCCTACGCGGGAATGACGGTAGGTTATGCAAAGGTCTCCGGCGGGAGAGGGAATTCGGCATCGTCGGCGGGGTTGGGGGAGGGAGGGGGACGCCGGCGGGGTCGCGGGGGCATAGGAAGGGTTCAGCGCCCGTCCAGATTTGTTTGGAGGGACCGCGGGCGCATGAAGGCGAGCGCTCGGGCGATAGGGGCAAATGTCACAATTTGGGGATGGGGGTAGGTTCCCGCTTTCGCGGGTCTGCCCAGCAGGTTCCTGCTTTCGCGGTCAGGGCGATGCCCGAGGGATGGCATGGGGACGGGGCGCGGGACGCCCCGTCCCCATGGCTCTTCGCGCCGACTGGATTCCCGCCTACGCGGGAATGACGGTCATGGGGTGGGTTGCGCCCCGCCTCATGCCCGTCTCATGGCGCTATCGCGCCTACCGATATTCCCGCCTACGCGGGCATGGCGACGGCACCTAGCCCCCTACCCCATCCCCAGCCACTCAGGCACGACGCGGAACAGGTCGTCCTCCTTGTTGTGCCAGCCGTGGTCAGCGCCCTCTAGGTCGATCCATGTCACGTTGTCGCGGCCTTCGCAGAGGGCGGCCATGTCGCGGCCGGCGTCGCGCATTCGGGGGTGCGTCTCCTCCGAGCCGGTGAGGATGAGCAGCGGGCAGGCGATCTCGTTCGTGTGCGCCTTCGTGACGTCGTAATGCTCGGAGCAGTGGCGGTCGAGGTAGACGTCGGCGGAGAAGTAGGCGCCGGGGTTGGGGAAGTCCACGAACATGATCTCGCGGCCGCGCCCGGCGGCGGCGAGGGCTTTCGCCGTCTCGTAGTTCCGCAGGTGCTCCTCCGCCATTTCGCAGGAGGCGTAGTAGGCGTGGGAGAAGCGCAACGGCGCGAGCGATATGACCGCCGCGACGTTCGGGTCCTGGTTCTTGGCTTGCGCCAGCACGACGCGCACCGCGCCGAGGCTGCTGCCCCATATTCCGATGCGCCGATAGCCGCGCTCCGCCATCGCGCCGACCATCGCCCGCAAGTCGAGATGCGTCTGCGACAGCAATTCGTAGGCGTTGCCCGTGCGAATCTTGCCGGCGCGCCCGCCGATCACGTCGTGTCCGCGCGTGTTGAAGAGCGCCGTCGGGATGCCCAAGTCGCGCAGTTTCGCGGCGCGCGGGTTCGACGGCGACAGGTAGAAGTTGCCGCCGGAGCCGTGCACCATCGCCATCGCGTCCACGAGCAAGTCGGTTCGCGGGCGCTCCGGCTCCAGAACGATCCCGCTCAGCGTGACGCCGTCCTCCGTTTTCACGTGGGTCAAGTCAACGAGCATCGCATTTCCTCCATGCGTTCCCTAGCGCCGGCTTCCCGCCGGGCGTTCCGAGCGGCGCGTTGCCGCGAGGCGCCGTCTTGCGATAGGATACGCCCATCGTGTCCGCTGCCTCCGCCAACCCGCTCCGCCGGCTCGCCGCAACCATCGCCGCGCTGCTCCTCGCCGTCGCGCTCGCCGCCGCATGCGGGAGCGATCCCGCGCCGACTTCTGCGCCAACCGCTACGCCGTCGCCAACTTCCGCGCCAACGCCGACCGCCGCCCCATCGCCAACCGCCGCCCCTACGGCGACCTCCGCGCCGTCGCCAACCGCCGCCCCTACGGCGACCTCCGCGCCGTCGCCGGCCGCCGCGCCCAACGGCGGCGCGACCGCGAAGGACGGCGACCGCGTGTCCGTTCACTATCACGGAACGCTTGACGACGGCAGCGTGTTCGATTCGTCCCTCGAGCGCGACCCGCTGCAATTCGTCGTTGGGTCGGGGCAGGTGATTGACGGATTCGACGACGCCGTTCGCGGCCTCGCCGTCGGCGAGAGCGTCACCGCCCGAATGGAGCCGTCGGAAGCCTACGGCGAGCCGCGCCCCGACCTCATCATTGAGTTGCCGATCGCGCAGGCGCCGGATGGCTTGGCCGTCGGCGCGACGCTCACGGCGACGAACGGCATGCAAGCGCGCGTCATCGCCGTCGAGGACACGACGTTCACCATTGATGCGAACCACCGGCTCGCCGGGCAAGCGCTCACGTTCGAGATCGAACTCGTCGCCATCGAGCCCGGCGCCCAGTAGGCTCTCCCTCCAAAGCGGGAATGACGCTTGCGCGCCGCTCCCGCGTTCGCCCTTGTCCTCGGCGCCGCCCCTAAACCCCCAATTCGTCCGCGAACGACGCAATCGCCGCGACCGTCGACTCCGGCTGCTGCTCCTGAACGTAGTGCGCGCTCCCCTCAATTGGCCAGCCGCGAACGTCGTCCGCCGCTTGCCGCCACAGCCCTAGCATGTCCAAGCCCGCCGACGGGCCGGACGCGCCCCAAATCGCCAGCGTCGGAACGCGGACCTTGCGCCCCGCATCCAATTCCGCCCGCCAATGCGCCGGATCCTCCTCCAACGCGAGCCGGTAATCCTGAATCACCGCGTCCGCGACGCCCGGCCGCGAGTACGACGCGACGTAGAACGCGCGCTCCTCCGCCGTCAGATGCGGGTTGCGGTCGAGGAAGAGTCCGAAGAAGAGTTCCGGAATCGCGTTGACGATTCGCTCCGCCACGTTGCGCTGCCGGAAGAAGTCGAAGTACCACTGCCGCCCGCCGGGGTCGCGCCGCTCCTCGCCGACGCCTTGCGGCGCCGCGTCGATCTGAACCATCCCCGCGACGCGCTCCGGCAGATCCGCGGCGACGCGCCGGGCCGTCGGCGCGCCCTTGTCGTGCCCAACCACGATGAACCGCCGATGCCCGAGGGCGTCCATCAGGCCAACGGCGTCCGCCGCCATATCGGCGAGCCCGTAGGCCATAGGATCGGCGGGAGGCTCCGACTCGCCGTAGCCCCGCCGGTCGGGCGCGACGACGGCGAAGCGCTCGGCGAGCGCCGGCGCGACCTTCTCCCACGTGCGCCGCGTTCGGGGAAAGCCGTGCAACAGCAGCAGAGGGAAGCCGTCGCCCGACGTCTCGAACGCCGCGCGGACGCCGTTGACCGTTGCGAACCGCGTCTCTCCCACGCCGCGCCTACGGCCAGACGAAACTGAGGACGATCAGCAGCGCGCCGAGGCTGATCACGCCTCCGGCGGCCACCGGCCAGAGAATGTAGCCGATGTCCTCCGCATGGCCGAACGGCCAAATGAGGTCTTTCACGACGCGCTCCCTCCCCTGCGAATTCGCGCCCGGCGCGACGCTTGCGATGATACCACGCGCCTCGCCCCGCTCGCCTCGTTGGGGGACCTGCGGAGCCCCGGAAACGGGGTGAGCAGGGAGGGATGATGGCGACCTACGGGGGGATAGGCGAGGCTGAATTGGCATTCCGCGACATGGAATCTCCGCCAAATTGCAACGGGCCTAGTTATGCAAAGGGCTCTGTTAGGAGACCCTTTGCATAACTCCCTGCGTCCAGTAGGTTCCCGCCTACGCGGGAATAACGGGGCCGCTTACGTAGGAGAGGATCGGCGCTATGACGCCTTCTGGATTCCCGCCTACGCGGGAATGACGGTGCGCGGGGTGGATTCCCGCCTACGCGGGAACGACGATTGCCCACGCGCAAGATCCGCCGCGCATCCTTGACAACCCAACGCTCAACTTTGCTATACTTACCCCAGGAAGACGCGGCGCGCGAGAGGCAAACCTGTGACGGCGAACGATTACTACGAGACGCTGGGCGTGGCGCGCGGAGCGACGGAGAAGGAGATCCGCTCCGCGTACCGCCGCCTCGCGCGCGAGCATCACCCCGACGTCAATCAGGGCGACAAGGGCGCGGAGGCGCGCTTCAAGCGGATCAACGAGGCGTATCAGACGCTCTCCAACCCCGACTCCCGCAAGAAGTACGACCAGTTCGGCGCGGACTGGCGGCACGCCGGGCAGTTCCCCGGCGGGCATGCCGGCGGGCAGTTCCATGGCGGACATGCCGGCGGGCAGTTCCATGCCGGGCATGCCGGCGGGCAGTTCCATGGCGGGCATGGCGCCGGCGCGCCGCCGTTCACGTTCTTCCGCAACGCGCGGGCCGGCTCCGCCAGTCCGCGCGTCGAGTTCGACATCGGCGAGTTCGGCGGCGCGTTCGAAGACTTCTGGAGCGGCGCGCACGGCAAGGGGCGCGGCGGCCGCCGCCAAACCGCGCCCGACGCGCACGCGACGATCACCCTTGAGGAATCTTACGCCGGAGCGTCCCGCGTCGTCCTCGCGCCCGACGGCAAGCGCTTGGAGGTCCGCGTGCCGCCCGGCGTGAAGAGCGGCGAGCGCGTCCGCGTCGAGCCGGAAGGCGGCGCCCTCTCCCTGCTCATCACGGTCGCGCCCCACGCCGTCTTCGAGCGCGCGGGCGACGACCTCCGCTATGCCGCCCGCGTTCCGATGCTGGACGCCGTGCTCGGCGGCGAGGCCGCCGTCCCCACGATCGAGGGCAAGAGCGTCGCCGTCCGCATTCCGCAGGGAACGCAGAACGGGCGCGTCATCCGCCTCCGCGGCAAGGGCATGCCCAAGCGCGGAGGCGGCTACGGCGACCTCCTCGTCGCAGTGAACGCCGTTTTGCCGACCGAACTGACGGACGAGCAGCGCGCCCTTTTCGAGCGCCTGCGCGAGGCGGAGCGCGGCGCGGCGGCGGCGGTCTAGCGCGCGGGGCGCGGCGGAGAGGGAAGGCGCAACGGAGCGAGGAAGCGAGCACGCGATGACGGAGCGCGGAATCATCGTAAGGACGGCGCGGCGCGTCCGCGTCGAGACGGAAGAGGCGGCGAGCGCCGACGAGCCCTGCTACGTCATCAGCGTCGCGTCCCGTATGGTGGGCGTTCACGCGCAGACGCTCCGCTCCTACGAGCGGCTCGGCCTGCTGGAGCCCGCGAGGTCGCGGGGCAACGTCCGCCTCTTCTCTCCCGCCGACGTTTCGCGCGCCCGCTGGATCAAGTCGCTGATGGACGACTTCGGCGTCAACCTCGCGGGCGTCGCGGCGTTCATCGCTATGCAAGCCCGCATCGCCGAATTGGAGCGGGAAGTCCGCATATTGCGAAAGCGTCTGGGCGGGGCCAACGCCCCGCGCGCCGGACGCTAGATCGGAGCTCCGTTATGGTTTTCAAGCAGGAAGACTTCACCGAGCAGGCCATGGCCGTCGTCGCGGCGAGCCAGGAGATCGTCCGCCGCTTCCGCCATTCGCAATGGGACGTCGAGCACGTGCTGCTCGCCCTCCTTGAGCATGCGGAGTCCGTTCCGGCGCGCCTGCTCGCGGAGATGGGCGTGAACGTCGAGCGGACGCGCGGCGAGTTGGAACTCGCCCTCCGCAAGACGCCGCAACTCGCCTACGAGTCCAACCAGATCTTCGCCACGCCGCGCATCGCCGCGCTGATGCAGGCCGCCAAGAGCGAGGCCGACCGCATGTCCGATCAGTATGTCGCGGCGGAGCACCTCCTGCTCGGCGTTCTCTCCGAAGGGCAGGGCGAAGCCGTCCGCATCCTCGGCGAGCACGGCGTGAACAAGGAGCGCGTCTATCAGGCGCTGATGCGGATGCGCGGCGGCCACCGCGTCACCGATCAGCGCGCCGAAAGCCGCTATCAGGCGCTGGAGCGCTACGCCGTGGACCTCACCGCGCTCGCCCGCGACGGCAAACTCGACCCCGTTATCGGGCGGCAGGACGAGATCCGCCGCGTGATGCAAACGCTCACCCGGCGGACGAAGGACAACCCCGTCATCATCGGGGGCGCCGGCGTCGGCAAGACGGCGGTCGTCGAGGGGCTCGCGCAGCGCATCGTCTCCGAAGACGCGCCGGAGTCGCTGCGCGGAAAGCGCGTGCTCGCGCTCGATATGGCCGCCCTCGTCGCCGGCGCCAAGTTCCGCGGCGAGTTCGAGGAGCGCCTCAAGTCCGTCATAGACGAGATGAAGGAGGCCCGCCGCGAGGTCATCCTGTTCATAGACGAACTCCACTCCGTCGTCGGCGCGGGCGCCGGAGAGGGCGGGCTCGACGCCGCCAACATTATGAAGCCCGCCCTCGCCAGAGGCGAGTTGCAGGTCGTCGGCGCCACGACTCCCGACGAGTACCGCAAGCACGTCGAGAAGGACTCCGCCCTCGAGCGCCGATTCCAGACGATATGGCTCGAGGAGCCCACGGTGGAGCAGGCCATCGAGATTCTGCGCGGCCTCAGGCCCCGTTACGAGGCGCACCACAACGTCGAATTGGACGACGACGCGCTCGAGGCCGCCGCCCGCCTCAGCGCCCGCTACATCGCCGGCAGGCAGATGCCCGACAAGGCGGTCGACCTCATTGACGAGGCCGCCGCCAAACTGCGCCTCGACGTCGAGAGCCTCCCCCCGGAGTTGAACGCCAAGCAGCGCGAGATCCGCAACCTGCTGGAGGAGGAAGAGTCCGCCGCGCTGCGCGGCGACTACGAGTCCGCCGCCCGCATCAAGGCGGAGCGCGTCCGCATCGAAGAGTCGTTCGACGCCGAGCGCGGCGCGTTCCTCGGACGCGACCATGCCGACGTCGTCGTCCGCGCCGACGACATCGCCGCGCTCATCGCGCAGTGGACGGGCATCCCCGCAATGCGCTTGATGGAGGGCGAGTCCGAGCGCCTGCTCCATTTGGAGGAGCGCCTGCACCGGCGCGTCATCGGCCAGCATGACGCGGTGGCCGCGGTCTCCGACGCCGTCCGTCGCTCCCGCGCCGGCCTCCGCGACGAGCGCCGCCCCGTCGGCTCCTTTATGTTCCTCGGCCCCACCGGCGTCGGCAAAACCGAACTCGCCCGCGCCCTCGCCGAACTCCTCTTTGACGACGAGGAGAATATGGTGCGCGTCGATATGTCGGAGTACGGCGAGCGGCATGCCGTCTCCCGGATGATCGGCGCTCCGCCGGGCTACGTCGGCTACGACGACGCGGGGCAACTCACGGAGGCCGTCCGCCGCCGGCCCTACCGCGTCGTCCTCTTCGACGAAATCGAGAAGGCCCACGACGACGTCTTCAACGTGATGCTCCAGATCCTGGAGGACGGGCGCCTCACCGATGGGCATGGGCGAACCGTGGACTTCAGCCAGACGGTCATCATTATGACGAGCAACGTCGGCACGGAGGAGTTCAGCAAAGCCGGCATCGGCTTCCGCGTCGGGCAGGCGACGACCGAGGAGGAGCGCCACCGGCAGGCCGTGATGAACGCGCTCAAGAAGCGCTTCAAACCGGAGTTCCTCAACCGCGTGGACGAGTACGTCGTCTTCCATCCGCTCACGCGCCCGGAGTTGCACGAGATCATCGACAAGATGCTCGGTGAGGTGCGCGAGCGGCTCGCGGAGCGCTCCATCAGCATCGAGGTCACGGAGGCCGCGAAGGACTGGCTGGAGGACGAGGGGTTCGATCCGGTCTACGGGGCGCGCCCGTTGCGCCGCGCCGTCG
Organism: Dehalococcoidia bacterium; assembly: GCA_965242755.1. Taxonomy (GTDB): domain Bacteria; phylum Chloroflexota; class Dehalococcoidia; order Lucifugimonadales; family Australimonadaceae; genus Bin16. Next base: position 54,376 of record OZ251500.1, on the reverse strand, counting down.
AGCGCCACGTCGAGAACGTCATCGCCAAGCGCATCCTCGCCGGGGAGTGCGGCGACGGCGACGTGATCGTCGTGGACGCCGCGGACGGCGGCCTCGCGTTCGCCCGCCGCCCCGCCGCCCGCGAACTCGCGGAAGCGCCGCGGTAGGGGAGGGAACTTATCCTTACGCCGTCCTGACCGCGTAAGCGGGGAATCAGTCCCCCCTCTCCCGCTGGGCGGGAGAGGGGAAGGGGGTGAGGGCGGCGCCCCGTCCCCCTTATGCCCAGGGCATCGTCATTCCCGCGAAAGCGGGAACCTACTGGCGCCGCTCCTAGCCGCCGAGCCCGACGCGGAGGCCGAACTCGACGGCGAGCCAGAAGATGGACGTGACGCCGGCGCTTCCGCCCATCACGGTGATGTCGCGCCGCTGCAGGCGCTTGCTCTGGTAGGCGGCGCCGTGATGGGGAGCGTCGAGCAGGAAGCGCTCGATGCTCTTCAGGCGCGCGTCTATCGCCTCCAGTTTCGCGGCCCAGACGCGCTCGGTGAGCTCGTGCTCCCGCGCGTGCGCCTCGCCCTCGGCCTCCAGCGCCGCGAGGCGCTCCTTCTGCGTCATCATGGTCATCGTCCTCCTCCTGTGCGGTACGGCTCGAGCAGGAGCCGCACATCGGTGTCCAAATCAGCGTCAACGTAGAAGGGCTCGAAAGCCGGGGCGCGGGTCCAGAGGCGCGCGGCGTTGATCAGCGTGGCGCGCTCGACCGGGGCGGGCCAGCGAACGAGCGAGACGGCGCTGCCGGCGCGGTGGTCGGCGGGCGCGGTTCCGTTCAGCCCGCGCCGGACCGCGAGCCGGTTGGACTCGATTGCGACGACGAGAACGCGCTCGTCGTTGACCGCAAGCGTCTGCCCGACGGCGAAGTCGGTTCCGCGTGAGACTTCGAGAGACGAGGATGCGGTCAGCGCGCGGGTTCGGAGCGTGGAGCCGGAGGGCTCGAGGCGCTCGCCGTAGCCCCACCAGCCGCGCGCTTCGTGCCGCGCTTGGCCGCGCTCGAAGCGGCGTCCGCTTGCGCCGCGGGCGCGGACCGCGTGGTGGGGCCCGCCCCAGTGCGAGCGCGGCGCGGCGTTCAGCGGCAGCAACTCATACGACGCGGCGGGCCACTCCGCCTCATGCTCCCCGTCGCCGTCGTCGTCCGACCGCAGCGACTCGATCGCGATCACGTCGGGGAGCGCGAGGGCGGCGTCGCCCGGGCCGTCGAAGAGGCGCGTCTCCGCGAGGGCGTAGAAGTGGCGGTTGCAGTGGCGGTCAACGGCCTCGGACGCGGCGAGCAGGAGGTTGAAGAGCGCGGCGTCGGCGCTCGTTCCCGCCGCCGGATCGTCCAGCAGGGAGGCGTCCTTCAGTTTCGAGAGGTCGCCGTAGAGCGACCGGTAGGCTTCCATTTTCATCGCTAGCGCTCCTCCGTGTACTCGACGATGAACTTGTGGGAGGACGTCGGGGCTTTCGTCCAGCGGATGCTGAGGGGCTCGTTTTTCGCGCCTGCGGGCCCGGCGCCGCGCCCCCACGTCCGGGTGCCTCCCTCGCCGTGATTCGGCACGCGGACGTACCCGACGGCCTTCTCCGGGGCCGAGGCGATGCTCTGCCCCGTTCCGAAGTACACCTCGCAGAAGTGCAGGTTGTCGGGGGAGGTCTGGTGCACGGACACGTTGATGAGGCGGAGGCGCCGCCCTCTGCCGGGGCGCAGCAGCGTTCGCCGCCGCGTCGACCGTCCCGTGTCGCTGAAGTAGGCCGTTTGGGTGTCGGACAGATCGACCAGGTAGCCTGGGGTGTAGCGCCGCTGGCCGTCTTGCCGCGCCGACCTGGGGCGCACCGCGGGAGCGTACCCGCTCCGCCCGCGCTCTCGCATCGCCATCGCTCGCCTCCTTTCGTTCGCCGTCCGCCGTTCGCCGAATTCGGAGCGCGCCGTTTGGAATTGCGCTCCGTCGCAATTCCATCGTAGACGCGGCGCTTCTTATACGCAACAGGCAAATGTCATAGTTTTGGAGAGTCGTCCCCATAACTAGCGGCCCCACGGCAAGCGCGATTTATCGGATAATGTCGCCGCTATGCGGAACAAGGTCTACCCCAACTTCGACGCAGCCGTCGCCGATGTGCCCGATGGAGCGTCCGTGATGCTCTCCGGCTTCGCGGGACCCGGCACGGCGCGGAACCTCATCGCGGCGCTCCTGCGGCAGGGCGCGTCGCGCCTTACGATCATCGCCAACACGCCCGGGCGTTGGGGAGACGGGCGCGTGGACGGCGGCGCGCTCATCGAGCAGGGGCGCGTCGCGATGGTCCGCGCGGCGTTCACCGCGTCGCCCCACCCGTCGGCGGCGTCCCCGTTCACCGAACTCTACGAGGCGGGCAAGATTGAGGCGGAACTGATGCCGCAAGGCACGCTCGCGGAGCGCATCCGCGCCGCCGGCGCCGGCATTCCCGCCTTCTACACGCCCGCCGGCGCAGGCACGGAAACGGCGCACGGCAAGGAGACGCGCATCTTCAACGGCGTGGAGCACGTGATGGAGACCGCCCTCCGCGCCGACTACGCCCTCATCCGCGCCCGCCGCGCCGACCGACTCGGCAATCTCCAGTACCATCGCGCCCAGCGCAACTTCGGCCCCGTGATGGCCCGCGCCGCGACCGTCGCCATCGTCGAGGTCGACGAGCCCGTCGTCGAGGAGGGCGAAATAGACCCTGACCACGTGCATACGCCCGGACTCTTCGTCGACCGCATCGTCGTCGTTCCGCCGGACGGCATACGGGAGGAGCCGCCCCCGCGATGACGACGGCGAACGGGAAGCGTCCGCTTGACAGGCAGACGATGGCCAACCGCGCCGCGATGGAGTTCCAGGACGGCTGGGTCGTCAACCTCGGCATCGGCATTCCGACGCTCTGCTCCAACTTCGTCCATCCCGACCGCCACGTGGTCTATCAGTCGGAGAACGGGCTGGTGCACTACGGCCCGCTCGCCGCCGAGGGCGAGGAAGACCCCAATCTGGTGAACGCGGGCGGGCAGTACGTGGTGGAGATGGCGGGGATGGCCGTGCAGGATCACGCCGACTCGTTCGCGCTGATCCGCGGCGGCTACGTGGACGTGACCGTGCTCGGCGCCTACGAGGCGGCGGCCAACGGCGACTTCGCCAATTGGAAGGTCGCGGGCGCGCGGGGCGGCGGCATCGGCGGCGCGATGGACTTGGCCGTCGGCGCGAAGAACGTCTTCCTGCTGATGGAGCACACGACGAAAGACGGCAAGCCGAGGCTCGTCAAGCGCTGCTCGCTCCCCGTGACGGCGCGGGGCGTCGTGACGCTCGTCGTCACCAACCTCGGCCTCTTCCGCGTCGCGCCGGAGGGATTCGTCCTCGAGGAAATCGCGCCGGGCTACGCGCCCGCCGACGTCCAAGCGATGACGGACGCCGACCTCATCGTCTCGCCCGCGCTGCGCGAGGTGCGGGGGACGGGCTAATAGGGCGTCGAATAAAATACGACGGGACAGGAATTCGCAACCTTGCGCGGCAACCGTCATTCCCGCGTAGGCGGGAATCCAGTCGGCGCGATAGCGCCAAGACGGGGCGCTGCGCGCCCCGTCCCCAAGTCATCCCCGGCGCCGCGTCATTCCCGCGAAAGCGGGAACCTAACCGGGAGCCCACCACGGCGCCCCGCCCTGACCGCGAAAGCGGGAACCTAACCGGGCGCCCCCACGGCAAGTTGACACGCCAGCGGTTACGCCCTACGCTCACGGGCGCGCGTCCGCTAAGCCATGAGCCGGGACGCATACGGAGGGGACGATGACGACGACCGCGCAGGCCGCGCACGAAGAACTCGCCGAGTTGACCCCGGAGGAGTTGTACGCCCTCTATATCGAGCGGCAGGAGAACTTCGGGCGCGCCGCCCTCGCCATAGACAAGCGCAGGCGGCAAGGCCGCGTCCACGTGCCCGCCGCCGAGGCCGACGTGGCGAACGCGGGGCCGAATCAGCGCATCATCGTCGGGCCGGAACTCGGCTTCAACGTCCACAACCTGCACGTGTTCACCTCCGGGCGCGCGGGCGGCTCCGAGCGCTACCACACCCACGGCGACGCGCTCAAGCACTACGTCAGAGGCGGCGGGCAGGAACTGATCGAGGACGTCCGCTTCGACGTGCAGGTCGGCGACTTCTGCCACGTGCCCGCCAACGTCTGGCACGGCACCGAGAACCCCAACCCGGAGCCGCTCGTCTTCCTCGCGGCGCAGCAGTTCCCCGGCACCTACCGCCAAGTCCCAACGCCGTTCGTTCACCTGACCGCTCCGCACCAAGCGCCGGAGGTCGCCGACCTCTCCGACGAGGAACTCGCGAAACTGGAGCCGTGGCCGCTCTACCTGCGCTACTTGGAGGAGCAGATGGCGTTCGGGCGCGCCGCCCTCGAGATCCAGCGCAGGCGCGGGCAGAAGCGGCTGCACGTTCCCGCAGAGGACGCCCCTCTGACGGAGTGGGGACCCGGCAGGCATCACATCATCTCGCCCGAACTCGGCTTCGACATCTACTCCTTCCAACTCTTTATGGAGCATGTCCCCGGCAAGACGGAGGGCGGCGCGCCGCAAACCTCCGGCGACGCCGTGCGCTACTACCTCAGCGGCGAGGGCGTGGAGGTCATCGGCGAGCAGCGCGTCCGCGTCCGCGCCGGCGACTTCGCCTGCATTCCCGCCGGAACGCGCCACGAGACGCTGAACCCCCATCACGAGGAACTGCGCTTCCTCTGCTGGCAACAGATTCCCGGCACGTACCTCCAAGTCCATACGCCCGTCCTGCCGGCGGAGTAGCGAGCGATGGCCTCCTCCACCGCGCCTTCCTATCGCGGACAGGGACTGCCGCGGATGGAGGACGACCGGCTGCTGCGCGGCGCGGGCCGGTTCGTCGACGACGTCCGCCTCGACGGGATGCTGCACGCCGCCGTCCTCCGCAGCGCGGAGCCCCACGCTCTGCTGCGCGGCGTGGACGTTGCGGACGCGCTCGCCAGCCCGGGCGTCGCCGCCGTCTACGTCGGCGCCGACCTCGACGGCGTCGTCCCCGACATCGGCGCGATACGCCGCGAGGGGATGGGCGGAGCGCCGATTCCGGAGCATCCGGTTCTGGCCCGCGAGCGCGTTTGCTACGTCGGGCAGCCCGTCGCGCTCGTCGTCGCCGCGGCGCGCGGCCAAGCGTTCGACGCCCGCGACCGCATCGCCCCGCGCTACGAGCCGCTGCCCCCGCTCCTTGATCCGCGCGAGTCGGCGGGCGGCGCCCCGCCGCTGCATTCCCATATCGGAACGAACGTCGTGATGCGGACCGCGGCGGGCGCGGGCGACGTCGCGCAGGCGTTCGAGGCCGCCGACGAAATCGTCGAGGCGACTTACGAGATTCCCCGGCTCGCGGCGATGCCGATGGAATGCCGGGGCATCGTCGCCGCGCCCGACCCGGAGCGCCGCCGGCTCACGGTTTGGACGTCGACGCAAGTGCCGCACCGCGTGAAGACCTACCTCGCCGCGCTGCTGCCGGGCGATTGGGACGTCCGCGTCATCGCGCCCGACGTGGGCGGCGGATTCGGGCGGAAGATCGAGGTGTGGCCGGAGGAGGTCGCCGTCGCCTACGCCGCGACGCAGTTGGGCGCGCCCGTCAAGTGGACGGAGCAGCGCTCCGAAAGCGCGCTCGCGTCGCACGGGCGCGGCTTCACGGCGGACGCGCAAGCCGCATTCGGCGCCGACGGGCGCATCCTCGGCGTCCGCATCCGAATGCTCGCCGATATGGGCGCCTACTTCCTCACCTCCAGCGGCGGGCCGCTCGGCAACGCCGTCCAGCGCGTCGCAGGCCCCTACGCCATCCCCGCGATGGAGGTCGAGTGCCTCGGCGTAACGACGAACCGCCCGCCGACCGGCCCCTACAGAGGCGCCGGCGGGCCCGAGGCCGCCGTCCCCATCGAGCGGATCATTGACGAAGGCGCCCGCAGGCTCGGCCTCGATCCCGCCGAGATCCGCCGCCGCAACTTCATTCCGCCCGACGCCTTCCCCTACGAGACGGCCACCGGGCTCAAGTACGACTCCGGCGACTTCGCCCCCGCGCTCGACCGCGCGATGGAGATGGCCGGCTACGCGGCGCTGCGCGAGCGGCAGGCGCAAGAGCGCGGGCCAGTCCGAACCGGGGTCGGCGTGGCGACCGTCATCAAGGCGTCCGGCGGCAAGGCGGGAGTCCGCAAGAGCGCCGCCCGCGTCGAAATGACCCCGGACGGGCGCGTCCTCCTCTTCACCGACGTTTCGCCGCACGGGCAGGGCACCGCGACGTCGTTCGCGCAGATCGCGGCGGACGCTCTTGGCGTCGAGCCGGAGTGCATCGAGACGCGGCACGGCGACACGGACGACCTCGCCGCGGGCGGCGGCACCACCTCCAGCCGCGGGCTCGCCGTCGGCGGCAACGCCGTCTACACGGCGCTCGTCCGGATGCGCGAGCGGCTCGACGCGGCGGGCGGCGCCGTCCCACCGGGCGGACTCGTCGTCGAGGCGGAGTACGAGTTGCCGGCCAACCCGTTCGCGTTCGCCGCCCATATCGCCGTCGTCGAGGCGGACGCGGAGACGGGCGACGCGCGGCTGACCGGCTACGCGGCTGTCCACGATTGCGGGCCGATGATCAACCCCGTCATCGTGCGCGGGCAGATTCAGGGCGGCGTCGCGCAAGGCGTCGGGCAGGCGCTCAGCGAGGGGATGCGCTACACGGACGCCGGCCAACCGCTCACGGGCGGCTTTATGACCTACGGCGTCCCCGTCGCCGAATCGCTGCCCGCGTTCGCTCTGGACAGCCGGCAAACGCCTTCGCCGACGAATCCGCTGGGGATCAAGGGCATCGGCGAGTTGCCGACCGTCGCCGCGCCCGTCGCCGTGGCGAACGCCGTAGCCGACGCGCTAGCCCGCGCCGGAGCGGATGTCGGCGGCCTCGATATGCCGTTGCTCAGCGAGCGCGTCTGGCGCGCGGCGGCGAGGGCGGTAGGTTCCCGTTTTCGCGGGGACTAGGGTAGGGCGCGCCGCGTTTGCCCTGTCCCCGAACGAAGCCGCTAGGAGCGCGCCTCCGGCTGCATCAGCATCAAGTAGGCATGCTGCGGGTCGGAGACGAGGCCGATGCGCCCGACGCCGGGGACCGTCATCGGACCCATTCTGACCTCGCCGCCGAGCGACTTGACCTGCTCGAAGGCGGACTCGAGGCTCTCGACGCCGAAGTAGACCGTCCAGTTGGGGGGCATCTCGCCCCACTCCGGCCGGATCTGCAGCATCCCGCCCGCCGGCGCGCCGCCGCTCGTGAACATATGGTAGACGGAGTCCGCGTAGTGCGTGTCGCCGACGCCCTGGATCTCCTGGCGCTCCCAGCCGAAGAGCGCGGTGTAGAACTCGGCGGCGGCCGCGGTGTCGTGGGTGTACAACTCCGCCCAGACGAAGGCGCCGGGCTCGCCGATGAGTTCCGCGCCGATGTGCGTCTTCGCCTCCCAGAGGCCAAGCACAAGCGGGCTCCTGCCCGGCGCGGCGGACGCCGCCCCGGCGGGGTCTATGACGCTCGTCATCCTGCCGAAGTCGAACACGTCCATCGGAGGGGTGACGACGCCGCCGAGGTCGGCGGCCTTCTTCGCCGCGTCATCGGCGCTGGCGACGGCCACGTAGGCGTTCCAGCACGGGCGCATGCCCATCTCCGCCATCTCCGGCGTCAGCAGGAAGAGGCCGGCGACGGTCTTGCCGTTTTTGACGAGGAACCTGTAGACGCCGCCTCCGTCGATAGGGTTGTCGAGGGTTTCGCAGCCCAGCAGTTGCGTATAGAACGCCGTGGCGCTCTCCATGTCCGTGGTCATCAGGTCCGCCCAGTTGAACATCCCGGGCTCGTGCTTGGTCATCTCAGGCATATGCATCTCCTTTGGCGGGCGCGCCGTTTGCCGCGCGCCTATCGCGGGGCTAATTATCGGGCTAACGCGGAATTTCGCAATGGCCTCCTGTCGCGCGGCGGAGCCGCTGCCCCGCAACCCGCGCGCGCCGCACAGGAGACAGGCGCGGCGACGACGCAGACGGCTCCGTTGGGAAGCCGCTCTATGGAGATTCGTTATGACCGCGCGCGTGAGCGCGGCGGGATAGGAACGCCGCGCTTCTTCAAGACTTCGCGGGCGCGACGCGCCGCCTCGCTCGCCTGCTCCCTCCGCCGCAGCGTCCGGATGTAGTAAGCCTGCAACTCGGCAGGCGTGTACTCGACGGGCTTGACCGACGGGTAGCCCTTGTTCTCCCACCTTCTCTGGTACTCGCGGAAGAGCGGCCCGTTCGGAGCGGGGAGCGTCGGCGACAACTCCGCGTCCGCCGCCTTCAACTTGGCGCAGACTTCCCGTGCCCTCTCCAACCCTTTCTCCAGCGTGGCGGCGTTCTCATTGTCCTCGTAGAAATTGACGTGGAACTCCCACAGCGCCTTAACGTCGCTGTCGAGGGCGCCGTCGTCCAGCCGGTGAGCGACGTAGGCGCCGACGTCCTTCTGGTCTCTGTTCTCCGTGAGCGGCCACCCGCGCCTAGCCGCGACCTGCCGAACGGCGTGGCTGAGCGCGCCCCAAATCTTCTCCGACGCCTGCACCAAGTCGCCGTCCGCGATGAACTGGGCGGCATGCGTCAGCATATCGTCGCTGATTTCGGCATGCGTCCGTTTCGCGTCAAGCGCGATGTCCGATGAGGCCATAGCCGTTGCCCCCTAATGCCCGCTTCCGCAGGGGCCTATGATTATGGCCCCGAAACGCGCTTGCGTCAACGAGCGATTGGCGCTATTGACAACCGCGCCGCGCTCAGGTAGCGTATGCGCGCCGCGCGGGCAGGCGGCGCTTGCCCGCCCGCATTAACCTAATGCTGTCAGGAACGGCAGGGAGGAATAGCCGTGAAATTGATCAAGAAGATAGGAGCCGTCGGCGCGATAAGCCTCGCGCTCGCCGCCGTCCTCGTCGCGTGCGGCGGAACCGATCCGACGGACACGCCGCGCCCGACGAACACGCCGACTCCGCAGTCGATGATGGAGGCGACCGCCGAGCCGACGGCGATGGCTCCCTCGGACGGCGACGGCTCCGCCGCGACCGCCGAGCCCATGCGCGCCACGCCGACCCCGCGACCGACCTCGACGCCGCTGCCCGTCGACCCCGGCTTCGACGCGGAGGCGTACTTCAGGGGCAAGACGATCCGCATGATGGTCGGGTTCAACCCCGGCGGCGGCACGGACGCGCAGGCGCGCTATATGTCCCGCGCATGGTCGCGGTTCATCCCCGGCCAGCCGCGCATCGTCGTCACGAACCTCACGCCGGTCGTCGTCGAGCGCAACTTCGTCTGGAACGCGGAGCCCGACGGCCTAACGCTGGCGGTCGAGGCGACGGCGGGCATCTTCGATCAGGTCACGCCGCAAGCGCAGTTCGATATGCGCGAAGTCTCGATGATCGGCGTCACCTCCGGCAAAGACCAGTTCTGGATGATCAGGGGCACGCTGCCCTACGACTGCATCGACTCCGCCTTCAACGTGGCCGGCCCCGTGCTGACGATCGGGACGAGCGCGCCGACGCCCTCCGACTTGGGCTCCGTCGTCTCCATTCCGTGGATGGCGGACGAGTTCAACCTCCCGCTGGAGATCAAGAACGTTTCGGCGGCCGGCTCCGCCGAGCAGTACCGAATGCTGGAGCAGGGCCTCATCAACTCGTGGACGTCCAGCACCGTTTGGAACCAGTTGCCGATCACGCGCCCCGGATGGGTCGCGGACGGATTCATCAGGCCGTTCGTGGACATGTCGTTCCCGGGCTACGAATTGGGCCCCAACGACGAAGGCCCCTACGACTGCCCCAAGGCGGAGACGTTCTTCACGGACGACAGGCAGTTGTCGGAGTGGCTCGCCATCACCGGCCCGCGCACCTACGCCTCCAAGAACATCGTTGGGCCGCCAGGCATTCCGGGCGGGCCGCTGACGGCGCTGCGCGACGCGCTCAGCGACGCGATGGCCGACCCCGAGTTCGCCGAAGGCATGGTGCGGTTCACCGGCATTCCGAACAACTTCACGGACGGCGCCACCGCCCAGCAGGAACTGATCGACACGACGCAGCAGTTCTTGGACAACCAGGAACTCATTAGCGATGTCCAGGAGCGCGCGTTCCAGAAATACGTCCGCTAGCGTCGGATTCGACGGACAGCAAGACGCCCGGCCTCCCGCGGGAGGCCGGGCGTTCGTTTGCGCGGTCGCGTCAATGGGCATTGCGCTATTGACAACGGCGGGAGCGCTCGGATAAAGTTGCGCCTCAAGCCCAATGGGGCAAGCCCGCTTGGCTTGAACGCGGTATCCGCCGGACGAGGCGGCAGGAGGATCAGATGGTCAGGGTGTCGAAGAGGCTCGCGGCCTTCGGGGCGCTGAGTTTGTCCGTTCTTATGACGATGGCGGCGTGCGGCGGGGCCGACCCGACGGACACGCCGAGCCCGACGAACACGCCAACGCCGCAGTCGATGATGGATGCGACCGCCGAGCCGACGGCGATGGCGCCCTCCGATGGCGACGCCGCGACCGCCGAGCCCATGCGCGCCACGCCGACCCCGCGCCCGACCTCGACGCCGCGCCCGGTCGACCCGGGTTTCGACGCTGCGGCGCACTTCAGGGGCAAGACGATCCGTCTGATGGTCGGGTTTAACCCCGGCGGCGGCACGGACGCGCAGGCGCGCTATATGTCCCGCGCATGGCCGGAGTTCATTCCCGGCAACCCGCGCATCATCGTCACGAACCTCACGCCGGTCGTGGTCGAACGCAACTTCGTGTGGAACGCGGAGCCCAACGGCTTAACGCTGGCGGTTGAGGCCACCCCGGGCATCTTCGACCAGGTCACGCCGCAGGCGCAGTTCGATATGCGCGAGGCCACGATGATCGGCGTCACCTCGGGCCGCGAGGGGCTCTGGATCCGGCGGCACGACCTCACCGAGGCTTACGACTGCATGGACTCCGCCTTCGGCGCGAGCGGGCCTCTCCTCTCCATCGGCACGTCGGCTCCCACGCCCGCCGACCTCGGCTCCGACGTCGTCTTGGGGTGGCTTGCGGACGAGTTCAACCTGCCGCTGGAGATCAAGAACCTCTCCGCCGCCGGCTCCGCAGAGCAGTACCGGCTCATTGAGCAAGGGCTCGTGAGCACGTGGATATCCGGCACGCTGTGGGACCAGTTCCCGCGGACGAGGCCGGGCTGGATTCGGGACGGTTTCCTGCGCCCATTCGCCGACCTGTCGATGCCGGGCTTTGACCTGGGCGACAACGGCGAGGCCGATTTCCATTGCCCGAACGTCGCCGACGCCTATCTCGACGGGGAGCAGGCCGACCTCTACCGGGCGATGCGCGGCCCGCAGATCTACGCCGCGAAGAACATCGTCGGCCCGCCCGGCATTCCCGCCGACGTGACCCGCGCGCTGCGCGACTCCCTCGCGGACGCGATGGCCAACGCGGAGTTCGCCGCCAACATGCAGGCGTTCACCGGGATCAAGAACAACTTCTCGCACGGCGACGACGCGCAGCAAGACCTGATCGACACGGTCAACTCGTTCTTGGACAACAAAGACCGGATCGACGAGATCGCCGAATCGGTGTTCGAGAAGTACGTGCGCTAGACGGCAAGAGGACGGCGGGGGCGCGCCTGGGCGCGCGCCCGCCGCTGTTCGGTTGCGATAAGATAACGCCGCCTCCAATCCTAATGAGCATTAGGCGGAGGCGGCGTTCGTTATGACGGCGCGCTACGCGCTAGGAGAGAGCCGTGGGGGAACTCTTCTCGGAACTGGGGCAGGCGGCGGCTTACTTGGCGGATCCGATCTACTGGATCGCCGTGTTCGCCGCCGTGTTCGTCGCCGCGTTCACCGGAATGGTCCCCGGCGCGTCCGGCGTCCTCATTATGGCGCTCTCCATTCCGTTCATCGTGGAGATCTTCCGCGACCAGAAAGCCATCGGCTTGGTGGCGCTCGCCTCAATGACGGGCGTCAACAACACGCTGGACTCCATTCCCGCCATTCTCTTCGGCCAGCCGTCCGCCGCGACGCAGGTCACGTTCTTGGAAGGCCATCAACTAGCGCGGCAGGGCAGGGCCGCGCATACGCTTGGCGCCGTCTACGCCGTCTCCGCGTTCGGCGGCATCGTCGGCGCGGTCGTGCTCGCGGTGCTCATACCGGTCAGCAGGCCGGTGATCCTCGCGTTCACGCCCGCCGAGATCGCGGCTGTCGCGTTCTTCGGCATCGCAATGGTGGCTGCGTTGAGCGCCGGCGCAATGGTGAAGGGCTTGACGGCCGGAGCCTTCGGCATCTTGCTCGGCACGGTCGGCATTAATCCGATCACCGGCGCCCTTCGTTACGTTTTCGATCAGCCGCAACTCTGGACCGGCCTGCCGATCATCGCGGTCACCATCGGCTTCTTTGCCCTTCCTGAAATGGTTGACTTAGCGATTGCCCGCCGCCCGGTCGCCCCGTCCGGCTCAGTTGTCAACACCCGCGAGGTGTGGCGAGGGTCGCGCGACGGCCTCAAGCGCTGGCGCATTATGATCCGCCAGTCGGTCTTCGGCGTGCTGATGGGCGCTATCCCCGGCGTCGGCGCGGCGGTCATAGACTGGCTCTCCTACGCCTTCGGCATCTTCTGGTCGAAGGACAAGAGTCAGTTCGGCAAAGGCTCGCTGGACGGCGTGCTGTTCGCGGAGTCTGCCCAAAACTCCAAAGAGGCGGGGCAGGCGCTTCCCACGCTCGCGCTCGGCGTCCCCGGCGGCTTGGCCTGGGCGCTTGTGCTCGTCGCGATGATTGCACTCGACTTGACGCCTGGCCCGCGGCTCCTTGGCGACTTGGCGGACGTGACCATTCTTTTTGTCATTACACTCGCCGTCGGCAACTTCATCGTAACGATGATTGGCATTCTCATGACGGGGCAGTTGGCGAAACTGACGCGCATCCCGTATCCGCTGATCGGAGGAGTGTTCATCCCCATCTCCATTCTGGCGGCGGTCATCAATATGACTAGTTACCTAGCCATTCCGATCATCTTCGCGTTCGCCGGCATCGGCATTATTATGAAACTCTTCCAGTGGCCGCGCCCGCCCCTGCTGCTGGGCATAATTCTCGGCCCGATCATTGAGGAGAATTTCCTCTCCGGCATGTCGCTCGTGGAGCCGGTGTACCAGATCGCCTGGTTCCAATTGACTTCTCCGGAAAACATCGAGCTGAGTCGCCCCAGCAACCTAAGCGAGGCGCTAGGGGTCGTCACCCGTCCGCTAACCCTGGGGTTGATTGTCGTCGCGTTCGCCACCGCGTTCTTCTTCGCGCGCTCGTCGCGCAAACAATCGCTGCCTTCCACGGATCAGGATGCCCATTCATCCGGGGGCGGAGAAGGCGGCCGACCTGGAATAGCAGGGGCATCCGGCACCGGGCCGCAGGCGCCGGGCTTGATAGGGCGGCTGCTCCACATTCGCAACTTCCCCATTTTCCTCGCGATCGCAGGCGCGGCTGCGCTCTACTGGGGCAGCCTTGGATTCGACCTCATCGAATCGTGGTTCGTTGCCCGCGCAATGGCCATTCTTGTCGTTCTGCTTGCGCTCGTTCAACTCGCCTTCCACCTTCGCAGCGGCGGGAAGCAGGGCGAGATTATGGACCTCGGCATGCATAGCATCACGCTGCCGGGCGCGAAACAGGCGATGATACTTATCTCGATTGCGTTCCTATTGTTCACCGTTCTCGCCGGCACGATAGGGCTGCGTTGGGGGACGGTGGCGCTCGCGGGCTATCTCCCGTTCGCCCTCCTTGCGCGAGTGGGATCGGGAGCGCAAGCGGGGCTTGGGGCCGGCGCGGCTGCCGGGGCATTGACGGGCGTCGCCGCCGCGCTCTTCGGCGACTCGGGCGCGGCGGATCTCATTGTGACGAGCGCCGCCGTCGCCATCGCCGTCGCGGTCGCGTTCATCGTAGCGGCGCAGGGCGTAGGCGGCATCCCGACGACTCCGATGGCGCTTTTCATCGTGGCCCTCGCGTTCGGGGTCGCCGTGCTCATCACCGCGACAGTGGATCAGTGGCCTCCGTATCTGCTGTCCCTCGCGCTGCTGCCGCTGGCGCTGCTCTTCGTTCGCCCGCTGCGGGAGTTCCAGCCGCCGCAAAACATCGCGTGGCTCTTCTCTTGGCGCTTGCTGGGCGCGGCGATTGCGATGGGCTTCGTCGTCATCTTCGAGTTCGTCTTGGCGGACAACGTCCTCTTCATCATCTGGCCGCAACCCGCGCTGCTGGAATGGATAAGCCGGGAGATCCTCGTTCCGCTGGGTCTGCAGAGCGCGTAGGCGGGGCGCTAATGACCCTGCCTGACCGGATGCGTATGCACGAGGAGCGCTCGGCGCGGCTCGCCAACTTGATGCGCGACTTGACGCGAGCCGAGTTGGAAGACCGTGAGCGCATGCGCGTCTACGAGGAGGGCGCGCAGAGCATGGAAGCGCACAGGCAAAGCCTCGAGGAGCGCATGCAGAGCATGGAGGCGCGAAGGGTGGAGAGCGACGAGCGCGTGCGGGCGATCATCGCAACGCTGACGGAAATGCAAGCGGACATCGCGCGCATCGAGGCGGGCTCGTAAGCCGGACTGCGACACAGGCCCCTTGCGGGCGGCGCCGGGCGTCGGGTACAACCGATAGGCGAACCTCAGGGAGGCGGGAATCTATGCTGGCGAAAGGTGAGCGGCTCATCCTTGCGAACACCCCGGCGGGCAAGCGGCTGATGATTGTCCCGTCGCCCGAAGAGGACGCTGCGATCAACGCGGCCATCGCGTCCGACCCGGACACGGTCGAGTTGACCGACGAGGAGTTCAAGATGCTGCGCCCGGTGTCGGAGACGTCGCCGGACATCATCGAATGGAGCCGCGCCGCGCAGGCGCGTCGCGCCCGGGAGCCGCGCGCCGCGCAGGGGTAGCATGCCCTTTGATTGGGATCCGGACAAGCGCGAGGGCAACATCCTCAAGCACGGCGTGGACTTTCTCGACGCCGAGCGAGTTGATTGGGATAGGACGAACGAGAGGACGGTTGAGCTGCACGGCGAGACGCGCGTCATTGCCTACGCCTTCATCGCATTCCGCTTGCATGTGATCGTGTACACTATGCGGGGAGACAACAAGCGCATCATCAGCATGCGGAAGGCGAACGCCCGGGAGGTTGAACGCTATGCTGGCGAAAGGTGAGCGGCTCGTCCCGGTGCAAACGCCGAAGGGCAAGTGGTGGGCGATTGTCCCGTCGCCCGAAGAGGACGCGGCGATCAACGCGGCCATCGCGTCGGACCCGGACACCGTCGAGTTGACCGACGAGGAGTTCAAGATGCTGCGCCCGGTGTCGGAGACATCGCCGGACATCATCGAGTGGAGCCGCGCCGTCCAAGCGAGTCGCGCCCGCGAGTCGCGCGCCGCGCAGGGGTAGCATGCCCTTTGATTGGGATCCGGACAAGCGCGAGGGCAACATCCTCAAGCACGGCGTGGACTTCCTCGACGCAGAGCGAGTTGACTGGTCGACCGCGGTGGAATGGTCGGTCGATCACGACGGGGAAACGCGCATCGTCGCCTATGGCCTTATCGGGTCGCGCGTGCACGTTATCGTGTACACTATGCGGGGAGACGACAAGCGCATCATCAGTATGCGGAAGGCGAACCCTCGGGAGGTTGAACGCTATGTTGGCGAAAGGTGAGCGGCTCATCCTTGCGAACACCCCGGCGGGCAAGCGGCTCGTCATCATCCCTTCCCCCGAAGAGGGGGCGGCGATCAACGCGGCCATCGCGTCGGACCCGGACACGGTCGAGTTGACCGACGAGGAGTTCAAGATGCTGCGCCCGGTGTCGGAGACGTCGCCGGACATCATCGAGTGGAGCCGCGCCGCGCGAGCGCGGCGAGCCCGGGAGTCGCGCACCGCGCAGGGGTAGCGCCCGGCCCAATGTCACCCCCAGAGGCGCTCGCTGGCGATGGCGGCGCCCTCGGCTTGCGCCTCCAACTTGCGGAAGACGATGTCCGGGTCCATCTTGCCGTAGCCCGCGAAGGTGCCGAAGCCGCAGTCGGAGCCGGCGATGACGCGCTCGCGCCCGACGATGGCGGCGAACGTCTCGATGCGCTGCGCGACGAGTTCCGGATGCTCGACGAAGTTGCTCGTGGAGTCCAACACGCCGGGGATGAGGATTTTGTCGTCGGGCAGGTCGGCGCCGCGCCAGTCCTTCCATTCGTGCGCGTGGCGCGGATTGGACGCCTCGAATTGGATGGCGGACGGCTTGGCGCGCAGGATGATGGGCATAATCTTGGCGACGGGGATGTCGCAGTCGTGGGGCCCCTCGTAGTTGCCCCAGCAGACGTGCATGCGAACGGACTCGGCGGGGACATTGGCGAGGGCGCCGTTCAGCGTTTCGACGTGATGCTCGGCGCGCTTGAGGAACGCCTCTTCGCCGAGTTCCTGAAAGCCGGTGTGGAACGCCATCGCTAGGTCGGGGCAGTCCACCTGCAGGACGAATCCCGCGGCGGCGATGGCCTCGTACTCCTCTTTCATCGCCTCGCCGAGCGCCTCGACGTAGGCTTCGTGCGTGGGGTAGTAGGCGTTGGGCATAAACATTGAGGCGACGCCGGGCGACGAAGAGGTCAAAAAGGCGTCGGGCGCGCCCGCGCCGTCCAGCGCGGCCTTGAAGTTGGCGAGGTCTTTCTCGAGCGGGGCGCGGTCTTTCACCTGCACGGGGCCGACGCATTGGGGGCGGCGCATCGGCTGGTCGCCGGTCATACGCGCCATCTTCTCGCGGAAGGCGGGATAGGGCGCGACGTCGAGATTCGGGCGGCGGGGGCTGTCGCCCTCGAATCCGGTGAGGCGGTCTTTGGCGTAGGTGGAGTAGGCGACCTTGCTCATCTCGCCGTCGCTCACGACGTCGACGCCCGCGCCGCGCTGGCGCGCGACGACTTCGGCGACGCCTCGCTGGACGAGCGCGTCGAGTTCGGCGGGGTCGTAGGGCTCCTCGCGCTCCTTCTTCAGGAGCAGCGCGGCCACGTCGTCTGGGCGTGGCAGACTGCCGACGTGGGTCGTGAGGATGCGGTCGGTCGAGCGTTTCATCGCGGGCGCTCCGTGGGGCGTGATGCTTGGCGGGATTATAGGGCGCCGCGGCGCCTACGGCTCGTAGCGGTGCGCGACGCGGAGGTCGGCGGGGTAGGTTACGTTCGGGTCGGCGTGCTCGAAGAGGATGACGCGGCCCGATCCGCAGTCGCCGAACTCGTCGCAGCGGATGGGGCCCGTGAGGCCGTTGAAATCGCGGGAGACGTCGGCCACGGCGGCGCGGACGGCGCCGCGGTCGATTCGCAGGCGCCCCTCGTCGTCTATCCCGACGGCGCGGGTGAAGGCGTTGCCGTCGTCGCGGACGCCGGCGCGCTGAATCGCGGCGAGCAGGAGCGTCGCGGCGTCGTAGGCGTGCGCCCAGTAGGGCGTATGGGGCGGGTCGCCGTGGGCGGCCTCGTAGCGCGCGAGCACGGACGCCGCGCTCTGCCCGGTGGCGGTGTTGACGCCGCTGAACCGCGTCTCCGGTCCGCTGAAGTAGACGCCGACCGAGTGCGGCTCTTCGAGGAACTCCGTCACGAGCGAGGCGGCGCCGCTGATGATGGCCGCGTCCTCCAACCCGGCGAACGTCCCCGCTTGCCGGATAAGTTCCGACGCCTCCGCGCGGAACAACGGAATGAACACGCCGTCGGGCTCGGCGGCGGCGAATTCGGCGAGGACGGCGGTCATATCCGTGTCGCCCTTCTCGACGACGGCGACGACGGGGACATCGCCGCCGAGCGCGCGGAAGGCGTCGGCGAACGCTCCCGCGAGCGCGCTCGTGTACGGGTCGCCGTCGTGGACGGCGGGCACGCGCCGCAGGCCGAGGTCGCTCCACGCGAAGTCGGCGACCGCCCTGCCCTGATAGAGGTCGTTGTTGGAGACGCGGAAGTAGCCCGGATGATGGTCGCTGCCGACGGCGCCCTTCAGGTCGGACGTGAGGACGGGCGAGGTGTTCGACGGGGAGATCATCGTAAGGCCGGCGGCGCTGATGAGCGGCGCGGCGGCGACGGCGGCGGCGGAGCAGGACGTTCCGATCACGCCCAGCGCTTGCGGGTCGGCGATGGCGATGCGCGCGGCCTCGGCGCCGCCCTCCGGCGAGCACTTGCCGTCGAGCGGCTCGCCGACGTCTATCGGATGGCCGTGAACGCGATGGAAGTCCTCGGCGGCGAGTTCGATCCCGTTGCGGAGCGGCTCGCCGAGCGACGACGCGCCGGTCAGCGAAAGCGCCATGCGGATGCGGACGGGGGCGTCCGGCTCCACCGTGACGACGTCGCCCGTCGCGCCGGGCGGCCCCTCGCCTCCGCCGCACGCGGCGAGCGCGACCGCCGCGACCGCCGTCAACAGAGCGACCGCCGGCATCTTGAGCGAGGCGCGCATCATAGTCCCTCCCCGAACCATTCAGCGTGGGTTCAAACGCTTGTCTCATTATACGCCGCGCCTATCCGTCCGCGCCGATTGGAGACCTTGCGTAACCTGCCGCCATGCCCGCGTGGAGGGAATCCACCCTCCACCCGCCCTGCCGCGTAGGCGGGAATCCAGTCGGCGCGCAAGCGCCAAGACGGGGCACGTTGCGTCCCGTCTCTATGGATCCCCACGCCCCTCGTCATTCCCGCGTAGGCGGGAACCTACTGAGCTACGGGAGTTACGCGCCCGTTGTCCGGCAAGGCGAACTCCGCTATCCATACCTCCCCGCGCTCCGTGAACTGCCCCGTCGCGACGGCGGCGATGGGATAGTCGGGCAGAGGGCGGACCGCGATGCATCGCCCGCCATGCCGGAGCCCCCAATGCGCGAAATCGAAGTTGAGATTGTCGAATCCGAACTCGCGGCGGTCTTCCGGCAAGTCGCTTCTGTTCGAGGGAAACAGGTGCAGGAAGAACCTGGCGGAGACGTCCTCCTCCGCGCAAGGCTCCCGTACATAGACAAGCGTCCGCCGTCCGCCGGAGAGAGGAGAGTCGGAGGCGGGCGCCGCGTAGACGTCGAACTCGGAGTCGGCCATGAGACGTCCGTATCGCGGCGCGAACGTCTGCAGGTCTTCGGCGGTGACGAACGAGTCGAACCGCGCCTCGACCCATTCAAGGGACGGAGCGTTGAACGGCATCCACAAGTTCGGCGCGAACTCCGTCGCGTAGACTGCCGCTTGAAGGTCGTTCGTCCACGGGGCAAACCCTGGCGATTTAGACGCCGCCGAAAGAGCGGCCCCCACGTTGGGCGCTGGGGGATGAACAGCGAAGTTCACTCCGCGCTCCTCCAAGTAGCCGGGCGGAGGTCTTCTCTCGTGCGCGAGATAGCGTTCGCTGTCAGGGTAGGTATCAGGATTGCGGGCGATGACCCAGTCGTTGAGTCCGTTGTAGTCCACAAACGTCAAGTCGGGCAAATAGTAAGGCCTTATGCCGGCTGCGGCGACAACGGCGACCGCGTCGTCGGGAATAAGCCCGCGCTCCATGTCTTCGTACGCCTCCCACGCTGGATGATGACTGCGGAGGCCCAAGCGGATGCCGGAGCCGCGGCGCTGGGCCGAATCGCGCAATTGCATGGAGAGACCGACGAGCGCGGGCAGCCCAGGAGCGGGAGGAACCCACTTCGGCCGCCAGAGACGAGGATCCCGCTCCTCCGTTGGGGAGAGCGCCTCCCAAAACAGCGCCCCGTGGATCGCCCCGGCGTAGAACAGAACGGGCAGAAACAGCGCAACCGCCCACAAACGGCCATTGCGCGAACTCTTCCCGCCATCCAACGCATACAGTACCCCCCCCCCCCCCCCCGACTCACGCGCGCGCGACGAGCGGAGTCGATCCCACGCCGCCGCCGCAGACGCGCCGACCCGCGCGAGCCCGTCCGCCGCCGGCAACGCAAGCAACGGCCAGTAGAAATCCAGCGGGCGCAGCCCAAGGTGGTCGCCCCCGATTCGCGCAAGGTAGACCGCGTGGAGCGCAATGATCAGCAGCGGCAGCGCGTAGGCCAAGTCCCGCCCCTCGCGCCATCTCGCCCACGCCGCCCCTGCCCCCAACGGCAACAGCAGATACAGCTCCGTCGCCAACCCTGCCCCCGCCAAGTATTGCAACCCGATGTCCCACCAAGGGCGAACGTACTTCGCGTAGTACGTGTTCGGCAGCCACTCGTCGTAGTACGAGTAGCGCCACAGGAAGTGCGCGCCCACGATCACTAGAAACGGCAGCGCCAACGCCAACGTCCCGCGCCAGTCAATCCGCCGCAGCGCATCCAGAGCCCATCCCCGGACGCCGCCGCGCCGCTCTCCGTCCGCCAACTCTTGCCCCGCCCACCACGCGAAGCAGCACGCCGCGACCAGCGGACCCTCCGGCCGCGTCAGCGACGCAAGCGCAAGGCTGAACGACGCGACCAGCAACCCGCGCCTGCTCCCCCTATGCGCCGTCAACGCGACCACCACCAAAACGACGAAGAACGTGAACTGGCGAGTCTCCAGTCCGCCGCCTGAAGTCCACTTAGCGAATGTCGCGCTCGCGCACAGCAGCCCCAGCGCCATCCACCAAACTAACCCTCTGTCCCGCAGGCCAGGCAGCCGCCAAACCCACCACGCCATCGCGCCGAGCGTCGCGGCGGTGTACGCCGCCGACAACCACCACACGGCGTCCTCCGGCGGAACGCCCGTCGCCGCCCATATCGCCGCGAGTTCCAAGACCCACAGGAAGTTGGAGTAGCCTTCGACGCGCTCGCCGGGGTTCCAGACGAGTCCGTTGCCCTCCAACAGGTTGCGCGCGTAGCGGAAACTGATAAAGGCGTCGTCAAGCAGAAACCGCCGCGCGCTCCATGCGAGGAAGGCCAGCAGAGCGAGCCACGGCGCCGAGAGCGCTGCAAGACAGACGAACTTCCGAACGGAGTCCTTGCCGGGCAAGCGGGGCGGTTGGTCTCGGCTCATGCTCATATTGAAAATGGGTTGCCGATTCAACGCTCACCGGGCGGACTTGGCGGAATGGATCTCGTCCAGCATCATGCGCTTTATTGACTCGGCGATGCGCGCCAGGTCGTTCGCGGAGAGGCGCGGGCCCGTAATCTCGCGCTCGTAGGCGGCGATGACGTTGACGAGCGCGCGGTCGGTCGGGGTGATGAGCGCCATTGCAAGGAACCTCAGGCGGGAGTTTAGTTCAGCCGCTCGAATATCGTCGAGACGCCCTGCCCGCCGCCAACGCACATCGTGACGAGGCCGTACTGCCCGTCGCGCCGCGTCAACTCCTCCATCAACTTCACCGTCATAATCGCGCCCGTCGCCCCCACCGGGTGCCCCAGCGAGATGCCGCTCCCGTTCACGTTCGTCCGCTCCCAGTCCATCTCCAATTCGCGGATCACATGGAGCGCCTGCGCCGCGAACGCCTCGTTCAACTCAATCACGTCCAAGTCGCCGATCCCCATCCCCGTCTTCTCGAGGACCTTCCGCGTGGACGGCACCGGCCCGATTCCCATCACCGACGGGTCCACGCCGGAGACGCCGCGCCCGACCCAGCGCAGGCGCGCCTCGATGCCCTCGGCCTCCGCGCGCTCCCGCGACATCGCGACCACCGCCGCCGCGCCGTCGTTCACGCCCGCCGAGTTGCCCGCCGTCACCGTTCCGCCTTCCCTAAACACGGGGCGCAACTTGCTCAGCCCCTCCGCCGTCGTGTCCGCTCGGGGATGCTCGTCCATCGACGCGGTCACCGGGTCGCCGCGCCGCTGCGGAACGCTCACCGGAACGATCTGCGCGTCGAAGCGTCCCTCCGCCTGCGCGCGAACCGCCCGCTGATGACTCGCCGCCGCCATCTCGTCCTGCGCCTCGCGGCTCACCTCGAAACGCTCCGCCACGTTCTCCGCCGTGACGCCCATGTGATAGTCGTAAATCGGGCAGGTCAGCCCCATCGTTAGGCCGTCCGTGACCGCGTAGTCCCCCATCCGCGGCCCCTCGAACCGCACGCCCCGCATCAGATACGGAACGCGGCTCATGCTGTCCGCGCCGCCTGCGACGACGACCTCCGACTCGCCCGTCGCGATGGATTGGACGGCGAGATTGATCGCCTCCAGACCCGACGAGCAGGCGCGGTTCACCGTCATCGCCGGCGCGGAGTCGGGTATCCCCGCCTTCAGCATCGCCCGCCGCGCGACGTAGCCCGTCTCGTCGGCCTGCAGGACGTTTCCCATAATCACCTCGTCCACGTCCTCCGGGCGGATGCCGGCGCGCTCCACCGCCGCGCGGATGGCCGCCGCCCCCAAGTCCGACGCCGGAACGTCCTTGAACGCCCCGCCGAACCTGCCGACGGGCGTCCGCGCCCCGCTCACGATCACAACGTCCTGCATTTGCATCGCCGCTCCTTCTCTCGCCGTGCTCGCCGTTCGCCCCTTCGCGCGCCTACGCGGGGGGCCTTCCTCGTCATTGCAGCCCGCGCAAGTATAATGCGTGAAACAGCCAACCCGCCGCGATTCGGCGCCCAGTAGGCTCCCGCTTTCGCGGGGATGACGGGCCCCGCGTAGGAGAGGAGCGGCGCTCGCGCCGCCTAGATTCCCGCCTACGCGGACAGGGCGGTTTAGGTATGCAAGGTCTCCCTATAGGTTCCGCGTCGTTAGGGGACGAGCGAAGACGCAGACAGCGCGATGCAACGCTACATCGTCATACGGCTGTTTCACGCGGCGATCGCGCTGTGGGGCGTCAGCATCATCGTTTTCGTCCTGGCGCGCCTCTCCGGCAACCCGCTCGACGTGCTCGCGCCCGTTGACGCGACTCCGGAAGACCTCGCCCGCCTCGAGGCGTTCTGGGGCTTCGATCAACCCCTCTACAGGCAGTACCTCCTGTTCCTGGGCAACGCGCTCACGCTCGATTTCGGCGATTCGATCAAGTTCCAGGGGCAGAGCGCGTCGGCGCTTATTCTCGACTCGCTCCCGGCGAGCCTGCAACTCGCCGGCTTCGCCCTCTTCGTCAGCGCGCTGATGGCCGTTCCCATCGGCGTCGTCTCCGCCGTCAAGAAAGGCTCGCTCATCGACGCCGTCGGCAAGTTCACGGCGCTGCTCGGCCAATCGCTTCCCCCGTTCTGGCTCGGCATCGTGCTGATCTGGATATTCTCCGTCAACCTCGGCTGGCTGCCGGTGTCCGGGCGCGGAGGCTTCACGCACATCATTCTCCCCGGCGTCGCGCTCGGCTGGTTCTCCGTCGCCGCCTTTATGCGGCTCACGCGCTCCGCGATGCTGAACGTGCTGGACAGCGAGTACGTGAAGTTCGCGCGGATCAAGGGCGCGCCCGAATGGAAGGTGATTTGGAAGCACGCGCTGAAAAACGCCGCGATCCCACCGCTCACGCTCTTCGGCATCATCGCGGGCATTATGGTGACCGGCGTCGTGACGCTGGAGACGGTGTTCGCTTGGCCAGGCATCGGCCAGTTGTCGCTTTCCGCGGTGCTCGCCCGCGACTACGCCGTTGTGCAGGCGCTCGTGATGATGATCTCCGCTATGTTCATCGCCATCAACCTGACCGTCGACATCCTCTACGCCTACATCGACCCGCGCGTCCGCTACGGCGGAGGGAAGGCGTAAGCCGCAATGGCGACCGCGGCGGCATCCCCTGCGCTCGACCGCCCGGCCGCGCCCGGCGCGCTCCGCCGCGCATGGACGCTCCTCCGGCGCTACCCCGTCGTTCCCGTCGGCATCCTGCTCGCCGCGCTCGTCATTCCCGCCATCTTCGCCGAGGTCGTCGCGCCCCACGATCCGATAGACGGCGACCTGCGCGACCGCCTTCTGCCCCCCGCGTGGACGGACGGCGGCGAATGGAGCCATCCGCTCGGCACCGACCGGCTGGGGCGCGACATCCTCAGCCGGATGATCTACGGGGCGCGCACGGCGGCGCTCGTCTCCCTCGCGGCGCTCGCCGTCGGCGGAACGATAGGCTCGCTGCTGGGGCTGCTCGCGGGCTACTTCGGCGGCTGGTGGGACCACGTCATTATGCGGCTGGTGGACATCAACCTCTCGCTCCCGCTGATCCTGCTCGCGCTCGTGCTCGTCGTTCTGTTCGAGCCGGGAACCGCGACGACCGTGGCCGTCGTCGCGCTGCTGCTGTGGTCGCGCTACGCCCGGCAGGTGCGCGCGGAGGCGCTCACGCTCAAGGAGATGGACTTCGTGGCGCGGGCGCGCGTCGCCGGAGCGTCCCATCTCCGCATCATCTTCCGCCATATCTTTCCCAACGTCGTCAACACCATCATCGTGCTGGCGACGCTGCAGGTCGGCAACGTCATTCTGCTGGAGGCGTCGCTGAGTTTCCTCGGCGCGGGCATTCCGCCGCCGAACCCCGCGTGGGGCGTGATGATCGCGGAGGGCCGCGACTACATCACGACCTCCTGGTGGCTGTCCGTCATCCCGGGGCTCGCCATCATGCTCACCGTGCTCTCAATGAACCTCTTCGGCGACTGGCTCCGCGACCGCCTCGACCCCAAACTGCGGCAGTTGTAGGGTTGGCGGCGGCGCGCGGGGGTTGCCCGTCTACCGCCCCACGGAGAACTCCGCGCTCCAAATCTCCCCAGCGCCGCCGACGAACTGCCCCGTCCGAACGCTTGCGATGGGATAGGGCGGCAAGGCGACCCGGGCCGCGCACTGGGCGTCAAACCACGCCCCGTTGAGGAAGAACGCAAAGTCCAAGTTGTCGAATCCCAACTCCCGACGCGACTCCGGCAAATCACTCGCGCGCTCGGGAACGACATGCAGGAAGAATCTCGCATCCGTATCCGCTTGCTCGCATGGTTCCTTGACATACACGAGGTCGCCGTCGCGGAGGTGGATGTCGAACGCGCCTCGTGCGAGCGGTTCGCGCCCCGCGACGGCGCGGTAGGCCGTCCGGTAAGGCTCAGGGTTCGTCGGGAACGCCGCGCTCCATAGGTCGCCTTCGCCTTCCGCCCGCTGCCCCGTTCGTACAGCGGCGACCGGGTAGTCCGGCAAGGGGAACAGCGCGACGCATGCCCCCTCCTCCAGCAGCGCGCCGCGCTGATGAAAATTGAACCCGAATCGTTCGTGGCCGCGTTCGCGCCATTGCTCCGGCAGGTCGCCCGCGCGTTGCGGGAACACGCTTACGCGGAACGGAGGCTCCGTATCAAGCGGGTCGCACGGCTCTTGGACGTAGACGAGTTGACCATCGGCCAAGTAGACGTCGTAGGCGGAGCGGGCAAGCAGGCGCCCCTCCTCTTTCGCGCGCCGCATCGTCGCGCGCGCGGCCTCGCTGCTCAGCAGTTCCGGCTCCCAGATGAACTCGATATCGGCGATGGGATAATCAGGGAGCGGGAGGGATGCGGCGCACTTGCCGTCGAAGAACGCGCCGTAGTAGGAGAAGCCAAAGCCGCTAGTCTCTACCCGCTTGCCGTCGCGCCACGGCGGCAAGTCGGCGGGGTCGACCGGCGTCACGCGCAAGGTTGCGCCCACGTTCTCTATGAACGATGGCGCGCAGGGCTCCATCACGAGAGCGACCACGTCGTCCAACTCATAGACGTCATAGGCGCCGACGACGTCGGGCTCGCGCTCCCGCGTCGCTTCGTAGACGGCTTGCAGGTCGTCCGTTCGCTCAATGGTGAATATCGTGTTGCCGTAGACCTGCGCGCGATGCAGCGAGCGGGCGGACCGCGCCCACCCCCACCACTGAATGCGGACATGAGCGGTTTTTTTGATCTTCTTGATGCGCGCAAACGCCGCGTCCGGCAAAAACCTTATGTTGTCGCGGCTGACATGCCAGACATCCCTATGGGCTGGTATCCCAGACGTCTCGTCTGGGAAGGAGTCGATGTTGTCCAAGAGCCATTCGAGCGCTTGCAGCCCCGGATGGCCCGAGTAGTCCATCATATACTGCGCTCTCAGATGGTCAGGGGCGGCTCTATCCACGGCGAAACTGAAGTAGACTTGCTGGTTTGGATGAATGAGCGCCATCGAGGCCAGCGTCGCGGCCAAGCCTGCGCCCGCCGCTCCGTAGACCGTCGCCCGCAGCCGCGGTCGCCCCAACGCTCGGGGCAACGCCGCCAGCCCGACTACGGCGAGCAGCGCGAACGGCGCCCAGAGAAAGTACAGATGCCGCCAATCTTGGTAGACGTTCGCGGACAGCAAAACCACCGCGGCGACGGGCGCCGCGGCGCAACCAACCAGCAGCAGACCAAACCGCAGCCGCGTGTTCCGCGACGCTTCGCGCGGGGACTTGGCGGCCCGGAGGAGAATCGCCGCCCCTCCGATGAGCCCCAAGAGCAACGTGAAAGGCGGACTCGTGATCGAGAACCAAACCGGGATGTATTCGGGAAAGTCCGCGCTCCGCCCGAGCAAGCCGCGGAACAATTCGTGAGGCTTATAGTGATAGTCGGAGAACGTCGTCCACCCCTCGGCGGCGCGAGCGAGCGGGTCGGCCCACAAGTACGGCAGCAGCGCGTAGGCCGTGAGGAGGCTCGCCAGAGCGAACGCTCCGGTTGTTAGCAGAACGCGCTTGCGCTCCGCCCAGCCTTGCGCGAACGTGAAATCGAGCGCCCGCAGCGTTGGAATCGCCGCAAGCGGAACAACGCCCATAATGCGAAGGTTCAGAAGTATGCCGACCCCGACGCCCAGCAGGACAAACGCGGCGACCGTGTTCCGTCTGAATGCGCGGTGCGCCAGATAGAGCGCGACGGCGAACATCGCAAGGAACGCAATATCTTTGCTGTTGAAGAACGAGTGCGCGTAGAGACGCGGATGCAGCAAAAAAATTGCCATCCCAAAGAGGCCGACGAGACTATTGCCGGACAATCGGCGGGCGAGAAAGTAGGCGAACAGCCCGCCCGTCAGGAAGAAGAGATGAATGAGCAGGTGGCGGAGCGCCCAGGCGCCACGGACCTCTTCCAACCCCAAGGCGCGCTCAACGAGGATAATCGCAGCCTCGAACGCCATCCCGTAGAACCTATCCTCCCTGCTATGTATGAGCGAGGACAGGAAAACAGCGAGGTCGCCGCCTGCAACATAACCCAGGCTCGCCTGAACGGTCTGCCGTTGGGTGGGCTCGTCCAGCGTCACCCCGTAGTCGTCAAGAACGGCAAGGCCGACGATGAGAAAGAGCGCGAGCGCGAGCAACGCGCCCCGGTGCGGCGCGAGCGCTTTAAACAGGCGCGACCGCCAAATTTTTCGGGGGGGAGGTAATGTCATAAGCATGTCAGGATTCCATCATTTCGCCTGATCAGAGCCATTATACTCGCCGACGCTTCGGCTCTCCTCTGCGGCGACCCGCGCGCGCCGCTTCGCGGCTGCCCTCTCCCGCCATCGGGAGAGGGCGCGAACTCCACGCTCCAAATCTCCCCTTCGGCGCCGACAAACTGCCCGGTCCGAACGCTGGCGATGGGATAGTCCGGGAGCGCAACGCGCGCTACGCACTGATCGTCAAACTGCGCCCCGTTGAGGAAGAACCGGAAATCCAAGTTGTCGAATCCCGCCCCCCGACGCGCCTCCGGCAAGTCGCTTACGCGCTCCGGAACGACATGCAGGAAGAATCGCGCCTCCGTGTCCGCCTGCTCGCATGGTTCCTTGACGTACACGAGGTCGCCGTCGATGAGATAGAGGTCGAACGAGCCTCGCGCGACCGGCTCGCTTCCCGCGACGGCGCGGTAGGCCGCCGCGTAAGGTTCGGGATTCATCGAAAACGCCGCGCTCCATAGGTCGCCCTCGCCTTCCGCCCGCTGCCCCGTCCGAACAGCGGCGACCGGATAGTCCGACAAGGGGAACAGCGCAACGCACGTCCCATCCTCCAGTAGCGCCCCGCGCTGGTGAAAACGGAAGTGGAAGCGCTCGTACCCGCGCCCTCGCCGCTCTTGCGGAAGGTCGCTCGCGCGAATCGGGAAGGCATCGAGATAGAAGACGGACTCCGTCTCGAGCGGGTCGCACGGCTCTTGGATATAGACGAGTTCGCCGTCGGAGAGGTAGATGTCGTAGGCGGAGCGCGTCAGGAGGCGCCCATCCGCCTCCGCGCGGCGCATCGACTCCCGCGCCGGGTTGTCGTTGAGCGGTTCCGGCTCCCAGATGAACTCGAAGAGGGCGACGGGATAGTCCGGAATTGGAAAGGACGCGACGCACTTGCCATCGAAGAACGCGCCCTGCGTTGCGAGAGCAATTCGCCATGGCTCGAAACCCTTATCCCTCAGATGGCCAGGCAAATCGCCTCGGTCGACCGGGAATATCCGCAGACTGAGCGCGGTTTCCGTTAGGAATGACGGAGCGCAAGGCTCCATCACGACCGCGAGCCCTCCGTTCAGCCGGTGGATGTCGAAGGCGGCGTCGAGGATAGGCTCGCGCCCTTGCGTCGCCTCGTAGACCGCCTGCAGATCGTCTTTTCGTTCGACGGTCATCACCGTGTTGCCGTAGATCTGCACGCGATGCGCCACGAGATCAGGCCGGCTTCCGTGTCCGTGTTTGATCGTAAGCGCGTCAGGGCTTGGCGCCCACGCGAACTTCTCCCGAGACGCATCCGGCAGAAGGCTCAGGTTGACGGCTATGGAGTCGTCGCCGGATAGGTTCGCCGCAACTGAAGAAGATGCGTCGCGCTCGAGGATCCACTCCAGCGCTTGCCGCGTCGGATGACCCCAATAGTCCATCACGTACTGCGTTCGCAATTGCTCCGGCGCAACTCGGTCAACGAAGAAGTTGAAATAGACCTGCTGGTTGGGATGGATGAGCGCCATTGAGGCGATTGCCGCCGCCAGCCCTGCGCCCGCCGCTCCGTAGGCCGCCGTTCGCAGCCGCCGCAAGCGGAGCGAGGAGGCCAGCCATTGCAGTCCAAGCGCGGCGAGCAAAGAAAACGCCGCCCAAACGAAGTGCAGGTGCCGCCAAGCGCTGAAGACGTTGGCATCCAGCAAAACCACGGCGAGAATCGGCAGCGCGAAGCAACCGAACAGCAACGCCGCGAAGCGCAGCCGCGCGTTGCGAATCGCCGCCCACGGCCGCTTTGCCGCCGCGAAGAATAGGGCCGCCCCGCCGACCAGCCCCAAGAGCAGCGCGAACGGCGGACTCGTAATCGAGAACCAGACCGGAAGATATTCGGGGAAGTCCGCGCTCCGCCCGAGCAAGCCGCGGAACAGTTCATAAGGTTTGTGGGGATGATCGGAGAGCGTCGCCCACCACTCGACGGCGCGCCCAACCGGATCCGCCCACAAGTACGGCAGCAGAGCGTAGTGCGTCAGTCCGCATGCCAGCGCGAACGCCCCAGTCGTGACGAGAACGCGCTTGCGCCTCCTCCATTCCTCTGCGGTAAGGAAATCCAGCGTGCGCAGCGCCGGAATAGCGGCGAGCAAAATGACGCCGAAAATCCGCAGATTAACTAGCGCGCCCGCCGCCGCTCCCGCCAAAATAAATGCGGAAACCGTATCCCTCTTGAACGCCCGATGCGCGAGAAAGAGCGTGACCATAAAGAGCGCGAGGAACGGAATATCCTTGCTGTTGAAGAACGAATGCGCGTACAGGCGCGGATGCAGCAGGAAAAGCGCCATTGCAAAGAGACCGACGGCGCTATTACCGGACAATCGGCGGGCGAGAAGGTAGGCGAACAGCCCGCCCGCCAGAAAGAAGAGATGAATGAGCAGATGGCGCAACGTCCAAACGCCGCGGCCCTCTTCCAACCCAAAGGCGCGCTCAACGAGGATAATCGCAGCCTCGAACGCCATCCCGTAGAATCTATCCTCGCTATACGTGAGCGAGGACAGAAAGACAGCGAGGTCGCCGCCTGCAACGTACCTCAGGCTCGCCTGAACGGTCCGCCGTTGGACAGGCTCGTCCGTCGTCACCCCGTAGTCGTCGAGAACGGCGAGGCCGATGATCAGGAAGAGCGCGAGCGCGAGCAGCGCGCCCCAGTGCGGCGCTAGCGTCGTCATAGGCGCGCCCGCGCGGCGCAAATTTTTCGGGGGCGGCAATGTCATAAGTATGTCAGGATTCCGTCACTGCGATTGATCCGAAGTCATTGTACTCGCCATAGGGAGAGGCGGGATTGGCGCTTGGCGCGCGGCCTGCGACCCTCACCCGCCGTTACGCGGCTGCCCTCTCCCGATGGCGGGAGAGGGCAGGAACTCCGCGCTCCAAACTTCGCCTACGCCGCTGGCGAACTGCCCCGTCCGAACGCTCGCGATGGGATAGTCCGGCAAGGCGACGCGGGCGGCGCACTTGCCGTCGAACCACGCCCCGTTCAGGAAGAACCGGAAATCCAAGTTATCGAAGCCCAATTCCCGACGCGCCTCCGGCAAATCGCTCGCGCGCTCGGGGATAACGTGCAAGAAGAATCGCGCCTCCGTATCCGCCTGCTTGCACGGCTCCTTGACGTATACGAGGTCGCCGTCGATGAGGTGGAGGTCGAACGCGGCGAGCGAGAGCGGCTCGCTCCCTGCGACGGCGCGGTAGGCCGCCGCGTAGGGTTCGGGATTCGCGGAGAACGCCGCCTCCCATATATTGTCCCCGCCCTCTACGTACTGCGCCGTCCGGATCGCAGCGATGAGGTATTCCGGCAAGGGGAACAGCGCGACGCATGCCCCCTCCTCCAGCAATGCGCCATGCTTGTGGAAATCGAACCAGAATCGTTGGTGGCCGCGTTCGCGCCATTGCTCCGGCAGATCGTCTACGCGCTGAGGAAACACGCTCACGTGGAACGTGGGCTCCGTCTCTAGCGGGTCGCATTGCTCTTGGACATAGACGAGTTCGCCGTCGGACAAGTAGACGTCGTAGGCGGAGCGGGCGAGCAGTCGACCCTTCTTCTTCGCGTGGCGCATCGCTTCCCGCGCGGCCGCGCGGGGCAGCAGTTCGGGGCTCCATTGGACGAGACTGAATTCGGCGATGGGGTAACCAGGGAGAGGGATCGACGCGACGCACTTGCCGTCGAAGTACGCGCCGTGGTTGGCAAGGACGAATCTGCGGACCTCCCGCCGTTTGCCTTCGCGCCAGGGCGGCAAGTCGCGGGGATCAACCGGCGCCGCGCGCAAAGAGGCGGACACGTATAGGTACGCCGGGGCGCAGGGCTCCATCACGAGGGCGACCGCGCCGCCCAGTCTGTGGATGTCATATGCGGCGACGACGACGGGCTCGCGCTCTCGCGTCGCGTCGTAGACCGCCTGCAGGTCGTCTTTCCGTTCGATGGTCAATATCGTGTTGCCGTAGACCTGCGCGCGGTGCAGCGCGCGGGCGGAGCGCGCCCACCAGTCCCCCACGCCCGCGCCCCCAGGGTGAACGAGCGTGAAACCGGTGTTTCCCGCGATGCGCGCTCTCGCCGCATCCGGCAGGAACGCAATGTTTTCTCGGGTCGGGTAGAACTGCGCTCGCGCGGTCGGCGCCGCCTTGTCCGGGATGCGGTTGGCGTTGTCCGAGAGCCATTCAACCGCTTGCAGTATCGGGTGGCGCCAGTAATCCATCACGTACTGCGTTTGCAGATAGTCGGGGGTTACTCTGTCCACGGAGAAATTGAAGTAGATTTGCTGGTTTGGATGAATGAGCGCCATTGAGGCCAGGGTCATAGCCAAGCCTGCGCCCGCCGCTCCGTAGGCCGCCGCCCGCAGCCGCCGCGCGGAGAGCGTTCCGACAAGACCATGCAGCCCCCACGCCGCCAGCAGCGCGAACGGCGCCCAGAGAAAGTACAAGTGCCTCCACCCGTTGTAGACATTCATGTCCAGTAGAACCACTGCGGCGACAGGGGCCGCCACGCAACCGATCAGCAGCAGACCGAACCGCAGAATCCCGCTCCGAATCGCAATACGCGGAGCCCGGACGGCGCCGCCGAGAACGGCCCCCGCGCCAATGAGCCCGAGCGCCAGCGCGAACGGCGGGCTCGCAATGGAGAACCAAACCGGAACGTAATCCGCGGGAAACTCCGTGCTTGGGTAGATCATTCCTCTGAAGAGCTCATGGGGAACGTTTGGATGAGCGGAGAGCGTCGTCCACCATTCGGCGGCGCGTTCAACCGTGTTGCTCCATAGGTACGGCAGCAGCGCGTAGACGGAGAGCGCCGCCGTTAGCGCAAATGCGCCGGTCGTGAGGATGACGCGCTTGCGCTCAGCCTTGCCTTGCGCGAACGCGAAGTCGATCGCCCGCATCGACGGAATCGCCGCAAGCAGAACAATCCCCATTATCCGAAGATTGACGAGGACGCCAACCGCGGCGCCTAGCAGAACGAACGTGGGGATATTGTCTCTGCGAAACGCCCGGTGCGTTAGAAAGAACACGACGGCGAACAGAACGAGGAACGGAATATCCTTGCTGTTGAAGAACGAGTGCGCGTACAGGCGCGGATGCAGCAAGAAAATCAACATCGTAAAGAGACCGACAGCGCTATCGCCGGACAATCGGCGGGCGAGGAGGTAGGCGAAGAGCCCGCCGACGAGAAAGAACAAGTGCGTCAGCAGATGCCGTGTGAGATGAATACCGCGGTAGTCTTGGATGCCGAAGGCGCGCTCCACGAGTAGGAGAGGCAATTCGAACGCGGCGCCGTAGAAGACGCCATGCGCATGAATGCGTCCTAGTTCCACAATGCCGGCGTCGGCCCGCATGATGTAGTCGAGGTTGTATTGGGCGGTGAGGACCTGCTCGCCTTCATCCCAAGTAACGCCGTAGTCATCCAGAACGGCGAGCCCAACGGCCAGAAACAGCGCAAGCGCGAGCAGCGCGCCCCAATGCGGCGCAAGCGCTCTCATAAGCGCGACCGCCCAATTCTTCGGGTGGGAGGGTAATGTCATAAGTATGTCAGGATTCCATCACTGCGATTGATCCGAAGTCATTGTACTCGCCACGCTTCGGCGACCCGCGCGCGCCGCTACGCGGCTGCCCTCTCCCGCATCGGGAGAGGGCAGGATTGGCGCTGCGCGCCGCCTGCGACCCTCACCCGCCGCTACGCTGAACGACCGGAGACATGGGTGACGCTAGCCCGGATACATAGGTAACGCCCTGACGGGGGTTTTGATTATACGCATGGCATGCCCGTCCAGCAGCCCAATCTCCAAATGGCCGAACCGGATCGCCCAGCTCCGATCGTCATGCCGAACGAGCCCCGCCGGCTCGCCAACCAGCGCCTCGCTGAGGAACACGCGCTCCCCCGCCCACTTGATCTCCCCGTTGCTCCGCACCCGCCGCACTTCGACGCCATCGCCGTATTCGGGGCTTGCGACTTTGCAGGGGTAAGGGCGCGGCGACGGGGCGTAGCGGGAGGCCGGCGGGCGCTGGCCCAGCGCCTCATGCGGACGCTCCTCGTTGTAGACGCGGCGGAAGGCGTCAAAGGCCTGCTGCTGGTCGGCGAGGGTTGCGGCGGGCGGGCTCATCGCCGCCTCCTTGAGCGTCCGATGGAAGCGTTCGAGGCGCCTGTTCTGCTCGGGGTGTCCGGGCGCGATGCGTTCGGGGGTGATGCCGAGTTTGACGAGGCGGACGGCGAATGCGGAGAGGCCGCCGAGGCCGGAGGACGCGAACGGGGGGCCGTTGTCGGATCGGATGACGGCGGGGAGTCCGCGCTCTTGGAATGCGCGCTCGACGACCGGCAGGACTTGGGCGAAGGTTGGGCGGGCGAGGCCCTCGCAGGCGATGAGGAAGCGGGAGTCGGCGTCGATGAGCGTAAGGGGGTCAAGGCGCGCGCCGTCGCCCGTCCGCGCCCAGCCCTTGAAGTCGATGGCCCAGCAGTCGTTGGGGGCTCGGACGTCTGCGAAGGGGTCTGCGAAGGGAGGGGAGCGGCGGGAGCGCTTGCGGCGCTTGACGAGGCCCTCGCGGTCGAGGATGGCGCCGGCGGTGGAGGGCGCGGGCCAGCGCAGGTCGGGATGGGCGTCGCGGAGGGTTGGGATGATCTTCTTGGGGCCGAGCAAGGGGGCGTTCCGCTTGGCGTCGACGATCATCTCGGCGCGCAAGCGGGAGCCCCAACACGCGACATCCGCCCCTTGCGCCCTCGCCCAATCTATCCCTACGATGGACCAATGACAACCCAGACCAACGAGGCGAGCGGCGGCGGCGAACAAAGAGGCGCGGCGGACGACCGCTCAAAACCGCTCACGCCAAAACGCCCGAAAACTAGGCCAACACGGAAAAAGGAGGCCCCCGATGACACGAAATGACCCCGTCCCCAACAACGAAATCCGGCGTTCCTCGTAAGAGGCGCGCCCAATGAACCCCCCGCGCGACGTGATCGTCCGGTTCCACGAAATCGGACTCAAAGGCCGCAACCAGCCGACCTTCACGCGCCGCCTCGTCGAGAACATGCGGCGCGCGACCGCCGGCGCCGGCGTCGAAAGCGTCTGGGCGACCCGCATGATGGCGCGGATGCGCCTCGCGCCCGACACCGATTGGGGCGAGGTCAGCCGCCGCGCCGCTCAGGTGTTCGGCGCCGTCAAGTTCAGCCTCGCCGCCCGCGCCGAGCCCAACTACGCCGACGTCGAGCGCCTGCTCCTCGAAACCGCCCGCTCCCGCTCCTTCTCCTCCTTCCGCATCTCCGCCAACCGCTCCGACAAGCGCTTCCCGCTCACCTCCCACGACCTCAACGTCCGGCTCGGCGACGCCGTCCGCGAGGCGTCCGGCGCTCGCGTGGACCTCGTTCGCCCCGACGTCGACTTCCGCGTCGAGGTCGGCCGCGAGGAAGCCTTCGTCTACACCGACGAAATCCCCGGCGCGGGCGGACTCCCCGTCGGCGTCGGCGGCAAAGTCGCCGCGCTGCTGTCCGGCGGCATCGACTCCCCCGTCGCCGCATGGCGGATGATGCGGCGCGGCTGCAAGGCCGTCCTCATTCACTTTCACTCCTTCCCGCTCGTCGAGGGGCGCTCACGCGGCAAAGCGAAAGACCTCGCGGCGCTCCTCAACGCATGGCAATACGACACGCGCCTGCTCCTCGTCCCGCTCGCCGGCGTCCAGCGCCAAGTCATCCTCGAAACGCCCGGCCCCCTCCGCGTCGTCGCCTACCGCCGCTTTATGATCCGCATCGCCGAGGCGCTCGCCGCCAAAGAGGGCGCCCACGCGCTCGTAACCGGCGAAAGCCTCGGGCAAGTCGCGTCCCAAACCCTCCGCAACATCGCCGTCATCGACCAGGCCGCCGCGACGCCTATCCTCCGCCCGCTCGTCGGCATGGACAAACCCGAAATCATCGCCCAAGCGAAAGCCATCGGCTCGTTCGAAACCTCCATCCTGCCCGACGAGGACTGCTGCTCGCTTTTCGCGCCGCGCTCCGTCTCCACCGCCGTAGCGCCCGACGAAATCGCCGCATGCGAGGCGCGCCTCGACGTGGACGCCCTCGTCGCCGAAGCCGCCGCCGCCGCCGAAACCCACGACTGGCATGCGCCCCGCGCCGACGCGCCCATCAGCCGCCGGAATCGAGCGGAGCGAGCATGAGCGCCGCCGCCGCGTCCCTCAAGCGCAAGCGCGCCGCAGTGAAAGGGAGGCGG
This sequence comes from Dehalococcoidia bacterium, assembly GCA_965242755.1. Classification (GTDB taxonomy): domain Bacteria; phylum Chloroflexota; class Dehalococcoidia; order Lucifugimonadales; family Australimonadaceae; genus Bin16. The sequence goes on along the minus strand of OZ251500.1, from coordinate 18,965 downwards.
AGGTCTGCCGCGGTTGGGGTATACTGCGAATTGCCGCGCTGGGGATTCAGCTAGCGGTAGGCTGCCTGACTCTGGATCAGGCAACGATGGTTCGAATCCATCATCCCCAGCCAACCCCGCTTGTTCGCCCTGTCGGCAACCCCTCACCCGCCGCTTCGCGGCGGCCTCTCCCGTCATCGGGAGAGGCGAATTTGGCGCTTTCGCGCCGCATGGATTCCCGCCTACGCGGGCAGGGCGGGAGGTTAGGCAAGTCTCCGTAGGAGGAACGCAATGACCGAGCGGGACGGCGAGCATCCGCGAATGACGGCAGGGCGCGGCAGGCTCGAGGGCAAGGTCGCGGCGGTGACGGCGGCGGACAGCGGCATCGGGAGAGCGTCGGCGCGGCTGTTCGCCCTCGAAGGCGCGAAGGTCGTGTGCGCCGATGTCGCGGAGCGCGGCGCCCCCCGCGTCGACAGGCTCATCGAGCGCGACGGCGGCGAGGCGCGCTTCGTCCTCGGCGACATCTCCCGCAAGGCGGCGTGCGAGGAGGTCGTCGGGACGGCCATCGCCGAATTCGGCGGACTGGACGTCCTCTTCCTGAACGCGGGCACGGGCGTCCGCCGCAAGATTCACGAAATGACCGACGAGGAGTGGGAGCACGTCGTGCAACTGAATCTGAACGGCGTCTACCACGGCGTCCGCGCCGCGCTGCCCCACTTTATGGAGCGCGGAAGCGGCAACATCGTCATCACCGCGTCGAGCCTCGGCGTGCTGGCGAGCCCCCGGTATCCGGCGTACAGCGCGACGAAGGCCGCCCTGATCAACCTGACGCGCCAACTCGCGGTGGACTACGGGCCGGATGTGCGGGTCAACTGCGTCTGCCCCGGGCCGATAGACACGAACCGCATCCGCGAGTATCCGCCGCGACCGCGCCCTCTCGATTCGGATCAGCGCGAGGCGAGCGGACGGCGCGTCGCGGGGCTCCATCGCATGGGGCTCGCCGAGGAGGTCGCCTACTGCGCGCTCTTCCTCGCCTGCGAGGAATCGTCCTACGTCACCGGGCACGCGCTCGTCGTGGACGGCGGCCAAACGATCACGGCGCAGTGAGCGGCGCCCGCGCTAGGGGGAAGACCCTGCGTCACTTCCTGCGCCCCGTCGTGGCGCTATCGCGCCGACTGGATTCCCGCCTACGCGGGAATGACGATCCTTGGGGTTCCCGCCTACGCGGGCGGGTCGGCAGGGTAGGGCGCTTAGAACGCGATGTCGAGTTTCGAGGAGGAGCCGGGCGAGCCGGTGCGGTAGGCGCCGGTCGCGTCGGCGACGCGGCCCGCCGTCCAAAACTCGACGGTCGCGCGGGAGTAGCCCCGGTCGGGGACGGATACGGGGAAGTCGTATTGGCCGAGCACGCTCGTCTGCCGGCTGAACCAGACGTCCGGCCTGCCGGGCGCCTGCACGCGGGCGTAGAGGCGCGTTCCCGCAGGAGCGAGGAGGCCGTCCACCGTCATCGTTCCGTAGAAGATGAGCGGAATAGGCGGAATGATGTTCTGGTTTGGGGAGATGGCGGAGGGCTTGATGACGCTGAGTCCGCCCCGGAGCGCCGGAATCGCGTTGCCGCCGACGCCCGCCGACGCGACGGCGAACACTTCGCCCCGCCGTCCGATGTTGTTGGCGGCGATGAAGGAGGCGGGCATTCGCAGGCCCTGGATCTTGCCGTCGGCGTTGACGATCACCGCGCCGTTGGCCGTGGCCGCGTCGGCGATCCGTATCTGCAGGTAGTTGTAGCCGGTGAAAGAGGGGCGGAAGCCGGTGACGATGGTGTTGCGCGTTTCGGGCGCGGAGGCGAGGCCGGTGTATTGGACGACGCCGACGCCCTGGTTCAGGAGCGGCTGATCGGCGGAGAAGGGGATGTAGTCGTAGGAGCGAGCCTCGCCGACAGGCTCCAGCAGCGCGAGCCCGGCGTTGTCGTCACGTCCGGTCACCCACGCGTAGCCGCTCGGTCCGCCCTGTACGCGGAAGAGGGCGATGGGCGACGCTCCCAGCCCGTCGGACGTCGTGATGATTTCGCCGTGCTCGCTGAAGAAGACGCCCGTCCAGACGTTGCCGCCCGCTCTGAGTTCGACGACGGCGCCGCGCGCGCGCTCCAACGCTTCCGCGAAGTTGGCGGGGGCGGGCGTGGGCGCAGGCGACGGGGTCGGCGTGAAGGGAACGGGAGTAGGCTCGATGGTCTGGGGAGGCGGGGGCGTCGGGGGGAGCGGCGCGGGCGTCGCCGTCGGGGCGGGCGTTGCGGGAGCGGGAGTAGGCGCGGGCGTCGCCTGGGCGTCGAGCGCGGCCATAATGACGCGCAGCGTTTCCTGCATCACGGCGAGCGTCCGCTGCATTTCGCGGACGAGTTGCAGCAGCGCTTCCGTCGTAGGGGGCGCCGGCGTTGGGGCGGGCGTGGGCGTGGACGATTGCGCGAGGACGACGTTGCCGCCGGCGCCGGGCGCGTCGAAGGGAGCGCGCTCGACCGACGCGAGCGCAAGCGCGGCGATGAGGAGGGCGCCCGCGACGACGAGGAGCGCGGCGCGGATGGGTTTCTTTGCGTAGGAGGGCTGCACGAAGTTCCGTCCGCCCGCAACTTTCGCACAGGTTGGCGCGCGGGTCTAGGCGTTTAGCGCGCAAAGAGCGGCGCATTGCGGGGATTGGGGGCGAGCATGCCCGGGCGCCCTAGTAGATTCCCGCTTTCGCGGGCAGGGCGTGGCGTCGGAGGGGAGGTTCCCGCCTACGCGGACAGGGCGTGGCGCCTGGGATCATAGGGGGACGGGGCGCGTTGCGCCCCGTCATGGCGCTATCGCGCCGACTGGATTCCCGCCTACGCGGGAATTGTAGATGTCAAGTAATTCGTTGACAGAATCACAAGGCTTGGAGGGGCGGCTTGCCGCCCAACCCCTGATGCGGGCACTCCGTGTCGGAGTAGAGCAGGTAGAGCGCCAACTCCTCTTTCACTGAGTTATACTCTCTCGCGCCAGCGACCGCACAGGCCGACGGTTGTGGACAGCGGGCAGGCGTCACTGAGTTATACTATCGTCTTCACGTCTCAGAGCAATAACTGGTGTTGTGGACAGCGGGCAGGCGTCACTGAGTTATACTGGCTGCGCGAACGGCGTGCTTGACCTCGCCGTTGTGGACAGCGGGCAGGCGTCACTGAGTTATACTTCGGTCATCGGACTCTCCTCTTCTGCCCTTGTTGTGGACAGCGGGCAGGCGTCACTGAGTTATACTGGCAGCGTGCGCGGTTCGCGGCGTTGATGGTTGTGGACAGCGGGCAGGCGTCACTGAGTTATACTTTAATCTTCGCGGAGCCCGCCGCCGTGTGTTGTGGACAGCGGGCAGGCGTCACTGAGTTATACTGTCGTCGCCGTCCCCCCCGCGCCGTCGTTGGGTTGTGGACAGCGGGCAGGCGTCACTGAGTTATACTCATGGCGTGAGCGCGGCGGCGACTTACCTGGTTGTGGACAGCGGGCAGGCGTCACTGAGTTATACTAGCGGCCACGTCTTCCTGCAGCACTTGAATGTTGTGGACAGCGGGCAGGCGTCACTGAGTTATACTCCTCCACGACGGCGCGACGTTGGAGGATGCGTTGTGGACAGCGGGCAGGCGTCACTGAGTTATACTAGCGTTCGCGCCGGATCCGAACGAGTGATGGTTGTGGACAGCGGGCAGGCGTCACTGAGTTATACTAGCGCTTCGAGAGCCTCGTCGAGGACATCGTTGTGGACAGCGGGCAGGCGTCACTGAGTTATACTTCGCCGGCCGCAGCAGCGGAAGTAATCGCGGTTGTGGACAGCGGGCAGGCGTCACTGAGTTATACTGCAGGGCCTCTTCTTCATCCCTACGCACGCGTTGTGGACAGCGGGCAGGCGTCACTGAGTTATACTGGCGGCGCGATACTCACGGCGCCCCACGCGGTTGTGGACAGCGGGCAGGCGTCACTGAGTTATACTTGTAGGTAGCAGAGGGATCTATGAGGGAGACGTTGTGGACAGCGGGCAGGCGTCACTGAGTTATACTCGGACCCGGCCTTCACGGTCGTCCCCGCGACGCGCGAGTTGTGGACAGCGGGCAGGCGTCACTGAGTTATACTTCCAGCCGACTCTTGCCGTTCTTCACCCGCGTTGTGGACAGCGGGCAGGCGTCACTGAGTTATACTGACGGCCGGGGCCGTAGTAGTCTACGAGGAGTTGTGGACAGCGGGCAGGCGTCACTGAGTTATACTTGAGCGCATCGCGCTCCGCCGTCGTCAATGTTGTGGACAGCGGGCAGGCGTCACTGAGTTATACTTTCGGGCATGCCGCCCGCCCGATGGAGTTGTTGTGGACAGCGGGCAGGCGTCACTGAGTTATACTTGGAGCGGGCGCGGGACGATCAGCGGAACGGTTGTGGACAGCGGGCAGGCGTCACTGAGTTATACTATGAAGGAGGACATCCCGGAGAACAGGGACGTTGTGGACAGCGGGCAGGCGTCACTGAGTTATACTGCCGCGCCAACTCATCGCCCAGCGTCCACGTTGTGGACAGCGGGCAGGCGTCACTGAGTTATACTTCGAGGCTGCAGTGTTCGCCCACTCCTCAGTTGTGGACAGCGGGCAGGCGTCACTGAGTTATACTAGAAGGAAGTTTCGGACCGCATCGTCGACGTTGTGGACAGCGGGCAGGCGTCACTGAGTTATACTGACCACGCCGACGTCCACTCACGTCACGTGGTTGTGGACAGCGGGCAGGCGTCACTGAGTTATACTTTGTCTTGACCTCGCCAAAGTCTCCAGTATCGTTGTGGACAGCGGGCAGGCGTCACTGAGTTATACTACCTACGCCCGCGCACAAGGCCGCCATGCGGAAAACGGAGGGTCAACCGCGCTAGAAAAAGGAGAGTTGCTCCGGCGGCTGCTCCGTCCGGCGGCGAATTCTGCCCCGGAACACCTGCATCCGCCCGAACTGGTGGTCGGTGAGCGTCAACACGCGCACCTCCCCGTCGGGCGGCAGCGCGGCCCGCACGCGCCTCGCGTGTACCTGCGCGTTCTCCTCGCTCGGGCAGTGCCGTGCGTACACCGAGTACTGCAGCATCACAAACCCGTCGTCCAGCAGCCGCTTGCGAAAGCGGACGTACTCCTTCCGCGCCTTTTTCGTGTCCACCGGAAGGTCGAAGAGCGCGAATACCCACAATGTCCTGAACCCGCCGAACGCCATCGGCGGTCAAGGCTAAACGGCGCGGCGGGCGCGCGTCCACCGCTATGCGGCGCCAAGCGACGGCAATTCGAGGCGCCCCCGCCCCTCGACGGCGGCCCGCCGCAGACTCACCGCGAGCGTCTGCATCGCGATCAGCAGCGGAAACTCGCGCTCCCCGATCCGAACGCCCTCGCTCAACGCGCCTAGCAACGCCGCCTTCGCATCCCTGCCGAGCGGCGGCGCCTCCCCATCGCCGTCCGTCAGTGCGCGGACGGAGCGGTCGATCATCGGACGCATCGGCTCCATGAGGTCGCTTGCCAGGCAGAGCGCGTCATAGCGGTTGTGGTGATGCAGGCCGATGGACGGATGCAGCCCGGCGGCGCAGACCGCCCGCGCGGCGGCGGCGCGAAGCACGGCGTAGCCGTAGTTCAGCAGCGCGTTCACGCCCCCGGCCTCGCGGTCGCGCCGGAACTCCGGCCCGAACAGCCGCCGCCAGTACGCCCGCGCCGCCTGCGCCTCGACATTGTCCGGATCGCCGCTGCGAACCCGCCCCGCCAACTCCCGCAGCGGCGCGTCCGTCCCCGTCCATTCGCGCAGAACCTCGGCCTGCCCCGCAATCTTGCCGCGCACGATCTGCCGCCACAACTGCTTCCGCAACGGCAGCGACATCGCCGTCTGCGCCCGAATCGTCTCCGCCTGCACGCTGTGCCCCTGCATCGGCAGCAGAATCGCGCTTGGCAAATGCTTGTCGTCGCACAGAACGACCGTCGCGTCATGCTCCGCGCAGGCGTTCAGCAAACTCTGCGTGAACACCGCGCCCGGATTGTCCACGACCAAGACGCCGAGGTCCTCCAGCGGAACCTGCCCTGCCCGCTCGCCGTCGCGCTCGATGACCAGTTGCGAACGCTCGACCCGCAGATGCGCCGGCGACGAGACCTCCACCGTCCGCCTAATCACGCGCGTTCCTCAACTCGCCAATCGGCGAGACGTTGACCTTCCGCATCTTCCGCTCGCACACGAGTTTGCTGATGACCACGCGGACTTGCTCGGACCTGTTGCTCAGTGTAGCCGCTTGGTGGTGTCTGAGTTCCAGGCCAGCAGGCGCTTCCAGCCTCTGCACGCGATAGAGAGACTCGGTCCCGTCCTCGTCGAGTTCCACCATATCGTTGATGGCGAGCGACATCAGGAATTCTCGGCCCTCCCACTCGCGGTCAACGATGGGCGTTTTGCGGCGGCGGGCGCGGGCGGCGGCCTCCATCATCGTGACGAACCTTGCCTCGATCTTGCCCGTCTCCTCGTTGCGGAAAATTTCGACGTGGTGGTTGTTGCCGTAGGCGTGATACTTGAACGGCGCGCCGCTCCGCGTTCGCTGGCTGTCGACCGCGAACAACTGCTCCGCCGACTTGTTCTCCTGGATGCGGACATGGCGCACCGGCCGGCCAACCGGATTCGTCGGATGGCGCAACGGGCGCTCCCGCAAGTCGGCGAAAGCGCTCTTGATCCCGCCAGCCCGCTCAATGCGCTCCTTCACGGCGGCGCGCAGCGCAGGGTCCACGATCTTGTCCGCCATCGCGTCCGTGAGGTCTTCGAGGCGCTTGCGGTAATGCACGACGAGCGTCCCGTCATCCCGCGCCTCGCGCAGCCCGTAGGCCGTGTCCTCGTGAAGCGCGCCGCTGAGTTTGCGAAGCGGCGCATGCGAGACGGCGACGCCGGACAGCGCATCCTCGACGTCGCGGGCGAACCGCCCCCAGGGGAGATCGGGCACCGGGCCCTTGAGGATAGGGTCGAGCCCCGCCGACTCGTTCCGCTCGGCGATGCGGGAGAGACGCTGATAGAGCGACCGGTCGGTCACGGCGATGACGGCGGCGTCCAGCGCGTGATGGCGGTGGTCGGCGCGGTTCTTCTCCGCGACCGCCGCCGCGTCAGGGCTGTCTCCGGCGAGGATGCGGTTCAATCCCCAGAAGCGGCGCAGCATCGCCGTCGGCCTGCCCTTGCTGACCTGGACGTCCGCGCCGAGCGTCTTCAGGTAGGCGAGCGACGCGCGGCTGATGTAGCCCGTGTCGTTCAGTTGCCGCGACACGAAGTCGTCGAGGGCGTCCACCTTCTCCTGCGCGAACGCCGCCAGTTTCCGGCGCTTGCTCTTCCCCTCCGGCCAGCCGCGAACGCGCTGGAGGATCTCCTCCCAGCGAGCGCTGTCCCCATACGCCTCCCACGGCGTTTTGTTGCGCTTCACCCGCCGGTTCTCCGTCGCCAAGCAAAGCGTCTTGTTGAGGAACGAATCGTCGAAGCACCGGCTGTACGGAACGATGTGCTCGACGTCCACGTCGCCGCTGAAGAGTTCGTGGATGCTGATCGTCTTGCCGGTGTACGGACACTCGCCGCCGCACTCCCGCCAGAGGCGGTACTTGAGTTGGTCGTCCCGCGACGGCTGCGCGACGCCGATCTTGGCGAGTTCGGCTTTCGCCTCCTCGTTCATCTTCTGGTTCTCGCGCTGCACCCGCTGAAAGTTCGCCTTGTCCTTCGACGTCATCTTCAGGTCGCGCGCGAGTTCGACGCGAATGACGTCGGGCTTGCCGTGTTGCCGAATGACGGCGTTGACGACCCGCCGCAGTTCGTGCAGCGCGCGCTCCACGACGGGGTTGCGGAGGTCGGCGGGCGGCGCGCCGAGCAATTCGGCGTCCCCCGCCTCAGGCGCCTCGTAGCCGTAGCCCGCGACCTTGCGCGCGTCGGAGTAGATCATTCCGCGCTCCAAGTGCGGCAGAATGCGGTTCATCGCCTTGAGCGAGTGGCTTGCGTAGCCATCCTCGAACTCCGCGACGGCGAGGCGCAGCGCGGTCTCCTTCTCGAATCCCCTCTTCTCCCACAGCCGGTGAAAGAGCGCGCGCTTGTTCTCGATGGTCAGCAGATCCTCGACCAACCGCTTGCGCTCGCTGTCGTCCATTGCGTCCCACCGACCGGGGATGAGTCCGCGCAGCCGCGCCGCGGTGCGGTTCCCCGTGAGCCCCTTCTCTTTGGAGCCTTCCTCAAGGTTGAACTTCACGTTGCGGGGGAAGCCGAACAACTTGCGAATCCCGCCCCACGTCATAGAGCCTTGCGTCTCCAGCGCGTCGGCGAGGCTCTTGCGCTTCATGCAGGCGCCGCACGAGCCGCACGGCGGAAGTTGCGCTTGCATAACGGGGTGCAGGACCTTGCGCCGCTCGCAGGCCAACGAATAGTCGTCCTGCCAGATGCCCGCCGCGTCGAGGTGGTTCACATCCTGCAGCAAGCGGAACCGCTGGCTCTCCAGCCGCGCTTTCGCGGCGCGCGGGCGCAGCGGCTCGAACGAGCACGTCCCGATGCGGCCGCCCCGCAGTTTCAGCGCGCGCTGATGGAATATCGTCCCGAACAGCCGCTTCCGCAACTCCTCGGTGAGCATCGGGTGGCGCTCCGCCTGCGCCGCCCAGACCTTCCCGAATTCCTCCTCGTGCATCTGCCGGTCGGTGTGACGCTCGCGCTTGCGCTCGCCCTCCGGCAGGCCGGCGAGATATTCGCCGAGCGTCCGCGCTCCCGCGGCCTTCATCGCGTTCCAGAGATCGGCCAGTTCCGCGATGACCTTACCCTGCTCCTTCTCCTCCTCTTTCGCCTTCGCGCTCTTGCCCGCGTCCGCTTTCCGCTCGCGCTCCGCTTTCTCCATCTCATCGATCAGATCCTTGGCGTCCGGATCCCCCAGCAGCGCGCCCCACCGCGTCTTGCGGTTGCTCAGGAATCCGCGCCGGGCGCAGAGATGCAGCAGAACGCGGCCAATCTCATGCGGCTCCAGCGTCTCGTCCAACGCCTTCTTGCGGAGGTCGTAGGGGTCGCCGAGGTCGTTGAGGCTGCGCTCCAAGTCGCTCTCGCCTGCGAGTTCGGCGGGCAGCAGCCCCGCCTCAACGAGGCGCTTCCGCAGCAGAGCGCGGCGGCGGGCGCGCCGCCGCAAAACGCGCCGAGCGAGACGCGCCCCGCGACGCGCCTGATTCTTCGGCGCGCCCGTCTTCGCGTCCACCGCCTCCTCGAAGACGCGGACGCCGCATCCCTCCATCGCGCCGCTTGCGCCGTCCCCATCCTCGCGGACGAGCGCCCAGCCGACCGAGTTCGTTCCGAGGTCCAATCCGAGCGTCCGAGGCATTGACAACTCCGCCGCCAACGAATAGAGTGGCGCAGGATAACTCAGTGACGCCTGCCCTGCCGTGCATACCAAGAGGCCACGGCTTCGCAGGAACGCCCTACGGGGAACCATCAAGGCTCCGCTTCGCGGGGCCTGTTCCCGTTAATTGACCCGTCGCATCGTCCGCCGCAACGGGATAAGGGAGACCCAAGTCATTCCCCCCGTCCCGCGTATAATCCCCGCCATTCCCGCAGGAGGCGCGCGGTGCCGCTCGATCCCGACGCGAAAGAGTTGCTGGAGCGGCGAGCAGCCGCAGGAGTCCCCGCCCAGCACGAGGTCAGCCCGCAAGAGGCGCGGGCCATGCAGGATGCCCTCCCCTATCAGCCGGGGCCGGAGGTCGCGGAGATCCGGGAGGCGCAGGCGCCCGGGCCGCATGGCCCCATTCCGCTCGTCGTCTACCGCCCGGACGCGCCCGGGCCGCTGCCCGTCTGCCTATGGCTCCACGGCGGCGGATGGGTCGTCGGCAGCCGGACGTCGAACGACGCGACCTGCCGGACGCTCGCCAACGCGGCGGGCGCAATCATCGTCTACGTCGACTACCGCCTCGCGCCGGAGCACAAGTTCCCGGCGGCGTTCGACGATTCCTACGCCGCAACGCTGTGGGCGGCGGAGAACGCCGAGTCGTTCGGCGGCGACCCCTCGCGGCTGGCCGTCGCGGGCGCGAGCGCAGGAGGCAACCTCGCGGCGGCGGTCGCGCTCCGCGCCCGCGACGTCGGCGGCCCCCGCCTCCTCCACCAAACGCTCATCTACCCCGTAACCGACACGGACTTCGAGCGCCCCTCCTACAAGGAGAACCGCGACGGCTACGGCCTCTCCTACGACACGATGCGCTACTTCTGGGACTGCTACCTCTCCGGCGAGGCGGACGCCGCCAATCCCTACGCCGTTCCGATGCGCGCCGCCGACCTCTCCGGCCTGCCGCCCGCGTTCGTGCTCACGGCGGAGTACGACCCGCTGCGCGACGAGGGCGAAGCCTACGCGGAGCGCCTCCGTTCGGCGGGCGTCCCCACGCGCCTGACGCGCTGCGACGGGACGATTCACGCCTTCTTCAACGCCGGGCTTCCGCTCGGGCGGACGCACGCCGCCATTGAGGAGGCCGCCGGCGAGTTGCGAAAGGCGTTCGCCGCTGCGTAACTCCTCCGCCCGCCCGCCTCAGCCGCGGCGTCCGCCCCAACGTCCGACGCGGCGCCCAAGGGCGTCCATACGATGACGTCGGCGCAACATCCGCCTCTGCATCCGCATCCGCCGGGCATTCCTCGATTCTGGCCGCTGCGCCGCGCCAACTACGGCTGGGCCATCGTCGCCGCCTCGTTCCTCGCCACGTTCGCGGAAGTCCCCGGCTTCGGCCCCGTCTTCACCATTTTCATCAAGCCGATTCAGGACGAACTCGGCTGGTCGCGGACGACCATCTCAATGGGCTTCCTCATCGGGAGCGCGTCCGGCGCGGTCGCGTCCGGCGTCACGGGGCGGCTCGTCGACCGCTACGGGCCTCGCGTCGTCGTCGCGGCGGCGGGCGTCTGCATCGCCGGCGCGCTGCTCGGCCTCTCCGCTATAGAAGAGCGATGGCACTTCTGGACGTTCTTCGGGCTGACGCGCGGGTCGGCCATCGCAGGCGTCGAAATCGGAACGTCCGTCGCCGTCGCCAAGTGGTTCGTGCGGCGGCGCGGGCGGGCGCTCGCGTTCAAGTCCGTCGGCCAGCGCTCCGGCCAAGCAATTCTGCCGATTCTGATCTACGCGGTGATGGCCGCCTCCGACTGGCGAACCGCGTTCGTCGCGCTCGCCGGCTTCTCCGGCGTCGTCATCGTCGTTCCCGCGCTCCTCCTCCTCCGCGCCAAGCCCGAAGACCACGGCCTGCTGCCCGACGGCGCGTCCGCCCCCGCTCCGACGCGCGAGAGCGAAGCGTCCGGCGCCGTCCGCGTAGACGCCGACGAGGAGTCGTGGACGCTCGGCGAGGCGCGGCGGACGCGCGCTTTCTGGCTCATCACCGCGTTTCTGATGTGCACGCCCTTCGTGCAAGGCGCGACGAATCTGCATATGGCGCCCATCTTTCTGGACAAGGGGCTGAGCGACCCGCAGACGGTGTCCATCGTCTCCATCTTCGCGGCGACGTCGGCGATCTCCATCGTGCCGGTGGGGTTTGTGATGGAGCGCGTGCCCGTCCGTCTCGGGGCGATGGCGCAGGCGGCGTTCGTGCTGGCCGCGATGCTGCTGCTCTTCATCGCCGACGACTACCCGCTCGCGGTCGTCTGGGCGCTCGTCTTCGGCGTCGGCGCGGGAATGCGGAACGTCATCGAGGTGATGCTCGTCGCCAACTACTTCGGGCGCGCGTCGCTGGGCGCGATCAAGGGGTTCACCGCGCCGTTCCGCGCCGTCAGCCCGTTCGGCCCCGTGCTCGCGGGATGGATCAGCGACGAGACGGGCTCCTACGCGCCCGCGTTCGCCCTATTCGCCGGCGTCGCCGCGGTGATGCTCGCCCTAATGCTGTTCGCCTCCCCGCCAAGAAAGCGGGAATAGAGGGAGTTCGCCTAGCGCGCGAAATCTACACCGCTCCGCCGCGCATGCGGATGCCAGGCCGCGCAGCGCTTCTGAATCCCCTCTCCCTGCCAGGGAGAGGACGCCGCGAAGCGGCGGGTGAGGGTCGCATCCGACGCGCAGCGCCGCTTCCCTCCTACGTAAACGCCCCGTCATTCCCGCTTTCGCGGGAACCTACGGCCTCCCGCCCCTTGCCGACGCTTGCGGCGGGGAGCGAGCGCAAGCAGTTGACACCGCCGCGCGGGTTCCTCTATACTCTCCAGTTGGGCGGGCCGATGGGCCGTCTTTTTTGATTGCGGGCGCATTGCCGTCCCAGCCCGAGTGGCGCAACGGCAGCGCAGCCGATTTGTAATCGGCAGGTTGTGGGTTCGACTCCCTCCTCGGGCTCCAATGCGGCGCGCGGAGGGGCAAGGGGAGCGGCGCCGAAGGCGCGGCCGCCCCGCAGGATACGAGACAGCGAGCAAGAGACAGAGGCATACGAACGGAGCCAAGACGCGGGCATACGCCGTGGAGGGATGGGAGAGCGGCTAAATCCATCAGACTGTAAATCTGACGCCCTCAGGGCTACGCAGGTTCGAATCCTGCTCCCTCCACCACGCCGCATTCCCGAACAAGCAACAAGCAAGCATCGCCCACATAGCTCAGGCGGCAGAGCGCGTTCTTGGTAAGAACGAGGTCATCGGTTCAAGTCCGATTGTGGGCTCCATGCGCGGCGCCCCGCCGCAGGAACGCCCCGGCTAGGCCGGGGCCCCAAACGCAAGCGCGAAACGGACACAGAGAGCAACAGGAGGCAGAGGGTTAGATGGCAAAGCAGAAGTTCCAGCGGACGAAGCCCCACGTCAACGTCGGCACCATTGGCCACGTCGACCACGGCAAGACCACCCTCACGGCGGCGATCACGAAAGTCCTCGCTATGGGGGGCGCCGGCCAGTTCCGCGCCTTCGATTCGATCGACAGCGCGCCGGAGGAGAAGGCGCGGGGCGTCACCATCAACATCGCCCACGTCGAGTACGAGTCCGCCAACCGCCACTACGCGCACGTGGACTGCCCCGGCCACGCCGACTACATCAAAAACATGATCACCGGCGCGGCGCAGATGGACGGCGCGATCCTCGTCGTCTCCGCTCCCGACGGCCCCATGCCCCAGACGCGCGAGCACATCCTGCTCGCCCGCCAGGTCGAAGTGCCCCGCATCGTCGTCGCCCTTAACAAGGTCGACATGATGGACGACGAGGAGTTGCTCGAACTGGTGGAACTGGAGATCCGCGAGTTGCTGAGCAAGTACAACTTCCCGGGCGACGACACGCCGATCGTGCGGCTGAGCGCGCTGCAGGCGCTGGAGTCCTCGAACTCCGACCCCGCCGCCCCCGAGTTCGCCGGCGTCCAGGAACTCGTCAAGCAACTCGACGAGTTCATCCCCGTTCCCGACCGCCCGCGCGACGGCACCTTCCTGATGCCCGTGGAGGACGTGTTCTCCATCAAGGGCCGGGGCACCGTGGTGACGGGGCGCGTCGAGCGCGGCGTCGTCCATCCGGGCGACGAGGTGGAGATCGTCGGCATCAAGGAGACGCACAAGACGACCGTCACCGGCGTGGAGATGTTCCACAAACTGCTTGACGAGGCCGAGCCCGGCGACGCGGTGGGCACGCTGCTGCGGGGCGTCGAGCGCGATGAGATCGAGCGCGGGCAGGTGCTCGCCAAGCCCGGCTCCATCAAGCCCGTCACGGAAGCCGAAGCCGAGGTCTACGTCTTGGCGAAGGACGAGGGCGGCCGCCACACCCCCTTCTTCAGCGGCTACAAGCCCCAGTTCTACATCCGCACCAGCGACGTCACCGGCGAGATCGGCTTGCCCGACGGCGTCGAGATGGTGATGCCGGGCGACAACACGCAGATGCGCGTCAAACTGATCAGCCCGATGGCGATGGAGCCCGGCCTGCGCTTCGCGATCCGCGAAGGCGGCAGGACCGTCGGCGCGGGCGTCATCACGAGCGTCAAGTAAGGAGCGGCGCGTGGCCAAGAAGAAGGGCGACGTCCGCCAGTTGATCAACTTGGCCTGCACCGAGTGCAGGGAGCGGACGTACCACACCGAGAAAAACCGGCGCAACGACCCGAACCGGATGGAGCTGAACAAGTTCTGTCCGCGCTGCCGCTCGCGCCGGCTGCACCGCGAGGTGCGGTAGCATGGCGCAGGCCCGCGGACGCAATCCGCTTCGCGCCGTGATGGACGAGGGCGGCCAGGCCCGCCGCCGCGGCCGCTTCTCGTTCATCGGCGAGATCTACGGCGAACTGACGAAGGTGACGTGGCCGTCCCGCGAGGAGGCGGCGCGCCTCACTCTGCTCGTCATCGGCGTGTCCGCCGTGGTCGGCGTGTTCCTGGGATTGTGGGACTTCGGCTTCAGCCAGTTGGTGGAGCGCGCGTTCCTGTAGGCGGGGGAACCCGCCTGCGCCGCGCGGCGCATCGAGGAAAGGCAAGGCACAGGCTCGAATGACAGAGCAAGCCGTCATCACCGAGATCGAAGCCCGGTGGTACATCGTCCACACGTACTCCGGGCAAGAATACCGGGTGAAGCATAACCTCGAGCAGCGCGTGGAGTCGCTCGACGTGAAAGACCGGATCCTCCGCGTCGTCGTGCCCACCGAAGAAGAGATCGAGATGAAGGAGGGGAAGCGCAAGTCCGTCCAGCGCAAGATATTCCCCGGCTACATCCTCGTCCTTATGCTGATGGACGACAACAGTTGGCACGTCGTCCGCAACACCCCGGGCGTGACGGGCTTCATCTCTTCCGAGGACGAGCGCGAGCGTCGCCCCAAGCCCGTGCCGCTGGAGCAGCGGGAGGTTGACCGGATCCTCAGCCGGATGGACGCGCCCACCCCGCGCGTCAAGGTCGGGCTCACGCCGGGCCAGATGGTGCGGATCACGGGCGGCCCGTTCGCCGAGTTTATGGGCGCCGTGGACGCGGTCGACGAAGACAAGGGCAAGGTGCGTGTTCTCGTCTCCTTCTTCGGACGCGAGACGCCCGTCGAGTTGGATTTCTTGCAAGTGGAGAGGGCATAACGTGGCCAAGAGAGTCCGCGCCGTTCTGAAACTGCAGTTGCCCGCCGGCAGCGCGACCCCCGCGCCCCCGGTCGGGCCCGCGCTGGGGCAGCACGGCATCAACATCATGCAGTTCGTCAAGGAGTACAACGCCCGGACGGCCAACCAGGCGGGCACGATCATCCCCGCCGAAATCACCGTCTTCGAGGACTCGTCCTTCACGTTCGTCACCAAGACGCCGCCGGCCGCCGAACTCATTCGGAAGGCGATGGGCGTCGAGAAGGGCTCGACGCGCCCGCGCCACGAGAGCGCGGGGACGATCTCCCGCGCCGCACTGCGGGAGATCGCCGAAGCCAAACGGAAAGACCTGAACGCGGCCAGCGTGGACGCCGCCGTCAAGATCATCGAGGGCGCCGCCCGCAGCATGGGCGTCGCCGTGGGAGAGTAGCAATGGCGAAGCACGGCAAGCGCCACCGCGCCGCGGAGTCGGCCATCGACAGAGAGCGGCGCTACGAGCCGGCGGAGGCGCTCGGCGTCATCCGGCGAACCGCCGCCCCCAAGTTCGACGAAACGGTGGAGTTGCACTTCCGCACCAACGCCGACCCGCGCCACGCCGATCAGCAACTGCGCGGCGTCGCATCCCTCCCGCACGGCACCGGGCGCCCCGTCCGCGTCGCCGTGTTCGTCTCCGGCGACCGCGCCCGCGCCGCCCAAGACGCCGGGGCCGACGTCGTCGGCGCCGACGACCTCGTTGAGCGCATCGAAGGCGGCTTCCTCGACTTCGACGTCGCCATCGCCACCCCGGATATGATGGGCAAAATCGGGCGGCTCGGCAGGATACTCGGCCGCCGCGGCCTGATGCCCAACCCCCGCACCAACACCGTCGTCCAGCCGCAGGACATCCCCAACTCCATCGCGGAGGCCAAGAAGGGCCGCGTGGAACTGCGGATGGACCGCACCGCCGTCATTCACTCGCCCGTCGGCAAGGCCAGTTTCCCCGACGAGCAGTTGCTCGCCAACATCGCCTCCGTCGTGGACACGATCAACCGCCTGCGCCCCTCCGCCGTCAAAGGCCAGTTCGTCAAGACGGCGCATATGGCGACGACGATGGGCCCCAGCGTTCCGCTGGACGTCGGCGCGACAATGGCGATGAAAGTGGAGTAGACTAGAGGCGTCCGCGAACAACAACGCCGAAGACCGTGGGTCCCCGCAAAGCGCGGGGTTAAGCCGAAAAGGGCCCGCCGAGGCGCGCCTGGCAAGCCCCGTCCCCAGCCGGACGGGAGCGCAGGGCCCGCGTCTTCGGAGGCGGGTCTTTTTTATGAAAGAGAGGTGAGCGCAGTGCCGACCGAAGCGAAGAGAGAGGCCGTGGCCGACCTGGCGGAGCGCCTGCAACGGGCGTCCATCGTCATCGCCACCGACTTCTCCGGCCTCACGGTCAACGAGATGACCGACCTCCGCCGCGTCCTGCGCGAACAGGGCGTCGAGTACAAGGTCGTCAAAAACCGGATCGCCGCCATCGCCGCCGGCGCGTCCGGAATCGAAGCCTTCCGCAGCGTCCTCGAAGGCTCGACCGGCGTCGTCATCGGCTACGGCGACCCCGTGTCGGCGGCGAAAACGCTCACGGAGCACATCCGCCAGGCCCGCGTCGAACTGCGCGTGCGGAAGGGCGTGATGGACGCCGCCCTCCTCACGGAGGCGCAGGTCGCCGCGCTCGCCGCTCTGCCCGGCAAAGACCAGTTGCTCGCGCAACTGCTGGCGCAGATGAACGCCCCCATCGCCGGGCTCGTCAACGTCCTCAGCGGAACGATGCGCGGGCTCGCCATCGTCCTGCAGCGCCGCGCCGAGCAACTGGGCGCCGCCTAGCGCGCCCGCCCCCGATCCGCGACGAACAAACGAACGCAACGAACGCATAGGAGGAACAAGGAAATGGCCACCAAGGAAGAGTTGATCGAGTCGATCAAGTCCCTCTCCGTTCTGGAACTCTCCGAACTGGTGAAGGCGCTGGAGGAGGAGTTCGGCGTGAGCGCCGCCGCTCCCGTCGCGGTCGCCGTCGCTCCCGTCGCCGGAGCCGAAGCCCCCGCGGAAGAGGAGCAGTACGAGTTCAACGTCACCATCCAGGACGTCGGCGCCAACAAGATCAACGTCATCAAGGTCATCCGCGAACTCACGACCCTCGGCCTGCGCGAGGCGAAAGACCTCGTCGAGAGCGCCCCCGTCGTCGTCCGCGAAAGCATCAGCAAGGAAGACGCCGAGGAGACCAAGAAGCGCCTCGAAGCCTCCGGCGCGACCATCGCCATCTCCTAACCCCGCGCCCGGACGGACGGAACCTCGCATCGCCGGGCTCCAGTAGGCTTCCCTCGAAAGCGGGAACCTACCCCCGGCATTCCCGCATAGGCGGGAACCTACTACGACCGTCATTCCCGCGTAGGCGGGAATCCAGTCGGCGCGCAAGCGCCAACGCCCGGCTCCTCTCCCGCCCATCGGGAGAGGAGCCGGGCGCGCGGGCAAGAGAACCCAACCCCGCAGGAGAATCGCATGTCCGCCATAGGCCAAGTCATCAAAGACGCGCTCGACAGGAACGAGCGCTATATGCTCGCCGCCGTCGATGGCCTCTCCCCCGACGAGTTGCGCCGCCGCCCCGCCCCCGAGTCCAACCCCGTCGGCTGGCTGATGTGGCACCTCTCCCGCGTGCAGGACTACGCCGTCAACTCCATCACGCAGACCGAAACCGTCTGGGTCCGCGAGGGCTGGCACGAGCGCTTCGGGATGCCGCCCGATCCCGCGTACCGCGGCAACGGCGACTCCAACGAGCAGGTGGACGCTTTCGCCCCGCCCGACGCCGAAACGCTGACCGCCTACTACAAGGCCGTCCGCGCCAACACCGACGCCTTCCTCGACGGCCTTACGGACGCGGATCTCAACCGCCTCGTTCCCCCCGTGCGCGGAACCGACCTCGTTCCCTTGCGCGAGCGGCTCCCCGGCGTCATCGTCGAGTCCGTTCACCACGGCGGGCAGGTCGCCTACGCGCGGGGCGCGCTGCAGGGCCGAGGCTGGCTGGACGTCTAGCCTGCCGCGCGCTTACCAGCGCTCCGTTCCGGGCTTGCCCTTGAACGGGCCGACGACCGACTCGGTGACCCAGCCGCCGTAGTAGCCGCCCGGCTGCGGAGCGGCGCGCTCCGCCCCGACGTAGCAGGCGTCCGCGCGCCCTGCGTGGAACGCGAACCATCCCGCCAGCGCCTCGTAGCCCGCGCTCGGCGACGGGTAACTCCACGCGGCGGCCTCCGCCTCGCGTCCGCGCGCGGTCAGCGTCCAATACGCCGCCTCGCCCTTCCATTCGCAGAACGTCCGGTGGCGCATTGGGCGCAGCAGCGCCGTCTTCACGTCCTCCGGCGGAAAGTAGTAGGCGGGCGGGCTCGCCGTCTCCACGACGCGCAGGCCGCGCTCCGTCTCCGCGACGACGACGCCCGCGAACTCCACGCGCAGACGCGCTGAAACCGCCTCGACGCGGGGCGGACGCGGGTAGTCCCAAACCGACTCTTGCCCCGGGCCCGGCGCCTCGACGCGCTCCGGCCGCTCCCGATGCAATCCGCGCCAGTAGGCGGCCTGCTCGTCGTTCATCACGCGCGCTCTCCTTCCATCCATCGAGACTTTTGCGACGAGGATGAGACAATATGAGACATTGCCCGCGCGCGCTCCTGCTCGTCGCCTGCGCCGCCACGAGGTTCGCCATTGCTCCATCGTATGAGGCGCGGGCGCGGCGGCGCAAGGGGCGCGCGTCCTATGAGCAGGCTTTGCGGTAGACTGGCTTGGCTATGCAAGCCTCGTCAATGTCGCCGCCGCACCCGTCGCTTGCGCGTTACCTCCGCGATCCTGCGGACGCGGACGGTCTGCGCGGCTTCGAGGGCGGCGTTGCGCTGGGCGATGCCGCGGCGGTCCTCGCAATGTTGCCGGACAGTTGCGTTGACCTCGTGCATACGAGTCCGCCGTACAACATCGCCAAGCCGTATGAGTCGAGCCCGTCCGACAAGAAC